>CAWFPU010000003.1:0-541859 GCA_963817845.1 uncultured Solirubrobacterales bacterium
CCTGCACCGCCGCGCGCACGGCCGGCTCGCGCGCGAGCGACTGAGCCCGGTCCCATCGATCCCCTGATGGCCAGCCCGGCTCGGCAAAGTCCGCGTCGAGCACGATCAGCGCCGTGTTGTAGGACCGCCCGTCACCGATCGCAGCAGGCCTGGCCGATCAGCCGCGATGAGCTCTTGAGCGCCCTCGATGTTGGCCGGCGACATGTCTTGCGGCGCCGCGTTGATGATCAGCTCCTTCTTGCGGTCCACGATCTTGAGGTAGCCGTCCTCGTCGAACTCGCCATTGTCGCCCTTGCGCAGCCAGCCGCGTCGGTGAAGGGTCTCCGCGGTGCGCTCGGGCAGGTCGCGGTAGCCGAGCATCACGGCTTCGGACTTGATCAGCACCTCGCCGTCGATGTCGAGCTTGATCTGCGCGCCGGGCGGGTGGCCCGACCGTGCCGAGTTTGATCTTGTCCGGCGGGTTGACGCGCCGGCGCGACGTCTCGCTCATCCCCCACAGCTCGGCCAGCGGCAGGCCATCGCGTGGAAGAACTAGAGCACCTCGAGCGGCGTCGGGCCGGCGCCGACGTTGATCGCCTCGACCTGGTCGAGGCCCAGCATCGTGCGAGGCCCGAGAAGATCTCGGCGTCCGCGCGCGCGACCTCTTGCGCGAGCTCGGCCGGGATTCCTCGCCGCGCTGCTCGAGCTGCACCTTGCGCACGGCGGCGTCGAGAGCCGCCTCGGTGGCCTGACGCTGCGGCTCGGGCTGGGCCGCGATCATCGTCTCGAGGCCCGCCTTCAGCTTCTCCCAGATGCGCGGCACGGCAAAGAACCAGCTCGGGCGCACTTCGGGCAGGTACGACAGCACCTGGCGCGGATCGTCGCAGCAGGTGATCTGCAGACCGAACACGATCGGCAGGTAATGGTGGGCGTTGCGCTCGGCGATGTGCGCTGCCGGCAGCCACGAGATCACGCGTCCGTCCTGCGGAAAGCTGATCAGCTCGTCCAGGCCCTCGACCGAGGCGAGCAGGTTGCGGTGGATGAGCTGGACGCCCTTGGGCGGGCCGGTGGTGCCGAGGTGTAGATCAGTGTGAGCACGTCGGTCGGCTGCAGCTCGCGACCGACGCCTCGACGTCGAAGCTGGGATTAGAGCCCTCGACCTGATCGAGCGCGAGCGTGCCGGTCTGCGCCTCGCCGTCGACGACGATCACGTGCTCGAGCTCAGGCAGCTGCTCGCGAGCCTCGAGCACTCGTGCCAGCGACTGCTGCTCGCAGACGACGATCTTGGCGTCCGCGTCCTCGAGCAGATATTGGATCTGTTCGGGCGTGTAGCTGTTGTAGATCGAGAACGGCGTCGCGCCGAGCATCATCGCCGCGAGGTCGCAGAGGTGAAACTCCGGACGGTTGGACAGCATCAGCGCGAGCGTCTGGCCGCGCTCCAGGCCGAGCTTGGCCAGTCCGCCGGCGAGCGCATCGACGCGCTCGCGCAGATCGCCCCACGTGATCGTGAACGCGTCCTGCTTGGTGCGGATCGCGATCTCGTCCTCACGCTGTGCTGCCGTGATGCGGAAGGCCTCGGCCACAGTCCCCGCTTCGCGCGCCGAACGGGCTTGGGTTTCCAGTTGCCCCTCAGCCATATTCATAGCCACTCCTCACGCTCGTGCTTCCCCCGTCAAACGACCGCCGCACGTCCAAGCCACGGCGTACGCGCGATCATAGACCTCACACAGGTCCTGGACCAGCGTCCGCACGGGCGCTGCGCACCAGCCGCCGCATTCCCTCCAGCCAGCGTTCGGGGTCAGCCCCCTTGAACGCCATGTAGCGCGCCACCTCTGGATGGGGCAGGATCAAGAAGCGCTCGTCTTCGATGCCCGCCACGACCGCCTCGGCGACGGCATCCGGCTCGATCAGCTCGCCGGTGTTCAGCGCCGCCGCCGCCACGGGCTCCTGCAGCGCCAGCTCGAGCATCGCCGTGCGCACTCCCTGCGGGCATATGCACGACACACGCACGCCTCGATCGCGGTATTCGATCGCAAGCCACTCTGCCAGGGCCACGGCCGCGTGCTTGGTGACGCTGTAGATCAAGGACGACACCTGCGTCAGCAGGCCGGCCGCCGAGGCGGTGTTGATCAGGTAGCCCTCGCCGCGCTCGGTCATCTGCGGCAGCAGCGCGCGCGCCGCCCAGACGTGTGCCATCACGTTGACTCGCCAGCACTCCTCCCAGATCTCGTCCGCGATCTCGGGCCCGCCGCCCGCGCCGGGAACTCCGGCGTTCGAGATGAAGATGTCGATCGGTCCGTACGCCTCGGTCGCCCGCGCGATCAGCACGCTCACGCTGGCGGGCTCGCGCGCATCGAGCTCGACCGCCAGGCCGCCGACCTCGGCTGCGAGTGCGCGCGCCGGCTCGAGCTCCCGGTCGGCAACCACGACCGCGCGCGCGCCCTCCGCGTCAAGGTGTCTGACGAGCGCGCTGCCGATACCTCCCGCCCCGCCGGTGACGACCACGTGTCTACCCGATAGCTGCACGCATTCACTGTAATCGAGCGCGCCGGGTCAGCCGCCGAGCGCAACGTTCAGTCAATCGACCGCAACGGGTCAGCCGGCAAGCGCAACGGATCAGCCCGCAAGAGCAACGGATCGGTCGGCCACTCGGCCGGCCCGTTCAGCTCGCCGCGACCTGCAGCACCAGCTTGCCGATGTGCTCGCCGCTGAACAGCCGCAGCAGGGTCTCCGGAAAGCTCTCGAGCCCGACGGCGATGTCCTCGCGTGACTTGACCTTGCCCTCGGCCACCCAGGCGCCCAGGTCGCGGGCGCCTTCCGGGTAGCGCGCCAGGTAGTCGGTCACGACGAAGCCGGTCATGCTCGCGTGGTTGATCAGCAGCGAAAGGTAATTGGCCGGGCCTTGCATCACGTCGGTCGCGTTGTACTGCGAGATCGCGCCGCACACGATCACCCTCGCGTTGCGCGCGAGGTGGATCAGGGCGGCGTCGAGAATCTCGCCGCCGACGTTGTCGAAGTAGACGTCGATGCCCTCGGGGCAGTCCTTCTGGAGCGCCGTCGCGACGTCCTCGCTCTTGTAGTCGATGGCGGTATCGAAGCCGAGCTCCTCGGCCACATAGCCACACTTGAGCTCGCCGCCGGCGATGCCCACGACGCGACAGCCCTTGATCTTGGCGATCTGACCGACCACGCTCCCGACCGCGCCGGCCGCTCCTGATATCACGACTGTGTCACCCTCGCTCGGTTTGCCGATGTCCAGCAGGCCGAAGTAGGCGGTCATGCCCGGCATGCCGAGCGTCCCCAGATAGACCGGCAATGGCGCGAATGCGGTGTCCACCTTCAGCACCCCGTCGCCGTGAACGACCGCGTACTCCTGGACGCCAAACAGTCCCGTCACTTTGTCGCCGACCGCGACGCCGGGGTGGTTTGAGGCGATCACCTCGCCGGCCGCCAGCGCGCGCATCACCGCGCCGATCTCGACAGCCGGGATATACGACCTGCCCTCGCGAATCCAGCCTCGCATCGCCGGGTCCAGCGAGATGTACAGGACCTTTACGAGCACCTCGCCCTCGGCAGGCTCGCGAACCGGCTCCTCGCCGTAGGTCCAGTCGCTGGCCTCTGGCAGACCCACGGGACGAGCCGCGAGCAGGAACCTGTTGTTGACGAGATCCATCGGCTGCGCCCGGACCATAGCGGCTGGCCCGTCGCACCGCCGCGCCACCCCGGACGGGCTCGCCGTCGCCGGCAGCGCCGCTGGCTCAATCCTCGGCCCGCTGCCGCGAGATGCGACCCCAGGCCGGCCTAGCTTACGGCGAGCGACTCGCGCCGGTGCTCGGAGTACAGCTTTAGGGCGAACCGGCCAGCCGGATGCTCGCGCGCACCTTCGATCATCGCGGCGGTCTGGCTCTGAAGCGTCTCGGGTTGCGGCAACGACACGCCGTAGATCGGCGGCACCAGCACGGGCGCCGACAGCGATGCGAACGTCAGGTCGGCTGCGCCAAAGTGCTCACCGCACAGGTACGGCCGGCCATCGTCCAGCAGCTCGGCGATGAAATCGAGCTCGCCCAACACGGTCGCCAGGTCCTCCACCTCGACGCCCGGCTCGATCTTCAGCACTCGCTTGACCAGGCCGGTGATCACCGGCCACCCGTAGCGCATCGTGCGGTCCTCCCAGCGCGGCACGCCCTGGTTGTTGACGCGCAGCAGCAGCTCGCGCTGCGGCAGCATCGCTACATACATGAGCCGCCTCCCGCTCGGTCCCAGGCGCTCGTCCAGACGCCGGCACAGGTCCTCCACCTCGGCGCGCTCAGCCGGGTCGCTCGGAAACAGCCGATGCTCACTCGGCGTGCGCTCGTCGACCCACGCGAGGATCTCGGCCGACTCCCCGATCGTTCCGTCAGGGGTCACGAGCACCGGAACCGTGAGCTTGCCTCCCGCCCGCCGAGCGGCGATCCGGTGGACACCCTGGACGTGGCGCTCCTCGCGATAGGGCATGCCCGCGCGCTCCAGGGCCCAGCGCGCCTTTTCGCAGTAGTGGCTGATCGGTATGGTGATGAGCCGCAACACGGGCGGGAAACATTACGCCTCCGTGACCGGACGAGGCCGCCTCTATGAGCTCGCTGCAAACGATGACCTACGAGGTCGGCGATCGGATCGCGCGACTCACCCTCAATCGCCCTGAGCGCGGCAACGGGCTCACCCGTCGGCTGCTGAACGAGCTCGAGCGCTGCGTCGAGCGCGCCGATCTCGATCCTGACGTGCACGTGATCCTGCTCGCCGGCAACGGCAAGGGCTTCTGCGGCGGTTACGACCTCGTTGACAGCGCCGAGGGCGAGGGCCGTCACACGGACACCGATTCTCCGCTCCGCGGATCCGTGCCGGCCTCCCCCGGCTCCGCATCGGCGCCCCCCGAGCCCTTGTCCGCATTCCCCGAGCCCTCGCCTGCGCCCGCGGGCAGCCCGCTCGATCCGGCGGTGATCGCGGCCAACCACGACCCCTCCGGCACCTGGGACGCCACCGTGGACTACGCGATGATGAGCCGCAACGTGCGCGCGTTCATGTCGCTGTTTCACTGCGGCAAGCCCGTCGTCTGCAAGGTTCATGGCTTCTGCGTGGCCGGCGGGACCGATCTGGCGCTCTGCGCCGATCTGCTGGTGATCGCAGCCGACGCCAAGATCGGCTACCCGCCAGCGCGCGTGTGGGGGTCGCCCACCACCTCGATGTGGGCTCATCGTCTCGGAGCCCAGCGCGCCAAGCGCCTGCTGTTCACCGGCGACTCCCTGTCCGGCGCCGAGGCGCTGCAGTGGGGCCTCGCGATCGAGGCGCCAGCGCCCGCGCAGCTCGACGAGGGCACCGAGATCCTGCTGGCGCGGATCGCGCGCATGCCCGTCAACCAGCTGCGCATGATGAAGCTGCTCGTCAACCAGACTCTGTACGCCCAGGGGCTGCACACGACGCAAGCGCTGGGGACGCTGCTGGACGGGATCGCGCGCCACACGACCGAGGGCTACGCGTTTCAACAGCAGGCGATGAGCTCGGGATTCCGTGAGGCCGTGCGCGCACGCGACGAGCCGTTCGGCGATTACGGGCCGACGACGTTCAAGGGGTAGCGGCGGGCCGCTGAAGCTCCCAGCCGGCCACCGGAGCCTAGCTGGGCGGTGCCCGCGGTCGCGGTCGAACACGGCCACGGCCGACAAAGCCGCCTGTGCCGGGCGTATAAGAGCCTGTATCGCGGCGCACGTACGCCGGCCACGGCCGACAAAGCCGCGTGTGCCCGGCGTATAAGAGCCTGTATCGCGGCGCGCCGACGCCGCTCGACATAAACACGTTCAATGCCCACCCAGCTCCAGCCGCCCTACACGATCTCAGCGCGCACCCGCGCCAGCGAGCGCCGCGCTGCCGCCAGGCGCGGCCGGCGCGCCGCGCTCGAGGGGCTGGCGCTGCTCGCCTCGACGGTGCTCGTCGCGCTGCTGCCCGCCAGCGTGCAGAGCGCAGGGCCATGGTCACGCCCCGCCATCCTCGCTGCCTGTTCGGCGCCGGGAAGCCCGAGCGTGGTGTTCCCGAAGGACTCGCCCAAGCAGGCGACCGGTCCCGGCGCGATCGTGTGGGGTGCCGCACCAGGTTGTGCAGGCGCAGGCCAGGGCGCACGCGGGGGCGGAGTGCGCGTGGCCGCGATCACTTCTGGCACGGATCTACCGGCAACGCCCAGTGCTCCCACGACCGCTGCGGGTCAGGCGCTCGCGCTGTCGGCTCCGATCGCGGCGACCGGGGCCGGCCACGGGCGGATCCTCGTCGCCGGCGACGCACGTACGCGCACGCGCGCGCGTGCGCTGCTCATCAGCGAAGGTCTCGCGGGCGGTCGGTTCGCCTCGGCGCACAGCACCGGCGGAGCAGCCAGCCCGCTGGCGCTGACTACTGCCTATCTCGGTGACCTGGCGCTCGTGTCTCCCGGCGGTGGCTCACCGGGTGGGAGCGCTGGCCCCCTGCAGCTGCGCGTACACCGTCGCTTTCAGAGCGCCTTTCAGGCGCCGGTGCTCGTGAGCCCGGCTGCGAGCAACTCGATCGAAGGGCTGACGCTGGCGCTCGACTACCGCTCCGATGCCTTCGTGGCCTGGGAGCAGGCCGGCTCGATCTATGCGCGCTACATGTCAGCGAGCAATCCGTCGGGGGCGTCCGTGCAGCGAGTGGCTGCGGCGGCGGCGCACGCCCACATCGCCTCGCTGCTGAGCGACGACAACCGCGCGATCCTGGCGTGGAGCGAAACGCGAGCCGGTGTCACGAGCGTGTATGCCGAGATCAGCGCAGTCGGCGTTCATTTTGGATCCCCGCGCCTGCTCGAACGCTTTGGCGATCCCCGCGGGCCGGCAGCGCCGAGCGGCTCCCCGAGCCTCGTGCGGCTCGCGTCCGAGAGCGTGATGCTGGCCTGGTCGGGCGCGGGATCTGGACATTGGGTCGTGCGCTGTGCGCCCGTGGACATCCATGGGGTACGCAGCATCGCGACGATCTCCGACCCTGAGAGAGACGCGTTGCTCACGGGTCTCACGGCCGGCCCGGCCAACGAAGTGCTCGCGTGGTGGACTGAACCGGGCGAAGGGCCGGCCGCTGGCGGGCCGGTCGACGAGGCGCTGTACGCGGCTCGTGGCGTCGATCTGTATCCGGGGCGCACGGTCTTCACGGCCCCCGAACTGATCACCGGGACGGGCGCGCCTGGCGCCGGGCGCGAAGCCGCCGTCGCTGTCGACCCCGACTCCGGCCGCGCCATCGCCGCCTGGCGGACGCCGTCGGGCGCGATCGCCTACTCGCTGCGCTCGGTCGGAAGCGGGTAGCAGCTCAGAACAGCTGCTGCCAGATCAGAAAGAGGTTCAACGCGATGATCAGGCCGGCCAGCAGCGCAGCCGCCGCGGTGGTGAGTCGCCGGTTGACGTGGACGCCCATGACCTCGGCTTTGCTGGTCAGCGCCACCAGCGGGATCAGCGCGAAAGGGATCCCAAACGACAGAACCACCTGGCTGAAGACGAGCGCGCTGGTGGGATTGACGCCCAGTGCGAGCACGGTGATGGCCGGGATCATCGTGACGGCACGACGAGCGAGCAACGGGATCCGGACGTTGATGAAACCGGACATCACGACCTGGCCCGAGTACGTGCCGACGCTCGAGGACGAGGCTCCCGAGGCCAGCAGCGCCACCGCGAACGCAAGCGCGGCGCCGCCGCCCACGAGCCGCCCGAACCCGGCGTGGAACTGCTGGATCGAGCTTAGATCCGCGAGACCGCCGACGTGAAACAGCTTGGCCGCGACGGCGAGCATCGCCATGTTGATGATCCCGGCGAGACCCAGCGCGATCAGCACATCGGTGCGCTCGAAGCGCAGCACGCGGGCGCGCTCGGCGTCGTCGCGGCAGGGCATGCGCCCGTTGGTGAGCGCCGAGTGCAGGTAGATCACATGTGGCATCACGGTCGCGCCGATGATGCCGACAGCGAGGTACAGCGAGCTAGTGCCGTTCAACCCGGGGATCAGGCCGCGCAGCGACCCGCTCGCCGAGGGCCCGATGCGCAGCGCCTCGTACAGGAAGCCCGCGAAGATGATCGCGAGCAGCCCCGAGATCGCAAGCTCGAAGCGTCTGAAACCGTGGGTCTGCAGCTCGAGAATCGCGAACGCGATCAGGCCCGTGATCAGCCCCGCCGGGAGCAGGGGCACGCCGAACAGGAGGTTCAAGCCGAGCGCCGCCCCCAGGAACTCGGCGATGTCGGTGGACATCGCGATCAGCTCAGCCTGCACCCACAGGCCCCACGTCAACGCTCGCGGGAAACGCTCGCGACAGAGCTGCGGAAGGTTGCGATCGGCGACGATCCCGAGCTTCGCCGACAGATACTGGATCAGCATCGCCATCAGGTTGGCCGCCAGCACGACCCACAGCAGCAGGTAGCCGAAGCGCGCGCCGCCTTCGAAGTTGGTGGCGAAGTTGCCCGGGTCCACGTACGCGATCGACGCCACGAACGCCGGGCCGAGCATCGCGAGCGTGGCCTTGACACGTCCTCTCGCGAGCAGCGCCTCGAGATGGCTGGGGCCGAGCGCGACATCGCCGCCGGCGACACCTGCGCCGGCGGCTTCGAGCGCCGGTTCGGCGCCGATCGGAGGCGGCGGCGGCGGGCTCACCTGCTGCCGGGCCTTGGGTCGGACTGCTTGACCGCTGCGCGCCGGGACGCGCCAAGGACTCCTTGTGCGGACGTGCTCCCGGCCGGTCGCGCGGTCCGACCGGCCTTGCCACCGTCGCTCGGGTCTGAGTCGAGCGTCACGCGCATCGCCTGGGCCAGCTGACCGCCAATCGCGTGTGTGCGCTCGCCGCCGGCGAAGCTCACCAGCAGGGGACCGCCGAACGGCTGGCGCTCGGCGACCCGCAGACGCTCACCGGGCGCGATGCCGTGCTCTGACAGATAGCGCAGCATCTCCGGATCGGAGTCCGAGACGCGCACGAACACCCCGCTGTCGCCCTCCTGCAGGCTGTCGAGGCTGCGGCTGCTGTCGCGCTCGGGCAGCTCGAGCGCCGCGGTCGGAATCGGATCGCCGTGCGGATCGCGCGTGGGTTCGCCGAGCTTGTCCGCGATCAGTTGCTCGAGGTCCTCCGAGATGACGTGCTCGAGCACCTCGGCCTCGGCATGCACTCGGTCCCACGGCATATGCAGGGTCTCGGTGAGGAACAGCTCGAGCAGGCGGTGATGACGGACCACCTCGAGCGCCACCCTGCGCCCGGCGGGCGTCAGGCGCACGCCTCGATAGGGGACACGCGCGATCAGGCCCTCGGAGTCGAGCTTCTTGAGCATCGCCGAGACCGACCCCGGCGTGATCCGCAGTCGCCGTGCCAGGGCGTTGGTCGACACCGGTTGGTCGCCGCGCGACTGCAGCGCGAAGATCTCCTTGCAGTAGTCCTCGACCGCCGGTGAGCGCACCTGTTCGCCCGGCAACTGCTCCCCCGCACGTTCTTGGATCGCCATGCGGAAATATTATGGCATGCCAAGATTTTTCTCAAGGGCTCGGCTGGACCTCTGTTCTAGAGGTCCACAACGCGCCGCCGTGTGGGCTCACAACAGCCGCGCCGCCGGTCCCCACGATGGGCCACAACGTCGGTCCAGAACAGACCGCCATGTCCATTCACGACGGGCGACGCTGTTGGTGCACAACGCGCCGCGCTGCCAACCGGCTCAGCGACGCGGGGGCTGATCCGAGCAACTGTGGTTGCAAGCCGGCCGGCCAGACGGCGCCCGAGAGGACCTTTAGGAAAAGATGCGAGATGGATGGACCGCGACTACGAGCTGCAGACCCACCAGGCGGAGGACCGCCACTGGTGGTACCGCGGGCGCCGCAACGTGCTCGAGCGCGTGATCGACCGGTTGCACCTGCCTGCCGGCGCGCGCATCCTCGATGCCGGCTGCGGCAGCGGGCGCAACATGGTCGAGCTCACTCGCTACGGCACCGTCACGGGCGTCGAGCTGTCTCCGACCAGCGTGGCGCTCGCGCGCGCGCGCTCCGCCGGCGAGGTGATCGAAGGCTCCGTGCTGGAGATGCCGTTTGCGTCCGCGAGCTTCGATCTCGCGGTCTCGCTCGACGTGATCGAGCACCTCGCCGACGACCTGGCGGCCCTGCGCGAGCTCCGTCGTGTGGTCGCGCCCGGCGGCTGCTTGCTGATCACCGTGCCCGCCTATCAGTGGCTGTGGAGTGGTCACGACGTGATCAACCACCATCACCGCCGTTATACGAGGCGCTCGCTCCTGCGTGTGGCCGAGCAGGCGGGCTGGGAAAGCGTGCGGAGCACCTACTTCAATGCGCTGCTGCTGCCGGTGGCGATCGTGCTGCGCGTCCTGGACAGGCTCTCGAGGAAGACGACCGAGTCCAGTCTCGACCTGTGGGTGCCGCCCGAACCCGCCAACTGGCTGCTCGAGCGGCCCTTGAGGATCGAGGCCGAGATCATCGGACGCGGCGGTCGCATCCCAGCGGGCCTGTCGCTGCTCGCCCTGTTCCGCTAGCGCGCTAGAGGGCTCGCTGCGGGGCCGGCTCGGGGCGTTCGCGGAAGGTCCACGATCTGTTGACCCCGAACGTGAGCACGGTCACGATCGCCGTCGCAAATGCCTGCCCCACCAGCTCGTCGAGGCCGGCGCCGCTCACGAACAGGTAGACGAGGCCGAGGTTGCAGCCCAGCCCGCAGCTCTGCACGATCGCCCAGCGCACGGGCGTGAGCGCGTCGCCGGTGTGCTCTTTGAACGTCCACCTGCGGTTCAGCAGAAACCCGTTCACGGCGCCGACCGCGAAGCCGATGCCCGATGCGGCGACGTACCAGACGCCGAACACCTTGATCAGCAGCGTGTAGATGGCGAACGCGAGCAGCGTGTTCGAGATGCCGACAATGCCGAACTTCAGGAACTGCACGATCAGCGGCAGCCGCAGGCTGACGGCCGAGCCCGGCGAGGGCGAGGCGTCGGCGGCCTGGGCCGGGCGCTCGGGTCGGTCGATTTGGTTCAGCGGCACATTCACGCGGAGATCAACGATAGATTCTCCCCGAACGCCCTACCGTTGTAGTGCCTCGCATGCCGTCGTCCTCGCATCGCACCCCCCACCTGCTCAGCGTCGTGGCTCCCGTCTACGACGAGGAGGAGCTGATCGACGAGTTCGTTCGCCGCACAGTTGACGCGGTGACCGGCCACCCGTTCGAGCTGATCCTCGTCAACGATGGCTCGAGCGACCGGACCCCGGAGCTGCTCGATCGCATCGCCGACGCCGACCCGCGCGTGCGCGTGGTCCATCTGTCGCGCAACTTCGGCCATCAGGCGGCGCTGACCGCCGGCCTCGAGCACGCGCGCGGCGACGTGGTGGCGATGATCGATGCCGACCTCCAGGATCCGCCCGAGTTGATCGGCGAGATGCTGGCCCGCTGGAGCGCCGGGGCCGATGTGGTGTACGCCGTGCGTCGTCAGCGCGAGGGCGAGACGGCCTTCAAGCTCGCCACGGCATCGTGGTTCTACAAGCTGTTCGACAAGCTCGCGCAGGTCGACCTCGAGCCCAACTCGGGCGACTTTCGCCTGCTCGATCGGCGCGCCTTGGACGCGCTGCTGTCGATGACCGAGCGCTCGCGGTTCCTGCGCGGCATGACCGTATGGGTCGGCTTCTCGCAGACCGCGGTTCCCTACGAGCGCGAAGCGCGCCAAGCGGGAGAGACGAAGTACACGCTGCGCAAGATGCTGCGCTTCTCGCTTGACGCGATCGCCTCGTTCTCGCACCTCCCGCTGCAGCTGGCCACGTATGCCGGCCTGCTGTCGGCGGGCGTGGCGTTCATCGCGATCCCGGTGGTGCTCGCGCTGCGCATCACGGGCTCGTATCTGCCCGGCTTCGGCTCGATCACGATCGCGATCCTGCTGCTCGGCGGCATTCAACTGATCGCGCTGGGCGTGATCGGCGAGTACGTCGGGCGCATCTATGACGAGGTCAAGCACCGCCCGCTGTACATCGTGCGCGAAGAGCGCAATCGCCCGACTCACGAGACGGGTCCCGTGCGTGTGAGCGCGCAGGCCTTCACCGCCACGGTGCCGCCCGGGCGCGCGGGCCTGCACGCGCGCAGCTCCGAGCCGGTGGGCGCCTCCGAGCCGGTGAGCTCGGCGCCGGCGCCGCCGGCCTGACGCTCGCACACCTGTCCGGGAGATGTAAAGAACTGGCCTGAACCGGCCCGCCGGTTCGAGTGCATCCCCTAACGTCGATCGGCGATGGCCCGAATCGGGGGACGCTCTGGGGTGGATCTCGTGCTGGCTCTCGCCGTCGTGCTGGCGTGGGCGTGCGAGGCGTTGCTGGCGGCGCCGGCGGCGCGCGCGGAAGCGTGTCCGGGTGCCGGCGCGGCGTCCGCCTGCCCGTACGCGTCGGCGGCGATCATCGGCCAGCGCGCCGAGTCGGTGCTGCGCTTCCCGGAGGCGGTGGCGCTCGGCCCCGAAGGCGATCTGTACGTCGCCGACCAGCTCAGCTACGTCGTGCAGAAGTTCAGCTCGACCGGCGCGTTCATCGGCGAGTGGGGCTCCTACGGGTCGGGCCACGGTCAGTTCGGGCCGATCGGCGGCCTCGCCACGGACGCTGCCGGCGACGTCTACGTCGTTGATTCGAGCCACGACCGCATCGAGAAGTTCAACTCGTCGGGGGAATTCATCACCTCATGGGGACATGCCGGCAGCGGGCTCGGGGAGTTCCGCTTCCTATCGACGCAGAATCCCGCCGAGCCTCCGGGCGGCGGCATCGCGGTGGCAGGCGAATACGTGTACGTGGCGGACTCGGGCAACGATCGCATCGAGCGCTTCAACCTCGACGGCGGCGAAGCGATCGAATGGGGCTCAGAGGGCGACGGCCCGGGGGAGTTCAACTATCCGCACGGCCTGGCGGCCAACGGCGATGAGGTCGTGGTCGCTGACGACGACAACGACCGGATCCAGAAATTCGGCCCCGAAGGGACGTTCGAGTCACAGGACGGCGAAGCGGGCAGCGGTCCCGAACAGTTCTCCTACCCCTACGGCGTCGCGCTGGATGCGGCCGGCAACGTGTACGTGGCCGACGACATGAACAGCCGCGTGGTCGAGCTGAACCCCGAGCTCGATTACATGCGCTCCTGGGGCGGACGCGGATCCGGGCAGGGCCAGATGATCTATCCGCGTGCGATCGCGGCCAATGCAGCCGGTGAAAGCTATGTCGCCGACACGGCCAACGATCGCATCGAGGTGTTCGACCCAACCGGCCGGTACCTGCGCACGATCGGAACGCCGGCGCTTTCGCCGGGCGTGCTGACCGCGCCGCGAGGAATCGGCGTCGACCCCAGTGGACGCCTGTTCGTGTCCGACACCGACAACAACCGCGTCGAGGCGTACTCGGCCGGCGGCGGTGCCTTCCTGTTCTCGTGGTCGCAGACCGGCGGTGCCAAGTCCAACTTCGTGGAACCTGCCGGGATTGCGTTCGACCCGCGCGGCGCCGTCTACGTCGCCGACCCGGGCAACGGGCGGATCGCGCGCCTGTGGGGAGAAGGCACATATCTCTCGGAAATCGGCGGTCCGAGCGAGCTCGGCGGGGCGCTGCTCAACGGTGCCGGCTCGGTGGCGGTGTCTGCGAGCACGGGCGAGCTGTATGTGGCCGACGCCGAACACAACCGCGTCCTGATCTACTCGTCCACAGGCACGCTGCTCGCGAAGGTGGGCGCCGAAGGCGGGAACGGTGCTCCGGGCTCACAGTCGGGGGCGTTCGATCATCCCGAAGGCGTGACGGTCGCGCCATCGGGCTACGTTTACGTTGCCGACAGCGGCAACGACCGCATCGTCAAGCTGGCCCCCGACGGGGCTGTCGCGGGCGAGTTCGGCGTGCTCGGCTCGGCCAGCGGGATGCTGCATGATCCGACCGGAGTTGCGGTCGACGCGTCCGGGCGCGTGTATGTGGTGGACGCCGCCAACAACCGCATCGAGGTGTTCAACGAAACCGGCGAATATCTCGCCAAGTGGGGCCAGCGCGGCAGCGCGCTCGGCGACCTCTCGCAGCCGACGGCGATCGCGGTGGGGTGCGAAGGCAGCGTGTACGTGGCCGACACCAACAACAACCGTGTCGAGCGTTTCGACCCGGCCTCGCCCGCGGGCGTCGGCTGCGTCACCCCCGGCGCCTGGCCGCCGCCGCTGAACGTCGCGCCGGTCGTCCACATCGGCCTCGCGCGCAGCGCGGGCGTGCTCGTGCGACGAGCGGTCGCGCTGTCGGTCAGCTGCCAGCGACGCTGCAGGATCAGCGTCACGGCGAAGCTCGCGGCCACGGGCTCGCTCCGGCGCACGGTAACGCTCACCGCCACGCGCCCGCTCCCCGCCAACGCCGCCGGTCACGTGCGACTGCGCCTGAGCAGAACGTCGTTGCGCGAGCTGCGCCGCGCCGTCGGCGCGACCGGCGCGATGACCGTGACCGTCCACATCCTCGCCATCGGCCCGACCGGACTCCGCTCCAGCTTGACCAGGACCTATGCGGTGCGGCCGTGATGCGGGCCGGGCCGCGGCCGATGGCCTTGCGGACAGACGCGGCTCATGCTGCCGGCCGCTGTCCCCGATAATGCAGTGGTGAGCAATCCTGAGGTCGAGCGTGGCGCGAGCCGCGATCCCGGTGAGCCCGGCGCCAAGGAGGTTCGCAACATGGACCATCGGCGTGAGCGCGTGCGCGTCGAGACAGAGCGCCATCACATTGTCGGCTTTATGACGCTGGCTCGCGACGGCTATCGCAGCCGGGTCTCGGACGTGCTGAACGCTCCGGAGCGCGACTTTCTGACGCTCACCGACGTCTCGGTGGAGCCGCTGTCGGGCGGAGACGTGGAGCGCTTCCCCTACCTGACGATCGCGCGGCGCCACATCGTGTTTGCGGTCGAAGCGCCCGAGCCCGACTGAGCGCCTCGATCTGCCTCACGGCGTGAAGCGCTTGGTGCTGCTGACGGTGCCATCCGGGGCGGCGGTGTTTGTGACGGTGAGGGGGCCGGCTCGCGCTTCCGCCGGCACGATCGCCTTGAGCTTCTTGGCCGATTCGTACACGACGCTCGCCGCGGCGACCCCGCCGAAGCTGACCTGCGAGCTGTGGTTGAAACCGAGTCCCTTGACGGTGACCGTCTTGCCCGGCTTGGCGCGCGCCGGCGAGAATCCCGTCAGCGACAGCGTCGGCGTGAACTTGGTCGCGCTCTTTGCGCTGCCGGCCGGAGCGGTCACGGTGAGCTTGCCGACCCGTGTCCCGTCGGGCACGATCGCTTCGAGCTCGGTGGGACGGACGGCGGTGAAGCTCGCGGCGAGACCGTCGAACTGCACTTCGCCGGCGCTCCCGAGGCCGGCGCCTTCGACGACGACGACGCTGCCCGTGATGCCCTTGGCCGGTGTGAAGTCTTTGATCAGCGGAACGTTTGAGCTGACGGGCGCGGTCGGCGCCGACAGCGCCGGCGATCCAGGGCCGCCGGCATTGGTGGCGGTCTCCTGCACGCGTATGGTCGAGCCCAGATCGCTCTGCACGAGCGTGTAGGTCGCTCCGGTCGCGCCGGCGATCGGAGCACAGTGAGTCCCGTTGGTGGCGCAGTCCTCCCATTGGTCGCTGATCGACCACGGCCGACCCGTCCAGTCGCCCTCGGTCAGTCGCAACGTCTGGCCCACTTCGGCGAATCCGGACACGGTCGGAGGCGCGGCGCTCATCGGCGGTTCGGGCACCACGAAGGCACCCAACCCGAATGGGCTGCCGAGGCCGGAGGGTCCGTCATAGCCGGGCGCCGCCTGGCAGGCGGTGGTGTCGCCGCAGGACCCGTTGCTGCCTGTGACCACGTCATCCAGAGCTTCGCTCTGGCCTTCGTGCGCGTACAGCGTGGCCGCCGGATCGGCGGCGCCATCGGCGCCACCCGCGAGCGCGAGCTCGGCCGCGACGATCGGGGCCGCGACCGAGGTGCCCCCCCATACCCCCCAGCCGAGCGGTTCACCGCCGCCTTCGGGCGTGCTGTCGTAGATGTCCACGCCGGTTTCGGGATCGCCGACGGCGGCCACGTCGGCAACCGAGCGCGCCGAGCCGCAGCCGGTCTGTGAGAAGTCACCGACGCCAAGCTGCCACGGCGGTGCGCTGAACACGACGCTGCAGCCGCTGCCGCTTTCGTCCCAGACCGTGCTGGTCCAGCCCTGGCCGGTTTCGCTCAGGGCGGTGCCGCCGACGGCGATCACGTTCGGCGAGCTCGCGGGGAAGTTGACCACGGTGGGTTCGCTCGGACAGGCCTGATTGAGGTAGCCGCAGTCGCCGGAGGCCGCCGTCAGCGCGATCCCCGGATGTTCGTAGTAGCGGCTGCCGTAGGTGGCGTAGGACGCCTTCTCAGGACCGACGTAGGAGTTGTTGATCTCGGTCGCGCCGGCGCCGGCGGCGGTATTGACGGCCGTGCCCAGGTCGGTGAATTTTTCGCTGCTGGCCTCGACGAGCAGCAGGTGACAGGCTTGGCAGATGGCGTGGGCCATCTGCAGGTCGATCGATATCTCCGACGCCCATTCGCCCTGCTCTGGCGGCAGCGGGCTGGCGCTGCCTTCCTCGTTTACCTTGCGAAAGCAGCCGTTCGCGCTGGTGCAGGCGGGCAGGCCGAACTGTTCGTCGAACACGCCCAGGTCGGCTTCGGCGGTGGGGTCGTCGTAGGCGTCGATCAGCGCGATGGTCTGGCCGGCGGCGGGCGTCGTTTCGCTCGGCAGCGCATACGCATCGCGCAGCTCTTCCGGAGTGAGGTAGCCGGGAAGCGGAGAGGTGTAGGTAACCGTCGGCCCGACGCGCGCGCGCGGGCTGATGTTGGCGGGACTGGTCGCTGCCGCGCGCTCGTCCGCCGGCAGCGAGGCCGCGACCAGCCTCAGCCCTTGACAGGCGGCAGCGCCCGGGCGCGGCGCGTGGCAGGCGCGGTGAACGCGCGGTCGTTCAGCAGCCGCGGGCGAGCCGGCGACAGATGGTCCGCCGGCGACCGGCGCGGCGGTGATCGACGGTCCGGTAGCGAGCCGGAGGCCGGCGACGGACGATCCGGCAGCGGATGGAAGGCCGGCAAGAGGCGATCCGGCAGCAGATGGAAGGCCGGCGAAAGGCGATCCGGCAGCAGATGGAAGGCCGGCAAGAGACGATCCGGACGCAACAGCTAGGCCGGCGTGGGCGTTCGCGAGCCCGGCGATCAACGTGATCGCCGTTGTCCCAGTTCCGAGCCGCGCCGCAACTCGTGATATCCCTCGGCGCACGCGCGGCCCTCCTGGCCCGAAACGGGCCCTCCCACGCATCCCGCGACGGATCGTATCTGCTCGCCGAGATCACGTCGAGCGGTGATTGAGGCCTGCGCCCGCCCTTACAGCCCGCTCGGCTGGCGCCATTCGCGCGAGGGCTCTTCCGGAAACGAGTTCGGGGGCACCGTCACCGGCATGGACACGGCACAGCCACCGTCAACCAGTTCGTCGGAGTGCAGCTTGATGTGAGGCAGTTCGGCCTTGCCTTCTTTGGCCTTGACGAGGTTGAAGGCGCTCGTGAGGTCGCCGGTGGTCTCGCGCCGCCACTGGCTGAGGTTGGGAACCTCGACGCCGAAGCGCGTCTCGAGGAAACGCAGCGTCGAGGTGTGATCGAAGACGTCCGAGCACAGGTAGCCGCCGCGGCTGAATGGCGAGACCACGAGCATCGGCACCCGGAAGCCGAGCCCGATCGGACCGCTCACGCCTCCAGCGTCTTCGGTGACGTCGGGCACCGTCAGATACTCGCCCGGGGTGCCGGCGGGCGCAACGGGCGGCGCGACGTGGTCGAAGAACCCTCCGTTCTCGTCCCATGTGATGAACAGCGCGGTCTTGTGCCAGATGCGCGAATGGCTTTGGAGCCTGCGCAACAGCCGCTGGACCGCGTGCTCCCCGACCTTCGCGGTCGAGAAGCCCGGGTGCTCGGTTTCCTCGAGCGAGGTGAGCACCCACGAGACCTGCGGCAGTTCGTCGTTGTGCAGGTCGGCCGAGAAGTCGCACGGGTAGAGCGGATCGAACGCGAGCGCCGCCAGCGCGGGGTTGCTCTGATACGCCTCGAAATAGGTGAGCACGTTGTCGAACACGCCGAGGCCGGTGCCCGTGTAGACCTTCCAGCTCACGCCCGCGGCCGACAGCTGCTCGGGCATCGTGGTCCACGTGAAGCGCCCTTCGAATTTCTCGCGCTGCGGCGGCCCGAGCGTTTCCACCAGCGGGCCCCCGCCCGTTCCGTCGGGGTCGATCGTGGCCGACATGCTGTACAGGCGGTTGGGATCGGTCGGCCCGAGCACCGAGCAGTAGTAGTTGTCACAGACCGTGAAGGCTTCGGCGAGCGCGAAGTAGAACGGGATGTCGTCACGCTCGTAGTAGCCCATCGTGGCGGGACCGGCTTCGGGCCCGTCGGACGCGAGATGGGCACGTACGAATCCGTCCATGGCGCCGCCATCCCAGCTTTCGTGCTGGGCGAGCCACTTGTGCGTGATATCCGGAAAGCACTGCGGCCTGCCTTCGGTTTCCAGATGAAACGGAAGCAGCACGCCTTCGTACCCGGGCGCCGGATATCCCGGCTGGTAGAAGGTGCTGCGCGCCGCTTCGTCCCCAAAGCCGCGCACGCCCGGGAGCGTGCCGAAGTAGTGGTCGAACGAACGGTTCTCCTGGATCAGGATCACGACGTGCTCGATGTCGGTGAGCTTGCCCGTGCGCGGCCCGGACGCGAGCGCGCGCTGGATCAGCGGGTCGGCCGTGAGCGCCACCGTTCCCGCCGCCGCTCCTGCTTGCAGCAGCTGGCGACGCGTCAGGCGCGCGTCCATTGCGCCCTCCCGATCGACTGTTGCGCCCTGCCCACCGAAGGCGCGTACTCCCTCACAACCTCGTTGCCTCGACCGAGCGTGCCCCTGACGAGTGACATTCAGACCCTCCCGGCGCGATCATAGCGCCCGCGACGCGGCCTGGGAATAGCGCGTGCTACTCGATCGTGATGCGTGCTTGTCGATCGTGATCGCGCGAATCACATGCTCGTCGAGAGCTTCTCGTGCTACTCGATCGTGATCGCGCGAATCACATGCTCGTCGGGAAGCTTCTCGATCACGTGCCAGAGGACCTGGCGCTCGTCGTGCTGCTCGCGCTGCAGGTCGTTGATGAGCAGCCTGACCGCCGTGTGGGTGATCTTCATCTCCGGCGGGGACAGCGGGATGCTCACGATCCGCCCATCCGCGAGCGACTGCGGCTGCTCGGAAGCCGGAGTGCCAGCCTCGGCGCCGGTCGGCTCGGACAGGCGCGCAAGCACGGCGCGGGCGAGACCACGGATCTCGGGTTGATGGGCCTCGTCCGAGATCAGCAGCCGCAGCGCGCTGGCCGTCACGGCCACCTCGTCGGGATCGAGCAGCAGGTGGAATGCCGACTCATCTTCACTCTCCGGACCCATGATCGGCGCTGATCATAGCTGCGGGGGCGAGCTCCTTTGCCGCGACAGCCGTAACGTTCGCCCCCCGCGCTCGCACGGCGGCGCAGCTGAATGGTCAGGCGAGAGCCCTCCCGGTGCTCACCCGAGGGCCTTGCTCCAGCGGTCAGGCGAACGCCCGGCTCAGGGTCTCGCCGGCGAGACGGACCGGCTCGAGATCCTGGGCGTCGTGCATGTTGAAGATCAGCCCGTCGAGGCCCGCATCGAAATAGGCCCTCAGCTGCTCGCACACCGAGTCGGGATCGCCGGCCACGACGTAGCCGCGGTAGCGCTCGGGGTCCATTTTGCGCGCCTGCGCCATCTCGGCGCCCTTGCGCTCTGCCAGCTCAGCGGTGTCGGCGATCACGAGCCCGCCGAGACGCGTCTTCGTGATCGTGGCGGGGTCGCGGCCGACCGCCTCGCAGTGGCGCTCGAGCACGTCGAGCTTGTGGCGGACGGTGGCCAGATCGCCGAACAGGTTGCAGGCGTCGGCGTACTTGGCGACGAGCGCCAGCGTGCGGCGCTCGCCGCCGCCGCCGACGAGGATCGGAATGCCCTGCGGGCGCACCGGCCGGGGCACGTTCAGCGCCTGCGAGATCGTGTAGTGGCGGCCGCTGAAGCTGGGGGCGTCTTCGGTGAACATCGCACGGCAGATCTGCAGGGCCTCCTCGAGACGATCCATGCGCTCGCCGATCGGCGGGAACTCGAAGCCGTAGCCGGCGTGCTCTTCTTCGTTCCAGGCTGCGCCGATGCCGAGGATTGCCCTGCCGGCAGAGATCACGTCGAGCGTCGTGACCTGCTTTGCCAGCAGCGCCGGGTTGCGGTATGTGACGCCGGTGACCATCGCCCCGAGGCTGACCTTGCTGGTGCGCGCCGCGATCGCGCCGAGCAGCGTGTAGGCCTCGAACATCGGATCGGTGGGCGGACCGACCATGTGTATCTGGTAGAAGTGGTCCATCACCCAGACCGAGTCGAAGCCCGACTCGTCGGCGGCTCCAGCGATGTCGGCGACGCGGTTGAAGAGCTCGCGCTCGTCGACGCCCGGGTAGGTGAAGCTCGGAATCTGTAGGCCGAAGCGGGTAACGCTCAGATGCGAAGCCGACGCCACGGCCCAAGTGTAGTTTGAAATGCCTAAAGGCTTTTTGGGGCGATGGCGATGTACGGCGCGCGCCGGTCACCTGAGAAGCGCGACGGAAGGGGGGGGATTCGAACCCCCGAGGCGGGGTTACCGCCTGCTGGTTTTCAAGACCAGTGCATTCAACCGCTCTGCCACCCTTCCAATGCCCGGCCCGACGGGAAGGCTAGTCGATCCCGACGCGGCCGATAAGGGTTGCAGCTTTCAACGAGCAGCCCCGGGCATCGCATCCCAGCAATGTCAGACCGCGAGGATCGTGAAGCCGTGTCCGAGAAGCTCTCGCCGTGCCGAACCTCGGCGAGCGCGATTGTAAGATGCTCGGCCAAAGCGCTGAGCGTGCGATCCCTGCTTCGCTGCCAGAAACGCTCACGACTCGAGCAGCGCGTCAGTACATCGCCGCGATCGTATCGGCGTGCCTTTCGGCGATTCGTTTGCGGCGCAGCTTCAGCGTCTCGGTGAGCTCCTCGCCGGGAAGCCACGGAGCAATCAGGATCGTGTGTCGCCGGATGCGCTCGCGCGGATCGCTCGATGCATTCAGACGCTCGATCGCGTCCGCGACCTGGGCTTGGGCTGTGGGGTCTGCGGCGAGCTCGGATGGTTCCAGCAGGACGAGGGCGGCAAGATACGGGCGTCCCTCGCCCACCAGGCAGATGTGGCCGATCAACGGGCAGGCGCTCTTGAGGGCTGACTCGATCGGCGCGGGCGCGGTGTTGTGTCCGTGTTCGTCGATCAGGAACTCCTTCTTGCGGTCGATGATCCGCAGGCGGCCCTGCTCGTCGAGCGCCCCGACATCGCCTGTGCCGACGAACCCGTCGCGATCGAACGTCTCGGCTGTCTCCTCGGGCCGGTTGCGGTAGCCGCGAGCGCGACTGTCCGTGCGGACGAGCACCTCGCCGTCGGCGGCGAGAGTCACCTCATACCCTGGGACCGGACGGCCCACGGTTCCGAGGTCCGAGACCCCCAGCGCGCCGCATGTCGGGGCGCCGAGCTCGCTCATCGCGTAGAACTCGGCAAACGGAACCCCGAGCGCGTGGTAGTGCTCCTGGATCGCGAGCTGGCAGGGAGCGGCGGCTGTGAACGCGCGACCCAGCCGGTCCAGTCCTACCCGGGCGCGCAGCTGCGCCAGCGTGTTCTGATCCGCCTCGCTGAGCGAGGGCGCCGGCTCGCCCTCCGCGACGCGGCGCAGACGCGCGGTGGCGCGGTCGAGCGCACTCCGCTCGTGCTGGGCGAGCGTGGACTCGAGCGCCCTCTTCAGTGCTTGCCACACGCGCGGGGAGCCCCACAGAAACGTGGGGCGGGCGTCCAGCAGCGCTGCCGGCAGCTCGGTCGGATCGGCACAGATCGTTCTCGTCGATCCGCGCACCAGACCGCGCCAGTGCCCGCAGGCGCGCTCGCCGATGTGCGCGAACGGGCCGAAGGAGATGTCGCGGCAGCCATCGGGTTCGGGATGCACGAGGTCGAACCTCTCCAGCGATCTCATCAGCGCGGCGTGCTCCCACTCCACGCCCTTGGGTGGCCCGGTCGTGCCCGACGTGTAGCAGATGGCAAGCAGATCATCGGGCCGCACCTCCTGCCAGGCCTGGCCGAAAGAGAAGTCTCGCGGTGTCAACAGGTTCTCGAGGCAAGACGTGCCGTCGAGGGCGATTACGTGCGCCACGTCATGCCGGACTTCGTCCAGTCGATCGACGAGGTCCGGTTCGACGATCAGCACCCGCGGGTCGCTGTCTTTCAGGATGTGCTCGATCGTGGCGGTCGGTGAGGCCACATACAGCACCACTGTCGCGGCGCCCAGGTGTAGCGCCGCGACCTCCCAGATCGCAAGTTGTGGACTGTTGCGCGAGAGGAACGCCACGCGGTCGGAACGGCGCACTCCGAGCCCCGCCAGGGCACCGGCGGCTCGCTCGACCGCCTGGGCGTACTGCGCCCACGTGAGGCTCGTGCCGCCCCCGAGGGTACGCAGCGCTACGCGATCGGGCACGCGGGTGGCGGATGCCTGGAAGGCCGCAGGGATCGTCTGCGACAGCTTCGGCTGCTCTTCGGTTGCGGTCTGACTCGACGGGTGCGTCGCTGTGCTCGTCATGCGCGCATCCTCGCAATGGCGCGCCGCTCCCGCATCGTTGAGCCTCAAGGATCTTTTGCCTGCAGCAGCGGGCCGAGTTGGTGACGGGAGGTGATCTCGAGCTTGCGGAAGATGCTGCGCAAATGCGCCTCGACCGTCGTCCGTGTGATGAACAGGCTCTGGGCCACCTGCGGGTTGGAGCTCCCAGCGGCGACCAGCTCCGCGACCCGCCGCTCGCTCGTCGTCAGACTCTCCAAGCCTTTCAATGCCGGCGTGCGCGGCCGCGCACCGCAAGCCTTCAGCTCTGCGCGCGCCGCACCGACAAGCGGCTGGGCGCCGCAGCGGTGCGCAAGATCGAGCGCCCGACGCAACGGCTCGCGCGCCTGCGAGCGCCGCCGTGTTCGTCTCAGGTGCGAACCGAGCGACAGCAGGCAACGTGACAGTTCGAGCTGAAATGGGCCGTCCTCGAGCAGCTCGACCGCGTCGACGAGCGGCTGCTCCTCGCGGGTCGCCAGTCCCAGCACGCGCAGGTTCGGCGCGATCGTACTCGGCGCCCCCCAGCGCCGAGCGACCTCGAGCCCGTCCCGCGCGACCCGTGCCGCCCGCTCGTGGTCGCCCGCAGCGAGGAACGTGGCTGCGGCGACGTCCAGCAGCCGTATGCCCCCGTGCCTGCGGGCCGCGAGGCGTTCGATCAGCTCCTCCGCATCCGCGACCGCCTCCTCGTAACGGCCCTGCGCGCAACGCAACTCCATCCGCGCGATGTGGAATGTGCCGACCGGCCCGATCGGACCGTCGGGCTCGCGCTCGTCAAGCGCCTGTTGAGCCTCCTCGATGCGACCCATCCAGACCAGCGGGGTGATCAGCGCGGCGAGCATCGAGGGCTGCCCCCAGGAGTGCACGAACGCCGTGTCGTACGAGAGGCCCTCGCGCGCCACCTGCTCGGCCTCGCGCAGCTGTCCGAGGAACGCCAGGATCCGCGACCTCGCGTTCAGGTATCCACCCAGCAGGGGCACGTCTCCGCGACGGCGCTCGCGTGGCAGCCACTCGTCCAAGATCGCCATCGCCTGCTCCACACGGTCGGCGTGGAACACGGCCAGCACGAGCTGAACGCGCGCGAGGCTGCCGGGAGTCAACTCGTCGAGTACGTTCTCGCCGCGAAGCAGCGGCTCGACATCGGCCACGAACGTGTCCGCGTCCACGCTCGCCGTCCAGTAGCGCGCGCACGCTGCACCCATGAGCACCGCGCGCTCGGCGGCGCTCGAGCCGGTCAGCCCCGCGGCGGCGCGCTCGATCCGCTCGATCCCCTCGCCGGCCAGTGTGTCGCCCGAGAAAGCGACCGCGGAGTAGTCCGCCTCCAGACGCAACCGTGCTTGGCGCACCTCCTCCTCGGAGCCGTCGAGCTCCGCGATCGCCGCGTCGAGCACGGCCGCGCCCTCCTCGCACCGGTTCCGTTCGGCGAGCGTCCACCCGCGCTCCCGGGCGAACGCCTCGCGTTCGCTGCGCGCGCAGAGGGCCTGCGCCTGCGCGAAGTACTCAACCGCCCGGGTGCTGTGCCCAAGCCTGCGGTGCGCCCGCGCCAGCTGGCCCACCACGCGCCCATGCGCGTCACCGGCCGGCTCCAAGAGCGCTCGCTCCAGCAGCGCCACGGCGGCGTCAGGCGCTCCGCGGTCGAGCGCGCGGGTGGCTGCCGTGCACAGACGCTCGACCGCCCACGGATCGCCGGTCGGGTCGGCCCGCAGCAGATGCACCATCGCCTCATCGGCACGAACGGGATCGGCGTCCAGCAGGACGGCCGCGCGGCGATGGGCGCTGGCCCGCCGTGCCGGAGACAGATCCGCCTCGACGGCGGCGCCCAACAGCGGGTGCACGAAGCGCAACGGAAGCTCGCCCGCCAACAGCCCGGCGTTGTGCAGTTCATCCGCTGCCGCTCGTGCCTGCTGCTCGGCGAGCCCGGCGAGCGCGGCCGCGTGCCACAGCTCGCCCGTCTCCAGCACAGCGACCGCGCCGGCGAGCTCGCGTGCGTCCCCACTCAGGCGCGCCAGACGCCGCACGACACGATCGCCCAAACGCTGTGCCGCCAGCGTTTCCAAGCGCTCGGCTGACTCTTGCGTGGGGCTCAAGGCATCCTCACGCGCCGCGCGCAACAGCTCCCGAACGAGCAGCGGGTTGCCCGCCGTCGCGCGATGGCAGCGAGCCGTGAAGTCGGCGTCGGCGGCGCCGAGCTCGCCAACCGCCAGCGCGCTCACCGCTTTCGCGCTCAACGTCGCCGGCAGCAACACCGCATCCCCGGCCAGTTCGTGCAGGTCGGCCAGCGCGTCATCCGAGGCGGACTGCTCGCCGCTGCGCTGGGCCATCATCAGCAGCAGCGGCACGTCCTCGACCCGTCTCGCCAGGTGCGCAAGCCAGCGCAGCGACGCACCGTCAACCCATTGCAAGTCGTCCACGATCAGAACCATCGGCTCGCGCTGCGCCAGCGCGCAGACCAATGAGACGAGCGCATGACGAACCAGGAAGGCGCGATCGGTATCACGCGACAAGCCGCCACCACGCAACGTGAGGCCGAAGACATCCGCCGCGGGCGTCGCCGGCCCGAGGAACAACTGCTCGCGCTCGACGTTCGCGAGCGAGTGCACCTCGCGTTCGAGCAGCTGACGCACCACCCCGTATCCGAAGTCCCGCTCGAGCGTCGCACCCGACGCGCGCAACACGCGGAGACCCAGCTCGCCGGCCATACGACGCGCTTCGTGCAGCAGAGCGGTCTTCCCGATCCCAGCCTCACCGGCGACCAGGATCACCCCGCCGGCGCCGCCCGTGACGGCCGCACATGCCTTGCGAATCGCCGATCGCTCCCGCTCCCGCTCGAGCAGCCCATCCATGACCACGCGATCCTAAGACCCGGACGCCGAGCCGGTGCGAAGAGGAATCGACCCGCGTGCCGAGCAGGGCTGCCACAACCATCCAGTAAGCCCTAGCCGACCGCAGAAATGCTCTCGCACCCTAGGGATCCAGGCCGCCGCCACGCTCTAGCCAAGCTCAGCCCGAAAGGCCCTATGGCCCGCAACGGGTGACTTAGGGCATCCTAATTAGGTTTGCCTAAGTTGTGGTATGGTGCCCGGCCGCATACCCAACCCGATGAGTCGGAATTCCAGCTCCAAGGAGGCCCTTCTTCCATGTCGCAGACCCACTGGATCGCTCGGCGCACAGCAGGCTCGGGGCCGGCTCGGCCGCGCTCTCGCTCCCTGCCCGCGGCGCTTGCAGTCGCGCTCACGCTGGTCGTGCTCGCCGCCGGCGCCACCGGTGCTCTGGCGGCGCCTGGCGCGTCCCCGGGCCGGGGCACGGTCGCGCACGCGTCCCGCTCGAAGCCGAAGGCGCGCCATCGCAAGACGAAGGGCAGTGCCAAGCCCAGGCCGTTCATCGAAGGGCTGCACGGGATCAAGACGGTCGCCTCGACGGTCCCGGCGAACGGGGATGTGAACCCGTATGCGCTGCTCGTGGTGCCCTCCTCGTGGGGGAAGCTCGTGAAGGGCGATCTGCTGGTCAACAACTTCAACGACAAGGGCAACGACCAGGGCACCGGCTCCACGATCGTTCAGGTCACCCCCGGCGGGAAGGTGAGCCTGTTCGCGGAAATCCCGCGGACGCTCTCGGGCTGCCCGGGCGGCGTCGGGCTCACGACCGCGATGACGGTCCTGGGTGATGGGGATGTGCTCGTCGGCAGCGCTCCGAGCACCGACGGCACGACCAAGACCGCCGGCGCTGGCTGCCTGATCGTGCTGACCCCCGAAGGCACGGTCGCAGGCACGATCTCCGGCCCGAACATCGACGGGCCGTGGGACATGGCCACCACCGAATCGGCTGGTGCTGCGACCTTGTTCGTGGACAACGTGATGTTCGGCGTGGGCGCTCCCGGCCAAGGCAAGGTGCAGAAGGGAACGGTGCTGCGGATCGGACTCCAGGTCCCCGGCTCCGGGATGCCGACGGTGACATCCGAAACGGTGATCGCGGGCGGGCTGACCGAGGAAGCGAGCTCGGGGGCGTTCGTGATCGGCCCGACCGGACTGGTGCTCGAGCCAAACGGCACGCTGTATGTCGCGGACCGGGTGAACGACCGCATCGAGGCGATCCCGAACGCCACTTCGCGAAACGAAAGCGCGGGGGCGGGCGCGGTCCTGACCTCCGGCCATCTGTTGCAGGGGCCGCTCGGGATGACGACCGCGCCGAATGGTGATCTGCTCGTCGTAAACGCCGAAAACGGCAAGCTCGTGGAAATCTCCGCCGCGGGCAAGCAGCTCGCGAGCAGGTGGCTGGTCGATGACGCGGCGCAGTCACCGCCCGGCAGCGGCGACCTGTTCGGCGTGGCGAGCGCCCCGAAGGGCAAGGGCGTGTACTTCGTCCGCGACGACAACAACACCCTCGACCTCCTGGGCTGAGATCGCATGAGACGACGAGGCACAACCGCTGGAGTGAGCCGCCGCGGGTTCCTCGCGGGCGGCGGAGCGGCGCTCGCCGTCGGCGCAGCCGAGCTGACCGGCGTCGGCTCGGCCCTGAGCGCGGGGCAGGCGCTCGCGGCGGGCTTGCCGACGGCAAGGCGCGGCGCCGGGGTTGAGCCGTTCTACGGCCCTCACCAGGGCGGGGTGATCACTCCGGTGCAGGACCAGACGTATCTCGCGTCGTTCGATCTGGTGACCGGCCATCGCAAGGAGGTCGCGGATCTGCTGCGCCACTGGAGCGAGCTGAGCGCGCGCCTGTGCGCCGGTGAGACGGCTGTGCCCCTGGGGAGTCCGCACAGGGCTGTGGCCGACACTGGTGAGGCGATCGGCCTTGCGCCGGCGAGGCTGACGATCACGTTCGGGTTCTCCCCGACGCTGTTCAGCAAGGAAGGCGAGGACCGCTACGGCCTGGCCTCCAGGCGGCCGGCGGCGCTCGTGGAACTGCCCGGATTCCACGGCGACGAGATCAACCAGGAAATCAGCGGCGGCGACATCACCGTGCAAGCGTGCTCCGAAGACCCGCAGGTCGCGTTCCACGCCGTCCGCCAGCTCGCCCGCAACGCGGACGGGGCGGCGAAGCTGCGCTGGGCGCAGAGCGGGTTTCAGACCGCGTCGATGACGCAGGGCACGCCGCGGAACCTGCTCGGGTTCAAGGACGGCACCGCCAACCCCAACGTTCGCGACCCCGCGTCGATGGGCCGCTTCATCTGGGTCGGACACGAGGGGCCCGCCTGGATGCGCGGCGGCAGCTACATGGTCTACCGCCGCATCCGCACCACGATCGAGCGCTGGGACACGCTGACCACCGCCCAGCAGGAGCACATCATCGGCCGGCACAAGCTCAGCGGCGCACCGCTTGGAGAGAAGCGCGAGCTTGCTCCGCTCGACCTGAACGCGAGAGACCGCGAAGGTGAACCTGTGATCCCCGAAGACGCGCACGTCCGTCTGGCCGCGCCGCAGAACAATCGCGGGGTACGGATTCTGCGCCGCGTCTACAACTACAACGACGGGGTCAACCAGTTCACCGAGCGCTGGCCGCCGTGGCGCCAAGGTCTCGAGTACGACATCGGGCTTTTGTTCTGCGCTTACCAGCGCGACCCGAGGGCCGGGTTCATCCGCATCTTCGAGAACCTCGCGATCAACGACGCGCTCAACCAATTCAGCACGCACACCGCGAGCGTGATCATCGCCGTGCCCCCCGGGGCACCCCGCCCCGGCAGCTGGATTGGACAGCCGCTGTTCTCCTGATCGCCGTTCGCCCAGCAACACGAATGCCCAACATACGCACACCCCAAACACACGAACAACCCTTGGACATGAGGAGCATCGACACAGACATGCAACAGACCGCGGCCATTGACGACCTCACGGCCATCGACGACCAAGCGGCCATTGACGACCTCGCGGGGCGACGCGCCCGCGGCCCCCATCACGGCAAGCGAGCCGGCAATGCGCTGAGGACGGTGATCGCAGCGCTGTTGTTGACGGTGCTGCCGGCCGTGCTGTTGACCGCCTGCGGCTCCTCCTCCAAGCCGTTGACCAGCGCCCAGGTCAAGCAGCAGACGTGCAAGCGGGTGGAAGCAGCGCTGAGCGACGGGCCGGACCCCGAAGCCGACCCCGTCGGTCACGCGCAGGCACAGATTCTCCCATTGCACGAAATCCACACCAGCGACACCAAGCTCGCGAGCGCGATCAGCGACCTCGCCTCGGCATATCAACAGTTCACTGCCAGCGACGGCGCGAGCAGCGCCACGACAGCGGTGAACAGCGCGACGAGCACGATCAAGGCCCTCTGCCCAGGGATCGAACCGTGAACTACGAGGAGACACTCATGAGAAGAACACGACGGTCGAGGGGTCTCCTTGCCGTGCTTGCCGCGTTGTCGCTGGCGGCGGGCGTGCTGGCAGGCTGCGGCGGCTCCTCCTCGGGGGATTCTGGTCAGTCGATCACTCTGTACAACGGGCAGCACGAGCAGACGACCGACTCGCTCGTCGAAGGCTTCGAAAAGGCCACGGGCATAAAGGTGAACGTCCGCAACGACGACGAGGACACGCTCGCGGACGAGATCGTCACCGAGGGCTCTCACTCGCCCGCCGACGTGATCTACACCGAGAACACACCGGCGCTCGAGTACCTGCAGAGCAAGGGGCTGCTAGCCCCAGTCGAGCAATCCACGCTGGCGCGTACGCCGAGCAAGTACAACTCGCCGCAGGGCGACTGGGTCGGCGTGTCCGCGCGCGTGAGCGTGCTGATCTATGACCCCAGCCTGATCAAGCCAAGCGAACTACCCTCCCACGTCGCCGAGCTCGCGGACCCCAAGTACAAGGGCAAGCTCGCGATCGCCGCCGGGGAGACCGACTTCCAACCGATCGTCACCTCCTACGCGCACACCTACGGTGAAGCGGCGGCGTCGAAGTGGCTCGAAGCGATCAAGAACAACGCGGAAGGCCATGTCTACCCTGACAACGAGACGATCGCCGACGAGGTCAACCGTGGCGCGGTCGCATTCGGGATCGTCAACCAGTACTACTGGTATCGCATGCGCGCCGAGCTCGGCACCGGCAACGTGAGCTCGAAGATCACCTACTTCGCTCCTGGTGATCCCGGATACGTGCTCAACATCTCCCCGGCCGGCATCCTGAAGTCCTCCGCCCACAAGGCGCTCGCGCAGAAGTTCCTCGCGTTCCTCGTCTCAAAGCAGGGACAGGAGATCATCGCGCACTCGATCAGCTTCGAGTACCCGATCGCCGACGGCGTCAGCACCGTGGCGCCGGAGACCCCGTTCGACCAGCTGCAGCCGAACGCGATTACGATCCCGGAGCTCGGCGACGGGTCCACCGCGATCGCGCTGCTGCGCAAGGCCGGGCTGCTGTGAGCGGCCCGGTGTCCTGAGGCCTGCGAGCGGCGAACGAGGGGCTGAGGATGGCGACACCGGCGAGCGCCGCGAAAACCGGGCCGTCTGCAGCTCGTGGTCCCATCGTGCCCGCGCTGCGCGCGCGGGCGCCATGGGCACTGCTGGGATTGAGCCTCGCGGTGGTGATCGTGCTGATCCTGCCGCTCGCCTTCCTGCTCGTTCAGGCGAGCAGCGCCGGTGCCTCGACGATCGCGAGCCTGATCTTCCGCCCGCTGACCGCGAGCCTGTTGTGGAACACGGTGCGGCTCACGGTCGTGGTCACGCTGCTGTGCGCGATCATCGGCACGGCGGCGGCATGGTTCGTCGAGCGGACCGACCTTCCTGGCCGGCGGGTGTGGGCGGTCCTCGTCGTGGTGCCCCTGGCGATCCCCGACTTCGTCGTCAGCTTCGGCTGGGCGTCGCTGTCCACCTGGGTGCAGGGCTTCCGCGGCGCGGTGCTCGTGATGACCCTCGCCGTGTACCCGCTCGTGTACCTGCCGGTCGCCGCCAGCTTGCGCAACGCCGACCCTGGAGGAGAGGATGTCGCGCGCACGCTCGGCGCCGGACGCCTCGAAACGTTCTGGCGGGTCACGCTCGGACAGGCGCGCGTGGCGATCCTCGGCGGCTGCGTGCTCGTGGCGCTCGTGATCCTGGCCGAGTATGGCGCGTTCGAGATCGTCGGCTATCAGACGTTCACGACCGAGATCTTCACCGAGTTCAACGTGTCCTTCAACGTGCCGACCGCCTCCGCGCTGTCGCTCGTGCTCGTCCTGCTCAGCCTGCTGGTGCTAAGCGGGGAGGCGGGCGTGCGGCGCGGGCGGCGCGTCAGCCGCGCGGGCCCGCTGGCCCAGCGGATCGCCGAGCCACGACGACTGGGAGCATGGAGACCGGTCGTGCTCGCCTGTTTCACACTGCTCGTCGGCCTGGCGCTCGGCGTGCCCGCCGGCGCCGCCATCTACTGGATGATCGAGTCGGGACACGGCTATCTGACCGGAGTGTCGCTTGCCGACGCCGCGTGGCACACCGCGGTGTATTCGGGTTGTGCCGCAGCGCTTGCGACGCTGATGGCGCTCCCGGTCGCGCTGCTTGCGATCCGCCATCGCGCTCGCGGCTATCAGTTGCTGGAGCGCAGCACCTATCTCGTGCTGGCGATCCCGGGGCTCGTGATCGCGCTCGCCCTGTCCTACTTCACCGAGCGCTACGCCGGTGGATTCATGTACCAGTCGGCGCCGCTGTTGGTGCTGGCCTACGCGATCCTGTTCTTCCCGCTCGCGCTCGTCGGAGTGCGTGCCTCCCTCGCGCAGGCCCCGCCGGCCTTGGAAGACGTCGCCCGCTCGCTCGGCCAGCGGCGTCTCGCGGTGCTCTGGCGAGTGACGCTGCCGCTGATCGGCCCCGGACTGGCGGCCGCGTTCTGCCTCGTGTTCCTCTCCGCCGTGACCGAGCTGACCGCCACGCTGATCCTGATCCCCACCGGCGCGCAGACGCTCGCCACGCAGTTCTGGGCCTATCAGCAGAACCTCGCCTACGGTCAGGCAGCCCCGTTTGCGCTCGCGATCATCGTGATCGCCGCGGTCCCGAGCTACGTGCTCGCGCGCTTCTTCGACCGGCTCCCTTCGCGCACCGCGCAAGCCCAATGACCCAGGTGCAGATCAGCGGACTTCACAAGCGCTTCGGCGCCACCCCCGTGCTCGCGGGCCTCGAGCTGTTCGTGCCCGCCGGGTCGTTCACCGCGATCCTCGGCCCGTCCGGCAGCGGCAAGACGACACTCCTGCGGATCCTCGCCGGCCTGCAACGCCCCGACGAGGGGACGATCACGATCGGCCAGCGAACCGTCGATGGCCCGCGCGTCCACGTGCCGGCCGAGCAGCGTCGCATCGGCTACGTGCCCCAGGAGGGCGCGCTGTTCCCCCACCTGACGTTGCGGGCCAACGTCGCCTTTGGGCTCCCCCGCTCCCAGCGACGCAAGGGTGCAGGCGCGCTCTTGGAGATGGTTGGCCTGACCGGCCTGGAGCGCCGCTACCCGCACCAGCTCTCAGGCGGGGAGCAGCAGCGCGTGGCGCTTGCCCGCGCGCTGGCCGTCAAACCCGAGATCGTGCTGCTCGACGAGCCGTTCGCGTCATTGGATGCCCACCTGCGAGCCACCGTCAGAGAGGACGTGCGGGCGATCCTGCGCGACTCCGGCACCACCACGGTGCTCGTGACCCACGACCAGGACGAGGCTCTGTCCATGGCCGGCCAGATAGCCGTGTTGCGCGACGGCAAGATCGCGCAGTGCGCCACGCCGCAAGACCTCTACAGAACGCCCGTCGACGAGCAGATGGCGCGCTTCGTCGGCGAGGCGAACGTGATCCCCGGCACGCTCGAAGGCGAGCACGTCCGAACCCAGCTTGGGAGGCTGCGCGCCACGTGGCGCGGCGACGGCGAGCGGCCGCGCGACGGCCAGCCGGTCAACGTGCTGATCCGGCCCGAGCAGATCGAGGTGCGCGACGCGAACGGTGAGGCCACGCGCCTCGCCGGCCGCGAGGGCTCCGCGATCGGGCGGATCGCGAGGGCTGGGTACCACGGGCACGACAGCCTCGTGCAGATCCAGATCGAAGACGCCGCGAACGGCGGAGCGCCGCTGATCGTCAGGACTCTCGGCGAGGTCGGTCTGCTCCCCGGCGCGCAGGTCGCACTCACGATCCGCGACAGCGTGCTCGCATGGCCGGCACGCGACCCGTCCTAGTGAGCCGACCGTTGCGCGGCGATCGTCCGGTCGAGCAGCGCGAACAGCTCGGCGAAGTGGCGCTCGGCGGCATCCGCGTCGTAGGCGGCGGCGTCGGCCATCGTGTAGCCGTGCGCCGCGCCCTGGTAGAGCTCCGAGCGATAGCTGACGGCGGCGTCATCGAGCGCGCGCTCGAGCGTCGCGATGTTCTCGGCGGTCATGCTCTGGTCGTTGTCGGCGTGGCCGAGGTAGATCTCGGCCCTGATGTCGCCGGCGCTCAGGTGAGGGCTGTCCGGATCGTCGGTGACCAGCCCGCCGGCGTGGAAGCCGCCGAGCGCCGCGACGCGGTCAGGGAAGGCGACGGCGATGCGCCACCCCAGACGCCCGCCCAGGCAGTATCCGGTGATCGCGACAGGCCCGGTGCCGGCCTGTTCGAGCAGGTCGAGGTAGGCGCCCGCGTCGCTGACGATGCGCTCGGGCGTGAGCTCTGCCATCAGCGGCATGATTCGCTCGAACAGCGCGGCCCGCTGCTCGGGGTCGTTCAGATCGGCGTTCGCGGGCAGCGGTGAGCGCCCGGCACGGTAGAAGAGGTTGGGAGCCAGGACCGCAAAGCCGCGCTGCGCGATGCGGTCGGCCATCGCCTCGATCTGCGGGCGCAGCCCGAAGGCGTCCATCAATAGCAGCACTCCGGGGTGGCGCTCACCGTCATCGGGCCTTGCCAGGTACGCGTCGGCGACTCCGTCAGCGGTGTTGATCTCGACTGTCTCGCTGCTCATCTGCTCGCTCCCTCTTGCTCGGGGTCTGTTGGCCATGACCTAATCATGTCCAGGGCATTGCTGATGCAGAGCGGTGCTCGGGCCGTCGCGCTCACAGTCCGAACCTGGCCCTGAACTGCTCCGGGACGAGCGACACGTATTCGCGATGACGTTCGAGGAAGGCTTTCACGAACGGACAGAACGGCAGTATCTGCAGCTCACGAGCTCGGGCGTCGTCGAGCGCATAGGCGATCAGGCGATCGGCCAGTCCCTGGCCCTGAAAGCGCTCGTCGATCTCTGTGTGGATGAACGCGATCAACCCGGGGCGCAGCTTGTACAGGGCAAAGCCCGCGAGCGCGCCGTGTACGGAGATCTCGTAGCGCTCGCGCTCGGGCGCGTCGGCGAGCTCGATAGCTGCGTTAACGTCGCTCGCGCGGTCAGACCTTTCGGGGCTCACGCCGCGGTCAGACCTTTCGGGGCTCACGCCGGCATCACTTGCGCAATCCTGCATGACGTTCGCCCAACTCGCAAGACACGACCGAGAGGAGATCCCCGATGAGCGACCACGACGCGCAGCGTCCCGAGGTGAGGTTTCTCGTGCTGTCCGCCTCGCTGCGGGCCGCCTCGCTACACACGCGGCTGGCCGAGCTGGCGGCGCGCTCGATCGAGGCCCAGGGCGGCATCGTCGACGTGGCACGTATGTCCGAGTTCGACTGCCCGTCCTACAACGGCGACGACGAAGACCGGATCGGCTTTCCGCCGGCGGCGGAAGAGATGACTCGGCGGCTGTCGGCGTGCGACGCGTTCGTGATCGCCTCCCCCGAGTACAACGCCTCGATGCCCGGAATCTTGAAGAACGCGATCGATTGGGTCTCGCGCTTTGACCCGCAGCCGTTCAACGAGCTGCACGGGCTGCTGCTGTCGGCTTCGCCGTCGATGGTCGGGGGAAGCCGCGGGCTGTGGGCGCTGCGGGTGCCGTTCGAGCACCTCGGCGCGCGCGTCTATCCCGATATGTTCTCGCTGGCACAGGCCCACAAGGCGTTCGACGACGAGGGCCGGATCGCCGACTCGAGGCTCCAGGACCGGTTCGAAACGAACATCACGAACTTCATGGACCTGGTCGAGGCCTCCAAGCACTATCCGTGCGTCAAGCGCAGGTGGGTCGAGTATCTCGGCGAGCGGCCCGAACCCGCGTTCGACCGGGTCCAGAGCTGATGGAACTGGGTGTTTCGACCTTCGCCGAGATGACGGCGGGGGCGTCCTCGGGCGAGCCGATGACGGCGCATCGGCGACTCGGCGAGGTGGTGCGGGAGGCGGTCGGCGCCGACCAGGCCGGGCTTGACGTGTACGCGGTCGGTGAGCATCACCGCCCCGACTTCGCGGCCTCGGCGCCGGCGGTGGTGCAGGCGGCGATCGCGGCCCGGACCGAGCACATCCGCCTGAGCAGCGCCGTGACGGTGCTCTCCTCCGACGACCCGGTGCGGGTGTACGAGAGCTTTGCGACGCTCGACCTGCTGTCGGACGGACGCGCCGAGATCATGGCCGGCCGCGGCTCGTTCATCGAGTCGTTTCCACTGTTCGGGTACGACCTCGACGACTACGACGAGCTGTTCGACGAGAAGCTCGAGCTGCTGCTGGAGATCCGCGATCAGGAGATCGTCACCTGGTCGGGCCGTCACCGGCCGGCGCTGGAGAACGCCGGCGTCTATCCGCGCGCGTTGCAGCAGCCGCTGCCGGTGTGGATCGCGGTCGGCGGAACGCCGGCCTCGGTGGTGCGCGCCGGGACGCTCGGGCTGCCGCTGGCGCTCGCGATCATCGGCGGGGAACCGGCGCGGTTCGCGCCGCTGGTCGAGCTCTACCGCGAGAGCGCGCGCCGCGCGGGGCACGATCCGGGAACCCTGCCGCTGTCAGTTCACCTGCACGGGTTCGTCGCCGACACGACCCAGGCGGCGAACGCCGCGTTCTATCGGCCCTATGCCGCTGCGATGACGGCGCTCGGGCGCGAGCGCGGATGGCCCGCGATGACGCCCGAGCGCTACGAGGCGCTGCGTGCTCCGGCGGGGTCGCTGGCGGTCGGCAGTCCAGCCGAGGTGAGCGAGAAGATCGTCGCGGTCAACGAGCAGCTGAAGCTCGACCGCGTGCTGCTGCATCTGAGCGTCGGTACCGTGGCCCATCCCGCGGTGATGCGCGCGATCGAGCTGCTGGGCGGCGAGGTGGCGCCCGCCCTCGCGGGGTGACGCGATCTCAACGCACCGGAGGCGGATCGGCCTCCGTGCTCGCCAGCAGCGCCGGGTCCCATTCGGCGCAGGTGCAGGCATGGCGGAAGGCGGCGTGGGCGAAGTCGAGCGCCACGGCGTGAGGATCGCGGGCGTTGCGCACTTCGTCCCAGTCGAGCACGTACTCGCCGAGCTGGTCGTCCCAGCGTGCGCCGGCCGAGAGCGTTGTCGAGGGAAAGTCTGATGGCGACGGGTGGGCGTAGGCGTAGAAGGCGGCCTTGCCGTAACGGGTGTCACCTGGCCACCAGCCGACGGCGACCTCCTGCGTGTCCATCGCGTTGCGCATGATGAAGTCCTGTGAAGGCGGTTCGGCCGGGCGCCCCGAGAACAGGTTCACGGCCAGGTCGAACGATCCCCACCAGGCGTTCACGGGCGTCGAGCGGCCTCGATAGGGCGCACGGAAATCGGCCAGGACGAGTGCCGCGTGGGTGGCCGCCTCGAAGTAGGCGCCCACGGCGGCGGTGTCGTAGCTCGCGTGTTCGGTGTCCTCGTCGAGCGGCGCGCTCCAGACGACCTCCTGCGGTCGCGGGTCGATCTCGACTGGGCCTGCGAGCTCGGCGATCGCGGCGAGCAGCTCGCGCGTGACCTCCCCGACGGGCCGGTTGTCGGTCAGCGGGATACGCCGCTGTCGGCCATCGCTGTGTTCGGCAAGCGCCTCGTGGGCGCGCAGGTCAAGCCCGGCGACGAACGCGCCGAATCCATCGGGCGCGCGCAGCGGCAGCGTTTCCCAGCCGCGCGCGCTCAGGCGCAGCGCCGCGTGCTGCAGTTGCGGCTCAGGCGGCGCCAGCACGACTGCGAGCTTGCCGAGAACCTGGGTGTGGGCGTGCAGGGTGTCGCAGGTCGCAGCCCAGTCCTCGTACGAGCATGCCGGCCAGCCGCTCACATCACAAGAGTATTCCCGAGCGGGGCAGCTCGGGTCGGACGGTCGCGCGTTGCGCTCACCGTGAAAAGGCAGTCCGAGCTCGGATCGCGTTGGCCGCAATGTGCGCTAGCCGATTGGGCCACGGGTCGCCAAGTACCCTCTGCGCGCATGGGCATCTCCCCCTATCTGCGCGGACTGCGCGCGGCCGTCGGTCACGACTTCCTGCTGGTGCCCTCGGTGGCGGTGCTGGTGTGGGACGAGAATGGTCGTCTGCTGCTCGTGCGCGAGGCGCAGACCGGCCTGTGGCAAACGATCGGCGGTGCGGTCGAGCCAGACGAATCGCCCTACGAGGCAGCCGAGCGCGAGGCGGGCGAGGAGGCGGGCGTGCGCGTGCGTGTCGAGCGGATTCGCGACGTGGCAGGCGGGCCGCAGTTTCGGCTGCGCTATCCGAACGGCGATTTGGTCGGGTACGTACCGACGATCTTCGACGCGCGTGTGGTCAACGGGGTGCCACGCCCGGACGGCGAGGAGACGATCGAGGTGGCTTGGTTCTCGGAGCGGGAACTTGGCACGGCCGATCTGACCGAGTTCACTCGCGCGCTGTTCGAGGTGGTGGGAGTCGCGGTCCGCGCGGAGCAGGCCAGGACCCAGCAGTGAGCGCGTCGGCTTATTGGGCCGTTTCCGATCATCAGGCGTGCTGAGCCGCCGGCCCGCACGCTTCACGCATGACGCCGCAGTGCAGCCCGAGCCGATAGCCTAGGGCTGCGGTGACGGAACCGGGGGCTGAAAACGGGGAGCGGGGAGCGAGAGCGGGAACCAATGGCGGGCTGCGCAGGCTTTGGTCCGTCAGGTGTTTCAATCACGGCAGAGCGCGGCTGCGGAGCGCATACTTCAGCGTTGCCCTCCTCGGGTTCGCCGTCATCGGCATCGCCACGATTGCTGTGCCCGTGTCGGCCTCCCCCAGCTCGATCGACTCATCACACAAGCATAGGGACGCATCCTCCGGCCGGCCTGTGCAGGTCACGCCTGAGGACAAAACCGCCACGCGCGCCTACCTCGAAGCGACGTACGCATACCAGCAGACGCTGGTCGCGAAGACGACGGAAAACGTGCTGCTGCCAGCTTTCGAACAGCTGGCCGGAAGGATTGGTGGTGAATGTCCGGCTACGCTGGCCGGAGCTCCGCAGCGCGGCCTCATTGAAGCGACCTTCAGCACGGGCCCGTCGTCTCCCTCCTCGCCGGGACCCGCTCGGCGGCTCGCCGAAGATATACGCGCGGAGCGACAGCTGTTTGATCTTAGATACGAGCTTAGCGGATCGTTTGAGGCTACGGCAAAGCAGATCGAGCGCCCTGCGACTGAAGCCTTCATCGATGCCGTGACGTCGCTGCACTGGAGCGATCCGGCGATAGCACAGCGCCTGGCGATGGAACTTGCGGAATTGGAAGAAGGGCTGCACGTGACGGTGCCGGATGTCGGCGAAGACATCCGAGTGTGGGTGTCGAGCGGCTTCGAGACATTGTCGCCGGCGACAAAAGCGTTCGTGAATAAGCTCGAAGAAGCGCTAGACCGAGTCGCAATTGTCAACGGCGTGCCGACAGTTACACAACCTGTCAGCGCTCTGCTGAGAAGGTACGAGAACGCGAGTGACAGGACTCTCGAGGCGAAGACAGACCGGCTCGCCCTTGGGTCGCTGGCGACGACTCGGTAGATTACACAGATACTGGGGCGGCTCGAAAGCACGCTCGGTCTTTCGGATACGAGCGAATCGCTTCCCAAAACGACGAGCTCAAGGGTTATCGCCCGCGGCCGTACGGCCGCCGGTGAAAAATTCGTCGCCAAGCTCGAACGCAAGACGAAAGGCAGCGGCAGCGTATCGGGCTGCTCGGTAGAACTGTCGATCGCCGAATCAAGCCGCCCTGGTCGCGGTCCCAGCACCATTGGGGTAGGCGCCGGCTTTACGACCTGCGTTACGCGCTCGCGGGAGACCTCCGAGCCAAGCGTCAACTGCTCGTCCGGGAGGCTGAACATCACGGCCAACACTCCTCCCAACGTCCGCGACGTACGCCTTCGACTCAGCAACGGCAAGCAGATTACTTCTCGCGTGATCTTTGTGCCTCCGAAGCTCGGGGGACCGTTCGCCGTTTATTACCAAGTCGTCCGCGGGCCTTCGCCGATTCCGGTCTCACTCGTCGAGTTGAACAAGCACGGCAAGCCCGTCCGAACCGTTACGCTGCCCCACATAGTTGACTGCACGAAGAACCCGCTCAAATACCTGCCTGGCGGTTTGCGCACGCTCGTTCGAGACAGAGTGCCAAGCGGTCCCTCATTCAGGATCGTAGGCGAACACTACCGCTTCCTCGGACGCACTTACTTCGAATTGAAGCTCCAGCTCGAGCGATCCGTTTTCGACAACTTCGCCAGCGGGGCCTCTATCCAGGTCTCGGGACCGCCCCACTCGTTGCATAAAGAACTCGGCTGGGCCAGCCGAACAGGCTGCAAGCCACGACCGTTCCTGATTATCTACAGCCTGCTTAAGCATCCGAGCGAGACTGTGCTTGTGCGCTACTCCGGCCAGCTGGTCCCGCTGAAACGCGTGCCGATCCCAGCGGGCATGCACGCGGGCGGCGTGCTCGTCTACACGGCGCCGCCGTCGCTGCCCGCGGAACTGGTACTGCACACCGCAAGCGGCAAGACGATCGCAACCGAAAGCTTGCAAGAACTGGCAACCGAAACGCAGGAAACCTGCGAAGGCGAAGAAGAAGGGCCGAGCACCGGCTAGCGCAACAGCACCGTGAGGCGCTCGTGGCCGGGCTCCAGGCTGGCCTCCCAGCGCACGCGGCTACACCCGCCCCACCGGAGCCTCTACACTGGCCGCACCTCCGGGAGAGGTGGCCGAGTGGCTGAAGGCACTCGCCTGCTAAGCGAGTATGGGGGTCAAACTCCATCGCGGGTTCGAATCCCGCCCTCTCCGTTCCTGGCTCAGGCCAGATCGAGTACGAGCGCGAGCGCGTCCTCGACCGCACGCAGCTGGTCGCCGGCCAAGTGCCCAACGTGCTCGCCGAGCGCGCGGGCATCGACTGCGCCGACCATCTCGCAGAGAACCTGCGTTGCCTGCCCTTCGATCAGCACCTCAGGATGGAAGCTGGCGGAGAACGCCGACCGTGATGTCGGGCAGATCACGACGGTCGAGAGCGCGAGCAGATCATCGGCCTGCACGATCACCCCGAAGCGGCGGCCGCCCTGGAGGTGCCCGCGTCGAGTCGGGAGCTTGATCTGGTGGACATCACCGCGAACCACGCAATGTCTCCATCAGATCGGCGACCTCGAGAGCTTCGCGCACGTAGGCGTCGTCCTGCATAAGCCGTCGTGCCTCCGCCGCCAGCCCGCTGCGTCGCCGCTCTCGCGCCGCCGTCTCGGCGATCGCTTGGCGCGCAGCCTCGGCGCGGCTCAGGCCCCGCCGTCTGGCAATCTCATCGAGCGCGCTGAATCCCTCGCGTCCCAGCCGGAGAGAGAGCGGAGGGGGAGCCGATGCCATCTAGGCACCGTAGCGTAAATCGCACTACGCGCCGCTATGTGTGCGCTATAGTATTAACCCTGTAGATACGAAAGCTACCGCTCAGCAAAAAATGAAACATGTACTCAGCCCAGCGCCGCCGAAACAGCCCCGGTCGCCAGCACCTGCCCGCCGGCGCCGAGCGCCTGCACGGTCACATACGGGCCCGGGGTTCCGGCAGGCAGCGGGATCGCCGTCTCAAAGCCGCTACGCGCGGCGCTCGCGACCGCACGCAGCGCCTTGGCGCTGGCCCCCGCCAGAACCCGCCAGCCCGCGAGCTGCGTGGCGCCGTTCCAGCTGGCGTAGACCGCGCTCGCTCCCGCCCCGGCCGGCTCGACGGCGAACGCGGGAGGACGGCCCGGGATCCCGGTCCATTCGAAGCTGAGGTCCCGGTAGGACTGGTCGCCGGCGGGGAAGTGGGCGTCGAGCAGCAGTTGGCCGCTGGGGCTGAACTCCGAGAAGTCGGGGATCTGGCCCCAGCCGACGAGCCAGTTGCCGCCGGACAGCAGCTGGGCGTCGCCCTGGCTTTCGGAGAGCAACGGCGAGGGTCGAGTGAACTGGCTGACGAGCGTGGCTGTGTGCTGTTCGGTGTCGAGGCTGACCACGATCGCGCGCGACTGCTTGTGAGTGGGCGGCGAGGCGCCGTTGTCGAAGATGCTGATCGCCCCGTCCGGGAGCTCGCGTGGATCGTGCTGCCAGGCGGTGGCGGTGCCGGGACCCATCGCGAAGCTGCTGTGCTTGCCGCCGAGCTGCCACTGGATCTGACCGGTCCCGGGGTCGAGGTCGTAGGCCGCCCAGGTGTTGCGCGCCGAGACGAGCAGGTTGCCGCCCTCGAGCACGTCGATCGAGTTGATGTGAAAGAAGTCGAACGGCTTGTCCAGTCTCGAGTGGCGCGCCAGCTCGTAGGAGGCGCTCAGCGGTACGTGGTCGAGGCTGGTCCACTGGAACATGACGAGTCCGGTCTTGACGTCGATCTCCTGCAGCGTGGCGTCGGTGAGCGCGCCATCGCTGGGTCCGCCGACGGTTGAGAGCTTGCAGTGGATCGGGTCGTAGGCCGTGATCAGCGCCGTGCCGGCAGGGGTCAGCTGGAAGTCGTGCAGGTCGGCCTGCAGGCCGTTGCCGGCGCGGACGCGGGCGATCTCTTGATAGGCGCTGTTGGCGATCACGTCTTCGCCCTCGCCGAAGCCGTGGATCGTGATGTCGCCCTGCCACCAGGTCAGCGCGGGGCGGCCGTGGTAGGTCTGGACGGCGAGGTTGCTCGCCGAGATGTGGGGCGGGAGCGGCTTGAACCACACCAGGCGGCCGTTCGGTTCGACGATCATCGGGCCGGCCTGGCCGGGACCGTCGTAGGGGGCCGCGAAGATGTCGCCGGGCGCCAGGGCGCCGGCGGCGTTCGAAGCGCCCGACGCGCCTGATCCGCCACCCGCGCCCGGCACGCCGGCCGTGGCCTGCGCGCCGGCCGCAGACGCGACCGCTGGCGGGCCCGCCGCAGGGCCGGCCGGCGGCGGGCCTGTCGTGACCGTGAGCAACGGCGGGTGCAGTTCGGGGCGCGAGCGAAAGCTCTGAATTTCGCCGGGGCTGCCCGGGTGGAGCGCCTCCGGTGTCGAGCTGAGCTGGTCCTCGTAGGCGATCCCGAACTGATCGAACAGCGGGCGCGTGGATCGACCGCTGCGCAGGAGCGCGCGCACGGTCACGGTCTCGCCCGCGGCGAACGGCTGCGCGGGGACGAAGCTGGCGCCGTCGCCCTGCGAGTAGGGATCCAGGCGTCCGGCGTGCGGGCCGGTGCGCGACCCGGAGACGCTCACGGCGCTCAACTTGCCGGCGGGCACCCCCAGGAAGCTGATCTGCGTCTGCGGCGTCGCGTCGCGGCTGCCGGGCAGCGGCGAGACGGTGACCGAGCCATCCAGCTGCCCGGAGTTGTTCAATGTGCTCGGCACACACACCGGAGCACCCGTGGCGGCGCTTGCGCTCGCTGTAGCGAACTCAAGCGCCAGCAGCGCCGCCACGGTCCCCGTCCTCGCACGTGCACAGCACATGACACCAAGCGACCGTAAGAAAGACGAAAGAAGAATCGACCGGCGCACGTTCGTCAAGTCAGGCATCCTGGCAGGCGGTGCCCTGGTCGGCGCGGGCTTGGCGGCGTCGAAGCTGGCCGACGCGACCGATGCGCCGGGGCGCGCGGCTGCTCGCCGACCAGCTGCTCTGGCGAGGACGCCGGCCCAGGGCGCGGGGGGCTCGGGATTGGGGCAGCCGAACATTCTCGTGATCCTGGTGGACCAGCTGCGATATCCGCAGTGGATCGGCCCCACGGCCGGCGGCCCGGGCCTGCCGCCGAACGTGCAGGGACTGCGCGAAGGCGGGGTGTCGTTCGCCAACCACTACTCGGCGTCCAACGACTGCACGCCCGCGCGCGCGGCGCTCCTGACCGGGCTCTATACGCATCAAACCGGCTGCCTGATCACCGGAGGCAGCACCCTGGATGCGGCGTTTCCCACCTGGGGCTGGCTTCTGCGCGACCAGGGCTACAGCACGCACTGGTACGGCAAGTGGCACTTGACGCACGGGGACAACCACTGGAACGACGAAAGAGGCCCGCGCGCGCTCGCGCGCTATGGGTTCGCCGGCGGCACATTCCCTTCGCCGGACGGCGCGCCCGGCCAGGGCTGGCGCAAGGACCCGAGGACCGTCGAACAGTTCGAAGAATGGTTCCTGAGCCTCGAAAGCTCTCAGCCGTGGTGTACGACGGTGTCGTTCGTGAACCCGCACGACATCGCGTGGTGGTACCGGTTCAGCGACCGGGTGGCCACCGAGGCGCAGGCGCCGATCGTCGCGAGCGCGCTGCCGTCCAACTTCGAGACGCCGGAAATGCTGATGGCCGGACGCAAGCCGCTGCTGCAGCGCTCGCTGCAGGAAACGGCGGCGAGGTCCTTTGGCGCGGTGCCGTTCACCGGGGCCGAAGCGCAGAGCGCTTGGCTGCCGTTCCTGGATCTGTATCTGAAGCTCCAGCTCGAGGTCGACCGCCACGTCGGGCGCATCCTGCAGACGCTCGAAACCCGCCCGGAAATCGCCGCGAACACGGTGATCGTGTTCAGCTCCGACCACGGCGAGTATGGCGCCTCGCACGGGTTGCGCGGCAAGGGCGCGGGCGCGTACGACGAGGCGATCAGGGTGCCGCTGATCGTCAAGGACCCGCGCGGGATGCTGACCGCCGCAACCGAAGTGACGCGCAGCCAGTTGAGCTCGAGCGTGGATGTGGCGCCGCTGCTGCTGACGATCGCCTCGGGGTCGAACGCGTGGCGCGAAGAAGCGCGCTTCGCGCATATCGCCCGGCGCCTGGATCTGTCCCAGGTTCTGCTCGATCCGGATGCTCCCGGGCGCCCCTATGTGCTGCACGCGACCGACGAGATCGTGACCGAGTTCGCGACCGAACCGTACGCTGCCGGAGCGCCGTTGCACGTCGTGGCGATGCGCACCCCCGAGGCCAAGTATGCGACGTACTCGAACTGGGCGGTGGGCCGGATCGAGGAGCTGAACGAAGGGCGCGAACGCGAGCTGTACGACTACAGCACGCAGTCAGGGCGCCTGGAGATGGACAACGTGGCCGGCGAAAGCACGCTCGAAGAACCGATGCAGGCGTTGTTCGAGCAGGCCTTTGCCCACGAGTTGCGCCGCCCGCTGCCGGGTCGCTTTCGCGGCGCCCAGCGGCGCGGGTTCGAAGACTATTTCAAGGTGGCCACGCGCGCGGCCCTGCGCGCCGCGCGCGTGCGCGCCGAACGCGGGCCCGAAGGGGCGGGCGGGGAACCCGATGGCGGGTTCGAAAGCGAACTCGGCGACGCGCTGCGAAAGCCGCGCGCGCGCCATGTACACCGCTCGCGCAAGCCCGGGCGCCGCCCGATCAGCTCCTGAGCGCAGCTCGGCGACTATCCCTTGACTGCCGGCCGGATGGCGATGAGCCCCGACGGGCCTCGCACGGGCTACCCCTTGATCGCCGGCGAGGTTCCGATCGGTTCGCCGGCGGCGTCGAGCGCCTGGACGGCGACGTAGGGCGGCGCAGACGCGAGCGCGATGGTCGTCTGAAAGCCCGTGCGCGCGGCGCTCGCCAGGGGCGCGAGCGAAGCGGCCGAGGGGCCTGCGAGGACGCGCCAGGACGCGACTTCGGTGGCTCCGTTCCAGCTTGCCGCGACGGTCACGGCGCCGCCCGCGCCCGGCAGGACCGCCACCGATGGCGGGCTCGAGGGGCGCGCGGTCCACGGCGAGAGATATGTCCTGAAGTCCTGCACGTCCGGGCCGAGCGTTCCGTCGAGGAGGACTTCGCCGGAGGCGTTGTACTCGGTGAAGTTGGGGAGCCCGCCATAGCCCATCAGCCAGTTGCCTTCGGGCAGGCTCAGCATGTCGCCCTGGCTGGAGGCGAGCAGCGTTTTCGTCGGGTTGGTGTACTGCGCGGCGAGCGTGAGGGTGTGTTCGGCGAAGTTCGGCCGCAGGAGCAGGCCGCGCGACTGCTTCTCCTCGGGCGGGTCCGAGCCGTTGTCGAACACCGAGATCAGCCCGCCCGGCTGGAATTCGGCGTCGTGCTGCCAGTAGAAGTCGGTGCCGGGGCCGGGCGCGAAGTCGCTGTGCTCGCCGCCGAGGCGCCAGCGAAAGGCGCCGCTGCGCATGTCAACGTCGTAGAGCGTCCAGCTGTTGCGGGCCGACATCAGCACGTCACCATTCGGGCCGGGGTCGGCCGAGTTGACGTGGATGTAGTCCCACGGATACGGGCTGTCGGGGTCCGGGTTTTTCGATTCGCCGAGCGGGATGTGCCCGAGCGCGTGCCACTCCCACATGACCAGGCCTGTCTTGACGTCGATCTCCTGGATGATCGAATCGCTGAGGACGCCGTCGCGGACGCCGTGCGCCGCGGACAGGTTCAGGTAGATCGGGTCGAAGGCGTCGATCCAGGCGGTGCCTTCGGGCGTCAGCCTGATCACGTGCAGGTCGGCGCGATAGCCGTTGCCGGCCCTGATCGTGGCGACGTGCCGATAGGAGGTGTTGTAGAGCACGTCTTCGCCCTGGCCGAAGCCGACCGCCAGGATGCGCCCCTGCCACCACGTGAGCACGGGCTTGCCCTGGTATTGCTGCACCTGCATGTTGGTCGCCTCCCAGCCCGGCGGCAGCGAGTGAAACCAGACCAGGGCGCCGTTCTGTTCGGCGATCATCGGTCCCGCCGAGCCCTTGCCCTGGTAGGGCGCCAGGAACAGGTCCCCGGGCGTGGCGCCGCTTTGTGCGGGCGTCGTGATCTGGACCGTCGAGGGCGTGACGCCGGGCGCGGAGATGTAGTGCTGGACGTCCTGCGGGTTGCCGTGATGGTCGGGGAACTCGCGCTGGTCAACCGGCGCCTGGTAGGCGATCGTGAAGCTCGTGCTGGCGGACTGGCTGGGCGTGCCGGTGCCGACCAGGGCGTGGACTGTGACGCGCTCGCCGGCGAGGAACGGCTGCGAGGGCACGAAGCTCTCGCCGGTGCCGGTCGAGTAGGCCTCGAGGCGCCCGCTGTGGGTGCCGCTGCGAGAGCCGACGACGCGGACGTCGGCGACCTTCGTGCCGGGAGCGCCGAGAAAGCTGATCTGGGTCGTGGGCGAGGCGTCCTCGGTGCCGGCCTGGGGCGAGACGTCGACGGGATTGGCAGCGGCCGCGTGGATGTCGGCGCTGGAGATGACCCCGTTGAAGCTCGCAAGAGGCGGATTCGCGGGGTCGGAGCTGGCCGACGAAACGCTGCCGCATGCTGTCAGGCCGATGCACGCAGCAAGGCCGATACATGCGGCCAGCGCGACGATCAGCACGAGCCGCACGGCGCGTCCGAGGATCATCGGGCGGCAGGCGAAAACGGTCGGGAGACGCCAACGACGCGCCCGTTCTTGGCCAGTGCCTGCAGCTCGAAGCTGGCGTCGCCCGCCGGCACGGCGATCGCGGTCTCGAACCCCTTCTTCGGGACGGTCGCGACCGCGCGCAAGCGGCCGGCGCCGGGCCCGGCGAGGACCCGCCAGGAGGCCACTCGGGTGGCGCCGTTCCAGCTGGCGTAGACGGTGGTGTGCCGGCCCTGCTGGCGCGCGGCGCCGGCGGGCGCGGACAGCGGCAGGCCGACCCAGGGCTCGATCGTGGTGCGGTAGCTGAGGTCGGGGCGCGGGAATTCGCCTTCGAACAGCAGCTTGCCCGAGCGGCTGAACTCCGAGAAATACGGTTCGGCGCCCCAGCCGACGAACACGTTGCCGTTGGAGAGTGGCTGGGTGTCGCCCATGTAGTCGGCGCTGATGGACTCGCCGGCGCCGTATTGCGACGCGAGCGTGGCTGTGTGGGTCTGCTGGTCGAGGTGGAGCACGATCCCTCGCGAGGGGGCTGTCGGGTCTACGTAGGTGCCGCCGCCGGTGAGCTGGCAGCAGTGGTCGTCGAACATGCTGATGGTCGAGTCGGACTGCATCTTGACGTCGTGCTGCCACTGAAAGCCGGCGTCGGGACCGAGCTTGAAGCTCGAGTGCTTGCCGCCGAGCGTCCATTCGATGGCGCCGGTGCCCAGGTCGATCAGGTAGGCCGCCCAGGTGTTGCGCATCGACACGAGCAGCTTGTGGTTGCCGACGAGGGCGATCGAGTTGACGTGGTAGGCGTCCCAGGGGAAGCCGTTGGTGGGCAGCGTGGCCTGCGAGTCGCTCAGCGGGATGTGGTCGAGGGCGTTCCAGCTGCGCAGCAGGGCGCCGGTCTTCAGGTCGTACTCCTGCACGGCCGAGTCGATCAGGGCGCCGTTGTAGGCGCCGCCGTACTTGGACAGGTTCATCGGGATGTTCTTGTTGGCCGTGACCCACGCGTGGGAGCCGTCGATCAGCAGCTCGTGCAGCGTGATCACCCAGCCGTCCTTGCCTTTCAGCGTGGCGACGCGCTGGTAGTGCTGGTTGACGATGACGTCTTCGCCGGTTTCGGTGGCGCCGGTGTTGGTGATGCGGCCCTGCCACCAGGCCAGCGCGGGCCTGCCTTCGTAGGTCTGCAGGCTCAGGTTGGCGGCGACGACCTTTTCCGGGACCGGCTGAAACCAGACCGGCTGCAGGTTGCGATCGAGGATCAGCGGCCCGCTCTGGCCGGCGAGTGGCGGTTCGTTGACGTCGAAGAAGCTGGTCGTGAAGATGTAGCCCGGCGCGAGCTGGTTTGCCGGAGCCTGCCGGTCGAGACGCAGCTTGGGCGGGTGTAGCGACGGCGCGGTCACGAAGCTGTCGGTGTCGCGCAGGGTGTGGGCGCCGATCGGCGGGCCGTGCGAGCCCGAGAATGCGGCCGTGAGACCGACGAAGCAGGCCACGACCAGACCGATTCCAAACGCAAACGCACGCACGCGCGCGCGCGCGGGCGCGGGCGCCGCCGTCGCGCCATCATCGCCTTGGCCGGCGGCGCCCGCCGGCGCGGCGGCCGGGGCGCGCAGCGAGGTGAACGTCACGAACGCCGCCGCGGCGGCCAGGCCGGCCCCGATCAGGTAGGCGAGGCGAAAGCCTTGGGTGAGCGCCTGCGGGACCTGCTGGCCGGCGCCGATCAGGTCGCTGCTGCGCTGGGTGGCGAGCGTGATCAGGACCGCCAGCCCAAGCCCGCCGCCGACCTGGCGGGAGGTGTTGACCAGGCCCGACGCGAGTCCCGCCTGCCCTGGTTTGGCGCCCTGGGTGGCGGCGATCGTCGAGGGAACGATCGACATGGCGATCCCCGCGGCGGCGAGCAGGCCCGGGATCATCACGTAGACGATGCCGCTGCCGCTGGAGCCGATCTGGCTGAGCAGCAGCAGACCTGCGGTCAGCATCACCAGGCCGCCGCCGAGCACGGTGCGTACCCCGAAATGGCTCACGAGCCGGCCGGTGCGCGAGGCGACGAGCATGATCATCAAGGTCATCGGCAGGAAGATCAGCCCGGTGTCGAGCGGGGACAGGCCCAGGACCTGCTGCAGGTAGAGCGAGCTGACGAACCACATCGGGAACAGTGCAGCGCTGAACAGCAGCACGACGTTGTTGGCGACGCGGAGCGTCTTGGAGAGCTGTTTGAAAGGAATTAGGGGCGCGGATGCAAAGCGCGTCTCGATCAGCGCGAATACCGCGAGCAGCGCGATGCCGGCGAGGATCGGGCCAAGTGCGGCAGCGGCGCTCCAGCCCGCCAGGCCGGCTTCGACGACGCCGTAGACGAGGACCATCTGGCCGATCGTGAGGGTCAGCGCACCGGCCAGGTCGAAGCTGGATCTCGCGTCGGTGCGCTGCCGCTCACGCACGACTGCATAGGCCACGAGCGCCGCCGCGACCGCGATCGGCGGGTTGATCAGCAGGATCCAGCGCCAGGTGAGCGCCTGAGTGATGATGCCTCCGAACAGCACGCCGGCGGCTCCGCCCAGCCCGTTCATCGCGGCCCACGTGCCGATCGCGCGGTGAAGCTGCGGACCCGGCGCGAACGAGGCGGTGATGATCGCGAGCGACGAGGCCGCCATCAGCGCCCCGGCCAGACCCTGGACGGCGCGCGCGCCGACGAGCAGGCCGCGGTCGGGCGCCAGTCCACCGGCAAGCGATGCGAGTCCGAACAGGAGCAGCGCCGCCACGAACGTGCGCCGCTGCCCGAAGTGATCGCAGGCGCGCCCCCCGAGCATCAAGAAGCCGGCGAACGTGATCGCGTAGGCATCGACCACCCACTGAAGTTCGGGCGAGGAGAAACCGAGGCTCGACTGGATCGAGGGCAGCGCGACGTTGACGATGCTGAGGTCGAGGATGACCATGAACTGCGCGACGCAGCAGACGGCGAGCAGCGAGCGGGCGTGCGAGCTGCTCGGCTGCTCGTCCGGACGAGCCTCGGTCGCACGCGGGCCCGCAGGCGCCTGGACGCTCATGAGCGCTCGCCCGAGAACCGCGCTTGGCGCTTGGAGCCGAACCGCCGCTCGTGGGCGCAACCGAGCCGCGCTTGGCACCGAGAGCCGAACCGGCGTTGGTGCTCGCCCGAGAACCGCGCTTGGCGCCTGGGGCGCTTGGTAGGGTGAGCGCCCGAGTGTTCGATCGACGGGAGCCGAGCAGATGAAGCGAACGCCACTGGCCGCCATGCTAACGCTGCTGGCCGCTGCAGCGGCCAGCTTCGCGATCGCTGGGTGCGGCGGCAAATCGACGACGAGCAGCACCACGAGAACGACCACGAGCACGCACAAGCCGAGCTCGAAGGCCCCGGGCTACTGAGCGTCACGCTCACGTCTGGCGCCCCATCACGCTCACGTCTGACGCCCCATCACGCTCACGTCTGACGCCCCATCACGCTCACGTCTGACGCCCCATCACGCTCACGTCTGACGCCCCATCACGCTCACGTCTGACGCCCCATCACGCTCACGTCTGACGCCCCATCACGCTCACGTCTGACGCCCCATCACGCTCACGTCTGACGCCCCATCACGCTCACGTCTGACGCCCCATCACGCTCACGTCTGACGCCCCGCCACGCTCACGTCTGACGCCCCGCCACGCTCACGACTGGCGCCCCGCGTTGAGAGCATCGGCGTAGCTGCGCACAGCCACGGCAGGCGACGTCCCCAGCACCTGGCCGGACGGGCCGAGCGCCTGGACGGCCGTGTAGCTGTACTTCTTGGCCAGGATCGTGGCGGTTTCGAATTCATCGACGGGGAGCGTGGCTTGCGGGCTGAGCGCGCCGGGCCGCTTGCCGGCCAGGACGCGCCAGCTCGAGACTTCGGTGGCGCCGTTCCAGCTCATGTGCACGATCGTCTCTTCCCCGGTGTTGTTGAGGTTCGCGAGGACCGTGGGCAGACGCGCCGGGCGGGCGGTCCAGGGGAAGCGAAAGCTCCGGTAGAAGATCATTTCGTACGGGAGGTGGGCGTCGAACAGCACCGTGCCGTTCTGCGTGTACTCGGTCATCTGGGGGACCCCGCCGAAGCCGACGAGGGTGTTGCCGTCGGCGAGCGTCTGCATGTTGCCCTGGCTGGCGGCGAGCAGCGGTTGGTCGGGGTGCGTAAAGGCGACGCGCAGGCGAGCTTCGTGGGTGTCGGGGTCGAGCACGATGCGAACGCCGCGCGACTGCGGATGCTCCGGTGGGTTCGAGCCGTCGTCGAACAGGGTTATTTCGCCGCCTGGCAGCATGCGCCCGTCGTGCTGCCACGCGGTGCCGGTGCCGGGGCCCATCTTGAACGAGCTCTTGCTGCCGCCGAGGCGCCACAGGATCTTGCCGGTGCGGCCCGCAAGCTGGTAGGCGGCCCAGGTGTTGCGCGCGGAGATGAGGATGTCGCCGTCGGGCTCGGGATCGATCGAGTTCAGGTGAAACCAGTCCCACGGGTTGGACTTCGGCGGCGAGGTCTGGGATTCCGAGACGGCGACGTGATCGAGGCTGTGCCATTCCCAGCGCACGAGACCGGTCTTGATGTTGACCTCCTGGATCGCGGTGTTGACGATCGTCCCGCCGGCCGGGCCGCCGGCCGATGCGAGGTTGCAGCGGATCGGGTTGTAGGCCGTGATGTAGGCGACGCCATCGGGAGCGAGCTGGAACTCGTGCAGGTCGGCGTGCAGGCCGTTGCCGCCCTTCACGCGCGCGAGCGTCTGGTACTTGGAGTCCATCACCAGGTCTTCGCCCTGGCCGAAGCCCATGGCGAGGACGCGTCCTCGCCACCAGGTCAGGGCGCGCTGCCCTTCGTAGGTCTGCTCGCTGAGGTCCTCGGCGGTTTCGCCCGGCGGCAGGTGTTCGAACCACACGAGCCGTCCTTGTGGGGTGTAGATCAGCGGTCCGTACTGCCCGGGACCGGGGCCGTTGGTGGTGAGGATGTCGCCGGCGGCCGGATCGCGATCGTCGCTCGTGACGCGCAGGATCGGCGCTTGGACGCCGGGCATGGTGGCAAAGCTCTGGTAGTCGGCGGGCGCGGCCGGCGGGTTGGGGAACTCGGCGGCGCCTTCGGTCGGGTAGGGATCGTCGGTGCGGAAGTGAAACGCGATCTGCCGGTCGCCCGCGCCGGAACCGATCACCGCGTGTACGCGAACCTGCTCGCCGGCGTCGAACGGGGCGTCGGGCACAAAGCTGGCGCCGTCGCCCTGGGAATAGGCCTGCAGGTGGCCCCGGTGAACGCCGCTGCGGTGGCCGACGACGGTGACTTCGCGGATTTCGGCGGGAGCGACGCCGAGGAAGCTGATCTGCGTGTGCGGGTTGGCCGTGTCGGTTTCGGGCTCGGGCGAGACCTCGAGGTTCGTGTCGGTGCCGGCGATCGGCAGCGTGGCGGCGTGCTGGGTCGTGGCTGGCAGGCATGCGGGCGAGACGCGCGCGGGCCCGAGCAGCGCCCCGGCGCTCAGCAGGCCGAGGCTCGGGGAATGGCGCGCTAGCGCGACGGCGATCCACGCGACTACCAGCACCAGCAGGACGATCAGGCCGTAGCGCTTCATCGCGGCGCGCGGACGCCGGGAACCCTCCTCGCCAATCGCGGCGGGCAGCCGCCGACAGCCCGCCTCACCACTGCAGGAGCATCAGGCCGACCGTGATCCCGGGCCCGATCGTCACGACAAGCCCCCGGTCGCCGGAAGATGGTGCTCTCTGCTCGATCGTCTCGTGCATGACGTAGAAGATCGCGGGCGTGCCGATGTTGCCGCGGCGCGCCAGCACGTCGCGGCTCACGCTGACGTCCTCGTCGGACAGCGACAGCGCCTCCTGAACGCAGTCGATGATGCGCCGGCCGCCTGGATGAACCATCCAGTGATCGATTTCGCCCCGATCGACGCCGTGCTCGTGCAGAAAGCGTCCGACCAGCTGATCGAGACCGGCGGCCGCCAGATCGGGAAGGTCGCGGCTGAGACGCAGGTAGATGTCGGCGCCGGCGAGCTCGAGGCTGACGGCGTCGAGCGTGCCCGCGATCTGAAAGACCGTCGATGCGGTGATCGCCGGGCCGCCAGCGCCGGGATCATCGCTGAGCAGGGCGGCGGCGCAGCCGTCGCCGAAGATCGCCGAGCCGACGACCTTCGCGCGCGGATCGTCGGTGTGGGTGCTCGACAGGATCCCGCTCATGCTCTCGGCCGCCACGATCAGGCCGGGCTGTCCGGGATGGCTGTGCAGGCACTGGCCCAGCAGCCGCATCAGCGGTACGGCGCTCGCGCAACCGACGCCCATCACGTGGTATTTGTCGGTGTCGGGCCTCATGCCGAGGTGCTCGACCAGGCGGTGGGCAAGCGTTGGGCCGCCGAGCGAGTAGAGCGTCGAGGTCAGCACGGTGCCGATCTCACGCTGGTCGAGCTCGAGCGCGTCGACCGCGGCGATCGCCTGGCTGAGAAGCTGATCCTCGATCGCCGGGGTGCGTTCCTGGAGAGTCTTCGTGAGGACGTCCGGCGTGAGGCTGAGCTGCCGCGTTTGGACGCCGCAGCGCGAGAAGATGCGCTCGGCGAACTCGTCGCCTTGCATGCCGAGCAGCTGAAGGACGTCGTCCTGCGTGAACGAGTCCTGGGCGTCCGTGACGACCAGCCGGCTGATGCGCGGACCAACGCGCTGGCGCGGGGGCACGGGCGCGCGGCGCCGGACGGTGACCGGCGTGGCAACAGAGAGCTGGGGAGCTGTGTCGGGGATCTTCAGCATTCGACCTCTCGGGCTCGCATTCGACCTCTCGGGCTCGACGCGGGGGCGCACTCAGCGAAACACGGTCGCCGGGCGGCGGCCACCGGAGCGCGGCACGATATCGCTGCAACCCCTAACTATTCGACGCTGGAGCGCCGAAAACATCGATCCTTACCAAGTTCTTCGCAGCTTCTTCGCAGCCTGGGCGCCCGTTTGCAGGCATTTTGTGTCGCTGCGACCCAGGCCCGCCGCGGGGCCGCGCGTGGCCCCTCAGCGGCTCGGAGCCACGTTCGGCCGCTTCTCGCAGCCAACGAGCCCGCTGCTCTCGTCCACGGTGCCGTCGCTCCCCCGAGTCACGACCGGCCGCTTGAACGCCGAATCATGGCGCTGGTGGACCGGGGGGTTCAGTTGATCGGCACCGCGAGCGAGCCGCCGAGCGGACGGCCGTGTTCGTCGGCGCCTGTCACGTGGATCTCCCACACCCCGCGTGAGAGCCGGACTTCACCGATCTCGTGTCCGGTCCCGGCGACATAAAGGTTGACCCGCGCGCGCCGGCCGCTCGAAGAGGTCGCGGTCATCGCGAGCGAGCGGTAGCCAATCCTGGTGCTCGTGGTGGCCTCGAGGTACATGTGCACGTTGACGATGCCCGGCTTGAGCGGTTCGACGTAGAGCTCCAGCGTCTCACCGGCGGGCTCGGGGATGGTCGCTGACGCGGTGGCGGGCACGGCGAAGGAGTTGGAGTCCGCGAGCACCAGCGACCCGAGCAGCGCCGCCGGGATCGCCGCGGCCACCGCGATGCTGGCGTAGCGCTCGCGCAGGCTGCGCACGGGCGTCGGCCGGCCCGCGCGTCCGAAGTTCCTCAGCCGCAGGCTGTTGGCGACGACCGTGATGCTCGACAGCCCCATCGCGATCGCGGCGAGCGCGGGGCTGAGCAGCCCCGTCATCGCGAGCGGCAGCGCGATCAGGTTGTAGCCGAACGCCCACGCGAGATTTTGCAGCACGACCGTGTAGGTCTCGCGCGCCAGGCGCAGCGCGCGGGCGACGCCGCGCAGATCGCCCGACACGATGCTGATGTCGGCCGCCTCGATCGCGACGCCGACGCCGGTGCCCATCGCGATCCCGAGGTCGGCCTGGGCGAGGGCCGCGGCATCGTTGATCCCGTCGCCGACCATCCCGACACGGTGGCCCTCGCGCTGGAGCCGGGCGATCTCTTCGAGCTTGCCGCCGGGGCTGACCTCGGCGCGGACCTGTTCGATGCCGACCGCAGACGCGACCGCGCGGGCGGCACGCGGGTTGTCGCCGGTGAGCAGCTCGACGTTGATGCCCATCTTGCGCAGGCCGGCGATCGCCGCGGGCGCCTCGGGCTTGACGGTGTCGGCCAGGGCGAGTGCGCCGATCACCTGTTGATCGCGCTCGATCACGACGGCGGTGCGGCCGCTCGTCTCCCATCCCTCGAGCACACTGGCCAAGGCCGTCTTGCTGGACAACCCCGTCCCGTTGGACGACCCCATCCCGTCGGACGACCCCATCCCGTCGGACGACCCCATCCCGTCGGACGACGCCATCCCGTCGGACGACCCCATCCCGTCGGACGACCCCATCCCGTCGGACGACCCCATCCCGTCGGACGACCCCATCCCGTCGGACGACCCCATCCCGTCGGACGACCCCATCCCGTCGGACGACCCCATCCCGTCGGACGACCCCATCCCGTCGGACGACCCCATCCCGTCGGACGACGCCATCCCGTCGGACGACCCCATCCCGTCGGACGACGCCATCCCGTCGGACGACCCCATCCCGTCGGACGACCCCATCCCGTCGGACGACCCCATCCCGTCGGACGACGCAGTTCCGTTGGACGAGCCCGCCACGTCGGCCGGTCCCGCCGCGCGTGCTGACTGCGACGGGCGGCCAACCCAGATGTGGAGACCGTCGACGACCGAGCGGACGCCCTGGCCGGGCGTGGAGCGGAAGTCGCTGGCGTCGGCGAGCTGAAGGCCCCGCTGGCGCGCAGCCGCGACGATGGCGAGCGCCACCGGATGCTCCGAGCCGGCCTCGGCCGCTGCGGCCAGCGCGAGCGCCTGATCGGGATCCTCACCGGCGATCGTCCAGAGGTCCGCGACGGAGAGCTCACCGGTAGTGACGGTGCCGGTCTTGTCGAGCACGATCGTGTCGAGATCCTGGCTGCGCTCGAGGATTTCGGAGCTGCTGATCAACAGCCCAAGGCTCGCTCCACGCCCGGTGCTGACGAGTATCGCGACGGGCGTCGCCAGCCCGAGCGCGCACGGGCACGCGACGATCAGCACAGAGATGGTGGCGTCGAGGCCGCGCTGCAGGTGCATCGAGGCGAACATGCCGACGAGGCCCTGGCCGGTGAGAATCCAACCGAGCGCGGTGAGCGCGGCGAGGACGAGCACGACCGGAACGAAGACACGCGCGATTTCGTCGGCCAGCCGCTGGAGTCGCGGCTTGGAGGCCTGAGCGCGCTCGACGAGCGCCACCAGATGAGACAGCGCGGTGTCCGCGCCGACCGCGGTGGCGCACGCCTCGAGCACGCCGTCAACGTTCAGCGTGCCGCCGGTGACGAGCGCGCCCGCCTGCTTCTCGACGGGCAGCGACTCGCCGGTGAGCATCGACTCATCGACCGCGGAGGCGCCGCTCGTGACGATCCCATCGACCGGGAGCTTGTCGCCGGGACGGACGCGGAACACGTCCCCGCGGCGGACGCTCTCGACGGGCACGAGACGCTCCGGTGCCGACGGGTCGGAGGGGTCGAGCACGCGCGCCTGGACGGCGCCCAGCTGCGCGAGCTCGCGCACGGCGCGGCCCGAGCTCCGGCGCGCCCTGGCCTCGCACCAGCGTGCGACGAGCAGCGCCGCGATGATGATCGCGCCCATGTCGTAGCAGAGCGGCATGTTGAACTTGCCGACCGGGACGCCGTGCTCATAGACCGGGCTCGCGGTGAGCAGCATCACGGTCGAGTAGACGAATGCCGCGAGCGTGCTGAGCGCGATCAGTGTGTCCATGTTCGTGGAGCGGGCGCGCGCGCGCGCCCAGGCGGAGCGCAGGAACGGGAGTCCGCACCAGAACTGGACGGGCACGGCCAGGGCCGCCGTGATCCAGCGTGCGGTGGTGTCGTGTGGGGCGATGTAGGTGAGGGCGGCGATGCAGGTCGCGAGCGGCACTGCCACTCGGATACGCCGGGCGAGGGCGGCCTGTTCGAGCGTCTCGCTGTGCTCGAGTGTCGCGAGCGCGTGGGCCTGCTCGCTCGCGCTGGTGGCGGAGGGAGTGGCACCGTAGCCGGCGCCCTGGACTGCCGCGACGAGTCGATCGACCGCGGCGGCGGCGGCATCGGGCGCGCCGGCCTCGAGCTCCACGGTGGCGCGTCCGGTCGCGTAGTTGACGAGCGCCTCGGTCACCCCGGGTTGCTCGCCGAGGGCCCGCTGCACGCGCGCCGCGCAGGAGCCGCAGTGCATGCCCGATACGTCGAGCTCGACCACCTCGCGCAGGCCGTCGGACGCCACGGCGGCTGGCGGCGCTGGGATCTGGCTCGTGCTCATGTTTGACGCTCCGACTGAAGATGGGGACCGATCCCCACCGAGAAGCGCACGTGCGCTGGGGGGGCAACGTCTATTTCAGCACGCCGCCGACGAGTCCGCGAGGCATGGCGGCACAGACACGGGCGGAAAGAAACAGCCGGCGTCGAAGCGTGTCCCTCCCTGTCTACGCTCCGACGCCGGCGCTCTCATTTGCGCGGTGCCCTTTGCCGCCGTTCGCTTTGGCACCGGTGCCTCGCCCCGGATCCAGTGCCGGCCCGGACGGTGGACACGCGACAAATGCAACCATCTCGCCGTGTCGCTGTCAAGCGGCCTGAGCGCCGGACGCTCAGGTGCGCAGGCGCCGCGCCGGAGCTCAGGCGGTGCCCGACACCTCGGCTGCTGCGGGGGTGGGTGCGAGCGCGACGCCGCGGATCAGGTCGGCGGCACGCTCGGCGATGGCGATGGTCGGCGCGTTGGTGTTGCCGCGCACGACGCTCGGCATCACCGAGGCGTTGACCACGCGCAACCCCTCGACCCCGCGGACGCGCAGCTGGACGTCGACGACCGAGTCCTCGTCTGCGCCCATGCGGCACGTGCCGACCGGATGGAACGTGGTGTAGGTCTGGCGTCGGATATAGGCGCGCCGATCGGCCTCCGACTGCGAGGCGGGCTCGTCGTAGGGCCGGCGCGTGTACGGCGCCAGCGCCGGCTGCGCGCAGATCTCGGAGACAACGCGCAAGCCCTCGAGCATCGTCTGCATATCGCTGTCCTCGGCGTAGTAGTTGTGGGCGATGAACGGCGCCTGGGTGGGATCTGGCGAGCGCAGGGTCAGCGAGCCGCAACTGGCGGGCTTGAGCGGGCACACGGCGAGGGTGAACCCATGTTCGTAGACCGGCTCGTCGATGAGCGCCGCCGGGATCGCATGGAACTGCAGGTCCGGTGCGGGCAGCTCGGCGCTGGTCCGCAAGAAGCCGCCCGCCTCGGCTCCGTTGGAGCTCAGGGGGCCGCGTCCCTCCGCGGCGAACAGCGCCATGTTCTCCTCGCTGGCTGCCGCGAGCATCGAGACCGGCTCGTCGTGCAGCCACAGCAGGCCGGTTCCGACGTGATCCTGGAGGTTCGTCCCGACGGCCGGCAGGTCGGCCACCACCGGAATCTGCATCAGCGTGAGCACCTCGGCGGAGCCGAGCCCCGAGAGCATCAGCAGCTGCGGCGAGTTGTAGGCGCCGCCGCAGAGGATCACCTCGCGCTCGGCGCGCAGCTCGCGAAGCTCATCCACCTGGCCCACGCGCGCGGCCTGCACGCCGACGGCGCGGCCGCCCTCGAACAGCACGCGATGGACGTGCATGAACGTCTCCACCGTGAGGTTCGGCCGGGACATCGCCGGATGCAAATAGGCGAGCGCCGTCGAGCATCGCCGCCCGTCGCGCTCGGTGACCTGGTAGCGGCCGAAGCCGTCCTGCTCGGCGCCGTTGAAGTCCTCGTTGCGTGAAAGTCCAGCCTGGTCACATCCGTCGAGGAACGCCTCTGTGATCGGATTGCGCGAGCGCCCCTCCGAGACCGTCAGCGGACCGCCGGCGCCGTGGTACTCCGAGGCGCCCCGCTCGTTGTCCTCGGCGCGCTTGAAGTAGGGCAGCAGTTCGTCATAGCCCCATCCTTCGCAGCCGGCGTCGCGCCACTCGTCGTAGTCGGCGCGGTGCCCACGTATGTAGACCATCCAGTTGATCGACGACGATCCTCCAAGCACCTTGCCGCGCGGTAGGTGTATGCGGCGGCGATCGGCGAAGCGCTCCGGCGAGGTCGAGAAGTCCCAGTCGAGCTCGGAGTGAAACAGCTGGGCGGCAGCGGCCGGGACGTGGACGGTCTCACTGGTGTCCGGCGGTCCGGCCTCGAGCAGCAGGACGCTGACGTCCGGATCCTCGGACAGCCGCGCCGCCAGCACGCACCCCGCCGAGCCGCCTCCCACGATCACGTAGTCATACATGCCCTTCACCCCTTTCGCCCGAGCATCGCCACCTTGGCTGAGCGTAGACCCTTTCGCGCGTGCTCGCTCGCACGCCAGCGCGGAGGCTGCCGTGCCCGCTCGCACGCCAGCGCGGAGGCTGCCGCAAAACCCAAGCCGACGCGGGGATTCGAACCCCGGACCCCCGCTTTACGAGAGCGGTGCTCTGGCCAACTGAGCTACGTCGGCGCGCCCCACGCATCCTACCGACCTCGAGATTGGCGCCCGCACGCGCCCCATGATCGACACGGATGCGGACTCGTCGCTCGCAGCGTCAAGCGCTCACCCATCAAGCGAGCGCACAGTCAAGCGCTCGCCCGGTCAAGCGAGCGCAGCTCGTCCAGCAGCGACTCGCCGTGCTTCGCGCAGAACGTCGGGCCGATCCCGGGCACCGCGAGCAGCTGCTCCGCATTTGCCGGCCGCGTGCGCACGATCTCGGTCAGCACGGCGTTGGAGGCGACCCTGAACGCAGGCAGCCCTTCGCTGCGGGCCATTCGCCATACGCGCAGGCGCTCGAAGCAGTCCTCGTCGACCCAGTCCTCGTCGACCGACCCACGCGCGCGCGTGGGCTTCGCGACAAATCCCTTCAGGCGCTCGACCGTGGGTTCTTCAACAGCACGCGCGAGCCCGGGGTCTGGATCGCACACGTCGCAGCAGCGGCCGCCGGGACTGCCGAGGGAGACGTCGCCGAAGTGCTCGAGAATCTGCCGGCGCCGGCAACGCTCGCCGGCCGAGATGAAGCTCTCGATCGAGCGGTATGACTCCCAGCCGCGGTCCTTGGCGGCTTTGATCGCGGCCCAGGCCTTGCGCGGACTGCCTTGGCCCGTCGCTCGCACGAGCAGCCCGCTCGCGCCGCCCGGGCTCAGCTCGACGGCGCCCGCCCGCTCGGCGATCGACAGCAGCACCCGGCCGCGCTCGTCGAGCTCGTCATGGCCGATCGCGAGCGCGTCGCCGTGGCCGGTACGGGCGCGCAGGCTTGCGACGTAGGCCTTCACGTCGGCGACGGTCATGTTGCGCTCGGTGTTGAAGCGGATCAGCCGTCCGAGATCCATGCGCGCCGCCAGCAGCAGCGCTCGCGCCGGCTGACCGTCGCGGCCGCCGCGCCCGGCCTCCTGGTAGTAGGCCTCGAGGCTCGTCGGCAGCGCCCAGTGGGCGACGGTGCGCACGTCAGCCTTGTCGACCCCCATCCCGAACGCGTTCGTCGCGACGATGACCTCGGCTGCGCCGGACATGAACGCCTCCTGGCTGGTGCGTCGTGCGGCCGGCGCCATGCCGGCGTGGTAGGCGACGGTGCCGATGCCCTGAGCGCCGACCAGCTCCGCCACGTGCTCGGTGTCCTTGCGGGTTCCGCAGTAGACGATCGCCGGCCGGGCCGCCGGGTCGGCGAGCACCGACAGCAGCGCCGAGCGCTTGCGCGCCACGGCGCCCTTGCCGGCGAGCGCCAGTACGTCGAATGCGATGTTGGGGCGGTCGAAGCCGGCCTTGATCGAGACCCAATCGCTGAGGCCAAGTCGAGCCGCGATTTCACCGGCCACTCGCGGGGTGGCGGTGGCCGTGGTGGCCATCACCGGCGGGCGTCCGAGCATTGCGATCGCGTGATGCAGGCGCAGGTAGTCCGGCCGGAAGTCATGGCCCCACTCGGCGACGCAATGCGCCTCGTCGACGACGAACAGCACGACTCGGCGCTGCTGCAGGGCCGCCCGGAAGGCGGCCGAGGCGAAGCGCTCGGGGGCAGCCAGCACGAGCTGCGTCTCGCCGCTGGCGATCGCCCGCAGGGCGTTGGCGTTGTGCCCGTCCGCCATGCCGGAGGCCAGCATCTCCGCCGCGACGCCGGCATCGGCGAGCCGGCGCAGCTGATCGGCCATCAACGCGATCAGCGGACTGACGACCACGACCAGACCGCTGCCGCTGAGCGCGGGCAGCTGATAGCACAGCGACTTGCCGCCGCCGGTGGGCATCACGACCAGACAGTCGCGACCGTCCAGCGCCGCCTGCACCGCCTCCCGCTGACCGGCGCGAAAGCGGCTCAGCCCAAAGCGACGCAGCAGCGCCTCGGGCGCCCCGCTGGTGCGATCGGGCTCCGGTGCAGCGCGATCGTCTGCGCAGCTTGCAGGCTCCATCGAGCCCAAGCTACTCGCTCGCCCGGCCGGGACTCTGCGTCGGCCGAGACTCACCGGGCTGCGCGTGCCGACGGCTCCGTCAGCGCTTGTGTACGCGGTTCCGTCAGCGTTTGTGTCCGCGGTAGGTCTGTATCACGGGGCGCTCCCGCACTGGGCCGGGGCGCTCCCGCACCGGGACGGGGCGCTCCCGCACTGGGCTCAGCGGCGCTGCCACACCACGCGCGCGCCTGCGGCTGGCACGAGCGTCACGGCACGGCGACGGCTCAGCTCGCCCACGCGCCAGCGGCCGCTTCCGGGTAGGGCGGGGCGCAGCTCGCGCAGCATCGTGTGCAGCATCAGCTTCATCTCGAGTATCGCGAACGACGCGCCGATGCAGCGCCGGATGCCGCCGCCGAAGGGAATCCAGGCGAACGTGTCGGGCGCCGCCTCGAGGAAGCGCTCGGGCATGAACTCCCGAGGCTGGGCGTATACGCGCGGGTTGCGGTTGGTGAGGTAGATCGAGGCCATCACGCGCGTCCCGGCGGGCAGCTCGAAGGCGCCGAGGCGCAGCGGCTGTTGCAGCCGGCGCACGACGCCGGGCACGACGGGGCGCACGCGTAGGGTCTCGTGGACGACTGCCTGCATGTAGTCGTCCTCGCCGCCGCCGTCCTGAGCTGCGCGGTCAACCTCAGCGACGAGACGCTCGAGCTTGTCGGGATGGCGCACGAGGCGCTCGATCGCCCAGGCCGTCGCCGTGGCGGTCGTCTCGTGCCCGGCCAGCAGCAGCGAGACGAGCTCATCGCGCAGCTCGCCGTCGGTCATTGCCTGCCCCTGCTCGTCGCGCGCCTGCAGCAGCAGCGAGAGGATGTCCTCGCGCTCGGCCAGGTCCGCCTGTTCGCGCCGGCGGGCGAGCTCTTCGTAGATCAAGGCATCGAGCCGGTCGAGCGCGGCGCCGAGCGAACCACCGGGACGGTCGAGGCTCTGGCTGAGCGCGAAGCGCAGGATCGACGGCGCGCGCGTCGGTTCGGCCAGCTTGCGGATGGCCCGTTCCAGGTTGCCGGCCTGCTCGTCCCGGACGCCGAACACGGCGCGCATGATCACCGCGAGCGTGATCGCGCGCGTGCGCCTGCCGAAGTTCATCGGCTTGCCGAGCGTCCAGCTCGCCATGTCCCGTTCGGTTGCGGCCACGATCGTCTGCTCGTACGCGCGCATCCGCTCACCGTGGAACTGCGGCAGCAGCAGCTTGCGCTGGCGCATGTGCTCGGGACCGGTCAGCGTGATCACCGAGCTCGGCCCGAGCACGGACGCGATCGGGCTGTCGCCGGCAGCGGACGGCGCCACATCGGCGGGCGCGGTCAGCAGAGTCTTCACGGCGGCGGGGTCGCTGATGACCGTGAACCGGCGGCCGCTCGGAGCGAAGGTCAGCGTGAACGACTCGCCGCAGCGACGCGCACAGAAGTCGAGCAGCGCCGTCGGCATGAAGGCCCAGGCAAGCGTCTGCGCCACCGCCGGCAGCGGCGGACCCGCAGGCACATCCTGCGGCGCCGGCGAGCCGAGCTCGATCGGCCGGGCGGTTGTAGCGGTGCTGGCCATTGGTCTGGAGCGGGTCCGGCGCCGGCTCTCGCGACGCCGCGACCCCATCCGTATGTTTAGCGCACCTCGGCTCGCAGGCGCTCAGCGCGCCCCGGCCCACATGCGCGTTCAACGCGTCCGGCTCACGTGCGCGATCCGGTCCGATCGGCGCATCCGCGGTTGTGGGCCCGATGGTCACGCAGCGCATTTGTCAGGCGGGCCTGCGCGCGCTGCACCTGTGCGGGCGAGAGCTTCGTGGCGGAGCGCTCGAGGTAGCGCTCGAGCATGCGCATCGGCAGCACGCGCACCCCCTTGCGCCTGGCCAGCGGCCTGTCAACCCAGGCGCGGCTGTAGACGAGCAGCGGTTCGACGTGTAGACCAGTGGCGCGTTCGATCGCCGCCCGCTGACCCTGGGCCTGGCTGAGCGTGGCGCCGTGGACGCGAGACACGCGCACCGGGCCGGGGTGGCTCTTGGTCTCGACCGTGAAGGCGCCAGCCGGTCCGATCAGGATGTGATCGACATTGCCGTTGCCGATGCTGGCGTCGTGGGTCACGCACCAGCCGTGCTCGCGCATGCCGTCGAGCAGGCCGCCGACCTGCTCCTCGCCGGCCGCGCCGCGGTCGTGGCGGTCGACCAGCGGCAACACGAAGCGCATCACGGTGAAGATCGCTATCAGCAGCGCTATCTCGGCGCCGATGAAGCGCGGGTCGTGCAGACCGAACGTCCTGCCGAGCAGCGCAGTGGCGACCGCGAGCACGCCGAGCGCAACGAGCGTGCGCAAGCTCAGACGCCGCACGATCGCGCGTGCGTGCTGCCCCGGCACATGGGCCGTCGGGTCCTGGCCGCTCTGGTACATCGGTCGGCAGCTGTATCGGTAAAACCGCCCGCCCCCGTTAGCCGACGGCGCCACAGATATGGCGAGGGCTGTCAGCGTTTTCCCTGGAGAGGAGTGCAAACCGATCCCGTTCTCTAAAGCGGCCCTCGACGCCCGCCGAAGCCAAAGGCAAAGCCGCTCCGAGCACGGATGCTCCACGTGTACAAGCCCGCCGACTCCTCCCTTCCCCCCGACGTCTGCCTGTTGCTGCGGGCGAACGCCGAGCAGACCTGGCTGAGCTCCGAGCTCGTGCCCGTGCTCCGACACGTGCGCACGCCCGGTCGCCTGCCCGAGGAGCAGCTGGGCGCGGCATACGCCTATCTCGAGGTCGCCTGGCTCGAAGCCGGCCGGCTCGCCGCCGAGACCGAGGCCGCATTCGCCGCGCTCACATCCGCCGACCGTCGCACCGAGCGACTGCCGCTGCAGGCGCACCGCTATCACACCAGGGTTCGGATCCTGCGTGAGGCGGTCGGCGAATCGGTGCGCGCCCTGCTCGTCGCGCCCGCCAGCCTCGGGTCCGCACGCGAACCCGCGGGCTTCTGAAGGTGACGATCGCGTAGGCTGCCCCGCACGCGATGCCGCCCGCCTTCGATCTGCAATCGCACTCCACCCACTCCGACGGGGCGCTCGAGGCCGCGGCCGTGGTCGAACGGGCCGCGGATGCGGGCGTCGAGCTGCTGGCCCTCAGCGATCACGACACCGTGGCCGGCGTCTCGGAGGCGATCTCCGCCGGCGAGCGCGCAGGCGTGCGCGTCGTCAGCGCGGTCGAGATCTCCTCGATCGACGCCGATTCCGAGAGCCCTCGCGAACTGCACATCCTGGGCTACCTGATCGATCACACCGACGCGGCGCTCACCGCGAAGCTCAGCGATTTCCTGTCCGACCGCGAGCAGCGCACGTTGCGCATGGTCTCGGCCTTGCGCGAGCTGGGCTTCGAGCTCGACGAACGCAACATCGCCACGCGCATCGAGGAAGGCAAGCCGATCGGCCGGCCTCACGTGGCGGCGGCTGTGCTCGATGCGCCGGCGAACGCCGAGCGCCTGCGCAACGAGGACATCGACGATGTGGGGTCACTGATCCGCGCCTATCTGATCGAGGGCAAGGCGGCCTTTCGCCTGCGCGAGAAGCCCACGGTCTCGCAGGCCATCGACGCGATCCAGGCAGCCGGCGGCGTGTCTGTTTGGGCGCATCCCTTTTGGGACGTCTCCGACCCGCAGGAGGTCCTGGCGATGATCGACCGCTTCATCGCCGCGGGCATCGACGGCGTCGAGGCCTTCTACCTCACGCACACGCGCGAGCAGACCGAGCTGTTGGCCGCGCGCTGCGCCGAGCTCGACGTGCTCAGCACGGGCTCCTCTGACTTCCACGGTCCCGAGAACAAGCAGTTCTCCCGGTTCCTCGCGTTCGAGACCTACGGGCTGGAACCCAATCTCGGACCGCTGCTCGACTGAGGACCACCCGAAGCAGCTGGGCGCCACGGGGCGGCGGCGGGACCGACCGACAAAGCGCCCCAAAAAACCATCCCAGACGCGTCAGGCCAGGGACGCATCGCGCCTCCGGCCAATCGCCCCCGAACGCCACCCACGGACGGCTAACGCCGCCGCTGAGATCCACTAGAGCCGGAACGCGAGCGCTTCGAGGGCCAGCTCCTCCGACACGTTCAGCGTCAGTCGCAGGCGCGTGTCCTGGACCAACCCGATGCCCGCGCGTGCGCGTCCCGCAGGGCACGCGGCGCGGTCCTGCTCGAGCTCGGGGCGGCGATCGAGGTTGTGAATCAGCTCGCCGGCGCCTTCGGCGAGACACAGCAGGTCACGCAGCCACAGCTCGACCAGCCGCAACGCCTGCTCCAGCGTCTGTGCGCGACCTCGGCGCTCGGCCCGGCGCCTGACCTCCACCCCCTCGCGCTCGAGCCGTTTTCGCTCCTTGGCCGGCGCCAGCTCGAGCATGTGCTGCAGGCGCTCCTGCGTGTCCTCGCCCGCGCGCACCCCCGCCGCCCTTGCCACATCGAGCACCGGGCTCCAGCCGCGCTCCCCGCTCGCACCAGCGAGTGCCGAGCGCACGTAGCCTTCGGCCGCCGTCCGCAGCGCCTGTCCCTGCTCGCCGGCCAGGACCGTGGCTTGGTCGCTATCGGCCAAGGCCAGGCGCGCGCACGCGTGCGCGCGCGTGCGCTCCTGCTCGGCAGGGTCGTGATCGCAAGGCGTCTGCTCGGTCGCGCTCTCCTCGGGAGAGGTCTCCGCGACAGGCGTCGGCTGACTGTCGGCGGGTCCCGACGCGATCCCCTCGGGCGCCTGCGACAGCAGCCCCTCGGCGATCACCGCTGCCGGCAGCGGATCGAAACGCACGTGCAGGCAGCGCGAGGAGATCGTCGGCAGGATGTCCTCGCGGCGGTCGCTGATCAGCAGCAGATGCGCGAACGGCGGGGGCTCCTCGAGCGTCTTCAGCAGCCTGTTGGCAGCCTGATCGTTGAGCGTGTGCGCCGCCTCCAGCACGAACACCCGCCGCGTCGCTTCGAAGGGCGTGCGCGCTGCGGCGGCAACCACCGGCTCGTCGACGTCGCCGACCAGCATTTCCGCGGCTCCGCTCGGGGTCACCCACGTCAGGTCGGGATGCGTCCCGCGACTCACGCGCGCGCGCGCGCCCGGAGCGTCGGGCGCGCCATCGGCGAGCAGCGCGCCTGCGAACGCGCGCGCCACGGCCCGCTTGCCCGTGCCGGACGGGCCGTGGAAGAGATATGCGTGCGACGGCCTGCCGGCGGGCGGCAGTGCCGGGGCGAGCACCGCACGCGCGTGCGGGTGTGCGTCGAGGCCGGGCAGCGACGCACGCTCGCCCCGCCTCCGGTCGGATTGATTGGGCATCGCGCCCATCGTAGAGGCGCTACGGTCCCGCGGTGGCGGGCGGGCGGCTGATCACGATCGAGGGGCTCGACGGCGCGGGCAAGTCCACGCTGGCCGAGGGGCTCGTACCGGCGCTCGAGCTGCACGGACGCACGGTCGAGCTGCTGCGCGAGCCCGGCGGCGTGGCGCTGTCCGAGCGCATCCGCGAGCTCGTCAAGGACCCGTCGGCCACCATCGACGCTCGCACCGAGGCGTTGCTGTACGCCGCGGCGCGATCGCAGCTCGTACACGAGCGTGTGCGCCCGGCGCTCGAGCGCGGCGCGCTGGTGCTGCTCGACCGGTTCGTGGACTCTTCGCTGGCCTATCAGGGCGCGGCGCGCGAGCTGGGAGTCGAGCAGGTGCGCGCGATCAACCTGTTCGCGACCGGAGGCCTCGTGCCCGATCGCACGCTGCTGTTGCGCGTCTCCGCGCAGCAGGGGCGCGCGCGCCTGGACGCGCGCGCGCACGCGCCCGACCGTCTCGAGCGCGAGAGCGCGGACTTCTTCGCCGCGGTCGCGCGAGCATATGAGCAGCTGGCCGATGCCGAGCCCGTCCGCTATCGCGTGCTCGACGCCTCCCAGCCGCCCAAGCAAGTCCTGGCCGACGCGTTGAGCGCGATCGAGGACCTACTATGAGCGCGATGTCCAGCCTGCTCGTGGCGGTCACCCTCGTGACGACGCACACCAAACCGGTCACGACCCACGCCCGCGCCACGCACGTCTCGACCGAGGCCATCGTGCTCGCCGCGATCGCGGCCCTGGCCGTGCTCGCCTGCGCCGCCTGGGCGTTCGCGCGCAGCCGCGCCTACGAGCCCCAGTGGATGCTCTCGCTGAGCCACTCGATGGCCGAGGCGGGCTTCCGCGTTTCGGCCACCTGGGCCGAATTCTGGGACTGGGCCCGGCTCGGACGGTAGGCTCGAACGAGGATCTGGCGGCGCCTCACACGCTGGCGTCCCCACCCGTTTCGAGCTCAGAGCCGTGCCCACCGGGGGGCCGTGAAGGGCGTTCGCGCGCCCTAAAATGAGTTGTGTATCCGCGCCCTTTTCCGTCCGGCCCCGGCGGGATGATGCTCGGCCCAGCAAACAGACTCGAGTGGGCGTCCGAGGCGCGGCGCCGGCGCGGAAGGAGCAAGGCCGATGGAGCACAGAACCCCGCACCCCACCACCCCCGTCGAGGAGACCGAGCCGCGCGGCGCGCTGTCGGTTGAGCGCCACTTCACGACCCCCGGCGAGCATCCCTTCGAGACCGTCGAGTGGGAGCTGCGGGACGCGCGCATCGGCCACGGCGAGCGCGTCGCCTTCGAGCAGGCGGACGTCGAGTTCCCGAAGAGCTGGTCGCAGAACGCGACCAATATCGTCGCGCAGAAGTACTTCCGCGGCCAGCTCGGACACCCCTCGCGCGAGCGCTCGGTCAAGCAGATGATCGGCCGCGTCGCGGGCACGATCGCGGCCTGGGGGCGCGAGCGCGGCTACTTCGCCGGGGGCACCGCCGCCGAAGGCGGCGGTCAGGACGCGGACGCGTTCGAGGCCGAGCTCACCTACATCCTGCTGCACCAGATGGCCGCGTTCAACTCGCCGGTGTGGTTCAACTGCGGATTTGAGGAGAGCCCTCAGATGAGTGCATGCTTCATCCTCTCCGTGGACGACACGATGGAGTCGATCCTCGCCTGGAACACCAAGGAGGGGATGATCTTCCGCGGCGGCTCTGGCTCGGGCATCAACCTGTCGAACATCCGCGGCTCGATGGAGCCGCTCGCCAAGGGCGGCACGGCCTCGGGGCCGGTGTCGTTCATGCGCGGCGCCGACTCGTGGGCCGGCACGATCAAGTCGGGCGGCAAGACGCGCCGCGCCGCCAAGATGGTCGTGCTCGACGTTGACCATCCCGACATCGAAGAGTTCATCAGGTGCAAGGCCGACGAGGAGGACAAGGCCCAGGCCCTGCGCGACGCCGGCTTTGACATGTCGATCGACGGCGATGGCTTCAAGTCGATCCAGTACCAGAACGCCAACAACTCGGTGCGCGTCAGCGACGAGTTCATGCAGGCGGTCGAGCAGGACGGCGAGTGGCAGCTGACCGCCCGCACCACCGGCGAGCCGGTGGGCGAGCCGCGGAGCGCGCGCGAGCTGATGCGCCAGATCGCCGACGCGGCGTGGCGCTGCGCCGACCCCGGCGTGCAGTACGACACCACGATCAACCGCTGGCACACCTGCCCGAACAGCGGGCGGATCAACGCGTCGAACCCGTGCAGCGAGTACATGCACGTTGACGACTCGGCCTGCAACCTCGCGTCGCTGAACCTGATGAAGTTCCGCCGCGCCGACGGGACGCTGGACGTCGAGTCCTTCGAGCACGCCGTTGACGTGATGCTGCTCGCGCAGGAGATCGTCGTCGGGCCCTCGAGCTATCCGACCGAGGAGATCGCGCAGAACGCGCGCGCGTTCCGCCAGCTCGGGCTCGGCTACGCCAACCTCGGCGCCTACCTGATGAGCAACGGCATGCCGTACGACTCCGACGCCGGTCGCGAGACGGCCGCGGCGATCACCGCGCTGATGACCGGCCGCGCGTACCGGCGCTCGGCCGAGGTGGCCGCGGCGCTGGGTCCGTATCAGCGCTACGCGGATAACCGTGAGGCGCACAACGAGGTGATGCGCATGCACTGTGACGCCTCCTGCGTGATACCCGAGCAGGACAGCGAGGACCCGGGCCTGATCGCGGCGGCGCGGCGCTCGTGGAACGAGGCCGTCGAGCTCGGCCAGCGTCACGGCTACCGCAACGCGCAGGCCACGGTGCTCGCGCCGACGGGCACGATCTCCTTCCTGATGGACTGCGACACGACCGGCATCGAGCCGGACTTCTCGCTGGTCAAGTACAAGGAGCTGGTCGGTGGCGGACAGATGACGATCGTCAACCGCACCGTGCCGCTCGCGCTGCGCACGCTCGGCTACTCCGACCAGCAGATCGAGCAGATCGAGGCCCATCTGGCCGAGCACGGCACGATCGTCGGCGCGCCGGGCCTGGTCGCCGAGCACCTGCCGGTGTTCGATGTCGCCGTGGGCGAGCGCGCGATCTCGCACATGGGCCACCTGAAGATGATGGGCGCCGTGCAGCCGTTCATCTCCGGAGCGATCTCGAAGACCGTCAACCTGCCCGAGGAGTCGAGCGTCGCAGACATCACCGAGGCCTACACGGAGGCCTGGCGCCTGGGAATCAAGGCGCTCGCGGTCTACCGCGACGGCTCGAAGACCGCGCAGGCGCTGCGCACCGAGGCGCAGCAGAGCAAGACGACCGACGCGGACGGCGCCGCGCACGAGGACGTTGACGCGATCGTCGAGCAGGCCGTGAGCAGCGCGCTGGCCGAGGTCGGACCCAAGCGCAAGCGCATGCCGCGCGAACGCCAGTCGATCACGCACAAGTTCTCGATCGGCGGCCACGAGGGCTACATCACCGCCGGCATGTACGAGGACGGCAGCGTCGGGGAGATCTTCCTGACCGACATCGGCAAGGAGGGCTCGACGCTCCGGGGCATGATGAACGCGTTCGCCACGGCGATCTCGATCTCGCTGCAGTACGGCGTCCCGCTGGAGACGCTCGTGCGCAAGTTCAGCTACATGCGCTTCGAGCCCGAGGGCATCACCATGAACCCGGAGATCCCGTTCGCCAAGTCGATGCCCGACTACATCATGCGCTGGCTCGCCTCGCGCTTCCTCGACGCAGACGTCCAGGAGGATCTCGGCATCCTCACCCCCGAGGTCCGAGCACGCAAGGCCGCCCAGGAGGCCGCGCAGTCGCTCGTCGCCTCCGACACGGCGGGTCCGAGCGATACCACCAAGACCGACGCCGACGCGGCCAGCGGCGTCGCAGCCAAGGCGAGCCGGGTCAGCCGCGGCCCGAGCAACGGCAGCCCCACCAATGGCGGCGCGAGCACCGGCGATCCGGCCGGTGGCGAGAGCGCCGCGAGCGCCACCCCAAGCGCATCGTCAGACCAGACGCCGGCGAGCGTACCTGCGGCCTCGGCTTTCACCGACAGCCCGCCGGTCGTCCCGGCGCGCCTGCACGGCCTGGACCTCGGCCCGGCCTGCAGCCAGTGCGGCGGCATGATGCAGCGCACCGGCTCGTGCTACACGTGCTCGAGCTGCGGCAACAACACCGGCTGCGGCTGACGCGCGAGGCCCGACCTGCTTGGCCCTCGCGCGTCAACGCCGCGCTCTGACTACTCGAGTCAGCTGCGCAGGCCCTCCAGCAGGGTACGGAGCTCTACCGCTTCTTCTTCGGCGCAAAGGTCCTGCGGGCTGTGCATTCACAGCTGGCGCGCCCCAAGCGCGGCCCGATCCCTGCAAACATGAGCTCGTGAGCGACGAGGCCCGCATCGGCAATCGCGCGAGCGACGCGACAAGCCTGCCCCTGCCCCCGGGCCTGCCCCTGCCCCCAGGCCCACGCCTGCCCCGCGCCCTGCAGACGCTCGGGTTCATCCTCGCACCGAGCAGGTTCATCGACGCGTGCCGGCGGCGCTACGGCGACATCGTGACGTTCAGCAGCCTGTTCGACTCGGGCTTCGTGATGGTGTTCTCGCCCGAGCTGGTCAAGCAGGTCTTTCGAGGCTCTCCCGAGGTGCTGCGCGCCGGCGAGGCGAACGCAGTGCTGGGACCGGTGGTCGGCGCGCGCTCGGTGCTGCTGCTCGACGGCGCCGAGCACCTGCGCGAGCGCAAGCTGATGCTGCCGCCGTTTCACGGCGACCGCATGCGCGCATATGCGCAGGTGATCCGCGACGCAGCCGATCGCTCGATCGACTCCTGGCCGGTGGGCGAGACGTTCACGTTGCTCCCCCGGATGCAGTCGCTGACGCTCGACGTGATCATCCGCGCGGTCTTCGGTGTCGAGGCGCAGGCCCGCCAGCAGGAGCTCAAGCAGCGCATCCGCGCCCTGCTCGATCCGGTCGGCTCGCGCGCGGGCGTGCTTGCGCTTGCGCTCACCGGCGGGCGCGTCGGCACCGGCGCCGGACAGCGCTTCGAAGACAGACGCCGTGCCCTGGATCAGCTGATCTACGCGGAGATCGCGCGGCGGCGCACCGCCGAGGATCTCGACCAGCGCGAGGACGTCTTCTCGATGCTGCTGCTCGCGCGCGACGAGGACGGGCAGGCGCTCAGCGACCGAGAGCTGCGCGACGAGCTGGTCACGCTGTTGGTGGCCGGACACGAGACCACCGCCACGGCGCTGGCGTGGGCGTTCGAGCTGCTGCTGCGCAACGCGCGCGTGCTCGAGCGGCTGCGAGCCGAGCTCGCGTCCGGCGACTCCGACGGCGAGCAGTACCTCGACGCGGTCGTCAAAGAGACGCTGCGTTTGCGCCCGGTGATCATGGGCGTCGGGCGCGTGGTCCGCGGACAGCCGTTCCGGCTGGGCGACTACCTGATCCCTCCGGGCGTCGAGATCAACCCGTCGATCGCCACGATCCACCGTCGCGAAGACTGCTACCCGCAGGCCCGGTCGTTCTCGCCCGAGCGCTACCTCGGCCCAGACGCCCCAGATACCTACACGTGGCTGCCGTTCGGCGGCGGCACACGCCGCTGTCTGGGAGCGAGCTTTGCGACCTTCGAGATGCAGGCGGTGATCCGTCGCGTGCTCGAGCGCGCGAGCCTGACGAGCGCCTCGCGCCGCCCCGAACGGGGTGTGCGCCGGGGGATCACGTTCATGCCGGCCAAGGGCGTCCGCGTCCGGCTCCGCCAACCGCCGCGCCCTGGCGCACGCGAGCCCGCGCGCACGCGCGTCGCGAACGAGGCGGTCACTCAGGCTGTATAGGACGGTCAGAGCGTGCGGGCCGCTCGCGTCATCTGGGACGCCGGCCCGGCCCTCAGCGCGACGGCTCTCTCAGGCCGTGTAGGAGTCCGGCGGCGGCGGATCGTCGCGGATCGCGGCTATCTCAGCGACCAGCGCCTGCGGGCTGGTGCCGCCGAGCACGCGCAGGCGGGGCAGGCGGTACGGTTCGCTCTGCGGTCCGGCCCAGCCCGGGATCACGGTCGTCGAGCCGACGAAGCCCGCGGCCTTGACCTCCGCGACGACGCTCGCGTCGTAGTGCCCGGACGGGTAGCAGAACCAGTTCACGGGGACGCCGTAACGCTGCTGGATCAGCTTGCGCGCCCCGGCGATCTGGTATTCGAGCTCGCTGACGTCGAGCGCGGTCAGTTCGGCATGGCTATAGCCCTGCGTGTCGAGCTCCCAGCCAGCCGCGATCAGACCGCGGATCTGAGTCCGCGAGAGCCCACCCTGCGAGGGCGGCAGACCGCTCAGCTGGATGTTCTCGTCGCCGACCCACCCCATGTGCCGCAGCACCGGCAGCGCGTTGGTGTACTGCGACTGGTAGCCGTTGTCGAAGCTCAGGACGATCGGTTTTCCCGCTGGCAGTCGCGCGCCGTCCTGCCAGTAGGCGCGCAGCTGATCGAGCGTGACCGCGTGAAAGCCGGCGTGCGCGAGCGCCTGCACCTGCGCGGCGAATTCGCTCGCGGACACGTACAGCCCCGGGAACGCCGCGCCGGCTGGCGCCGGGTTGATCACGTGGTACATCAGGATCGGCGCCGACTCGGTGCCCGGCTTTCCGGTGGGCGTCCCCAAGGATGTGCCCGAGGCCGATGAGGAGGCCGAGCCGCCCGGACCGCTGCGCGTGCCTGCGCTGGCGCCGGGCCTGCCCGATGCGCCGCCGCCGCGGCCGGCGCCGGTCGTTGACGGAGTCGAGCTTCCGCCGCTCGCGAGCACTGCCACCGCGACCACCAGCGCAAGCGCCAGCAGCAGGCTCAGGCCCGCAAGCAGACGACGGCGGCGACGGCGCGCCAGCTCTTTGCGGCGGCCCTCGCGGCGCTGACGGCGCCGCTCATCGTCCATCTTGCTCCTATGCGTTCAGGTGCCTGCTACGGGTTCAGGCGCTTCTTCAGTGCGCTCGCGGCGGAGAATTTCGCAGCGTTGCTGGCGGCGATGTTGATCGTCTGGCCGGTCGCCGGATTACGCCCGGTGCGCGCGGCGCGGCGGCTCACGCTGAACTTGCCGAAGCCGGCAACCGCGACCTCACCCCCGGCTGCGAGCTCGTCGGAAACGGCGTCGAAGGCCGCATCGATCGCCTCGCGGGCGTGACTGGCGGCCATACCGGTACTTCCCGCGACCTTTTCAGCTAGCTCGTTCTTGGTCATGGCACTCCCTTCTGGGTGTCTTTGCTGAAGGCAGGCTAACCACTTGTTAGGACGAGAGAGGCGAAAAACGGGGGCTTTCGCGGCGATAGTAGCCCTAATTTCCGGGTTTGGCGCTGCTTCGAGCCCCGTTTCATAGGCTTTTCAGGGCATCACAGACCCCCGGAGGGCCTGTAGTTGCGATTGTCACGAGCTGCTGTTTTGGGGCTTTACGGCACGCCGAAGGCAGCTGAAGGCGCCCTCTCACAGGCACGCTTGCCGCGGGCGCAGCGCACGACTGGCGCCGGCGCAGACCGGCATGCCTACGGGGCGACGCACGCACGTGGCTCCCGTCCCGACCGGCACGCTTACGAGCCGACCCACGCGCGTGCGCGCATGAGCGCCCGCTCAGACCGGGACGCGCGCGCCGGGCGCAACGCGCGCCTCTGGCGCCGGCTCGGCCAGGACCTGCGGGCTCGCGGCCGCGAAGGCGCACCACAGGGTTGCGATCCACGTGACGCTCGCGAGCGTCACGTGAACCCACACGAGCTCGGTCGGCAGATGCGTCTCGTACTGATCGAGACCGACGGCGCCCTGGAGCGCCAGCAGGATGCAGAGCGTGGTCAGCGCGCGTTTCAGGAGCGTGTCGGCACCGCGGCTGCGCGCGAGCCACCAGACGCCGACGGCGACGAGGCTGAACGCGAACGCGATCTCGGCGTGACGATGGATCACGAAGTCCATCGTTCCGCGCCCGTCGAAGCTGAGCCGATTGATCTTCTGGCCGGGCGAGCCGCCCGCGTGCGGTCCGGCGGCCGTGGCGGCGGTGCCCGCGAACAGCGTCAACGCACCGAGGCCTACGAGCAGGCGCGTCGCCCATACGAGCACACGGTCCTTGGCCAGGCCCGAGCGCCCATCGGGCGTCGGCAGGCCCGGCATGCGCACGCCGGCCGATCGCCCGGCCCGCCACACCAGCGCGACGGCGGCCGCGATGATCAGCATCGACAGCGCGAAGTGGGCCATCACCCAGCCGTAGTCGAGCTCGCCGCGCACCGTCAGGCCGCCGAGCACCGCCTGACCGATCACGCCGAGCGGAAGCAGCGCGCTCAGCCACATCAGGTCGCGGCGGTAAGGACGACGGCGCAGCGCGGCCAGCCAGGCCAGGCCGGCGGCGATGCACACGGGCGCGGTCAGCACCCGGTTGGAGAACTCGATCACCGCGTGGGACTTCAGCGGCGGATACAGGTTGCCGTAGCACTTCGGCCACGTCGGGCAGCCCAGGCCGGACCCACTCAGGCGCACGGCTGCGCCGGTGAGCACGATCACGGTGAGCGCCGCCAGCGCCACATATGCGGCGTAGGCGCACTGTGCCGGCGTGACCGTGAAGCCGTTGGTGCGCTCGCGCAGGTGCCCTGGCCGGCTGCCCGAGGTGCGGGTGCTCATCGGCCTAAGTCTGCCAACTCGCGGCGTTCGGTTCGCGGCTACGCGAACGCCGGCTCGATAATCGCTGCGATGAGCGAGCAGGCGAGCGGCTGGAGTGCGGGACAGGCGGGCGACTGGAGCCCGGGGCCACGCGGTCCGCGCGCATGCGCCAACGTCGTCGATGTCTGGCGCGCGGATCTCACGGCTGCGCCGGCCGAGCTGCAGGAGCTGCTGTGCGACGAGGAGCTCGAGCGCGCGCAGCGCATCGTCAGGACGGGAGCTCGCGCGCTGTGGGCGCGCTCGCGCGGGCTGCTGCGTGCATTGCTCGGACGCTACCTCGAGCGCGACCCGCGCGAGCTGCGCTTCGAGCTCGGGGCGCACGGCAAGCCGAAGCTGGTGGGGGACGGCCCGGCCGGTCCCGACGTGCGCTTCAACCTCTCACATTCCGGGGCGCTGGTGCTGATCGCAGTGAGCGCGCATCACGAGGTCGGAGTCGACGTCGAGCACGAGCGCACGCGCGGCGGCGAGCGCGCGAACGAGTTGGCGCTGGCGAAGCGCGTGCTCGGCGCGGCGCAGGCGCAGCGTTTGGCCGAGCTCGATCGTGACCGGCGCGCCGGCGAGCTGCTGCGCGCCTGGGCGATGCACGAGGCGACACTCAAGTGCTTGGGCACCGGTCTCGCGGGCACGCGCGGGCCGGCCCCCGATCCGCCAGACGGGCTGTGGACCACAGCGCTCGACCTCGGACCGCGCGTCGCGGGGGCAGTCGCAGCGCAGGGCGCGCACGCGCGCGAGCTGCGCTGCTGGGACTGGGTGGATGAGCGCGTCTCGTGATCTTCGACGCCTGCAGCGCCAAAGAAACCGGATCACCGCACACCATGCATCAGCGCACAGGATGTCGAGCGCGAGCGCAAAACGCGTCCTCACCGGCGAGAGCGCACAGTTCGCATGGCTTTTCGCATGTTCTGCGCGCGCAGGTGCCGATGCTTAGACTGTGGCTATGGCTGTAGCGGAGCGTCTACCGGATGAGCTGAGGAACAGCCAAGCGGGCAAAACCCAGGTCCGCGATGTCCACGTACGCTTTCAAGAGGACTCCTCAGGCCAGCTCGCGCTGTACGTCGTCTTAACTCTGGCTAACCCCGGGAAGGGGCAGCCGACCTGGCCTACCGATGATCTTTGGGAGCTTCGGCGGATAGCGCTCGCGGCGAAAATGCGGGTCGAAGCCGAACACGAAGACACCATCGACCTTCCCTGGTACGTAGTGTTTGAGCCCGAGAAACCTGCAGAGCTCGAAGACGAAGGCCTCCGCGAGATCGTCACACTCGACGACCAATAGAACGCGTGGCGAAGCGCGTTCCGATTGACCCGGCGAAGCTGATCGAGGCGGCGGAAGACTTCGCCAAACACCGCGGCGGCAAAGGACGTCCCCGACCAATCTGGCTGCGACAGGCCGTCTCGGCGGGGTATTACGCCCTCTACCACGGTCTGACGCGCACGGCCGCCGAGCACATCCTTCCTGGTGGCGGGGACGAGGACCAGCTCAAGATCGCACGCTTGTTCAGGCACGGCAGCATGCGAGGCGTCTGTGCACAGATCGCGGGGCGCCAGGGCGGCAAATCCAATGAGTACTTGGACCCACTTGCTTTGCGCCTACGCGGTACCCCTCTGGTGGACGTGGCCACCGTCTTCTGTGATCTTCAGGAGGCGCGCCACAAGGCCGACTACGATCACCTCGAAACGTTCTCAAAGCAGGCAACCATTGCTCTGGTCCACGATGCCAAGAAAGCGCTGAGGACACTGGAAGATGCCTCCCCCGCTGACCGCGAGGTATTTCTGGCGCTACTAGCAATGAGCCTTCGCTAGCGCTCCGTCTCGAGCTTTGCGTCGCGCTCGCGTTCCACCTTCAGCAGCTCGGTACGCCACGTGCGACTCCACGCCGCTGGCGCCTCAGGCCACCACGCAGCCCGGGCTATGACCGACGCTCGGGAACGCGCGCGCGAGCGCCTGGGCGATCAGGCGGCTGCGCGCGGCGTAGCCGGGCGTGTTGTAGTGGATGCCGTCGTCGATGAACCACGAGTTGCGCACGACGCCGGCCCAGTTGAAGACGCGCATGTTGGGGTACTTGCGACAGGCCTGCTGCAGCGCCTGGTTCCACAGCCGCATGTTGTTCTCGGAGTAGGGGCCATTCGAGAGCAGCGACTTGACGTCAACCCACATCACCGGCTGGTTGCCGATCACCGACATCATCTGTCGCACGCGCGCGAGTCGGCCGACGTTCGATCCGACGTATACGTCGGCGGTGTCGTTGGTGCCGAGCGCCAGCACCCAGCAGCCGTGGTAGCCGGAGAGCTTCCAGCGCTTGGCGACTTCATAGGCATTGGGGTTGCCTTTGTAGGTTTCGACGATCGAGCGGGCGCCGGAGATCTCGTAGTGCTGGAGCCTGGCGCCGACACGCGCGTACTGCGCTTCGATGCGCAGCGCGGGATCGGGCAGGTAGTCGGAGGAGATCAGCCCCTCGGAGGTGGAGTCGCCGATGTGGATCACCGCTTTGCAGGAAGTGCTCTGCGAATGTTCGTCGGCGGCGGCGACGACACCGGCGTCGAAGGACTTCGTGACGGTCAACATCGGCACGCTCGCGGTGAGCTGCGCCGCGCCGCCGACGCCGGTTTCGCGGCTCGAGCCGATGCTGGCGCCCGCGAGACCGACGCAGGTGAGCGCGAGCAGGCCGAGCGCGCCCGCGAGCACCGCCCAGCCCGCGCGCGGCAGCGCGTGCGGGCGCCAGCCGTTCGAGCGCAGGCGCCGCCACAGGCGCGATAGCGCGCCGTGGCGGATCGGCTGCTCGACAAAGCGCCAGGACAGCGCGGCGACGCACACGATCGCCGCCACCTGCGCGGCGTCGCGCAGCAGGTCGATGCCGTGGCTCGAGGCCGGCGTGGTCAGCACGATGATCGGCACGCTCCACAGGTAGATGCCGTAGGAGCGCACGCCGATCCAGCGCAGCGGCGCGAAGCCGAGCACGGCGCCGAGGCGCGCCGCGGGATGTACGAGCGCCGTCAGCAGCAGGACGGTGGCGAGCGCCAGCAGCACGAAGCCGCCGCGGTACAGAAACGCCGAGTACTCGCTGGTCTGCACGATCAGCACGCAGATCGCCACCAGTCCGATCGCGCCCAGGCAGTCGAGCGTGCGCCGCGCGCCCTGGCTGATGTCGGCGCGCAGGCGCGCGCTCGGCCAGACCATCGCGAGCGCGGCGCCGGCGAGGATCTCGAAGGCGCGCGTGTCGGTGCCGAAGTAGACCCGCGAGGGATCGAAGCTCGGCCTGTAGAGCAGCCCCATCTCGACGGCCGAGGCGGCCGCGAGCATCAGCGTGGCCACGGCCAGGCGCGGGCGCAGACCGGCCGCGGCGGGCCGCTCGCGGATCAGGCGCACGCCGAGCGGCAATAGCAGCGGCCAGAGGATGTAGAACTGCTCCTCGACGCCGAGCGACCACAGGTGGTTCAGCGGCGAGGCTGGGCCGAAGCGGGCGAAGTAGGAGGCGTGCTGCAGGATCAGCTGCCAGTTGCTGACGTACACGGCGGCGGCGCCGACGGCCTGCCTGAACTGCGGGGGCTGCGCCGGCCCGATCACGGCGACCCAAGCGATGACCACGGCCAGCATCAGGAACAAGGCCGGCAGCAGGCGGCGCGCGCGTCCGAGCCAGAAGGCGGCAAGGCGCACGCCCCCGCGGTCGATCTGGGCGAGCAGCAGATCGGTGATCAGGTAGCCACTGAGCGTGAAGAAGGTGCCCACGCCGAGCAGCCCGCCCTGGGCCCATCGAAATTCCAAGTGATAGGCGATTACGGCAAGTACGGCAAGCGCTCGCAGGCCGTCCAGACCGGGCATGTAGCGCTGGCTGGGCCTGAGAGGTTCAGGCATCGCGGCCCTCGATGGTAGTCAAGCCGGGGTATCAAAGCGATCGCTGATACTTCGCGAACGCGCGCCGCCAGGTACGCGCACGCGAGCGCGAGCAGCGCCAACAGTCCGATCCGGGTTGCGACGAGCCCCCAATCGATCTTCTGCCGGTCAGACGCTCCACAACCTGCCGATCCAAGACTCTACAATCTGCTGGTTGAAGTCTCTATAATCCGCCGGGCAACATCTCTATAATCTGTCGGTCGGGCGTGTCTTCGGCCAGACGACGCCTCGAAGACATCCGTACCTAAAGCAAATCGGATGGATTACAAAAGCAGAGTCATCGATGCGGAGCTCGCCGACAGACTGGCAGCGATGGGCGGCGTGGCGATAGAAGGGCCCAGGGCTTGCGGGAAGACGGCGACGGCCAGGCAGATCGCGGCCAGCGAGGCCTTGCTCGATGTGGACGAGAACGCCAGACGAGCGGCGGCGCTCGATCCTTCGCTGATACTCGACGGTCCGACACCACGGCTGATCGACGAGTGGCAGCTCGAGCCGGCGATCTGGAATCACGTGCGCCGGACAATCGATGATCGTGGACAGCCTGGGCAGTTCATCCTGACCGGCTCGGCACGCCCCGCGGACGACATCACGCGCCACACGGGCGCCGGCCGGATAACGCGCCTGCTCATGCGCCCGATGACACTGTTCGAGGTGGGGGCGAGCAATGGCGAAGTCTCCCTCTCGCGACTACTCGACGGCGAGCGGGTGCGGAGCGGCGACAGCGGCATGACGGTGGCAGATCTCGCCCGGGAGGTTGCTGTCGGCGGGTGGCCAGGCTTTCGCAGTCTGGAGCCGCCACAGGCGGTACGCGCAGTACGCGACTACCTCGAGGAGATCCGGCGAGTGGACATCGGGCGCATCGACGAACGGCGACGTGATCCGAGCAGAATGGGGCGACTGCTGACGAGCCTTGCTCGCAACGTAGCGACCCACACGTCGGTTGCGACGCTCTCGCGCGACACCGGCGGACCTGAAGGGTCAGTGCACAGGGAGACCGTTCGCGAATACCTGGAGGTGCTCGAACGCGTGATGATCATCGAGGATCAGCCGGCGTGGGCACCTCATCTGCGCTCGCGCTACGTTCTGCGCAGCACGGCCAAGAGGCACTTCGTGGATCCGTCGCTCGCGGTCGCAGCGCTGCGCGCCACGCCGGAGCGGCTGCTCGGAGATGCAAGCCTGCTCGGCCTGCTGTTCGAGTCGCTCGTAATCCGAGATCTGCGCGTGTACGCGCAGGCGGCCGACGCCCGCGTATCGCAGTACCGCGACAGCGATGGTCTGGAGGTCGATGCGATCGTCGAGACGTCGGAAGGTCGCTGGGCGGCCTTCGAGATCAAGCTCGGCACAAGCCGGATCGATGAGGGCGCCGCCAGCCTCAAGAAGTTCGCGGCGCGGATCGACGATCGCCGGTGCGGCAGGCCGGCGGTGCTCGGAGTGATCGTGGGGACGGGGTACGGCTACGTGCGCGAGGACGCGATCGCGGTTATCCCGATCGGCGCGCTCGGGCCATGAAACGGCCACCGGGCTGAGCGCGGGATGCACTCAGGCCGCGCTGCGCTCAGACGCGTGCCTGGCGGGCAGGCAAGAGACGCCGGCTCGCCAAGGCTCAGGCGGGCTCGTAGACGAACGGCAATTCGTCGGCGACCTCGCGCAGGCGCGGGGCGGCCTGATCGCGGGCGGAGACGATCAGCTCGTCGACGGGCAGCGGCCAGCGCACGGCGATGTCGGGATCGTCCCAGGCGATCCCGCGCTCGACGGCCGGGTCGTAGTAGGCGCTCTGCTTGTAGATCACATCAGCCCGGTCGCTGAGCACGCAGAAGCCGTGGGCGAACCCGATCGGCACATAGAACGTGCGCAGCGTCTCGGCGTCGAGCTCGACGGCCTCCCACTGGCCATACGTGGGCGAGCCGCGCCGCAGGTCAACGGCGACGTCGAGGACCTGCCCGCGCGCACAGCGCACGAGCTTGGCGACGCCGGCGCCGATGTGAAAGTGCATGCCGCGTACGACGCCACGGACCGAATGGGAGTGGTTGTCCTGAACGAACTCGAGCTCGTCGGGGATGCCCGCCTGCTCGTGCCAGGAGCGGCGATAGGTCTCCACGAAGAAGCCGCGCTCGTCGCCGTGGACGTCGGGCTCGATCACGGCGAGGCCGGCGATGCGGCAGGGCAGGACGCGCATGGGTTGAGCAGCCTAGCCGTTGCCACCGAGCTCGCCGCACCCCCGCAGCACCCATGCATCGCGCGATCGCTGCGTGCCGCAGCCCGGGCTCGTATGATCGTCGTTATAGGCGCTCATCCTGTAGATGACCAGAGCGCTTGCTTGGTAGACTAAACTCATAATGAGCACCACGATCAGAGTGAGCGAGCCGACCCGGGATCGCTTCGCCAGGCTGGCACGGGCAACCGGGCGGCCGATGAGTCAGCTGGTCGACGAGGCCGCTGACGCCCTCGAGCGACGCGTCTTCTTCGAGCAACTCGCGAGTGGCTATGACGCGCTGCGCGCCGACGCGGCCAGGTGGAGTGAGGTCGAGGCCGAGCGCGCCTTCGAAGCTGCCGCGCTGCGCGATCACTCGAGATGAGCGCACACCGAGGCGAGGTGTGGTTGGTCAACTTCGGCGACCCGATCGGGCGCGAGCAGTCAGGCAGGCGACCGGCAGTCGTGGTGTCGGCCGATCCGCTGAATGACAGTCGCGCGGGCGTCGTGATCGTGGTCCCGCTGACCACGGCCCACCGCGGTCTACCGTCGCACATCGAGATCGACGAGCAGGGCTCGGGCCTCGATGAGGTGAGCTACGCCAAGTGCGAGGACGTCAAGTCCATCTCCGAGGAGCGCCTGGTGGCGCAGCTTGGAGCGATCGACGAGGAGGCACTGTTTCAGATCGCGCGGGCGCTGCGTTTCCTGCTCGACCTGTGAGCTGGTCGGCCCACTCCCCACAGTGATCGATGGCTCGAGCTCAGCCGGGAATCGACTGTCCGAGCTCCTGGTCCCCGCTTGCGGCCGTCAACCTGCCGCGCCAGCGGGTGGTGTCCCACCGTGCGGGCTCGGTCTCGGCGAGGAATCGCTCGAGCGCCCCGACGAAGCGCGCAGGCGCCTCGAGCTGGGGCAGATGGCCGACGTCCTCGAAGATCTCGAGACGGCTGTCCGGGATCGCCTGGTGGGCCTGTTCGCCGTGGTGGACGGGAATGATCGGATCGCGCTCACCCCAGATGATCAGGACCGGCATGCCCCGGGCGAGGTACAGCCGGTCACCGGCATGGACGCGCTGGCCGTGGGTGCCGACGACGGCGCGCAACGAGGCCAGGAATGCGGCGCGGCGGTCGGGGTCGGCGAGCGAGGCGTATCCGCGCGCGATCTCGGCGACGTCCGCGTTCGGGCGCAGCCCGATCGCCGCCAGGCCACGCGCCAGCGCCGATCCCGCCGCGCGTCCCGGCCCGGCGGTGGCGGCGATGAACAGGTCGGCCCCCGGCAGCGCGGCGGCGCGCAGGACCGGGCTGACCTCGAGGCCGAGTCCGCCGCTCGAGACCAGTGCCAGACGCTCGATCAGCTCGGGGAACTGGTAGGCGAACTGCATCGCGATTCCACCGCCGAGCGAGTGTCCGACGAGCGTGGCGCGGTCGTGGCCGAGCGCGATCAGCAGGTCGCGCAGGCCGGCCGCAAGCGCTCCCAGCGAGTAATCGCCGCCGCTGGGCGCCGAGGCGCCGTGCCCGGGAAGATCGGGCGCGAAGGACCGTGTGCGCTTGCGCCAGCGGCTCGATCACCGGCTGCCAGCTCTGATACGTGCCCGCCATTCCGTGAATCAGCAGCAGCACGGGACCCTGGCCCTGCTCGACGTAGGTAACCGCGCGGTCGTGGAGCGTGACCGTCTTGGGCTCGATTTCCGTCATGCGGAGTTGCGGGGTCTCCATCTCGGACATCAGCTTCAACTCGCGGTGGAAACGGCAACCCAACCGTACCACCGCAAATCGGCGGCGGAGCGGGACGGCCGCAAACCCGAACTGTCGAAGCTCGTGCTGCTGGCACGCTGGCTGACCAGCGCCGCTCGTCAGCCTGGACGTCGGGCTCGATCACGGGCGAGGCCGGCAATCCGACAGCCCTACGCGAGACGATTCAGCCACGCCGAGAAGGCGTCGAAGGCGCGCGTGTCGAACAGCCAGAAGCGAGCCTCGGCGACGTCCGGGTACGCGGCGAGCACGGAGCGTGTGGCGGTGAGCGCGACCCGCGCGGCATCGGCGAGCGGGTAGCCGAACGCACCGGTCGAGATCGCGGGAAAGGCGACACGGGCGCAGTCGTTGTCCGCGGCCAGCTCGAGTGAGCGCGTGTAGCAGGACGCGAGCAGCTCTTCTTCATCCGCACCGCCACCCCGCCAGACGGGGCCGACGGCGTGGATCACGTGGCGCGCAGGCAGACGCCCGGCACCCGTGATCTTGGCGTCGCCGGTGTCACAGCCGCCGTGGGCGCGGCACTCCTCGAGCAGGCTCGGGCCGGCGGCGCGGTGGATCGCGCCGTCGACGCCACCGCCGCCCAGCAGGCTGGAGTTGGCGGCGTTGACGATCGCGTCGGCCTCGGCGTCGGTGGTGATGTCGCCGATGTGCAGGGTGATCAGGCCGGGCATGCTCCGAGGTTAGGGCTCGCATGATCGCGGTGTGCCTACAGTGGTCGCATGGCTCGCGCATCGCGCAGGCATGGCGTTGTGGCGTTGGCGTTGTCGTCCAGCCTCGTATTTGCGGCGGGGTCGTCGATGGCGGAGGCAGTGCGCCCGAGCTCGGAGAGGATTCCGCCGGGCGCGCGAATGCTGCACATCAGCGTCAGCAGCACCATCAAGAGCAACCAGCCAAAGCAGAGGCCGCTGACTGTCAGTGCTTCGGCGAAGATCGCAAGGATCGCCGCATTGATCGACGCGCTCCCCGCCGAGCAGCCGGGGCTGCGCGCCTGTCCGGCCGACTTCGGTATCAGGGTGCGCATTGCGTTCTACGGCCGCCGCGGCGCGGCACCGGCGGCGGTCGCCGACGACGACCCGGGCGGCTGCGGCGTGGTGAGGCTGACGATCGAAGGCCGAGCGGAACCGCCGCTGGAAGGCGGGGCGCAGCTGGTCGAACGGGTCGATCGCGTGCTTGGGGTCAGGCTCGAAACGACTCCGCCGCGGCGCTGAGGCCGCAGGACTTGTTCACGCGTCAGCGATGATCGAGGTGGGAGGCTGGCTCGAAATCGCCGTGCAACACCAGCGGATCGAGATCGGCGCCGTTCGGCCAGACAACGGTCCCGAGCTCTTCGTCAACACGAACCTGCGCAAAGTAATCGGGGTCTGCGAGCGGTTCGAACACCGGGCCGCGCAGCTCTCCCGTTAGGTCAACGTCGCGCGAGCTGCCATCGCTGAAGCCGACATGTAGCCGATAGTGTCCGAGGACCTGTACGGCGGTTACGCGTACGAACTCCATCGCACTGAATCTTAGGGGGCAGCGGTTCGATCGCTTCGGGGACGCCGCTGCACTCCGCTAGGCTCGGCGCGCTATGGCGGTCGCAGTGGTCACGGGCTCGGGCGGGCTGATCGGCTCAGAGGCGGTTCGCTATTTCGCCGAGCAGGGCCTCGAGGTGATCGGCCTCGAGAACGACATGCGCGCGCGCTTCTTCGGGCCAGAGGCATCGACGACGCCCACCTCGGAACGCCTTGTGCACGAGGTCGAGGGCTTTCGCTGGGAGCAGCTGGACATCCGCGACGGCGAGGGCGTCAAAGCGCTGTTCGCGCGTAACGCGCGCCAGATCGAGCTGATCGTGCACGCGGCGGCGCAGCCCTCGCACGACTGGGCTGCTACCGACCCTCAGACCGACTTCACGATCAACGCCAACGGCACACTCAACCTGCTGGAGGCGACACGTCAGCACGCGCCGGACGCAACCTTCGTGTTCACCTCGACGAACAAGGTCTACGGCGATCGACCCAACTCCCTGCCGCTTCAGGAGCTCGAGACGCGGCTGGAGCTGCCGCCCGACCATCACTGGTACCAGGGCATCGACACCGACATGCCGATCGACCTGACGACTCACTCTTTGTTCGGCGTCTCCAAGGCCGCGGCCGACCTGCTGGTCCAGGAGTATGGCCGCTACTTCGGCATGCCGACCGTGTGCTTTCGTGCGGGCTGCCTGACCGGACCCCAGCACGCCGGCGCACAGCTGCACGGGTTTCTGGCGTACCTGATGAAGTGCACGGTCACGGGACAGCCGTACACGATCTTTGGTTACAGCGGCAAGCAGGTGCGCGACAACATCCACGCCCGTGACGTGGTGCGAGCGTTTGCGGCGTTTCACGCCAATCCGCGCGCGGCGGCCGTGTACAACCTCGGCGGCGGGCGGGAGTCGAACGTGTCGGTGCTGGAGGTGATCGAGCTGTGCGAGCGCGTCAGCGGACGCCACCTCAACTACACGTTCAGCGACCATACGCGGATCGGCGACCACCGCTGGTGGATCAGCGACCTGCAGCCGTTCGAGGCCGACTGTCCGCAATGGAGGCTGACGCTCGGGATCGAGGAGATGTTGCGCGATATACTATGAATGCAACGCCGAACGGTGGTTGGCGGTGGTGTGAAAGCGCGTCGCGTGGTCGGCTGCCTCAGGTACTGTCGCCACGCCCAACAACCCAAACGACTCCAGCACGAGCACGCCCAGTCGCTTGCGCACGGCCACACGCATCAGGCGCGCGCTGTTGCTCGAGTATAATCAGGCCGCCCGATCGATCGGTGGCAAGCCCGTGCTGACGCGCTCATCCAGCGAATGATACGCGTCCTGGCACTCCTGCGAGATTTGTTGTGCCGGGCGCCATCCTCGTCGAGCTGAACAACGTAGTTCTCGCGGTCAAGCTCCTGCCAAACGCGCGGCGCGCCTCGGGGCGATCGATCAGCCCGTGCTCGCAGACCGCCACGAGCTTATGTGATCGGTCGCAAGCCCAGAAGCGAAGCACTGCTCAAGCAGGTCAACGACGTGCTGGTACACAACCTCACAAGGCCCGTTCTAGGCATCACACACCGCCGTCTCGGACCGATGCTCGGTGACCCCGACGCGGCCGAGTTCAAGGGCGCGCTGAAACCGATCGTGAAGGCCCGATGGCTGAGCGTGCAACTCGACTTCACCTACTTATATACGATCGGGACATTTGGCTGAGCCTAGACGAGCGCACCGACTTCAGCAACGCCAGTTTCATGCTCGTGTCTTTAGCTATAGTCCACTCGGGCTACTATCAACCATAGCCGAATCACCGTCAAAAAACGTTTGATGCCAGCCTTCGGTGGAGTTCCACGTCCAATCCGTGATCGTGTCGCCCTTGTTCCCGTCAACGAAAAATACATTAACGACGCCGTTTATCATCACTGCGCTTGGACTCGTACCAGCGGCTACCTTATCTCCGGCAAATGATGTCTCATGCCACCCCGTGGACGAGCTCCACGTCCAGTCTGTGATCCTATTCGCTTTGCTTTCGTCAGCGAAAAAAATTTCTACTCCGTTCGTACCCATTACCGCACTCGGACTGCTCCCTTTCATAACCGCATCCCCATACAGGAACGTCTGATGCCAGCCTTCCACTGAATTCCACGACCAGTCGTCAATCTCATCGCTCTTACTTTCATCAGCCATATAGACATTCGGCTGACCATTGTTCATGATCGCACTGGGACTGCTCCCTTTCATAACCGCATCCCCATACAGGAACGTCTGATGCCAGCCTTCCACTGAATTCCACGACCAGTCGTCAATCTCATCGCTCTTACTTTCATCAGCCATATAGACATTCGGCTGACCATTGTTCATGATCGCACTGGGACTGCTCCCTTTCATAACCGCATCCCCATACAGGAACGTCTGATGCCAGCCTTCCACTGAATTCCACGACCAGTCGTCAATCTCATCGCTCTTACTTTCATCAGCCATATAGAAGCTCGGCAGACCATTTTCTCTGATCGCACTGGGACTGCTCCCTTTCATAACCGCATCCCCATACAGGAACGTCTGATGCCAGCCTTCCACTGAATTCCACGACCAGTCGTCAATCTCATCGCTCTTATCGGTGTCCGCGAAAACTACATTCGGGGTTTCGGGTGTCGTAAATACTTGGTCGGATCCATAAATCGGTTTTTCCCCCGCGTTCGTTGCCACAACACGATAGTGATACGTAGTAGCTTCTGACAGCCCCGCGATGGTCGCGCTGACAGGAGTAGAGCTCATGCCCGACCCTAGATCCGTTGATGCTGTGGAAGAGCCGTATTCTTCAGTCTTACCATATTGAAAGTAATAGTGTGTGTCCGTGCCCCTAGGGTTCACGGTGCCATTCAATGTTGCTTGAGCCAATTGCACTTCCGACGCCGCGCCGGTAGTCGCTTCGGGCGGGAGGGGCGTGTATTCGGTGCGAAGTTGGAGATTTGCGGTGCTCTCGCCCGCCTCGGTCACTGTTCCCCATGCCTCCAGGCCCTGCTCTACGCCCACTAGAACGTAGTTGTCGGGTTCGGTTGACAGTGATCGTCCGCAGCCTTTGCCGAGGGCCGGTTCGCCGGGTCTTTCTCCCTCCACAAATTCGGCCCTATCCAGGTTGATCGCGTTGATAAGATCTGCCTTTGTAATCGCAGCTTCGAAATGGTGGCCTCCAGCCCCTTGCCACACGTAAGTGTTTGTCGAGCCAGAGCGCTCGGTCGCAAAGGAAGCGCCCGGCCAAAAGTAGCTGAGCACCAGATCGACGTTGTGTTCGCCCCAGCTTTTGCATTCTCCGACGCGCTCGTCTTCCCAGTGCGAACCGTTCTTTTCGCCTCGCCACTCCTGCAAGCAATACTCAAGTATGTCTTTGGTCGTTTTGTCTTCCAGCTCTGGGCAGACGTATCCATAACCTTCGTGACTACCTTCGAAGGTCTGGGGATCAGCTTCGGCGGATAGGACGAGCGACGGTTCACCAAAGACACCGCTCCACGGCTGGTCGTTTTCCCCTTGGCTACGGAAGGACACATAGTGGTGCATGCCGCACGTTTCTTTACATTTTGCTCCAGAGTGTTTGTTGCTTATTCCCTGACCCCAATGCGAACCGTCGGCCTGGCAGACGTTCTTTCCATCGCCCTCCTGATAGCTACTGTACGGTGTGGGTGTTTCGAACCCCGTAAAGCTGACTTCATTTTTAGAGTCCTGCGACGTGAGATTATCCCCGAGCCTGTAATAGCTGCAGTAGTCCTGGCTCGGGGAGAGTGTCACATCTACGCCAACGCCGCCTTCGGTGATATTGACCATGCGTTCCAGGCCGCCTTCACGACTACCACCCGGTGTCGGTAGATAACCTGCGCCTACATTCGAGCACGCAGTCGAGGACGAGCCAAGCTGGCCGGTCTGCCAGCACGTGGAGCCACCTTCGCCGTACCAGTAAAAATTGGCGGCGGACGCAACAGATGCGGAGCCCAACACCAGCACAATCAACGACAGCACGAGCACTGCGTAACGGACGGCCAAGGCTTGCACGCTGCGATCGCCCCGGTTGAGAAAAACGACATCCGATTCGTAGCGACCCGCCATTGCGCCTCCTCGTGCGATATGGCCTCAGCCCTACATCTCCGATCTAGTCATGACGCTCGACAAAAGGTCGTGTCGAGAGGCAGTGCTGAGGCTCCTTGCTTACGCGGAGGATCGTCGCGGAGCACGTATCGGGTGTCCATGCGCAATCGGGGATAATTTGCAAGACGCCGTATCACACTCGTCCAATGGGCAGCATCGACCGCAACATCTCGACGGCCTACGGCGTTACCGCTTGCGCAGAACCGCGAGAAACTACCGGCCTCTTGTCATTCCGGACGCGGTGAACAGCGAAGCGCGGCTGGCAACGTTCACGAATGAGTCTCGACGTCTCGAACGTCATCCGGGTGAGATCCTGAAGCGCCGCTACGGAGATCGAGACCCTGAATTTATCCGCACTCTTCCGTATGTAGGATTCGGTCGCACCGACCTCGACTCCTCTCGACGCAGAAATCTCAGAGCGGCGTCTCGCGGAACCTTCTCGCGACCGCACATGTCGCAGCGCAGCCGTATGTCTCGCATTGTTCGCTTACTGCACCGAAAGAGGTACGATACCCGTGGTCCAAGTTCGATATATGTTTACCGTGGTAGTTCCAGGTGAACTTAGACGTGCTGTATAAATTTCTCGTCCAGCGCCTCGAGGCGCAGCGCCACTTCGAGCTCGGCGCGGCGTTCCTCGGGTGACCAGCCCAGCTTTGCCGTGATTTTGCCCAGACGATGCCAAACGGTGCGTCTATCTACTCCTAACCGTCCGGCCGCGGCGCGCATGCCATGCCCGGTTGCGAAATGGGCGCGAAGAGTCTCACGCGCCACATGTCCACCAATTCGCAGATCATCTAGCGGAGAAAGGTAGACATCTTTCAAGGTTCTTGCCAAGGTCGCGTCTCGCAGCAAGGCCGCCTCGAGTACCACATCGGCGCAGCGGATGAGGTTTTGCGGTTTGAGGCGCGCGACGAGCAGTGCGGCTTGCGCTTCTCGATGCGTAGATCGCCAGCCGTCCACTCCCTCCCGCGGCTCCCCGATCGCCAGAGTCACGCCTGCCGGCCAGCGCCGGGCCATCAGCCGTTCGATAACGCCGGCGACAGCCTTGCGCTGCCCGCCGAGCCAGGCCCACAAACTATCCTCATCGTGCTGCACACACAAGACCTCGCAGTCCAGCCCGGCTACGGCGGCCCGAACCGTCTGGCCGACACCCATGCCTGCCCCGACGATCCCCAGGTGCCAGGAATCCAGCCGATAACCGAGCTCTGCGGTGTTAACGAGACCGCCGGCGAGCAGTATCCGAACATGTTCAATACGGCGCTGCTCAGGCAAACTGCAGGCACGTTTGACAGCGCGCCCGTGCGACGGCCTCCGCGGATATCGGCTCACTTTTTGGTCCTCTCCGTGCACGTTCCAGCCGCTGACAGCTGCTAGGACTTTCAGTGCTTTGAGTTGCATATTAAGGCAAAAGCGCCATGGGATTTTGCTTGGACGGGGATCAGTTGTGACGAATCGTAGTATGGCACGACGCCTTGCACATCCCTCGAAAGGAGTGATCAATAGACGATGTCGGGGGACACCCCTTCGTGGAGGTCGACCACGTTTGTGAGTCTTTTGCAGAGCAGGAATCGGTATCTTTATTCCAATCAGTTCACGCTTGCTGCGCACGCCGAGCTTGGCACGAATATGGGCCGAATGCGTACGGATCGTCTCGACGCTGAGATGTAGGTCGTGTGCAGCTTCGCCATTAGATAGCCCCATGCTGAGACATTCCAACACCTCCACCTCGCGCTGAGTCAGAGAGGCGGCAGCGGCGGCGGATATGCCCCGCTCGACCAAGCGGTCGTCAACGTCTGTAAACACGCGTCTGTCATCCGCTGTCAGATGGACGGCGGCGAGGATATCGGCGCCGGACAGACGCTTGGACAGGCAGCTGGCCCCTCTCGCCAGTAGACGCCTGCCGTAGGCAACGGTAGGCTCATACACCATCACGACGATTCCGATCGTCGGCTGAACCGCCCTCAGGCGCTCCAGCGCGCGTGATTCGACCGCGCTCGTCTCATCGAGAATGACAACTAGTGGTGCTTGCTGCGCAGCAATCTGCTCTAACGCGGCCTCATCCAGATCGGTGCCGATAATCCGCAGGTCTCGGTCCTCGCGTAGAAGCTGCACCAGACCACGCCCCGTCAGCGCATCGAAGCGGCCGACTGCGACGGTGACGTGCTCGGCGCGATCGTCACACGGCTCGGGCGATAGAACCATGCAGAGCGCGGATCGCAGCGAGATCGGTCAGCGGGCGCACACTATCGGACGCCGGGCGGCGTGGACATAGAACCGCACGATATCAGGATCTATGGGCACGCGGATAAAGCCGTAGATGTGAAGAAGTCGAATTATGTCGCTGACTAATCGATAGCCCAGCCACTCCCCGCCCGATCGTGCGGCGAACGAGCTACGCCCGTCATAGCGCCTCGGACCATAGGTCAGCGAGCTTGAGAACGCCGGCATCAATTTACGACGCGAGGATTATTGCGGCGACAGTAAATAACCTCCCAGTCGATTTCTACCCCCAAATAGGGTGATCTTTGGGTGAAACCGGGGGATGAGACTTGTCGTCATACTGGACTTTGGATAGCGTCAGTTCCGAATTGCGCCCTGATCTCCTCACAATGCTGCGATGCCCGTCCTGTGCCTCGCGGAGCAGCTTTCAGCTCGATGCCAGCGCGAATGACGGGCGGGAGATCCGCGCCGGCCAGCTTCGGTGCGAAATCTGCGGGCTGGAACGCTCGGTTCACGACGGCGTGGCCGACCTGATGATCGATCCGTCCCCAGAGGTGGCGGCGGAGGCCGCGGGGCTGAGGCGCTTTGCGGAAGAGATGCGCCGGGACGGCTGGGATCGGTCCCGCATCCTGCGGCTCCCATACGAGGACAGCGGCTACTGGTGGACACAGCGACGGTCGATGGAGCACCTGCTCGAGACGACCTCCTTCGCACCCGGGGAGAGCATCCTCGACATCGGTGCCAACACCTGCTGGGCCACGGCCACGTTCGCGCGTATCGGCCTGCGAGCGGTGGCGCTGGACATCTCAATGGTGGAGCTTCAAGGCCTTCGCACCGCCGATTGGTGGTTTACGGATCAGGGAACGTACTTCGAGCGAGTGCTGGCGCAGATGTCGGCACTACCCTTCGCCGACGACAGCTTCGACTGGGTGTTCTGCTGTGAGGTGCTCCATCACAACAACCGCAGAGGCATGACCGACACTCTGCGCGAAATCCATCGGGTGCTGCGCCCCGGCGGAAGCCTACTCGTGATGAACGAGCCACTGCGATGGCCTACCGACCTCAAGCGCACCCACGGTGCCGAGGTGGCGCAATTCGCCGGCAACGAGCACGTCTACTTCTTTCTGGAGTATCTATGGATGGTCAGGCGCGCCGGCTTTCACAACATCCGCACAACGGCGCCCGCATTTGGCGCGTTCCACTCATGCGACCCAATCCACCTCACGCTCGACGCGACCGCGCTGGGCTCGTTCAAGCTCGCCGGGATCAACATAGCCCGCCAGCGCCCATTCGTACGCCGTCTGCACTTGTGGTGGCGCTACCTCATGGGGCCAGACGTCTCGCTGCAGATGATCTGCACCAAGAGCAAGCCACCAGCGTTGACACGTCGCTGCGGTCCTAATATCAGTCGCGATCGCCGCCGCCCAAAGCGCCCAACAGCCCAAACGGCTTCAGCGCCAAAGCACCGAGCCGTCCGTGCCCGGCGACGCGCATCAGGCCCCGCTGCTGCTCGGGGCTGAGCAGCCCGCCCCGATCGATCAAGGGCAGGCCCGTGCTGACGCGCTCCTCCAGCGAGTGATACGCCTCCTGGTACTCCTGCGAGATTCGTTTGTGCCGGGCCACATCGTCGTCGAGCTGAACGATGTAGTTCTCGCGGTCGAGCTCCTGCCAAACGCGCGGCGCCGCCTCGGGCCGAGGACCAGTCAACGCATGCTCGTAGACCGTCACGAGTTGGTGTGCGATCTCACTCCATGTGGGCTTGGGAAGCGAATGCAACGTCTCGACATGCGCGTCACGCGCGGAGCCTGGGCTGAGCAGCGACAGCACGGCGGCTGCGCTGGCATGCGGGTCCCATGGGATGAGCGTCGCCGCCGGCCCGGCTAGCTCGGACAAAGAAGCCTGCGCTGCGAAAAGGCACGGGAGGTTCGCGCGGGCAGCCTCGAGCGGGATCAGCCCAAAGCCCTCATAGAGGGTTGGGTAGACGAGAGCTTGGGCATGCACGTACAACCAGTTCTTCCTCGCCTCATCGACCGACCCTAGATCGAGGACGACCTCGGCCAGCTCTGGATGTTGAGCCAGGAGGCGCTGCTCATCCGCGCGAGACGAGCCGTGCGGGACATGGGCCCCAGCCAGCACCAGACGCCCCTGCCAACCCAGCGCGCGGAGCGCTCGTACGAGTTCGATCGCGAAGGGGCGATTCTTGTGGGCGTAGTCGGCGCCCAAACAGAGCAGAAATGGCATCGCGGTCTCGAAACCTTCCGGAGGGCTTGACGGCAGGTCAACTGGAGCGGCCGCGTCGATGCCGACACCAACCAAATGCGCGCGCGCCTCGGGCAAGAGATCCTCCGCGAGCGCGTCGCGACGAGAGTGATCGGAGAAGAAGATCGTTTGGTCGGCGACACCCAGGGCCAGGCGCGTCGTGCGCCTGTACATGCGCCAGGCATCGATGTCCGGATGGTAGGAGGTGTTGTGGTAGGCGATTAGGTCTTGCTGGCCGATGACGATGCGTTCACCGACGAGCCTCAAAAGCGCGAGATCGGCCGGGGTGAACACCTGCTGGGGGCGGTGGACCACATCGGTGAGAGGAGGATTACGTGTGGCGTCTGCGTAGGTCAGCAACTCGACATCAGGGCCGCTCTCGAGCGCACTCGACGCACGCTCGGAGAGATCGTGCGGCACGAGCACTCTCACTTTCGCGTCGCCTGATCGCGCGAGGGCTCGGACGAGCCCGATGATGTAGGTCTGCGTCCCACCGGTGGTCGCCGTGAGCGCGCGTCCGTCGATCGTCACCGAGAGGCCGCGGATCGCGGCGCGGGCGCAACTCACTGCCCGGCGCAGCGGGCCCTGCTCATCGTGACTCACCGTCTCCTCGATCCGGCTTGCGGTTCGGCGCACCGACCCACCGTTTTGCTCGTCCGGCCGGCGATCGAAATCACCTTCGATCAGGACGTCGTCCGCGAGCACATGCACCATCCCGAGCGCGGACAGGCGTATGGCGAGATCGGCGAGCGCGTCGTCAAGCGCGAGCGACTCGTTCAAGGGGCCCGCCAGCTCGAGGGCGGGGCGGCATATGTAGACGCAACCTGGACCCATCGTGGCGATCTTCGGACGCGCGCGGCTAGTTCGAGCGGCGACGCGCTGCGCCAACCGGTCGAGCGAGATGTCGCCGGCGCGCTCAACCGGCGCCGCGGGCGAGACACCGTCGATCTCCAGCGGCACGCCGCCCGATCCAAGACAGAGCGGAGTAGCGCTGGCGATGGTCGAGTCGCCGAGGGCCGCGGCGCGCAGGCGCTCGAGCCAGCCTGCCGCAACACGGATGCCTGGCATGAGCAGGGCCATGTCGGCGTTAGAGCTTGCACGCACCGCCGTGTTGATGGCCTCGATCGGCCGAGAAGGATCCGACACCATCCCCACCCACGTGTCCTGCGCAGATGGCTCATCCGACCCAGTTGCCAGTTGCGCTAGCAGCGGCTGTGAGCCCAGAACAAGTATCGGGATCGACGCGTCGCTGTGTTCCAGGACGCACCGGACGCTTGCGAGAGACCCAGCAGCGGGCCCCACAGCCGGGATGCACACGAGAACCGAGCCGCGCTCCAATGCCAGCTCGTCTTCGTGATCGATCAGACGCACGTCATCCTCTGGCGAAGCCTAACCTGGCCGGTCTCCGAGTGCTCCCGACAGTTGGGGTTCGATTAGGTCTTTGAGGCACGAAGCGGCGCGGCTCCCAGGCCAGCATGGGGGCTGAAACCGAAGGCCGGGCCGGCCCCTTCGCTAGGCTCCGCCGCCAATGAGCTCCAAGCGGATCCTGATCACCGGCGGCGCCGGCTTCATCGGCGCGAGCCTCGGTCTGGAGCTCGCCACCCGGCACCCAGATTGGCAGATCGTCGCGTTCGACAATCTTCACCGCAGGGGCGCCGAGCTGAACCTAAGTCGCCTGCGCGAGGGCGGCGTAGGCTTCGTCCACGGTGACGTGCGCGAGCCTGAGGACCTGCGATCGGTGGAGGAGTTCGACGCTCTGGTGGAGTGCTCAGCCGAGCCGTCGGTGATGGCGGGGATCGACGGCGCGACCGCGTTTCTGGTTCGCACGAACCTGCTCGGCGCCTACCACTGTCTGGAGGAGGCACGCCGTCACGACGCCCAGGTCGTGTTCCTGTCCACGAGCCGGGTATACCCGGTGGCGGACCTCAACTCGCTCGCCTTCACCGAGGGCGAGACGCGCTTTGAGCTGTCTGACGAGCAGCCTCTACCGGGGGCATCGGCGCAGGGGATATCCGAGCGCTTCCCGCTCAGCGGAGCGCGAACGTTGTATGGGGCGAGCAAGCTCTGCGCGGAGCTGCTGATCGCCGAGTACGCCGAGAGCTTCGGCCTGCGCACCGTGATCGACCGCTGCGGAGTGATCGCCGGGCCGTGGCAGATGGGCAAGGTCAACCAGGGCGTGTTCACGCACTGGATGTTGGCCTTCTACTTCGGCCGGCCGCTGTCCTATCTCGGGTTCGGCGGCGCAGGCAAGCAGGTGCGCGATCTGCTGCACGTGGCCGACCTGGCCGAGCTTGTCGATGACCAGCTGTTGCGCCCCAAGGACTGGAATGGCGCCGTCGTCAACGTTGGCGGAGGGGCGGCCGTGAGTCTGTCGCTACGAGAGACCTCCCAGCTGTGTACAGAGATCACCGGGCGCGAGCTGCAGGTCGGCCGCGACACGAACACCAGAACGGGCGACGTGCGGGTTTATCTCTCAGACTGCCGCGCGCTAGGCGACTATACGGCGTGGAGGCCGCGCCGTTCCGCGAATGAGATCATGTCCGACATCTACACTTGGGTGCACGACCATGAGCGACTCGTCTCCGAGGCGCTCTTGACCAGCTAATGGGAATCGTGATCGTCACAGGCTCCGGCGGGCTCATCGGCTCGGAGTCCGTTCGCTACTTCGCCGAGCAGGGCTTTGAGGTGATCGGCCTCGAGAACGACATGCGGGCACGCTTCTTCGGCGTCGAGGCCTCGACCAGGCCGGTCTCGGAGCGGCTCGTGGACGAGATCGACGGCTTTCGCTGGGAGCAGCTCGACATCCGCGACGCCGAGGGCGTGAACGCGCTGTTCGCTCGCAACGCGCGCGAGATCGAGCTGATCGTGCACACAGCCGCGCAGCCCTCGCACGATTGGGCGGCGTCCGACCCCCAGACGGACTTCACCGTCAACGCGAACGGCACGCTAAACCTGCTGCAGGCGGCCCGGCAGCACACGCCCGACGCCACCTTCGTCTTCACGTCGACGAACAAGGTCTATGGCGATCGGCCCAACTTCCTGCCGTTGCAGGAGCTCGAGACGCGGCTGGAGCTGCCTTCGGACCATCACTGGTATCAGGGGATCGACATCGAGATGCCGATCGACCTGACCACGCACTCGCTGTTCGGCGTTTCAAAGGCGGCGGCAGACCTGCTCGTGCAAGAGTACGGACGCTACTTTCAGATGCCGACCGTGTGCTTTCGCGGAGGGTGCCTGACCGGCCCTCAGCACGCAGGCGCCCAGCTGCACGGCTTTCTCGCTTACTTGATGAAGTGCACCGTCACGTCCCGGCCGTACACGATCTTCGGCTATGGAGGCAAGCAGGTGCGCGACAACATCCACGCGCGCGACGCGGTGCGCGCGTTCGCGGCATTTCACGCCAATCCGCGCGCCGCAGCTGTCTACAACCTGGGCGGCGGGCGCGAGTCAAACGTGTCGATGCTGGAGGCGATCGAGCTCTGTCAGCGGATTACCGGAAACCACCTGAGCTATACCGTCAGCGAGCAGGCCCGAATCGGCGATCATCGCTGGTGGGTGAGCGACCTGCAGGCGTTCAAGGCGGATTTCCCCGATTGGCACCTGACATTTGGGATCGAAGACGTTCTGCGCGACATCTACGAGCAAAATGTCGAGCAGTGGCTGGCGCCGGTGCCATGAAGCTGTCTGTCGTAATACCAGCGCACAACGAGGAGGGATCGATCGGGGGCATGGTCGGCGGTATCGTCAACGCGCTCGCCCGCGAGGGTGTCAACTACGAGATCGTCGCCGTCGACGACGGCAGCTCCGATCGCACGAAAGCGGTCGTCGCACAGCTGGCGGAGCAGAACGGACGCGTGCGCTGCGTCACCTCGCCCTATCGCAACGGCTTCGGCTTCGCCGTGCGCGCGGGGCTCGAGCAATACACCGGCGACGCCGTGGCGATCATGATGGCCGACGGATCTGACAGCCCCGAGGACCTCGTCGCGTACTACCGGCTGCTGATGGCGGGCTATGACTGCGTTTTCGGGTCCCGTTTCGTGCCGGGTGGGAACACCAAGGACTATCCGCTCATCAAGCTCGCGATGAACCGAATCGTCAATTTAGGAATTCGGCTGGCGTTCGGACACAGCTACAACGACACGACCAACGCCTTCAAGGCATACCGCCGGGAGGTCATCGACAACGTCCAGCCGCTGATCTCCCATCACTTCAACCTGACTGTCGAGATCCCCCTGAAGGCGATCGTGCGCGGACACTCGTACGCGATCACGCCGATCAGCTGGACGAACCGCACGACCGGCACTTCCAAGCTGCGCCTGCAGGAGATGGGCAGTCGCTACCTGTTCATCGTCCTGTACGTGTTCTTCGAGCACCATCTCAGCCGCGGGGATTATCGGCGGGTTGACATGCCGCGAGATGGCGGCGGGGGCGGATGGCGCACGGGCCAGCCCGCGGTGCGAGTTCATGACGATCCGGAGTCTGGCGCCACGAACGCGGTCGTGGGCAGCATGAAGCGCCCCGCACAGCAGCAGGCATCGATCGGCCCGGGACGGTCGTAGGAGTGGCGAGCGCCCCGGAGGTCGAGCGCCCGTCGGCGCCCGCTGTGGCGGCACAGCCCACGGTACGACTGCCGCGCCTGTCGGTGCCGATGCGGCCGCGCGCGCGGCGCACAGCGGTCTCGATCCTGATCCCGCTGGCGATCACGCTGCTGTGCTGGCGCACGCTGCAGCTACAGCCCTTGCCGGGCTTGGATCTGAGCTGGCAGGCGGCGCTGCACATGGCGCAGCACTTGAACCTACAGTTCGGTAGGCAGATTGTCTTCACCTACGGACCGCTCGGCTTTCTCGGCTTTCCGACGCTGTGGTATGGCGATACGGGCGCGGCTGCTGTGGTCTACACCATTCTTTTGTACTTCTCGGTGGCGGCAGCGTTGTTCTGGGCGGCGCGGCGGACGTACGGCACGGTGGGCGGGGCGATCGTCGCTTTGCTCGCGGCGGGAGCGAGCGCCGAGGTGAACGAGACCGTGCCGTTTTTTGTGTTCTGCGTTTGGATGGTCGACCGCGCCGCCCCGGCACGCCAGCGCTTGGCGCTGATGGCGATCGGCGGGGGGGTGGCCGGAGTAGAGCTGCTGAACAAGGTCTCGGTGGGGATGGAGCTGACCGCGCTGGCTATCGTGATGGCGCTGGCGGCGCGCGGCAGACGCCGTGACCAGTTGCTTGTCACGCTGGGTGCGCTCGTGCTGGCCCTGCTGGTGGCGTGGCTGGCAGCCGGCCAGGCGCTGGGATCGCTGCCCGCTTATCTGCACAATTCGGCGAGGATCGTCTCGGGCTATGCCGGCGCGATGTCGCTGGAAGAACCACTCGTAACCTGGCAGTACACGGCCGGGTGGATCGCCTTCGCTTTCGGCCTCGCCGGAGCCTGGCAGATGACGGCCGTCGGATCGACCCGCCGACGCTGGGGGATCGTGGCGCTATGGCTGGTGTTCTGTTTCTTCGAGTTCAAGGAGGGGTTCGTCCGCCACGAGACGGGGCACGGAACGATTTACTTCGTCGCGCTGATGGGGGGGTTCCTCGCGTTTCGGTGGCGGCGTGCGAATCGCTTGGTCGGCATCGGTTTGGCTGCTGCGCTGTTCGCGTTCGCGCTAGCGGCACAGCACGGCACGCTTTCTACCGCCTTCGCTCCAGTGCGAGATGCCGAAACCGCCGTCAGTCAGATTGAAGACGTCACAAGCTCACACCAGCGCGCCGCTATCACTGCCGCGGGCCGGGAGGAAATCAAGCAGGCGTTGCCGATCGATCCCGAAACGCTCAGACTCCTGCGAGGCCACACGGTCGATGTGCTGCCGGACGAAGAGTCGGTGGCGTGGGCTTATAACCTGGATTGGCGTCCTCTGCCGATCTTCCAGAACTACTCGGCGTACACAACCGGGCTCGACCAAGTCAATGCCGAAATGCTGAGTTCGGCGCGCGCCCCGCAACGCATCCTGCGCCACCTCGAAGGGGAAATCGATAACCGCGTCGGGGCGTTCACTGAGGGCCTGACGACACGCACGATCCTCTGCAGCTACGAGGAATTGCGTACGACGAGTATGTGGCAGGTGCTGGGCCTGGGACCCAATCGCTGCGGGGCGCCGGTGCCGTTGGGCACCATCAGCGCGGGGTGGGATCAAGCGGTGGCCGTGCCCGCACCGCCGAACGAAGACAGCTTCGTATTCGTGCGCATCGGCGGCGCCGGCGTGGGCGGACTCGAACGCCTGTATGGCTTGCTCTACCGGCCGGTCGGGCGCACGGTGGTACTCAACGGAACGACCTATCGCCTGATCGAGGCCACCGCGTCCGATGGCCTGATCCTGCGCGCCCCACCGGGCGTCGACTTCAGTCCGCCGTTCAACCTCGCACCCAATGCCACGATGATCGCGGTCGGCGAGAACGGACAGGGACCAACGCGCGACCATCAGATCACCTTCTCGTTCTATGCCCAGCCAGTCAGCTTCGGCCCACGAGACCTCTCACTACAGCGCGCGATCGAAGGTGGATGAGATGTGGCGCGACGCGATACAGGCTTCCCCAGGATTGTCGCTTTTTGAACGGGCCCAGTAGAGTGTTGCCGGACGCGCGTTTGGGTCTGTACCGATGTCTGGCAATCAGCCAGTGAGCGCCACGACAGTCGGCTCGAGGCGAGCTGCGCAGGGCTACGCACGCCACGCTCGATTCCCGACAAGTAGGTCGGGTGCATGGCGGCGGCGAATGCACGGTCTTCGATCGTGGAACAGCGAGCATGCCGCAGCAGCCAGATGGCGACCGCGAGATCGACGTTCGTGGGGGCGGCGAATCGGACGGCGATCGGCGTCTGGGCGCCAACGCGAACACCTGTTGGCATCAAAGCGGCAAGCCCTGCAACTCGCCCAGTCGCGGCGCGGCACGGGTCTGACGATCTCCTTCAACTGCTGCTGGTCCTCCACTACAGCGCGTCGCACGATGAAGCGATGCACCGGCCCGGCCGCATCTAGCGCAGCGATGGCATCGTCCGTCCAGAGGCCGTCTTGCCCAAGTCGCGAGCGAGCTCAGTCACCGTCCGCAGGACGGGGTCGTCAATCAAGGCGTACAGAACGAGGCGCTGGCGCCGGTTCATCCGCTCGCCGAGCGTCTCTCGTAAGGGCTCATAGGCTCTCTGCTCTCCTTTCCGCGCCGCGCGAAAGAGCGGCGCAGAGGAGCACGTGAGGAGAGGGCAGGCAGCTACGGTTTCATCGTGGCGTCGAAGGCCTCGTTCCTTCGGCGTCGCAGGCCGGGGTGGGCGTTGCCGCGCTCGTCCCGGCCGCTTGATTGTTGAATCTCGGAGCGGATGAGATAGCACGTCCAGCGACGCCTTGCAACCCCCCGACCGCGAAAGCACCTGGCAGGCTGACCCCGGCGACCCGCCAAGCCCAGAGCAATGCGCGTAGCCTATCCTGCTTCGTCAAGCGACATTCGGCCCCAGCAGCCGCGACGATCTCGAGATGGCGATCTTCGACCACCCGGCGACCGACGGTCACCAACCCCATATACGGGCTGATCTGAAGCAGGCGCGAACTGAGCGGCGGGAGGTATTTCGATCTCCCGACCGGGGCGGTCAGGCACCCAGATGTGGACGACCGCCACGAAGGCGGGACGGGTTTGTCGGTGGGCGCGCCTGCTCACCGTTTGCATCCTGTGCGTCATGTTAAATGGCTGTGATTAGGTTTACACAGCGGTTCGATCTGGCAGAATCTCGCGAACATGCCAAGCGCGCCACGATTCGGCCCTTCCCCGCAGCACCGCCCAGCGTCAGCTAGGGACCGGGAGAGTTGTGGCGCTCGCACCCGAAAGGCTCTTCCGCTCCCCGGAGCAAACGATGTGGAGCCTACCGACTCGATGGCGCCGGCATGCTTAGTGTCAGTCAAGCTCGTCATCCATTGCGTCGGAGATACGGGCGGCATCAAGCAACCGGTATTTTCTCCAGGAGAGCAGCCGTCAATTTGGAGCGGGACTCGGAGCGCTGAACAGTTCTACGAGCTTTATGTGCACTATCCAACCTCGATGTGTGCGATCCCCGGCCGCCGCGACGCGGACGTTATGCCCGATGACAACACGGAAGACGATAGAAGCACCGTGGATCATAGAGACCGTGCCGGGGCGTCCCTTTGGTGGGGGCGGCGCTCTGCGCACCAGACCAATACGACGAAGGAGAAAGCTACATGGCAGGCAGGTGCGGTACAGTTGGTCCTCATAGGTTGAGGTTCAAAGCAGACTGGTTGAGCCGAGGCGTTTCTGAGCCCGATGGTCTGATCGGAGATGTTCTGATCGCTAAACCGGTCCGCCGGATGCCGATGAACCGAGTGCAGATGGTCTCTGTTGTGATGCTGAGCCTGCTTTGCCTCTGGGGAGGCGCCGTGGCAAGCGCCTCCACCGCGTTGGGTGCAGTGGGCGAGAGTGACATCTCGTCGGCGCGTCCACCTGTGCTGCCAGGTAGGGATTGGACGAGTCTTGGTCGTGTACCCCGAGCGCTGAAGCGAACACCGTCTGGTGCGTCCTGCACCATTGCGAGCACGACGACTCCCACCACGTCGGACTGTTGGTCTGGGTACGTCCAGCAGGGCACGACATATTCGCGTGTCTCGGCCGAATGGAATGTTCCGAGCGTCAGTCAGGAGTCCTCGTCCGCTTGGTACGCCGCCTCCACCTGGATTGGAGTAGGCGGCTGGAACACGTCAGGCCTGTTTCAGGCTGGCACGACCGAGGAGTCCTACGACGGCACACTGTATTACTTCGTGTGGGACGAGAACCTCCCGGGCCAGCAGACCGGCGTGTACCGGTTCGCCGTAAATCCTGGGGACACGATCTCGGCGACTATTTCACAGTCGAGTGGCTCGACATGGACCCTCACCGTCGAAGACAAGACGACTGGCAAAACTGATAACCAGACAGAGAGCTACACAGGATCGACCGCTAGCGCCGAGTTCATACAGGAGGCACCAAGTTCGGAAGGCAGTGTCCTGCCGCTAGATCCCTACGAGACGTTCCCGTTCTACCACGCTGAAGTAGACGGCGTAACGGCTGGCCTCAACGACTCACAACAGGTCACCATGCCCAGCCTCTCGCTGCCATCGGAACCAAACGCGTCGGACAACGCCTTCAGCATGGCTTACGGAGGCGCGACCCCAGCACCGCCGTCTCCTCCCAGTGCTACTACCGAACCGGCCACAGAAGAAAAGGACACGTCAGCCATCTTGCATGGCTCTGTGGACCCAAACAGCGCCGAAACACACTACTATTTCGAATACGGTCCCACAACGTCCTACAGCTACACCACGCCCGAAGTTGACGCAGGTTTCGGCACGAGCGCATCATCGGTGAGCGCGACAATCACCGACCTGTCCCCAGCCACGCTCTATCACTACCGCATTGTCTGCCACAGCTGGGCGGGTACAAGCCCCGGCAAAGACCAAACGTTTACGACTCTGGCGGTCCCGCGGGCGGCCGCGCTGCCGCTGTCGGGCGGCGATCAGGCCGTGTTCTTCCGCGGGTCCAACGGACTGATAGATGAGTTATTTTACAACGGGTCGTGGCACCAGTATGGCTTGGGCGGGTCGCCGGCGCCCGGCGCCGTGCCCGCGGCGGTGGTGTTGAGCAACGGTGACCAAGCGGTGTTCTTCCGCAGCACCTATGGTGACGTCGAAGAGCTGATTGACAATGAAGGCTGGAAAACGTACGGGCTCGGCGGGTCTCCGGCGGAAGTTGGAGGGGACCCTACCGTTGCGAGTCAAAGCAACGGCGATCAGGAAGTCTTCTTCGCAAGCACGAGCGGCGACATCGAAGAGCTCTACTACAACAACGGCAAATGGCAGACCTATGGTCTCGGAGGATCGCCCGCTGGCGACCCGACGGTGGCCTCCCCGGACGAAGGTCATCTCGTCTACTTCGCCAGCAGGAACGGCGACATCGAAGAGCTGGTCTACAGCGCCGGCTGGAAAGCCTACGGTCTGAAAGGCTCACCGGCAACGGGCGCTGTGCCGGCCGTGGCCATCCAGAGCAACAACGATCAGGAGGTCTTCTTCCGCGGCACCTCTGGTGATATCGAAGAGATCTACTACAACGGCAAATGGCACAAGAACGGCCTAGGAGGATCACCGACCGCGATAGGTGGTGACCCGACTGTTGCGGTGGCGAGCAACGGCGATCAGGAAGTCTTCTTCCGCAGCACCAATGGCGACATCGAAGAGCTCGACTATACCGGCAAATGGCAAAGCTATGGCCTCGGAGGCTCGCCAAACGGTGACCCGATAGTCCTCTCGCCAAGCGAAGGTCATCTCCTCTTTTTCCCGAGCACAAACGGCGACATGGAAGAGCTGCTCTACAACGGAGCCTGGAAAACCTACGGACTGGGTGGCGAACCAGGTTGAGCCAACCGGTGTCAGGCAGCAGCAGGGCCCCGACGCTCGGGGCCCTGCTCTTCGCCCTGAGAAAGCTTTTACATGTTTTCGGCCTGTCGTACCGTGCAGAATGTAACACGCGTCGTATCCGAGCGCTGTAGGTGCAGTGCAGCACATTGCGGTGGCGCCAAATATAGCCACGATGGGAAGTGGTGCCGGTAGCAGCGAGCCTATGCGGACGACCTCAATTTCAGACCGATGCGGGAGATGGACAGATATGCAGTACACCAATTTTGGATCGCGGCGGGCACGTTCCGACAAAAGGACATCTCGCGAATAAAAAGCATGTCACAAGTCGTATGATCTCCACGGGTATCCTCGTGGCAGCCTTGGGCGGTCTAGGTGGCCCGATAATCACACCGGCTGCCGGCGCCACAATCGACCGGCCGCCATGGTCGCTCCGACCGAACACATTGGTCGGGCGTGCATGCGCACCAACCTGTAATCGTGCAGACGGCCCGATTGTTGGGACATCTTCACAAAACCTGTGAAGGAGGTTGCTCTGTGCTCAACCAAGACGCCTTGATGCTTAGAAACACGAAACTAAGCACACGCTTTCCCAGATCGGCTCGTTATGAAATCTTGCCAATATCGCTACTACTTACTCTGTTGACTGGCGTTTCGCGAGCGTCGGCCGAGCGGCCGGCCCCATTACACCGTCAGACACCGAACCGTATGCCGTTTGTGGTAAGCCGAAAGCCAAACATTCGAGTGTCTCGCAGTAAGCGTGCCACCCACATCTGTGCAGGGCGTCGAAGCGTTTTCGGGCGGTGGTATCGGTGGAGGCTTCAGTCCGAGTGTGCGAATGACATCGAACCTCAGGAAGCTGGGGCAATGACTGTCACGAAGGCGAACCCGTTGCCACTGAAACTGAACCAACATCCTTGCTAGAACCAGCTTCAGGGAATCAGTGGGTTTTCCTATACGAGTAACTACAGCAGCACAAACCGTCTGTGTGAATGACATTTGACTTCGGTTGGCTGGGGTAACGCATGCCTCAACGGAGAACCGATCGCCGCAGGCACAAGCCCGACAGCCGTTCTCGATCCTTCTACGGAAGAACAGTGGATCTACTACAAGGCGTAACAGACCGCTTGTGCGAATGGCATATCACACCATCAGGAAGTGGTAAACGAGTGCCTCGAAGGAGAACCTGTTCGGTAAGTCTGTCGGCGTTAGATCGTCTCGGGTAATGTCCTGAGGCGGCGGCGTCAGAGCCGGGCTTTGTTTGGCATCGTGCGGAGGGCGTCGGTCGCTCCGCACGATTCCCGATGATATAGACTATGCCCCGGTCATGCGAACCGTACTAGATCAGTGTCACCCGGACGGCGGCGGTAATGAGATCCCGATACCGCCATCCGAGATGCGCGTGCTTGTCGGGCCGACGGAGGCCGCGGCGTTCGACAACCCCGGGGGTGGTTTCGTATTTCCGTATTTGGAGCCATCGGTGTATGAGTCTGTTTTTGATTTCGGTTGCGGTTGCGGCCGAGTGGCTCGTCAGTTGATGCTGCAGCGCGAGGAGCCGAGGCGTTATCTTGGTATTGATCTTCACGCAGGAATGATTAGATGGTGTCAAGAGAATCTAACCCCGCGCGGTCCGCAGTTCGAGTTTTTGCACCATGATGTATATGACGCTAGTTTTAACCCGGGCGCAAAAAACCAAGGTTGGGCCTCATTCCCGTGCAAAGACAATGAGTTTTCACTAGTTAATGCTATATCCGTCTTCACGCATCTAACTGAAGAACAGGTACAGCCCTATCTCCGGGAGGCGAGACGGATCGTCACAGGTGAGGGCGTCGTACATGCGTCGTTCCTTCTTCTCGACAAGCGGGCGTTTCCTTTTATGCAAAGTCACGCAAACGCTCTTTATGTTAGCTGGAGGCACCCCTCCGCAGCCGTGATCTTTGATCGAGAGTGGCTAGTCGAGACCGCGCGCTCGGCTGGTCTCACCGTGGTCGCTGTTCATCCTCCGCCGATACGAGGTTACCAATGGGTGCTCGAGATGCGCCGGACTCAGCGTGGCTTGGAGGAGGCTGTATTTCCTCCAGATTCCGCTCCTCTCGGCGAGGTCTCGATTCCACCCATGCCCGACGACGCCGATAGGATTGGGCTGTAGAAGGTTAAGTGGCGTGACGCGGGCCTAGTGTGGGAAAGCGGGTCCAGGTCACTTGTATAGCTCGCTCAGCCGGCCGGTCGGGCGCACGGTGGTACTCAACGGAACGACTTATCGCCTGATCGAGGCTACCGCGTCGGTGGCCTCGATCAGGCGGCGAGAACGGCAAGGGATCGACGAGCCGCCATCAGATCACCTTCTCGTTCTATGCCCAGCCCGTCAGCGCCGACCGGCGGTTCGCGCCCTCGCAGCGCGCGATCCTGGCTGGATGAGCGCGACGGTCCCGTCCGCGTTGTCAGTTGTGGCTGACCGCTTCCTGCGCGGGTGACGCGAGTTGTAATGCAGCACAAGGACGCCGACGATCACATACGGTAGGAAGTTGACAAGGTGCAACACCAGCGCATACGGCAACGCGGAGGAATAGGGCACGTGATAAGCCTTCAGCGCGACCAGCGCAGCGCTCTCGAATACGCCAACGGCGGCAGGCGGCGAGGGGACGATCATGCTCAGACCTACTGCGACCGCGACGAGCACGCCACACGAGAACGGCAACTGAAGGTGAAATCCAAGGCTCACGAGGTAGGCGCAAAGCGCCGTCAGCATCCAGGCTGCCAGCGACCACAGGAAGGTCTCCAGCGCGACAACCCAGTCGCGTAGCCCGCTGAGGCCGTGCGTGAGCTCGCGGGCGGCTCGTTCGATGCCCTCGCTCGAGAATCTCGGGCTGCGGCGGAGGGGACGCAACAGTAGGCGCACGGGCCGGTCGCCGTAGATGGCCAGGACCGTGGCGACGACTGCGATCCCTAGGGCGAGCACGATCGCGACGATCGCCGCCGCGCCGAACCAGCTCACATTTGACAGCCACGGCTCGGCGGCGAAGAATATGACCAAGAGCACCAGCACGTCGTACATACGCTCCACCACGACCGTGCCGACGATCTCCACGGGCGCCGTCGAGCTTCGCTGGGTCAGCACCACGACGCGCGCGGCTTCGCCGGCACGGACAGGCAGGACGTTGTTGTACAGATACCCGACCATCGTCGCATCCAGGATGGGCCCGACGGGTGGGCGCCGACCACGACCGAACAACGAGCGCCAGCGCAGGGCGCGCGCTACGCAGCCCAGCCCGAACGCGATCAGGGACATGGCTATCCACCAGTAGTCGGTTGTCCGCAGGGCGCGCCACGCCAACGCGAAGTTGAGGCTGCTGAGCGCAAGATAGGTGAACGCCAGCGTCACCGCGATGAGGCCGAAGTAGAGAACGCGGCGTTGAGGCCTCGTGACGGACCAGCGGGATGCCCACGCGCCCGCGCCGCCGCCGCTTCGTCCGCTCGTCGTCGTTGCGCAAGGATCCTCTACTGACTCTGACCGGCCAAGTCGCACCATCGCATCACAGTAGTTGATGCGCCGGCTGCGCTGTGGCCGGCCTGGACGGACTGGGGTGGCACCTGCGCCCTCGGATTGCTGAGCGGCGCGGTGCGTAGCCGCTTCGGCCAGCCCCGGTACTTCGCAGGCCCAATCGACCAATGCGCCCGGTAAGCTGCGGACTCATGGCCGCCCACGCTGCCCGCACAAGCAGGTTGACCCGTCATGGCGGGAACATCTCGGTGCGGTTGTGAGCTCGGCGGAGCCCTTCTACACCACGTCCCTGGTGCTCCGGCTTGAGCGAGTAGAGATCGGGACTATGCTATAAGGCGTTTTCCTTCTGAAATAATTGGTTTTCCCAATCCTCAATCGGTTTTTTCCAACCCCGTGATGCTTACACCGATCTCCAGCCAAAGAGCAGCGAACTTCATTGAGCATGCAGACTTTCTCTGGCACCAGCGCTTTGAACTGTCTCCTGGCATATTTACCCCGGGCGTCAGCGATGTTGCGATGCTTCTTGACAAGGCCGGTATACCTGATGATCTCGGCGGTGCGAGCGTCCTCGATATAGGCACCACGAACGGTGGTGCTGCATTCGTGCTGGAGCGGCGCGGAGCGGCCGAGGTGGTCGCGATCGACATATACGATCCAAGTCGTTTTGGCTTCGACACCATACGCGAGGCGCTCGGTTCCCGAGTCAAGTTTCAGCGAATGAGCGTGTATGAGCTCTCTGCTCGTGTTGACCGTCAATTCGACATCGTTATCTTCTGGGGCGTGCTGTACCATCTGCGCCATCCGCTGCTGGCCCTTGACAACGTGCGCTCCGTCACTGCAGGGCGAGCTTACATCGAGACCGCCGTGTGCGACCACGAAGTGGCGGAATGGGATGATCTGCCTGTCGCGCGGTTCTACCGGCACGACGAACTCGCCGGCGACGGAAGTAACTGGTTTGCGCCTAACGTTCGTACCCTGCTGGATTGGTGTCGATCATCCGGGCTCGAGCCAGACGCTGTCGAGGCCTGGCCGGTGCCCTCGCCAAATCGGGCGATGGTGGCTACGTCGGTGACCCCGGGGATACCGGAGTACCAAACTGTGTCATACGAGCAGGCACTGTACTGCTCAGTTCAATCTCAGAAGGATGCCACACAGAAGGCATGACGGCGGCTGTCGGCTTGTTGCTGGCGCATGGCTTGCCAACTAAAGACCACATGGACTTGCAGACGCTGGCAGTAAGCGTGCCGAAAGATGCAAACCCGCGACGCTTTCCTCGCCACTCATCGCATGAGTCGGCCAGGAGCACGAGTCGCCGACATCATACCGACCCGCACTCTCGTCGCAGGTTCCCTGTGCTCTTCTGCGCGAGAACACCCCGGACGATGCGTTAGCATCGCGGCCCAAATGCGGATCTGCACCATAGTCGCACGAAACTACCTGCCCTACGCGCGGGTCCTGACCGAGTCGTTCTTGGCCCAGGACCCCGGCGGCGAGAGCATCGTGCTCGTGATCGATGACCGCAACGAAGAGATCGATGAGTCCAGCGAGCCATTCCGCACGCTACGACCTGATGCGCTAAGCATCGAGCGCTTCGAGGCGATGGCCGCCATGTACGACGTGACCGAGCTCTCGACGGCCGTCAAGCCATGGCTGCTGGAGCACCTGCTGGCCGATGACAGCGCCGGACCAATCGCGTACTTCGATCCGGACATTCGCTTCTACGCGTCGGTCGAGCAGATCGAGCGGCTCGCCGCAAAGCACGAACTCGTGCTCATCCCACACATAACGGCGCCGATTCCCGATGACGGCCGCCAACCCGGTGAGATCGACCTGATGGCGTCCGGTGTCTATAACCTCGGCTTCGTCGCGATGGCGCCGAGCGAGCGCGTTCGTGAGCTGCTGCACTGGTGGCAGAAGCGACTTCGTTATGACTGTGTGATCGACCACGCCCTGGGATACTTCGTCGACCAACGCTGGTTCGACCTCGTTCCGAACACGTTCGCCGGCACCGTCGTGATGCGCGACCCTGGGATGAACGTCGCATACTGGAATCTCCACGAGCGCCAAATCAGTCGCGCGAAGGATGGACGCTGGTTCGTCAACGGAGAGGCGCTGCACTTCTACCACTTCAGTGGCTTCGACCCTGCGAACCCGCACCTGCTCAGCAAGCACCAGACGCGTACGCGGCTCAGCGAGCATCCCGCGGTTGCAGAGCTGTGTGCAGCATTCGCGGCGGAGGTAGACGACCATCGCCGGCCAGGAGAGCGCGATATCGGCTATGCCTGGGACCAGCTTGCGGACGGCCGTAAGCTCGATCGGCGCCTGCGGCGACTCTATCGGGAGGGCGAGCGGGCCGGAGCCTTCGAGCTGTCGCCGTTTGAGCCGGATGGAGCGCTGGAGTTCGCCGAGTGGTTGCGCGAGCCCATGCTCGGGCACGGCGAAGATTCAGTCAGCCGTTTTTGGCTGGAGGTCTATCGCGAGCGCCCCGACCTGCAGACGGCCTTTCCCGACCTCGGCGCGCAGATAGAGCCATTCAACCGCTGGATCGCGGAGAGTGGACACGAGGTCGGAGATATCAAAGGTCTTGCGCCACGAGAAAAAAAGCGAGATACCGCGACGCCCTCACGGGCAGACATCGTCACCGCTCCGCCCGCGCGAGGGGCATGGGGCGTGAACGTCGCCGGCTTCCTTCAGTCTGAACTCGGTATCGGCGAGGCTGCCCGCGGTCTGATCTCGGCTTTGGATGCGGTTCGCATACCCGTGCTGCCGGTGCACGGGGACTGGCGGCCGAGTAGCCGCCAGGATCATGCCTATGTCATGTTCGACACCGACTCGGCAATATTCCCTATCAACATTGTGTGCGTCAACGCCGACGTGCTCCCCCAGTGGATGGCACAGGCGGGTGATGAGTTTCGCGCCGACCGCTACACGATCGGCCTGTGGTGGTGGGAGGTGAACGCATTTCCCGGCGCCTGGCTGCCGGCGTTCGATCTCGTCGACGAGGTGTGGGTCGCGACCCAGCACATAGCCGATAGCCTCATGCCCGTCGCCAGCGTACCCGTGACGAAGGTCACGATGCCGGTGAGCCCTCCCCATGCCCCCATTCGATCTCGCGACGATCTCGGGCTTCCCGAAGATTTTCTTTTTATGTTTGTGTTTGACTACCACAGCGTATTCGAGCGCAAGAACCCGCTTGCGATCGTCGAGGCGTTCAAGCTTGCCTTCCAGGCCGGTTCTGGCGCGAGCCTGTTGATCAAGTCGATCAACCACGAGCATCATCGAGCAGAGCACGAGCGTTTGCTCCTGGGGACCGCCGAGCACCCTGACATATATGTGATCGACAAGTATGTCTCGGCTAGCGAGAAGAACTCGATGATCGCGAGCGCCGACTGTTACGTGTCATTGCACCGAGCCGAGGGATTTGGGTTGACGATGGCTGAGGCGATGTGCCTCGGCAAGCCGGTGATAGCGACACGCTACGGCGGCAATCTCGAGTTCATGAACGATCGCAACAGCTGGCTAGTGGACTACGATATGGTCGCAATTCACCCCGGGTGCTATCCGTACCCCGAGACAGGCAGCTGGGCCAATCCCGATGTCGGCCAGGCGGCGCAGCACATGCAAAGTGTGTTCGAGAACCGCACAGAGGTCGAGGAGCGTGCCGCCCGCGGACAGCGAGACCTGCATGAGCTACATTCGCCCGCCGTCGCTGGACGCCAGATGCAGGCGCGTCTCGAGCATGTTCGCTCGCGCCGTTCACTATGGCCGAGGCGCACCGCCGCCGACATCTCTGTCAACGTCCTCAACCGTCCGGCCGAACTCGTAGCGCACGGACCGCAGCCGCCGCCGCGTTCGCCTCTCGGTCCCGTGGGAAGACTACTTCGCCGTGTAGTGCTCCGGCTGATCAAGCCATTCACCGCCTACCAGCAGATGGTGAACTCGGAGCTGCTGCACGCGGTTGAAGCGATGAGTGAGGAGCGCGCACAGATGACCAGCGCACTGGAAGAGCATCGCCTCACCGAGGCTGGTCGCACTGCCGCACAACTCGCTGAGTTGCGGCGCCAGTTTGCCTGGATCGAAGGCCTCGTGCGCTCTGCAAGCGGTCTGGAAATTGCGACGGTTGAGCTGCAGCGAGCAACAGGCGAGCTGCAGCAATCGAGCCGCGAGCTCGCTCGAACCACCGTTGTTGTACCCGAATTGACCCAGCGCCTAATCGATCTGACACACCGTTTCGATTCGGTTAATCGAACCGTTCAGGGGCTGGAGTGGGGAAATCAGGCAACCCCATATATGGAGGGATCGCCATTCACCACGAGACGCCATCCGGTTGCGGGTATTGTCCAAGGATACTCTGATGCTGGCGAGCCCAGCGATCATCCGTACAGATCGTTCGAGAATATCTTCCGTGGTTCCGAGCAGCTGATACGCGAACGCCAGCTTCCCTATCTGACGATACTCGATGTACGACAGCCAGTGCTTGATTTTGGCTGCGGCAGAGGAGAGTTTTTGGATTTATTGAGAGATACCGGTCTGAGTTATCTCGGCGTCGATCTCGACGCCGGCATGGTCGCCCGCTGTCGCGAAAAGGGACACACCGAGGTAGTGCATGGCGACGGGCTGGAGTTTCTGCAAGACCTCGACGATGGCAGCCTAGGCGCGATCTTCGCGGCACAAGTGATCGAGCACCTCTCTCACGAGCAGCTCGTTCGACTGCTTGCGCTCGCTCGTGTCAAGTTGCGGGATGACGGCGTCCTGATCGCCGAGACGGTCAACCCCCATTCTGCACCTGCCCTTAAGACCTTTTGGGTGGACCTCACCCATGTGCAGCCAATCTTTCCCGAGGTAGCTCTCGCGCTGTGCAGCGAGGCTGGATTTGCCTCCGCCTACATATTTCATCCCGGCGCGTCGGGGAACGTTGAGCGTGACCGCTTCACCGAGGGCGCGTATGCGGTCGTCGCGAGCGTCACCGAGCCGGTATAGTCGAGCACAACCGGCCGCCTCAGATCATGGATATGAGGAACGCTCCGTTGGCGATTGAGGTCGAGCGGAGATAGCAGGACTATCCAAGGCGACTCGCCGGCTGCACCACGCCATCTAGTTTCGACGACCTCATTGCGACATGGACGGGAACACGTGCGCACGCATCGAACCAGCGCACATTCTCGTGAACCAGGTCGATCTCGAGAATATAATCCCCCGGTTGCTCTGGGGCCAGCACCGACAGCCACGCGATCGTCGATTCGCCGGGAGTCAGCGGACAGGGCAGTCCGGATCGCCGAGCGTGGACGACGACGACGGAACCGTCGAGCGTCAACCAGCGATAGCCGAGCCGAATTGCGGGCTCGCGAACGAGGCCGCCCGGCCAACCAGTCGTCCCGTGGTTTGTAATGCGAACGATCAGCCGATCGGGCGCAGCAGGGGCAAGGCGAGGATGCTCTTCTAGCGGTCGGATCGTAGCTCGGTAGTCCTCGGGACGCAGCGTCCGGGCATCCCACTGAGCGTCGATGTCAGCCCGACCTGCCGTGAGGAGAGTATTGCGATTCACCGGGACTGCCGGGGCTCGCGGTAAATTCAAAACCATCTGAATGCACTCTGCGTCAAAAGCTGGGGTCGTGGCAGGGGAGCCTAGTGCCCACTGCTCCGGCAAGTAGTAGAGATTCTGCGGACCGCCACCGGGGGCCACAGACCCTGGATGGCCTATTGACGCATATTCGGCGATCTTTGTTTCACGCTCTTGTCGCGATTGCAGTAGTAGGTTCAAATGGTACATTGGCTCCTCGAGGAGCTCGAATGGCTCGCTTGGAAGAGCCGAGCTGTGTATGACACCCGGGAAGGCCAGCGTGGCTGGGTCGTTACGAACCAGGCGAAGCTGATAATCCGGATGCCAGGGACGTTCGCCGAGCCAGTGTCGTGGCCCTGGAAAACTCCAGCGGCGCGGCAGCCAGTACTGCATACGATCGCGTCGTCGAGTCAGCTCGGGGAGGCGCGCCGTCAGTGCAGGCGATAGAACCTCGTCGCCGTCGATACGCAAGATCCAGTCACTTCGACACTGGGCATGCGCCCATGCGAATTGCCTCTCGACGGGCAGCACGAACGCGTGGAGCACGAGACGATCACAGGCGGCGGCGTAGACTGACAGCTCGGCGTCCGCGACACGAGAGTCGGCGACGATGACGATCTCGTCCGCGACCGGACGCAGCGGCGCAAGGACCGCGGCGACCTGTGCGCCGGGATCCTTGGTAATACACAGGACCGTGAGGCTGCTCACGCCCGGGCGGCGCGTCGCTCTGGAAGTTGATCGGCCTCGATCACGTTCTTCCTAGCCTGCCAGATCGTGCTCGAGACCGGCACCTCGAGCCGTCACCGCTCTCCGTGAGCGTCGGGAAGGTTATGCACGCATCGGCGCCGCGGCCGATTACGCGCCCGAGCTTTGTGCGCTTGGCGTGAGCCGTGGACACGTGCTGGCCCTCGGGCAGCCGCCCTCGCAAGGCGACTGCCAGTCACGCAGCCAGTCCGAGACCCAAGCGCGACCGCCACGCCATCGTCGAACCCCATTGGGACGGCGTGGGTGGAGCGCGGATCGATCGGCGAGCGCTGCGCGTCAAGCCAAGCGGCTCGATCGGCGCGTCAAAGTGCATGCGCGGCTCGGGGTGTCGGCCGGTCACACCCGGGCCACTAAAGTCTGAGATATCGAATAATTCACGCCCCGGCCTGCGTGGTAGTTAGGCTGGTGAAGCGTCGATGACCAACAGCCATTGTCAAGCGACCCGATCCCGCGTTCCAAACGCGCCGCGGCTTCTCGCGACGGCACTTAGCCTGATCAGCCTCCTCGCCCTTTCCGTCCCCCCAGCGCTGGCCAGCGAACCAACCGGGCCAAGCATCGACAGCGAGTCCGTCTCGCACATCACCGAACACGACGCGCTCCTCGAAGCACAGATCGACCCGAACGGCGTCTACAGCGCGTACGAGTTCCAGATCGACACGAACGCCAACCACGCCTTCACGCAGCGAGCGTGCCCTTTCGGACTGCCCGACCATTTCGAGTGCCAAGCGATCGTCGTAGGCGAACCCCTGCCCCCCGGCCTCGTCGAGCCCCAGCCCGAATTCCTGACGGCCGCCTTCGGCGACCAGTCGGTGAGCCTCGACCTGGCCAGTATCGGAGCCGTGCTTCGGCCGGCCACGGTCTACCACTACCGCGTGCTCGCCTCATCTGGCGGGCCGACCGAACAGGGGCCAGATCAGACGTTCACGACCCTGTCCGGCAACCCCGGGACGACGGGCGGCGGGCCAGCACCGAACGAAGTCACCGACGGGCAACCAGCTCCGCCGAGCCTCACCGTGCCACCGTTGGAGCCCTCCGCATCTTCCCCACCCAAGCCGGCCGCAACTAGCGTCCGAGCGAAACCGTCGCCGCACACCAGCAAGCTCGCGCGCGCCCTGGAGCGATGCAGACAACGTCCCAAGCGCGAGCGCGCCGCCTGCGAACGACTTGCGCGCAGAGAGCACAGCCGGGCAAAGCACCGCGGCACAAGCTAGCCGAGACGCTCTGCGTCGGTGCTCAATATGCCCGTCCCGGCGGTTGCGCTCGACCACCCCGAATCAGCATTCCACGCCGGCGCCTACGTATGAGCGCCAACGGCCAATGTACAACCCTGCCGTAGCGCACGGCGCTACAATGCGATACATGCCGGCCGCGCCGCTCAGCATACGCCTCCCGGAGCAGACAGTTGTACGGCTCGCGGATCGCGCGGATCGGTCGCAGATGCCAGCCAGGACGCTCGCGCAGCGGTACGTCGAGGAGGGCCTGCGGATGGACGAACATCCGCTGGTCCGCTTCGCCGACGGACCGGCCGGTCGCCGCGCTCGCCTGATCGGCGGGCCCGACGTTTGGGAGCTCATCGCTGTGGCGAAGGACAACGAGGGCGACCTCGCCGAGACCGCCGCCTATCTCGAGTTGCCGCTCGGGCTAGTTCAGGCCGCCGCGAGCTACTACGCGGCGTACGCGGACGAGATCGACGCCCACATCGAGCGCAACCGTCGTGCCGCCGCAGAGGCGCACTCGGCATTCCTCGCCGCCCGAGAGGCCCTCGGTCGTTGAAGCTGCTGCTCGACGAGATGCTCTCGGCGGCGATCGCCCGAGAGCTGCGCAGCCGCGGGCACGACGTCGAGGCGATCCAGGAGCATTCGGAGTGGCGGTCGTATCAGGATCGCCACGTATGCGATCTCGCGCGAGCCGAGCGGCGTGCGCTGGCAACCGACAATCTCGCGGATACGAGGCCGCTTCACTACGAGGCGATCTTGCCCGGCGGGCTCGGTGACTTCGGGATGATCTTCATTCCCGCAGGCCGCCCGCGCACCCGCGCCCACACCGGGCAGATCGTCGCCGCGCTCGAGTGCAAGCTGCTCTACTACCCCGGCGAGAGCGACCTTGCGAACGCCGAGGACTGGTTGTAGGCGGTTGATCGGGCAACGCGTTGCCCTCCAAAGCTTCATCCCCGTTCGTGCCTAGCCTTGGCTGATCGCCGATCGTCGCGTCATCGCCGAGACCCGCAACCCCGAGGGCCGTCTTGTCCAGATGGGGGAGACAGCGTGGAATCATGTACTCGAGCAACACGTCGAGATGAGCGAATACCTTGAGGAGACGATGAGAGCGGTCCGGACGCCCGAGAGCCGGGAAGCAGGCCGCGAGCGCTACTACGGCCGCGGAGGCCCCGAGCACTGGATTCGAGTGGTCACCGAGTTCGACGGGGACACCGATCGCGTCGTGACGGCATTCCCCCAGTCCAACGATCCCCGCGAGGGAGGTTGGCGACGATGACCGTCCACTTCGGTCCATACGAGTTCGATCATGTCTCCTACGACACCGACGGCGACGTGCTGTACCTGCGGCGCGGCGAGCGACAGGCGGCAGCCACTACCTTCGGCACCCCCGAGGGACACGCCGTGGGATTGGACGAAAACGGCGAGGTGATCGGCATCACGATCGTCAACGCAAAATGGCTCCTCGAGCGCGACGGCAAGATCACCGTCGCCGTGCCGAGCCTGATCGAGACCAGCGCCGAGGATCTCGCAGCAGCACTCGCCGCAGCCTGAGCGGTTGACTACAGACTCGGCAGACCGTTCGCTGGAGCGCGCTACGGCACAAGCACGATCTTCCGATGCGAACCGGCCGCCAGCCGCGCCCAGGCCTCCCCCACCCGCTCCAGCGACAACGGATCGACATCCACGCGCAACCGCCCCGCCACAGCCTCCGCCGCCATGCGCGCGTAGGCCTCGCGCTTTACCGCGGGCGGGGCGCCGAAGTTCGTGTGGCCCATGATCACGAGCATCTTGCCGCGGACCAGCGCCGACGGCACGGTCGCGTCCGCCCCGGCGCTGGCCCCGAGCTGCACGACGCGCGCACCGAAGCTGGCAGCGCCCAGCGCCGCCACGAACGGAGCGCCGAACAGGGGATCGACCACCACGTCGATCCGCCCCTCGGCTGCCTCTCCCAAGGCCGCAGCCAGATCCTCGGGCTCGTCCAAAGGCACGGCGGCATCGGCGCCGAGCGCCAGGCAGCGCTCGAGGCCCTCGCGCGAGCGCGCCGCCGCCACGACGCGCGCGGCGCCGAGCAGCTTGGCGCCCTGCACCGCTATCTGGCCGAGCACCCCGCTGGCCCCGAGCACGAGCACGTGCTCGCCCTCGTGCAGCTGCGCGCGCCAGGCGAGCGCCAGCCACGCCGCCAGCCCGGAGATCCCCAGCGCCACCGCGACGCCGTCGTCGAGCCCGTCGGGCAGCGCGTATGTAGAGCGCGAGTCGATCAGCGCGCGCTGTGCCATAGAGCCGAACGGCACGATCGGCGCGTCGAAGTAGACGCGCCCGCCGTCACCGCCGACCAGCCGCCCCACGCCCTCACGGCCCGCGACCGAGGGCAGCGGCGGCTTGCCGGCGTAGAAGCGCCCGGCGCTGATCGTCACGTCGACCGGGTTGAGGCCAGCGGCCAGCACCTGCACGACCGACTGCTCAGAGGCGAGCTCGGGCGCGACCTCGGGTTCCTCGAACTCGTCGAAACGCGGAACCCCGTACTCGTGCAGGACGGCGGCTTTCACGACTGTCGAGCATTATCCCGATCCTCGCTTTCGCCGCCGTGCTACAGTCGGTGTTGCACCATGCCGACCGCTCATCCACGTATAGCGATAACTCGCGACACCGAGCTCGATGCGGCGATCGAGCGGGCCGAGTCGCTGATCGGGACCGACGTTCCCGTGGCGCGGCTCGTGCGCGATCTTGCCCTCCGTGGCGCCCGTGCGCTCGAGGCCGATGACGACGCACGCCGCTTGCGCCGGCGAGAGTTCGCCGAGCGGGTCGCGAGCGAGAGTCCACCCTGGGATCTCGCGGTGCTCGCGCGCGTTGAGGATCTGTCTGCGTGAGCGAGGCCCCGTTCGGCGGCGGCCTCTTCATCGCTGACACCTCTGCCCACCACCGCGCGGGCGACCCGCGCATACGGGAGGAGTGGATCGCCGCATATGAGCAGGGAACGCTCCTGACCTGCCTGGTCGTACGGTTCGAGCTCCTCTACAGCTCCCGCAACGTCATGGAGTTCGACGAGATCGACAGCAACCTCGGCGATCTTCGCAGCGTGCCGATAACGGTCTCGGTGCAGCGCGCGGCGATCGCAGCCATGCGCCAGCTCGCCGAGCGTGGCCGCCATCGCGTCAAGCTGAGCGATCTGCTTGTCGCCGCGGCCGCGCAGGAGGCGGCGATCGGCGTACTGCACTGCGATGCCGACTTCGACCTCCTCGCCACAGTGCTTTCGTTCGAGAGCAGATGGCTTGTGCGCGAGTGACGAACGGCGACGCCGCTCAACGCAGTTCGAACGCCGCAACAATGGCGTCGCTGAGTGCCTGCCCCTGGTCCTCGAGCAGCACGCCGATCTGGTCGCCAAGCGCCGCGGCCGGGATCGTGGTGACGTTCTCGCAACTGACGACAGAGTCTCCGGCGAGCCCATTCGCAACGCCCACGGAGACCTCGGTTGACAGACCGCGGATCGTGCTGGTGATGGGCGCAACAGTGACCGTAGTCAAGTGGGGGCGGACGAGCTCGCGCGTGAGAACGAGCACGGGTCTCGACCTGTCGAGCCGTGCGATATGAATCGGGCGCATCAATCGGGCCAATGCCCGACACCGGCGGCATACTGGGCGAGCCCGACGAGATCGGGATCGGGGCCCGTGCGCGCGAGGATCTCCGCGTCGCGCGCCGCCAGCAGCCTGTGGCGTTCACGCTCAAGCGCTTTGGCGACGAACGTCGCGCGACTTCGCTCGGCGCCCGCCTCGACCGCCTCGTCGACGAACTCGACCAGGTCATCCGGCAGGCGGACAGCGATCTGCCTAGTCATGCCGCATCCAATAATTCATCCCAATATGGTACCAAATCGGTACCGATCATGAACCCGGGCCCCAGCGCTGGGCCCGCCGATACCCTTTGCCCATGCCGCCCGTGAGCGACAGCGCCGTGCCGCCGATCGTGGTGCGCGACGTCAGCAAGACCTTTCGCGTGCCCGAGGAGCGCACGCACACGCTCAAGGAGCGCGCGCTGCACCCGCTGCGGCGGATCCGCCACCAGAGCTTCCCGGCGCTCAAGGACATCTCCTTCGAGGTGCGCCGCGGCGAGTTCTTCGGGATCGCCGGGCGCAACGGCAGCGGCAAGAGCACGCTGCTGAAGTGCATGGCGGGCATTTACGGCGTCGACCAGGGCAAGATCTGGATGGACGGGCGGCTGTCAACGTTCATCGAGCTGGGCGTCGGCTTCAACCAGGATCTCGCGGCCCGCGACAACATCGTGCTGAACGGGATCATGCTCGGGCTGTCCCCGCGCGAGGCGCGCCGGCGCGTGGACGAGGTGCTCGACTTCGCCGAACTGCGCGAGTTCGAAGAGCTCAAGCTGAAGAACTACTCCTCGGGCATGCACGTGCGCCTGGCGTTCTCGGTGGCGATCCAGGTCGACGCCGACGTGCTGCTCGTCAACGAGGTGCTGGCGGTCGGCGATGCGGCGTTCGCGCAGAAGTGCTTCGACGTGTTCAACCGCATGCGCGACGAGGGCCGCACGATCGTGTTCGTAACCCACGACATGGCTTCGCTGAACCGCTTCTGCCATCGCGCGCTGCTGCTCGAGCGCGGCTCGATGATCCATCTCGGCGAGCCGCACGAGGTCGCCGACCGCTACCTGGAGATCAACTTCGGCCGCGACCCAAAGGCGGCCGGCACGGCCGGTGACGGTCGCAGCGGCGACGGCGAGGCGCGGATCGTCGAAGCCTGGGTGCAGGACGAGCACGGCGAGCGCCTGAGCTCGGCGCCCCAGGGCGAGCGCGTGGTGCTGAAGGCGCTCGTGACGTTCGCGGTCAACGTCGAGGACCCGATCGCCGCCGTGTACATCCTCAACGAGGACCACGTCGCGATGCTGGTCGCGACGACCGAGCGCGATCACCCGCGCAGCGGGCGCTTCGAGATGGGCGAGGAGGTGCTGTTTTCGTTCGCGTTCGAGAACGTGCTCGCGCCCGGGCGCTACAACCCGCTGCTGACGCTCGCCCACCGGGGCACGGGCCTGGACCTGATGGACCGTCTCGAGGGCGCCTTCTCGTTCGTGGTCACCGGCCGGGAACCGCTCGGCGGGCTGATCGATCTTCCCGTCGAGGTGAGCGTCGGTCGTGGCGCCACAGCCGCGGCGACGTCCGGTGCCGGTGCCGCGTCCGGTGCCGGCGCTTCGCTCGAGGGCTCGGGTCACGACGCCTCAGGTCACGAGGCCTCGGGCGATGCCACCGTGTCGCCGCGGGTGCAGGTGTGAGCAGCGAGCCCTACCCATACGTGCCGGTGGCGCCGGAGAGTCTCGGCGCTCCGATCAAGGGCCCGCGCGCGCTGACCGACGACTGGACGCGGTTCTGGCATCTCACCTACAACATCGCGCGCAACGAATTCAAGCTCAAGTTCTTCGGCTCGATGCTGGGCTATGTCTGGCAGGTGATGCGTCCGCTGCTGCTGTTCCTGGTTCTTTATACGTTCTTCGTGGTGATCGGCCACGTCGGCAAAGGCGGCAAGCCCGGCGAAGTGAACTACGGCGTGCAGCTGCTCGGCTCGATCGTGCTGTTCGGGTTCTTCCAGGAAGCGACCACCGGCGCGGTGCGCAGCGTGGTCGACCGCGAGAACCTGGTGCGCAAGATCCAGTTCCCCAGGCTCGTGATCCCGCTGTCGATCACGCTGCTCGGGTTTTTCAACCTGATGCTCAATCTGCTGGTCGTGCTGATCTTTGCCCTCGCCGCCGGGATCCGGCCGATGTTCAGCTGGGTCGAGCTGCCCCTGATCCTGGCGATGCTCGCCGTCTTCTCGACCGGCGTGGCGATGCTGCTGTCGGCGCTGTTCGTGAAGTTTCGCGACATCCAGCCGATCTGGGAAGTGTTCAGCCAGATGCTGTTCTACGCCTCGCCGGTGATCATCGCCGGCGAAGTGGTGAGCGAAAAGCTGATCAACCGGCCGGCACAGATCCCGACGCCGCTGCACGTGCCCGACCACCAGCTGCTGTTTCACCTCTACACGCTCAACCCGATGGTGGCGATCCTCCAGCAGTTCCGCCACGCGATGATCAACCACAACGTACTGAGCGCCGGCGAACTGCTCGGCAGCTGGGGCGCGCTGGCGCTGCCGATCGGCGTGACCATCGGTGCGTTCGCGGTCGGCTTCTGGTACTTCAACCGCTCGGCGCCATACGTCGCAGAGAATCTCTGAGCGTCGCTCCGGGGGTGGCCTCCGGACGCTCGCACGCGTGACGCCGATCGGATCGTCCGCGAGGAGCTCGGACGATCACCGCACGATCGTCGACGCCGGTGCCCTCTATGGCGCCGCCGATGCCGACGACCCAGACCACGCGCCGGTCGCCAGCTCAGCGGAGCGTCGCCGAAACCAGCTGGTCTCCCTGCTTCCACGACAGCGTGCTGCCGCTCAGCGTGAGCGACCGCGGTTCGATGTCGGTGCCCGACGCGAGCAGCCGGTTGCCCGTCTTGTCGAGCACGTGGACGGTTGCATGCCGCCGAAACAGCTGCGGTAGGGCGCACGGGTTCGGTCCTGTGCAGGGCACCGAGACAGGTTCGATATTGACCGTGACCCATGCGACCGAGCCGTCGCGCTTGACGACCACGGACGGCGCGAGGTCGGTCCCGGTCGTGCTGGGAGGGTTCGAGCCGCCGGTCGGGGTGCGGTGAATGAGCCGCCCGGTGCGCAGGTTGCGTACGACGACAGACGCCGATGCAGAGCCCGGTACGCGCGTGGCCGACCCCTGGGCGTACGCGAGGATCGGACCTGCGAGGTCCTCGCTCGTGACTCGTTGTTTGAGCGGCGCGGCTTCGTGGCCCAGCATCAGTTCGCCGCCGCCCGGCATCGGAGGACCGAGCACGTAGCTGCGCCGCTGTCCGACGCGCATGCACGCGAACAGCTGTTCAGAAGCAGATTCACTCGGCCAGCTGTACACCTGGGCCTGCGGGTCGGTGAGCAGGGCGAGCGAGTGAGCCGGCGCGCAGAACGGCGCGCTCTTGACCTTGACGATCCTCGCTTCGGCGCCGGTCGGCGATGCAGCGATGAGCATCGGTAGCGCAACAACCAACCACACCGGAAAGCGTCGCATCGCAACCTGATCATAGCCGGAGCTGCTGTTTCACATCAACAACCATCGGCGCGCGACGATCCGAGCCGTGCCGCCGCGGTCCGGAGGCCGCAAGGTTCGCCTAGCAAAAGGATAGAGTTGGCCGCCGGTGCAGACCGCGATTCGCGACCAGACCTCTGTCACGCCACCCGTGCAGGCCCCGCGCCTACCGCCCTGGCTGCTGCCCGGGGCGGCGGCGCTTGTCGGTGTGACAAACCTCATCGTGCTGATCGCTCAGGCCCCTGCGCTGGTCCGCAGCCTGTACCTGAACGCGGACAACGCTTCCGCGCTGGTGCTTCCCGCTCTGGCGGGTCATGAACCCGCCGGCTCGGTGGTTAACCTCGGCAACCACCCGTGGTATGAGCCCTGGTGGTTCATGCGCGCCACCGTCGAGCTCCCGGGCTACCGCCGGCTGTGGGAGGTTGCACCGTTCCTGTTCGTGCTGCTCGGCGTCGCCGTCGTGAGCCTCTGCACGTGGTGGGCGCTGGGCAGGCTGGCGGGACTGCTGTGCGCGGTCGCGCTGGTCGCGGTGAGCGAAACGCTGCGCCAGATCCTCTACATACCCGAGAGCCATGGCGCGATCGTCCTGCACATCGGGGTGCTCTGCGCGGCCCTGCTGGCCGTCTACCGGACCGCGCTCGAGCATCGTCCGAGGCCGGCTGTGCTGTTGCTGGTGGGCGTGCCGCTCGTGATCTTCACCGGGGCTGGGCTGACCGATCAATTGCTGCTGGTCGGCGGTTTGGCGCCGTTCGTGCTGGCACCATTGTTGTGCTGGTGGCGGTTCAGGTCTGCGGCGTGGCGGACCGTCAGCGCGTTTGCAATCGCGACTGGCGCACTCTCGGCGCTGATCGCTTTGTTGTTGACACATATCATGCAGGAACAGGGCGTGGTTCACGCACCCTTCCCGGTCGCCTTCGTGAGCTCCGAAGCGATCGTGGTGAATTTCGGAAATCTGCTGGCGACCGTTGCAGGCCTGGGCGGAGGCGGCTTCTTCGGCGCTCCGGCCAGCGGCGGGAACCTGCTCACGTTTATCGCCGGCGCGCTCACGCTGCTCGCCTTTGGCGCGATACTGCGCGCGCTGTGGCACTGGAGTCGCACAGCGGTAAGACCTTCCGAGCCGCCATCGCCACAGTCGGGGTTGCGCGAGCCACAGTCGGGGTTGCGCGAGCCACAGTCGGGGTTGCGCGAGCCACAGTCGGGGTTGCGCGAGCTGTTCGTGGCTTATTGGGGGATCATGTTGGTGTTGGTGATCGCGGTGTTCGCGCTCACGTCCGTGTCGGGGGCCACGAACAACGGGCGCTATCTGATCGCCGCCTGGGTGGCGGGGGCGGCGCTGCTCGGGATCCTGGCGACCAGCCTTGCGGCGCGCACTGCGCTGCTGTTGGGGGTGTCGCTGTTCGGTGTGCTGAACATCCACGCGGAGCTGGCTACCGGGGTGACACCGGCAGGGGTGGGTCCAGACCAGCGTATGGCCGGCGCGATCGAGCACTTCGCGCTCGCTCACGGCGCGAGCGTCGGGTACGGCGGCTACTGGGACGCGGCGCCGGTGACATGGGAGACCAGTCTGAGGGTCAAGCTGCGGCCGGTCGCGCCTTGCAACGCTCCCCCCACCGGCCTGTGCCCATACTTCAACAACAATATAAATGCGTGGTACTCCGCGCGGCCCGGTATCCGGAGTTTTCTCCTGACGGACAGTCGGCCGAACATACCCGGCGCGGTCAGCGGCCCGCCCGCGAGCCTCGGCCCGGCTCTGTTTCACACCGAACTTGGCGAAGGCTACTCGATCTATATCTATGACCACGACATTGCGGGTAATCTCGGTAGTGAATAGTCAGCTGCTTTGGACCGGCGGCGTCGAAGCCCGCCGGTCCCGGCGCACCCGGACGGTCGCAGCGATGTCGAGCGCCTGGCCGTTAGGTCATCGCGGCGGCGCGTACTGCGCCTGCGCCTGAGCCGCGGCCGCCGCCTGCTCAGGCGTGCGCGGCAGCTTCTGCAGGGCGCTCGGCGAGCCGCGCAGGCGCGCGAGCTTGACGCGCAGTCCCGCGGCGGTGGTGCGCAGCAGGCGCTCAGCAGCCGGCACGGGCTCGTGGCGGCCGACGTAGCGCATGGGCTTGGTGGCGATCATGTTCATCGAGACGCCACCCCAGACGTTGTTGAGCCACCACAGGTAGATGCGGCGCGCAAGGTCGAAGCGGCGCAATGCAAAGCCCGCACGCGCGAGCGCCGCGCGCAGCGCGGGTGTGCCCGGCGCAACCGTGAGCTGTGCGTCCCCGAAGAACGAGCGGTAGTGCGGCTCGGTGACGTCCGTGAAGAAGCCCGCGCGCGTGGCCTCCCAGCGATAGCGGTATGCCGGGTTGGCGTGCTCGTAGCCCTCGAACTGCTCGACGCCCTCGAGGTGCATGCCGCTGGGGTCGCGGAGCGTCTTGAGCGTCTCGTTGACCATCAACAGCCGCCCGCCGGGGCGGAGCACGCGAAAGATCTCCTCGAAGGTGCGACTCAGGCCGGCGGGGTCGTTGTGGTGCAGGACCTCGCAGCAGTAGACGTAGTTGACGCTCGAGCTGCCGAGCGGGATCGCGTCCATCGAGCCGAGGATGCGCTCGAAGAAGACGTGGTCGTCTTCGATGAAGTAGTCGGCCGTGTACAGGCCCTGGAGCTCGGTGGTGGCGATGTCGAGCGCGATCACGCGCAGGCCGCGCTCGGCGAAGTGGTTGGATGCCCAGCAGGTGTTCGATCCGACGTCGAGCACGGTCTGGTTCGGCTGGAACGGGATGGTCGTGAGCAGCTGGTGCATCGAGCGGGCCTGGACGTACCAGTAGCCGTGCTCGACGTCGGGCAGCCGGCGCACGAGCTCGCGGTCCCAGCCCACCAGGCGCATGTGCTCGGCGAAGCGCTCGAGGCCGGCAGCCTCGGCGACGATGTGGGCCTGCGGGTCGTGGAGCAGCTCGGGGACACCGCGACGGACGGCGAACTCGCCGGCGCAGGCGCGGCAGCGCAGCAGGCCGGCGCGCACCTCGCGGGCGTCGAGCTCCTCGACGCACAGTCGCAGCGTGTGGTCCGATCCACACGCTGGGCAGCGCAGTTGCTCGACGAGCTCAGCCTTCACCGGCGTCCTCGGTCAGCTCGAGCCCACGGCTCGTCGCGGCTGCGGCACGGCGGTGCCGTCGAGCTCCAGGCGGTGCGGAGTGGCGATCCGTTCGAGGAACTGCTCGAGCGCGTCGATGCGTCGCTCCCACGAGTAGTCCTGCGCGGTCGCTTCGCCGGCGCGGCCGAGGCGCTCGCGCAGTGCACGGTCGCTGAGCACGCGCGCGAGCGCGGCGCTGACCGAGTCGCGGTCGGGGTCGGGCATCAGACAGTTCTGGCCGTCGGCGCAGAAGTCGCGGTTGCCGTGGGCGTCGGTGCAGACGACGGCGGCGCCGGTGGCCATCGCCTCGAGCGCGGGCAGGCAGAAGCCCTCGTGGGTGGAGGTCTGCACGAACACGGTGGCCTGGTTGAACAGCTCGTTGACCTGGGCATCGCTGGGGGAGCGCACGTAGCGCACGCGCGGGTCCTCGGCCAGCCCCGCCTCGGCGAGCACCTCGGGCTCGATCCCGAACATGCACAGCTCAGGACGATCGTGCGCGTGTGCGGGGCCGCTCGTTTCCGAGCCGTCGCCAGCCCCCGTGCCGTCGCCAGCCCCCGAGCCGCCGCTCACCCCCGAGCGGTCCGCGAGCCACGGGCGACCCGACAGCGCCCGCCAGGAGTCGATCGTGAGGGGCAGGTTCTTCAGCGGGTTGGTGCGCCCGATCGCCAGCACCATGTCGTCGCGGCGCGCCGTCGCAGGAAGCGGGCGGAAGTTGTCGAGGTCGATCCCGGGCGGGATCAGCTCGGCGTCGAGGCCGAGCTCGCGGAGGCGGTCGCGGTTCCACGAGGAGATGGTCATGTAGTGGAACTCGGGTCGGTAGGAGTCGAGCACGGCGTGGCGGACGGTTTCGTCGTCGGGGTAGTAGGAGGTCTCGATGTCCTGCACGAAGTAGGCCGGGATTCCGCGTAGGACGCTCGCGAGCCAGACCGGCACGGCGGTGTTCCACCAGGTCGCGACCTTGATGGCGTCGAGCGGCGCGAGCGCGTCGACGAGGTCCTCGTAGTACTCGAAGCTGTGCACGGGCGCGCGCAGATCGAACCAGTCGGGCTGGTCACCGAGCGTGTACAGCGCCACCTCGTGACCGCGATCGAGCAGGCCGTTGAGGTGCTCGAAGATGTCACGGTGGCCCCCGCCGACGCCGGTGTCCTCGGTGACGTAGACGACGCGCAGCCGGCCATCGGGCGTGCGGACGGGGCGAGCATCGAAGAAGTCGCCCCAGCGCTCCCAGAAGAGCCGCTGGGAGGTGCGCTCGCGGTCGCCGACGTCGACGCCGCGCGTGACGGACTCGTGGTGAAAGAGGCCGGCCGCCGGGAAGTAGAGCACGCGAAACCCGGCCTGCCAGGCGCGCAGGCACAGGTTGACGTCCTCGTAGGCCATCGGGTAGCGCTCGTCGAACAGGCCGACCCGGTCTATTACGGGCCGCGTGATGTACATGCAGGCGCCCGTCACGGCAAGGACCGGGCCGGGAACGCTGGCGGGACCCCAGTTCTCGGGCTTGAAGCGGTAACGGTGGTCGAACCATTCGGGGGCGCCGAGGTTGCGGACGGTGCCGGCGAACTGGATGCCCTCCTCGGGGTACATCAGGCGGGCGCCGACGATCCCGACGTCGTCGTCCTGCGAGGCTGCGTACTGCAGGCAGGCCAGCCAGCCGGGACGGGCGACGACGTCGGAGTTCAGGACCACGATGTCGCGCCCGGGATCGCTCGCGCGGATGCCGCGATTGACGTTGGCCGCAAAGCCGCTGTTCTGCGGACCCTCGATCACGAGGATGCCCTCGATCGCGCGCAGCGCCGCGACGTGCTCGGGACCGCTGGCGTCGTCGGCGACGATGATCCGCGCGAGCTCGCGCGGGACGGTGTGATGGATCGAGCTGACCGCCCGGCGCACCTGCTCGGCGTCACGGTAGGAAGGGATCACGATGTTGACCGGGCGGCAGTGCACGCGATACCACGCCAGCGCCTGCTGGTAGGCGTCGTTGCGGGTGTGCGAGCGCAGCTGCAGGCGGCGTTTGAGCGGCGTGAGGCGCAGCGGGAACGTGAGCACGCGGAACAGCAGCGTGCGCCAGCCGAGGTACTGATAGGTCAGGTGGATCCGCCGGCGCAGGTTGCGCAGCGGCCCGCCCGGGGCCCCCTGGATCGGATCGTTGCTGCTCATACGGCTGGCGGCTGTGTCGCGGTCGGGTTCGTAGGCAGTGCAGGCATGTGCTCGGAGTCAGGTCTGGCTTCGTCTGAGCTTGGTGGCATTGGGTCTGGTCTGTGGTGTTGGTTTTAATGCGGCGATGCGTGTGTGGGTGCCTTCATAGAGCGTTTTCGCCGGGACGCGCGAGCCTGATCTCGCCGAGGTCGAGCGATTCGAACGAGTCGCGGCCCTCGAGCGAGAGCCGCCGCCTGAGGCCCGCGGGCAGCCGGTCGGCCCTCGAGCCGAGCAGCGCGCCCGCGCGGCGCACGAGATGGCGACGCGCGACCGCCGCGAGCGTAGCGCGGCGTTCGGCCGGGCCGGCGGCTCGCCCCGCGAGCGAGGCGCGCGCAAAGGTCAGCTCGCCGCGCAGCCCTCGCGCCAGCTGGGCCGGCGAACAGGGCTCGCGCCAGCCGTAGACCTCGCGCAGGGCGCGCCACTCGTCAAAGCCGCGCTGGAGCTCCTGGCATGTGCCGTAGGCATGCGAGTGCAGGACCGCGGCGTCGGGCAGGTAGGCCTTGGCGTAGCCGCAGCGCAGCATGTCGAGCGCCAGCAGCCGGTCCTCGGCGTAGGGGACCTCGCGGAAGGGGACGCGCTCCCAGGCGGCGCGCGCGATGCAGGCGTTGGCGTCGGTGAAGAAGCCGCGCGCGCCCATCAGCGCCTGTGGCCAAACGTGCTCGCCGGCGGCGAGCCGGTTGACCCGCGGGGCGCCGTCGGGGGCGAGCGAGCCGAACCAGCGCTCGAGCTCGATGCCGACGGCCGCCGAGGAGCCCGGGCGCGGCCGGTAGGGGCCGTATACGAGGGCGACGTCGCCGGCCAGCTGAAAGCCCGCCAGCAGGCGCCCCAGCCACTGGGCGTCGGCGGGCTGGGCGTCCTGGCTGAGCAGCGCAACGTGCGCGCCCGAGGCCTCGCTCATCAGCAGGTTGCGGGTGCCGCCATGGCTGTAGCGAGCCGGCGCGATCTCGAGCACGCGCGCCCCGCTGGAGCGGGCCAGCTCGGGGGAGCCGTCGCGCGAGCCGGAGTCGCACACGAGCAGCTCGTGGGCCACCGACTGCGCGGCCAGCGCCTGCAATACGCCCGCGAGCGCGGTGCCGCCGTCACGCACCGGGATCGCCACGGTGACCTCGCTCACGCCGTCCCCGGCATCGTCGCCGTCCCCGTCCCCCGCATCGCGGCCGCCCTCTCGACGGCGGCTGGCGGCGCCGCGGCCCCCTGCGACGGGGCGCACGTCGATCGCCGCGAGCGGCGGGGTCGCGGATCGAGCTCGATCTTCACGGCCGCACCAGCTCGACCCAGTCGGCTTCCCGGCCGCACAGGCTGCGCCAGTCGCCGAGCGCCACTGTGCGCAGACGCTCGACCGACGGATCGACCTGCAGGGCCACCGCCCCGATGATGCCCTGCCCCCATTCGCCGGGTCCGAAGTGCCTGTGGCCGGCTGCCTTCACGACCCTGACGAAGTGCGCGCCCGCGTGCACGTACACGGTCGCGGCCTGCAGCCACTGGTTGACCGTGTTCGACCCCGACACCGAGCCGACCTTGCGGTGATCGATTTCCACGCCGACCGGCCGGGGGAAGTCGCCCTGGACCCAGACGTTGTAGAGGCCGCTCTTGGGCACGGCGACGGTGCCGCTCGAGTGCCCGGGCGTGTTGGCGATGATCGCACCGGGCTGGCTGGGCACGATGCCCCAGCCATATGAGCGTTCGGGCGAGTACAGCGGTTCGAACCAGTGAAGCGCCGGCATTTCGGCGACGACCAGTTCGGTGCCGCTCGGCGCCCCCGCCACGAGACCCTGCATCGCCTTGCAGGAGACCGTGTCGGTGGCCGAGTACTGCTGCTGCTCGGGCAGGTGGCGCAGCACGATCGGTCGCGGCTGCTTGCGCCAGCCCAGGTAGTAGTTGTTCTGGTAGACGAGCCGGTAGTTGGCGGGCGGTCGGGACGCGGCCGGGGAGCGGCGCGTGACGATGTTGGCGTAGCCCTCGACGAACGACAGCAGCTCCTGATCGAGGTCGAAGGCGTGTCCGTAGAAGTAGGTCGGCTGGCGCAGCAGAACCTGCTGAGGGGTGAGCGTCTCGAACGGCGAGTAGATCCGCGCGACGCGCCCGAACACCTTGGCGTACTCCTCGAACTCGTTCCACAGCACCGGTCCTTTCCCCCGGAAGCGGGCGGCCGTCCGTTCGATCGCGGCCATCTGACCGGTGGGCGCGACACGGTCATAGCTGTAGGCCAGCAGGTCGGAGGCGAGCACGCCCAGCGACAGCGCGCCCCCGGCGACGAGCGCGAGCACACCGACGCGTCCGCGCACGCTGCCGAGCGCCGCGAGCGCCACCAGCACGACCGCCGGGCTGGCGATCGCGAGCACCTTGCCCTGGGCGTACGGGCTGACGCGCGGAAACACGATCAGCACGACCAGGCCCATCGTGCCGAGCAGCAGCAGCGGGCCGACCTCGCGGCGGCGCAGGGCCCACAGCACGCCCGGGATCAGCAGCACGACCAGCGCGACGGTCGCGATCGCGGTCAGCGTGCCGGCCGGTTCGGCGGAGATCGGCAGACGGTATTCGCCGGCCAGCCAGACACCGCTGATCTGGCTGAGCGGCAGCGCGCGCAGCAGCTGCCCGAACTGGGTGGCGCCGACTCCCGTGGAGCCCTGGCTGCTCTGGGCGAGGTTGAAGAACGTGCCGAACGTGATCAGCGAGGGGATCGCCAGCAGCGCGGCCACGCCGAGTCCTGCTGCCAGCGGCCCGGCCCAGCGCTCGATCCAGCGGCGCGGGCTCCATTCGCGCTGGAGCAGCAGCGCGCCGAGCATCGTGGCCAGTACGAGCGCGCCCATGTACGGGACGGCGGCGGCGTTGTAGGTCGCGAGCGCCGCGGCGCCCGCCACGGCGACGAGCACGGCGCCCGCGTACGGGCGCCCGAGGCCGACCGCGGTGCGGGCGAGCGCCACTCCGGCGCAGACGGTTGCCAGCAGCGCGATCTCCTTGAGGCCTCCCTGCAGCGCGTACTGGTAGGTGAGGTTGGCCGCGATCGCGACGAACGCGACGAATGCCGCGCGGCGCGCGCTCAAGATGCGCCCGGTGATCGTCGCGAGCGCGACAGCGCCCATCGCGGCCAGCCCCGAGATGAAGCCCTGGTAGAGGATCGGCACCTGGATCGAGGTGAGACCGCTGAACGTGCCGAGCAGCGCCTGCGAGCCCAGCGGGTAGCCGGTGTTCAAATACGATTTGACGAATTCGCGCGCGGTGCTCTGCGGAATGCTGCCGAGCGTGGTGCCGAACCCCTTGATGTGTTCGGCCAGCACGATCTCGAAGCCCGAGTCGTTGACGAAGTCATAGCCCGACCACGTCCAGTGCCCGTATGCGATCACGGGCAGCATGTAGAGGACGTACGCGGCCAGGCCGGCGACTCCCGGCCAGCCCGGGTTCAGGCGCGCGCGCAGACCGTCGCGAGCGAACACGAGCCCGGCCAGCGTGGCGACCACGAGCAGAGCGACCGCGAGCCCGTCGCCGGCACCGGCTGCGTACCCCGGATAGATCAGCGCGATCGACACGCACATGCCCAGCGGCAGCAGCAGCGCGTTTGACAGCTGCACCCCGAGGAGGCGCTCGAGCGCGAGCCCGCAGCCGAGGCCGGTCACCCACATCAGCGCGATCGGGACGATCAGGGCGAACAGGTAATCGATCACGGTCGAGCTCCCGCGCCCCTGTCCGACGGTTCGTCTGTCGACGGTGAAAAGAGCTTGATCGTGCGCGCCGGAGAGGTTCCCTGCTCACGCGCAGACCAGGGCTTCTCACTCGAGAGCATAGACGTGTCAGCCGCAGGCTTGCTCATCTCAGCCACTCACCCATAGAAGGAGGTCAGGGTCAGCATCTGAGCGCCGTAGCTCAGACCGATCATCGCGACCATCAGCCCGACGCCGACGTACACCATGTTTCGCCGTCCGAAGCCGTGCAGGATGCCGACGGCGATCACGGCCAGCGGCGCGATCGCCGGGAAGGCGTAGCGCCCGTATGTGGGGATGATCGTCTGCACGCCCCCGCTGAAGTAGGCGGCCTCGAACCCGGCGATCACCGCGACCGGGATCAGCACCACGGTCAGCACCTCCAGCCAGTTGCGCCGGATCCAGGTCCACTCCCGCCGCGCAGCCCATATCCCGACGGGGATCGCGACGATGATCGCGAGCGCGATCCCGCGATAGACCCACTCCGGAAAGAAGATGTCAAACCAGCCGAACGCGCCCCAGCCGCGCTTGATGAAGATCGTGTAGGCCGGGAGCCCGCCGACGGCGAAATGCTGTGACATGCCCGGCAGGCGCGGCAAGAAGATCTGCCACAGATAGGAGAGGTATTCGGGGATGTGCGTGAGCGCCAGGCGCGCTGCCGAGGTGTTCGAGCCGATCGCCGAGAATCCGCTTTTGGCTTCGGTCGGCTGCAACGTGCTGAGCACCTGGGCCGAGATCTCGTTCATCACGAGCGCGCCCACCGCCAGGGCCGCCCAGCCCTTGAGCTGGGCGCGGGAGTGGTGCAAGTACAGGCCCGCGATCAGCACGAGCGCCGCGACCGGGTACAGCGACAGCCCCGTCTCCTTGATCAACGGCAGGGCCACCAGCACGAGCCCCGTCACGAACCCCCACGGGATGCTCAGGCCGCGGCGCAGCAGGCGCACGAGCAGATAGGCGGCCGCTGCGGCGGCCGCGTTGACCCCGACGTCGTTGTTGACGGCGCCGGAGATGAAGCCGTACATCGGCTCGTACACGACGAGCATCGCGGCCAGCACTCCCAGCCACGGTCGTTTCGGCGCCAGCTCGCGCGCGAGCAGGAACGCGAACAGCGCCGCCAGCGCGCCGAGCAGCGCGGAGAGCAGACGCATCCAGGTGATCTGCGCGAACGCCGAGTCGTGCTGGGCGACCAGATATCCCGGCGAGAGCGCCAGGTAGTACAGGGGCCCGTGCGCGGCCGATGTCGAGTACCCGCCGCCGTCGTTGGCGGGCGGATGCTCCCGTTCGAAGAGCTGGTGGTAGCGCTGCAGCGCAAGCGTCGTGCCCGGCATGCGCGTGTCGTTGACTTCGTGGTCGGTCATGAACGCGGTCACTTCGAGCGCCAGGCTCTCGGAGTTGGCCCAGCGGTAGCGCGGCACCGCCGGGTTGTTGGTGGGGGTCTCGCCGCGTTCGACCAGCGACTGCACGTAGGCGAAGTGATCGACCTCGTCGGGGGCCTGGAACGGCGGCGTGATCAGCGCCCAGCAGACGAAGTTCAGCGCGGCGATCGCAAACACCCAGGCTGCTGCATGGCGCGTGCGCCCTCCGCGCGCGAGCGCCACCGCCAGCGAGCGCACCGCCAGCAGCGCGAGCGCCGGGAGCAGAGCGAACATCAGCACTCCGTAAACCCACGCCCCGATCACGCGCGGGCGAAACAGGGCGGCACGCCAGAACATCGCGCCCGCCTCTTGCAGGTAGCTGCGTTCTGAGCCCGCCGGGGGCAGAAACCACACCGCCAGCTCCGCGGCCTCGGGGGCGCCGGCGAGCGTGACCGACTGGGCGTCAACTGCCGGCACGCCGGCGCCGATCCATTCCATCCTGCCTTCCGAGGCGGTCGCGCACAGCGAGGCAAGGCGCGCGTGCGGACTCGCGGGGGTCTTCGGTATCGCGAAGTTCGCGTTGCTGATCCGGGTCGCGTTGACGCGGCTCGGTCCGAGCGAGGAGTGGAAGGTGCTCGTGCCGAGGTGCAGTTCGAGGTGCATCGATGGGCGCACGCGCGTCGGCGAGCGCACGCGCAGGCGTATGAACGCGGTGTTGGCGGGGAGTTCCAGTACAGAGGGCGTGCACACCGGCGTGCCCGCGGTGGTCGGGCCGATGAACGTGGTTTCGTTGACCGAGTCGGTGCCGGTGAAGTAGGGGCGCGGATTCAGCCAGTGGTAGGCGAAGAACGCCACCAGCGGGACTGCCACGATCCCTGCCGTCTTCCACACGCGAGCGTCGCCGGCGAACACCGCCGCCGCGATCCGGCGCAGTGGCGACACTAATGCCGGCGCAGACCGAGGATCGACACTAATGCCGGCGCAGACCGAGAATCGAGAGCAGGAATGAGGAGAAGAAAATCTGGATCCCGACGATCAAGAGCGTCGCGGCGATCAGTGCGGCCTGCTCGTAGGCGAGCGAGCCGAAGCCGTTGGAGATCCAGGTGACGACCACGACTGTGCCGGTGGCGATGCCGGCCAGCATGAACAGCCCGCCCAGCAGCAGGCCGTGCTCGAGGCGAAAGCGGGCGCGCATGCGGTCGAACCATGGGTCGCGCTCGCCCATGAAGTAGGTGGCGTACGCGTGCGCGCACAGCCCGAGCGCGAGCACCTGTGTCCCGACGATCGTGAGCAGCCCGCCGCCGATCAGCGCGTGCATGCCCCACGCGCGTCCGAACAGGCTGAGACCCGAGGCGACCAGCACCGTCAGCAGCAGTCCGAACCCGGACAGGATCGCTCCCGGCACGATGAACAGATGCGTCGGCGAGTGCACCAGCAAAAAGCGCAGGTGCCGCCAGCCGTCGCGGAAGCTCGACAGTTTCGACTCGCCGCCGCGCGGGTGGTATTCGATCGGGAACTCGGCGATCTGCAGCTTCTCCTTCGAGGCTCTGATCACCATCTCCGAGGCGAACTCCATCCCGGTCGTACGCAGGTCCAGGCGCGGCAGCACTTCCCGGCGCACAGCGCGCATGCCGCAGTGCGCGTCGGCGACGCCGGTGCGGAACAGTACGTTGAGCAGGCCCGTCAGGATCGGGTTGCCGATGTAGCGATGCAACCACGGCATCGCGCCCGGCTGGATGTTGTCCATGCGATCGCCGATCGCCATCTCCGCGCCGTCCTGGAGCGCCGCGACGAAGCGCGGGATGTCGTCGAAGTCATACGTCAGATCGGCATCGGCCATCACGATGTAGTCGCCGCGCGAGGCGGCGAAGCCGGCGAGGTAGGCGCTGCCGTATCCGCGCCTGCGCTCGACCACCACGCGCGCTCCCGCGCGCTCGGCGAGTATCGCCGAGTCGTCTTCGGAGTCGTTGTCGGCCACCACGATCTCGCCGGGCACGTCCATCCGCTCGAGCGCCGCCCGCGCTGCCAGCACGCAGTGCTCGATGTTCTGCGCCTCGTTCAGGCACGGGATCACGACCGACACCAGCGGCCGCTCGGACTCTGCGGAGTCTGCCGCCGGCGGCGGCCCTGTCTGCGTGAGTGTGCTCATCGGCTGACGCTGATCGCCGCCCGCCTCCTACGCGGCGACGGCGAGCTTGCTCCTTATAACGCCCGTCAAGGCGGAAAGTGGCGGCGCAAGCGGGGATCGATGCTAGCGGACGCCGCCGCGGCGCGGCGGGGCCTCAGCCGGAGCGCGCCGCAGGGGCGGTGACTCGCCACGTCGCGCTCGCCCTGACGCACCGCACCCGCGCTCGCTGTGACGCACCGCAGCCGCGCTCGCCGATTGCGCCGCAGCGTGCTCGCCGATTGCTCCGCCGCGTGCTCGCCAATGACGCACCGCAGCGCGCTCGCCCAGGACATGGCGGTCGATCACGAATGCTCGCGCTTGTGGCCGCACGCTCGTGCCCGCTAATTGCTGGGGCGCTCAGGCAGAGACCTGCCGCGCACCTGACTTGACGCGGCTCTATGCGCGTGCTCTCGAGCCGGACCGTTTGACGGCTCGGACGCGGCGGTGAGGTCTTCTTGTGGAAACGGTCGGGCCGTCAACGATCTGGACGCGCTTGCCCAGTGGACCGAGGAGCGCTGCGACGGTCGCGTACGTTGGATTTCCGGCACCGGTCTCGATGCGCGAGATCTCACTCTGAGGAACACCTGAGAGCTTCGCCAGCTGACGCTGCGAGAGCTCACGCTCTTTGCGACTCCGGATTAGCTGGCTTGCGAGGCTGAACTCCTCCCGAAACTGCTCCAGCTCGCGAACGGCCGGCGGGCCCTCGGACCTGGCCTCATCCTCGATATCTGCAATGAGCTGGTGGAAGTCGTCGGCCATGATCGATGGGTTATATCCTATCAGACGCCAAAGGGCGTCATGGATTCAGCCGCTTCGACGACCTCGCTCGTCTTCGATCGCGGTTGGAGCGCTTGCGCTGGCCCGCCTGCTTCGCCTCCCAGTTTCTCAACCGCGCACGCGCAACCTCGATCTCGCGACGCTGGTGGTGAGGAGAGGTCCTCGTCCCCTTGTCGTAGCCGTGCAGAACGAGGATCTTGCGATCGCCGTGGGCATGGCAGAACACACGCAGGGCGAGCTTCTCGACGATGTGGTCGGTGGACTTGACGGTGCGGTCGAGGCGAAACTCGAATAGTCCGCCACCCAAATGCCGTCCCCAAGAGCGCTCTCCGACCACCTGGACCCCATGCCACTGCAGCACCTCTTGCATAGCCGCGCCAAGCGCCCGCCGCTTGGTCGGGCTCAGCTCGTCCCGGATCCAGCGCAGCGCTGGTGCGTGACCGGACTCCTCGGTGAAGAACTCGAGCTCGTACGGCGCGGGCGCATAGACAGGCCCGGACATCACTCCGGTGGAAGGACGACGAGTGATCGCTCTCTACTCGCGTCGCAGCCTGGGCGGGCGGTAGTGCGTGCTGCACACGAACCCGTAGCGTTCGTACTCGCGCTCATACCGCGTCGCGCAATACTCGCCGGAGCCAAGACACTCGTGTTTGCCGCCAACGACCGCTGCCACATCACGAGTACACGCGATCTTCGCGGTCGGCCGTGCGGCGCTCAGTGAGCCGACGGAGATAAGGCAGAGCGCCAATACAGCCGCGACAATCAGTAGTGAACCCCCGAGCGCACTCGCATCGAGGCGGCCCCGCTTGAGCGACGCGCGCCGAGCTCTTCCGAATAGCATATCGGTCCTTTTCCTTTTTTTCGGATAGTTCTAGATAATCGCACGTCCAGGGGACGGAACTTTCTCGCGCAGGCGCTGCACCGGGTTGGGTGTGGGCGCGCCAGAGGTCGTCCGAGCACGACGGTCGCCCAACGCGCGCCGACCGGATAGCACTGCTTCCCGTCGCGACGTCGCGCTCGCGCGCGCCCGCCGCAATGCGCTCGGCCTCGCACCATCGTGCGCTCGCTCGTGACCGAGCCCTCGATCATGCATGCTTCCGCTCATGCGTATCTGCGTCGTCTATGACTGCCTGTTCCCGTATACCGTCGGCGGCGCCGAGCGCTGGTACCGAAACCTCGCCGAGCGACTCGCCGCCGACGGCCACGAGGTCACCTACCTGACGCTGCGCCAGTGGGATCGGGGCGAGCGTCCGGACGTGCCCGGTGTGCGTGTGGTCAGCGCCGGTCCGCGCATGGGCCTGTACACGGCAGACGGCCGCCGGCGGATCCTGCCGCCGCTCGTGTTCGGCGCCGGCGTGCTCGCCCATCTGGCGTTGCGAGGCCGGCGCTACGACACCGTTCACATGGCCTCGTTTCCGTACTTCTCGCTGCTGGCCGCCGGCCTGGCGCGCGTGCTTGCGCGCTACGCGCTGGTCGTCGACTGGCACGAGGTCTGGAGCCGCGCCTACTGGCGCAGCTACCTCGGTCAGCTTGGCGGGCCGATCGGCGCCGCCGTGCAGCGCCTGTGCGCGGCCGTTCCTCAGCGCGCCTTCTGTTTCTCGCAGCTGCACGCCCGGCGCCTGCGCGGGCTGGGCCTGCGCGGTGAGGTGACGGTGCTCGAGGGCGAGTACGCCGGCTCACTGGCGCCCCCGCAGGCACGCCCGGCGCAGCTGACCGTCGTGTTCGCCGGCCGGCTGATCCCGGAGAAGCGCGCCGTTTTGGCCGTCGCCGCGCTGGCCGAGGCCGGCAGGCGGATCGGGGGCTTGCGCGGCGAGCTCTTCGGCGATGGGCCCGAGCGCGAGGCGGTGCGGGCGGAGATCGCGCGCCTGGGCGTGCGGGAGCGGGTGCTCGCACCCGGCTTCGTCGCGGCCGAGCGCGTCGAGCAGGCGCTCGCGCAGGCGCTGTGCATGCTTTCGACCTCGAGCCGCGAGGGCTACGGGCTGATCGTCGTCGAGGCCGCCGCGCGTGCCACGCCGAGCCTGCTCGTGGCCGGAGAGGACAACGCGGCCACCGAGCTGATCGAGGAGGGCGTCAACGGATTCGTGTGTGCGAGCGCCGACCCCGCGGCGATCGCCGCGGCGATCGAGCGCGTCCACCATGCGGGCATGGCGCTGCGCGAAACCACCGCCGGCTGGTTCGCGGCGAATGCGCGGCGGTTGTCGCTGGAGAGCTCTCTGCAGACCGTCCTCGCGAGCTACGGCTCGAGCCGGGCAGGCGAGTCCAGACCGTCGTCGCCGGCGTCGGACGGCCCGGACACGGAGGGATCCGGCGTGGGCGATGACGTCGCGGGTGCATCCGACCCACGCAGAGCGGCCGCCGGCGAGCCCGACATAGGCAGGTCTGGCCCACCTGGAGCCGTTCGCGGCGACGCCGAATCCGGCGAGCCCAGCGCCCGGGCGTAGCTGGCAAGCGTTTCGAGCGCGGTCCGCTGCCAGCTGAACTGTTCCGCTCGCGCCGACCCGCACGCGCGCGTGCGTGCGCGCGTGCGCTCGTCTTGCGCAAGCAACACTTCGATCGCCGCGGCGATCGCGGTCTCGTCATAGGGATCGAACATCAACGCCGCGTCGCCGGCGACCTCGGGCAGCGACGAGGTGTTCGAGCACGCCACCGGCACGCCTCGCGCCATCGCCTCGAGCACGGGCAGCCCGAAGCCCTCGTACAGCGATGGGAATACGAATGCGCGCGCGAGCGCCCACAGGCCCTCGAGCTCATCCTCCCCGATCCAGCTCAGAAAGCGCACGTCGTCGCTCACGCCGAGGGTCGCCGCGCGCTCGCGCAGCTCGGTCTCGTGCCAGGTCCGGTACCCGGGCAGCACCAGTAGCGGCCGGCGTTGGTCCTCGATGCGGGCCAGCGCGCCGATCAGTCGCGCGAGGTTCTTGTGCGGGCGCTTGGCTGACAGGCTCAGCACAACCTCGCGCGCGCCCAGACCGAAGCGCTCGCGCGCCTGCTGCTCGCTCAACGCGGGCACAGCGCCCGCTGTGCCCGGCGCCTCGGCGATCACGTCGATCTTCCCGGGCGCCAGCCCGAGCAGCGTGACGAGGTCATCGCGGGTGCTGCGCGAGATCGCGATCACTCGATCCGAGCGCCGCGCCGCCGCGGGCACGAGCACTCGCATGCCACGGTCGCGCAGGCCCGGATGCGCCTCCGGGAAGCGCGCGTAGATGAGGTCGTGAACGGTCGCGATCCGGCGGAACGGACCCCACAGCGGAGCAGTCGAGGCCAGGCTGTGGACGAGCCCGACCCGCGCGCGCGCCGCCATCGCCGGTAGCAGCGTCTGCTCGCCGAGCACCCATTGCACGCGGCTGCGCGACGACACCGGCAACGTGATTGCCGGCAGCAGCTCTCCCCACGGGCCGGCCCGCGCGTGCGCCGCCTCGCGATTGATGAACGCCGTGAACCGCAGCTCGGGCGCGGCGGCGAGCAGCCGCGGGATCAGCTCGCGCGCGTAGACCTCCATCCCACCCGTCTCGCCGGGAACCAGGAACAGCAGGTTCAGGCCGATGTGCGTACCGGCGGGCGGCTGGGGCAGCCTGCCGAGATCGGAGCCCGCCGTCGGCTGGCGTGGCCGGCTGAGATCGATGCCGGCCATCGGCTGGCGCGGCTCGCCGAGATCGGTGCCGGCGAGCGGCTCAGGCGAAGGCTCGGCGGTCATCGACGCGCGCGCGCCAGCGCCTGCTCGTAGACGGCGTAAGTGGCATGCGCGGCGGCGCTCCAGCTGAAACCAGCCGCGTGCACGGGTCCGGCGGCGCGCACGCGCTCACGGTCGCCGAGCGCCTGGTCGATCGCGCGAGCGCACGCCGCCGGATCGCGCGGATCGAACCAGCGCGGCAGCTCTCCCCCGATCTCGTGCAGAACCGGGATGTCGGACGCCGCGATCGGGACGCCATGCGCAAGCGCCTCGACGAGCGGCAGGCCGAAGCCCTCCGCCAGCGTCGGCATCGCTGCGCAGTCGGCCAGCGCCCACAGACCCTCGAGGTCGGCATCCGAGACGTAGTTGACGAAGCGGACCCTGTCATCGAGCGCGAGCTCGCGCGCCAGCTCACGCAGGCGCAGGTCGTATGGCTCGGGGTGGCCGGCGAGCACGACCGTGACGTCGGCCGCCAGCTGGCCCAGGGCACGCAGCAACAGCTCCTGGTTCTTGTGCGGACGCTTGGCGGCGACGCACAGCACCACGCGCGCCCCATTCAGCCGGTAGCGCGAGCGCAGCTCGTCGGCGGGGGTCGCGGCCACGGTAGGACGATCACAGCCATTGGGGACGACGCGCACGCGCTCCGGCGCGACGCGCGTGAGCGCGAGGATTTCCGCGCGAGCCGCCGCCGTCGGCGCGATCAACGCGTTGACGCGATGGGCAGAGAGCCATGCGAACAAGCTCATGCCGACGGTCGTGCTCGCGCGAAACGTGCGCCTGCGCATGAACGTCAGGTCGTGCAGCGTCAAGACCGACGGCGTGCCCGCCACCAGCGGGGAGAAGTTGGCCAGGCTGTGCACGAGCTCGGCCCGCTCGGCTCTGGCCAGTCGCGGCAGCAGCGCCTGTTCGGCCCACAGTCGGCGCGCGCGACGCCCCTCCTCGCAGGGCAACGCGCGCACGCGGCTGAACGACTCCCACCCCTCGGCGCGCAGCGCCCCGGCGCCCGAGCCGGTCGTCGCGATCGTCAAGCTCAAGCCGGGCAGCTCGCGCGCGAGCGCAGGCGCCAGCCCGCGCAGATAGGTCTCCGGCCCGCCCGACACACCCGGCGCCAGATACAGCGCGTTGAGCAGCACGTTGCGCGGCGCGGGCATCGGCGCCCAATGCTAGGGCGCGCGGGTTTACGAGATCGTCCAGGATCGAGCGAGCTGCTCGCGCCGACGAGCGCGCCAGCCGCCGGTCGGAACGCTTCGCCTCGGCCGCGCGGCCGCTGATCGCTGCTACGGTCCGCCGCTCGTGAGCGATCTCAAGCGCATCGTGCTGCTGCGTGGGCTCAGCGCGGCGCCCTGGGACCTGCGACCGCACGAGCGGCTGGGTCCAGGTTTCGCGGTCAGCGTCCTAGTGGCCCGCAACAACCTGTACGCGACCGACACACTCGCGCTCGAGCGCAGGCCCGTGCGAACCGTCAGCGGGCTGCTGCCGCCGGGAGCGGTGGGCGCGTTCGGCACGCGTCTGCTCGGCGAGCGCTTCCTCGGGCTCGAAAGCCGCCTGCGCGGCGCCGACGTGGTGCACGTCGCCGAGCTCGGCAACTGGTACAGCGCACAGGCGGCGCGCCTGAAGGATCGGCTCGGGTTCGCGTTGGTGGTCACGGCCTGGGAGACCCTGCCGCTGCGCGACAGCTACCGCAACGTGCGCACCCGCCCGTACGCGCGCGCCGTGCTGGCTGCAGGCGATCGCTTCCTGGCCACGACCGAGCGCGCCCGCGATGCGCTGCTGCTCGAGGGCGCGCCGCCGGAGCGCACGATCGTGTGTGCTCCCGGGATCGCGCTCGAGCGCTTCGCGGCTGCGCGCACCGCCGATCTGGCGGCCGACGGCTCGCACCTGATCGTCTCGGCCGGGCGGCTGGTCTGGGAGAAGGGCCACCAGGACGTGCTGCGCGCGGTTGCGATGCTGCGCGCCCAGGGACGCGAAGACGTGCGCGCACTGATCGTCGGCGACGGTCCCGAGCGCGCGCGACTGCAGGGGCTGGTGGCGGACTTCGGGCTGCAGGGCGTCGTTGAGCTGCGCGCGTCGGTGCCGTATGACGAGATCGTCGGTATCTACGCGCAGGCATCCTGTCTGGTGCTGGCGAGCATGCCGACGCACTACTGGGAGGAGCAGTTCGGCATGGTCCTGGCGGAGGCGATGGCGGCGCATCTACCCGTGCTCGCGAGCACCAGCGGCGCGATTCCGGAGGTGCTGGGGACAAGCGGACGGTACTTCGCACCGGGCGACTGGGTCGGCCTCGCGCGCGCGCTGGCCGACGGTCCACTGGCGGCAGCGCCGGGAGCGCGCAGCGCACCGGCGCCCGAGCAGCTCGAGCGCTTCTCGGCCGACGCGGCGGCAACGCGCCTGCGGCGTGTCTACGACGAGCTCCTGACGGAGCGATGACCGCCGATGCGATCGTCGTTACCTGGCGTTCGGGCGAGCGCGTGCTCGGCTGTCTGGAGCGGCTCGCGGGCCAGCTTCAGCCGGAGCGGACGTTCGTGGTGGACAACGGCTCGCGCGACGGCACGGTCGCGGCCGTGCGCGCCGGCTTTCCGTCGGTCAGAGTGCTCGAGCTCCCGGAGAACCGCGGCTTCGGCGCCGCCGTCAATGCCGCGGCCCCCCTCGGCGACGGCGAGGCGATCGTGCTGGTCAACGACGACGTCGAGATCGAGGCGGGGTTCGTCGACGCGATCGTCGGGCCGCTGCACGCCGACTCGCGCTGCGCGATGGTCGCCGGCATGACGATGATTCCCGGTAGCGACCAGGTCGACGCGTTCGGGATCGAGCTCGACGTGACGCTGGCCGCGTACAACCGCCTACACCGTCGCCCACCGCAGGAGTCTCCTGGAAGGCTGGCGATGCCCAGCGGCGGCGCGGCCGCCTACCGGCGCAGCGCGTTCGAGCGCGCGGGCGGCTTTGACGAGCGGCTGCGCGCCTATGGCGAGGACGTCAACCTCGGGCTGCGTCTGCTGCTCGAAGGCTGGACGGCGGCCGCGGCGCCGGGAGCGCGCGGCACTCATCTCGGCGGAGCCTCGATCGGTGTCGACTCGCCGCTGCAGCGCGAGCTGGGCGGCTTCGCCCGCGGCTTTCTGCTGCGCCGCTATGGGGTGTTGCGCACGCGCGCGTGCGCGCGTGCGCTGCTGTTCGAGGCGCTCGTGGTGGGCTGGGGGCTGGTGGCGCACCGCACGAGCGTGCCGGTGCGCGCGCGCGTGCGCGGCTGGCGCGCCGGCGCGGGCGAGCGCCTGCCGATCCCGCCGGAGGCGATCGATCAGGCGATCACCGCCCGCGAGACGTTCTGGCGCCTGCGCCGCGCACGGTGAGCTGGAGGGCGTCGGCCACCTGCGGCGAGCTCGAGGGCGCTGGCCGCGCACGGCGAGCTCGAGGGCGCTGGCCTCGCGCGGCGAGCTTGGAGGCGTTGATAACTTCAACGCATGGACGCACTCGGTCCATCGGCGTCGGTGCTGGAGCTGGCGGGAGCGCTGCGCCGGCGAGAGCTTTCCGCAGTCGAGCTGCTCGATTCCTGCTTGGAGGCCGTTGACGAGCGCAACCCCGAGTTGAACGCCGTGATCTGGCGCAACGACGAGGCTGCCCGGCTTGCGGCGCAAGAGGCCGATCGGCGCCTTGCGACGCTTGCGGCCGACGGCGCGTCGGAGCGTGAGCATGCCCCGTTCGTGGGGGTGCCGATGCCGATCAAGGACCTGACGCCAGTCGAGGGCTGGCCCACGACGTTCGGCTCGCGGGGCGCCGGCGCGACTCCCAGCCGCGAGACCGAGCTCGCCGTCGAGGCGTTCGTGCGTGCGGGCTTCGTCCTGTGCGCACGTACCAACACCCCCGAGTTCGGGGTGCTTACGGCAACCGAGAACAGCCGGTACGGCGTGACGCGCAACCCCTGGGATCCGTCGCGTTCACCCGGGGGATCGAGCGGGGGCGCCGCGGCAGCCGTGGCCGGGGGCATGTTCCCGATCGCCCACGCCACCGACGGCGGCGGGTCGATCCGAATTCCGGCCTCCTACACAGGCCTCGTCGGCCTCAAGGTCAGCCGCGGGCGGGTGCCGCGACTCGCACAGGGGTGGCTCGGGGCGGTCGTCGAGGGAGCGCTGACGCGCACCGTCGCCGACACCGCCGCGGCGCTGGATGCCATCGCGACGTTCGATCCCCTGTCCTGGTACAACGCCCCTGCGCCTGAGCGTCCGTTCGCGCAGGAGATCGAGAGGCAGCCCGATCCATTGCGTATCGGGCTGATGGCCGGCGCACCGCTCGGGATTCCAACCGCGCCGGCGTGCGTCGCCGCCGCGCGGGCGGCGGGAACGATGCTCGAGCAGCTCGGGCACGTGGTCGAGGAGGTTGACGTGGCGACGGTGTCCGAGGACATGATCGGGCCGTTCATACTGATCACGCAGGCCGGCCTGGGCGACTTCGACGACATCGACTGGACGCAGGTTGACCCGCACGTCGCCCATCAGTACAGGCTGAGTGGCGAAGTCGGCGCGCGTGAGTACGTGCAGGCCGGACGCACGCTCGAGCTGATCAGCCGGCGCGAGGTCGTGCGCTGGGGACGTGACTTCGATGTGCTGCTGACGCCGACCTCCGCGATCGAACCCCCGGCGGCCGGCTCGATTCTCGCGGCGCAGCTGGCCGCGCCCGACCAGGCCGTGCCCGAGGTCGTCGCAAGCGTGTCCTTCACAGCCTTCGGCAATGTGACCGGACTGCCCGCGATCAGCCTGCCGCTGCATTTCACCGACACCGGTCTGCCGATCGGCGTGCAACTCACAGGCGGACCTTGGGAGGAGGACACGCTGATTCGGCTGGCGGCGCGGCTGGAAGAAGCTCATCCGTGGCGTGACCGGCAGCCGTCGCTGGCGGGCGCCGCCTGAGCGCTGCGACAGGCGTAGCCACCCACATTTCGGTGGCGCAGAACACGTCGCGAGTGGCCCCCCGACGGGCGAGACTCGCGCGCAAGCGTGAGCAGGATCCGCGTGCGCCCGCGCAGCACAGAATAACCTATAAGTTATAATATCTCCATGTCAGCCTCATCGACTCTGCTCAAGCACGCACGGCATCGAGCCGGTCTCACCCAGGCCGAGCTGGCCCAGCGGCTGGGAGTCAGTCAGGTGGCAGTCGCGAAGCTCGAGAGCCCGCGCGCCAATCCAACAGTGGACACGCTGGATCGGGCACTCTGGGCTATGGGACATCGCCTGACGTTGGATGCCCCCGAGCGCACCCCGGGCGTGGATGAGAGCCTTATTCGTCAACAGCTCGAGCGATCGCCGGCCGAGCGAATCCGGGGTATCGAAGCGATGTACGCCCAGGCGCAGCAGCTCGCCCGCGCCGGTAGACGGAGCCGTGAACGCCCCAGCTGAGTTCTCGCTGGATCGTCTGCTGCGCAGTCTGGTCGAGGGCGGCGTTGACTTCGTCGTGGTCGGAGGCGTGGCGGTCATAGTCCAGGCCAGCCCCCGCTTCACTGACGACCTCGACATCGCATACTCCCTGAACCAGGACAACCTCGACCGTCTGGGCGTCGTCCTAACCGCGCTCGGCGCCCGATTGCGTGGAGTGGACGCAGACCTGCCGTTCGCGCCAGATGGGCAAACGCTCAGGCGAGCACAAATGCTGACGCTGACGACCGCGGACGGAGATATCGACCTCCTCGCGGAGCCCGCCGGCTCGCCGAGCTACGCCACCCTGAAGCGCAATGCGAATCGAATCGATCTCGACGGGGTCACGGTGCCGGTCGCATCGGTCGACGACCTGATCGCGATGAAGCGCGCAGCGGGACGACCGCAGGACCTGGTCGATCTCGAATCGCTGGAGATCGCGCGTCGCCGGGTCCGCAACAAGCGCTCGCCCTGACGCCGGTACGCTCCACCGACATGCGCTTCGCCGTCAAGTTCCTCGGTTGCAAGGTCTCGCAGGCCGACGCGATGCTGGCGCGCCGCGCGCTGCTCGCTGCCGGCCACGAAGAGGTCGCCCAGGATCAGGCTGAGCTGCACGTCATCAATACCTGCTGTATCACCGGCGAGGCTGAGGCGAAGTCGCGCCAGTCGGTGCGACGCTCGCTGCAGAGCGCGCGCCAGGTGTTCGTGGGCGGTTGCGCGGTTAACCTGCGAGCCGAGCAGTTCGCGGCGATCGACCCAGCCGTCACCCCGTTCGTGGGCACTGCCGACGACGTGGCGGAGGCGATCGCGGGCACGCTCGGCGCGTGCGTCGACCTCGAGCACGACGTGCTGGCACGCGAGTCGGCCCTCTTGCACCAGCGGAGCAGCGCTACTTCCACCGTTGCGAGCACCCGCGGAGTCGCCGGCGAACACTCGGTGGGTGGGCCCACCAGCGGAGTCGCCGGCGAAGACTCGGTGGGTGGGCGCACCCGCGGAGTCGCCGCCGAAGACTGGGCGGGCGGACGCACGCGCGGCTTCGTCAAGGTCCAGGACGGCTGTGACTGCCACTGCGCCTACTGCATCATTCCGACCGTGCGCGGGAGCGCACGCTCGCGTCCCGCCTCCGCGGTCCTTGCAGAGGCGCAGCGCAGGGTCGCGCACGGCCAGCCCGAGATCGTGATCACGGGGATCAGCGTGGGCGACTACCGCGATCCGGAGCGTGGCCTGGATCTCGGCGAGCTGATGATCGAGGCGGCGCGCGTGCCCGGTGTGAAGCGGGTGCGGCTGTCCTCGGTCGAGGTGATCCACGTCAAGGATTCGCTCGTGCGGGCGCTGCGCGAGGAGCCGAAGGTGTGCCCGCACCTGCACGTGCCGATGCAGTCGGGCGACGACGAGGTGCTCGCCGCGATGGGCCGCCACTACAGCGCCGACGAGTACCTGCAGACGATCTCGCGCCTGCGCGCGGCGGTGCCCGAGGTCAACGTGACCGCGGATGTGATCGTCGGCTTTCCCAACGAGGACGAGCAGGCATTTGAGCGGACGCTGGCGCTGATCGAGGATGCACAGATCAGCCGCGTGCACACCTTCTCGTACTCGCCACGTCCGGGCACGGCCGCGGCGGCGCTCGGCGACCATGTGGGGCCGCACGAGAAGAAACGCCGCTCGCGCGCGCTGCGGGGCTTCTCCGAGGCGCGCTCGCGCCTGCACCGCTCGGGCAAGCTGCGCCGCAGCGAGCGCGTGCTGGTGGACAAGGTCGCCGACACCCAGTGCTCGGGCTACACCGCCGACTACACCCGCTGCTACCTGCCGGCGGACGCTGCGGCAAGCGGGCAGCTGCTGGACGTGACCGTGCAGGAGCTCTATGCCGACGGGCTGCGTGTGACGCCGCTGGCGCCGGTCTGATCGAAGGCGCCGCGAAGGCAATGAGCGCGAGCGAGCCGAGCGTGGCGGTCGTGGGGCACGTCGAGTGGGTGCTGTTCGCGCGGGTGCCCCATCTCGCGCGTGCCGCGGAGATAGTTCACGCGAGCGACCCGTTCGAGGAGCCCGCCGGCGGTGGCGCGGTCGCGTCGGTGCAGCTGGCTCGGCTCGCGGGCGAGGCGCTGCTGATCACGGCGCTCGGCGAAGACCAGTACGCCCGCCGGGCGGCGGCGCGCCTGCGCGAACTGCACGTGCGTGTCTGTGCGGCACCGCGCGCGGACGCGACTCGCCGTGCAGTGACGTTCGTGGACGACACCGGCGAGCGCACGATCACGACGCTGGGACCGCGCCTGGAGCCGGCGATCGAGGACGCGCGCGAGCCCTGGGACGAGCTCGCGCAGATCGACGCCGTCTACTTCACCGCCGGCGACGTCGAGGCGCTGCGGGCTGCGCGGGCTGCCCGCGTGCTGGTGGCCAGCCCGCGCGCGCTCGACGCGCTCGATCACGGCATCGCGCTCGACGCGCTCGTGCTGAGCGACGACGACGCGACCGAGCGCGGCGAGGCGGCGCTGGCGCAGGGCGACGCCGAGCTGGTGGTTCGCACGCGCGGCAAGGACGGCGGCACCTACAGCACGCGTGATGGTGATTCCGGCAGCTTCCCAGCGGCATCGCCCCCGGGCGAGCCCGTCAACTCCTACGGCTGCGGCGACAGCTTCGCCGCGGGCCTCACCTATGCGCTCGGCGCCGGCATGTCGGTGCCCGATGCGCTCGAGCTGGCGGCCCGCTGCGGGGCTTACTGTCTGACCGGGCGCGGGCCGTATTCACACCAGCTCACGCGGCGCGAGTTGCAGCGGGCGTAGCGCAGAAGGCGCCAGAAGACGTCGCGCCAGAAGACGTCGCGCCGGAAGACGTCGCGCCGGAAGACGTCGCGCCAGAGGACACAGCTGCCGTAGGCCTGATAGAGAGGACCTGTCATGGACGGTTCGAAGCTCGACATCGTCAGCCTGCGCGACGAGCACGGCTCGCTGCAGGCCGATTTCGTTCCGGGCGCCGGCATGCTGTGCTGCTCCCTGCGAGATCGCGGCGAGGAGCTGCTGGCACAGAACGCCGGCGTGGCGGCTTACACCGAGCAGGGCAAGACGATGGGCATCCCCCTGCTCTACCCCTGGGCGAACCGGCTTGCCGGCTTTCGCTACAGCGTCGCCGGACGCGAGGTGACCGTTCCTCACGACCCCGACCGCGTGGCGCTCGATGGCAACGGCCTGCCGATCCACGGCGTGATCGGCGGGCGCATGCGTTGGGATCTGACGGACCCGCCCGGCGGAGAGCAATTGGAGGCCCGGATCGACTGGAGCCGCTCGCAGCCGGAGCTGTTCGAGGTCTTCCCGTTCCGTCACGAGGCGCGCTTTCGCGCCCGCCTGCATGACAGGCGCCTGCGGATAGACGTCACGGTGGAGGCGTGCGACGAGGATTCGGTGCCGGTGGCGTTCGGCTTTCACCCCTATCTGTCGCTGCCGGGCGTCCCGCGCGAGCGCTGGCGGATCGAGCTGCCGGCGATGCGCAGCCTGGCGCTGGACGCCCATCAGATCCCGACCGGCGCGGATCGAGCGCTGTCCGCCGAGCGCTTCGAGCTCGGCGAACGCGAATACGACGACGGCTTCGACGAGCTGCCACAGCCGGCGCGGTTCGTCGCGACGGCCGCTGACCGCCGGCTCGAGCTCGAGTTCGAAGAGGGCTACCCGTGCGGGCAGGTGTATTCGCCCCAGGGCGCTCAGTTCATCTGCTTCGAGCCGATGACGGCGCCGGCGAACGCGCTGTGCAGCCATCAGGGCCTGCACACGCTCGCACCGGGCGAGCGCTACCACACCGCCTTTACGCTCCGCGTTACCGAGTCTTCAGCCTGAGACACCCCCTGCGAAGAACGCGCGGCCGTGATCGTGCAGCATGTGCACGATGGCGCGCAAGCTCAGCGACTACAAATCAAAGCGCGACTTCACCCGCACGCCTGAGCCGGAGGGCCACGAGAAGCGTGCGGGCGGCGAGCGCGACACGCGCCGCGCGCGCGCCGTGGAGAGCAAGCCAGACGCGAGCAGCACGCGCGCACCAAGGAGTGAGTCCGGCACGAGTAGGTCCGGCAAGAGTAGGTCCGGCACGAGTAAGTCCGGCACGCGCAGCCCGCGCAGCCCGCGCACCCCGCGCACCCCGCTCAGCCCGCGCCGGGCGCCCGAGCAGGCGCGCTTCGTGGTCCAAGAACACCACGCGCGCAGGCTGCACTGGGATCTGCGCCTCGAGCACGACGGCGCGCTGCTGTCGTGGGCGATCCCGAACGGCATCCCCCAGGACCCGCGCGAGAACCGCAAGGCGATTCACGTCGAGGATCATCCGCTCTCCTACCTCGACTTCAAGGGCACGATCCCGCGCGGCAGCTACGGTGCGGGCGAGGTCACGATCTTCGATCGCGGCACCTACGAGCCCGAGAAGCTCAGGGATGACGAGCTGATCGTCGTCTTTCACGGGCAGCGCCTGCGCGGCCGCTATGCCCTCTTTCGGACCGGTTCTGATGAGAAGGACTGGATGATCCACCGAATGGAGCCGCCCGAGCGAGAGCAGCAACCGATGCCCGAGCACCTCGCTCCGATGCTCGCCACGCCCGGCGAATTGCCGGCGGAGGACGAGGGTTGGGCGTATGAGATCAAGTGGGACGGTGTGCGCGCGATCCTGTACTCGCGTCCGGGGCGCCTTCGCATCGAGAGCCGCAACCTCAACGACATCACGGCCCGCTATCCCGAGCTGCGTGCGCTGGCCCGCCAGCTCGGCGCGCACGAGGCGGTGCTCGACGGGGAGATCGTGGCATTCGATGAGCACGGCGCGCCGAGCTTCGAGCGCCTGCAGCGGCGCATGAACCTGACCGCCGAGAGCGAGATCCGCCGAACGGCGCGAACCGTGCCGATCACGTACGCGATCTTCGATCTGCTGTACCTCGACGGCCGCCTGACCTCGGCACTGCCCTATCGCGAGCGCCGCGAGCTGCTCGAACAGCTCGGCTTGCGCGGGGCCGCTTGGCAGACGCCGGCGAATCATCTGGGAGGCGGGCAGGATCTCGTGGCGGTGACAGGCGAGCACCACCTCGAGGGCGTGGTGGCCAAGCGGCTGGACTCACCGTACCTGCCGGGCGCACGCAGCCGCAACTGGCTGAAGATCAAGAACAGCGCCCGCCAAGAGCTCGTGATCGGCGGGTGGCTGCCGGGTAAAGGACGGCGCGCCCACCAGATCGGGGCGCTGCTGATGGGCTATTACGAACGTGCGGACCGGTCGCTGGCGTTGCGTTATGCAGGTCGCGTCGGGACGGGCTTCGATGAGCGCGAGCTGCAGCGGCTCGGCAGCGAGCTCGCGTCCCGCGAGCGCAGCGAGAGCCCGTTCGCGAAGGTCGGTGTCCAGCCCCCGCGCGGCGCGCGCTTCGTCGATCCCGAGCTGGTGGCGGAGGTCGAGTTCACTGACTGGACGCGCGAACGCCTTTTGCGCCAGTCCTCATACAAGGGGCTGCGTGCCGACAAGGCAGCGACGAACGTGCGGATCGACCTGCCCGCCAGGGAACGTTCCACGGCGATCCAGGCCGGACCCAAGCCAGCCACTGCGACGGTGCGTTCGCGTGGCACGCGCTCCCGCAGCACGGGCACCGACGGCAAAGGCGGCCAGCGCCCCGCGAAAGCAAGGGACACGCCCGCCACGAAGGCGAGCAAGCGCGCGAGCGATCCCGCGCAGATCGAGGCGCCGCAAGGACAGCCGTATCGCATCCTGGGCAAAAACGCCAAGGGCACCGAGATCGAGGCGCAGGGGCGCGCGCTGCGACTGACCAATCGCGACAAGGTGATGTATCCCGACAGCGGCTTCACGAAGGGACAGCTGGTCGATTACTACGCGGCCGTGGCGCCCATTCTGCTGGGCCACCTCGCCGGACGGCCGTTGACGCTGAAGCGCTATCCAGACGGCGTGGACGGCCAGTTCTTCTACGAGAAGCGCTGCCCGACGCACCGCCCGGACTGGGTGCAGACGACGCCGGTGTGGAGCGAGGATCGACGCGAGCGCATCGATTACTGTCTCGCCGAGGATCTGCCCACACTGATCTGGCTTGCGAACCTGGCCGACATCGAGTTGCACACCAGCCTGTCGCGAGCGCCCGATCTCGACGTCCCGACCTCGCTCGTGTTCGACCTCGACCCCGGCGCGCCGGCCGGCATCAAGGAGTGCAGTCGCGTGGCGCTTCAGATCAAGGAGCTGTTCGACACGCTCGACCTAGTCACGGTCGTCAAGACGTCCGGGGCCAAGGGTCTGCACGTGCACCTGCCACTCAACACGCACGTGACCTACGCGCAGACCAAGCCTCTGGCCCGCGCCGTCGCCGAGCTGCTCACGCGCGAACACCCGAAGCTGGTGGTCTCGGACATGCGCAAGCGCCTACGCGACGGGCGGGTGCTGATCGACTGGAGCCAGAACGACACGCACAAGACCACGGTCAGCGTCTACTCGCTGCGGGCGCGCAAAGCGCCGACGGTGTCAACGCCGTTGAGCTGGGAGGAGGTTGGCAAGGCGGCACGCCGTCGGCGCGAGCGGACGCTGAGCGCGCAGCCGCACGAGCTGCTGGCGCGGATCGAACGTGACGGCGACCTGTACGCGCCGATGCTGACGCTCAGCCAGACCCTGCCCGAGCTGGCGTAGGCGGCCGAGCTGCACAATCCAACATCGACGCAGCCGAGCACGAGCCGCCGGCGCGAGCGGGAACCGACGGGTGGACGTATCAGCCGGCGCGAGCCGGACCGGCGCTGGCCGTTAGACGAGCATTTCGTCGGGCGACTCGATGATGCGCAGGTGCTCTGACACACGGGTCATGGTGAGCAGCCGCTGCACCTGCTGGGAGCCGGGGGTGACGGCGAACTCCTGCTCGCGCTCGCGCGCGCCAGCGCGGGCGCAGAGAATGATGCGCAGGCCGGTCGAATCGATGAACTCGAGATCCTCCAGGTCCAGCACGAGCATAGGCGCCGAGTGAATCTCGGCGCTGTCGAGCTGGCGCTGAAACAGCGGCGCACTGGCCAGATCGAGTTCACCACTGAGGCGCATCACGACCCGGTCAGACTGGCGTCGGACCTCGACCCTTAGATGCTCCTGAGCCGCCACGAACCGATGGTAGCGCAGGGTTTCGCGTCGCGAGCAGCCTCGCGCTAGGCCAAACGCATGTGCACGCGCACCACCGTACCGGCAGGCGCGACGCGGATCTGGACTAGGTCGCAGAGCTGATTCACGAGCCACAGGCCGCGCCCGCCGGACTGGTCGCGCCTGGGCCGCAGGCGCCCGACCAGCGGGTCCTCGATCCGGCCCCGGTCGCGAACCTCGCACATCAACACCTCGGTCTCCTGCCAGATGAGCAGCTGGCCGCCGCCGGCGCCGTATTGCACGCTGTTGGTCACGAGCTCGTTGATCGCAAGCACGAGATCCTCGACGCGCTCGCCGGCGAGACGCGCCTGCGCCGCACGGCTCGAGACTCGTGCCCTGACCGACGCGAGGTCGCCGGCGCCGAAAGCGATCCGTTCGGGTGAAGCGCCCGGCGCCGCCAATGCTCCGTCAAAGACTGCGCCTGCGCCGTTCGACTCGTAGCCCTCGCTCACACACGAACCACCCTCGCGCTCGATCAGCGGATGCCGGCGTCGGGCCGCGTCGATCGCCAGCTGATCGAGCGCCGCGAGATCGTAGGCGCACAGCAGCCGCCAAGCCGAGCTGTCCGTGAAAGCGGGGTCGAGCAACAGCTCGGTGCGCTCGCACTCGCTCAGCTCGGCCGGGGAGCGGCCGGCCCAGGTGAGTTCATTGACGCCGCGCGCCGCCAGACCGTCGGGCGCGTGACTGTCGAGAAACTCGCGCCAGAATGCGATGATGCGCGCCGGATTGCGCGCGAGAGTGCAGACGTCAACGAAGCGCACCCGCTCACCCTCGGCTCCCAGCGATCGTTCGATCGATTCGGCTCTCGGCTTGGATACGGCCACGGCCACGGGCTCGCCGGCGTCGAGGCCCGCCACGATGAATGGCAGCGTGCCCGCCAGAAACCCCTCGGCGTCGCGGTAGTAGAGCGCGCTGTGCTCGAACCGGCGGGGTGCTCGCCCCGGCGCCGTTCGCGCAACGCCCTTTGCGGCGTCTCGCTCGTGCCGTGTGTCGGTTGCGGTCTCTATGCCCATGTCTGCCCGATCGGCGCGGCACGCAGATGAGACCTGCGTAAAGCCACGCTGACATATAGCCGGTGCGCCTCAGTATGCCCTCCGCAGCCGACGAGTCCGCCTGCAGCAGCCCCTTGGCGCCGCATCCGAGAACACGCTAGCAACGCCAGCGCATGATCAGCGCCCAACGCGATATGTCCTCGATGTTCCATCGTGCTGAAGCCGGGATGGCAACAGAGCCGGGCTCGGTCCCGAGTCTTGTATTGCCCGGTATGGCTCCCGGCCAATCAACGGCGCTGGATCGATGTTTAGCGCACGCGCGCGCCGGGCAACTGTTCGTACGAAACTCCTCCTCTCCCGTCGGGCGGTGGTCGTCCCCCCTGCCGGCCACCGCCCACCGGCTTGCAAGGTTTGTTGCAGCGCGCCGGGCAAGCCGAATGAGCCCGGTCAGCCGCGATCGGCGCAGTCGGCGGTGATTTGCCCCGTCAGCCACGATCGGCCCACCCAGCCACGATCGGCCCACCCAGCCACGAACACCCAGCGACGATCGGCCCACCCAGCCACGATCGGCCCACCCAGCCACGATCGGCCCACCCAGCCACGATCGGCCCACCCAGCCACGATCGGCCCACCCAGCCACGATCGGCCCACCCAGCCACGATCGGCCCACCCAGCCACGATCGGCCTATTCAGCCACGATCGATCAGCTGCAGCGCGAGTGTCTCCGAGCGGCCGTCGCTCGAGACTCGATGGTCGTCTGTGAGCCGCTGGATCACCGGCCCGAGACCGTCGACGGCGGACTCGACGATCGTCTGGGCGCTGCCCTCGCGCAGCGGGCCGATCTGCAGCTCGAGCTGGCGCGCGCGGATCGTGACGCTGACGGCGAGCGGATGGTCGCGGACCGAGTCGCGCACGTGGGCCGCGAGCGTGTCGGCGAGGATCTGCGCGTCCGAGATGCGATCGGTGGAGAAATGCGCGTGTGCGGCCAACACGGTGAGCACGCGGGGCAGGACCGTGCCTGCGAGCGCGGCTGGGACGATCGTGATGCCCGTTGTGGTTGCCAGTTCGGCAGCGGCGATGTCGCTGTGCTCGTCGCGGCCGTTGCCGGGCGTGTGCAGCGCACGCGTACTTGGCGCCGCGAACTCCATGCGGACCTCGGTCCCGCCGCCGGTCGAATCCTTGAACTCGACGCGGCGAACGAGCGCTTGAATCACCGACAGGCCGATCCCGAGCGCCGTCTCCTGGTCGCCGCGGATGCGCGGACGGATTCCGGTGCCGTGATCACGCACAACGACTTCGAGCGCGCTGCGCGCGCCCCCATAGACCTCGACTTCGAGCGGTCCCTCATCGCCCTCGTAGGCGTGCAGGACGACGTTGTTGCACGCCTCGGTGACCGCGGTGCGAATGTCGTTCAGGTCGCTGCCGTCGAGATCGACCATCTCGGCTACGCCTGTGAGCATCTCGCGAACGAGCAGGACGTTCTCGGGCTTGTTGGAGAGTGTCAGGCGAACGTTCGGCAGCATCAGCCATCAAGCGCGACGGATGAGCGGGAAGCCGAGAGGGCGGCATGCTGACGGTCGGGTGCCGGCGACGCCCCAGAGGAGCCGCTTGCGCAAGCGGACCGCCCCTATCGTATCTGCTCGCCGTCGCGCGTCAGAGCGCGCAGCGTCTCCAGCGAGCGGCGCAGCAGGCGCGAAACCTGCATCTGCGAGACGCCGACGCGGGAGGCGATCTCTGTCTGCGTGAGGTCCTCGATGAAGCGCATGTGCAGGATGCGACGCTCGCGCGCCGGGATGTGCTCGAGCACGGCGCTGATCGTGGCGTCGAGCTCGACGAGCTCGTAGCGCTCGTCCTCTTGGCCCATCGACTCGGCGTAGGCGACGCCGTCATCATGCGCGCCCAGACGCGGCGCGTCGAGCGACACCGCTTCGTAGGCCTGGACGGCTTGCAGAGCGTCGAGCACCTCTTCGCAGCTGAACTCCAGATACTCGGCCAGCTGGGTCACGCTGGGCGCGCGACCGTGCTCCCCGATCAGGCGCTCCTGCGCACCCCGCACTTCCAGCGCGCGCTCCTGCGCTCCGCGCGGCATGTGCACCGACCAGCCGGAGTCGCGAAAATAGCGCCGCATCTCACCGAGGATCGTGGGCACCGCGAACGACGGAAACGGATGGCCGAGCCCGGGGTCGAAGCGGTCGAGCGCCTTCAGCAGCCCCAGCGAGGCGACCTGCACCAGATCCTCGAAGGGCTCTGACGAATGGTCGTAGCGGCGCGCCAGGTTGCGCGCGAGCGGCATAAAGCGGCGCACCAGCTCGTCGCGAGCAGGCTCGTCGCCGTGCTGACGCCAGCGCACGAACAGCCGCTCGACCTTCTCGTGGGCCGGAACCGGCCGCTGCAGTGTGGACCTGGCTATGACCGTGGAAGCCATCTGGTCTTCCCTCCGCCATCAATGCTACCGCTCCTCGGACCGGTCACGCAACCGAATCACGATCCCGCCTGCCGATGGCGATTCTCGCGCCGGCTGCAGCGCTGCTGGGAGACGTTCGGGGCAGGTCGAGCTGAGGCTGGGCGCCGGACGCCCGACCGGTCGCCAACCAGGCCGGCCGGCGGTCCCGGACCAGGCCGGCCAGGTTAGGGGGCTTTGGCCAAGTAGTGGTGGGGCGCTTTGATCAGGAAGTGCTTGTGGTTGACGAGGTTGGTCACGAGCACGCTGTCGCGCGTGACCTTGATCAGCGTCCCATCGCACAGGTCTTCGGTCAGCCACACGGTGCCCTGGACGGCGCCGCTGGCGTAGTTGCCTTTGGTGGTGTATTTGCCATGCCCGTTGGCCCATAGCTTGCGAACGGAGTGGCTGCCGGACGCGTGTACCGAGCTGGCGCGAGCTATATGGCTGCGCTCTTTGGCGGTCGGGCACACTGCGAAGTTGCCGCCCGCGAGCGTGATCAGAACGGTGCCGTTGCGTTGCTGTGCGAGCATGAACTCGCCTGAATAGAGCGTGATCGTTTGCGTCTTGCCGTTGGGGAGGATCGTCGTGATCGTCACGCTTCCGTGCGTGGCGTCGATGATCGTCCCGAACGGAATCTGACTGATTGAGCTCAGCGCCACGAACGTCGAGGACCCCGGCAGTTTCACGAGCACGTGTCCCGAGAAGCCGGACACGTTTGCGCTTACGATCAGCTGCGGGGCGGGCAAAGCAGTGCTCGTGGTGCCGAGAACGCCAGATTTCGCTGTCGGGCTCGTGGTCCCGTTCGTGGTCCCGCCGGTGGTACCTGATGAACTGTTGGGTTCGACGTAGGTGAAGCGCGGGCCGGCGCTCGAGCTGCCGTTCGCGTCTGTCACGACCACTTCGTCTTCGCCGGGCAGAGCCGAGCTGGTGGTGGCGGTGATTTCGGTTTCCGAGACCACGTGCACCGAGCTTGCGGCCGGGCCGATGTTGACGCTCGCGCCAGGCAGGAAGCCGCTGCCTTCGATCTTCACTTCGGTGCCCCCGGTGGTCGGACCCGAGCTCGGCGTGACGCTCGTTACGACGGGCGGCGGGGGCGGCACATATGTGAAGCGCGGACCGCCGGTGGATGTGCCATTGGAGTCGCTGACGACGACTTCGTATTCGCCGGGCGCGGAAGGGCCGGTGGTCGCGATTATTTCGGTTGCGGACAGCACTTCCACCGAGCTAGCGGACGAGCCGATCTCGACGTTCGCGCCTTCGAGAAAACCGGTGCCTTCGATCTTGACACTGGTTCCTCCCGCGGCGGGGCCGGAGGTCGGCGTGACGTTCGTGACGGTCGGCAGCGGCGTGACACCCGGGCCGGTTGCCCACACCTTCCCGGCTCTTTCATCGCTCTGAGGAGCGCCGACCAGCGCGCTGACGCCGCTCGAGGAGAGCGCGGCGCTCGCTCCGAACCCACGGTTCGCCGCTTCTTCGGGGCTTTCGAGCGCTTCGCCTTGCGTCCAGGTGCTTGCTTCCCCCGAGTGCGTCAACACCCATACCCTGCCGTTGTGGGACCCCGTGCGGGGAGCCCCAACCAGCGCGAGATCGCCGTCGCCGGACAGCGCCACGCTGGAGCCGAACTGTCCGGCTTCGGTCTCGCCCGCGCCGGCGGTGAGCTTTTCACCTTGGCCCCAGAACGTCGAAGCGCGGTTGAACGCCCAGACCGCGCCCAGACCGTTATTGTCGAAGCGGCCGCCGACCAGGGCGGTGGCGCCGTCGCCGGACAGCGCGACGCTGCAGCCGAAGTGACCGCTGCCTCTCTCACTGGCGCCGGTCAGCTCTTCGCCTTCTTCCCAGGACGAGGTCCCGCGACGCGTAAAGGACCATACGGCTCCGATGTATTCGCCGGTCGCCGGAGCACCTATCAATGCTGTGTCTCCATCGGACGAGAGCGCGACGCTGTGGCCGAAATCGGCCATGCCCGGGACACCGGCCGCGGCGAGCTTTTCGCCCGGGCTCCACCCTGATTCCGAGTGCGTGAACGTCCACGCAGCGCCACGGAAGCTGTTGTAACCCGGGGCGCCGATCAGCGCGACGTCGCCACTCGAGGAGAGCGCGACGGCCCGGCCGAAGCGACCGGTCCCGCGCTCTTCGGCGCCGGCGGTCAGCTTTTCGCCCGGGCTCCACCCTGATTCCGAGTGCCTGAATACCCACGCCGCGCCGTCCTGTCCGTCTGCATGAGGGGCTCCGATCAGTGCGATGTCGCCGTCCGCTGACAGTGCGACGCTTGTCCCAAAACTGCATCCGCTGGCTTCTTCGCCGGGTTCTTCGACACACTGCGTTTCGCCGCCTTCGATGCCTTCTTCTTCCTCGGCGAACGTCGTCTGTTGCATCCAAGATGAGCCCGACCGGACGAACACCCATACCGTGCCCCGATGGAGTTCGTCACGCGGTGCGCCGATCAGCGCCGTGTCGCCGTCCGCGGAGACGGCCACGCTGAAGCCAAAGCGCCCGGCGCCCTCCTCTCCGGCGCCGGTCAGCTGTTCGCTCAGACCGATCAGTGGATCGACCTTGAGCGGGTAGGCGGCGCCGCGTGTGTCCACATGCAGGAGCAGCGTGTCGCCCCGGAGCGTGAGCCAGCTGTGCAGAGTGCGACCGCTCGCGTCGGTCGCGGTGAGGTCGTTGTAACGCAGCGATGGGGACCCGGCACGAGCGAACGTGACGCTGTCGGATCCGGCGGAGATCGAGGCGTGGGCGTTGCCTGCGACCGTCATCGCGAACGTCATCGCCGTCGCCGAGCTGCCGGATGCGGGCGCTCGCGTGATCGTAAAGCCCTGCTCGATGCCGAGCGGGCCGTTGAGATACCACTCGCTCATGGGATCGCCCGCGTAGGTCACGCGATTTTCGCTGCCGTGCGGCGCCACGCCTGCAAGCGCCTGCCGGTGGGCGCCCAGGGCGAGCGTGGCCGGGCTGACCGCCAGGCGCATGGTTCCCGAGTCGATCTGAACGCCGGCACGGTCGAAGCGCGCACGCAAGCGTTGCGGGCCGCTCGTGGCCTGGAACCCGCCTGCCGCAGGACTCACATGGTAGGCGTCGCGGCTGGCGCCGAGCGCCGCCGAGACCGAAGCGCGCGCGCTCGCCGGCAGCCGCTCCAGGCCCGCGCCGGCCGCACTCGAGCGTCGCGCGTGCGCTGCGGCGGACGGTAGCGCGGCTGACGTCCCCGCGACCGGCGTCCGTACCGGCGTATGAGCGCGGGCGAAGCCGATCACGATCACCAGGACGGCCACGCTCGACAGAGCCGCGTACACGAGCGCGCGCCGACCGCGGACGGCCGCACCGATTCGCGCGAGGATGTGCACGTCACGCCCCGACAGCGCACGACCATTCTCCGCCACCGGACTCGCGCTTGCCCCAGCCGCCGCCACCGAGCCTGCGCCTGCCGCTTTTAGGGGTCTCAGGGACCCTGACATCTCTCCATGCCTCCGCGTCGCGTTTCGTCTTCCTGCCGGTAACCCGGCGCGTCGGCACCTGCCCGCCGCGCGACCCACCAACTATCTCCGTCAGCGGAGGGTAATCGGCGGTGAATGCGAAGTCAATCGGGGTCAGTAGCTTGCCGTAGGCCGAGCTCAGGCCATGATCCCGTGATCGGTGAGGCGGGCCATGATCCCGTCGTTGGCGAGGATCCTGCCTTTCGGCCAGGCGTCTTGCCTTAGCATCAGTCCGTGACAGTGCAGGCATCATGATCGGGAGCGCCTGACATGGGTGGCGGGATCTGGCGGCACAAGCGAGCTCTGCTGATCGCAGTTGCCGTGTTCGCGGCCGGCGTGGGGGTGATCGCTTATGCGACGCGGGTGCTGGGGCGCACGGAATTGCAGACGATCGATGCGCGCTTCTCGATCCGCGGGCGGCGCCCGCCGCCACGGAACATCGTGCTCGTGCAGATCGACAACACGACGTTCCAGGAACTCACCAACGCCGGTCTGCAGTCCGAGTGGCCGTTCCCGCGCCGCTACGACGCGGCTGTGATCGACCGGCTGCGGCGCGCCGGGGCGAAGGCGATCGCGATCGACATCGAATTCGCGCACCCGACCGACACGACCGACGACAACGACCTGATCGAAGCGATCGGCAGGGCGCACGGTAAAACCGTGCTTGCCGCCACCGACGTGGGACCCCATGGCAGCAACGGCGTGCTCGGCGGCGTCCCGAGCCTGCTGGAAGAACTCGGAACGCGTCCAGCTGCGGCAATCCTCACGACGGACAGCGACGGCGCGGTGCGTCGCTTCGCTTATTCGTACAGCGGCCTGCGCACCTTGGGTGTGGTGACCGCCGAAGTCGCTCTCAAACATCCGATCCGGGCGTCGCTGTTTTCGAACGGCACGCTGCCGATCGATTTCGTCGGACCGCCGGAAACGGTTAGCTCTATTTCCTACTCAAAGGTGCTCAAAGGTCAGTACGAGCCAAGCCTGTTCAAGAACAAGATCGTGATCATGGGGGCGTCCGCCCCGGTTCTCCAGGATGTTCACTCGACCGCGACCACCGGCTCGGAAAAGATGTCCGGAACGGAAGTATGGGCTAACGCCACGAACACGCTCCTGCAGGGCGTGCCCCTGCGGGACGCATCGGGATGGGTGAACGTGGCGCTGATCCTGGCGCTCGGCGTCGCGGCGCCGCTCGGCAGCCTGCGCCTGCAGCGCTGGCGCTCGCTGCTGAGCGCGCTGGTCGTCGCAGTCCTGTTCACGGTGGCTGCACAGCTCGCGTTCAACGATGGCGTGATCGTGGCCTACGTTTACCCACTGCTGGCGCTGGCGCTCGGAACGCTGGGGACGCTGTCGGTTCTGTACGTCAGCGAGACGATCGAGCGCGAGCGCACGCGCGACGTGTTCTCGCGGTTCGTGCCGGCCGGGGTCGTCAACGAGGTGCTGGCAAGCACCGACGGGAACCTGCGCTTGAGCGGCGTGGAACGGGACTGCACGGTGCTGTTCTCGGATCTGCGCGGGTTCACCAGCTTCTCCGAGACCCAGCCGGCAGCGCGGGTGATCGAGGTGGTCAATCACTACCTCGATGGCATGACCGAGGCGATCCTCGACGCCGGCGGCACCCTGATCGCGTATATGGGAGACGGAATCATGGCGCTGTTCGGGGCTCCGCTCGAGCAGGACGATCACGCCGACCGGGCGATCGCGGCGGCGCGCGAGATGATCGGGCCGCGCCTGCTTCAGTTCAACGCGTGGCTGGGAGAGGAGGGCTTTGGCCACAGCTTCGCGATGGGCGTCGGCTTGAACAGCGGACCGGTGATGGCGGGCAACGTGGGGTCCGAGCAGCGCGTCGAGTACACCGCGATCGGCGACACCACCAACACGGCCTCGCGCCTCGAGGGCATGACCAAGGGATCGGGGCACATGCTGTTCATCGCGGAGTCCACGCGCGCGCGCCTGCGCCGTCCAGCCGTTGGTCTCGAGCAGGTGGGCGAGTTCGAGGTGCGCGGGCGCGCCGCCAAGCTGCTCGTGTGGACGATCGTCGAGTCCGACCGGCGCGGCGCGCCCGCGGACTCGGGCGAGCCACCGCCGCCCGACACCGCAACGCCCGGGGTCGAGCAGCCCGCCGGCGCGAGCTCGGGAGCGGCCGAACAGGAGCAGATGACCGGCGACGTGGCCGGTTAGCCCATTCGCGGCGGCCAGCGTGCGAGCCGCAGCTCGGCCAGCGCCAGGCGCGCGGCGGCCCGGCCGGGGACGCCGTGGACGGCCCCGCCTGGGAAGCTGGCGGCGCTGCCGATGTACAGGCCGCGCACGGGCGTGCGATATGGCGTCAATGAGGGCACGGGCCTGAAGATGACCTGGTCGAGCGTGTAGCTGCCGCCGCCGACGTCGCCGCCGACGAGGTTGGCGTTGCGGCGTTCGAGGTCCCCGGGCGCGAGCACATGCCGGGCGAGGATGCGCTCGCGAAAGCCGGGCGCGAAGCGCTCGAGCTGCGTCTCCATGCGCTGTACGTGGCGGTCGCGCTCGCCGGCCCAGTCGACCGTGTGCGGGCCGTGGGTGTATGCCCACGCGGTCTGGCGTCCGGCGGGGGCGCGGGTGGGGTCGGCAAGCGACTGCTGGCCGACGAGCATGAACGGCCGCTCGGGCAGGCCCGCGGAGAGAGCTGCGCCGGCATGCAGGCCGATCGAGGCAGCCGCGCCCGTCAGCAGTTCGTCAACCGTGCCACCGACGTGCACGGTGCCAGCTTCGCGTGCCTCGGGCGCGCTCCAGGGGATCTCGCCCTCAAGCGCCCAGTCAACCTTGAGCGTGGCCGGGCCGATGCGATAGCGGCGCAGCGCGCGGACATACCGTGCGGGCAGAGCGTCGTCGGCGAGCGCGGCAAGCGCCGCGGGCATCACGTCGGCGACTACAACACGACCGCCGAGCCGCTCGCCACCCGCCAGCTGCAGGCCGGTGACGCGGCCGCGCTCCGCGAGCACGCGCTCGACCCGCGCGCCGGTGCGTACGACGCCGCCGAGCTCCTGCAGGTGGGCGAGCAGCGCGTCGGTGAGCCTGCCGGCGCCGCCCTCGGGGCTTGGCCAGCCGACACCGTGCCCGAGCAGGATCAGGTAGGCGGCGGCGATCGCACTGCCCGAGGCGCCCGGCAGGACGTCCGAATGCAGTGCCGAGCTGTAAAACCAGGCGCGGGCGCCGTCGCCCTCGAACAGCTCTTCGGCGAGCGCCTGCGCGGGCATCAGCAGCAATCGCACGAAGTCGAACATCCCGCGTGGTCCCAGCCCGGCCGCAAGCCGCACGGGGCCTTTGATCGGCGGAAAGCCGTTCAGCATCGTCTCGCGCAGCGCGTCGAAGTGTGCGAGAAACGGCGAGGCGAACTCGCGCCAGCGCTCGCCGTCGCCGGGATGGAAGCGCTCGAGCCCGGCGGCCGTGCGATCGAGGTCGCGGTACAGCGCCATCGCGCTGCCGTCCGCAAGCGGGTAGGCGTAGCAGGCCGGGGGATGGATCCAGCGCAGGCCATGGCGCTCGAGCGGCAGCCGCGCGAACACCGGCGATGCCGCCCCCGCCGGGTGTACGGCCGAGAAGGTGTCGTGCGTGAAGCCCGGCAGCGTGAGCTCCTCGCTGGTGACCGCGCCGCCGGGACGCTCAGCAGCCTCGAGCACGAGCGTGCGCAGCCCCGACTGAGCAAGCGTGATCGCGGCGGCGAGTCCGTTGGGACCCGACCCGATGACGAGGGCGTCGTGGCTCATGGGCGCAGCATATGGGCGCCGCGATGTCGATACCGGGCGCAGCGCGTCCTGTGACCGTCGATTGTCGGCGCATCTGGGCCGAAGGCGAGGGGTTGGCATAATGGCCGGCGGTATGCGCCACAGCAGCTCGGTGACGTCGCTGTCGTGGATCCCGTCGGAGGCGATCGAGGGCTCGACGCGGCTGGCGTTTGACGCCGGCGTCACGCACTACGACGATCCGCCCCCGGAAGCGATCGAGGATCTCGAGGAGCTGCGCGCGCAGGATCGTTTTCGCTTCGCGAACGTGCTGGAGGCATGGGTGGACGTCGAGGACTCAGGACGCATCCGCGACTGGGGCTACGAGGGCGGGGGCCTGATGGGCGCGACCTCCGTCAAGGTCGGGCCGCTGTCGCGCACCTTCGAAGCGGTCGGGCTGCCGGACATCAAGCAGGAGCCCGTGCTCGACGCCGGCTCGGTGACGTTCGTACAGACGGCGGGCGGGCGTACCGGCATCCCTGCCCCGCGCAGAGTGCGGCGCCGGCCGTTCGTGCAGTGGCAGGCTCCGCTCGTGTGGACGACGCTGTCGCTGACGATTCACTCAGACGGCAGCGCCAAGGGCGTGCTGAAGGGCGCGAGCCGCTTTCCGCGACACTGGGTCTATGACCGTCAAGGACAGCTCACGCACAAGTCGGGGTTGGCGGACTTCAAGCACTGGTATCGCCGGTCCTTTGGGCGTCACACGCCCTGGGGCGACACCGACTCTGACGCGCTCGTGACGGCGGTCGAGACCGCGCTCGAGCGCTCGCTCTCCGCACAGATCATGCAGGGCTCCGCGAAGCCCCAGATCCGTCGCGTCAAGGCCGGCGCCGAGCTCGTCAAGCAGGGCGACAGCGGGTCTGAGGTGTTCCTGGTGCTGGACGGCGTGCTGCGCGTGGAGCAGGACGGCACGCGCCTGGCGGAGTACGGACCGGGAGCGCTGCTGGGGGAGCGCGCGCACCTGGAGACCGGCAAGCGGACCTCGACGCTGGTGGCTGTGACGCCGTGCAAGGTGGCCGCGGTGCAGGCGGAGCAGCTCGACCGCGGCGCGCTGCACGAGCTCTCCAAAGACCATCGCCGAACGCGCCCCGACCGGAGCTGAGCCGGTTGCAGATCCACTTCTGCGGTGTGCGGGGATCGACCCCCGCGGCCGGAATCGAGTTCGTGCGCTACGGCGGCCACACGGCCTGCGTCGCGCTCGCTCGTGACGGCGCCGAGGCGCCAACCCTGGTGCTCGACGCAGGCGCCGGGCTGGTGTTGGTCTCGCGCCTGCTCGCCGGCGCCCCGTTCGTCGGCACGATCATGCTGACCCACCTGCACTGGGACCACGTGCTGGGCCTGCCCTTCTTCGCCGCGGCCGACCGCCCGGACGCCTACACCAGGGTGCTCGTGCCTGAGCAGGGCAGCGGACTCGAGCGGGACGGGGCAAGCGCCGACGGGCGGGACGGCGCGAGTGAGGCGACCGCGGTGCTGGCGGGCTTCATGTCCCCTCCGTACTTCCCGATCGAACCGACGCAACTGCGGGGAAACTGGACCTTCGGGACGATCGCCCCGGGCGAGAGCGAGGTGGAGGGCTTCACGGTGCTGGCGCGCGAGATTCCGCACAAGGGAGGGCGCACGTTCGGGTATCGCGTGAGCGACGATCACTCGACGGTCGCGTATATCCCCGACCACTGCCCGACCCTGCTCGGCCCGGGCGAGGACGGCTTTGGCGAGTACCACGCGGCGGCGATCGAGCTCGCGCGCGATGCCGACGTCCTGGTCCACGACGCCCACCTGTTTCCCGAGGAGCTCGCCGCCGAAGCGGCATACGGCCATTCGGTGGCCGACTACGCGGTCGAGCTCGGCCGCCGCGCCGGCGCGAGCTCGGTGGTGCTGTTCCACCATCGCCACACCCGCACGGACGACGCGCTCGATGGCCTGGCGCGGCGCTGGCAGGACGCATCCCCAGAGGTGACGGTCGCAGCCGAGGGCGCCGTGATAGACCTGCGTAGCCCGACACACGAGTCGACCCGGTGACACGCCAGCTCACCCATCCGTCCCCAACGGCCTACATGACCCAACTTGCGAGCGGAGCGATCTCGTCTTGAGCCCAGTGGCACTGCCCGAGCTCGACGGCGTCACCCACCGCGACGTTCACGCCCGCGGGGTGCGTTTTCACGTCGCCGAAGCAGGGAGCGGCGAGCCGGTTTTGCTGCTGCACGGCTGGCCGCAGCACTGGTTCTGCTGGCGCAGGGTCATCCCGCTGCTGGCGGGCGAGCGCAGGCTGATCTGCCCGGACCTGCGCGGGTTCGGCTGGAGTGACGCGCCGCCGGGGGCCTACGACAAGCAGTCGCTGGCAGACGACATGCTGGCGCTGCTCGATGCGCTGGAGCTGGAGCGCGTCGATCTGATCGCACACGACTGGGGGGCGTGGGCGGGCTTCCTGATGTGCCTGCAACGCCCCGAGCGGTTCAGCCACTATCTCGTGCTCAACATGGTTGCGCCATGGCCGAACCGGCCGTCGCTGGCTGGCCTGCTCGGTCTCTGGCGGCTGTTCTACCAGGTGGTCATCGCGACGCCCGGCGTCGGCAGCCGCTTGATCAGCCAGACCGATCTGGTGTGCCGCATGATCCCCACCGGCGCGATCCATAGGGATGCATGGACCCGGGAGGACCTCGACTGCTTCGCCGACGTTCTGCGCGAACCGCCGCGCACGCGCGCGTCGGTGCACCTCTACCGCACGTTCTTGCTGCGCGAGGTGGGGCCGTATCTCGCCGGCCGGCACCGTCACGAGCGACTGACGGTGCCGACGCTGCTCCTGCACGGCACGCGCGATGTCGCGATCGACTCGGCTCGCCTCGGCGACTGGGAGACACACGCCGACCAGATGTCGGTCGAGCTGTGCGAGGACTCGGGTCACTTCATCGCGGAGGAGCGCCCGGACCTCGTCGCCGAGCGAGCGCGCGCCCTGTTCGCCAGCTGACGGCGCCGCCCGCCAACCGACGTTCGCCAGCTGACGGCGCTGCCCGCCAACCGACGTTCGCCAGCTGAAGGCATTGGCCGCCTACGGACGACCCACGCGCGCCCGCGCGCGCGCGCGTGGGCTCTCGATCGAACGCAACGAGTCCGGTGCTCGTGCTCGCCTCAGGCGTTCAGACAAATGAGCACCCACTGGGCCGCTGATTTGCGCCAACGGTCGAAGGTGAACGGCGCCTGAGTGCGAGAGAATTTCGCGGTGAACAGTGGGACCGTCACGCCCGCGAACGCGGAGTACCGTCCGCGCGCGCCCTTTCTGGATGAGCTGTTCGAGGCGGCAGGGTCGCCGCGGCCGGCGGCCGACGCGCTGATCAGGGAGCTGCATCGGCTCGGCCCGGAGGGCCTGCTGGAGGCGGGGCGCCGGCGTGACGCGGTGTTCATGCAGCAGGGCATCACCTTCGAGACGAGCAGCGAGAGCGGGCTCTCGCACGAACGCCCGTTTCCGCTCGATCTGATCCCACGCGTGCTGAGCGGCGAAGAATGGCGTCAGATCAAGCGCGGGCTCGCGCAGCGGATCCGTGCGCTGAACCATTTCGTCGACGACGTGTACCACGCGCGCGAGATCGTGCGCGAGGGCCTCGTGCCGTGGCGGCTGGTGGCGGCCTGCTCGCACTTTGCCCGGGCCGTGCACGGGATCCGACCGCCGGGCGGCGTCTACACGCACGTCGCCGGGTGCGATCTGGTGCGCCACAGCGACGGCTCGTGGAAGGTGATCGAGGACAACGTGCGGATCCCGTCCGGCATCTCGTACGTGCTCGAGAACCGCGCGGCAATGGCGCAGCTGGTGCCGGAGCTGTTCAGCTCCTACCGGGTGCGCAGGGTCAACCACTATCCGCAGCTGCTGCTGCGCGCGCTGCGCGCCGTGGCGCCGTCGGCCGAGAGCGAGGCAACGGTCGTGGTGTGGACGCCGGGACCGGCGAACTCCGCGTATTTCGAGCACGCCTTCCTGGCGCGGCAGATGGGTGTCGAGCTGGTCGAGGCATCCGATCTGGTGGTGCGCGACGACGTGCTCTACATGCGCACCACGCGCGGGCTCGAGCGGGTGCACGCCGTCTATCGGCGCCTGGACGACGACTTCGTCGATCCGCTCGAGTTCCGGCCGGACTCGCTGCTGGGAGTGCCCGGGCTCGTGCGCGCCTACCGCGCCGGCAGCGTGGCGGTCGCCAACGCGCTCGGCACCGGCGTGGCCGACGACAAGGCGATCTACTGCTTCGTGCCCGAGATGATCCGCTTCTACCTGGCCGAGGAGCCGATCCTCGACAACGTCAGGACCTATCTGCTCGCCGACCCGGACGTGCGCGCGCACGTGCTCGCGCATCTCGACGAGCTGGTGGTCAAGCCGACGGGGGAGTCCGGCGGCAAGGGCGTGATGATCGGCTCGCGCGCGAGCGAGCTCGAAATCGCGCGCACGAGAGGGCAGATCAAAGCCAATCCGGAGGGCTGGATCGCTCAGGACTTGGTGCATCTGTCAACGGTCCCGACGGTCGGGGCCGACGGGCGGCTGCGTCCGTGCCACGTCGACCTGCGGCCGTTCGCGGTGTTCGGCGAGCGCATCGACATCGTCCCCGGCGGCCTCACGCGCGTCGCGTTGCAGGACGGCTCGATGATCGTCAACTCCTCGCGGGGCGGCGGCTCGAAGGACACGTGGGTGCTCGAGGACGAACAGGACACCGATCGCGCAGGCAACGGCGGGTTCCCAGTCGCGGACACGCTGCCGCCGGCGCTGCCGGACCTGCGCTACGGCGAGTGGACCGGCCAGCAGCAGCAACAGCAGCAGACACGCTGATGCTCGCGCGGATCGCACACGAGCTGTACTGGCTGGGACGTAACCTGGCGCGCGCGGAGTTCACCGCGCGCGCCGTGGAGGCCGTCTTCCAAGCCGAACTGCAGGGTACTCCGGAAGCCGTACCGAGCGTGAGCTTTGGCTCCGGCGGCCTGGTGGCGATGCTCGGCCAGGCGCGCGACGGGCGCGGACGCGGGGCGCAGACGCTCACGGACCTGACGCTCGACGCACGCCAGCCGGGTTCGACGCTGGCGAGCATCGAACGGGCGCGCGAAGGGGCGCGGACGGTGCGCGACGTGATCAGCGTCGAGATGTGGGAGGCGATCAACACGACGACGCTCAAGCTGCGCGGCGCCGAGCAAGCGGGTTGGAGCGCGCCGGCAGGCCCGTATCTGGCGTCGCAGTACGTCAAGCAGCGCACGGCCTTGATCTGGGGGATCGCGAACCGTTCGATGCTGCGCGACGAAGCCAAGTGCTTCCTGGACGCGGGCGGGCTGATCGAGGTCTCGGACATGGTCTTGCGCATGCTGCGAATCGCGCTGGCGCCCGGGGAGCGAGCTCCCGCGGACGGACACGCATTGATCCTGCTGCAGGCGGTGGGAGGCTTTCACGCGTATCTGCGTGCCGTGACGGTGCCACCGAACGCCCAGCCGGTGGCACGCTTCTTGATTTTCGAGCGTGCCTATCCCGACAGCGTGGCGGCCTGCGTGGATTCGCTGCACGAGGCGTTCAGCGCGGCGGATGCGGGGCCGCGGAACTCCAAGCCGGTGCTGCGGGTGAGCCGTTTGGCAGCCGATCTCGACTTCCAGCGCCGCGCGCTGCCCGCAGGCGCCGAGCTGACCGAGATCTGTGAGCGTACGCAGGAAGAGCTTGCGCGTATCGACCAGGACGTCGCGGAGCGCTACTTCGCGGGCGCGGCACCGGCGTGGCAGCTGGGGTAGCTCGTGCACTTCGCGATTCGCTATCTGACCGAGTACCGCTACGACGCGCCCGTGTCGGACAACCTCAATGCGTTGCGCGTCAAGCCGGCGACGACCTCGTCACAGCGCTGCGATGAGTTTCACACGCGCATCGAACCGGAGGCGCGCGTGAGCCGGCACATCGACTACTTCGGCACCGAGGTGCTCGAGTTCGGCATACCGACGGCTCATGAGCAGCTCACGATCGACGTGCGCACGCGCGTGGTGACCTCACAGCCGGCGCAGCCCCAGTCGGGGCCGTGGGAGAGCCTCACGAGCCCTTCCTACCTCGACGCGGCCGGCGAGTTCGGGCTGCCGTGGCAGGACCAGCCGGCGGTCGCGGGCCTTCAGCAGCTGCAGGCGGCGCTCGTCACGGCGAGCCCGTTGGAGTCGCTGCAGCGGCTGTGTCAGCTGATCCCCGAGCGCTTCGAGTACCGGCCGGGAGCGACCTATGTGGGCTCGAGCGTGGCGGATCTGCTGGAGCTGGGCGCGGGCGTGTGCCAGGACTTCGTGCATCTCGGGCTGATCCTGCTGCGGCGGATCGGTATCGCCGCGCGATACGTCTCCGGCTACCTGTGGGCCGCCCCCCAGGACGGCGGCAGCGACTCGCTCGAGGTCGAGACGCACGCGTGGCTGGAGGCGCTTCTGCCCGCAGACCCGAGCGAGGGCGCTAACGGCGAGCCGATGTGGGTCGGCGCCGACCCGACCAACCGCACGCTGGCGGGCGACACGCACGTGAAGATCGGCCACGGACGTTTTTACGCCGACGTGGCGCCCGTCAAGGGCCTGTACCTCGGCGGCGCCACCTCGGATCTGCTGGCCGCCGTGACGATGTCGCGGCTCGACCCGCAGGCGGGAGCGAAGGCGTGAGCGACCACCTAGCGAGCGCGACATGAGGATCTGATGCTGCGGTCAAGAACCAGCGGCTGCAAGCCCACCCCGCGGGCTCGTCGCCGGGAAGCGCACCTCGACGTGCAGGCCACCGCCCGGCTGGGCCTGGGTACTGACGGTGGCTCCGTGGGCGGCGGCGATCGCGTGAACGATCGAGAGACCGAGTCCGTGCCCGTCGCCGTGGTCTGTGCGATCGGCGCCCAGTCGCTGGAATGGCCGCTGGAGCCGCTCGAGCTCGTGCGGGGAGATCACCGGACCGCTGTTGGTGACCGACAACGTCGCCTGCCAGGCGGGCGCACTCGGGCCGGGCCGGCTGGCCCCGGTCCTGGCGGCGGGCAGGCTGGTGTCGCTTCCAAAGGGGACGCTCGTCCCCGTCTCAGCCGCCGGCGCGGTCCCGGAGGCAACGGCGGGCAAGGTTCCCGTCCTTATGTCGATCTGGCCTGCGGGCGTGTTGTGGCGGATGGCGTTGTCGATCAGGTTTGCCACGAGGCGCTCGATCAGTTGCGGGCTGCCTTGCACTTCGGCCGGGTCGAGCGTGGCGTTCATCAGTCGCAGGCCGCGGCGCTCGATCTCGGCACGGCGCCCCGCAAGCACGCGGGCGGTGACCGTCGCCAGCTCAACCGGTTCGCGCCGGTCGAGACCCCGCCCGCTGCTGGCCAGGCTGAGCAGCGCCTCGATCAGCTCCTCCAGCTGCCGCTCGGAGGCGAGCGCCCGTTCGTGGGCCGCGCGCAGTGACGCTACGCTGGCGTGCGGATCTGCGAGCGCCACCTGAATCAGCGTCTTGAGCCGTGCGAGCGGAGTGCGCAGCTCGTGCGAGGCGTTCGCGACAAACTGGCGCTGGGCCTGGAAGGACGCGTCGAGTCGTGCCAGCAGCCCGTCGAAGGTGTCGCCGAGCTCCTTGAACTCGTCGTTCGGGCCGGCCAGCGCGAGCCGCCGGTGCAGATCCGTCGCCGAGATGTCCCGGGCGGCGCTCGTGATCGTCCGCAACGGGCGCAGCACCCGTCCCGCCACCAGCCACCCGAGGCCCATCGAGATCGCCGCCATCACCGCCAGCGCGATCACCGACACAACCGCGAGCACGTGCACATCGGCGCCGTGCTGGCCGGGATCGAACACGCGGACTGCGACTCCGCCAGGTGAGGCCCGAAGCGTTCGTTGCGCGCGCTGTTCACGAGGCCCAATGACCCCCCGGGCAACGGTGCCGGATGGCGCGGCGCGCGACTGCGACTGTTCGAACGGGACCGAGACGGACTGGGAATACGCACCATGCGTGCGCGCCACGGCGACGAAAGTGATGCCAAGCAATGCGGCACCGCAGAGGAAGAACCGGCCGCCGTACAGCAGCGCCAGGCGCAGGCGGATCGTGCGCCGGGGCACACGCAGGCGGCGCAGGAGACCGGCCGGTCGGCGGCGGAGTCCCACAGCTGCAACTCAGATCCGGTAGCCGGCCTTGGCCACGGTCTCGATCAGCGGCGGCTCCCCGAGCTTGGCGCGCAGGCGGCTGACCGTAATCTTGACGGCGTTCGTGAACGGGTCGGCCTCCTCGTCCCACACCCGCGCCAGCAGCTCCTCGGCCGACACGCAGCGCCCCTGCGCGGCCAGCAGCAGCTCGAGCACACCGAACTCCTTCGGCGCGAGCTCGATCTCCCTGCCGCGCCGAGACACGCGATGCTGACCCGAGTCCAGCACGAGGTCAACGTGGCGCAGCAGCGGCGGGACGGCGGGTTGAGCGCGCCGCGCCAAGGCGGCGATTCGCGCCACCAGCACCGGGAAGTCAAACGGCTTGGGCAGGTAGTCGTCGGCGCCCAGGGCGAGCCCGTCAACCACGTCCTCCATCATCCCCGCCGCGGTCAGCATCAGCACGCGGCTTCGACATTCGTCCTCCACGAGCTTCGCGCACAGCGCGTCGCCGTGCATCCCCGGCAGGTCGCGGTCGAGCACGATCACGTCATAGTCGTTGACCCTCGCGCTCGGTCTGCGCCAGCCCAGCTCGGCCGTCGAGCGCGACATCGACCGCCAAGCCCGTCTGGCGCAGACCGAACGCGACCGCCTCGGCCATCTCCTCGTCGTCCTCGATCACCAGCACCCGCATCGTTTATGAGGCTAGCTCCCGGCGGTTTCGGCGCGGTATCGCACCTCGGCCTTCGGCTGTGCGCGCGGGCGAAGCGTCGAGCAGCGGGAATGGCGCGATACGTTCCCGAAACCGTCCATGCCGTACAAGCACCCCAGAGCCCTCTGGACAGCTGCGAAGGAGACGACATGGGACGCGACGCCACGCTCATCGACGATCGAGTCACGGTCGCGACCTGTCTTCGACAAGTCGCGTGCGGCGTGGCGCGAGGAGCTGCGTGCGGCGCGGCGCAAGGAGCTGCGCGCGGCGCTACTCGACACGCTGCGCGCGGCGCTACTCGACAAGCTGCGTGCGGCGCGACTCGACGAGCTGCGTGCGGCGCTACTCGACAAGCGGTCTCCGGCGCCGCGGCGCTGCTCGCGGCCGCGACGCTGATCGCCGGCTGCGGCGGCGGTGGGCCGGCGAACGGGAGCGTTGCCAGCCTCGGGTCGCATAGCTCGAGGTCACACACCTCGACGGGCTCCGCCGGTGCAAGCGCAGGCCACGAATCCTCGCCCGGGAGCCAGGCGATCGCCTATTCCGCCTGCATGCACGAGCACGGGGTGCCCAATTTTCCCGAGCCGCAGGTCAGCGAACACGGCAGCGAAGTCAGCGTAAAGATCGCGGTCCCCGCAGGCGTCGGACACAACCCGAGGTTCAAGTCCGCCCAGGCAGCCTGTCGCAAGCTCTTGCCCAGCGGCGGACCCGGCCACCAGACTGCGCTGACGCCGACCCAGCAGGAGCAATACCTGAAGGCGGCGGCGTGCATACGCTCGCATGGCGTCCCGAACTTCCCGGATCCCACCTTCTCCGGCGGGGGCGTGCACATCGCACATCAAGGACTGAATGAGCGCTCGCCGGCGTTCAAGGCGGCGGTGCAGGCCTGCGAATCGCTGATTCCGGGCGGCGTGCACGGCAGCGGCTCCGGCTCGACGAGCGAAGCGGCGCCCGTGCCGGCGCCATGAGGCCGCGCGCGCCTGGCGTCTGACCCTTCGCCCGCCTCAGCTCGGGCAGGGTTGGACGTTGGTGGTTGAGGCGGCTGTCCTCAGCTTCCTTTCAGGTTGGCCTGTCAGCATTGAGTTGTGCGCCTGCTGGTGGTTGACGACGACCCATCGGTTCGCGAGGCGCTCGAGCTCGTGCTCGACCTCAACGGCTTCGCGGTGGCGAGCGCGAGCGACGGCGGCGAGGCCATTCGCACGATCGCGGTGGACCGGCCGGACGCGGTGATACTCGACGTGCTGATGCCGGTCCTGGACGGCCTGGAGGTCTGCCGGCGGATGCGCGCGATCGGCGATCGCACGCCCGTGCTGATGTTGACCGCCCGCGCTGAGGTGTCAGAGCGGGTCGTGGGTCTCGAGGCCGGCGCCGACGATTATCTGGTCAAGCCGTTCGCCAGCGAGGAGCTGGTCGCCCGCCTGCGTGCCCTATTGCGCCGCACAGGCTGGGAGGGGAACGACGAAATCCTTCGTTTCGAGGACCTGCAGCTCGATCCGCTCGCGCACGAAGCGTGCCGCGACGGGCGCCCGCTCGAGCTGACACGCACGGAGTTCCTGCTGCTGGATCTGTTCATGCGCCATCCTCGTCAGGTGCTCTCGCGCACGAAGATCTTCGAGTGCGTTTGGGGGTATGACTTCGGGCCGGCGTCGAACTCGCTCGAGGTGTATGTCGGCTACCTGCGGCGCAAGACCGAGGCCGGCGGCGCGCCGCGGGTGGTGCACACGGTGCGGGGGGTCGGCTATGTGTTGAGGTCGTCGCCGCGATGAGCTTTCGCCGGCGCATGGTGTTGCTCGCCGCCGGGGCGGTGGCCGCGGCGATCGTCATCGCCTCGGTCGTGGTGTATGTCGTAACCGGCAACGAGTTGCGCGGGCAGATCGATACGAGCCTGCGCCAAAAGCTCACTCCCGGCTTGCCGCAGGCCGTCCAGATCAAGACGGTGAATGTCAGCGCGGCCGAGCTCGCCAAGCTGAAGCGTGAAGGCAGGCTGCCACCCGGTGGGTTGCCGCGGATCGGCTTCGGCGGGTCAGCGGCAGCAAAGATCTACTCTGGCGAGCAGCGATCGGCGAGCGGCGGTGAGAAGGTTCTCGCCCCCGAAGGCGGCGACAAGAGCCTGCATACCGAAGCAGTCTCGATCGAAGGCAACGCCGCGTTTGCACGGGGCGGCACCGCCGCAAAGGCGCTACCGCCTCATGTGAACGTGCAGGTGAGTCCGTTCAATCAGCTCGTGCTGCCGCCTCCGAGGCTCGGCGGCGCCACGGGCTACGTCCAGCTGTTCCAGTCCAACGGGGAGGTTCTGCGCTCTGAAACCAAGGGTTCGCTGCTTCCGGTCACCGCTGCCACCCGTGCGGTGGCCGCGGGCCGGCGCGGCGCTTTCTTCAGCGACGCGACCGTCGGCGGCACGCGTGTGCGGATCCTGACCGAGCGTGCACCAGAAGGAGGGGTGTGGCAGGTGGCCTTGCCGCTGACCGACGTCAACAGCACGCTCACGCACCTGAAGCTCGTGCTTGCGCTTGTGTGCTTGGGGGGGATCGCGCTCGCGGCCGCGCTCGGGCTGCTCGTCTCACGCACGGCGTTGATTCCCGTGCGGCGCCTAACGGGTGCCGCCGAACGCGTGGCTCGCACGCAGGATCTCGGCCACCGCATTGAGGCTGGCGAGGAGGACGAGCTCGGGCGTCTGGCTCAGAGCTTCAACACGATGCTCGCGGCGCTGGAGCGCTCGCGCGTCGCGCAGCGGCAGCTCGTCTCCGACGCCTCGCACGAGCTGCGCACGCCGTTGACGAGCGTGCAGGCCAACCTGGACGCGCTGGCGATGGGCGAGAAGCTGCCCACGCGCGAGCGGGCGCGGGTCCTGGCCGCCGCGCAGGCGCAGCTGCGGGAGCTGACCGTGCTGGTCGGCGATCTGGTCGATCTGTCCAAGACCGACGTCGAGGAGATCGAGGTTGAGGACGTGCGCCTGGATCTGGCCGCCGCCGGGGCGATCGAGCGCGCCCGGCTGCACGCACCGGGGTGTCGCTTCGTCCTGGACGCCGAGCCCTGTCTGGTGCGCGCGGCACCCGCACGGCTCGAGCGGGCGGTCGCGAACCTGCTCGACAACGCCTGCAAGTGGAATCCGCCCGCGCCCGAGAGCGGCCCTGTGGAAGTGCGCGTGCGTTCCGGCGTCCTCGAGGTGCGCGACCACGGCCCAGGGATCGCCGCGGAGGACCTGCCCCGCGTCTTTGACCGGTTCTACAGGTCCCCTGTGGCTCGCCGGCGGCCCGGGTCTGGGCTCGGGCTGGCGATCGTCAGACAGATGGCCGAGACTCACGGTGGAGCGGTGCACGCCGCCAACGACCCCGGCGGAGGCGCCCGCCTGACGCTCGAGCTTCCGTCGCTTCAGATGACCGACGGCGAGCTCGCCGCGTCCCAGCGCGAGGCGCGGACGGCCTCCGGCGTCGTCTAGGAAGCTCCTGGCCTCCGCTCAACGACTTCCCGGGTTGCTTCACGCATCGCGTCGCAAGTCCGACATCGCCTCGCACATCACCTCGGAAGTCCGACATCGCCTCGCACGTCACCTCGGAAGTCCGACATCGCCTCGCACGTCACCTCGCAAGTCCGACATCGCCTCACACATCACCTCGGAAGTCCCGCTGCGGTGGGCGCCGCCGTGGTGGGTGCGTCGGCGGTCTCGTCCAGCTCGCTCGGCGAAGCGGTGGCGGCAAAGCTGACGCCGATGTGAAGGCCTCCCTCGGGTCGTGCGCGTGCCTGCAGGTCTGCGTCGTGGGCGGCGGCGATAGCGCTCACGATCGACAGCCCGAGGCCGTGACCGTCACCCTGGCTCGCGCGAGCGGCGCCGATCCGTTGGAAGGGGCTAAAGAGCCGCTCGACGTCGTCAGGCGGCACGACCGGGCCGCTGTTTGACACGGTGAGGATCGCTCGACCGCTCGTCGTGGCGGTCGTCACGCTCACCCATCCGCCGCTGAGGTTGTAGCGCGCGGCGTTGTCGATCAGGTTGGCGACGAGCCGCTCTGCGAGGCTTGGGTCGCCGCTCGTGCGAGCGTCGTCGAGATCGCTTTCGAGGTGCAGGCCACGGCTTGCGATCTCCGGATTGCGAGCAGCGATCACCTCGCGTGCCAGCCGGCTCAGGTCAAACGGCTCATAGCCCTCGAGCCCGCGCTCGCTCCGTGCGAGCGCCAGCAGCGCGTCGATCGTGCGCTCCTGCTGCTCGCCGATCGCCAGTACGCGTTCGCAGGTCGCGCGCAGCGTCTCGTTGCTCGCGCACGGATCGGCGAGCGTCACCTCCACGATCGCCCGCTCGAGCGTCAGCGGCGTGCGCAGCTCGTGCGAGGCATTGGCGACGAACTGGCGCTGAGCCTCGAACGAGCGCTCCAGGCGCCCGAGCAGCTCGTCGAAAGTGTCGCCCACCTCACGCAGCTCGTCGCTCGGCCCGCGCAGCGCCAGTCGCCTGTGCAGGCTCTTTGCCGAGATCGCCCGCGCCGCTTTCGTGATCGTCTGCAAGGGCCGCAGCAGGCGGCCGGCGAGGAACCAGCCGAGGCCCAACGAGAGAATCGCCACGATCGCCAGGGCAATGCCCAGATCGACGAGCAGCCTGTGCATTTCTTCGCCGTGCTGCTGGCGTCCCAGCGCTTCGAGCTTGCGCGCCTGCGCGCGGGCCTGCTCGAGCGTCACGAGCTCGAGTTCGCGCGCCTGCGCACGGGCCTGGTCAACCGTCACGAGTCCGCCGCCCGGAAATTCGAGCCCCACCGGGCCGGCTCCATTGGTCGCAGACGCCACTCCGAGCCCCACCGGCCCGGCCCCATTGGTTGCAAATGCCCCTTCGAGCCCTTTGACGGTCGCGTTCACCTGGCTGGGGCCCTTGACCGGCGCGCCGCCGCGTGCGTACGGAGCGCGCAGAAAAACGTGCGGCCCGCCCGCTTTGCCTTCCGGCGCAGGATGCACCCTCGAGGCGGCCTTCGGCGCGGCACGGGCGGTCGCGGGCAGCACGGTCTGCAGGGTGACGTTGTTGCCGCGCGGCCCTTTGACGATCGCCCCCTTTGCGGTGATCCCGGCCGAGTAGTTGGGTCCGCTGCTCGTCTGTCCGACGAGCACATACGTGATCGCGAGCAGCACGCCGCCGGAGAGCAAAAAGACGCCGCCGTAGATCAGCGTGAGCCGCAGGCGCACCGTGCGCCGGGGAGGCCGGAGCAGGCGCGCCAGGCGCCGGCGCGGGCGACGCTCGGCGGAGGATGCCGGCGGGATCGCTGCGGGTGAAGCCGACGTTGGCGCGCTCATTCAGATCCTGTATCCACCCCGCGGCACCGTGTCGATCACCGGAGGATCGCCGAGCTTTGCCCGCAGGCGCCTGACCGTCACCTTTACCGTGGTGGTGAACGGGTTTGCGTTCTCGTCCCACACACGCTGGAGCAGCTCCTCGGCAGATACCACGCGGCCCCGGGCCGCGAGCAGGTATTCGAGCAGCGCGAGCTCCTTGGGAGTGAGCGCGAGCGACTCGCCCCGGCGTGTGGCCAGCCGATGGGCGGGATCGACGCGCAGGTCGCCGTGCTCGAGCACGGGCGCCAGCGGCGAGCCCGAGCGCCGGCCGAGCGCGCGGATGCGCGCGACGAGCTCGGCGAACGCGAACGGCTTGGGCATGTAGTCGTCGGCGCCGATGCCGAGACCGCCGACGCGGTCCTCGACCGATCCAGCGGCGGTGAGCATCAGGATCTTGCTCTCGCGCCCGTCCTTCACGAGCGAGCGGCAGACCTCGTCGCCGCTCACGTCCGGCAGGTCGCGATCGAGCACGAGCACGTCGTAGTCGGTGACGGCCACGTGCGCGAACGCTTGGCGCCCGTCGTGGGCGAGGTCAACCGCCATCCCCTCGCGGCGCAGCCCGATGGCGAGCGTCTGCGCCAGCTCCACGTGATCCTCGACGAGCAGCACTCTCATACGTCGCTTCCCATGCTGGCAGGTTGCACGAGCCGCGGTTACAGACCGGTGACAAAACCGTGTCACCACCGTGTAACCGGCCCGCGCGTACAACCGTGCGCATGACGCATACGCACAAAGAACATACCCGGGCGGGTACGCTCGGGGCGCTCGCGCTGGCGGCCGTCGCGGTGCTCCTCGCCGGCTGCGGCGGCAGCTCGCCCTCCACCGGAAGCGTCGCGCATCTCCCCACGAGCACAGGGTCCGCGACCGCGACCGGCGACGGCGCTCCGAGCCGGCGCTCGCGCTCGCCGGAAGCCGCGGCGCTCGCGTTCGCCAGCTGCATGCGCTCCCATGGCCTGCCCAACTTCCCAGACCCGACGGCCGGCGGGGGCTTCGTCTTCCGGCGGGGCGCTGGCGTCGATCCCTCATCGCCCGCGTTCAAAGCGGCGCAGTCGAAGTGCAAGAAGTTCCAGCCCGAAGGCCCCGGTTCAGGACCGCCCCCCTCCGCACAGACGTTGGCGCATTACCTGGAGGTCGCGCAGTGCATGCGCCGGCACGGCGTCCCCGAATTCCCCGACCCCAGGACCTCGGTCCCGTCCAACCTTCACCCACCAGCCGGCGCTGGGCGCTTCGTGATAAGCGACATCGAAGGAGTGATTCTCGTGATGGGCTCGATCGACGAGCAGTCGCCGATGTTCATGCGGGCGGCGGCGGCGTGCGCGTTCCCGCTGCACAACCACTGACGAAAACCGACCAAGACACATGACGAAAATCAGCGTCGGCTCCAGTCTCAGCGTGGCCCTGCTTGCCAGCGCCGCCCTGCTCGTCGCCGGCTGCGGCGGCGGCTCATCCAGCTCGGGCGTCGCTCACCTCGCGAACGCCTCCGGGGGCTCGGCCGCGGACGGCGCCGGCGAGTCCTCCTCGCGGGAATTCGGCGCGAGCGCCGCGACCGGCGAAGCTGCGGCCGGCCCGCGATCGGCCACGCCAGAGGCCGCGGCGCTCGCATTCGCCGGATGCATGCGCTCCCACGGCGTGCCCGACTTCCCGGATCCGACCGCCAGCGGGGTCGTCCGGCTGGGCGCTCGGGTCGATCCCTCGTCGCCCGCGTTCCAGGCGGCCCAGAAGGCCTGCGACAAGCTCTTGCCCCGGGGCGCCAAGGGCGGGGTCCCGAGCCCGGCGGAACAGGCCAAGATGCAGGAAGGCGCCTTGAAGTTCTCCCAGTGCATGCGCACCCACGGAGTCCCCAGCTTCCCTGACCCGGGCGTCTCCGGAGGCGGCGTGAAGATAGAAAAGGGCAGTGGGATCGATCCCAATTCGCCGCAATTCAAGGCGGCGCAGAGAACTTGCCAGTCCGACCTGCCCAGACCACCGGGCGCCAGCGGCGGACCGGGCGGCAGCGGAGCCGAATCCCGGGGTAACGCGGTGCGGATCCCGTGAGCGTCGTGGTCGGCCGTCGATGGCGATCCGGAGGCGATCCCTCACGTGGCATCGCCAACTTCCCCGGGCCGCAGTTTCTCGAACGGCCAGGTCGAGTTCTCCCATGCTCGAGCACACCGTCGAGTGACGCGACATCTGGCAGCGAGCAGGCCGGTGACGAGTTGTGTCACCACGGTGTAACCGCCGCGGGGTTACAACCGGTCGCATGAGGCCCACACATGACCGCCGAGCTCGCCGGATTCAATCAGGATGCTCCAACGGCGTCGGGCATCACTTAGGAAGCTCCTCGCCTTCTCTCAGCCAATTCTCAGGATCCCTCAAGCATGATGTCGGCATAGCGCCGGCCAGCGAAGGGCTCCCATGTCCGGTCATCTCGACGCCGAGCGCACGGCCGCACGGTCCGTACGGTCACCACCTCCCCCCAACGGCGAACACCCACCACCTGAAGGTGAAGGAGATCAAGACATGACGAGAATCAACCTCAGCGTGGCCGTGCTTGCCTGCGCCGCCCTGCTAGTCGCCGGCTGCGGCGGCTCCTCCTCTGGCCCCGGCGTCGCTCGCCTTTCCCCCAACGAATCCGCCACATCAACCAGCTCAGACGCGGGCGCCCCCGGCGGCTCACCCTCCTCAGAAAGCCCCGCGGTCGCCCAGCAGAAGATGGTCGCCTACTCGCAGTGCATGCGCACGCACGGAGTGCCCGAATTCCCCGAACCGACGGAAGGCAAGCTGCTCATCCGCAGCGAGAACCACAACGGCCATGTCAGCGGCGTCAATCCGGAATCGGCGCAGTTCCAGGCGGCCAGCAAGGCCTGCGCAAAGCTGGCGCCGAACGGAGGCAAGCCCCCGAGCCCCGCCGAACAGGCCAAGATGCAGGAAAAAGCGCTGAAGTTCTCCGAATGCATGCGCAGCCACGGAGTCCCCAACTTCCCCGACCCGGAATTCTCCCACAGCGGCGGCGGTGTTCGGATACATCTCGGCGGCAAGCAGGGCGGCCCGGGCGGGATCGATCCCAACTCGCCCCAGTTTCAGTCCGCGCAGAAAGCGTGCCAGTCGATTATGGGCGGACCGAAGGGACCCCCGGCCGGAAGCGCAGCGGCCGCACCCGGGGGCGCCCAGTCCGGGGGCAACGCGGTCGTGGCTCCGTGAACGTCGGGAACGGCGTATCACGAATATCGATGTCGGCGTGGCCGTGCTCGCGGGCGCCGGCCATGCTCGTCGCGCGCTGCGGCATGAGCGCCGTGCCCAGTGAGCCGTGGGCGTGCATTTGTTCGTGAAACCGGCGATACCTTCCCGAAACCGTGGGTGTCCTAAAAACATCCCGGTGGGTGGTGAGCGGTGAACGATCGCGTGTCCGGCGAGCCGACGCCGATATCCGGCGAGGCGACTGCGATGTCCGGGGAGGAGACGTCGGTGTCCGGGGAGGCAACGTCGATGTCAGGGGAGGCAACGTCGATGTCAGGGAGCCCGACGTCGATGTCCCGCGACGCGACATCTGTTACCCAGCCACCGTCCGAGGGCACCCAAGACGGCGTCCCGCCCGGAGCCTCCGGCGAGCGCGCGCGGATCCCCCCGCCGGCCGGTCGCGCCCGGCGCAGGATGCTCGCGCTCGCCGGGCTTGCGGTAGTCGTGGCGGTGGTGGTGCTGATCGTGACCGACCCGTTCGCCGGTGGGGGCAAGTCGAGCGCAGGCGTCGCGGACAACGCCACCGCGACCACGGTGACGACGGTCAAGCGGCAGTCGCTGTCACAGCAGACGCAGGTCAGCGGCACGCTCGGCTATGCGGGCTCCTCGACGATCCGCGTGCCGTCCGGGACCGCCCCGTCCGCGATCGAACAGGCCGGCCAGCAGGTCGCGAGGGCGGAAGAACAGCTGGCCACGTCGAGGACCACGCTGGCGAGGGACACCCAGGCGCTCACGGGAAGTGAAGCGACGCTGGCGGCGGCGCGGGCCAAGGAGCAGGTGGACTGCGCAGGCGAGGGCGCCGCGGAAGCGGCTTCCGCCGGCTCCCCGTCGAGCGGCGAAAGCTCGCCCGGCGCCTCTTCGCCCAGCGGGTCGAGCTCAGGCGCGTGCGCGAGCGACGTGCAGGCGGTCGCGACCGCCAAGCAGAGCGTGACGAGCGAATCGATGAAGGTGGGGAGCGACCGCGTGCAGGTGTCCTCGGCGGAAAAACAGCTCGCGAGCGCGCAGTCCAGCCTGTCCACGAGCCGCACCTCGGCTGCCCTCTACGGCCAGGGCTCGACGTTCACGGCGCTGCCGTCGGTCGGTCAGATCATCGCTCGCGGGCAGACCCTGTATCAGATCGGCGGCCAGCCGGTGCTGTTGCTGTACGGGTCGGTGCCTGCCACGCGGGCGTTCCTCGCGGGCATGCCGCCGGGGCCTGATGTGGCCGAGCTGAACACGAACCTGCAGGCGCTGGGTTACGGACAGGGGCTCGCCGGCGGCGATCAGTTCACGGCCGCCACCGCAGCGGCGATTCGCGCGCTGCAGGCCGCGCACGGCGCGTCGGTCACGGGCGAGCTGCTGGTGGGCTCGGTGGTGTTCCACGCCGGGGCGGTGCGCGTCACGAGCGTGACCCCGACGGTCGGCTCGACGGTGATGCCCGGGCCGGTGCTCGCGATCACCTCGACCGCGCGCCAGGTCAAGATGGCGCTCGACGCCTCCCAGCAGGCGAGCGTCAAGGCCGGCGACACCGTCACGATCACCCTGCCGGACAACCAGAACACGCCGGGCAGGATCACCTACGTCTCGAGCGTCGCGACCACGCCGTCCAGCTCTGGCCACGGCGGCGAAGAAGAAAGCGCGCCCACCGTCGAAGTCCTCGCCACCCCCACCGACCCAGCCGCGACCGGGCAGCTCGACCAGGCGCCCGTGAACGTGGAGATCACCACCGAACACGTCGAAAACGTGCTGGCGGTGCCCGTCAACGCGCTGCTGGCGCTCGCCGGCGGCGGCTACGCAGTCGAGGTCGCCGAAGGCCGCCTGCACCGGCTCGTGGCCGTCACCGTCGGCCTGTTCGACGACGCCGAAGGGCTCGTACAGGTCAGCGGCCAGCTCTCACCCGGCCAGCGCGTGGTCGTGCCGGCAACGTCGTCATGACCGGACAGCCGATCATGGTCGCGTACGCCGATGACGGTCGGGCGCCGCCAACGGTGCTGGAGCTGCGCGGCGTCAGCAAGGTCTACGGCGCCGATCCGCCCGTCTACGCGTTGCGGGACGTCAGCCTGGTCGTGTGCGAAGGCGAACTTGCCGCGATCGTCGGCCCGTCGGGGTCTGGCAAGACCACGCTGCTGCACGTGATCGGCACGCTCGAGCGCCCGACCTCCGGTGTGGTCTCGATCACCGGACTGGACGCCGCACAGCTGTCCGATCGCGAGCTTGCGGCGCTGCGCGCCACCCGTGTCGGCTTCGTCTTTCAGCAGTTCTTTCTGGCCGAGCACTCGACCGCGCTCGAGAACGTCGCCGACGGCCTGCTCTACGCCGGCGTCGGTGTGGCCGAGCGCCGTGAGCGGGCGGCGGAGGCGCTCGCCAGAGTGGGGCTCGCCGAGCGCGCTGGCTTTCGCCCGAACAAGCTCTCCGGCGGCGAGCGCCAGCGCGTCGCGATCGCGCGCGCGCTCGTGGGCCGCCCCGCGATCGTGCTCGCGGACGAGCCGACCGGCAACCTCGACAGCGCGTCCGGCGAAACCATCCTCGCGTTGCTGGAAGAGCTCAACGCGCAGGGCGCGACGATCCTCGTGATTACCCACGACCACGACCTCGCCGCCCGCCTGCCCCGCCAGGTGCAGATGCTCGACGGCCAGATCGTCGCCGACACCTGCGCACAGGAAGCGCTCAACCGATGACCGCGCGACGCCCCGACCGGCCGGGTGGCCGCCTCGCCGCGGTAGCCTGCGGCGCGCGCGCTCGGCTGGACCGGGGCGGCCGCCGCGCGGCGCTCGCCCTGGCGCTGCTCGCCGGCTTGGGCGCCTGCGCCGCGATGATCGCCGGTGCTCCGGCGCTCGCCTTCGGGGAAAGCGCCAGCTCGCCCGGCGTCAGCTCGCCCGGCGTCAGCTCGCCCGACGAAAGCGGCTCCGCAGGGACATCCAGCTGCCCGTCGTCCAACCCGCCAAACCAGATGACGCTCGTCGCCGGCACGCCGCAGACGGCCACGCTCGGCACCGCCTTTGCGAGCGGCCTGCAGGTCGCGCTTACGAACAGCAACGGCTGCGCCGTCACGGGCGCAGCCGGCATCTCGGTCACGTTCAGCGCGCCCGCCGCCGGAGCCAGCGGGCGCTTTTCCGCCAGCAACTCCAACGCGGCCACCGTCGGCGCCGACGCCTCCGGCAGCGTCAGCGCGCCGACGTTCACCGCCAACGACACGGCCGGCAGTTACTCCGTCACCGCCAGCTCGCAGTACGGCTCGGTCTCGTTCTCGTTGACGAACACGGCCGTCGGTATGCCGGCGAGGATCCTCGCGATCCCGCTGAAGAACGGATCGGCAAGCGTCGCCAGGCGCTACCCGAAGCCGCTGCAGGTCAAGGTCTTGGACGCGAGCGGCAACCCGGTGCCCGGCGCCACCGTTACGTTCACGCTGGGCTCCGCCACCGCCGGCAGCTGCGGCGCCAGCACCCCCGCCGGCGCCAGCTTCGCCGGTGGCGAGACCACGGCTACCGCCACCACCGGCGCGAGCGGGCTCGCCACCTCCTCCGCGTTCATCGCGAACACGGCCGCCGGCTCGTTCACCGCGACCGCCTCGGTCTCGAGCGGTGGCGCGAACGGCACAGAAGGCATCGGCAAAACCGGGGGTCCGACGATCGCGCCGGTCAGCTTCTCGCTGGTCAATCGCGCCGGCAAGCCCGCCAAGATCGCGCCCGGCGTCGGCGCCACCCAGGCCACCCTCGCAGGAGCCGCGTTCCCGATCCCGCTCGCCGTGACCGTCACCGACGCCGACAAGAACCCGGTCCCGGGCGCGCTCGTCACCTTCTCCGCCCCGGCCGCCGGCGGACGCTTCACGATCCGCTCGCGCGGCTCCCACCACCATCGCTCCCACACCTCATACGCCGATACGGCGCGGGTCAAGACCGGCGCCTGCGGGGTCGCCGTGGCGCCGCCGTTCACAGCCAGCGCCCAGCCCGGCGGCTACATCGTCAAGGCCAGCGCCGGGCCCGCCCGGCCGGCGGCATTCGCGCTCGTCAACGAAGCTCCTTGAGCGCGCGGTGAGCGTCGTCGCCAACCGGACTCGAGTGGACGCCAGCGCTGCGGACCTGGTGCCGCGGAGGCTGCGGGCCGGCGACCTCGCCCGCGTGGCGAGCGTGGGGCTGCGCACACGGCGGCTGCGCGCCGGGCTGTCAGCGCTCGGGATCGCGATCGGGGTCGCCGCAATCGTCGCGGTGCTCGGCCTGTCCTCCTCCAGCCAGGCCGGGCTGCTCGAAGAGATCGACAAGCTGGGGACGAACCTGCTGACGGTCACCAACGGCCAGAGTTTCGCCGGCAAGACCGCCGAGCTGCCGCTGGTGGCGCCGGCGATGATTGCGCGTATCGACCCGGTCGAAAGCGTCGCGGAGAGCGCAGAGGTCGAAGGCAAGGTGTACCGCACCCCGCTGATCCCGGAAGTCGACACCAACGCCCTCCAAGTCAAGGCAGCCAGCCTCGGCCTGCTGCAGACCCTGGGCGTCCACGTCGAACAGGGCCGCTACCTGAATGCCGCCACCGCGCAGCAGCCGGTGGCGGTGCTCGGCACGGCCGCTGCCCAGCGGCTCGGCATCGACCACATCTACGCCGGCGAGCGCATCTGGGTCGCCGACCAATGGTTCTACCTCGCCGGCATCCTCGGCCCCTCCGTGCTGACCCCCGAAATCGAAAGCGCGGTGCTCGTCGGCTTCAAGGCCGCCGAACGCTACCTGCACTTCGACGGCCACCCCAACACCGTCTACCTGCGCGCCGAGAACAGCCAGGTCGCGGCCGTCCAGTCCGTGCTGGCCGCGACCGCCGACCCGGAAGCCCCCAACGAAGTCAACGTCAGCCAGCCGTCCGCCACGCTCACCGCCCGCGCCGACGCTCAAGGCGCCTTCAACGGCCTGTTCCTCGGGCTCGGCGCCGTCGCGCTGCTGGTCGGCGCCGTCGGCGTCGCCAACATCATGGTCATCTCCGTGCTCGAACGCCGCTCAGAGATCGGGCTGCGCCGCGCGCTTGGTGCGACCCGCGGACAGATCCGCACCCAATTCCTCTCTGAGGCGATCCTGCTCGCCCTCGCCGGCGGCGCCGTCGGCATCGCCGCCGGTGCGATTGCCACGGCTGTCTACGCCACCACCAAGCACGAGACCATCGTCATCCCCACCCTCGCCTGGGCCGGCGGGTTCGCGGCCGCGCTGCTGATCGGCACCATCGCCGGGCTCGTGCCAGCCCTGCGCGCCGCCCGCCTGTCGCCCACCGAGGCGCTGCGCACGGTGTAGCGATCGAGCAGCATCGTACGCGCGCGCGTGCGTACGCGTCCGTGCGATCCATGGCGCGGCGACTCTCAGTGGCATGTCCGTCCCGCGCGTCACCCCGGATCCGTCCAGCGCGCCTGGCCGTACACCGCCCGCCCCGCGCGTCGCCCGCCGGACCGTCGGGCGCGCCTTGCCGCACCGTTCCCCCGCAACAGCCATGCGCCGCGGCCCCGGCTGAGGCGGATGCGGTAAAAGGAGCGAAATGGCCACAATCAGCTCCCATTCCCGGTCGGCTGCTGCTGAGGTCAAGCTCAAGCGGGCGGGCGGCTGGCCGGTGATCATCGCCTATTCGCTGGTGTGCGCCTCGACCCAGGTGCTGTGGCTGACGTATGCGGCGATCACTACCGAGTCGGCGCGACACTACGGCGTGTCGGTCGGCGCGGTGGGCTGGCTGGCGGAGATCTTCCCGCTGCTGTATGTGGTGCTGGCGATCCCAGCCGGGGTCCTGCTCGATCGCGCGTTTCGCGCGACGCTCGCCGCGGGCGGTGGCCTGGTCGCGGTGGGAGCGCTCGTGCGTCTGGGCGGAGACACGTTTGCCTGGGCCATGGCCGGTCAGATCATCGTGGCGGTGTCACAGCCGGTCGTGCTGAGCGCGATCAGCAAGCTCGCCGGCGAGTATCTGCCGGTCGAGCAACGTCCAGCCGGAATCTCGATCGCGTCCGCCGGCGGCTTCGTCGGCATGCTGATCGCCCTCTTGCTCGGTCCGACGGTGGGGGCACACGGGCACATCGAACGCTTGCTGGTGCTCGAGGCTGCGCTGACGGTGATACCGAGCGTGGCGCTGGCCATCACGCTCCGTCACCGAGGACAGGCGAGCAACGAGCACGCGGCGATCGAAGGCAGCACCGCGCGGGCACTGTGGGCCCAGCCGACCATGCGCACGCTGTGCGGGCTGGTGTTCGGCGGCTTTGGCATCTTCGTAGGGCTCGCCACCTGGCTGCAGACCCTGCTGCATCCGTCCGGCGTCTCGGAAGCGACCGCCGGCGCGCTGCTGGTCGCGATGGTGGTTGCCGGGACGATCGGGTGCGCTGTGCTGCCACAACGGGTCGCCGCGGGGCGCAGCGAGCGCGGCTTTCTGCGCGCGGCAGTGTTCGTGACCTGCATTGGCTGTGTCGCCTTGGGGGTCGCTCCATGGCTCGGCGCGCGCGCCGTTGCGATGGTCGCGCTGGGCCTGGTGCTGCTGCCCGCGCTGCCCGTGATCCTCACGATGATCGAGCAGCTCGCCGGCGCGGCTGCCGGCACGGCCGGCGCGATCATCTGGATGGCCGGCAATCTCGGCGGCCTGGTGGTGGCCTTGCTGGTGCAGGCACTCGTACACGAGCCGCTCGCGGCATTTCTGGCGATGGCCGGCGTGGCGCTGCTCGGGCTGCCGCTGCTGGCCGGCTTCACCGCTCCGCGTCCGGCGGCGGCCGGCACGCCGTCCGCTCGTGTCGGCGCGGGTGCCGGTGCGAGCGGCTGACTGGGATCGCCTGCGACGATCCCCCCCCCCGCTTCGCCTCGATATATTTTCATTTTTTCGGTGGTGTCTCAGTTTGAGTATGGGCGGCTCGCTCGCTCATCATGCCGGTAGGCCTTCAAAGTCCGTCCAGCCGAATAGGATTCCCGCCCAATGAGAGTGGGCGTCTACATAGACGGCTTCAACATGTACTTCGGCGCACGGGCGCTGTGCGGGCGCAGCACGACGGGTTGGCGCTGGGTCAACGTGAGGTGCCTCGTCGAAGCGTCGCTCCCGCGGGAATGGGTAGCTGGCGGAGCCACTATCGAGCGTCTTGTCTACTGCACGGCAAGGGTCAGCGGCAAGGACGATCCGACTAGTCCTCGCGATCAGGACGTCTACCTCCGCGCGCTGAAGGCGTCTGGAAGCGCCGACGAGATCGAGTTCGGCAACTTTGTGCGACGAACGAAGGTCGCGCCGCTTGCTGAACGCGACGGGAAAAACCGAGCGGTTCTGGCCACCTCCAGATGGCCCGTCATGGTCCATGACTCCTCGGGTACGGAGGTCCCCGAGGCTCGGTTCCTGGTCTCTTACCTTCATCGGGAGGAGAAGGGTTCGGACGTAAACGTGGCAACCCACCTGCTGATCGATATGTTCGCCGGTCGTGTTGATGCCGCCATCGTCGTATCGAATGACAGCGATCTTCAGCTACCAGTGCAGAGGGCTCGCGAACGACTGCCGGTGGGGATCGTCAATCCTGGCGATAAGCCCCTGGCGGGCGGTCCTAAAGAGCGCGCCAAGTGCCCGGGTGGGGAAACATTGGTCGGCTACGCTGCAAGCCCGCGACTACATCGCCCACCAAATGCCAGATCCGGTAGGGAAGATCTCCAAGCCAAGCGCCTGGTAGCGAAATTGCATCAAGGGTTGCAGTTCGCCGGGGGCCGATCTATAATGACGCATCACTCACCCGGCCCCTTCGTGGGCCGGGTCTTTTTTTGCCTTTGTATGGCGCGCTAGCATGAGCGTGTGCCTGACCGCTCAGGCAGACCCCGCGACCCGAACCAGCTCGGCAAGCTGGTCGTGGACATCGCCACCGGCGAAGTTGCCGAGCCCGATCCCGAGAAGAACCCGGCGGCGGTCGAGCTGGGCCGCAAAGGCGGCTTGAAGGGCGGCAAAGCGCGCGCTGAGAACATGACGCCGGAGCAGCGCTCAGAGGCTGCCAGGCGCGCCGCTGCGGCCCGCTGGGGTCGCAGCGGGGGCGACGAATGAGCGGTCCGGGCGATCAAACGACGAGCGGCGCCCCGGCCACGACGTGCGTGAGCCAGCGCCCGAACAGGCCGCGCGCAAGCTCGATGCAGGCCTCCTGCGTGGCGGCCACCTGCTCCGCGAGTGGGGGCTTTGGTGGGCCGGCCGGCAGGCGCTCGAGGCTCTCGGCATACGCGGGAACGTCGCGCCACTCCTGCACGAGCGCGGCGTTCACCTCGAGGTGAAACTGCAGCGCGTAGGCATGTTCGTAAACGAACGCCTGCTGCTCGTATTGCTCGGAGCGAGCCAACTGCATCGCGCCGTGTGGAAGCGCGTAGGTGTCGCCGTGCCAGTGAAACGCCTGAAATTCCGCCGGCGCGGCGCAGAACACCGGATCGTCGGCGGCGGCATCGGCGAGCTCGACCGGGAAAACTCCGACCTCGGGCGCCACTCCCGGGGTCACGCTCGCGCCGAGGCTGGCGGCGAGCAGCTGCGCACCGAGACAGACCCCCCAGTAGGGCTTGCCTGCACGCACGGCGTCGGCGATCAGCCGCTTCTCCGGCGCGAGCCAGCGATACAGCTCATCGTCGTACGCACCCATCGGCCCGCCCATCGCGACGATGCCGCTGTAGGCGCGCCAGTCGGGCAGCGCCTCGCCCCTGTCGAGGCGCACGCGATCGAGCGCGAGACCGCGTGCGGTCAGCTCCTCCTCGTAGGCCGCCGGTGGCTCGCAGCCGATGTGTTGAAGCACCAGCATCGGCTGCGCGTCGGCGTCTCTGCTCACCCGCCTCAGTCTACGTCTGCGGGTGGTGTCTGTGGCGGGCGCGGCCGGCCACTGCGATTGCCGCGCCGCTATCGGTCGATCGTGAGAGCTCCCGTTCAACGGCTTGTCTGCTGCGCGATCGGATAACGCCGTGGCTGCGGTCATCGCGAGCTGCCCATCTGAGCGACCGTCTGCCCCCTTGCCATTCCGATCCTGTTCCCCATTTGCCATTCCAATCCTTTGCCCGGTGTCATACCGATCCCACGACCGTTGCGATCCCAATCGTTCACGGATTGCACGCGGGTTCAGTTCCGTTGCCTATCACCAGAGCTCCGAGTCAGGTGCCGCGGCCCGATCGATCATGAACTGCTGCTGACCGGCCGGCGCCTGAGCATGCGCTCCGGCTGGAGCCTGCGCCCCGTTGCGGCTCGGTCCGCTGATCGAATGCATGCGTTTTGCGGCTTCGCGAACGCGGTCGGGCATCAGGTGGCCGTAGACATCGACCGTGGTCGAGGTCTTGGCGTGCCCTGCGAACGCGGAGACGAGCAGAATGTCCTCGCCCTGGCCGATCGCGTTGGTGATCGCCGTGTGCCGCAGATCGTGCAGGCGCATCGTGTCGGGCAGGCACGCGCGCTCGGCGTAGCGACGGAACACGCGCGTAACCATGCGCGGGCTGAGCGGGCGGCCGATCGGACGCATGATGCCGTCGCGACCGGGCTTGCGCTCGATCGTGGCGAACACCGGCGCATCGTCGCTGATGTCCAGCGCGGACGCGTACAACGTCTCGAGCGCCTCCTGCGCGCCGTCCAGGATCGGCACCAGCCGCTGGCTGGCCTCGGTCTTGGTCGACAGGAGCTGCTCGCCGCCGTCGGTGTCCGGATCGTCATAGGCGCCAATGCTGCGACGCACGTACAGGATGCGCTCGAGCAGGTCAACATCCGCCCAACGCAGGCCGATCAGCTCGCCCCGGCGCAGACCGGTGTCGAGCGCGACCGTGAAGAACAGCCTCCAGCGCGCTGAGCACGAGTCGAGGAATCGTTTGACCTGGACAGGAGACAGCTCCGTTCCGCGCGCGCGGCGTGTCGCCTGCTTCTGCCCACGCGCGCGTGCGGCATCAGCGGGATTGACACTCACCAAACCCGCGTCCTGAGCGAACGCGAACATCGCGTGCACGTGCCGGCGGATCTTCGCGACCGTCTGCTCGCTCAGACCCTCGGCCCGCTTGCGGCCCAGCAGCGCCCGGATCATCTGCGGGCGCACGTCATCGACGCGTACGTTGCCCAGAGCCGGCGCCACATGCAGATAGAACGTGCCGCGATAGTTGGCGGCCGCTCCGGGCTTGAGGTTGGGGCTGACGTGCTCCGTCAGCCACTTACGTCCCAGCTCGAGCACCGACATGCTCGTCGGCACGAACCGTCCATCTTCGACGTCCGCCTGCAGGCCGCGCAACATCCGCTCGGCTCCGCGCCGCGAACGCCCCGCGGCCTTCTCGACTTGCTTCCAACGCGACTCGCCCGTGACAGAATCCACGGCCAGAACCCGCGTTCTTACATAGAACCTACCGTTACGCTCACGAAGATACCCAGTGGCCATCGCAGAATCACCTCCACCAGCCCCTCATGGTCGTCCGGATCGAGCGCTCACCTGCTCTCCCCGGGGCAACCACCCCAACAACATTGCCTTAGAAAACGCAGATTACTACATGTCAATAGCCATGTCAATAGCGATGTCAACAAAAGTTTTTGATGACGCCGTCCAGCGCTTATCAACAACCCCCTGTCAAGCCCCCAACTATCTGCCCAGGCCCAGCAAAACCGGGGCCTTACACAGACAGGTACAGGAGTTAACTCTTATCACCAACCCTCTGTCAAGTGGCCGCGAGAGCGGTGATCGGGAGGGCGAAGCCGGGAAGCGCCGCGGCCGCAGACGCGATCAGGGCTGCGGCGCCGGCCTGATGTCCGCGCCCACGGCCAGGCCGTCGGGCGAGCCCTCGGCGAGCGCCGGTTCGCCGGCGGCCGCCGGCTGCTCCTGCACGCCGGGGCGCAGTCCGAACATCGCGACGATCGCGGCGGCCAGCATGATCGCTGCCATCACGTAGAAGACCGAGCGGGTCGCGTAGGCAAAGTCGAGGCGAACGAAGTGCGGAATCGCCGCGGCGCCTGCGCTCGAGCCTTGAGACTGAGCAATGCTCGATGCACGTGCGTGCGCCGTCCCGCTTGACAGGCCCTGCGAGACCAGTGACGTCGTCAGACGCGAGCGCATCTGCGAGACCAGGATCGTGCCGAGGATCGCCAGTCCCATGCTGGCGGCGTAGTTGCGCACCGTCTGGGTGATGCCGGTGGCCTCGCCGTAGGAGAGCCTCGAGGCCCTGTTGACGGCGTCGGTGTTCGCCGTTCCGAGCATCATCCCGATGCCGGCTCCGGCGAGGATGATGTAGCCCTGCTGCGCCCCGAAGCTGAGGTCGGTCAGCTTGCCGGCCAGCAGCCATAGGCCGACCGCGCCGAGCGCGCAGCCGAGCACGACCGGACGCTTGGCGCCAACACGGTCGAGCATGCGTCCGCCGATCTGGGCGGCCACGACGAAGCCGATGAAGAAGTACAGGATGTAGACGCCGGCGTTCGAGGGCGTTTTGCCGAGTGAAATCTGCGCGTACTCGCTGGCGAAGAAGAACAGCGGTATGAAAACGAGCATCGAGATGAACAGCACGAGGTTCTCGACCAGGAACGCCCGAATGCGAAAGATCTTCACTTCGATCAGCGGCGACTCGGTGCGCGCCTCGACGCGGATGAACACGATCAGCAGCAGCAGGCCGGCGGCGATGCAGATGCCGATCGCGGGATTGCTCCATCCCCACGGTGCCGACTGCTGAAAGCCGAACACGCTCAGCGCAACGCCGGCCGTGATCAGCACGAGCCCGCGATAGTCGAGTCGAGCCGGCCGGTAGTCCGTGACCGGTTTGGAGATCGCGATCAGCACGAGCGCGATCACCGCGACCGGGATGTTGACCCAGAAGATCGCGCGCCAAGTCCATTGCGTCAGATAGCCGCCGAGGATCGGCCCGAGCGCCGTCAGGCCACCCGCGATCCCGAAGAACAACGCCAGCGCGCGCCCACGTTCGTGTAGGTCAAACGACTGCACGACGATCGCGAGTGCGGCCGGGAACATGATCGCCCCGCCCGCGCCCTGGAGGATCCGAAAGGTCACGATCCAGGCCTGGGCCAGGCTGCCCGTCGGCGTCAGCCCGCACAACGCCGAGGCGCCGGCGAACATGATCACGCCGAGCGTCACCATTTTGCGGTGGCCAAGGGTGTCGCCGAGTCGGCCCCCGAACGCGAACAGCGACGCGAGCGAGAGCAGGTAGGCGTTGATCGCCCACTGCACCCCCGTGCTGGTGAGGCCCAGCTTGCGCTGGATCTCGGGCGCCGCGATCGAGACGATTGTCTGATCGATGAAGGTCATCGAGACGGCGAAGATCATCGCCGCCAGAATCAACTTGCTCGACCGTCCGCCCGTGTTGCCGGTCGCCGCCATCCCTGGGCAACGGTAGCGGACGTGTCCGACCAACGGGCGTCTGCGACCCTGGGGCTATGGGAGGCGATCTACCGGAGCTCATGATCGCGGACAGCCGAGCTTGGAGAGCCTGGCTCGGTGACCATCACGCCGACCTGTCGGGGGTGTGGCTGGTGCTCGCCAAGAAGGGCACGACCGAGCCGACCCGACTGAGCTACGACCAGGCGCTCGAGGAGGCGCTGTGCCACGGCTGGATCGACGGGCAGGTGCGTCGCCGCGACGAGCTGACCTACCGGCAGCGGTTCACGCCCCGGCGTAAGCGCAGCAAGTGGTCGCGGCGTAACGTGGGCCTCGTCGAGCAGCTGATCGCCGAGGGTCGTATGCACCCGGCGGGCGTCGCCGCGATCGAGCAGGCGAAGGCGAACGGCAATTGGGACGCGGCCTACGAGGGGCAGGCGGCCATCGTGGTGCCCGACGATCTGGCGGCGGCGCTGGCCGCGGATCGCGCGGCGCAGGCGACGTTCCAGACGCTCACCGGTCAGAACCGCTACGCGATTCTGTACCGAATCGAAACGCTCAAGCGCGCGGACGCGCGAGCGAGGCGCATCGAGAAGTACGTGGCGATGCTCGCGCGCGGGGACACGATCTATCCACAGCCCGGCGGCCAGGGCGGGGGCGATCCTCACGCATGACCGACGCAATGACGCGGCTGACGGGCGCGGATCTCGAGGTCACATGTACCGGCAGCGGCCCAACCGTGGTGCTCGTCCACGGAAGCGTGGTCGGTGGCGAAACGACCTGGCGGCGACAGCAAGCTCTGGCTGAGCACTGGACGCTGTGCATTCCGAACCGTCCGGGCTTCGGACGCAGTCCGGCGATCGCGCGCGGCGACTTCGAGGTTGAGGCACCGCTGATCGCCGAACTGCTCGGAAGCGGGGCGCACCTCGTGGGACACTCCTACGGCGCTGTGATCGCGCTGTGCGCCGCGGCCCTGCGTCCGCACGCGGTGCGTTCGCTGACGGTCTCTGAGCCCGGTTGCCTGCGGGTCGCCGCCGGCGTGGGGCACGTTAACGCGCAGATCGCCAACGGCGAGCTCCTGTACCAGCGCACGGACACGCTGACGCCCGCGCAGTTCCTCGAGGCATTCCGCGGAGGCGCCGGCTCGTTGCGCGAGACGCCGCCGCAGCTCACCGGCCAGCTGCTGCAGGGGGCGCGCATGCTGATGCGCGAGCGTCCCCCGTGGGAGGCCGAGCTGCCTCTGCGAACGCTGGCGGCGGCCGCCTTTCCCAAGCTGGTGATCTCCGGAGGGCATTCACCGGTGTTCGAGACGGTTTGCGACACGCTGGCAGAGCAGCTACACGCGCGGCGGGCAAGAGTTGCCGGATTCGGCCACACCATCCCCGGCGCCGGGACGCCCTACAACGAGCTGCTGGACACGTTTCTAACCGAGTGCGAGCAAAGTGGCACGCAGACTCACATTCCTGCCGTGCGCGAAACACGCGAGCGCTCAGCGACAGACCGGGGCGAGGCGCACGAACATAGCTAGGCCCAACGGATGGCGGGGGCAGCCGCGGGCTTTACACCTGGGCCGTCGCGCGCGCGCGCGGACGCGCTACGGACTCGGCCTCTGCCGGTGGCCCCCACTCGCTGAGCGGTTCCACCAGCATCTGGTGGTCGAGCCTCGCGAACACGGCAACGACGCTCGGATCGAACTGCTGGCCGGCCTGGCTGAGGATCTCGCTGAGGGCCTCGCGCACGGGCCACGCCTCCTTGTACGGACGCTCGTGCGTGAGGGCGTCGAACACGTCGGCGACTGCGACCAGGCGTCCGGGCAGGGGGGTCTCATCGCCGCGCAGACCCTGCGGGTAGCCGCGCCCGTCCCAGCGCTCGTGATGGGTCAAGGCGATCTGCTCTGCCATCTGCAGCAGCGGGCTTTCGCTTCCGGCGAGGATCTCGGCGCCGATCGTGGTGTGCGCCATGCTCATCTCGAGCTCGGGGTCGAACAGCTTGCCGGGCTTGAGCAGGATCGCGTCCGGGACGCCGATCTTGCCGATGTCGTGTAGCGGCGCCGCGTGCTTGATCAGCTCGATCTGCTGCTTGGGCAGGCCCATGCCCTGGGCCAGCAGAGCGCATGTGCGGCCGATTCGCCACGCGTGCTGCCGCGTGTCATCGTCGCGGTACTCGGCGACGAGGGTAAGACGGTCGAGCAGCTCGCGCAGCAGTACGACGTTTGAGTCTTCATCATCGACCGCGAGCAGCTGCAGTCGTTTCAAGTGGGGTGAGTCCCGCCTCATAGTTCCAGAACTCCGAAGCATCGTGTGTGCTGATATCGACCATGATTGCCCCGTTCTTGAGATCTGTAAACAGGCATGAGAGCAAACGTGCAGGGTGAATCACTGTTCGGGCGTCCTTCACCGGCGTGAGCCGGCATGCGGCGATTGACGCGCAAACCGCTCGTCGGGCCTGGCGGATGAAGACGGCGCCGCAGGTGAACTTGCCGGCTGTAGCAGTTGCGAGATCGCCTGCGCACGTAGCGGCGGGTGAAAGTGAAACCCCTGCGCCAGCTCGCAGCGCATATCGCGCAACGCCTCGACGTGGCGCGCCGCCTCGACTCCCTCGGCGATCACCTCCAGTGACAGCGCTTGCGCCATTCTCACGATCGCCGTCGTGATCGCCGTCGAGCGGCTGTCGTTCGGCAGCGCCTGCACGAAGCAACGGTTAACCTTCAGGCCGTCGATCGGAAGCCGCGTGAGATACGCCAGCGACGAATAGCCGGTGCCGAAGTCGTCGAGCACGAAACGCACGCCCAGATCAGCCACGCGCTGAATCGTCTGGCTGACCCCCTCGGGCTCCCTCATCAGCACCGACTCGGTCAGCTCCAGGCACAGACTGTCGGCCTCGAGGCCCGTGGCGGCGAGTGTCTTTGCAACCGTTCCCTCGAGATCGCGCTGAGTGAACTGGCGCAGCGATACGTTCACCGAGATGCCGAGCGGACGTGAATCGGGCCGTTCCTCGTGCCAGCGGTTTGCCTGCGCGCAAGCCGCCTCGAGCACCCAGCATCCGATCGGCTCGATCAGCCCGCTGTCCTCGGCGACGGGTATGAACTGCGCGGGGCTGATTGGTCCCCGGTCTGGGTGCTCCCAGCGCAGGAGCGCCTCGACCGAGGCGATCGAGCCATCCGCGAGCCTGACGATCGGTTGGTAGACCACTTCGAGCTGGTCGCGCTCGAGCGCTCTGCGCAGGTCGTTCTCGAGCGACAGCCGCGCGACCGTGCGCGCGCGCATGGCCCGGTCGAATATCTCAAAGCGCGCCCTGCCACGCTCCTTGGCCTGGTACATCGCGGCGTCGGCGTCACGCATCAAGCTATCGGCCGGACTGCCCTGACCGTCTGCGATGGCGATCCCGACGCTCGCCTTGGCGTAGTGCTCACCGACGCTCAGCTGGAAAGGGAGCTCGAACGCGGACACGATGCGCTCGGCGACGCGCAGCGCCACGCCCTGGCCGGGAATGCCCTCGAGCAGCACCACGAACTCGTCGCCGCCGAGGCGCGCGATCGTGTCGCCCGGTCGCACCGCTGTGCGCAGGCGCGGCGCGATCTCGATCAGCAGCTCGTCGCCGGCGCTGTGGCCGAGACTGTCGTTGACGAGCTTGAAGTTGTCGAGGTCGAGCAGCACGACGGCGACCTGGGCTTCGGGACTCGCGAGCGACTGCTCCAGACGATCTAGAAACAGTGTCCGGTTCGGCAGGCCGGTGAGCGGATCGTGGAGTGCCTGGTAGCGGATGTCCTCTTCGCTGGCGGTCCGCTGGATCGCGTCCGCCAGGATGTTCGCGAGCGCCTGCACGAAATCCACATCTGAAGCGCCAAACGAGCGCTCCTGCGCGGCCGCGAGCCACAGGACGCCCCAGCGACCATGCCGGCCCTCGATCCGGCCGATCACGCCGCTTTGACCGATGCCGCCCGCGAGCTCCTCGGCCCGGTCGGATGACGGTCCGAGGCTCAGCACATCGAGGTTCAGACCGGCCCGCACGATCAGGCTGTCACCGTCGCCCGCCTGCTCGAACACGGCACCGGCTTGGACGCCGAGCGTGCGCGTGGCGTGCGCCAGCGCCTCGTTCATCAGCTCTTCGATCGCTCCTCCTCCGAGCGCATGCTTGCCCAGACGCGCAACGACCGCCTGCTGTTCGGCTCTGCGCTCGAGCTCGGCCTCGGCCAGCTTGCGGTCGGTGATCACCGACATGACGCCGTGCCAGCGCATCTGGTCATTGGCGTCGACCACCAGAGCAGCTTCATCGCGCAGCCACACGATCGAGCCATCGCGGTGGCGCATCCTGTATTCCTCGGGAACCGCCGGCTCGGCAAGCTCGCACTCGCGCTCGAACACGCGCTCGCGATCATCGGGGTGGATCTGGCGCGCCCACAGGGTCGTGTCCTCGAGCAGCTCCTCCGGGGCGAAACCAAGAATCGCCCGGATCCCGCGACTGACGTAGTGCCAGCGGCCCTCGATGCCGACCTCGGCTACGTACAGGATCGCGGGTACCTGGTCAACGAGGGTCCTGGCGGCGAGCTCGCTGGGCAGGCGGTCTTGACTCTCGCTCGGCGAGCCATCCTGGGGCTCGCTCGGGGGGCCGTGCGAGGACATGCTGGTGCTCGTATCGGCACGCGACCCACCGAGACTGAACAAGTGATTACACAGCCGGCGCCCTGAATCGGTAATTTCGCCTTGACACATAACGACGCAAGACCGGCGAAAGGAGCCCAGATGGCCGCCAGCGCAACCGAGATGGCCTCTAAGGCAAGCGCGCCCACAGCCGTTGCCCACGGGATCGAGGGCCTGCAGGCGCTGACCGATCAGGTGATCGGCCCGAGCGCGTGGCGCGAGGTGACCCAGGAGATGATCGACCAGTTCGCCGAGCTCAGCGGCGATCATCAGTGGATCCACGTTAACGTCGATCGCGCCAGGCGCGAGAGCCCGTTCGGCACCACGATCGCCCACGGAAACCTCACGCTGGCACTGATCGACGGCCTGCGCCTCGAGTTGATCGAGTCGAGCGGCTTTGCGCTCGGCGTCAACTACGGCTGGAACAAGGTCCGTTTCCCGGCGCCCGTTCCGGCGGGCACGCGCGTACGCGCGTACGCGCAGCTGGTCGAGCTCACGGACGTGGGTGGCGGCTGGCACCAGGTCGTGACCCGCTTCACGGTCGAGGCCGAGGGAAGCGAGAAGCCGGTCTGTGTGGCCGACAGCGTCGGACGCGCGCTCGTCGCCGCCGGCGGGTAGCACGCCCGACAGTGGCGCCGGGTCAGCGACGCCTTGGCCGCGCGCGTGCGCGCCAGCCGGTCGCGCCGCCCCCGCCGCCCCCGTTACCAGCGGGCTCGGCCGGGGTATTGGCCTGGCCGGGAGCTTCGCTCGCAAATCGACTAGCTTGGAGGCCGGTGTCCACGGGCCCGCAGACAACCGCCGCAGCGCCCGTCAGCGTCGCCGTCTCGGCGCGCGCTCTGCGACGCCGCTATGGCGAGGGCAGCACCGCGGTGGAGGCGCTGCGCGGGGTGGATCTCGACGTTCGCGACCGCGAGCTGGTCGCCGTGATGGGTCCTTCGGGGTCCGGCAAGTCGACGCTGATGCATCTGCTCGCCGGGCTGGACAAGCCGACCTCGGGCACGGTCACGATCGGAGATACCGACATCACGACCCTCGATGACGCGCAGCTCACCGCCCTGCGCCGCAAGCACATCGGCTTCATCTTCCAGTTCTTCAACCTGCTGCCGATGCTCAATGTCGAGGAGAACGTCGTCCTGCCGGTGTCGATAGCCGGCGAAAAGCCCGACAAGGCCTGGGTCGATGAGCTGCTCACGAGGGTCGGCCTCGACGCGCGCCGCCATCACGTTCCGTCCGAGCTATCCGGAGGCGAGCAGCAGCGGGTGGCGATCGCCCGCTCGCTCGTGACCCGACCGACGATCCTGCTGGCGGACGAGCCCACCGGCAACCTCGACTCGGCAACGAGCGGCGGGATCTTGCAGCTGATGCGCGACTCCGTTCAACTCCTACGGCCAGACGACCGTGATGGTCACGCACGATCCGCGCGCCGCCTCGATCGCGGACCGGATCCTGTTCATCGCCGACGGCCTGATCGTCAAGGAGCTGATCGGCGGCAGCCCGTCCGAAGTCCTGGCGGTGATGGGCGAGATCTCCTCGTGACCCGCGTGGCGCTCAAGGGCCTGGCCCGGCGCAAGCTGCGGGCGGCTCTGACGGCGGTCGCGATCGTGCTCGGCGTCGCGATGATCAGCGGCACCTACATACTCACCGACACGATCAAATCCGCCTTCGGGACCGTGTTCACGCAGGTCTACAAGAAGAGCGACGTGGTGGTCACGCGCAGGAGCGCGATCAGCAGCGAAGAAGAAGGCGAAGAAGGCGGGCGCGCCGCCGGGGCGCCGTCGTTCTCGGAATCGCTGCTCACGACTGTGCGCGGCCTGCCGGGCGTGGCCGAAGCGGAGGGCGGCGTCCAGAGCCGGGCGCAGCTGGTCGGACGGGACGGCAAGGTGATCTCGACCGGCGGCGCCCCGGGCCTCGGTTACAGCGTCCACACATATGGCAACCAGCGCTTCAACCCGCTGCAGCTCGTGTCGGGCCGCTGGCCGTCTGGGGCCGACGAAGTGGCGATCGACGCCAACACAGCCGAACGCGACAACTACAAGGTCGGTCAGAAGATCGGCGTGGTCACACGCAGCGCCACACAGCAGTACCGGATCGCCGGCATCGCCAAGATCGGCGGGGTGTCCTCGCTCGGCGGAGCCACGATGGCGATCTTCAACCTCCCGGTGGCCCAGCGCCTGTTCGACAAGGTCGGCAGGCTCGACACGATCGACGTCGCGGACAGGCCCGGCTTTACGCCCGAGCAGGTGCTCAATGAAATCAGGCGGGTGCTGCCGCCGAACGCGCAGGCGCGCACGAGCGAAGCTCAGGCCAAGCAGGCGACGCAGAACACCAACGGGATCCTCGAAATCATCCAGGACTTCCTGCTGGCGTTCGCGGGCGTGGCACTGTTCGTGGGGAGCTTCGTGATCGCCAACACCCTCTCGATCACGATCGCGCAGCGCACGCGCGAGCTCGCCACGCTGCGCACGCTCGGAGCCACCCAACGGCAGGTGCGCCGCTCGGTGCTGCTGGAAGCGTTCGTGATCGGGCTGCTCGCCTCGGTGGTGGGACTGTTCGCCGGCCTCGGGCTCGCCAAGGGCCTGAACTCGCTGTTCGTCTCGCTGGGCATCGACTTGCCCCAGGCTGCGACGGTGTTCGCCGCGCGCACGGTGATCGTGTCGCTGGCGGTCGGGGTCGGGATCACCGTGCTCGCGGCGCTGCGACCGGCGATACGCGCCACGCGCGTGCCCCCGATCGCGGCGGTCCGCGAGGGCGCGGTGCTGCCACCGTCGCGCTTTGCCCGCTTCGGCCCGCACGCGGCGGTACTGACGCTGCTGCTCGCGGTCGCGCTGATGCTGATCGGCCTGTTCGTCGGCGGCCTCTCCACCGGCACGCGGCTGCTGGCGATCGGGATCGGCGCGCTGGGCATCTTCCTGGGCGTCGGCATGCTGGCCAAGACGCTGGTACCGCCGCTGGCCAAAGTGCTCGGCTGGCCGGCTGCCAGGTTGGGCGGAGCCGCCGGCAAGCTCGCGCGCGGCAACGCCATGCGCAACCCGGCAAGGACGGCCTCGACCGCCTCGGCGCTGATGATCGGGCTGGCGCTCGTGACGCTGGTGGCTGTGCTGGCGGCCGGCTTGAAGTCGACCTTCGGGACCCACGTCGATGAACTGTTCAAGGCCGACTACGCGCTCACCGCGACCAACAACTTCTCACCGATCTCGACGGCCTCCGCGGAAGCGGTCGGCAAGGTGCCGGGCGTCGAGGTCGTGTCGGGCGTGCGCGCCGGCAGCGCCAAGGCGTTCGGTGAAAAAATCTCGATCACCGGCATCTCGCCCGAAATCAGCAAGGTCGTCTCCGTCAAGTGGCAGCACGGCTCGCAGGCGGTGCCCGGCGAACTGGGTGAAGACGGCGCCGCCGTCGAAAATGAATTTGCCAAGGGAAACCATTTGCACGTGGGGTCGCCGTTTACCGTGGAGACGCCGTCCGGGCGCTTCATGCGCCTGCAGGTGCGCGGTATCTTCGCGCCCCCCAAGGGCTCTTCGCCCTACGCCGACCTGGCGATCTCGACGACGCGCTTCGACAGCGAATTTCAGAACCCGCAGAACGTCTACACCTTCGTGAACATCGCCGGCGGCGTCACGGCGGCGAATACGCGCCAGCTGGAAGGCGCGCTCACCGGCTTCCCCGACGCCAAGGTCCAGACCGAGAGCCAGTTCAAGGAAAACCAGGAGAAAGGCATCGACACGCTGCTCAACCTCCTGTACGTGCTGCTGTCTCTGTCGATCCTGGTGAGCCTGTTCGGCATCGTCAACACGCTCGTGCTGACCGTATTCGAGCGCACGCGCGAGCTCGGCATGCTGCGCGCCGTCGGTATGACACGCCGTCAGCTACGTCGCATGATCCGCGACGAGAGCGTCATCACCGCGCTGATCGGCGCAGCGCTCGGAATACCTGTCGGGATCCTGCTCGCGCTGATGATCGGCCAGGCGATCGAATATCCCGCGTTCACCATTCCGGTAGGAACGCTCGTCGTGTTCGTGATCGCCGCCATCCTCGTCGGCCTGGTCGCCGCGATCTTCCCCGCGCGGCGAGCCGCGCGCCTGAACGTCTTGCAGGCCTTGCAGTACGAGTAGGGATGCCGCCGGGTGGCGCCTTGCGCAGAGGCGCCACCCGGGTTTGCCATTCTGGCCTTGCTGACGGGTCTTTCAGGCGCTCAGGCGGTGATTTTCCCGGCCAGTTTGTCGGTGCCGGTGATCGTCGCTTTGTGGTGCAAGGAGTCTTCCAGTTCGCCCGAACCGGCGCCGAACGTGAGCACGCTGTTGCCGACTTCTGGCGTGAGTGTGCCTTTGTATTCGTCGAGATAGCCTGAGATGCTGCACCTGATTTCCAGAGCGACTTTTTCGATTTCATCTCGTACCGGAGGCCCCGCCGTCAAATGCGACGGCCAGGGCAGGCCGAGCGCGTTCACTTCGGTTTTCTGTTTTGGCGGACACAGCTTCGACTTGCAGCCGCTCAGCACGAACACCGTCATCAGGTCTTCGCCGTTGCCGCTTGCCGGATTCCAGATTTCCTCGACGTCCTTCACCTTGCAGGTGACCGGGCCGGATTCCGTGTTCAGCGTCAGCGTGCCCGACGTCTTCACCGTGACATGCGCTCCGCCTTTTGGTAGTTCGCTGCCTTTTTTGGACCAGACGATCGAGGCGGGAAATTCGCCGATCGCCAGGCTGTGACTGCTGCCGGCCGATATCTGCGTGACGCTCGTCAAATGCGTGCAGGGACCAGTGCCGACATCGCAGACGTACACCGGAATGTCGCTTTTGACGTTGGCTCCGTTTCCAAGGTTGCCGCCGTGGCCTCGGCCCCAGGCCAGCACTTCGCCTGTTCCGTCCAGTGCCAGCTCGAAGCTGCCGCCGCCCGCGATTTGAGTGATCCCGGCGAGGTGGCCGGGGCATCCGGTGGGGCTGCACACGTATCTGGGCACCGCGCTACACGAATGTGTACCCACACATTTTTCCGGACCGGGTGGGGTGGCTTCGATGCCCTCTTGACCTTCCCCGTTTTCACCCCACGACAGGACTTCGGCGTTTGGCCCTGAGCTCAGCGCGAGGCTGTGCGAGCCTCCGGCGGCCACGCTCCTGACCGGTTCGAGGTAGTGGGGATATTCGCAGGGCGCCGGCGCGGGCACGAATTCGGCTTCACAGACGTGTATCGGCACCTCGCTGCAGGCCGCATTGTCTTCGCACTTGGCTGGGCCGCGAGAGGCCGCCGCTTCAGAGAGCCCGTCGCCGAGCTGGCCTTCTTCGTTGTTTCCGAACGCCACGACCGCGTGGTTCGCGTACGCTTCGACCCATTCATAGCCTTCTTCTTCCCAGGTGTGACTGCCTTTCCCTTTCCCTTTTTTGCCTTTACCTTCCTTCGACGGTTCTTCGGGAACAAGTTCTCCATCGCGGCTGCGGCACTTTTCACCTTCTTCGGGGTTGCGTTCGTGTTCTTTGATCCTGACCTTGATGCAGTAAAGACCCGAGAACTGCGCGACGTTGTGCCTGTCCCCGAATGCGATCAATTCGACACCGGTGAGATAGCGGCCGCTTCCGCAATGGGGAAGCACGTTATCGGCTTCCTCCGGGATCACGTACGAGTATTCGACTTCGCAGACGTGCTCGGGAATGTCGTCGGATATGTTCCAGTCGCCCTGGCCGAGCTGTCCCATGCTGTTGACGCCCCACGTCAGCAGTTCTCCGCCAGGCTGCATGATCGCGGCGTCGTGGTCGGGGGCAGCCGAGACGGCCGATACGCCGGTCAGATAGTGCCCTTCATAGATCCCGCCTGCGGAATGTTCGCACGGTTTGCTGAACGGCACTTCGGGGGCACACACGCGCACGGGCACATCGGTGTAGCCGCTCGCGCTCACGGGGGTGTAGCTGCCATCGCCGAGCTGCCCGTATTCATTGGAGCCCCACGTGACCACTTCGCCGTCTTTGAGGACTGCGACGTTGGAGAGGTGGTTCCCCGCCGAGATGGCGGCGACTTCTTCCAGGTGCGCCGGGCATCCGCCTATGGCGCAGACGTATTGCGGCGTCGCGCTGCTCGAGGTCGATTCGTCACCGAGTGCCCCATCTTCGCCGTCTCCCCAGGCGACCACCTGGCCGTCTTCCAGCAGCGCCAGGCTGTGCTCTCCACCGGCTGAGACCGCCTTGACTTCTTCGAGGTGCGCGGGGCATCCGCTGACGGCACAGACGACCACGGGACGATTGCTGTACTGGGCGTTGCCGCTGATGCCGTCACCGAGCTGTCCTTCGACGTTGACCCCCCACCCAACCACTTCGTGGCCTGACGCCCACGCCGCGCTCGCCACCGTAAGCGACGCGAGCGCGAGCGCTGTAAGCACGCGGATCAGGCGCTTGACCCTTCGCTCACGCGCACAAGCGCCCCCTCGCACCGACACGCTCCCGCAATCGCCCACTCCGGGCATCGCGCCCGCCCGGCGACCCGAACCAACCATCATGCCTGCCCCTCTCGCTTGTTTACGCCCAGCGACGCGAGCGGCGCTCCCTCGCCTCAGCGCCCCATAGCCACGGCGCCTCCATGCGTGTCTAGTCCTACCACAATCCCGGCGCTTGTGTCAATCTGCGCGAGCGCCGGCCAACGCGAGAGCCCGGATGACAAATGGCGTCTCGCCGGCACGGCCGCTCGCGAGTGGACCTTCCTCGCCCAGCGCCCGCTAGCCCGGCAGGTTTCCGCCGGCGATGCCCTCTACCGGGCGGCCGGCCGCGCTGGGAACGTTCATCTCGACGTGGATGCGATGCTGCTCGCCGTCGTCGCGGCCGGCGGGCAGCGACGCATCGGGGCCGCGATCGCGCAGCTGCTCGAGGTACTCACGGTCCTCGGCGAGGACCCTCAGGGCCTGTTCGCTCGTCATCGGGTGGCCGTGTCCGGGTATCACGACCTCGGCGCCGGCGATCACCGGCTCGAGCCGGTCGAGCGTCTCGAGGTGGGCTGCGAGCGGGCCGCGCAGCCGCGGCAGCTCGACCGGGGATACGTAGTCGCCCGCGGCCAGCGCGCGGGCCTCGCGAAACAGCGCGGCGGTGCCGTCGATCGTGTGACCGTCGGCGCGGATCAGGTCGATCGACAGCTCGCCGATCCGTGCCTGTCCGGGCACGGACAGCGGCTCGAGACGGTCGAGACTGAGCGGCTGCGCGCGCTTGACATAGAACATCTCGTCGAACGTCGTTTGCATCGCGGCCAGCTCATCGGGGTTCTCGGCCAGCCGCTGCGCGGTGGACTCGCCGCACCATAGCGGCGCCTGCGGGAACATCAACGGCCCGAGAATGTGGTCCCAGTCGGCGTGCGTGTTGAACAGGCGAACGCCCTCCACCGCGAAGCCGTGATCGCCCATCAGCGCCGGGATCGCCGACAGCTCCTCGGGAAAGACCGGCGAGTCGATCAGCAGCGTCTGCTCGCCGCTGCGCACCGCCGTGCATGTCGTGTCCCAGACGGCACTCGTGAACACGACGATGTCCGAGCTGAGAACCCGCGAACGCATCTCCTCCAGTGTACGCCTGTGCGAATCTGCCGACTGTCGGCGATGAGCGTTCGCCCGATTTACGGCTTATAGTTATGGTCTGATGGCGACAGCTCCGAAATCTGAGCGCAGTCGGCTTCAGCCCGTCGAACGCAAGCGTCTGGTCGATCTGGCGCACGACGCGATCCGCGAGGGGATCGTCGCGGGCAAGTTCAGCATGGGTGAGCGGCTGGTCGAAACGCAGCTGGCGCGCGATCTCGAAATGAGCAGGGCTCCGATCCGCGAGGCGCTGCGCCGACTCGTGCAGGAAGGCTTGGTCGAAGACCAGCCGCACCGCGGCGCGCTCGTGGCGACGATGTCGGCGAGCAACATCACCGACCTGTACAACGTGCGGCTCGGTGTCGAGACGATCGGGCTGCGCCTGTTCATCAAGCGCGCGGCCCTGACCAAACCGTTGTGGCAGGCGATCACCGACATGGAAAAGGCGGCCGAACGCAACCTCGTGGCGAGCGTCGTGACGGCCGAGTTCGAATTTCACCACTGCATCGCCGTGGCGGCCGAGAACCGTCTGCTGATGAGCATCTTCGCCGACCTCGAGGGTCAGCTGATGATGGCGCTCGCGCTCGACGACGCATCGTTCGAGCAGCTCGCGGAGGTCGCCGCCGAGCACGTCCCGATTGTCGAGGCGATCGACGCGCGCGACGAGCAGCGCGCCGTGGCGGCGTTCGAGGAGCACCTCGTGTCCTCGGTGGGCGCGCTACTCGAGCGTCTCGGCGGCAGCCAGTCAGAGCTGCTGGTGCCGCTGCGCAGGCGATGACGCCGCGCGCGCGATGAGTGCAGACCGCGCACAGTTTCAGCCGCTCGACTCGCTGGTCGTGCCCAGATACGCCGAGGTCGCGACGTTCATGCGCCTGCCCCGCACGGATGAGCTCGACAAGCTCGACATCGGCGTCTTCGGGGTGCCGCTCGACATGGCGACCTTTCGCGGCGGCACCCGCGAAGGCCCGGCAGCGATCCGCGAGGCCTCGCGTGCGATTCGCCGCGTCAACCCGAGCACGCTGATCAGCCCGTTCGACAGCTGCAACATCGCCGATCTCGGCGACGCACCCGTGAACGTGCTCGATCACGCCGGCAGCCTGGCGGCGATCGGCGAGTTCGTCGCGCAGCTGGACGCCCGCAGCATCGCCCCGGCCGGCGTCGGCGGCGATCACACGGCCACGCTCGCGATCCTGCGCGGGATGCGCAGGGGTCGTCCGTTCGGCGTGGTGCAGTTCGACTCGCACGCCGATATCCAGGATCGCTTCCTCGGCACCAAGGACAACCACGCGAGCGTCATGCGCCGCGCCCACGAGGAGGGGATCATCGATGCGAAGCGGGTCGTGCAGCTGGGCCTGCGCGGAACCCGCTACGGCGAGGAGGACGTGCGCTACGGCGCCGACGCCGGGTTCACGCTGATCAGCTACGACGACTACGAGAGCATGGGTCGCAGCCGCGCGATCGAGCTGGTGCGCGAGACGCTCGGTCAGGGGCCCTGCTACGTGACCTTCGATCTGGATGGGCTCGATCCAAGCCAGGCCCCGGGCACGCCCGCCCGCGAGCCGGGCGGGCTGTCGATGCGCGACGCGCAAGTGATCCTGCGCTCGCTATCGGGCCTGCAGGTGATCGGCGGCGACGTTTGCGAGTGCGCGCCGATGCTCGACCCCTCGGGCCTGACCGCTACGAACGCGGCAAACCTGCTGTTCGAGATCGTCTGTCTGATCGCCGCGGCGCGCGGAAGCTAGGTCGGCGGAATTGCTTGCTCGGTCACGTGCCAGGCCGGCGCCGCGCTAGGTCGGCTGCGCGGAGCCGGGCGGCACGGCCGCCGGCGCCGTCGCCGCCGGCGCCGTTGTGGCCTTTGCGATCGGAGGGACCTCTCCGGGCTCGTCCGCGCGGATCGCTCCCGGCTGCCATCCCTCGCGGGGCACCGATTCGCGCAGCAGGCGCGTGTAGGGGTGCCGCGGCGAGCTCAGGACCTGCGCGGTCGGACCGGTCTCGAGCACCTTGCCCTTGCGCATCACGAGCACGTTGTCGGCCAGCTGACGCACGACCGCGAGGTCGTGCGAGATCAGCAGGTAGGCCATGCCTGTGTCGCGTCGGATGTCGGCGAGCAGGTTGAGGACCTGGGCCTGGATCGAGACGTCGAGCGCCGACACGGCCTCATCGAGGATCAGGATCGCCGGCTGCACCGCGAGAGCGCGCGCGATCGCCACGCGCTGGCGCTCGCCGCCGGACAGCGCGCGCGGGCGCGAAGCGGCGTGGCGGGGATCGAGCCCGACCTGCTCGAGCAGCTCGCGGACGCGCGCGGCGCGCTCGCGCTTGGCATCACCGAAGTGAAGGCGCAGGATCTCGTCGATGCAGTCCCCCACGCGCTGGCGCCGGTCGAGCGATAGGTAGGGGTCCTGGAAGACGATCTGGATCTGGCGCGCCCTGCCGAGGCGCTCGGCTGCCCCGCGCGCGCCTGCGCGCTCGCGACCGGCGAACAGCACGGTTCCGCTGCTCTGGCGCTCGAGCCCGACGAGGATCCGCGCGATCGTCGTCTTGCCGGCGCCCGACTCGCCGACGATCGCCAGTGACGCGCCGGCCTCGAGGGCGAAGGAGACCGTGTCCACGGCCACCAGATCGGGGCTGTCGCGCACGCGAAAGCTCTTGCACAGGTCCTTGACCTCGAGCAGCGACACGCGGGTGTCCGGCTGCTCGTTCATGCGGCGCTCAGATCGCGCATGCGCCCGTGCAGCTCCTCGGCCCGTACGCACGCGACGTCGCCTCCGGCGTACGGGCGCAGCGGCGGGGTGTGCGCGCGGCACTCGTCCTCGGCGTACGGGCAGCGCGGGCTGAACGGACAGCCGCCGTGCACCTCGAAAGCCGCCAGCGGGCGCCCGCGCAGGCTCGGCAGGCGGTCGATGCGCCGCTCGACGCTCGGGCGCGCGCTCGCGAGCGCGGCGGCATAGGGATGCAGGGGGCGCTCGTGCAGCGTGGCCGAGCGCTGCACCTCCATGATCGCGCCGGCGTACATCACGGCCGTTCGGTCACAGACCGCCGCGGCGAGGTCGAGATCGTGGCTGATGAACAGCAACGCCAGGCCGCGCTCGCGCCGCAGCTGATCGAGCGTGCCCATCACCTCGGCCTGGGTGGTGACGTCAAGCGCGGTGGTGGGCTCGTCGGCTATCAACAGACGCGGTTCGACAGCGAGCGCGGCCACGATCATCACGCGCTGGAGCAGCCCGCCGGAGAGCTCGTGTGGATACTGGGACATGCGCTCGCGAGCGTTGTCGATGCCGGTCTCGCCGAGCAGCGCGATCACGCGCCGCTCGGCCTCGCGACGCGAGACGCCGCGGCAGTAGACGAGCGCCTCGCACAGGAAGTCGCCGATGCGCCGCACCGGGTTCATGTGGGCGCGCGGATCCTGGTGGATGATCGCGATCTCTTCGGCACGCAGCGCTGAGAGCTCGGCGTCGCTGAGCGCCGGCAACGAACGCCCGTCGAACGTGACCTGCCCGCTCGTGCGCGCGCCGTCAGGCAGCAGCCGCAAGAGAGCGCGCGCGGTCATCGACTTGCCCGAGCCGCTCTCGCCGACGAGTCCGAGGGCTTCGCCGGCGTCGATCTGCAGCGAGACGCTGCGCACGACCTCGCGCTGCTGCTCGCCCATCGGCAGCGTGACGGCCAGCTCGGCGACCTCGAGCAGCGCGCTCATCGCAGCAGCTCCGCGTCGGCGCTGATTCGACGCCCGAGCAGGGTCACGCAGACGACCACGAGCACGAGCGCCAGGCCCGGGCAGATCGCCTGCCACGGGCTGCCGGCCAGGACGGCGGTCTCGCCCTGCGCGATCATCAGCCCCCAGTCGGATGTGGGCGGCTGCACACCGAGGCCGAGGAACGAGATCGCCGCCAGGTCGATCGTGGCGTAGGCAAACGCGATCGTCGCCTGCGCGGCGATCACCGGCACGAGGTTGGGCAGCAGGTGGCCGAGCACGATCCGCCGGCCCGAGCAGCCCGCGGCCTGTAGCGCGGCGACGTAGGGAAGGCGGCGCTCGCGCAGCGCCACGGCGCGCACCACTCGGCCGATATAGGGGGTGTAGGCGATGCCGAGCGCGATCACCGGCGCGCTCAGCCCGAGCCCGAACACGGCGACCGCCCCGATCGCCAGCAACAGGCCCGGGAAGCCGAACAGGATGTCGATCGCGCTCGCGATCGTCCCGTCGACGAAGCCGCCGCGCCAGGCCGCGAGCAGCGCGAGCGCCGTGCCGGCGCTCGCGGCGAGAACGACCACCAGCAGCGGCCCGAGCAGGCTCGTGCGGGCCCCGTAGATCATGCGAGAAAGCAGGTCGCGCCCCGATTCGTCGGTGCCCAGCAGATGCTGCGCCGATGGCCCCTGGTTGACGGCCGACAGGTTCACCAGGTTCGGTTCGTGCGGGGCCAGCAGCGGTGCGGCGATCGCGATCAGCGTGAACGCCGCGATCACGAAGATGCAGAACGCCGCCAGGCGATCATTGCGGATCGCCTGGCGCAGGCTGTAGGCGGCGGCCCGCAGGCGATGGCCAGCCGAATGGCGCTGATCGGCGGCGGTGACCGCGTTCATATCTCGGTCCCGCGCCACAGGCGCACGCCGTACCCACGATGACTGGCGGCGACCGCGCCGTAGCCACGATGGCTGAGGGCGACCGCGCCGTAGCCACGATGGCTGAGGGCGACCGCGCCGTAGCCACGATGGCTGAGGGCAACCGCGCCGTAGCCACGATGGCTGAGGGCGACCGCGCCGTACTCAGGATGGCTGGCGGCGACTGGATTCATGTCTGCGCGCTGATCCTCAGCCGCGGGTCGAGCACGTAGTAGAGGATGTCGACGATCGTGTTCGTGACGATGAACGCGGTCACGAGGATCAGGCTGATCGCCTGCACCACAGCGAAGTCCTTGTCGGACACCGACTGGATCAGGTAGGAGCCGATCCCCTGTAGCCCGAAGGCCACCTCGACGACGGCGACGCCCGCGAACAGGGACGCGACGGTCACCCCGCCGACGGTGGCGATCGGGATTGCGGCGTTGCGCAGGACGTGATGCCTGAGGATCACGCCGCGCGGGAGCCCGCGCGCGCGCGCGGTCATGACGTGCTCCTGCGCGAGCTCGGCCCGCAGCGCGGCGCGGGAGGTCTGCGTCATGTACGCCAGCCCCGACACCGCCAGCGCGATCGCGGGGAGCGTCAGGTGCCAGATGCGATCGAAGAAGCCGCTGCCCGAGCCGAGCGATGGGAACCATCCGAGCGTGACCGAGAACAGCGAGATCAAGACGATCGCCATCACGAAGGTCGGGGTGGCCAGGCCGATGGTCGTGCCGACCGTGACCGACGTGTCGAGCCGCCCCGGCCGCGTCGCCGAGACGATCCCGAGGCCGATCCCGAGCGCGATGATCAGGATCGACGCGTACGCGACCAGCAGCAGCGTGCTGCCGATTCGCGGAGCGAGCAGGCCGCTGACGCTTTCGCGGAACACGATCGACTGGCCGAAGTTCCCGTGCAGCACATCGCCCAGCCACAGCAGATAACGCTGGAAGAACGGTTCGTTGAGGTGGTACTGCGCCTTCAACGCCGCCAGGTCGGCCGGCGACAGCGTGTGGCCGCCGACCAGGAAGGCGAGCGGGCTTCCGGGCGCCAGGTAGAGCGCGCCGAAGATCAGAAAGCTCGACAGCAGCAGCGTCAGCAGGGCGCGACCGAGGCGGATGATCACGAAGCGCAGCACCGCGCTCAGCCCCTATACCGGCTCGTGTGAAGATCCCCTAGTGGGCGGCACCGATGCTCGCGGCCCACGGTGCGTAGATGTTCGCCGTGAACGACACGGGGGCGCCGGTCAGCGAGTTTGACAGGTACAGGCGTTCGGGCGCGCTCACCATCGGTATGAGCGTGTACTGCCTGGACCATGCGTCGAGAGCCTTGACGGCTAGGTGCGCGCGGTTTTCCAGATTCGTTTCGCCCAGCGCGGCTTCGACGGCGCTGTCGATTTCCGGATTGACGACATCGATCAGGTTGTACTCCGCTTCCTTGGTGGCGGCCTCGACGACGTTCTCGAGCGGTTCTGCAACGTCGTAGTAGCTGTCGGTGGCGGCGAAGAAGTTCAGGCCGGCGCGCGCCTTGGGCTCGAAGAAGATTTCGCCGAACTGGGCCGGCGGCAGCTCGCGGACGCTCACGTTGAGCCCGACCTGCTTGGCGGCGGACGCGGCGTCGGTCGCCATGTCAGTGCTGATCGTGTCCCCGGCTTGCGCGGCGATCACGATCGTTCCCGTGGGATTGCCGGCGGCGGCCACGAGCTTCTTGGCTTCTTCGAGCTTCGGCGTTGGACTGACGCCGACCCCGGCGTAGCCTGCTTCGAAGATGTTTCTCGCGTAGCCGAACGAGTCCGGCGGCGCAGCCCACAGCAAGGGATTGGCATGGCCGTCGAACACGGCGTTTGCGACTCCCTGGCGGTCGAGCGCCAGCGACAGCGCCTCGCGCACGCGCACATCCTTCAGCGGACCGGTGAGCGCCGTCGGGAACAGCACGTAGTTGCGCAGGCTCGGTCCGAAGTAGAGCTTGCCCGTGCTCGAGCCGGACAGCTTGGCGATCGCTTGGGGCGGCACGTTGTAGGCGCCCTGCAGCTGCCCGGACAGCAGGCCGTCGGTGAGCGTCGTGTCGTCGGTGACGAAGTCGAACACGAACTTTTCCGATTTGGCGGCCTGCGACGGGTTCCAGTACGAGCCGTTGCGTGTGAGCGTGATGTTGTTGCCGGGGCTCCACGAGCCGAGCTTGAACGGACCGGTGCACATCAGGCCGCCTTTCGGCGTTCCGTAGGCGCTTCCCTTGGCGCGCACGTAGGCGGCTTCGCCGACGATGCCGAGCCCGGTGGCGAGCATGTCGTTGGTGAGCAGGCTCGGGGTCTTGGTCGTGAGCGTGACCTGCAGCGGACCCGACTGGCGCACGCTGGCGATGTTCTTGGCCCACACTTCCCAGAAGGACGCGACCTTCGGGTCGAGGTTGCGGGTGATGCTGTAGATCACGTCGGCCGGCGTGAGCGTTGCGCCGTTCCAGAAGTGGACGTTCGGCCTGAGGTTGTAGACCCACACGTTCGGCGATTTCTGCGAATACGATTCGGCCAGCCCGGGACCGATCGTCAGATCGGGGTTCAGGCGCAGCAGCGATTCACACATGTTCGCGAGCACGCTGTTTTCGGGCGGGTTATAGGAGTGCGCCGGGTCGAGCGAGAGCGGTTCGCCATAGCCGTCGCCCCAGGTCACGCTCGACGCCTGACCCACCGCCGCCGGGGTCGTTGCCGTGAGCGCGGCGCTGCTGCTTTTGCTGGAAGAGCTCGATGATCCGCAGCCGCACACCACGAGCGTGGCGCTCAGGGCGCCCGCGAGAGCCAGTGCAGAACGCCTGCTGCCCAGCTGCATCAACCCACCGAACCGGCGCGCCAACCGCCGCGGAGCGACAAACCGCATGGTGCGACTATACGCACAGCGCGACTTTCAAGGATCGTCGCATGGCTCAAGAATATAACTTGTCGACAAGCGACAGTCAACAGTAGTTATTGTGCCGATTCGCACGGACAACATCGGCGAGCTGAGCGCCCGCACCTTGAGCGCGATGCTCAAACGCGGCCAGTTGAGCGCCGTCGAGCTGCTCGAGGCCACCCTGTCCGCGGCGCGCAACCTGGATCCGCGACTGAAGCCGTTCGTGCATCTGCTCGACGAACGGGCGCTGCAGGCGGCGCGCGAGTCAGACCGGCGCCTGCGAGCGGGGTCGGCGCGGGCGCTCGAGGGCCTGCCCTTGACGGTCAAGGATTCGCTCTGGCTGGAAGGGATCGAAGCGGCCGACGGATCGCGCGCGCGGGCCGGACTGGTGGCTCCCGCGAGCGACGTGGCCGTCGCCCGCGCCCAGGATGCGGGCGCGGTGATCTTTGCCAAGACGACCAACCCCGAGCTGTGCCTGTTCGGATACACGACCTCGGAGCTCAACGGAGCGAGCGCCAATCCCTGGAACCTGAACCGCACCCCCGGGGGCTCCTCGGGCGGGGCGGCGGCCGCCTTGGCGGCACAGGTGGGGCCGCTCGCGCTGGGCAGCGACGGGGGCGGCTCGCTGCGCATCCCGGCGGCCTTCTGCGGAGTCGCGGCCCACAAGCCTACGTTCGGACTGGTGCCCTACTGGCCGGACGTTCCGGCCTGGCCGACGCTGTCGGTGATCGGCCCGCTCGCGCGCGAGGTGCGAGACCTCGAGCTTCTGCTCGGCGTGATCGCCGGTCCCGAGCCGGCCGATCCGCACAGCTCCGCGGCGCCGGCGCTCAGCTACCCGGACACCGCCGGCCAATCGATCCCAACACAGCAGCGCACGCACGCGCGCGCGCGCGCGCGTGCGCTCTTGTCCGCAAGCACTTCCCAGGCCCCGTCGGCGAGTGCTCCCCAGACGGACGCCGCGTCCGCGCGGGCGAACGCCCCCCTGACGGACGCCGCGCAAGTGCTGGCGGGACTGCACGTGATCGCGGACGTCAACCGCGCCGGTGCAGTGCCGATCGAGCCCGCGGTGCGCGAGACGTTCGAGGCGGTGATCGGCGAGCTGCGCCGGGCGGGCGCGCGCGTGGTGGCCGAGCACGGCCCGTGGCGCGAGAGCCACGTGCGCGAGTGGCTGACGATCGCGAGCAGCGACGCACGCGCGGCCTACGCCGCCGAGCTGGCGGACAGGGCGGAGCTGCTCGGCGAGGACACGCGCGAGTTCCTGACGTGGGCCGAGGACCTCAGTGCGACCGAGCTGGCGGCGGCCGAGCGCAGCCGCGTCGAGATCGCCGCGGGCTACTCCGAGCTGTTCGCGCGCACCGAGGCGAGCGCGATCCTCAGCCCCGCGCTCGGCCTCGAGGCGTTCGGCCTGGACACGCTGTGCCCACGAGAGGTGGCGGGCGTGCCGATCGAGCGGCCTTACGACGACTGGCAGGGCCATCTCTGGGACGCGAACCTCGCCGGTCTGCCGGCGTGTGTGATCCCAATGGGACTTGGCTCAGACGGGCTGCCGCTCGGTCTGCAGATCGTGGGGCCGCGTCTGTCGGACTGGCGGATCCTGGCGATCGCGCGCGCGATCGAGCAGCTGCTGGCTCTGAACCTCAGGCCGCCGACGCTCTAGCACCCGTGCGAGCCGACCCGCCGGTCTCGACAGGATCGCGCCGCCAGCCCCGACAGGCTCGCGCCGGCGGTCGCGACAGGCTCGCGCCGGCGGCAATGACGGGATCGCGCCGAAGGGTTGCGGAGCGTCGTGGTTTGAGCTACTGTCGATTGTCGTCAGTTCATTATTCTCAAGGTGCAAGCGCCGGTTGGAGGGATTCAGGCGATGCCGCTCGTCGAGGTGAAGGCGTTCGATCGCCGTTTTGACGATCCAGAGGTGACGGCACGGCTGATTGTGCGCGTGACCGATGCGGTTTGCGAGGTGTTTGGTGAGGCGGTGCGGTCCGAGACCTGGGTGATCGTCGAGGGCGTGGCCCCCGCGCGTTGGGGCTTTGGCGGCGTGGTGCGGGAGTGATCGTGCGCAGCGGGGCTCGCCTGCTCTCGACCAGCCTGACTCTCAGCCGGGAGGTGCCGGAGGTGACCGGCGGAGAAGGGGTGTGGCTGGAGCTCGCCGGCGGGGAGCGCGTGATCGACGCGTCCAATACCTCGGCGCCGCTCGGGCATGGGCATCCCGAGATCGCGCAGGCAGCGCGCGAGGCGGCCGGCGCGCCGGTGCTCAACGAGGGGCTCGGCTGGCGTGAGCGCGAGCAGGCGGCCGCCGATCTGGCGGAGATCGCGTTCGGCGGTGAGGAGTGGCTTGGGGCCGTGCGGCTTTTCATCAGCGCGAGCGAGGCGAACGACGCGGCGCTGGCGCTGTGTCAGGCATTGACGGGTCGCGCCGCGCTGGCGACGCGGACGCGCGCATATCACGGGGGTACGGGCCTCGCGCGTGAAATGACGGTGCAACCGCATTGGCACGGCGGCCTGTCTTCACCCTCGCACGGTGTGCAGGCGCCGCCGCGGCTGGCCACGGTCCATCAGCTGCCGGCTCCGGTCGGTGCGCGGATCGGCGCGGCGGGACCTGTGCCGAACGCGTCGCCGCCGGATGGCAGCGCCGGAGCTGCAGCGGGCGACCTGCAGGCCAACGGTGTGATGAACGGGCGTGATCCGCTCGATCGCGCGGGGGAGCTGCTGCAACAGAGTGCGGCGGTGATCATCGATTACAGCCAAGGCGGCGTGTATCACACCACCACCTATCAGGATCGCTTGGCCGAGCTCGCGCGCGAGGCCGGCACTTTCTGGATCGCTGACGAGACGGTGACGGGCTTTGGACGGGTCGGCGGCTGGTTTCAGTTCCAGGCTTCGAGCACGCGCCCCGATTTTGTGACGATGGGCAAGTCGCTGGCCGCCGGTGCAGCGCCGGCGGGAGCGGTGTTAATGTCCAAGCGCGTGCTCGATGCGATGTCTGACAGCAGCTGGCAGAGCTACAGCACGTTTCGTGGCCATCCCGTTCAGGCGGCGGCGATCTCTGCACACCTGCGCGTATCGGCGCGCGACGGCGTATATGAACGGGCGCGTGAGCTCGAGGGCTTGATGCTCGAGCGCCTGCGAGAGCTGGCCGCGAGCCACCCGAGCGTCGCCCGGGTCAACGGGCGCGGGATGCACTGGACGGTGGAACTGCACGGGCCTGAGTGGAGCAGCTGGCGCGGCGAGGAGGCGGAGCCGGCCGCGAGCCGCGTGGTGTCGCGGGCGTTGCAGGCCGGAGCGCTGTTCTCGACCAGCGGCGAGCAGACATCGCTGTTCATCGCGCCTCCGCTGGTGATCTCGCAGGCCGAGCTCGAGCAGATGTTCGACGCGCTCGATCACGGTCTGGCGGTGGCCGACCGCGACCTGGCCGGCGCCGGCGAGCACGCGGGTGATTGATTGCCGCGCGGGCTGCATGGCGTCGCGCGCGGAGCGCACCGGCAGCGCGGGGTGACTCTGCACGGGCTGGACGAGCGCGAGCAGGCGCTGGTGCGGTTCGCCACGCGACTCGTGGCGACACCGAGCCTGTCCGGAGACGAGCATCAGGTGGCGCGCCTGGTGGCCTCCGAGCTGCGGCGGCTCGGCTATCGCAACGTGACGGTCAACCGCGCCGGCAACGTCCTGGGCTGGCTGGGGACGGGACGGCCACGTTTGATGTTCAACGGGCACCTCGATCACGTGCCGCCGGCGGGGATGGTCAACCCGTACGACGCGCGGATCGAGCTGAGTGAGGGGCCCGGCGGCTCCGGCCCGGTCCTGCGCGGGCGCGGGTCGTGTGACATGAAGGCGAACGTGGCGGCTGGGGTGTACGCCGCCGCCTTCCTCGAGCCGGAGACGAAGCTGCAGGCGGCGTTCGTGTTCACGGCCGACGTCCAGGAGGAGACCGACAGCCCCGCGGGGGTGCGGGCGCTGCTGGCCGAGGGGCTGCGCGCCGATTACGGGATCAGCGGCGAGGCGACCGAGCTGGGCGTGGCTGTGGGCCACCGCGGCAAGGCGCAGTTCGACGTGATCGTCGCGGGTCGTGCGAGCCACGCGTCAACGCCCGAGCTGGGCTTGAACGCTGTCTTCCGGGCGATTCCGTTTCTGCGAGCGCTCGAGCAGGCGCAGGCCGGCCTGCGCAGCGATCCCCTGTTCGGTCCGGCGACGTTGACGGTGACGCGCATCGAATCGCAGCCGCAGGGAGATGTCGCCGTGGTTCCGAGCGCGTGCGTGATCAGGGTCGACCGGCGCTACCTGCCGGGCGAGAGCGCCGAGACCTGTTACAGGGAGCTGCAGGCGATCGTCGCGCAGACGGCCGAGCGTGAGCGCGTCCCCGCGCGGGTCGCGCTCGTGGACGACTACCCGTTGATGTCAACGCCGCTCGACGATCCCGTCGTGGCGGCCGGACGCGATGCCGTCACCGCGGTCATGGGCGAGAGCCCTACGATGCGAACGTGGCGGTTCGGGGTGAACGCGACGTTCATGAATGCCGCTGGGATACCGTCGATCGGGATCGGTGCCGGGGACGAGGGCTGCGCCCACACCGACGAGGAGCACGTCGAGGTGGACCAGCTGGTGACGAGCAGCCGCATCTACGCCGAGCTGATCCGGCGTTTGTGTACCTAGCCGCTGGCGTCGCGGTGAACGCTTGAGCACCGGGCTCGCGGCGGACGTCACGACCAGGCGGCGCGCGCTGCTGACGCTGCTGGTGGCAACGCAGTTCATCGTGGTGCTGCTCGATACCGACATCGCGCTGGCGCTGCCCGCGATCCGGCGCGAGCTGGGGTTTTCGCCTGTGAGCCTGCAGTGGGTGCAGAGCGCGTACCTGATCACCGCGGGCGGGTTCCTGCTCGCGGGCGGACGCGCGGCCGACTTCTTCGGTCGCAGGCGCGTGCTGGCCAGCGGACTGTGCCTGTACGCGGCATTCACGTTGGTGTGTGGCCTCGCGGACGCACGGGCGGTGCTGGTGGGCGCGCGAGCGGTGTCGGGTGTAGGCGCGGCGGTCGCGGGGGCGGCCGCCCTTTCGATCCTGACGGTCACGTTCCGCTCGGGGCATGCGCGCAACACGGCGTTGGGCGCATGGGGGATCGCGTCGGGGCTCGCCGCGGCCCTCGGCCCGGCGATCGGCGGAGTCTTGACGGACGCGCTGGGATGGTCGGCCGTGTTCCTGACGCTCGTGCCGGTGCAGGTCGCGGTCGCGGTCGGCGTTCTGCTTGTGCTGCCGGCCGACACGGGGCGCGAGCTCGCGGGCGATGCCGCGCAGGATCCGCCGGATGTCGCGGGCTCGCTGCTGGCGACAGGGGCGCTGACGCTGTTGATCTACGCGATCACTTCCACGGCGAGCGTCGGCTGGGGCTCGACGCGGACGCTGGTGGCGCTGGCCGGAGCGCTGGCGTTCGCGGCGCTGTTCGCGCTGCGCGAGCGGACGGCGCGAGCACCGGTGGTGCCGCCGCGCGTGTGGCGGCTGCGCAACCTCGCCGGCGGTAACGCGGTGGCGCTGCTGTTCGGAGCCGTCGTGATCGGGATCTTCGTGTTGCTGGCGATCTACGTGCAGGACACGATGGGCTACTCGCCGACGCAGGCGGGCCTGGCGCTGCTCCCGCTCGGGGTCGCGGAGCTGATCGCGTCGATGAGCGCCGCGCGGCTGATCGGCAGGCTCGGCTTTCGCGGCGTGCTGGCGATCGGGATGCTGATGCTGGCGGCGGCGATGCTCGGCTTCACACGGCTGCACCACGGCGCGAGCTACGCGGGCGCGCTGCTGCCCGCGGGCTTGCTGTTCGGGGCCGGCATCGGCCTCGCGTTCGTGTCGGTGGTGGTGGCGTGCACGGAGGACCTCGGTCACGGCGCCGACGCCGGCCTGGCCTCGGGCCTGGTGAACACCTCCGTGCAGCTCGGCGGGGCGCTGGGGCTGGCGATCGTCTCAGCCGTGGCGAGCGGCGCGACGGGCGCGCTCAGCGCTGCCGGCGGTGCAGCGGATGCATCGCTGACGACCGGGTTTCACCATGCGCTGTTGATCGCCGCAGCGCTGGCGGCCGCCGGGGCTGTGATTGCGTGGGAGATGCTTAGCGCGCCGGGAGACAGCAGCACGCCGTAAGCCACCATGCGCCGTAACGAGCCGGAGCAACGGCGGCGCGGTGCAATTGCGCAGACGCCAAGGTGGCAGTCACCACCGCCGGTGACCTGCACCAAACCAGACACGGCGACCTTCGCAGCCGAGCAGGTTTAGTCTGCGGCTGTGGCGAGAATGTACCACTGGCCGACGAGAAACTCGGTCGATCGTCCGCGCGTGATGCGATCAAGCCAGCGTGAGCGGTGCAGGACCGGGTGTGAGGTTTCGACGACTCGCCAGCCGCACTGCTCGGTCAGCTCGATGATGTCGCGTCGTGTGAACCAGCGCAGGTGGGTCGAGTCACGGTGCCCCCAATCGGTATAGCCGAACGTGCCGCGAAATATCAGATCGGCTACAAGTGAGAAATGACTGGCGTTTGGCACAGATATTTGCAGGCGCGCTTCTGGAGCGGCACGGGAACGAAGTTCACGGAGCACTATTCCAGGATCGACGAGGTGCTCGAGCACGTCATAACAGCAGATCGTGTCAAATGGTCCCTCAAGACAGGGGAGGACATCCTCGACGGCGCCAATCCGGAGATCATCTACCGCGGCACCTGCGCTCGACGCGACTCGCTCATTGACCTCGATCCCGACGACGTTGGCGGCCCCTTCGGCGCGAAGCAGCTTGGCCACGGCGCCCGCGCCGCATCCCACATCCAGTGCTCGCCCAATCGGCCGCGGCAACGCGGCGACGAGATCCGCGCGCTCGTTACCGTAATAGCCCTCGGACTTCTCGACAAAGTAGGAGCCGACGTCACGCGCCGGCGCAGGCGAAGACCCCATCACAGCGCTACTGTACTGCCTGACAGGCAGAACTAGGCTACTGCGTTGACCTCGAGGGCTTCGGCGCTGGTCAGCGTGCTCGTCATCGTGAGCCCGAGCTGAACCGGCGCGCCACCGTTCAGAGACGCTTGGAGGAAGTCTTCGGATCCACCCACAAAGCCGAGAGGCTTCTGCTTGCCCTTCGTCGCCTTGAACTTGAGCGTCTCGGCCGCGACCATCTTGTCGGTCGCGAGCGGCACGATCACCGAGCCGGTCACTGAAACGGTCGCCAGGCCGCAGCTGAACATAATCACGGGCGCCTCTTCGTCCACGGGAAACAGGTCGAGGCCGATCTTGGTCTTGCTGGCGCTCGCGCCGAGCTTTTCGATGCCGAGCACGCCTTCGAGCGAGCTTGACGCGATTTCCCCCGCAACGGCGCCGCTGGCGCACGCTTCGCCGCCACGCGCGCAGCCGGTAAACGTAAGGACGACGCCGCCGACGGTATTCAGGCCGGTGTATTCGCCGACGCCGATCGCGTTTGTGCATGTGACCTTCGTGCCCGTTTGTGGTTCGAGGACGACCGTGTCGGACGTGCTTTTGGTGGTGAGCCAGGGGATCGAGACCCCGGGCTCCCATTCGTAATCGGCGGCGCCACCTAGGCTCGTGCACTTCGAGTTGCCGTACTTGCCGGTGCCCTTGACGACTTTGACGCAACGTCCGAATTCCGGCGGGCCCGGCGGCGGCGGACTCGCGAGCGTCGTGAAGGTTTGGTTGCCGCCATGGCTCGTGCCGCCCGCGTTGACGGCGACGACACGGAAGTCATACGTCTGGCTGGCGGCCAAATCTGACACGGAGCCGCTCACCGAGACCGCGCTTTCGCCGGATCCAGGCGAGGGCGTGCAAGGGACGCTCGCTTCGTAAGCGGTGCTGAGTCCGTATTCGAGCTTGCATTCTTTGACTTCGGCTCCGTTTGGATTCACCGAGCCCGAGAGCGTCGCGGCGGTCTGCGACACGGCGGACGCCGAGCCGGTGACGACGGCGGGCGCGTACGGGAGCGTGGCGAACGCCTCATCGCTGCCGCGGCTCGTGCCTCCAGCGTTCACCGCTAGCACCCGGAAGTGATAGGTCTTGTCGGCGATCAGCCCCGAGACCGAGCCGCTCACCGCCACAGCGCCGTCGCCCGAGCCTGGCGAGGGAGTGCACGCCACGCTCGATCCGTATTCGCTGGTCAGGCCGTATTCGAGCTTGCATTCTTTGACTTCCGAGCCGTTGGGGTCAACGGTTGCCGCCAGCGTCGCGCTGGTCTGCGTGACGGACGAGGCCATGCCGGTGACCACCGACGGCGCCGGTGGTGGTGGCGGCGGCGAGGATGGCGTCTCGAACGCCGCGATCCCGTCCGGTGTGCCGAGCCCGGTGGGACCGTCGTAGCCGCTGCCGGCGACGCAGATGGCGGTGGCGCTGCAGCTTTTGGCCTCTTCGGCGACGGTGCAGCCCGACAGGCCCGTTCCCTTGAACGGCTTGGTGCACTGTCCGTTTGACCCGGACGTGACGTCGTGCAGCGAGGCGGGCGAGGCGAGCTCGTTTTCGTAGAGGGTTGCGGCCGGATAAGAGACCCCATCGGCTCCTCCGGCCACCGCGTAGACGGCAGAGATCAGCGGCGTCGCGAGGCTCGTGCCTCCGATCGTGCACCAGTGCAGCACGTGCTTGACTTTTTCTTCCGTGTAGGTGTATTCGCAGTCGGAGCTCGTGTAGCGCACGGCGAGGCCCGTGAAGGGATCGGCGTCGGCAGCCACATCGGACACCGCGCGTTTGCTGCCGCATCCGACAGCCGACCAGTTGGCAAGGCTCTGCTGCCATGGTTGCGCGGTGAACTTGCTGCTGCAGCCGCCGCCCGTGGCACCATGGCCGTTCCACACGATCTCACCTGACCATTCGCCGTGTTCACCGAGCGTCAGGCGAGTGCCGCCGACCGCGACGACATGCGGTGAGGAGGCCGGGTAGCCGACCTGGCCGCGTTCGCCGGCGCTCCCACCCCAATTGAGATAACCGGCGTCGCCTGCCGCGGCGGCGATCACGATGCCCGGGTGGTTGAACGGGCTGGCGCTCTCCAGCTCCGGGGTCTCGCCGGTCTCGGGCCCCGACCACGAGTTGGAGATCTCAGCGGCGCCGAGATCGGCGGCCGAGCGCTCGGCCGCTTCGAGGTCTTCGTAGCTCGGCGTGTCGGCCTCGGTGAGCAGGATCTCGCAGCTCTGGCAGGTCGCGTGCGCGACCTCGATGTCGAGCGAGATCTCAAGGCCCCAGCCGACCGCTTCTTCGGCCTCGTGTTTTGTGCCCGAGCTTTTGCGCGCGGTTTCCAGTTCGCTCAGCGTCTTGGGGAACGGCGGGTTGCCGGTTTCGCCGTTCTGGTTCACCTGCTTGAAACAGCCGTTGGCGGCAGTGCATTCCGGCAGCCCGAATTCTTCGTCGTAGGCTTTGAGGTCGGATTCGGCCTCGGGATCGTTGTAGGCGTCGACGAGAGCGATCGTCTGCGAGCCGGGGGCGGTGCTGGGCAGCTGGTAGGCGCTGTGCAGGTCCTGGGGGCGCAGGCCGAAGTAGCCGGCCGCCGGCGACGGCGCCGCGGCGGGTGCGCGACGGCGAGCCCTGGCGACGCCGAGCGGGTGGGTACGGGCGCGTGCTTCAGCCGTCTGGGGCTCGAGCTGCAGCGCCAGGCAGCTGGCGCGCTTGGTCGCGGGCGGCGAGCACATCGCGCGGACCGTGTAGTCCGAGCTCGGCAGCGGTGTGACGGTTTCGACCGCCGCTGTCGCGGCGCTCGCGCTCGCGGGGAAGGCTGTCGCGCCGGCCCACGCGGCCGCGAGCCAGACCGCCGCGAGAAGCAGCGCCAAGCCCGACGCGCCAAGTCCCTGGGCAAGACCCCTCTGCGCCTTCATCGCCACGTCCCCCTGCGCTCGTGCAAACCAGATCCCTCTGCGGTCTCGCCAACAGGTCCTTCTGCGACTCACCGACCGGCCAAGATGCCGATGCTCGGCAAGGATAGCCGGCGATCGCCGAACGGCCAAACGTGAACCGTGTCGTCCACTCCGGGGCGACCGCGGTGACGACGATTGCGCCAGGCGGCGGCCTGTTCTACGCGCTTCCGGGCTCGCCCCCGGGGCTGATCGCCTGGGCCGGCGTCTGCCCGTGCAGAAGCGGGTGATCCTCGATCTCGACCCGCGTGGACTCGAGGAAGCGGCTGACCATGTTGTAGTAGCTCACCAGCAGGATCAGCTCCGCGGCTTCGCGCGGTCCGTAGCGCTCGATGATCTGCGCGAGCCCCTCGTCCGAGAGGCGCACGTCGCGAGAGATCTCGTCGGCGACGCGGCACAGGAGGTTGCGCTCCTGATCCAGACTGGTGACGGGGTTCTCTTTTTCGACCGCCGCGATTTCCGCCTCGCTGACGCCGACGTTGTGGGCGAGCTGTCGGTGCTGAGCCCACTCGTACGCTGCGCGAGTGGCGTGTGCGACTCGGAGCACGACGAGCTCGCGTCTGGGGGCGTCGAGCGCGGCGGAGAGCACGGCGCCGCCAAGCTGCATGAAAGGCTCGACCGCGCGCGGCGCGCCCGCGACCATTCGAAAGACGTTCAGGGCGGGCAGCCGGGCGAGCAGCTCGCGATGCTCGGGCGTGAGCTCGTCGTCGGTGGGCAGCGGAATCTTGGGCGTCACGGTCTCCTCCTTTGCGCCTTTACGCCGATCGCGCCGGAGCCGCGGCTCGAGCTCCGTTGTCTGACCGGGCGGCGCCCTCGGTCAGCCCGAAGACGCGGCGGGCGTTGGCGGACAGGAACAGCTCGCGGGTCTCGGCGTCGAGCTCGAGCGAAGCGAGATCGCCGAGCGCGTGCTCGGGTGCGATCATCGGGTAGTTGCTGCCGAACAGGACCTTGTGCCGGCCGCTGGCGCTGCGCAGGTAGCGGACCAGCTCGGGCGGGTAGCGGCGGGCGGTATAGGCGGAGGTGTCGATGTAGACGTGCTCGTGCTTGCGCGCGACCGCGACCATCTCCTCCGTCCACGGGTAGCCGATGTGCCCGCACACGATGACGAGCTCGGGAAAGTCGATCGCGACCTGGTCGATGTAGGGGATCGGGCGGCCCGTCTCGGACGGGCGCAGGGGGCCGGTGTGGCCGACCTGCGTGCAGAAGGGCACCCCGAGCTCGACGCAGGCGCTGTACAGCGGGTAGTAGCGGCGGTCGGTCGGAGGGGCTTCCCACAGCCAGGGGACGACGCGCAGGCCCTTGAAGCCGAGCTCGCCGACGCAGCGGCGCAGCTCGCGCACGGCGTCCATCGGCTTGCGCAGATCGACGGCGGCGATCCCCGCGAGGCGGCGCGGCTGCTCAGCCACCCAGCCGGCGACCTGGTCGTTGCCGATCAGGACGCCCTCGGGAGAGTGCCACGCGCTCAGCAGCCCGAGCTCGACCTCGGCGCTGTCCATCGCCGCAAGCGTCACCTCGAGCGCCGGCTCCTCTCCCGGGATCTGCCCGCCGGTCCAGCGGCGCAGCGACGTGAACATGTCATGGCCCAGAAAGCGCAGCGTCGGGTGCTGCATCCAGACGTCGATCGTCATGCACAGAGCATGACGATCTCGTGCTTGCGCTGCGAGCCGCCTGTTGCCTCTGCGTCGGGAAGAAGGCAGGTGCGAAATACGCAAAATGCGAGCTTCGCGTCCCACGGCGCACGACCGCGGGATTTGGTGGACGGGGGTCACCGGGCGTCCAAACGCCTTGTCCCACGGGCACCGGCTTGACACCCCCTTGACAAAAACGCAGGAATATGTTCTTATGCTTGACAGAAGGCGGGCAACGCCTGGAACCGAAAGCCAAAGACGCGAACAGCGGCCAGCGGCGATGGTGACAGACAGGGTCCGCCGGGGAGTCCAAAACGAGGAATCGTGAGAGCGACGACCGAGGAAAGCGGGACGAGATGGCGCAGGCGAGAACACATATGAATTCCGCTCTGCAACTCGCTTTTCGTGAGACTCGAGCCAGCTCACCAATGCTCGGGTATAGGGATAATGGCCAGCTCGGCGATCTACGCGCGAGCTTCATCGGCGGGTCCACCTAGACCATCGCAGACGCCGGCGAGCTCGCAGCTATCGGGCGGTGACCCCCGTCTTGTTAGATCGCGGAACTGGCCATAAACCCTAGTAATTGCTGGGCATCTTGCCCGGCGTCCCACGCTTTTCCCACATTTCCCCCACGGATTGCGACGCGGTCTGCGCGTTTGCGCGATGATCGTGCCAGCTCGATCGATCGACCTCGGAGCTGCCCTTGGCGTCCCGCGGCAACCATCGACGACCGATACCCGCCGCGAGCAGGCGAGCGCCCGGCAAGCTCGCCTGTTCGCTCCTGGGCGCCGTCGCGCTGGCCGGACTCGGCGCAGTGCCCGCTGTCGCGAGCGCCGCGGCACCCGCCCACGGCCAGCTCGCGCTGATCGACGTCGCCGTCGCGACGCTGTGGCTGCAGCCCGCCCAGGCGCGACCGCTCGACAGCCCGTCGCTCGAGAATCCCGTCCGGCTCGCGGTCTGGCTGCGGACGATGGGACCGGAACAGCGACGCTGGCTCGTCGGCCGCCTGGTCACGCAGGCCTTGTACGGGCAGCAGGTCCTGGTGCGCGCCCGGCGCGGCGCTTGGGACGAGGTCTCGCTCACCGGCCAACCGACCCCCAACCACCTCAGCTACCCGGGCTGGCTGCCGGCGCGCCAGCTCGTTCCTGAAGCGCCCGCCGCTCCGGCTCCGACCTCGGCGAGTGCCTCCGACCCAACTCCGAACGCGCCGAGCCGGACGCCGGCCTCGCCCCGGCCGGCCGCGAATACTCAGAGCGCGACGACGCTCGCGCTCGTCACCCGGCCCACGGCCTGGCTGTATCAACCTGCCGCCGCGGGCACCGCCGGCGCGCGGCTGCTCCTGCTCAGCTACAACACCACGCTGCCCGAGCTCAGTCAGAGCGGTGCCTGGACGGTCGTGCAGACGCCCACCGGCGCGTCCGCCCTGATCGCCAGCTCGGCGGTCACGCTGCGGACCCCCGGCGTCTCGCCGCCGCCTGCGACCGGCGCACAGCTCGTCGCCTCCGCCGAGCAGTTCCTCGGCGTGCGCTACCTGTGGGCCGGGACGTCGGCTTTCGGCTTTGACTGCTCCGGGCTGACGTACACCGTCTACGACGCGTTCGGCATCCTGCTGCCGCGCACCGCCGAACTGCAGGCCCACGTCGGTTCAACCGGTCGCCCGCGGCGCGCTGGAGCCGGGTGACCTCGTGTTCTTCGCGACCGACCCTCCCTCGCGCGCGATCACGCATGTAGCCATGTACGTCGGCGAAGGCCGCATCATCGAGTCGCCCAACTCAGCCGGCGCCGTGCGCATCATCCCGCTCGCCGACCGCGCCGGCGAGTACGTCACCGCGCGCCGCTACACCTCCGAACAATGACGGCCGGTCGGCTGCCGTTGACGGGGGGCGCTCAGCTCTCCGCGCCGCCCACCTCGATCATCGGGCCGGCGGAAACCTGAGCTCCGCGAGCCAGCGGATCGGCCGAAGCCTGCTGCGCGATCGCAGCCGGCTGGATGTCCCGCTGGGTCACCGTCACATACGCAACGAGGACCACGAACACGCCCAGCGTGATCGCGCTCACGGTCCCGTCGCCGAGGCCGAGTCCGCTGATCGAGGGCGGCTTGCTGAACCAGTCCGCGAACGAGGCGCCGAGCGGACGCGTGACGATGTAGGCGAACCAGAACGCCGCGATCGGATTGATCAGCGAGCGCCACCAGAGGAACGCCGGGATCGAGATGATCGAGGCGAACAGCACCGCCGAGGGCAGGTAGCCCATGTTGAACGTCATCGCGGTCATGTCTCCGAGCGCCGTGCCGAGCGCGAACGTCGTGAACACCGCGGCCCAGTAGTAGTTCTCGCGTCGCCTCGTCGTGATCGTGTGGATCGACAGTGTGCCCTCGGAGCGGTACCAGAACAGGAACACGAGGGCCGTGATCGTCCCGTAGACGAGGGCCGTGACGGGATACGGCAGGCTCGTGCCGTCGTGCAGGCCGTCGGCGGCCATCGTGCCGAAGACCGCGACCATCATCACGGCGAACCAGTAGGTCGGCGCCCAGTACTCGCGCCGTCGCAACTGCAGGCGCAGAGCCAGCCACATCCCGAAGATCCCGACGGCGCCCGCCAGCGGGACGTTGACGCTCCCCAGGAAGTCGGATATCGCCTCGCCCATCCCGGTCGTCAGAACCTTCAGCACCCAGAACATCACCGTGATCTCCGGCACCTTCGCGGCAAGAGGCTGCAAGCGCTCACCGCGTCGCCGACGTACGCGCGCCACTGCTCCACCTTTCTGTTCGAGAGCGCTCAGCCGGCCGGTTCCCTGCTCGAGTGATCAGCCGGGCCGGTGGCTGTGCTGAGACAATGTGAGGAGCGCGGAAGCTACAGCGGCTGGATTACCCGCCAATAAAGGCCGGCGTTGCGTCGCCTAAAGCGGCGGGCCGGGCCAGGGCCGTCGGCTGCTCGGCGGCGGGCAGTGAGAAGCACACGCGCGTGCCTCGCTGAGCCGGCGCCAGCCAGATCTCCCCGCCGTGCGCGCTCACGATCTCGCGTGCGATCGCGAGGCCCAGGCCGGCGCCATCGCCCGCCCGCGCGCCGTTGCGCCCGCCGCGATAGAACGCCTCGAACACGTGCTCGCGCTCCTCGGGCGCGATCCCGCAGCCGTCGTCGGCCACCTCCACCTCGACCAGGTCGGCGCCGCGGGCCGTACGCGCGATCACGCTGCCGCCGGGAGGCGTGTGGCGGATCGCGTTGTCGAGCAGGTTGAGCAGCACCCGGCGGATCTGCTCGGGGCTCGCGCGGGCCGACAGCGCCGCACCTGCGGCCCGTCCGGCTCGCGGCTCGGCCTTCAGGCTCACCCCGCACGTCTCACCGGCGGCACGCATGGCCGCGACCGTCTCGCTGACGAGCTCGCCGATCTCGACGGGCTCGCGGCTGAGCGCCATCTCGCCTGCCTGAGCACGCGAGAGCTCGAACAGATCGTCGATCAACGAAGTGAGCACCGCCACGTGCGTGCGCATCTCGCGCAGGTAGCGCGCGCGTGTGGCGCCCGTGGCGATCCCGTCCTCGATCGCCTCGGTGAGTACGCGCAGCGCGGCCAGCGGGGTGCGCAGATCGTGCGAGGCCGCAATCACGAGGCGCCTGCGCGCGTCCTCGGCCGCTTCCCGGCCGGCCTCCTCCTCGCGCAGCTGCTCGATCATCGTGTTGGCTGCGACCGCCAGCTCAGCCAGCTCGTCCTTTCCACCGGTCGCCACGTCGCTGCTGCGATCGCCGGCGCCGACCGCGCGCAGGCGCTCGTGCAGCCGCTCGATGTCGCTGACCACAGGCTCGGTCAGCAACCGCGCGATGCTCAGGCCCACCACCGCGATCACGGCCGCCATCACCGACACGAGCAGGGCGTCTTCGCCTGAGATGAACATCACGTACGCGGCCACCCACACCGCCGCGAGGATCGCGCCCACGGCGATCCCGACCGCCACCGCGAGCTGCCGGCGCAGCGGTCCGATCCAGGCGCGCACTCGCCGCGCCTGCGCGGCCGCGACGAGCGCCGCCGCCGACACGCCCAGCAGCAGGCCGAAAGTCACTACGGCGGTGTGCAGGCCGGCACCGAGCGCCAGTGCGACGGCCCCCACGACGCAGGCCGACACGCTCGTGACCAGCGCACGCCTCATCGCGCCGGAGCCCGAAAGCGATAGCCGACGCCGCGCGCCGTCTCGATGTAGCGCGGATGAGCGGGGTCCGGCTCGACCTTCGTGCGCAGGCGGCGCACGTGCACGGTCACCGTGTCCGTCAGCCGCGGCGCCTCCCACACCGCCTCCATCAGCTGGTCGCGGCTGAACACCTGACCTGGGTTCGAGGCGAGATGCAGCAGCAGCTCGAACTCGCGGGCGGTCAGCGCCACGGGACGACCGCGCACCTCGACGGCTCGCGCGGCGGGATCGATCCGCAGACCGTCGATCTCGATCGGCTGAACGCGCGCCGGCTCATCGTGCGCCATCAGGCGGCGCAGCACGGCGTCGGCGCGCGCCACCACCTCCGCCGGCGAGAACGGCTTGACGACATAGTCATCGGCTCCGCGTCGCAGGCCGACGATGCGGTCGGACTCCTCGGCGCGGGCCGTCAGCAGGATCACAGCGGGCCGCCGGCGGCGGCCTGCGCCGGCGGGCACCAGCTCGGCGTCGTACAGCAGGCGCATCACCTCGAGGCCGTCGAGGCCCGGCAACATGACGTCGAGCACCAGCAGATCGGGGCGCCACGTGCGCGCCACGCTGAGCGCGTGCGGACCGTCGTGCGCGCAGCGGGTCTCGTAGCCGGCGCGCTGCAGGTAGCGCGCGACGACCTCGGCGATCGTGGGTTGGTCGTCCACCACCAGCACGCTCGCGCGCGGGCGCCGGCATCCTTCGGTCTGCTCGATCGTGGGCGTCATCGCAGGATCAGATCGCTTCGAACAGGATAGGCGCGGCCACGTCGCGGCGCCCCATCCAGCGGGACGCCGCGACACAGGCCACGGACCTGGTGTGGTGAGTCACGACGCTACGGCGCCACGATCCCCTCGCCGCCGACCGCGCCGGGGACGGTGACCGCCCCGATCTCGCTGAGCGCGCCGCCGGATTCGACCGCGAACTCATCGACCACCCCTTCGCCGCCCGTCTGCAGGTAGATGAAGCGCCCGCTGCTCATGGCGGCCGCGTCCACCGGACCGGGACTCGTTTCCGTCGTGCTGAACAGCGTCAGCAGCTGTCCGTGCGCGCTCGTCCGAAAGCCGCTGAGCGAGTCACTGCCGGCGTTGGAGGTGTAGAAGCGCCCGCGCGCGCCTACGAGCCAGCACGTCGCTTTCTGACCCGTCGGCGCCGAGTCGAGCTGAGCGAGCTTGCCGTTTTCCGCGAGCACGAAGCTCGCCAGCGCGCCGGCTGCCTCGGCCACCAGCAGATGGCCCTGGCGGTCGAACGTCATCGCAAACGGGACGGTGCCCGCGAGCGAGTTCACGACCGGCGTCTTCGACAGCCGGCCGAGCGGATCGACCGAGAAGACATCGACGTCGCTGCCGTTTTCCTTGGTGGTGACCAGTAGCTGGGCGCCACCGGGCGAAAATGCGACCTGGCCGGGCGTGTTGGTGAACTGCGGGCTCGCCGAGGGGTTCAGGCCGAGCGGGCGCGATGATCCCGGGATAGGTTGCAGACGCCCGGCGATCACGCGGAAGCCCTGCAGAGTGCCTCCTTCGAGGCCATTCAGCACGTACACGAGCCCGCTCTCAACAGCGATGCTGACCGGGAACGACCCTCCGGACGGGATCACCTGGCGCAGCGCCAGCCGATCGCCGAATACCGCGAACACCGAGATCGTGTCGCTGCCCGCGTTGACCGCATACAGCAGGCGGTTCTGAGCGTCATACGCGAGCGAGCCTTGCGAAGCGAGATGATCGACGACCGATCCTTCCAGTTCGCCGCCGAGCCCTTCGGTCGCGTATGTGCCGGCCTGCGTGAGCGTCCCGTCGCCGGCACGTTCATACGCGACGATCTGATTGCCGGAAAGTTCGTTGGTCTGGACGAACACCGCGTGTCCGGCCGCGAGCGCGCTCGCCGAGCTGGTGAGCATCGCGAGCAGGGAGACTGCTATCAGGCCGCCAGCCGTTGCAACGGCGCGCGCGCCGCGCCAGCGTGTGGCCGCCGCGCGCAGGCGTGCTGAGCGTGTCGCTGCCACCGGCCGCGGGCCGCGTGAGCATGTATGCATTTGAGCTCCTTGGGGTCACGGAGGGCCGGCGCCCTCCTGATCGTCTTCACCGTCCTCCAAGGGAGCAGTCCATCCGATCGTCATTACGGTTTCATTACGCCTCCAGAGCACCCGGGGGCGCGAGCGCGGTGGCCCAGCCGCTCAGCTGAGCCACGGCGACACCGTTGCCTCTTGGTTAAAAGACTACCTGGCCCTGATTTTCAGCTTCCTCTTTTTCGCCACCAATCACCGTGCTGAACTTGCCCTTTGCGATGTTTTCGAAGCCTCCGAGCACGGCCGCCCATTCGGCTTCGGCCTTGTTCTTTTCTCCGCCGCTGACCGACGAGTCCGTGTTCGAGGCTCTGTTGAGCCCGCCGCCGCTCACCGACGCCCCGACTCCGCTTGCTTCGTTGCCCGAGCCGCCGCTGACGGAGGCGCGGTCGCCGCTCGCGGTGTTGTCGTAACCCCACGCGCCGGTGTATTCGGCGAGCGCCTTGTTGTCGAAGCCGCCGAGGCTCGCGCCGAAGCTGGTGAATTCCTGTTCGCCCCCGACGACGAGGTTGTTCGAGCCGGTCTGGAGCTTGGCGCCTTCATCGTTGCCCACGATCACGTTGCCCAGGCCGGTCGTTTCATTCTCTTTGGCGCCGGCCAGCACCTGGACGTTGACGTCCGAGAAGCGGACGGTCGGCTTACCGTCGATGCCGGCTTCGGTGTAGGTCAGGTGCTCGAGCAGCATTTTCAGCGTTTCGCGTTCCGGTTCAGTGAAGCCGGTCCCTTCTTTACCTTCTTTGCCTTCCCGGCCTTCTTTACCTTCTTTCCCTTCTCTTCCTTCGTCGCCCTGTTTGCCTTCGTCGCCCGCTTTGCCTTCTTTGCCTTCCTCGCCGGCCACGCCGTTTCTGCCCGCGGCGCCTTCCTTGCCTTCGCCGCCGGTTGGCCCGACCGCTCCGGTTGCACCGGTGCCCCCCGCCGCTCCGGCGGCGCCGGCCGCGCCCGCCGGTCCGCCCGCGCCTGCGACTCCTTTCACACCCTTCGGCCCGCTCGCGCCGCGCGGCCCCGTTTTGCCGGTCAGCCGCTTGAGCACCTTCGGGCTGATCTGGCCGGTCGAGGTGATCAGGTAGCGCTTGGCTGCAATCGCGGTGCCACCCATCGCGAACACCAGCGCGAACGTCGCACCGACGTTCGCATAGCTCAGATGGCTGCGGACAGAGCTGGGCATTGTCGATCCTCCTCCAGGTAGAGCGGCGCGAGCTCGCCGCCGCGCGCAACGGTCTTTGGCAATGGGCAGACAATCAGACCGCTCGGATGTCATTTCCCGACATGATTCGGATTTCTTGAATCGACTGCCGACAATCGAGTTGGTGGCGGTCCTCACTCTGGTCGGCGATAAGCACGAGCCATTCACCCAGGCTCGCGCATCCGGGACATGCCCGCGCGAACTGACGCGCACGGGTTACGCGCGCTCGAGACGGCCGCTGGACCACCGGCCCGGGGCCCCTACCGGGCGAGGGACATACGCGAACCGACACACGCAGGGTCGCGCGGGCGCGGGACGCCAGCTCCAGCTCCCGCCGGCCGCGACGCGCGAGTCACCACACCCGCACCTGCAGACGCATGACGCCGGAAGCATGACGCCGGACGCCGGACGGCGGACGCACCCACCAGGTCACCGCGAGACGAGTTTTCCTTCGCGGGTAATAGTCAGGATATCGGTACTGATCCGAAGGTGAGGCTATAGCATCTGATCCCTACTTTATGCTATACACACGGATGATGCACCGTACACTGCGGACCTGGGCAGAGAGGCCGCAAACACCGAATGAATCCGCCACCGACGTGCCCGAGCGCGTGCGCTCGGCGTGCGCGTGGGTGGTGAGCCGAGCCCGCGGTGTGACCGTTCTGGAGTCGCAGATCGAGTCATACGCATGCACCCTGACGCCCGACGCCGAGACCGGCCTCGACCCAGCGATTCACTTCAGCGGCGGGGACGCCGAATCGCAGACCGCGTTCGTGTTGTGTCTCGATGCCATCAACTTCGGTTCGGGCTGGTGGCCGACGATCCGCAAGCACACCGGACGCAGCGGCTACGAGACGATCGCGACCGGGCTGACCACGCGCTTTCGCGCGGATGGACCGTGGACGTGCGAGCAACTGATCGGGCTCTCGAGCAGCGAGGTCGCCAGGACGCTCGGACAGGCCCGCGAGCATCCGCTGATCGGTCAGTTCACAGCATGCCTGCGCGATGTCGGCGCCCACGTGCTCACGGACCATCGCGGCCGCTTCACCGGCGTGCTCGACGCGACCGGCGGCTCGGCGGTCGCGCTCGTGAACCTGCTCGCCGGCTGGGACGCGTTCGCCGACGTCTCGCTGTATGAGAGTCGCGAGGTGCCGTTCTACAAGCGCGCCCAGATCGCCGCCGCCGACATCAACCGCGCGGGCGTGGCGGAGCTGGACGGCGAGGACCGGCTGACCGCGTTTGCCGACAACCTGGTGCCGCACGTGCTGCGACTCGACGGCGTGATCCGCCTGGACCCGGCTCTCGCGCGGGCGATCGACAGCGGCGAGCTGCTCGTGCACGGCTCGCCGGCTGAGGTCGAGCTGCGCGCGAGCGCCGTGCAGGCGATCGAGCTGCTCTCCGATGCCTGCGATCGCCAGCTGTGTCCCGCGCAGATCGACGCGATCCTGTGGAACCGTGGGCGCGAGCAGCGCTACAAGGCCACGCCCCGCCCGCGTTCGCGCAGCACCGCCTACTGATCGGCGAGCGCAGGAGGCGCAGCGCGGCCTACCTGTGGGCAGGGATGCGCGGGTACGTCGCGTTGCGCCTGGTGCTCGACGAGTTCCCCTGGCCTAGGCCCGACGACTACATAGACCGGCTCATCCTCCTGCACGTCGCAGGCTGACACCGACCGCGTCGCGGCTGGCGGCTTCGCAGAAGCGGCGGCCTCGAGCATGCAGCCACCGTCATCGCACGAGCACCGCAGCCGGCCGGCGGATACGGTTTCGATCAGCCCGGCGAGCCAGCACGCCGGGCAGCCGCGCAGCACGACCAGGCCGGCCGGCGCCAGCAGCAGCGCCGCCGGCCTGCGGCTCGCGGTCAGCCCGAACGCCGAGCCGATCAGCCCGAAGCCGACCGCGCCGCGCGCCAGATGGCGAGCGACGGAGGCGTTTTCGGGCTCACTGCGCGGTGGACTTGCCATTCTCGGCCCCTTCCTCGCCTGTTTCCTTGCTCTGCGCACTGAGCCGCAGGCGCAGCGCTTCGCGCCCGCGATGCAGGCGCGACTTCATCGCGGCGCGGCTCAGCCCGAGCGCCTGGGCGGTGGCGCCGCCGGACAGGCCCTGGATGTCACGCAACACCAGCACTGCGCGCTGCTCGGGCGGGAGCGCGGCTATGCAGTTAACGATCCGCTCCACTTCCATGCGCGCGAGCGCGGCGTCTTCTGCCGAGGTTTCGGCCTCGGCAGAAGGCACCGGCCTGTGGAGCGTGAGACGCGTCCTGCGGATGCACTCGTTGCGAACGATCTGAAACATCCACGACGCCAGCGCGGCGGCCACGCGCAGGGTTCCGATCTTCCGGTACAGGACGATCAGCGCCTCCTGCGCGGCCTCCTCGGCGTCCTCGGGCGTCGCGCAGAGCGTGCGGGCAAAGCGCCGCACGTGCGCGTGCGAGCCCTCGAGCAATACGGCGATCGCGCGCGAGTCGCCCTGCTGGGCGGCGTGCACGACCTGCTCGCTCGGCCAGGTCCTCGCTTGCGTGTCAGTCACGGGAGCGGGCCCTCATGAACAGGAACAGGCAACCACAGATCAGTATGGCGGCTACGACCAGATATACGCTGATGCTCATGATCGATCAGCTCCTCGGACAGGGCAGGCTGAAGGAGGCTTCCGCGCTGGCGCCCCCGAAAAAGCGGAGCTCCAGCTTCGCCGGCCAGCCGCCCGGCGTGCACTTGCGCGGCAGCGTTATGTAAGAGATCGTCCTCTTGCCTCGCTTGTAAGCGGCGCCGACGTTCAGGCTGCCTTCGATGAAGGACGCGTCGAGCGCCCCCGGCACGGTTTCGATCAGCGGTATCTGCGCGCTGAATTCCAGGCCGAACGGCGGCGAGGCCTTGACGATGTCGGCGACGGCGACGAGTTCGAGCGAGACCGGGCTCGACCCCTCCACGAACGCCTCCAGCTTCCCCCCGGGGGCGAAGAACGGCTGGACCGAGGCGCGCTCCTGCACGCGTTCGCCGGCGAAGCTGACGACCCCTACCCCGAAGCCCTTCGGACCCGCGATCGACTTCTTGGGGCAGGCCGACGGCCCGGTCTGTTCGAGCACGGTGGGAGCGCAGGTCACAAACCCCTGCGGGTGAAGCACCAGACCGGCGGGACCGAACACTTTGCCTTCGATCAGCGGCGGCGGCGCCCCACCGTATTCGCTGCCCACGACTTTGGCTTCGCCATCGATCTCGGCGCCCGCGCCGAGATGATCGCCGGTCCCCGGAAAACCCGGAATCGGCACGACCGTAGCTTTGAATCCCGTGATCGTCGGCGTCGCCCCGGCGCCGGCCGGCAGGCTCAGGGCCGCGAGCGCCGCCAGCGCCAGTCCGGCAGCAGTGGCGCCGGTGCGCAGACACCGCACCCGGCTCACGATGGTCGTCATTGGCCTCTCCTTCCGCTGGACGAGTGCTACGTGTGGATAAGAGGAGACCCCGCGCGAAAAGGATTCCGTCCGTGGGACAGCGCACGCGCGCCCGCGCGCGCGCGCCTGCGTCGCCGCTCCTGCGTCGCCTCTCGATGCATGTCGTCACTGCAAGGACCGATGCCCCACACGCGTCGGCATCGCGGCTCCGGCCTCTCGCCCCACGCGCGCCTGCCGGCCAGGGCGGGAGTAGACTTGCGCACGCCAACCGGGTCGAGGCTTGCCAGCCGAAAAGGGGGTCGAGGTCGATGCCATTCGCCGATGTAAACGGGCAGCGCCTGCGCTATGAGGACAGCGGCGGCGACGGGCCCGCTGTGGTCTTGTCGCACGGCTTTCTGATGGACCACGAGATGTTCGCGCCCCAGCTGCCGGCCCTGATTCCTGAGTACCGGGTGATCACCTGGGACGAGCGCGGCTTCGGCGAGACCGAGTTCGACGGAGAGCCGTTCACGTACTGGGACTCGGCCGAAGACTGTCTCGGGCTGCTCGACCATCTGGATATCGATCAGGCCGTCCTCGGCGGCATGTCGCAGGGCGGGTTTCTGTCGATGCGCGCGGCGCTGCTGGCGCCCGAGCGGGTGCGCGCGCTCGTCTTGATCGATACCCAATCCGGCCTCGAGGACCCCGAGCGCCTGCCGGCGTATCGCCAGATGCAGGAGATGTGGCTGACGGACGGACCGGTCGACCAGCTCACGGAGGCGGTGGCAAACCTGATCATCGGCGATCCGGAGCTGAACGAGGTCTGGATCGCGAAGTGGAGGCAGCTGCCGAACGAGACCCTGCGCGCGCCCGGCGACTGTCTGTTCGACCGCGACGACATCACCGAGCGCCTCGGCGAGATCTCGTGCCCGGCGATCGTGTTTCACGGCACCGCCGACCTGTCAATCGAGATGGAGCGCGCCGAGGAGCTGTCTCAGGGCCTGCCGGGATCCACGGGCGTGGTGCGCGTCGAGGAAGCGCCGCACGCCGCCAACCTCACCCATCCCGACCAGGTCAACGGGCCGCTGCTCGAGTTCCTGCGCTCGCTCTGAAGGACCTGCCCTTGGCAGCGCGCACGGAGGCGCTCGGTCGAACGGCGCGCCGTCGCGCCGCGAGCGGTGCTGCTCGTGGCGTCGATGGCCGTGTTCATGGCGTTTCTCGACGACACGGTCGTCGGGATCGCGTTCCCGAACATGCTGCGGTCGTTTCCCCAGGCGACCGTGGCCGAGCTGTCGTGGGTGTTCAACGGCTACAACGTCGCCTTCGCGGCCTTGTTGGTGCCGGCCGGCAGGCTCGCCGACCTGCTCGGACGCAGGCGCGTGTTCGGGCTGGGCGTGGTGCTGTTCACGGTCGCGTCCGGGCTGTGCGCGCTGGCGCCCTCGGTCGGCGCGCTGATCGGCGCGCGCGTGCTGCAGGGGGCGGGCGCTGCGATCGTCGTGCCGGCGTCGCTGGCGCTCGTGATCGAGGCCTATCCGGCGCGCGAGCGCGCGCGGGCCGTCGGCCAATGGGCGGCGACGGCGGCGCTGGCGGCGGGTGTCGGGCCGACGATCGGCGGCGTGCTGGTCGATGCGTACAACTGGCGCCTCGTGTTCCTGATCAACCTGCCGATCGGGGTGCTCGCGCGTTACCTCGCCGGACGCCAGCTCGTCGAGAGCCGCGCGCCCGGGCGGCGCGAGCTGCCGGACTTGACCGGCGCGCTGGTGCTGGCGGCGTCGGTGTGCGCGCTGGCGCTCGCGATCGCCCAGGGGCCGGTGTGGGGCTGGACGAGCCCCGGTGTGCTGGCCGCGGCGATCGCCGCCGTGATCGGAGGGCTCGTGTTCGCGCGGCGCTGCCTCACGCACCCGGCGCCGGTGCTCGACCTCGAGCTGGTGCGCGCCCGTGGTTTCGCGGTCACGAGCACGCTGACCCTGGTCGGCTCGGCGGGGTTTCTGACGCTCGGGCTGGCGAACGTGCTCTATCTGATGCAGGTGTGGCACTACTCGCCGCTGACCGCGGGCCTGGCGCTCACGCCCGCGCCGCTCGTCGCCGTGCCGACGGCCGTGCTCGCCGGGCAGGTCGCGGCGAAGCGAGATTCCCGCATGCTGGTGGTGCTCGGCGCGGTGATCCTGACCGCCGGCGCGGTGCTGCTCGATCGGCGCATGGGCGCAAGCCCGAACTATCTCGGCGCCTATCTACCGGGCGCGGTCTTGATCGCGATCGGGATCGGGCTCGCGTTTCCTCTCGTCAGCGACGCCGCGGTGGCGGATGCCCCGCGCAACCGCTTCGCCGGCGCGATCGCCCTGAACACCGCCATCCGCCTTATCGGTGCGGCGCTCGGCGTCGCGATCCTGGCGGCGCTGGTCGGCGACGCGGCTCAGCTCGGGCTGCCGTCTCCGTTTCACCGCGCCTGGGTGTTCGCCGCCGCCTGCTTTGCGGCGCTCGCGGTCGTCGCGCTCGGCCTGCCGCGCACGAGCCCGGGTGAGCTCGAGGACGCGCTCGAGGACAGGCTGGCGCGCGCCGACGGCGCGCGCTGGCGAACGCGAACTGGCGCGTATGCGGGTGACGGCATGGCAGGCTCGCGCGATTCCGGCCTGGGCGGGAGCGACTTCGCGGCAGCGACCGGCCCTGCGGCGCCCGACGGAGCGGCGAGACCCCGCGCGGCGGAAGCTGGGGCCGCAGCGAGATCCGGCTCGGCGGCGGGCGGGGCTTCAGCGAGAACCGGTGCCGCGGCGACGCCCGCGGACCTGCTGGCCGCCGTCCCGCTGTTCGCCAGCCTGTCCGATCGGCCGCGCGACTCGCTTGCGGCGCGCTCCGAGATCGTTCACCTGAGTGCGGGCGAATGGCTGTTTCAGCAGGACGAGGACGCCGACGCGCTGTATGTCGTGCGCAGCGGCCGGCTGGAAGTCCTGCAGAAGCGCGCGGCCGGCGAGCATGAACACGTCCGCGAGCTGGGCCCGGGGTCGGTCGTCGGCGAGCTCGCGCCGCTGTCCGGCGCGCGGCGATCGGCCTCGGTGCGCTGCCGGCGCGACGCGGAGCTGCTGCGCCTCGGGCGCTCCGAGCTCGACGGGTTGCTGGAGTCCACGCCCGGGTTCGCCGCGGGTGTCTCGCGTGCGCTTGCGCGACAGCTGCAAGCGAGCCGGATGCTCGACACCGAGGCCGCGGGCGCGGCTTCCACGATCACCGTGCTGGCGCTCACGCCGGCGGCCGCGCGCGCGGGCGTCGAGCCGCTGCTGCTGCGCGAGCTGGAGCGGCTGTGCAGCGTGGCGCGGCTCGACCAGGCGACGGCGGCGGCTCTGCACAGCGAGGCCGAGCCCGGCGTGGCGCTGGCACGAGCGCTCGATCGCCTCGAGCGTGACCACGAGCTGGTGCTGCTGTTCGCCACCGCCGACGAGCAGGAGGGGGTCAAGGAGGAGTGGACCAACGAGGCATGGGCCAGGGCCTGCCTGGCGCAGGCCGACCGGACGCTGCTGCTCGTCAGCGAGGCGCCCTCCGCGAACGAGCTCGAGCTCGCGGGGCTCGAGGGCAGCGAGGTGCTGCTGCTCGAGCCGGCCGACGGCGCCGGCATCGCGGAGCTGCTCGACCGCATCGCGCCGCGCGCGACCCAACGGATCGCGCGCGCGAGCTTCGCGGCCGACGTCGCTCGGCTGGCGCGCCGGCTGGCAGGCAGATCGGTCGGCCTGGTGCTGTCCGGCGGCGGGGCGCGCGCGTTCGCGCACATCGGCGTGATCGAGGAGCTGCTCGCCGCCGGGGTGACGATCGACAGGGTCGGCGGCACGAGCATGGGCGCGTTCATCGGCGCGTTGCTGGCGCAGGGCCTCGACGCGGCCGAGATCGATGCGCGCTGCTACGAGGAGTGGGTGCGGGGCCGCCCGCTCGGCGACTACCGCCTGCCAAGGCACGCGCTGCTCAGCGGGCGGCGGCTGCGGACGATGCTCGAGCGCAACCTCCCGGGTCTGATCGAGAACCTGGCGCGCTGCTACTACTGCATCAGCGTCGATCTGATCGCCAACGAGCTGGTGGTCCACCGGCGGGGGAGCCTCGCCGGCGCCGTCGCGGCGAGCATGGCGCTTCCCGGCGTACTGCCGCCCGTGATCGAGGGTCAGCGGCTGCTGGTCAACGGCGCGGTGCTCGACGGCTTACCGGTCTCGGTCATGGCGGGCGAGGCCGAGGGGCCGATCATCGCCTGCGACGTGACCGAGCGCAAGCTGCGGCGCGATCCACAGGGCGAGGCGCCGCGGCTGCCGGCGTTGATGGACATGCTCGCCAACCTCGCGTTCCTGGTCACGGCCGACACCGCCGAGCAGGCGGGGCGCCACGCCGACCTCCTGATCGTCCCCGACCACGACTCGGTCGGGGCGCTCGAGTTTCACATGCTCGACTCGCTGCGTGACGCGGGGCGCCGCGCCGCCCTGGACGCGCTCGAGCGGGCGCCCGCCGACCTGTGGCCGGCGTAGCGTCTGCGCGCGGGCCGGCCTAGCGTCTGCACACTGGCTTGCTTGCGTGTCCTCGCTTCCCACAGACGGGGGTCACTCGTTCCCGAAATCGCCCGTGCTGGCTGGGCTTGACACTTATCTGCTTATTGTCAAGGGGGTGTCTGGCCCTTGATTTTTCAGGGCTTTCGCAAAACCAGTGACCCCCGCCCGCATGGGTCACGGCACGAGCCGAAATCGCCCGCCAACACTGGGATTTTCGAGCCGGGCCCGAGCTCTTCCCACGTCTTCCCCGAAACGCCCACGGGCACGCCTCGATGAACGCAGCAACCCGCGCGCGCGCGTGGTACCGGCTGCTCAGCCCTTTCGCCAGCCTCAGGCGCGCCCGCGTGGGCGTTCGCGGCGAGCCTCGAGCGGGGTTCCCTGCCAGACTCAAAGCATGGCCCCATCAAGCGACCGCACACGCATCGTGGTCGTAGGCGGCGGCTTCGGCGGCCTGCCGGCCGTGCAGGCGCTCGCCCACGCTGACGCCGAGATCACGCTGATCGATCGCAACAACTACCACCTGTTCCAGCCGCTCAGCTACCAGGTGGCGACCGGCGCGCTGTCGCCGGGCGAAATAGCGGTGCCGCTGCGGCGGATCCTGCGCCGCCAGCGCAATGCGGACGTGCTGATGGGCGAGGTCACGAGCTTCGACCTGGGGCGGCGCGAGCTCGAGTTCGAGCCCGTCACCGGTACGGCGGCACGGACGCTGCCATATGACACGCTGGTCGTCGCCGGCGGGTCGAGCTACGCGTACTTCGGCCACGACGAGTGGCGCACGCTGGCGCTCGAGGTCAAGTCGCTCGACAGCGCGCTGCGCGTGCGCGGGCACATCCTCAAGGCCTTCGAGGCGTCCGAACTCGAGGACGACCCGGAGGTGCGAGCCGCCTGGCTGACGTTCGTGGTCGTCGGCGCCGGCCCGACCGGCGTGGAGATGGCGGGGCAGATCGCCGAGCTCGCGCGCGACACGCTGCCGCGCGAGCTGCGCCACGCGGGCGCGCACATGGGCAGGGTGCTGCTCGTCGAGCTCGCCGAGCGCGTGCTGACCGCGTTTCCGCCGTCGCTGTCCGAGCATGCGCTGCGCTCGCTGGACGAGCTCGGGATCGAGGTGCTGCTGCGCCGCACGGTGGTCGAGGTCCACAACGACGGAGTCGAGCTGCGAGACCGGTCCGGCGAGAGCGTGCACGTGCCGACCCGGACCGTCGTGTGGGCTGCCGGCGTCGAGGCCTCGCCGCTGGCCCGGGCGCTCGCCGAGGCCGACGGCATCGAGGTGGACCGCTCGGGCCGCTTGACGGTCGAGCCCGACCTCACCCTCCCGGGCCACGACGAGGTGCTCGCGCTCGGAGACATGGTGCGCGTGCGCGACCCAGAGACGGGAGAGCCGCGCGTGTTCCCGGGCGTGGCGCCGGTGGCGATGCAGCAGGGCCGTTACGCCGGGAAGCTGATCGCCGAGCGACTGCACGCGCAGATGCCGGGCTCGCCGCGCCGTCCGGTGCCGCCGTTTCACTACAAGGACAAGGGCCAGCTCGCCACGATCGGCCGGGCGCGGGCCGTCGCCGACGTCTACGGCCTCACACTTTGGGGCCTGCCCGCCTGGCTGATCTGGCTGGTCGTGCACCTCTTCTACCTGATCGGCTTCGAAAACCGCGTACTGATCGTTCTGCGCTGGACCTACAGCTTCGTCACGCGCGGCCGCGGGACACGCCTGATCACCGAGGCTGCGGGCGTCCCGTACGAGAGCGACGCCGGCGAGGAGCACGCCGCCGCCGCGGCCGCCGAGCACTTCCACGGCCACGCTTGAGCAGCTAGTCGAGCTCGCGCGCAATCAGCGACAGGCGCAGCGGCTCGCCGCGGCGCAGCACGACGACCTCGATCTCGGCGCCGATCAGGTCGGCGACCATCAGCCGCTGGATGTCATCGACGCCGCTGACGCGCGTGCCCGCCAGTTCCACGATCAGGTCCTCGGCGCGGACGCCGGCGCGCTCGGCGGGGCTGCCGGGCGTGACTTCGATCACCTCGACCCCGGTGGCCTGATCGCGCTCGCGCCGCATGCGCGCCGGCAAGGGTCGCGATCCGCCCGCAACGCCGAGATACGCCCGGCGCACGCGCCCGTCGCTCATCAGCGCGCCGATCACTCCGCGGGTGACGTCGTTGATCGGCACCGCCAGCCCCAGCCCGACGCCGGCGACGGCGGTGTTGATGCCGACGAGGCGACCGAACGAGTCAACCAATGCGCCCCCGGAGTTGCCGGGGTTCAGCGCGGCGTCGGTCTGGATCACGTTGTCGATCATCCGTCGCGCATTGCCCGCCCGCGCCGGCAGCGAGCGCCCGAGCGCCGACACCACGCCGGCCGTGACCGACCCCGCGAACCCGTGCGGGTTGCCGATCGCGACCACCAGCTGGCCGACGCGCAGCTGGCTCGCGTCGCCGAGCACGGCGGGCATCAGGTCCTGCGCGTCGGCGCGCAGCAGCGCCAGGTCGGACAGCGGGTCGGCCCCGATCACGCGAAAGCCGATCTCGCGCCCATCCACGAAGGTGGCGCGCCCGAGCCGGTCGCGTCCGGCGACGACGTGAGCCGAGGTCAGCAGGAACCCGTCGGGCGTGAGCACGACCGCGCTGCCGGCGCCGGCGGGCACGCGGCCGCGGCGCGTCGCTCGCAGCACGCGCAAGTTGGCGACGCTCGGAGCCAGCCGCTCGGCGACGCCGGCAACCGTGCGCGAATAGGCGTCGAGCGCCTGCGCTTCGATGTCCAGCGCCGAGGTCCCGCCGCCGGCATGGGCGTCGGAGTCACCATCGAGGGCCGGATCACCGGAGACGAGCAAGAGCCCGGCGCTCATCGTTGACGATCCCAAGATCTGGTTCGTGTCCTCATTGCTCACACGATAGAAAGGCGGCCTCTTACCCTCACCCGCGCCGAATCACCACCTCGTCATCGCGCCCAGCCCCGAGCAGCCCGGCCGCCGAGCCGCGGTTGACCGCGAGCGCGAGCGTCCATTGGGCGTCCTCGTAGAGCAGGAGCTCGCCGGGCGGGACGTCGGCGAACGTGCGCGCGTAGCGCGCGGCGTGCGTGCGCTTGGCGTGATCGATGCGCAGCGCGTCGCCCGGGCCCACCCCCAGCGTCCCGAGGTCCTCGGTGCTGGCGTCGAGGACGAGGTTGCCGAACGTGTCGGCGCGCAGCACGTGCGCCGTCAGGACGCCATCGCCCGCACGCGAGTGGGGCTGATCGAGCCGGCGCAGGCCATCGCGCGCGATCGGCTGGCCGACGTCGGCGAGCGCCGCCCCGGCCGCCAAGGCGGCGGCGACGGGCGCGAAGATGTCGCGGCCGTGAAAGGTGTGCGACACGCGCTCGAGGCGCTCGGGCGAGTTGCCGACGTCGACGGCCTCGACAACGCCTCCGAGGCGCTGCGCCGCGGGCATCAGCAGCCCGTTGTCGGGACCGACGAGCACGTGGCCCTCGCGGAAGGTGCGCAGCGCGAGGGCGCGCCGGGCGTGCTCTCCGCCGGCCGCGCCGACGCCGGGATCGACGATCGCCAGATGCACGCCGGCGGGCAGATACGGCATGGCGGCCGCGAGGATGCCGGCGCCGGTGCGGACGTCCTGCGGCGGGATCCCGTGCGTCAGGTCGATCACGCGCGCGCCGGGGCAGCGCTGGGCGATCACCCCGTGGCAGACGCCGACGAACTCGTCGCGCAGGCCGTAGTCCGACAGGAAGGTGATGACTGGCGGGCGGGCGCGATCAGGTGGCATCGCTTCGCTGAAGATATCGGCGCCACACTGCTCAAGGGGGGGGCGAGCGTGGCCGATACGGCGCCCATGCGCTCACTCAAGCTGCTCCCCACGCTCCTGCTCTGCTCCTGCCTGCTGGCCCTGGCCTGCGCCTCGGCCGCCCAGGCCTACGAACACACCTGTGAAACCGCCAGAAGCGGCAGCGAACAGGAATGGAGCAACTCGCAGACCTGGACGTGCGAACCTGGAGCGGTACATGCCGTGCCCGGGGCAAACGACTCGGCCACGATCAAGGCGGACGCCCAGCTGGTGACCGGCAGCGACAGGTCGGTAGGCCGGTTGGTGCTGGAGCCCGGCGGCGCGCTCGACCTGTACGGCTCGACGCTGACGGCCGGCTCGGCGGTCATCGGGACCGGGGCCGACTCGACCGACGCGACGCTCGAGTCGCTGATGGGCACCGGAACGCTCGAAACCAGCACGCTGGCTCAGTTCGGCAACGCAAGCATCGCGAATGTCGATGTGAGGGCGACCGGCGGCGACACGGTGTTCGAAAGCGACGCGCCCGAAACGGTGTCCTCGACCTGGAGCCAATCGCAGCTCACGGTGACCGCGGGGCAGGTCACCTTCGCGGGCGCCGGCGCGTACGCCCTCGACGGCGTGAGCCCGACGTTCGGGACGAGCGTGAACGTCGAAGGGACCGACGGCATTCCCGGAACACTTACGCTCGACAGTCCGGCTTCGCTGACGTTTCAGCCGCGAGCCGCGGGCTCTGAAGCGGGCGCGTCGATGCTGACGCTCGGCGGGCTCGACGTGAGCGGCAGCGTGAGCGTCGCCACCGCGTTCAGCGGGTTCACGCCCAGCGCGGGGGAACGCTTCAACCTGCTGTCGGCGCCGGCCGCGGGAATCGCCGCACTGACGCCGACCAGCACGAGCACGCAGACGTATGCCACCGATGAAGCCGGAGGCAGGCTGTACGTCTCGATCGTGACGCCCAAACCGGCTCCTCCCGCGCCCAAATCGCCACCGTCGCTGACGCTCGGGCAGGTGAGCCCCGCCAAGCCGCACGCGGGTGAAAGCGTCACGATTCCGATCACGACCGAAGCCGGGGCCGCGGTGACCTGTGCCGTCAACGGTCTGCCGGTGCCGTGCACCGCCGGCGAAATCAAGTTCACGGCGCCCGAAGCCTTCTCGGCAGCGGTCAAGGTCAAGGCCTCGAACGCGGCAGGCTCGACCAACGCCGAAAAGACGATCGCTATCCCTTGGCTGCCGGCGCTCGTGTCACTGTCACCGTTCGAAACCGAATTCTTCGGAGCGCTTCAATTGGGGAGGATCGTGTGGGAAAACGAGCCCGCGAACTCGATCGAATGCTCGCGTATCCCGGGCATCGAACCCGTCAACCCTGAATACGGCTGGTACGTCGGAGTCATGTACGGGTACAACCCGGTGTCGGGCTTCTATCCCGACATGCTGTACGGCTGCGACGGACCGGAAAACCGCCTCGAATGGGGTGCGGGCGGCGACGTGACGGCCACCGAGGCCGAGATCGTCCCCACCAGGTATGGCACGTTCACCATGTGGGTGTCCGCGACCGCGCTGAGTCACGGCGCAAACTGGCCAGGGCTGACACCGCCGCCCCCGGAACCCGGCGGCGTGCTCGAAGGCGGACCCCTCACCTGTCCGACGTTCAAGGGCGCGCAGGGCTACGTGTGGGTCATCAACGGCAAGCTGAAGACCACCACGAGCCCGACGCTGCCGGCCGGCGAAGTGCCCGCAAACGCCACGGTGACGTGCGGCGCGATCGGTCCTTTCGGGATCGTGATGAGCGCGTCGGTGATCGTCTACAAGGGCGTTCGGGTGGCCGCCAGCAGCACCGTGGAAGAATCCTCGGGCGGCTCGGCCCACTCTGCCGTCGCCACCGTCGCCGGCACAACCAGGAAGCACAGGCGTCACAAGCGACACGACGAGCACCCGCAGGGGCACGTGCGCACCGTCGCGTTGACGGTCAAGGCCAGCGGGCGCGCGAAGCTCGAAGTGCGCGCGTTCAACACGACCACGACCGGCGTGGGCAAGGCCGCCAGGACGACGTACAAGCTCGTGTACCACAAGCGGATCACCGTCAGGCACGGCAGCACGAAGGTTCACTTCGGCGCCAAGCTGCACACGAGCGAATACGAGATCGTCGTGCGCGCTATCGACGTGCACACGAGCCGCAAGCACGGCAAGCGCCACCGGACGACGACGTACGGCAAGGCGCTCGTGGTGACCTAGGCAGCGGCGTACCAGACCGGTGGATGCCTCGGCGTCTAGTGAGGCCCAGACCGGTGGCGCGCCTGCGCGTTTAGTGCCCGGTCGCGCTGAGCTTGACTTTCACGAACGTCGCGTGTTCGGCGGCGATCGTGAAAGCGATCGCGAGGCGTGAGGGCCTGCCCAAGCGAATACGTATTGCAGGCTGGTGCGAAACTGTTCTGTATAGGATTGCGTAATGGTATAGTAGTGTCGTTGTGGGGGCCCCGGATCAGAACGCGAGCGGTCCTGCCGGCGACTACCGGCGGCGCATCGTCAACACCGAGCTGGACGAGCTGATCGCCGGCTTGCCGGCGATCTCGCTCGAGGGCCCCAAGGCCGTCGGGAAGACGGCGACTGCGCTGCGACGAGCCGCGACGGTGTATCGACTGGACGATGAGGCCGAGCGCTCGATCGCCCAGGCCGACACCGCGCGCCTGCTGGAGGGAGCGCCGCCGGTGTTGATCGACGAGTGGCAGCGCCTCCCCGAATCCTTCGACCGTGTCCGCCGCGCCGTCAACGCAGGCGCGGCGCCCGGAAGCTTCCTGCTCACCGGCTCGGCGTCTCCGACGGTGCCGCCGACGCATTCCGGAGCCGGCAGGATCGTACGAGTACGCCTACGGCCGATGACGCTTGCAGAGCGAGGCCTCGCCACGCCGACGGTCAGCCTCGAGCAGCTGCTGCAGGCGGGTAAAAATGCTCCAATCACCGGCCGCACCGGCGCCAACCTCGAGCAGTACGTGCAAGAGATCCTCACCTCGGGATTCCCAGGTCTCCGTGGACTTTCCGAGCGTCTCGCCAGGACACAGCTCGACGGCTACATCGACCGCATCATCGACCGCGACTTCGACGAGCTGGGACGCCAGGTACGACGACCGGGCACGCTGCGCCGGTGGATGCAGGCGTATGCGGCGGCAACCGCGACAACGGCCTCCTACGAGAAGATCCGCGACGCCGCGACGAGCGGCCAGGGACAGAAGCCGACCAGGGCCACAACCCAGCCATACCGCGACGTGCTCGAGAGACTGTGGATTCTCGACCCCATCCCCGCCTGGCTACCGACACGCAGCCGACTCGCTCGCCTCTCCGCACCCCCCAAGCACCATCTCGCCGACCCCGCGCTGGCAGCCCGCCTACTCGGCGTCAACGCAGACATCCTGCTCCACGCCCGGCCGGCAGGCCCCCCGATCGCGCGCGAGGGCACGCTGCTTGGAGCCCTGTTCGAGTCCCTCGTCACACTCAGCGTACGCGTCTACGCCCAGGCCGCCGAGGCACGGACCGCCCACCTACGCACCTGGAGCGGCGATCACGAGATCGACCTGATCATCGAGCGCGGACAAAAACTCCTGGCAATCGAGGTGAAGCTGGGCCAGACACCCGAAGAGCGGGACGTCCGCCACCTGCTCTGGCTGCGCAACGAAATCGGCGACGACCTCACCGACGCGATCGTCATCACAACCGGACAAGCCGCCTACCGACGCCCCGACGGCATCGCCGTCGTGCCGGCGGCGCTGCTGGGAACGTAAGCGCTGCCGAACCGTCCAACCGGCCCGCTATCCACTCCGGCGCGCACCGCGAGGTGCTTCCGCGCGGCGCGCACACAGCTGGCGCGCTTGGCGCGCGAGCGCTTGTGGCGGGCGCGGCAGGTCTTCAATGCTTTCGCCAGCGCCTGCGCGCGCGTGAGCTTCTTCGCTTTGCTGGCCTTGACGGCCGCACAACCCTGGACCGAGACCTTGACGGTCTCGTTGACCGCCGTGCCGTTCTGCCCCGTGAGCGCAGTGGGAATCGTTAGGTGCTGGCCGCACAGGCTGTAACGATCCTTGAGCGGGAGATTGGTGGTGAGCGCCGAGTGGGGTCCCTCAGGCAGGGTCGCTTCGACGCTTTCGAACGGAGCGTCGGGAACCGATTCGAATGACGAGGTGGTGACGCCTTTTTTGATCGCGGTCTGCCCGTCGAGGATGACGGTGATGCCTTCTCCTTGCAGCACCAGCTCGGCGTCGGGCCACGCCGCGTTACCGTGCGACACCAGATAGATCGGACCGGTCAGCGGGCTCTCGAGCACCGGCGTGTGCACAACCGCCGTGCCGATGTCAGAGCCTTCCGGACAGCTGGCGGGGTTTGTTTCGAACACGCTCGCGACGCACGCTTTCTGAATCGTCGTCAACCGCGCCGGCAGCGTCGCCGGGATCGTGAGGATCGTCTTGGCGACATGCGCTTCACCCGTCGTTGATCTGAACTTCAGGCTGAGGCTGGCGCCGTCGGCTTTGCTGGTCTTGCCCTTGGTGGTCGCGGTGACACCGGGTTTGAAGGGAAGGTTCTGACAACCGGAGACCTGGAAGGGCGAAGACACGTTTGCGTTGGCGCCTTCGCTGCCGGTGAGGGTCCCTTCGATGCTCATCGGGTTGCAGTTGGTGGGGTTGTACTCAAAGTCGGGCCGGTTGACCTGGACGTTGATCTGTTTGAGATCGACCGGCACGCCTTTGACGAATGTTGGGAAGGGGTCTGAGGTGATCGTGACCTGAGCGGTGTGAGGGTCGACGTTGATGCGGGAGCGGACCGTTACGTCGCCCAGGTTGAACGGCCCCGCGACCGCCGGCGTGACGACCGCGAGACCAAACGGCGCCCTCTCATACGGGCCGGTCAGATAGACGGTGCCAGGGAGCTGTACGGGGTCCGGGCCGACGCCGGCGCCGGCGATGGACTGGCCGATCAGGCTTTCGGGGCCGCACTGGTTCAGAGCGGCTTGGGGTTCGGGGCAGGGCGTGACGTGCGCGAGCAGCGCCGCGACACCTGCGGGGAGATGCATGCTCAGGCCGGAGACCGGCTGGTCGCCGTCGGGGTTGGCGAGCTGCAAGCTGAACGAGGTGAACGCGCCGGCCTGGCCGCTGGTGGAGCCGGCCTGGAAGGATGGTGCGAACGGCAGCGAGCCGGTCGGACACGATCCACCGCCTGGGCCGCTGGTGATCTGGAATTCTTCACCGGGACGTTCGGGATGCGAGCGCGCCGGATATGGGGACTGTTCGGTTTCTGGCTGGGACCAGGGTGTGAACAGCGCTTCGGTCGTGTAGGGCTGGCAGCGGGCGGGTGTGGCGATCGATCCGCGCGGTCCCCCTTGCAGATGGACGGAGAGCGTTTCGAACGGGACCTGCGGCGTGTTGGTGAAGCTGGTTGTGACCTGGCCGGTGTTGGGGTCGAGCGTGCCTTGGCCGGCGAGCTTGACGTTCAACCCCAAGCTTTCGCTTTCGGCGGTGATGTAGAGCGCGATCAGGCTGTCGAACGGGTTGTGTCCTGTTTCGCCGTTCGGGGCGGGTTCGGCGAGATAGACGCTCCCGGTGAGCGTTTCGGATAGGAGCGGAGTCTTGATCTGGACGCTACCCAATCTCGAAGCCGCAGGACAGTCGGCTGGGGTTTCGGTGAAGTGCAGCGGCGACACGGCGCCGGGCTCGAGCGGATCGGGTTCGCTGGCCGGTCCCAGATAGCCGACCTGGGCCTCAGAGCACGCCCGCAGCCCGTTCGCCGCCGACGGGTTCAGCGTGACCCCCGGTGGGAGCGTGACCGTCGCGTCACGCACATCGGCCGTGGCGAGACCTTCCGGTGTGAGCGTCCCCGCCTGCGGCACGCTCACCCGAACGTTCAAGCCGGTCGCGGTGCTCGCGCCGTGCACGGTTTCGCTGTCGTTGTGTTCCTGCGCTTCGACGGGTTCGGCCGCGATTTCGGGTTCGAACGGCAGGCTCGGACAGTTTTCGAGCACCTGGATCGGTTCCCCGAGGGGACCGCCGATGGGTGATTGCGCGCTCAGCGCTCGTTCGTCCCACGAGCTACCGCTGGCCCGAGTGAGGAGCTGGCCGGTGCAGGAGGTCGGGAGGGTGAGCAGCGGCGTTTCGATGCGGGTGGTGGGTGCTTGGCAGGGTTTGCCGGTGTTGTTTTCGGCTTCGTCGCGGAGACAGGCCCAGCCGCGGGAGCCGTCGTGACTCTGTGCCCCTGGCGTACCCCAGAAGGTGATCTGCGCCCCGAGGACCTGTGCGGCTTGGGTGGCGTCGCTGACGTCGACGGTGACACCGTAGTCGCCGTCGGTACGCAGCGCGGTGTCGAGGATCACGGGGACCTCGCTGGCGTCGAACCCGAAGCGGGCGGGCTCGCCCTGTCCCGGTTCGAGGTTGAACAGCGGCACCGGAAACGTGAGGTACCCAAGCCGGCTGGGTTCGAGCAGCGTGACGGTCGCGACTCCGACGGCCGAGCCCGGCGGGCAGAGGTTGTCCGAGATGTGCTGGGTCGAGAACTCGAGCAGCGTGCACCGTTCGCTGGCCGTGACGTTGCCGAGCAGGCCCGGCGGGAGCTGAAATCCGAGGTCCTTCGGCAAGGCCGGCGCGCCGGGCGCGTATACGGCTTTTTCCGCATGCGGGCCTTGGACTTCCTCGAGCGTCTGGTTGAAATCGAGCGTGCTCGTCAACTGGTAGGGGTGCGAGCCGGCGCGCGCGTCCAGCGTACCGCCGACTTCTTCGGGCACGATCGCATACCCGTCTTCTTCCACGCCGAAGGCGACCGGCTGTTCACTGACGCGAAATGCTCGTTCGATGCTGACCGCGTTCGGCGCCCCGCCGCCTTCCGCCTGGCCGCCGCTCACGCTGAACTGGTCGCCGAAGGACGTATCGGTCCCGGCAGGCTCGTCGACGGTCACGGGGATTTCGAGCAGCAGCGGTTCATACGCCGGGATTGCCCAGGCGGTGCTGCAGCTGACACGTCGTTGTTGTTCGCTGACGGTGCAGCTCCAGTGCGTGGCTTCGTGTTCGGCTTCATAGGAACGGTGCGCCTTGACCGCGGCGCCTTCGCTGACGGCCAGCCCTGCCGGCAGGACGTCGGTGAGCGTGATCGGCACGGTCGCGCCGCTCACCCCCACGCTGCCGAGGTCGTTGGCGACCAGCTCGACCAGGCCATGACCGCGAGGCGGCAAGTTGGTCGGGGCCGCACGCGCCGACACGCGCCACCACGCACCCGTGGACGCAAATGCCGACGGGACACACACCCCCAGAACGAGCACCGTCACTGCGAGGAGAAGGCCAACGCGGTGCTCCCTCATCCCCGCAGCTTCCCCCTGACAGCGCCAATCGCCCGCTTGTCGTGCTTCGCAGCACGTTTGCGGCTCTTCTTCTTCGTCTTCTGCGCTTTGAACTTGGGACCGTAGGTCTTGCGTGCTTTGCGTTGGCACGCGGCGCGCTTTCGGCGAGAGTGCTCGTGCTGGGCGCGGCACAGGCTCAGCGCCTTCGCCAGCTTCTCGGCTCGCGTCAGCGGTTTGGGTTTGTTGCTGGTCTTGTCGGACTGGACGGACTGCTTGGCCGGCGGTTCGGGCGCGTGAGCGACCGTGGTCGCGGGCGACGCTTCTACCTGTCCCGCGGGAGCGAAGGCGCCGCGACACTGCCCAGCCGTTTCACAGGGTTCTGTCGTCGTCGTGTTGTAGGTCAGGCAGGGTGAGCTGGCGCTGCAGGCGTGCGCGTCGTAGATGTCATACGCGTGGTCGGTGTCGGCCGAGACCAGCTGCGCCGCGGTCAGGAAGAACACGTCTTCGCCGCTTTCGCTCGCGTCCAGGAACGCCGATTCCTGACCCGCCGATCCTGAAGAGATCAGGCCGACACATCCGGCCGAGGACGCACAGCTGCCCTGGCTCTGGGGCTCATACTCGTACACGTCCTCGAGGTGGTTTTCGGCGGCCGGGGCGAGGTCGTCGGGACTGTCGAAGAACAGCCGTCCATCGTCGAGCAGGTCACGCGGCCGATTCAGCGCCAGGGGTCTGGCGTCGGTGATGTTGAACGCCGGGCTCGGCAACGACCCCGCCAGCGTGTGCTGGCGCCACAGTTCAGGACGGTCGACGAGCAGGCCCGGGTTTTCGCCCGACGGTTCTGTCTCGAACACGCCTTCCGGCGCTTTGAACGCCTGGCCTTCACCGGTCGTCAGGGGGTTACAGGAGGTGCACACCAGCCGGTGCGTCTGGGCGTCGTATAGATAGACCTCCTCGTCCAGCACGCCACTTCCAGCATTGCTGGGGTCATAGCCGGTGAGGTTCTGCTGGGACATGAACGCCAGATACCTCCCGTTCGGAGAGACCGCGGCGCTCATCGCGGCGAGATTCCCCTGTGAGGGCGGGAGGTTCGAGCTCAACCCCGCGCCCCAGTCGCTCGCGTCCTGATAGGAGAGCGCGGCGATGAATCGTGTCTGGCGCTCGCCCGGGCTCTGGGCGTCCGGTTCCGACACGTACAGGTCGCAAGCGGCGTCGGGCTGTGGCGCGGGCGCTTCGCCTTCGGGGTTCTGCACGCATTCGCCCCGCGCGGCGCCCGGAGCGAGCACGCCGTTGGCCACGAAATACACGTCACCGGCGTCTTCGCCCATGCCCAGCACGAGGTTCAGCACGTCGCCGCTGCCTTCGGTTTCATCCGGCGTGAGATCGGTGAGGCGTCCACGCAACGGTTCGCCTTCCCGGCTCGTGACCTGGAACATGTACAGGTCTTCCGGAGCTTCTTCCCCGACCGGTTCCTGACTGGATTCTTCGCTGAGCCGCGCGGTATCGGTGAAGAACACAACCGAGCCCTGCGGGTTGGCGACCTGGAAGTGCACAACTTGGTGTTCGACTTCGGGTTCGGGCAACATCTGTCCCTCGCCGCTCTGTTCGGTCGCGTCATTGCCCTGCGCGGCGTTGACCTTGATCGTTTCGCCCCGGGCCGTGTCACGCAGGTATAGGCCTTCTTCGTGTCCGTCGGTCCAGAACACCCGGCTGCCATCCTGGGAGATCGCGCCACGATCGTTCAGGCCACCGCCATCCCCCAGCGATACCGGCGCACTCGATTCATCCGGCGCGGGAGTCCTGCTCGGCAACACGCTCACCAGCTGAAGACCACCGTTCGCTGCGCTCCACTCATATAGCCCCGCCGCAGACGGGTCTTCTGCCGTCAGCCCGACGGTCGATTCGAACACGACGTGCGCGAGGTCGCTGGTGGCGTCGAGGAATTCCAGATCGCCGCCGAACGCGTTTTCGGCCGTGTCGTTCGATGCCGTCACGACCGGCACGAACGCCGGTTCACCCGTTGTCGAGGATCGGACGTACATGGTCTTTTCGCCGGCTTCGGCGGACAGCGGCGGATCTTCCTGCACGCCGAACGGTTCGGTCGGCTCCACCAGACTCGACGACAGCTCCGGGGAGAAGAAGTGGTACTCAGACGGCGAGGGCGAGCGCAGGCCGCGACCCTGACCGTGAGGCGTTTCCAAGCTCTGCGTCTCCCATCCTTCCGGCGTTCGCGTCGAGAGCACCTGTGACAGTTCAAAGCTGCGGCTCCCGTCGGGTTCGCTCGTGACCGGGCCGGTGGCCGGCCACACGAGCCCGTCGCCGTCCGCCGAGGCCTGGATGCTCGCGCCGCGAAAACGGGAGGGCACTTCGACGGCCGCGCCGTGCTTGTCCGCCGGTGAGACCAGCTCCCACGCTCGCCCATCGGGCAACGAGGCGGGCAACGGCAATGTCGTGAACGTCTCAGGCTGGGGATCACCCACGGCGCTTCCGCGCGGGTTGGTCGCGACCAGCCGGGAGTAGTACGCGGTTGCAGGCTCCAGGCCAGTGACTTCAACGCCGACGCCCTGATCGCCAAAGCCGGCCGCGACATGACCCGCCGCCAGGCTGGTGCAGGCCGATGGTTCGCTCGCGCAGTCGCTCGTGCCGTACTGGAAGACGTATTCCGTCGCCAGGCCCTTCGGGTCGATCTGCGCCTGCAGCCGCGCCGAGGTGGGTGTGAGGCTCTGCGCCGAAACGCCATCGACTTCGGGCGCATCGGGTTCTTCTTCGCCCTTGAACACGACGACCTGGTCCGAGCCGGGCTCGGCCACCAGCACCTCGTCGTCCGCGCCATCGACCGCGACTCCGCTCGCACCGGTCAGCTCGCCCGCGCCAAACCGTTGGATCAGCGCGCCGTGGGGCGTGAACGCGGCGATGCTGCCCTCGTTGTCCACAAACACATCGCCACTGCCGGGATCGACCGCCACGCCGCTCGTGTTCTGATGATCGACTTCACGCAACACCGTACGCGGCGTGCCCGACCCTTCAAACTCGGCGACCACGTCGGCGTCGGGCGGTTCTTCATCCTCGCCGGGACATTCTTCGCCGACGCTCTCGCGTTCATAGCCGGCATAGAAGGTTTCGCCACCGGGCGCGACCGCGAAGGCGTCACGTGCGGAGCATTCGAAGCGCTCTTCGATTTCCGGCGTGCGCCGCGAGCTTGGCTGCCACGTCAGCTTGAGCCCGCCGTTTTTCGCGGTTTCTTTGGAGAACGAGTCGACGATGCCTTCTTCTTCCCAGTACACCCACAGCGTCCCTGACGGGTCGATCGCGACACCCGATATGTCTTCGAGTTCTTCTTCCTGTTCCCCGAAGATGTGCAGTTTGTGGACGATAGTGCCCGTAGCCGGGTCATACACATCCACGAGGTCTCGTTCTTCGGGAAGTGCCGCCTTTTCTTCCGCCGCCACGACGAACACATCACCACGGGACGGATCGCTCGCATTCGTCGAGTTGTCGACCGCGATCGCGCCCGGCGAGCGCACCTTGAACTGCGAGACGTATTCATACCGCCCAGCCGACACCGGCCTGAACGCCTCGACCCGTTCGTTTCCCGCATCGACGACATAGACTTCACCGGTCGCTTCATCGACCGCGACGCCCGACGGCGCCGTGAGCTGTTCATCGCCCGAGCCAGGCGCTCCGAACGACAGATCGAACACGTGACCGCGCGCCGGCAGCGCCAAGGCCGCCGGCGCGCAGCCCAACGCCGCAACGATCGCGAGGGCGAACCCAAGCGCCCAGGGAGAGCGCGAACGATCGTCGCGACGTTGGACCATGAGCATGAGACCCGTCAGCTAGTCCGTCTCGACTCAAACGACGGCGTTGACCTCTAGCTTTTCTTCGTTTTTGACCGTCACGGTCTCGTTTTGACCAGCTTGTTCATAGCCTTTGCCGGCGAAATCGCTGAGCAGGACATCCTTAACCTGTTTTCCATTTTCTTCGTAGTACTGCGGCGTTTGAAAGCCGTGTTTTGCCTTGAACTTGAGCGTAAATGTTTCTGCCATCTTGTCAGCCTTGATCGGGACCAACACCGAACCCTTCACTGCGACAGTCAACTTGCCTTCGCAGTTGAATTCAATGAAGAGTTCCCCTTTTTCCGGAAATAGATCGATCGCCGTCTTTTTCGTTTTTTCATTTTCCCACACGAGTCGTCCGGCGAGCGGTTGTGTCACCAGTTCGCCCTTTTCATGGCCTTCGGACGTGCACGTCAACGGCCCCGATTCACATTTTTTGAACTTTACGACAAGGTTCTTGCCTTCTTTGGTGCCGGTGTATTCACCGGTGCTCGACTCGGATGCGCAGCCCACCGCGTATTTGCCCACTTCTTCAAGAATGCCTTTGCCGCCAGAGCTGGTTTGCCCAAGCTTCACTCCACCCGGATGCCATTCGTACTTGCCCTTTTTCGCGCGTTCTGATTCGGGTACTTCTGTTGTGCAACCAGAATTGCTGAACTTGCCCTTGTATTCCTTGCCTACCTTTTCGGCTTTCAAACACCGACCGTATTCCGGTGGGGCCGCCAACGCACTCCCCGTCAGGGCAACAGACACCGCGAGCACGGCCGCGACGCCCCACCCTATAAGCCTTAAGAGCCTCATTTTCTATAGTCTCCGTTTCGCAAGTTGTGATTGAGCGAGTCACTCGCCAACATTCCGCTTTCAGCGACCCATCTCGGCAGGGCCTCGCCCGTCCATCGGACGAGGCCCTGCCACTACTGAGACGACGCACTGCTACGTCGCGCTACGAAGCAACACCCGCACCTTTTACAGTTCTCCGCTTTCGAGTCCTTCCGTGGCGACACTTTCTCGGTAGCCTGTGAACAGCGAGCCTTTGAGCACGACAATGCCCGTTTTCCCGGAATAGGCTTCAAGGACTTCGTTGAGCGAACTGTCGATATACGATTCGTACGCTCCGCCACAGCCTTTAGCCTTGGAAGCTTCTTCGATAGTCCAATCCACATCCGCGAGTCTGCTGTCGCGCAATACGATGTTCGAGAATTCTTCATCGTGTTCCAAGAAGCCCGCCGAGCCTGAGCCTCCCGACGTCAGGTTGATGTGAATCGGGTGTTCGTCACTGCCGATGTAGCAAGGACCGCTGTCGAGCTTTTCTAGCCACGGCGCGGTGATTTTTACCTTCAGCGCCAGCCTGAAGGCCGTACCTTCTTCGAAGAGGAGGTTGGTTGTGTTCAAACAGCCGGGAACTTCAAAGCATTCGTTGCCGGCCATTTCAATTTTCACGTAGACGTTGTTTTCGTGGTTCTTTTTTGCTTCCTTCCAGCTTTCGACGAGTGCGGCCGGCCATTCGTTGACCTCCTGGACCCTCTTGTTGAACAGGCCGATTCCGCCGGTGACCTTCAGCTCAGGTGCTTCCAGCGATTCGTAACCATTCGCGGCGGGGGACACTTCGAGAGCGTCGTATTCGCCTTTGAATCCCCCTTGGAGGGTGATCGGCTGGTCCAGCTTGACCTTTACCCTGCCGTATTCAAAATAACCGCCCTGGGCGCCACCGGTCGTTATCCCGGCGACGCACCATTCGATTTCCGGGTTTTCATACGGACAACCTTTGTACTGGGCCCACGTCCCGGCCCCGTACGGACTCTTCTTCGCCAGCGCGGACCCTGCGCCGATAGCACTCATGAGGAGCGCCGCGACGAGGCAGAGCCCCAGTATCCTTACGTGTCTCACTTTTCCACTACTCCTTTTCCTCTCGGTGACAATCGACCGGCGCCACAGCCCCCTCAACTGGCGAGCACTCGCAACCGATCGTCTACAACAGCAACCGGCGACCAGGCATCTCCACGACGCCCTTCCTTATCGCTCGCTTGCTCTCAACAGCGCCCGTCGCGCACCACGCGCGACGCCGCGCCGAAAAGCTTGGGCTCATGCCGCACCCCCGACCGCGTGATCGCTGAGCCTGGCGGCTTCTGCGCCGGACCTACGCCGTGTAGCCGCCAGGACAGACTCACCCGAGTCCGTCAGCAGCCACGCGTTGGGTTCCCCGTACGCCGCGCCAAGACCGACGTTCCGCACGAGCCCGCGCTGCTCCAGGCGACTGAGCAGCTTCGAGGTCTGGCCCTCGTCGCGCAGGCCGGCGGCGTCGGCGATCTCGCGGTTGTTCGAGCGCGGGCGGGCGCCGATCGCGCGCAGCACACAGGTCGTCCGATAGGTGGCCCGAACCGGCAGGTGGCGACGCACCGGCGCCGGCGCCTCACGCTCTGCTGCCCGATACGGCCCGGCGATGAATGACATCAACGACGGCGCCAGCTCGATCAGCGGCTGCGTCGATCCTTCGAGCAGTCGTGCCTGGATCACAGCGACCGCTCCACCCACCACCATCTCGGCGGTTAGGCAGGACGTGGCCGAAAGCGGCGCCGCCTCGCGAGGCCCGGCTACCTTTCCGTGCGTTTCGCTCTCGCGTTCGAGCGCGTGCGCGAGCATGCTGAGAGCGCGCTGGCGACGCTCACATATTGCGATCGGCGCGACAGGTGATTCGAGGATCAGGAAGCGCGCCCAGCACAGCTGCTCATCCATGAACTCGAGCAGTGCCACCAGCGCCGCCTGCACTCGCTCGTGCCAGCCCCGCTCACATGCGACAGCGCTTTCGACCACTCGCGAGAGCCGGGCGACGCCCTCGTCGAACGCCGCAAGCACGCACTCCTCGGCGCTGTCGAACTCGGCGCCGAGTGCAACGTCAAAATCACCAAAATCCGTGACCCCCGTCCCACCTAGACGGGGAACACTCGCGAATCAGACGCCGTTATTTCAAGGCTTTCTTGACAGCCCCTTGACAAAATCCCCCACGTATGTTCTCATTCTTCCCACGAAGTCCGGGTGAAGCTTGGGGACCGGTTGCGGCGGCATGCTCTGTTCGAGCGCCGCCGGCGGTCTGGGACGGCGGTATCGAGGAGTGCTCGAGAGGGACAGTGAGAGGGATGGCTGAGGGAAACGGGGAACTGGCGATGCGCGCTGGCATGCGGGTAAATCGCGGTGTTGCAAGGTCTTACAGGGTCGCTTGCGGGAGTTCGAACACGCTCCAGACGCGAGACCGCGAGCATTCTGGGGCCCTGCGTGCCCGTGCGATCGAGGCGACAGTGCAGGCCATCGCGACGGGCAGTGTTCCCCGTCTAGGTGGGACGCTGGCCCCCGTGTAATCCCGCATGGATACTGGGCTTTTCGCGCCCTTCCCACGTTTTTCCCACACCCATCTCCCCACCGGCGCATCGGCAGACGCTTGAGACATATGTCTCGGCCCGATAGCGTGCCGCTGCCGGCAGACGACCCGAAGGGCTCGTCGCGGGCCTGGCTCTCGCCACGTCTTCGCAGCTGCGGTGGCCCCGTCAGGCCGCTTCGTCGCCGGTGAGCTGGCCGAGCAGCTCCGCCAGGGTAGGTAGCGACAAGCGCACAGCCGGCGACCCATTTGACAGATCCTCGTCGCCAACGTACGCGGTCGCGATCCCAAGTGTGGCCGCCGGCTCCATGTCGCGGTGGATCGAATCACCGACGTAAAGCATTTGCCGTGGCTCACACCCGGCTCGCGCGAGGGCCTTTTCGAACAATCCGTCACTCTTCGAGACACCCTCACCCGCCGAGGTGATCAGCAGGTCGACGCTACCGGCGATACCCAGGCGCTCGATCGTTGCTTCTTGCGCATCGTGCGGGCCCTCGCTCACCACCATCACCATGAGATCGGCCCGTCTTGCCGCGGTCAGTGCCTCGCGTGCGCCCGGCCTCAGTTCGAGCGCGCCGCATAGCGCGGCGTCATAGACATCCAGGAGACCATCCAGGTGAGCAGCGGGATCGCACCCAAACTCCTCCAGCAAGGCGCGAAAGCGCTGGGCGCGATATTCACGCGACGTTCGCGCCTGCGAGAAGTACTGACGTTGCGCTTCTCGCAGGATCCTTTGATAGGCCGCACCGAGATCATCGAGCCCGACTCCGAATCGCCGGTTGATATCGGAGAACACCGCCTCCGCTGCTCGACCGGAAGCGCGCTTGAAGTAGTGGAGCGTGTCGTCCAGATCGAAGCCGACACAGCACAGGCCCGGCGGCAACTGCCAGGTCGCCGAGCCACTTTCGTGACCGGGAGGATCCGGTCTGAGGACCGTCCCGTGGTCATGCCTTGTCCCGTCGTCGGTTCCCCGGCCCACACACCAAAATATACGGCTACGCGCGGCCTCGTTTGGCCCTGGCTCCGTACCGCTTGCGGGCGGCGCGTTCGCATGCCGCGCGCTCGGCGCGCGAGCGCTTGTGCGGCGTCCGGCAGGTCTTAAATGCCTTCGCCAGCTTCTGCGCACGCGTGAGCTTCTTTGCTTTGCTCGCCTTGACGGCCGCACAGCCTTGGACCGAGACCTTCACCGTCTCGGTGACCGCCGTGCCGTTCTGCCCGGTGAGCGCGGTGGGGATAGTGAGGTGCTGACCGCACAGGCTGTAGTGATCCTTGAGCGGCAGGTTGGTCGTGAGCGCCGAGTGCGGTCCCTCCGGCAATGTGGCTTCGACGCTTTCGAACGGCGCGTCCGGGACCGATTCAAATGATGATGTGGTGACGCCTTTCTTGATCGCGGTTTGCCCATCGAGGATCACCTCGATGCCTTCGCCCTGCAGCACGAGCTCGGCGTCGGGCCAGGCGGCATTGCCATGCGACACGAGATAGATCGGCCCCACGAGCGGGTTTTTCAGCACGGGGGTGTGCACGATTGCGGTGCCGATGTCCGACCCTGCAGGACACGACGCCGGATTGGCTTCGAACACGCTCGCGACACACGCTTTCTGAATCGTCGTCAGCCGCGCAGGCAGCGTCGCCGGAATCGTCAAGATCGTCTTGGCGACGTGGGCTTCCCCGGTTTTGGATCTGAAGGTGAGACCCAGGCTCGCGCCGTCGGCTTTGCTGGTCTTGCCCTGTGTCGTGGCCGTCACACCGAGTTTGAACGGCAGGGTTTGACACCCCGAGACCTGGAACGGCGAGGAGACGTTCGCGCTTGTGCCTTCGCTGCCGGTGAGCGTCGCGGCGATGCTCATCGGGCTGCAGTTGGTGGGGTTGTACTCGAAGTCGGGCCGGTTGACCTGGACGCTGATCTGTTTGAGATCGACCGGGACGCCTTTGACGAACGTCGGGAACGGGTCGCTTGTGATCGTAACCTGAGCGGTGTGCGGGTCGACGTCGATCCGCGAGCGCACTGTGACATCGCCGAGGTTGAACGGGCCGGCGACCGCCGGCGTGACGACCGCGAGACCGTAGGGCGCGTCCTCATAAGGACCAGTCAGATACACGTTGCCGGGCAGCTGGACGGGATCGGGCCCCACTCCGGCGCTGGCGAGCGAGGTGCCGATCAGGCTTTCGGGGCCGCACTGGTTCAGGGAGGCTTGCTGTTCAGGACAGGGCGTAACGTGCGCGAGCAGCGCCGCGATCCCCGCGGGCAGGTGCATCGTCAGACCGGACAGCGGCTGGTCGCCGTCGGGATTGGTGAGCTGCAGGCTGAAGTTGGTGAACGCGCCGGCTTGGCCGCTGGTCGAGCCGGCCTGGAACGTCGGCGCGAACGGGAGCGAGCCTGTGGGACACGGTCCGCCGTCCGGACCAGAGGTGATCTGGAATTCTTCGCCGGGGTATTCAGGATGGGATTGTGCCGGGTAGGGTGTCTGTTCAGTTTCCGGCTGGGACCAGGGCGTGAACAGCCCTTCGGTCGGGTAGGGCTGGCAGCGCGCAGGCGTTGTGATCGACCCGCGCGGACCGCCCTGTAGATGGACGGAGAGCTGCTCGAACGGGACCTGTGGGGTGTTGGTGAACGTCGTGGTGATCTGGCCCGTGCCTGGATCGAGACTACCCTCGCCCGCCAGCTTGACGTGCAGACCCAGCGTTTCGCTTTCGGCGGTTATATACAGCGCGATCAGGCTGTCGAACGGGTTCTTGCCCTGTTCGGCGTTCGGCGCCGGTTCGGCGAGATACACGCTCCCCGACAGCGTTTCCGCGAGCAACGGTGTCTTGATCTGCACGCTACCGAGCCGCGATGCCGCGGGACATCCGGCAGGCGCTTCTGAGAAACGCAGCGGCTGCACCGCTCCGGGCTCCAGCGGATCAGGTTCGCTTGCCGCGCCTTCGTAGCCGATCTGCTGCTCGCTGCAGGCCTGCAGGCCGTTGGCGGCTGACGGGTTGAGCGTCACGCCCGGGGGCAGCGTCACGGTCGCATCCTTGACGTCGGCCTCGGACAGCCCTTCGGGGGTGAGCGTCCCGGCCTGCGGCAGTTCGACCCTGACGTCCAGCCCGCTCGAGGTGCTCGCGCTATGCACCGTTTCGCCGCTGTTGTCTTCTTGCGCTTCGACGGGTTCGGCCACGATTGCCGGTTCGAACGGCAGGCTGGGACAGTGTTCGAGCGCCTGGATCGGTTCGCCTAGCGGTCCGCCTATCGGCGCGCGCGCTTCGATCGGCTGTTCGGCCCAGGAGTCTCCGGCCATCTCGGTCAGCAGCTCGCCCGTGCACGAGGTCGGCAACGACAGCAACGGCGTTTCGATCCGCGTGGTCGGTGGTTCACAGGGTTTGCCGGTGTTGTTTTCGGCCTCTTCACGCAGACACGCCCAGCCACGCGAGCGATCGTGGCTTTGTGCGCCGGGGGTGCCCCAGAAGGTGATCTGCGCACCCAGCACCTGTGCCGCCTCGGTCGCGTCATTTACCGAGACGGTCACGCCGTAGTCGCCGCTGGTTCTGAGGCTGGTGTCGAGGATCACCGGGACCTCGCTCGCGTCAAACCCGAACCTGGCGGGCTCACCCCGTCCCGGTTCGAGGTTGAACAGCGGCACCGGGAAGGTCAGGTAGCCGAGCCGGTTGGGTTCCAGCAGCGTCACCGTCGCCACCCCCACCGCCGAGCCCGGCGGACACAGATTGTCCGAGAGATGCTGGGTGGAGAACTCCAGCAGCGTGCACCGTTCGCTGGCGGTGATGTTCCCCAACAGGCCAGGCGGAAGCTGGAAGCCGAGGTTCTGCGGCAGCGCAGGCGCACCAGGCGCATACACCGCCTTTTCCGCGTGCGGGCCCTGGACTTCCTCGAGCGTCTGGTTGAAATCCAGCGTGCTGGTCAGCTGGTAGGGATGAGAGCCGGCACGCGCATCCACCCCGCCGCCTGCTTCTTCCGGTGTGATCGCATATCCACCTTCTTCCACGCCGAAGGTGACGGGCTGGTCGCTGACGCGCAGCGGCCGTTCGAGGCTCGCACCGGGCAGGACGCTGCCGTCCTGCGCTTCGCCGCCGCTGACGCTGAACAGGTCGCCCATGGTCGTGTCGGTCCCGGCAGGCTCGTCGACGGTCACCGGGATTTCGAGCAGCAACGGTTCATACGCAGGGATCGCCCACGCGGTGCTGCAGTTGACCCGTCTGTCTTCGGTGACGGTGCAGCTCCAGTGCGTGGCTTCGTGTTCTGCTTCATAGGAGCGGTGCGCCTTGACCGCGGTGGGTTCGCTGACCACCAGCCCTTGCGGCAGCACATCGGTGAGCGTGATCGCCGTGGTCGCGCCACTCACGCCCACGCTGCCGATGTCATCCGCGGTCAGCTCGATGAGCCCGTGCCCACCCGGCTCCAGATTGGTCGGCGCAGCACGTGCCGACAGCCGCCACCACGCCCCACCGGACGCAAACGCCGCCGGGGTCCGAACGCCGCCCAATGCGAACAGCGTCACCGCCATGAGCAGGCCAAACCGCCGCGCTGTCATCCCCGCGAGCCTCCCCTTGCCGTGGCTATAGCGTGCTTGCCAGGCTTCGCGACGTGCTTGCGGCCGCGCTTCTTCGTGTTGTTCGCCTTGGATTTGGGGCTGTAGGTCTTGCGAGCCCTGCGTTCACAGGCCAAGCGTCTCTTGCGTGCGTGCTTGTAGCGGGTGCGGCAGCGTCGCAGTGCTTTGGAGAGCTGTTGTGCGCGGGTCGGGGATTTGGGTTTGCTGGCGGTCTTGGACGACTGCACGGACTGTTTGGCGGGCGGTTCGGGAGCGTGAGTGACGGTCGTCGCAGGTGTGGCTTCGACCTGTGCCGCAGGGGTGAAGGACCCTTTACATTCGCCGGCCGTTGCGCACGGTTCCGTCGAGGTCGTGTTAGAGGAGGGGCACGGCGAGGTCGAGCTACAGACGTGTGCGTCATAGATGTCGTACGCATGGTCGGTGTCTGCCGAGACGAGCTGCGCCGGGCTCAGGAAGAAAACGTCTTCGCCGCTTTCGCCGGCGTCCAGGAACGCCGCTTCCCCGCCGGCGGTGCCCGAGGAGATCAGACCGATGCAACCGGCGGATGAGCCGCAGCTGCCCTGGCCTTCGGGCTCGTACTCATACACATCCTCGGCCTGATTCTGTGCCGCCGGGACGAGGTCGTCGGGGCTGTCGAAAAACAGCCGTCCATCGTCGAGCAGGTCGCGTGGCTGATACAGCGCGAGCGGTCTGGCGTCGGTGATGTTGAACGCCGGGCTCGGCAGCGAACCAGCGAGCCAGTGCTCGTGCCACAGTTCGGGACGGTCGACTAACAGGCCGGGGCTTTCGCCGGAGGGTTCTGCCTCGAACAGGCCTTCCGGCGCTTTGAACGCCTGGCCTTCGTCTGTCAACTGCGGGTTACAGGAAGCACAGAGCAGCCGGTGCGTCTGCGCCTCGTACAGGTAGACCTCCTCATCTGGCGCTGCGCCGTGCGCATCGCTGGGGTCATAGCCGGTGAGGTTCTGCTGGGACATGAACGCCAGGTAGTGGCCGTCGGGAGAGACGGCGGCGCTCATCGCCGCGAGGTTGCCCTGCAGCGGCGGCAGGTTCGAGCTGAGCCCCGCCCCCCAGTCGGCCGCGTCCTGATAGGAGAGCGCGGCGATGAACCGCGTCTGACGACCTGTAGGGCTTTCGGAGTCGGGTTCTGAAACGTACAGACTGCAGGTCGCGTCGGGCTGCGGCAGCGGCGCTTCGCCTTCGGGGTTCTGGACGCATTCCCCCCGGCTCGCGCCGGGCCCGAGCACGCCGTTGGCCACGAAATACACCTCGCCGGCGTCTTCGCCGATCCCGAGGACGAGGTTGAGCACGTCGGCGCTGCCTTCGTTTTCGTCAGGCGTGAGATCGGTGAGCCGTCCGCGCAACGGTTCGCCTTCCCGGCTGGTGAGCTGAAACTCGTACAGGTCTTCGGGGGCTTCTTCGCCGGCCGGTTGCTCGCTGGATTCTTCTGTCAGGCGCGCGGTGTCGGTGAAGAACACGACCGACCCGTCCTGGCTGGCGGCCTGGAAGTGCACCAACTGCTGTTCGGGTTGCGGTTCAGGCAGCGTCTGTCCGCCCATGCCCGGTTCGGTCGCGTCGTTGCCCTGGGCCGCGTTGACCTTGATCGTTTCGTCCCGCGCGGTATCACGCAGATACAGGCCTTCTTCGCCGCCGTCGGTCCAGAACACCCGGCTGCCGTCGCTGGAGATCGCGCCGCGGTCGTTCAGCCCCCCACCCTCTCCCAGCGCCACCGGCGCGCTAGATTCATCCGGAGCGGGAGTGCCATCGGGCAGGACGCTGATCAGCTGCAACGCGCGCGTCTCACCGTCCCATTCGTACAGGCCCGGCGCCGACGGGTCTTCAGCCGTCAGCCCGACGGTCGATTCGAACACGACATGCCCGAGATCGCTCGATGCGGCGAGAAATTCCAGATCGTCACCAAACGCGCCGTTGGCCGTGTCGTTCGCGGCCGTGACGACGGGTGTGAAGTCCGGTTCGTTCGGCACGCCTGAGCGCACGTACATCGTCTTTTCGCCCGCTTCCGGCGACAGTGGCGGGTCTTCCTGCTCGCCGAAAGGTTCGGTCGGCTCGAGCAGGCTGGAGGCGAGGTCGGGGGAGAAGTAGTGGTACTCGGACGGCGACGGCGAGCGCAGGCCCCGACCCTGTCCGTGCGGAGTTTCCAGGCTCTGCGTTTCCCACCCATCCGGACCTCGCGTCGAGAGCAGCTGCGACAGTTCGAAACTGCGGCTGCCCTGCGGTCCACCGGTCACCGGTCCCGTCGCCGGCCAGACCAGCCCACTCCCGTCCGCCGAGGCCTGGATGCTCGCTCCACGAAAGCGCGAGGGCACTTCCACGGCCGCGCCGTGCTTGTCCGCCGGCGAGACCAACTCCCAACCACGCCCATCCGGCAGCGACCCGGGCGCGGGAAGCGTCGTAAACGTATCCGGCTGCGGATCGCCCTGCGCGCTCCCGCGCGCGGTGGACTCGATCACCCGGTAGTAGTACGTGGTCGCGGGCTGCAAACCGGCGACTTCCACGCTCACGTCCTGGTCGCCAAAATCCGCAGGGATATGTCCCGCTGAGACACTGACGCACACCGACGGGCTGCTCTGACAGTCGCTGGTGCCGTACTGGAAGACGTATTCGGTTTCCGCGCCCCTCGGGTCGATCTGCGCTCGCAACTCCGCCGAGCTCGGCGTCAGGTTCTGCGCCGACACGCCATCCACTTCGGGCGCACCGACGGCTTCTTCGGGCTCGAATACGACCACCAGATCGGCGGACGGCTCGGTAACCAGCACATCCCCGTCGGCGCCATCGACCGCGATCCCGCTCGCTCCTTCGAGCTCTTCCGCTCCGAAACGCTGGATCAGCGCGCCCGCGGGCGTGAACGCCGCGAGGCTCGCGCCATTGTCCACATACACATCCCCGCCCGCCGGATCGACAACCCCGTCGGTTGGTTCGACCGCGACACCGCTCGTGTTCTGGTGGTCCAGTTCGCGCCACACCGTGCGCGGCGTGCCCGTGCCTTGCAGCTCGGCCACCACATCCGGGTCGGGCGCCAGTTCTTCCTCGCCCGGACACTCTTCGCTCACGCTCTCGCGTTCATAGCCCACATAGAATGTTTCCCCCTCCGGCGCAACCGCAAGCTCGTCGCGCGCGGGACATTCGAATTTCTCTTCGATTTCCGGCGTCCGTCGCAGCCCTGGCTGCCACACGAGCTTCAACCCGCCGGCTTTCGCGCGTTCTTTGGTGAACGCGTCGATCACGCCTTCTTCTTCCCAGTACACCCACAACCGGCCCGACGCATCGACCGCCAGCCCCGATACGTCTTCCAATTCTTCTTCGGCTTCGCTGTCCTTGAACGTCTTGAACTTGTGCACGATCGCGCCTTCAGACGGGCTGTACACATCCACGATGTCCCGTTCTTCCGGCAGCGCCCCCGCTTCTTCGGCGGCAGCGACGAACACGTCACCCCTGGTCGGGTCTTCCGCGCTCGTCGAGTTATCGACCGCGATCGCACCCGGCGAATGGACCTTGAACTGCGCGGCATATTCATACCCCCCAGCCGACGCCGGCTTGAACGCCTCCACCCGTTCGTTGCCCGTGTCCACCACGAACACTTCGCCGGTAGCTTCGTCCACCGCTATCTGCGACGGACCAGATAGCTCCCCATCGCCCGATCCAGGCGAGCCGAACGGAAAGCCATATACGTGGCCGCGCGCCGGCAGCCCTAACGCCACCGGCGCGCACGCTACCGTCACGGCGACCGCCAACGCCGCAGCAACCGCGAACGCAGCTCTCGGCAGCGCTCGCGCGCAATCGTCGCGACGTTGGCTCATGTTCATCACACGTCCGCCTGCTAGACGACCGTGTTGACCTCGAGCTCTTCTTCGTTGGTCACCGTCACGGTCTCGTTCTGTCCGGCCTGTTCATAGCCTTTGCCGGCGAAGTCGCTGAGCAGCACGTCCTTCACCTTTACGCCGCCTTCTTCATAGTATTCCGGCGCCTGGAAGCCATGTTTGGCCTTGAACTTCAGCGCAAACGTTTTGGCCATCTTGTTTGCCTTCACCGGTACCAGCACCGAACCCTTTACCGCGACCGACAGTTTGCCTTCGCAGTTGAATTCGATGAACAGTTCGCCTTTTTCCGGGAACAGGTCGATCGCCGTCTTCTTCGTTTTTTCGTTTTCCCAGACCAGCTTGCCGGCCAGCGGTTTTGTTTCCAGTTCGCCCTTTTCATGCCCTTCGGACGTGCACGTGAACGGACCCGAAATGCAGTTTTTGAACTTCACTACGATGTTCTTGCCTTCTTTCGGGTTTGTGTAGTCGCCTGTGCTCGACTCGGACGAGCAGCCGACGGCATATTTGCCGACTTCTTCCAGTATCCCTTTGCCACCCGTGCTCGTCTGCCCCAGCTTCACGGCGCCCGGATACCATTCATACTTGCCCTTCTTCGCCCGTTCGGCGGGCGGCACTTCGACTGTGCAGCTCGACTTGCTGAACTTGCCCTTGTATTCCTTTCCAACCTTTTCCGCTTTCAAGCACCGGCCGTATTCCGGCGCCGTTGCCCACGCGCTCCCGGCCAGCGCGCAGCAGACCACACATGCGCCGACGACGACGAGCCCGACGGCTCTCGCAAATCTCATCACAAACACTCTCCTTTTCGATCGCGCTCCGCAGAATCAGCGTGCGCGCGCCTCGACTTGAACAAACTCCACAGCAACCCGCATCCGATTCGCCATGCTGCGGGGCCCCGTCCGCGATGGACAGGGCCCCGTTACACACTCAGCTACGCGACTCGTAGCTCACCTGCGTCTACTACAGTTCGCCTTTTTCTCCGAGTGGCCCGACCTTCTTCACACTACCGGTGTGCAGATCGCCCTGCAGCACCACCATGCCGCCTCGCCAGTAGATTTCATAGCCTTCAGGGCTTTCGACTTCGAGCGCCAGGTTCAGCGCTTTGTCCACGTACGATTCGTACGCGCCGCCGCAGCCGGTCGCGCCCGACGCCTGGCTGATGTGCCAACCGAAATCGACCAGCCTACTGCCCCGCAGGAACACGCTGTAGAAACCTTCGCCGAATTCAAGTTCTCCGGCGGTTCCCTCGGTTTCCGTGGTGAGGTTGATGTGGATTGGGTTGGCATCATTGCCTATTTGACATGGCCCGCCACCCAATTTTTCCAGAAACGGACCTGTGACTTTGACCTTCAACGGCAGCTTGAAGGCGGTGCCTTCTTCGACCAGGATGTTTTCGGTGTCTAGGCAGCCGGGCACTTCGTAGCATTCGTTGCCCGCCATTTCGATTTTTACGTCGATCGCGTCTTCGCCGCTTTTCTCTGCTTCGTCGAAGCTTTCCTTCAACGCCTGCGGCCATTCAGCCTGCTGCTGCATCAGCGGCGTTATAACCTTCAGCCCGCCTTCTACGGGCAGCGGCGGCGCTTCGAGCGTTTCACCGCCATTGGCTGCGGGAAGGACTTCAATTTCTTCGCCGTTTCCTTTGAAGCCTCCCTGCAGCTTGACGGCCTTGGACAGGGGCACCTTGACACGGCCGTATTCGAAGAAGCCGCCGTGCTTGCCGCCCAGGGTGATACCGTTGAAGCAGTACGTTATTTTTTTCTGTTCGAAAACGCCCGGTTCCCATTCCTCCCACGGACAATACTTGTACGCCTTCCAGTTGTTGGCGCCCCACGGATCGCCGGTGCCCTTTTCGAGGTCCTTCCGTTCCAGAGCTGCTTCCTTTTCCGCTTCCTTCTGTTTCTTGGCTTCGGCCTTTTCGGCTTCCTTCTGTTCCTTGGCTTCCTGCTTTTCTTTTTCTTTCTGTGCTTTACATTCTTCGTTGCAGCTCGCCAGCGCCGGCGATGCAACCACGGCCGTCGTCGCCGCCATCGCGAGCAGCGCCATCAGGCACAGCCCCAGCATCCTTACGTGTCTCACTGTTCCACTACTCCTTTTCCTCTCGGGTATGAACAACCGCGCCGCCGGGTCGCGCTTCGCGCGGCGCGATGGTCGGTCGTTTCTGCCTGCAAGCGAACGAACGCACAGCGCCGCCTCGCGACTTCCGCTGCCTCTCATCCCCTTGCCCTCTCACGACGCGCGCCGCACAGACCGTGCGACGACGTGCCGAAAAGCTCGCAAGCGCGCCTCTCATGCCGCGCCCCTCGCGCGCGCGCGCCGAGGCCGGGGGGCGCCGTCGGTGAAGTTTTCGCCGAGCAGCTCTACCGCGCGCCGTCCCGACGGTGTCAAAAGCCAAGCATTCGGCTCGCCCCGCGCCGCCCCGACGCCGACGTTTTCGATCACACCCTGGCGCTCCAGACGTGCCAGCAGCTTCGACGTCTGCCCTTCGTCGGCGATTCCCGCCGCCTGCGCGACCTCGCGGTTGTTCGAGTACGGCGTCCCGGCGATCGCCCGTAGCACCAGCGTCGTGCGGTGCGTGGCGCGCACTGGAAGCTCGGCCGCATCGGATATCGCCCGTGCCCGCGCAGCGCCCGGCTCCATTACTGCGGGGTTGTTTCGGCCGTAAGGGCTGCCCTCGAGCTCGGCGCGTGCCGCAGCTTGACCGAGATACGGCGCCACGATGAACGCCATCAGCGACGGCGCTAGTTCCACGAGCTTGCCGTCGCCTTCTTCGAGCATGGTCATGCGCACGACGGAGAAGACGCCGCCCACGATCAGCTCGCCCGTCAACGCGGACGTGAGCAGCGGCGCGTCAACGGGCACGGGCGCGCGCTCGCTGTTGTTGACGAGGCGCACCAGCAGCTCGTGAAGCTGTCGCCGGCAGGCGAAGCTCACATCCGCGCTGACCGGAGCCTCGAGCACGAGCAGGCGAGCCCAGGCGGGATGGTCATCGAAGAAGCCAAGCAGCGCCACGAGCCCCGAGCGGACACGCTCGAGCCAACCGTCCTGACGACCCGCAGCCGTAGCTACCGCGCGTGAGAGCTGGCCGACACCCTGCTCGTAGGCCGCGTGGTAACACTCCTCGAATGTCGGAAAAATCTCGCGGAATTCACTCTCGGTGACGCCCGTTCGCGTGACCACTGAATATCGAAGACGGGGGTCACTCGCTCGTCGGCGCCTTATTTCTCAGGCCGCCTTGACAAACCGTCCGTCGTATGTTCTCCTTCTCCCCACAAGCTGCACACGGGGAAAGAGACCAAAGCAGCCGTCTAGACCGCCACTTCGGGAAGTCTCGGAGGATCGGGGGTCGAAGGCGTAAGAGGGAATCACGGAGAGGGACGATGGAGGGAAACGAGGGCATCACCATGGGGAGCCGGATCCAGATCAACCGCTTGGGCGAGCGCTTTTCCAGCCACACCCAGGGACCCTCTCACGCCCGTCACAGCAGGACTATCGGCGACACCGAGGCACTACGCCAGAAGCTGATCGCAGCCACCGTCGAGGTGCTCGCCGAGGGCGGCGACCCCCGTCTTCGATAGTCGCGGGCCCTCCCGTAATCCCGCATCAGAGCTGGGATTTTCGCAGGGCGTCCCACGTTCTTCCCACAGGCCGATCATCCGGCGCGGCGGCGGGCCTCAGAGCACCTCCGGTGAGGCCGCGTGCACGTCTGGGAGTCGGTGCGAGGACGCGACGTAGGCGAGCCGCCCCAGTACGTCGGTGGTGGGGGCGACCTTCGCGTTCTCATAGTCGGACAGGCGCGACGCCGAAGTGCCAGCCGCGTGGGCGAATTGGCGCAAGGTCATGCCCGTGTGAGCGCGCCACGTACGTATTTGTTGGGCATAGGTGGCCCGTCCGCGTCGAGTGATCTGCACGCGCGCGTGATGGATCACCCTGGCGAGCAGCGCATCTACGCCGTAATGCTCACCCCGGGCGACCACCGTCTCGGTCGTCCGTGCGGCGACGCCCCACGGGTTGCGCCGGATCGCGTCGGCGAGCTGACGCCAATCCGACAGCGAGCCTCGATCGATGATCGTCGCGATCGCCTCAGCCGGCCACTCATCGAGCGTGGCGTTCTGATCGAACTCGACGTTGCGGAAGGTCGTGGTCATCGCACGAGCCTCTCCGAGAGCTCCGCCAACATGGCCTTGACCGCCGACCACTCGTGCCAACGCTGATCCAGCGCCTTGTAGCTGGCCAGTTGCGTCGTCACCTCGGCGTCGCGCGGCCGCGGATCGGCCAGCTGCCTGACGAGCTGTGTGACAACGGCCTCTGGCCGGCGGTTGATGTCGGCGTAGTAGTCGTCGATGCCACTCAAGACCGCCGCCGCTTGCTCGACTCCGATGCGGTCTGCCAGCGCGGCGATGTCGAGATAGTCGCGCGTCTGATTGCGCGTAAGCGCCAGCCACGCCTTGATCCGCAGGATCTCCGCTGCCGTGGGTACGACCAGCTGCTTTCCCCGCACCTCCATCTGGGTGCTCTCGAGCGGCCGGCTGCGCAGCAGTTGACGCAAGCCGGTTTCGATGCCCCCGAGCTCGCCGAGAATCAACTTCCCCGGAGTCGCCCTGTTCAGCGACCAGTCACCGAGCGCCTCCAGGTTCTCGAGGATCGAGTCGAACCGCTCCGCCAAATCGGCCACCACATGGTCGTTGTCAACCGATTCCCGATGCGCAGCGTGCACGGCGGCCGCAGAGCCACCGACCAGAACGGCGCCGGGCACCAGCTCCTGCAGCTGCGCGGCCTTCTCGAGGACGTCCTCAAACGACGACTCCATACCCGAAGGTTATCGGATCAGATAACACCGCCCACGCCCCTAGCGACGGGCGCGCCGTTCGCAGCGGAAGCGCTTCGCGCGCGAGTGCCGATGGGCCTTGCGGCAGGCGACCAGGGCGCGTTTCAGCTTCTGCTTGCGCGTGAGCTTCTTGGCTTTGCTGGCCTTGACGGCAGCACAGCCCTGGACCGAGACCTTCACCGTGTCGGCGACCGCCGTGCCGTTCTGCCCCGCGAGGGCGGTCGGGATCGTGAGGTGCTGACCGCACAGGCTGTAGTGATCCTTGAGCGGCAGGTTGGTCGTGAGGGCAGAGTGCGGCCCCTCAGGCAGCGTCGCTTCGACGCTTTCAAACGGCGCATCGGGAACCGATTCGAACGACGAGGTGGTGACGCCTTTCTTGATAGCGGTCTGCCCGTCGAGGATGATCTTGATGCCTTCACCCTGCAGCACGAGCTCGGCGTCGGGCCACGCGGCGTTGCCGTGCGAGACCAGATAGATCGGACCCACGAGCGGGCTCTTCAGCACCGGCGTGTGCACGATCGTGGTGCCGATGTCAGAGCCTTCCGGACACGACGCCGGATTGGCTTCGAACGCGCTCGCGACACAGGCTTTCTGGATCGTTGTGAGGCGGGCGGGAAGGGTTGCGGGGATCGTGAGGATGGTCTCGGCGACGTGCGCTTCGCCGGTCTTCGATTTGAAGGTGAGGCCCAGACTGGCGCCGTTGGCTTTGCTGGTCTTGCCTTGCGTGATCGCGCTGACGACGGGCTTGAAGGGGAGGTCTTGGCAGTTGGCGACGTGGAAGGGCGACGAAAGGTTCGCCGATGCACCCTGGTTGCCTGTCAGGTCCGCTTGGATCGTGCTTGGGTTGCAGTTGGTGGGGTTGTACTGGAAGCCCGGGCGGTCAACTATGACTTGGATCTGTTTGAGATCGACTGGGACGCCTTTGACGAACGTCGGGAACGGGTCTGAGGTGATCGTGACCTGCGCGCTGTGCGGGTCAACGTCGATGCGGGAGCGGACGATCACGTTGCCGAGGTTGAACGGGCCAGCGACTGCCGGGGTGAGCACCTCGATCCCGAACGGTGCGCTCTCATACGGTCCGGTGAGGTAGACCTGGCCTTCGAGGCTGATGGGTTCCGGGCCGTAGCCGGCGCTCGCGATCGAATGACCGATGTGACCGTCGGCCGGGCAGGTACCTTGCGCTGCCGCCGGTTCGCCGCACGGTTGGAGTCCGGAGAGCATCGCTGCGAGACCCTGGGGCAGCTTTGCGGTGAGCCCGGAGAGCGCTTGGTCACCGTCGGGATTGGTGAGGGTGAGGTCGAAGGCGCTGAATGCGCCAGCCTGCAGATTGGTGGAGCCCGCGGCGAGACTCGGCACGAACGGCAACGGATCGGTCGGGCAGGGACCACCGCCGGGACCGCTGCTGATCGTGAACGCCGGTTCCGAGCGAGGGGTCGAGATCGTGCCGGACCACGATTCGAAGCTGCTCGTCGCCGCGTAGCTCCCGCACGATGAGGGAGTCGCGAGCGACCCCCGTGGTCCACCGAACAGTTCGAGCTGAAGTTCTTCGAACGGGACCTGGGGCGTATCGGTGAACGTCGTGGAGATCTGACCGGTGTCTTCTTCGAGATGCCCTTCGCCGGCGAGCTTGACGTGCAATCCCAGCTTTTCGCTTTCGGCAACGATGTACAGCGCGACCAGTGAGCCGAACGGGTTGTTGTTTTGTTCGGCGAGGTACACGGAGCCGGTCAGTTCTTCGCCGAGCAACGGCGTCTTGATCCGCACCCGTCCCACCTTCGACGCCGCCGGGCACGCGGCCGGGCTGGCAGAGAAGCGCAACGGTTCAGGCGCGCCGGGCGAGAACAGGTCGCTCCCGCCGGGACCCCGATAGCCGATCTGCTGCTCAGAACAGGCCTGCAGGCCGTTCGCGGCGCCAGGGTTCAGCGTCATCCCCGCTGGCAGCGTCACGGTCGTCTGGCGTACGTCCGCGTCGCCGAGCAGACCGTCGCTCAGCGTTCCCGCTTGGGCGACCGTGACCTTCGCGTTCAATCCGGTGGGGGTGCTCGCGCTGGTGGTGGCTTGGTGTTGTTCCTGTTCGGGTTGGATGTCCAGCGCAGGTTCGAACGGTATGTTCTGGCAGTTTTCGAGGCTCGTGAGGGGTTCGCCGGCCTGGTTTTGGAAGGTGTAGCGTTCTTCGAGCAGAGCCGGCGGTTCGAGCGGGCTGTTGGTCCATGCTTCGCCGCTCATCAGGCTGGTGAGCGGGCCTGTGCAGCTGGTGGGGAGGGTCAAGAAGGGGGTGGTGTTGCGTTGTTCTGGCGGCTGGCAGGCTTCGCCTTCTACCTTCTGGAACCCGGCGCGCAGGCATGCCCAGCCGCGTGCATTGTCGTGGCTGGGATCTCCGGGGTCGCCCCAGAACGTGACCTGGGCGCCCAACACCTGCGCGGCGGCTGTCGCCCGACTGACGGTCGCGCTGACGCCGTAGTCCCCTTCGGTATGCACGGTCGTATCGATCGTGACCGGCACTGCTTCCGCCTCGAACCCGAACCTGGCGGGCTCGCCCTGGGCGGGTTCGAGGTTGAAGATCGGGACCGCGATCGTTTTGTAGAGGATCGTGCTGGGCACCATGATCGCGACCGTCGCTACCCCGATCGCAGAGTCACCGGAGCACAGGTTGCGGATGCCTCCTATCGTCCCCTCGAGTGCCGAGAAGTCCGCATCCGAACACTGCGTGGCTGCGTTGACGTTCCCCAACAGTCCCGGCGGCAGCCGGAACGTCAGGTTCTTGGACAATGCCGGAGCTCCCGGCGCGAGCTTTCGGGTCTGACCCGGCAGCTGTACTTCCTCGAGCGTCTGATCGAAGAACACGGTGCTCGTCAGCTGATAGGGATGCGACGCCGCCAGGGTATCGACCGTGCCGTCTTCGTTTTCCGCTACAAACGAGAACCCATCGGGTTCGACGCCGTAGCCCGTTTCGCCGGCGCTGATCTCGAGCGGTGCCGTCAACGACGCCGACCCAACGACACCACCACCACCGTCTTCTTGTTCTTGTTTGCCGCCGGTGACGTTGAGCTGGCTCTGTAGTGTCGTGACCGTTCCGGGCGGCCCTTCTACGACCACGGGGATTTCGACTTCCAAGCGTTCATACGGTGGGATGTTCAATGACGTGGCGCACGTCACGACCCGTTCGTGTTCGGTAACGGAGCATTGCCACGTCGCTTCTTTTTCCGGCCGCGTCTGGCCGGAGCGCGCCCAATGCGGGTTGACACCTTCGGGATTGGCAACTCTGACGCCTTCAGGCAGGGTGTCGGTGATCGTCACGTTATTCGCCGCTCCTTCGACTCCGCTATTGCCGAGATCATCAGCTCCGACGATCAAAAGACCTTCGCGACCGGGCACGAGGTTGGTCGGCGCCGCCCGCGAAGAGAGCACCCACCTGGCGCTCGCGAAGGCAGGCCCGGCACACGTCAACCCAACGAGCACCACCGTCAGGATCACGACACACCAAAGCAGGCGCCGCGAGACCATCACGCACCCGCCCTCGATCTGGCCGCACTGCGCGTGGTGCGACTCCGGCGCGTGCTTTTACCGGTCTTGTGTTTCTTTAGAGGACCGTACTCCGCGTGTGCTTGGCGTTCGCAGCGCTGACGCCGCTTGCCCAAGCGTTTGTAACGTGCGCGACAAGCTTTCAACGCTTTCGTGAGCTTTTGTGTGCGGGTGAGCGTGCGGGGTTTGCTCGTGGTTTTTGTTGCGGCGACTTTGTGTTCGGCGGTTGTGCTGGTCGGGTTGCCCGGGCCGGTGTAGGTCGCGGTCGCAGGAGCGATGGTGCTGGGCGGGGTGACGGTTTCGAGCCGGCATTGGCCTGTGTTTTCGCACTGGTTCGACGATCCGTTGGGGTATTGCAGGCAGGGGCTGCTGCTGGTGCAGACGTGCGCGTCGTAGATGTCGAAGGAGTTGTCGATGTCGGCCGGGACGAGTGGGCTGGTGGTCATGAAGAACGCGTCGTTGCCGTTTTCGCTGGCGTCGAGGAACACCGATTCGTGTTCGGAGGCGCCTGAGGAGATCAGGCCGACACAACCGCCAGAGGATTCACATGTGCCGACGCTGTTGGGCTCGTACTCGTAGACGTCCTGCTTGCCGTTGGTGTCCGAGGGCACGAGCGCGTCGGGGCTGTCGAAGAACAGCCGGCCACTATCAGAGAGGTAGCGGGGCTGGTAGAGCGCGCTGGCGGTGCTGCTGTAGTTGCGATTGAAGTCCCAGCCCGGGATCGAGCCGGCGAGCCAGCGTTCGTGCCAGATTTCCGGACGGTCAACCAGTAGGCCGACGCCTTCGCCGGACTGTGTCGTATCGAACACGCCGTGCGGGCGTGTCCAACTGCCACCCGGTGCTTCTGTCGAATCGCACGAGACGCAGGTCAGGCGGCTGGTCGCGGCGTCATAGACGTAGACCTCCTCGTCCGCTTCACCACTGGCCGCGCCCTGGTTGTCATAGCCGGTGAGCGGCTGGTCTGACATGAACGCCAGATACCGGCCATTGGGCGCGACGCTCGCGGTCAGCGTGCTGAGATTGTCCTGCGAACCCGCCAGCCCCGACCCAGGGTTCTGGGCCCAGTCCGCGCCGTCCTGCGCTGAGAACGCGGCGATGAACCGTGTCTCGCGTACTCCGGGATCACCGGGTGTTTCTTCTGAGACGTAGAGGTTGCAGGTAGCGCCTGGTGGGGAGGGTTCGCCGCTTTCCGGGGAGCGGGCGCACTGGCCCGGTGTGGCGCCCGGCGCGAGCACACCATTGGCTACGAAGTACACGATCGAACCGTCTTGCGAGCTTCCGGGAATCACACCGAGCACGTCACCGCTGGTCCCAGAGGCGCCGGTGCTCAAATCGTAGAGTCGTCCGCGCAATCGGCTTTCGCTCGTGAGTTCGAGCTCGTACAGGTCGGCGGGGGATTCTTCACCCGTGGGTTCCTGCGTGGAGTCTTCGGTCAACCGCGCCGTATCGGTGAAGAAGACGCGTTTGCCGTCGCTGCTCGCGCTCTGGAAGCGCACTTCGCGCGCGGAGTGTTCTTCTTCGGGGGGTTCGGGTAGGACTTCTCCGCCGGGACCCGGTTCGATCGCGCCGTTGCCCTGCGCCGCGTTGATCCGGATCGTCTGCCCCAACACGGTGTCGCGCAGGTACAGGCCCGTGCCCTCGCTCCAGATGATCCGTCTGCCTTCCCGGCTGATCGCATCGCGCGCGTCCAGGCCTTCATTTGCTCCCAACGAGGGTTCGACCAATTCGTTGTCCGGCACCGGCAGCCCGTCGGGCAGCATGCTCACCAATGCCACCGGCCGGTCCTGCTGCCACAGATACAGCCCTCCCGATGTCGGGCGTTCCTCTGTCAGCCCGGCCTGCGAGCTGAACACGACGTGCGAGAGATCGCTGCTGGCGCCATCGAACCCGAGCCCCCCACCGAAGCTGGTGTGCGCCGTGTCGTTTTCAGCCGTCACCAACGGCGTGTACTGGGGGTGTTCTTCGGGAAGGTTCGATCGGATGTACATCGTCTTTTCGCTCGCCGACGGCGACAGCGGCGGATGTTCGACCACGCCTTCGGTCTTCGCGTCATCCCATTCCGTCGGTTCCACCAGCGCACTCGTCAGATCCGGCGTGAAATAGTGGTACTCCCCAGGCGACGGCAGCAGCAATCCCCAACCGTTTGTGTGCGGCGTTTCCAAGCTCGACGTCGTCCAGCCTTCCGGGGTGCGCAGCGACAGCTGTTGCGAGAGTTCAAACGCACGATTGCCTTCCACGCCTTCGTTCGCCGGCCCCGCCGCCAACCACGCCAGCCGGCTCCCATCCAGCGAAGCCTCGATGCTCCCGCTGCGCAACCCCGAAATCACTTCAACCGACGCTCCATGCTTGTCAACAGGCGAGACCAGCTCCCAACCCCGCCCATCAGGCAACACGCCAGGGGAAGGCAACGTCACGAACGTCGCTTGCGCCGATGCTTCTTCGCCGCTGCTCAAGCCATTCTTCGCGACGACTCTGTAGTAATAGGCAGCCGCCGGCTGCAAGCCGCTCAGACGCGTGTCCACACTCACATCGCCGAACCCTGCCGCCAGCGTCTGCGCAGGGAGGCTCGTGCACGCTCCAGGATCCTCTTCGCAGTCGCTGGTGCCGTATTCGAACCTATATTCGCTGCTGGCGCCTCGCGGATCGATCTGCGCCAGCACTTCCACCGAGTTCGGGCTCACGCCCTTCGCCGACAGACCGTCAACCGCCGCCGGCTGTGGCGTCTGTTCGGCGTCGAACACCACCACGCGATCCCCGGCAGCGTCTGGGACCAGCACTTCGCCCGTCATCTGATCGACCGCCACGCCGCTGCCCGAGGCAATCTCTCCTTCCCCGAACCGCTGGATCAACACTCCATCAGGCTGATACGCCGCCACGCCATCGCCGGTATCCAGATACACATCCCCGGTCCCACCTTCGACCGCGACCCCAGTCGTGTCGTGACGGTCAACTTCCGCGATCGCGGTGCCCGTCACCGGCGGGGTGCCATCGAGCTTCGCGACCACCGTCGGATCCGCTGGTTGTCCTTCGTCCCGTTCGCCGGGGCATTCTTCGCGTTCGTTGCGCCGTTCATAACCGACGTAGAAGGCGCTCGCGTCCGGCGCCACGGCGAACGCCGGCCGCGCGTAGCATTCGAACCGCTCTTCCATGCTGCGCCGCAGCGACGGCTGCCATTCAATCCGCGACTTGCCCGACCCCGACAGCCCTTTCACGAACCCGTCGATGATGCCTTCTTCTTCCCAGTACACCCACAGCACGCCGCTCGCGTCAACCGCGAGACCCGAAATGCCTTCTTCGAATTCTTCTTCCAGTTCTGCCCCGCCTGATTCCTTGAACTTGAACGTATGAATCTTGTGAATCACTTCACCCGCGCTCGGCGAGTACACGTACAATACATTCCGCAGACCTTCTTCCACTTCTTCTTTACCACCCGCGCCCGCGACGTACACCTCGCCGCGGGACGGGTCGGACTCATTGGATGAGTTGTCAACCGCGATCGGCCCGGGATCGAGCACTTTGAACGCCGACACAAACTCATAGCCCCCACCGGCGCCGCGCCTGAAGACCTCGACACGGCTATTACCCGTATCCGATACGTACATGAGCCCGTCGGCTTCATCTACCGCCACGGCAGATGGCTGCGAAAACGCGCCTTCACCGGTCCCACTCGATCCGAATTCCCCGCCAAACACGTGACCCCTGCCGGCCAGCGCCGATGCCCCCGCACACCAAACTGCGCTTGGCAGTGCCGCGAGGGCGATCACGAGCGCGAACACCGCTCGCGCGTCGAGCAGCGGACGCTTGTGTCCGCTGCTCGTCGTGCGTCGTCGCTGGCATAGCGTATCCATGTTTGCTAGCTCACCCGATCGGCCCGCGCGCCGCGTGTGTGCGGAGCGTCGATCGCTCCGCACACACGGCACACCGCAACATCACACGTATGTGTTGAGCTCCAGTGATTCTCCGTTTTTCACCGTCGCGGTGATCGTCTGGCCGGATTTCGCCCAGCCCTTGCCTTCGAAGTTGGCTTCCAAGATGTCTTCGAACAGTTTCCCGCCTTCTTCATACTCTTTGACTTCCTGGAAACCATTTTTCTCCTTGTACTTCAGTTTGAACGTCGTGCTCATCTTGTTCGCCGTGATCGGCACCAGGACCGAGCCCCTGACTTCGACCGTCAAGGCACCGCAGTTGAACGCGATGAACTTCGGTTCTTTTTCGCCCACTTTTTCAGGCGTCGGATACAGGTCGAGCGCGGCTTCATGTTTAGCTTCGTTTTTCCACACCGCGCGACCTTCGAGTTCTTTCGTCACGAGTTCGCCCGCCGCGCGACCAGGCGAAGTGCAGACGAACGGCGTCACGTGACAGCCTTTGAACGTGACTACGATGTGGTGAGCTTCTTTGGTCCCAACGTATTCACCCGTACTCGACTCGCTTTCACAGCCGACTGCGTATTTCCCGACTTCCTGCAGCGTGCCTTTCCCGCCCGTGCTCGTCTGCTGGACATTCACCGCACCTGGATCCCATTCGTACTTGTTCTTTTTGCCTTCTTCTTTTTCTTTGGTCGTCGCTGCTTTTGTGCAGCCCTTGTCGATGTAATTGCCTTCGTATTTTTTCTGGGCGTTCTTTCCGAGTTTCACACACCGTCCGTATTCAGGCGCAGCCGCCCACGCGCTCCCAGCGGCGAGCGCTGTGATCGCGACGATAGCCGTGAAGCACGTTCCCAGCAGCTTCATCCGTCTCATCAAATCAGTCTCCTTTTCATCTTCGAGCCCTACCGAAAACCGCCCCTCAGCTAACGCGTCAGGCTTATCGTTCATCACTACCGATGACCGAGCGCACCTCCTTGGCGCGCTCGGCCATCCAGTGGGCTTTCTCTAGCTCCCTTGAGTCGGCGCTTCTCTACAGTTCGCCGCGTTCGGCGTGGTGCTGGACGCTTTCGCGCGTCGCGATAAAGAGGTCGCCTTTCAGAATCGTGACCCCCGTTTTCCAAGGGTGAATTTCCAGGACGTCACTGAGGGCCGCGTCAACGTATTCTTCGTATTCGCCGCCGCAGCCCTTTGGCGCTGCTCCAGCCGGAATCTGCCAACTCGTGTCCACGAGGGTGCTGCCCGCGAGCTCGACGTTCGCGAAGAAGTTTTCGTTTTCTTCTTCGTTGAACCTAGCCTTGCCGGCCGATCCGGCGCCACCGGTCGTCAGGTGCTGCCAGACGGGGTTTTCGTCGTTACCGATGTAACAAGGACCGCCCCCGAGGCTCGTGAGCCACGCGTTCGTGACCTTCACCTTGAGGGGCAGTTTGAACGCGTCTCCTTCTTCGGTGAGAATGTGTTCGGAGTCAAGCGCGCCTTCGGTTTCAAACAGCGTGTTGCCGCCGGCGACTTCGATCGTGACGTCGACCGCCTTGTCGGCCTTGTTTTTGCGCGCCGCGTTGAAGCTTTCCTTCAGCGCCTGCGGCCATCCGGCTTCTTCCTCGATCGCCGGCGTGATGATCTTGAGGCCACCGATGACGGGGAGTTCCGGAGCTTCCAGTGTTACGCCGCCGTTTATGGCCGGTGTCACGAACACGCCTTCTTCCACGCCCCACGCTCCGCCTTGAAGAATGATCGGCTTGCTCAGCGGCACTGTGACTTTCCCGTACTGGAAGAAGCCGCCTGTCTTTCCGCCTTCCGTTCGCCCGACATAGCACTGTTCTCCCCCTGACCCGATGTAATAGCCATACCTTTCGAACAGCTGTTGTTCGTGGTTTTCTTCGTACGGGCAATATTTGTACTGCGACCACGTGGTTACGCTGTACGGGTCCTTTTTCGCAAGGGCCGACGTCGCCAGCACAGCCGCGAGCGCAAACGCGGCGACGAGGCACAGCCCCAGCATCCTTACATGTCTCACTTTTCCACTACTCCTTTTCCTCTCGGTGATAATCGACCGGCGCTTCAGGCCGCCTTGTGAGAGACCGTTGCCGGTCGTCTGCAACCACAGGCGACGAGTTCGCGACACGTCTGCAAGGACGCGTCGTCGCCCATTCGCCTGCTCTCAACGACGCCACCGCGCGCCTCGCGCGGCTTCGCGCCGAAAAGTCTGTGTACAACGACGCGCGCCTCATGCCGCGCCCCTGACCTCTCCACCGGCGCTCCGCGAGCTGCGCACGCCGGCGTTCTCGCCCAACAGCTCGACGACCCGCCGGCCCTCCGCCGTCAACAGCCACGCGTTCGGCTCACCCCGCGCTGCGCCGACCCCGACGTTCTCGATCACGCCCTGGCGCTCCAGGCGCGCGAGCAGCTTCGAGGTCTGGCCCTCGTCAACGAGTCCCGCCGCCTGCGCGACCTCGCGATTGTTCAGGTAGGGCGTCTGCGCGATCGCGCGCAGCACCAGCGTCGTGCGGTGCGTGGCGCGGATCGGCAGCTCGGCCGTACGGGAAATCGCTCGCGCCCGCGCCATGCCGCCCTGTGCGACCGGCGCGTTGTTGCGCCCGTAAGGGCTGCCCTCGAGCTCGGCACGCGCGGCAGCCTGACCTAGGTATGGCGCGACGATGAATGCCATCAGCGACGGCGCCAGCTCCACCAGCTTGCCGCCGTCCTGCGCGTGCATGTTGGAACGAATCAGTGAGAAGACACCGCCGACGATTAGATCGCCGGTCAGTGCCGGCGCCGGCGGCTGCGAATCTGCCTGGATGCCCGCCGGCCGATGATGATCGAGCAACGGCCCCAGCACCTCGTGAAGCTGCTTCCGGCACTCGAAGGACGTGCTCGCGCCGACCGACGTCTCGAGCACGAGCAGGCGAGCCCAGGACGGGTGATCATCGAAGAAGCCAAGTAGCGCGACAAGCCCGCAGCGCACACGCTCGAGCCAACCGTCCTGGCGGTCGGCGGCCGCCGCCACGCTGCGTGACAGCCGGCTGAGACCCCGCTCGTACGCCGCGCGGTAACACTCCTCGTCGGTCGTGAAAATCGCGCGGAATTCGTCCTTCGTGACATCCGCGCGCGTGGCCACTGAATACACCAGACGGGGGTCACTCGTCCGCGAGAGCCTTATTTCTCAGGCCGGCTTGACAAATCCGCTGCCGTATGTTCTCCTTCTTCCCACAAGCTGCGCTCGCGGAACGAGGCCAAAACAGCGGCTTGAGCCACCACTTCCAGGCCTATCAAGAGTCGGGAAGCGGACGCGTAAGAGGGAATTGCTGAGAGGGAAGACGGAGGGAAACGAGGGCATCGCCATGGGGACCCGGATCCATATCAACCGCGTGGGTGAGCGCTTTTCCAGCCACACGCAAGCACGGTCGCGCCCCCGTCGCAGCAGAACCGTCGGGGACACGGAGGCCCTCCGCGACAGGCTGATCGCAGCCACCGTCGAGGTGCTCGCCGAGGGCGGCGACCCCCGTCTGGTGTAGACGCGGGCTCGCCTGCAATCCCGCATCAGTACTCGGGTTTTCGCGGGACTTCCCACGTTCTTCCCACAGCGCGGGCCCGCGCAGCCCGCACGGACGGCCATGGTCGGAGCCAGGCTCGGCGTCAGTCGTTGAGCAGCCAGGCCAGAAACGGCGCCGGCACCGCCCAGACATCTCCGGACGTGTCGAGGATCCCGCGGGTCGCCAATACGCCGGTCCCGAGCGCCGAGCGCACCGACGCTATTTCCGTACCATGATGCAGATAAGGCACGGTTCTTCTGCGTTCTTGTGCAGAAAAGGCACGGTTCTTGTCGGGCCGCGCCAGTCCGGAGGCGTGCGCCGGCATTGAGGAGCGCCCGAACGCCCCAGGCCAGCTCGGGCTTTGTCCGCCCGGCGCCCGTCAGCCGGGATAACGGCGCCGCGCGGAGCGTTCGCACCCGGCACGCTTGGCCCGTCCGTGCACGTGGCTCTTGCGACAGGCCTTCAGCGCGCGCGCGAGCTTCTGTGCGCGGGTGAGCTTCTTAGTTTTGCTGGCTTTGACGGCGGCACAGCCCTGGACGGAGACCTTTACCGTCTCGCTGACCGCCGTGCCGTTCTGCCCGGTGAGCGCGGTGGGGACGGTGAGGTGCTGACCGCACAGGCTGTAGTGGTCCTTCAGCGGGAGGTTCGTCGTGAGCGCCGAATGCGGACCCTCCGGCAGCATCGCTTCGACGCTTTCAAACGGCGCGTCGGGGACCGACAGAAACGAGCTGGTCGTGACACCTTTCTTGATCGCGGTCTGCCCGTCGAGGATCACCTTGATGCCTTCACCCTGCAACACAAGCTCCGCATCCGGCCAGGCCGCGTTCCCGTGCGACACCAGATAGATCGGACCGACGAGCCGGCTCTTCAACACGGGCGTATGCACAACCGCCATGCCGATATCAGAACCTTCAGGACACGCCGCGGGATCGGCTTCGAAAACGCTCGCGACGCACGCTTTCTGGATCGTGGTAAGCCTGGCCGGGAGCGTCGCCGGGATCGTCAGAATCGTCTTCGCGACATGCGCTTCACCCGTCCTTGACCGGAATGTCAACCCCAGCCTCGCGCCGTCCGCTTTGCTCGTCTTGCCCATCGTGCTCGCAGTCACACCCGGTTTGAACGGCAAGCCCGCACAGCCCGTGACCTGGAAGGGCGAGGAAAGGCTCGCGGAGCCACCCTCGTTACCGGTCAGGGTGGCTTGGATCGCGGCCGCGTTGCAGTTCGTCGGGTTGAACTCGAAGTCGGAGCGGTCAACGATCACCTTCAGCTGTTTGATCTGCGCCGGCACCCCTTTGACGATCGTGGGGATCGGATCGCTCGTGATCGTGACCTGGGCCGTGTGCGGATCGACTTCGATCCGCGAGCGGACGATCACGTTCCCGAGGTTGAACGGGCCTGCCACGGCGGGCGTGAGCACCTCGATGCCGAACGGCGCGCCCCCATACGGCCCGGTGAGATAGACCTGGCCTTCGAGGTTGAACGGTTCCGGCCCAAGGCCCGCGCTCGCGATCGAATGGCCGATCTGGCTGCTCGCGGGACATGTGCCCTGTGCCGCCTGCGGTTCACCGCACGGTTCGACGTTTGACAGTAGCGCCGCGACTCCCAGGGGCAGCTGCACGGTCAGCCCTGAGAGGGCCTGGTCGCCGGCGGGATTGCCGAGGGTCAGTTCAAAGCCCGTGAAGCCTCCCGCCTGCGGGCTGGTGGAGCCCGTCACGAGGCTAGGAGCGAACGGCTGCGGATTCGATAGGCACGGCCCGCCACCGGGGCCGCTGGTGATCGCGAACCCCGGTTCGGACTGTGGTGTGCTGTGGGCGCCCGACCACGATTCGAAGCTGCTGGTAGCCGTGAAGCTGCCGCACGATGAGGGCGTTAACAGTGATCCCCTGGGTCCACCAAACAGTTCGAGCTCGAGCTCTTCAAACGGTACTTGTGGGGTGTTGGTAAAGGTCGTGGAGACCTGGCCGGTGCTTTCATCGAGATGCCCTTCGCCGGCGAGCTTGACGTGCAGGCCGAGCTTTTCGCTTTCGGCGACCAAATACAGCGCGATCAGCGACCCGAACGGATTGTGATCCTGTTCGGCCAGATACACCGACCCCGTGAGTTCTTCGCTCAGCAGCGGCGTCTTGATCCGCACCCGTCCCAGCTTCGACCCCTTCGGACAATGCGCTTCGTCTGTATTGAAATGCAGGGGTTCGGGTGCGCCGGGAGAGAACGGGTCGCTGCCGCCGGGCCCCTCGTAGCCGACCTGTTCCTGCGAGCAGGCTTCAAGGCCGTTGGCGGCGCCTGGGTTCAGGCCCATCCCCGCGGGCAGCGTCACGGTCGCCGAGCGCACGTCCCCGGCGCCGAGCAGGCCGTTCGTGAGCGTGCCGGTCTGGGGAAGGGTCACCTTTGCGTCCAGGCCGGTGGGCGTGTCGGCGCTGGTGCTCTGCTGGTGTTCTTCCTGTTGGGGTTGGATGTTCAGCGTGGGTTCGAACGGGACCTGGTCGCAGTCTTCGAGGCTGGCCAGCGGTTCGCCAAGCTGATTCTGGAAGGTGTAGAGGGCTTCGATCGGGTTCTCGGTCCACGATTCGCCGGCCATCAGGCTCGACAACTGGCCCGTGCAGCTGGTGGGCAGCGTCAGGAACGGTGTGTTCGAGCGTTCTGTCGGGGACTGGCAGGTTTCGCCCTGGGAGGCCTGGTGACCGTCGCGCAGGCAGCTCCACCCACGCGAGCTGTCATGGTCTTGTTCGCTGGGGTCGCCCCAGAAGATCACCTGCGCACCGAGGACCTGCGCCGCCGCGGTCGCGTCGTTGACGCTCGCGCTCACCCCGTAGTCGCTGTTGGTGTGCACGGTCGTGTCGATCACGACCGGGACCGATTCGGCCTCGAACCCGAACCGCGCGGGCTCGCCCGGCGCCGGTTCGAGATTGAACAGGGGCACCACCAGCGTCTTGTAGGTGATCGGGCTCGGCGCGAGCAATGTCACGGTCGCCACACCGATCGCGCTGTCGTCCGGGCAGAGATTGCGGGTCCCGCCCCTGGTGCTCGCCAGCGCGTTGAAGTCCTCGTCCGCGCACTGCGCGGCGGCGGTGACGTTCCCGAGCAGGCCCGGCGGCAGGCTGAACGTCAGGTTCTTCGTCAACGCCGGCGCACCCGGCACCACCCGCCTGGGCTGCCCCGGGAGCTGCACTTCGGCGAGGATCTCGTTGAAATCGACCGTGCTCTGCAGCTCATACGGATGTGACCCTGACTGCGTATCGAGTGACCCGTCTTCGTTTTCGGCGGCGAACGTAAAGCCCCCTGCTTCCACGCCGTAGACGACGGGCGCTTCGCTGATATTCAACGCGCGCGTGAGCGACGCTTCACCCACTGGTCCGCTGCCGTCAAGCGCTTCGCCGCCTTTGACGCTGACATGGTTGGAGAGCGACGCACTCCTCCCGTGCGGCTCCTGCACCGTTACCGGGATGTCCATTTCCAAACGTTCATACGGCGGGATCGACAGCGAGGTGCTGCACGACACGACCCGTGCTTCCGTGACCGAGCACTGCCACGAGGCTTCCTCTTCTTCAGACTCGCTGCGCGCCAGATGCCCGCTGACCTTCGCCGGTTCACTCACCACCACCCCTTCCGGCAGCACATCGGTCAACACCAACCGCCTATTGGCGCCGGATATCCCGACGGTCCCGATGTCATCGGCGGCGACGGTGACGAACCCTTCCCCACCCGGCGGCAGGTTCGTCGGAGCCGCACGCGAGGACAGCTCCCAACGCGGACCCACCCCCGCCGCACTCGCGATCGCCGCTGCTCTGGCGCAAAGCAGCGTCAAGACGAACAGGCTTATCGCAATAACAATGCTCCAGCGCGCCCGCAACCCGATCGTCTGCTTGGGATCGCTCAGACACTTCCAAGGGTGAACCGTCATCGTCCGCTCCCCGCGCGCCGGCCGACGCGTGCTGAGCGGCGCGCTTTCCCGCTCGCAGCCTTCTGCTGTTTCTTCGTGGTCTTGTGCTTGTGCGGGCCGTATTTGCTGCGGGCCCGGAGTTCGCAGCGGTGTCGCCGACTCGCGGAATGCTTGAAGTGCGTGCGACAGCTGTGCAGGGCTCTCGCCAGCTGTTGCGCGCGCGTGAGCTTACGTGCGAGCGGTTTGCTGACCTTCTTCGCGGCGCTGACCGTCTCTTTCGCAGCCGGCGGCGCAGTACCGCCACCGCTGTTGCCGGCGGTGGGCGGCGTGCCGGTGCCTGGCGCTTGCACGCTGCCGGGCCGACATTCGCTCGAGCCTTCGCACGTGCTGGTCGACCCGTTCGGGTAGTGCAGACAGGGGCTTTCTGTGGTGCAGACGTGCGCGTCGTAGATGTCCAGCGACTGGTCTTTGTCGGCCGCGACGAGCGGGCTGGTGGTCGTGAAGAACACGTCGTTGCCGTTTTCGCTGGCGTCCAGGAACGCGGATTCGCGGTCGGAGGTGCCCGAGGAGATCAGCCCAACACAGCCACCGGTGTCGGGGCAGGTGCCGATACCGGCGGGCTCGTACTCATAGACGTCCTCCTTGCCGTTGGTGTCCTGTGGTACGAGCGCGTCGGAGGTGTCGAAGAACATGCGACCCGAATCCGACAAGTAGCGTGGCTGATACAGCGCAAGCGGTGCAGCGTTGCCGTTGATGTTGAACGTCCAGCCGGGAAGCGACCCCGCCAGCCAGCGATCGTTCCAGATCTGCGGCCGATCCACCAGCAGCCCGACGCCTTCGCCGGAGTGTTCGGTGTCGAGCACTCCATGCGGCCGCGTCCAAGCCCCGCCTTCGCCTTCCGCACTGTCGCACGAGACGCACGTGAGCCGGCCCGTCGCGGCGTCGTACAGGTAGACCTCCTCGTCCGCTTCGCCGCTGATCGCATCCTGGTTGTCATAGCCGGTGAGCGGTTCCTGCGACATGAACGTCAGATACCGTCCGTTCGGGGAAACGCGTGAGGTCACACTGCTCAGGTTGCGCTCGGACGGGTGCAGTTCCGCGGTCGGACTCGCTCCCCAGTCGGCACCGTCCTGCGCCGAGAGCGCCGCGATCAACCGGATCTGGCGTTCCCCCGGATGATTAGCGGTTCCTTCGGAGACGTAAAGGTTGCAGGTCGCGCCGGGCGGCGCGGCTTCGCTTTCTTCCAGGTCGCGCGCACACTGGCCCGGTTTCGCGCCCGGCGCGAGCACGCCGTTGGCCACGAAATAGACCTCCGAGCCCGACTGCGAGCTGCCGGGAATCACGTTCAGCACATCCGCGCTCGCGCCGGGGGCGCCCGCACTCACGTCGATCAGCCGCCCTTTCAGCGGATTTTCGCTGGTCACTTCAAACTCGTACAGATCGGCGGGCGATTCCGAGCCGTCCGGTTCCTGGTTCGATTCTTCGCTGAGGCGCGCGGTGTCGGTGAAGAACACCCTGCTCCCGTCGCTGCTTGCCGCCTGAAAGCGCACTTCCCGATCGGGCTGTTCGGCGGGCGGTTCTGGCACGGTCTGCCCGCCCTGCCCCGGTTCGGTCGCTTCATGACCCTGCGCGGCATTGATCCGGATCGTCCGTTCGCTCGCCATGTCGCGCACGTACAGAGCGGTGCCCGTCCCGTCGGTCCAGAACACGAGGTTGCCGTCGTGGCTGATCGCGTTGCGCGCGCTGAGGCCTTCGAACGCCCCCAGCGTCGGTTCGACCAGTTCACCATCCGGCGCAGGTTCACCATCCGGAAGCACGCTCACCAGCGCGAGCGGCTTGCCCGCCTGCCACATGTAAAGCCCGGCCGTGTTCGGATGTTCGGCCGTCAATCCGACCTTCGAGTGGAACAGGACGTGCGAGAGGTCTTCGCTCGCGCCCGCCAGATCCAACGCCCCACCGAACTGCGTCCCCGCCCTGTCGTTGCCGCTGGTCACCAGCGGTTGGAAGTCCGGCGCGCCGGCGGGCGGGTTCTGACGCAGGTATATCGTCTTTTCGTTCGCTTCCGGCGACAGCGCCGGGTGTTCGACGACGCCTTCGCTCTTGCCCTCGTCGTATTCCGTGGGCGCCAGCACGCTGGTAGACAGGTCGGGGCTGAACAGGTAGTACTCGCCTGGCGAGGGCACCAGCAGGCCCCACCCGTTCGTATGTGGAGTTTCCAGGCTGTACGTGTCCCAACCTTCGCCGGTGCGCACGGAGATCAGCTGCGAGAGTTCGAACGCGCGGTTGCCTTCCGGTTCGCTCACGACCGGACCGGCCGCCAGCCACGCGAGCCGGCTCCCGTCCATGGATGCCTCGACCGCACCGGCCCGCTGCCCGGTCATCGTGCTCACCGTCGAGCCGTGCTTGTTTGGCGGCGAGACCATCTCCCAACCCCGACCGTCGGGCAGCACACTCGGCGAGGGCAACGTCGAGAACGTGCTCACCGACGGTGTGCCTTCGCTTTCGCCACCTTCATTGCTCGCGACCACGCGAACGAAATAAGCGCTCGCGGGTGCCAGACCCTCGACCGGCACGCTCACGCTCACATCACCCCAACCCGCCGCGATCGTCTGCGCGTTCGAGCTCGCGCATCCCGATCCCGCTTCGCGACAGTCACGCGTGCCCCATTCAAACCGGTAGCTGGTCTGCAGGCCGCGCGGGTCGATCTGTGCCCGCAGCTCGGCCGAACGCGGCGTCACATTCTCGGAGGACACCCCATCCACGACCGGCTTGGCCGCCACGTCTTCGGGCCCGAACACGACCACGCGATCCGCGCCCGCATCAGCTGCCAGCACCTCGCCCGTGGCCGCGTCGACCGCCACACCGCTGCCCGAGGTCAAATCCCCTTCCCCGAACCGCTGGATCGGTGTGCCATCGGGCGCATAGGCCCCCACGCTCGTCTGGCCATCCAGATACACGTCCCCATCGCTCGAGTCCACAGCGACGCCGGTCGTGTCGTGATGGTCGATTTCCGCGATCAACGTGTTCGGCATGGGCACGGCGCTGTCGAGCTTGGCCACCACCGTCGGATCGGGCGTGCCGCCTTCTTCTTCGCCGGGGCATTCTTCGGCTTCGTCACGACGTTCATACCCGGCGTAGAACGCGCCGTCATCAGGCGCGACCGCGAACGCCGGGCGCGCAGGACATTCAAACCGCTCTTCGAGATCGCGCCGCAACGCCGGCTGCCACTGAAGCCTTGGGCCGTGGCTGCTTGCTTCTTTGGCGAATGCGTCGATGATGCCTTCTTCTTCCCAATACACCCACAACGTCCCGCTCGCATCAACCGATACGCCGGAGATGTTGTCTTCGAATTCTTCTTCCAGTTCTTCGCCGTCCTTTTCCTTGAACTTGAAGGTGTGGATCTTGTGCGTAACTTCGCCCGACACCGGGGAGTACACGTACAGCGTGTCCCGTTCCCCTTCTTCCTGTTCTTCTTTGCCCCCGGCGCCGACGACATACACCTCACCCGGTGACGGATCGCTCGCGCTCGACGAGTTGTCCACCGCGATCGGCCCAGGATCGCGGACCGCGAACTGCGACACATACTCGAACGTCCCATCTCCGCTGCGCCTGAACACCTGCACCCGATCGTTAGCCGTGTCCGACACATAGACCAAACCAGACGCTTCATCCACGGCCACCGCCGAGGGACCTGAGAACTGTCCTTCCCCCGACCCCGATTCACCAAACCACAAGCTCAACACGTGCCCCCGGCTCGCCAGCGCGTACGCATCGGCACAGCACTCTCCCGTGATCGCGACCGCGAGCACGCACGCGAGCAGCACAAGCCGGACGCGTCCCCCTAGCCACCGGCCGGCACGCAACGAGCTCCACCCCGTCATCTGCAGACACCTCACGCCCATCTCTCAATCTCTCGCGCTCGACCGAGCCGCCACGCGTGTGCGGAGCCCTCGACAGACCCCGCACCCACGCAAACCGGCCCGCTGGCTCACACGTACGTGTTGAGCTCCAGCTCTTCTTCGTTTTTCACCGTCGAGGTGATCGACTGGCCCGATTTCGCCCAGCCCTTTTCTTCAAAGTTCGCTTCCAAGATGTCTTCGTACAATTTGCCGCCTTCTTCATAATCTTTGACTTCCTGGAAACCCTTTTTCTGCTTGTACTTCAACTCGAACGTCATGCCCATCTTGTTCGCCTTGATCGGCACCAGGATCGACCCTCGCACCTTCACGGACAGTTCCCCACAGCTGAATTTGATGAACAGTTCTTCACCATGCGCCGGATACAGATCGAGCGCCGCTTCATGTTTCGCCTCGTTTTTCCAGACCGCGCGCCCTTCCAGTTCTTTCGTCACCAGTTCGCCTTCAGCATGTCCCGGCGACGTACAGATATACGGCGGCACATGACAGCCCGTGAACGTCACGACGAGTTTCCGCGCTTCTTTCGTGCCATAATATTCGCCCGTGCTCGACTCGGCGTCGCAACCCACGGCGTATTTACCGACTTCCTGCAACACGGCTTTGCCGCCCGTGCTCGTCTGACCGAGCTTCACACCACCGGGCAGCCAGTTGTACTTGTTCTTTTTTCCTTCTTCCTTTTCTTTCGTCGTCGCCGCCTTCGTGCAGCCCTTGTCCGTATAGGATCCGGTATACTTTTTTTCGACCTTCGCCGTTTTCACGCAGCGTCCATATTCAGGCGCCGCAGCAAATGCACTCGACGCCACCACCGCACCCACGGCCAGGACCGCCGCCGCGGCGAGTCCGAGCAACCTCACAAGCCTCATCACAAACTCTCCTTATCGAAGCATTCCAGTCCCCGAGTAGAGGACCAAACGCTGATTGACGAAAACGTTCCCGTTCCAAATCCGTAACGCCCCGTTGCGGCGAGACCCCGCCCGAGCACCGGGCGAGGCCCCACCACCGTCACACTACGTACTGCGCACTACTGCGAGCAACACACGCATCTTTCTACGGCAGTCCTTCTTCGAACGCTTTCTTCGTGGTGTACGCAGTGCCGGTCCACAGCGTTCCCAGCAGGAAGGTGCTTCCGTGCTGACTCGGCAATTCGAGTACCTCGTTCAGCGCTGCATCGACATACGATTCGTATGGCCCACCGCAGCCGCTAGCCCCCGCTCCTTCCGGCACCGGCCAGCTGAGATCAACGAGGCGGCTGCCCCCGATTTCGAGCTGGGTGAGATTACTGTTGTGCTTGAAGCCGCCCGGTGAAGCAAAACGCCCGGGCGGTTCTGAGCTCAAGCGCTGCACGATCGGGAATTCATCGTTTCCGATTGTGCACGGACCGCCACCCAGTTTTTCAAGGAACGGGTTGATCAGCCGGACCTTCAACGGCAGAATGAACGCCGGACCGGATTCGTCGAGGAGGTTCGTGGTATTCAGGCCGCCGTACGTTTCGTACAGGCCCGAGCCAGCGACTTCGATCTTGGCGTAGACATTTCCTTCTCCGTTCCGCTCGGCTTCCTTCAGCGCCGCGCTCAGTTCTTCCGGCCATTCCTGAACTTCCTGAATGGTCTGGTCGATCAGCTTCAGACCCTTGTTCACCTTGAGTTCGGGGGCTTCGAGCGTTTCGGCGCCTTCAGGCGCGAAGACCTTCAGATTGTTGACCTTATATTTCCAGTAGTTTTCAAAGCCTTCGGGCGATTCCTCGGCTTCTTTGCACACCGGGCTGTATTCCGGATTCGCTTCACATTCTTTCTGTTCGGTTTTGATTGCGGTTTTTTCCGCGCTACTGTGGTCGATGTAGCCACCCTGGATCGTGATCGGCTTGCTCAGCTTGACAGTCACTCCACCGAGAATGAAAAAGCCTCCTTCGCTCCCCCCTTTGGTACGACCGACAAAGCAGTAAGCCCTGCTTTTCAGGGGCACAAGGCTTGCGAATTCTTCATTACCGAATGGACAATGATTGTATTGACCCCAGGTGTAGATGCTGTACTTACCTTCCGCAACTTCTCGTTCGGCTTTTTCCTTTTCCTTCTGTTTCTTGGCTTCTTCCTTTTCTTTTTCCTTTTGAGCCTTGGCTTCGGCCTTTTCTTTTTCCGTCTGTTCCTTCTTTTCTTGCTTTTCTTTTTCCTTCTGGATTTGACATTCTTCATTACAGCTCGCCAGTGCCGGCGACGCGACGACCAGTACCGTCGCGCTCATCGCAAGCGTCGCGACGAGGCAGAGCCCCAGCATCCTTACGTGTCTCACTGTTCCACTACTCCTTTTCCTCTCGGATATGACCGACCGGCCGCCCGCCCGCCCGCTGCGCGCGCCGTGGCCACCAGTCGGGATCTAGCTGCAAGCGGATGAGTGGCCACCCGTGCCTGCGGCACGCGCCGTCCCTCATCCCCCTGCCCTCTCACGGCGTGCGTCGCACGCGCTGCGCGATCACCCGCCGCAAAGTCCCTGTTGTCGAGCGCCGGCTTCATGCCAGGCCCCTCGCGTGGGCGCCCGACCGCGCCGCGGCCGTACCCTCGCCGATCCGAGCGAGCAGCTCGACGGTGCGCCGCCCCGATGCGGTCAGCAGCCACGCATTCGGTTCGCCGCGCACGGCGCCGACGCCCACGTTTTCGATCACGCCCTTGCGCTCGAGACGCGCCAGCAGCTTCGATGCCTGCCCCTCGTCGATCAGCCCGGCCGCCTGTGCGACCTCGCGGTTGTTCGAATACGGCGCCTGTTCGATCGCACGCAGCACCAGCATCGTGCGATGCGTCGCGCGAATCGGAAGCTCTGTCGCGCGCGACAGCGCACGCCCACGCGCGCGCTCGTCCCGGCGCGAACTGCCTGTTGCACTCGCCACGCCGTCGCCGTTGCTTGCTGGCCACTTGTCCAGCCGCTCCGGCGCACCGGGCTGTCCGAGATATGGCATCGCGATGAACGCCACCAGCGACGGAGCGAGCTCGACGAGCTTGGTGCCGTCGTTTTCGAGCATGCAGGTGCGAATCACCGAGAACACGCCGCCGGCGATCAGCTCGCCGGTCAGCGCGGGCAGCCGCGAGGACTCCGCGGCAGCGCCGGTGTCGCCCTCGTTATCGAGCAGGCGCGTCACCACGGACTGCAGCTCGCGCCGGTGCTCGAGCGCGACCTTTTCCGTCACGACGTTGTCCAGCACGAGCACACGAGCCCAATGCGGCTCGTCATCGAAGAACCCGAGCATCGCCACGAGCCCCGCGCGCACCCGCTCGAACCAGGTCGTCTCGCGAGCCGCGGCCTCCTCGACCGCGCGTGTGAGCTGGGTCAGACCCTCGCCGCAGACTGCACTGTCACACTGCTCGTCGCTAGCGAAAATCTTATGAAAATCTTTTACAGAGACACCCGCGCGGGCGGTCACCGTCTGGGCTAGACGGGGGTCACTGGTTCCGAAAGACCCGGGAACTCAAGGCCCCTTGACAAAACGAACGCCATATGTTCTCCTTCTTCCCACAGGCCGCGCTTGGGGAACAGGACCTTGGAAGGCGGCGACGCCGGACCCGAGAGGTCGGGCGAGAGGGATCACTGAGAGGGATGACGGAGGGAAAACGAGGGTGGCATGACGGGTGATGGCATTCAGATAACCCGCGTGGTTGATGGCTTTTCGAGCCACACTCTGTCGCGCGCACGCCGCGGCTACGGCGTTTCTGCCGATACGAAGGCTCTGCGCAGGAAGCTGATCGAAGCGATGGTCGAGGTCGTTTCCGAGGGCGGCGACCCCCGTCTAGCCCAGTCGCGGGCTGGCTTGTAATCCCGCATCAGAGCTGGGGTTTTCGCGGGCGTTCCCACGTTCTTCCCACAGGCTTGTCCGCGCGTGCGGAGTCGTCCGACCTACGAAGACATTCGTCTCTTATAGTGTCTCTGCGCTGTCCGGCCAGAGGCAACCGCACCAGTGAACCCGACACACCCCGCCCCGCGCGCAGCTTTCAACGACGGTAGCGCCGTCGCGCCGTGCGTTCGCAGGCGGCCCTCTTGGCGTGCGAGCGCTTCTGCCGGGCGCGACAGGCCTTCAGCGCCTTCGCCAGCGCCTGCGCGCGCGTGGGCTTCTTGGCTTTGCTCGCCTTGACCGCGGCACAGCCCTGGACGGAGACCTTCACCGTCTTGCTGACCGCCGTGCCGTTCTGCCCTGTGAGCGCGGTCGGGATCGTGAGGTGCTGAGCGCACAGGCTGTAGTGATCCTTCAACGGCAGGTTCGTCGTCAGCGCCGAGTGCGGACCCTCCGGCAACGTAGCTTCGACGCTTTCAAATGGCGCATCGGGGACCGACAGGAACGAGCTGGTCGTGACGCCTTTTTTGATCGCCGTCTGCCCGTCGAGGATCACGGTGATGTTTTCGCCCTGGAGCACGAGCTCGGCGTCGGGCCAGGCGGCGTTACCGTGCGATACGAGGTAGATCGGCCCGGTCAGGGAGCTTTTGAGAACGGGCGTGTGCACGATGGCGGTGCCGATGTCGGAGCCTTCGGGACACGACGCGGGGTCGGCTTCGAAGACGCTGGCGACGCACGCTTTTTGAATCGTGGTAAGCCTGGCAGGGAGCGTCGCCGGAATCGTCAGGATCGTCTTGGCCACGTGGGCTTCACCCGTCTTTGATTTGAACGTCAACCCGAGGCTCGCGCCGTTGGATTTGCTGGTCTTGCCCTGGGTAGTCGCGTTGACGCCAGGTTTGAATGGGAGGGTCTGACAGCCAGAGACCTGGAAGGGCGAGGAGAGACTCGCGGACCCGCCCTCGTCGCCGGTCAGGCTCGCTTGGATCGTGCTTGGGTTGCAGTTGGTCGGGTTGTACTGAAAGTCGGGGCGGTCCACGATGACCTGGATCTGTTTGAGATCGACCGGCACGCCCTGCACGAATGTCGGGAACGCGTCGCTGGTGATCGTCACCTGCGCCGTATGGGGATCGACGTTGATGCGCGAGCGCACGATCACGTCGCCGAGGTTGAACGGGCCGGCAACGGCTGGGGTGAGCACCTCGATACCGAACGGCGCGCCCTCATACGGACCGGTCAAATAGACCTGTCCTTCCAGGCTGACGGGTTCGGGACCGTAACCGGCGCTTGCGACCGAATGGCCGATGTGGCTGTCTGCCGGGCACGTGCCTGCAGAGGCGGCCGGTTCGCCGCACGGTTCGACGTCTGAGAGCATCGCCGCGAGCCCCTGGGGTAGGTGCGCGGTCAGCCCCGATAGGGCCTGGTCGCCGTCGGGATTGCCGAGAGTGAGGTCGAAACCGCTGAACGCGCCGGCCTGTCGGCTGGTGGAGCCGGTCGCGAGGGTCGGCGAGAAGGGCAATGAGTCCGACGGGCACGGACCGCCATTGGGACCGCTCGTGATTGCGAACGTCGGTTCAGACCGGGGCGTCGAGACCGCCCCGGACCACGATTCGAAGCTGCTCGTCGCCGCATAGCTCCCACACGATGAGGGAGTCGACAGCGAGCCTCTCGGTCCGCCGAACAGTTCCAGCTCGAGTTCTTCAAACGGCACCTGGGGCGTGTCGGTGAAGGTGGTGGACACCTGGCCGGTGCCTTCTTCGAGGCGTCCGTCCCCGGCGAGCTTGACGTGCAGTCCGAGCTTTTCGCTTTCGGCGACGATGTACAGCGCGATCAGAGACCCGAACGGATTGTGGTCCTGTTCGGCGAGATACACCGAGCCGCTCAGTTCTTCGCCGAGCAACGGCGTCTTGATCCGCACCCGTCCTACCTTCGATGCTGGCGGACACGCGGCTGGGCTGGCCGAGAAGCGCAACGGTTCCGCGGCGCCGGGCGAGAACGGGTCCACCCCGCCGGAACCCTGATAGCCAACCTGCTGCTCAGAACAGGCCTGCAGACCGTTCGCGGCGCCGGGATTCAGCGTCATCCCAGCAGGCAGCGTCACGGTCGTGCTGCGCACGTCTGAATCGCCGAGCAGACCGTTCGTCACCGTGCCTGTCTGGGCGACCGTGACCTTCGCGTCCAGGCCCGTTGGAGTGCTCGCGCTGGTGGTGGGCCGGTGTCCTTCCTGCTCGGGCTGGATGTCGAGCGCCGGTTCGAACGGAACCAGATCGCAGCCTTCGAGGCCGCTCAACGGTTCTCCAAGCGGGTTCTGAAAGACGTAGCGTTCGTCGAGCGTCTTCGGTTCTTCGCCCGGGTTCAGCCATGCTTCGCCTTCCATCGCGCTCGCGAGCTCGCCGGTGCAGCTGGTCGGGAGGGTGAGAAAGGGGGTGGTGTTGCGCGGTTCTGGAGCTTCGCACGTCTCGCCGGCAAGTTTCTGAAAGCCGCCGCGCAAACAGGCCCAACCACGGGAGCTGTCGTGACCGGGATCGCCGGGGTCACCCCAGAACGTGACCTGCGCGCCGAGGACCTGAGCCGCGGCGGTGGCGTTGTTGACGGTGGCGCTGACGCCGTAGTCGCCTTCGGTGTGCACGGTCGTGTCGATCGTCACCGGCACGGCTTCGGCCTCGAACCCGAACCTGGCAGGCTCACCCTGGGCAGGTTCGAGGTTGAAGACGGGAACCGCGATCGTTTTGTACGCGATCGTGCTCGGCACCGTGATTGCCACCGTCGCGACCCCGATCGCCGAGTCGCCACGGCAAAGATTGCGGGTGCCGCCTGTCGTTTCCTCGAGCGCTGCGAAGTCGGCGGCCGAGCACTGTGCGGCCGCGGTCGTGCTGCCCAACAGCCCGGGGGGCAGCCGGAACGTGAGGCTCTTGGACAGCGCCGGTGCTCCCGGCGCGAGCTTTCTGGCCTGTCCGGGACGCTGGGTTTCCTGCAGCGTCTGGTTGAAGAGCACCGTGCTCGTGAGCTGGTAGGGGTGTGAGCCGGCCTGCGTGTCGAGCGTGCCGTCTTCGTTTTCGGCCAGAAACGAAAAGCCGCCGGGTTCCACGCCGTATTTGACTTCGGCGGCGTCGATCTGAAGCGGCCTGGTCGAGGACGCCGACGGGACTTCGCCGCCGCTTTCGGCCTCGCCGCCGCTCACGCTCAGCTGGTTCTGCAGCGTGGCGACGGTCCCGGCGGGGTCGTCGGCGGTGACGGGTATTTCTATTTCCAGACGTTCGTAGGCTGGGATGTCCAACGAGGTGGAGCACGTCACCACCCGTTCGTCTTGGGTAACTGCGCATTTCCAGGCTTCTTCTTTTTCTTGCTGGCCCTGGCTGCCGCGCGCCCAATGCGGGTTGACGCCTTCGGGATTGGCGACCTGGACGCCCTCCGGCAATATGTCGGTGAGCGTGACGTTGTGCGCCGCGCCCTTTACGCCCGCGTTGCCGAGATCGTCGGCGCCGACGATCAGCAGTCCTTCCCCGCCAGGAGGCAAATTCGTCGGCGCCACACGCGAGGAAAGCGCCCAGCGCGCACCGGCCCACGCACCGGGCGCACATATCAGCCCAACCGACGCGAGGGCGAGCGCTGCAACACAGCCCGTGACACGCCGTGAGACGATCACCGCTGTCCCCCTCCGGTCCGCCAGCGGCCATTACCACTCGCCCTCTTGCCGGCAGGAGTGCGCTTTGCTTTTTTGCCCGCCGGCTTGTGCCCGGTCGCCTTTCGCGGGCCGTACTTGCCGCGCGCCTGGTGTTCGCAACGCTGCCGCTTCCTACCAGAGTGCTTGTAGTGCACCCGGCAGGCGACGAGTGCTTTGCTGAGCTCTTGCGCGTGCGTGAGCCTGCGCGGCTTGCTCGTGGTTTTGGTGGCGGCGACGTTCCGTTCAGCCGGGCCGGTCGAGCTCCCGGGCCCGGTGTATGTTGCGGTCGCTGGGAGGACGATGCTTGGAGGCGTGACGGTTTCCGGTTCAACATTCGCTCGTGCCTTCACACGCGTTCGTCGATCCCTTGGGGTATTGCAGGCACGGGCTGGCGCTCGTGCACACGTGCGCGTCGTAGATGTCGAAGGACTGGTCGGTATCCGCGGCGACCAGCGGCGCGGCGGTCATGAAGAACACGTCGTCGCCGTTTTCGCTGGCGTCCAGGAACGTCGATTCGCGATTCGAGCTGCCGGAGGAGATCAACCCGACGCAGCCACCCGAGCTCTGGCACGACCCGACGTTTTCGGGCTCGTACTCGTAGACGTCCTCCTTGCCGTTGGTGTCCGAGGGCACGAGCGCGTCGGCGCTGTCGAAGAACAGCCGGCCCGAATCGGACAGGTAGCGCGGCTGGTAGAGCGCGGCGGGGCTGTTGTCATAGTCGCGGTTGAAGTCCCAACCGGGCAGCGACGCGGCCAGCCAGCGTTCATGCCAGACTTCCGACCGGTTAACCAGCAGGCCGACGCCTTCACCGGACTGGGTGATGTCGAACACGCCGTGCGGACGCGTCCAGCTCCCACCCGTTTCTGCCGAGTTGCACGACGCACAGCTCAACCGGCCGCTGGCGGCGTCGTAGATGTAGACCTCCTCGTCCGCTTCGCCGCTGACCGTGTCCCGGTTGTCATAGCCGGTCAACGGCTCGTCTGACATGAACGCCAGATACCGGCCGTCAGGGGACACGCTCGCGCTCGAGGTCGCAAGGTTCCCCTGCGCTCCCGCGAGCGCATTGGTGGGGCTCGACGCCCAGTCCGCACCATCCTCCGCGGAGAGCGACGCGATGAACCGGATCGTCCGCGTCCCGTCCCCGTCCGGCGTTTCTTCTGAGACGTACAGGTTGCACGTGGCGCCCGGCGCAGACGGTTCGCCTGTTTCGGGATTGCGCGAGCAGTCGCCCGGTGTGGCGCCGGGCGCGAGCACGCCGTTGGCGACGAAGTACGCGGTCGAGCCGTCCTGCGAGGCGCCGGGCATCACGCCGAGCACATCACCGCTGGCAGTCGGTGCGCCGGTGCTCAGGTCATACAGGCGCCCACGCAACGGCGCTTCGTTGACAACTTCGAACCCGTAGAGGTCCGCGGGCGATTCTTCGCCTACGGGTTCCTGGGTCAACGCTTCGGTCAGCCGCGCGGTGTCGGTGAAGAACACCCGCTTGCCGTCACTGCTCGCGCCCTGGAAGCGCACTTCGCGAGACGGGTGTTCTTCTTCGGGCGGTTCGGGCACACCGTGACCTTCGGGTCCCACTTCGATGCCTTCATGACCCTGTGCGGCGTTGATCCTGATCGTCTCACCGGCGAGCGCGTCGCGCAGATAAAGGCCGACACCGTCGGACCACACGATTCGTCGTCCGTCCCGGCTGATCGCACTACGCGCGTCCTTGCCTTCGACAGCGCCGAGCGACGGTTCCACCAGCTGGTTGTCCGGTGCTGGCGAACCATCGGGCAGCACGCTGACGAGCGCCAGCGGCTGTCCTTCCTGCCACAAGTACAGTCCACCCGAAGCGGGGTCCTGTGCGGTCAGACCGACCTGCGAGGTGAAAACGACATGCGAGAGATCGCTGCTGGCGCCTTCGAACCCCAGGCCGCCGCCAAACTCGGCGCCTGCCGTGTCGTTGGCGGCCGTCACCAGGGGCGTGTACTGCGGGCGTTCCTCGGGCAGGTTCGGCCGAACGTACATCGTCTTTTCCGTGGCCGCGGGCGACAACGTCGGGTGTTCCACCACCCCTTCGGTTTTCGCCTTTTCCCATTCGGTCGGTTCGACCAGCGCACTGGTCAGTTCCGGCGTGAAATAGTGGTACTCCCCCGGCGAAGGGAGCAGCAGGCCCCAGCCATTCGTGTGCGGCGTTTCCAGACTCGTCGTGGTCCACCCTTCCCGGGTGCGCACCGACAGCTGTTGCGACAGTTCGAAGGCGCGGTTGCCTTCCGCTTCACCCACGACCGGACCCGCCGACAGCCATGCCAGCCGATCGCCTTCGACCGAGGCCTGGATGCTGCCGCTGCGCAGGGCCGAGATCACTTCCACCGTCAACCCGTGCTTGTCGGCTGGCGAGACGAGCTCCCAGCCGCGACCGTCCGGCAACACGCCCGGCGAGGGCAACGTCGCGAAAGTGCCTTCCGCCGACGCTCCTTCCCCATGGTTAAGCGTGTTCTGTGCGACCACGCGGTAGTAGTAGGTGCTCGCCGCCTGCAGGCCGCTCAGCTGCGCGCTCACGCCCACATCGCCGAAGCCCGTCGCGATCTGCCCCGCGGGCAGCCTTGTACACGCGTTCTGGCTCTGAGCGCAGCTGCTGGTGCCGTATTCGAAGTGGTATTCGGTCTCCAGGCCTCGGGGATCGACCTGCGCCCGCAGCTGCACCGAGCTCGGCGTCACGCCTGCAGCCGCGACGCCGTCCACCACGGCCGCCTGCGGCGCGTCTTCGGAATCGAACACCGCCACGCGATCGTCTGCAGCGTCGGGCACGAGCACCTCGCCGGTCTCCGTGTCAACGGCGATCCCGTTACCAGACCCGATGTGGCCTTCGCCGAAGCGCTGGACCAGGACCCCTTCAGCCGTATATGCCGCAACACTGCCGACGTTGTCCAAATACACGTCCCCTGTCGCGCCGTCAACCGCTACGCCGGTGGTGTCGTGATGATCGACTTCGGCGATCTCCGTTTCGAGCGTCGGCAGCCGGCCACCGAGCTTTGCGACGACCGTTGGGTCTGGCACGAGCCCTTCGTCGCGTTCACCGGGGCATTCTTCGCCCTGGTTGCGCCGTTCATAGCCGACGTAGAACGCGCTCGCGTCGGGGGTCACCCCGAACGCCGGCCGCGCATAGCATTCGAACCGCTCTTCCATGCTGCGCCGCAGGGACGGCTGCCATTCAAGCCGCGACTGCCCGTTTCCTGTCAGACCTTTGACGAACCCGTCAACGATGCCTTCTTCTTCCCAGTAGACCCACAGGACACCGTTCCCGTCAACCGCCAGGCCTGAAATGCCTTCTTCGAATTCTTCTTCGAGTTCTTCGCCGTCTTTTTCCTTGAACTTGAACGTGTGGATCTTGTGGATCACTTCTCCCGCGCTCGGCGAGTACACGTCCAGCGTGTCGCGCACGCCTTCTTCTGCTTCTTCCTTGCCGCCCGCCCCGGCGACATACACCTCGCCGGGGGACGGATCCGCGTCGTTGGCGGAGTTGTCAACGGCGATCGGCCCCGGATCGAGCACTTTGAACGCCGAGACGAACCCGAACGATCCGTCGCCTGCAGGTTTGAAGATCTCGACACGATTGTTGCCAGTGTCCGACACGTACACCAGACCGTTCGCTTCATCGACCGCGACGTCCGAGGGCGCAGACAGCTCGCCTTCCCCTGAGCCCACTTCGCCAAAAGTTGAGCTGAACACGTGCCCACGGCCGGGCAGAGCCGACGCTTGCGCACACCAGATCGCGCACGTGACGCCCGCGACGGCGACGATGAGGATCGCAGACCGTGCCAACGCCACCGCGCTGCCCGACCATCCACGGAACCGCGATGCTCCAGACGCCGAACTTCCGGTCCCAAAAGCTCCGGCGTGCAACGAACCGGCGTCTGATGCGCCATGCCTAGACGCTCCGGCGGCTAACGCGTCCATTTTTCTACAAATCCTTATCGCCATTTCTACTCACGCATCCGTCTAGCCCGATACGCGCGCCAGCGAACCATGCCCAGCGCGCGCATCGGACAGTTGCCGGCGCTTACACGTACGTGTTGAGCTCCAGTGCTTCTTCGTTTTTCACCGTCGCGGTGATCGACTGGCCGGACTGCGCCCAGCCCTGGCCTTCGAAGTTGGCTTCGAGGATGTCCTGGAACAGTTTTCCGCCTTCTTCATATTTTTCGACTTCCTGGAAGCCGCGCTTCTGCTTGTACTTGAGCGTAAACGTCGAGCTCATCTTGTTCGCCGTGATCGGCACGAGCACTGAGCCACGCACTTCAACAGTGAGCGAGCCGCAGCTGAACTTGATGAACTGCGGTTCTTTTTCGCCGACTTTTTCAGGCGTCGGATAAAGGTCGAGCACCGCTTCATGTTTGGCTTCGTTGCGCCAGACAGCACGGCCTTCGAGTTCTTTCGTGACGAGTTCGCCGGCAGCGTGACCCGGCGACGTGCAGACATAGGGCGGGACGTGGCAGCCTTTGAACGTCACGACCAGATGCCTGCCTTCTTTCGTGCCGAAGTATTCGCCGGCGCTCGACTCCGATTCACAGCCGACGGCATATTTGCCGACTTCCTGGAGCACGGCTTTGCCGCCCGTGCTCGTCTGCCCCAGCTTCACGCCACCGGGCAGCCAATCGTACTTGTTCTTTTTCCCTTCTTCCTTTTCTTTCGTCGTCGCCGCTTTCGTGCAGCCCTTATCCGTATATTCACCGTGATACTTCTTTTCGACCTTCGACACTTTCAGACACCGGCCATATTCCGGCGGGGTTGCCGAAGCGCCGGCAGCAGCCACCGCGCTCACGACGACCGCCGCGGCCAGCGCCAATCCCAAAGCTCTCACGCGTCTTACCACGACCAACACTCTCCCTTTACTAGTCATTCAGCCAAGGCGCGCCAGAGCAAGTCCAGCGATACGAGATTCCGGCGCCTGACCAACACAAGATTTCGCGCGATGCGACCAAAGCAAGCCGTATCACAGACCGGCCACGACGGAGTCCCGCTCCCGCAAGACGGGGACTCCGCCATGACCGATCTCTACCTACGTACTGCTACGCGTTGAACAATCGGTTCAATCCCCGATCACAGTTCGCCGCTCGGTACGCCGTATTCTTCGACCTCAAACGTTTCCGAGGTGAACAGATCGCCCTGCAGCACCACGATCCCCGTTCTTTCAGAAGGCAGTTCGAGTACGTGTTTCAACGAAGCGAGGAGGTACGATTGATACGGTCCGCCGCAACCCGTCGGTTCGGATTCAGGTTCGATCTGCCATTTCGTATCGACAAGCCTACTATCGTTGAGTTCGATTTGCGAGAATTCTTCGTTGAACGAGAGGTGACCGGGTGCTCCCGCGCCTTCCGTGGTGAGGTTGATGCGGATCGGGTGTTCGTCGCTGCCGATATAGCACGGTTCACTGCCCAGTTTTTCGAGCCACGGCGCCGTGATTTTGACCTTTAGCGGAAGCTTGAACGCCGGGCCTTTCCTCACCAGCAGATTGAATGTGCTGATGCAGCCTTTCTCTTCGAAACATTCGTTGCCGGCCATTTCGATTTTCGCGTTGACTTCGGTTTCTTTGTTCTTGACCGCTTCTTCCCAACTTTCGGTTAGCGCGGCTGGCCATTTCGCCTGTTCCTGCGTAGCCTTGTCAAACAGCTTGATCCCGCCCGTGACGGGCAGCTCGGGTGAATCGAGCGTTTCGTAACCATTTATTGCAGGAAATACTTTGATTGTGGTTGTTTCTTCGTTATCTCCCGAGCCTTCGAAGCCTCCCTGCAAGACGATAGACTTGCTCAGAGGCACCCTGACTTTGCCATATTCGAAGAACCCGCCGTTCTTGCCGCCGTGGGTGATTCCCAGATAGCAGGTTTCGTTGAAATTCATGTGGCGACTGTAGTCGCACGCCCTGTACTGCGCCCAGGAGTTGGAGTTAACGGATCTCCCTTGCGCGTTTCTTCCCACTTTTCGAGATTCTTCTTGTTTTTTGCGACTTCTTTTTCGTGTTTCTTTGCGTGTTTACATTCTTCATTACAGCTCGCCAGCGCCGGCGACGCCACCACAGCGGTCGCTGCGGCCATCACAAGCAGCGCCATTAGGCACAGCCCTAGCATCCGTACACGTCTCACTTGTCCACTACTCCTTTTCCTCTCGTATTGAACGACCGGAGCTACGAGATCCCTGCGGACGACTCGCAACCGATCGTGTACAGCCACAGGCCACGAACACGCAGACCGTCCCGATGACGGTCTTCCGCGCCGCCTCCTGCTTCTCAACGACGCCGTCGCGCTCAGCACGCGACGCTGCGCCGGAAAGCTTCTCGCGCTCGTCATGCCACAAGCCTCGGGGGCCGTCCTCGGCGTCTGCCCGCGTTTGCGATGACATGCTTCTCGGTCGCCGCGAGCACGCGCTCACCCTGCGGTGTGAGCAGCCACGCGTTCGGTTCGCCGTGCGCGGCGCCGAGACCCAAGTTCCGTACGAGACCCCGCTGCTCGAGCCGGCGCAGCAGCTTTGAGGTCTGTCCCTCGTCACGCAAGCCGGCCGCCTCGGCGATTTCGCGATTGTTCGAGCGCGGAGCCGCGCCGATCGCGCGCAGGACCTGGGAAGTCCGATATGTCACGCGCACCGGTAGGTGCCGGTCTGCCGGAGCTTGGTCGAGCCGCTGGTAGGACGCCGCGATGAATGAATGCAGCGAAGGCGCAAGCCCGGCGAGCGGTGTGTAGCTCTCCTCGAGCAGATGCGCGCGCACGACCGAATAGACGCCGCCGACGACGAGCTCGGCGGTCACCTGCGAGGACTCAGTGAACGCGGCTGAGGAAGTGGCGCGGCCGCTCGTTTCCCGGTTCAGTGCTTCGGCGAGCTCTCCCAGCACGCGTCGGCGGCGCTCGCTGACGGCCAGCGTCCCGATCGGCGGATCGAGGATCAGCAGGCGCGCCCAGCTGGGGTGTTCATCGAGAAACCCGAGCAGCGCGACGAGGGCGGCGCGCACTCGCTCTCGCCAGCCTCTTTCACACTCGGCGGCCGCGCCGATGATCTGCGAGACTCGCTCGACGCCCTCGTCGAACGCCGCCAGCACACACTCGTCAACGCTTTCGAAGCTCTCACTGACACTCTCGAAGGTCTTACTACCGCGCCGATGTGAGACCGCGGAATTTGTAACCTCCGTTCTGACTAGACGGGGGTTACTGCCCGAGCGAGTGGCTTGTTTACAAGGATTTCTTGATACTGCCTTGACAAACTAGGCCCAATATGTTCTCATTCTCCCCACAGAACTTGCACGTGAGCTTGGGGACCGAGAGCAGAGGCAAGCGTCGTGCGAGCCGACGCCGGTCGGCCACATGGGCGCTGATGGAGCGCCGGCAAGAGGGATCGCGAGAGGGAAGACTGAGGGGAACGGGAGGCGGGTGTGAGCGCGGAAATGCGAGTTAATCGCACTGCAGCGCAGTCTTATGGGGTGACTCGTGAGAGCTCGAACACCCTGCAGAGCTTCGATCGCGAGCGCGTCCGGCCGGTTCGCGGCGATCTCATCGAGGCCGCCGTGCAGGCCATCGGCACGGGCAGCGACCCCCGTCTAGTCAGGACGCTGGCCCACCCGTAATCCCGCATCAGGAGTGGGATCTCGGCGGTCGTCCCGCGTTCTTCCCTCGCCTTGCGCGCCGGCTGCCCGCCTGAGACGTCCGCCGACCGGGCGCGGGCCAGTTCGGCGCCGAGAGCTGGGCTGCTCCGCCTGCACGTGCGAGCGCTCGCGAGCCGTGTGAGGGCTGGGGTCGCAGACCTGGCCCGCGCGCGACCGCGGCTCAGCCCGCCGGCGCAAACACGCTCGCGCCGGGGATCTCGGCGGGAGCGATCCGCGTCGGCCGCGGTGCCTGCTCGAGCTCGAGCCCGACGGCGTCAACCTGCAGGTGTCTGAGCCCGACGAAGCCGGGCAGGCTGGGAACCGGCGCGGGACCGAGCGCTCGCTTTCCGGCGGCGCGCACCGGTTCGACCACGACCCAGGCGCGCCGCGTAAGCACGCCCGCCGGGCCGGCCTGTGCGCGCGCCACATACGTCTGTACCACCGGCGCGCTCATATGTGTAACCGCAACGACCGCAGCGTCACGATCGATCGCCTGCGCCTGGGCGAGCGCCTGCTTCCAGTTGACCTGCTCGTAGCGCCAATCGCTCGCCACCCAGATCGAGGTCAGCGTCGCCAGCGCCAGGTACAGCGCAAGCGGCACTGCATGCAGGCGCAGCAGCGCGGGCGCCGCGAGCGCGGCCGCGAGCGGCGCCACCGCGATCACGTTGCGCACGTAGAAGCGATCCTCGATGCCGAGCGCCGACAGCAGCAACGGCGCGCCGAACGCGATCACCGCCACCGCGAGCAGCGCACGGGGCCCGCGATCAGATCGGCAGGCATTTATCACCCCAGCCGCCAGCGCTACGCAGAAGATCGCGAGACCGGCGGCCTCGAGCCACGTGCGCGGCACGTTCGGGCCCATCGCAAACTGCCGAACCGTTTCGGTGAAGCGGGTGCCGAGGGGGATCCCCGCGATGAACTCGGCTCGTTCGTCGCCGGATTGGCTTAGCGCGAGTCCCACCAGCGGGGCCAGCAGCACCGCCACGAGAACCGACCAGGCGGCGATCGCGCGCCGCGCCTGCGGGCACACGACCACCAGCACCAGCACCTCTGCGCCGACCAGGAAGACGCCGAAGTAGTGAGTCCACACGCACGCCACCGCGGCCGCGGCCCACAGCCCGAAGCGCCGCGCCGAGCTGCGCTCGAGCAGCGCCGAGAAGGCCCAGACCGTCAGCAGCCCCGTCAGCACGAACAGGCCATACGCGCGTGCGTCGGTCGCATACGACACCAGCACCGGGTTCACGGCCAGGATCGCCGCCGTCGCCAGCGCCGAGCGCCAGCCGATCAGCCTGCGCACCGCCAGATACCCGACCGGGACGGCCGCGATCAGCGCCAGTGCGGGGATCAGGCGCAGAGCCACGGTGCTGCGCGCCTGCAGCACCCACGCCAGCACGTAGTAGAGCGGCGGCGTGGACTCGCTCGCGCGCACGTGACGCCAGACGCCCACGATGCTCGCTTCCCTGACGATCGCCCGTGTGAAGGTCTCATCGAGCCACAGGCTCTGATGGCCGAGAAACGGCAGACGCAGCGCCGCCGCCACGACCGTGGCGGCGCTCAGAACGATCACGACCGCGCGCCCTTCGTGAGACGCGCCAGCGCTAGCTGTCTGCAGACGCCCGACGGCGGTGTGCGAGCTCGCCGCCACGCGCGAAGCATTGCAGCGCGTTGCGGTGTGCGAGCTCGCCGCCACGCGCGAAGCATTGCAGCGCGCGCGGTGGTAGCGTGCGCCTGTCTAGAGCGATCAATCTAGTGCCGTGGGTCACTCACGGCACCGCCAGTGGAGGTGCCACGCATATGAGCGTCACGCCCGACACGCCAACGCCCACCGAGCCGCGCGATCGCGCTGCCGCGGCGACATCGCAGCCCGGGCGGCCCGCAGGGAACCAGCCGCTCGATCACCCTCCGGCCGCGCCGCCGTATCCGTTGCGATTCCCGATCGCCGCCGCTGAGCGCCCGCCCCGCCGCCCGCGCGGTCCGCTGCGCCACTACGGCGGCTTCCTGCTCTCGCCCAGCGCCGGCGCGGCGATGCCGCTGATCCTCGAACGCAACCGCTCCCAGCGGCTGCGCCGGCTGGCCGCGAGCACCGCGGCTCGCGCCGTCCAGCGACGCCGGCCCACGCGCGCGCGCATGCGTGCGCTGACGGCTGCGCCGGGAGCGCGCCTTCGCTGGCGCTCGGTGCCCGCCCCGCCCCCGCCGGGACCCGACGGGGCGGTCGTGCGCCCGCTCGCGATCGCCACCTGCGACATCGACTGCCCGCTCGTGCTCGGCGCCACGCAGCTCGCGCTGCCGCTGCAGCTCGGGCACGAATGCGTCGGCGAAGTGCTCTCGATCGGTGAGCGCGTCGCGACCGTCGCACCGGGCGAGCGCGTGGTTGTGCCGTTTCAGATCAACTGCGGCGCGTGCGCGTCCTGCCGCGCCGGGCACACCGGCAACTGCCTGTCGGTGCCGCCGCTGTCGGCGTACGGCATGGGCGTCGTCACCGGCCACTTTGGCGGCGCCCTCGCCGACCAGCTGGCCGTGCCCTTCGCCGACGCGATGCTGGTGCCGCTGCCCGCCGGCGTGGACCCCGTTGCCGCAGCCAGTGTCGCCGACAACCTGTGCGATGCCTATCGGCACACCGCGCCCCACGTTCCGCGACTGCTCGAGCAGAACGCCGACGGCCAGGTCCTGATCCTCGCGGGACTCTCCTCGCGGCCGCTGTTCAGCGCCAGCACCCCCCTCTACGCGGGTCTCCTCGCGCGAGCCTTCGGGGCACGCAACGTGACGCTCGTCAACTCGCGCGCGCACGTGCGCGCGCGTGCGCAGCGGCTCGGCCTGCACGCGCTCACGCCGCGCGAATTGCGCGGACACGGCCAGGCCCCGCTGGTCATACACATCAGCGACGATCCGCTCGCGACCGCGATCGCGCACACCGCCCCCGACGGGGTCTGCTCGAGCACGGGCAGCCTCCATCGCCACGCCCGCATCCCCATTCTCAAGATGTACGTCCACCGAGTCAGCCTGCACGTCGGCATCCCGCACGCACGCGCGATCATGCCCCGCGTGCTCGAGCTGATCGCCGACGGCTCCCTGCCGGCGGGCGAGGTCGTCAGCATGGTGGCGCCGCTCGACGACGCCCCCGAGGCGCTGCGCGAGCACGTGTTCGGCGGCGGCGTCAAGACGGTGCTGACGGCGTATTGAGGAGAGGCGTACTGAGCGCTGCGGCTCGTAGCGGGCGGGTCTGATTCGCCGCCCTTACGCTTGGTGTTCGAGCTGGCTGATGTCGGTTGCGTTCGCGGGCGGCGTGAGGGTGACCGGCTGGTTCCAGGCGCTGAAGTTAGTCTGACCGGTTTCGCGTCCGGTCTTGCGCTGCAGAATCGGGTAGGGCTCGCCGGTGGTCGCGATGAACAGTGAGCCGACATAGAGCTTGGCGATCTGCTTGAGCTCGATCGCGGCCTGCCCGTTGACCCGGGTTTCCGCGCCCTTTTTCACCGGGGTACCGCTGCCGAGGATCAGCGCGATCTCGCTGTTCATGTCGGTGATGCCGGCCAGCCCCGAGGCGGGACCTTTGCCGACCGTCGTCTTCAGCCACGTGCCCGGGGGCAGCTTTGCGACCGCGGTGGCCGCATGGCCGCTGAGCGTCTGCGCCAGCTCCCGATAGAAGCGGCTGTTACCACTGACATACAGGGTGTCGCCGATGCGGATCAGCTGATAGTCGAGCCCAACTAGCGAGACCGAGCCGTGCGCGCCGTCTTTGGTGTAGCTCATGTCCAGCGTGAGCGTCAGCGGCCCGGTGGCCGAGCGCGCCTGTATGTGGACCGAGCTCGCCTGCTGTGCCGCGCTGGTCGCAGCGGCGAGGATCTCTGCAGGCGATTTCGAGGCCACGCCGTTGCTCGAGGACCCGCAGCCGCACAGGAGCGCGAGAACCAGGATCGCAAGGCCCGCGAGCGGCAGGCGCGCGAGCGCCCCGGGCAGTGCCAGGTCCTGGCGCGCCGCCGGCGACTGATGTGGCGTCGCGCGCAAGGATCGACGCCGGGAGCGAGCACGCGAACGAGCGACTGGCGAAGATCCCGGCACCGGCGCACCAGCCTAGCGCTTGCCCGTGGACTTGCTGGCGTGCTTGCGCTTGTGCGCCGTCTTGCCGGTCGGGTAGCGGCGGCGTGCGAGCCGTTCGCACGCCAGGCGCCTGTGCTCGGCGTGCCTGTAGCGTTTGCGGCAGGACGTCAGCGCTTTGGCGAGCTTCTGCCGGTTGGTGAGCCGTTTGGCTCTGGCGGACTTGACTGCCGCGCAGCCTTGCACCGTGATCTTGGTCTTCTGCTCGATCACGCTGCCGTTCTGGCCGGTGATCGTGGTCGGCATCTGCAGGTTCTGTCCGCACAGGCTGAAGCGGTCCTTGGCCGGCACGTTCGCGGTCAACGCGGAGTGCGGGCCGGCCGGTAGCGCCGTTTCAAAAGTCGTGAACGGGGCGTCGGGAGCGGATTCGAACTTCGAGTAGGTCACGCCGTCCTTGATCTGCGTCTTGCCGTCCAGCACCAACGTGATCCCTTCCCCCTGGAGCACGAACTCGACGTCGGGAAACGCCGCGTTGCCGTGCGAGACCAGGTACGCCGGCCCGGCGAGCGGGCTCTTCAAGACCGGGGTGTGGATCGTCGCCGCCCCAATATCAGAGCCTTCCGGGCACGACGCCGGATTCGTGTTGAAAGCCCGTTCGGTGCAGGCTTTCTGCAGCGTCGAGAGGCGTGCCGGAAGCTGCGCGGGCAGCTGCAGGTCAACTTTGGCGATTCCGGCCTGCGCGACCCCGCCAGGGCCGATTCCACCCGAGCGGACGGTGACCACGAAGTCGGTGCCGTCGGCTTTGCTGGCATGACCGTTCGTCGCCGCGCTCAACGTCGGCGCAAACGGCAGGCTCTGACACGCGCCCACCTGAAACCGCGATGAAACGCCTGCGCTGGCGCCTTCCGCGCCCGAGATCGTGCCTTCGATGTTCATCGGGTCGCAGTTGGTCGGGTTGAACTCGAAATCCGGTCGGTTGACGTTGACGAGCACACGTTTGAGCTGGAGTGGGATTCCTCGCAGCTGCGTCGGCAGCGGATCGGACACGATCGTCACCGAGGCATTTTCGGGGTTGATGTAGAGCTTTGAGCGGACCGTGACCGTGCCCAGGTTGAACGGTCCCGCGACCGCCGGCGTCACGATCTCCAAGCCGAACGGCGCCCCACCGTACGGGCCGGTTATGTAGACCGTTCCGCCCCGCTCCACATACGGTTCGGTTCCCAGGCCGGCGACCGCCGTGGCTTCCCCGACGAGGCTCCCCGCCGGACACGCATCCGCCGCCGCCTGCGCCTCGCTGCACAGTTCCACCGCCGACAGCAACGCCGCCACACCCTCCGGCAGACGCATCGTCACGCCGCGCAGCGCCTGATCACCATCGGGGCGCGACAGTTCCAGATCGAACCCGGTAAACCCGCCGGCCTGTGCGCTGGTGCTCTGCGCCAGAAAACCAGGTTCGAACGGCAGCATGCCGGAGGCGCAGGCCGAGCCGCCGGCTCCCGAGGTAACGGCGAATTCTTGCGGTGGCGAGCTCAAGTTGAGCGTTTCGGCGCCCGACCAGGGCGTGAACGACGCGTTGGCAGCGTAGGAGCCACACCGCGCCGGCGTCGACAGCGATGCCTTGGGGCCGCCGAACAGTTCGAGTTCGAGTTCTTCGAAGGGGACCTGCGGGGCGTTGCGGAAGGTCGTGGATACCTGCAGGTTTCCTTCGCTGAGCTGGCCTTCGCCGGCGAGCTTCACTAGCACTCCCGAGACGGGGTCTTCGGCGACCAGGTAGAGCGACACGAGCGAACCAAAGGGGTTGCGGCCCGCTTCGCCGTTTGGAGCGGGCGAGGCAAGGTACAGCGAGCCTTCCAGCGGATGGCTCAGAAGCGGCGTCTTGATGCGCACGGCGCCGAGCTTCGAGCTTTGCGGGCAGGAGGGCTGTTGTTCGCTGAATTCATCGGTCTGGGTGGCTGCGTTCAATCCCGTGAAGCCGATCTGGGCCTCAGAGCAGGCTTCGAGGCCGTTCGCCGCCGAGGGGCTGAGCTGTGCGCCCTGTGGCAGCGTCACGGTCGTGTCCCTGATGTCCGCCTCCGCCAACCCGCCTGCTTCCAGAGTGCTGGCCTGGGGAACTTTGACTCGCACGGTGAGACCGGTGGGCGTGGCGGCACTGCTCGCTTCCGGCGCGACGTCGATTTCGGGGCTGAACGGCAGCTCGGCGCAGCCTTCGAAGCCCAGGGGCTGGCCGGCGGCGCTGAGCCACTCGTATTCGCTGGCGAGGAAGCGGCCGGGCTGCGCCCAGGAGTCGGCTTCCATCGTCGAGGTGACCGGTTCCGAGTTCGGGTCGGCCGCGCAGGAGGTGGGAAGGGTCAGGAACGGGTTGGGTGGCTCTTCGCTGATTCCCGGGCAGCTCTTGTGGATCTCTTTCTGGTAGTCGCCGCCTTCCACGCATTCCCAGCCGCGCGAGGAGTCGTGCGGTTCATCGCCCGGCACCCCCCACAGAGTCACCTCGCTGCTCAACAGACCCGCCGTCTCGGTGGCGTTGTGCACGCCGGCGACCACGGCGTAGTCGCTGCCGGAGCGCACCGAGGTATCGATCACGATCGGGACCTTCCCTACCACATCGAAGCCGAAGCGGGCGGGCTCGCCGCGGGCGGGCACCAGGTTGAACACCGGCACGGTCTTGGTGAGGATGCCCTCGATCGGTTCGTATGCGACGACCTCGGCCACTCCGATGACTGAGCTTGGGGGGCAGAGGTTGGTTTCGAGCACGAGCGCGACGAAGTCTCCTTCGCTGCACGTTTCGATCGCTGTGGGGTTTCCGATGAAACCTGGCGGCAGCACGAAGCTCAGGTCCTTCGGCAGCGCAACCGGCTCGCGCTGCGCGGTCTGGTTCATCACGAGCGTGGTCGTCAGCTGAAACGGGTGCGAGCCGGCCTGCGTGGCGGGCGCGCCGTCTTCGTTCACCGGCGAGAGCTGATAGCTCTGCAGCCCGAACGGCGTCGGTTCGCTGCTCACCGTGAGCTTGTCGCTGGAGGAGTACGCCGGCACCGGAGCGCCTTCCGGGCCCTGCCCACCTTCCATGGCGACTTCGTTCGCCGGCACGCCGGCGAGACCTGAGGAGACCTTGACCTTGACGGTGATCGTCAGCCGTTCGTATGGGTAGAGCACGCCGGCGAAGGTGCACGTCAGCGACGGCGGCGGGCTGCCGGCGGGGCACTTGACTTCAACGCCGTTTCTGACCGAGCCGGTGATCGCGGTGGCGCTCAGCCCGGCGGGGAGCCGGTCGGTGATCGACACCGGGGTGCTCGCGCCACTGACGGGGGCGTCGCCGAGATCGCTTACCCCGACGATGATCTCGCCTTCGCCACCCGGGGGCAGGTAGCTCGGCGCCGGTTCGCTGATCGCCTGCCAGAAGGGCGTGCTCGCGAGGGCGGGGGCCGTGCCCGTGAGGGCGGCGATCAGGCCAACGGTGAGCGCCAGCGCCAGCGTGAACGGGCGCGACGCCGGTGCGGACCTCCTCGGCGATCCCAGCGCGCTCACGCTCGATCACTGACCTTGGGCCTGCTGCGGTTGGACCTACCGGCGTCGAGCCCATGAGCGTTTGCCCGGTGAGCGCTTGACTTCTTGCGGTTGCCCCGCTTCGGTCCATAGCGTCGGCGCGCCAGCGCTTCGCAGGCCCTGCGCCTGCGCTTGGAGTGCGGGTGGGCTTTGCGACACCCCTCGAGCGCCTTGGCCAGGCGCTGTGCGCGCGTGAGCGCTTTCGGCTTGGTGGTGGATTTGGCGGCCTTGCTTTCGTGCTGGGCGGGCTGAGTCACGGTTCCCGGACCGGACATGGTCGCGCTGCCGGAGGCCTCGAGCGGCGCCTGCTGCGAGGCTTGTGCGGGCCGACAGGATGGGTTGGTCTGGCATTCCGATGGCGCTGGGGCCGGCGGCGTCAGGCACGGCGAGATTTCGGTGCAGACGCGAGCGTCGTAGATGTCGAAGGCGGTGTCGGTGTCCTGCGGCAGTAGCTGGGCGTCGGTGATGAAGAACACGTCATCGCCGCTGGGCGTGGCTTCCAGGAACGCCGATTCGCGTGGCGAGCTGCCCGAGGAGAGCAGCGACACACAGCCGCCGGTCGCGCTTTCACAACTGCCCACGCCGGAAGGCTCGTACTCGTAGACGTCCTCCTCGTGGTTTGCGGCCTGGGGGACGAGATCGTCGGGACTGTCGAAGAACAGGCGCCCTTGATCGGAGAGATAACGGGACTGATACAGCGCGCTTTCGATGTTCTGCGCCGTCCAGCCCGGGATGTTGCCCGCGAGTCGGTGCCCGACCCACACCAGGCGCCGGTCCACGAGCAGGCCGAGGCCTTCTTCGGCGTGTTCTGTGTCGAGCACTCCGCTGGGCCGCTCGCCGGTGGGATTGCAGGAGACGCACGTGAGGCTGGCCGTGTCGGAGTCATACAGGTAGACCTCCTCGTCGCGCGCTCCGTTGGCTTCGGGATTGGCGTCAACGTTGTCATATCCGGTCGGACTGGCTGCGGACATGAACGTGAAGTAGCGTCCGTTCGGTGACACGCGGGCGGTCAGGTAGGCGGTGTTCGCGTGCTGGGCGCCTTCCCACTCGGGGCTGTCTTCCCCGATAGGGTCGCGATGAATGTCCTCGACCACTGACCCGCGGCGTAGCGCAGCTCATATAGGTTGTCTTTTTGTGCCTCGGCGCGTTCGCGATCTCCGTTTTCGTTGCCGGCGAGCACGCCCTGCGCGACCAGGTAGACGCTCGAGCCGTCTTCGCTCGTGCCCAGTAGGAAGCCCTGCACGTCGGCGTGTTCGCCTTCGCCGGGCTCGACCGTGAGGTCTTTGAGCCGGCACGCGAGCCGGCCGTCTTCTTCGACTATTTCGCACTCGTACAGGTCGGGCTTGGGCGTGTACAGTGACGGTTCGGCGGTCGAGTCCGCGGTCAGGCGCTGACGGTCGGTGAAGAACACCATCGAGCCGTCGGCGCTGGCGTCCTGGAATTGCGCCGAGCCCTTGCCCGCCGGTTCGGCTATGCCCTGCGCGGCGTCGAGCTGGATCGTCTGGCCGCTGGCGGTGTCGCGCATGTAGAGGTGGCCGTTGCCGGAGTTTTCTTCTTTGTTCGTGAAGATCACCCGCGAGCCGTCGTCCGAGATCGCGTGCGCGAGCACGTTGCCGTGAAAGCCCAGTTCCGCTTCCGGGGCCGGCGTCGCTGACGGCAGCAGGCTGACGAACTGCAGCTTCCCTTCCGACCACTCGTACAACCCTTTCCCCGACGGCGGCGGCGTCAGCGCCACTTCCGAGCGCAGCAGCACGTGGGAGAGGTCGGGCGTCGCACTGACGAAGTGCAGCCTGTGGCCGAATTCGGTGCCGGCCGGAGTGTTCGCTTCGCTCACCAGCGCCGTATAGGCGCCGGTGGCGTCGTCGCGCATGTACATCGTCGCCTGCGTCGCTTCCGGCGAGAGCGGGGGTTCCGCGTACGTGCTCGTCGCCCACGGCTGCACCAGCGCCTGCGCGAGGTCTGGCGTGAAGAACTGATACTCCGGCGCGCTGCCCGGCGACGCGCCCTGAGCCTTGCTCTGGGGCGTGGCGATGTCTTCCGAGCGCCACCCTTCAGGGGTACGCCTGGCGAGCACCTGCTGCTGTTCGGGGCTGCGGTTGCCCTGAGGTTCTTCGATGATCGAGCCGTTGGCCACATAGGTCAGCTCGTCACCGTCTTCGGCCGCGAGGATCACGCCGCCTTCGCGCGTGAGCGCTTCGATCGGCGCGCCGTGCTTGTTTTCCGGAGAGACCAGCTCCCACGCCCTGTTGTCAGCCAGCGCGAACGAAGTTTCGCCGGCCTCGGTCGTAAAGGTGTGTTCGGGCCCTTCGGTCGTTCCCAGGCTGTTGGCGTCGATCACGCGGTAGTGATAGGTGGTCGCGGGCGCGAGGCCCTGCAGGAGCTGGCTCTCGGCGACGTCGCCTTCGCCCGCGCCCACTTCCGCCGGCGGGCTGGGAGTGTCGGTGCACGAGCCGGGGCTCTCGCTGCAGCTGTGCGTCCCGTACTGGAAGTAATAGGTCGTAGCGTGCCCGAGCGGGTTGATCTCGGTGTGAAGCGTCGCGCTGGTGGCGCCGACTTCGGTGGCGTAGGTGGCGTCGACCGGCGCGGACGGGATCGTTTCGAACGTCTGATCCGGTCCCGCGGTGGTGCCGGCGCTGTTTTCGGCCAGCACCCGAAAGTGGTAGACGGTCCCGATCTTGAGGTTCGTCAGGGCCGCCGAGACCGCGACGGGCGCCTCGCCTTCGCCGATGCCCTGGCCCCCGATCGGGACTTCCGAGCCGTAGGCGGTTGTTTCGCCGTACTGGAAGCGGTAGGTCGTGGCCAGCTCGTCGGGATCGACCTCCGCGTGCAGGGTGGCTTGTTCGTGACCGATGCCGGCTGCCGGTTCCGGCGTGATCCGCGGCGGACCGGAGGTCGTGAACTTCTCGTCGGCGCCGTAGGTGATGCCGAATTCGTTTTCGCCCACCAGGCGGTAGTGGTAGGTGCTGTTCGGGCTGAGACCCTGCAGCGCCGCTTCGGCCGGCACGGCGCTCGAGCCTGAGCCGGCGTCAACGGTTGGGGTGACGCCGCCGTAGCTGGTGGACGCCCCCCATTGAAAGAAGTATTTGGTATCGAAGCCCGCGGGCGTGAGCGACCCGGTGAGCGTGGCCGATTCGGGCTTCAGTTCCTTGACCGGTCCGCTGTTCAGTTCCACGGCGGGAGGGGTCTGGAATTCGTGGATCACGCCGTAGTTGGAACCGTTTTCGTTCTCGGCGAGAATGCGGAAGTAGTAGGTCCTGCCTGCGTGCAGTCCTGTGAGCGTGGCGGACACCTTTTCTTCTCCCGTGCCCGCGCCCTGCAGCGGCGTGGCTTGGCCCAAGGCTTCGCTTTCGCCCCACTGGAAACTGTAGCTCGCGGCTTTGCCCTCGCCATCGATCGAGCCGCTCAGGCTTGCGGTGGTGCGCGTGAGCTTCGACGCCTTCCCCGTCGCCGCGTCAGGTACGGTGACTCCGGGGCCGAAGAGATCGACAAGCGCCGCCCCCGCGTCGGCGACGTACACGTCGCTCGAGCTCGCGAGCGCCACGCCGCGGGGTCCCGAAAGCGCCGCCCCCGAGGCCGCCGTCGTGCTCCAACCCAGCCATTCGCCGGTTTCGCTGTACTGGGAGACGGCATCGTGTTCGGCTTCCGCCACGTAGATGTCCCCGCTGGATTCTTCGATCGCCAGACCGGCGACGTTGCCTTCCTCTTCTTCCTCGCCCTCGAAGGAGCCGTAGGGTTGGCCCCTGCCGGTCAGCTTTTCCTGAAACGAGCCTTCGTCGCTGTAGGCGTAGATCGCGCCCTTCTCCGAGTCGCCGACCAGAACCCGACCCGTGGCGGCGTCAACCGCGATCGCGTCAGGTTCTTCTTCGAGCTTCGGGCCGCCAAGCCGCCTCAGGAACTGGCCTTCGTGGCCTTCGCCTTCCCCCGCTCCTTCAGGATTGGGCTCCGGCTTGAACAGGTCAACCGCGCCCACGCCCGTGCCCGCGCCTTCGGAGATCGCTTCCGACTCCAGCACATACAAATCCCCCGCCGCGGGATCGGACGGGCTCTTCGAGTTATCGAACGCCACGCCCGTGACTTCGCCGAAGGCGTTACCCGGGGTGGCAGCTCCATACCATTCCGAGAGCAGCTGATAGCCGCCGTGGCCGTCGGGACGGTAGACCAGCACGGCTTCTTCGTAGGGTTCGGCGACATACACGTCGCCGTTTTCTTCATCGATCGCGATACCAGCCGCTTCGATTTGTTCACCGAACTGGGTCTCATACACCCCACCGGAGCTGTAGACATCGACGTGGCCGGCAAGCAGATCGCCGACGAACACCTGACCCGTCGCGTGATCCACCGCCACCGAGCCCGGTTCGATCAGCTTCGTGCCGGGGGGCGCTTCAGACAGGCTCGAGACGAACGGGTGGGTGATCGCGGCCTCGGCGCTCCCGGCGCCACCCGCCCCAACAGAGGCGATCACCAGCGCCAGCACGAATGCCAGGCGGACACCGATCGCGGTTGCGTGGCCTCTTGTTCGATCTCTCTTCGGCATCAGGTTCACGATCTGGGGGTACGGTTTTTCGGGTGGCGTCTAGCTTCGGTCCGGGCGCCGTTGCGGTCAGGTGTGGCTTTCTGCACAGCGAGAAGTCCGTGGGGTTTTCTCGGCCCCAAGGCGTACATGGGGCCACCGAAGTGGCCCCATGTAGCGTGCCTTCAGTCACTCAAGCGTCGCTTACGCTTTGATCTCGACTTCTTCTTCGGGCGTATTGACGTTGGTTATCGACTCGCCGGCTTTCGACCACGCGGACTTGTATTCCGGTTCGTTGGTGTTGTAGATTTCCGCTTCGAGTACCTGCAGCGCCTTGCCTTCGAATTTGTTCGGAATGTTTTCGTCGGCTTCGGTCGTCGTGTAGGTCTGCGTGAACGCGTCGCTCATCTGGTTGATAGGCGTGATCGGTGAGATGATCCCGTCACCGCCGCCCTTCTTGCCTGGATAGACGGGCGTTTCTTTCTTGCTGGTAGACACGCCCACCGTAGTCGTGAGGATTTCGCCACAGTTGAACTGGGCAAATGAGCCCTTCTTGGCGACCGGGGTGAGATCCACGCCGACTTCATCGTTGCTTTTGTTGATGAAGCCCAACTCGCCCTTGAGCACGTTGACCTTGACTTCTTCCGCGTTGGAGCTGTTGCTGCACGGAAGCGATCCGAGCGCCTTGCATCCTTTGAACACGACAACAACGTTTGCGACCTCGTCCTTGCCCGATGCTTCTCCAACTGCATGCTCGGTCGTGCATTCGACATACAGAGGCAGAACGGTTGGTTCTTCTTTTTCTATCTGTTCTTCACTGCACGCCGGGTCCCTGTTACCGCGCACGCAAAATTCCATATATGAATTGAGAATCCCGGTGCCGCCTTGACCCGTGAACTTCTTGTGCGCGACCTGGGCGCCCTTGCGCCATTCATATGTGCCCGCGCCTTTTTTCGCTTTCGTCGTACAGTTCGAGTTTGCGTATTTGCCGCCGGCCTTTGCGTAGCACTGACCCCATTCCGGGGTGGCCGCGAAGGCGCTCGAGGCGGCGAACGCCGCGACCGCCAATACGGCTGCCGCGGCCAGTCCGATCATCCTTACGTGTCTCACTGTTCCACTGCTCCTTTTCCTCTCGGTGATAATCGACCGGCACCGCGAGCCCTCTCGCTGGCGACCCCTCGTCACCGGTCGTCCACAATCACGACCACCCGGCCAGCAGGACCGTTGATTCGAACAGTCCTCTTGCCATCCCGGTCGCGCCCTCAACGGCGTCGTCGCGCGAATTGCGCTGCCTGGCGCCGAAAAGCCTTCGAGTCTCACGCCGCGCTCCTGACTCGCGCCCGGCGCGTCCCGCGCGCCTGAAACGGGCCCATGGCCTTCAGGACGCGCTTGCCGTCCGCCGTCAGCAGCCACGCGTTCGGTTCCCCGTAGGCCGCGCCGAGTCCGACGTTCTCGACAAGGCCCCGGCGCTCCAACCGGCTCAGCAGCTTCGACGTCTGCCCCTCGTCACGCAGGCCGGCGGCCTCCGCGATCTCGCGGTTGTTCGAGCGCGGCGCGGCCCCGATCGCGCTCAATACGCGCCCCGTGCGATAGGTGACGCGACGCGAAGGCGCGGCCGAGCGCGCTTCGAGCGTACTATCGCTACCGCGATACGGTCTTTCCACGAACGCCATCAGCGCGGGTGCGAGGCTCGAGAGCGGCTGCCCGGGCCGCTCCAGCATCTGCGCGCACAGCACGGCCAGCACGCCGCGCACGACCAGCTCGGCCGTCAGGTGTGCCGAGGAGGCCCACCGGCCGGCGTCGACTGCCCGCGGCTTGTGGGCTCGCGAGGCGGCTCCCGTCTCGCGCTCGAGCGCGCCCGCCAGCGCGCGCACCGCACGGTCACGGTGCTCGCGGATCGAGTCGCCGGCGACCAGCGGCGCGAGCACCAAAAAGCGTGCCCACGCGGGCTCTTGGTCGGAGTACTCCAGCAACGCAGTCAAGCCAGCGTGCAAGCGCTCGCGCCAGCCCCGCTCCGTCGCCACCGCGTCGGCCAGCACACACGACACGCGTGTCACGCCCTCGTCGAACGCGGCACTTACACAATCGTCGAGGCTCTCGAAAACCTCGTAGAACGCGGGCTCACAAATCCCACGATCCGTGACCTCCGAATCGGCTAGACGGGGGTCACTCGATTGCTAGGCCCGTGGTTTTACTGGGTTTCTTGACAGGCCCTTGACAATGATTGCGGGATATGTTCTCATTCTTCCCACAAAAGAAGTACGTCGACTTGGGGAGCAAGAGCGGCAGCGGCCGCATCGCGGGCTGGCGACGGTGACAGACGCTGGCTGTCGAGGAGTCCTAGAGGGATCGTGAGAGGGAAGAGTGAGGGAAATGGGGACGTCGCGATGAGTTCGAGCGTGCGCATGAATCGCACTGTTGAAGCGTCTTTTCCCGTGACTCCCGCGAGCTCCAACACCCTTCAGAGCGGCCCGCGCGGGTCCACGGGGGCTCAGCGAGCACACCTGATCGAGGCGACCGTCGAGGCGATCGCCTCGGGCTGTGACCCCCGTCTAGCCGAGACGCTGGCCCGCGCGTAAACCCGCATAGACGCTGGGGTTTTCGCACCTCTTCCCACCGTCTTCCCACACGCGCGCGGGTTCAGGCCTCGAGGCGCTAGGCGGCACCCGGCTCCGGCCCAGGGTCGCCCGTCTCAGGGCAGTGCCGCCTCCACCTCCGCCACGGCGCTCGCCCCGGCCACTTCCAGCGGCTCGACGCTGCGCAGGGCGCGGCAGAACACGAAGGCGCCCTCGAGCAGCGACAGCATCGCGAACGCCAGCGCGCGCGCGCGCGTGCGTGGGATGCCGGCGCCGGCGAAGTACGCGGTCGCCGCGCCGATCCAGCGCTCGAACACGTCGGCGGTGGCCTCGCGCAGCGGCTCGCTGGTGCTCGCAACCTCGAGCGCCACGGTCGCGATCGGGCAGGCGTCGGCGTAGTCGGTCTCCTGCAGCGTCTGCGCCGCCCCGGCGAAGAACTCGCGCACCGCGCTGAGAACGTCGGGGGCCTGCACGGCGACCGTGGCGAACAGCTGCAGATACAGCTCGCCCGAGGCGCGAATCGCCTCGGCCCCGAGCTGCTCCTTACCGCCCGGGAAGAAGTGGTAGATCGACCCGAACGGCGCGTTCGCGGCCGCGACGATCTCTTTGACGCCGGTGCCGGTGTATCCCTGACGGCGAAACAGCTCGGCGCTCGAGCTGATGATGCGCTCCTTGGTGGTGCTCCCCATGATCGGCCCTCGTGCTGGCTTGGTTTCACGCCCGAGTCCTGCGACGCCCGAGTCCTGCGCTGCGGTGCGCGAGTCGTGCGCCGCCTCGCTCGGACTCGCGCGTTCGTGAGCCAATGATAGGCTTCCGCTCACTAGAGCGATCTATCAAGGAGATAGCGTATGTTTTCCTGGCTGGCAAAGCGCTTGCTCGATCGGGCCTATGGCCGCCTGAACGCCGGCGACCCGGGAATGCTCCTGAAGCTGGACGCGAAGGACGTCCACTTCCGATTCCCCGGCGAGAGCTCGTGGGCGGCCGACATCCGCGGTCGAGACGAGGTCGAGCGGTGGCTGCAACGGATGATCGCAACCGGCCTTCAGCACCGGCCCGAGCAGGTGGTGGTTCAGGGGCCACCGTGGAACATGACGGTCTGCCTGCGCGGCACCGATCATCTCAGGACGCCCGAAGGCACGACCGCCTATTCCAACCGGTACGTCGTCTGGGGCCGCATGAGCTGTGGGGCCTGCTGCGCGACTACGAGGTCTACGAGGACACGCAGAGACTCGAGGGCTTCGATGAATATCTGGCGGCGCAGGAGGGCGCGATCGCGTAGTAGGCGGTCCGAGGCCGCGGATCCAAGGTCGAGGCCTGATAGATGCGCAGGTACCGGTCCTGCGGGTGGCCGCTAGCGACGCAAGGTGGGCGCGTCAACGCTGCTTATCCCCATAGCTCATGTCCTCCTGCCCGCCGCCTGCTTCCTTCTCAGCGTGTAGTGCTCGGCTGGCCTCATAGCGCTCAAGGACGGTCAAGCCGGCCTCCACGCAGGCCTGCCGGCACTGCTTGATGTCCCGCTTCCGTGTCATGGGCGCAGGAACGCGTTCAGGTTCTACGCCTGGGGCGCATGGATCATCTCCACGGCGACCCGTTCGGCCTGAGCGCGCTCGAGCCCCGTGTCCAAGCGCAGGAGTTTCCACACGAGCAGATCGGTGGCGGCGGTGATCGCGGCGAGGCGGCGCTCGCGCCTGCCACCGCGCAGCCCGTGCAGCAACGGTGCAAACGTGGTCTGCGCCCAGTGGCGGTGGTAGGCGCGACCCATGTCGGTCATCCGCCGCATCGCCGGAATTCGCTCCTCCTGTGCGAGCATGCGCAGGATCCCCTGACCGTGGTCCTCGTAGCGTTCGTACAGCTGAGCCACGGCCGCCGGCACATCGTCGGTCGGCGCGGGCGGGCGCTGCTCGATCTCTCGAGTGCCGAACCACGCGTAGGCCGCGGTGAACAGCTCCTCCTTGGAGCCGAAGCGGGCGTGCAGGGTCTGTGCGGTGACGCCCGCCTCGGCGGCGATCTCGCGCAACAGCACCTCCTCGTAGGGGCGCGTGGTGAACTGGCGCCAGGCCGCGGACAGCACGCGCTCGCCGGTGGCTGCGGCCGACTCGGCCCGCAGGGTCATGCGGTAGGGACGCTTTTCGCTTGACAGATTCATCTGATCGGGAATAAAGTGAAATTGTAACGACGGCGCACGACTTCTGATGGCCCGCATCCTCGCCTACACCTCGCCCGGGCGCAGTCACCTGTTCCCGCTGACACCGATTCTCGACGAGCTGCACCGTCGCGGCCATCACATCGTGCTGCGCACGCTCGCCTCGCAGGTCGAGCTGATGCGCGCACGGGGCTTCGATGCAGCGCCGATCGCGGCGCAGGCCGAGGCGATCGAGCACGATGATTGGCGGACGAGCAACCCGCTGCAATCGGTCCGGCTGAACGCCCGGGTGTTCAGCGCACGCGCCGAGCACGACGGCCCCGATCTGACACGAGCGCTGAGCGAGACTCAGCCCGACGCGGTCATCGTGGACATCAACAGCTGGGGTGCGCTCACGAGCGCCGAGGCGTGGGGTGGGCCGTGGGCGATCTTCTGCCCCTATCCGCTGGCGCTGCCCTCGCGCGAGGCGCCGCCGTTCGGTCCGGGGTTGGCGCCGGCTCGCGGACCGCTCGGTCGCGCGCGCGATCGGCTGCTGCGTCCGCTCGTGTTCGGGACCGTCGAACACCAGCTGCGGCCGATGTTCAACGGCATGCGGGCGCGCGCCGGCCTCGCGCCGGTCGCAACGGTGGCGGAGGGTTTCGCGCATCCGACGCTCATCCTGTACATGACGGCCGAGCCGTTCGAGTACCCGCGTCGCGACTGGCCCGCAAATGTCGTGATGGTCGGCCCGTGCGCGTGGGACCCGCCGGCTGATCCGCCGGCATGGCTCGACCAGGCAGAAACGCCGATCGTGCTGATCAACACCTCGACTGAGTTTCAAAACGACGGGCGGCTGGTCGAGGTCGCGCTGCAGGCGCTGGCCGACGAGCCGCTCACCGTCGTAGCGACCCTGCCCGCGGGCGAACCTGCGCGCCTGCGGATCCCCGCCAACGCCCACGTCGAGCGCTTCATCCCGCACACGCCCGTGCTCGAGCGGGCCGCCTGCGCGGTCACGCACGGCGGCATGGGCTCGACCCAGAAGGCGCTGGCGCACGGCGTGCCCGTGTGCGCCGTCCCGTTCGGGCGCGACCAGCTCGAGGTCGCACGGCGCGTCGAGGTGGCGCGGGCGGGCACGCGCCTGCCGGTCTGGCGGCTGCGCCCCAAGCGCCTGCGCGCGAAGATCACCGAGGCGATGGGGCTGGCCGACGGGGCGCGCCGAATCGCCGAGGCCTACGCCGCCACGGGCGGGGCCGGCGCGGCGGCCGACGCGGTGGAGTCGCGGCTGCTCGCGGGTGTCGCGACGCCTTCGCGGTAGTGCCGCCTTTGCGGCTGCGTCGGCTTGGGCTCCACCGCGCTCCGCCGCCCCGTCGTATCTCTCACCAACAACGGAGCAGCACTGCTACCGTCTCTGACGGAGGCAGGGGGCTGCCGGCAGCCGGGTCGAGAGCAGTCGCGACCAACGATCCAGACCGAGCGAGCACAGCCACGGCCCGGCGCCGTCGCGCCGGCGGTGGCCATGGCGCAGCACAAGAGGAGACGAGCGATGAGCGCAAATCCCGCCCCGATTGACGGCCTGCCCCCGGGGCCGCGTCTGCCGATCACGCTGCAGACGCTCGCGATGCGGGTCAGACAGCGGCCCTTCTTCGAGCGTGCGCGGCGCCGCTACGGCCCGATGGTGACTGTGCGGGTGCTGGGCCTCGGACCGACGGTCGCGGTGTCGGACCCGGAGCTGATCAAGCAGACGTTCAAAGCCGATCCCACGGTGCTGCACGCGGGCACCGCCAGCCCGCTGCGGGAACTGCTCGGTCCGAACTCGCTGCTGGGTATCGACGAAGCGCAGCACATGGAACAGCGCAAGCTGCTGCTGCCTCCGTTCAAGGGGCAGCGGATGAAGCAGTACGAGTCGATGATCGAAGAGATCGCCGCCGCCGAGATCGACAGTTGGCCGCAGGACACCGAGCTCGGCGTCGCGCCCTCGATGCAGCGCATCACCCTGCGCGCGATCCTGCGCGCGGTGTTCGGCGCCGAGGGCGCTCGGCTGCGTGCGCTCGAAGAGCTGATACCGCAATGGACCGACCTCGGCAGCCGCGTCGCGCTCGCGCCCGAGCTGCGCAGGAACTACGGACCGTGGTCGCCGTGGACCAAGTTCAAGCGGCTGCGGACCGAGATCGATGTGGTCCTCGACGAGCTCACCGACATCGCCCGTCGCGATCCCGACCTCGAGGACCGCGCCGACGTGCTTGCGCTGATGGTGCAGGCGCGCCACGAGGACGGCAGCCCGATGTCGGGCCCCGAGATCCGCGACGAGCTCGTGACGATGCTGGTCGCCGGACACGAGACGACCTCGCACTCGCTGAGCTGGGCTGTGGAGCGCCTGCGTCGCCATCCCGAGGTGCTGCAGCGCCTGACCGACGAGGTCGACGAAGGCGGCAAGGCGCTGCGCGAGGCGACCATCCGCGAGGTTCTGCGCGCGCGACCGGTCGTCTCGTTCGCCGGCCGCTACGCGCGCAAGCCGTTCGAGCTGGGCCGCTACCGCCTGCCGGTCGGCACGCGCATCCTGCTGGCGGCGATCCTCACGCACTACGACCCGCACCTGTTTCCCCATCCCGACCGCTTCGATCCCGATCGCTTCCTCGACACCGTGCCCGATACCTACAGCTGGATCCCGTTCGGCGGTGGCATCCGGCGCTGCATCGGCGCGACCTTCGCGCACATGGAGATGGACGTCGTCCTGCGCGTGCTGCTCGAACGCGTGCAGATGCTGCCGAGCACCGAACCCGGCGAGCGGCCGGCGTTTCGCGGGGTCGTGTGGGCGCCGGCACAGGGCGGGCGGCTGGTCATGCGCCGCCGCGTGCGCGAGCGCGCCCCCAGCGCTGCGCCGGCGTTCGCTTAGCGACGCAGCGCCGGCGAGCGTCGGATTCCGGACCGATGCGACAGGTGGCGCTGCTGCGGGGAATCAATATCGGCCCGCGCAACCGCATCGCGATGCCGGCGCTGCGCGAGCTGCTGTCCGGCGCAGGGTTCGAGGACGTCCGTACGTACGTGCAGAGCGGCAACGTGGTGCTGTCGAGCAAGTCGCCGCCCAAGCAGGTGGCGATCGAGTGCGAACGGCTGATCAGCGAGCGCTTCGATCTGGACATCGATGTGGTCGCGAGAACGCGCGACGAGCTCGCGGAGGTCGTGCGCCTCAACCCGCTCGGCGAGGTCGCCCTGGACCCCAAGCGCTATCAGGTGAGCTTCCTCGAGGCCGAGCTCACTCCCGAGCAGCTCGAGCGGCTCAGCGCGCTGGCGGCCGGGGATGAGCAGTTCAGGGCGATCGGGCGCGAGCTCTACGCCTGGCACCCGCATGGAGTCGCGCGCTCGCGCCTTTGGGCAGGGGTCGCCGATCGCGCGCTCGGCGTCAAGGCGACCGCGCGCAACTGGACTACAACCGCGACCCTGCTGAGGATGGCCGATGAGTGAGACGTGGCGCGGCTCTCACCGGCGGCCCTCGCCTCAGGGCGGCCTCGCCACAACACGCACGCGCGCGCACACACGCGCGCGGGTTCAGCTCGACGAGGCGATCGTGATGCGCCCGCGGCCGATGACTTCGATCTCGGCCTGGGGCGCGCAGACGGCGATCTGCTCGGCCTCGTCGCGCAGCGTGCGGCGCAGCGCCACGAACGCGATCGAGCCGAGCACCGCGGGCACCCACAGCGCGATCGCGCGGTAGGCAAGCACGGCCGCGGTCGCCGGCGCGAGGCGCACTCCGTAGAGCACGAGCATGCCGACGAGCCCCGCGTCGACGCCGCCGATGCCGCCCGGGACGGGAATCAGTCCGCCGAGCTCACCGATCAGGTATGCCATCCACACGACCGCCAGCGGCACGGTCACGCCGAACGCTTGGAAGCCCGCCCACAGGATCATCACGTCGAACGCCAGATAGGCGACCAGGCCGCCGACCAGCAGCAGGTTGCCCTCGCGCAGCAGGGCGAGCGCCTCGTCAACACCATCGGCGAGGGCGCGGGCAATGCCCCACACGGCGCGGACCCTGCGCGAGCGCGCGCTGCGATCTCCGGCCTCCAGCCGGCGTTGCAGGCGCGCCGCGAGGCGGCCGGCGAGCAGCGTCGCGGCGATGCCGACGGTCGCGATGACGGCCGGCAGGATCGTCAGCGCCCAGTGGGACTCGCCGGGGAACAGGCCGACCGCCAGCCCGAGCCCGACCACGATCACCGCGAGCACGTTCGGAACGCTCGTGAGCAGGAAGAAGGCAACGGTGCGGCGCGCAATCTCCTGCACCGACATGCCGCCACGCCTGAGCGCCCACGCCCCGAGCGCGAGGCCCCCCGCTCCGCCCGTGGGAAACAGGGCGTTGGCGCCCAGCTCGGACATGCCGATCTGCAGGGCCACGCGCCAGCGCATGCGCCGGCAGAACACCATCCGGAAGACCGCGACGTAGCCGAGCCCCGAAAGCACCTTCAGGAGCGCCCCGAGCGCGAGCCAGCCGGGTTGGGCGCGGGCGAGCAGCGCCCGCAGCTCGCCCAGACCCGGCAGCAGCGCCACCACCACCACGACGACGACCACGAGGGCGACGCCGATCAACAGCCGCGAACGCAGGCGCCTGGCGCTGAGCTCCGCGGGCACATCCAGATCGGTGGCACGCACCTTCGGTGCCAGCGCCGATCCCGGCACATTCGGCGATGGCGAGTCTGCCGGGCCGCTGCGAGTCGCTGCTGCCGGGCTCGGCGCATCCGCCGCGGCCGGCTCGCCCGAGGCTCTGCGCCGACTTGATGGTGGCTTGCGGATCGAGGGCACCGGGAACGTAGGAGTCGAATGCACGTGCCGCCGCGTCGTGCGACTGGTGTCGAGCTCGCGCGCAACGACCGGCGCTGGCTATGAACATACGACATGCCATGCGCCGGCTCGGTCCGGGCTGAGATTTCGTGGTCGAGGGGACGTGCGCCCTGCCCCGAGAGCGCCCCGCGCCTCACACCCCTCGACCACCTCACAATAGACGCCGCAAGCGGTTCATCCTTCCCCGCAGCGACGACCGCCGCCGCCTACTTCACGGGTTTGCCTTTTGCGTTGAGCGCGTACCAGTAGCCGCCGAACTCCAGCGCGCCGACATAGGACGTTTCTTCGGGACCTTTGTCGCCGACGTAGAGATACAGCGGATGCCCAGCGTAGGTGACCTGGTGCGCCCCGCTCGGCAGAGTGATCGTCGACAGTTTCTTCGCCTTCAGACCCGCGCCCGCGGTAGGAGTGCCGGTGACGGTCAGCGGAGGCCACACTTCGTCGCAACCACTGATCGCGACGCAGTTGTCCTTTTTCTTCTTGTCCTTGGTGAACTCGAACAGCGTGAAGCCGGCTGAGTTGGTCAGAATTTTGCCGAGACGCGTTTCGCGCAATTCGATCGTGGCAGCCTGGGCGCTGTGACCGATCGGTGGCGACGCGTTTGCCATCGCCGCCCAGCTGAGGGCTGCGACCAGGACACCGGCGAGCACGACGCGGGTGGGCTTCATGAACGACCTGCGGGATGGTTGCATGACTCTTCCTCTCGATCGTTGGGTTCTGCCCGGACGCCGCGCACCGGGCCGCGAGAGCGGGGCCCTCGGAAGAGCATGACGCCGATATGCACATGAACTTCCCGGACGATGCGCCGCGCGGCCGTCTCCGCCTCGACGGCCCGGTTGCCGCTGACGTCGTATCGGCTGCCGATATAGTTGCGTCGCGTGAGCGCCGGCATCGACGACCGCTTTCCCAGCGACGCCGTCGCTCCACCAGACCAAGGCCGTCTCGCTCCACCAGACCAAGGCCGTCTCGCTCCACCAGACCAAGGCCGTCTCGCTCCACCAGACCAAAGGCCGTCCAATAGCCGCGAGCGACTCCTCGGCGACTTCACGGCCTCGCACCGCATCCTGCTGCTGCTCATCGGCGCAGTGCCGGTCGGAGCAGCCGTTGCGCTGCTCGCGCTCGGCTTGCTCGATCTCATAGGGCTCATCACCCACCTCGCCTACACCGGCACCATCTCGACCTCGCTCGGGCCGCCCGACACGAGCGTCCTCGGCCCACTCAGCGTCCTCGTACCGGTAGCCGGCGGGCTCATCGTCGGTGTCATGGCTCGCTACGGCTCCGAGCGCATCCGCGGCCACGGCATCCCAGAGGCCATGGAAACCATCCTCCTGCGCGGCAGCCGCATGGAGCCGCGCCTAGCCGTCCTCAAGCCAGTGTCCAGCGCCGTCAGCATCGGCACCGGGGGCCCGTTCGGCGCAGAGGGACCGATCATCGTCACCGGCGGCGCCGCCGGCAGCATCGTCGGCCAGCTCCTGCACCTCACCGCCGCGGAGCGACGCTGCCTGCTCGTCGCCGGCGCAGCGGCCGGCATGACCGCCGTGTTCGGCACACCCATAGCGGCAACCCTGCTCGCGGTCGAGCTGCTGCTGTTCGAGTGGCGTCCGCGCTCGATGATCCCGGTCGCGCTTGCGGCCTGCACCGCTGAGATCGCCCGCGAAGCCCTGGCGAACGCGGGGCTCCTGCACCCGGCGCCTCTATTCGCCATGAGCGCCCATGCGACGCTGCCACCCGCGGTCTCCGGTGGGGCGATCGCCATCGGTATGGCCTGCGGCGGCCTCGCGTGGGTGATGACCCGCTGCGTCTACGGCGCCGAGGACCTGTTCGGCCGCCTGCCGCTGCACTGGACGTGGTGGCCCGCGATCGGCGGGTTCGTCGTCGGTGTCGGTGGACTGATCGAACCCCGCGCGCTCGGCGTCGGCTACAGCACGATCGGCGCCGAGCTCGCCGGCACGCTCGCGCTCGGCACGCTCGCCGTGCTGCTCACCGTCAAGCTCACGATCTGGGCGACCGCGCTCGGTTCCAACACGAGCGGCGGCATCCTCGCTCCGCTCTTGATGCTGGGGGCCGCCCTCGGCGGGCTGCTCGGCGGCATCCTGCCCGGCGCCACAGGCGGGACCTGGGCGCTGTTGGGTATGGCCGCGGCGATGGCAGGGGTCATGCGCTCACCGTTCACCAGCATCGTGTTCGCGCTCGAGCTGACCCATGACATCGGCGCGCTCGTGCCGCTGCTGATCGCATGCACGATCGCATACCTCATCAGCGTCCTGACCCTGCGACGCTCGATCCTGACCGAGAAGATCGCGCGCCGCGGCTACCACGTCACCCGCGAGTACGAGGTCGACCCGCTGCACGCGCTGCTCGTCCGCGACGTCATGCAAACCGACCTCCTCACCGTCGAGCCGGACACAGCCGTCGCGGACCTCCACCACCAGCTGCCAGAGGGCTCCCCGCTGCGACGCCAGCGGCTGTACCCCGTACTCGACACGAACCAGCACCTGCTCGGCGTGCTCCCGCTCTCCGACATCCGCGCCACGCAGACCGGTCCGCTCGCCGCCGGTGCCGCAGCCCGCGACGCGCTCGTCGCAAAGCCCGACGAGACGCTGCGCGAGGTGGCCGACAGGATGGTCGCCACCAGCCACACTGTGCTGCCCGTGGTCGACGGCGACCAGCCACCACGACTGCTCGGCATCGTCAGCCAGTTCGACCTGCTCAAGGCACACGAGCGCTTGCTGATCGAGGAGCGCCACCGCGAGCGCCCGCTACGCCCGCTGCGCGCGACCCCGAGCCTCGCCAAGCTACGGGCCGCTCGCGCGCCTGCACGATGAATCCGACGGTCACAGGTCACGCGCTGCGGGACGCTGACTATCGCCGCCTGCTCGCGTTTCGCACGGAGCTGCGCGCCTTCACACGCTGGAGCGAGGACGCCGCCAGAGGAGCCGGACTGACCCCGGCGCTCCACCAGCTCCTGCTCGTCGTCCGTGGCCGCCCCGCCAGACCCGGGCCCACCATCGGCGACGCAGCCAGCGAGTTGCACATCCGCCACCACAGCGCCGTCGAGCTCGCCCAACGCGCCGAGGCCGCCGGCCTGATCGAACGCCGTCGAGACACAGCCGACCATCGCCAGATCCACCTCCAGCTCACCCCACTCGGAGAAGCACAGCTCACGGCGCTCACCCGCCAGCACCTGCCGCGCATCCGCGCACTGGCCGACGTACTCGACGACGTGTGCACACCGGCAGCCAGCACAGCCGAGCCATAGCCGACGGGCCGCATGGCGGCTAGGAGCGCCACACCAAGGCGGCGTCAGTGCTCGATCACACCCCGCTCGTGCTGGCGCTGTTCGGTGCGTGCCAGCAGTCCTTCGCGAACGACGTCTGGGAATGCCGCCAACAGGTCCCGGCGGACGGCGTGGGGAACGCGGCGGGGCGACCCGTGCCTGCATCGAGGCACACGTAGCGCGAATTGGCGCTCGCGACGTGGACCTCGCGGACGCGCGCGTCGTAGTGCAGCTGCAGCGATCGTGGACTGCCGCGGTCGAGGAAGACCTCGACACCAACCTCGTCGTCAACGCGCACGGGCGCGTGATAGTCAACGTTGACGCCCGCGAGCGTCAGGCGCCGCCCAGCACCGAGCTGCTCGTGCAGGGTGCCACCAAGATGAGCGCGCCACCACTCGACGAAGGCCGCCTCGAAGAGCTCGAGGAAGCGGGGATGACAGAGGAAGCTGCTCGCTGCGCAGTCCACGGACGCACCCTTTGGCGATAGACGAACGGCCCCGTGCGAGCCTGGCACCAGACGCCGTCGAAGGCCTCGGCTTCGAGTGGCACGAGCCACGCCTCGGCGATCATGCCCCCCGCGACGCGGTAGATGCCCGTCGTGCGCCAGCTGAATGCCTGGCCGCCGAACGAGGCGCAGCCGTCGGCGAGCTGGACCAGCACATCGTCGCCCGCTAGCTCCCCGTGCTTGACGATCGAGATCTCGCCCCCGGCCAGCCGGCGCCGTGTCACGAAGTAGCCGAGCACGGCCTCGCGCCCGCGATGCTCGCCGGCGATCGGGCTGGTGCCGGGGACGTGCCAGACGACGTCCTCGGCGAGCAGCTCGGCCACCGGTCCGAGCTCGCCGCCGGCATACATCTCGCGCTGCCGCTCGAGAAACCGCTCGACGATCGCCTTGGCTGTTATTTGTCCGCCCACCTCGCTGAACAAGGATGGCGCACCGGCGCCATCGCGGCATTCGCGCTGACCCAGGCGCTCAGCCGCATGCCCGAGGGGCACCCGATGTCGCGCCGCGATCGTGCTCGTGACGCTCGAGCGGTTAGGAGACCGTGAGCGTGCCTTCCATGCCGGCTTCGCGGTGGCCCGGAACCGAGCAGTAGAACTTGTAGACGCCGGGCTGGAGGTTCAGCACGAGCGTCTTCGTCCCGCCGCGGAACGTCGGCGTGGCGCCGACGACCGTGCCGGACGAGGAGGCGACGGTCAGGTTGTGTTCGAGCGAGGACGTGTTGGTGAAGTCGATCGTCACCTTGCCGGGCTTGGCGCTCAACGACTTCGTGCTGAACATCAATTGGCCTTCGGGGTTGGCTTCGAGGGCCAGGGTGCTCGCGCCGGTCGCGGCGGGCTTTGATGTGGGGGCGGCGTTGCCGGCGTTTGCGGCGGAGCTTGTGGTACTCGGATAGCGAGGCGCCGAGGCCGAGGAGCCCGTGTTGGAGGAGGTGTTGGTGCTGCTCGACGAGCTGCCGCATCCGGCCAGCGCAATTGCGCCAAGGACGAAAGCGGTGGCTGCCACGCGTCGCGGCACGAGTTGGATTGCTGTTGAAAGGCTCATTGCTCAGATCCTCCGTGGTTCGATGGGCGCCACGCCGGTGCAACCGCGTGTCGGCGCGTAGGTTGGGCATCACTCCGTCGCCTCGCCATTGCCTATATCGACCCCGGCGAGCCCAGATCCTTCCCCGTAACTGTGGGATATCGGTGTGCGACGCGGGTCAGCCGAGAAGATTCACGGTATTTTCGCCGTCGTCAACGTAGTAGATGCCCTGACCCGCCGGCGCGATCACGAGCCCGAACAGCGAGCCCGCCCCGGTCTTGGTGTCGGCAGTCTGCACGCGGACCTGGTGGCCGCTTGGACTGGTCTCCACCATGTTGCCATCGCCCGCGTTGGTCGTGATGATGTCGCCGTTCGGCGCGATCGTCAGCCCGAGTGGTTCCTTGAGATGCCCTCCCTTGGTAACCGTGACGCCGCCGCCGGCGGCCGCGCTGGTGCGCGTCAGCGCCTGAGGAATAGCGGTAATCCGGTTGGCTAGGGTGTCGGCGAGATACAGGGTTCCGTTCGAGGCGAGCGCGACGCCGGTCGGTCCGACCACCAGCGCTTCGGGCGAGTCGCGCCACGGAATGCCCTTGGCGATCACCTGGTGACTCACGACCTTCGGCGGCTGGCCTTCGCCGGATTCCAGGACGATACGTACGACGGTCGAGTTCTTGACCGTGTAGATCCCCTTGGCGGCGCCGCCGTTCAGAGCGTTGCTGACGAACATCGTGGTCTTCGCGCCCTGGCTCACGGCCGTCGAGTCCCATGGCCCCTGGATCAGACTGCCGGCGATCGTTTTGACGACGTTGCCGTCGCTGTCGAGGACGATCAGGCAGCCATACTTGGCGGTCGCGGACTTGCCGTTGGTCGTCGGCAGGCTGCCCACCACAACGTAGCCGCCAGGCAGGATCTCCAGTGCCGTGGTCAGACCGACGCCGCCGGGACAGCTCCCGGGGAGCGTCTTCGGGTTGACGGTCGCAAACACAGATGTGTGGCCGGCCGGGGTGAGCTGCACGATCGTGGTGCCCGTGCCCTGGTCGTTGGCCTTGTCGTTGAAGTTGCTGACGAGCAGGTTGCCCGCCTCGAGCTTGCCCATGCTTGTAGGCACGAGCACGATGCCGTACGGGTTCACATCGCCGTTGGCCGGTTCGGTGGAGCCGACTTTGCTGACGGTTTTGAAGCTGGCGAGGTACGGAGCCGGACTCGACGACGACGGCACGGTCGCGCCGGCGTCGGTCGCCGTGGATGCTGTCGAGCTGGCCGTGCTTTTAGAGCTGCCACAGCCGGCGAGCGCGAGCGCTATGCCAGCGAGTGCGAGTATCGGCGTTTTGGGCACTGAGTTATTTCCTCCTGTGATTGGAATCCGAAGCTCGAGCGCTCGCGTGAAATCCGAGTTCGAGCACCTGCGGCCAGGTGCGACGAGCCGCCGGTCCGGCGTCGCACGATCAGCGACGCATACTTCGACTGCCATTGATGCGCGCAAGCCTCATCGATGCACCGTGAGCCTGAGCGCTCTGGTGAGCCTTGCCCCGCCGGGCGGGGTGAGCGCGATCTTGGCTGTCAACGCGAGGTGTCTGCGCCGCGCGAGCGCCAGACGCGCGCGCTTGCTGAGCGAAACTCTGAATGAAAATCGCCCAGCGGGAACCTTGGCCTTGACGAGGCGCCCAACCGGCAGAGCCGCCGGATGGCTGCTGGTGGCGAGCGAGGCGCTCGAGGCAAGCAGGAGTATTTCCAGACGCGAGCCGGCCTGCGCTACATCAACTGAGCCGCGAACGTTGCCCCGCTGGCTCGTAACCAGACTTAGAGATCCGCCCGTCAAGGAGTCCTTCGGCGCTCGCCCGCCAGCTGACGCGCCTCCCATCGCGCTCGACCCGGCGGAACCCCCGGCCGCAGAATATGCAGAGGTGCCCGCGGACGCAGCACCGGCTTGGCTCGATGTCATGTTCGGCGTGTTCGACGTGGTCCCCGGCGTGGTCGAGACGGTCATAGATGTGGTCGTCGAGGGAGTTGTCGTGGTAGGCGTAGTGCCCGTGGTGGTCGGTGTCGTGCTTGTCGTGGTGGTGCCGGTGGTCGTCGTTTCCGTCGTCGTCGTTTCCGTCGTCATCGTTTCGGTCGTGGTCGTGCCGGTGGCGTTCACAAATATCGTTCCCGACATGTGCATACCATGCACGTAGCAGTAGTATTCGTAAGTGCCTTCCCGGTCGAAGGTGCATTTTCCCTTCCAGTTGGTTTTGCCTTCGTCGATCGGCACGCCACTGCACGAAGGCGTTTCTGGGACATTCGTCCAGACGACTCCGTGTGGAACCCTGGTGGAAGTGTCTTCGAATGTGACAGTGCCGCCGGGCGTGATCGCAACTTCCATAGGCGACCACATCAGCGATTCAGTGCCGTTCACCGTCGCGGTCGACGAACCGGCCGAGCTCGCGATCGCGGGAATCACGGCTACCGACGCCCCCAGCAAGACTGCAAATGGCAGAACGCGCTTGCGCAACCTCATCCCTTCCTCCTTTGCCCGGCGGCTCTTGAACTCGGATCGGGTTGTTTCGCCGACTTACTCGCGCGCGCTCATTGGACGATGATCTTGCCGACCATGCCCTCGGCAGCCACGATGAGCGCGACTCGCCTGATTGTGAACGACATCAGTTGCTCCTTTTTCGCGGGCGCCCGAGGGTCAGACGGTTGCCTCGAGTGTTGGATCAAGGCCGGGTCCGATGTCCGGCCTCGTTCGCTTAAGACACCGGTCGCTCGAGAACCTTCCAGGCGACGAAGGACTTTTCTTCGTACAGGCGAACGTCGAGCCTGGACGCTTCGGTGTCGAGTCGTTGACCACGGTCCCCGGCGACGCGTCAATCACGGTCGTCTGAGGCGCGCCACGGTTCAGCTTGCGTGAAGCGCTACCGGCATGGTGCGCAGCAGTGCCTTGCCGCCCGGTGGGGTCAATGTGAAGCGGATCGTCACCACCAGACGTCGCGTCCTGCCCAGCGCGCGCGCGGCTCGCTGGTCGAGCGTCACCGAGAAGAACGCCCTTCCGGCCGGCAGCGAGGATCGGGCGAAGCGCCCGATCAGCACCGGCGCTTTGCGAGCGCGCGCGACTTGCACGACGTCACCCTGACGAGCGACGTCGGCCAGCTGGGCGGTGGCGGCGAACGCTTGCACGGTCAGCCGCGATCCGCTCTGCGCCACCTGCACGGAGCCGCGCACGCGCGCGCCGCGCTGGCTCGCGGCCAGCTTGATCGTGCTGGCGTTCAGCGAGTCCGCCGGGGCGGGCGGCTTGCTGCCGCCAGTCATGACCCCGCCGGCATTCGGCGAGGCACTCGGCGTGCTCATCGGCATCGTGCCCGTGGAATAAGAGCTCGGCGGGGCGTTCGTCGCGGTGGACATCGTGCCGGCCTGGTTGACATCCACCTTGCCCGACATGTATGAGCCGTGCACGTAGCAGTCGTATTCGTAGACGCCTTCCTGGACGAAGGTGCACGTGCCCTGCCAATTGGTCCTGCCTTCGTTGATCGGGACACCGCTGCACGCAGGCGTCGCCGGCACGTTCGTCCAGACGATCCCGTGTGGCACGCTGGTGGAGGTGTCCTCGAAGGTCACTGTGCCTCCGGGCGTGATCGCGACTTCCATCGGCGACCACATCAGCGATTCGGTGCCGTTCACCGTCGCGGTCGATGACGGACCGGCCGAGCTCGCGATCGCTGGAACCAAGCCAAGAGAAGCCCCCAGCAGCGCGACCAGAGGCAGGTAGCGCTTACCCATCCTCATCGGCATCCTCCTCGGACAGCGCGATCGCGTGAGACAGCGTGATCGCGGATCCCCGCTGGCGCGCATCCCTGCCGGACATCACATCCGCGTTCGACATCGTGATCGGTTCGACATCGTGATCGTCATCGGCAACCCTAAGGACTCCGGGCGGCCGCGATCCTTCCCAGCTTGCAGATCCGCGTCGGCGAGCGGAGGGCCTCAGCCCTCCGGTGCGATCCGTTCGGTCGTCGACACGTGAGCCTGCCCGGACACGAACGCCAGCACGAGCGCCTGTACGAGCAGAGCCGTTGCCGTCGCAAGGGCGAACGCGGCGGCGATGTCCGCCCGGCGCAGCGCCAGCGAGAGCGCGAAGCAGAACAGCGCGAACGCGCCGAACCCGCTGAGCAGGCCGCGCAGCAGGCGCCGCAGCTCGTCAGTGCCGCGCTGGGCGTGGGTGAAGGTCGCGAGCACCGTGGCGATGATCGGAAACGGCGCCAGCAGCCCGCTGAGCTGGGGCCCCAGCCAGCCGGCGATCGCCGTCAGGCTCAGCACCAGCGCAGCCGCACACGCTGCCCGCAGCGGCAGATCCCAACTCGGTGGTGGCCCATGCACCGGCAGTCCGCTCGCGGGCCGCGGCAGCGCGAGTAGGGCGAGCGCCAGCGCGATCGCGACGATGCCCAGGGCCGCGCCCAGCGGAAGCGAGACCAGGCTGAAGATCGCGGTGCTCGTCGCGAACGCCAGCCAGCCGACGAGCATGCTGGCGACCCACGACAGCCGACCGGCAAGATGGGCGTACACCACCACGAACGCCATCAGCGACACGAGCCCGAGCAGCGTGCCAGCCGCGGCGCCGGCGGCGAACGAGCGGCCGTGGGCGAGCGCGTATGCGAGCAGGATCGGGCCGGCGACCACCGGCAGCCCGCCGATCAGGCCGCCGACCCGCACGCCGAAGCGACGCCCGGCGAGCGACGCGCCGATCACGAACGTGGGAGCAAGCAGCAGCTTGACGGCGAGCAGCGTCACCCGCACATGATGGCTTACGGAGCCAGAAACGCGGGGGCCGAACCGGTAGCTACTCCCGCGGGTCGGCGCGCTCGGTTACGCCCCCATCTCAGTCGTTATCGGCGTGCCACGCTCGTGTGCCGCGGAGCCGGTTAGATGGCGCGCCGCGGCGACGTTCGCTGCAATCGCCGGGAACGTCGTGGAAGCACTGCTCGCCTCACGAGGCCCCGCGCCCGTATCGAGGATCCTCGCCTTCGCTGTCGAGAACTCCTCGCTGGTGAGCACACCGCGCCCATGCAGGATGGCGAGGCGTTCGAGCTCGTTGATCGTGCCGCTCGCGGGACCGGCCTGCTGGGCGACCGCCGATCCGCCAGCGACCTGCGGGGCCGGCGACTCGCTCCTTCGCGCCGTGTGCTCCGTCGGGCGTCCTGTTGCCTGTGTCGCGGGCTGCCGTTTTCCCTGTGCGGTCGGCCGTCGTGACGCCTGCGATGCCGGCCGTCGAGCCGCCCGTGATGTCGGTCGTCGCGCCGTTTTTCGCTGTGGACTTGCGACCTTTGTCTGCTTTTTGGGGCGCGCCTGCCTGCCCGAGGCATTCGCGACGTTCTGCTGCTTCGAGTCATCCTTCAGTACGCGGCCCGATAGTCCCCATGTGGCAATAAATAGAGCTTTTCGCATCGACACCACTATCAATCAGCCTCCTCGAGATCGCCATCGATGTTGGTATCAGGCACATCGGACACGATCCCGTCAGGCTGTTCGCGGCGGTCAACGCCGTCAGGCCCTTCGGCGCCTGACCTACGCTCCGTGCCTACCTGCGCGGGCAGGGGACCTTGAGCGTGGTGACGATCGTTTCGCCGCTCTCCAGTGTCACTTCGCCCTTGCCGGGGAGACCGCCCTTCGGGCACTTGGCCGGGACGCGCCCGTAGTAGTAGGTCTTACCGTTCTTGCGTATCGCAGCGCCCGCCTTGACGTGCAGAGAGGTGCCGGACACGGGGAGCGCGCCGGGCACGGTTTCGACCAGGGGAATATTGAAGGTGAGCTTCGGGCCGTAGGGGGGCGGCGCGGTTTCCCACTGTGCCGGGATCACGATCTGCGCAGAGATCGGGGCGGCCGCGTTGCTGTAGGCCACGACCCCGTTGCCGGGGGTCACGAACAGTTCCAGCGTCGCGTCCTCGCGCGTGGGTTCGCCCGGGCCGATCTGGTCGGCCACACCGACGGTGCCGTCGGCGATTCGCGCCTGCTTGGGGCACCCCATCGGACCGAGCTGTTCGAGCTTGGCCGCCGTGCAGGTCGGGAAGCCCTTCGGGGTGATCTTCGTGCCCGCCGGGAAGTACACGACCAGCTTGCGGGTCTGCGAGGGCAGGCCTCCGGGCAGTTCGTCGCCTTCGAGCCGGCCTTCGATTTCGACCTGCGCGCCGGCGCCGAGGATGTTGCCCGTGCCGGGGAAGCCTGGGATCGGCAGGATCCTGGCGTGCACACCGGTGATCGTGGCCGCCGAGGCGAAGGCGGGCAGGCCCAGCAGTGCCAGCGCGGCCAGGATCAGGCATGTTGTCGGCTTGCGCATCGGTCTCGACGGCGCAGCTCGATCCGCAGCGCCTTGCCATCCAGTATTCCAGCTGATGCGTATCCGGGCGTCGTCTCGGCGGCGGCGACCGGCGAGGCGGCTCGTGCAGCTTCAGCAGCGGCGCGAGCGCCGGCAGCGGCGCAACTCGTGTGGCTTCAGCGGGCGCGAGCGAGAGCTGCGTTCCGGCTTGTGCAGCCTCAGCGGCGACGCGGGTGCCGGGCGCGTGGCGGCGTGTAGGCCTTCAGCGTCAGCGAGCTGCGTGTTTCCGGCGCCAGCTCGGGCCCCAGTCCGACGATCGCGCTCGCCAGCGCCACGAGCCCGCGGCGAGCGGCGGCGCTCACGGTGCGGCGGGCGTTGCCGGTGAGGCCCACCGCGACGCTCTGGGTCTTGCCCGCGGCGATCGAGAATCGGGCGCTCCCCAAGAGCACTGTGCGCACGCTCGTCTGCTTGCGATGCCCGCGAGCGCCCTTGCGGGTCACCAGGCTGACGCGCCGGTCGAGCGTCAGCTCGCCTGAGCATGGACCTCCGGTGCAGCTCAGCATCACGGGCGCGCGACCGCTGCGATCGAGGGTGACCGCGTGCGAGACGATCGCGAGCTTGCCGCGCGGAGCGGTGGCGCCGGTCGTCCCGGAGGCGCTCGCGGACCCGCTGCCGTGAGTCGTGGACCCGTTGCTCTGCGTCGCGGAGCCGTTGCTCGTGGAAGGTGAGCCTGAGGGCGATTCTTCGGAGGGCGGCGGTGATCCTCCACCGCAGGCGGGCGTGTTCGGGCCCTGGTCGGGATCGATCGTCAGGCGCAGCGTGGCCGTCGGGGCTTCGAGCGGCACGGTCACCGCTTTCGGACCGAGTTCGTTGAACGCGGCGCCGTAGGCGTCGGAGTATTCGTTGATGATCGCCGCGTACTCGTTGTAGGTGGCGTAGGGCTCCGCGCTGGGGCGGGCCGCGGCGAAGTCGGGCTTGCCGAGCCAGTCCTTTGTGTTGTTGCCGTACTTGCCGCCCCAGTACCCGAGTTCGAAGCCGGCGACGATGTCACGGTAGATCACTGAATATCTGTTGTTTTCCCCGACATTCGCGGTCGTGCTACCAACCTTGTATGGGCCGTCACCGGTGTACGCAGCTTCGGGCAGCGTCGAGCCTTCGATACGGAGCGGTTCACCCTGTTCTTCGTGGTGCGCGCCTTCCAGTTCTGTGAACGTCCCTTCGAGCGTGATCGAGCCGTCGGCTTCGAACGTGCCGGTGTACTTGATGCTCACATTCGGTGGGTGTTTGGCATTCGCGTAGACGTCTTCGACTTCGATCTCCTGCCCGGCCATCGACCTCACATATGGTTCCATCGACGGGTAGCTCGCCCAGGCGTTCTTCGGCGCGAGAAAGCGCAAGAACTGCCCGCTTCCGTTCACTTCTTCCGCCGATGGGGCCAGTTCGCGGAGCTTGGAGACGATCGTCGAGGTGTAGCAGCGGTAGCTGAGCGCTTCTCCGATCGGTGCGCCGTCGCTTTCGAGCGCTTCGAGTTGAAACGGGATCGCGAAGAAGTTGACCGCGGTCACGTCTGCGACTCCAGGGGTGGTGAGCTCGATCTTGTCGTAGCGGAAGGGCGGCAGGAGGCCATCATGTTCGGTGTACGGCTGCCCGTATGAGACGTACAGCCTGCCAGCTTCCAAGCTTGCGAGCGAGAACGTCGAGTTGTTGATTTCGCTCAGCGCCCTGGGGGTTTCGTCGTGCAACTGCCCGTCGCTGCTGGACCCGCCCTGGAGCGTCAGATACACATCCTGGGGCGGCTGGCCCGAGTCGTTGACGACTTCCACATTCAGAGCGGAGGCCGAGCCAGCCGACGCGCCGAGCAGCACGCAGGCGCCGGCGCCAGCAAGCAGCGTGCTCGCGCTGCGTCGTAGGTCGCCTCTGCGCACGCTAACGCTTCGGCATCCCAGCTTCCGCGCTTGAGGAAACGCAGGGCGCATTGCACATCCCGCGACGGCGCATTGCACATCCCGCGACGGCGCATTGCACATCCCGGCAGGGCGCATTGCTACTCCCACATCAGTCAACGCGGCTCAGCAACGCCGTGAGTGGTGACCTTCCGGTTGCCCTCGCAGAGGGAGAAGCCGCTACCCCCTCTCCAGTTTCTATTTTATACCACACATGGGGGCTTGATTCAAGCCCGGGGGTGTGCTTCATAATCGCCCGCCGCAGGTCAAAAACCTACGGAAATGGGAGGGCTGAATGCACGAGCATGCGGTGGTGATCGCCGGAGGCGGTCCGACGGGGATGATGCTGGCGGCCGAGCTGGCGCTGGCGCAGGTCGACGTCGCGCTTGTCGAGCGGCGTCCCGATCACGTGCTCGCCGGCTCGCGGGCCGGCGGATTTCACTCGCGCACGATCGAGGTGCTCGACCAGCGCGGCGTGGCCGATCGGTTTCTCGCGGAGGGTCAGGTGGCCCAGGCCGCCACGTTCGGCACGACCGTGCTCGACATGAGCGACTTCCCGACTCGTCATCCGTATTCGCTCGGGATCTGGCAGAACCAGATCGAGCGGATCATGGCCGCCTGGATCGCCGAGCTGCCGGTGCAGATCTATTACGCGTGCGAGGTGACGGGCTTCGCGCAGGACGATGCCGGGGTCGACGTTCAAATGCTCGGCGTCGAGCAGCCTCACGACCGCGGTGCCGGCCGGCGGTGCGGCGAGTCGCTGCGGGCGCAGTATCTCGTCGGGTGCGATGGCGGACGCAGCCTGATCCGCAGAGCGGCCGGCATCGAGTTCCCGGGGTGGGATGCGACGAGGAGCAACCTGATCGCCGAGGCCGAGATGACCGAGCAGCCGGTCTTGGGCAGCCGGCATGACGCGCACGGCATCCACTCGATCGGCAGGTTGGAGTACGAGATCCGAAACGGCGAGGTGGTTTACGCCGACGAGGGGCCGGTCCGGGTGCTGGTGACCGAGCAGCAGCCCGCCGCCGGCGGGGATCCCACGCTGCAGGATCTCAGCGAGGCGCTCATCGGCGTGTACGGCACCGACTTCGGGATCCACGATCCCACGTGGATCTCGAGGTTCACCGACACGACCCGGCAGGCCGCGGCGTACCGTGACAGACGAGTGCTGCTGGCGGGCGACGCGGCGCATGTGCACTACCCGGCCGGTGGGCAGGGCATCGGCCTCGGCGTGCAGGATGCCGTGAATCTGGGTTGGAAGCTCGCGCAGGTGGTGAACGCGATCTCTGCCGAGAGCCTCCTGGACACCTACCACGCCGAGCGCCACCCGATCGCGGCACGCGCACTCGAGTACACGATGGCGCAGACCGCGCTCCAGCGCGGCGACGATCGCATGCTGGCGCTGGTCAACGTGGTGTCAGAGCTGGCGAGCATGGAGGAGCCGCGCAAGCATCTCGCCGGGATCGCCTCTGGGCTGGACATCCACTACGACTTGGGCGATGGACATCCGCTGCTGGGACGTCGCATGCCCGATCTGGAGCTCACCACCGCAGACGGCCGGCTGCGGGTCTTCGAGCTGTTGCACGACGCGCGCCCGACGCTGCTCGAGCTCGGTGAGGTGAGCCACCTCGAGATCGCTCCGTGGGCCGAGCGCGTCCGGCTGGTGAGCGCTCGTTACGAGGGCGACTTGGAGCTCCCGGTGCTCGGAACCGTCACCGCCCCCACCGCCGTGCTGATCCGCCCGGACGGCTACGTCGCTTGGGTCGCAGACGGCGCCCCGCGCGGGCTTCGTGAGACGCTGAGCAGGTGGTTTGGACCGCCCGCTTCGGGATAGCGCCGAGTGGGCAAGCTCGCGCGAGCTCAACCCAACTGCCGGTCGAGGTTCACCGCGGCGCTGATCAGCGCGAGGTGGGTGAACGCCTGCGGGAAGTTGCCCAGCTGCACGCCGGTCAGGCCGATCTGCTCGCCGTACAGGCCGAGGTGGTTGGCGTAGGTGAGCATCTTTTCGAACGCGAACTGAGCCTCTTGGAGGTGGCCGGCCCGGGCAAGCGCCTCCACATACCAGAACGTGCACATCGAGAACGTCCCCTCGTTGCCCTTCAGGCCATCGGGCGAGACCTCGGGGTCATAGCGATAGACGAGCGAGTCGGATACGAGCTCGTTGCCGATCGCGCTCAGCGTCGAGAGCCATCGCGGGTCGGTCGGAGAGACGAACTTCATCAGCGGCATCAGCAGCAGCGAGGCGTCGAGAACGTCGGAGTCGTAGTGCTGCACGAACGCGCCGCGCGACGCGTCCCAGCCGCGCTCGTGGATCTGCCGGTAGATCTGATCGCGGGCCAGCTCCCAGCGCGTGCGATCGGCGGGGATCCCGCGGGCGCTGGCGACACGAAGCGCGCGCTCCAGCGCCACCCAGCACTGGAGTCGAGAATGGGTGAAGTCGCGCGGGCCGCCGCGTGTCTCCCAGATGCCCTCGTCGGCTTGGTCCCAGTTCTCCGATACCCAGTTGACGATGCGGCTGACGTCGTCCCACGCCTCTTGTGAGATCAGCTCGGCATGCTTGTTGTACAGGTAGATCGAGTTCGACCAGCTCCCCGTAGATGTCGAGCTGCAGCTGCGTCGCGGCGGCGTTTCCGATCCTCACCGGAGCCGAGCCGCGGTAGCCCTCGAGGTGGCCGAGCTGTTGCTCGGCCACCTCGCGGCGCCCGTCGATGCCGTACATGATCTGAAGCGGCCCGCGCTCGCTCACGCGTTCCTCGCTCATTCGCTCCTTCAGCCAGCCGATGAATGCGTGCGCCTCCTCGCTGAAGCCGAGGCGCAGCAGCGAGTAGACCGAGAACGCCGCGTCGCGCACCCACACGTAGCGGTAGTCCCAATTGCGCTCTCCGCCGATCACCTCCGGCAGGCTGGTCGTGGGGGCGGCGACGATCGCTCCGGTGGGCGCGAACGTGAGCAGCTTGAGAGTGAGCGCGGAGCGGTTCACCATCTCGCGCCAGCGGCCGCGGTAGCGTGACTGTGAAAGCCAGCGCCGCCAGAAGCGCGATGTGGCCAGCATCAGCTCGAGCGTCTCCTCCTCGCTGTAGCCCCGCGGCTCGTCGCCGCCGCGCAGATGCTCGATGACGAACGTCCGGCTTTCGCCCGCAGCGAGCTCGAACGAGGCGTGCACGTCCTCGCCTCGCAGCTCGAGCGCGGTGTCGGTCTCGAGCGCGGCGCGTGTCTTCTCGCCGGTGAAGACCACCCCGTGCGCGTGTCGCTCGGCGCGATGGCGCTCACGGCCGAAGTCAAACCGCGGAGCGCAGTCGAGCTCGAATCGGATTCGTCCGCGGACGGCCACGGCGCGACGGATCAGCCGGTGACGTTTGTCGCCTCCGTGCGGTCCGGCGATCGGCATGAAGTCCTGCACCTCGCCGACGCCGTGCGGGGTGAGGAAGCGTGTGATCAGCAGGTTCGTGTCGGGCAAGTAGAGCTGCCTGGTGTCCGAGCCCCGCTCCGCCGGGCGCAGCGCGAAATGGCCGCCGCGGTCCGCATCGAGCAGCGCGCCGAAAACGCTCGGCGCATCGAACCGCGGCGCGCAATACCAGTCGATCGTTCCCTCGGTGCTGACGAGAGCCGCCGTGTGCAAGTCGCCGATCACCCCGTGCTCGGCGATCGCTGGATAACGCTCTGTCTTCACAGACCCTCCTCGGTGATGGTGGGATCGTATGCAGGTCGCCGCCCTGGGTGCGTCGAGAAGGCAGCGCGTGACCGGTCTGTCCGGCTCCTGAGCGGTCCGCCCGACCCAACCAGTCTGTCCAGCCTGCGGACGAGCCTTGCGGCTCGTGACGAGTCCTGCGACGAGCCTTCCGGCTCGTGTCGAGCAGGCAGCCGACGCGCACCGCGCGCTCGAAGCCGGCGAAGTCGTGGGTAAGGCTGTCCTGACGATCGAGTGACGGCCGCGATCTGCTGCGCGCCTGCGCGCGCGTGCGGTGGACGCTATGAAGTCCTGGATCGCGCACCGCGATGGACATCTGCCTCCAGACCCTTGGAGGTCGCGGGAGTGTGAAGCGTTACGCGAGCGTTGGAGCCCGGGCGAGCGTCGCGAGCAGTGGGGCTTTCATCGGGCCAATGACCGTGAACGTCCAGGTAGGCGCGCGCGGCCTCCTCTTCCTCACGCGCGCGATCGCCCTCGATCGACGCGCGATAAAGCCAGTTCATCCCAAACACCGCCAGCCCCGCGCTGATGATTCCGGCGCCGCCCTCGAGGTCAACGTCACTGCCGAACGCCATCACGATCGCACCGCCGAGCACGATCGAAACCGGCAGGACGTAGCGCAGGCCGATCATCCGCCAGTCCTTGTGTTGAGTCCGCGGCTCGACCGGTTGCGGAGCTGGGGGACGATTCGCGGGCATGGCTCCAGGGAGCGATCATAGCCGCGTGGGCTGCGTTCACTCAATCAAGGCAGGTTTGAGCTCGGACGCCTTCCCCATCCACGCGGTTCAAGCGTCACTGGGCGGGCGGCGCTCGCGCTTGCGTTCGGAGGCCCGGCGCTTGGCCGCCAGACGCCGCTCACGCGACGCCGCGGTAGGGCGCGTGGCGCGGCGACGCTTGGGAACGGCAAGGGCGCCCGCGAGCCGCGCACTCAGTCGAGCCAGAGCCAACTCGCGGTTGCGCGCCTGCGATCGTTGGTCCTGCGCGATCGCCACGACGCGCGGTCCGGCCCGTGACAGCAGCCGCCTGCGCTGTGTGTCGCTCAGCGAGCGCGAGGCGAGCACGTCGAAGCTCGCTTCCACACGGGAGGCCGTAACATTGGCGTGCTGTCCGCCCGGCCCGGAGGAGCGACTCGCGCGCACCGTGACCTCCGAGAGGGGAATCGCTAGCGCGCCGGTGATCCGCAGCCGTCGCTGGACGCTCTCCTGAGATTCGCTCGATGGCCTCACCGCGGTTATCGTGCGTCAAAATACCAACGTACCAACGGGTTGAAGGCTAGCGCTGCCCAGGCCAGCCACCAGGTGGGACCGTGATGACAGGATCGAAGAGCGCCGCTTCAAGTGCCGCTTCGCGTGCTTCACGTGCTTCGGTACTCGCCTCGAGTAGCCGCGGGGAAACGCCGCTGTCGGGCCGCCCGCCGCGTCGTCCACGGCTACGGCGCTCGAACCCGTCCCTGCCCGGATACACCCGTATCCGCCGGGGCGCGCGATTCGGCTACTGCGACGTCGATGGGACACCGCTCACCGACCCAGACGCGTTGTCACGGATCAAGGATCTTGCGATTCCGCCCGCCTGGCGGGACGTTTGGATCTGCCCCGACCCGCTCGGGCACCTCCAGGCGACGGGAGTCGACGCTGCGGGACGCCTGCAGTACCGCTACCACGACCGATGGCGCGAACAGCAGGACCACAAGAAGTTCACCCTGATGCTCGCGTTCGCCCAGACCCTTCCAGACATGCGCAAACACGTAATCAAAACCATGCGCGCTGGTAAACAGCTCGACCGGGTCCGCGTGCTCGCCTGCGCCGTGCGGCTACTCGATGTGGGTTTGTTCCGTATCGGGAGCGAGGTCTACGAGCGCGAGGATGGCCACCTCGGTCTGGCGACCATCGCGAAGGCCAACGTCGCAACCGCCGACGGGCATGTCACCTTCGACTACATCTCCAAGGAGGGCATCCGCCGCCTGCAGACTATCGAGGATCCGCTGTGCACAGAGATCGTCGCCGCACTGAAGCGACGCCGGGGTGGCGGTGAGCACCTGTTCGCGTATCGAGACCGTCGCGAATGGCATCCGGTGCACTCGCAGCACATCAATGAATTCCTCAAGGGACTCATCGGCGAGCAGTACAGCGCCAAGAACTTCCGCACCTGGAACGGCACAGTGCTCGCAGCGGTGTCGTTGGCAGGCGCCCGGCAGGACGCGACGAGCCAGCGAGCCCGCCAGCGAGCGATTGCCGCGGCCGCTCGGGACGTCTCTGAGGTGCTCGGCAACACGCCGGCGGTCGCGCGCCGCTCTTACATAGATCCACGCGTCTTCGACCGCTTCCTGTGCGGTCGGACGATTGCCGGCGAGCTCGATTGGGGCGCCGCGCTCAACGAGTCCGGCGACCGGCGCAGGGCGCTGGTCGAGCGGGCTGTCCTCGATCTGCTCGCCGGCCACGACCACGCGAGCGAATCCGAGCCAAGCCCCGGGACGTGACCCGTGGTGGGCGAAACGCGCGGCGCCATCCGCCTCGCCGTCGCGCTGAAAGTCGGCGCCGATGAGATCGTCGCCTAACACGGGGCGCTTGCTGAGCGCGCGACAGCGGGGCCAGTGCTTCAACCCGACGCGGCCGAGCAACCGGCCCCTGTCCCAATCGATCACCGCGAACATCCAGTGACCGTGCTCCAGCCTTTCCCGCGTGTTGGCTTGGAGTCGCTCCTGCGCCTGCGCTCGTGCACCCTGGTGCGGGCCAACACGAGGACCGAACATCTACAACAAGGAGTCTGTACAACATTGACATTGTGATCAGACTGGTCGAGAGGAGTCATCAAATGGAGTCGTCAAGTGAGTACGCGAAGGTGACCACCGGTGAGGGCTACGCGGTCGCTCATCTGCAGGACCTTGGCGAGGGCCCGGGCTTTCTGAAGGTTCGTAAGGGCCTGGACGTGACTGCGTTCGGCGTGAACGCGATCGTGCTGCCGCCGGGCGTAGAAACCGGCTTTCACTACCACGACGAGCAGGAGGAGCTGTACTTCGTGCACCGCGGTGCGATCGAGATGGAGCTCGGCGACGGCTCGGTGCACCATCTCGACGAGGGCGGGCTGGCGCGTGTGGATGCGGCGACCCTGCGCAAGATCCGCAACGTGGGCGAGGTCAACGCGGTTTACCTGTGCGCGGGCGGCAAGAACGGCTACATCGGCCGGGACGGTCGCGTGCCGGAGGGGGAGGAGCAGCGGGTGCGCGTGATCCACGACCTTTCCAAGGGAGAGCAGTCAGGTTGAGCGCGACCCGACGCGCCCCCGCCTCTAAGCCCGCCGCGCGCGCTCGTCGGGCTCGGACTCCACGGATCTCGTCAACGAGGTCGCAGAGCGACTACGAGACGTCTCCCGGCGCCCACGCGGCTAGCGCCGGGAGACCCATCGACTGTGCGAACGCCGCGCGACACGTTTCGTGCTCGAGGTCAACGTCGTTATCGGTTCGAGGCGTGCCGTCTTTCTTGGTGCGTAGGTCTTACGGGCTCTGCGTTCGCACGCGGCCTGTTTGGCATGCGAGTGTCTGTGGCGCTTGCGGCAGGCCTTCAGCGCGAGCGCCAGCTTCTGCGCGCGGTTCAGCTTCCTCGTTTTGGACGCCTTGACGGCCTGACAGCCCTCGACCGCAACCTTCACCTTATCCTCGAGCGCGTTGGCGTTCTGGCCGGTGAGGGTGGTGGGGATCGCGAGGTTCTGGCCACACAGGCTGTAGTGGTCCTTGAAGGGTAGGTTCGTCGTGAGCGCGGAATGCGGTCCCTCGGGCAGGGTGGCTTCGACCTTTTCGAAGGGGACGTCGGGGACGGAGAGGAAGCTCGAGGTGGTGATGCCTTTCTTGATCGCCGTCTGCCCGTCGAGGACGACCGTGATGCCTTCGCCCTGCAGCACGAGCTCAGCGTCGGGCCACGCGGCGTTGCCGTGTGAGACCAAATAGATCGGGCCGGTCAGCGGGCTCTTCAGCACGGGGGTGTGCACGACCGCCGAGCCGATATCCGATCCTTCCGGGCAGGCGGCTGGATTGGCTTCGAAGACGCTGGCGAGGCAGGCTTTTTGGATGGTCGTCAGGCGTGCGGGCAGCGTACTGGGGATCGTGAGCACCGTTTTCGCAACGTTCGCCTGTCCTTGGGTGGAGGAGAACGTGAGGTTGAGGCTGGCGCCGTCGGCTTTGCTGGTCTTGCCCTCGGTACGGGCAGTGACCGCGGGTTTGAACGGCAGCTTCTGGCACCCCGCGACCTGGAAGGGCGTGGACACGCTCGCGCTCGCGCCCTGTGCTCCGGTGAGCGTGCTCGTGATGCTCGTGGCGGTGCAGTTGGTCGGGTTGAACTCGAAGTTGGGGCGATTGACGGTTACGTCGAGTGTTTTGATCTGGGCGGGGACGCCTTTGAGGATGGTTGGGATCGGGTCTGAGCTGATGGTGACCTGTGCGGTGTGTGGATTGACGTTGATGCGCGAGCGCACGGTGACCACGCCGAGGTTGAACGGACCGGCGACCGCTGGCGTGACGACCTCGATTCCGAACGGCGCGCCCTCGTAGGGGCCGGTGAGATAGACGGTTCCGGGCAGCGCGACCGGTTCGGCGCCGAGCCCGGCGTAGGCCGTGGAGCTGCCGATCATGCTTTGCGGGCCGCAGCGTTGTTCTGCCGCTTCGGGTTCTGGGCAGGGGGTGACCGAAGCGAGGATCGCGGCGATCCCCGGCGGGAATTCTAGGCTGATCGCGCGCAGCGCCTGGTCTCCGTCGGGGTGTTCGAGGGTCAGCGCGAAAGAGGTGAATGCGCCGGCCTGGTTGCTCGCCGAGCCGGCCTGCGCGGCCGGCTGGAATGGTTCGGAGCTGGTGCAGGCGCTGCCGCCCGGGCCGGTGGTGATCGGGAAGCTCGCTTCGCGGGTCTGGGGGGTGGGTGTTGACCATGGCGTGAACGACGCGAGGGTGGTGTAGGTCCCGCACAGGGAAGGGGTGGACAGCGAGGCGCGGGGGCCTTCGAAGAAGTGCAGTTTCAACGCTTCGAACGGGACCTGCGGGGTGTTCGCGAACGTGCTGGTGGCCTGTCCTGTTTCTTCGTTCAGCGAGACTTCTCCCGCGAGCTTGACGCGCACGCCGGAGACGGGGTCTTCGGCGGCGATGTACAGCGCGAACAGCGAGCCGAACGGGTTGTGTTCCTGTTCGGCGATATACACGCCGCCTTCCAGTTCGTGCGCGAGATCGGGCGATTTGATACGCACGACGCCGACCTTCGAGGCCTCCGGGCAGCTCGCGGGCGCGGAGGAGAAGCGCAACGGTTCGCCCGCGCCGGGCGAGAACGGATCGCTGCTGGCGCCCGCGCCTTCATAACCGATCTGCGCCTCCGAGCAGGCCTCTAGCCCGTTGGCCGCAGAGGGGTTCAGCTGCACTCCCGCGGGCAGGGTGACCGTCGTGCCGCGCACCGCGGACTCGCCCAGGCCATCGGCTTCAGCGGGAAGTTCCACGTTCACATTGAGTCCCGTCGGTGTGCTCGCGCTGCGGACGCTCGCCGCCGCGGCCTGCCCTTCGCCTTCGCCGACGGGCTGGACGGCGATCGTCGGATCGAACGGCACCGCGCCGCAGCCTTCGAGGCCACCGAGCGGTTCACCGAGAGCGTTCTGGAAGGCGTAGCCGGTTTCGCTGAGCGCGCCGCTCCACGCCTGTCCGCTCATGTGCGTGTACAGGCCGCCCAGGCAGGCGGTCGGCAGCGTCAGAAACGGCGTGCTCGTGCGCTGGCTCGGTGGTGTGCAGGTTTCGCCGTTGACTTCCTTGCCGCGGATGCACGCCCAGCCGCGGGAGCCGTCGTGCGCCGCGTTCTGCGGTTCGCCCCAGAGCACCACCTGGCTGGCGAGCAGCTGTGCCGGCTGGGTCGTGTTCTTGATGGTGACGTTCACGCCGTAGTCGCCATCGGTGCGCACGGAGGTGTCGAGGATGATCGGGACTTTCGTGTCCTCCAGCCCGAACCTGGCGGGCTCTCCCGGCGCGGGCACGAGGTTGAACACCGGGACCGCTTCGGTGAACACACCCAACGGAGGATTCGGAAGGTTGAGGGTCACCAGCGCCACCCCGATCGCGCTGTCCGCGGGACAGGAGTTCACGTCGTTTTCGCCGATGCTCGAGAAGTCAGCATCAGAGCACTGCGCGAGCGCCTGGGGATCTCCCAAAAGCCCGGGTGGCAATTCGAAGTTCAGGTTCCGGGCCAGCGCCGGCGCCGAGGGCTCGAGCAGCGCCTGCCCTTCGCCCTCGGGGGCCAGCGCCTCGTTCAGATCGAGCGTGGTCGTCAGCTGAAACGGGTGCGACCCGGCCTGCACATCGACCGCGCCGTCTGCTTCTTCGGGTATCAGTTCATAGCGTTCCAGACCAAATGACGTGGCCTGCTCGCCGACCGTGATCGCGCGTTCGACATTCGCGCTGGCGGACAGTGCTTCACCGCTCGTAGATTCGCCGCCGCTGACGGTCACGAAGTTCTGTTCGCCGGAGAGCGCGCCGAGCTGTGCTTCGACCGGGATGACCACTCTCAGCTGGGTGAACGCCGCCACCGGCTGGGTCGTGCTGACGGTCTTGCACTGGACTTCCTGGCGCTGAGCTTCTTCTACAGAGCACGCCAGCGTGCTCGCCGCTTCCGAGCGATCGCTCGCTTCCAGCTTGCCTTCGACGATACCGCCAGCCGAGATCTGGACATGGCTGGGCAACCGGTCGCTCAGCACCACCGGGTGCGCGCCGCTGCCATCTACGGCAGTGTCGCCGATGTTGTTCGCCGTGGCGATGATCCTCGCCTGCTGGCCCGGCACCAGCTCGCTCGGCGCAGCGTTCGAGTCAAGCCGCCACAGCACCGACGCGAACGCCGGTGAGCAGCCACTCGCCAGGACCAGCGCAAGCGTCGCGAGCGCAACGCCGAGCACGCGCCACCCGAGGTCGCTCACGCGCGAGCCCACCATTTGAGCCCAGGGCGTCATCCGCGCCCACCACCCGAACGCCGGGCCTGCCCGCCCGTCCTGGCCCGCTCAGCTGCCTTGCCCTGCTTGCTTGCCTTGGCCTGCTTTTTTGCCGTGGCTTTGGTCGGGTAATGCTTGTGCGCCTGCTTTTCGCACGCGACTCGCTTGCGTTTGCGCTCGTGCTTGCGGCAGGCCTTCAGGGCTTTGGCGAGCTCTTGCGCGCGGGATGGCGGTTTCGGCGTGGCGACCGGTTTGGTGGTGGTGGCGCCTTGTGTTTCCTGCTTGGGGATGTTGCCTTGGCCGGTGGGTGTGGCGCTGGCGGGGCTCGCGAACGTCGAGGGCGCGGTGGCGGCGGATCTGCACGTCTGGGTGCTTTCACACGGTCTTTGAGAGGATGCTTCTGTGGTCAGGCAGGGCGAGGCGCTGGTGCAGACGCGTGCGTCGTAGATGTCGAAGTCGGTGTCGTGGTCGGCCGCGACCAGCGGCTGGGAGGTCAGGAAGAACGCGTCGTCGCCGTTTTCGCCGGCTTCCAGGAAGGCAGATTCCTGTTCGGCGGTGCCGGAGGAGATCAGCGACACGCATCCTTCGGGCTGGGTGCAGCTGCCGACGCCCTCGGGCTCGTACTCGTAGACGTCCTCCTTGGCGTTGGTTGCCTGCGGCATGAGCTCGTCGGGGCTGTTGAAGAACAGGCGGCCGCTGTCGGATAGATAGCGCGGCTGGTGGGTCGCTCCGTCGACGCCCAGCGGTGTCCATCCGGGGACGCTTCCCGCTAGATACTGGCCGGTCCAGTCCTCGCGGCGGTCGACCACCAGGCCGTAGCCTTCGCCGGCGTCCGGGGTGTCCAGCACCCCTACCGAGGGGTCGTTGTGGTTGCAGGAGGCGCATGTCAACAGGTTCGAGCTGGCCTGGTACAGGTAGACCTCCTCGTCGCGCACGCCTTCGCTTTGGTGGTTGGCGTCTAGGTTGTCATAGCCGGTGAGCGGCTGATCGGACATGAACGCGAGGTATTCGCCGTCGGGTGAGACGCGTGAGGTCACGTCGCTGAGATCGGGGCGGTTCTCGACGTAGTCGCCGACGCGTCCAGAGCCGTGCAGGCTGCCCCAATCGCCGGAGTCTTCGTTTGACAGCGCAGCGATGAACGCGATCGTGCCTTCGTGCCACACGTACAAATTGCAGGTCGCGCCAACTGGCGCCACTTCCTGTGCCTCGTGCACGCACTCTCCCGGTTTCGCGCCCGGCGCCAGCACGCCGTCGGCCACGAAATACACGTACGATCCGTTTTCGCTGATCCCGGGGATCACGTTCAGCACATCCGCGCTGCCACCCGCGGGGAGCGGCGTCAGGTCTTTGAGATCGCACGCGAGCTTGCCGCCCGTTTCGATGATTTCGCACTCGTACAAGTCGGCTTCGCGTGTCTGGCGCTGTGTCGATTCTGCTGTCAGCGGCGCGGTGTCGGTGAAGAACACCCGCGAGCCGTCACTGGTGGCGGCCTGGAAGTCAACTTCGCTTTCTTCACCGGTGGGTTCGACGACGCCGCCCTGCGCTGCGCTTATCTCGAGCGTTTCCGCCTTCTTGGTGTCGCGCACGTACAGGCCGGGCGCTTCGCCTTCTTCGCCTTCTTCTGTCGAGAAGAACACGCGCGAGCCGTCGCTGGATATCGCGTTACGCACGTTGGTGCTTTCATCGCCCAGCGCCGGTGAGGGCGCGGGCGCCCCGTCGGGCAGGACGCTCACCAACGTCAAGGGACCGCCCTGTTCTGTCTCGTACAGTCCCGCTTCCAATCCCGCCAACAGCCCGATGTCGGATTCGAACAGCACGTCGGACAGGTTCGCGGTGGCGTCCAGGAACGTGAGCTTGCCCCCGAACCTGATCGCTTCTCCCGGCTGCGCTTCGGCGGTGACGTTCCCGTCGTCCACGAGCGGCGCGTACCCGGGAGCGAGAAAACCGCTGTTCGCCTGCGCCGCCTGATACCCCGCCTGCTCTGAGGGCGAGGGCGCGACCGGCGGATCATCGCGCAGATAAAGCGTCTTTTCGCTCACCCCGGGCGCCAGCGGCGGCGCTTCGAGCGGTTCGATCTGGCTGCCGGTGGGCTGCACCAGGCTGAGCGCCAAGTCTTCGGAGAAGAACCGGTACTCCGACGGTTCGCCCCCTTCGAGGCCTTCCCCGCGCTCACGGGGAGTGACCATCTCCTGCGAGGACCACCCCTGCGCAGAGCGGCTCGAGATCACCTGAGTCGGTTCCGGGGCACGATTCCCCTCCGGTTCGGAGACGACCGGACCGTTCGAGACATACGTGATCGAGCCGCCTTCCGCCGAGGCCTGGATCAGGCCTCCTTCTTTGGACAGCGGTTCGATGTCCGCGCCATCCTTTTCCGCCGGAGAGACCAGCTCCCACGCACGGCCATCGGCCAGCACCCCCGTCGAAGACGGGAGCGTCTGAAACGTGCCCTGGCTGCGCTGTGCTTCGGCGGCGCCGAGCGAGTTGACGGCGAGCACGCGATAGAAATAGGTCGTGCTCGGCTGCAGGCCCCGCAGCGTCGCGGTCACTTCCCGGTCGCCGAAACCGCCGCCGAGGTCCGCGCCGGGCGGCAACGACGTGTCTGTGCACGCCGACGGTTCGCTCGCGCAATCGGCCGTGCCGTACTGAAAATAATAGTGTGTATCAGAGCCGTGCGGCTCGACCCTTGCCGAGAGCAGCGCTTCGCTCGCGCTCAGATCCTGCGCTGCCAGGTCTTCCACGACCGGCGCGCCCTCGGCTTCGGGCGTAAACACGTCGACCTTGTCATCGCCGCCATCGACGACATACACGTCGCCGGTCTTCGAGTCCACGGCCACGCCCATCCCGTCCGCGAGCTCTCCCGAGCCGAAGCGCTGCACCAGCGCACCATCGGCTTCGAGCTCGACGACTGAGGCTCCCTCGTCGAGATACACGGCGCCCTTCCCGCCGGGGCCGAGGGGGGCGTCTTCGCCGCTGGCCTGGTCCACCGCCACCCCACTCGTGCCTTCCCGGTCGAGCTCGCTGATCGCGACGCCGTCGTCGGCCAGGACTTCTTCGCTGCTCAGCTTGCCGGCGACGACTGGGCGCGCGTACTTTCCTGGCGCCGGTTCGCCTTCTTCTTCCTTTTCGCGTTCCACCACCGCCGGACATTCGCCTTCGCCGGTCAGCAGTTCATGATCGACATAGAACGCTTCGCCGCCCGCATCCACGCCAAAGCCAGGTTTCGGACACGCCAGCGGGGACCACAGCACCGGTTCGACCTCCACCGGATGGCTGGCATCGGTGAAGCCTTCGATCACGCCCGTTTCTTCTTCTTCACCGCGATACAGCCACACCCGTCCTTCCCGATCTGTCGCCAGACCGTCGAGCCTTCCTTCTTCTTCCACCGGGAGCCTGCCGAGCGCCTTTTCGCCGCCGGCCGTGAACATCTGAACGTCCGGACGTTTCGCCGACCCGTCAGCGTCGACGTACAGCGTCCCCGCGCTGCCCGAGGAGTTATCGACCGCAATCGCCGCCGGTTCTTTGAGCGCGCCCTTGCCCGTGGCCCCGATTCCAGCACGACAACCGCTCGCGCAAACCTCATATTCTTCTTTGCCGTCGCTCACCCCCCAGCCCCACGCCGCCACGAAGGCACCCGTTTCGCTGAACTCCTGCACGCGGTGGTTGCCGCGATCGACGACGAACACATCGCCGCTCGCTTCATCGACCGCGATGCCCGCGCCTTCGCTGAGCTTGAAGGCGCCACCGAAGCGAAACTGGCCGGCGCCTTCGCCTTCGCCACCAAACGAAAACCCGTACACGTGCCCACGCTGGGCCAGCGCCATCGCCGGCGCACTGCACGCCAGCATACCCACGGCAATCACGAACACCGTGAGTGCAAGCGTGCGACCCGCGCTCCACAGGCTTGCGCCGCACGCGCCCGCCAAGCCCGGAGCCGACACGCCTGCGCCGCCGGCAGCTGGCCTGCGCCGCAGCCGCCCGGCCGGTCTCATACGCGCCCCACGATCTTCATAGACCCCAGACACTGCGCTCTCTCCTCACATCCAGTCCGCGCTCGCCGCCGTCGCAGAAGGGAAGGCTGCGCGGGACCAGCGACCCGCACAGCACCATCCGCCACGACATGCAGTCACACTCGCTCAGGCAGCCACCGCTAGATGACCGTGTTCAACTCGAGCGCTTCTTCGTCGGTTTGGACATTCGTGACCGTCTGACCGGCCTGTTCGAATTCGGTCGCTCCGATTTTGCTGATCAACACGTCCTTGACCTTTTCAGTTTTGGACGTGTAATAGTATTCCGGTTTTTGTTTGCCTTTTTTGGCGGTGAATTTCATTTCGACTTTGGTTTCCGCTTTATTCACCGGGATATTAGTCAGCACCGACCCCTTGACTTTTACATTCGCGGGCCCGCACTGGAATTCAGTGAATAGTTCTCCCGACTGCGGGACGAGATCGATCGCGACCTTCTTCCCGAACTTTTCCCACACCAGGCTGCCGGCGAGGGGAACCGTCACTACTTCGCCTTCCGCCTTGCCCGGGCTCACGCATTTGTACCCGAGATTTTCACACCCGGTAAACGTCACGGCGATGTTGCCCACTGTTTTCGGCGAAGTGTATTCGCCCGAGGACGCCTCCGTTTTACACGTCACCTTGTTCGCTTTCACCGTTTCGAGCGTCGCCGTCCCACCTACACCCGTAAAATGCTTCCTCACCGCGCCCGCTTCCCATTCAAAGCTGCCGACCTTTTTCCCTTTCGCTGCCTTCGTGCACACATCGTTCGTGTATTTGCCTCCCGCGTGGGAGACGCAACGCCCGACTTCCGGGGCTTCCAACGCCCACGCCGGCGCCGCAACCGCTACGCACGCAATCACCGCCACCGCCAAGCCAGCGCCCATCGTCCTCAAACACCTCATACACCCTCACCTTCGATCTCGTTACGTAGAAGTTCGCTCGCACAGAGCCCATCGCGAGTGCGACGGGCTCTGTACACATGTCTGACTAGCTCACAAATAGATCCTTTTTGAGTCTGGCTAGAGTCCCGCTTCCCGGGCTTCTTCCAGAGCGTAGTGTCCGGTTTGCGCGAGTTCGCCTTCGAGAACCGTCGCGTTGTGACCAGCTTCCGACGGGAGTCCCGCCGCCGCGTCCACCGCGGCATCCGCACCGCCCCCGATGCCACAACCGGTCACTCCCGGCGCCGCAAACGAGTTATCGACGAGTTTACCTTCGACGATATGCACGATTTCGCCACTGTTCGTACTGAACAGGCTGCCGGGCTTGCCTTCCAGGGGTTCGTTCGGCGGCGGCGGACTCGTCGTGCCCGTGGTGTAACTAATTTGAATCGGTTCGGAATTGGAGCCGTCAGAGCATGTCTTACCCAGGAACGGGTTGCTCAACTTGATCTGCGTCGGTAGTCCAAGCGCCTCGCCAACTCCACCGAGCAGGTTTTCCTCGTTCAGGAAAAAGCTGCTCGGCTGTCCGACGAGTTCGACTGTCGCCGTGACCTTCGTCTTCCCCTCCGCGACATACTTGTTGTACCGTTCCAGTTCTTTCGGCGACAGCAATTCCGGGTCTACCACTTCGGTCAAGCTAGGAGCTGGCTGGGCGGCCTTTGTCAACGTTTCGTTGCCATGTTCGGGCCCAATAAATTCTTCGACTGAATAGAAGGCGTCACCTCGATTACATGGAGCCCAGAGATTTTTGTTTTCTTCAGTGCATTCGAAGGATGCGCCTTCCACGCTCCCACCCGTCAGGAAGATCGGCTTCGTAAAATTCACCGTTATGTTGCCGGCCTGGAAATAGGTGCCCACGCCCGATTCTCCCCAGATGCACGCTTTGGCATGCTGACCCAGTGGGCAATTTTCGAATTTCAGCCACTCCTTGGGGTTGGTGCTTCCTGGCTTTGGCTGCTTGGCGAGCGCCGAGCCCGCCGTCATAGCGCTCATCGCAAACGCCGCGATCAAGCACAGTCCCAGTATCCTTACGTGTCTCACTTTTCCACTACTCCTTTTCCTCTCGGTAACGATTGACCGGCCCCAAACGCTGCCCTCGGCAGCCCAGCCGGCCTTTGCAGCCGCAGACGGACGGCCCTGGCGCATCGCTGCGATCCGCCAGCTGTCGTCCCCCTGCCCTCTCAACGGCGCCGCCGCGCACCGCGCGCGACAGCGCCGAAAAGCTCACATGCGCCAGCGAGCGCCTCACAGCCCGCCCCTGATGCGTCCCGCGGCACGCCTGGGAGCACGCTGCGCGAAGCTCTCGCCGAGCAGCCCGAGCACACGGTGACCCGACGGGGTCAGCAGCCACGCGTTCGGTTCACCGCGCGTCGCGCCGACTCCCACGTTCTCGATCACGCCCTGGCGCTCCAGGCGCGCGAGCAGCTTGGAGGTCTGCCCCTCATCGACCAGCCCCGCCGCCTGCGCGACCTCACGATTGCTCGAATACGGCGCCTGCGCGATCGAGCGCAACACGAGAGTCGTACGATGCGTCGCCCTGATCGGAAGCTCGGCCGCACGCGATGTCGCTTGCGCGCGCGTCAGCTTGGACTCGGACGCCGGCGCCTCAGACGTGCCGGACGGCCGGCCCTCCAGCTCTGCCTGCGCCGCGGCCTGACCGAGATATGGCGCGACGATGAACGCCATCAGCGACGGCGCCAGTTCCACCAGCTTGTCGCCATCGCCTTCGAGCATGCTCGTGCGGATGACGGAGAACACGCCGCCGACGACCAGCTCGCCGCCCAGCGTCGCCAGCAGCATCGGCGACCCGCCCGCGCGGGCGTTGCCGCCGGCCTGGCCGACCTCGCCCTCGCGCGCGAGCAGACCGGCCAGCACCTCGTGCAACCGCTGCCCGCACTCGAATGTCACCACCGCGTTCAACGACGTCTCGAGCACCAGCAGGCGCGCCCAGCCCGGCTCGTCGTCGAAGAACCCCAGCATCGCGACGAGCCCCGAGCGCACCCGCTCGAGCCACGCCCGCTCGCTTGCCGTCGCCTCGGCTACAGTCCGCGACAGCCGCCCCAGACCCTGCTCGAACGCCGCGTGGTAACACTCCTCGACGGTCGAGAAAACCTCGAAGAAAACGCTCTCCGAGACGCCCGCATGACTGGCCACCGCATATACAAGACGGGGGTCACTCGTTCGTCGGGCCCCGTATTTTCAGGACCCCTTGACAAACCAGGTGTCGTATGTTCTCCTTGTTCCCACAAGCCGGGCTTGGGGAGAACCACAAAAGAGCGGCTTCAGAGACGACATCGGAGTAGCGGGACGAGGTCGCTCGAAAGAGCCGCAAGAGGGAATCAGCGAGAGGGACGACGGAGGGAAACGAGGGAGCATCATGGGGAACGGGATCCAGATCAACCGCGTGGGTGAGCGCTTTTCGAGTCACACCCTGTCCCGCTCGAGGCCCTCTGCACATCGGACTTCTGGGACTTCCGGCGAGACGAAGGCGCTGCGGGAAAAGCTGATCGCGGCCCTGGTCGAGGTCGTCGCCGAGGGCGGCGACCCCCGTCTTGTATAGTCGCGGGCCCTCTCGTAATCCCGCATGGATACTGGGGTTTTCGCCCCACGTCCCACACACGTCCCACGGATCGCGCCAGAGGCCAGGCGACGCTCATCGGCCCGGACCACGACGCGGCCCGGCCTGCTCATCGGAGTTCGTCGAGCTAGTCACGACATGGGAGTGCCTGACCGGCGAGCGGCGAGGGAGCAGCGACCGCCCGGGCAGCGGCTGACCCGCATCGCGGCAACGACGCCACGGCGGGCTGCGTATCGGCGTGCGGCTGCGCGCGCGACGAAGCCTACAAACGCGCGATGATCAGCGGCTCACGGGTTGGCACGCGGCTGCCGCCCAACGGCTCGGAGGTGACCAGCACCTGCCTCAGCCCGGCCACGCCGCCGGGCACGCTCACCGTGGCGTCTCCAGCAGATGACACAGTGAAAAGCGCGTCGGTTGGCCGCGGAGCGCCGGATCCCTGTCTCCACACCTCGTAGACCCGCCCGGGACCTGCCTGGGGCATGCCGGTGATGCGCAATTGACCGCTCTTGCCGCTGACGTTCAACGATGCGCGGGCGCGCCGCACGAGCACCTGTGCGTGGATCGTGCGCGTGCCGGGTTCGCCGCGCGGCACGATGGCGATCACCGTCAGGGCGATAACGGCAACGGCCAGGCCGGCCACCGCCAGGTTCGGCCGCCAGCGCAACCGACTGCCGCCGGCGCGCCGGCTCGAGCCCTCCTCCGCGGGCATGGCTGCGGAGGTGTCTGGCTGGCGCCGGCGGGCATCCGCACGCACCCCCGACATGACACGACGCTTGAGCTGTGCCGGCGCGGGCACCTGCGGCGCGGCGCCGGGCAGTGCGGCCGCGACGACCTGCAGCGCGGTCACCTCCTCACGGCACACCGCGCAGCGCTCCAGGTGCCTGCGGAAGCTCTCGTGCTCGGCCTCGGTGAGCGCGCCCAGCACGTAGGGGGCGGCGTTTCCGCCGCACTGCTCGGGGTCGGTGCGAGGCTGATCCGCGGTCATTGCACGACCTCCGCGCGGTCTCCCAAACTCATCCGCATCTTCGCCAGCCCGAGGCGCATGCGCCCCTTGACGGTTCCTACGGGCGTGCTCAGCATCGAGGCTATCTGCACGTGGGTGAGGCCGCCGAAGTACGCCAGCTCGATGACGCGGCTCTGCTCGTCGGGCAGCTGCTCGAGCGCGTCGCGCACTTCGCGCGCCTCGTCGCGCCGCGCGAACTCCACGTCGGTGCGCTCCGGCGCGGCCAGTCGCTCCTCGATGCCCTCGTCGCTGACCCGCCCGCGGTCGCGGACGGTACGTCGTCGCAGCGCGTCGATCGCGCGGTTGTGCACGACGCTGAGAACCCAAGTGCGTACGCTGCCGCGCGAGCGATCGTAATGCGCGCCGCTGCGCCACAGTGAAAGGAAGCCCTCCTGCACGACGTCTTCGGCGAGAACGCGCTGACCGCACATACGGTAGGCCAGCGAGAAGGCGGCATCGGCGTGGCGGTCGTAGATCACCTCGAACGCCGCGGCCTCACCGCGGTACACGAGCTGCATGAGCTCCTCGTCGGCGAGGACCGCCAGGCCCGAGGCAGAAGCGCTGGGCGCGGCGCGGGCGGCGATCGCACGCAGCGGTTTGAACATACGAGACATTCTTGCTCTCTTCGCCGCCCAGCCTAGGCCGGGCTTTCCGCGCGCCCCCGCTCGCGCCGCTCGATCACCCGGGCCAGGGCGACGCTGAGCTCGAACAGCAAGTACAGCGGGACCGTCTCCAGCATCAGTGTGATCGCGTCGCCGGGCAGCAACGCGGCGATGGCTCCGCACGCCAGCAGCGCGTAGCGGCGGTTGCGCCGCAGCTGCCCCGTGCTGACGATGCCCGCGCGTGTGGCCGCCAGCACCGCGACCGGCACCTGAAACAGCAGGCCCATGGCGAGCAGCACCACGGCGGCGAAGTGGTAGTACTGGCTGGCCTGGACGAGCACGTTGAACTGGTCGCTGTTGAAGTTCTGAAAGAAGCGCACAGCAGCGGGCAGCACGACGAAGTAGCCGAACACGACCCCAGTGGCGAACAGGAACGGGATCGCGAGCATCAGTGGCGTAGCCACCCGCCGCTGCTCGGGACTGAAGGCGGGCAACAGGAATCCGTACGCCTCATACAGGAGGATCGGCAGCGAGAGGATGAGCGCAAAGATGAACGCTACGCCGACGGTCGTGGCGAACGGCTCGCCGATCCCGAGCGTTACGGGCTTGTCGCCCTGCGGTGGCGCGGACAGGTGAGCGTCAGCGCCCCGCAGCACGGAAGCGACCGGCTCGAGCCTCGCCCGGGTCGCGGCAGAGACGCCGCTGCCTGGACGCTCCAGCGCCGCGACCACCACCTGTAGCTGCTTGGACACGGCGCGCGCACCCTGCTGCACCGCGTAGGTGGCGCCGAGAGGACCCTCGCCCGCCTTCACCTGCTTCTGTGTCTGGTGGGCGAGCGGGCGGTTGATGATCTGAAGCAGTCGGTGGTTCTGCCACATGCACAGGCCGAACGCCACCGCCAGCGCGACGAGCGACACGATCACGCGCGCGCGCAGCTCTTCCAGGTGGTCCACCACGCTGAGACGGTCCTCGTGTTCGATGCGTCCTACGGCTACGGCCATTACCTGCCTCCTGGCGAGCTTGTCGCTGGTTGGGTGCTTGGATGCGATGCCTGCGCTGTGAGCGACTCGCTCAGGCGGCTGGCGGTCGCTCCGCCACTGGCCGCGGCGCCGTGGTCTGCACCCCGGCGACCGGAGATGTGGGCTGCATCGCGGCCACCCCTGGAGCCGGGGTCGCGGGCTGCATCGCAGCCACCCCTGGAGCCGGGGTCGCGGGCTGCATCGCGCCCACCCCTGGGGCCGGGGTAGCGGGCTGCGAGGGGGCAGCCAGGGCATGCGGCACGGAGGACTGCGGCGTGCTGTCGCTAGCGGATACCCCGGCGTGCCCGCTTAGCGCGTCCTTGAAGCCACGCATGCCGTCGCCGAGCGAGCGGCCCATCTCGGGCAGTCGCTTTGCGCCGAACACGAGCAGCAGCAGGATCAACAGGAATGCGATGTGAATTGGATTGTCGAGTCCCATGTCGGTGAGCTCCTAAAGGATCGTTGGGCGCCCGCCGCAGGCGAGCGTTGGCGTGTGGTTCGTTCTTTCTACGTCGCCCGCCCGCCTGCGGATCACCACGGGCAGCGCGGTCGGAGCTTGCACCGGCGCTCTTGGGCGTGACTCGCAGTGATCCATCCGCGCGACTGGCGCGCATAGCGGATCTAGGAACATCCACGACAAATAGGGAGTGCACAAATGGACAGCACCGAGCTCAGCAACAGCGACCTCGACGCGACCCAAGGGCGGTGGGACCAGCGGTCGACGCGCAAGAGCTTCTTGAAGGGAGCAACCGCTGCCGGCGTGGGCGCTGCCGGCTTGGGCGCATTCGGCCCAGCGGCCGCCTTCGCCACCGGCCAAAAGGGCAAGGTCACCCACAAAGATCTGGAAATACTGAAAGCCGCCCAGATCGCGGAGGCGCTGGCGGTGACGACCTACACCAACATCGTCAACACCTCGCCGTTCTTCAAGAACATCCCCGACGACGACCAGGGCTACCTGGAAGCGGCTCTGCAGGAGGAGATGTCCCACTACCTGCTCGAGGAAAGCGTGACCAAGAGCCAGACGCCGTTCACGGCTTTCTACTACCCGCAGAACATGTTCACCGACACGCAGACGACACTCAACACGCTGGTGACCCTCGAGGATGCGTTCATCGCCGCATATCTGGTCGGCGTGCGCCACTTCAGCACCCCAGACCTCCGCGTGACGGCTGCGCGGATCATGGGGATCGAGTCCGACCACCGCACGCTCGCGCGCGTGATCGGGCCGGACGTGGCAAGCGCCAATGGCGGCCCGATCACAGAAATCACCGGCATTCAAAAGATCGCGGAATCGGTCGCACCGCCCAATAACAACGGCTACGAGCGCACATTGGCGCTGAAGAACATCGGCCAGGCGGTCGAAGCGCTGCTGCCGTTCGCGGAAAAGGCAGCCGCCGAAAAGGCCGGCTTCGACGTCAGCAAGTCGTACCCATTCAAGCCGTTCACACCCAAGCTGCCCAGCCCGCTGGGCGAATTCCACTCGTTCGCCGGCTGAGGAGCACTGCTATCGAGCGCGCCGCTCGCCGGGGGGGCGAGCTCCGAGTCCTTGCCGCGGGCGGCGGCGCGCTTCTACATCGAACCCGCGGTCGAAAGAGACAATCGGCTCGAGGGCGGGGCCGCGGGTGCAGCAGGGGCTAGCCGTCCGCGGCGGCTTCCGCGATCCGCCCCGCCTCGCCGCGCTTTTCGACAACGACATAACCGGGGTAGACCTCGACAGTTGACTCCACGGCCGCTTCCTCATGTCCCGGGACCACGACGAACCGGCGCGGATGGGATCGCACGCGTGCATACTCCGCGATCGAGAGGTCGAGCACCCCACCGCAATCAACGCGGACACACTCGCATATGAAGCTGTCGGCCGACTCTCCATTGCGTGGACGCTGATACTCGATCCTGTCGTTGATGCGCCGCGCCAGAGCCTCGTTCTGCGCCATACGGCGCTTGCGTAGATCATCCACTGCGGGGATTATTCCACTCGAGCAGGGAACGCATATCGAAAAAGCACTATCGGTGCTGATCGATCAAAAGCCGTGCCATCGACTTGCCGCGCCGCGCGGCCTCGACGTCACCCTCCGCCGCTGAGACGATCGAGCCCTTCATCAGAATGTGCCACGAGCGCGCGAAAGACCCGGTATCGCGCAGGCCCGCTTCATCTGCGAAGCGCTGGACGATCGCGCGGATGTGGTCGAGATGTTCCACACTCGCGTCCGCCGCTGGATGCCGTGGGCCCATTTCGAGCAACACATTGATGAACGAGCAGGCCTCGAAGTCGTCCCGGTGGAACCAGTCATCGAGGACGTCGAAGATGGCGAGCAGGCGCTCCTCGGGGTCAGAGCCCCGCCTCTGAGCCTCCGCCTCGACGAGGTCATGGGTCCAGCGTTGCTCGCGCATCTCGAGGAACGCGAGCACGAGCTCGTCCTTGGAGGGGAAGTGCCGGTAGAGCGTTGCGGTCGCGACGCCGGCGCGCTCGATCACCTCGTTCACCCCCACCGCGCGGATGCCGCGCCGCGAGAACAGTTCGTAGGAGGCATCCAGAATCCGCTCGCGGGCGCCGGACGCCGGCTCGGTCGCTTGGCGCTGGGTTTCGAGCACGCCCTAAAGGGTAGCACTAGAAAGAACGCTCTCTTTGTGATAGAAAGAGCGTTCTCTTCCAGCGACCGTGTGGCTCAGACGGCACGCGCGACAGATTGGAGCCGGGTCATGGATCTGCTTCTGCTTCTCATCATCGCCCTGATCATCCTCAGCATCGCCGGAGGCGCCTTTATAAGCCCGCTGGTTCTGCTCCTTCTCATCGTCGTTCTGCTGCTGTTCCTGGGCCCCTATCGCGGCCGGCGGACCCGCATCTAGCAAACAGCTCGCGGACGCTCATCCATTCCCGATCAGGAGACTCAATGACCGACAAGAACATCGACAAGGCCGAGGGTCGCGTCAAGGAGGCTGCCGGTGCCTTGACCGGAGATCAGGGCCTGAAGAACGAGGGACGCGCCGAGCAGGCGAAGGGGTCGTTAAAGAAAGCGGTGGACAAGGTCGCCGAAACGGTCAAAGCGCACAGAGCAGGCAACGGGGGCTGGTAACCATGAACGCGACTCTAAGAGAAAGCCGGAGGGCAATGAACAAGGCCGAACAGTCCTCGCTGACGAGCAGAAGATGCTCGACCGGATCTTGAGGGAGATCCCGAAACTGACCGACGCCGTGGTGCGCTCGGAGGTCCGCGGGAAGCCCTCATACGACATCGCCAAGACGGGCGCTGCCGACGCGGCCCGCTCGGCATCGGAGAGCGTGGAGGGGGCGGCTCATAACGCGACATCCAGGGCGAAACGCGCCGCCCGCAAAGCACGCAAGGTACCCGGGGTCGCACAGGCCGAGGGCAAGAGTCGAGCAGGTGATACGCCAGCATGCCGACGAGCGACCCGACGACTCGGCGCCCTTCAACCGAGAGCGTCAGTCCTGCAGCGCGAGCGCCGCGGGCACGCTGGCGGCGAACCAGCCGGGAATCGCAAGAATCGCCAGTGCCGCGGCGGTGACCAGCATGAGGCTCCACAGTGCGTTCAGTCCGGTGACTGAGTAGACGACCGGGAAGTTGATCGTCTGAGCAAGCGCACGGTCGGCCAGCTGCTGGCCGTAGAGACCGTATGCGGCACCGGTCAGGCAGCCGGTGGCGAGCAGGATCAGGCTCTCGACCAGGATCGTGTGCCACAGCTGGGTGCGCGGGAATCCCTCGAGCTTGAGCTTGGCCAGGCGTGGGCGGCGTTGCCAGATCATCGCGCCGATCGCCGCGGCCATCGCAAGGATGGCGACGATCAGGATCAGCGTGGCGATCTGTGTCGCGCGCGCGAGCGCCCCGCGGCTTAGCGCGATCTGTAAAGCCGTGTGATGGGCGGATGTCTGGACGGCGAGCCCAGAATGCGGGCCAAGCGTGCGTTCGATCTCGCGGACCACCCGAGTCGCCGGGGTGCCTGACGCGAGCACAATGCTATACGCGGTTGCGTCCCGGCTGCCCCATGCGCGCGCGTAGTCGCTCGCGTTCGTGATGATCGCGCCGGGAGCCCAGCCGACGTTAGTTGACAGGGCTGCGACACGGAACGCGCTCGGGTTGGGAGTCGGCAGCGTAAGCGTCTGGCCGATTCGCGCGCGCTGTTCGGCTGCCAGCGCCCGGGAGATGACTAGCCAGCCGCCGGCGCGCACGCGTTCGGTGGTCCGAGCCGGGTCGCCTTGCACGATCTGGCCGGACGGCAGCAGCGGCGTGGCTTCCCGCGGCGGGGCGATCACGAGTACGCGACGGTCGCCGTAGTCCAGTAGGCCGCTGCGGTACACGCGGACGGCGCGCACACCGGGGAGGCGTTCGAGCTTGGCCTGGCCGGCCGGTGGGAACGGGGTCGTGTCCAGGAGGTTGTAGTGACCGGCCGGCGCTACCCAGAGGTCGGTTGACGCGTTCAGTTCGCGAGTGGCTCCTTCCAGGCCCGAGAGAAGGTTCTCGTGGGCGCCCTGGATCGTGACGCTGCCGAACACCGCGATCGCGCCGGTCGCCGCGATCGCCACGGCCCGTGCGCGCCCGGCGCGCAGCTCCATCGTTGCGACGTGCCCTACCGGGCTCGTGATCGTGCGCGCGAGCCGCCCGGCGAGCGCGAGCGCGACGCCCAGCACGAACGGCAACACCAGCAGCAGGGCTGCCACGAGCAGCACCATCGCGGGAGTCGCAGCGTCCGGTGCGGCGAGCAGGATCGCGGTGGCGGCGGCCAGACATGCCAGACCCGCCAGCGCCAGCCGCCCGCTCCTGGCCGCGTTACCGCGAGCGCCCGCTCGCTCCTGCCGCGGGATGATTGCGGCGAGCGGGTTGTGCGAGAGGATGTCGCGCAACGGGCTGAGCACCGCCACGACGGCCGCCATCATGCCGCCGCCTGTCGCGATCGCGACGCTCTGCCAGGTCACGACACGCTGCGAGCCGATCGCGAACGCCAGCGACAGGAACGCCGGATCGGAGTGCAGCACGTGAATCGACAGCTCATCCCCCAATGCCAACCCCAGTAAACATGCGATCAGACCCAGCGCCAGCGCGTCCAGCAGCAGCAGGGCGATAACTGTTCGTGGCGCGTATCCGTCGCGGCGCAGCTCGGCGACCAGCCGCCGGCGCTGAGGCACGGTCAGGAGCATCGCGTTGAACGCGAACAGGAAACCGACAAGCGCGCTTATGACCGCGAACAGGACGGCCGACTGGTTGCTTGCACTCGCAGCCTTCGCGAACAGCTCCTGGTCGTAGCCGATCGGCTCGACGTCCAGCCGGCCTGCGGCGAGCCGCTCGAGCGCGGCCCTGACCCGTGATTCAGCATGCGGCGCAGGCGCCACGAGGATGCGACTGACGCGGCCCTCCAGACCAGTCAGTTCCTGCGCATAGAACAGGGGCGCGAGCACCACGGGAGTTGCCGCCAACGCCCCGATCTGTTTCGATGACAGCTCTTTGTACAACGGGGCCCCGGCCTTGCGCCCGCCAAGCCAAAGCGTCACTTCCTGACCGAACCTGTTCACGCCGACCGTGCGCGCCAGTGGAGCAGGCAGCACGACCGCGCCAATGCCGCCGAACGGTTCGAGCGCCACGTGCCGTACGAGCGTCCCGCCGAGAGCGGACAGGCTCGGTTCTGCGCCGATCAGCTCTGCGGACTCACTGCCCCGTGGACCGCTCACCTCAGCGCCTGCTTCGAGTAGTGGCGCCGCCACGCGCACACCGGAGATCTGGCGCACGCGCGCCAGCATGCTCTGCGGGAAGCCGTGCGGGTCGCGCGCCAAAAGCTCTAGCTTGGCGTCGCCCGCGATCCCGCGCGAGAGTTGCGCGACCGAGCTCTGAAGGCTCTGGCTGGAGACCTGCGAGGCGAACAGCAGCGCCACACCCGCGGCGATGCCCACGATCGCGAAGCACTCGCCCACGAGCCGCGCGCGCATGCGCACCACATAGAACCTCAGCGCGTTCGAAAGCTTCACAGCGCGAGCGCGCGATCGGTCTCGCGCTCGGCCAGCCGCCCGTCCCGCAGCGCCAGCACGCGGTCGGCATAGTCGCCTGCCATCGGGTCGTGACTGACGAGCACGACCGCCACCTGACGCTCTCGGCACAGTCCGCGAAGCAGTTCCAGCACTTCCTGCCCGCGCTGGGTATCGAGGCTGCCGGTAGGCTCATCGGCGAGCAGCAGTCGCGGCTGAGTCGAGAGCGCGCGAGCGATCATTACCCGCTGGCGCTCACCCATCGAAAGCGTCTCGGCGCGGTGACGCAGGCGCTCGCCCAACCCGAGCTGTTCGAGCAAAGGTCTGATCTCGCGTTGCGCGTCGCGCCAGCGCATGGTGCCCAGCAGCTTCAAGATCGAATTGTCGATCGCGCTGACGCCCGGGAGCAGGTCGAAGTTCTGACGGATGAAGCCCAGTTGGGAGAGCCGGAAGTGCGATGCCTCGCGCTCGGACAGCGAGGACACGTCGCGACCGCCGATCAACACCGCGCCCGCCGTGGGCTCGAGCAAAGTTGCGACCATCAACAGCAAGGTCGTCTTGCCGGACCCGCTCGGTCCGTACAACGCCACCATCTCTCCGGCCGCCACGTGCAAGGACACGCCATCGACCGCGCGCACCGTCTCACCGCCGACGGCGGGATAGTGCTTGACAAGCTTGCGCAACTCGAGCACGCCCGCCGTCCGTCTCAGTCCCGCGTAGCTGTATCGCGCTGACGGGCCATTGAAATTGCTCAGTCCGAGACGGTGCCGCTCAGGCGGACCGTGGTCGCGGTCATTTCGTGTCGTTCGGAGGCGCGCCTCACGGACAGGGGATCCTCGCCGAGGCGCTGCCGTCAGCGCCATTTGCGTAAGTGAATTCGGCGGCGAACGGAAACCCTCCGGCCGGACATCTGGAGGGTACGAGCACCGTGTTTCGGTTGTGTCTGTCACGACTCGCCCCGACGGTCAGCGAGAACGTGACGATCGACGCGTCGGGCTCCAGCGGGAGCGTCGGCACGGGCGGGATCGACATCACGAGCTCTTCCCCATAGGGCGGCGTGTCCGCCAGCACCGAACCGCCGAACACGAGTTGCTCATCCAGTGGTGTAAAGCCCTTGGCGAGAATCTCGAAGGTCGGCTGCAGGTTGTTGGGCGGACCGAGGAACGCGTGCAGCGACACTCGCTCGCTGGTTATCTGCGAGCCCATGTGGGTCTCGGCGAGCGCCTCACCGCTCCCCAGCTGCGATCGTGCCGGGCAGCCGCCGGCGCCGCGCGCGCGCAGTCGCGCCGGGCTGCAGCTGCGCAGGCTTGGCACTTCGAGACTCACTCCCGCGGGCAGCCGCAGGATCGAGCGGCGCACCGGCGCGGGCACGCCGAATTCGCCCCCGGCAAAGTGGATCGTGAGCGTCAGTGACGCGTGCGCGCCGAGGTGATCCGGGGACAGCGACGGTGTGATCGTCGCGGCTGTCGCCACCGGGGCCTGCGGCGGCAGGGGGTTCAACGATGGCGGCGAGATCCCGCTCGCGCTAGGCGCCGTCAGCGTCAGCGCCGCAGTCGCCGACACGAAGACTGCCCCCGCAAGGACCCTGGCCACGATGCGACTGGCGTTCCAGACTGCGAGCCGCCGGCGAGATCGCTGAGAAGCCTCTGGGAAAGACGCGAGCATCGGCGTCGTGGTCCGTCGCCTACTTGCCCGACGGACAGGGGGCCGTGTAGGTGTCGGTGCTCTGCGTCCCGTCCAGAAAGCCGATTACCACCTTGAACGGGAAGCCGCCCTGCGGGCACGTTTTCGGAACGATTATTCCCTTGACGTGCACGAGCTTCTGATGGCCGTTAATCGTGTGGTAGTAGGCGACGTTCTGGCTGCCGAAGGTGAAGTAATTCGTTTCGATCGACGCGTAAGCCGCCCCGGGAAGGGTCGCGATCGGCGGTACGGTGAATTCGACCCCGAGACCGTAGGGCTTGGCGCCGTACACCTCTTTGGCGAGCAGCACCAGTTCCACGGAAACGGGACTGCTGCCCTGCGCGTAGATCAGGAACGCAAGATGCCCGTTTTCCTTGGGCGCAAGGAAGAAGTCCAACGTATACGGCTCTTTGATGAATTCTTTCGCTATTTCCACCAGACCCATACCGCCACCGAAGCCAATGCGAGAGTCCGCGGGACAGCCGCTCGGACCCATCATTTCGAGTGTTGCCTTTTGACAGGTGCCGGCGCCGGCCACGTTCACCGTGAGGCCAGCGGGGCCGTATGCCAAGACATGCCCGACGGGGGTCGGTACGGTGCTGCCGTTCAGCGAGAACACGGTGTTAGCGGAAAGGTTCGCGGGCGCGCCGAGCTTGTCAGGGGTGAAATAGACCTTGGTGGTGAATGTCTCCGTGGCATATGCCACAGCTGCCCCGATCAGGCAGGCACAACCGATCAGCGCTGCCACGAGGACCCGCGTCTTGCTAGCCATGATCGTGTTCCTCCTCTATAGGTGGCTGTGCGATGGGTGGTTGGCCAGCGGCCCTGGCAGCCTCCGCGAGGGATTCGTAGAAAAAGGCCAGCTCGTCGGCCGTGGGTATCGCGTCGGGGTCAAGCAGCGCCTGCAGTTGCAAACCGTCGGCCACGGCGATCATGTAGGACGCCACGACTTCCAGAAAGCGCGGCGGCAGTTCGCTGCCGCGCGGGGTGGCAGCCATACCCTCCATTGCCATCCGGCGCAACATGTCGTAGTGCTCGACCAGTCGGCGCTGCAGCTCCGGTGAGCGCCGCGCCTGCAGCAATGCCTCGAGGCCCATCACAAACGCCGGCTGTGCGCCGGGGATGCCTTCGACCACCGGCCGGGAGCGCTCGGCCAGCTGCTTCAGCGGCTCGGCTTCCGGGTCGACCTCGACCGCTGCGGACCGCCCCGCCCATTCCCTGAAAAAGTCGAGCATCGCCTCGTTCAGCAGGTTCTCGCGACTGCCGAAGTGGTAGTTGACCGCCCCGAGGTTCGTGCCGGCGGCACCAGTCAGCGCACGCACGCTCGCGCCGGCGTATCCCTGCTCGAGGATCAGCTGCCTGGCCGCCTTCAGCAGGGCTGTCTTGGTCTCCTCCGGCGCCACGCGCGCGATCGTAGCATTGCTCATACAAACGATCGTATCATACAAACGCTCGTTTGTCTACGCGGGAGTCGGTGACTCACCTTTAGACCCAGCCTGGTCCTCGGAAGCAGCACCGCCAACCCATTCGTTTCCAGGACCTGTCGATGCCTAGAATCCGATCACGCCCACGATCTCGTACTCGTGGATGAGGTCGCCGAGCAAATCACGCCGCCTAACAGCGGGAGGGTCTTGCCGAAGGCGTTCAGTCGGGGTCGCGGCGCCGGAGCTTGCATATCGAGCGCGCGGTGCGGCCGGTGGCAGTTGTAGCGCGGGGCGCAGTGACGGAGCGTGGCTTCGAGATGGCGCCAGGAGAGGATTAACGTGCGGCCAAGTCATTCGATCCGGGTCATGCGCGCGCGGGCGACGCCGGTGATACAGTCGGGTCGTGTTTCGCCGAGCGGCTCACCTCGGCGGTGGGGGCGGTGTTTTTGCCCTGAGTGCCGAGCAATTCGCCGCCGCGATGGAGCCTGGGAGCACCGCTGGCGTGCTGATCTGGGAGCCCCTCTGGGCAGCGCCGTTCGCATCGGCAGCGCGGCGCTCGGGTGGTCAAATGATCGCGAACGGGCGGATCCCGATTCAAGCAATCCTCGCCTCTATCGAGGCCGAGGAAGCAGTCACGACAGGAGGAGACTGAAGATGCCCCTCAGACCAGGACGTGTAGGCAGAGTCGGCGTGATCCGCGCACCGGTTGCGAAGACCGCCGTCGTCGCCAGGGCCGTTACACCCGGCCCCGCGCTGGTTGCCAAGACCGCGGTCGTGGCCGCGGCCGTCAAACCCGGACGTCGTCGTCGCATCTAGCATTGATTCACTGGTAGCGGTTCGCCCTCCAGACTCGTGGCGCGGCCGCCACATTGCAGCACAATCGCGGCGCCGTGTGCCGGCCAACCGCACGAAAAGGAGCCTTTGATGCGCCGGTTGCTTACGATACGAACGCTCGCCTCACTTGTGGCACTTATTGCCGGGACTGCCCTGGCGATGGCGGTAGGCGCACACGGCGCGAGCACGACCGCGCCGGCAGCTACCCTGACGGCCGCGGCGGGTGCACCAGCAACAACGAACACGCTCACCAAGACAGTCACGCAGACCCAGACAGTCACCCAGCCCGTGCAGACGGTGACGCAGACCAAGACGGTAAAGCCGCCGACGGCGACGGTGACTGAGTCAACGACCGTCACCCCTACGGTGACGTCGACAACCGTGACACCGACCGTGACAACCGCGACGCAGACGACCCCGAACGGAGCGGCCATCGCAGCTGGAGCGGCCGTGGGCGTGGCCGCCGATAAGACGAGCGGCAGTCAGAGTGGAGAAAGCGGGCTCCCCACGTGGGCCTGGGTCCTCATCGGGATCGGCGTGATCTGCGCGATCGTCGCCGCCTACCTGGCGGGGCAACGAGGCAAGCAGAAACCAGGCGACCCTCCCACGGGTGGATCGACGGAGGCCCCAGTTCAGCCGCCACCGGCTCCTTGACCTACCCCGAGCGGTACCTCGGGTGCCGATCCCGCCGACAACATTCAAGACGCACAGCTCGAGACTGCCTGGAGATTCCCCGGCCGGCTCGCCGATCGACTCGGATTTGGCACGTCGGCGTCGGCGGGCCAGACGCCTGCACCCAACACTGGCGAACGCGCGTAGCCTGCCCATTTGGGGGTCAGGCGCTCAGGCTACGCTTGAGCACGCGCGCGGTGTCGTAGGCACCGGGATGGAGGTGCCGGGTCCTGCGTCGGTAGGTGCTCCACATCCATGGCCACTGGTTGGGGTCGTTGCCGTTCTCATCGACGTACCAGCTCGTGCAGCCGGTGTGCCAGACCGTGCCCGCGAGCGCCGTACTGAGTTCGCTGTTGAAGACATCTGTGCGCTCGCGTCGCACCTCTATACGGTCTGCGTTCGTTCGCTGGAGGGCGTCGAGCGCCGCGATCACGTGCGCCACCCCCGCCTCGATGACGTAGATGACGGAGCCGGTGCCGCCGTTCGTGTTCGGTCCGTAAAGCAGGAACATGTTGGGGAAGCCCGGCACGCTCAGGCCGAGGTAGGCGCGGGCGACAGGGTCCCACTCCGTGGCGAGGGTGCGCCCGCTGGCGCCGATGACCTCCATCGGCGCTACGAATGCATGACTCTCAAAGCCGGTGGCGAGCACGATCACGTCAGCGGGCCGCTCGCTGCCGTCCTCGGATCTGATGCCGGTGGGAGTGATCCGTTGGATCCGTTCAGTGATCAGCTGGACGTTGGGCTTTTCGAGGGTCGGATACCACTCGTCCGTGAGCATGATCCGCTTGCAACCGATCTCGTCGGTCGGCGTGACCTTGGCTCTCAGATCATTGTCGTGGATCGCCTTCTTGATCTGCCAGCGGCCGGCAGCGCGGAATGGTGCCAGGAGCCACCGTTGGCTTGTCATCGCGGCAGCACCGATGTCCATGAACGCGAACGTCGCCAGCCGGTCCAGGCGCTGCAATGCAGGAAGACGCTCGAACAGGCGCTTGGAGCGCTCGGAGTATTCGAAGTCCATCTTGGGCATCGTCCAGCCAGGCGAACGCTGGTAGACGTCTATCTGCTCGGCCACCGGCTGGATCGCCGGGACCGTCTGAATCGCGCTGCATCCGGTGCCGATGACAGCGACGCGCTTGCCGGCGAGGTCAACGTCGTGGTTCCACTCGGCGGTATGGAACGCGGGGCCGGCGAAGCTGTCAAGGCCGTTAATCGTGGGCTGTTTCGGGATCGACAGCTGGCCGCACGCCGTGAGCAGGATGTCGGCTTCGAACGATCCGGCGCTCGTCTGCAGCTGCCACTTCGCGCGCTGCTCGTCCCACTGCGCCCGTGTGACCTCAGTGCCGGTTCTGACGCGCTCGAGTACACCGTGGCGAGCGGCTACTGCCTCGATGTACTGCTGGATCTCGGCCTGCGTCGCGTAGCGCCGCGACCAGCGTGGGTTCGGTTCGAAGGAGAACTCATACAGGTGCGACGGCACGTCGCACGCGGCGCCCGGGTAGGTGTTGTGGGCCCAGACACCGCCCACCCGCTCACCGCGCTCAAAGATGGTGACGTCGCGGTAGCCGGCGCGGACAAGCAGCACCGCCGCACCCACTCCTCCCACGCCACCTCCGACGATCGCGACCGAAGGCCATTGGCCGCTGCCGTCCACCCATTGCGGCCCACCGCCATTCCCAACCGCATCCGACTCAACGCTCACCCCCCGAAGACTACGCCAGAACGACCTCGATCTCCCGTGCCAGAACGACCCTCGATCTCCCGTCGTTCAATCATCCGCAAGCCGGCACGGCAGACATCCGCTGCCGGTTTCGCCTCAACGCGAGCGCGTCGGCCGCCCAAGAGCCACACAGACAACGGTCTGGGTTTAGGCGACGAAAAGGCGACGGCCGAAAAACACGCGCCACACGACCCATTCGCCGACAGCCCGGAGCACCCCAAGAGCGGGGCTGTGTCACTTGGCAAACCCACGCGACGTTCGGGATAACGTGGATCGGGATAGCCTTGTCCAAAGAGCAACCCGATCCACGTTGTCCTGTTGCGGCGCTGAGGACCGCGCCGAACGCCGCGAATGCGAACCCGCCGCCAACAGAGACGCGCTTGACGCCCAGGGCCGTCAGCTCGGCTACTGACGGGGCACCTTGGCGCGCGAGCACGTTGACCGGCAGATCGACCGAAGCGATCAATTCGCGGAGGTCCTCGGGTTGATCGAGCACCGGGGCATAGAGCACGTCGGCGCCGGCCTCCTGGTAGGCCTGCAGACGCGCGATCGTGTCACGCAGGTCAGGGAAGCGGGCTGCCTTATCGGCTTGGTCGTCCATCGGGTGAGCCTCCTGAGTCTCGCTGTCGGTGTCTCGGATCAAACGTGTCAGGGCGCCGATTCGTGAGACGCCGCACGTAGCCAGGGAGCGATGGTCCCAGCGGCGGCGAAAACCTGCTCGAGCACACCGGATGGCTTTACCCAGCGTCGGCGATGAGCAGCCGTGCGCCGAGGTCGATACTCCCCAGGTCGAGCAGCTCGGCGTTGCGTCCCGCCCATGCGCCGCTGTCGAGGTCTTCGGCGAGCGAGGTTACGGCTCGCCGCTCGGCCTGCTTGCCGACCCGCGCCCACACCGAGCAGCCGCGGCGAACGGGCTCGCGCAGATAGGCCGCCGGCCGGCGCCAATACGCGTGAAAGAAGCCGTCGATCACGTCGAAGGGGATCGGGACGGGCTCCATACGTGCGTCGATCGCCGCCGCGCGCTCGCCGAGGGTGGGTCCGCCTGCAATCAGCGTGTGGTACGCGGGGAGGTGGTCGCGGACCAGCCAGAAGCGTTCGATCTCGGCGTCGTCCCATTGAAAGACGACTACTCGCCGCGCGACGCGGCGCATCTCTTGCAGGCCGGCAATCGGATCGCTCCAGTGGTGATCGGAGAGCACCGCGAGCGCCGCATCAAAGGACTGGTCGGGGAACGGCAACGCCTCGGCTGGAGCGTCTATACATTGCGCCGCGCCCGATGGACGCTGCGCGCGCATCACGCGCGAGGGCTCGACCGCGAGAACATCGCGGTCTGGTGGTTCGTAGGAGCCGGTGCCTGCGCCAACGTTCAGAACGCTCTGAGCCTCACCGAGCGCGGACCAGATGCGCTCAGCGATGCGCGGCTCGGTGCGGCGTGCGTGGGTGTAGCCCGCACCGATCTGCTCATATGACACCGGGTAATCAATCAACGGACATCGAGGATCACCTTGCCAGTCGCGCGACGCTCGTCAACCTCGCGCAGCGCGCCGGCCGCTCCGCTTAGCGGATAGCGCGCGCCGATGATCGGTGAGATCAAGCCGCGCTCGATCAGGTCTCCAAGGGCGCCTACGATCTCGCGGCCTCGCTGCAGCCCGCTCATCACATGGGCGCCCCATTCGGCACCGAGGACCTCTGCGTTGGAGACCAGCAATCGGTTGATCTTGACCTCCGGGATAAGGCCGCGGGTGAAGGCGACGATGGCGAGCCGCCCTCCCTCCCGCAGCGAGCCAAGGATCTCGGTGAAACGCTCGCCGCCAACCGGCTCGACCACGCTGCCGGGACCCGTCAGCTCGACGATCTGGACGGCCTTTCAAGGTCGCTGCTCTGCTCTTGACTGCTCACTCATGTCTGTGTTAAGCATGTCGCGAAACGTTTTTAGCTCTCCTGGCGGAATGTCGTAACTCTCCGCGTCCGTCGGGAAGCGCCGACCTCGCACGTCGCTCACGTAATGGGCCAGCGCGTCGTCCATATCCACGCGAAGCTCGGCGTAGCGCTTTACGAACTTGGGCCTGAAGGCGTCGAAGATGCCCAACAGGTCGTTGAATACGAGTACCTGCCCGTCGGTGTCGGCTCCAGCTCCGATCCCGATCACAGGGATCTCAAGCTGCCGGGTGATCAGTGCGGCCACGTCCGCCGGTATCGCCTCCAGCACGAGCCCGAAACAGCCCGCCAACTGTAGCTGCCGGGCAGCGCGGACGATCCGGGCAGCGGCATCAGCTGTCCTGCCTTGTGTTCGGAATCCGCCGATCGCGGTCCGTGTCTGTGGCGTGAGCCCGAGATGCCCCATCACGCCGATCCCGCTCGCTGAGATCGCTCTGGCGCGACTGACCGAAGGTCCGGCCCCCTCAAGCTTCACCACATCACAGCCCGCCTCCTTGACGAAGCGCTGTGCGCTCGAGACCGCGAGCTCGTCACTCGCCTCGTAGCTACCCATCGGGAGATCGCCGACCAGCAGGGGGGTATTTAGCCCACGCCGCACCGGCCTGGCCAACATCAGCATCTCCTCGATCGAGACGGGCTCGGTGCCGGGGTAGCCAAGCACCGTCATCGCCGCGGTATCCCCGACGAGCACAACATCGACCTGGGCGTGCTCACTCGCCTGCGCGGACGGGAAGTCGTACGCCGTCACCATCACGATCGGCTCACCGTGTCGCTTCTTCGCCGTGAGATCGGGCGTGGTGACCCGAAATGCACCACCTGCGGCGTCCCGACTCTGCCGTGAAGCAGACATGCGTCTCCTGTTCTCGGTCAGTTGACGCCCGCTACATGGGTCGCCACCAACCACTCGACCACGCCATTAGACCACGAAACGCCACGAGACATCGGCGAAGCGTGCGGCGGGGGTTGAACCATCTCTCGATGTACTCGAAGACGGGAGTGCGTGCTTTGGCGCGAGCGGCCAGGTGTGGCGCACATGGCTCACCCAACGCGCCGACCAAACTGGAGACCCGCCTCAAGGACGTGGCGGGCTCTCCAAGTCCTTTTCGCCCTCATACAAGAAGACGCCGCGCAGACCGCAGTCGTAGCCGGAACCGAGCTTGCGAACCCTATTGGGCCAGAACGTACCTACAGTTGGACCACCGTGCAGATCGACACGGCACGGGCTGTCGCCCCTGTAGCTAGGTGCCATATTTGTACCTACATTGATATGTACTCGATCTGGCGGCTGCCGAGGCGGATGAACACGAGCACATACAGCCGCAGCAGCAAAGACCGTGTCAACCGTGAAGAAGTCGCAGGCGAGCATGCTCGCGGCGTGCGCGCGAAGGAAGGAGCGCCAAGCGTGTGAACAGACTTCGTGAAGGATCCACAGGCGGGACTGTCTGGCAGCGTATGTGCGGCAAGGCGGCGGTATCTCGAGCTTATGTGGGCCGGCCGCTGCATAGGCGGCCCGGGCTCGCGATCGACGGCGGCGCCGCCGGCATCCTCGCGCTCGCGGCGGGCGTGGCCGCCAGGCGGGCGCCGGCCATCAGGCGGGCGCCAGCCGCGCTGGCCATTGCCTGTCTGCTCGCGGCCGCGCTCGTGCTCGGCGAGCTCGTCGGCGGGTCCGGCACGAGGCTCCGCGCGGCGCCGTCCCGAGCAGAGCGGGTCCCGGGAGGCGCGTCGAGCGCGGCCCTGCCACCATCGCTGCAGATGGTCGCCTCCCAGGCGATTGGACACTCGGATGCCAGCCTATGGGTCGAGCGCCATGGCGGCCTTCTGAGCGCCTCGGGCGGGGGTCTCGTCACGACGTTCGCCGGCTCGGGGGTAAGCGTGCGCGCCGGCGCGGGCCTGCTCGGACTCGAGCTGGTCGGCGTAGGTCACGGCCGGCGCCTCACTGCGGTCGCTGGCGCCGCTCCACATGCAAGACGCAGCTCGGTGCTGTACCGCCGCGGACCGATGCTCGAGTGGTACCGCAACGGCCCCTACGGTCTCGAGCAGGGCTTCACCCTCGATCGTCGCCCCGCCGGCACCGGCCGGCTGAGGATCGCACTGCGGGTCCGGGGATCGCTTTCACCCCGCCGGTCGGGCTCGCAGGTGCTGTTCGCGACAGCGAGCGGCAGTGTCGCGCTGCGCTATGGCAACCTCAGCGCAGTCAACGCCAATGGCCGGACGCTTCCCGCTCAGCTCTCGCTCACCGGCGACAGGCTCGAGCTCCAGATCGACGATCGCGCCGCACGCTATCCGCTGCGGATCGACCCGTTCATCCAGCAGGGCGCCAAGCTGGTGCCGGACGACGAGAGCACGCGCGGCGGATCCTTCGGCTTCAGCGTGGCGCTGTCCGGCGATGGCAACACCGCCCTGATCGGCGGGCCCGAAGACGCCGAAGGCGTCGGCGCCGCCTGGGTGTTCACCCGTTCCGGGGGCGCCTGGACCCAGCAGGGGCCCGAGCTGCGCGCGAGCGGTGAGAGCGGAAGGGGCGGATTTGGCGGGGCCGTTGCGCTGTCGGCCAAAGGCACCACGGCGCTGATCGGGAGTCCCGACGAAGGACTCGGCTCGGCGTGGGTGTTCACTCGCTCGGGGTCCACCTGGACCCAGCAGGGATCCAAGCTCAGCGGAGGCGAACAGGTCGAATCCTACGGCCAGTTCGGCGCCAGCCTGTCGCTTTCGGGTAACGGCGACACCGCTTTGATCGGCGGATCCGGCGACCACAACCTGACGGGCGCGGCCTGGGTGTTCAAACGCACGGGAGCCACGTGGGCCCAGCAGGGGCCCAAGCTCGTCGCGAGCGGCGAGAGTGGTGAGGCGCAGTTCGGACTCAGCGTTTCCCTCTCCCAAGACGGCCTCACGGCGCTGATCGGCGGCCCCGGCAATATCGAAGGCGAGGTCCACGGCGTCGGCGCGGCCTGGGTGTTTACGCTCACCGGGACGAGCTGGTCACAGCAGGCGAAGCTCGTCGGCGAAGGCGAGAGCGGCGGCGCGCTGCTCGGCTGGAGCGTCTCGATCTCAGGCCACGGCGACACTGCCCTGATCGGCGGCCCGAACGACAGCAGCGACACCGGTGCGGCGTGGGTGTTCACTCGCTCGGGATCGAAATGGAGCCAGCAGGGCAGCAAGCTGACCGGCAGCGCCACCAACCCCGCGCAGCAGTTCGGCTGGAGCGTCGCGATCTCCTCGGGAGGCGATACCGCGCTCGTCGGTGGCCCGTACGAAGGCAGCGACAGCTTCGTCGGCGCCGCCTGGGTGTTCACCCGCGCCGGCACCACCTGGAGGCAGCAGGGACCGAAGCTCACCGGCGCGGGCGAGGTCGGCGGTGGCTACTTCGGCCAGAGCGTCGCGCTGTCCGGCGACGGCGACACCGCGCTGATCGGGGGGTCCTATGACAACCACTTCCAGGGGGCCGCCTGGGCGTTCGCGCGAACGGAATCGGCCTGGAGCCAGCAGGGACCCAAGCTCAGCGGCAGCGGCGAGACGGGCACCGGCAACAGCCGCTTCGGCACCAGCGCCGCAATCTCGGCGAGCGGCAACACCGCCCTGATCGGGGGTCCCGACGACGATGAAGGGCACGGCGCCGCATGGGTGTTCACACGCTCCGGCTCGAGCTGGAGCCAGCAGGCCAAGCTCACGGGCAGCACCGAAACGGGACCGAGCGCCTTCGGCAGCAGTGTGGCGTTGTCAGGCAACGGCAGCACCGCCTTGGTCGGCGGCCCCTACAACGCGGACGGCATCGGCGCAGCATGGGTGTTCAAGCGCAGGGGGACAACCTGGAAACAGCAGGGGGCCAAGCTCACGGCGAGCGGCCTGAACGGGTTCATCGACTTCGGATCCAGCGTCGCGCTGTCCAGCAACGGCGACATCGCGTTGATCGGCGCACCCGGCCACGAAGCGCCCGCAGGCTCCGCGTGGGTGTTCACGCGCAGCGACTCGACCTGGACTCAGCAGGCCAAGATCAGCGCAAGCGGCGAAGCAGGGCAAAGCGAATTCGGTGAAGCAGTCGCGATCTCCCGCAGCGGAGGCACCATCCTGGTCGGCGGGCCTGGGGACAACGGCAACACCGGTGCGGCGTGGGTGTTCACAGGTTCGGGCTCAACCTGGACGCAGCAGGGCCCGAAGCTGACCGCCACGGGCGAGATCGGAGAAGGCGGCTTCGGCGACGGCGTTGCGCTGTCGAGTAACGGCCTCACAGCGCTGATCGGCGGTCCCGGCGACAACAGCTACACGGGCGCGGCGTGGGTGTTCACAGGCTCGGGCTCGACCTGGACGCAGCAAGGACCCAAGCTCACAGGGGCCAGCGAGAGCGGCCACGGGCTGTTCGGCCACAGCGTCGCCCTGTCGGGGAACGGCAACACGGCTCTCGTCGGCGGCTGGCAGGACGGCGAAGGCGCCGGCGCGGCGTGGGCGTTCACCCGATCGAAATCGAAATGGAGCCAGCTCGGGGCGAAGCTGCGGCCGAACGACGAGAGCGGCGCGGGAGCGTTCGGCGAAAGCGTCGCGCTCTCCTCCAACGGTCTCACCGGCCTGATCGGCGGGCCCGGCGACGACGCAAATGTGGGCGCCGCGTGGGACTTCGAAAGCAGCGGCACGTGAGCCGCCCTCTGGCTGTGCGTCTGGAGGGGAAGGTCGGGATCGTCGTGGGGGCGGGGCAGTCACCTGGCGAGACGGTGGGTACCGGCCGGGCGGCTGCGATGGCGTTCGCGCGCGAAGGCGCGAGGGTGCTCTTGGCCGACCGCGACCTCGAGGCAGCGCGCGAAACCGCCGCGATGATCGCGGCGGAAGGGGGCACAGCGGAATGCATACGTGCGGACTGGACGAGCGCACAGGATTGTCGCGCGATGGCGGCGGCGTGCGTGGACGCGTGGGGACGGATCGACTTCCTGCAGAACAACGTCGGCATCGGCGGCGATGACGGCAGTCCGCGGGCAGTGCGCGAGGAGGCATTCGACCGGATCATGACGGTGAATCTCAAGGGCTGTCTACTGTCATGCCAGGCAGTGATACCGGTGATGCGCGAGCAGGAAGCGGGGTCGATCGTGAACATCTCCTCGATCGCGTCGCTGGCGGCGTCGGTGGCCTTGACGGCGTACAAGGTCTCGAAGGCGGGGATGAACGCTCTGACACAGTCGCTGGCGGTGGAAAGCGCCTCGCGGGGCGTGCGGGTGAACGCGATCATGCCGGGCCTGCTGGACACGCCGATGGCGATCGACGCCTGGGCTCGCGCGCTGAACGTACCCCGAGATGAGGTGCGCGCCCAGCGCGACCAGCTCGTCCCGCTGCGCCACAAGATGGGCACAGGGTCGGACGTCGCTCACGCGAGCGTCTTCCTGCACTCCGACGAGGCGAGCTTCATCACCGGCGTATTGCTGCCGGTCGACGGCGGACAGTTGGCGCGGGTCGGCGGGTAGCGCCGAGCTCGTGCTCCTGGCAGGCGTGGTTGTCGCCGGCCAAAAGAATCTCCGATGCGGAGAGAATGAGCGTAGACTGTGTAAGACGGTCGTTAGCTACTTCCCGCGGAAAAACCCTTGAGATGACAGAACGGCCGCGCTGGTCGAGGGCGCGGCCGTTCGCTCAATGAGTGGGTTGCTCTGGTCAGGAGCGTGTGGAGTGTCTCATCGCGCCTGGACGGCGAGCGTGTCGGCGTCGTAGGCAAGGATTCCCCACTCGGTCCAGATCCGCTGGCCCTCGTGGCCCTTCAGGCGGCTGCGGCCCATCCCGTAGCGGCGCTTGAGGTGGCTGGTGCGGCCCTCCGCGCCGGTGCGGTAGCGCTGCAGCCGCCGGTTGGTGCGTCTGGAACCGGGTTCCTGGCGGCCAGAGATGAACACCCGGTCGGGTGTCAGCTCTTCGAGCGCCTCGCTTGTCGGCCCGGGCTGAAAGCCGCCGTCGAGGGCGACCTCGCGCGGGGAGATCCCGAGCCGCCTCAGCTCCGCAACCGTGTCGGGCAGCAGCGTGTTCTCCTGCGGGTTGCCCCGGATGCTTGCGGCTGGCAGGATCAAGCCTCGCGCTCCGCGCCTGGTGTTCTCGGTCACCTCCGCCAGCTGGGTGACATACCCGAACTCGTTGGGCTTGCCCAGCTTGCCCTTGCGGATCGGCCTCGCGTCGGGATCCGAGAGCGAGACGATCCGGTCGGTGATCGGCTCGCCCGCCAGGCGCTGCTGGATCTGCCGCGCGACCTTCTCGCAGCGATCCGCCAGTTCCTCGAGCATCGCGGCTGCCTTGAGCTTGCGCTGCGCGCCACGGCCGCGCGCCTTGGACCGCGTGATCTTCACCAGCCGCCGCGCTTCGGTGACGGAGCGCTCCAATAGCTCGCCCGTCTGCGCGGTCAGCTTGAGCACCTGCGCCTTCGCCTCCCCCGAGCGAGCGCGGATCGTGCGCGTGATCGCACGCAGTCGCTGGCCCATCGCTCGCGAGCGATCCCGCACCGCCGCTCGCTCTCGCCGATCCGCTCGGCGAGCTTGCGGCCCCCGCGCGCCAACGCCCGCACCCCATGCGCGGCGAGGCTCGCGTCGGTCGGATACTTCACATCCGCCTCGATCACCGTCGAGTCGACCCGCACCGCCCGCGCACGAAAGCGCTTCTCCCGAGTCGCCCGGGCGATCAACACGCGCGTCAGCTCGCTCACCGTCTCCGGCCCCAGCCGGCGGGTGAGCTTGCGGACCGTGGACTCGTCCGGGACCCGCTCCGAGAGCGAGATCCGGCAGAACCGCCGCAGATGAATTGAGTCCGACACCTCCGCCACGAGCGTCCGATATCCCCACCGGTAGCGCGCCTTGAGAACCATCAACCGGATGAAGCTCTCCATCGCGATCGTCGGCCGTCCCTCGCTCAACACAAGCCGGCCCGTCTCCCGCCACTCCCGCCGAAAGCGCTCGACGATCGGCCCCATCAGCGCCGGGCCCGACAACAGCCGATCCAGCGCCGCCAGATCCTCCGGCAACTCCCGCACCTCGACCGGCAAGGCCTCGTCCCACAACGACTCCGCCTGCCCCGACCTGAGCATCAGCATACATCCTCCTTCCGACCATAAACCCGCTCATACGCAGGTGATTCTGGCCGTCAGCCCGGACGGAGAACCCTCGTCAGGCAGTCACTTTTTCCGCGGGAAGTAGCTAGCCGACTTCTCGCTAGCTGGACCAGCCGACGATTGGCCTCCGCCTGAGCGGCTTGTGGCTTCCATAGCCGAACCCGCCGCTTCTATCGGGCAGTCACCCTGTGGACATTGTCTCACCGCCTGGCGCCCAAGAGGAGGACATCATGCAAACCGGACTACATGCTTTCAGCTGGACTCTGTACAGACTTGGGATCGGGCTCGCGATGATCATGGGCTTGGGCCTCTTGGCTTTCATGGTGCTGGTAGCCGTGGCTGTCGTGGGCCAGGCCGCTGGCGGGTTTGGGCAGTAGCCGGCGGCGACCAAAAGCGGCTCGGGATCTTCGGGATAAGGTGTAATGAAGCGCGCCCGGAGCCTGTCAAGTCGATTGAGACACTTGGTCGTCGAATTTAGTGAGCGGCCTCCTGTGTGGTCGGTTTGTTGATCCAGGCGGCGGTCGGTAGCGCTGGTGGTCGTGGTGGCCGGCGGACGAACCGCTCGGGTGTCGCGGCGTAGGCGGCGGCGAGGACGCGCTGGCGTTCGGCGTGGAGCGCTTGCGCGTGGCCGTGGTGGACGGCGGCCGGGGTCATCAGGCCGATCCCGGAGTGGCGGTGGGAGTGGTTGTACCAGTCGAAGAACGTGCGGCAGAACGCGCGGGCTTGCTCGATGTTCTCGAAGCGGTCGGGGAACTCGGGCCGGTACTTCAGGGTCTTGAAGTGCGCCTCGGAGTAGGGGTTGTCGGTCGAGGTGTAGGGCCGGTTGTGCGAGCGGATCACGCCGAGGTCGGCGAGGAGGAACGCGACGGGCTTGCTGGTCATCGAGCTGCCGCGGTCGGCGTGCACGGTCAGCTGCCCGCGCTGGATCTGCTGCTGCTCGCGGCTTGGCGCGATCAGCGCCTTGGCGAGCTGGGCGCCCTCGCGGTGCTGGACGGTCCAGCCGACGGCGTAGCGGCTGAACACGTCGAGGATCACGTACAGGTAGAAGTACGTCCACTTCGCCGGGCCCTTCAGCTTCGAGATGTCCCAAGCACCAGAGCTCGTTCGGGCGCTCGGCGAGCAGCTCCGGCTTGGCGTAGCCGGGGTGCGTGAGCTGGTCGCGCCGCTCACGCACCCCGCCGCGTGCGCCGAGCAGCCGGTACATCGTGCGCTCCGAGGCCAGGTAGCGGCCCTCGTCCAGCAGGGTCGCCCAGACCTGCGCGGGCGAGCAGTCGACGAACCGCTCGGAGTGCAGCTCGGCGAGGACGGCCTCGCGCTCGGGCTCTGAGAGCGCCCTGGCCGGGACGGCCCGCGGCCGCTTCGGCCTGGGCTCGGGCGGACGCCGACGGCGGTAGATCGTCGCCGGCGCCGCACCAAGCGCCCGGCACGCCGGGCGGGTCCCGACGATCGGGGTGAGCTCCTGCACGGTCTGCTCGATCATCGCTCGGTGCTCCCCGGCTCGGTCGCGCCCCTGGGCTCGAGCAGCTGCCCCAGAAGCGCGGAGACGTTTCCCTGCACCTCGATCACCTTGCGCGCCTTCGGAAAGCTCCGCCTCCGCGCGCTCCGCACGCCGCTGCAGGGCCGCGATCTGCGCCTCACGCCGGTCAGCGGCTTGCGCCCCCGCGGCCGCGAAAGCGCCTTGATCGACCCGGCGTCGCGCTGTTTGCGCCACGTCGCCAGATGCGAGGAGTACAGGCCCTCGCGGCGCAACAGCGCCCCGACCTCCCCCGGCTGCGAGCACGCGTCAGCCTCGCGCAGGACCGCCAGCTTGTACTCAGCCGTGAACCGCCGCCGCTTCGCGCGCTCGACCAGCTCGGGTCGGGCGACCCCCGCCGGCGCGGCGCGCCCGGCGGCCCCTCCGTTGCGCTCGCCTACGGCTCCCTCCACTCCGGGGTCGCCGGCACCATCCTGCTCCATCTCCAACATCGTGTCGTGCTCCGTTCTCGCCCTCAAGGGTCAGTAATTCCCTGATCATGAGCGTCTCACACGACATTGGCAGAGAGGGGCCGTCAGACATCGGACAGCGAAGCCCAACGCCAAACAGCGGCGAACGAGGCTCGCCACCGGCGGCGTCGGCACCGAGCTGCTCGGGTGGCTTATCCGCCTATCGGTCTGTGGCGGCGTGGCGCAAATGACGGCTCACGTCGCCTTGGAGATCGGTTCGGACGCGCCTTTCCACGAAGCGCCACTGCAGGCACTCGCACAGGCTCCAGTCAGTCGTGGCGCGTGCGAGCGGGCGCTCGGCGCCTCACGCGAGCTCGGCGGGGAGCGTCGCCTCCCCGCCGCCGACTACCTGATCGCAGCGGCCGCGGCAGAGCGCGGATTCGCTGTCCTTCACTACGACCGCCATTTCGACCCCCTTTGCCGAGTCCTAGGGATCGAGAGCGTGCTCATAGCCCGCCGCGGCGAGCTCGACTGATACTGTCGTAGGCTCGCTACAGGATCAGTATCGCGGGATCCAACAGGATCGTCCCGACGTTCCCTGACGGGGCGGAAACGTCGAGGCTCGAGTGAAACAGGTTGACCGTATCTTCACTCGAGATCTCGATCTGTCCGCCGTTGCCACCTGCGGGGCCGCCTGTTGCGGACGCGGCGCCACCGAAAGCGGTTTCAATGATCGATAGCGCCGTGATGTGACCGCCATTGCCGTCTTTGGTTGCATTGGTTGTGACTACCGCGCCGGGCTCGACGTCTACCGAGCCGCTCACCGGGGCGGCGACACCCGGTCCGCCCGCCGCTCGTGCGTCGGTCGTGCCGAGTGCGATCGTACCTCCGCCTTCAGCGCCTGAGGCGTCGAGGATTGCCTGCGCGCCGACCAACACTTCGCCGGAGCTGTCGGCAAGCAGTTCGATCGAGCCACCCAGCTCGCCCGCGCCGCCGATCGCCGCGAGCCGGCCGTTGACGCTGACAGCACCGCCCGCGTCGTCCATCTGGATGCTCCCAGTGGTCGAGCCCACCGTGTGGGCTAGGACACGGCCGGTGTTCTCAATGACGTTCTGGCTTACGCCCGCGTTCGCGCTCGCGAGCATCCGGATCTGGCCTCCAGCTGCCGCGACCCGCCCGCTCTGGGTAATCGGCGCCGGGAGTATCTGACCGTCGGCAGCGACCGGCGTCTCAGTCGATGGGCTCGTGATCTGGACAGCGGCTTCGCCGGAGCCCAACTGCGCGATCGTGGCGCATTCTCCACTGACCATCAGCGCTTCACCGAGACGCGCGCTGAGCTTACCCGTGTTCTCGACGCCTGGCCCGAGAAACACTGCCGCGCCTCCCTGCTTCGCCTTGACGGAGCCACCATTGACGATAGCCGCGTCCGGATTCACGGTGCCGTTGAAGACGAGGTTGCCGGCGAGGAAGTTCTGCGTGCTTATTCCAGGCGCGCTGATGACGACCGACGCTCCCGCGAGCGTCGAGCCAGTAAACAGCTCAGCCCCCGACGCATCAACAAGCAACACCATCCCGTTCGACTTCACGCGACCGGCGATCTGTGACGCGCCTTCTCCCACGATGCTGAGCAAGGTCACCGAGGACGTACTTGGCGCTTTGATCGTGACGGACTCGCTCGATCCGACATCGAAGCTGGTCCAGTTGATCGCGGCGCTCTGGCTTGACTGCTTGATAGCGACACCCACGGCGGTCGGAGCGCCGATCGTCGCGGTTCCCGCCACGACTGTCCCACCAGTCGGCAGAGCGCCAGAGCTGGGTTGAGCAGCCGCCGTCGCCGGTAGCGCGAACGACCCGAGCAACGACGCCGCCAAGAGCCACCCTCGAATCCCCATGCCCATCGCTCCCTTCGAATGGCTGTGCTCGCTAACGCAAGCCTACCAGTACCCATGCCACTGCAATGACGCCGTACGCGCCGAGACGGAGGAGGCCCCGACGGCTCAAAGCAGGACGCTCGCAGCGCGACCGCGACGGTCGTCGCGCGCTCGGTGTCGCTGCCGAGCAGCCGCACGAGCGCGTCAGCAAGCTTTTGCGGTTGGACTTCAACCGTGCACGGTTCGTGCCGATATTGGTTGGGTGGTTTCATGCTCGCCCGTGGCAAGCCTGTGGCGCGCGGCGAGCTGGGGCGCTCTCGTCGTCGTTCTGGCGACCACTGTCGCAGTCCCGTCGGCCACCAGCGCGACGACAAGGATGCATAGTGCTCTACGGCACGCCGGCGCTCACATCGCGGTCGTTGGTGGGCAGACCGCAAAACCCGGCACGTTCCCGTGGATGGCTTACGTCCTCGACGTTCGTGGCAATGATGCAGGGCAGTGCTCCGGGACGGTAGTGGCGCCGAACCTGGTTTTGACGGCCGGGCATTGCGCCGAGGACAGGCAGACCGGAGTCCTCAACGAAGCCTCGGGCTACCAGGTCGTGACCGGCAACGTGAACTGGGACGCACCGAAAACGGAAAGGAACGTGTCGGCCGTCACCAGGGTGATTGTCTGTTCCTGCTTTGACCGTCGCACCGACGTTGGCGATGTCGCGCTGCTGCAGCTATCCACCCCAACCAGTGCGCCGGCGGTCACGCTCGCATCGAGCCCGCGTGACGACCCGAAGGCACTCCTGGCCGGATGGGGTCGGACGCATTACACCCAGGAGGCCCCAGGCGAACGCTTGCAATGGGCGCCAACGGTCGTGCAGCCTCCGGAACGCTGCGAACACGAAGCGCCTCCCTTCAGTCCGGCGAGTCAGATCTGCGCGATGGATACACCCAACCGTCAAACGGGCGCGTGCGAGGGGGACAGCGGCGGCCCCTTGCTCCTACCGGAACCGTCGGCGGTTGGGGGCATGGTTCAGATCGCTGTTGCCGATCATGTGTACGGCAATTGCGCCACCACCAGCCCGTCAGTATTTACTCGCGTCGACGCGATCTCTGCGTGGGTGAGAGACTGGGCGCAGGCGCTCGCAAGCGCCCCGCCCGTCTCGACATTCCTGCCGGCCGACACCGTCGCCGCACCCACGCTGCCCGGCGTCGCCAGCAGCCCGTCGCTCACCCTGGCGAGAAATGGCATCTCACTCGTGCTCAGCTGCGACGACGAAGGGGGAGTCTGCACGGGCGGCGTCGAGGCGACGATCACAGTCCGAGAAAAGCGGGTCGTGCGACGCGGCGACACACGGAGCGTGTCGTACGAGCACACCCGCACAGTGCGGCTCACCTCCATCGGCTTCGCGATCGCACCGGGCCATAGCGCCACTGTCCGCGCGGCCCTCTCCCCGCAGAACCGGGCGCTGCTGTCGCGCCTCGGCAACGTGCCGCTCGACGTGACGCTTACGGGCCGAGGCTTCAGTTCCCGTGTCGTGACGCTGGAGCCCGCCCGGCGGTCCACATACGCGCACCCCAAACCAGTATGACTTGAGCGCACACGAGCGCGTTCCGAGAGCGGCAGAGCACCCTGCAGCGCGGACTCCCAGCGGACGAAACTCGCAGATACCTGAGAGGGCGAAGACGGATCGACCTCCGCAAGCTGGCTTCCCAGCGATCCGATCGGGCAGCCTCGGGTGACACGCGACCTGAACCGCGCCAGAAGTCGAGCAGCGCTCTCGCTAGAGGACGGTGTTGATCTCGATGGCTTCTTCGCTGGTCTGGGTGAGGCTGGCCGTCAGGCCCATCGGTTCAGCGCCGGCGCCGTCGATCGAGGCTTCGAGCACTTCCTTTGGGCCACCGACGAAGCTTTCGGGCTTCTGCTTGCCCTTCGTGGCGGCGAACTTCAGCGCCGCGGACGCGACAGCTTTGTTGGCCACGACCGGCACAAGCGTGGCGCCGCCCACCGCGACGTTCACGCTCCCGCAGACGACCTGCAGTAGCGAGCCCGTCCTGCCGACGGGGAAGAGCGCCAGGGCGATCTTATTGCTCGAGCTCTTGCTGCCGGCTTTCTCCAGGCCCAGCACCCCTTCGAGAGTCCCGCTCACCGCTTCCCCTGCCGCCGCATCTGCACTCGAGCATGCCTGCGTCGCCTCCTCGCAACCGGTAAGCGTGATCACTACATGCCCGACTGTTTTCAGCCCGGTGTATTCGCCGATGCCCGTCTCGCCCGTGCACGTGAGCTTGAATGCTTTTGCCGTTTCCAGCTTCACCGTGCCCGACGCGAGCCTCGTCGTGAAGTGCACTTTCCCGAGGCTGTAGTTCCATTCATACGCATCTTTGCCTCCGGCCTTCGTGCACGCCGCGCTCGTGTATCTCCCTTTGCCCGTCCCCAGGTCCACGCATCTCCCGAATTCCGGCGCCGCATAGGGCGGCGTTTTGAAGCTTTCCGTCGAGCCGGTGCTCGTGCCGCTCGCATTCTTGGCGATCACCCGGTACTCGTAGCTCGTGTCGGCGAGGAGCCCGCTCAGCGACCCCGTAACGGTCACGGGCACGCTTCCTGACCCAGGCTCGGGGCTGCAGGGCACGCTCTCCCCGGACGGGAGCGAGCTTCCGTATTCGAACACGCATTCGGTCACTTCCGAACCGTTGGGGTTCACCGTCGCGTTCACCGTCGCGGCGGTCTGCGCAACGCCGCTGGCGGCTTTCGTTTCAACCGTCGGCGTCCCGAACGGGACACCATCCGGGGTTCCGAGTCCGGTGGGGCCGTCGTAGCCGACCTCGGCGTTGCAGAAGTATTCATCTGCCGCGCACGGGCTGCTTTCGTTCTTTTCGGTGTCCCAGTCGAATCCCGACGTGACATCGAACAGCGCGGAGGGGTCCTCGTAGAAGGCCTCGGCGCCAAGCGAGTGCACGTACGTGCTGGCATGCGCCAGGATCCCCGCGACCACGGGCGCTGCGACGCTCGTACCACAGCCGAGTTTCCATCCGCCCTCGTAATAGGACACCGGCGTTTCGCACGCCGCGACGGCGGACACGTCGTCGTCCATCCGCTTCGCACAGCCGGTGTCCGTCTGCCAGGCGGGCTTGGACTCCAGCTTGGCACAGCCGCCTCCACCCTTGCGCCAGGCTTCCTCACGCCAGCCACGGGGCACGCCCGCATCCTTGTACAGCGCGGTGCCTCCGACAGCGATGACGGTGGGGGATGTCGCGGGATACACCGGTGCATGCTGTCCTTCGTATTCATTGTCATAGCCGCCGTCACCCGCGGCGAACAGGATCGGGATGCCCGGGTGTTCGAAATCCTTGTGGAAGTAGGTGCAGCTTTCGGGTTCCCGCAGGCAGACTTCTTCTTCGTACCCCCAACTGTTGCTGATCTCTGTCGCTCCGAGTTCCGCTGCCACGTCGTTCATTTCCGCGAGGCTTTCGCTGAGAGTGTCGCTCGCGGTCTCGACGATAAGGATGTGACATTCGGGGCAGGCCGCCGAGACCATGTCAGCGTCTATCGCGGACTCTTCCGACCATTCCGGCTCTGACGGGGGGTAGTTGGCTTCTTCGCCCTTCTCGTTGTCCCTTTTGAAACAGCCGCTCGTTTTTGCGCAGGCAGGCAGGTGGTACTTTTCACGATATTTCGTGAGGTCTGATTCGGCGTTTGCGTAGCCCCCGATCTCGATCACGGCCACCGTCTGCGTCGAACGCCACACCCGTTGGGATCTGGTAGGCCGAGCGAAGGTCTTCTGGGTCAAACCCCCCCAGTTCACCTCCACCTTCGAGGGCGAGGCTGCGGTCCGGCAGCTGGAAGCGTCCATCCACCTTCGCAGGCTGCGGGTCGACGATCAGATCACAAGGGCCCTGCGGGCACGCCCAATGCGGCTCGCTCACCGACGGCGTCAACGAGATCCCCGGCACGCTGCTACGCCCACTCTGCTGGCGCCCCCGACCGAAGAGCGCGCTCTGCGAGGGGCTCGCCGACGCAGGCGTCGCCCATATCAGCACGACGAGACCGATAAGCAGGGCGAGTCGGACCGCTGCGGTGGCCGAGGCCGGCCCGCGGGGCCTGGGCGGCTTCAGCGGCCTAGCGCCCTGCGCCGATACCTCCCGAACACCACCCAAGCTTCGCACCGCACCCCCGGCCCGTAATCGCATCCGACCGTTGTACTGCTGCCCGCGAGCAGCGCCGCGGTCGGATGCTAGCGAACAGGAACGAGATGGGGTCTGCTCACACAGGTCCGCCGATCGGCCCCGCGCCCGCTCCCCCGGGGTCTCTCCAGCCCGGCGACCAAACGGTCCCGAGGCGGTACTGGGACGCGTGAATCGTGGTCCTTCGCGTTTGATTCGCTGCCGGCGCCAGGCCCTGACGCGCCCAGTATCGGCGCGGACTTCGGGGAACTGGCGAGACTCGGAATCGAACCGAGGACACCACGATTTTCAGGGACGGCGAAGCGGGGCCTCGATCGGCGCGAATGTGCTGCAAATCGGCGGGTCGGTGGGTGGGTGCTCTGTGCGGCGATACCCGCGGTTTGCCGCGGTTGGCGGCGCCGTAAGGCCGTGGCGGGCTCTCCACGTCCTTTCGTTGGGCTCGTCCATACGGGGTCTCCCATCTCGGCGACCACTTATCGCGACCACTTACCCAGTGATCGGGCCGGCGTACCAGTCAGGTGGTACACTCGCCAAGTATGCCTACCACCTCGGCACGCGTCCAGGTCACGGTCGACCGCGAGCTGGCCGAAGCGCTGGCGGAGTTTGGTGGTAGTTCGCGCTCGCGCACCGTACGTGACTTGGCGCTCCGGGGAGCGCGGGCGCTGCGCGAAGAGCAGGGCCGCCGCGCGGATGCGCTCGAGTTCCTGCGCCGGCTGGATGCGGGTGAGGACGCCCGCTTTGACTTCTCGGTGTCCGCGAAGCTGCATGCATCGCGGCGCTGAGGCCGTTGAGCCCTACGGGTCGGACGCCGCGCTCGTGTTCGACACCTCCGCCTGGAACCGTCGCACCGACCCGATCGTCCTGCCCCGCTGGGCAGCTACGCGCGACGCAGGGCTGCTCGCCGTCTGCCCGGTAGTGGCTCTCGAGCTCCTCGCAGGGGCACGTGACGAGCAAGCCTTCCGCGACCTCGACCGTGCGCTTCAGGCACTCGCGCAGGCCCCAGTCAGTCGTGGCGCCTGCGAGCGGGCGCTTGGCGCCTCACGCGAACTCGGTGGCGAGCGTCGCCTCCCCGCCGCCAACTACCTGATCGCAGCCGCCGCGGCCGAGCGCGGGTACGCCGTCCTACACTACGACCCCCATTTCGACCCCCTTTGCCGAGTCCTAGGGATCGAGAGCGTGCTCATAGCCCGCCGCGGCGACCTCGACTGATACTCGCAAATCCGCGTGGGTGCCGGAAACCGGGCCATGCAAAGCATCGCTTCGAGATGCCGCCTTGAGAGGATGAGCATCCGGGCAAGGCACTCGCGGCGAGCGCTGCAGACCGCTGAGCAGACATGACCGCTTCCGTGCAAGAGGCGAAGCGCTTGCCGCTTGCGCGCGAGAGATACTTACCTGCTTGTGATGTCCGAGGAATCGACGAGCCCCGACCTGGTTGAGCGCGTGCGCGCCGTGTTTGTTGAGGTCGGACGGTCGATCGGCTCAGGCGAAGGGTCGATGACGGATGCCTGAGGGTCTGTCGCCGGGAGAGGTTGGCAAAGAGATCGGCAAGCACAGCAAGCACGAGGCCGATGGCGACGCTCAGGACCGCCACGCTCGGCTGCTGTCGATCATTGAGGCGTTGCTGCTGTCGCTGGTGGCCGTGCTCGCGGCGTATTCGGGCTATGCGGCAGCCAAGTGGAGCACTGTGTCCTCGATCTCGCTGGCCAAGGCTTCGGCGGCACGCACCAAGGCCAACCGCGCCGACCTCGAGGGTCTTCAGATTCGCACGCTCGATTCGGTTTCCTTCAACGCCTGGTTCAGCGCGTTCGTGGCGGGCAACAGCAATGCGGAGCTGCTTGCCGAAAAGCAGTTTCGCGCCGGATACCGGCCCGCATTCCGCGCCTGGCTGGCTACCGATCCGGCGCACAACCCCAACGCGCCGCCGGGGCCCCTCTACATGCCGCAATACGTGATTCCCCAAGAAGCCGCGTCGAGGAGATATGACGCGCAGGCGGATGCCGAGTTCTCGAAGGGCGACGCCGCCGCAGCGACCGGCAACAAGTATGTACGCGACACTGTGTTCCTGGCGAGTGTTCTGTTCCTCGTGGGCATCAGTAGCCACTTCCCGGCTCGCGGGGGACGCTACGGCCTGATCTTCGTCGGCGTCCTGATCCTCGCCTTCTCGGTGATCCAGCTCGCCGAGCTTCCCGGACTGCCCTCATAGTGGTCAGTCGAGCGCGAAACCCCCCCGAGACGCCGAGGCACCTCGAATGAAACGCCTAGCACAGCTAGGCGCGGCGGGCCTCACACTAGTGACGCTCGCCGGGTGCGGGGGTGCGCTGTCCGCGACACCGCGTGGCGAGAATGCGGCGATTGCCGCGCAAGTCCCCGCTGCGATCAAAGCCAAGGGTACGTTGACGGTCGCTACCGACCCAACCTACGCCCCGAACGAGTTCATCGAACCGGAAGATCACACCCTGGTCGGCATGGACCCGGAACTGATGCGTACCATGGGGGCGTTGATGGGGTTGACGGTCAAGTTCGTCGATGTGAGCTTCGACACGATCATTCGCGGCGTCGCGGCGGGCAAGTACGACGTCGGAGCCTCGTCGATTACTGACACGAAGAAGCGCGAGAGAACCGTCACCTTTGTGGACTACTACTCAGCCGGAACGTCGTTTTATCAGAAGTCCTACGTGTATACCAATGTCAGCGCGCTCGCGGATCTCTGCGGGCACACAGTAGCGGTGAATCAAGGTACGACGGAGCAGGAGCAAGCGACGGCGCAAAGCGCGATATGCTCCAAGTCCGGCATGAAGCCGGTCGTTGTACTGGCGTACGCCAACCAGAACGACGCGACGCAGGCTGCGCTTGAAGGACGCGCTCAGCTTGCGATGGCCGATTCGCCGGTCGCCGCCTACCAGGCCGGGCAAGAGTCAGAAACGCCCTTCGAAGTCGTCGGCACGTATGGCATTGCTCCATACGGGCTAGCGGTTCCGAAGAACAGTGCTATGACAACGCCCCTTCTGTCGGCCCTCAAGACGCTCATCGCGAACGGCCGGTACCGCCAGATCCTCGAACACTGGGGTATCCAGGCGGGGGCGATCACCACCCCAAAGGTCAACGGCGCAACGAAATGAGCGAGAAGTCTCGATCCTGGCGAGGCGTTATGCGCGGCGGGATTCTCTGAGTGACGGTCAGGTGCCGGTGTCCGGTGCGCGAGGCCGATTTCGGCGAACACCCCGACACGAGTGCTTCAGCGCCGATGCGAGCGTGTGCGTGCCGAAAATTCGATCACGCTGGGCCCGCGGTGTCGATCCGAGCATTCAGCGAGAGCTCCACACCGCGGGCCGCCTGGAACGGGGTCGTCGCGCCGTCCCAGTCGCCGCGCTTGGCTAGCAAGCGCGCCTAGCCTAGGCGCCACCCGACGTCCTTCGATGCCACGGGAGCTCTACCAGTCTTGTGCGGTTTCGGCGCACCTCTTTCCTCACCCCTCAGAAACGGCATCAAAAAGCGGAAAACAAGAGATGGCGAGACTCGGAATCGAACCGAGGACACCACGATTTTCAGGGACGGCGAAACGGAGGCTCGATCGGCGCGAATGTCCTGCAAATCAGCGGGTCGCCAGTTGGACGCGCTCTGCGGCGATACCCGTGGTTTCCCGCGGTTGCTGGCGCCTTAAGGACGTGGCGGGCCCTCCACGTCCTTTTCGCTGGACCCGCCCGCACGGGAGCGCCCACCTCGGCGATCACCCACCTCAACAGCGCGCTTGAGTGTGCCGGCAGCCGGAGTGCAGCGGGCGGCGCCGGAGACGCCTCGGGTTCGAGTCGTCACCTATCTGATTGCGTGGCTTGCGGCCGATGTCGCCCTCGGCGCAGTGGGCGCATTCGCGGCCACCCCTCATCGACCGGTCCCGGGGATCGTCGCGGGCATCACACTACCGCTCGTAGGCGGGTTGTGGCTGTTACGGCGCCCCAACACGGCCTGGCTGATCGGCGTCCAAGTCTATCGGGTCGCAGGTGTTGTCTTCATCCCTGCCTGGTTCGACGGGCTGATACCCGGGGTCTTCGCCGTTCCCGCCGGCCTCGGCGATCTCGTCGTCGGACTGTCCGCGCCTTTCGTAGCTGCCCGCGTCGGCGACGGGACAGCAAGGTCGCGACGGATCGCTGTCATTTGGAACGTCGCAGGCATCACCGACCTGGTAATGGCCGTCACGCTCGGCGCCCTCACGTCCGCCACGCCGCTGTGGCCAGTCGCATTCGGTTAACCCAACCCGCTGATCAGCCGGCTCCCGTTCGTGCTCATCCCGGTCTTCGCCGTGCCTCTTTCGGTGTTGCTCCACTGCGTCACTCTCCGCCGGCTATACACGCCGAATCGAGAGCTGTCGATTACCTCCGAGGTGGCTTTCGCAGCGCTTCGGCAGTCGCAGCATCGGCGGGGGAACGTCAACTCGATCGAAAGCTCGGAGGTAGTCACCCCGACCGCGGCGCCGAAGGTGGCTACAGCCGCGAAGAACGACAGCTCAGTACCCTAGGCAGCCCGCCTGCAAGCGAATGCCCTCGTTGCGATGTCGCGGCTCCAACCGGTGGGAGCGTTGCGATGAACGAGGACTCTGACCGCGAGCGCCGCTAGCGGCGTCTGCTCGCGTGCCACCCGGCGGCGTTCCGCCGCGAGCACTGGCACGAGCGATCGGTCTCGGGCGTCGTCGTAGGTCGGTGGTCGGCTCGCCAAGGTCTGCTGGCGCCGCAAGGCCGATAGCCCGTTATGGGCGGAGACCAAGCAGGTCGTTGAGCGGTTCCTCTCGCGACCTGAAGAGTACGTGGCCGACACCTGCGGGCCCGGGCCATTCTCGCTCGGTAACCCCGAGACCCACCCGCGGGATTCTCGAGGCTGCCGGGTTCGACGAGATCGAGTTGCATCAGCGCGACTTCGGCTACTGCATGGGCACGGACATGGACGAGGCGATCGACTCCCTGCTCGCGATCGGCCCGGGCGCCGAGCTGATCCGCCTGAACCGCGAGTACGGGGAGAGCCGTCGGGGCGAGATCGCCGAGGCCCTGAGGAACCACTACGCCGCCTGGAAGAAGCCCGACGGCTCGATAGTCGGCCGCGGGTCCGTCTGGATCGTCGCGGCCACGAACCCCGATCAGCACCAGGTACCTCGTCGTACGGGCGCGACGCATGCAGGCGACGAGCGCCACGCCGACGTGCGGCGCGCGAGCCAGCGCAGTGCGCGGCAGGCGAGTATCGTGAGCGTCGATGAGAGCAGTAGGGGCGTCTGCGAAGCCGTGATGGAGCCTACGCAACGGTGAAGATGCCGTGAGCATCGCGGGGTGTCTAGGGAGTGTCATGCAACGTTTGCCGTGTTGATGAGGCGTTTTAGGCGGGGGTTGTTGGTGTTGTTGGTTGCGCCAGTGGATGTATCGGCGGATGAGGCGGGCTTGGGTGGCGTGGTCGGGGTGGTCGGTGCCGGCGAGCGTGAAGTACCTCAGTGCTCGGAATTGCGCCTCGATGCGGTTCAGCCAGGAGGCGTAGTGCGGGGTGTACGCCAGCTCAACGTTGTTCAGCGCGGCCCATTCGCGCATTTGTTTGCCGTGGTGAGGGCTGAAGTTGTCGAGGATGAAGTGCAGCCGGGTGCCGGGCGGGAACAGAGAGCGGATATACCGGCAGAACTCCAGGAACTCGACGCGGGTCTTGCGCTTCTTGATGTGTCCGTAGAGCCGGTCGGCGCTGACGTCGTAGGCGGAGATCAGGTGCCTGACGCCGTGCGGTCGTTTGTAGGTGGCTCGGATTCGCTTGGGCTTGGCGCGGGGTGCCCAGCCGCGGCCGCCGGTCTGGGGCTGCAGGTTCAGAGGCCCGAACTCATCGAGGCAGATCACGATCGCCTCGCCTGCCTCGGCCAGCTCGTAGAGCTCAACGATCCGGTCGCGCTTGGCCGTGAAAGCCGGGTCGGTGGAGCGCTTCCACGTCCTCACGGCTTGAAACCGGACGTTCTCCTCGCGAAGGAGCTGACGCAGCCCCTCGTGGGAGATGTCCGTGACCACCCCCTCGGCGACCAGGTAGTCCGCGAGCTTGGACAAGCTCCAGGTCGCAAACGGCTGGTCGAGGTCCTGGGGATCGCTCAGCGCGATCCGCTTGATCTCCTGACGCTTGGGCAGCGTGAAGGTCTGCGGCCGCCCGCCCCGGTAGCGCGGATACAGCGAGTCGAACCCGTCGGCGTTGAAGTTGTGGATCACATCCCTGACCGTGTCCGGGTCGGTGAACACGACCTCGCTGATCGCGGGCGGGGACATCCCCTGCGCCGAGAGGAGCACGATCTGCGCGCGGCGCCACGTCACGACCGACCCCGACGCGCGTCGCACGATCCGAAGCAGCCGATTGCCCTCCTCGCTGGTGATCTCCCGCAACTGCACCCTGGCGGCCATAGCCCCTCCCGGTCGAATAGCGCGATCTCGACCCAAGAACTTCGCCGCCAGCACCCCCACCCCCTTGTTACGGAAACCGGCAAACGTTGCCGGGGAACCCACTAGCTCGCGGTGGCTGGCAAGGCTGTCACGAGCACGCATCCACGCACGAAACGGTAATCGTCGCGCTCTTGATCGCCGCGCTTGTCGGCGCGTGCGTCGTGATCGCGATCGTTCTCAAACGCGAGCATCGCCGCCCGAAGCCGGTCGCCGACCAGTGGCGGGCGCTGACAGTGATGGGCGAGCTTTGTCCGCATGGTTGGCAGGCCCAGATCACGCTTTACGGTTGGGGTGCGCCGGTGCCCGTCGATGCGCCGCGCGCACGGGCGCCGCTCGTGGAGCTCGAGGGGAAGCAGTTCGACGAGGAGCCCGGGCGAGTCGCAGTGACGCGTCGCGTTTGGGCGCCGACGATCCGTGAGGCGCTGCAAGCGATGGTCAACGACCGCCACACAGACATCACCTTCGAGCAGATCGAGCAGGTGGTCGCCGAAACAGACGACCTGCAGTGGAACGAATGAGCTCGGCGCCGCTAGCTTGAGCCTCTGCACTACTCCTTCCGGTCGCAGGGAGAGTCGCGGGTTGCGCGCCTGGTCTAGGCTTTGGCGAGCAAACTGCATCAGCTGTGCAGCCCACCGCTCGGCCGGCTCGATGGTCTCCCGGATCGCCAACGCGATGCCCTGAGCGTCGCATTCGGCCTCTCCTCCGGCGATCCCCCGACCGCTTTCTGGTCGCCCTGGCCGCCCTCAGCCTGCTGTCTGAGGCGTGCAAGGAGAGCCCGGTGTTGGGCGCCGTCGATGATACGTAATGGCTCGAGTTACCTAACGAGACCCGGCGGCTGACGCTGCTCGCGGCGGCCGACCCGACCGGTGATGCGACGCTGGTCCTGCGCGCGGCTGCCACGATCGGGGTCCGCGAGGCAGCCCTGGTACCCGCGGAGGGCGAGCAGTTGCTCGGTTAGGGACGTGGCGATGCTGCCACGTCCTTTTCGTCTAGGCGGTGGCGCTCGCCTGCGAGCTCAGGAGCCGGGTGTATCGACCCGGCTGTCTGGCAGCTCACCGTGCGCGGCCTCGAGATCGTGAAGATCGACGAGGTCGCGCTCGCGGCCGGCGATCCGCTTGAGCGCGACGAGATCGGCCAGCGAACAGATCAGGGCCTCAACGCCGTCAACTCGGCGTTGCTCAGCGCGAGGGGACAGCTCGGCAAAGCTGAGCGGCGGTCGCGGCTCGGCCAGCACGTCGAGCGCGCCGTAAGGTGTCGCCAGATGGATGGTTCTTCCAGGCGCGACCGTGTCGTCGGGCACCGGCGAGCCGTCCGGGCGAGTGGCCGGCCAGTCGGCGATCAGCGTCCGCAGGCGCTCGACATTCTCAGGTTCCGGGGCGATGATCACGTCGAGATCGCGGGTCCCGCGAACCACTCCGTGGCGGATCAACGCGATCCCACCAATGAGCACATAGCGCACGCCCGCACGATTGAGATCTTCGAGGATCCTCCCGAAGCCGCTCACCGCGGCATGCGACCCGGAGACGGCGGCTCGATCGTCGTCTGACTCAGGGCGATGCCCTCCGCGAGCAGCTCGTCTGGTTCGCGAGAAGCATCACGGATCAGGCGGTAACGGCGCCACGCCTCACCAGCCACGGCAGCCTCGCCACGCGCTTCGGCCGCCCAAGCCGCCTTCGAGGCCTCAGCCAGTCGCCTTGTCGAGCGCGAATCGAGCACCGACACGAGCATAGCTCGCCCCCGAAAGCACCAGCGTCCTGGACTTACTCCCTGGAAGGCACGCCGGCCAGGCCTGCCGCCGCTGATCCCGTGATCGCGCGAGGACCGCCCGACAATCTGGCGGCACTGAGCACCGGCTACCGGAGAAACCTGAGCAGCCCGCCGCGCCACGACGAGCGGGGCGGCGGATCGACCGGCGCGAATCGCTTGAGTCGAGCGCGATCGGATTTCGGCACGCACAAGATCGGGGCGAAGATGACGGGCTGTGCGCGATCGGCGGGCATGGGCGTGAGACGCTACTCGGCAAAAGTCGTCGTGCGCTTGAGCCAGGCGTGACCGAATATTCGGTACCCACGGGCTGGGAACTCCCTCACGATCCAGGCGTCGAACACACTGGCGCACGATTGATCGCAAGACGCCCACGTGGCTTGACTTTTGTCCGTATTCGACGGCCTCCAAAGCACGCCTCGGCAGCGCAGATCGATATTCGGCACGCACAAGCGCAGACTGTTGATCGTATCGGGCCACGATCGTCCATGGGAAGTGGCGGCAGCTCTACGCGAGCGACGCTCTGCGCCATATCTGGGCCGGCGTGGTCGAACTTATCCCCTGCCCGGTCGGGGTGTACCCCTACGGACCCGAGTCGCTGGCCACGCAACTTGCGGGGCGCGGCGGTCCGACCACGCTGGAGAGCGTGCGCGAAGCGTTCCGAAGGCGCACCAGCGAGCCTGCATATCCACAATGCCCATTGAACCTTGGAACAATCACGCGATGGAGGCATCGATCGAGCGAAGTTCGGCGGCTGTCCCGTCGCCGCGGGTCGACACCGCGCCCGAGCGACCCGGCCGTAGGTCGTGGCTGCAAGAGGTCGGCCCTGGCCCGATCGTCCTTGCGCTCACGATCATCGGCGCGGCTTGGCGCTTCTCCACGCTCGACGTCCAGAGCCTGAACGTCAACGAAGCGGACACGTTTCTCCTGCTCCACCACAGCTTTACGGGGATGCTCTCGCACCTCTCCTCGACCGAGTCCTCGCCTCCTCTGTACTACATGCTCGCGTGGGTATGGGTGAAGGTCTTCGGTCTGAGCACCGCCGGCCTGCGGTCCTTCTCGGCGATCGTGGGAACCGCGACGATCCCGGTCATGTACCTGGTCGGGCGCCAGGTCGGGACGCGCGTCGGGCTGTGGGCCGCGGCCATCACGACGGTGAGCTCGTCGATGTTCTTCTACTCCCAGGAGACGCGCTGCTATCCGCTGCTGATCCTGTTCAGCGCGGCGGCCTATGGGTGCTGGCTGCGTGCGCTGGCGGATCCGAGCACACGCCGGCTGTGGCTGTGGGCAGGGATATCGAGCCTCGCGCTCCTCACTCACTATTTCGCCGCCTTCCTGTTCCTCCCCGAGGCGCTCATCCTCGCCCGGCGCGTGAGCTTTCGACGGATGTGGGCGCCGGCCGGCGCCGTGGTGCTCGTGGGCCTCGCGCTGGTGCCGCTCGCCGTGAGCGAGCGGGCCGACGGGAAGACCAACTGGATCGAAGAACTGTCGCTCTCCGGCCGCGTCGCAGAAAGCGTGAAGGTGCTGACCACAGGGAAGTACACGGCACTGGTGCTGCCCGCGGTCGTGCTCCTCATCCTGCTGTCTGCAAGCTCGGTGGCACTCCTGCGCAAGCATGGGAGTCCCCGAGAGCGTGCCGCCGGGCGCGACGCGCTGATCGTCGCCGTGGTCGCGCTTGGCCTCCCGCTGTTCCTCGCCGTCGCCCACATCATCGACATCTTCGACGGCACCAACATGGTCGCCGTCTGGGTTCCGCTCACGGTGCTCGTGGCATGCGGACTCGGCGTGGCCCGCGCGCGGCTGGCGAGCACGGCGATCGGGCTCGCGATCTGCGCGATCGGCGTGGCGCTCATCTGCTCCACGATCGCCATCCCGGTGTACCAGCGCGACGACTGGCGGGACGTGGCACACGCTCTCGGGCCCAGCGCTTCACCGAGGGCCATCGTGATCGTCCCGCGGAACATCGACGGGCTCAAGGCATATCTGGCGAACCTCACCACGGTCGATGCGCCCACCGTTGCGGCCCACGAACTCGACTTCGTCGCACTGCGCGTGCGCCGAACCGTCGGCCCGCCACTGGCCCCGGGCGTCACGAGGAGCGCCCCCGCCGGCTTTCGTTTTGCGGGTGTTAAGAAGGCCGAAACGTACGCCATCTCGCGCTTCCTGGCCCTGGGCAGCGGCGACGTCACCGTCGCCGCGCTCCGGCGCCTCAAGGGCGAACCCGCCGCGGAAGTCATCCTGCAACCCTGAGTCATGGCTGCCCTATCCCTCCGCCATACGCTCTGGTGACAAGGTTGACGGCTCGCGATGCGAAACCGCAATGCGGGAGGCTGAATTCGTCCGGCCTACCTCGAGCTCGCGAGACGCGCAGGCTCAATCATTTTTTCAGGAGTCCTCGAACGGCCGAGAATCTCGAGGCCAATCGAGGCAATCTCGGCCACGCAGCGCCGCAAACCCTCGACCACCCTCAAGGAAAAGCACGTGAAAAGGACGTGGCTCCTAAAGAAGCCCCTCCGCGCCCCTGCGCGCCGCCCTGCGCCCCCCCAGAATCCGCATGGTTGAGCCAACAACTCGGATGGCGAGACTCGGAATCGAACCGAGGACACCACGATTTTCAGGGGAGGGGCGACCAGCCCGAGTCGCAATGCGGATCGTAGCCGAAACGCCCGCGCTTGCGCGCTTGCGGGCATTTCGTGCGATCTGCGGCGCCAGCCGACAAGGGCGCTGCCTGCCGAGATACCCGCAGATACCCGCAGATACCGAGGGGTTTGGGCCGACGAGCGGGGGCGACCTCAAGCGGTCAGCGCAACAACGCCTCCATCTTCTCAGCTGGCGTGCGCCATTCGAGTGTTTTCCTCGGGCGGCCGTTGAGCTCGGCGGCGATGTGGTCAAGCTCGACTTGGCTGCGTCGGAGCGGCAACTTGCACTGGCCCCAGCGCGGAACTCTGAAGTGGCCCCACCCTGTGCTGGTTGTTGGTGTGTGCGGATGATGGCGGATTGCCACCCGCGGTGGTTTCACGGCGGCCTTGGAGCGCAGCGAAGCCCGTAGGGCGAGCGAAGCGCAGAGGCCGCCGGCGCGCCGGCGGCAGAGCCCCCAGCGGGCGCCGATCGGCGTGATCGAGCGCTTTGGTGTGCTCTGACGCCGCGATCGGGGCGTTCTGGGGCGTTTTGCGCCCCTCGGCGAGGGTGGCGCTGGCGATCGCTTGGGGGATTTCGGGCTGTTCAGTGTTCATTTCGGCCCCTTCTGTTTGCGTTGCAGGCCGTGGCGGAAGCGCCAGGACTCAGAACCGGTCTCGATGATGTGGGCGCGATGGGTGATGCGGTTGACGACGGCCTTGGCCAGGCGGGGATCGGGGAATACCTTGGTCCACTCGCCGAAGGGCAAGTTTGTGGTGACGATCAGCGAGCCGCGCTCGTTGCGCTCTGAGATGACCTGGAAGACGAGCTCGGCGGCGCCCTCGGGGAGCGCGAGATATCCGAGCTCATCAAGCACGACGAGCTCGGTGCGGGCGTAGCGGGCGACGACGCGGGCGAGCTCGCGGCGGCTCTCGGCTTCTTGGAGCTCGTTGGCGAGGCCCGCGAGCGTGGTGAAGCGCACGCGCCGCCCCTGCTGGCAGGCGCAGACCGCGAGCGCCGTTGCCAGCATCGTCTTGCCTGTGCCGGACTCGCCGATGAAGATCACCGACTCGCGGTCATCGATCCAGGAGCCCTCCGCGAGTGCGGCCGTCGTCGCCTGGGAGACCTTCGGGTTATCGTGAAAGCGGAAATCCTCAAGGCGCTTCATCACGGGGAAGCGGGCTTCGATCAGACGTCGTTTCTCGCGCCGTTCAGAGCGCTCATTCATCTCTGCTTCGAGCAGCGCCGCCAGGTAGGCCACCGGCGTCTGCTGCTCGCGAAGCGCCTCCTCGGCCAGGGCGCGGAAGCGCCGCCGCACGGTGGGGAGCTTCAGCTCGATCGCGTGCGCCTCGATCAGCGCTTCCATCGCCTGGGTCTTCGCCGGAGTGCTCATCGGGATCCTGCCTTCGTGAGCAGCTGGTCATAGTCATCGAGGCTCGCCTGCTCGCCGCCGATCTGCGCGAGTCGCGGCTCGAGCTCGATGTGCTCGCAGGGCGGCCGCTGCGCCCGTCGGGCAAGGACCTGAACGGCGCGCCCGTCGGTCGCACCGGCGGTGAGCGCGCCGCGCGCCGCCAGCTCCACTCGCGCCGGGCTCATCTCGCGGCAGAGCAGCAGCACGTCGACCATCTGGCGCGCGGCCTCTGAAGAGCCATAGCGTCCCTCGATCGCCTTCCACAGCTCGTCGAAGCACTCAGGCCAGGCGCCGCGCTCTCGCTCCTGGCGCAGCGGCAGCGAGCTGCGCAGCGCGCCGGGCTTGCGCTTGAGCAGCTCAAGGTAATGGTCAAGGCGGGCGGCCACGCCGAAGCGACCCTGCAGGCGCTCGTGGCGCGCGATCTCGCGGTGCTCGTGGAAGACCTCGACCTCGCGGGCGCCGATCTTCACGAGCACCTTGCGCCCGACGAGCGCGACCGGAACCGAGTAGCGGTTCTGGCGGACCGTGACCAAGGCCTTTGAGTCCACCCTCGGCGTGGTCTGCTCGCGCGCGTCGAACGGGTCTGAGGGCAACGTGCGCAGCAGGGCGCTCTCAGCGTGAAGCGCCTGCCCGACCGTCTCTGAGCGGCCCCTGATCGTGCGCTTCAGATCCGCGATGAACCCGGCGGCGAGCAGGTCGTTGAGCTCGGAAAGGCTGTCGACCTGCGGCACCGGCACGAGATGACGGCGGCGAAAGCGCCCCACCTCGCCCTCGACGCCACCCTTTTCGTGGGCGCCCTGCTCACCGGCCTGGGTGAAGCGCGACTCGAACAGGTAGTGCGAGCGCAGCGCGACGAAGCGGTCTGACTCCACGCGGCGGCGGCCCTTCAGGATCTTCTGGACCGCGGCCTTCAAGTTGTCATAGCGAACCAGGTGAAACACGCCGCCGAACCAGTCGAAGGCGTGCACGTGCGCCTCGAGGAACGCCTGCTGGGTCTCGCGCTGGAACGCCATCGCGAACGCGCCGCCCGAATGACACGCCCGCATGTGGAAGATGAAAACCTTCGTCGGCTGGCCCCGCAGGATCATGAGTGACTCGCCCCAATCGACCTCGGCCTCGGCCCCGGGGTCGTGCACCAGCGGCACCATCGCCGCCGGTGGCTCCCCGAGCTCACGCCGGCGGGCGGCGACCCACTTGCGCACCGCGCGCTCTGAGACCTGCGCGCCGCGCTCTGAGCCCAGACGCTCCCAGATCCGCCGCGCGGTGTGGCGCTGCTTGCGCGGCGCGTCCCGGTCGGCCAACAGCCAGCTATCGATCACGTCCCGATACTCACCAAGCTTCGGTGCCGGGCGCCCCTCAGGTCGCTTGCGCTGTGGCGGCAACGCCGCGGCCAGCGCCTGCCTGACAGCACGTCGGTGGACACCATGACGCTCCGCCAGTGCCCGGATCGACAGATCCTCCCGATCGCGGTCCCGTCTTATCTGCTCGAACAGCTCCACTCGTGATCCCATCCCTCTCCGCCGCCTCCCGTCCGAGCTCGATAAAGCTCGAACGGTCCGCAGCGCGTCGGACGGGGTGGGGCCAAATCAAGGTTCCGCGCCCAGCTGCGCGCAGCCAAGTCGAGCTTGCGCGGCAGGTACTGACGGAGCAGCCCGTTGGTGTTCTCGTTCGATCCGCGCTGCCACGTAGAGCGGGGGTCACAGAAGTACACCTGGATGCCCGTGTCGCTGCTGAATCGCTTGTGGGCTGCGAGCTCCTGGCCCTGGTCCCAGGTCAATGACTTCAACAGCTGGGCAGGCAACTCGGCGATGCGTACCTTGAGCGCCTCTACCACGTGCGCACTCGTGCGGTCGTGGCCGAGCCGAGCAAGCAGTACATAGCGGGTCTGGCGCTCGACTAGCGTCGCGATCGCTGATTTGTTCGCGGCGCCGATCAGCAGGTCTCCCTCCCAGTGGCCGGGAACGCGGCGCTCATCGACCTCCGGCGGACGCTCGGCGATCGAGACCATCTCCGCGATTCCGCCGCGCGCGCCGATGCGACCCCGGCGGCGGCGCGTCGAGCGACCCGTCCGGAGGTTCGCGGTCAGCTGCCGGCGCAGCTCGCCGCGCGACTGCACATACAGCGATCGGTAAATCGTCTCGTGGCTGATCCGCATCCCTTCATCACCGGGGTGGTCGAGCTTCAGTCTGGACGAGATCTGCTGCGGCGACCAGCGCCGCTCGAGGCCGTCTTCTACCGCCGAGAGAAGCCGCGGGAAGCTCTGAAGCTTCGTCGGCTTCGGCCGCCGCGAGAGCCGTCTCGCCACGCGCTCGGCCTTCAGCGGCCGATACTGCCGACGCTCTGTGCAGCGGCGGAGCTCCCGCCCGACGGTAGAGCGGTGGCGCCCGAGCGCCCTCGCGATCTCGCTGTCACTCTCGCCCCGGCAGACCCCAACGAAGATCCGCTCCCGCTCCTCAAACGACAGACGGTGCGGCGAGCACACCGCTCGCCGACGCGTGAGCGCTGCTTCGTTCTGCATGCGACATGCGGACGTGTGCGGCACCCCGAACTCTGCCATCACCTCCCGGACGCGCGCACCTGCGCGAAATCGCGCCTCGATCGCCGCGCGCTCCGTCGGTGTCAACAACCGATAGTGCCCACGAGGACCCCTCTTCTTGGCCATCTGATTCTCCGATCACGCAACACAAAAGGACGATCGTGTTGCGCCGACCGGATGAATCCGCAGGGGTTCGTCGGCCCAAACCCGAACGGCGCTTGTAGCGGAGTCCACTCCATGTAGCGCAACTATGTACGCGGCCTGCGAACGGCCTCTTCGGCGACGGCGTCAGCCCAGACCGGTCGCACCGTCACGTGCGCGCGATGAGAGCTGCCTCGTTGACAGGTAGGCCGCAGATGCGGGATCATCTCGGTATGCGGGTGGCGATCACCGGGGCGCACGGCGTCGGCAAGAGCACGTTGGCAGAGGAGCTAAGCGAGGTGTTGGCGGTCCCGGTGCTCTTGACGCCGGGGCGGACGCTCGCTGCGCGCGGGCTGCCGGTCAATGAGGACGCTACGGTCGTGAGCCAGTCGGTTGCCTGGTTGTTGCAGTACCGGTTCGAGCGCGAGCAGCACGCATGGGTCGCGCCGCGCTCGCTAATCGATGTGTGGGCGTACACGGCCCAGGCGGCTGCGCGCGGCGCGCCGACGCCTGCGGAAACCGCGCTACTTGAGGAGCTCGAGCGCAGCACCCCTGTCGCGGTCGCCGAGCGCTACCACCACCTGATCTATATCCCGCCACGCATCACGCTCCAAGCCGACGACGTTCGGCCCTCGGGCGAGGCGTTTCAGCGCTCCACCGACGAGGCGATCGTCTCGGCGCTCGCGCAGTGGTCGATTCCGCACACCGAGCTGGACATCCTCGACCGAAGTGCCGTCAAGGCGCTGATCGATCGGCTCGCAGCCGACGCCACCTAAAGGACCGCTCGTGTTCGCGGCCGCCCAGGAGCGGCCGTTGGGCGAGAGAACGCCTGTTCGACACGCCTCGTTCGAGTCCGCGGCACTCGTCGTGGCCGTGTCGCGGCGCCGAACGTGCACGTATACTTCCCGCGTGACGCGAGCTTCTGGGGGCAACCTGGCGGAGTGTCCAACGGTCAGCCAGCCGCGTCTCGAAATGGTCCGCGACCTGCCGCTACACCACGATGAGAACAGTCGTCCGATCGAGGTCGCCGGGCAGACACTTACACCCACGCCGGTATTTGATACCTACTGGCGCTTCGCGGCTGCGCGACAGGCTATCTATCTCGCAAGACTCGAAGGTGTGGGGGGGCCTTGGAGTAATGATCCGATTTTGCGCGACTACCGGTTCACCAATGTTTACCGGGCCGCCGACCGCGTCTCGCAGTACCTAATTCAGGAGGTTATCTACGGCGACGATGCAGCGGATGATCCGGAGAATGTCGTCTTCCGCGTACTGCTGTTCAAGCTGTTCAATCGCATTTCGACGTGGCGCAGGCTTGAGCACGAGCTGGACGCGATTGAATGGAGAACCTTTAACTTTTCACGTTACTGTTACGCGCTCGATGCGGCTGCCAAGGATGGCCCCATCTATTCGGCTGCGTATCTGATGCCGCCTCCCAAACTCGGCGAGCGTTCCAAGCACCACAACCACCTGCGGCTGCTCGAGCAGATCATGCGCGACGGGTTTCCCCGGCTCGTGGCATCGTCAAAGACGTTAACCTCGGTATATGAACGGCTGATCAAATACCCGTCGGTGGGCCGATTCCTGGGTTTCCAGTACACCGTTAACCTGAACTACACGCCGCTGATGGCCGCCAGCGAGAACCAGTTCGTCGTCGCGGGCCCTGGGGCGTGTGACGGGATCCGCAAGTGCTTCGGGCCGGAGGCGTCTGGGATCGAGCCGGAGGTCATTCGCTACATGGTCGAGCACCAGGATCATCACTTCGCCCGTCTCGGATTGGAGTTCGACGGTCTGTTCGGACGCTCCCTGCATCTGATCGATTGCCAAAACCTTTTCTGCGAGGTCGATAAGTACGCGCGCGTCGCGCACCCCGAGACAGCCGGCATCTCAGGCCGCAAAAGGATCAAGCAGAAGTTCTCACCAAGCCGCGAAGAGCTGGCCGCTGTGTTCCCCCCGCAGTGGGGGATTGTGAACACTCAGGCGGCATCTGCGCCTACTGGTCAGATGCCGCTCTGGACATGATCCGCCATGTCGATCGTGCCGGCGTCCATGTCGACACTGACCGCGCCCCCTTCGGCATCTCGTAGGGCGCGCCAGGCCGCGAAGCCGGCGAGAATCGCCGTCTCCCACTCGGCCGCCGTGCGGTGCCCGACCTCAAGCCTTGAGGTGATCGCGCGTGCCGCGTCCAAGATCATGTCATCGACGCGTTCGGCACCCGCGAAATAGTCGTAGGGCTTTGCCAGCTCAAAGATCATCGCCGCGATCGCCTCCTCGGTGGCGCACGCTCGCGCGCCGTCCTCGGCACGGTCTATCTCAGGGTCGTCCTTGCGCTTGCGCTTTAGCAGCGCCCGCAGGATCGGCGACCAGCCGAGCACGGCCAGATACGCGAGATGGAACGCATCGTGGAAGCGGTAGTCATCAGCCGCGCGGGCGTTGTCGTCGATCGCGGCACCGACGTCTTGCCCGTCGATTTGCATCCGCACCTTGCTGGCACCGCTCTCATCCGTGAACGTGGTGAAGTGAGCGGTGAACTTTCGTGGTAGCTGCTGGGACTCGGGGAACCCCTCGTCCAACGGGATCTGTCGATCAGGGTCCGGCGGCAGCCAGCGCGCACGGGTCTTCTCGAGGTTGAGCCTCGCGACATCGTCAAGGTTCACGTTCACCCGCCGGGCAAGCGACGCCAGATACCAGAGGATGTCGCCGAGCTCAGTCTTGACGACCTCCTCAAAGCCGGTGTAAGCGACGCCATCGGGGCGGCGCTTCTTCTTATACTCGGCGATCAGAGTGCCTACCTCTCCGGCGATTCCGAGCAGCGGCGTCAGCGGATCGTCATTGGCGCCCTCAACGTCGGTTGCTGCGGACTCGCGCTGATACTCCTCCAAGGTGAGCTCACTATGTGTCATTCGCTGATCCTTACTGGTCGTGTGCCTAGCGGGTGGCCGAGCGCAGCCGGCCCAGCCCGAGCGCGACGTAGGAAGCAACTTCGCTGGGACGGTAGGAGGCCGCAAGGCGCAGGTTCTCCTCGTAGCTCAGACCGTTCGCCTTGGCCTGCCAGCCCACCTCCTGGGCCTTCGCGGCGATCAGCTCAAGACCCTCGTAGAGACCCTCATCGACGTCATCTGCCGGTCCGAGCTGAGCGAACTGTCCATCCGGGTCAAGGCCCAGCACCCGCGCGATGTTCAGGGTTGCCCCGCCGAACCCGCTCGCCAGGAACAATGGCTGGCCGGCGCCTATCGCGAGCAGCGCCTCCTCGAGGATCCCCGGGTAGCGGCCCTGAAAGCCCTTTCGGCGTCCTCCGAGCAGCATCCGGGCGTCTATGTGCGCCGTCATGTATTCACGCAGCCCTGTCAGCGACGCTTCGAGCAGCGCCGGATCGTTAACTGACTCGGCGAGCTCGCCGCGCTCGAAATCCCGCGCGACTGGCTCGCCGGCAGGGTCCAGGTAGACGATGCGGCCGCATAGGGCGATGCGCTCCTCGGCGGCGACGATGTCGAGTAGAGGCAGCCGGCGGTGTTCAGGCCACGCCAGGCACACGACTAGCGGCTGGTCGCGGCGAGCGTACTTTTCGATCTCGGCCTGAAGGAACGACGTGTAGCCGGACGGGTCGAGATGGCCGCCATAGACGATCTGCGCCCCCGAGAAGAGCATCGCGCGCGCGACCTCGGCCAGAGCGAGACGCAGATGTGTCTCCAGCAGCCCCAGCTGGGCGAGATCAGCACTCTGCGAGACCGAAATCCCCAGGCGCAATCCGCGCAGTGCTTCAGGGGGCAGGATGTCTTGATCGGTAGGCATGGACTAGCCGCCGCGGGCGGCAAGACCGCGCGGTGTCATCACGTCCAGACGGTCCTTCAGGCCCGACAGCGTGGCGATTTCCTCCAACGCCTCGAGCTCGACCGGCCCGAGCGGGGGGTCTGGGTGCAGTACGCGAATCCAGCCCTCAGCAGGCAGGCGTGCACGGCAGTCCAGCAGCCAGCTTGAAAGCGTCAACGGCTCCGGAGCATGCGGAGCCCACCAGGTCACGTTCCAGCTGGCCCCGGCGTCGGTGACCGCGCTCTGGCGCAGCCAAAGCTCGCGCTTGAGGCATTCATCGACGAGCTGGTTCAGGGCGCCCACGATGGCACTGTCGCTGACATCATCGGCGCCCGACCTGTTCGGCACGCGAGCAACATGATCCATCAAGAATGAGCCGCGCTGCTCGCCGACGGTCAGGGCGTCGAGGATCACCACCGGCATGCCAGCGCGCTTGGCAGTTGCGATCTCGCGCTGGCACCACTCCCGGGAGGCGTAGAGATCGCTCCTGACCACCAAGAGCGCGCTGGTGCGGGCATGGTTCTCGATGTCGCTGGCCCATTCCACGCCGGGCTGGAGGTCGCTCGCGTCGAAATACTCGCCGAGCCGGGTGTTGGCGATCACGTACCGGACTCGCTCGATCAGCTCATCCAGGCGCTCACCCTCGCCTTCGCTCGATCGTTTGGTGTGGCTCACGAACACCTTCAGCCGCTGTTGTCCGTTCGCCAGCTGCGCGATGCCCTGCGCCAGATCACGGCAGCGAATTCCCGCTGTACCCTCGGCGACGTTCCCGCTCGTGGCGCCGATGCGCTGCAGCGCCCCGAAGATCTCGCCGAGTCTCGTGCCGGCGGTCGCGCCCGCAGACAGCTGGAGCGGGAAGATCCCGACCTGCTCGGGCGCGGCCTCCCTCAGCTCGATCAGGTTCTGGGCGTACTCGTACCATGCGCCGACGCCGGGCTGCACTGCCGCCGCGAAGCCGTTGCCGAGCACCGGCACGATTGCCGTCAACGCCGCGCTCGGGACGCCGTAGGGAAGGGGGGCGGCCGGAGGCACTGGCCGCGGCGCGTCCTGCGAGTCGCGCCACCCTTCGGAGCGAACGTAGATCTCGACCGCACCGCCAATCAGCCCCGAGAACGCCGTCCCGTGGAAATGCTCGACGAACTGTTCTGCGACAGCCCGCCCGTCCGCGTCCTGCGGATGCCAAACGACGAATATCTCAAGGATCGGCGGGATCATCGCGCACACGGGCTCAGCGGCGTGAGCGCGACCGCGAGCGGGGCTACAATGATGCGGATCCTACACACCAAAACAGTTCACGACCATGTCCGATACCACCAACATCTTCATCAGCCACATTCACGAGGATGACGCGCACATCGAGGCGATGAAGACGTTGTTGACAAATAAGGGACATAGCGTGCGCGGTTCGTCAATCGACAGCGCCAGCCCGAACCAGGCTAAAGACCCCGACTACATCAAGAACGGCATCCTCGCGCCGCGCATCGCGTGGGCGAGCACGATGGTCGTGCTCGTCTCTCCCGGGACGAAGGACAGCGGCTGGGTGGATTGGGAGATCGAGCAAGCGCAGCGGACAGGCAAGCGGATCGTCGGCGTGTGGACCCACGGCGCCGCGGAGTGCGACCTCCCAGAGGCCCTAGAGCGATACGCCGATGCGATCGTCGGGTGGCAAGCCGACCGTATCCAGGGCGCGATCTGCGGCGACATCAACGACTGGGAAACCAGCGAGGGGCAAACGCGCGAGCAGCGACCGATCGCACGCTACAGCTGCTAAGCCAGCGGCGTGAAGCTCTACTGCTACGTTGTCGCCCGAGACTTCGGGTTCGCACCAAATCCCTTTTACGGGATTTGCACGCTCGCCACATGCAAGCCAACCATCAGACGCACCGCGCAAGTAGGGGACTGGGTGATCGGCACCGGCTCGAAGAATTACGGCCTCCAAGGGCGCCTCGTCTTCGCCATGCGAGTAACCGAGGTGCTCACGTTCGACCAATACTGGAGCGACCCACGGTTTCAGGCCAAGCGCCCAACCTTGACCGGAAGCATCAAGCAAGCCTTCGGCGACAACATCTATCACCGAGACCCGGCTACGCAACAGTGGCAGCAGGCTAACTCCCACCACAGCCTCAAGGACGGCTGCCCAAACCCGGCAAACATCCACAACGACACCAAAACCGATCGCGTGCTCCTATCGACCGAATTCACTTACTGGGGAGGCTCCGGCCCAGAGATCCCGCCGCACTTGCGTGACTACACCGGTCAGGACATCTGCACATCTACCCAAGGCCACAAGTCACGGTTTGACCCCCGACTCGTCAACGCATTCATTGCATGGTTGAACTCACTAAGCGACAATGGCTATGTGGGATCGCCTAGCCAGTGGTCGCGTGCCCACAAATGGAGCTAGGCGGCGCGTCACAGTGAGCGGGTCTGTCGTAGAACGTCGCCTAAGAGAGAACAGACAATTTCCCGGTAGACCGCGGTAGACCATCGCGATGCACGATTGGTGCTAAGCCTCACCAAGCTCACAATCGCGCACATCGGACGCACGTCGTTTCCTGCTAATCCGGAGCCACCGGCCCCAGTCGGGGGTGAAACCAAGACCTAGGTGCGAGGCCGAATACCTTGCTAGGCGATGGCGAGAGGCGGACTCGAACCGCCGACACCTCGATTTTCAGTCGAGTGCTCTACCAGCTGAGCTATCTCGCCGCGACGGTCGATCCTAGCGTCTCTGGGCCTTTGGATGAGCGCTGCGAGCTGATCGGAGGTCACTGCTTGGCCGGGCAGATAGCGGGAGTTCGCGACCTGGCCTGCTGATCTGGAGGGTGCGGATGACCCTGGCCCGGGTTCTCGGAGCTGATGATTTGTCCTGGGTTTGGGCTGGCGCGGGCATGAGCGCGAGAAGATACGAGGCTTCAGCTCGTGTCTATGGCGTAGATGAGCGCGTGGACGACTTCGACTGCTTCGTTGAGGTCGGTGATCGGCATGTCGAGGCTGCTGGCCATCGTGGTGTATCGGTCGCTCCAGTCGGGGTAGGTCGTGATGTGCGGTGGCCAGGGCTGCTGGCCACGTGCGGCGAATATGCGCTGGCAGGCGTCCTTGACGGGCGCGAGGTTCTCTCCGGCGACGGCTTGGAGGAGTTGCAGGTCGATGAGGTCCCAGTAGCGGGGGTTCTCCCGGCCGGGTCGTAGTGGTGGCTCGGTGACGGCGTGCAGCTTCTGGGCGATCTGCCAGCGGATGGCGAGCACTGGGATGACGTCGGGGCCGTCGAGGCCGATGGTGCTGAGGTCGTGGGCAGCTATCTCTTCGATCTCATCGCCTCCGGCCTCGACAGGTGCGACCTCGACAACAAGCGTCATGAAGGGCTTGGTGCGGAACGCGACCTTCACCCGGATCCTGCGGACGTGTGGGTGCAGTTCGAGCGGTTGTGGCTCGTTGCGCTCGAAGGAGAACTCTTCGTAGCCGTCCGCGAGGGAGGCATCGAGGTGCGCGAGCAGAGACTCGGGGTCACCGCGTAGGACGAGATCCACGTCGCCCGTAACGCGCGCCTTCTCGCTGGCTCGCAGCTCCATCGCCACGCCGCCTCTGGTGACGAACATGACGGCTCCGTCACCGTCAACTGCGCGTCGCAGTGCGCCGGCGAGCATCATTGAGGCGACCCTGAGGTTCAGGCGCCGCACCGGCTGCCCAGACTCGCGCTCCCACTCGGTGATCAGCCGCTGCAGCCGGTTCACCGTCTTTGGGCGCTTGGGCGGTGTGCTCATGCTCGTCCGCTGACGCCTTCGAGCCCAAGCTCCCGCACCAGCGTCTCGTGCTCCTGAGCGCTCAGCAGCCCGCGAGCGCGGCCGTGGCGGGCGGCCTGCTCAAGCAGATCGCGCCCGATGTGCTCCCGGGCGCACTGGCGCAGGGCGCGGGCGAGCTTGACGACGGGGATCCCCTCGGTCGCGGTGACCTCAGCCGGGTCAAGGTCTTCGCGATGGATCACGTACGCTCTGGGGATCGCTCGCTGCGGGCGGTGTCCGCGTGGCACGGTGATATGGATCTTGGCGGGATTCACGTCGCTGACATCCCACAGATCCAATGCTGTGTCGTGCGTGAGCACGCCTTGTACACCCTGGGGCCACAACGCCGCCGCCATGTATGCCTGCATCGCTCCACCCGGCACGAAGGGCACCCGGTAGACACCCCTGCTCACCCGCTCCAGCTGTCCTCGCCCAGCCAGCTTCACAAGCGTCTTGGGCTCGTAGCCAACCTCCCGCGCGTCATCGATCGTGACCAGCCCGAACCGGTCTGCTGCAGTCTCCGCCAGCTCGCTGAAACGCTTGGTAGGCATCCGCTCATTATACCCCAAAACGTCTACTTTCAAGCAGCCGCCATTTGGAGTCCCGGGGCACAGTCGCGTGGCCGGCACCGCATGCGGTCGGCTACCGCATGGGCAAGGTAGGATCAGTTCACAAACAAGGTTGCCGGCAGCGCGCCAACGCCCCGGTCCGGGACAAATTGGAAGCGGGTCCGATGCACAAGCACCGTAGCCACAACGGAGCGGTCGGCGTCTGATGGCTCCGCAGCCGACAGGGACGCTTGACACCGAAGTACGGGCCGATGGCACGCTGGCATTCCGCTTGCGGTTCCGCGCGTATGGCGAGCGGCAGGCCGTGTTCCTGCACGAGCGGCGAGACTGCGACTGCGACTATGGGTGCGGCGGGGGCTGGAACGAGCGGACCGCCCGTGTCGAGCTGCGCAAGATCATCACCCGGGTTGAAGCCGGTGTCTGGCAGAAGCCGACACGCCGCGGGGCTGCAAGGAGCGTCGGCCGGGCCGAGATCCCTCTCTTCGACGACTACATCGAGTACTGGCTGACGGCCAGTCGTGTGCTCTACCAACTGAGCTATCTCGCCGCACGCCTCCGCTTCGGCCAATCAGGCTCGCCTCCCAGCCGATCGCAGACCGACCGAATGCTAACGGCTCCAGACCGTGCCAGCCCGGCATGGCTCCTCGATCGACCGGCCCACCCGAACGACCTGTCCCGCGACCTGACCTGACAGGAAAATAAGGTTCAGGCAGCCACGGCTTCGTTCAGCGTGACGGTGTGCCGAGACGTTCGAGCTGGGCGATGAGGCGTTTGGTGGTGCGTTCGGGGTCGCGTTTGCGGAAGTAGTCGCCGCCGAGGTCGTCATAGAGCTCGCCGGTGGACAGCATGTGCCAGGCGGCGCAGAGGATCGAGTGCTTGACCGCGCCGAGCGCCTTCTTGTGTCCGCGGCGTGGGCGTAGCCGTTGGTATTGCGCGGCGAGGTAGGTGTCTTTGCTGCGCACCGCGGCGAGCGCGCTCTCCTCGAGCGTCCAGTCAAGCCACTTTGATCCCTTGCGGGTCCTGCCGGAGCGGCGTTTGCCCGCGGACTGGTCATTGCCCGGGCACTGTCCTGCCCATGAGGCGAGGTGCTTGGCGGTGGGAAAGACGCTCATGTCAGTCCCGATCTCCGCGATGATCACCTCTGCTGCGCGCCGTTGAATCCCGGGGATCGTGCACAAGAGCTCAACGGCTGGGGCGAAAGGGCGGATCTGCTCCTCGATCGCGTCCGAGAGACGATCGATCTGCCCGTCAAGGAAATCGATGTGCTCAAGGATCGCACCGATCCACAGAGCGTGCAGCTCGTCAAAGCGGCCCTCAAGGGCCTCCTGCAGCGCGGGAAGCTTGACCCGCAACCGGCCCTTGGCGAGGTCGGCCAGAACCTCCGGGTCGGTAGTGCCGCTGATCAGCGCGTCGAGCATCGCGCGACCGGAGACCCCGAGAATGTTCGAGGCGACGCAGTCGAGCTTGATCCCGGTGTCCTCCAGCGCCTTATGCAGCCGGTTGGCCTCACGCTGGCGCTCCTGGATCTGGGTCTTGCGATACCTGGTGAGGTTCCGCAGCGAGCGGATCGGCTTCGGCGGCACGAAGCTCGCGCGCAGCAACCCCGCCTCCGCGAGCGGCAGATCCACTCGGCGTCCTTGACGTCGGTCTTGCGGCCGGGGACCTGCTTGACATGCCGAGCGTTGACAAGCACCAGCTCGAAAGCGTCCTCCAGGATCGCCCACACCGGCTTCCAGAACACCCCGGTCGCCTCCATCGTGACCTGCTCGACACGATGAGCTTCAAGCCAATCGCGCAACGCCAGCAAGCCCCGCACCGTCGTCTGAAACTCGGCCACATGCTGCTCACGCCCACGCCCCTGCTCGGCAGGCACCCGCACGCACGCGGTCACCTGCTCCTTATGAACATCCAGCGCCCCCGGCCGCTCAACAATCGTCTCCACCCCGCACCTCCACGTCGTCGATCAACACGATCGCCGCCCAGGGGCCTCAAGAACAAACGAGTCTGACAGGCGTGCTCAAGGCAACAGTCCGGAGCTCCGGGGAGACCCACACGCCAAACTAAACTCGGGCTCACAAGCACCAAGGGCAGGATCGGCGTCGCGGGCGACCCCCACATCATCACCCATTTTCAACAGCCCGCGCGGGCTCGCAGCGCGAGCACGGAAACTAAACCCGCGCGAACTCCGCGACCAGCGCCTCGTAGGTCTTGCGCAGGCCCTCCGCGATCGATACCTGCGGGCGCCAGCCAAGCTCGCGTTCGGCCTTGCTCGCATCGAGGCAGCTGTGCTGCAGCTCGCCCGGGCGCAGGTCGGCCAGGCGCGGCTCGATCTCGACGCCGGCGACCTTTTGTAGCTCGTTCCAGATCGTGATCACGTCGGTCTCCACGCCCGTGGCCACGTTGTAGGTGCCGCGCTTGCCCACTGCGGCGCGTAGCGCGCTCACCACGTCGCCCACGTAGATGTAGTCGCGCGTCGGCCTGCCGTGTCCGTACAGCGTCGGCTGCTCGCCGGCGTAGAGCTTGTGCGCGAAGATCGCCACCACGCCCGCCTCTCCATGCGGGTTCTGCCGCGGCCCGTACACGTTGCCGAGCCTCGCCACCGTGTTCGCCACACCCGCCGCCAGCGACCACGTCTTGACGTACGCCTCGCCGGCCCACTTCGAGGCCCCGTACGGCGCCAGCGGCGCCGGCTCGCGCTCCTCGCTCGTCGGCATCGGCGCCTCGTCCCCGTACAGCGCGCCGCCCGTCAACGTGAACACCACCGGAATGCCCAGCTCGTTCGACGCCACCAGCACGTTCAGCGTCCCCTTGACGTTCACGTCGCAGTCTCTCAGCGGATTCTCGACCGAGGCCGTCACGCTCGCCTGCGCCGCCAGATGAAAGACCGCCTCGGGCCCTACCTCCTGCACCACGGTCCTGACCGCCGGCCCGTCCACCACGTCGAGCTCGACCAGCCGCGCCTCCCCGGCGACGTTCTCGGCGCTCCCCGATGACAGGTCGTCGATCACGGTAACGCCGTACCCGTCGGCGAGCAGCGAATCGACCACATGCGAGCCGATGAACCCCGCCCCGCCCGTCACGATTGCCTGTCTGGCCGTCACGCGGCGAAATCTATCCGACGGGCTCTATCCGCCGGGGCCTCTAACCGACGGCCGCGGAGCGCAGGGCCTGTTCGACCTGCTCGACCGACCGCTCGATCCGCTCGAGCACGTCCTCATCCTCGCGCCCGCTCAACAGATACCTGCGCAGCGTCGCCAGCACTCTGCGGACGATCGTCATTGCGAGTTGTTCGTGCTCGGCGTCGAGCTGCCCGCGCTCTCGCAGCTCGGCCAGGCGGCGCAGCGTCGGTTCGATCACCTCGCCCTGCACGTCGCCCGCGCCCAGCCCGTCCTCCATCGCTTGCGCGATCGCGCTCTCGGCCGGCTCGGCTTCGCCGCGCTCGAGCGCCGTCGCGAACGTCTCCAGGGCGCTCTCCGCGACCGCCGCCGGATCGGCCCTGACCTGTTCGCGCGCATCCGGGCCCGACTGCTCGAGCACCTCCATGAACGCGTCCAGCAGCACCGGGTCGAAGTGCTTGCCTCGTTCCTCGCGCATCATCCGTACGGCCTCCTCGACCGAGAAGGCCTTGCGATAGACCCTGTCGCTGGTCAGCGCGTCGAACACATCCGCGATCGCCACGACCCGACCCTCGATCGGGATCGACTCGCCGGCGACCCCGCGCGGGTAGCCGCTGCCGTCCCACTTCTCGTGATGGCTCAGGGCAATCGTCGCCGCCATGTCGAGAATCGCCGAGCTCGACCCTTTCAACAGACGGTGTCCCTCCTCGGCGTGCGTCTCGACGATCGCTCGCTCCTCCGCGGTCAACTTGCCCGGCTTCAGCAAGATCGCGTCCGGGATCGCCACCTTGCCGACGTCGTGCAGCGGCGCCGCATGACTCATCCGTTCGCACAGCTCCTGCTCGAGGCCGATCTGTTCGGCCAGCAGCGTTGAGAACGTGCCGATCCGCTCGATGTGCGCCCCAGTGTCCTCGTCCCTGAACTCGACCGCCATCGACAGTCTGCGCACGGTCTCGGCCTGCGCCACCTCGAGCTCGGTCATCGTCTTGCGCAGCTGCAGCGAGCGAGCTTCGATCTCGCCCTGGAGCTTGGTCCGGTGCTGCTCGCCGGCGAGCCAGCCGACGGCCGCGGCCATCACCGCCAGCACCACGAGGCACGCGACCGTGACGGCCGTGCTCGATGCCAGCACCACGCCGGCGCCCGCGGCCAGAGCGATCGATGCGCTCGCGCCCAACGCCCAGATGACGCGCGCATCGCTCCCGCGCTGATCTTGGACCGAGGCCTTTGCGTCGGTCCTCGAAGCGAGCGCCCGCGTCCAAGCGTGAGCCTGCTCTCCGCCACGCCGCAGTCTCGAACCGAGCTGAATCGCTCCCGTCATATCGGCAAACGCTCTTTCGCGCACTGGTCCGTTCTCGCAGTCGGCATCCGTAACGTCCGGCTTTAGCCGTGCGTTTGCGCTCTCGTCACATAGAGAAACGCGTCTGCAGCGCGCCTACTTTCCATCGATTTTGCGGTTTTCCGGCCAGATTCGTTTACCCGGAACTCGACGCTCACAAACGCGCCGATATGACGCTGCGTGCCACGACCGCCGGCTCGGGTACGCTGGCGTCATGCTGGTGTCGGCCGCAAGCGCACGCGCGCGTGTCGGGCTTCTTGCGCGCACTCGCCGCGGGCTCCTCGGCGCCGCGCTCGCGATGGCGATCGCGCTCGCCGGCCTGCTCACCGGCTGCGGCGGCTCCTCCTCGGGTAACGGCGTCGCTTCGAAATCGCCGGCCGAGATCCTCGCCGCGACCAAGTCTGCCGCCGACAGCGCCAGCAGCGTTCACATCGCGGGCCGGCTCTCCAGCGGCGGCTCGCCGATCACGCTCGACATGTATCTCGCCTCGGGCACCGGCGGCCGCGGCAAGCTCGCGGAGAACGGCCTGGCGTTCGAACTGATCGTCGTCGACAACAGCATCTACATCAAAGGCAGCCCTGCCTTCTACAGCCATTTCGGCGGCTCGGCCGCCGCACAGCTGTTCCGCGGCAAGTGGCTAAAGGCTCCCGCGAGCAATGGCGAACTCGCCTCGCTGGCCAGTCTCACCGACCTCAGCAAGCTGATCGACCAGGCGCTCACCAACACCTCCTCGCTCGTCAAGGGCGCCACCACGAAAGTCAACGGCCAGCCCGTGGTCGAGCTCACCGACTCCGCCAAGGACGGCTCGATCTATGTCGCCACCAGCGGCAAGCCGTTCCCGGTCCAGCTCGTCAAGCGCGGCTCTGAAAGCGGCAAGGTCACGTTCTCGGGCTGGAACCAGCCGATCACGCTGACTGCCCCTCGCAACGCGATCGACCTCGGCGCCTTCGCCAAAGAAGCCCACTGACCGTGTAGACCTGTCCTCAGATGCTCGACTGTGCAGCGCCTGCTCCACCCCAGATGATCATGAATTGTGCAGCCGCCTGCTCCCGCGACCACAGATGACCGTGAATCGCACAGCCGCCCGCTCCCGATGACCGACACGGCCGCCTACGAGATCGGAGCACGTGTCAGCTGCAGCGACGGCGCCTGCGGGAAGCTCGACCGTGTCGTGCTCGACCCGATCTCGCGCGTTCTCACGCATCTGGTCGTCCAGCCGCGCGGCGCGATCGAGCGCGGCCGACTGGTGCCGATCGACTTGGTCGCCAGCGCCACCCAGGAAGACATCCACCTGCGCAGCTCGCTGGCCGAGTTCAACAAACTCGAAGAAGCCGAAGAGACGCACTTCCTCACCGAAGCCGACCCTGAGCTCGGCTACGGCGCCGACGAGGTGCTCGCCTGGCCCTACTACGGGCTCGGCATGACCGGCATGGGAGGGCTCGGCGTCGCGGGCACCGGGATGGTCGGCATGCCCCCGTCGATCACCACCGACCGCATCCCCGTCGGCGAGCTCGACGTCCGCCGGGGCGAACCGGTGCATGCCAGCGACGGCCACGTCGGAGGCGTGCAGGGTCTCGTGATCGACCCCCGCGACCATCACGTCACGCACCTGCTGCTGCAGGAGGGCCACCTGTGGGGCAAGAAGCAGGTGGCGATCCCGATCGGCGCCATCACCCACGTCGGTGACGACGACATCCGCGTCAACCTCACGCGCGATCAGATCCGCGACCTGCCGCCGGTCAACCTCGATCGCTAGTACGCCGACCGCAGGCAGCCCGGCGGGTCATCGAGACTCGTCGCCAAACCAACCAAGCAAGCTGGCCGAGACCGTGCTGCCGACGCCCAGCCCATGCTGCCGACGCCCAGCCCGCGCTGCCGACGCCCAGCCCGTGCTGCCGATTCAGCTCGAGCCGGCTGCCGAGAAGTGCCGGTTCACCAGCGCGGTGATCTGCTTGGTAAGCGCAGCCTCACGCGCGCTCGCCTGCGCCTGACTGAACACACCTGCTGTAACAGCCGCTGCCAGCCGTTCCTTGCGGGCCGCCACAAGGGCTTCGATCAGGCCGGCTTCGGACTTGCCGCTCGTTTCCTTGGCCACCTGCGCCAGCGTCCTGCCCGACTGCAGATCGCTCTGCAGCTGCGCCGCGGTCAGCCCAAGATACTTGGCCGCCGGCAAACCCAGGTAGCTGCGCGCGGCAAAGTCGCCGTGTCTGCGTGCGCTGGCAGCCTTCGGTCCACCGGCCCCAAGGCCGAGCGAGCCCAGACCGCCGACGCGGTTGACCCTGGCTCGGACGCGCTTTTCCAGCTGGGCGGTATTCGCAACCGACCGCGCCTTGCGCGCCGCGACGAGCGTTTCAATCAGGCCGGTTTCGGACTTGCCGCTCGTTTCCTTGGCCACCTGCGCCAGCGTCCTGCCTTTGCGCAGGTCCTTGCGCAGCTGCGTCTTCGACACGCCGAGATACGCCGAGGCCACGGCCAGCGTGCTGCGGTCGCGCAGTCTCTGATGAGCCGCCTGGCGCCGGTTTGCACCGTGATGGCTCGAGCTCGGACCGGTCGCCGCCACAGCTGCGACTGCGCCGCACGCCAGCACGACCCCCACGATCGCTCCGACCGTGATCTTGTACCTCAAGCTGCGATCCATCCCCAAGATTGTGGCGCAGCGACCTAAAGCCCGCGCCGCACAACGCTAAATACGCCTTAAACAGCTGACCGCCGGGCTGCCTACAGCCGCCCGCGCTCCGGGTGCACGAGCTCGAGCAGGAAACCTCGTCCGAGCACGCTCAGCGTGAGCAGCGAGCCGAACAGCACGACCGCGTCGATGCTCTCCCGGCCCTGCTTGGTCCAGTAGTCGTCTTCGAGGTTCAGCCACAGTGCGAACTCGTCGAGCGTCAGCGCTGCGCCGCTGCCGTACACGAGCGAGGTAACACGCGAGGAGCGGCGCTGCTCGTTGATCCCGATCTCGAGCAGCCACAGGTAGCCGACCGTCAACAGCCCGGTGATCCCGAACGTCATGTGGTGAATGTGACGCCCGCCCGGCGTGATGTTGCGAAACGGCCCTCGTTCCGCCCGGATCGCGTGCGTGATCGCCCGCACCGTCGCAAACGTCACGAAGAAGGCGCTGCTCGAGAGCAGCTGGCGCTCCTTGCGGCGGTCGCCGAAGTGCTTGTGGTACAGCGAGCGCAGATCCCGCCTCGGAGACTCCCATGCGGGCCGCTCCAGCGGGCCTTCAAACGATGGGGACGGCCGGCCGGTCGCGGTCATTTCGCCGCATACACTAGCCCGCCGCGTGTTAGCTTGTGGCGATGCCCGACGAGCCTGTCGTGGCCGACGATGGTCCGGCTGTCGGTCTGCTCGGCGCGCGCACGCGCCACATGCTCGCGCTGGAGTTCGGCTCGCCCGCCGAGTTCGGCGATCCGAGCCGCGAGTGGCGCCGGCTGTTCGCCGAGCTGTTCGGAACCTTCCTGCTGGTGCTCGCCGCGGCCGGCGGCGCGATCCTCCACGCCAAGGGCCAGATCAGTCTCGCTGCGTCCGTGGTCGCTCCGGGCCTGACGGTGATGGCGGTCGTCCTGTTCATGGGCGCTGTCTCCGGCGCCCACCTGAATCCCGCCGTCTCGCTGGCGTTCGCGCTACGCCGCGACTTTCCGTGGATGCGCGTCCCCGGCTACCTGGTCTGCCAGCTCGCCGGCGCCGCGCTCGCCTGTCTGTTCCTACGCGCGGTGTTCGGCGACGTGCAGCATCTCGGCGCCGCGCTGCCCGGTCCGGGTTATGAAAGCTGGCAGGCGCTGCTGATGGAGCTGGTGCTCACCGTGGGGCTCGTGAGCGTCATCCTCGGCACCGCCTCGGCGGCTCAGAACGTCGGTGCGATCGCCGCGCTCGGCGTCGGCGGCTACGTGGCGCTCGCCGGCCTGTGGGCGGCGCCCGTCAGCGGCGTCTCGATGAACCCGGCGCGCTCGTTCGGACCCGCCCTGGTCAGCGGCGACTTCACGAGCTACTGGGTGTACGTGCTCGGGCCGGTCGCCGGCGCGCTGGTCGCCGTCGGCTTCGCCTACGTCCTGCGCGGCCGCGGTGGGGACCCGATCTCGATCGCCGCCGGGTCGGGCACGCTCGATCCCGACACGCTGCGCGCCCGCCACCAGCTGGCCCAGCAGATCGAACGGGGCGAAGTGACGCTTTCGGACATCTTGGCGCGCGAGCGCGCGGCCGAGGAGCGCTCCACCGGCGAGCGCTCCACCAGCGACACCTCCACCAGCAAGACCTCCACCGGCGACAGCTCCTCGGGGCAGCCCTCCGAGCCCCCTTCGTAGCAGACCTCAGAGGCCCCGCTCGGCCATGATTCGACCTGACTCGACCGCGTCGGAGAGCGCTTTGTAGTCGAGCTCGTTCTGGTCGGCGTAGCCGCGTGAGAACTGCAGGATCGCGCGATCGAACACCGAGCCTTTGCCGAGATAGGCCGCGATCGCGATGCGATCGCCGCTGCGCGCGTGCGCCCGCGCGAGCGTCCAGCCGCAGAGCCGGCCATACTGGGCGAGGCCTGACGGCGTCATCTGCTCGATCACGGCCGAGCCCTTCCAGTCGCGCAGCTGGCGGCCGTAGAAGTCGCGCGCTTGGCCGTCCAGCCCGGCATCGACGTGCACCCAGCCGAGGAAGATGTCGCTGCTCGCCTGCATCAGCCGCTGCCCGGTCACCACACGCCGGCCGTGGTTGCGAAACGAGCTCGCACCGAGAAACTCCTCGAGCACCGACGCCTGCGCCTCCTTCATCTGCAGGAACAGCGGGTCCTGGTCGTCGCGTCCGAGCAGCAGCGCGATCCAGGCGCGCGTCCCGACGCTGCCCACGCCCACCACTTTGCGCGCGAAGTCGGTCAGGCGGAACTCCTCCAGCAGCAGCTGGCGGTCGCGATCCAGCGTGGCCCGGTAGGCGCGCAGCAGCTTGTGCAGCCAGTCGAACAGCTGGTCGCGGTCGGTTCCGATTGTGAGGTCGTTGACCGGCACGATCAGCGGCGGGTCGGCGACGATCCGCGCCTCGCCGTCCACCACTCGGGTGAGTTTGGAGAACGCCGACATGCTGTCGCGCGTGCGCGCCTTCGCGAGCGTCTTCTCGGTCCGCTTCGCCATCTTCGTGGTCAGCTGCGGCCCGAGCTCTTCGATCGCCGACTCGACGTCCAGATGCGCGTACCAGACATCCAGGTTCTTCATCGCCGCGAAGCTCCCCATCGCCGTGCGGTATTCCTCGACGGTGTCGAGCACGATCCGGTCCTGGTCCTTGACCGCGAAGCCGTTGTCCCGTGCCCCGATCAACATGCTCGCCGCCAGGCGCTTGACATCCCACTCCCACGGGCCCGGCAGCGTCTCGTCAAAGTCGTTGAGGTCGAACACCAGCCGGCGCTCGGGCGAGGCGAACACCCCGAAGTTCGACAGGTGCGCGTCTCCGCAGCACTGCACCGTCAGGCCTGAGCGCGGCGTCGCCGCGAGGTCGCTCGCCATGATCAACGCGCCACCCCGGTAGAAGGTGAACGGAGACACGAGCATGCGCCCGTAACGGATCGGCACCAGCTCCGGCACGCGCGTGGCGGCCTGACGCTCGAGCAGCTCGACCGGATCGGGCCGGTGGGGCGCCGGCTCGAAGCTCGCGTGGCTCGAGCGCGGCACCTCTGCCCGCGCCGCCTTGCCGCGTGCCACCCGCTCGGCGACGCTCAGGTGCGGCACCGCGGCGCGCGTGTCGGTCACCGTCGCCATGCCCGGACGATACTCCTTGGCCTGAGTCGGCTCGCGGGAGCGCACGCGCGCGCGTGCGCGCGTGCGTGCGCTCCCGCCGTGGGGTAGCTTCCGGCACCATGAGCCACCGGCAGCCCGGCCCGCCGAGCCCGGACGCTCAGCTCGGGCGCCTCGACCAGCGCCAGCTCGGCGTGCTGCGCGAGATCGGGCACGAGTGGGGCCGAGTCTGCGGCGATCCGGAGGCCTGGCGCGAAGCGCTGCCGATGGACCCGACCCCGAACGAGTTCCCGGACGTCGCCGACATCCGCCCGAGCCGGTTCGGGCGCTTCGTGCCGGTCCAGAGCGCGGCGCAACCCGCCGTCGAAGCGACCGGACGGGCGGAGCTGCCGGCGTCACGCGAGGGACGCGCGGCCTACGAGCTGCGGCGCGTGCTGTTCGGGCCGCCGCTGCGCAGCACCGCGATCGCGCGCGAGCGCATGCGCAAGCTGGTCGCGCTGCCGGTGCTCTCGGCCGACGCGCTCTCCTCCGTGGCTTACGGCCCGGAAGCGATGCTCGCGATTCTCGTGCTGGGCGGAAGCGCCGGCCTCAGCCACTCGCTGCCGATCGCCGCGGCGATCGCCTTCCTGATGCTGGCCGTCGGCGTCTCCTACCGCCAGACGATCCGCGCCTACCCGCACGGCGGCGGCTCCTACATCGTGGCCAGCGACAACCTCGGTCCGCTTGTCGGGCTGATCGCGGCGGCCGGCCTGCTGACCGACTACATCCTGACCGTCGCCGTCTCGGTCGCCTCGGGCGTCGCAGCGGTCACCTCGGCGATCCCGTCACTGGCCCCGGATGCCGTCGCGATCGGCGTCGGCGTAATCGCGCTCTTGCTCGCCGGCAACATGCGCGGCGTGCGCCAGGCGGGTGGCCTGTTCGCCGCTCCGACCTATGCCTTCATCCTCGCGATCTTCGTGCTCGTGATCGTCGGGCTGATCGACGCCGGCGGGCGCAACTTCCACGCGACGCCGCGCCCGGCGGTGACGGCAACCGAGGCAGTCAGCCTGCTGCTGATCCTGCGCGCGTTCGCCTCGGGGTTAACGGCGATGACGGGGATCGAGGCCATCTCCAATGCGGTCCCGGTGTTCAAGCCCGTCGAGTGGCGCAACGCCCGCGTCACCCTGACGTGGATGGTCGGCCTGCTGATCGCGCTGTTCGCCGGAACGATCGCGATGGTCGAGCTCGACGGCGTGATCCCGAGCAGCAGCGAAACGGTGCTCTCACAGCTCGCGCACCGCAGCTTCGGCACCGGGTTCATGTACCCGGTCACGCAGGCCGCCACCGCCGCGATCCTGCTGCTCGCCGCGAACACCGCATACAACGACTTCCCGCGCGTGCTGTTCCTGCTAGCGCGCGATCGCTTCGCTCCGCGGCTGTTTCTGCGGATGGGCGACCGGCTGGCGTTCAACAACGGCATCGTCGTGCTGTCGGTAGCGGCCGCGGCGATCTACGTGGGCTTCGGCGGCAAGACCGACCCGCTGATTCCGCTGTTCGCCGTCGGCGTGTTCCTCGCCTTCACGCTCTCGCAGGCCGGCATGGTCGTCCACTGGCGGCGCCTGCGCGACGCCCACTGGCGTCGCAGCCTCGCCTTCAACGCCACCGGCGGCTTCCTCTCGGCGATCGTGTTCGTCACCGCCGCGATCACCAAGTTCACCGCCGGCGCCTGGGTGGCCCTGCTGGCGGTCGTCCTGTTCACCGTGCTCGCGCTGCGCATCAGGCGCCACTACGACTATGTCGCCAAGGCAACGGCGCTGCGCCCCCACGTGCTCGAGGTGCCGGGGGCACGGATCGCCCCGCGCGCCGCCGCGAATGGGCGCGTGGACTCAGGCGAGGATCGCGACGGCGATCACGACGCCGAGCGCGATGGCGCCGAGGCCGGCGAAAGCGACGAGACCGAGGAGACGCCAGAGGAAATCCACCACCTCACGATCGTGCCGGTCGCGACGCTCGACCTGCCGAGCATGCGCGCCCTCGCATACGCCGCGTCGCTGCAGCAACCGGTGCTGGCGCTGCACGTGAGCCCCACCGAAGCCGAGGCTGAACGCTTTCGCGGCTACTGGCAAGCGTGGGGCGATCACCTCCCGCTCGAGGTCGTCGTCTCCCCGTACCGCGCGCTCGTGGCGCCGATGGTCAACTACATCGAGTCGCTGCACCAGCTGCACGACGATCTCACTTTGACTGTGATCCTGCCGGAAATCGTCGTGCCGCACTGGCGCCAGCGCCTCCTGCACAACCGCACCGCCGCGCGCCTGCGCCGCGCGCTGCGCCCGCTGTCGAAGGTCGTCGTCACGACCGTGCCATTCCACGTACCCGCGCGTGGACGACCCACCGTCGGTCGCGCCGTCAGTTGAACAGGCGCGTCGTCGCCGCTCGAACAGGCGCGTCGCCGTCAGTTGAGCAGGCGCGTCAGCGTCAGTTGAACAGGCGCGTCGGCGTCGGGCTGCCGGGAAAGTCGGCGTGGAACAGATCCTCGACCGAGTCAAGCGGCGTCGGGGCACCGAGGAAGAACCCTTGCGCCAGCTGACAGCCGAGCGCCTGCAGGGTGGCCATCTGCTCGTAGCTCTCGATGCCCTTGGCGATCACCGTAAGCGCCAGGTCGCGCCCGACGCCGAGGCTCGCCTCGAGCAGCGCACTGCGGTAGTCCTCGGCGTCGCTCGCGGCCAGCGAGGCGCGGTCGATCTTCAGGAAGTCCAGCGGCAGCCGCTGCAGATGGGCCTGATAGGCGTAGCCGCTGCCGAAGTCGTCGATCGCGATGCGCACGCCCAGCTTCTTCAGGCGCTGCAGGCGCTCGGCGGCCGCGACGATGTCGCGCATCACCGCGGTCTCGGCGATCTCCAGCGTCAGCAGCGAGGGATCCAGCCCAGACTGCTGCAGCGCGCGGCGCACGTCGGTCGTGAAGCCATCGCGGCTGAGCTGGTAGGGCGAGACCTTGACGGCGATGCCGACCTGTTGCCCCGACACGTTCCAGGCGGCGGCGCGGCTGCAGGCCTCTTCGAGCACCCAGCGCCCGATCGGCATGATCAGCCCGGTTTCCTCGGCCAGCGGAACAAAGTCGGCGGGCATCAGCACGCCCTGAGCGGGGTGCTGCCAGCGGATCAGCGCCTCCAGGCCGACGATCTGCTGGCTCGCCAGATCGAACACCGGCTGGTAGAGCAGGAAAAACTGTTTCTCCATCAGGGCCGCGTTCATCTCGACCTCGAGCACCGCGCGGCCCTCGATCACCGAGCGCATGTTGGCGTTGAACAGCGTGTAGCGATCCTTGCCCGCGGCCTTGGCCGCGTACAGCGCCAGGTGAGCGTCGCGCAGCAGGTCTTCGGGGGTCACATAGCGGCCGAACGCCACGCCGATGCTGGCGGTCAGGAAGAAGCGCGGTTCGACCTCGCGCAGCTGAATCGGCTGATGCAGCGCCTCGATCACGCGCCGGGCGAGCGAGTCCAGGCGCACGCCGCGAGCTGTCGCTTCGACCAGGACCACGAACTCGTCTCCACCGAGCCGCCCGACTGTGTCCTGCGTGCGCGCCACGTTCTGCAGGCGCTGCGAGACGATCATCAGCAGCTGATCGCCGGCCTCCTTGCCGAGCTTCTCGTTGACTTCCTTGAATCCGTCGATGTCGATGAACAGCGCGCCCACCAGCAGGCCGGGCTGACGCCCCGCACGCGCCAGCATGCGCTCTGCGCGGTCGATCATGAGCGCGCGATTGGGCAGCTTGGTGAGCGCGTCATAGAGGTCCTCGCGCGGTTGTTTGCGCAACTGCGCCGCCAGCGCCAGCGCGCGCTCGCGACCGGTGCCGAGCACGAAGATCACCAGGCCGAGTAGCACGCTCAAGACCGTGCCGCCGATCAGCACCGCCAGCGCATCGGCGTGCGCCCGGATATTGGCGCTGACCGCGGGGCCGAACGTGCGCAGACTCCAGCCGCCGTGCAGGCTTATGGCCGTCGTCTGGGCACCCGGCTTTGGAGCGCCGCTCGTGAACATCACGTGCGAAGAGCCGCTGTGGTAGCGCAGGCGCACGGCCTCTTCGCCGTGCCCGCTGAGCGCCCGTTGCAACACCACTCTCGGCACCAGCACCTCGCGCAGCCAGCCCGCGAACGCCCCGATGCGCGCCGCGACCGCCGCGGGTGGCGCTTCGCCCGCGTAGACCGGCGTCACGACGTCAAGCGCCTTGTTCGACCCGCTGGCCGTGTAGCTCGTCCGCCCCGTGGCGTGCGCCAGCGCCAGCCTCCGCGACAGCGCGCAGTAGTCCAAGCCCGGCGGCGACGCCGCGCCGGGGTTGCGTGCCAGGCCGGCCACGGACAGGCAGTAGTAAGGACGTGTCCCGCCGGGGATCAGTGGAAATGTGGTGTGAGCGGCGGGCGCTGAGCTCGACGTGACCGCCTTCGCGGTGTGTCCGCTGACACGCGCCTCGAAGGCTGCGAGATCCGTCGCGGGCACCAGCGCCACGAGGTTCAGCTTGGCGAGCTCCGGGTAGCGCTCCAGCGCGTGCACGGACCGCGCCCACGTGGCGAACTGGGCGGGCGTCGCGTCCGGGTTGCCGGCAAAGAACGCGGCTGCGCTGACGGCGAAGTCTTCCTCGTGCACGATCGCCAGCCTGATCGTCAACGCGATCCCCGCTGAGCTCAGATGAAAGTCGAGCCTGGCCTTCGACGCATCGCTGCGCGCGAGCGCGCGAGCCCCGAGCAGCGCGCCGACCGTCCCGGCGAGCGCACACAGCACCGCCACGAGGGCCCACATCGTCCTGTGCCCTCCCGGCACGCGCCGCACCCGTGCCAGCCAGCCACCGCTCCCGGCTCCTCCGGATCCTGTGCCGGCGTCAACGTCGGCGCCCGAGCCCGCGCCTACGCCTACGCCCACGCCCACGCTCGCGCCAGCCAACGTTGACGAAGCCTCGGCTGCGACTGGCCCGTTCGGCTCCGAGACCGGATGATCAGCCGACATGGCGCCGGGCTCGATCGCGTGGACCACTTCGCCGGTCAAATGTTCTTCGGTTGGCGGGTCCCACTGTGCGGTCGCGTCGGGCGCGTCGGCACCGCTCGCCGCGATCGGTGCAGTCATCGGATCGGGGGCCTGGTCCCACTGAACCTGCGGCTGGGCCGGTGGCGGGATCGCGCCAGGCGCCGGAGCTGGCATCGCTGCGCTTGGCGGCGGCACCGCATTTGCGAGCGGGCCTGGAATCGTGTCGGCGGGAAGAGGCGTCATCGAGCTGGCCGGCGGCAAGGCTCCGTCAGCCAGAGGCGGCACCACCCCGCCCGAGGGATCCAGTCGCGGCGCGGACGCTGGTCCAGTCACAGGGATCGGCGGCACACCGGGAGCCGACGCCGTCGAAGGACTCGGTTCCAGCGAAGGGGATGAAGATGTTCCGGCGGGAACCCGTCCGTCCCAGGGCGCGTGTCCGGCCGCCGGGCCTGTTTCTGCCCCGGGGCTCTCAGAGCCTGCCTGCCGGGGGTCGGGTTGGGGATCTTCGCTGATTGCCATGGCGATGTTGTCTTCTCCCCACGCGCGCACGCGCTCCCATGCCACGATCGAGCGCGGCACGGCATCTCTATCCGCGCCGCACACGCATCTGGACGAATAGCCGAGGGATGAGTAGCCCAGACGAGCGTTCCGCCGTGCGGGCGCACCGGCCTCGAGGCTCGACCCGGTACGGGCGCGCGCGAGCTAGGGTCTTGGCGAGCGGATCAGCGACGCGACGGGAGGTTCGTGATGGGAAATCTGGGCGGTAGCGCGAGCGTCGAGATCGACGCCCCGCTGGCGGAGGTCTGGGAGGTCGTCAAGGACGTCATGACGGCGCCGGAATGGCAGGGCGGCCTCGACCGGATGACTGTGCTCGAGCACGACGCGAGCGGTCGTCCGACGCTGGTCGAGACCGAGAACGACATCAAGGTGAGGCGCATCAAGGCGCACGTTCGCTTCAGCTACGACGAGCCGACGCGCCTGTCCTGGAAGCAGGAGAAGGGCGACATGAAGTCGGTGGACGGCGCCTGGGAGCTGGAGGATCTCGGCGCGGGACGCACGCAGGCGACCTACAGGCTCGACGTCGATCCTGGGCGCGTGCTCGGCCTGGTCATCCGCGGACCTGTCGAGGCGGCGACGCGGGCGGTGTTCGTCAACGGGCGCCCGGGCGAGCTGAAGCGGCGCCTCGAGGACGGCTGAGCAGGACAGGCTTCACCGTCAAGCGCACGACACGCCGCTGTTGAGATTGGGCTCTCGGTCGCCGATCAGCTTGCCACGCGACCGTCTAACGACCGGTACTGGCCGCGAGTCAGTCGCTATCCGAGCCGTTCCACCGCCCCCAGCGAGCGCAGTCGCGGAGGGCGGACGCCGATGTGACGAGCGGATAGTTCGCCGGTGCGGGCGTCGAGCACCAGTGACAGAACCGTGCCTGACGGCGCCGACTTGCCGGCAGGGACGCGAGCCCTGGATCGAAAGCGACCGCTGACGTTGACGACCACCGCCTCTTGCGCGAGCCAGCCGCTGTCTGCCGTGCTCGCGGCCGGCGGCAGTCCTGTTCCGGGCAACGCCAGCTCGAGCGCCTTGCCACGCGGCGCGCGCACGATCGCGATGCCCGACGGACGCGAGTCTCCTTCGCGTTGGCTCCAGCGGAGAGCGAGCTTCTTGATCTGACCAACGGTGAGCTTCGACGCGTCAGCCTTCGTGGCCGCTTTGGTCCTGGGTGGTTCGGTGCCCGCGTTCTTCCCGCACGGCTGGGCGCCGAAATAGATGCTTCCGTGGCGAGTGCCCGGCAGCGCGTAGATGCAGTTCGGCGCTGCGCCTCCGGGGCCTTCGCTTTCGGGTTCGGCGTAACTGGCTGCTCCCGACCACCCGTTCGACCATGCGCCGTGAGAGTTGTAGCTTCTTGCGTTCGCGGTCTCGCCGCTGTTCTTGATGTTGGTGTTGGTCATTACGAGGCCGGCCTGGAGGTTGTTCGAGGTCGTGCCGAGACCGGTTGCGGACGCCACGTTTGCACCGTTGATGAAGACGTTCCACGTGCCGGGTTTGTTGGCGTACTGCAGCGTGTAGGTGTTCCACGTGTTCGGTTCGGGGCCGCCGGCGAACTCCTCTTCGTTGTAGCCTTCGGCATTTTCGAAGGCCCAAAAATAATGCAGTGAATCTTCGTCCCAGTAGCCGCCGGCATACTGGCCGACCCCGACCCAGTGCTTGCCTTCGTCGAACGTGGCCCAGCTCTCGTTCGCCACGAAATCGCCCGACGCCCAGCCGGGCACGTTTGCGTCGAAGCTGTTTATCTGAATCGACGAGCCGGCGGCACCTTCGTGGCCCGTCATCAGCCAGTCGTCAACCGCATAGCACTGTTCGTCGTGCGGGCTGGATTCCTTGCCGCAGTGCGAAGATGCCGCCGCCGCGCTTGCGGCGTCCGAGCCCGCGAGCAGGGCGGCAAGCGATGCGAGCACAAACAGCACGACAGGCCAACAGCTCCTCGCACGCACGCGCCGCGGGCTCCTCTGTGGGGCGCCCGCGGTCGCGATTGCGTTCGTTCACCCGCTGGGCTGCTGCGCAGGCCGGGACCAGTTGCTCTCGTAGCGACCCGGAGTACGCCCACGGACACGTGCTGTCGGGGTCATCTCAACGTTACGTCGTCGACGTTCCCGCCGCCGCGACGATCAGCTGGGCGGCGCTCTCGGGGGAGAGCTTGTCGGTATTGATGACGATGTCGTAGTGCGTCGGCTGCTCGGACTCGACGCCGTAGAAGCGCTTGATGTAGTCGGCGCGCCCCGCGTCCGAGCGCCTGAGTAGGCGTTCGGCCTCGTCCTCGTCGACACTCAGTGACGCCGCCAGACGCGCCCGGCGAACGGGGGGCGAGGCGGTGACGAGCACCCTCAAAACATCTTCGTTGCCTGCCAGCGCGAGCGATGCCGCGTGCGAGACGATCATCACCTCGCCGGCGGCTGCGGTCTCCTCGATCACCGACTTGATCAGCCCCCGCAGATCGTCGCTCGGCGGCTGTTCGCGCACCAGCGTCTCGGCCGTGACATAGCCTGCGCCTGCACCGGCCGATCCGAGCCCTTCGAGCAGACGCACCAATTTCGACTTGCGCTGCTCGACGTCGGCCACGACCTCTCGGTTAACATCGGCCTCGACGGCCGCGCGCGTCACGATGTCCTCGTCGATGATGCGCAAGCCCAGCTGGCTGGCGGCCAGCTGGGCGGCCTCGTGGGCGCCCGCGCCGTCCTCGCTGGAGATGCATATGGTTGCAAACGCCACACGGGCAATGATGGCGCATCGGCAACGTGCAAGACGGCAGTTAAATCCCCATCCCGCGAATAAATTCGTAGGTTTCGCGTAAGAATTCGCAGGCTGCGGCGGTGATTTGCAGCGGCTGTCGGGATCGTGTGCCTCGTCTCGGACCCTACGCCGCGGCCGGCTGAGGCCGCGCTGCGACGGCAGACCGGCAACGCCATCGCGGGCTCCCCGAGGTCGCTCGACAGCTCGCCCGTGGCAACCGCCTGTCAACCGGTGGCAATCGCCCGCTCGCCGGTGGAAATCACCTGCTCAACGGTGGCAGCCGCCTGATCGCCGGACACGGCAGCCCGCTCGGAGGCGGCGTCGCGCTCGGGAGCGACGACGCGGATCAGCGCATCGACGACGCTTGGATCGAACTGCGAGCCCGAGCACGACCGCATCTCCGCGATCGCCACCTCGGGCGCCAGCGCGCGCCGGTATGAGCGGTCGGTGCGCATCGCGTTCCACGTGTCGCAGCACGCGATCACCCGGGCCTCGAGTGGAATCTGCTCGCCCGCGAGCCCATCGGGGTAGCCGCCGCCATCCCAGCGCTCGTGGTGTGAGCGGACCACGAGCCCGACGTCGCGCATGAACCCGCCGACGCGCTCGAGCATGCGCTGTCCCTCCAGCGTGTGGGTCCGGATGATCGTCCACTCCGCCGGGCTCAACTTGCCCGGCTTGTTGATTATCTCCTTGGGGACAGCGATCTTGCCGACGTCGTGCAGCAGAGCGCCGAACTCGAGGTTGCGCCGCTGCTCGGCACTCAGCTCGAGCTGGTCGGCTACCGCAAGCGCAAGGCCGACCACGCTCTTGCAATGCTCGCCGGTGTAGCCGTCGTCGGCCTCGACCACATCACCCAGCACGAGCGCCGTGCCGCGGTATGCACTGTTGAGCTCAGCCAGGCTCTCGACTCGATAGTGACGCTCGTGAGCGAACACGGCGAGCAGTCCGAGCAGCGGCAGCAAGCTGAGGACTGCGGCGGGACTGCTGTGCATCTGCTCCGCCACGACGAATCCCAGCGGCGAGAGCGCAGCATCCACCAGATACACCGAGGTATCACGCAGCTGCGAGCCCAGCGTCGCTCCGCAGGCGAGCGAGCAGCGCAGCGCCGACGCCGCAAAATCGAGCACGAACTGCGCCGCAAGCGCGCCCAGCAGCAACGCGGCCCCGGCCTGCCAAGGCTGCTCCCCGGTGAGGACAAACACCGCGGCCGGCCCAATCGCAAACCACGAGTTGCCGAGGCTCTGCAGCATGCGTGATGGCGAGGCCTTGGCGGTCAACACATCGGGTAGCCGGGCGAGCGCGAGCGCGAGCGCGACGATCACCGGCACAAGCGAGGGCGGCAACGCGAACAGGAGTGGCACGAACGCAAGCTGCGTCGGGACGGTGAACCCGAACGGCGTGTCGATCCGCACGCGCGTGGCGAACATCAGCACGACCGTGCACACGATCGCGGGACCGAGCGCGAACGCCCCTGGCGGACGCGCCCACAGCAAGGCCGCGGCAGCGATCGCGAAGCCTCCACCGACGAGGATCTCTGCGAGGCGCTCGCGCTCGCTCATCGGAGCGCCGTCGCGCGCAAGCGTCTCGGCGAGCAGCTCCTGCTCCTCGAAGTTCGGCTTCAAGAGCATCTCCCAGCGATATCGACGGCCCCGGCGCGCGCCGTTAGTGACGCTCGCGGCCATCGACACCGATCGCTGCGCGGGTTTACGCAAGTTTCCTTTCAAGGGCAGGAAAACGGTTGCCGGCTCAGAGCGCCTGGCGTAGGCTTGCCGGCGCCGGCGGCCTGCAGGTGCAGCGCACGCGCCGCTAGCTCAACCCCATGCGAAATCACCGCCGCCCCAGTAACAACATCGAGCGCCTGCGCCTGGCGATCGACTGCATGCCGGTCGGCACGCGCGAGGCGATGCTCGCAGGCGTGAGCGCCGGCGAGCGGATCATCGCCGGGGCCTACGTGGACCGCGACGGCGGGGTGTGCCCGATGCTGGCGGCGCACCGGGCGGGAGCGCGCACGGAGGGGCTCGCGTTCGCGCGCTCATGGGACCGCTTCACAAGAGCGGCCGGCAAGCCGCGCATTGCGAGCGATCGCGAGGTGGGCATCCTCGTGCGCCAGCTGCAGGACAGCTTGGAGACCGCGAGCAGCCTCGATCTGGGAGCGGCGATCACCGAGCATCGCAAGCTGGTACTGCGCGGGCGGCGCGCGCGCCACGTACTGGTGCAGGCCCTGGATCCGAGGGGCGAGATCACCGCGCGGCGCCTGTCCAACGGACGCGCCCGTCGGTCGAGCCTGCTCGCGGCGGGCTAGAGCCGGCCAGTCCGCCTGCCCGCGACGGTCATGCAGCCGTGCTCTCCATGATCAGCGCGTCGAGCAGCTCGCGCATGCGCTCGAGCACCGGCATCTCGGTCGCCACCGCATACGGTGCCGCCACGGCGACGGGCGGCCGATAGCCGATCATCGTCCGGCCGCCGGCGTCCCACACGAGCAGCCGCAGCGGAAGCTCGTAGCCGATCGTCGGGTTGACCTGCATCAGCAGCGTTCCCGCCTTCGGGTCACCGAAGATCAGTAGTTGCTCGTCGGCCAGGTCGAGCCCCGCTTCGCGCGCCCCGGCGCCGTGATCGACGCGAGCGAAGATCGTGATCGACCGTCGCTTGATAGCGGCTTCGGCGCGATCGGTCGTGTCCTTGACGCTGTGGGGACTGCTTGCCGCTGTCAGAGGTGTCGCACGGTCTGCCATTGCTCTCCTTCAGGCGTTGGACATTGGGCGCGCGCCGGGCGGTCCGCGCAGGCTCTGAACGCCGGGGCATTCGGCCCCGCAGGGTCACCCCGGCGCAACGGCTGAAACTCTACCCTCGCTCCGTCGGCGCCTCATCTACCGGACGCCGGGCTCCATCAGCGCTTGGCGACTAGGTACAGTTCGGATGGCGATGCCGCTGTACATGGACCGCCACGATCTGCCGAACGCCACGGCCGCCGATCTGGCAGCCGCTCACCTTCGCGATCTCGAGGTTCAGGACCAATTCGGCGTGCGCTTCGTGACCTACTGGTTCGAAGAAGACGCAGGCAGCGGCTTTTGCCTGATCGAGGGGCCCGACGAGGAGTCGGTCGAGGCGGCCCACCGCGCGGCGCACGGGCTGATGCCGTCGCACGTGATCGAGGTCGATGAAACGATCGTCCGAGGCTTCTTCGGCCGGCTGAACACCCACCCTCCCGGTGAAGCGTATGTGGACAGCGCGTTTCGCGCGATCCTGTTCACCGACATGGTCGATTCGACACGGCTCACCCAACAACTCGGGGATCGGGTCGCAATGGTGCTGGTGCGCGCGCACGACTCGATCGTGCGGGGTGTGCTGGCGCAATTCGGCGGCAGCGAGGTCAAGCACACCGGCGACGGCATCATGGGCGCGTTCGGCTCGGCCTTCCAGGCGGTGGGGGCGGCAATCGAAATCCAGCGGTCGCTCCAGCAGCGAAGCGTCGGCGAGCAACCCGCCGATGGAGGTGAGCAGCCCGAGCTACGCGTGCGAATCGGTGTGGCGGCGGGGGAGCCGGTGACCCAGCAGGACGATCTGTTCGGCGCTGCAGTGCAGCAGGCCGCGCGCCTGTGCGCGCACGCGCAGCCGGACTGCATCGTTGTGTCCTCTGGCGTGCAGGACCTCTGTCGCGGCAAGGGCATTCGCTTCTCCGACGAGGGCACGATCGCGCTGAAGGGCTTCGACGAGCCGATCGGGCATTTTCGCGTCGAGTGGCGCGATTGAGCAGCGGGCGTGATCGCAGACCGGCGCGAGCACTGAAAATCAGGCCGTCGCGTTGGCAACGCGCATAGCCGAGCCTCATGCTCGCGTCGTTGACCGCCGGCCAGCCGAGTCTGAATTCAGGTCTACGGCCGCGCGAATCAATGCTTTCAACGCCTTCGTATCGATCTTGTCACCTTCGTGAAAATCGATCGCGCGCCTGGTGTTGCCCTCGAGGCTGGAGTTGAAGAGGCCCGAGGGGTCCTCCAGCGAAGCGCCCTTGGCGAAGGTCATCTTCACGACATTTTTGTACGTCTCGCCGGTACAGATCATCCCGGCGTGCGACCAAACCGGGACTCCTCTCCATTTCCATTCCTCGACCACCTCGGGATCGGCCTGCTTGATGAGCTTTCGGATCTGAGCGAGCATCTCGCCGCGCCAATCACCCAGCTCCTCAATTCTGCCGTCTATCAGACGAGAGGGAGGGATTTCGCTTGCGTGCTTCGCGTCGCTCTTTGGGTTCTTCATTGTTCTTGCAGCTCGAAGTCGCCCCCGTTATCGGCCTCGTGCGCCATCTTGCGCGTCGCGAAGCCTCGCTCCTGCGTGTACTCACTGGCTGCCAACGCCGTCGGGTCTTGCACGTAGGCATCGATCGCCCGCCTCAATGGATGCTCGGACGTGCTCACGCCCATTCCATCGGCTGGTAGCCGCTGGTCCGCGGCGCCGAGATGATCAGCACCGAGGCGGGCTCGTCGCCGTCATTTCGAACTGTGCGGCGTGGCTGCGGGTCCAGCCTGGCGAACGTGCCGGCCGGGAAGGCTATGGATGTGCCGTCGATCACGAGCGATGGGCTGCCGGCAAGCGCGAAGAAGATCTCCTCCTGATCGCGATCGATCTCGTCGTGCTCGGGGATCGACTCCCCCGGAGCTATAGCCACGAGGTTGACACCGAACGACTCGCAGCCGAGCGTGCGCCGCACGAGGCTCCAGTTGCCCGCGCGCTCCATCTCGTCAGCGGCGACAATGGTGTACCCGCCTCCCTGCATCACCTCAGCGCTCATGATGCGTTCCTAGTTGGTCGCGCCGCCAAATTCGCCCAAGGTCAGCAGATTCGGACACTCGGCGAGCGTAACAGCTTGCCTGCGGGCCGCGGCGTCAGCCACGCGTAGTCTGCGATCGGATACGGTTGGTGTCAACGGTGGATCGACGAGTGGAGACGGGGGCATACATGACGAGGCTCAGGACTTTTAGCGGCGTCGTACTCGCGGCAGTCGTGCTGATGGCGGCGTCGGCGGCCGGGGCATCGGCAGCGACGCGTCTCGTGCTGACCGAGAACGGCTCTCGCGTCTCTCCGGGGGCCTACGCGCTCGACTACCACATCATCTTCGATGGCGGCTATGGCGGCTGCCTGCAGGCCTCCAGAGGCGAAGTCGTAAGCAACGACAGGCCGACAGATAAGTTGGCCTTTGGCGCGCCCGAAGAATCGGAATGCCTCGAAGAAGGCTACTCGATTTCAGGCGCGGTCAAGCGGGTGCTGTTGCGCAGCTCCGGCGCCGCCACGCTGGACTACAGCCCGAAGCTGACCATCACCGAACCTGGGCCCTGCGTCTACCAGTTCGCGCGATTGAGCGGCCAATTCCCCGCCGCGATCGAGATCGAAATCGAAGGGACCGGCATGGGCAAGCTGAAGAAGAAGCTGAGCGGCCCCGCCTGCGCGAGCACCCGCTCAATCGAATTCAGAGGCGTCGAGAGCGGCGTGGACAACGACATCTTCGGAGCCGAACTGATCTCCTGAGCGCGCGTGGGCGATCTCGGGTTGGCAACTCGAACAGTGCGCCTGCCTATCGTCCGTCCAACGGGGTCGTCTCGTGCGGCCCTCGCGAAAGTCCTGCTTGTCTCGCGCAAAGCGATAGCCGGAGGGCGTGCTACGCCGCAAGCTCGTCGTGTAAGACGGCGTGCGGGTCAAGGGTCAAGGTGCCCGCCTATGGCCGTTTCTTTGTGCCAAGCACTTCGTAGACCCTGTCTAACCCAGATCTTGCAGTAAGCCTGCTGGAGTGACGTCGCGCGGTGTCGTGGGGATGATTGGTGGTGTCAGGAGCGAGTGTGGATCGGGCGAGGGCCCGGCGGGAGCGCTTTGACGCTCCATGTGGGGCTGATTTCTGTCACACGAAGACGATCCGGGCAGCGGGAGTCGCGCGCTGGTGATCGTGGCGCGCTGGGACCCCTATGGTGGCGGGCTCACCCCGCGGGGGTTGGCAATGCGTCGAGGCGAGCGCAGGCGGCGGCGAGGTGTGTCGTCCAGGGCCAGTGGCGGGCGAGGCGGAGCTTGGTGTGACGGCCTGAGCGGGTGAGCCGTCCGGCTTGGTGCAGCAGGCGGTAGCGAAGCGTGTGGGGTTTGCAGCGCGCGAGCTCATCGGTGAGTGTCAGTGCCTTGGCGTAGGCGAGGAGGTCTTGTGCGCAGAGCACGAGCTGCATCCAGGCCTCGTTCATCTGGTAGGCGCGGAACGGGAGCTTTGAGAGCCCGAGGGCGTGTGAGTCTTCGATGCGCTGCTCGACGTGGGCATGCGCGCGGTGGCGGCGATCGAGCTCGGCGAGGTCATCGTCTTGCTGGTCGGTGAGGAATGCTTGATGGCGCCAGCCGTCGGTGTCGATCAGGGATAGCTGCGCGCCGGGGTGGGCGCGCTCGCGGCGGCAGAGAAGCCGCGATCCCGGCCCCCAGCCAGAGAGGTCGAGAAGGCCGGTCAGCTCCGCGACGTACGCCTTGCGCGGACGGATGGGGTGATCGGTGACGGGCTTCCCGTCTTGTGAGATCGCCGGAACCCACGCATCCTCGGGGAGCTTTGCGATCGCTTCGCGTACCTCGGCGTTCAAGTCGTGCCCGACCGAGAAGCGAATCCGGCCCTCACGGCAGAAGTCGATCAGCTCGTGCACGCACGCGGCGGAGTCCCCGCGCACGAGCAACTCCTCCTCCATGCAGTCCTCGGGCAGCTGCGCCAGCGCGAGCTCGATCGCCTGGGTCTGGTCGGCACCGGTGTTCGACCCGGCGTTACCCGGCCGCAGGATGCCGTCGAGCGCCCCGTCTGAGCCGTCCAGGTAGCAGAGCATCGGGTGAAAGCCGTAGCCGCCCTTGTAGTTGCCTCGAGCCTGCTCCTTATCGGAGTGAGAGCCGACGAGGGTCGCGTCAACGTCGAGGATCAGCTCCTTGGGCCGGGCACCGAGCGCAAACGCGCGCTCGCGCGCCGCCTTGCGTGCGCCGCGCAGACCCTCAAGCTCGCCTGGCCCGATCCGCTCCAGTAGCCGAAACGCGGTGGAGTCTGAGGCCACCGTACCGAACAGGTCGGGCTGGTCACGAAGCGCGGCCAGATCCGAGAGGTGCTCGCCTCCCTGCACCAGCGTGACGATCAGATCGCGCAGGACCTGGCCGTCATCGTGCACGGAACGACGCTGACGGGTGCCCGCCAGTGCCTCGCCGAGCCCCTTGGTCAAGCCCAGCCGGTCGGCCAGGTTGACCAGCAAAAGCGCGCCGGCGTGCGAGCAGAAACCCTCGCCGTCCGCCGTGACCTCTACGGTTTCCCGGCAACCTCTACGGTTCACCTTCATGGTGACGCCTCCTGAGTGGGGAATGCGGACCTCGACACCCGCATTTTCCCCGCCCAGGCGGCGGAATCCCGGCTCAGACGAACAGGCTTACTGCAAGATCTGGGCTAGTGCTTCGACCCACGGTGCCAGCGCGGGGCTGCCGGGGGATGGTTCTTTTTCAACACCTTCCTTGCAAGCAGCCGGTCAGCGTTAGCCTCATAGCTGGAGAGACGGTACACGGTTTCCCGTAGTGATTCGACGCTTATCGATGATAATTCGTTGAAGCGTTTCACGAAGTGTTTTGTCGCGGCAGTCGTCGCGGTATAGTCGCTCGCGACCCAGAACTTCAAATCGGCACACAGGGGCGGAGTTGGAAGCCCGGACTGTTCCGCCTGCTCCAGCGCCACATCGTGTAGGCGCTTCGTCAATCCGGGGTTGCTCCATCGCAGGCGCTCCACGGTCTTGTAAAAGCTCTCGCGCGTGGCGTGCCCGACTTGTTCGCCCACCACAGGGATGGCTTGCGCGAGTTCGAGCGTGATTTCGGTACCCACTGGGTGCAACTCGTTATCCGTGTCCATGTACGGTCCTGCGTGCTGGAGCACGTCTGGGCATTCCGTCTTGACGGTTGCGGCAAGCGCGTCGATGGCATTGGCTTCCGCCGACAGGTGAGCTGCTTCCCAACTCCTTAGAGCAAGCCTCGCCTCGAGGTAGGCGTGCGTTGCTGTAGCGTCAGTCGCCGACACGTGAGCATTCGCGGCACCGGCCGGGCAGACGCTCGCGATAGCGGCGAGCGATAGGACCCTCAGAAGTACCTTTGCCCGCATCAAATCCATTGTCCTCGCCGAATAGAATAGTATCCCGCTCGCATGGTTCGGTGTTGTCTCTGATCCTATGGTCGATGACTCCGCCAGCCGCACCCCACCGGCCGATCACCCCTGCCCCTTGACAAACGCCCCTCCATATGAGCCTGGATCCACCGTTTGACTGGGTGAGGCTCCGGGTGTGGCAGGTTGGGGTGTGTCGGGGATGCTTGATCGGTTGGTGGTGCGGGATGGTTGGGGTTCGTGCTCGCGGACTGGGAGGAGTGCCTGTTTGCCGGCAGGATTGAGCGGCGTTTGGAGAGACTGGTGTCGTTGAGTGGCTGGGTGGCCGCCGTGTCAGGTGGCGGGAAGCGCGCGGGTCCGGTTGGGCGCGTCGAGGTAGTCTCCCTGCCAGGGCCACCGGGCGGGGAGGTGAAGCGTCCAGGCTGGCCCGTGACGCGTGAGCCGGCCGGCGATCTGCACCAGCCGCCGGCGCAGCGTTCGGGCGGCGCGGACGGTGCTGTTGGGGAGCCCGATGTCAAGTATCGTCCGTTCGATGTTTCGGATAGCGGGATGGGCGACGGTCGTCGCGGGGATGATCGCGGCACCACTCTCCTCGGCCAGTGCGGTCACATATCGGTATGTGTCGCGCCCTGCGCCGAACAGCCACGTGTGGATCGAGCCCGACCTTGAGGGTGGAACTGCTGGCTTGTGTATGGCCACAGCTACGAGCACCCGGCGCCACGGTTCGAGCGGGTGTGGTCCTCCGGAAGCATCTTCGGGTCCGATCGTCACCCACACATGCGACGCGTCGGAAACGACGACGGATGTCTATGTGCTGGCGCGCAGCGAAGTCGCTGCAGTGTCGGTCGCGGGGGGCCAGGCCATCCCGACCCATGCTAACCCGACTCTCCCGGATCGGATGCGCGCCGCGGCCGTTGAACTGATTGGGCGCAAGGGCCAGCCCGAGCCCGGCTATGGGCGGGATCCGTGCCCGCAGGTTGTACCTCTCGACGTAAAGGGCCGCCCGATCGCGCGACATGGCAGCAGGCACAGCAAGCTGTTGCAGTTCACGCTCCCCGACACCGAGCGCTGGAACGACTATCTCGAACCCGGAGCCGAATCGTGTGATGTGCGAGTACACGAATCGGGCACATTGTGTCAGCTCCCGACTACGCCCCCATCAGGTGTCTGTCAACTCACCGCAAGACACCTGCCTACCGAGACGACGGCGCGCTGGGGAGCGGTCGCGACCCAGGTCAGGTCCTACCCGAAGCTGCTCGGGCGCCCACTGCTGCTCTCATGTGTCGAGACCGACTACTTCTACCTCGAAGAACATGCGCTCGACTCAGCCGTTCTGCTCGACGCAGCACATCCAGGCTCAACGCCACCGCCCCTCCCCGGTATGAAGCCGTTAGCCGGTCATCCGGGCATCTTCGAGGCGCCCGGTTGCACAGGAGAGATGGTCGCACGACGCGTCCCCGGCGCCTGGCTCGTAGTCGATGAAAGCGACGAAATCGGACTCCGCGTGCCAGTGGAGCTAATCGAAAGCCTCCACGCCGAAATCCACCTGCCAACAACTTGAACACGGAACCGTTGATCTCCTCGTCCAGTTCCGCCTCCCCCACCTACGCCAAGACAGGCCGCGACAAGCATCTATTTCTGGAGGCGCGTCATGTCCGTTGGTCATGACGATCAGGCCGCCGCCACTACCCTGTCCCACCACTACGCCAGCCTGATCGCCTCGGCAAGCGCACGCCGTCACCCGAGGCACCTGTCGCGAGCTGGTCTCGGGCGAGGTGCCTTAGACGACTGGCTGGCTGGGCGCGTGGCCCTCGGCCAGCCTACTTGGAGCCATGAATCCTCGACGGGGCGCGGGGAGCCATCCCTCCAGCCCGCGCTCTGCCCCAAATGGCAATTAGACATGGTATTACGGGTTAAAGCCTGTCCAGGAGCGGGGATTGGGCCGTGCGACGCGGTAATTTAACTGTTTTGCGTCAGGGATGGCCGGGTTTCTGGCCCTCTGTACTGCCTTGCCCCCTCAGACAGCCACCGCCACATACTTAGTCTCCAAATACTCCCCAATCCCCTCGAAACCCCCCTCGCGCCCAAACCCCGACTGCTTCACCCCGCCAAACGGCGCAGCCGGATTCGACACGAGGCCCTGATTCAGCCCGATCATCCCGGTTTCGAGACCCTCGCAGACGCGCAGCGCCCGCGACAGATCACGCGTATAGGCATACGCCACAAGGCCGTACTCCGTGCGGTTGGCGGCAATCAGCGCCTCCTCCTCGGTGGCGAACGTCGCGATCGGGGCGACGGGACCGAAGATCTCCTCGTCCAGGGCCCGCGCGTCGGCCGGCACATCAGTGAGCACGGTCGGCTCGTAGAAGTAGCCGGGTCCGTCGAGGGCATTGCCGCCGAGTGTGAGCTTCGCGCCGCGCCTGGTGGCATCGACCACCAGCTCGCTCACCTTCGCGCGCTGCGCCCCGTCGATCAGCGGGCCGACGTCGGTCGCCGGATCGGTGCCGCGCCCGACCGTCAGCGCGCCCATGCGCTCAGCCAGCCGGCGAGCGAACTCCTGCGCGAGCGACTGATGCACGTGAAAGCGGTTGGCGGCCGTGCAGGCCTCGCCGACGTTTCGCATCTTCGCCACCAGCGCTCCCTCGACGGCGGCGTCGAGGTCGGCGTCCTCGAACACGAGAAACGGAGCGTTGCCGCCGAGCTCCATCGACACGCGCAGCACCTGATGGGCGGACTGTTCGATTAGCGTCCGTCCCACCTCGGTTGAGCCGGTGAACGACAGCTTGCGCGTGCGCGGGTCGCGCAGCAGCGGCTCGATCACGGCTCCCGAGCGCGACGCGGTGATCAGGTTGAGCACCCCGGCGGGCAGGCCGGCACGCTCGAGGATCTGCGCCAGCGCCAGCATCGACAGCGGGGTCTGTTTGGCTGGCTTGACGACCATCGTGCAGCCCGCGGCGACCGCCGGGGCGATCTTGCGCGTCCCCATCGCGGTTGGGAAGTTCCAGGGAGTCACGAACACGCACGGGCCGACCGGCTGGCGCATCGTAAGGATGCGCCCTTTGCCGGTGGTGTTGACCATATAGCGGCCGTGAACCCTGACCGCCTCCTCTGAGAACCAGCGGAAGAACTCGGCCGCGTAGGCGATCTCGGCGCGCGACTCGGCCAGCGCCTTGCCCATCTCGAGCGTCATCAGCAGCGCCAGCTCGTCGGTGCGCGCGACGATCTCCTCGTATGCGCGGCGCAGGATCTCGCCACGCTCGCGCGGTGCCGTGCTCGCCCACCGCGGCTGTGCCTCGGCGGCCGCGCCGAGTGCCGCGAACGAGTCCTCCACGGTCGCATCCGCGACCTCGATCAGCGTCTGGCCCGTCGCAGGGTCCTCGACCGGCAAGGTGCCGCCGTCGCTCGCGACTCGCCACTCACCGCCGATGAGCAGGGACGTCGGGACGCCCTGCAGCGCCGCCTCCTGTTCGATGACGCTTGCCACGCCCGAGCTCATACCCTCGAAACGAGAACGCGCGCGCGTGCGCTGCCTGCAATGGAGAACGTCGTGGCCGGGTCCGCAAGGGACATGTCCATGACCAGCGCAGTGGACATGGTCGCGGCCGACGCAATCGACATTCCCGCGGCCGGCTGCGAGCCGCACGCAACCGAACGATCGGCCGTCCCGGCGACGTGACGCTCAGGGGAGCGGGGCGAGCTTCCGATCCAAGCGGCAGGCACGAGTCCGCACATGGGTGTCGTTGCGCCGCTCGCGCCGCGGGTTGAGCCACTTTGAACAGGGATGTTCACGATTAGACCAACCTACCATCGCCTCTGCACCGGCCTGGCGCGCAGCGCCGCAAGCGGTCTTGCGACCGTGAGGGCAGGCCTTACGGCCCTGACCACAACTGTCGCGATCCTGGCCACGAACGTCACGGTCCTGGCCGTAGGCGTCGCAAGCGTGGTTGCGACCTTGGCCGTGATGTTGGCTGGGTCAACCGCCCCAGCCGGCGCCGCGCAGGCGCAGGAGCTCGTGATCACGGGCGCGGGCGACGGGCATGGCGTCGGGATGAGCCAGGACGGAGCCCTCGGCTACGCCGAGCACGGCTGGTCCTACAAGGCGATCCTCGCCCACTATTACGTGGGCACCGCGATCGGACAGGCGCCGTCGGACACGATCGTGCGAGTGCTGGTCGGCTCGAAGGTGCAGGACGTGCCGATCGAACGCTACGTGCGCGGCGTCGTCTCGGCGGAGATGCCGGCCGGTTGGCCGCTCGCGGCGCTGGAGGCACAGGCGATCGCGAGCCGCACCTACGCGCTGACGTCCGACGCGGGCGGCTCGCGCTTTGACGTCTACTCCGACACGCGCTCGCAGGTCTATCGCGGCGTGGCCGCCGAAACCGCCCAGACCAACGCGGCGGTCGCGGGCACCACCGGCCAGATCGTCACCTACGCCGGGCACCCCGCGACCACCTACTTCTTCGCCAGCTCGGGCGGCATGACCGAGAGCGTCCAGAACGGCTTCCCGGGCGCCACCCCCGAGCCGTGGCTGCGGGGCGTGCAGGACTCTTACGAAGTGGCGAGCCGATCGGACTGGAAGGTCACGCTCAGCTTCGCCGTCGTTGCCAAGCGCCTGCAGGGTCTCGTCAAGGGACAGTTTCGCGGCATCGAAGTGCTAAAGCGCGGTTACTCGCCCCGGATCGTGTCAGCCGCCGTGCTGGGCTCGGCTGGCAAGACCGACGTGAGCGGGCCCGAACTGGAGTCGCGGCTGGGGCTGCAGAGCACCTGGGCATATTTCGCCCTGCTTGGCGCCGGCGGCCGGACGCAGCCCGAGCCGGACAGCAGCGGCTGGAAAGGGACGGGCAACACGAGCGCTCCGGCACCCGAAGAAACGACGAGCAGTTCGGCGCCAGGAGAAACCTCCAAAGCGCCGGACTCGAGCCAACCGGTCGCGGTCGAAGGGGCAGCCGGCGCGCCCTCGCAATCGGGAACCAGTCCGTCGGGCGGCTCCTGGGCTGAATAGGCGTCCAGGGGTCATCGTCGAGAGCTCCGCTCGCGGATACGCGCCTCGACTCACTCACGCGCCTCCCCGCCTCCGTGCCTCCCCGCCTCCGTGCCTCCCCGCCTCCGTGCCTCCGTGCCGGCGAGCCCGGCCGCAGGGCTCGCCCCTACTCTTGGGCGGGTGCCCGACCGAGCGCCGCTGCTGATCGCCGACATACCCTGGCTGCTTTACCGCTCGTTCTTCGCGCTACCCGACTCGATCACCGACGGCGAGGGCCGCCCCGTCAATGCCTTGCTCGGCACGGTCAATGCGCTGCTCGCCGTGGTCGTGGAGCGCCCGGTGCGCGCTGTCGTCGCGTGCTTCGGCGCCGAGCAGGCCGGCTACCGCGTCGAGCTGTACGCGCCGTACCACGCCCACCGCGACCCGATGCCGGCCGAGCTGGCCGCGCAATGGACCCGCGCTCCGGCGCTGTTGGAGAGCCTCGGGTGGGTCGTCTGCGATGCGGGCGAGCTGGAGGCCGACGACGCGATGTACTCGCACGCGCGCACCGAGGCCGAGCGGGGAGGACGGGCGCTGCTGCTGACGGGCGACCGCGACCTGTTCGCGGCCGTCGATGATCGGATCGCGATCGTCGAGCTGGCCAAGGGCAGGGTCGCCGGCGAGATCGGTCCGGCGCAGGTGCGCGAGCGCTACGGAGTCGATCCCGCGCAGGTGGCCGACTTCATCGCGCTGCGCGGCGACCCCTCCGATGGCCTGCCCGGCGCGCCTGGCGTGGGCGCGAAGACCGCCGCAGAGCTGCTCAAACGTTACGGCTCACTCGAGGCTGCGCTCGTTGCCGCGGGCGCCTCCCGGATGGAGCGCGATCGGAGAGTCGAGAAAACCACGTCCGCAGCACGGACGGTGCGCGCCACGCAAGAGATGCGCCCACGGATAGCCGCAGCTCTGCGCGAGAACGCGGATCAGCTGCGAGCCTTCGAGCAGATCGCGACGCTTCAGCGAATCCGGGTCGATCCGGTGCCCGAACGGCCGACCGACTTCGCGGCGGGCGCACGCGCGGCACGCAAGCTCGGAATGAATCGTCTGGGCGCACGCCTCGAGCAGCTGGGGCTCACGGGGAGAACTTGACGGTGATCACCTCACCATCGGCGAGTACATAGTCGCGGCCCTCCAGTCGCAGCGTGCCGCGCTCGCGGGCGCCCACGTAGCCGCCGGCGTCGATCAGCTCGCGCCAGCCGATCACCTCGGCGCGGACGAAGCCCTTCTGGATGTCGGTGTGGATCTCGCCCGCGGCATGCCAGGCGCTGAGTCCGCGGCGCAGGTGCCAGGACTGCGCGGGCTTGGCCTCGCCGGCGGTGAAGAACGCGATCAGCTCGAGCAGCGCGAACGCCTCGCCGACGACGCGCTCGATCGGCGGCTGCGAGTCCTGTCCGCCGGCGCCGAGCTCGGCTCGCATCGCGCGCGCCTCCTGCTCGTCGAGCTCGGCGAGCTCGGACTCGATGCGCGCGCTTACGGCCACCGCGCGCGCGCCCTGTGCAGCGGCATGGGCCGCGATCGCCTCCGGCACCTCGTCGCCCGCGCCCTCGTCGACGTTCGCCACGAACAGGACCGGCTTGGCGGTCAATGAGCCGAGGTCGCGCGCGGCGCGCGGCGCCTGCTCTGGCACCGGCACAGTGCGTACCGCTCTGCCCGCCTGCAGCGCGGCGATGACCTCGGTCAGCCACGCTTCTTCGACCTTCGCCACCTTGTCGCCGCCGCGCGCCTGTTTTGCCACTCGCTCGATCCGTCGCTCGGCCTGCTCGAGATCGGCCAGCTGGAGCTCGGTCTCGATCGTGTCGATGTCGGCGAGCGGATCGACGCGGCCCTCGGGGTGAACGACGCCCTCATCGGAGTGCGCCCGGACCACGTGCACGATCGCATCGGTCTCCCTGATGTTGGCCAGAAAGCGGTTGCCGAGCCCCTCCCCTTCATGGGCGCCGGCGACAAGCCCGGCGATGTCGTGGAAGTCGATCGTGTCCCACACGATCTCCGAGGCGCCGACGAGATCGGCGACCTGCTGCAGGCGCGCGTCGCGCACCGGCACCACCGCCACGTTCGGCTCGATCGTGGTGAACGGGTAGTTGGCCGCCTCAGCGCCGGCTTTGGTGAGCGCGTTGAACAGCGAGGACTTGCCGGCGTTGGGCATTCCGACGATCCCGATGCGCGTGCTCACGGCTCGACCTCGCCGTTCGGTCGCCTCGCCGGCCCGGTGTCCGGACGCGACCAGTCGACCTCGCCGCCCGGCCGCCAGGCCGGACCGCTGCCAGCGCGCACATGTGCCCCGACGAGCTGATTCCCCGACGGGCCGACCCCGCCCAGCACGGCGCCCAGCACGGCTCCTGCGAGCACGTCGGAGGGATAGTGCACGCCTAGGTACAGCCGCGACAGCGACATCCCCACCGCCAGCCCGTACAGGACCGGCGCCGGCAGGCCCATGCGCGCGTACGCGCGCGCCCCGGCAAATGACGTGCTCGCGTGTGCACTGGGAAAGCTGAAGCGCGTCGGCGTTCCGGTCAGCGCCGGCAGACCGGGCAGCTCCGGGCGCGGGCGGCGGATGACCAGCTTGAGCCCGGTGTTGAGCGCGTACGTGGCGGCGACCGTAGCCGTCGCACGTCGCCACCCGTCGGCGCGACGACGGTCCGTCGCCCATCCGGCGACGCCGATCGCAAGCCAGATCACGGCGTGCTCGCCCAGCGCCGAGAAACGCGCGATCGCTCGCTCGGCGCGGGTGGTGTGCCAGCGCGTGCGGGCGATTCGCACCAGCCGAGTGTCGAAGTCAAAGCTCATGACGTGCGCCGAGGTACGAAAGCGAAAGCGGGACGTGAGCGCGCGTCGCCCTCTCCGAAGCGAGTTGGGGCCTCCTCAGGAGGTGTTTTGAATTTCCGCGCAGCGCGCGCTATCGCATATACCGAGATGGCGATAAGGCGCGCACCTTGTGCGTGATCTGTATGACTTCGCGTCGAGCGTGCTCCATAGTAGTAACCGTGTATATACGTAAGCTACCGCTCGGCGAAAAAATGAAACACCTGCTCAGACGCCGAAGCCGACGTGCGAATCCTGGTCCTCCGCGCGCACGTAGACGATCTGGCCGAGATACAGGTTCACCGGCCCTTCGTCGCTGGCCAGCTCGTGCCAGCCGCCGTCGGCGAGCGCCTTGTAGAGGTCCTTCAGCTGCGCCTCGGTGACTCGCAGCGCCAATACTTGCCCTCCCTGAAAGCCGATGCTGATTCGGCGGTGGCTGGTCTTGGAGGTCTCGGGCATCGGCTTGGGCGACTCGCGAGGCTGGGCGATTCCCGATCAGTGCCCGGGCGCCGGTTGGACGATCTCGGTGAGCACGCCGCCGGTGGCGCGCGGATGCAGGAACGCGACGCGCGAGGCGCGGATGCCGGTGCGCGGCTGCTGGTCGATCAGCTCCGTCCCGGCGTCCTTCAGCGAGCTCAGCACGGAGTCGATGTCGGACACCTGGTACGCGACATGGTGCAGCCCAGGACCGTTCCTGGCCAGGAACTTGCCGACAGGCGTGTCGGGTCCGAGCGGAGCGAGCAGCTCGACGTGGTTCTCCCCGACGTCGAGCAGCGCCGCCTCGACCCCCTGCTCGCTGACGACCTCGCGGTGGGCGAGGTCGAGCTCGAACAGGTCGCGATACAGGGCGAGCGAGGCGTCGATCTCCTCCACGGCCACGCCGATGTGGTCGATGCGGTCGAACACAGGGGCGCAGTCTATAGCCGCGCCGGCGCCGGGCCGCACTGATAGTCGCGGCAGCGCGTCGCGGCCCTACAACCGCGCCGGCGCCGGGCCGCCCTTACAGTCGCGGCACGCCTCGCGGGCCTACAAACGCGCCGGCGCCTCGCCGTCCTGCGAGGCGTCAGGCGCGACCGGCGGATGCACAGGCGCCATCGACCGATCGCCGCTGCCCTCGCCGCCACGGGGCACCGGGGTGTAGGTGGTGCTGGGCGTCCCGGTCTGGGTCGCGGGCGCGGGCGTGGCCGCGGCGACCACGCGCAGCCCCACCCCTGGGGCGCGCTCCAGGCGGGGCACACCGGCCATGATCCGGTCGATCGCCTCCCGGTCGAGGACCTCGTGCTCGAGCAGCTCGGCGGCGAGCGCGTCCAGCTCCGCGCGATGGGAGACGATCAGCTTCTGCGCGGCGCGGCGCGCCTCCTCGAGCAGATCCTGGCGCTCCTCGTCGCGGACCCGCAGCGTCGTCTCCGACAGGCGCACGTCGCCGTCGGGGCTGCGGCCCAGGCCGGCGTTGCCCATCGCGAAGTCGTGGATCATCGAGTGCGCGATGCCGGCCACGCGCCTGAGGTCATCCGAGGCGCCGGTCGTGACCTGTCCGAACACGACGTGCTCGGCGACGCGTCCGCCGAGCAGGACAGTCATGTAGTCGAGCAGCTCCTCGCGCGTCTTCAGGTAGCGATCCTCGGCGGGCAGGTTGAGCGTGTAGCCGAGCGCGCGCCCGCGCGGGACGATCGAGATGCGATGCACGCGGTCGACCGAGGGCAACAGCTCGCCGCACAGCGCGTGGCCGGCCTCGTGGAAGGCGACGACGCGCTTCTCGTGCGCGTTGAGAACGCGGCGGGACTGCACGCCGGCGATCACGCGCTCGATCGCCGAATCGAAGTCGCGCCCGACGATGGTTTTGCCGCGCCGCCGGGCCGCGAAGATCGCGGCCTCGTTGCAGATGTTGGCCAGGTCCGCTCCGGTCAGGCCACTGGTCTGCTGGGCGACGAGGCCGAGGTTGACATCCTGCAGCGGCTTGTCGCGCGTGTGCACCCCGAGCACGCCTTCGCGGCCCTTGACGTCGGGAGGAGCGACGAACACCTGCCGGTCGAAGCGGCCGGGGCGCAGCAGCGCGGGGTCGAGCTTCTCCAGCAGGTTGGAAGCCGCGATCACGACCAGACGGCCGCTGCCGCCGGCGAACCCGTCCATCTCGACGAGCAGCTGGTTGAGGGTCTGGTCCTTCTCCCCCGAGATGTCGGCGCCGCGACGTCCGCCGACGGCGTCGAGCTCGTCGATGAAGATGATCGCGGGTTCGTGCTTGCGCGCGATCGCGAACAGGCGCCGGATGCGAGCGGCCCCGAGGCCCGCGAACATCTCGACGAACGCGGCCGCGGACTGCGCGAAGAACTGCGCGCCCGATTCGTGCGCCACGGCCTTGGCGAGCAGCGTCTTGCCCGTCCCGGGCGGACCGTGGAGCAAAATCCCCTTCGGCACCTTTGCGCCGAGGGCTTCGAACTGGCGCGGGTCGCGCAGGAACTCGACGATCTCCTGCAGCTCGCCCTTGGCGTCATCGACGCCGGCGACATCCGCGAACGAGACCGACTGATCGGACGCCGGCTTGATCTGCTGAGGCTTGACCCTCGGCATCACCTTCAAGGTGCGCCACAGCAGGAAGACGAGCGCCGAGAAGAAGAGGATTGCGAAGACGGGCTCCCAGTTGGTGGCCCAGTTCTGGATTTCCTGCGTGAAAGACGCGACGATCATGCCGGCCGTCCCCGGTTGCCTCGCTCAGCCATCCCTAGCTCGCGTTGCTTGGCCATCTCCGGCTCGCCTCCGTTGGCCATCTCCAGCTCGCCTCCGTTGGCCATCTCCAGCTCGCCTCCGTTGGCCATCTCCAGCTCGCCTTCCTCAGCCATCCCTAGCTCGTCTTCAACCATCTTGCTTGCCATCCTCAGCCACCCTTGGCTCTTGGAGATCGCGGCCGGTTCTCCTCTGGTCCGGCTAGCGCCATTATGCGTGCTGATCGGCCATTAGTCCAATAATCCGCATATATAGGCGAGGTCCGCGCAGCGATGAGCAGCGTTGCGCAGGCGCTGGCGACTCAGCCCAAAAGCCGCGTGGCGAGATCGCGAAAGAACTCGGTGGCGAAGCCGAGATCGCGCACGTTAACGCGCTCGTCGGCGCCGTGGACCAGCGGGGCCGACTCGAGCAGCGACTGGTGGCGCTGGGGGAAGAAGCCGTAGGCGACGCAGTCCGGGAAGGCCGCGCGAAAGTGACGCGAGTCGGTGAACCCGGGCAGGATCGTCGGCGCGGTGCGGGCGCCAGGGTCGCGGTCGCTGACCCATTGGGTGATCGCGTCCATCAGCTGTGAGCGGACCGGCGAGCTGTTGCCGGCGATGCGCTCGGTGAAGTCGATCCGAAACGGTGGGTGGGAGTCCGTTTCCGAGCCGAGCACCTCGGCGATCGCGCGCCGGACCTCGGGTTCGCCGAGACCGGGGGGGACGCGGCAGTCGACTTTCACGACGGCGCGGCTGGGGATAACGTTGATCTTCTCCGACGCGCTGATGCGGGTCGGCGCGAATGTGACCCCCAGCATCGGCTCGAACATCGTGGCCAGGCGCGGATCGGTCGCGCGCAGCCGCGCGACGGCGCCGGCGAGGTCCGCGGGGTCCTCGCCGATCGCCTCCAGAAACGCACGCGGTACGTCGGTGAGCTCGTAGGAGGGCTGCCGTTCGCCGAGGCGCTGCAGCAGCGGCGCCAGCTTCAGGAGCGCGTTTTCGCCCATGCTCGGCATCGAGGCGTGGCCGGCGACGCCGTCTGTCGTGACGGTGAAGCGAAAGACGCCCTTCTCGGCGCAGCAGACGCCGTAGATGCGCTCGCCGCCAAGCTCGAAGACCGAGCCGGCGCCCTCGTTGACGAGCAGATCGCAGCGAACCTTCTGCGGATGGGTCGTCGTGATCCACTCGGCGCCGAGGCTGCCGCCGGTCTCCTCGTCGACGAGCGCCACGAGCAGCAGCTCACCGCGGGCCGGTCGCCAGCCCGAGCGCGCGAGCGAAGCCGCAGCGACGGCCTCGGCGGCTACCTGCGACTTCATGTCCAACGAACCGCGTCCCCACAGAAAGCCCTCGGCCACCTCGCCCGACCAGGGATCGTGCGTCCACTCCTCGCGGTCGGCCAGGACGGTGTCAACATGGCCGAGGTAGCAGAGCGTGGGACCGTCCGCGGAGCCGCGCAGGCGCGCGATCAGATTGGGCCGCTGTGGCTCGGCGCCGATCAGCTCGCACTCGCAGCCGGCGGCGCTGAGATAGGCGGCCAGGCGTTCCTGCAGCGGGCGCTCGTTGCCGGGCGGGTTGACGGTGTCGAAGCGAACCAGCTCGGCGAGCAGCGCCTGCGTCTCGTCTTGCAGCTGGGCGGCGCCGCTCGCAGGGATCCCCGCCTGGCTTGCGGTCGCGCCGGTCCCTGCGGTCGCGCCGGCTCCCCCTTTACCGCCGGTCGCGCCGGTCCCCGCCTGGTCCGCAGGCGCGGCGGAACCCGCTCCCACCTCGCTCATGCCGTGATCGTACGCTGTTTTCGCCGGCGCGCGCCCGGCACGGCGGCGAGCAGCTCGCGCGTGTACGGATCGCGCGGCGAGCTGTAGAGCACCTCGTTGGGAGCCTGCTCGACGATCCGGCCGGCGCGCATGACGGCGATCCGGTCGCACATGTGCCTGACGACTGAGAGGTCGTGGGAGATGAACACGAGCGTGAGCCCAAAACGGCGCTGCAGGCTGCGCAGCAGGTTCAGGACCTGCGCTTGGATCGAGACGTCGAGCGCCGAGACCGGCTCGTCGGCGATCAGCAGTCGCGGGCGCAGCGCGAGCGCGCGCGCGATCCCCACGCGCTGGCGCTGGCCGCCGGAGAATTCGTGCGGGTAGCGGTTGTAGTGCTCGGGGTTGAGCCCCACCGTCTCGAGCAGCTCCTGCACCCGGCGTCTGCGCTCGGCGCGGTCGGCCGGCTCACGGTGGATCGCGAGTGGCTCGGCCACGATCGAGCCGATCGTCTTGCGCGGATTCAACGAGGAGTACGGGTCCTGGAAGATCAACTGCAGATCGCGCCTGACCGCCTTCAGGCGCGCGCCGCGCAGCGTGGTGAGCTCGCGGCCCTGAAAGCGCAGCTCGCCCGCGGTCGGCTCGAGCAGCCGCGCGATCAGGCGCGCAGTGGTGCTCTTGCCGGAGCCCGACTCGCCGACGATCCCGAAGGTCTCGCCCTCGAGCACCTCAAAGCTGATGCCGTCAACCGCCTTGACCTCGCCGGTCTTGCGCCGGAGGACAACCCCGCGCGTGATCGGGAAGTGCTTGACCAGATCGCGCACCTCGAGCAGGGGCTGCCCGCGCCGCGGGCGCGGGCGATCGAGCGTCGAAGATGGGTCGCGCCGTGCGACGGTGAGTGCTGCTCGGTCCGGGACGGCCGGGGCAGACGCAGGCTCGAGCGTCATCGCGATCGCTCCCGCCACAGCTGCCGGCGCAGCCCGGGCTCGAGCAGGCACGCGACCATGTGCTCGGGCTCCTCGGCGGCGGCCTCGAGCCGGGGTTCGAGCTTGGCGTGCTCGGGCTGGGCGTAGGGACAGCGAGGGTGAAAGCGGCAACCTGACGGCGGCGTGAGCGGGCTGGGCGGGCTGCCGGGGATCGGCGCGAGCAGTTCCTCGCGAGGGCCGTCGAGTGTCGGGATCGACTGCAACAGGCCCCACGTGTAGGGGTGTTCGGGGGCGTCGAAGATCTGCTCGGCGGTTGCGGCCTCGACGATCTGCCCCGCGTACATGACGGCGATCTGATCGGCCGTGTCGGCGACGACGCCGAGATCGTGGGTGACGAGCACGAGCGCCATCGCGAGCTCGTCCTGCAGGCGCCGGAGCAGCGCGAGAATCTGCGCCTGCACGGTCACGTCCAGCGCGGTCGTGGGCTCATCTGCGATCAGCAGCTTGGGCTCGTTGCAGAGCGCCATCGCGATCATCACGCGCTGGCGCATGCCGCCGGAGAGCTCGTGCGGGTAGGCGTCCACGCGCCGAGCGGGGTCGGGGATCCCGACCATGTCGAGCAGCTCGATCGCGCGCGCGCGCGCGATCGCCTTCGACACGGGCCGGTGCGCCCGGATGGCCTCGACGATCTGCGCGCCGACGCGGTAGAGCGGGTGCAGCGAGGAGAGCGGGTCCTGGAAGACCATCGCGATCTCGTTGCCGCGCACGTGGCGCAGCGCAGCGTCGTCGAGCGCAAGCAGGTCGCGCCCGTCGAACAGGATCTGCCCGCTCACGTGCGCCCCCTGGGCACGGGTCAGGCCGAGGATGCTGAGCCCGGCGACGGTCTTGCCCGAGCCCGACTCGCCGACGATCCCGAGCGTGCCACCCGGCTCTAGCTGCAGCGAGATCCCGTCGACGGCGCGCACGAGGCCGTCTTCGGTGTCGAAGCTGACGCGCAGGTCCTCCACGGCGAGCAGCGGAGCATGCGCGCGCGCGCGCGCCTGGTCCGGCGCGTCGAGCACCTGGTATGACGCGCTGGCGTCGGGAAGCTGGGTGTGCGCGTCGATCAGGCGGTGAGCGCTCATGAGTAGCGGACCCGCGGATCGAGGTAGGCGTAGGCGATGTAGACGAGGATGTTCGCGACGATGATGAACAGCGCGGCGAACAGGACGGTGCCCTGGATGATCGGGAAGTCGGCGTGGGTGATGGCGTCGTAGTTCAGGCGACCGATGCCGGGGATGTCGAACACGGTCTCGACCAGAATGGCGCCGCCCATCAGCACGCCGAGGTCGAGGGCGAAGAGCGTGAGCATCGGCGTGATCGCGGAGCGAAGGCCGTGGCGCAGCACGACTCGCCGCTCGGACAGGCCCTTGGCGCGCGCCGTACGGATGTAGTCCTCGCCCATGGTCTCGATCAGGCTGCCGCGGAGCACGCGCGCGTAGATGGCGGCAAAGCCCGAGGCGAGCACGAGCCAGGGCAGGATCATCGAGGTGAGCCATTTCCACGGGTCCGCTGTCAGTCCGGTGTAGGAGCCGGAGCCCGGGAAGACCTTGATCTGGCCGATGTCGGCCGCGAACAGGTACAGCACGATCAGGCCCAGCCAGTATTCCGGCGCGGAGATGAGCAGGAGCGCGGCGCCCATCGACGCGCGATCGAGGCGCGAGCGCCGGCGGAGCGCCGAGATGATGCCGATGGGCAGCGCGATCGCCATCCACAGGATGGCGGCGCCGATCGTCAGCGAGAGGGTGGCGGGCAGCCGGTTGAGCAGCAGGCTCCGGACCGACGCGCCGGTGTAGTAGCTGTAGCCGAGGTCGAAGTGCAGGAACAGTCCCTTCATGTAGAGCCAGAACTGTGTGAACAACGGCTTGTTCAGTCCCAGATTCGCGGTGATCTCGGCGATTACGCGCGGGCTGGCGTTGCGCCCGGCCCGCAGCCGGGCTGGATTCGCCGTCGGCAGGACGCGGAACAGCACGAACGTGAGCGCCGAGACGAGCACGAGCAGCAGCACGCCCCAGAGCGCGCGTCGCAGTATGTAGCCCCTCATCGGCTCACTTCAGCCCTTGATCGACTCACTTCAACGAGCTGAAGCTGTAGTCCCAGGCGCCGAGGTTCCACTCGTCGCCGACGCCGGCGACGTTCTTGGACTCGACGTTGGGCTGCTTGTCCCAGGCGAAGGGAATCGCGACGGCCTGGGCGACGAGTTCGCGATCGATGCTTGCCCACGCGGCGGCGCGCGCCGGCATGCCGACAAGCAGTTCGGCGGAGGCCATCTTGGCGTCGATCTGCGGCTGGTCAACCTGACCGTAGTTGGGGTTGCCGCTGGATTCGATGTGTTCGCCGTTGAAGGGAACGTCGAGCACGGCCTGCGGATCGCCGAAGTCGGCAACCCAGCCGACGCTGGGGCAGACGTCGATCTGTTCGGCGGGGACGCCGCAGAACTTCGAGTACATGGTGGCCGTTTCGACCAGGCTGAAGTGGGTTTTGAAGCCGAGGTTTTTCAGCGTCTGGTTGACTATTTCGGCGTCGGTTGAGTTCGGGCTGCCGGTGGCGCCGACGACCTGAATGGTCTTGCCGCCCGTGTAGCGGCCGTTGGAGTAGCCGGCGAGGCGCAGGTACTTGGCGGCGACCGCCATGTTGCCGGTCGGGTAGTCGTTGTAGTCGACGCCCGGGCCCTTCAGGCCGCCGGCCTGTGCGAAGCCGGGGATCTCGGGGTAGATGTAGTGGGTGGCGACGTTGGTGACGAGTTCGCCGCCGCGGGCCTTGTTGAGGGCAACGCGATCGAGCGCCGCCCAGAAGGCCTTGCGGACATTCACGTTCGCAAACGGGCCCTGCTTGTTGTCGACGGCGATGTAGTTGATGCCGGCGCCCGGTGAGATCTCGAGCTGCGGGCGGAAGTGTTCGTAGGCGAGCTGGACGATCGGCTGGGCGGCTTCTTCGTTCTCGACCATGTCGGAGCCTTTGAGGACCTGTCGGCCGATGACGTCGGGGTCGCCGCCGATCTGGATGTTGATCTGATTCAGGTATGCCGGGCGGAAATCGGTGGCGGGGTTCCAGTTCGGGTTGCGCACGAGCACGGCCGACTTGCCCGGCTGGTAGCCGATGCCGAGCACCTTGCCTTGGGAATTAGACTTGAACATGTACGGGCCGGTCGCAACGAGGTAGTTGCCGTATTCGGAGGGCGTGTGTTCATCGAGCGGCTTGGCGAATTCCTCGGGCACGGGCGCCGTCAGCGGCAGCACGAGCGCGTCGGCGACGATCTGGGCCTTCGGTTCTGTGAGGTGAAAGACGATTGTGCGCGAGTTCGGCGTGGTGATTCCGGGAAACGGACCGCCCTTGGCCGTGTTGGCTCCCTGCAGAGAGCCGAAGTAGGCGGAGAAATAGGGGTTGGCGACGTTCGGATTGGCGCCGCGCTCGATCGCGTAGGCGACGTCGGCCGATGTGACTTCACGGTTGACCGGCGGGCTGAAGTGGACGCCCGAACGGATGTGAACCGTGACAGTCTTGCGGTCGGAGGAGATCTGTGGCGGGCCGGATGCCATGTCCGGCATGACTTCGCCGAGCTGGTCGGGCTTGTGCGAGTAGAGCGGACGCTGGGTCGCGTACATGACCTCGTAGTCGATCGAGGAGTAAGCCTCACCCGGATCTAGGTGTTCGAATTCCTCGTGATTGAGCACGGTGAGCGTGCCGCCGCGTTTACCCCCGGCTTCGGGCTCGTTGGCGGGCGTCTGGATGCCGGGGGGAGCGGTGATGCCGCTGGCGCCGGCGACCGATTCACCACCCGAACCACAAGCGGACAGGCCAAGGACGAGCGAGACGAGCACAACCCCGACGATCGCAACCGGCGCAAAGCGCTTGACAAAGGTGATCATCATTGCCCTCCTGAGCTGAATCGATGGATCGGGCTCATCGCACGGCCCTTGGGTTGAGCGCGTCCTGGAGGCCGTCGCCGAGCAGGTTGAAGGCGAGCACGGTCAAGAGCAGAGCGATCCCCGGGAAGGCCATGTACCACCAGGCGGTGTTGAAGATCGGCGTGGCGGCGGCGATCATCTGGCCCCAGCTGGCGGTGGGCGGGCGGACGCCGACTCCGAGAAACGACAGGGCGGCCTCGAGCAGGATGTTCTGCGGGATCAGCAGCGTCGCGTAGACGACGACCGGAGCAATCAGGTTCGGGAGGATCTCGCGCAGCATGATGCGCGCGTTAGACGCGCCCATCGAGCGGGAGGCCTCGATGAACTCGCGCTCGCGCAGAGACAGCACCTGGCCGCGGACGATGCGCGCGATGTAGGTCCAGCTGACGAGCACGATCAGGAACACGATCACGCCGAGGCCCGACTGGACATGGCCGCTGAAGCAGCCGCGGACCTGACAGGCGTCGCCGAGTCCCAGGCCGAGCAACAGGATCGGGATCGCGAGGACGACGTCGATCAGGCGCGAGAGCGCCGTGTCGGTGAAGCCGCGGTAGAAGCCGGCGAGCATCCCGACGAGCACACCGAGGATCGTGGCCAGGCCGGTTCCGACGATTCCGACGACGAGCGCGACGCGCGTGCCGTAGATGACCCGCGAGGCGACGTCCTCGCCGAGCGGGTCGACTCCGAACGGATGCGCCAGGCTGGGGCCGAGCGGGCTGCCGAAGGCGTTGGTGAGGTTGGGGTTCTGCACGTTCGGCCCGGGCAGGCCCAGGACGCTGACGACGAGCGGCGCCGCGACCGCCACGAAGACGAGCAGGACGACGAATCCGAGCGAGACGAGCGCCAGACGATCCTGGCGGAAGCGCCGCCAGAACAACTGGAACGGCGAGCGCGCCAAAATCGACGCTGGGCCGTCAAGGGAGTCGAGATCGCGCCCGCCGCGATCCCACGAAAGCTCGCCCCCAGCGCCGGCAAGCTCGCCCGCACCGACGCTCATCGCGGGCGTCGCGATCGGTCTGCCAGCGCGCTGGGCACCGCGTACAAGGTTCGACATCCAGTTCTGAGCACCCTGCCGGGTCACTTGAACAACGTCGGCAGTGGCTGCGTACTTTTGCGATCCTGGGCGGGCGCTTGCAAAGTTGTTGGCACGTTTGGGGGTGTCGTACCGGTTTTGATGCGACGTAGCCGGGCGCGGCGCGAGACGGCTCGGGCTCGTCGGGCCAGGCGCAATCCGCCGGCCTCGCGCCCTCCGCTCGCCCTCCGGACCCCCCAGGCGATGGTCGAGCCCAGCGCGCCCTAGCCAGATCCCGACACGGTCGTCAGGCCCCGCGCCCGATCGTCAGGCCCCGCGCCCGATCGGCAGGCCCCGCGCCCAGTCGTCAGGCCCCGCGCCCAGTCGTCAGGCCCCGCGCCCGATCGTCGGACCCAGCGCGCCTATCCAGATCCCGACACGATCGTCAGGCCCCGCGCCCGATCGGCAGGCCCCGCGCCCAGTCGTCGGACCCAGCGCGCCTATCCAGATCCCGACACGATCGTCAGGCCCCGCGCCCGATCGTCGAACCCAGCGCGCCGCGCCAGATCCCGGACACGGTCGAGAGCCGCAGGCGCGGAATACTCGAAGGCATGCAGAGGCTGTTCGAGGATGACGCTCCGGCTGTAAGACAGGATGAATACGGCGGCACGGCGGATCGCACCGGCGCAATTGCCCGGAGCTCCACCGAGCCCCCCGGCGACGGGAACCGCCCGCTGGCGGTGCGCGCGCGCCCGACGAGCTTGCAGGAGTTCGTCGGTCAGGATCACCTACTCGAGCCTGGCTCCGCGCTGCGCAGCGCGATCGAGCAGGGCAGGCCGCACTCGATGGTGCTGTATGGACCGCCGGGATCGGGCAAGACGACGCTCGCGCGCATGCTCGGCCGGGGGCCGGAGATTGCCTTCGAGGAGCTGAGCGCGGTGCAGGCGGGACGCGCGGAGGTGCGCGCTGTGATCGAGCGGGCGAAGCATAGGCGCATGTCGACGAACACCCAGACGGTGCTGTTCCTGGACGAGATCCACCGCTTCAACAAGGCCCAGCAGGACGCGCTGCTGCCGGCGGTCGAGGAGGGCCTGATCACGCTGATCGGCGCGACCACCGAGAACCCCGCGTTCGAGGTGAACGGCGCGCTGCTGTCGCGCGTGCGTGTGTACGCGCTCGGAGCGCTCACCGCCGAGCAGATCGCGACGATCTTGCGACGGACGCTCGAGGAGCAGCCGGCGCGCGACCAGACGAGCACTGAGCGAGCGGTCCCGGTCGATGAACAGGCAGAGCGGGCGCCGGCGATCGACGTCGACGAGCAGGCGGAGCGAGCGATCCCAGTCAACGAACAGGCGGAGCGGGCGCCGGCGATCGACGTCGACGAGCAGGCGATCGAGTTCCTCGCGAGGCGCAGCGAAGGCGACGCCCGCACGGCTCTGAACGCGCTCGAGCTGGCGCTTACAACGGCCCGCGAGCTCGGCGAGGAGCGTGTCGGCGTCGAGCGCGCGCAGGATGCGCTGCAACGCCGGGCGGTCGTGTACGACAAGGGCGGCGACCATCACTACGACTACATCTCGGCCTGGATCAAGGCGACGCGCGGATCGGATGTGGACGCTTCGCTGTACTACCTGGCGGTGATGCTCGAGGGCGGCGAGGATCCACGCTTCGTCGTTCGCAGGATGGTGATCTTCGCCTCCGAGGACATCGGCAACGCCGACCCGGGGGCGCTGTCGGTGGCCGTGGCGGCGGCGCAGGCGGTCGATCGCGTGGGCCTGCCCGAGGCGCGCTTTGCGCTGGCGCAGGCGGCCATCTATCTGGCGCTGGCGCCGAAGTCGAACGCGGCCGGCCGCGCGCTCGGGGCCGCGGAGCGGCATGTGCGGGGGCACGGCGCTGCGCCGGTGCCGGCCTGGCTTCGCTCGGGGCCGTTCGCCGACACCCGGGCCGTCGGCCAGGAGAGCGGGGACTACGACTACCCGCACGACCGGCCCGGCGGCGTCTCGCCACAGGAGCTGATGCCCGAGGGTGTCGTCGGCGAGCGCTTCTACGAGCCGCGCGAGGCCGAACGGGCGCTGGCAGAGCGCCTGCGCGAAGTGCGCAGGCTCCGCGGGCGGTAGCCGTGCAGCCTGCGCAGCCTGCTACGCGGGCGGTAGCCGTGCAGGCCCGCGCCTGGCGTTCAACCGGGCGCGGCGCCTGGGCGATAATCGCCACATGAGCACCGACGACCTCGAGCCAGCCCAGAAGGCGAGCGTTCGTCTCGAAGCCCGCGACAGGCTCCGCCGACGAAGCCGGCGGACGGAGGCCCGACCATGAATATCGCCGACGCGGAGGCCCGACGGAGCGAACCGCAGGCGCGCGATCAGGGCATGTTGGTCGCGCGCGATCCCGCGACCGGCGCGATCCTGGGCGAGCTCGCCGCGACGGCGCCCGAGCAGATCGAGGACGTGGTGGCGGGGGTGGCACGAGTTCAGCCGCTGTGGGCGCTGCTGCGCGTGCGCGACCGCTCCCGCTACATGCGTCGGATGGCCCAGGCGATCATCGACGAGCTGGACACCCTGCTCGAGCGGATCGCGCGCGAGCAGGGCCGGCCGCGCGCAGAGGTGGCCGCGCTCGAGCTGCTGGCGGCAATCGAAGGGCTGAGCTGGATCGCGCAGGAGGGAGCAAGCGTGCTCGGGAGCAGGCGCGTGGGCAGCGAGCGCTCGCTGCTGGGAGCGGCCAGCGCCCGGATCGCGTACGAGCCCTACGGCGTGGTGGCGGTGATCGGCGCCGGCAGCGCCCCGTTCGCGCAGCCGCTGGCACAGATCGCCGGTGCCCTGCTCGCGGGCAACGGCGTCGTTTTCAAGCCGGCACGCCGGGCGGCGCTGGCGGGCGAGGCGATCACGGCCGTGCTGGCCAGAGCCGGGCTGCCCGAGGGACTCGTGGCGGTCGTGCACGGCGGGTCTCAGGTGGGCGTGGCGCTCTCGCGCGCGCAGGGCGTCGGCAAGGTCCTCTTCACGGGCTCGGCGCGGGTCGGTCGGGCGATCGCGCGCGAGGCCGCGTCACGCGAGCGCGAGGTCACGGTCGAGCTGGGCGGCAAGGACGCGATGCTGGTGCTGGGCGACGCGGACCTGCGCAAGGCGGCCGAGTGCGCGATCTGGGCCGGCTGCGCCGGCGCCGGACAGGCGCGCGGGGCGCTCGAGCGCGTGTACGTCGTGAGCGAGGTCGCCGAGCAGTTCGGGCAGCTGCTGGTGCAGCGCGCGTGCGAGCTGCGGGTCGGCGACCCTGCTGACCGCCGCACGCAGCTTGGCCCGCTGTCATCGGCTCGACGGCTCGAGCACGTGCTCGAGCTGACCGACGACGCGCGCGCGCACGGCGCACAGCTTCGCTGTGGCGGGCCGATCGACGCGCCCGCGGGCTGTACGGGCGCGTTCTATGCGCCGGCCGTGGTGACCGGCGCGAGCCAGCAGATGCGGCTCATGCGCGAGCCGATCGACGGGCCGGTGCTGGCGCTGGCGACGGTCGAGTCGGCCGACGAGGGCATCGCGCTGGTGAACGACTGCGAGTACGCGCTGGGCGCGTCGGTGTGGACCGCGGACCGCTACCGCGGCGCGCGGATCGCGCGCGATTTGAAAGTCGGCATGGTCTGGCTCAACGACCACCTGCCGGCGCCGATGCTAGCGCGCGGACCGTGGGGGGCGGCCGCCGGCGCCGGCATCGGCAAGACGCTCGGCGAGGCCGGCCTGCGCGCATGCGCACAGGAAAAGCTGATCGTCTGGAAAGCCCACTCGCTGCGCAGCCCCTGGTGGGGTCCCTACGACGAGGCAACGGTGCGGGCGGCGCGAGCGGTCGCGAAGCTGCGCTCGCTGCGCGAGAGCGAGCGCCATCGCGCGCTGCGCGAAGGTGCGCCCGCGATCGCGCGGGTGGGAGCGCGCGTCCTCGGGCGCGATATCCCGCGCTAGAAGCGCTCGCGGACACCCTGCGTGCTCGGGCGCGATGTCCCGCGTGAGATATCGCGCGCTGAAAGCGCTCGTACCGGCGCGAGGCCGCCGGTAGGGTCGGTAGTCTCACGCTCGGCGAGGGCCGCAACTGTCGTCGCGGGCCTCGTCTCCGTTTCATCTGACCTCCTGTTCAGGTACGTCCGCGATCACCCATGCGCTGCGTGCGCAGGTCAGTGCTGCAGTCCCGGGCGCCGCTCACCTCGAGTGGCGCCCGGGCCAAACCCGCCCTCAGGCCCAAACCCGCCCTCAGGCCAGTGCACGCGTGGCCGGCTACCCTTTCAGACATGCCCGCCCAGGCCTACGCCGGCAAGGAGTGCGTGTGCCAGCTGCGCAGGGGGATCTGCGACCAGAGCTGCGTGCAGGGGATGCTCGACACGCCTTTCTACATCGCCTGCCTGAAGCTGAGCGGGCGCCGCTGCGTGGTGGTCGGCGGCGGCGAGATCGGGCTCGAGAAGGTCGAGGGGATGCTCGCCTGCGACGGCGCCGTGACGCTGATCGCCCCGAGCGCCGCCCCTGAGCTGGAGCGTCTCGCGCGCGAGGGCTCGATCGTGTGGGAGCAGCGCGAGTATGCGGGACCGAGCGACCTCGAGCGGGCCTTCATGGTGATCGCCGCGACCAGCGACACCGACGTGAACATCGCGGTGTTCGAGGACGCCGAGCGGCGCGCGATGCTCGTCAACGTGGTCGATGTGCCGCCGCTTTGCAACTTCATCCTGCCTGCGATCGTGCGCAGCGGACCGCTCGCGATCGCGATCTCCACCGCCGGCGCCTCGCCGGCGCTCGCCAAGCGCATGAAGCGCGAAATCGAAGAGCAGTTCGGGCAGGAGTACGCGCAGCTGGCGCTGCTGCTCAACGAGGTGCGCGGCTGGGCGAAGGCGACGCTGCCGACCTATCAGGACCGCAAGCGCTTCTTCGAGTCGATCGTCGAGGGCTCGCCCGACCCGATCGCGCTGCTGCGCGAGCGCGACCCCCAGGCCGGCGAGCAGGCGGTGCGCGAGCTGATCGCGCGCGCGCAGCGCGCGCATGCCCCCGGCGCCGGCGCGAGCACCGCCGCTCGCGCCGCCATCGGCGTGTGAGCGACCGCGGCCCGCCGTCGACGGCCTACGGGGACACAATGCCCGCGCCGGCGCTGCGCATCGAGGGGCTCACGCGACGCTTTGGCGAGCGGGACGCGATCAGCGACATCTCGCTGACGCTCGCGCACGGCAGCACGCTCGTCGTGTTCGGCGCCAACGGAGCCGGGAAGACAACCCTGCTGCGGGTGCTCGCCACGCTCCTTCGTCCGCACGTGGGGCACGTCAGCGTGCTCGGCCGGAGCCTCCCGGAGGAAGCGTGGGCGGCTCGCGGACAGATCGGGCTGCTCGCGCACGAGCCGCTGCTGTATCGCGAGCTGAGTGCACGCGAGAACCTGCGCTTTCACGCGCGCCTGCACGCCGTGCAGGAAGCGCGCGTGGACGAGCTGCTCGATGCGCTCGGGCTGTCGGGTCGCGCCGACGAGCCGCTGCGCACGCTCTCGCGCGGTTTGGTGCAGCGCGTCGCGGTGGCACGCACAGTGCTGCACGATCCGCAGCTGCTGCTGCTCGACGAGCCCGACGCCAGCCTGGACCCCGCCGCGCTGTCGCTCGTGCAGCCGTTGATCGGCGCAGGAACCGACCCCACCCACCCACGCACGCGCGTGGTCTGCAGCCACGACCCCGAGCGGGGACTGGCCGAAGCCGATCAGGTGCTCGGCCTGCGGGCCGGCCGGATCGCGCTGCTGGGCGACGCGCGTCAGACAGACCGCGAGCAGGTCGAGCAGCTGTACGCATGAGCCGACCCGGTTTCAGCCCATCCTGCCACGATCGGCCCGCCACGCACCCAGGCGGCCAGGCATGAGCGCCACCAGCATCGAGCCGGCCTCCGAGCATCTGGCCCCCGCCGACCCCAGCGCGCCTGCGCGCACGGGCGCGGTCGTGCGTGCACTGCTCGCCAAGGAGCTGCTGGTGGAGCTGCGCAGGCTCGAGTCCGTGCCCGGGATGTCGCTGTTCGCGGTCAGCACGTTCGTGGTGTTTCACTTCGCCCTGAACCGCGCCTCGATCGAGGGCGACCTCGCGGCCGGCGTGTTGTGGGTGACGCTCCTGTTCGCGGCGATGCTGGCGATCAACCGGCTGTTCGTCGCCGACGCCGAACAGGGCGGGATCGACGGCTTTCTGCTCGCGCCGGTCGATCGCAGCGCGCTGCTGCTCGCCAAGATGCTGACGCTGCTCTGCTACCTGCTCGTGCTCGAGCTGATCGCCGTGCCGGCGTTCGCGCTGCTGCTGCTCGGCCCCTCGCTTGGCCACGCACTGCCCGGGCTGCTCGCGGTGCTCGCGCTGGCCGATCTCGGTATCGCCGCGATCGGCACGCTGATCGCGGCGCTCGCGGTGCGCACACGCGCGCGCGACCTGATCGGACCGCTGCTGGCGCTGCCGCTGCTCGTGCCGATCGCGATCGGCGCCGCCCGCGCGAGCTCGCCGCTGCTGTCAGCCGGTCACGCCGGCGAGCCCGCTGCGCGCTGGCTGTTGCTGCTCGGGCTCTATGATCTTGTGTTCGGGCTGATCGCCTACGCCGTATTCGACTTCCTGCTCGAGGACTAGACCCATGGAGACTCCGCTATACGGACGCGGCCTGCGTTGGCTGAGCATCGCGACCGTGGTGGCGATCGCGGTGTCGCTCGGCCTGGTCTTCTTCTACGCGCCGCTCGAAGCCGAACAGGGCTTCTTGCAGAAGATCTTCTACGTGCACGTGCCGCTCGCGTGCGTCGCGCTGGTCGGCTTTGTGGTGGGTGGGCTGCTGGCGATCCAGTACCTACGCACGCGCGATCCGCGCTGGGACATGCGCTCATATGTGACGATCCACATGAGCCTGATCTTTGCGCTCGGCACGCTGATCACCGGCTCGATCTGGGCGAAGGGTTCGTGGGGGCACTGGTGGGTATGGAGCGAGCCGACGCTCGTGTCGTTCTTGATCATCTTCCTGCTCTACGCGACCTACCAGCCGCTGCGCTTCGCGATCGAGGATCCCGAGCGCCAGGCGCGTTATGCGTCAGTGTTCGCGATCACCGCGGGGGCGTTCGTGCCGCTCAACTACATCGCCGTGAACATGTCAACCGCGTACGTGCACCCGCGTGTGTTCAGCAACACCTCGAACCTGCCCGCATCGATGGCGTTCACGTTCCTGGTCGCGCTGCTGGCGATGGCGCTGCTGTTCGTGACGCTGTGCAAGTACGAGCTGACCGCCAAGCACGCGCGCGCGCAGCTGCGCGCGCTGCGGCGCAGCTTGCCGGATCACGGGTCCCAGCCCGGTCACGCCGGCAGCCAGGCCAGGCGCAGCGCCGCGCCAAGCCCGCGCGCGAGCGTCGCCAGCGGGAGGTCGGCCGGCTGATGGGGACGCTGCTCGCCGAGCTGCCGGCGCTGCCGCTGCACACGGCCGGGAAGTACGTCGCGGGCGCGTACATCGTGCTGTTCGTGATGGTGCTGATCTACGTCGCGATCATGGCGATCCGCATGAGCCGCATCGAGCGCGACCTCGGAGAGACGCTGGCGCGCGTGCAAGAGAACGAAGCGAACGAGCGAGACTCGTCAGCGCAGGAGGCCGAAGCGCTGTGAGGCCCGACGCAGCAGGCGGCCGACGCCGGGGAGAGCGAGACCTCACGACCCGGAGCGAGGACCGGCCGTGAGCGAGCTGCTGGCGCTCGGGATCTCGCACAAGACGGCGCCGGTCGCGCTGCGCGAGCGTCTCGCGTTCAGCTCGGCGCAGGCATGCGAATTCGCCGAGCAGGCGATCGAGACCGCCGAGGTGCGCGAGGCGGTCGTGATCTCGACCTGCAACCGCACCGAGGTCTACCTGGTCGTGGGCGACTCCGTGCGCGCCGAGGGCGACATCCTCGGGCTGCTCGCGCAGCGCGCCGACATCCGCCCAACGGAGCTGGCCGAGGCGATCTACTCGCCGCGCAACTGCGATGCGGCGCGTCACCTGTACCGCGTGACCGCGGGGCTCGAGTCGATGATCGTCGGCGAGGCCGAGATCCAGGGCCAGGTCCGGCGCGCCCACGAAACCGCGCTCCAGGCCGGCTGCACCGGACCGCTTTCCAATCGTCTGTTCGGGGCGGCCCTGAGCACCGGCAAGCGCGTGCGTTCAGAGACGGCGATCGGCACTGGGCGAGCCAGCGTTCCATCGGTCGCGGTCGAGTTGGCGCAGAGCGTGCTCAGCAGCACCGACGGCGGGCTGGCCGACCGCCACGTCGTGATCCTCGGGGCCGGCGAAACCAGCGAGCTGACGGCGCGCGCCCTGTCTGAGCAGGGGGCCGGCACGATCTTCGTCGCCAACCGCCACGCCGATCGCGCGCTGCACCTGGCTCAGCGCTTTGGCGGCGCGGTGGTCGGGCTCGACGGCCTGCCCGACCAGCTCGCGCGCGCGGATATCGTGCTCTGCTCGACCGCCTCCCCGCAGCCGATCGTCGGGCGCGACGAGCTCGCGCAGGTGATGCGCGAGCGCGACCACCGCCCGCTGTTGCTGATCGACATCGCGGTGCCGCGCGACGTCAACCCGGCCTGTGCCGAGCTCGACGGCGTAAGCCTGTACGACATCGACGACCTGCAGGCCGTGATCGCGCGCAACCTCGATACGCGCGCGAGCGAGATCCCGCGGGCGCAGGAGATCATCGAGCAGGAGATCCAGCGCTTCGCGCGCTGGCTGGGCCAGCTGGACGTGCTGCCGACGGTCAGCGCGCTGCGTGAGCACGGCGCCGCGATCGTCGAGCAGGTGCTCGCCGAGAACGACGGGCACTGGGAGTCGGCCTCGCCGCGCGACCTCGCGCGCGTCGAGGCGATCGCACGGGCGGTGATGAGCCGTCTGCTGCACGAGCCGACGATCAGGCTGCGCAGCCACGGCGAGCGCGGCCACGCCAGCATCGAGCTGGTGCGCGAGCTGTTCGGGCTGCGCGAGGACGAGGCACAGCCTCAGCCGCAGGCCGACCTCGCCGAGGTCCACTCGCTTCAGAGCCGACGCCGGCGCTGATGCGCCTCGGCACGCGCGCCAGCCCACTCGCGCTCGCCCAGGCCAAGCTGGTAGCCGACCTCCTCGGCGGGGCCGAGATCGTGCCGCTGACGACGAGCGGCGACCGCGACCTGGATGACGGCAGGCGGCCGCTTGACGCCGGAGGCCCCGGGGACATTGAGAGCCAGGACGGCAGCAAGCGCCAGGACGGCAGCAAGCGCCAGGACGGCAGCAAGAGCCAGGACGGCAGCAAGAGCCAGGACGGCGACAAGAGCCGCTGGATCGACACGCTCGAGCAAGCGCTGCTCGCGGGCGAGATCGACATCGCCGTGCACTCCGCCAAGGACCTCCCCGGCGAGCTCTCGCCCGGCCTGGAGCTGCTCGGAGGGCCCACACGCGCGGCGCCGGAGGACGTGCTGTGCGGAGCGCCGAGCCTGGACGTGCTCGCGGCAGGCGCCAGGGTCGGGACGAGCAGCCTGCGCCGGGCGGCGCAGCTGCGCGCGGCGCACGACGACCTCGAGGTCGTGCCGCTCGCCGGCAACGTCAACACACGCCTGCGCAAGCTCGCCGAGGGCGAGCTCGACGCGATCGTGCTGGCCCGCGCGGGCCTGCAGCGCCTCGGGCGCGAGCACGAGGTCGGCGCCGTGCTCGACCCCGCGCGCTTCGTTCCGGCTCCGGGGCAGGGCATGCTGGCCTTGCAGGCGCGCGCTGACGACAAGCGCGTGCTGGACGCCGCCGGCCCTCTGCTAGATAGCGAGGCCTCCGCCTGTCTGCGCGCCGAGCGCGCGCTGGCGGCGGCGCTCGGCGCGAGCTGCGACACCCCTCTGGGAGCGCACGCGGCGCCCGCCGGCTGCGGCTGCCTACTGCTGCGCGCCTGGCTCGGGCTGCCCGACGGCTCGGCCTGGGTCGCGGACGAGCTGCTCGGCGGCTTCTACGACGCCGATGCGCTGGGGGAGCGCGTGGCCGAGCGGATGCTCGGGGCGGGGGCGGGCGAGCTGCTGGTCGGCGTGGGAAGATCAGCTTTCGAGCCACGCTGAACGTATGCGTTAGCCGTCGCGTGACGCCACGTCGCGTGATGCCAGGCGGTGCCTATCTGGGCCGCGGAAGCAGCTCGACTTCCGTCACAGTGACGCTGGGTCACTGCGCTTGCGGAAGGAACAGAGACGAGGGGTCGATCGGCTTTCGGCTGCTTCGGACCTCAGCCACGATCTCGTGCAACGGCTCGGCCGCCTGGTAATAGGTGCCCCGCTTGGCTCCGAACTGACGGAGAAGTCCCGCACGGACCATCGCACGCAGGTCTGCCGTCGCGACCTGGTTTGAGATCGCTTCGTCCCAGCTCTCCAGTCTGAGCCGATACGACGAGTTACGGACGCGCAGGCCGATACCAGCGTCGAACATGACCGTGATCGTGCGTTCGGGCAGGCGGTGCTTCACGCGAAGTCGATCGAGCCGGCTCCAGATTTGCTCTCCCTCTCTGACGCGTCGAAGTACACGCTCCGCCTGAACGTAGTGCGCGGTGAGGCAGTAGCGCACCCAGGGCTGCGCATCTCTCTTCGGGTTCCAGCGACCCTGGCCGACCTGGGCGAGGATGGCGTAGTACGACTGCGTCTCCCCCCCCAGGTACTCCTCGATACTGGAGAACGGCGCCTCCAAGAGCTGATCGCGACCGAGCACGAGCGTCTGCAACGCACGCGCCATCCGCCCGTTGCCGTCCCGGAACGGGTGGATCATGACGAGGTTGAGATGCGCCATCGCTCCCTTTACCTGCACCGGCACGTTGTCGGCCCCGCCGAGCTGCTGAACCAGCTCATCGATCAGACCCGGCACCTCCTCGGCGTCCGGCGCGTCATAAGCCACTTCCCCCGTCGCATCATTGCGAATCCAGCTCGGCCCCGGACGCCAAAGCCCCGGACTCGCGTTACGGCCGTGCTCGGTGATCATGAAGTGCAGGCTTCGGATGATCTGAGGGCTGTACGCGAAGTGCTCGTCGTGGGCGAGCTGCAGAACGTAGGTCATCGCGCGCTGGTAGTCCTGAACCGCCTGCCAGTTCTCGAGGGTGGCGCTCCCGGGCTCGTCGCCTTCGACTGCGGCTAGCGCGTCCTCATCAGAGACGTTGTAGCCCTCGATGCTGTTGGAGCCCTGGATCGCCCGTGCTGAGAGGACGCGTCGAATCTGCCCGACCCACCGAGTCGGCTCGGAGACGTAGTGGCGCAAGTCGCGGCGCAGATCGTCGATCCGCGCGAGAGCGGCTCCTTCTTCGAAGTTGGGCGGGGGGATCTGGAAAATCATGGGACTTCGCTGCCCAAATATATATTCAGACGATTGCTGGCAATGATATTATCAACGTATAGCGATGAAATTAACGCTTTATCCTGCGCTACTTTGCTGCGCGCTCGCTCGCGGTGCCGCGGTATCTCGTACCCTCCGTGCCATTGGCCCGTACGAGCCCCCATAGGCGCGACGAAACAGGGATCCAGCCCATATCGGCTGGCGGCCGCGCAGCCGCGTCTGGCGGCTGATGAAATCGGCCGGCGCGTGAACGGCCGCGTGTATCTCGTCGGCGCCGGCCCAGGCGATCCCGGCCTCCTTACCGCGCGCGCGCTCGAGCTGATCGCGGCGGCCGACGTGGTCCTGTACGACCGCCTGATCCCCGCGACGGCGCTCGACGGCGCGCGCCCCGACGCCGAGCTGCTGTACGTCGGCAAGCAGGGCGGCGGCGCGTCGGTCCCGCAGGAGCAGACGCAGGAGCTGATGATCGCGCGGGCGCGCGCGGGCAAGAGCGTGGTGCGCCTGAAGGGCGGCGACCCGTTCGTGTTCGGTCGCGGCGGCGAGGAGGCGCAGGCGCTGCACGCGGCCGGCATCCCCTACGAGGTCGTGCCCGGCATCACGGCCGGCATCGCCGCGAGCGCCTACGCGGGCATCCCGGTCACGTTTCGCGGGCTCGCGAGCGCGGTGGCGCTGATCACCGGACACGAGGACCCCGACAAGCCCGACACGGCGATCGACTGGGCGGCGCTGGCGGCGTTCCCGGGGACGCTCGTGTTCTACATGGGCGTGAGGCGCCTGCCCGAGATCGCGGGCTCGCTGCTGTCGGCCGGACGCCCGGCCGAGGAGCCCGCGGCGGTGCTCGAACGGGGGACGCTGCCGGGCCAACGCCACGTCTCCGGCACGCTCGCCACGATCGCCGAGCTCGCGCAGGACGCGCAGGTGCGGGCGCCCTCGATCACGCTGGTCGGGCCCGTCGCGCAACTCGCCGGTGAGCTCGCCTGGCTCGCGCCCGGCCCGCTCAACGGGCTGACCGTTGCGGTCACGCGCGCGCGCGCGCAGTCGAGTGAGCTGGCGAAACGGCTCGAGTCGCTCGGCGCCCGCGCCGTCCAGATCCCCACGATCCGAACGCGCCCGCTGCCAGGGCCGCCTCCCGACGTGAGGCCCTATGACCTGCTGTGCCTGACCAGCCCGACAGGCGTGCAGGCCCTGTTCGAGCGCCTGACGGCGGCCGGCCTGGACGCCCGCGCCCTGACCGGCCCGCGCATCGCCGCGATCGGCCCCGGCACCGCCACGGCGCTCGCCGAGCACGGGATCCTCGCCGACGTAGTCGCCCAGCGCGCCGTCGCGGAGGGCCTCCTGCAGGCGCTCGACCGGCTCGAGCCCCCGGTTCGCCGGGCGCTGATCGCTCGCGCTCTGAAGGGGCGCGAGCTGCTGCCGGAACAGCTGCGCGCGCGCGGCGCCGAGGTCGAGCTGCTCGCGCTGTACGAGACCGTCCCCGAGCCCGTGCCGGCAGAGGTCCTGCGCGAGGCGCTGCAGGCCGACTACATCACCTTCACCTCAGCCTCGACAGTGCGCTTCTTCCTGGAGTCTCTCGACGGAAGGGTGAGCAGCCTCTCGCCGCACACGCGCCTGGTCTCGATCGGCCCGATCACAACCGAGGCGCTGCGCGACCATGGGCTCCAACCCCAGGTCGAGGCCGCCTCGCACGACGTCGAGGGGCTGCTCGCGGCGCTGCTGGCGGACGCGCCAACGCGGCGATCCTGAGCTGCCGTGGATCGCACCGGCCATCCGCGCGCCCTTGGCCATCCGCGCCTGCACCTGCGCCTGACGGATTCGACCAACGAGAGAGCGCGCGCGCTGGCGATCGCCGGCGCGCCGCACGGGACCTTGGTGACCGCCGCGGCCCAGACCGCCGGGCGCGGGCGCCAGGGTCGGCGCTGGTCGGCGCCGCCCGGCCGGGCGCTGCTGGCCTCGCTGGTGCTGCGCGAGCCACCGCGCCTGCTCGCGCTGATCGCCGCATTGGCGGTCTGCGACGTGGTCGGCGACCAGGCCCAAATCAAGTGGCCCAACGACGTGGTCCTGGCCGAGGGCGAGACGCTGCGCAAGCTGGCGGGCATCCTCGCCGAAGGCCGTCCGCAGGACGGCTGGGCCGTCTTGGGCATCGGCCTCAACGTCGCCATCCGCCTGCATGAGCTGCCGCCTGAGCTGCAGGCCAGCGCCGCGACGCTCGGCGCCGAGCCCGAGGCGATCGAGCCGACGCTCGACGGGCTGCTGCGCGCGCTCGAGCGCCGGCTCGGCGAGACGCCGGATGCCACGCTGACCGCGTACCGGGCCCGTGACGCACTGCGCGATCGCGAGGTCGCCTGGGCGGCCGGACACGGCCGCGCCGACGGAATCGACGGCGAAGGCCGGCTCGTGGTCGCCCTTTCGGGCGGCGGCCATGCCACGCTGGACGCGGGCGAGGTGCACCTCGCCCCCCGATCCTGAGCCGGCGTCAGACCCCCGGCCTGGCGCTACCAGACCCCGACCCTGCGCTACAGCTCGAGCGCGTCGGGCGCCGGAGACTCGGCGGCCGCATTCACGACGCCATTCTTCGGCTCCTGCACGACGCCGTTCTGTGACTCCTGCGCGACGGCCTCGGAACCGGCCTGCACGGTCTTGCGCCGGCGCCGGTTATTGCGCGTGCGGCGCTTGGGGAAGTTGCGCAGCAGCTCGCGGGCGAGCGCCGGCGGCTTGCGGGCCATCCGCGTGCGGGCGCCGCGCAGCGCCTCCTCGGCCTCGGGCGTGTGTGCGAGCGCCGCCGCCAGCAGCGCCGCGGCGAGCCGCCGGTCCTGCTTGCGCGCGGCGTGGATCAGGCGCCGGGCGTTGCGCGCGTGGGCGCCTCCCGAGGAGTTCACGAGCAGGCCGAGCAGCCGCTTGGTCTCGGGCCAGCGCTGGACGGCGTACTCCTCGTGGATCTCGCGCGTGTATCCGGCCAGTCGCCAGATCCAGGCATTGGCCTGGTCGCGCCGACCGATGCGCCGCTCGACGAGGGCGCGCAGCATGATCTTCGACGCCTCGCGGCGCTCGTCGCGGGGCCAGCCGCCGATGATGTCGATGGCGGTGTCGAACGTGTCCGGGTCGCGCAGCGCGGCCACATCGCCGAGCGCACGCAGGCGCAGCTGCGAGTTCTTGTTGCGCTGTACGGCCGTGATCAAGAAGCGGCTCTTGAACTCGCCGCTGCGGTCGAAGTGGAGCATCGCCCGCGCGCGGCGCCAACCGGCGCTGGTGACACGGGCGCCGGCGAGCGCAGCCCAAACATGCTGCTCGCCGTAGTCGAGGTTCTCGACGGCGATCCGCCACAGCTCGCGCTCGAATACCTGAAAGCGCCGCTCCTCCTCGGCACACACGGGCAGCACCCGCCGCTCCACGCGCATGCGCCGCCCGCGCCCGCGGCGCACCGGCCCGACCACGATCGCGCCGCCGCGGTAGACGTCGCGGTCGAGCAGCGAGTGCAGCGTGACGACCGGGTCGTCGTTCTTGGTGGCTGGGTGTACGAAGTCGACGACCAGGCCGGCCTCCTTGCCCGGGTGCCGGCGCGTGACGCGCCCCACGCGCTGCTGGTAGATACGTTTGGAGGCGGTGGGCGCGAGGTGCACGCACACGGTGGCGCGGGGGCTGTTCCAGCCCTCGGCGAGCAGCTGCGCGTTGATCAGCACGTCGATCGCGCCGCGCTCGTAGCGAGCGAGGATTTCAGCCAGCTGGCGCTTCGGCGTCTCGCCCGAGACGGCCTGCGCTTTCAGGCCTTCGGCGCGAAATGCCTCCGCGAGGTTGTAGGCATGGCGGACCCCGGCTGCGTAGACGACGCCCGGGACGCCGTTGAAGCGCGTCTTGTAGAGGTTGGCGGCGGCGATGTTGAACGGCTGCTGATCGAGCAGCTCGGCCAGCTCCTCCTGGTCGAACTCGGTGTCAACCTCTCCCCGGCGCAGCGGCACCTTGGCGATCGTGCGCACGCCCACGCCGGGGGAGATGCGCACGCAGCGAAGCGGCGCGATCACTCCCCGCCGGGCCGCCTGGGCGAGATCGAAGCGCGAGGTCTGCGTGGGGAACAGATCGGTGACGTGACGCGCGATCAGCGCACCGGTGGCGGTCATGCCGATGAAGATCGGACCGGTCCACTCCCTGATCGCCGCGCTCGTCTTCTCGCCCAGCGCGGTGTGGGCCTCGTCGCAGATGACGATCGTGTAGGCGCTCGAGATCTTGCCCGCGTTGCGTACGAACCACTGGTAGGTCTCGACCGTCACCGGGCCCTTGACGGAGTCCTCGCCTTTCAGCAGCGGCCGCGAGATGCGGGTCGAGTATCCGCGCTGGCGCAGCTCGTCGTGGAACTGGTCGACGAGGTTGCGCCGGTGGGTCAGGATCAGGATGCCGCCTGTGCGCGAGCCCTCGACGAAGCCGAGCGCGGCGACGGTCTTGCCGGCGCCGGTGGCGTGCTCGAACCAGAAGCGCTTGGCGGCGTTCGGATCCTCCGGCTGGTCGGCCAGCGCCTCCGTGTCGGCGTCCTCGTCTTCGACCCAGTCGGCGGGCTCCTCGTCGCCGTCGCCCTGCAGCGCGAGCTCACGCGCGTCCTCGGCGTCGTCGGCGTCGGCGTCGGGCTCGTCCGCCAGCAGGTCCTCGTCGAGGTCGTCGTCCTCGTCGTCCTCCTCATCTTCGTCGGGCGCAGCGCGCTCGACGGGACCGAGGTCCTCGTCCTCGTCGTCCTCCTCGAAGTCGTCGGACTCCTCGTCCTCATAGTCCTCGGCGCGAGCCGACCTGGAGGGCGAATCGAGTGCCGCGCCGGCCCGCGCGCGCGCGTGTGTGGCGCCGGCACTTTCCTGCGCATCGGGCCCGCCCTCCGCATCGACCCGGCCCTCGTCTTCGAAACCGTCCTCGTCGTGGGCACCGCCCTCCGCGCCGGCACCACCCTTGCGGGCCCCGGCCGCGTCGCGTGGCGCGCGCTCGTCGGGGCCGAAGATCGCAGCGGAGGCCAGCAGCTCGGGCGAGGCGACGCTGCGGCCGTTGCCGTTTTCGCCGGCTCGCTGGGCCTCGGCCAGCAGGGCTGTCAACGTGCCCGACAGTGCATCGACCTGGTGGGCCGAGAGCACGGTGCCGTCGGCGAGCTTGGGCTCGTCCTCAGACAGCAGCCGCTCCAGCCCCAGCAACAGCGAGAACTCTCGGCGCCAGGCGGTTGAAGGGTGCTTGGCGCCCGCGTCTATCTCGACAAGCGCGCCGTCTAGCGCGCGTCGGCGTGGCGACCCAGGCGCGAGCGCGACCGCTGGGTCCTCGCCCGGCTGCAGGAATCGATCGCGCGCGAACTTTTCCGCGCGCTTGATCTCGGCGGATGTGGGAATGGGCGCGGCCGCAAGGGCCACTGAAGTGGACTCAGCCATCAAAGGCTCTGGGACTTCGAGACAGGCCGCCGCAGAAAAGTAGGCTTTGGCGGGCTCAGAACTGCCGGCACCTGGCCGGCGACGTTGCCGGATGCGCAGAGCGGTCCGGCTCTGACGTGCTCTCAGCATATAGCACTGGGCGGCACGATAAAAGGCCGCGGGGTCGGTCAACGTCTTGGTTGCCGGGGACGCGAGCAGTTCTGCGACCCTTAGCGCGATGACCGGATCGCCGCCCAGCGATCATCCCGGGCGGCACGCCCCGGCGCTCAGGATCGGCGCGGCCCGCCTGCTCGCCGCGCTCGCCGGCCTGGCAGTCGTGGTGCTGCTGGTCGTCGGGCTGATCCAACTGGCCGGCTCCTCGTCCTCGTCCTCGAGCTCGGCACCGCCGCGACTCACCCTGGCGCAGGTGAAGGCGAAGCTCGCGGGCTCGCCCCCGCGGCTGGCGGCCTTGCACGCACAGGCCAACGAGATCCTGCCGGCCGACGGGCGTGCGCTGGACGCGCGCATCGCCTCGCTGCACGGCTATCCGCTGGTGATCAACAAGTGGGCCTCGTGGTGCATTCCCTGCCAGGATGAGCGGGCGTCCTTCCAGCGCGTGTCGGCCGCAGACGGGCGCACCGTGGCCTTCCTGGGCGTCGACTCCGCCGATACGAGCATTGCCGAAGCACGGACGTTCCTCGCGGCCTATCCGGTGGGCTTCCCGAGCTACTTCGACAAGAGTGGCCAGCTCGGCGTGGCCGTGACCGGCTCGCAGTTCACACCGGTGACCGTGTTCTATGACAGAGCCGGCCACGAGTACATCCACCAGGGTCCGTATCCGAGCGTGGCGAAGCTCGAACGCGACGTGCGCCGCTACGCGCTGGACCAGTAGCGGTGCCTGAGATCAGGATCGACCCGCTCAGCGGGCACCGCACGATCATCGCCGGCGACCGCTCGCTGCGCCCCGGCGGTGAGCCGCGCTGCGATCCGCCCGAGCCGATCGACCGTGAGCGCGACCCGTTCGCGGAGGGCCACGAGGCCCAGACGCCGCCCGAGCTTTACGCGCTGCGTCCCGGCGGCGGGCCGCCGAACTCGCCCGGCTGGGCGGTGCGGGTGGTGCCGAACCTGTACCCGGCGCTGACCTCACCCAATGGCGACCGACCGCAGCGCGAGGCCAACCCGGACCTGTTCACGGCGTTGCCCGCAGTGGGGGCACACGAGGTGATCGTCAACGGTCCCCAGCCGGTGCTGTCGTTGGCGGAGCTGCCGGCCGAGCAGGTGGCCGCCGCGATCGGGGTCTGGCGCGAGCGCATGAGTGTGCACGGGGCCAGCGCCTACGTACAGCTGATCGTCAACGAGCGGCGCGAGGCGGGGGCGTCGCTGCCGCACACGCACGCGCAGCTGTATGCGCTCGACTTCGTGCCGGCCGACGTGGCGCGCGAGCGCGAGCGCGCGGGCGCGTACGCCACCCGCACGATGGGCCAGAACCTGCTCGAGGACATGATCGCCGAGGAGGTGCGGCGCGGGGAGCGGATCGTCGCGATCGACGACGAGGCGGTGCTGCTGGCGCCGTACGCGTCGCGACTGCCGCTGCAGCTGATGCTGGCGCCGCGCCGGCCGCAGCCGCGCTTCGAGCAGGACAGCGCGGGCGCCGCGCTGCTGTACGACGGCCTGCGCCGGCTCGCGCGCGTGCTGGGCTCGAGCCCGCCGCTGAACCTGTGGGTGCGCACCGCTCCCCGAGGCGTCGAGCGGTTCTGCTGGCGCATCGAGGTCACGCCGCGGCTGACGCATCTGGCGGGGCTCGAGCTGTCGACCGGGCTGAACCTGAACATCGTCGCGCCCGAGCACGCCGCTGCGCTGCTGCGCGACGCCTGAGCCCTGGCGACGCAGCGCACGCACGCACGCGCGCGCACGCGCGTGCGTCGCCCTTCTGTGAGCTGCTTCAGCGCGAGAGCTTGCGAGTAGGCTGCAACCTGTGCCGCCCGAGCAACGTTTCGTTCCCCGCTTCGCCGCCGAGCCCGCGCAGGAGAGCCTGCCGTACGGGCGCTGGGCCGAGCGCCTGAGCGGCGAGTTCCTGGCGGGCTGCCTGGGCCTCGACAGCGAGGGCGAAGAGCTCGGCGAGCCGGGCGAGATCGCCTGGTATCCGGACCGCGGCTGGAACGGGCGCACATACGTGCCGGCGAGCGTGATGACCTCGAACGGGTACGAACTGTTCGGCTACGTGTCGTTCGTCGTGCCCGCCGACGGCGGCGATCCGGGCGACTTCTACACGCACGCCGACTTCACCGACGAAACCGCCGAGCGCAATCCTGACTGGAAGCTCGACCTGTGCGAGGAGCCGATCGGCTCCTGGCGCGGGCACGCGGGCGCGGTCGCGGCGATGACGCTCGTGTGGGGCCGTCCGCTGCTCGGCGGCGGACGGATCGCGACGGCCGAGCTGGCCGATCTGGCGGTCGACCAGTGCGAGCTGATCGAGGAGCGCTTCACGCTGATCGCGCCCGACGACTACCGCGGCGACCTGCTCGAGATCAAGCTGTTCGACGGAAAAGGCCAGCTGCTCGCGAAGGAGTCGCTGTACGCGGGCGACGAGGACGACGTCGGAGTATGATCGGAACCTGATCGCCCGGCGATGGGGATGTCGGTGGCGGCGGCGATCGCAGCGGGAACGCCACCGGTCCCGATCGTCCGAGCGATCTGGATGCCGGCAGTTGCAGCTCGTCTCGACGAGCCGTGTCGCGGCTGCCGGACGAGCACGAAGCGCAACGGGAGCTAGCTGCAGGAGGGAGCGAGGGATGAGCACAGCACGCGGAACGGGCCGACGGTTGATAACGGTGGCGGTCGCGCTGGGGCTGGTGTTTGCGGCGCTGGCGCCGAGCGCCGGCGCTCATGCGCGCAAGGTCCCTGTGAGCCGCATCTGGATGCCGGCGCCGCCGGCTCCGGGAACGCCGGAAGACTTCCACGTCAAGAAAACTCACCTTCGGCACCTGAACCTCAATCAGGTGGGCGTGATCGAGGTGGGGCCGAGCACCGCGACGAACGTGCTGGTGCTCGAGCCGGGCACGTCGGCGGCTGCCGCGTACTTCGTGCCGTTCGCCAAGTGGCTGGTTGAAAACGTTCCGGGCTGGCAGGTGTGGTCGGTGGAACGCCGCGAGAACCTGCTCGAGGATCAGTCGAGGCTAAACCGGGCGAAGGCCGGCAAGGCGGACGCCGAAGAAGTGTTCAACTACTACCTGGGTTGGATCCTCAAGCCGAGCGGCTTCAAGCCCCACTTCAACGCCATTCCCGAAGCCAGCGTGGGGTTTGCGCGCGAATGGGGCATGAACGTGGCAGTGGAAGACCTGCACGTGGTGATCGAAGCGGCCAAAGCGCTGGGTGGCAAAGTCGTCCTGGGCGGTCACTCGCTCGGAGGCTCGGTCGTCACGGCGTACGCCACCTGGGACTTCGGGGGCACGCCCGGCGCCGATGGGCTCTCCGGCCTCGTCTATGACGACGGCGGCAGCAGCCCGGTTCCGGTGAGCAAAGAAGAAGCGGAACACGAGCTGAGCGCGCTCTCGGAAAAGTCGCCATGGTTGGCGTTCGGCGGGATCCCCTCGCCGTATCTCGGTCTGTTCTCGGCGCTGGGCGCCAGCGCGGCGGTTGAGTTTCCCGAAGAAGCGTCGCTGGCCGAGAGCTTCCCGCTGCTGCCATCGTATCTCAAGCCGGAAGGGCCCGAAGGCGAAGTGCTGCCGGTGACCAACGAAGCCGAGTTCGGGTACGGCGTCAACTACAACACCTCGCCGCCGTCCCTAATCGCGGCCCAGGTGCACGCCGGTACGGGACTCGACGAAACGGCCAAAGAAGATGGGCTGTATGGCTGGAATGGAGAAGGCGCGCTGACGCCGCTGAAGCGCTACGCCGAAATGCTTTCGGGCACGGGGATACGCAACGCAAACGGCACCGAGTGGTATTTCCCGGAACGGCTGACGATCGACACCGGCGCGGTGGCGGAGGGCAATGCGAACCCTGCGCAGGAAGTCCTCGACGAGCACGCGATCTTCGGGCATGAGTTGCCGAAATCGCTGAAGATGCTCGCTATCGACACTGAACTCGACAAATACCTCGGCGGCGGCAACACGCTGCAGGCCGCCGAAATCCTCGCCGAACAGTCGGGCATACCCAAGGAAAACCTGACCCTGATCAACGAGGAGGAAACCTACTCGCACAACGATCCGGCGGGCGCGTATCCGAACAACGAATTCTTCAACCAGCTGGTGCCGTTCTTGAAAGGTCTGTGAGCCGGTGACGCGGCCCGGTTGCCGGGCCGCGTCCACAGGCCCGATTGCGACGCTCAGCCCGGCTGGCCGTGAGCCGATAAGTACCGGATGAGGCGGGCAGAGCAGCGGATTCTCGACACGTCGGCGCTGCGCCTGCGCGAGGCGACGTTCACCGCTGGGATCTACCTGACCTACGCCGTGTCGTGCGCGGGCATCCTGTATGCCGGGCTGACGTGGTCGCAGCCGAACCGCCCGGCGCTGCTGGGGCTGTTCTTGATCGCGATCGCGTCGGCGGTGGTGATCTCGCGGCTGCCGCGTGAGCGGATCGTGCGCAGCCGCTGGCGCGAGGCGTTTTTCCTCGGCTGGAGCGTGCTCGATCTGGCATTGATCGTGCTGGTGACGCTCGCCGACGGCGGCACCGGGAGCCCCCTGGCGCTGATCTTCTTCCTGCCGGTGGTGTTCGCGGCGATGTCCTATCCGCTGTTGTCGGTCGCCGCGGTCGGCGGCATGACGGTGACGGCGTACTTCACGCTAGTGCTCACCGCGGGCGGCTCTAGCTGGAGCTATCAGGCTTGGTTCACGGTGGTGCTGATCTGTCAGGGCGCGCTCAGCGCGTGGCAGGCTCGCAACCACGATCGCCAGCGCGCGGCGCTCGCGGAAATCTCGCGCGCCGATCCGCTCACGGGCTGCCTGAACCGGCGCGGATTCGAGGAGCGCGCGCTCGCCGAGATCAGCGCGAGCGGGCGGCGCGCGGCCCCCGGCGCCGTGCTGCTGCTCGACCTCGACCATTTCAAGCCGGTGAACGACCGGCACGGACATGCCGCCGGTGACGAGCTGCTGTGCTGGGTCGTGCAGACGCTCGAACGGGCCGTGCGCTCCTCGGACGCGATCGGACGGCTCGGCGGCGACGAGTTCGCGGTGCTGTTCCCAGCGATCGACCCTGTGAGCGTGCTCGAGACGGCCCGCCGGCTCACGCGCGCGCTGAGCGAGCGCGCGCCCTGCTCGGTCGGCGTGGCGACGTTTCCGCTGGACGGCACCGAGCTCGACGAGATCTTGCGGCACGCTGATAACCGCCTGTATGAGTCGCGCAACGGACGCCCGCAGGTGGACGGAGGCTCACCGCGCGAGCGCCTGAGCTGGGCGGCGGCGCTGGCGCAGGCGGTCGATATGCGTATGGATGGCGAGCACGAGCACTCGCGCGCGGTGGCCGAGCACGCAGTGGCGATCGCCGCGCGCCTGGGATGCGAGGCCGATGTGATCGGAATGCTGCGGATCGCGGCGATGCTGCACGACGTGGGCAAGGTGACGGTGCCCGACCGGATCCTGTGCAAGCCGGGTTCGCTCAGCGCAGCGGAGCTCGAGGAGATCAAGCGCCACCCCTGCACCGGCGCCGAGCTGGTGGCGCGGGTTGACGGCCTGCAGCAGATCGTGCCGTGGATCCGCCATTCGCACGAGCATTTCGACGGTTCCGGCTACCCCGACGGTCTGGCGGGCGAGGGTATCCCGCAGGCGTCGCGGATATTGCTGGTCGCCGACGCGTTCGACGCGATGACCGGCGCGCGGCCCTATCGCGAGCCGCTGTCGCTCACGGAGGCATGCAATGAGCTGGTGCGCAACGCCGGGAGCCAGTTCGACCCGGCCTGCGTCGAGGCGCTGCTCGCGCACCTCGGCGTGGACGCCGGCGCCGCCGTCACGGTCGCGCGAGCCTGAAGAATGTTCATTCGGCCGCGGCGCCGCTGCGCAGGGCTTCACGCCCGTCTTTTTTGGCCTGTCTCTTTTCTTTCGCCTGAGCGTGCTTGGTTTCGGTTTCGCTGCGATGGCTTTCGGTTTCGGCTTTCCTGTTTTCGGCGGTCGTGCGCTGGGCTTCAGCGCGTTCGCGCTTGGCTTGAGCCGCTTGTTCGGCTTCCGCCTGCTTGCGAGCCCTCGCTTCGGCCGCGAGTTCCTTCTTCTTGGCTTCGGCTTCGGCGAGCTGTTCTTTGCGCTTGATGCGTGCAGCCGCGAGCTGTTCGGCTTTCTTGGCCTTGGCTTCCAGGCTTTTGGCCTTGGCTTCCGCGCTCTTGGTCTCGGCTTCGGCGGCTTCTTCCCGTTTCTTGGCTTCTATCTCCAGAAGCAATTCTCGGGTTTTCGCCGTTTCGGCGGCTTCTTCTTTTTTCTGTGCGGCGGCTTCTTCGCTGGCTTCGGCGCTTTCGCTCGTCGCTACGTTCGATTCCGGCACGGTGTCGGTCGGCGCTTTCCGATGGGAGAACAGGCCACCGCAGCCGGCGAGCGTGAAGGGGCCGGCGACAGCGATGAGGCAGGCGAGCAAAGTCCCTGCTAGACGGCCGTTTTTCACCGGGTCACCTAGCCATCCAAGCTACCAGCCGAGGTGATCATGCTCAAGCAGCGACACGGGGGCACAGGCGCGGTTCACGGAGCGCGACGAGCGAGCTTCTTGCCCGGGTTGAACAGGCCCTTCGGGTCGAATGCGTGCTTGATCTGCTCGTGCAGCCGCAGCGCAGGCGCGTCCCACTGCAACGCGAGCCGGCCGCGCTTGAGCCAGCCGACGCCGTGCTCGGCGGCGATCGAACCGCCGAGCGAGGCGACGAGCTCGAACAGCTCCTCGCCCGCCGCCTCGGCGGCATCGAGCTCGCGCGTGCGTGCAGGGTCAACGAGGATGGTGGCGTGGACGTTGCCGTCGCCGCCGTGGCCCCACGCGCATGAGGCCAGGCCGTGACCGGCGGCGATCTGCTCGAAGCGCTCGAGCCCCTCGCGCAGGCGCTCGATCGGCAGGGCGACGTCCTCGGAGACCTTGGCGCCGCGCGCCGCGGTGACGACACCGTTGACGCCGTCGCGCCAGCGCCACAGCGCGGTGGCGTCGGCGGGCTCATCGATCGCGAGCGCGTCGCCCGCGAGCAGCTGGGCCAGCTCGCCACGGTCGGACTCGACCTGGGCGCGGCTGCCGTCGAGGTCGATCAGCAGCGCGAAGTCCGCCTCAACGGGCACGCTCCCGGGGTAGCCGCCGGCGATGATGCGCAGCGTGACGCCGTCGATGAAGTCGAGCGCCGCCGGCTGCAGTCCCGCTGCCAGGATCGCGAGGATCGCAGCGCAGCCCTGGGCGCGTGTGCCCATGAACACGACCAGCGCGCGGGCGAGCTCGGGGGCGGGCAGCAGCTGCAGGCGCACGGCGGTGATCACCCCGAGCGTGCCCTCGGAGCCGATCAGCAGGCTCTTGAGGTCATAGCCGGCGACGTCCTTGCGCACCCAGCCGCCGAGCGTTACGAGCTCGCCGGGGGCGAGCACGGCCTCGAGGCCCGCCACCCAGGCGCCCGTGACGCCGTACTTCAGGGCGTGCGGGCCGCCGGCATTGGTGGCGACGTTGCCGCCGATCTGGGACTGCTCGGCGGCGCCCGGGTCCGGGGCGAACATCAGCCCGTTCTCGCGCGCGAGCCGCTGGACGTGACGGGTGCTGACGCCCGCCTCGGTGTCGATGCGCCACAGCGCGGGCTCGAGCTCGCGCACCGCGCGCAGGCGCTCGAGCGAGACGACGACGCCGCCCCCGGTCGGAACCGCGCCGCCGGTGAGCCCGGTGCCGCCGCCGCGCGCGACGATTGGGACGTCCTGGGCGTAGCACCAGCGCACCGTCGCCGCGACCTGCTCCGCGCTGCCGGGCAGCACGACAGCATCTGCGCGGCCATCGACCCCGCGACGGCGGGCGGCGTCGCGGTTGTAAGGGGAGTCCGGCGGGGCGCGCAGGACGTGCTCGGCGCCGACGATCCGCCCAAGCTCACCGGCGAGCGCGCTGGCGGTGTCCGGGCTCATGGCACACATGCTGGCGCAATCGTGCGGCGTCGCGGGATTGAGCGGCGAGCGCCACGGGTATTGTGCGCGCCGATGGAGCTGCTGATCACTCGCCATTCGGCCAACGCGCCCCCGCGCGACGCGCTCGAGCTGCTGTGGCCGCGGCTCGAGGGCGAGCGCCACCGCGAACTGCGCTTCCACAAGGCGCGCGACGAGATCCGCGTGGTGGCCCCGGACGAGCCGCGCGTGCCGATGGCCGACGACGAATGGGTCGAGGACTGCCGGCGGACCGTGATGGGCATCCTGCGTTCGGTGTGCGAGGGCAATGACGGGCTCGACTTCAAGTGGTACGCGGTCTGGCGGCGGTAGGCGCGCGATCGTCTCGCGGTTAGCAGGGCGCGACCACGAGGTCGGGCGCTCGACGGACCAGGCCGGACGAGCGAGCGCGATATCCGCGCGCGCGAGCCACTGACCCCAGCCGCGTGCGCGAGCCAGTGGGCACCCACGGAGGCCCCCGCGAGGTGGGTTCGCCGGACCTCAAACGTCGCGTACGCTTGGAGTCGATGCCGGAGTACGTGCTCGACCACCACAACCGGGGCGAGCGGGCGCGGCTGGAGTTGATGTCGAGCCTGCTCGATCCGATGCACCGGCGCCACATCGAGGAGCTGGGGATCGGGCCCGGCGCGGACACGCTCGAGGTGGGAGCCGGCAACGGCACGATCTCGGCGTGGCTGGCACAGCGCGTGGGACCGGCGGGCAAGGCCGTGGCGGTCGATCTCGATCTGTCGCTGATCGACACGAGCGCTCCCAACCTCGAGGTTCGCCAGGGCGACATCTGCCGGGACCCGGTCGAGCCGGGGGGCTTCGATCTGGTGACGGCGCGCGCCGTGCTGCACCACGTGACCGACCTCGACGCGGCCCTGCGAAACCTCGTCGCGAGCGCGCGCCCAGGCGGGGCGGTGCTGTTGATCGAGCCGGACTTCCTGCCCATCAGCATCGCCGAGCCGGCGGAGATCCACGCCTTCTGGGAGGGCTGGCTGGCGTGGTCGCGGGAGCGCGGGATCGACTACACGGTCGGGCGCAAGCTGCCCGGCAAGCTGGCGGCGCTCGGCGTGGAGCAGCTATCTGGGATCGCCGAGACGGCGGTGTATCGCGGGGGCTCGCCGTGGGCGCGCTACTGGGAGGAGACGGTCGCCGAGCTGCGCGGGCTGCTGATCGAGTCCGGAGCGCTCGACGCGGTCTTGATTGACGCTTTCCTCGAGCGCTGTGGCGACCCGAGCTGGTGGACGCAGACGATCGCGTTTACGGCCGTTCACGGGTTCGTGCCGGCCTAGCAACCGCACGGCCCGTCTGCCTCGCCCTCGCTCACCGGCCGCAGAACTTCCCTGCGGCTACGCACATGAGGCCGCTCAGCCGGGCTCGGTCAGCACTCCTGCGAGCCAATGTGCGGCGGCAGGGAGGTGCGCAGGGTCGATCGTGTGCCCGACCTCAGACTCGTAGTACTCGACCGAGAGGCCGGCGCCCTCGAGCAGATCGCGGGCCCCGCGCGCCTGCTCGATCCCGATGATCGGGTCTTGGCGGCCGTGCGCGATGAACGCGCGCACACCGGTACGGTCGGCGAGGCTCGCGCTCCAGCCGGCGACCACGGGGAGGAACCCGGAGAAGGCGAGAATTCCGGCGGGCGCAGGCCGGTCGGCGCCGAGCGCGAGCGAATAGCTCATCACGGTGCCCATCGAGAAGCCGCCGAGCACGGTCTGCGCGGGACCCAGGCCGGTGTGCTCCCACAGCTGGTCGTGGAGCGCTGCCAGCTGCCGATAGGCCGCGCCGAACGTCTCGGGGTCGGGATATCCGACGCGCGGGACGAGATACCAGTGAAAGCCGGGCGAGCCCTGCAGGCTCAGCGGAGCGCGTGGCGAGACGACGTGGAGGCGCCTGTCCGGGTCGAGCACGTCGGCGAGCGGCAGCAGGTCAGCCTCATCGGTACCGCGGCCATGATGGAGCACGAGCAGGCCCGCGGCCTTGCCGGCGGCGGAACGCTCGCGGTAGGCCAGAGTTGTCACCCGCGCCGCTCCATAAGCCGGCACGATAGGGACTCCTCCACCGGCCGCGCGGCTCGAGCGGCCGATCACAACAGGACCACCCGGCCAGCCACGCGGCTACCTTCGACCCCGGGCTCGGCCTGGAAGCCTCGCGCGGCTCCGTCCGCGACGGCCTGCGACTCGCCTGCTTCGCGCCCTAGCGTTTACGGGCCGTGCGTTCGCACGTGGTGCGCCTGGCAAGTGAGTGGGGGTGGTGTTTGCGGCAGGCCTCGAGGGCTCGTGTGAGCTTTTGCTTGCGTGTGAGCTTGCGCATCTTGCTGGCTTTAACGGCGTGGCAGCCTTGGACGGAGACCCTGACGCTCTGCTTCACGATCGTGTCGTTCTGGCCGGTGAGCGCCGTCGGGATGGTGAGCTTTCGTCCGCAAAGGCTGTAGTGGTCCTTGAGCGGCAGGTTGGTGGTGAGCGCTGAGTGTGGTCCCTCGGGCAGGGTGGCTTCGACGCTTTCGAAGGGCGCGTCGGGGACCGATAGGAACGAGCTGGTGGTGATGCCTTTTTTGATGGCGGTTTGGCCGTCGAGGATGATCGTGATGCCCTCGCCTTGCAGGACCAGCTCCGCGTCGGGCCATGCGGCGTTGCCGTGCGAGACCAGATAGATCGGACCGGTCAGCGGGCTCTTGAGCACGGGCGTGTGTACGACCGCGGTGCCGATGTCCGAGCCTTCCGGGCAGGACGCGGGATTGGCTTCGAAGACACTGGCGACGCAGGCTTTCTGGATCGTCGTGAGCCTCGCGGGCAGCGTGGAGGGGATCGTCAGGATCGTCTTGGCGACGTGGTCTTCGCCGGTTTTGGACTTGAACGTCAGCGCGAGGCTCGCGCCGTCGGCTTTGCTCGTCTGGCCCTGGGTGCCGGCGCTGACCGAGGGTTTGAACGGCAGGTTTTCGCAGCCGGCGAGGTGGAACGGGTTCGAGATGTTGCTGGTGGCGCCCTGGGCGCCGGTAAGCACGGCGCTGATGCTGGCGGGGTTGCAGTTGGTGGGGTTGTACTCGAAGTTGGGACGGTTGACGTTGACGTAGACGTCGCGCAGCTGCACCGGGATTCCCGTGGGTTCGCGTCCGACGCCCTGCAGGACGGTGGGCAGGCTGCTCGTGATCGTGACCTGCGCGGTGTGCGGGTCGATGTTGATCGCGGAGCGCACCACGACGTCGCCGAGGTCGAACGGGCCGGCGACCGCCGGGGTCACGATCGACAGCCCGTAGGGCGCTCCCTGGTAGGGGCCGGTGATGTAGACCCGTCCGCCGGTCACCGTGTAGGGGTCCACGCCGACGCCGCTGGTCGCGGTGGCTTCACCGATCAGGCTTTCGGGACCGCAGGTCCCCTGGGAGGCCTGGGGTTCGGGGCAGGGCGTGACGGAGGCGAGGATCGCGGCGTTGCCGGGCGGCAGGTGCACGGTCAGCCCGGTCAGGGCCTGATCGCCGTCGGGACGCGTGAGCTGCACCATGAAGCTGGTGAACGCCCCCGCCTGCCGGCTGGTCGCACCGGCGGTGAGCGAGGGCGTGAATGGCAACGGTGAGGCGCATGGCGCGCCGCCGGGACCGCTCGAGACGGTGAAAGCCTGGGCTTCTGAGCTGGCGGTCACGGGTGGGGTGCCGGACCATGGTGTGAAGACGGCCTGGGTGGGGTAGGTGTCGCAGGTCGCGGGGGTGCTGAGCGAGGCGCGTGCGCCGGCGAACAGTTCCAGGCGCAGTTCTTCGAACGGGACCTGGGGGGTGTTCTGGAAGGTGCTGGTGAGCTGTCCGGTCTGTGGGTTCAGCTGGCTGCGGCCGGCGAGCTTGACACGGATCCCCGCGGCGGGGTCTTCCGCGACGACGTACAGCGCGAGCAGGCTGTTGAACGGGTTGCGTTCGACTTCGCCGAGCGGTGCCGGGGTCGCGAGGTAGACGGCTCCGCCCAGCTCTTCGCCCAGCAGTGGGGTCTTGATGTGCACCAGCCCGATCTTCGACGCTTCCGGACAGCCGGCCGGGGCGTTTGAGAAGCGCAGGGGCTGCGCGGCGCCGGGGGAGAACGGGTCCGGTTCGACCGGTGGGCTTTCGTAGCCGATCTGCTGCTCCGAGCAGGCCTGCAGGCCGTCCGCGGCGGAGGGATTCAGTTGCAGGCCTTCGGGCAGCGTGACGGTCGTTTCCCGCAGGTCGCTCTGGCCCAGCCCTTCGGGTTCGAGGGTGCTCTGCTGGGGCATGCGCACGTTCACGTCGAGGCCGGCGGGGGTGCTGCCGGCGTGCGCGGTGACGTTGACGCCGTTCTGTTCTTCGACGGGTTCGACCGCGATCGTGGGACCGAACGGGAGCTGCTGGCAGTGCTCGAAGCCGGCCAGCTCGTCCTCGGTGCCGGGGCCCTGCAGGGTGAATATCGTTCCAGGTTCGCTCGCGAGCGACCGCAGCGGCCACGACTGGCCTTCCACGCTGCTCGACAGCGGGCCGGTGCAGGCGGTCGGCATCGTCAGGAACGCGACCGGCGAGCCTTCGCTTTCGGGTTCGCAGGGGGCTTCGTGGTCGTAGTAAACGCCCCCGAGCACGCACGCCCAGCCGCGGGACGGCCCGTGCGCCGCCGCGGCTGGTGTACCCCAGATCGTGACTTCGCTGGCGAGGATCTGGGCCGCCTGCGGCGCGTTGCTCACAGTTACGTTGACGCCGTAGTCGCCGTTGCTGCGCAGGCTCGTGTCGAGCACGACCGGGACTTTCAACGCCTCGAAGCCAAACCGTGCCGGCTCGCCCTGTGCGGGTTCGAGGTTCCACAACGGCACCGCCCGCGTGATGTCCCCGAAATGGTTGGGTTCGTTCAGCGTCACGACCGCGACCCCGATCGCCGAGCGCGGCTGACAGTCGTTGGTCGCGGTTTCGCTGATCGCGAGGAACGCGACGGTCGGACACGCGGGCACGGCCTGGGGGTCGCCGATCAGCCCCGGGGGAAGGTTGAAGGCGAGATCCCGCGCGAGCGCGGGCGCGGCTTGCGTGGGGCCCGTCTTCGCGTTCTCTTCGAGGATCTGGTTCAGGTCGAGGGTGGTCGTGAGCTGAAACGGGTGCGACCCCGCCCGGTCATCGACGGTCCCGCCTTCTTCTTCTCGGGTGATCGCATAGCCGTGTTCTTCGACTCCGAAGCCGCTCGGCCCGTTCCCGATGCTGAACGCGCGTTCGAGCACCTGAGCGGGCGCGGGCACGCCCGGCTGGTCTTCCTGCTCGCCGCCTTCGACGCTCATCACGTCCTGCCCCGTGCCGGTTGCGCTCGCCAGCACGTTGACCGTGATGATCACTTCCAGCCGTTCGAACGGCGGCAAGACTTCTGCACGCGAACTGCAGGTGAGCGTTTGCAGCTCGCAGTTCATCAGATGCGACGCTTCTTTGTGAAACGCCGGTTCCCCGCGAATTTCGCTCGCTTCCAGGTCCGGCGGCAGTGCGTCCTTGATCGCGACCGGGACGCTCGTCGCGTTGACGCCGCCGTCACCGACGTTGGTGGCCGACAGCACGATCGTCGCTTTCTGTCCCGGCACCAGCGCGCTCGGCGCCGGCCGCGCGGACAGCCGCCACCACGCGCCCGCGAACGCCGGCGCAGCGCCGACGACCAACAACGCCAGCAGGACACCCAGCGCGATTGCGGTGATTCTCGCGACCGCCCGCAGCCGCTTCGAACGGCGGATCATCGGTTCGCCCCCGAACGCACAGTGACCCCGTCGGCCGTCTGCCTGCTTCTCAGCGTCCTGCCAGCCGCCTGCCTGCCCGTGACGGTTCTGCCAGCAGCCTGACTGCCCGTGACGGTTCTGCCAGCAGTCTGCCTGTTTTTGCTCGTCTCATTGCCCCTGGCCGCTTTCTTGGCGGGTTTGGCGCCATAGGTCTTGCGCGCCTTGCGTTCACACGCCTGGCGTTTGCGCTTGCGCTTCAGCTTGCGGCACGCGTGCAGCGCGTGGGCGAGCTTCTGGGCACGGGTCAAGGGTTTGGGTTTGGCTGCGGGTTTCGATGTGTCGGCGGTAGGCGGTGGTTTGGCCTGGCTTGGGGGCGGGCTGGAAAGGGTTGGGGGTTGCGTGTAGCTGGGTTGGGGTGCTTGCGTGGGACGGCACCCTTCGCCGCTGGCGCACGGTGGTGGCGGGGGCGTGAACGGAGGCAGGCAGGGTTCTGACTGGTACATGCCGCACACGCGCGCGTCGTAGATGTCCAGGCTGTTGTCCGTGTCCTGCGCGAGCAGTCGTGCAGCTGTCAGGAAGAAGACGTCATCGCCGTTTTCGCTCGCGTCGAGGAACGCCGATTCGTGCTGCGAGCTGCCGGAGGAGATCACGCTCACACACCCCGGCTGGCTCGTGCAGCTCCCTTCACCGCCGGGCTCGTACTCGTAGACGTTCTCTACACCAACCTGCAGCGTCTTGCCGTCCACGGTCTCCGGTCGTGTGGGGGCGCTGATCTGAGGGAGCAGGGGGTCGGCGCCGTCGAAGAACAGCCGGCCGGTGTTCGTGAGATACCGCGACTGGTGGTCGGCGCGCGGATTGTTGAGCTCGAACAGGGTCCAGCCGGGTAGCGACCCCGCGAGCCAGTCTCCGGTCCACGTTTCGGGGCGGTCAACCGTCAGCCCGAGGCCTTCACCGGCTTCGTGCGTATCGAACACCCCCGTGGGCTGTTGCCCGGTGGGGTTGCAAGAGGCGCACACGAGCTTGGCGGTCTGTGCGTCGTACAGGAAGACCTCCTGATCGCGCGCACCGTGCGCTTCAGGATCGCCGTTAACGTTGTCATAGCCGGTGAGCGACTGGTCGGACATGAAGGCCAGATAACGGCCATTCGCCGATACCTGGCTCGTGAGCCCTCCCAGATCGCCCGCCAGCGGCGAGTTGCCATCGGCCCAGTCGCCGGCGTCTTCCCCGGACAGACGCGCCACCAGCCTGGTCTGGCGCCCGCCGGTGGCTTCGGCGTCCGGTTCTGAGACATACAGGTTGCACGTGGCTTCGGGGTGTGAGAGTAACTGTTTGGTGCGCGGGCAATCCCCCGGCTGGGCGCCCGGCGCGAGCACGCCGTTGGCGACGAAGTACACGTACTGGCCGTTTTCGCTGATTCCCGGGATCGTGCCCAACACGTCGGCCGCTTCTCCCACCCGATCGTCAACCGACAGATCGCTGAGCCTGTGTGTTTCAAGGTCGTATTCGTAGAGGTCCAGCGGACGACCGGCGTTGCGCGTTCCCGCGGGGGCTTCTTCGATCACTTCTTCGCGCTCGACCGGTTCCAGCGCGGATTCGTCGGTGAGCGGCCACGAGTCGGTGAAGAACACCCTCCCGCCGTCAGCCGACGCCGCCTGGAAATAGACTTCGTCAACTCCTTCCGCGCGTTCTTCTTCGCTGGGTTCGCTCGTGCCCTGACCCTGCACGGCGTTGACCTGCGTCGTTTCCTCAGTGCTGGTGTCCCGCACGTACAGCGGGCCTTCTTCCCCGTCCTGCGTCCAGAAGACCTTGGTCCCGTCGGTGGAGATCGCACCGCGCACATCGCGACCCGCGAAACCGAGTTCCGGTTCGCTCGCGAACCCAGCGTTCCCCGGCAGCTCGCTGACCAGCTGCAACCCGCCCTCGGTCCACTCGTACAACCCGGCTTGTCCAGCACCCGCCAGCAGCGGGACTTCCGAATCGAGCACGACATCACCGAGGCTGGGGGTGGCGCCCTCGAATTCGAGGTGGCCGCCAAACGCCACCCCGGCCGTATCATCGGCTTCGCTCACCAATGGCTGGTATTCGCCCGTCCCGTCGTTGCGCCGGTAGAGCGTCTTTTCCCTCGCGCCTTCGGCCAGCGGTGGCGCTTCCAGCGATTCGCCCGGCGCCTGCGGCTGCACCAGCGCGAACGACAGATCGGGCGTGAAGTAGCGGTACTCGCTGGCTTCACCGGTATTGACCCCTTCCCCGCGATCGTGCGGCGTAGCGACATCCCGCGAGGACCAGCCGTCGCTCGAGCGCGAGGAGATCACCTGCACCGGTTCGGGCCTGCGATTCCCTTCTGCCGCTTCGCCCGTCACCGGAGCGCTCGCCGTCCACGCGATCGCCTCGCCATCATCGGATGCCTGAATCAGCGCGCCTTCGCGGCTGATCGGTTCGACCGCCGCGCCATGCTTTTCCGCGGGCGACACGAGCTCCCACTCCCGGTCGTCAGCTAGCAGGCCTTCAGCGCTCGGAAGCGTCGTGAAAAACGTCCGTGCGGTGACCGGACTCTGCACCGTGCCATGTGCGTTGGCGGCCACCACGCGATAGACATACGTCGTGTTCGGCGAAAGGCCGGTCGCTTCCACGCTTACCTGCCGGTCGCCGAACCCTTCCCCGACCGCCCCCGGCGAGATGGGCAGCTGGGTGCAGCTCGAAGGTTCGCTCGCGCAGCTCGCCGGCCCGTACTGGAAGTAGTAGCTGGTCGCTGCGCCGTGTGGGTCGATAGCTGCGCCCAGCCGCTCCACGCTCGGACTCACACTCTGCGCCACCACCCCGTCGATCTGTGGTGGGCCCGCGTTTTCACCCTCGAACAGCGCGATCTCGTTCTGCCCGGGCTCGGCCACGAACACCGTGTCGTGGGCGCCATCGACCGCGACGGCGCCTCCACCCTCGAGCTCGCCTTCGCCGAAGCGCTCGACCAGCGCTCCTTCGCTGTCGAACGCCGCGACGCTGCCCGCGTTGTCCGCGAACACCTCGCCGCTCCCGGGATCGACCGCGACACCGGTCGTGTTCTCGCTGTCCAGGCCCTTCGCCAGCACCTGACCGCTCTGGCTCACCTTCGCGACCAGCGTCTGCCCCGTTTCTTCGAGCGTCTGTTCTTCAAACGGGCATTCTTCGAGCGCGTTCTCGCGTTCATGTCCCGCGTACAGGTATTCACCATCGCCGCTCACAGCGAACCCCGGACCTGCACGGCATTCATACAGCGACTCCAGCGGTAGTTCTTTGCCCAACGAAGGAATCAGCTGATTGTGTTCGGCGTCGCTGAAGCCGTTGACCAGCCCTTCTTCTGCCCAGTACACCCACAAGCGGCCCTGCCCATCGACCGCAACCCCCGAGATGTCTTCGAGTTCGGCTTCGAATTCTTCCCCGTGTTCCTTCGCCTTGAAGAAACTCTTCTTGTAGATTTTTTCCCCGGTCGCAGTGAACTTGTATAGAAAGTCGCGTTCTTCCGCAGACTCTTCCTTTTCTTCCCCGCCCACTACATACACGTCGCCCCGCGACGGATCCGACCCGCTCGCCGAATTATCCACCGCGATCGCACCCGCGGAAGGCACACCGAATTCTCCCGCGAATTCATAACCTCCGCCCGCCTCAGGCCGGAACCGCTCGACCCGTTCATGCCCCACGTCAACCACGTACACTTCACCGGACGCTTCGTCCACCGCCACGCCCGAGACACGTGCAAACCCCTGCGCCGCCGTTCCTTCGAAGGTCCCTGCAAACACATATCCGCGACCCGCCAGCGCCCACGCCGAATCACACGATGCAAGCAGCATCGCGCCGGTCATGCACAGCAGCCCGAAACCGAGGCGCGGCCAGCCCCGCCTCAAAAACGCCAGCACTCCGGCCCATGACTCAGACATCGTCAATCTTTCTCCACGGCCGATGTGGGGATCACGCACCTGCGCGATCCCCACATGGCCCTCAACCAATGCTGTGACCGTGGCCGCCTAGACGACCGCGTTCAGCTCGAGCTTTTCGTTGCCGCCTTCGCCCTGCTTCACCGTCGAGGTGATGGTCTGACCTGCCTGTTCGTAGGCGCCGCCTTTGAAGTTGCTGAACGACGCTTCCAGGATCGCGGGCGAGGAGCTTTCTTCCCATTTTTCGGGTTTCTGCTTGCCCTTCGTGGCCTTGAACTTGAGCGTTTCGGTGGCCGTCATCTTGTCGTTCTTGATCGGCACGAGCACATGACCGCGGACCTTCACGACCAGACCCGAACATTCAAATTCGATGAACAGCCCCGATTTCACGCTTTTCGCCGGGGACAGCTGCAGCGCGGTCTTTTTGCTGGCTTTGGTTTCCCAGCCGACGAGGCCTTCGAGTTCGTTCGTAACGAGTTCGCCAGATTTCGCGCCGGGCGTCGAACACGGCAGCGACAACGACTCGCAGCCCGTAAACCTCACGACGATCCCTGCCTCTTCTTTGTTGTTGCCGGGCACGAATTCCCCGTCGCTGGACTCGGCTTTGCATTCGACCCCGGAGCCGCCCACGGTCGTCAGCACGCCGACGCCGCCCGTGCTCGTAAACTTCGTGTTGCCCGCACCCGCAGTCCACGAGTACTTACCCTTTTTTGCGCGTTCTGACACTGGCACTTCCTTTGTGCACTTCGAGTCGCTGAAGCTACCGTTGTATTCTTTTTTTGCGTTTTTTTCCGCTTTCAGACACCGACCATATTCTGGAGCCGTCGCCAATGCCGACGACGCCATGATCGCCGCTCCCAGCATGAGCGCCGCGACCAGACACAGACCCCCGACACCAAACCGTTTCATACTCTCCACACTTTCACGATTGTCGCTTTCTCCACTGGAGCAAACCTCTGCCAGCGAGTGCCGTTCTCTTGCCGCCGCGACCGCCGGTCGCCGCGGCATCCCTCGTGCCCCGTCCTGGGCAGGTACGGGGACCACGCCGTAGAGACGTGGTCCCCGCTGCATCACGTCATAGATTCATACGACTCGCCTGCGACTATGCGCCGCCGAGCTCGCCGAACTCTTTCGACCCCGTGTACAGGGTGCCTTTGATCTCGGTGACGCTCGCACCCGCCGGCTGCGGGATCGAGAACTCCTTGTCGATCGTCGCCGCGACCACGCTCGCGTACGGGCCGGTGCAGCTGGCCCCTGGAACCGCGTAGGTGTTGTCCACCAGGTTGGCCCCGGTCAGATAGACCATGCCGAGCTGTTCCGTCTTCTTTTCGAGAACGAAGCCGATTTCGCCACGGGTCCCTTCAATCGTTTCTCCGGTCAACGGCGAGGTGCTCGGGCCAGAGGTCAGACGCTGCGGGATCGGTTCGGCTTCGGAGCCGATATAGCAGACGTCCCCGAGCTGGCTGAGCCACTTGTTTTCGCCTTTGATCTTGACGTCCACTTCGACGCCAGGTCCTTCCGCGTCCAGGATTTTCTGGATGCTCGTATAGGGAGTCCCGCCCGCGCTTTCGATCGTCTCATACACAGTCTTCAGAGCGCTCTTCTTCGCGTGCGCATAGCTGTACTTCAGGCTTTCAGGCCACCCCAGTTCTTCCTGTTCTGCAGCAGTGATGTGGGCGATCGGTTCGCCAGGCACCTTCTCGGGCGCAGGCGTTATCGTCAGCGCGCCGTTTTTGGGCGGCACGAAGAGCAGGGCCTGTTCACTGCCTTCGCCTTTTTCTTCTTTTTCGATTTCTTCCTGTTCGGAGGCGAAGGCGAGGCCGTACTGCAGTTCGATCGACTTTGCCAGCGGCACCGTGATCGGGCCCACCGTGAACTGGCCGCCTTCTTTCGGCTGCGTCCGGCCGTACACGCAGTCTTCGTCGGGCCGCGGTTCGAGCCTGCCTTCCGCGAAGCCGTGCGCGGGGCAATTCTTGAATATCTTGGGGCTAAGCGTCGGTTCCTTCGCCAGCGCGCTTGACGCGGCGACCGCCACGAGCGCAACCGCGGCGACCAGGCACAGCCCCAGCATCCTTACGTGTCTCACTTTTCCACTACTCCTTTTCCTCTCGGTGATGAATTACCGGCGCCGGAGCCGCGCACTGCCGACCCCCGTGCCACCGGTCGCTTGCAGCCGCAGGCGGACGACCGGCACGCGCGTGCTCGCGCACCGCGATTTGGGACGCCCTCCTGCCCTCTCAACGGCGCCGTCGCACACCACGTGCGACGATGCGTCGAAAAGCTCGTGTGAAACGGCGGGCGGCTCATGTCACGCCCCCGATCCGCCCGCCGGCGCTCCTCGCGGCGCGCTCGCGCCGCCGCGGCGCGCGTTCGCCGAAGCTCTCGCCAAGCAGCTCCACGGCGCGGTGCCCGTAGGGCGTCAGCAGCCACGCGTTCGGTTCACCGCGGGCGGCGCCGATGCCGACGTTCTCGATCAGGCCGTGGCGCTGCAGCCGCGCCAGCAGCTTCGACGCCTGGCCGTCGTCGACGAGACCGGCGGCATCGGCGACCTGACGATTGGTCGAGCCCGGAGCGGCGCCGATCGCGCGCAGCACGAGCGTTGTGCGATGCGTGGCTCGAATCGGCAGCGCGACGCTCGGCGCAGGCTCGACCGGCGCGCGCGCTCCGGTGAGCTCGGCCCTGGCGACGGCCTCGCCCAGATACGGCCTGACCATGAACGACATCAGCGACGGCGCCAGCTCGACCAGGCTTTCACTGCTTGCCGCCCTGCCGCGTGCCTGCATTCCACTTCTGCGGCTGCCGCTCGCCGGGAACTGCGCGCCGCGCGACACGTCGTCCTCCTCGCCGACACGCGCTCGCACGCGCGCGCGGATCACAGCGAACGCGCCACCCGCGACGAGCTCGGCGGTCAGCTGCGGCGAGGGCGCCAGCTCTACGGATGCTTGCGGGCTGCCCTCCTCGAGCAGCTGCGTCAGCACGCCCAGCACGCGCTGCTCGCAACGCACCGCCGCGGCGCCCGCCGCCGGCGCCTCGAGCAACAGCAGACGCCCCCACCCCGGCTCGTCGTCGAGGAACCCGAGCAGCGCGACGAGACCGCTGCGCAACCTGCCGAGCCAGGCCTGCTCGCGTTGCGAGGCCTCGGCGACTGCGTGCGAAAGCCGCGCGAGACCCTCCTCGAACGCCGCCAGATAGCAATCCTCGGCGCTTTCGAACAGCTCCTGAAACGCGCGCCGCGACACGCCCGCGCGCGTAGCCACCGTCTGTGCTAGACGGGGGTCACTGCGTTTTCGGCGCTCTGTTCACGACTCTCGATGCCCAGCAATCACGGGCCCCTTGACGGCATAGACGCCCATCCCTAGGGACCCCTTGACAAAGCTTGACCGATGTGTTCTCATCTTTTCCCACAGAGCGACCACGTGGTCGCCGGGGAGCAGTGAGGGTGTTGGAGAGGGACGATGGAGGGGAGCAGCGAGGGAATAATGCAGGGAATTGGGCAAAGCAACCGTGATTACGGCAATGATGGCCTGCGCTCCAGGCTCATCGCGGCGATCGTCGCGGTCATCGCCGAGGGCGGCGACCCCCGTCTAGCACAGACGCGGACCAGCCCGATATCCGCCTAACGGCGGGCGATTGGCGAGCTCTTCCCACGTTTTTCCCACGTCAGTGGGTCCAATGGCTCGGCAGCCATCGCGTGAGGCGGCATTCGGGCGTAACACCCGAACCGGCCCGCCGGTGCGCTTCCGGGCACGTCAACAACTACGAGACAGCGAGCTTCGGCAAGCCAGTCGGCCGCGCCAAGTCGAGGGGTGCGGCGTAGCCAAAGGGGGCTAGACTCAGGGTCATGTCTGCAGTTGGGGATTCGATGCAGGCGCTAACGGGTCGATTCGCAGATGCGTTCAACCGTCGCGATGCCGACGGCATGATCGCGCTGAGCGATCCCGAGATCACCTTCTATCCCACGGTCCTGGTGGGGGCGGTCCGCGAGTACCGCGGCCACGAGGGCATGCGACGCTGGCTCGCGGACCTCGCCAAAATCGACGCCAAGCACCTCGTTCACGTGCGCGACGTCAGGCCGCTCGACGACAGGCACTTCATCGTCCGCTCCGACGTCCTGCTCGACGGTGAGATCGTCGGCGATTCGGCGATGATGATCCGGCTCACACCGGCGGGCATGATCGCCGAGGGACACACGTATCTGCTCGATGAGTCGCACTCGCGGCTCGACGGAGCCGCTCCTTCCAGGCGCGGGCGCGCGAAGGGCAACGAGAAAAAGTCCGGCGCCCGCTGATCGTCGCGCGTCCGGACGGCGCGGTTCGGCGGGCTCGCCACGAGCTCAGACCGGCGGACGGACGGCGCGAGCCGGCGGGTGACGACGAGCCTCCCCAGCTCGTACGGTCTACCCGCCAGCCCCTCTAGGCCGCGGCGTTCCCCAGGCCGCGGTCAGCTTTGGTCCGGTCAGCCAGCCTTGGTCCAGCTACTGGTTCTGCGCGAGGATGCTGCCCCACGCCGCGCAAAGCAGATCGGACAGCAGCTCATCGCGTTCGTCTTCACCGCTCGCGTCGATGTCGTCGATTGCCCGTACCACTACCGCCGCGACCGTTATCGGGTCCAGCGGAGGCCAATTGTTCGGTTCCATACTGCATCGCCCCTTACGACACCTGGCCGATTTGTATAACGCGTACATAAAGCGATTCTGTCCGTCTCATGGTTCCCTACTTCGCTTGCGTTGCCGTCTGATCGCGCTTGGTTCCTCGCATTGAGAACCCCGCAAGGGCAATTGCAGTTGCGCTGCCGCGTCGCTCCCGGAGTCCAAACTCGCGAGCCCATCTTGGCCGTCTTGGCCTAAACATTTGCGCCAGTCTGGCTAAGCCGGCTGGAGGGCATATCGCGCAGGTCGACGCGGGCGCCGGGCCGGCCCGCCTCGACGTCCCCGATGCGGCGGGCCGCTAACTACGTCTTGCAGTTCGTCAACGCCTGGACCGATAACCTCGACTTCTTCGAGATCGGCGCGCTCGACGATGCGCGCTGGAAGATCACCAATCCGACGGCCCGCTGATCCGCGCGCTCTCCGCGCGCGGCGGCCTCTGGGGCAACCACGGATACAGGCCGCCTATGCGATGGTCTACGACGACGCCGACGGGCAGGCGCTCGACGGCGTCAACAGCCACCGCCTGCGCTTCGAGCGCGAGCCGCCGTGTCGGGCGTTCTGGCTCTTCGCGAACCCGTGTCTGGCGGTTAGCGAACCCGTCCATTCATCGTGCTCTCGCACATGCCCGCCTCAGCTCGGGGTCAGCCCCCGTGCCGTTGCTTACCCGGCGCGGAGCGCCCGCGCACGACCCGTTCACACGCGGCGCGCTTGGCGGACGAACGTTTGTGGCGCTTGCGGCAAACGACCAGAGCGCGCTTCAGCTTCTGCACGCTGGTGAGTGCTTTGGCCCGCGACGGCTTGGCCCGCTTGCATCCCTCGACAGCCACCTTGACGGTCTCGGTGACGGCCACGCCGTTCTGGCCGGCGAGTGCGGTCGGGATCGTGAGGTGCTGTCCGCAGAGGCTGTAGTGGTCCTTGAGCGGAAGGTTGGTGGTGAGCGCCGAGTGAGGGCCCTCGGGGAGGGTCGCCTCGACGGATTCGAAGGGAGCATCGGGCACGGACAGGAAGCTCGATGTGGTGACGCCTTTCTTGATCGCGGTCTGGCCGTCGAGGATGATCGTGATGCCTTCGCCCTGAAGAACGAGCTCGGCGTCCGGCCAGGCGGCGTTGCCGTGGGAGACCAGGTATATCGGCCCGGTGAGAGGGCCTTTGAGGACGGGCGTGCGGACGGTGGCGGCGCCGATCACCGAGCCTTCGGGGCAGGTGGCGGGGTTCGTTTCGAATATGCGGGCGACGCAGGCTTTCTGGATCGTGGTGAGCCTGGCCGGAAGAATCGCGGGGATCGTGAGGATCGTCTTCGCGACATGCGCTTCGCCGCTCTTGGAGTTGAACCTGAGAGCGAGGCTGGCGCCGTCGGCTTTGCTGGTCCTGCCCTGTGTACTGGCGCTGACCCCCGGCTTGAACGGCAGCGCCCGGCAACCGGCCATCTGGAACGGGATCGAGGTGTCGGCGCTCGCGCCCTGCGCGCCGGTGAGGATGGCGCCGATGCTCGAGCGGGTGCAGTTCGTCGGGTTGTACTCGAAGTCGGGCCGGTCAACCGTGACGTTGACGGTGCGCAGCTGCAGGGGAACTCCGGAGGCGGGCCGGCCGATGCCCTGCACATAGGTCGGCAGAGCGCTCGTGATCGTGACCTGGGCGGTGTGCTGGTCGACTTCGATCCTGGCGCGCACCACAACGTTGCCGAGGTTGAACGGCCCGGCGACGGCGGGGGTGACGATCGACAGGCCGTACGGTGCGCCCTCATACGGGCCGGTGATGTAGACGCGCCCGCCGGTGACGGTGTAGGGGTCCGGGCCGAGGCCCGCGGTGGCCGTGGCCTGGCCGATTTCCGCTTCGGGACCGCAGGTCCCCTGCGCCGCCTGCGGTTCGGGGCAGGGCGTGACGTTTTTGAGCAACGCGGCGTTGCCCGGTGGCAGCTGCATCTTGATTCCCGTGAGCTGCTCGTCGGCACCTGGGCGCGTGAGCTGGAGGGTGAAGCTGGTGAAGGCGCCTGCCTGCAGGTCAGTGGAGCCGGCCTCGATGCCAGGACCGAATGGTTGTCGGGCATCCGGGCAGGGTTCGTCTTCCGGTCCGGTGCTCGTCGTGAATTCTTCCGGGTTCGAGCCGGTCTGCAACGCTGGGGCGCCGGACCAGGGTGTGAAGCTGGCCCTGGTCTGGTAGGAGCCGCAGAACGGCGGAGTGGTGAGCGGACCGCGTGGACCGCCGAACAGGTCGAGATTCAGTTCTTCGAACGGTACCTGCGGAGTGTCCTGGAAGCGGGTGGTGAGCCGACCGGTGGCGGGGTCGAGTTCGCCTTCGCCGGCCAGCTTGACGGTCAGCCCCAGCGCTTCGCTTTCGGCGACGATGTACAGGGCGAGCAGGCTGTTGAACGGGTTCTGTCCGCTTTCGGCCTGCGGGGCGGGGCTGGCGAGGTAGACGGAGCCTCCCAGTTCTTCGCCGAGTAGCGGCGTCTTGATGCGCACGGTGCCGAGCTTGGAGCCGGCCGGGCACTGCGCAGGTTCGCTCGAGAAATGCGTGGGTTCGGGTGCTCCAGCAGAGAACGGGTCGCCGACGTCTGCGCCCGGGCCCTGGTAGCCGATCTGCGCCTCGCTGCACGCCTGCAGCCCGTTCGCGGCCGACGGGTTGAGCAGCACGCCTTCGGGCAGCGCCACGCTCGTGCTCTGCACGTCGCTGTCACCCGCGACGGCTTCGCCGTCGAGTGTTGCCTGCTGCGCGACGGTGACTTTCACCCCGAGGCCGGCGGGGGTGCTGGCGCTCGCAACTGCTTCGTCAGCGGCGCCTTGTTCGCTGGCCTGCATGGGCTGTACGCCGATCGTCGCGCTGAACGGCACGCGTTCGCAGCCCGTGAGACCCGCCAACGCTTCGCCGTGGATGTCCTGCAACGCCAGATAGCCGCTGTCGAGCTGGCCGCCCGACCAGGCTTCTCCCGTCATCAGGCTGTCCAGCTGGCCGGTGCACGATGTCGGCAGGCTCAACAGCGCGGTGTTAGACGGTTCGCTCGGCGCGGTGCAGGTCGCGCCGCTCGCGTAGACACCGCCGATCAGGCACGGCCAGCCGCGGGCGTTGTCATGTTCAGGATCGCTCGGGGTGCCCCAGAACGTCACCTGGCTGGCGAGGATCTGCGCGGTCTGGGGCGCGTTTGTGACCTTGACCGTGACGCCATAGTCCCCGCCGGTCCGGACGCTGGTGTCGAGCATCACCGGGACTTTGAAGATCTCGAACCCGAAGCGGGCGGGTTCGCCGTGACCGGGCACGAGGTTGAACAGCGGCACGGAGTGCGTCACGTACCCGAACGCGGGCACACGGATGTTGACCGACACGGTCGCGACTCCCACGACCGACCCGGACGGGCACAGGTTGGTGAAATTGGGACCGAGCGCGGAGAAATCGGCTTCGCTGCAGCGTTCACTGGCGTTGACGTCTCCCAGCAGGCCCGGCGGCAAACTGAAGGAGAGGTTCTTCGCCAACGCCGGCGAGCTCGGTCGCAGCCCCTTGCCTTCCGGCAACTGTTCCACGACCTGGTCGAACCCGACGTTCGCGGTCAGCTGAAACGGATGGCCGCCGGCCTGCGTTTCGGCTTCGCCGCGATCGTTTTCGGGTGCCAGGGCAAACCCGCCTGCTTCGATGCCAAACCCCACGGGTTCTTCGCTGATCCTGACCGGGCGCGTCAGCGTGCCTTCGGCGACCCCAGCCCCGCCCGGTTCACGACCGCCGCTGACGCTCACCGTGTTGGGCACGCTCGCTTCGGTGCCGGCGGGCTCCTGAACTTCCACCGGGATTTCCAGTTCCAGTCCTTCAAAGGTTGGGATCGACAGGACGCTCGCGCAGCTCACTTCGCGCGCGCCGTTCAGCGTGCAACTCCAGTTGCGGGCTTCTTCGGCCGTTTCAAACGACCGGTGCGCTTTGACCGCCTCGATGCCGCCCGCGACAGCGAACCCTTGGGGCAGCTGATCGCTGATCGTGATGTGACTGACGCCACCTTCCACGGGACTGTCGCCGATGTCGTTCGCGGCGACCAGAATCAGGCCCCGCCCACCGGGGGCCAGGTTCGTCGGCGCCGAGCGTGCGGACAGATGCCACCACGCCCCTGCCAGCGCTGGCGCCGCGCCGAGCACCGGCACGAGCGCAAGCGCGCCCAGCGACGCCCCCAGCCCGCGCAGGAGAGCGCGCACGGAGATCCCGGCACGAGGGGCGCGTTTCGCACCCGCCGCCAGTCGAAGCGCGGCTTTCACCGGGCCCGCCCCGCGCGATCGCTTCGCAGCGCGTGCGCGTCGATGCGGCGTCTCGCCGCCTTGCCGCCCCGCCGTTTCTTGGACTTCGGCCCGTACCGCCTGCGTGCCTTGGTTTCGCACGCCTTGCGCTTGTGCCTGCTCCGGTCCTTGTGACAGGCCTTCAGCGCGCGAGCGAGCTTCTGAGCGCGTGTGAGCACGGCTTTGGGCTTGCCGGCGGCTTTGCTGGCCGAGACGCCCTGCTCGACGACGTTGCCGGGTCCGGCATAGGTCATGCTGGGCGGCAGCGGCGTCTGGGCGGCGGGCGGCGGCGCGGAGCCGTGACAGCTCGCCGTCGAGTTGCAGGCAGGCGCGGGCGGTTCGGGCGCGGTCAGGCATGGTGAAGCGGCGGTGCAGACGCGCGCGTCGTAGATGTCGAACGCCTGATCCTGGTCCTGGGCCAGCAGCGGCGCGCTGGTCAGAAAGAACGCGTCGTCTCCGTTTTCGCTGGCGTCCAGGAAGGCCGATTCGTGCCCGGAGGTGCCGGAGGAGAGCAGGCCGACACACCCCGCGCTGCTTCGGCAGCTGCCTGCGCCTGCGGGCTCGTACTCGTACACGTTCTCGACCCCGACCTGTTGCGCTTTGCCCGCGACTTCCTCTGTGCGGGTGGGCGTCGCAAGCTGGGGCCCGAGCGTGTCGGGACTGTCGAAGAACAGCCGGCCGCTGTCATCGAGGTATCGCGGCTGATAGGTCGGGGATTTGTAGTGGCCGTAGGCGAGTGTCCATCCCTGCAGAGAGCCTGCGAGCCAGTGCCCGGTCCAGTTTTCCGAACGGTCCACCAGCAGCCCGAGCCCTTCGCCCGAGCGCTGTGTGTCATACACCCCTGTGGGCCGCGCGCCGGAGGGGTTGCACGACGCGCACAGCAGCCGCTGGCTTTGCGCGTCATACAGGAAGACCTCCTCGTCCATGCGTTCCCCGGGATGCTGGCTGGAGACGTCTTCGTTGTCATACCCGGTAAGACTCTGCTGCGACATGAACGCGAGGTACGCACCGTTCGGGGATACACGCGAGGTGACGGTCGCGAGATCCTGACTGGGCAGGAAGTGCGAGGTCAGGCCGGCGCCCCAGTCCGCCGCGTCTTCATCCGACAGGGTGGCGATGAACCGTGTCTGGCGCTGGCCGGGATCTCCGCCGACCGGTTCGGAGACGTACAGGTTGCACGTCGCTCCCGCGGGCGGGGGAGTTTCTTCACCGTAGTAGCGCGGGCAGTGTCCGGGGGTGGCGCCCGGCGCAAGCACGCCGTTCGCGACGAAATACACGTATTCGCCGTTTTCGCCCGCCCCGGGAATCAGGTTCAGCACGTCGGCGCTTTCCTCGGCCGCTTCGGGGGTGAGGTCGCTCAAGCGCCCGTGCAACGGTTCGCCCGGTTTGCTTGTGATCGCGAATTCGTACAGGTCCGCGGAACCCTCGCCTTCTTCCTGGACCGGTTCGAGCGAGGAGTCTTCCGTCAACCGGGCTGTGTCCGTGAAGAACACCCTGCTCCCATCGCTGCTCGCGGTCTGAAAATGGGTTTCCTGCTGTTCTTCACCGGGTTCGGGCAGCGTCTGTCCGCCCGCTCCAGGTTCGGTCGCGCCGTTTCCCTGTGCCGCGTTGACCTGCACGGTGTCGCCCATTTCGCTGTCGTGCACGTAAAGGTGTTGTTTGCCGTCGGTGAAGAACACCAGCGAGCCGTCGGAGGAGATCGCGCCCCGCGCGTTCAAACCCGGTGAGGAGCTCTGCCCTTCCCCGTCGCCTAGATACGGTTCGCTCGCGGCGCCTTCGTCGGGCAGCATGCTCACCAGCTGAAGCGAGCCCGACGCGCTCGACTCGTACAGCTCGCCGGTGCCGGGCAGGCCCGCGAGTAGGCTCGCGCTCGAGGAGAACACGACATGGCTGAGATCGGGCGTGGCCCCCTGGAATTCGAGGCCGCCGCCAAACCGCTGCCCCGACGTCACGTTCGCGGCGTCCACGAGCGGCAGGTATCCCGGGTACAGGAAGGATCGCTCAGCTTCAGACCCGGCCTGCCGGTACCCGGTCTGTTCATTTTCATCGGGCTGCAGCGGGGGATCGTCGCGCAGATAGATCGTCTTTTCCGACGCCTGCGGCGACAGCGGCGGCGCTTCGCTCAACCCCAGGTTCGATTCGCCGGGCGCGACCGGCACCGCCGGCGCGAGCAGGCTGAGCGCCAGATCCGGGGAGAAGTCCTGGTACTCGTCAGGCACAGGTTCGGTTTCGACGCCCTGCCCCTGATCGTGCGGCGTTTCGAGGCTCTGCGATTCCCAACCCCCGGAGCCGCGAACCGAGAGCAGTTGCGCCACTTCGGGCGAGCGGCTGCCGGCCGGTTCGCTTACGACCGGACCGTTCGCGACCCAGGTCAGCGCTTCTCCATCGGTCGAGGACATGATCATCGCCCCGTTCAAGGGCTGCGCTTCGATCTGAGCGCCGTGCTTGTCCGCCGGCGAGACCATCTCCCACTCGCGACCGTCAGGCAGGGCAGCTGCAGACGGCAACGTCTGAAACGTGTTCGGCGACGGCGAGCCCACCACCGGGCCGCCGACACCGTTGCGGGCCTGCACGCGGTAGTAGTAGGCGGTCGCCGGCGACAGCCCATCCACGACCACGCTCACGCGCTGATCGCCGTATCCCGCCGCGAGCTCGCCTGCCGGCACCGGTGCGCGCGCACACCCCGAGCCGGCGAGCGCGCAGTCGCTGGTGCCGTATTCAAAGAAGTATTCGGTTTCCGATCCGTCCGGGTCGATCACGGCCGCCAGTTGCTCGCTGCCCGGGCTCAGCGCGTCCGCCGAGACACCGTTAACGCTGGGCGCGCCGGCGCCTTCGGGAACGAACACATCCACCTTGCCCGCGCTGCCCTGCGGCGCAAAGACATCGCCGGTCGCGCCATCGACCGCGAGCCCGGCGCCGCTGCTCAACTGCCCCGCGCCGAACCGCTGGATCAACACCCCTTCCGGCTTATAGGCAGCCACGCTCGAGCCGTTGTCGATGTACAGATCGCCGCTTGACGGGTCAACCGCGGCGCCGGTGGTGTTCTGCCGGTCGGTTTCGCGGCTCACGATCGCTCCGCTCGCGCTCAGCCTGGCGACGATGACGGGGTCAGCCGTCAGGCCGTCTTCGCCCGGACATTCTTCGGCGGCGTTCTCCCGTTCATAGCCCGCGTAGAACGCTTCACCGTGTGGCGCAACGGCGAACGCGCCAGCCGCCGGACAATCGCTTACCCGCGAATAGACTTCGCTGTAGATCGTCTCGGTCGGCTGCCACTTGTTCACTTCGGCATCCGAGAACGCGCTGATGACCCCTTCTTCTTCCCAATACGCCCACAGCGTGCCACTTGCATCGACCGACAGCCCCTGGATGTCTTCCAGTTCCAGTTCGACCGGTTCCCCAGCTTCCTTACCCTTGAAGACCTCTCTCCTGGAGATTTTTTCTCCGCTCGCGGTGAACTTGTAGAGGTAATCCCGTTCATCGGCTTCATCCCCCGATTCTTCAGCGCCGGCCACATACACATCCCCCTGCGACGGCGAACCCGGCGCATTGTCAACCGCGATCGCGCCCGGTACATCGACCTTGAACGACGACACGAATTCAAACCCGCTTGCGCCATCGGGCCTGAACCGGTCAACTCGTTCTCGAGCCGCATCCACGACGAGGACTTCGCCGGTCGCTTCATCCGTGGCGACTCCGGACGGGGCCACAAGCGCGGCTTCTCCGGTGCCTTCAAACGTGAAGCCGAATACGTGCCCGCGATCGACCAGGCCGTAAGCCGAGCAGAAACCGAACGCAAGCAGGCCGGCGAGCGCGCACAACGGCGCGAGCCCCCAACGCAACCTATTTACGGCCGTGTTCAACATATGTCTGCGCCAGTAGCCCCGGCGGGGTCGCGCCCGCAGCAATCACGCACGCGGCCCCGGAGTCGAGGACTCACGAGCTAGCGACTCGTCGCTCAGACGACCGCGTTCAGCTCCAGCTTTTCTTCGTTCGTCAGCGTCGTCGTGATCGTCTGCCCGGACTGTTCGTACGGACCGCCTTTGTAGGTCGTTTCGAGCACATCCGTTAGTCCGCCTTCGAATTTTTCGACCTGCTGTTTGCCTTTCGTTGCCTTGTACTTCAGAGTGCCACTCAGCAGCATCTTGTCCGACTTGATCGGAACGATCACCGAACCCTGGACGGCGACGGTGAGACCACTGCACGAGAATTTTATGAACAAACCCGTTTTTCCGTCCGGATAGAGGTCGAACGCCGTCTTCTTCGCTGCTTTGTTTTCAAACCCAACGATGCCTTCCAGCGTTTTCGTCACCAATTCACCTTCGGCAGCTCCTTCCGTGCTGCACTGGTCGCCGACCGTTTCGCAGCCCTTGAACGTAACCACCACATTCTTGACTTCTTTGGTGCCGCTGTATTCGCCAACGCTCGTCTCGGTTTGACACGTCACCGACAGTTTGTTCACCGTTTCAAGTAGGCCTTTCCCGCCTTTAGTCGTCTGCCTGACTTTCGCCGCGCCCGGATACCATTCATACTTACCTGTTTTCGTCCCACTTTCCGTAGTACAGCTGGAGTTTGTATATCTGCCAGTGTAGCTTTTTCCTATCTTTTCGGCCTTTAGGCATCTACCGAATTCTGGCGCCGCCCCCGATGCGCTTGCCACGGAGCCCACACCCGTTACAAACGCCACCGCGAGACATACGCCCATCGTCGTCACATGTTTACCCTTTGGTCTCATCTCTGTTTACCCTCTGATTTCATTTCCTTGTGTGCTCCCTTCGCCCGGGAATTGGTAGAACTCGCGTCCCGTTTGTCGCGGTCTCAACAAGACAAAAGGCGGGCGCCCCGCCTCACGAAGACGGGGCGCCTGCCGCCAGCTCTCTATAGACCTCTTTCTCTTGCCTCAAATGCTGTCATGACATCCAGCTCGCCGATCAAGCGGGTGGTGCTGGCTCCAGCCGGAGCCGGCAGGCCAAATGCCCGGTCTACCACCGGATCGAGATATGCTTCGTTCGAAGCGCCACCGCACTTTTCTGCGCCGGGCACTGCGAAGCCGTTCGCGACCAGTTCGACACCTTCGAGATCCGCGATCTGCGCTTCTTTCCAGAGACTCGCAAACCCGGCCGTTCCTCTCATGGTTTCGTGCGCGAGCGGGGATTCGATTTCTCCCGTCCACAGTTCCTGAACGATCGGATTAGCTTCCGACCCGATCTGACAGTTTCCGCCCAGACTTGCGAGCCACTTATTTCTCCCCTGAATCTGGACCTTCGCGATTATCCCTGGGCCCCCATTTTCGGCTTCTGACGCTTCCGACAAAATGTTATATTCACTCACATAGTCCGTTGCGTGCCCCGCCGCTTCGATGAGCTCCGTCGTTTTACCTTCCTCGAACCAGTGGTGTTTCTGCGCTCGTTTATAGCTTTCCTTCAATTCTTGCGGCCATCCAAATTCTTCCATTTCCGCTTCGCTGATATTGCCCAACACTTCTCCAGGTACGGTCTCCGCCGCCGGCGAGACCGGCGGAACGCCGTCTTCCGGTGGGATCAAGATGCCCTCACGATGTTTTGCGATGCGTTCTTCGCGCGTCGCGCCTATCGCTTCGGTAAACGCACCCTGCAAGCGAATCGGCTTCGTAATGTTCACTGTTATGCCGCCAACGGTGTAGGAGCCCCCTTCGCCTGCTCGGGTTTCTCCATCGGAGCACTTCCACGCTTCTTTGACTTCAGGCGGTTCAGTGCCTTCCGCGCTACCGCTTGCGGGACAGTTCTTGAATTGATGAAAGCCCGTTTTCGGTTCCACCTGGTGTGCCAGCGCGTTCGTCGCAGCAACCACGCTGACGGCGAAGGCGGCGACCAAGCACAGCCCCAGCATCCTTATATGTCTCACTTTTCCACTACTCCTTTACCTCTCGGTGATAGTTGACCAGCGACGTGGGGCTCCTAGCCGGGGACCCCGTGACCGGTCGTTTGCAACCGCGAGCAGACGATTCGTCGGGCCAAAGAAACAGGCCTGCCCTCGTCCGCTCGCTTCCTGATCGGAGCTGGCGCACACCAGGTGCGCCGGTGCACCGACAAGCCTTTGACGTCGTTCCGCGTGGGACGCGCCACGTTTCACGCGACCCTGTTCGCGCGATTGGTCCGCGGCTGTCGAGCGTCGTTGGAGGCGTCAGCGCCGAGCAGCTCAACGGCCCGCTGGCCCGATGCCGTCAGAAGCCACGCGTTTGGTTCGCCACGCACAGCTCCGACTCCCACGTTCTCGATCACGCCCTTGCGCTCCAAGCGCGCCAGCAGCTTCGACGCCTGCCCCTCATCGACCAGCCCGGCCGCCTGCGCCACCTCGCGGTTGTTCGAGTACGGCGTCCGTGCGATCGCACGCAGCACGAGCGTGGTGCGATGCGTGGCGCGGATCGGCAGCTCGGCCGCGCGCGAGATCTCCGCGGCGCGCAAGGATGAGCCCGAAGTCGCCACGGCCCCGCCCGAGCTCGGACTTGCCGGCGTCTCACCCACCAGCGTCGGAATGCCATACTGAACGGCGATGAACGACAGCAGCGCCGGCGCCAGCTCGACGAACGCCTCCCCGTCACCTGCGAGCACCCGTGCACGAATCACGCAGAACACTCCGCCCGCGACGAGCTCGGCCTTCAATCCCGGGGATTGCGCCGCCGTTCCGTATGCCTCCGCTGGCGCCTGGTCCAACAGCCCGGCCAGCATGGCCAGCAAGCGCTGCTGACACTCCAGTGCGACTGAAGCCACGACCGGCGCCTCGGTGACCAGCACGCCGCCCCACAGAGGCTCGTCGTCCAGGAAGCCGAGCAGGCCGACTACCGCGGCGCGCACACGCTCGGCCCAGGATTCACCGATCGAGGCCGCCTGCTCTACCGCCTGTGACAGTCGCTCGAGACCGGCCGCGTGGACCGTTCGATAAAGCTCCTCGGCGCTCGCGAAGACTTCACCGAAAACACTGCGCGGAACCCCCGCGCGCGCGGTCACCGTCTTGTCTAGACGGGGGTCACTCGAAAGCCAAACCCTTGTTTCTCAGGCCCCCTTGACAAATTAGACGGGATCTGTTCTCCTTATTTCCCACAAGCCGCACTTGGGGAAGCAACAAAAAGGGCGGCTGATCCGGCACCGCCAGAGGCACAGGGACGCCGGCTCAGAGAGGCGCGAAACAGGGGTTGCGGAGAGGGACGATGGAGGGAAACGAGGGCAGCACCATGCATGACGGAATCCAGATCAACCGCATGGCTGACCGCTTTTCGAGCCATACCCTCGCCCAGACGTGCCCCGCCGGCTACAGGACCTCCGCGGACACCAAGGCGCTGCGCGAGCGGCTCGTCGCGGCCGCGGTCGAGGTTCTCTGCGAGAGCAGCGACCCCCGTCTAGACAAGACACTGGTCCGCCCGTAATCCCGCATCAATACTGGTCTTTTCGGGCGGCTTCCCACGCCCGTCCCACAACAGCGCACCCGTGTGTCGCCTCGCCTCGACAGCTCGTTGGCGGCTCGACCCGTCGCTCGGCAGAGCCGCTTGCAGACCGCCGTCTGCGCGCGAGCCGCGTCCGCCGACAGCCGGAGGGCGCCAGGATCTTCCATCGAGGAACGATCACTAGATAGAAAGTGCTAGAACGGCCCGGTGCAGCAGCGGGAAAGCCTCGTTCAACGGGGCCTAGCGTGACCGCAAGCGAGCGCAGCGGACCGTTCTGGGACATCATGGAAGGGCGCGCCCCGCCGCCCTCGGCCGCGGTGCTGCTCGGCTTTCGGCTGCTCGACGTGGACCCCGAGGCCGGGACGATCGAAGTCGCCTTTCAGGCCTCCGACCAGTTCCTGAACCCCGCCGGCACGATCCAGGGCGGATTTCTCGCGGCGATGCTCGACGACGCGCTCGGGCCGGCCTTGGTGGCGACGCTCGGGCAGAACGAATGGGCGCCGACCGCGAACCTGCACGTGCAGTTCCTGGCACCCGCCCGGCCCGGGCCGATCATCGCGCGCGCGCGCGTGGTCAAGCGCGGCGGGCAAATCGCCTTCCTCGCCGGCGAGCTGACCGACGAGGACGGCAACCTGCTCGCGAGTGCCGTGGCCACCGCCATCATCCGGCGTCGCTAGCGCTAGCGACGCGATTCATCGGTGGAAATCGACGGCGCCTCCGAGATTTCCCGCAAGGTGGTCAGAAAGCTGACCTTCGACTGTGAGCCACCCGCTGACCCGCGACCGTGAGCCACGGCCGAGCTCCGAGCTATCGCCTCCCCGCGCCCGCGAGCGCACTCGCGATCCAGCCCGCCTGCCCTCGCGGCTTGCGCCGCGGCGGTCAGCTTGATGACCGCCGCGCTTGAGCACGGCACGAGATGTCCTATCAGTGCGGGCAAGGGCCACTGACAAACGGAGCTGACTATGGCTGATGTGTACACCAACGCCTCAGACCCGCCGCGCGAGGAAGCGGACAGTCGAGTCCGGATGGATCGTCATCGCCGGGCTGTCCTCTCCGCCGAGGTGCACATGCTCGTGAGCGAGCTGCAGATCCAGGGCCCACTCACGCGCACCGCGCTCGCTCGACGCTGCCGAGCGAACCACTGGACGGAGGGATCGCTCGACGCCGCGATACAGGCCGGGGTACGCCAGGGCGTGCTGGTGCGTCGTCCCTTCGGTTACGTCGATGTCGCGCGAGCGCCGCGACCGGCGCCGTCCGCACGGCGCAGCGCCGACACCGACACCCGCACCGGCACGGGCACGGGCACGGGCACGGGCCATACCAGTGAGACTGCGGAACGCCGGCACCGGCAATAACCGCGGGGGCACAAATCATTGTGACGTTTGCGGCCAAGCTTCGTTGCTGGCCGACTCGCACGGTCGGTTGGAATTCAGGCGTCGGTGAGAGCCTGGGTGAAAAAACGGTCAGTGCTCTGACTGCGCGATGCGCACCGACTTGCGAGCCTACGCGCGGCCTGCCACGCTCGTAACGTTGCGTCCTCCGGCAGGGCGGCGAAGGCCACGTGGGAGGAGTGGCGGCCGGCCGCCGTGGCGCGCAGCGTGCCCTGTGCGTCACCGGAGGTGGCGCTCGCGGGTGCGTCGCAGGGGCGCACCTCGCGAGCGCTCATGCAGCGGCCTCCCTTGAAACTCAAACATGAATCAGCGACAAAAAGAGGAATATCTTCGTCAGTACGCGCTGCTGAAGTCTGAAGGCAAGCCATTCTTCCCCTATGCCGTCGCGAAGGACGCCGCGATGGCGTGCGTGGTGTTGGCTGTCATCATCACGATGTCGCTGGTGCTCGGAGCGGAAATGGGCTCCAAGGTGAATGCCGCGTCAACCAGCTACGACGCGCGACCGGAGTGGTACTTCTTCTTTCTGTTCGACATCCTGCGCATCATCAGGACGCCGAGCTTCGTGCCGTTCGCGACGATCGGCCTGCCGACGCTGTGCATGATCCTGCTGCTGCTGCTGCCGTTCTACGACCGCGGTCCAGAGCGTCGCCCCGAGCGGCGGCCGATCGCGACGATCTCGGGGATCTGCGTGATCGCCGCGATGGCCTACCTGACCTGCCAGGGCGCTCACGCCGGCACGCCGGATGCTCTCGAAATCAACCCGCCGGCGGCCGTCGTCCAGAACGGTCCGGCCGCGCTGGCGCGCTGGAACGAAGGACGCATCGTGGTGGCCCAGTCGGGCTGCGAGGCCTGTCACACGATCGGGGACAACGGCAACCCGGGGCCCGGTCCGAACCTGACCCACATCGGCTCGCGCATTCCGCGTCTGGGGATTGCGCGCACGTTGGTGAACCCGACGGCTCCGATGCCATCGTTCAAGAACCTCCCGGCGAAGAAGTTCGACGCGGTCATCGAATTCCTCTCGGAGATGAAGTGAGGCGACGGCAAGCGCACTCGCTGCGCCGGGCTCGGTCGGCGCGCGCTGGGTGAGGCCCGACTTCGCGCAGGCACGGCGCGGTCAGCGCAGGCCGGGCGCGGTCAGCGCAGGCCGGGCGCGATCAGCGCAGGCCGGGCGCGATCACCGCAGGCCGGGCGCGATCACCGCAGGCCGGGCGCGATCAGCGCAGGCCGGGCGCGATCAGCGCAGGCCGGGCGCGATCAGTCGACCGGACGACCGGTCGCGCCCCGGGGCGAGAATCGACGCGGTGCCACGCCTATCGGGAATCTACGCGTTGGCACGCCTGTCGAGAATCGACGCGCTCGCACGCCCTGCAGTGAATCGACACGTTGCTCGGCCTCAGGAGCCGATACCGCCGAGCACCGGATGTGCCGTGCCGGGCGCCGGTCCGGCGTGGAGGGGAGCGTTCCTGCGCAACGCGCAGCGCACTGTGTGCTTTGCGAACTCTCTACGCGGCTCGAGTCTGCTCGGGCCAGAGCCCGGTCCGGACACGCTCGTACAGCGCGTCAGGAGCGAGATCGGCGCCGCCTGGCCAGCAGACCGTGCCGGTCTCTCGGTCAACCAGGGCCTCCGCAAAGCCCTCGGTTGTGCGGGCACGCTCGAATACTGGACCGCGCATGCGATCGAGCACGTCCACCTCGCCGGACAGGCCATCGCTGAACGTCAGGCGAAGGACCCCATGTCTCGGCACGCTCGCGGCGACTATGTCTGGCGTAAGCCCGATCATCGAAGTGGCTCGATCTCGTGCAGTGTGGCACCTTCGCGCGCTCGACGCCAGTTCTCCGCGAGCTCGTCTGCATGCATCTCGGCCCATGCGAGCACAAGTCGAAGCTCTCGGCGCGGGAGGTCGCTGACAATGACCTCCAGCGTGTCGATCCGTATCTTGGCGCTGTGCTCGGCTGCCCGCGCGTGGAAGTGAGCAGGCTCGTGATCGTCGAAGTACATCGCGATCGTGAGTCCAAAGAAGCGACTGATCGTCGGCACTCGCGCCATACTGGCCGCGGATGCGGTCGGAAAGCGCGACCGCAACGAGACCTCGCGCGAGGGCATCGGTTTGGCTCCACAATCGTGCCTCACACCACGCCGGCTTCCCGCTCTCGCCGCAAACGCTGTTCCAGTCTCGCGAGCCTGGGCCGACAAGTGGACATCCCGATCCGATTTCGTCAGGCGTGCTGCTCCGGATTTGTCCGCTAGCGAGCCGTTGGCCTGACCGCGTGACGCTTGCGGGCCCGCCGTTCGCATCTGGCGCGCGGCGCGCGCGCGCGTGTGTGGGCTTTGCGGCAGGCCTTCAGTGCGCGGCTGAGCTTTTGTCGGCGGGTGAGCCGTTTGGCTTTGCTGGCTTTGACGGCGTGGCAGCCCTGGACCGAGACCTTGACGGTGTCGGTCAGCGCGGCGCCGTTCTGGCCGCTGAGCGCGGCAGGGATGGTGAGGTGCTGCCCGCAGAGGCTGTAGTGGTCCTTGAGCGGCAGGTTGGTGGTGAGCGCCGAGTGCGGGCCCTCGGGGAGCGTCGCTTCGACGGTCGTGAACGGGACATCGGGGACGGATAGGAAGCTCGAGGTGGTGACGCCTTTTTTGATCGCGGTCTGGCCGTCGAGGATCACGGTGATCCCTTCGCCCTGCAGCACGAGCTCGGCGTCGGGCCACGCCGCGTTCCCATGGCTGACGAGATAGATCGGACCGGCGACCGGGTTCTTCAGGACGGGGGTGTGCACGGTGGCCGTGCCGATCACCGAGCCTTCGGGACACGCCGCCGGGTTCGCTTCAAAGGTCGCCGCGACGCACGCTTTCTGGATCGTCGTCAGCCGCGCGGGCAGGGTGGAGGGGATCGTGAGGATCGTCTTGGCGACATGCGCTTCGCCGGTGGTTGATTTGAACGTGAGGCCGAGGCTGGCTCCATCGGCTTTGCTCGTCTTTCCCTGCGTGCTGGCGCTGACACCGGGATCGAACGGCAGGCCGGTGCAGCCGTGCGTGTCATACGGGTAGGAGGCGGTGCTGGTCGCACCCCGGTCGCCGGTGAGCGTCGCGCTGACCTGCAGCGGACTGCAGCTGGTGGGATTGAACTGGAAGCCGGTTCGATCGACGCTGACCTGCAGCTGTTTGATCTGGGCAGGCACGCCTTTGACCAGCAGAGGGATGGGATCTGTGCTGATCGTGACCGCCGCGGTGTGCGGATCGACTTCGATCCTGGACCGCACGATGACATTGCCGAGGTTGAACGGTCCGGCGACAGCTGGGGTTACGTCCTCGATCCCGAACGGCGCGCCCTCGTACGGGCCGGTCAGATACACCCGGCCAGGGAGCTCATACGGTTCGGGACCGTAGCCGCTGCTGGCGAGGGAGTGTCCGATCAGGCTCTCCGGACCGCAATCCGCCTCGCCGGCTTGGGGTTCCGGGCACGGCGTGACCGACGCGAGGATCGCCGCGATCCCTGCCGGCAAGCGCACGCTCAAGCCGCGCAAGCGCTGATCGGCGTCAGGATCGGCCAACGTCAGGCTGAAGCTCGTGAACGCGCCCGCCTGCGGGTCCGAGGACCCAGCTTTCAAACCGGGAACGAACGCTTGCGGGTCAGCGCACGGTTCTCCTTCGGCGCCACTCGTGATCTCAAAAGCAGCTTCGCGCGCGAGCGGTGTGCCGCTCGACCAGGGCGTGAACGACGCGAGCGTGCCGTAGCTGCCACAGACGGGTGGGGTGCTCAGCGACGCGCGCGGGCCTTCGAAGAACCGCAGGTGCAACACTTCGAACGGAACCTGCGGAGTTTCGCTAAACGTGCTCGTGACCTGGCCCGTTTCTTCATTGAGTGAGACCTGGCCCGCGAGCTTCACTCGGATCCCGAGCGCGGGATCTTCAGCAACCAGGTACAGCGCGAACAGCGACCCGAACGGGTTGTTTGTCTGTTCGGCCAGATACACGGCGCCTTCCAGTTCATGCGACAGGTCCGGCGATTTGATCGACACGAGCCCCACCTTCGACGCTTCCGGACACCCAGCCGGTCCCGGCGAGAACCGCAACGGTTCCATCACGCCGCTGGTATCCGGCAGGAACGGGTCTTCGCTCCCCCCCGGGCCTTCGTACCCGATCTGCGCCTCCGAACACGCTTCCAGCCCGTTCGCTGCCGACGGGCTGAGCTGCACCCCTTCTGGCAACCTCACCGTCGTCGAACGCACCGCCGACTCACCCAGGTCGTGTTCTTCGGCGGGCAGGCTGACGTTGACATCGAGCCCGGCCGGGCTGTTCGTGCTCTGCACGTTCGCACCCGCCGCCCGACCTTCGTCTTCTTCGACCGGCTGGACACCGATCGCTGGATCGAATGGCACTTCGTTGCAGTCTGTGAGGCTCGTGAGCGGTTCGGCGAGCGCGTTCTCGAATACGTAGCTGGCTTCGCTCTGGGCGCCCGACCACGCCTGAGCCTGGGCCTGGGTGGCGAGCCCGCCGAGACACGAGGTCGCCAGCGTCAAGAACGGGGTGCTCGTTTGCTCCGTGGATGAGCTACAGGTTTCGCCGTCCACTTCGGTGTCACGCAGGCAGGGCCATCCTCGTGAGCCGTCGTGGCTCGGGCTGCCCGGCTCGCCCCACAGTGTCACGACGCTCCCGAGCACCTGCGCGGCCTGCGTGATGTTGCGGACGCTGACGTTCACGCCATAGTCGCCGTCGGTACGCACGGCGGTGTCGAGGATGATCGGCACCTTGTCGTCCTCCAAACCGAAGCGTGCGGGCTCTCCCGGGGCGGGAACGAGGTTGAACACCGGCACCGTTTCTGTGAACACGCCGTTGACGTCGATCGGCAGGTTCAGCGTGACCTGCGCGACGCCGATCGCGGTGTCGGCGGGACAGGCGTTGACGTCGTTGTTGCCGATCGTGGAGAAATCGATATCCGGACACGGCGGCACCGCCTGCGGATCCCCGAGCAGCCCCGGCGGGAGTTCGAACCCGAGGTTTCTAGCCAACGCGGGCGCTGAGGGCTCTGGTTGGGCCTGCTGCTCGTCTTCCTGCTCGCGCGCCAACGTCTCGTTCAGGTCTAGCGTTGTCGTGAGCTGGAACGGGTGCGAGCCTGCCAGCGTGTCGGGCGTGCCGTCTTCGTTTTCGGGTGCCAGTGCGTACCGTTCGATCGCGAATGGCGTCGGTTCGTCTTTGACGGTCATCGGCTGCTCGAGCGGCGCCGGCGGCGGGGCGGGTGTTCCTTCGGCTTCGCCGCCGCTGAGGGTCACGGTGTTCTGTTCGCCGCTGGCCGCGTCCGCGGCTATCTGGACCGGGACGACCATTTTCAGCTGGTGATAAGGAGCCAGCGGCTGTGCGGCGCTCGCGGTCTTGCATGCCACTACGCGACGTTCGGGTTCTGTGACGGTGCACTGTTCAAGGCTCTCTTCGGCCGAGCTGCCGGGCACGCTGATCGTGCCCTGGACGACTGCGCCCGCGGGGACGTGCAGACCGGCGGGGAGGGTGTCGGTGATCGTCATGGGACGCCCGATGCTGGGCGTGAGCTGGGTCTCGCCGAGGTTGCTCACGCTCGCGAGCACCACGCCTTCCTTGCCCTGCTGCAAATAGGTTGGCGCCGAGGTCGAGCCCAGGCGTAGGATCACCGCGGCGTCCGCCTGCGGCGCGCAGCACAACGCGACGAGCAGTCCGGAGCACAGCCCGATCGTGAGCCGCCGATTCATCTGCAGCTGCCCTGGCTCATCGGCGGCTCCCCTTCTTGGCGGGTTTGCCGGTCTTCTTGGCCTTCGGCGCGAAGTCCCTGCGCGCCCGTTTTTCGCACGCGAGCCGCTTGCGCTTGTGCTTGTCCCTCTTGCAGTTCTTCAGCGCTTTGGCGAGCTGTTGTGCCCGGGTGAGCGGTTTCGGTTTTGCCTTGGGCTGGCTGGTTGGGCCTGGGGTTTGCGCTTTTGCCGAGCCCTCTGGTCCGGGGCTTGCGGTTGGTGGTGTTTCGCTGATGGGTGGTTGAGTGTTGCCGGGTTTGCAGCTGCGTGTGGTTTCGCAAGGTCTAAGCGATGACGTTTCGTTTTCCAGGCACGGAGATGTGCTGGTGCAGACGCGGGCGTCGTAGAGGTCGTAGTTGGTGTCGTGGTCGGCGGCGACGAGGGGTTGCGCGGTGGCGAAGAAGGCGCTGTCGCCGTTTTCGCTGGCTTCGACGAACGCGGATTCCTGCTGGGCGGTCCCGGAGGAGATCAGCGAGACACATCCTTCGGTGAGCGTGCAGCTGCCGACGCCGTTGGACTCGTACTCGTAGACGTCCTCCTTGGAGTTGGTGGCTTGGGGGGCGAGTTGGTCGGGGCTGTTGAAGAACAGGCGGCCCTGGCTTGAGAGGTAGTTCGGTTGGTGGGTGGCGGTGTCGAGGCCGAGGGGGGTCCAGCCGGGGATGCTGCCGGCGAGATACTGGCCGAGCCAGTCGCCGCGGCGGTCCACGACCAGGCCGAGCCCTTCGCTGGAGAAGGGTGTGTCCAGCACGCCGCTCGAGGGGCCGTCGGGGTTGCAGGAGACGCAGGTCAGCTGACCGGTGCTCGCTTTGTAGAGGTAGACCTCTTGGTCGCGCACAGTCGGGTCGTTGGCGTCCGTGTTGTCATAGCCGGTGAGGGGCTGTTCGGACATGAACGCGAGGTATTCGCCGTTCGGCGAGACGCGGGCTGTGAGGTCGGCGAGGTCGGGGCGCGGCTCGACGTGCATGCCTTCTTTGCCTGACCCCTTGAGGCTGCCCCAGTCGCCGGAGTCTTCGTTTGAGAGCGCGGCGATGAACGTGATCGTGCCGTCGTGCCAGGCGTAGAGGTTGCAGGTCGCGCCGGGCGGTGATGGTTCCTCGCTGATGTGGGTGCAGTCGCCAGGTTTCGCTCCCGGCGCGAGCACACCATTGGCGACGAAATACACCTGTTCGCCGTTTTCGCTGATCCCCGCGATCACGTTGAGCACGTCCGCGCTTCCCCCTGAGGGATTGGGGGCGAGGTCGTTGAGCCTGCACGAGAGCTGGCCGGCGGTTTCGATGATTTCGCACTCGTACAGGTCAGCCTGATTGTTCGACGCGCCAAACACCGGCCGCTGATGGGATTGTGCTGTCAGCGGCGCCGTGTCGGTGAAGAACACTTTCGATCCGTCGGGGGTGGCGGCTTGGAAGCCGACTTCGCTTTCTTCACCGACCGGTTCGCCCACGCCCTGGGCGGCGTTCAGCTGCAACGTCTGCCCGGTCTGGGTGTCGTGCATGTACAGGCGGTCATATTCGGCGACTTCGTAGGGTTCTTCGATCCCGGTGCCCGAGAAGATCACGCGCGACCCGTCCGCGGAGATCGCGCCGCGCACGTTGGTGCCTTCATCGCCGAGCTCGGGTTCCTCACCGACTTCGCCGTTGCCGGCCGGCTGTCCGTCGGGGAGTATGCTGACCAGCTGAAAGCCGCCACCCGGTTCGGACTCGTACAATCCCGGGGCAGTCCCCGAGAGCAGCGGCACGCCCGATTCGAAGATCACGTGCGCCAGGTCCGCAGTGGCATCCACGAACGCGAGGCGGCCACCGAAGCGCGTCTTTTCGCCAGGGTCGGCTTCACTCGTGACCTGCGACGGCGTCACCAACGGCGCGAATCCCGGAGCCAGAAATCCGCTGTTCGCCTGCGCCGCTGTATACGCCCTCGCTTCATCGGGTTCGGGCGAGAGCGACGGGTCGTCGCGCACGTACAACGTCTTTTCGGTCGATCCCGGTGCCAGCGGCGGCGCTTCCAAGGGTTCGGCGGCGCTGGACGCCGGTGTCTGCAGCAATCCGAGGGCGAGGTCTTCGGAGAACGCTCGGTACTCGGCGGCTTCACCGATTTTCAGGCCTTCGCCGCGTTCGTGGGGCGTAACGAGATCTTCGGTACTCCAGCCCGCGCCCGTGCGCGCCGAGAGCACCTGGGTCGGTTCCAGCGCACGATTGCCCCCCGGTTCGCCGACGACCGGCCCGTTGGCGACATACGCGATCGCTTCCCCGTTCTGCGAGGCTTGGATCAGGCCGCCTTCGCGGGAGAGCGGTTCGACGCTCGCACCGTCCTTTTCCACCGGCGAGACCAGCTCCCACGCGCGCCCGTCAGCCAACAGACCCTGAGAGCTGGGCAGCGTTTCGAACGTCTGCAGCGACCGCTCGCCTTCGGCCTGCCCGAGACCGTTGCTCGCCAGGACGCGATAGAAGTATCTTGCTCCCGGCTGCAAGCCCTGCAGCGTGACGCTCACGCCCTGCGCCCCAAACCCACTCCCAATGTCCGTCCCGGGACCAGCCGGAACATCCGTGCACCCGTCCGGGTCGCTCGCACAGTCAACCGTGCCGTACTGGAAGTAGTAATGGGTGTCAGATCCCTGCGGGTTGACCTGCGCGGAGAGCTCGACTTCGCTCGGGGTGATCGTCTGCGCCGAGAGGCCTTCGACGACCGGCTTGCTCGCCGGTTCGGGCACGAACACATCGACCCTGTCGCTCACCCCGTTGACCACGAACACGTCCCCTGTCATCGAGTTGACGGCGACGCCCATGCCTTCCTTCAACAAGCCCGCGCCGAGCGTCTGCACGGGGCTCCCGTCGGCGCTGAACACGCCGACCGACGTACCGTTCTGCACGTACACGTCCCCGCTGGCCGCCTGACCCAACGGCGTCCCGGCGCCGCTGGCCTGATCGACCGCGAGGGCGGTCGTCTCCTGTGCATCCAGACCGTCGATCAACGGGTTCGTCGCGCCCCCGAGCAGTTCCGCGGCGTTCACCTCCGCCGCCACCACTCCACGGCCATAGACCCCTTCAGCGGGTTCCCGTTCTTCGGCCTTTTCCCGTTCGATCACCGACGGGCATTCTTCTTCGCCACTCAGCAATTCCCGATCGACATAGAAGTCTTCGCCGACACCATCGACCCCGAACCCCGGTTTCGGACAGGCGATCGCCGAATACAACACCGGTTCCACCAGCACCGGCGGGCTCACATCAGTGAACCCTTCGATCACGCCCTCTTCTTCTTCTTCACCACGAAACACCCACACCCGCCCCTGCAGATCGCTCGCCACGCCCTCCAGCTCCCCTTCTTCTTCGACCGGCAGCCTCCCCTCTGCCTTTTCCCCATCCGACACAAACCGCTGCACATCCGGGCGTTTCGCCGCCGCATCAGCGCCGACATACACCGTTTCCGCGCCCCCGGGCGAGTTATCGACCGCGACCGGACCCGCTTCCTTCAACTGCCCCTTACCATTGCCTCCCACACCGGCGCGACAACCGCTCGCACACACCTCATATTCGCTGTTGCCATCGCTCACCCCCCAACCCCAAGCCGCCACGAACACCTCACCCACCAGTTCGCCATGCACGCCCAGTTCCGGCCTGAACTGCTCTACCCGATCATTACCCCGATCCACCACGTACACATCACCCGTGGCTTCGCTCACCGCAACGCCAGCCGCTTCGCTGTGCTTGAAACCGACCCCCGCAAAGCGAAACTGTCCCGCCCCTTCACCCTCGCTCCCAAACGAGAACGCCAACACGTGCCCGCGCTGACCCAAACCCCACGCCGGTGTGCCCGACCACGCGACCCCGCACACGGCCAAGCAGAGCGCGGCGACCGCAGGCAAGCACTCACACCGCCTGCTGTGCAAATCCGCTCTTGTCACGAGGTATCTCATTCGGTGTCTCGCGTGCTCGCCGCGAAGCGTACGTGGACAAAGCTTCATCCACGCACACTCCGATCGGTGCGAGCGGCTAACATTCGCCCAGTGCCGCGCGCCGTTGGCCGCTCGCGCTCGGCTTCTAGGCGACTGTATTCACCTCAAGCGCTTCTTCATCGGTCTGAACGTTCGTGATCGTCTGTCCAGCCTGTTCATATTCCGCACCGGGACCACCGATTTTGCTGATCAGCACGTCCTTATTCTTTTCCGTTTTCGAGGTGTAATAGTATTCCGGCTTTTGTTTGCCCTTTTTGGCTGTGAACTTCTCTTCGATTTTCGTTTCTGATTTGTTCGCTGGAATGTTGGTCAAGACCGAGCCCTTGACTTTGGCGTTGGCCGGGCCGCATGCGAATTCGACGAACAGTTCTGTTGACTGCGGAACGAGGTCGATGGCGACCTTCTTCCCGTACTTTTCCCACACCAATGTACCTGCCAGCGGATCCGTCACGATTTCGCCTTCTTTGGCACCTACGGTGTCACATTTATATCCGCCCGATTCGCATCCTGTGAAACTCACAGCTACATTACCGACCGTTTTGCTCGACGTGAATTCCCCGTGCGAGGTCTCCGTTTTACATTTCACCTGAGCCAAGGCCACCGTTTCAAGAGTGCCCGCCCCGCCAGTTCCCGAAAACTTGTTTTTGATCGCCCCGGCTTCCCATTCGAAACTGCCGACTTTTTTACCCTTCGCCAGCTTTGTGCAGACGTTGTTCGTGTATTTACCGCCGGCGTGCGACACGCAGCGTCCGATTTCCGGCGCTTCCGCCGACGCACTCGCCACTGCGAGCGAGCCCAGCGCCGATATTGCCGCCAAACAAAGTCCGATGAGCTTCAAGCGACTCATACGCTCTCCTTCTCCCTCTTTATTAGTCCGCTTATTCCCTGAAGAAGGGGCCCGCCGTCCACGCGGCAGGCCCCCTCTCCACGTAATGGCTTAGACGCTTAAGACAAAGTGATAGCTGTACAAACCATCACTAGCCGTAGTAGTGGGCCCCACCTCCAAAACCTTCTTCGACGATTTCGCTATTCGCTATCTGGAATGCTCCGGTCAGCACGCTCGTGTTGTGACCGGACGGCGAGGGCAATTCAAGACCGGCATCCAACGCCGCGTCGGCGGCGTTGTAGATGCCGCAGCCCTGCAACCCGGGTGCTGCATATGTGTTGTTGACCAGCCGTGCTCCGTACACTTCGGCTACGGCGCCTTCGCCGTGAGTCGTCAGTGTTCCGTACTGACCATGGATCGGCACGTTCGGTGGTTCGGGGTTCGTTTCTCCCGAAATGAATGACACGACGATCGGTTCCGCCGTCAACCCGTTGTAGCAATCCTTTCCGAGGAACTTGTTGCTGAGGTGGATCATGACCGGGAAGGTGAATGCCGGTTCAGATTCCCCAGTTTCTTCCAGGGTGGCTTTTGAATTAACAACAATTTCTTCCGCCGGTCCCGCAAGTTCAATCGTCGCGGTCACCGTCGTTAACCCACCGTCGGCCAGATATTCTTCATACCGCTGCTTTTCTTTTTCCGGCAAGGCTTCCGCATCGATACTTTCGGTGAGACTCGGCGCAGGCTGCGCGACCGGTACTATCGTCACCCCATTTGATGCTGGCGCCAAATGTTTAATAAATGGTTCTTCTTCTCTAAACAGACCTCCCTGCAGGACGACCGGCTTCGTGTAATGCACGGTGACCTTGCCCGCCTGGAAGTACGATTCTGACGTCGTTGCACCATAAATGCAGCCGTTGACGTGCCTGCGGGTAGTCGGGCAGTCTCCGAAGAATTTCTGCCATGGATGGGTCTTTTCTTCCTTTGCGTCGCGCTTTTCGTTTTCTTTTTGACGCTTAGCTTCTTCTTTTTCTTGTTTCTTCTGCGCTTTGCATTCTTCGTTGCACCCACCCGCGAGCGCCGGGGAAGCAACTACGAGTACCGTCGCCGTCATGGCGAACACGGCCGCCAAGCACAATCCCAGCATCCTTACGTGTCTCACTGTTCCACTACTCCTTTTCCTCTCGGTAATGTCGATCGGCGACACGAGCGCCCACATTCATGAGCGCTCGCGGCCGGTCGTCTACAACCGCAAGCGACGACTCGCAGACACGCCCTCTCGGACACTCCTTGCGTCGTTCGCCTGCGCCCAAACGGTGCCGGCCCCACTTCGTGTGCGGAGGCGCACCGTAAGCTCCTGGTATCGAGCGTGAACCTCATGCCACGCCTCGAGCACGCGCGCTTCTCGGACGCGTGGCTTTCGAGTCAAAGCTCTGGTTGATCAGCTGAAGGACGCGCTTGCCGGATTGGGTCAGCAGCCACGCGTTCGGTTCGCCGCGCGCCGCCCCGACCCCGACGTTTTCGATCACGCCCTGACGCTCCAGGCGGGACAGCAGCTTCGATGCCTGTCCCTCATCCGCGAGCTCTGCCGCCTGCGCCACCTCGCGGTTGTTCGAGTACGGACTTTGTGCGATCGCCTGGAGAACGAGCGTCGTGCGATGCGTCGCGCGAATCGGCAGCTCGACTGCACGCGATACCGATCGTGCGCGCTCGTCCGCCGGCGTGTGCTCGGCTGCCGTCGCCGGACGGCCGTACTGCGTGGCGATAAACGACACCAGCGACGGCGCCAGCTCGACGAGCTTGGTGCCGTCGTCTTCGAGCATGCTCGTCTGGATGACCGACAGCACAGCTCCTGCGACCAGCTCGCCGGTCAACGCGCTCGAGCGTGCCGAGGATCCCAAGATTGCGCTTTGATCGTGGTCGAGACCGAGTAGGGCGATCAGCACGTCGTGCAGCTGTCTCCTTGGCTCGAGCGCGGGCGCCTCGCCGGCCGCCGTTTCAAGCACGAGCATGCGACCCCAGGAAGGCTCGTCGTCGAGAAAGCCGAGCAGCGCCACGACCCGCGAGCGGAGTCGCCCGAGCCAACTGTGATCGCCGTCGTCGGCTGCGACTATCGCGTGCGCTACATGTTCGAGCCCGTCTTTATAGGCTGAGCGGTAGCACTCCTCGAGCGTCGGAAAAACTTCGTAAAAGGCGCTTTCGGAAACTCCCGTCTTCGCAACCACCGTCTGCACTAGACGGGGGTCACTGGTCTTTCAAAGCCCCATTTCTCAAGGCCCCTTGACAAACTAGACGGGATCTGTTCTCCTTATTTCCCACAAGCCGCGCGCCGGGAGCAGCACCAAAAGCGCGCTTTGGCTGGGGACCGGACGAGACCGCAGAGGTGCCGCGCCGGGACCGTGAGAGGGATCACCGAGAGGGACGACGGAGGGAAATTAGGGCAGCATCATGGGGAGCGAGATCCACATCACCCGCGTGGTTGACGGCTTTTCCAGCCACACCCAGATGCGCTCGCGTTCCCGCGCCCACAGGACTTCGCGCGACCGGCAGGCTCTGCGCGAGAGCCTGATCGCGGCGACCGTCGAGGCCGTCGCTGAGGGCAGTGTTCCCCGTCTAGTGCAGTCGCGGGTCCGTCCGTAATCCCGCATAGACACTGGACTTTTTGGGGGGCTTCCCACAAGCGTCCCACAAGCAGGTGGGGCCTCGCCTTTGAGCTCGTCAGGCACCGCACGCGTTCGGACCGAAGAGCGGCTCGATTATCGGCGTATCGATTATGCTGAGCTCAGAGCAGCCCAAAGGGGGGGCGTGATGGGATCGAGCGCAACCAGCCAGTCCGCCAGCGGGGTCGGCCCGACGGCGGCAAGTCCGAACGACGAGGCGACCAGGGCCTGGGACGGCCCGCTGTACGACCGCTTCGTGCGATTTCGCGAGATCGTCACGACAGGCCTTGGCGCGCATGGCGAGGTGGCGCTCGAGCTGCACCCGCCGGCGCGCGGCGCACGCGTGCTTGACATCGGCTGCGGCTTCGGCGACGCGACCCAGCGCATCGCGGGCTTGATCGGCGCCGACGGCGAGGCGGTCGGCGTCAACGTGGCGCCCCGGTTTGTCGAGAGCGCGCGCCAAGACGCGCACGAGGCGCAGGTGGCCAACGCGCGCTTCGAGATCGCCGACGTGCAGACCGACCCGCTGGGCGGGCCATATGACATGGCGTTCTCGCGGTTCGGCACGATGTTCTTCGCCAATCCCGTCGTGGCGCTGCGCAATGTGCGCTCGTCGCTCGCCCCCGGCGCGCCCCTGGTGATGGTGGTGTGGCGCCGGCGCGAGGACAACGGCTGGCTCCACCGCGCGCAGACGATCGTGGAAGGCATCGTTGAGCGCCCGCAGGAGTACGACGAGCCGACATGCGGCCCCGGGCCCTTCTCGATGGCGAACGCGGACACCACCAGCGAAATGCTCATGGCGGCCGGTTTCGTGGACATTCACCTGCACCGCTGCGACACGCCGCTGGTGATCGGCAGCGACGTCGAGGAAGCGATCGACGTGGTGATGGCGATCGGCCCGGCGGGCGAGATCCTGCGCCTCGCGGGCGAGCAGGCCAGTCACCAGCACGACACGGTACGCGAAGCGCTGCGCGCGGGATTGTCCGAGTACAGTCAGCCCGACGGAGTGCGTGCGCCGGCGTCAACCTGGATCGTGGCGGCCAGGGCGCCATAAGCCGTGAATGGTGGGGTCTGCGCGGCCCAATTGAGAGCCCCGTCAGCCAGGGTTCTCGTTTGAACGACGCCCGCGTCGGTCAGGCGGTGTTGACGTCCTTCGCCCGCTGCAAGCGCTGCTCGAGCCTCGCGATCCTCACGCCGATCTCTCGGACCTCAGCCAAGAGGTCGTCCTCGGCGTCCTCGGCTCGACGGCGGCGCAGGGGCGACCTCGTTCAGCTCGACGGCGGCGCAGGCGACGTGGGCCCGTACGCCAACGCGAAGCCTTCCAGCGAGGAGTCGGGCAACGACGGCGACGCGATCACCGCGGTGCCCTTGTTGTTGACCATGAACACCTGGTGGAGTGTCTGTTTTTTCGACGGCTTCAACAGCGCCTTCGTGGGCGTCTTGCGGGCCGTCGTGCTGTATTTCCCGGGGTCGAAAGTGACGTTCGTGGTGTCGGTCAGCGTCGCGAGGTCTTCGACGCTTTCGCAGTCGTCGGCGATGCAAGGACGCTCGTGGATCGCCTCGGCGCTCGCGTGATTGGAGCCGCTGTAATTCACCGTGCGCTCCTGCGACTGGTGGGTGGTTTCGTCGTCGACCTTCATTTCCCAAGTGTTCTTGCTGATTTCCTCGACGCTCGTCGTGATCGTGTCGCCGGGGTGGATGGCAAGCGAGAGCGGGTCCTCGGCCGCCGGCAGGATCTCCGTCCACGCGCCATACGACGCGGTGCCGGCGACGTTGTCGGCCTCGGTCCCGGCCTGGACCAGGGTGCCCTCTTCCCATCCACCGATCCCCACCCAGTCCGCGGAGTACTGGTGTCCAGACAGCGCCGTGTCAACCGTCGGCACTTTCCAGGTGTCGATCACGCCGTGGAAGGATCCGCCGGTCAGCGCGTAGCCGGACCAGTTGTACGTTCCGACCTGTTCGGCCGGGGTCTGTTTGGCGCCCAACGGCGCCGAGAGAGGCGTGGGCGCGAAGTCGGGCGGCAGCGGTGCACGCAGCGCGGGCCCGCCCGGAGCGGGCGTCGCCGCGCCTGCGGCCGCAGGCATCGCCATCGTCGCGAGCGCTACTGCAGATAGCAGGATGGTCTGCGCTTTGATCATCTCGATCCCCTCTCGTAGTTGGTCTCGCGTGCTTCGGGCGATAATCCGCCGTCTCCTGCGCCCGTCGCCGATGTCCCGCTTAGGTGCAACCGCCTCGGCGCCGCACTGGCAGCATACGGCCTGGACGCCGAAGCGTGGCCGCCATGTTCGCGGCTCCTTACGATCTGGCTGTGAAGATCCTGCGCCGCTCTACGCGCGCGAGCTTCTGCGAGTGGTCTTCTTGGCGGTATAGCGCTTGCGGGCCCGCCGTTCGCATCTGGCGCGCGGCGCGCGCGCGCGTGTGTGGGCTTTGCGGCAGGCCTTCAGTGCGCGGCTGAGCTTTTGTCGGCGGGTGAGCCGTTTGGCTTTGCTGGCTTTGACGGCGTGGCAGCCCTGGACCGAGACCTTGACGGTGTCGGTCAGCGCGGCGCCGTTCTGGCCGCTGAGCGCGGCAGGGATGGTGAGGTGCTGCCCGCAGAGGCTGTAGTGGTCCTTGAGCGGCAGGTTGGTGGTGAGCGCCGAGTGCGGGCCCTCGGGGAGCGTCGCTTCGACGGTCGTGAACGGGACATCGGGGACGGATAGGAAGCTCGAGGTGGTGACGCCTTTTTTGATCGCGGTCTGGCCGTCGAGGATCACGGTGATCCCTTCGCCCTGCAGCACGAGCTCGGCGTCGGGCCACGCCGCGTTCCCATGGCTGACGAGATAGATCGGACCGGCGACCGGGTTCTTCAGGACGGGGGTGTGCACGGTGGCCGTGCCAATGTCCGAGCCTTCGGGACACGCCGCCGGGTTCGCTTCAAAGGTCGCCGCGACGCACGCTTTCTGGATCGTCGTCAGCCGCGCGGGCAGGGTGGAGGGGATCGTGAGGACGGTCTTGGCGACATTCGCCTGGCCTTGCGCGGAGGCGAACTTGAGGTTCAGGCCGGCGCCGTCGAGTTTGCTGGTCTTGCCCTGCGTCGAGGCCGCGACGGCGGGCTTGAACGGCAGGTTCTGGCAGCCGCCCACCTGGAAGGGCGTTGAGACGTTCGCGCTCGCGCCCTGCGCGCCCGTGAGCGTGGCCGCGATGCTGAGCGGGCTGCAGTCCGTGGGGTTGAAGTCGAAGTCGTGACGATCGACGTCAACGTAGATGTCTCTGAGGTCGAGCGGGACGCCGGATGCCGGCCGGCCGAAACCCTGCACGATCGTGGGCAGGCTGCTCGTGATCGTGACCTGCGCCGTGTGCGGGTCTACTTCGATCTTCGAGCGCACGACGACGTTCCCGAGGTTGAACGGGCCGGCGACCGCGGGAGTGACGATCGACAGACCGAACGGCGCACCCTGATAGGGACCGGTGATGTACACCCGTCCACCGGTGACGGTGTAGGGATCGGGGCCGACGCCGCTGGTCGCGATCGCTTCCCCGATCTCGGATTCAGGCCCGCACGTGCCCTGCGAGGCCTGCGGTTCGCCGCACGGCGTGACGGACGCCAGGATTGCCGCGTTGCCGGACGGCAGGTGCACCGTGAGCCCCGTGATCTGCTGGTCTGCGCTCGGACGCGCGACTTGTACGGTGAAGCTGGTGAACGCGCCCGCCTGCAGGTTCGTGGCGCCGGCCGTCAGGGTCGGTGCGAACGTTTGCGGGCTCGCGCACCCGGTGCCTTCGGCGCCGGTGTCGATGTCGAACGTGGCGGCTTGCGAGAAGGCCGTCACCGGCGCGGCGCCCGACCACGGCGTGAACAGCGCTTGCGCGGAGTAGCTGCTGCACGCGGCGGGCGTGGCGAGCGAGGCGCGCGCGCCGGCGAACAGTTCCAGGCGCAGTTCTTCGAAGGGCACCTGGGGTGTGTCGGTGAAGGTGCTCGTGACCTGCCCGGTCTGTTCCTGCAGAGCGCTTTCGCCGGCGAGCTTGACACGAATGCCCGCGGCGGGGTCTTCGGCGACGATATACAGCGCGAGCAGGCTGTTGAACGGGTTCTGGCCCGCTTCGCCGAGCGGGGCGGGGCTCGCGAGATATACCGCGCCGGTCAGCTCGTCTTCAAGCAGCGGTGTCTTGATGTGGACGAGCCCGACCTTCGAGGCTTCCGGGCATGCCGCGGGGGCACTCGAAAAGCGCAACGGTTGCGGCGCCGCGGGCGAGTAAGGGTCTGTGCCCGCCGGACCTTCATAGCCGATCTGCTGCTCCGAGCAGGCCTGCAGTCCGTCCGCGGCGGAGGGGTTCAACTGGACTCCTTCGGGCAGCGTGACGGTCGTGCTCTGCACGTCGGCCTCCGCTGGGCCGTCCGCTTCCAGCGTGCCCTGCTGAGGAACATGCACATCGACATCGAGCCCGGCCGGGCTGCTCGCCGAGTGAGCGCCGACGGTGGATCCGTTCTGTTCTTCGACCGGTTCGGCGCTGATCGTCGGCGCGAACGGCAGCCGTTCGCATTCTTCAAAGCCGTGCATCTGGTCTTCGGTGCTGGGACCCTGCAGCGCGAAGATCTGCCCCGGTTCGCTGGCCAGCGTCTGTAGCGGCCAGGAGCGTCCTTCGACGGTACTGACCAGCCCACCCGTGCAAGAGCTCGGCATCGTCAGGAATGCCCCATTCGAGCGCCTACCGGGAGGTTCGCACGGGACTTCGTTGTTGACATAGCCCCCGCCGAGCAGGCACGCCCATCCGCGCGACTGGTCGTGGGCAGCTTCCCCGGGTACGCCCCAGATCGTGACTTCGCTACCCAGGATCTGGGCGGCCTCGGGCGCATCTCGAACGCTGACACTGACGCCGTAGTCGCCGTTGCTGCGAAGCGAGGTGTCGAGCACGACCGGCACCGTCAGAACCTCGAAGCCGAACCGCGCCGGCTCTCCTTGCGCGGGTTCGAGATTCCAAAGTGGCACGGCCCGTGTGATGTCGTTGAAGTGATTCGGTTCATCGAGCGTCACAACCGCGACGCCGATCGCCGATTCCGGCTTGCACGCGTTGGTTGCGGTTTCGCCGATCGCCAGGAAATCGACGGTCGGACACGCCGGGACGGCAAGCGGGTCGCCGATCAGACCGGGCGGGAGGTTGAAGTTCAGTTCCTTTGGCAGCGCCGGAGCCGACTGCTGTTCCTTGGGTAGTTCGAGCGTTTGATCGAGGTTGAGCGTCGTGGTCAGCTGAGAGGGATGCGAGCCCGCCTGCGAGTCAACCTCACCGCCTTCCTGTTCGGGGGTGATCGCGTAACCGCCCGCTTCGACGCCGAATGGGGTCGGTTCGTCCTTGATGGCGAACGGCTCTTCGAGCGAGGCGCCGGGAACCGCCGAGCCGGCAGCGCCTTCCTGTTCCCCGCCCTGGACGGTGGCTTTGTTGTCTTCGCCACCGACCGCCTGCGCCTTCACGTTGACCGTAATGATCACTTCCAGCCGTTCAAACGCGGGGAACGTTTCGGCCTTGGAAGTGCAGCTGAGTGCGCTCAGGCTGCATGTCATCAGATGCGCCGCGATCTTGTGAAATGCGGGCGCGCCTTCGATCGCCGTCGCTTCGAGCGCTGCGGGCAGAGTGTCCTTGATCGTGACCGGAGTCGCGGTCGCATTCACGCCTGTGTCGCCCACGTTCGTCGCGGCGACGACGATCGTCGCTCTCTGGCCGGGCACCAACAGCGTCGGTGCCGCGCGCGAGGACATCCGCCACCACGCCCCCGCGAAGGCCGGGCTCGCGGCGGCCATCAACAGCAGCGACATGCCAACGAGCGCCAGGCTCGAGCTCGCAAACAGCACGCGCCACCTGCGAACGGCTGGGCTCCGTCGGCTGCCGGCGGCTGTACGCAGTCGCCCGCCAGCGCCTGTACGCAGTCGCCCGCCAGCCGCTGTACCCGGTCGCCTGGCCATCTAGCGCTTCCTCCCCCGCCCGTGGGAGTTCCCGGACTTCGTCTTCGCCTTGTTCGGCTTGGCCTTCGCGCCGAACGCCTTGCGTGCCCGGCGTTCGCACGCTTGGCGCTTACGCTTGTCCTTGTGTTTGTGGCACGCCTTCAGCGCGCTCGCGAGCTCTTGCGCGCGAGTCAGCGGTTTGGGCTTGGCGCTCGTAGCTTTCGACGAGCCAACCTGCTGTTTGGGCTCGTTACCGGGACCTGAGAAGGTCGAGCTGGCCGGAACCTGCAGGCTTGGCGGCGAGGCTTGGGCGGGACGGCACCCTTCGCCGGTGGTGCACGACGGTGGCGGAGGTTCCACCACGGGCAGGCAGGCTTCGCTCTGGCCGGTCCCACAGACGCGCGCGTCGTAGACATCGAGACTGTTGTCGGTGTCTTGGGGGACGAGCTTCGCGGCGGTGATGAAGAACGCGTCGTCTGCGCTTTCGCTCGCGTCGAGGAACGCCGATTCGTGCTGGGACGTGCCCGAGGAGATCAGGCTCACGCACCCCGCTTGGTTCGTGCAGCTGCCTTCACCGGCGGGCTCGTACTCGTACACGTTCTCGACGCCGACGTTCAGCGTTTGACCGTTGACGGTCTCTTCCCTGGTGCGATCCTGGACATCGGGCAGCAGCGCGTCGGCGCTGTCGAAGAACAGGCGGCCGTTGTTCGACAGATACCGCGACTGGTGCTCGGCGATCGGGTTGATCAACTCGAACAGCGTCCAGCCGGGGAGCGACGCCGCCAGCCAGCGTCCCGACCAGGTTTCCGGGCGGTCAACGACGAGGCCGAGGCCTTCGCCGGCCTTTTCGGTATCGAACACACCGACGGGCGGTTCGCCGTCCGGGTTACACGACGCGCAGGCCAGCCGTCCGCTGGGAGCGTCGTACAGGTAGACCTCCTCGTCGCGGGCACCGTGCGCTTCAGGGTCGGCGTCAACGTTGTCATACCCGGTCAACGGCTGGTCGGACATGAAGGCCAGATATTTTCCGTTGGCGGACACCTGGCTGGTGACACCGCCGAGATCCCCGGGCAGCGGGGAGTTGGCCGCGCCCCAATCTCCGGCGTCTTCGTAGGACAGTCGCGCGACCAGAACCGTCTGGCGCTGTCCGGGATGTTCTGGCGCGGGCTCTGACAGATAGAGGTTGCATGCGGCTTCGGGGTGCGCCAGCAGCGGTTTCGTGCGCGGGCAGTCCCCGGGCTGCGCCCCCGGGGCCAGTACGCCGTTGGCGACGAAATAGACGTAGGAGCCGTCTTCGCTGACACCGGGTATCGTGCCGAGCACGTCGGCCGTTTCACCTATCCGATGGTCAGGCGTCAGGTCGCTCAGAATGCCTGTTTCGACGTTGTATTCGTAGAGGTCTGCCGGACGGCCGGCCGCCCGAGCGCTCGCTCCTTCGACGACTTCTTCTTCTTCGCCCGCTTCGAGCCCGGATTCACTCGTGAGTGGCCACGTGTCGGTGAAGAACACGCGCGCACCGTTGCTGGAGGCGCCCTGGAAATGCGCTTCGTCCATTTCGGCTTCGATTTCGGGCTGGCCCGCTTCGTTGACGCCCTGCGCCGCATTGACCTGAACCGTTTCGTCCGTGAGTGTGTCGCGCATGTACAGCGGGCCTTCGTCGCCCAGCCCCTCGGTCCAGAACACTCGCGACCCGTCCGTCGAGATCGCGCCCCGCACATCGCGACCCGCATCGCCCAGGAACGGTTCGCTCGCCGGGATCTGTCCCGTGCCCGGCAGGACGCTGACGAGCTTCAGCGGGGCGCCCTGTTGCCACTCATAAAGGCCCGCTTGCGGAGCACCCGGGAGCAGCGGGACTTCCGAGCTGAACACGACCTCTCTCAGGTCCGGTGTCGCCCCGGCGAATTCCAAGTGCCCACCGAACGCGGCGCCCGCCGTGTCGTCCGCGGCGGTCACGAGCGGTTCGTATTCGCCGCTCGCGTTGTCGCGGCGGTAGATGGTCTTTTCCCGCGCTTCGGGCGCCAGCGGCGGACTTTCCAGCGGGTCAGAGGGAAGCTGCGGCTGCACGAGCGCGAACGACAGTTCGGGGGAGAAGTAGCGATACTCGGTCGCTTCCCCGGGATTGATCCCTTCGCCGCGATCGTGCGGAGTCGTGACGTCTTCGGAGACCCATTCGTTGCTGGTGCGCTTGGAGATCACCTGCACCGGTTCGGGGCGACGATCACCTTGAGCTTCGCCGGTAACAGGTCCGCTCGCCGTCCAGGTGATCGAATCGCCGTCGCTCGCAGCCTGGATCAGGGCGCCTTCGCGGCTGATCGGTTCGACCGCCACGCCGTGCTTTTCGGCCGGCGATACCAGCTCCCACTCACGATCATCGGCCAGCAGGCCCGTCGCGCTCGGCAACGTGGTGAAGAACGTCTGCGCGCTCTGCGCGCTCTGCGCCTGCCCGTCAGCGTTCTCGGCGAGCACGCGGTAGTAGTAGGTGCTATCGGGTGAAAGGCCTTCCAGGGTCACGTTGACCTGCACGTCCCCGAATCCTTCACCGAGCTCCTCACCTGGCGGACCGATCGGCGCGTCCGCGCAAGCCGAGGGGGTCTGCACGCAGCTACTGGCGCCATACTGCACGTAGTAGGTGGTTGGCAGGCCATGGGGGTCGATCTGCGCAGTCACCCGCTCACTCGCAGGGGTCAGGCTCTGCGCGACCACGCTGTCAACCGTCGGCGCGGCGGCAGCTTCCCCGCTGAACACCGCGATCTTGTTTTCGCCAGGCTCGGCCACGAACACCTCGTCGTCGGCCGCGTCAACCGCCATCGCGCCTCCGCCGTCGAGCTCGCCCGAGCCGAAACGCTGGATCGGCGAGCCGTCAGCGCTGAACGCCGCGACGCTACCGACGTTGTCCGCGTAAACGTCCCCATCCGCAGAGTCCACCGCCACGCCCGTCGTGTCCTGAGCATCCAAGCTACGCGCCGCCGCCGCGCCCGAGCCGCTCAGCTTCGAGACCAGCGTCGATTTGGACTGGCCTTCTTCGGGACATTCCCCGAACGCGCCCGCGCGTTCGTGCGCCACATAGAACGCCTCATCACCGGGAGCAACGGCGAATCCGGGCTGGGCGTAACAAGCTTCTTCGAGCAGCTTCTGATCGAGCACTTCTTCGTGGCCGAGCGATCCGACGAGTTTGTTCTTTTCTTCGTCATCGAAGCCGTTGATGTTGCCTTCTTCATCCCAGTACACCCACAGCCTGCCGGCATTGTCGACCGCCAAGCCCGAGATGTCTTCCAGTTCGGCTTCGAATTCTTCTTTGTTTTCCTTTACTTTGAACAAGCTCTTTCTGTAGATTTTTTCGCCTGATGCGGTGAACTTGTAGACGAAGTCGCGTTCACTCGGCGATGCTTCCTTTTCTTCCGCGCCCGCCACATACACGTCGCCCCGCGATGGGTCCGATCCCCCCGAGTTGTCCACCGCTATCGCACCTGGCGACGGGACGCTGAATTCGCCCGCAAAAGCGTAACCTGCGCCCGCGGGCGCGAACCGCTCAACACGTTCATGGCCCGCATCCACGACGTACACTTCGCCGCTTTCTTCGTCAACCGCCACGCCAGACGGAGCAACGAAGCCCTGCGCGCCCGAGCCTTCAAACGAACCGGCGAACACGTGGCCGCGGCTCGCCAACGCCGAGGCCGAGGCACAACACGCAAGCGTCAACAACAGACTGGCCAAGCACACCGCCACGGCCAGTCGAACGTCCACGCGAACGGCGACAGCGGGCACGATTGCCACTTCGGGCGCGCCACCGCCACTGGCAATGGCGCCCCGAAGCCCTCTCGCTTGGTCCCGTACAGCGGTCTCACTCATCGATCTACGCTCGTCTCACTGCATTCACGCTCTGGGGCTCTCCCGGCCATGCACGGTGCGAACGGCTGCGTCGAGCGATGTGGGGGCCAACAGTTGGCCCCCACATCAACGACACTACGCCGCCGTCGCGTCTTAGACGACCGCGTTGAGCTCTAGCTTTTCTTCACCTGTGACCGTCGAGTTGATGTCCTGTCCGGCCTGTTCGAAGACCCCTCCCTTGAAGTTGCTGAACGACGCTTCAAGGACGGCCTTTTCAGAGCTTTCTTCCCATTTTTCTGGTTTCTGTTTACCTTTGGTGGCCTTGAACTTCAACGTTTCCGTCTGGGTCATCTTGTCGTTCTTGATCGGTACGAGCACCTTGCCCGACACTTTGACCGCCAGACCCGAGCATTCAAATTCGATGAACTGGCCCGATTTCACGCTTTTTGCGGGATAGAGCTCGAGATCTGTCTTTTTGGCTGCTTTGCTTTCCCAGCCGACGATCCCTTCGAGCGTGTTCGTTGTCAGTTCGCCCGCTTTGGCTCCTGGGCTGGTGCACGGCAATGACAGCGATTTGCAGCCCGTGAACGTAACGACGATCCCGGCCTCTTCTTTGTTGTTGCCTGGCACGAATTCTCCGGTGCTCGACTCAGCTTTGCATTCCACTGAGGAGCCGCCGACTGTCGTCAGCACGCCGGCACCGCCGGTGCTCGTGAACTTGGCTTTGCCCGCGCCGGGATCCCAGATGTACTTGCCCTTTTTCGCCCTTTCGCCGACCGGAACTTCTTTCGTGCACTTCGAATCGCTGAAGCTGCCGTTGTATTCTTTTTTCGCGTTTTTTTCGGCCTTCAGGCATCTCCCGTATTCGGGGGCCGTGGCCGACGCCGTCGCGGCTGCCGCCGCGCTCATCGCAAGGGCCGCGACGATACACAGCCCCGCGATCATGATCCGTTTCGCGTTCATGCTTTCACACTTTCGTTATTTGTCTCGATCCCTCAGGCCGATCTGTTTGCGCGGCCCCTCACAGACGGTGCGGTCGGGGAAGGACCCCGCCATCGGCGGAGTCCCTCCCCACTGTGTCCCCTACGATTCACATACCGCTTACTGCTGCCTCTCAGCTTTCGGCGAATTTGGCCGTCGCGTTGTAGAGGCTTCCTTTCAGTTCGGTGATGCTGGCCCCAGCGACGGCCGGGACTCCGAACACTTTGTCGATCGTGGCAGTGACATACCCCGAGTACGGGCCGGTGCACGATGCGCCGGGAACCGGGTACGTGTTGTCGACGAGCTTGCTCGTAATCACGAGGCCGCCCAGTTCTTCTGATTTCTTTTCCTGGAGGAATTCGCCGAGCAGCAATTCGCCTTCGATCGTTTCGTGAGTGAGCGGCGATTCGCTCACACCCGAAGTCAGGTGCTGCACGATCGGTTCGGCTTCGGAACCTATGTAGCAGGTGTCGCCGAGCATGCTCAGCCACTTGTTTTCACCTTTGATCTTGACGGGCGCTTCAACCGCGGTGCCTTCCCTGGTGATGAGTTTCACCCTGCTCGTCTGAGGCCTGCCCGCGAGTTCGATCGTCTCATAGACCTTCTTGACCAGACCCTTTTTCTGTCCTTCTTTGTACTTGTTCTTCAGCGTCGCCGGCCAGCCCATTTCTTCCTGTTCTGCTTCGCTGATGTTGGCGATCGGTTCACCGGGAACCCGCTCAGGGGTCGGTGTGATCGCTTCGACGCCGTTCAGCGGCGATATGTACTTTTCTTCTTCGGCTTCGTTCTCATAGAGGCCGTACTGGAGTACGATCGACTTTTCCAGCGGCACGGTGATCCCGCTGACGGTGAACTGCCCGCCATCGCCCTTTTCGGTGTTGCCGTAGATGCACAGGATCCCGAAGGCATTAGGTTCGGTTCCTATCGGTTCACCTTCATCGGTTTCCGTCGCTTTCGTCGGACAGTTTTTGAACGTCTTCGGCGATTTTTTGATCTTTTCGGCCGAGGCGCTCGTGGCGATGACCGCTGCCATCATCAGCGCGGCCAGCAGCAAGGCTCCCAGCATCCTTACGTGTCTCACTTTTCCACTACTCCTTTTCCTCTCGGTGATAATTGACCGGCGCGCGCGCCTCTCGCTGAGGACCGCACGCACCGCATCGTTTGCAACCGCAACCGGACGACCGCTGGACGCCTTTCAGAACCAGCGCCTGCGACCTCCGCTTGCCCTCTCAACGACGCCGCCGTGCACGAAGCGCGACGCGCCGAAAAGCTTGTGAGCGCGCTTCTCACGCCGCGCCCCTGACCCCTCCGCGCGGGCGCCGCGGAGCTTTCGTGTCAAACTTCTCGCCGAGCAGCACTACCGCCCGCTGCCCCGCCGAGGTCAACAGCCACGCGTTGGGTTCGCCGCGCGTCGCGCCGACCCCGACGTTCTCGATCATGCCCTGGCGCTCCAGGCGCGCAAGAAGCTTCGAGGCCTGCCCCTCGTCCACGAGTCCGGCGGCCTGCGCGATTTCGCGGTTATTCGAATACGGCGCCTGCGCGATCGCGCGCAGCACCAGCGTCGTGCGATGCGTGACGCGAATCGGAAGCGCGGCGGCCTGTGCCAGCTCGGCCTCCCGCGAAAGAACGAGCTCGGCGGCGCTCGTATTGCCGTTAGCCGTTGACCTGCCCTCGCGCTCGGCGTTCGCGGCGACCTGACCCAGGTACGGCCTGACGATGAAGGACATCAATGACGGCGCCAGCCCCACCAATACCGTGCGCTGCCCTTTGAGCATCTGCGCCCGGATGACCGAGATGGCTCCGCCGACGACGAGCTCCGAAGTCAGCAGCGGCGCGGGTGTGAGCTCGCCGGCCGCCTGCGGCGCGCCATCGTCCAACAGCGAGGTCAGAACGCCCAGGACACGCTGTTGGCAACGCAACCTGAGCGCTTGATCCGCGAGGGGCGTGTCCAAGACGAGCAGACGACCCCAGACAGGCTCATCGTCCAGGAACCCAAGAAAAGCAACCAAGCCCGCGCGCAGGCGATCAAGCCACGTACCCTCACGGCCGACGGCTTCATCCACTGTTCGTGACAGCTGACCCAGGCCGTCTTCGAACGCTGCCAGATAGCACTGCTCGACGCTCGAGAAGATTTCATGGAAAACGGGCTCGGAGACGCCTGCGCGCGTGGCCACCGTATTTGCAAGACGGGGGTCACTCGTCGCTCAAGGCCTCATTTTTCAGGACCCCTTGACAAAGTTGCCCCCATATGTTCTCCTTTTCCCACGCGCTCCCCACAGCTTTGGGAGCAGCAAGCGGTCTTGGGGCAAGAGGCGCAGAGGGATTGATTGAGAGGGACAGCGGAGGGAAGCGAGGCAGCATCATGGGCGATCGGATCCGAATCAACCGCGCCACTGGGCGCTTTTGCAGTCATACGCTGTCGCACTCGCGGCCTGTTATGTACACGGCTTCTGAGGACCACAGCGCTCTGCGCGAGAGACTGATCTCGGCCATTGCCGAGGTCCTCGCCGAGGGCGGCGACCCCCGTCTTGCAAAGTCCCGGTCCCGGCCGTAATCCCGCATGAATACTGGGGTTTTGGCCCCACGTCCCACAAGCGTCCCACAGCGAATCGCGCAGGCTCGCCACCGTGGCGGATGCGCCAGGCGCCCGTGGCGGATGCGCCAAGCGCCCGTGGCGGATGCGCCAAGCGCCCGTGGCGGATGCGCCAAGCGCCCGTGGCGGATGCGCCAAGCGCCCGTGGCTGGCCGTGCGAGCCGCGATTGGGTCGCCAGAGCCCGGCATCGACCTGCCGGGCGATGACGCGCGCGGGTGACCGTCCTGAGCTCGCGCTCCGCGTGATCGACCGCCGGGATTGCTCCGGTTCTTAGCGCGTCGTTGACGCACGCGTGCGGGCGTGCGGGAGGGCAAGCGCGCGGGCAAGCCTGAGCTGCGGCGTTCCGGTCATGGCGACGAGCGGATCATCGCCTGTGTTTGCGAGATGGTCTTGCGAAACCCCGATCCGCGTCGTCGCGGGTGACGTGTGCTGGCGGAATGGTTTTGCGAGATCAAGATTTGCATCATCGTCTGTGCTATCAGCCGGGCAGCGCGAGTCACACGTTCACCTGCCCGCTTCCTCCGGCAGAACCGCCTCAATGCAGGTGGCTCTGCCAGTCTGCCGGCACGCGCCCGGACGGCCCCGGAGTGGGCTGATCCAAAGGATGGTGCTCAGGCGGGGCAAGCGCAGGACCGTCGTAGAACTGATTGGTCTCGTAATCCCAGAACCAGTCCTCCCCGGGCTCAAAGCTGCGGATGATTGGATGCCCCGCGTCAGCGGCGTGGTGGCTCGCGTGCTGCGAGGGCGATGAGTCACAGCACCCTATGTGTCCGCACAGGCCGCAGCGGCGCAGGTGAAGCCACCAACCACCCTCCGCCAGACACTCGACACACCCCGTCCCGCTCGGCGGAACCGACGGATCGATTGCAGTCTCGTTGGCCATGTTTCGTCCTTTCGTTCGAGCTCACACGCCCGCACCGCGGGCGACGAGCGATGCGGAGTGGAGCGTTTGATCGCGGTGCCCGCGGTCGCCGACCTCGACCGCGTGCCGCGCGGCGCCCGACCTCGACCGGGTGCCGCACGAGATCGAACACGCCAATCCGCGGGCTTCCGGGGCGCTCGCGTTGCCGTAGCGGATAAAGCAGATCGAGATACTCGTCGGTCCAGAGATGGGGCATGAACGTCGATCCGCATGGTCTGCTCGCCGGCGAGATGTTACGCACAGGGGCACGAGGATCTCCGGCTCCCGATATGCAAACCGCCGCGGGGAGCACGCCGACATGGCAGCACGCCGACGTGGCTACAGTCCCCCGAGATGAATCGGCTGCACGGCATCATCGGCTCCTCGCGCTGGTGGGGCCGTGCCGTCGAGCGCGTGACACGGCTCAACGCGTCGGCTCGATGAGCGAGCTCGAGTTCCTCGGCGCGCTCGAGGTCGAGCTGCTGCGCCATCGCGAGCTGCATGCCGGCGGCGCGCCCCACGAGCTGTTCCAGACCTCGACGGTGCAGGCGCTGCTGGCAGGGGCCTACGACGGCGAAGTGACGCTCGCGGAGGTGCTCGAGCACGGCGACCTCGGCCTCGGCACGCTGGACGGGCTCGACGGCGAGCTGATCGTGCTCGACGGCGAGGTCTTCAAGGCCGAGCTCGACTGTACGCTCGTGCGCCCCGAGCTGAGCGCGAGGACCCCGTATGCGGTGGTGGTGGCGTTCGCGCCGGGCGAGCCGATCACGCTGACGGGCCCGTTCGGCGAGTCTGAGCTGCAGGCGCGTCTCGGCCAGGCCGTCGCGAAAGCGGAGCGCCCGACGGCCGTGAGAATCGACGGCCGCTTTGCGGCGGTCCACGTGCGCTCGGTTCCCAGGCAGCAACCGCCGTACCGCCCGCTCGCGGAGGTCGTGGCCCAGCAGCACGTGAGCGTGCTGCGCGACGTCGCGGGCACGATGATGGGGTTCTGCTTCCCCGATGCCCTCGACGGCATCGAGATGACCGGCGCGCACCTGCACTTCGTGGACGAGACGCGGACGCGCGGCGGGCACGTGCTGAGCTACGACCTGCTGCAGGCAACAGTGCTCGTCGATGGCGCCACGATGCTGCACGTCGAGCTGCCGGACGCGGTCGCAGTCCCGTCGCACGGCGCGACGCTCGACCAGCAGGCATGGCGGGCGATCGAGCGCGATCGCTGAGCCAGTGCCGACACCGCGAGCGCACCGGGGCGTGCAGTCGTCAGCATCTCACGCATCGCGCTCCGGCCCGATGAAGACCATCTGTTGGACGACCAGCAGTACACCGAGATCAGCCGGCGGCTGCGGGCAGAGGGCTTCAAGCCCGACGTAAACGATGATGGAAACCCCACACCCCAACGTAGGGACGCCGAGGCGCTCGTGCGCGCTCATCAGCTCGATGAGCCCGGCTTACTCCGGCAGCTCCTGACCGTGCGTCTGCGTGTAACAGGCATGGTGGTAGCACTCGGCGATGAGCACCCCGTCGTCTTGCTCGACGGTTCTCGAAGTGGTGCGCGCGTGTCCGTCGGTGAGGACGACCATCGGCTCGTACATCCCGATGACCTCACCACAATGCCGGCAGCGCATCGTCTCGCTCAACCGCCGCTCTCGTGCAAAAGCGACCCGGCGAGCCCGGGGCTGAATCGACGCTCGATGTGCGGCTGGGAGCTGTCCATGATGCGGGGAGTCACAACATATGTCGCTTTTGCCGTCCCGTCCTCGGGGAAATCCCCGTGAGATTTGGGACCAACTACGGATCGGCGCGACGGCATGCGGGACTAGTCACACCCAGCACAATCTGATTGTCGGGTCTAAGCTTCCGGGGCAATGAGCGCCCCCCCTGAGGAACGATGGACGCGTCGCCTGCTTGACGTCGGTCGTGAGCTCGTGACCGAGCTCGATCTGGGCGTCGTCCTCGATCGTGTGCTGCAGACGGCCCGCGAGATCACCGAGGCCCGTTACGCGGCGCTGGGGATCCTGAACGAGCAGCGCACCGAGCTCGACCAGTTCCTGACCTCCGGTGTGTATGAGGACACCAAGAGGGCGATCGGCGATCTGCCACGCGGGCGAGGGGTGCTCGGCGCGCTGATCGAGCATCCGCACCCGTTGCGGCTCGCCGACGTTGGCCAGCACCCCTCGAGCTATGGGTTCCCGGCGGGACATCCGGTGATGCGCAGCTTCCTGGGGGTGCCGATCCGGATTCGCGGGCAGGCATGGGGCAACCTGTATCTGACCGAGAAGCAGGGCGGGGAGTTCTCCGAGCGCGACGAGGAAGCGGCCGTAATCCTCGCCGATTGGGCGGCGGTAGCGATCGACAACGCGCGCTTGTATGAGACGAGCGAGCGCCGCCGTCAAGAGGCCGAGAAGGCGATTCGAGGATTGGAGGCGACCCGCGACGTTTCGGTCGCGATCGGCGGGGAGATCGCGCTCGAGCATGTGCTGGAGCTGATCGTCAAGCGCGGCCGCGCCCTCGTGGGCGCCCGCAGTCTCGTGATCTTGCTGCGCGACGGAGAGGAGCTGGTCGTGCAGGCGAGCGCCGGTCACGTTCAGCAGATGCAGGGCACACGGCTGCCGATCGACCAGTTGACGTCCGGGCAGGTGCTCGAACGCCGCCGCCCCGAGCGGATCACCGATGTCGCCACCCGCCTGGGGATCGCGCCAACGCAGTTCGGCGTGGCCGACCCCCAGACCGCGCTGCTGGTGCCGCTGCTGCACCGCGGCTCCGGGCTGGGTGTCTTGGCGGCATTCGACCGCGGCGAGGAAGGCAGCGTGTTCAGCGAGGAAGACGAGCAGACGCTGCGAACGTTCGCGGCGAGCGCAGCGACGGCTGTGGCGCTCGCGCAGAGCGTGCAGGCCGACCGGCTGCGCAGTTCGCTGGCGGCGGCCGACGCCGAGCGGCGCCACTGGGCACGCGAGCTTCACGACGAGACGCTTCAGGGTCTCGGTGCTCTGCGCGTGCTGCTGTCCGCGGCGCGGCGGCGTGACGATCTGGCGCAGGCCCAGACGGCGATGGACGAGGCCGTCGAGCACATCGAGCGGGAGATCGCGAGCCTGCGCGCGATCATCACCGAGCTGCGCCCCGCCGCTCTGGACGAGCTCGGACTGCGCACGGCGATCGAGGCGCTGCTGGACCGTCATCGCGAGCAGAGCGGGTTCGAGATCGACAGCGACCTGGCGCTGCCCGGCCCCGCAGATGCGCAGGCGCGTCTCGGTGAGGATCTCGAGACCGCCGTCTACCGGCTGGTGCAGGAGGCGCTGACGAACGTGGCCAAGCACGCGCGTGCGAACCGGGTAAGGGTGGCGGTCGCCGACTCCGAGGGCGAGCTGCTGATCGAGGTGCAGGACGACGGCGCGGGCTTTGACCCCGACGTCGTGAGCGACGGCTTCGGGCTAACCGGGATCCGCGAGCGCGTTAGTCTCGCGGGCGGCTCGCTCAGCATCGACTCCGGTGAACAGGGCACGCTGCTCAGAGCCCGCCTGCCGGCGCTTCGCCGAAGTCCGGCAGGGCAGTCAGACTTCGAGCGGGCAGCGTCCTAGCACGCAAGGCCCGCACCCGCGGCGCGACACGCGGGCTGACGTACTCTTCGCCGTGTGCCGCCGCGCGCACGGCCTGCGGCAGCTCGCTGTCGGCCAGATCCTTGGTAACGAACCCGAGCGCCCCGGCAGCGAGTGCGCACTGCGCGAACACAGGGTCCTCCGCCATCGTCATCAACACGATCCGGGTATCCGGCGCTTGCTCGCGCAATTGGACGATCGTTTCGATGCTGGATCCACCTGGGAGCCTCAGATCGAGTACGAGCACGCGTGGGTAACGGTCTCGCACCGTGCGTATGGCAGATGCTTGGTCGCCGGCTTGCGCGATCACCTCGAGGTCCTCCTCGCTGTCGAGCAGTCGCTGCATGCCGCGGCACATCAGCGGGTGATCGTCGGCAAGGACGACGCGAATGGACGACGCGAAAGAGGTTCTACGTGGCATGATCGATGATCGGCCCGCTACGCCTGCTCTGGCTCGCGGTGAAGCAACCCGGATAGCCACTGGGTCTCGCGATAGGGCGGCATCAGCAGCACCAGCACGATCAGCACGGCCGTCCCGGCCAGATACTGAAACAGCTCGGCCACGGTGGCGTACCCTCCGGTGATGTTCTCACCCCAGGCGATGATCGCGAACGTGAACATCGACAGGCCCAGCCCGCTGAGCAGGATCGGCTTGCGCCGCTTGGGCAGGAACTCACCGCGCAGCACGCTCGCCGCGATCAGTACGAACACCGCCGCCTCCAGCAGGCCGACCAGCACCCACGAGGTATTGGTCCCGGGGAACGATGCAATGAACGTGCCGTGGTAGGCCTTTGCCAGACCGGCCGGCATCGTGCCGCTGTCGTCGATCAGCTTCTCTTTGGCGGAGTAATAGAACAGGGTGCCGAACGTCAGGTAGACACCGGCGCTGATCAGCCAGTAGCTGACCGTATCGGCGAGGCCGCCGACCCGGACGCGGTCCCGTGCGGTCGTGTGTGAGAGCGGGGTATGTGCAACGTTCGTGGCCATGTCAGTGGACTCCTTTGCCCGACAGGGTTAACCTACAAACAACGACAACTCGAACGGTAAGCGGCGCGCATCCCCGCAGCATCGGTGATATCTCCTAGACCGGGATACGACTTACTACGTAGTCGCGACCGTGTTACGCCGTCTCAGCGACGGGAATCAGAGCTCGTTCCGCAAGATCCACCAGGCGGCTGGAGTAACCCCACTCGTTGTCATACCAGGCGACGATCTTCACGAGCGTCCCATCGATTACGCTGGTCAGGCCGGCGTCGAAGATCGACGAGTAAGACGACCCGACGATGTCTGAGGAGACGATCGGGTCCTCGGTATAGCGCAGGATGCCGCTCAACGGCCCGTCCTCGGCGCGCGCCCGAAAGGCGTCGTTGATCTCCTGCGCGCTCGTCTGCCTTTCGGCCTGGACGGTCAAATCCACGAGCGATCCGGTCGGAGTCGGGACGCGCACGGCGAAGCCGTTCAGGCGCCCGGCCAGCTCGGGGATCACCAGCCCAAGCGCCTTGGCGGCTCCCGTCGAGGTGGGCACCAGGTTGATCGCCGCCGCACGGGCCCGGCGCAGGTCCGCGTGCGGTCCGTCGAGCAGGTTCTGGTCGGCTGTGTAGGCGTGGATCGTGGTCATCAGTCCCTGGCGGATGCCGACGGTCTCGTGCAGCACCTTCGCCGCGGGCGCCAGACAGCCCGTTGTGCACGAGGCCATGCTGAGGATGTGGTGGTGATCGGGGTCGTAGACGCTGTCGAAGTTGACCCCCAGGACGACCGTCGCGTTGACCGGCTCATCACCCTTGGCGGGGGCTGAGATGATGACCTTGCGCGCCCCGGCGTCCACGTGCTTGGCCGCGCCGGCACGCGTGCGCAGGCGCCCCGTTGACTCGATCACGACGTCCACGCCAAGCGCGCCCCACGGCAGCTTGGCGGGATCGGTCTCGGCCAGCGCGGGAATCACCTGCCGGTCGATCGCGATGCCATCGCCCGTGCTCTGCACGTCCGCCGGGAACCGGCCGTAGACGGAATCGTGCTTGAGCAGGTGCGCGAGCGTGCTGGCGTCGGTCAGGTCGTTGACCGCGACGATCTCGATGTCGGCCTCCTGCTCGCGCGCGGCGCGAAACACCCCGCGGCCGATCCGGCCGAAGCCATTGATCGCGACTCGTGTCGGCATGATCGATCACCCCGAGGCCGCCGCGCTTACGCGACGGCCGCGACCTGATCTGTCTGGACGTCCCGCCCGCTGGCGCCGGTTCCCTGGAGCACGACCTTCAGGGCGCCGGTGTTCGCGGCGTCGGCGAACACGTCGTAGGCGGCCATCGTGTCGCCCAGCGGGAAGCGATGTGTCGCGAACAGCGACGGGTCCAGGCGACCGCTGGCGATCAGTCGCATCAGCTGGGGGATGCTGAACGTGTTGACCAAGCCGGTCGTGATCGTGACATCACGGATCCACAGCCTCTCCAGGTGCAGGTGCGCGGCCTTGCCGTGTACGCCGATGTTGGCCACGCGTCCACCGGGGCGGATCAGGTCGGCGGCGAGCTCGAAGGTGTCGGGCACGCCCACCGCCTCGAATGCCACATCGGCGCCGAGGCCATCGGTGAGCTCCATGACCTGGGCGAGCGCGTCCTCACTGCCGTTGTTGATCGTTGTGTCCGCTCCGAAACGCCGGGCACTCTCCAAGCGGCTGTCGGCAAGGTCGATCGCGATGATCCGCCCCGGCGTGTAGAGCTTCGCGGTCAGGATCGCGGCCAGGCCGATCGGCCCAGCGCCGACGATCGCCACCACGTCTCCCGGTGAGACCATGCCGCTGAGCACGCCGACCTCGAACGAGGTCGGCAGGATATCCGCGAGGAATAGCACCTGCTCGTCGCTGAGCTGGGCGGGCACCTCGTATACGGAGTTGTCGGCGAACGGCACACGCGCGTACTCGGCCTGCAGGCCGTTGATCAGATGGCCGAAGATCCATCCGCCGCCGCCGAGGCACTGGCCGTAATGGCCTTCCTTGCAGAAGCGACAGCGCCCGCAGGAGCTGACGCAGGACAGCAGCACGCGGTCGCCTGGGGCGACGGTGGTCACGCTGTTTCCGACCTCTTGGACGGTGCCGACGGCCTCGTGACCGAGGATCGTGCCGGGGGTCGTCTCGGGGACGTCGCCTTTGAGGATGTGCAGGTCGGTGCCGCAGATCGTGGAGGTGTCGATCCGCACGATCGCGTCAGTCGGGTCGAGGATGTTCGGATCCTCCACCGTGTCCCAACCCCGCTCGCCGGGGCCGTGGTAAACGAGAGCCTTCATCTTGGGTCTGCCTTTCCTCGGGACGATGGGTAACGCTGAAGCTAGACCCGGCTCGCAGCCGACGCATCGGGGACTCCCCCTAACCTGGGCGCGCGTTTCTACGGACTGCGATGACCGGCCCCGAGCTGCCACACCAGTGCTCCTGCGGGATCGCGCCCAACCCCTTTGCCGGTCACCCCCCCGCGAGGCGTAGAAACCCGCTGCGACACGCAAGCTTCTCTGTACGCTCACGCTGTCTTTGGGTCGGGGCTCAGCTCCGTGATCTCGATGTGGTGGCTCAGCTGCTCGATCTGCTCGCGAGTCCCGGTGCCGAGTCCGTGCCGGGTGGCGTTCAGGCAGCCAGCTGCCATCGCCAGGCGCAGCGCCGCGTCCAGCTCCAGGCCGCCCGCGAGGCCGGCGCCGAGCGCGGCGAACATCGAGTCGCCGGTGCCGCGCGGCTCCAGGGTCTCGACGCGGGGGCCAGCCAGCTCCAGGTAGCGCCCGCCGGGACCGTCGAGGACCAGCGCCGGCTGCTCGGCGCGCGAGAGGAGCACCGTCTCGGCGCCGGCCGCGTGGAGTTAGGTTGAACGTTTCGTCAGGTCTTGCGCACCGGACGCGCCGGCAGGGGACTCGGCGAGGATCTCCTCCTCGCTGATCTTCAAGACGTCCAGGCCTCCGGCCAGCGCGGCCATCAGCGCCGAGCCGGCGAGGTCGGCGATGACCCGTACTCCGTTGCTGCGCAGATCGCCCGCCAGGCGGCGGTAGATCTCACTGTCGAGGACGGTTGGAGGGTCGACTCCGGTCAGTAGTGCGATACCAGCGTCAAGCGCCGCGCTGAGCGTCAGCCCGTATAGCTCGTCGGCCTCGTGGCGGGAGAGACGCCTGGCGTCGGTGCGTGCGCTGCCGCCGCCCGCCGTCTCGACGGGTGTGGATGTATACGCCGTTGGATCCGGCGCACTCGACGCTCGAGAGCTCGACG
>CAWFPU010000004.1:0-121202 GCA_963817845.1 uncultured Solirubrobacterales bacterium
CGTCGGGCTCGTGCGTGATCAGCACGACGGTTCGTCCCTCTTCGTTCAGATCCGCGAAGATCCGTAGCACGTCCTCGGTCGAGCGCGAGTCGAGATTGCCGGTCGGCTCGTCGGCCAGGATCAGCGAAGGGTTCGTCACAACTGCGCGTGCAACCGCGACGCGTTGCTGCTGGCCGCCGGAGAGCTCCGAAGGCTGATGGTGCAGGCGGTGGCCCATGCCCACCGAGCGCAGCGCGCCTTCGGCGCGCCGACGGCGCGCTGGCCCGCGCAGGCCGGCATACGCCAGCGGCAGCTCGACGTTCACCAGCGCGCTGGTTCGGCCGACGAGGTTGAAGCTCTGAAAGACGAACCCGATCTTGCGATTGCGCAGATCCGCGAGAGCGTCGTCGTCCATCTCGCGCACGTCCACGCCGTCGATGCGATAGCGACCGCTGGTCGGCAGGTCGAGGCAGCCAAGGATGTTCATCAGCGTGGTCTTGCCGCTGCCGGAGCTGCCCATGATCGCCACGAGATCGCCGCGCTCGATGCTCAGCGACACGCGCCGCAGCGCCCGCACGCGTATCTGCCCGAGGTCGAAGATCTTGGTGACCTCGTGCACCTCGATCACCGGCCGTCGCGCGCGCATCAGCCTGCGCCCTCGCGGCCCTTGTGCTCGTGCATCGCCGCCGGCGCCGCTCATCAGCCCCCGCCCCTGAAGAGCGCCGCACCGCCACCCGGAGCGGCCAGGCTGCCGCCACCGGCCAACCCGCCGCCGCCGCCTCCGCCGAGGCGGCTCAGCCGCGAGGTGATGCTGGCGGCTCCCGACCCGGTGCTCGACACGCTGGGCAGCACCACGGTTTCGCCCGCGTTCAGGCCGCTGAGGATGATCGTCGAAGTGTTGCCCGCAAGGCCCGTGACCACGCGCTGGCGCACCTCCTTGCCGTCGCGTTTGACGGTCACCGCGCCGCCCGAGATCGCGCTGGTCGGGACGTTGACGCCTGCGGCCTGCTTGACGACCACTTCAGCGGTTGCGCTCATCCCGAGCTTCAAGCCCTGGTCCATTTGGTCGAGCCCGAAGGTCACGTCGTAGCTGACCGCGCCGCTGCTGGTGGTCGAGGTGAGCGCGACTTCGCTGACGTGCGCGGCCAGCTTGCGCCCTTCGAGCGCTTCGACCGTCACCGTCGCGATCTGGCCGACCTTGACGTTGCCGATTTCAGATTCGCTCAGTGGCACGACCAATTGCATCGAGCTGAGGTCACTGAGCACCGCGAACGCGGTGCTGGCGGATCCGCTCGAGCCGGAGGACCCGCCCGAGCTGCTCGCGTTCGACGAGCTTGACGTCGCACCGGTGGCCGAGCGCGCGCTCGCCCCGGTGCCGGCACCCGCAGCGCTCGATCCCGAGCTGCTCGAAGAGCCGCTCGAGCTCGCTGCCCTGGTCGTACCGTTGCCCGACACGACTTCACCGACCTGGCCCGACAGCGACACGATCGTGCCGCTCTGCGGCGCATACAGCTTGGTGGCCTGGAGCGCGGCTTCGGCGCTCTGAACGTTGAGCTTGTCGCTCTTGACCGACGCCCGCGCCGAGGCGAGATTGGCTTCGCGGGTCGCCGGACTGACGGTCGAGGACGACGAACTGGCCGAGCTCCCCGAGGAGCCACTCGAGCTTGCCGACGACGAGCCCGACCGATCTTCGCTCGCCGCCGGCTGGCGCGCGGGTGCGGTCGTGCTCGGCGATGTGGTCGTCGGCGTCGCAGAGCTCGACGGTCGCTTTCCCGGCTCGGTGGACGTGGGGGAGGAGGCGCCCGTCTGCTTGCTCGGCAATGTCGTTGTCGGTTCGCTCGGCGATGTCGAGCCCGAGCTCGAGTTATTCGTTGGGGACTCGCCGGCGGGCGTCGTCCGAGCGTCCCCGCTCGGTTCGCTCGGCGTGCCGGCGGACGGCTGGGTGTCGGCCGTAACGCTCGCCGCGCTCGCGCTCGCGCCGTCCGCACCGCTCGCATTTGAGCCGGCCCCTGTGGTGCTCGCGCCGCTCGCGCTCTCGCCGGTGGAGCTTTCACCGTTGGATTCTTCCTCCTTGGCGAGGCTGGCTTCGGAGGCCTGCAGGGCGGCCTTGGCCTGTTCGAGTGTCACTTCGGCACTCTCGGGATCGAGCGTTGCCAGCAGCTGACCCTGCGTCACGTGCTGTCCCTGGCTCACATAGATGTGGCCGACCGTCCCGCTCGTCTTGAAGCCGAGGTTGAGCTGGCTGGCAGACTGGAGATTGCCGCTACCCGACACCGTCGACTGGACGACTCCCTGCGCCGCTGTCGCCGTGCGGGTCACCGTTGTCTGGCTCCCCGACGCGGGCCCGACCACGAGCACCGCCGCGACAATCGCGCCCACGCAGGCGACGGCCAGCGCGTAAAGGACCAGTGATGGGCGATTGTGTTCAGTCATCTCGCCGCCGCGGTCTTGCACCGGACGGCTAAGAGACTACGAGAACACGCCTAAAGTACCCTAAATGTTGTAACGGACTGTCGTGAGCGTGCTTTGTTGCACGACGAGGCCGTGAGCGCCCCGTGTTGCAAGGTACGGTGGATGGACGCGTGCCCGCGCGAATTGCTTGCGCGACCTCATCGCATCCGCGGCGCACGTGACTCCGGCGACCGGTGCCATGCGCGATGATGGCCGCAGTGTCAGGGCTCCTGGGCGGTATCGACCTCGGCGGAACCAAGATCCAGACGGTGGTCGTCAACGAGGACTTCACGGTCCGCGGCGCCGCGCGCGGTCAGACGCCGCGCACCGGCGGGCCCGCCGACGTCGCTGCCGCGATGGAGGTCGCGCTGCGCGACGCCGCGGGCGCGGCCGAGGTCGACGTGACCACGCTCGAGGGGATCGGTGTCGGCTCGCCGGGCTCGGTCGAAAATGGAAACGTCAGCCACGCCCGCAATCTGCCCGACTGGGAAGGCACCTTCGCGCTGGGTCCGACCCTCCAGCAGGCACTGGGCCCGCCCGTGCACGTCGGCAACGACGTCCAGGTGGCCACCGATGCCGAGGTGAAGCTGGGCGCCGGACGGCTGTACAGCTCGCTGCTCGGCGTCTTCTGGGGCACCGGCATCGGCGGCGGGGTGATCCTGGACGGCAAGCTGTGGACGGGCCGCGGGGGAGCGGGGGAGATCGGGCACATGGTCGTCGAGATGGACGGCGCGACCTGCACCTGCGGGAGGCGCGGCTGCGTCGAGGCGTATGCCGGGCGAGCTGCGATGGAAGCGTATGCCAGTCACCTGCACGAGCAGAAGGGCCGCAAGACCGACCTGTTCAAGCTGATGGCCCGGCACGATCGCGACCGCCTCACCAGCAGCATCTGGGCGCGCGCGCTCGAGCACGAGGATCGGCTGGCCGTGCAGATCATCGACCGAGCGATCGGCGCGCTCGGCGCAGGCATCGCCTCGGCCGTGAACCTGCTGGACGTCGAAGGGATCATCATCGGCGGCGGCCTGGGGGTCCGCCTCGGGCATCCCTACGCCAAGCGCATCGCCGATGCGATGCAGCCGCACCTTTTCAACGACTCGAGGCCTCCGCACGTGCACGTCGCAGCCCTGGGCGATCTCGGCGGCGCGATCGGCGCGGCCCTGCTGGTCCGCGCCGCGTCGTAACGTTTACGTTGCTGTGTCAGCCTCGGTGCTCCACCTGTCGAGCGTGCTGCGCTGCCCGCTGCTCGATCGGAGCGGCGAGCGGCTCGGGCGGGTCGAGGACCTGATCGTGCGCCTGGCCGATCGCGGCTATCCACCGGTGACCGGCCTGAAGGCCAAGATCGGGGGGCGCGAGCTGTTCGTGCCGGTCAACCGGATCGCGGAGCTCGCTCCCGGCGCGGTGCGTCTGTCGGGGGAGAAGCTCAGCCTCGGGCGCTTCGAGCGGCGTGTCGGCGAGGTGCTGCTCGGCCAGGATGTGCTCGGGCACAAGCTCGTCAACGTCGAGGCCGACCCGCCGCGCCTGGTGACCGCACACGAGATCGAGCTGGCCTGCATCGACGGTTGGTGGCGCGTCGTCGGAGTCGACCACAGCGCCCGCGCGCAGCTGCGGCGGCTGCTGCCGCGGCGCCTGCGCGGGCTGATTGGCGACCGCCCATTCCTGGACTGGACCGACATGGAGCCGTTCGTCGGACACGTTCCCAGCGCGCGGCTGCGCTTCTCGCATCGCAAGCTCGCCAACCTGCACCCGGCCGAGATCGCCGACCTCGTCGAGGCGGCCTCGCACGACGAGGGAGAGGAGCTGATCGAGGCCGTCGGCCAGGATCGCGAGCTCGAGGCCGACGTGTTCGAGGAGCTGGACGAGCATCACCGCCAGGAGTTCATCCGCGAGCGCCCTGACGCGCAGGTGGCGGCGGTGATCGCGCGCATGGCGCCCGACGATGCCGCCGATCTGATCGTCGAGATCGACCAGGACCGCCGCGCGCGCGTGCTCGCGCTGCTGCCAGCCGGGCAGCGCCGCCAGATCGAAGCGCTGCTCGGCTACAACCCCGCCACCGCCGGCGGTCTGATGAGCCCGGACTTCGTCGCGCTCGCTCCGGCCGATCCGGTTGAGCAGGCGCTGCGCGCCGTGCGCGGGAGTGACCTCGGCGCGGGCACGCTCACGACCGTCTTCCTGCTCGACGCAGACGGCCGGCTGTGCGGATCGGTGTTCGTGGTCACGCTCCTGCGCTCCGAACCGCAGACACCGCTCCAGGACATCGCCGAGCACGAGCCGGTGTCGGTCCCAACCGATGCCGACCTGCCCGAGGTGGCGCGCACGATGAGCGACTACAACCTCGTGATGCTCGCGGTCGTCGACGAGGACGGGCGCATGGTCGGCGCGGTCACCGTCGACGACGTCCTTGGCCAGACGCTGCCGGCCGGCTGGCGCCGGCGCTACGGCGTCGTCAGCGACTGACCGCGGCCCGTCCTGCACGGGCGCTGGGCGCCCCGCGTTGCTAGGCTGAGGATCGAGTCAAGCTTTAGAACGGCGCGTTGAAAGGAGGCCGGCATGGATCGAGAACAGCCGCGAAGTACCCAGCCGGTCGCACGCCCGTCTCGCTTGTCCCTCCTGCCTTAGCTCGTTCGCGGGGACTTGAGTCGACACCGGTGTGCGGCCATGTCGGCGTGCGTCGATATTGACGACCGCGGTCCCCATGCGATGCCAGCAAAGGAGGTGAACAGACATGAGCGACGAGCAGACGACGCTGGCTCAGACGGCCCTGCCCGAGCCCCCCGAGCTGGTGCGCCCCGAGGGCGTGCCGCCTGTGCTGGACGAGGCGCACATCGGCGATATTCGCGGCGCGCTCGGCACGATTCGGATGCAGGACCAGGGCGAGCGCCACGGCTGGCGCTCGCGCGCGATGGCGCTGCTGGCGATCATGGGCCCTGGCCTGATCGTGATGGTCGGCGACAACGACGCGGGCGGCGTCTCGACCTATGCCCAGGCCGGTCAGAACTACGGCACCACGCTGCTGTGGGTGCTGTTGCTGCTGACCCCGGTGCTGGTCGTCAACCAGGAGATGGTCATCCGCCTCGGCGCAGTCACCGGCGTCGGGCACGCGCGCCTGATCAACGAGCGTTTCGGACGCTTCTGGGGGTGGTTCTCGGTCGGCGACCTGTTCATCCTGAACTTCCTGACGATCGTCACCGAGTTCATCGGCGTCAGCCTCGCGCTCGGCTACTTCGGCGTCAGCGCCGACGTCGCCGTTCCGCTCGCGGCGGTGACGCTCGTCGCGATCACCTCGACGGGGAGCTTTCGCAGCTGGGAGCGGTTCATGTACGTGTTCGTGACCGCGAACTTCCTCGTGATCCCGCTGCTCGTGCTGGCGCATCCTCATCTCGGCGAGATCGCCCAGCACACGTTCGTGCCCGACGTCCGCGGCGGCGCCAGCTCGACCGTGGTGTTGCTGATCATCGCGATCGTCGGCACGACAGTTGCGCCGTGGCAGCTGTTCTTCCAGCAGTCGAACATCATCGACAAGCGCATCACGCCGCGCTGGATCAACTACGAGCGCGCCGACACGGTGATCGGGGCGTTCGTCGTCGTGATCGGAGCCGGCGCGATGATTGCCATCACCGCGTTCGCATTCGCGGGAACCTCCTACGCCGGCCAGTTCACCAATGCCGGAGCGGTCGCCAGCGGACTCGCACATGAGCTCGGGTCCGTCGCCGGGGCGTTGTTCGCGATCATCCTGCTGAACGCATCGCTGATCGGCGCGGCCGCCGTGACGCTGTCAACCTCGTATGCGTTCGGCGACGTATTCGGCGCCAAGCACTCGCTCAACCGAAGTCCGCTCGATGCCAAGGGCTTCTACGCGAGCTTCGCGCTCATGGTCGCTGGCGCCGCCGGCATCGTGCTGATCCCCGGCGCCCCACTCGGTCTGATCACCACCTCCGTGCAGGCGCTCGCCGGGGTGCTGCTGCCGAGCGCCACCGTGTTTCTGCTGTTGCTCTGCAACGATCGCGAGGTTCTCGGTCCATGGGTGAACCCGGGCTGGCTGAACGCGATCGCGAGCGTGATCGTGGGCGTGCTGGTGGAGCTGTCGCTGATCCTGGTGGCGAGCACGATGTTCCCCGGCATCGACGTCACAACCCTGTTCCTGTACCTGTCCCTGGCGCTCGGGCTCGGCCTGCTCGCGGCCGGCGGTTACACGCTGGCGCGCAGAAGCTCGGCGGCGCGGTCGGTGGTGGTCTCGGAGCAGATCCCGCCCGAGCGCCGGCACACATGGACGATGCCGCCGCTCGCGCTGCTCGAGCGGCCGGTCTGGTCGCCCGGTCGCAGGATGGCGATGCTCGTGCTGCGCGGCTACCTCGTGATCGCAGTCGCGCTGCTCGTCGTCAAGACGGTCCAGTTGGGCAGCTGAACGGCGCCCCTCGCGCGGCGCGGCGCCCGTGCGTGCGCGCGAGTGGTGGGTGTGTGCGCGCGCGTGGTGCGTGTGTGCGCGAGAGTGGTGGGTGTGTGCGCGCGCTGGTGGCGGGTAGTGCGCGGTCTGGGACGCCCAGATGACCGCGGGTGACGTCGGCGATCGTCGTCAGTCCCCGGCCAGGCTCGTCGGCACCGGCTGGCCGGGCGGCGGCGGGTCGTCGAGCATCAGGCGCGGGATCGTTACCGGCTCCAGGCCGCGCTTGCGCAGGCCGGCGATGATCGCCGGCAGGGCCGCGATCGTCTCCGAGCGGTCGCCGCCGGCGTCGTGCATGAGGATGATCGCGCCCGGATGAGCGCCCGCGAGCGCGTTCTGCACGATCGCCGAGACCCCCGGAAGGGTGTAGTCGTCGGTATCGGTCAACCACAAGACCATCAGCACGTGCAGCCGGTCGAGCAGCTTGAAGGTGGTCGCGTCGAAGGAGCCATACGGCGGGCGGAAAAGGCGTGGACGCTGACCGCCCAGTTCTTCGATGCGGCCCATCTGTTCGACCAGCTCCGCGTACTGTTCGCGCGCCGACAGTGCGGCCATCATCGGGTGCGTCTCGGTGTGATCTCCGACTGCGTCTCCCGAGCGCACCTCCAGCTGCGTGCCCCCGGAGAAGTACTGCTCCTCCTCGCCGATCGCGAAGAACGTGGCGTGCACGTGCAGCCGGTTGAGCATCGCCACCAGCCGTTCGGTGTACGGCCCCGGACCGTCGTCGAAGGTGAGCGCCAGCTCGTGGCCGTGCGCTCCGCCGGATATGACCGCCGGCGTGTAGGAGAGCACGTGCGCAATCGCCTGTGCTTCCGCCTGCCTGGTCAGCGCCTGCGCGGCCGTGTGCTGCGCCGATGCCGGGCCGCGTGTGCCGGACCTGGCGGCCGAACGGCTGCCCCGTGCATGCGAGCCGAGCGCCGTCACGATCAGCGCCAGCAGTGCCAGCAACACGATCACGGCCACGGCACGGCGGCGGCGATAGACGGCTCGACGGCTGATCGACTGCTGCCGGCGGACCGCCATGGGGCGAAAGTCTATGTTGGCACTGCGATGCTTCGTCCTGATGCTTCGGTCCTGACGCTTTCGTTCTGATGCTCCCCTTCTGGCTGTCGATTGCGGTGCTCTCGCTCGCCCAGGGCGCGCTCGTCGCGGTGCCGCGCGCGTGGGACCCCGGCAAGCTATCCCGGCTGCGCCGCCGGCGCTGGGCGCTCGTCCCACCCGCGTCGGTGATCGGCTTCGTGCTGGTTGCCCGTCTCGCCGAACAGGCGAGCGCGCAAGGGCTCACCTACCTCGCGCTCATCGCCGTGCCGATTCTGGCTGCGCTCGCCTTGGGGTGGCTGTGCTGGGACGCCGATCCGCCTCATCCGTTGCGTGCGCTGCTGGCGGTCCCGGCCCTGTTCGCGCTGGCCTGGGCCGATCGCGGTGGCTTGGCCGGCGACGCCGCCGCGCTCTGCCTGTCAGCGCTCAGCTGCGCCGCGCTCGGGGCGCTGCTCGCGGCCGTCACGCCGCCGCGCTGGCTCGCCGCGGGGATCGTGGCGATGGCGGTCGCAGACACCGCGCTGGTGGTCTCCGACCTCCTGCAAAGGCCCAACAACGCGCTCAATGCGGCCCGGCCGGCAGCGGGACTGCCGCAACTTCAAAGCGCCGCCTTCGGCTCGGCGGTGATGGGCTACGGCGACCTGTTCGTCGCCGGCGTCCTCGGGGCGCTGCTCGCAAGCACGATGGGCCGACGCTGGCAGCTCGGCGGCGCCGCGCTTGCCGCATCGCTGGCGCTCGCCTTCGATCTGCTGTTCTTCTTCGTCGACGAGCTCCCGGCCACGGTGCCGGTCGCGGTCACGCTGCTCGTTCTGGTCGCTCGTCGCCGGGGCTTGACGGGCCCTCTTCCGCCGCGCGCGCGTCACCGGGCGCGGACACATCGAGCGTGCGCGGATGCAGGGCAACGCGGCGAGACGTCGCACCCAAGGGCAACTCGTCCGGGATCGCCGCTTGCCCCGGGAGCGCCGGCGGCGGATGCTCCTCCGGCACGGGCTCGAGCCGGGCCGTGACCGGCCGTGCGCTGGTCTCGATCGCCGCTGGCGCGTCGATCCGGGCTTCGGGGGCGATTCCCGCCTGCTCGATGGTGCGAATCTGCGGCACGAGCTTGTGGTCGAACGATCCGACGGCCTTGTTGTAGGCACTGACCGCCGAGTCCAGCTGCCGGCCCGTCTTGGCCAGGTGCTCCGCGAACGGGCCCAAGCGGCGATGCAGCTCGCGGGCGGATGTGGCGATCTCGCGCGCCGACTCGGCGATCTGCTCCTGACGCCACCCGTAGTGCACCGCTCGCAAGAGCCCGATCAGGGTCGTCGGCGTGGCCATCAGCACCTGCTGCTGGACGCCGTGCTCGATCAGCGCAGGGTCCTGGGCAAGCGCCGCCTGGTAGATGCCGTCCGACGGCACGAACATGACGACCAGCTCGGGCGTCGAGTCGAACTGGCGTTGATAGCCCTTGGAGGCCAGCTTGGCGATGTGTTCTCGGGTCTGGCGGGCGTGACGCGCTAGCTGCTCGCGGCTCTCGCGCTCATGCGTTCCGGCATCGACCGCGGCGAGGTAAGCGTCGAGCGGAACCTTGGCGTCCACGACGATCAGCTTCTCGCCCGGCAGCCGGACCAGCAGGTCGGGCCGCAGCCGCCCATCTTCGGTGTGGATCGTGCTCTGCTCGACGAAGTCGCAGTGCGCCACCATGCCGGCCAGCTCGACGACCCTGCGCAGCTGGATCTCCCCCCAACAGCCTCGCGTCTCCGGGCGCTTGAGCGCCGACACGAGCTCGCCGGTCTCGCGGCGTAGCGTGTCGGTTCCGGCGCTCAGCGCGCGCACCATCTCAGACAGCTGCACATGGGAATCGCGCCGCTCGCGCTCGAGCCGCGACAGCTCGCTCTCGACCCTGCCCAGCTTCTCCTGCACCGGTGCCACGAGCCCCTTGATCTCCTGCGTGCGCCTGGCCATCTCGCCGGCCGCGCGCTCCTCCTCGGCCCGGCGCGCGTCGCCCACGCGCTGAGCGAGAGCGTCGCTCGTTTGCTGCAGGACATCGAGCGAGAGCGCCCGGATCTCCTCGCGAAGGTCCGCGCGCTCGTATGCCTGCTCGTGCTCGCGTCCCCGCCGACGCGCGCGCTGCAGAGCCAGCATGGCGCTCGCGCCAAGCGCCAGTCCGAGAATCAGGATGACAGTGCTCATCATTGCTCTTCACGATCGCAGCCGCCGCGGACGTACTGCAGGGACGTTTGCAGCGAGGCCCTACGCCGCGATAACGGCCGCCGGCGCTGAGCGGATAAACCCTCCTTGACATCGAGGCAGAATGAGGCTATGGTTCCGTTGGCGCCTGGGGTGGCCGATCTTTTCGGCTGGAGTGGGTCGGGCGCGACACGTACAGAGAGGGAACCATTCAATATCGGGGCGACGCAACGCGGACGAATCTGCCGGCGGGTCCCGCTCGTATGACGAGGAGGATTTGAGATGCAAGCCACGCATGGCTTGGTAGTTGATTCGTTGCGTTCACGCACTCGCGTGATCGGCACGCTGGCGATCGCGCTGGCGCTATCGGCGCTGGTGTTCGCCTCGACGGCGAGCGCCAGAAAGCAGCCGCCCCCGCGCGCCTATGTGGCGCTCGGTGACTCGCTCGCGTTCGGCTACTCCCAGCAGCTTTTCAACGAAAACGAACACCTCGGAGAGCCCCCGAGCGCATTCGAAGCGGGGTACGCCAACGACTACCTCAAAATGGCCCAGAAAGGGTCGGAAAACAAAGGCCTCGTGCTCGTCAACGAGGGCTGTCCCGGTGAGACGACCGACTCGATGATCGGCGACGGCCCGCTCGCGGACGCGATGGAAGCCTATCTCGGCGCCAAGGGCGAAGCCCCGTGTGCCTATCACTACACTGACGGACTGCCGCTGCACAACGAATACGGCGGAACCAAATCGCAGCTGGAAAACGCGCTCGAAACGATCGCCGTCGGCGCTGCGACCGAAAAACCGGTCACGCTGCTGACGCTCAACATCGGCGCCAACGATGAGCTCCACCAGATCGCTGCTTGCGAACGCCAGGTCGAAGAAGAGGTCGGCAAAGGCGAAGTCGAACCGACCGAAGCGGCCGAGAAGGCGGCGCTCAAAAAGTGCATCGAAGAACACGTCTTTGGACTCTTCGAACACATCCTCAGGAACGTCGGCGCCTCGCTGTACGTGATCCGGCACGGCTCGGAATTCGGCGGCGTGAACTACGAAGGGAAGATCGTCGTACAGGGCGGCTATGACCCGTACGGCAACGTCTACGGCACCGGCGAACTGCTCGAAAGCTCGAACGCGCTGGCGTCGCTGCTGAACGAACACGAGGCTGCGCTCGTCACGGCGAAAAACAAACTCAACGAAGAAGGCGAACCGGAATTTGGCGCCGAAGCCTGCTACGCCAATCCGCAGCCGAAGTTCAATCCTGAGAACAAGAAAGAACCGCAAACCCTGTCCGCCTGGACCAACATGGCGAACTTCGGTGAATACGAAGGCAAAAAAGACGGGCCCGACATTCACCCGACGCCTGAAGGCTACTTGAGGCTCGCCAAAATCATGAGAGCTGACTGCGGCGCATAGCAGCAGTTGCGCTCGACCTCGCTGAGGTCGAAACCCAGCAAGTTGCAGGGCGCCCCGCACACGCGGGGCGCCCTGTTGGTTGTGGGCAGCCGCCCGGCTGGTTGAGGCTTACCCGGCCAGATCGAGCTCGCGCGTCGGGTTGAGCACGCGTGCAAAGTCGGCCTCGCTCGCCAGTTCGGGAGCCCGCGCCAATTCGAGCTCGCGCGCCGACTCCTCGAGGATCGCGAGCATCGCCGGGGCGGCCGGAATCAGTCGCGCTCCGGGCGGCGCTGCGGCGAGCACCTGGCGCACCGGCGAGGCGGGCGCCGGCGCGCGAATCACGATGTCCTCGCGCACCACCGAGAGAGCCAGTCGCGGAATCAGCGCGACCCCGACGCCGGCCGCCACGAGACCCTGCACGGTTTGGTAATCGTCACTCTCGAACGCCACGTTCGGCTCGAACCCGGCGGCGTGGCAGCAGCGCACGACGTGGCGCGCGCAGGGACTCGAGCGCGAGGTCTGCACCCAGGCTTCGCCGGCAAGATCCTCGAGCCGCAACCGCTTGCGGGCGACCAGCGGGTGCGCGCGCGGCAGGGCCAGGTACATCGGGTCCACGAGCAGCTCGACGCGCGTCATGTCCTCCTGCAGCAGCGTCTGCTCCTCGAACTCGAACAGCAGCCCCAGGTCGAGCTCGCCGGCGTGCAGACGCTCGACGATCTGCTCCGGCTCGTGCTCGGCGAGCGTCAGCTCGACGTCCGGGTGCGCGGCGCGAAAGCTCGCGATCGCGAGAGGCATCAGCGTGGCGCCGGCCGTCGGGAATGACGCCATCCGCAGCCGGCCCCCGCGTAGGCCGGCGATCGTCGCCAGCGCCGCTTCGGCCGCGTCGAGCTGGGCGAGGATGCCCTCGGCGTGCCCGAGCAGAGTCTGGCCGGCCGCGGTCAGGCTGACGCCGCGGGAGTGGCGCTCGAGCAGCGTCATGCCCGCTTCGGCCTCGAGCGACGCGATCTGCTGGGAGACAGCCGACTGGGTGTAGGAGAGGGCCTCGGCCGCGCTCGACAGCGAGCCGCGGTAGGCCACCTCCTTGAGGATCTTCAACCGTCCCACGTTGAGCATAAGTAGATCTTATATCAGAGATCAGAGATATCATTGGAACTGATGGTCTGGGGATGCCATCATTGTTCGTGGGTGAGCTCGACGCGAACCCCCGTCGAGTTCTTCCACACACAATCCTGGGGCGGCTGCCGCCCCGCCACGCAAGGGCGGCTCCCGCCCATTTTCCCTCTCGAACCGGCACAGAAAGGAAGAAGCCATGGCCCCCAAGATCATTGCCTCATACGACGGCACCGCCAATGAGGACGACGCCCTCGCCCTCGCCGGCCTGTTCGCCCGCGCGGGCGCCGAGGTCTCGCTCGCGTACGTCCGCCACACCCACGAACCCGACAAGGATCGCGAGACGCTCGTCGAGGACGAGGCCGAGGCGCTGCTCGAGCGCGGCGCCGAGCTGCTCGGCGGCGTTCCCGCCGGCAAGTACGCCGTGACCGACCGCTCGACCCCCGAGGGCCTGCGCGTGCTCGCCCAGCGGATCGGCGCCGACGCGATCGTGTTCTGCTCGGACTCGCACACCGCCAAAGGGCATGTCACGATCGGCAACTCGGCTGAGCGGCTGCTCGAAGGCGGCCCGGTGGCCATCGCGATCGCGCCTGCGGGCCTCGCGACGGACAACGGTGGCCCGGCGGCGGCGGTCAAGAAGATCGTCGCGGTCGGCGAGGCCGGCGGCGACGGCAGCGCGCAGCGCACGGCGCAGGCGCTGGCGAGCGCGTTCGGCGCCGAGGTCGCTCCCGTCGCCGACGAGACGGCCGACCTGCTGGTGATCGAGTCGCGAGTCAACGCCGAGCCGGGGCACACGCTGCTGAGTTCCTCGGCGGTGCATCTGGTCGAGATCGCAACCTCGCCGGTGCTCGTGCTCGCGCGCGGCGTCGCGCTGGAGTTCGGCGCCGCGCCGGCGACCGCCGCGGCCTAGAGTCAGCCCGCGAACCAGGACGCCCGGTCCGCTAGCGGACCGGGCGTCCGCGTGCTCGCGCCAACAGATAGCGCGTCAGGGCGCGGACGAAGTCGGTGCCGCCGCCGAGAAGATGTCCGACCGGCCCCGTCCACAGCCAGGTCTCGAAGCGACGTCCGGGTCGCCGCGGACCCAGCGGCGGGCGCCCGCGCGAGCGCCGGGTGGATGCGTCGAGGCTCATCTCTGCGCACGGTATCGTGGCGGTCACCGATGGCCGCCGCCTCGCAGGTGCAGACCGCTGTAACGACCTCCGTCACCGAGCTGGCTGCATCGCGCGTGCGAGTCGCTGTGCGGGTGGCGCCCGAGGAGATCGAGGCTCACGTGCAGCGCGCCGCGCAGCGGCTGGGGCGCGAGCTCAAGCTCCCCGGTTTTCGCAAGGGCAAGGTCCCCGCGCCGATCGTTCTGCGGCGCCTCGGTCGCGACGCGGTGCTCGAGCAGGCCGTGCGCGACGGCCTCGCAGGCTGGTATGCGGAGGCGATCCGCCAGTCGCGACTCGTGCCGATCGGCGACCCCAAGATCGATCTCGGTCAGCTGCCTGACGCGGGCCAGCCGCTGGAGCTCACGCTCGAGCTCGACGTGCTGCCCAAGGCCACGCTCGGCGACTACCGCGGCCTCGAGGTTCCGCGCCGCGAGCCGACCGTGGGCGATGAGCTGATCGACGCCGAAATCGAGGCGATGCGCGAGCGCCTCGCGCGCCTGCAGACAGTCGCTCATCCGGCGGCGACGGGCGACTTCGTGGTGGTGGACTATCGCGGCGAGCTGGCGAGCGCGGACGAGGCCTCGGCTGAGGGCGGCAGGCACGCTGCATTCGCCGGCGGCGAGGGTCGCGACCAGCTTGTCGAGCTCGGCGCGCAAGGCCTGATTCCCGGCTTCACCGAGGGGCTGCTCGGAGCGAGCGCAGGCGAGACGCGCGAGATCGACGTCGCGTTCCCGGCCGATCACACAAGCGAGCAGCTCGCCGGCAGGCAGGTGAGATTTCGGGTCACCGTCAAGGAGGTCAAGCACAAGCAGCTGCCCGAGCTCGATGAGGACTTCGCGATCGATGCCGGCTTCGACGACGTGCAGGAGCTACGCACCGACATTCGCACGCGGCTGCTCGAGGTCGATCAGGCCCGGGTCCAGGAGGAGTTTCGCGAGGCGGCGCTCGACGCGGCGGTCGAGGTCGCACAGGTGCCGGTCACGCCCGAGCTGGCCCAGGCGCGGGCAGGGGAGATGTGGGAGCGGATGCTGCACTCGCTCGCCCACCGCGGCATCTCACGGGAGGCCTACCTGCGGCTCAGCGGACGCGACGAGGCTCAGATCCTGGCCGAGATGGTCCCGGAGGCCGAGCGCGCGCTGCGCCGCGAGGCGGTCCTGACAGCGGTCGTCGAGGCCGAGGCGATCAGCCCGTCCGAGCAGGACCTGCTCGAGGCGCTGCAGCCGACCGCACAGCGCGAGGGCTCGACGCCGGAGCATCTACTCGAGCAGCTGCGCGACGCCGGGCGCCTGGAGGAAGCGCGCGAGGACGTGGCCGCGCGCCAAGCGGTCGATCTGATCGCCGACGCCGCCGAGCCGATTGCGGTCGAGCGTGCCCAGGCACGCGAGAAGCTGTGGACTCCGGAGAAGGACGAGCAGCAGCGCGAACGCGACCGTGCCGGAACGTCGGCGAGCGAGGCCGCCTCGCCAGGCGGCCTGTGGACGCCGGGGAGCTAGGAATGGGCCTTCGTGGGGAGCCGGCCATGCGCCGAGTCTGTACTACGCTGAGAACCGAACCGCGCGTGAGCCCAACAGGGACCGCACGCGCGCCGAACAGGCTGGAGGGCGGGCAAGCTACGGGCGGCGCGCGCCTGAAGGAATCGACCGAGCGAGGGGAAACTAAGCCACGATGAGCCCACTTGTTCCGATGGTCGTCGAGCAGACCTCGCGCGGCGAGCGCGCCTTCGACATTTACAGCCGGCTGCTGAATGAGCGGATCATCTTCCTCGGCACCCCCGTCGACGATCAGATTGCCAACCTGATCGTCGCCCAGTTGCTGCATCTGGAGTCCGAGGACCCCGAAAAGGACGTCTCGCTGTACATCAACTCGCCGGGGGGCTCGGTCTACGCGGGGCTCGCGATCTACGACACGATGCAGTTCATCAAGCCCGACGTGCAGACGATCTGCGTCGGCATCGCGATGTCGATGGGCGCGCTGCTGCTGGCCGGCGGCGCCGAGGGCAAGCGCATGGCGCTGCCGAACGCGAAGATCCTGATCCATCAGGTCTCCTCCAGCTTTCAGGGACAGGCAACGGACATCGAGATCCACGCCAAAGAGATCATCGACGTGCGCCACCGCCTGGACGAGATAATCGCCAAGCACACACACAAGAAGCTCGAGGATGTGCGCAAAGACACCGAGCGCGACTACTTCATGAGCTCTGAGGAGGCGAAGGAGTACGGCATCATCGACCGCGTGATCTCCGAGCACTGACGAGAGCCGCCGCCGGCGGTGGCGGCGATGGCGACCGCGCCCGAGGCTGCGTTCTCCCCCGCCGGCCAGGTACGCGACGCGGGGGCGGGACTTGGATCGCATGTCGCGCTTGCCTAGCGACTCTCTTCAGGGCTAGAGTGAATCGCACGGAGGATCTGGGATATGGCACGACCGACCGACTCCAACGAGCAGCTGCTGTGCAGCTTCTGCGGCAAGTCCCAGCGACAGGTCAAGAAGCTGATCGCGGGCCCGGGCGTCTACATCTGCGATGAGTGCATCGATCTGTGCAACGAGATCATCGACGAGGAGCTCTCCGCCCCGGCGGCATTCGATCTCGAGAACCTGCCCAAGCCGCGCGAGATCTACGACGTGCTCGACGAGTACGTCGTCGGTCAGGAGGCGTCCAAGCGAACGCTCTCGGTAGCGGTCTACAACCACTACAAGCGCGTGCAGATGATGCAGTCGGCCGACGAGGAGATCGAGCTGCAGAAGTCGAACATCCTGCTGCTCGGCCCCACCGGCTGCGGCAAGACGCTGCTGGCCCAGACGCTCGCGCGGATCTTGAACGTGCCCTTTGCGATCGCCGACGCGACCGCGCTCACGGAGGCCGGCTATGTCGGCGAGGACGTCGAGAACATTCTCTTGAAGCTGATCCAGGCGGCCGACTACGACGTCAAGAAGGCCGAGACCGGCATCATCTACATCGACGAGGTCGACAAGATCGCGCGCAAGGCCGATAACCCGTCGATCACCCGCGACGTGTCGGGGGAGGGCGTCCAGCAGGCGCTCCTGAAGATCCTCGAGGGCACCCAGGCGTCGGTGCCGCCGCAGGGCGGGCGCAAGCATCCCCACCAGGAGTTTCTGACGATCGACACGACCAACGTCCTGTTCATCTGCGGTGGTGCCTTCGCAAACCTCGACCGAGTGATCGAGCGGCGCATCGGGCACAAGGGAGTCGGGTTCGCTGCCGCGATCGAAGTGAAGGCCGAGAAGGACACGGGCGAGGTGTTCGAGCAGTGCCTGCCGGAGGATCTGATCGACTACGGGCTGATTCCCGAGTTTGTCGGGCGCCTGCCCGTGATGAGCGCCGTGCACCAGCTCACGCTCGAGGATCTGGTCTCGATCCTGACCGAGCCTCGCAATGCGCTGGTCAAGCAGTTCCAGCGCTTCTTCGCGTTCGACGGGATCGAGCTGGTGTTCTCCGAGGACTCGCTGACGGCGGTGGCCGAGCGCGGGCTCGAGCGCGAAACGGGCGCGCGCGGTCTGCGTTCGATCATCGAGGAGATCCTGCTCGAAGTGCAGTTCGAGCTGCCCTCGCGGCGTGACGTCAAGAAGTGTGTCGTGACCAAGGAGACCGTCGAGCGCGGTCTCACGCCGACCCTCGTCACCGAAGCCGCGCCCGAGGTCGCCCCTACCGCGCCTGAGCTGCGCGAGGAGTCGGCCTAGTGGTCGATCCCGTAGATAGACACCGAGTTTCCGGGGTGGACCACTAGTGGCGAAGGCCAAGGCGCGCGAGTCGACGCTCGAACGCCGCGTCAGGGCGATGCCGTGGAGGACGCTGCTGCAGGGTGGCATGATCGTGGGCGCGCGCTGGGTGGCGCTCTCGGCCAAGGAGCGTGCCCGCTTGATCGAGCTCGTGCGCGCCTCCCGCGGGCGCCTGTCGAACCTCAGCGCGCGCGAGCGCCGAGAGCTGCGCAAGCTCGTCCACAGGCTCGATGTTCGCGGCATGAGCCGCGATCTCACCACGCTCGCACGCAGTAGGCGGACCGGCCGGCGTCGCGGCGCACGCCGGCGCCACCGGCGTTGTTAGGCTCAGCGACGCAGGGGGCTCAGTGATGGCAGAGATAGACCAGCAACCCGTCGATGACCTCGATCAGCTCTCCACGCGCGAGCTGCACGACCGCGCGATGCACCGCGCCGAGCGGCATCTCGACTTCAAGTTCCTGTGGTCGCTGCTCCAGCTGATTCCCGCCGCGGAGACCGCGAGCGGCGATGTGGGCGAGGGCGAGTACGACGCCGAGTCCTCCAAAGGACTGATCTACGACGCCGTTCACAGCGGCGACGGGGCGCTCGGGGAGGCGTTGCGACCGGTCTTCATCGACTACCTCCGCAAGCACCCCGGAGCGTAGAGCGTTCGTAAGCACGTGCAGGCGTAGAGCGCGTACCTTCGCAGGCACGCGGCGCGTAGAGTTCCCTTTGCCGCGCCCTGGGCGCGAGCTCGATCATGGACCCCTCTGCTGAGCACGCACGACGGTCTGTCGCGAGCGGCGCGCGCGCCCCGCTGTGGACCCCTGAGCGCGCCGAACGTCACCTGCGCTCGCTCGAGCTGTTCGGGATGCGTTTCGGCCTCGATCGGATGCGTCGGATGATGACTGCCCTCGGCTCCCCGCAGCAGCGCTTCGCGACGATCCAGGTGCTTGGCACGAACGGCAAGTCCTCGACCACGCGAATGATCGCCGCGATCCTCGAGCGTCACGGGGTGCGTACGGGTGTCTACACCTCGCCGCATCTCGTCTCATACAACGAGCGACTGCGCATCGACGAGCACGAGGTGTCACCCGAGGCGTTCGCGCAGGCGATCGCCCGCGCCGTGCGCGCGGCCGAACGCGTCGACAGGACGCTCGCCGGCGACGACCACGTCACCCAGTTCGAGCTGCTGACCGCAGCCGCGCTCTCGGAGATGGCTGAGCAGCGGGTCGCGCTCGCCGTCGTCGAGGCGGGCCTCGGCGGCCGCTACGACGCGACCAGCGTGATCGACGCGCCCTTGACCGTCATCACGAACGTGGCGCTCGAGCACACGCGCTGGCTCGGTCCGACGCTCGGCGACATCGCCGGCGAGAAGCTCGCGGTCGTTCGTCAGGGTGGAACGCTCGTGCTCGGCGCCGGTCTCGTGCCCGAAGCGCGCGCGGTCGCCGACCGGGTCGCCGCCGAGCGCGGCGCGCGCATCGTCGTGACGCCGGAAACCGCCGGAGCCTCGGAGCTGCGCGCCGCCGGCGGGTTTCAGCAGAGCAACTTCGCGCTCGCGCGCACAGCGGCGCAGGCCTGGCTCGAGGGGGCGCAGATCGAGCTGGACGAGCGAGCCGTTCGCGCCGCGGCCAGGGAGACCGAGGTCCCGGGTCGCCTGGAGGTGCTCGCACGCGATCCGCTGATCGTGCTCGACGGCGCCCACAACCCCGACGCGATCGCGGCGCTCGTGCGATCGCTGCCGGGCTTGATCGGCGAGCGCCGGCTGGGACTGGTGATGGGTGTGCTCGAGGACAAGGATGCCGCGGGCATGCTCGCGGCGTTGCTGCCCTGCTGCGATCGTGCTTGGTTCACGGCGCCGCTCAGTCCGCGAGCGCTCTCGCCGGCCGCGCTGCACTCGCTCGCGCGCCAGCTCGGCTTCGATGCCGCCAGCTGCGAGCCCGAGCCTGCGCGCGCGCTCGAGCAGGCGTCCGACTGGGCCTCCGCCGGCGCCGCGGACGCTCGCGCCGTGCTCGTGACGGGATCCATCTACCTCGTCGGAGCCCTGATGCACGCGCCGCGAAGGCGACCCTGATGAACGACGACGGCCCATCGGTGCTTGCGATGATCGGGGCGGTGGCCCTGATCGTGGCGCTCGTGATCCTCGTGTTCTTCGCGGCCGGATACGGGTTCGGGCGTCTGTTCGTGTGAGCGGCGCACGCGCGCGCGTGGGCCGCTGAATTTTCACGCGCCGGCGGTGACGTGGGTCGCGGGCGAACGAGGGCCACGCGCATCCGTGGGCCGCTGAATTTTTCATTCGGCGGGCGGCGTGGCGGCGGATGAGACGTGCCTCACACCAGGCGCGGCGGCGCGCCCAATCGTCTGCTTCGGTCGGGAAAGACTCTAAACTCACCGGGCCGCGCTCGTCTCGGTCAGCGCTGAGGTCAACCATGGTCCCCGTCGCCTACTTCGGCATCGAAAGCAGTGGCCTGAATCTGGTCATCGATCTGCTGATCGTGTTCGTGGTGGTCATGTACCTCTCGCTGATCTACTGGACGTACGCAGACGCGCGCCGGCGCATCGAGGATCCGATGTTGATCGGCTGCGCAGTGGCCGCGTCGCTGTTCCCGTTCGTCGGCACGATCGTGTACGTGATCCTGCGCCCGCCGGAGTACCTCGAGGATGTCCGCGAGCGCGAACTGGAGATCAAGGCAGCTCAGGCACGCCTGTACGAGCTCGACAACGTCCTGTGCCCGCACTGTGACTATCGCGTCGAGCGCGACTTCATACGCTGCCCGAGCTGCCTGCGCAAGCTCAAGGAGCGCTGCGTCAGCTGCGAGCGTCCGCTGGATCGCACGTGGTCGATTTGCCCTTACTGCGAGACGGAGGTGCCCGACGCCGCCCCCCTGCGTCGCCGACGCCGCCGGCGCGGGCAGATCGACGAGGACATCCTCATGGGTCAGCGGGACAGCGACGCCGGGCTCTCGCGACAGGCCGACAGCGACCCCGGCGTCTCGCGACGGCTCGACGGCGAGGCCGGGCTCTCACGCCAGCTCGACAGCGGCTCCGGTGTCTCGTCTGGGCTCGAGGGCAATCCTGCGCTGCCGTCGGCCTCGGCGCTCGGCGGCTCGTCGTCGGACGGCTCGTCGCCCGACGGTTCGTCGCTGGACGGTTCGTCGCTGGACGGCTCGTCGCTCGGAGGAGCCCTGGAACAGTCCTCGTCCATCGATGACGGGTCCGCACTGTCAGCCGGCTCGGCGGCGCCCGTCCTGCGCGACGATCGCCGCGATGAACGCCCGCGGCGAAACAGACGGACGATCTCGACGGGGGAGAGCGGGGCTCCCGAAGACGATCGTGCCCGGCCTTACGCCGCCTCCGATGAGACGCCGCCACGTCCTCGCAGCGGCCGCGCCCGCTATCCGCGCTCGAGCTCCTGAGGCACTAACCTGCCCGCGTCCGACTAAACGTCCCGGGCGGCGGCTAACCTCTCGCGTCCGCGGCTGGCCGACCGTAGGCTCGCGCCGCCCAAAACCCAACAACGACTTGACGCGCCCCACACGACAACGCCGACCAGCTCGGAGCGAATAGAGCGATGGAGCGAACACTGATCCTGGTCAAGCCCGACGGCTTCGCGCGCGGGCTGACGGGTGAGATCATCGCCCGGTTCGAGCGCAAGGGCCTGCGCATTGCTGCCCTGCAGCGCATGACCGTCACCCGTGATCTCGCCGAGCGTCACTATGCCGAGCACGCGCAGCGACCGTTCTTCGGTGAGCTGGTCGAGTTCATCACCTCTGGGCCGATCGTGGCGTTGGTGCTGGAAGGTGTCGACGCGATCCGGGCTGCCCGTCAGGTGATCGGCGCGACCAACCCGATCGAGGCTGCTACGGGCTCGATCAGGGGCGACTTCGCTCTGGAGACAGGCAAGAACCTGGTGCATGGCTCGGACTCGCCCGAGTCCGCGGCGCGCGAGGTGGAGCTGTTCTTCGGAGAGCTCCCGTAGCGTCGCGCGCGCTCGTACTCGCATCGCAGTCGCCGCAGCGGCGCGCCATTCTGGAGCGCCTCGGGGTTGCCTTCACGGTGGCGCCGGCAAACGTCGCCGAGCTCGACCGCGGCGATCCCGAGCAGGTCGTACGCGTGAACGCGCTGCGCAAGGCGCGCGCGGTGTCGAGCAGGACGAGTCTCGCCGGTGCCGAGGTCGTCATCGGCTGCGACACGATCGTGGCGCTCGACGGCGAGATCTATGGCAAGCCCGCCGACCTGGAGCAGGCCAGAGACACCCTGATCGCGCTGAGCGGAGCTCGCCACGAGGTGCTCAGCGGGCTCGCTGTGCTCGTGCTGGACGAGTCCGACGCAAGCGCGGGTGAGGCTATCCAGGAGCGGGCTGTCCAAGAGCGCATCGCCGTTGCCCGCACGTCGGTCAGCTTCCGGGCGCTCGACGAGGCGCTGCTGGAGTGGTACCTGGCGACCGGCGAGTGGCGCGGGCGCGCAGGTGCGTATGCGATTCAGGGCGCCGGAGCAGCGCTCGTGCGCGAGGTCGCGGGCGACTATGAGAACGTCGTCGGCCTGCCGGTCGCGGCGCTGCTCGACGTCTACCCAGAGCTGTTGTTCGGTCGCCGCTAAACCGGCCGAACAGGTGCAAATGCGCTCGCACCCGTGGAGGCCGAGATTGGGGGTCCGCTAGACTGCCGCGGGCAACGTTTGCCGCCGGACGGCGCCTGCATCGGCAAGGGCGCAACCGAACCGGGACGCGTGTGCAGATGAGCGACGGACGCGTCCCTCGACCTGACCTATGAGCATCTTCACCTACCTGACAGGCTTCGGCGGCCGCGACATGGCGGTTGACCTGGGGACCGCCAACACGCTCGTGTACGTTCGCGGTCGCGGGATCGTTCTTTCGGAGCCGAGCGTCGTGGCGATCGACTCTCGCTCGGGAGAAGTGCATGCGGTCGGCATCGAGGCCAAGCGCATGCTGGGCCGCACACCCGGCACGATCCAGGCGATCCGTCCGCTGAAGGACGGCGTGATCGCCGACTTCGATGTGACCGAGGAGATGCTCAGGCACTTCATCCAGAAGGTCCATCAGAACCGCTTCGCCCACCCGCGCGTCGTCGTGTGCGTGCCATCCGGAGTGACCGGCGTCGAGAAGCGCGCGGTCGAGGAGGCGTGCCTGTCGGCCGGCGCGCGCACCGCCTACCTGATCGAGGAGCCGATGGCGGCGGCGATCGGCGCGGGCCTGCCCGTGGGTGAGCCGACCGGCTCGATGGTGGTCGACATCGGCGGCGGCACCTCCGAGGTGGCGGTGATCTCGCTCGGCGGGATCGTCGTGTCGCAGTCCATCCGCGTCGGCGGCGACGAGATGGACGAGGCGATCATCAACTACGCCAAGCGCGAGTACAAGCTCCTGATCGGCCAGCAGACGGCCGAGGAGCTGAAGCTCGAGATCGGCTCGGCGTGCGCGATGCAGGATGAGCTCCAGGCCGAGATCCGCGGTCGCGACATGGTCTCGGGGCTGCCGAAGACGGTCGTGCTCACCAGCGAGGAGATTCGCCAGGCGCTGGAAGAGCCGCTCAACCAGATCATCGAAGCGGTCAAGGAGACGCTCGATCGCACTCCGCCGGAGCTGGCCTCCGACATCATGGACCGCGGGATCATGCTCGCCGGCGGCGGCTCGCTGCTGCAGGGCCTCGACGTGCGTCTGCGCGAGGAGACCCAGATGCCGGCTCACCTGGCCGAGTCGCCCCTGACCTGCGTGGCCGTGGGCTCGGGGCGCTCCTTGGAGGAGTTCGAGACGATCCACCGCGCCAACCGCAACTCGCGCAACCGGCGGCGGCGGTGAGGCCGAGCTCGGATGGCGGCTCTACAAATACGTCTGTCTGCGCTGTAGCAAGCTCCGCTCGATACCGAAACCAGCCGACGACGGCGGGGGTACTCTGTGCAATGAACGCTTCGGAAGGCCCTGAATCGTGCATAACAAGACGGTCCGGCGTCGCCGCGCGCTGCTCGCGCTGCTCGTCGTACTTTCCCTGATCCTCCTCACCGCCTACTTCGGAGAGGCCGACAGCGGACCGCTGCACTCGGCGCAGCGAGGCTTTCTGACGGTGATCTCGCCGATCCAGGACGGCGCCAACAAGGCTCTGAAGCCCGTCCGCGACCTGTTCGGCTGGTTCAGCGAAACCGCGCACGCCAAAAGCCAAAATGCCGAACTGCGCAAGCAGGTGGACAAACTGCGCCGCGAAATCGTGGCTGATCAGATCAACCAGCAGTCCTACCGGCAGCTGCTCAGCATGTTCCACCTCGATGGCCAGCTAAGCGTCACCGACTACCGGCCCGTGACCGCGACCGTCGTCGGTAAAACCCCCAACATCTGGTACTCGACCGTGACGATCGGGGCTGGCACCGCGGCGGGCGTCCAGGCGGAAGACCCCGTGATCAACGGCGAAGGCCTGGTCGGCAAGGTCACGCTGGCCGCCTCCGACGGGGCCCAGGTCAGCCTCATCACCGACAGCTCGATGGGCGTCAGCGCGCGCCTCGGCAAGAGCGGCGCGACCGGCATCGTGCAGCCCAAGGTCGGCGACCCCAACGACCTGCTGCTCCAGTACCTGCCGGCGAACACCCCCGTGCATCCGGGCGAATACGTGTTCACGTCGGGGACCGTCGCCAGTCCCGACGACTCGCTGTACCCGCCCGGCATCCCGATCGGGCAGGTGACCTCGATCGACGAAGAAAGCGCCTACACGGCGGTCAACGTCCATCCCGTCGCGAACCTGCGCAACCTCGACGTCGTGCAGGTGCTGACCGCGGCTCAGGGCTCTTTGCCGACGCGGCTCAGCAGCCTGCTGTCGAGTGTCCCACCGGGTCAGCAGGCCGGCGGCGAAACGACGGCGGGGCAGCTCGCCTCGACGGGAGCGGGCGGATGACCACGCCGGTATCGACTGGCCTGATCGTCCGCGTCGCCGTGCTGTCGGTGGTGCTCGTGTTCTTTCAGATCGGTGTCGTCTCGGAGGTGCCCGTGTTCGGGGTCAGCGCCGACCTGTCGATCCTGCTGGTCGCCTTCATCGGGCTGCTGTGCGGTTCGACGGTCGGAGCGCTGAGCGGGTTCGCCGTCGGGCTGCTCGTCGATCTCGCGTTGATCCAGACCCTCGGCTTGACCTCGTTGATCCTCACGCTCGTCGGATTCTGGTCTGGACGCCTGCGCGAGCTGCGCGACCCGCAAGCCGCGCTCACGCCGTTGCTGCTCGGTGCCGGCGCCTCGGCCGCCGCCCTGATCGGTTACTCGCTGATGGAGTTCATGCTTGGCGTCGACGCGCCCGTCAGCCTCGAGCTGCTGCGCCAGATCATCGTCGGAATCATCGTCAATACCATCTTCGCGGTGCCGATGTGGATCCTCGTGCGTCGCTGCCTGATCGGCAGCCTGCCCCAGGACCCGCGACGCCGTCGCCGGCGCGCCTACACGACCGGTGGCCTGAGCCCCTTGTCGCGCGCATGAGCGCGATCGAACGCTTTCGCCCCGGCGACTCGACTGGGGGTGGCGCACCGGGGTCCTCGCGCATGCCGCCCGTGTCCTCGCAGATGGCCTTCCGCGTGGCGATCCTGGGCGGGATCGCGGTCGTGATGTTCGGCGTGATCTTCTTTCGCCTCTGGTACCTGCAGGTGCTGACCGGCGAACACTACGTCGCGCAGGCCGAAGCCCAGAGCGTGCGCGACCTGCCGATCGCCGCGCCGCGCGGGGAAATCCTCGCGCGCGACGGCCACCCGATCGCGAGCAGTCAGGTCACCAACGCCGTGCAGGTGGTGCCCTCGGCGCTGCCGCCGGCCGGCAGGCCGCGGCTCGCGCTGTACAGGCGGCTCGGCGCGCTGCTGGGGATGAGCCCCCAGCACGTTCAGGCGCTCGTGATTCGCGGACGCACGGCGCTGCCCTATGCGCCCGTCACGATCAAGACCGACGCCGGGCCTGGCGTGTTGACGGTCCTTGCCGAGCGCCAGAACGACTTCCCGGGCGTCACGCAGCAGCCGGTCTCGATCCGCGCGTACCCGTTCGGGGAAATGGCCGCCAACGAGCTCGGCTATGTCGGGCAGGTCTCCGAAGACGAGCTCAAGCTGCGCGCCTTCTCCGGCGTCAAGCAGGGAACCGTGGTTGGCCAGTCGGGGCTCGAGTACTACTACGACCGCTACCTGCGCGGCAGGCCCGGAATGGAGCGCGTCCAGGTCAACTCCGAAGGCTATCCCGAGCCGAGCAAGCTCCAGCCGACTCCGCCGCAGGCCGGCTACGACCTCAAGACCACGCTATCGCTACCGCTGCAGCGCGAGGGCGAAAAAGCCCTGCTCGAGGGAATCGACAACGCCCGCGCCGGCGGCAAACCGGCCAACGCCGGCGCCTTCGTGGCGATGGACCCGCTCAACGGCGAAGTCCTCGCGATGGGCTCCTACCCGTCGTTCGACCCGAACCGCTTCGCCGAGCCACTCAGCCAGCACGAATACGAACAGCTCGAGGGCGTTGGCTCAGGTGAAGAAAATCCCGCGCCGCTGGTCAATCGTGCCACCGAAGGCGCCTACCCGACCGGCTCGACGTTCAAGCCGATCACTGCGATGGCGGCGCTCGAACGCGGCGTCATCAACCCGAGCGAGGGTCTCGGTGCCGGCCAGTGCATCGACGTCACCGGCGAGCAGTTCTGCAACGCCGGTCACGCCGACTATGGCGCCGTCGGCCTGGTCGAAGCGCTGAAGGTGTCGTCCGACACGTACTTCTTCACGGTCGGCGAGCTCGCCAACAGCTACGGAAACGTGATCCAGGACAAGGCCCGCGAACTGGGGATCGGCGAGCCCACCGGGATCGACCTGCCGAGCGAATTCTCTGGCACGATCCCCAGTCGCCAATGGCTGGCCGAACAGAACGTCCTGCAGGCCAAGTGCGAACGCGAGCACCCCCGTACGGGCAAGCAGGTATGCGGATACGTCGCCGAACCGGGCGAGCCCTGGACCGTCGGCTACAACATGGACTTGGCGGTCGGCCAGGGCAGCCTGCAGACCAATCCGCTGCAGATGGCGGTCGCCTACTCGACGCTCGCCAATGCATACCTGCATGGCGGCCATGGAGAGGTCGTGCATCCGCATCTGGGCAGTGCGATCGAGAACACCCAGGGGCAGCTGCTGCAGACGCTCAGCTACCCGCCGGTGCGCCAGGTGCACCTCAACTACGAAGACCTGAGCCTCGTCATGGAAGGCATCCACGAGGCCGCCAGTCAACCCGGCGGGACCTCGGCCGATGTGTGGGCGGGCTGGAACCAGGAACAGCACCCGGTCTACGGCAAGACCGGCACCGCCGAACGGGCCGGCGAGGTCGAACAGTCGTGGTACATGTGCTACCTCGCAGACCCGAGCCGCCCGATCGTGATCGCGGTGACCGTGCAGCAGGGCGGCTTCGGCGCAGAAACGGCCGCACCGATCGCCCGCCTGATCGCCGCCAAGTGGTTCGGCCAAGCCGAGAAGTTCGTGGCGGGAACCTCGAAAACGTTCTGATCCGGCAGACTGCTCGATCACGCAAATGCCCGCTTCCTCCCTTGACAGCCCGATCAGGCGCGCCGAAGAGCCGGCGCAAAACGCGGGCACGCGCCCGCTGACGCTGCCGCTGGACCCGTTGTTGACGCTCGCCGTGGTTGGGCTCGGGATCGCGTCGGTGCTGACGCTCGGCCAGGCCACGCGTGAACTGGTACCGGGCCAGCCCCACTACTACGTCGATCGCCAGATCGTCTATCTGGCGATCGGCCTCGGATTGATGGTGGCGGTGTCGCGGCTGGACTACGGGCGCTTGCGGTCGCTGAAAAACGGGATCTACGCCCTGCTGATCCTCAGCATCCTGGCGGTGCTCGCGGCCGGCCACTCGATCAACGGCTCGCAGCGCGCGATCAGCCTGCCGTTCTTCTCCTTCCAGGCGTCCGAGCTCGGCAAGGTGCTGCTGATCCTGGCGCTGTCCGCGTTCATCGTCGATCGTGCCCGACGCCTGCGCGAGCGCGACACGACCGTGCGCGTGCTTCTGCTCGCGCTGGTGCCGGCGATGCTTGTGATCGCCCAGCCGGACCTCGGCTCGGGGATCGTCTACATGGTGATCGCGTTCGTGCTGCTGCTCGTCGCCGGCTCCCCCTGGCGCCAGCTCGTGGCTCTTGTGGCGCTCGTGTGTGTCTCGGCGACGATCGTGCTGGTCGCCGCGCCGGCGGTCGGCGTGCACGTTCTCAAGCCCTACCAGACCGAACGCCTGACCGCGTTCTTGCACCCGAGCACGAACTTCAAGGAAATCAAGGAAACCGAATCCAAGACCGGCGAACCCAACCCCTCCTACCAGCTCGACGAGTCCAAGATCGCGATCGGCTCCGGCCAGAAGACCGGCCGCGGCTCGAATGCGACCCAGATCCGGCTGAACTTCGTGCCCGAGGACGACACCGACTTCGTGTTCGCGGCGGTCGGCGAGCAGTACGGTTTCGTCGGCGCGGGGCTGGTGCTGTGCCTGTACGCCCTGCTGATCTGGCGTACGCTGCACATCCTGGCGATGGCCAAGGACCTGTTCGGGGCGCTGATCGCGGCCGGCGTAGCGGCTATGCTGATGTTTCAGGTGTTTGTGAACGTGGGAATGACCATCGGGATCATGCCCATCACCGGCGTCACGCTGCCGCTCATGAGCTATGGCGGCTCGTCGGTGATCACCATTTTGCTAGCGGCGGGTCTGCTGCAGTCGATCTACGTCCGCTCTCGTGCCTCGGCTGCGCTCAAGGGCCGAGTGCCGCTCCACTGAACCATGACAAGACTGGATTTGAAAATTGAAAAAGCAAGTGCTCGTGAGCGTGGACCGCGCGGAGACGCGCGTCGCGCTGCTGGAGGCGACCACCACGCCGGGCGCCGCGAAGGGCTCTTCAGGCTCGCGCGGGCGCGCGGCCAAGCCTGCCGCGACCGCCAAGGCTGCCGCCACGGCCAAGACCACCACCGCCAAAACCACCACCGCCAAGGCCACGGCGACTGCGAAGGCCGCCGCGTCGGCCACCGGGGGGCGTGGCAAACCAACAGATATCGCTCGGGGAGCCGGGTACCGTGTAGCTGAGCTCTACATCGAGCGCCGTGGCGGGCGCTCGATCGTCGGCAACATCTACAAGGGCAAGGTCAACAACGTCCTGCCGGGCCTCGAGGCGGCGTTCGTCAACATCGGCCTCGAGAAGAACGGATTCCTGCACGTCGATGAGATCGTGCTGCCCGGCGTCGAGGTCGCCAAGCGCGGCCGCGGGGGCGGCAAGCACAAGATCTCCGAGCTGCTCAAGCCCGGTCAGGAGATCGTCGTGCAGGTGATCAAGGACCCGCTCAAGACCAAGGGCGCGCGGCTGTCGATGGAGCTGACGATCGCCGGCCGCTACATGGTCTATGCGCCGAGCGGAGAAGGGATCGGCGTCTCACGCCGGCTCGAAGACGCAGAGCGCGAGCGCCTGCGCCGCCAGACGGCCAAGCTCGACCTCGGCAAGGGCGGCGCGATCATCCGGACCGCCGCGCACGGCGCCAAGCGCCAGGACTTCGAACGCGAGCTCACCTACCTGCACAAGCTGCACGAGGTGCTCGTCAAGCGTGTCGCCGAGACCGAGGCGCCCGGGCTCGTCTTCCAGGAGGCAGATTTGTCCGTGCGGGTCGTGCGCGACATCTTCTCCGAGCATTTCGAGCGGGCGATCGTCGATGACGAGCAGCAGCACCACCGGCTCGTGTCGTTCTTCGCGCGCACCGCTCCGGAGCTGGTCGAGCGGGTCGAGCTGTGGGACGAGCCCGACACACCGCTGTTCGAGGCCTACAAGGTCGATGAGGCGATCGAAGGCGTGCTCTCGCGACGCGTCGATCTGCCCAGCGGCGGCTATCTGATGGTCAACTACGCCGAGGCGCTGACCGCGATCGACGTCAACTCGGGCAGCTTCATCGGGCGCGGCAAAGGCGCGGCGCTGGAGGAGACGATCACCAAAACCAACCTCGAGGCCGCCGAGGAGGTCGTCAATCAGCTGCGCCTGCGCGACATCGGCGGGATCATCGTCATCGACTTCATCGACATGGCCCGCGCCCGCAACCGCGACACGGTGATGAAGACGCTGCGCAAGGCGCTTGACGAAGACCGCACGAAGACGTTCACCGCCGAGATCTCCAAGCTCGGCTTGGTTGAGATGACCCGCCAGAACGTCACCGAGGGCGTGCGCGAGATCATGAGCCGTCCCTGCCCGACCTGCGAGGGCGAGGGTGTGATCAAGAGCGAGGAGACGATCGCGATCGAGTTCGAGCGCAAGCTCCGTGACGCGGCGGTCGAATACCCCGAGGCGGAGGCGCTGCTGGTGCAAATGAACCCGCGCGTCAGCACTCAGTTCACCGGACACGCCTCGCGCGTCCTGCACGCGCTCGAGGCGCAGACAGGCAAGTCGTTCCTGTTCGAGGGCTCTGCGGGACTGGCGCTTGACCACTTCGCGATCACCTTCGTCGGCACACGCGCCGAGGTCGAGGAGCGAGCGCTTCCGTTCAAGCACGGCGACGAGGTGCTGGTCGAAATCGTCGAGCCGCACATGTACGACGTCAACGACGCCGTCGCCAAAATCGACGGCTACATAATCTCGATCGCGGGCGCCGCCGCCCACGTTGGCGAGAAGCGCATGGTGCGCATCGATCAGGTCGGCCGGACCGCTGCCAGCGCGCTGTTGCTGGACGAGTCCGGTGAGGTCGTCAGGCCTGCGCCGCGCGCGCCTGCGCCGGCGCGCGGACGCCGGTCCAGGAAACGCACGTCCACGTCCCGGTCAAGTGTCGTCAGGCCGGACACGAACGGCGGTCCCGGTGCAACGCCCGCCGACTCGCACAGCGACGAGCTGGCGGCTTCGCAAAATGGTGCCGCCCCGGCGCTCGAGGCCCCGCGCACGCTCGTGGCGGCACCGGCGTCCGACGAGGATGGCGACGCGAACGGGTCCGTGGACGCGGACGGCTCAGACGATGGCCTACAATCCAAACCTCGGCGTCGCGGTCGCAGAGGCGGGCGGCGCCGTTCGGCTGCCAAGGCCAACGTGAGCAGCGACTAGGCCGGCGAGCGCCACCCAGACCGATAAGCACCACCGAGACTCATATGTACGCAATTGTCAAGAGCGGCGGCAAGCAGTACCGCGTGGAGCGCGGCCAGCGCCTCGTCGTCGAGCGGCTTGCCGCGGCCGAGGGCGACAGCGTCGCGCTGCAGCTGCTCATGCTGCGCGACGACCAGGCTCTGCTCGACCAGGCCAGCCTGGCGCACGCCAAGGTCACAGCCAAGGTGATCGCACACGAGCGTGGCGACAAGCTGAGGGTGTTCAAGTTCAAGCCCAAGCGCGGCTACAAGCGCCGCACCGGGCACCGTCAGGAGCTCACGAGGATCGAAGTGACCGACATCACGGCCCGCGCCGGCAAAGCGAAAGCGCCAGCCAAAGCCAAAGCCAAAGCCAGCGAGGAGAAGGCCGCGGATGGCGCATAAGAAGGGACTCGGATCGAGCCGCAACGGCCGCGACTCCAACGCGCAGCGCCTGGGGGTCAAGACCTTCGCCGGCCAGACCGTCGGTGGAGGTGAGATCATCGTGCGCCAGCGCGGCACCAAATTCAAGCCCGGCGCCGGCGTCGGGCTCGGCAAGGACGACACGCTGTACGCGCGCGCCGCCGGCACCGTCGCGTTCACCACGGGCAGACGCGGACGTGTCGTAAGCGTCATCCCGTCCGGAGGCGGCGCAGGTCGCTGATCCCAAGCGGTCACGATGGAGGACCGCGCGAAGATCCACGTCGAGGCTGGAGCCGGCGGCGACGGCTGCATGAGCTTCCGGCGCGAGGCGCACGTCCCGCGCGGCGGACCCGACGGAGGCGACGGGGGGCGCGGAGGTGACGTGGTGCTCGTGTGCGACGGCTCGCTGCGCGATCTGCGCGGCTTCAGGCGCCGCGCTCACTACCGAGCCGGACGGGGCGGTCACGGCGAAGGCGCGTTGCGCCATGGCGCCGACGGCGCCACGCTGACGCTGACGGTGCCGCCCGGCACAGAGGCCCGCGGCGTCGGCGCCGACGATCTCGGTGGCCGCCGCTGGGAGTTGGTCGCTGACGGGCAGCGCGCGCGGATGGCGCGCGGTGGCCCCGGCGGCCGGGGCAACAAGCGTTTCGCCACCGCCACCCGCCAGGCGCCGCGCTTCGCCGAACGCGGCCTCCCGGGTGAGCAGGGCTGGATCGAGCTGCAGCTCAAGCTGCTCGCCGACGTCGGTCTGGTCGGGATGCCGAACGCAGGCAAGTCCTCGCTGCTGTCGCGTCTCACCCGTGCCACGCCGAAGATCGCGAGCTATCCGTTCACGACGCTCACGCCGGCGCTCGGGGTGCTCGAGGACGAAGCCTCGCGGCGCCAGGTCGTGGTGGCCGACATCCCCGGCCTGATCGAGGGCGCGAGCGACGGCGCCGGGCTCGGACACGACTTCCTCGCCCACGTCGAGCGCACCAGGCTGCTCGTGCACGTGCTCGATGTCGCCCCGTCGCTGTCAGCGGGAGACGGCGCCGACCCGGTCGCCAACTATGCCGCGATCGAGCGCGAGCTGGCGCATTACGACACGCGCCTGAGCCTGCTTCCGCGCGTGCTTGCGCTGTCGAAGGTCGATCTGCTGCCCCCCGCGCAGATCGCCGCTGAGCAGCGCGAGTGGGAGCGGCGCCTCGGCCCCGACGTGCCCGTGCTTGGCACATCGAGCGCCACCGGCGCGGGCATACGCGAGCTGGGACAGCTGCTGCTCGCGCTGGTGCCCGAAACGGCCGGCGACGAGTCTGGCGCAGGTGCGCCCCTCGCACCGGCGGGCGCCCAAGCGGGCGGCGACGTGCATGCGCGCGACGGCGAGCACGAGCTGGTCGGGCACGAGCTCGTTGAGCACGAGCTGGTCGAGCACATGGTCTTCACGCCGAGCGGCTCGGGGCGTGGCTTCAAGGTCGAGCGCGTCGGGCCAAGCGCCTTTACGGTCAGCGGCCGAGGGGTCGAGCGGCTCCTGGCACGCTATGACCTCGACAACGAGGACGCGCTCGCCTACGTCGAGGAGCGGCTGCGCAGGATCGGGGTGATCGGGGCGCTCGAGAACGCGGGCTTCCACCCGGGCGATGATCTGGAGATCGCCGGCACCGCGTTCCAGCTCGATCCGCGCGCGCCGTAGAGCCAGCCAGCCAGAGCAAGCGCGCTTGGCTGTCGGCGTCCAGCGTCTGCGCTGCGTCCAGCGTCTACGCTGCTTGACGCGATGAGACGTGTCGTCATCAAGCTCGGCTCGAGCGTGGTCGCGGACGCCGACGGAGAGCTGCGCGAGGAGGCGCTCGCGCGCGTGTGCGACAGCGCCGCGCGGCTACACGCGGACGGAGACGAGGCGATCCTCGTCACGAGTGGAGCGATCGCGCGCGGCATGCGCACGATGGGCCTGGCGCAGCGTCCGAGCACCGTCGAAGAGCTCCAGGCGGCGAGCGCCGTCGGCCAAGGCAAGCTCTACCGCGTCTACGACGAGCTGCTGCGCGCGCGCGGAGTGACCAGTGCGCAGGTGCTGCTGACGTTCTTCGACATGAGCGCTCGCACGCACTACCTGAACGCCCGCCAGACGCTCGAGAAGCTGCTCGCCTGGCGGGTGATGCCGGTGATCAACGAGAACGACACGACGGCCACCGACGAGATCTCGTTCGGAGACAACGACTTCCTCGCGGCGCAGGTGGCGGTCCTGATCGGCGCCAACGAGCTGGTGCTGCTGACGGACATCGACGGACTCTTCACGGCCGACCCGCGGCTGCGCTCCGACGCGCGGCTGATCGAGAGCGTGCGTGACTTCGCGGCGCTCGAGAACATCGAGGTGGGCCACACGACCTCGCCGCTCGGCTCGGGCGGAATGCGCTCGAAGGTGGTGGCCGCCGACATGGCCACCGCCGCCGGCATCGTCACGACCATCTGCAACGGTCTATCGCCACAGGCGCTCGCCACCGTGATCGCCGGGGGGAGGATCGGCACGCGCTTCGAGCCCCGCGAGGCTCGCTACTCGAGCTTCAAGCTGTGGCTGAAGTACGCCAAGCCGGCGCGCGGCACGCTCGTCGTCGATCGCGGTGCCGCGCGCGCTCTCGACGAGGGCAGCGCGAGCCTGCTGCCGGTCGGCGTCGTCGAGGTCGAGGGCGAGTTCGACGCCGGCGACGCGGTCGCGATCGCGCTGCACGACGGCGACGGCGCCCCCTCCCAGCGCCCGATCGGCAAGGGCATCTGCAACTACTCCGCCGGAGAGCTGCGCCGGATCAAGGGTCTGCAGTCGGCGGCAGTGCGCCAGCTGCTGCCGCGCGCCAGCGAGGAGGCAGTGCACCGCGACTACCTGGTGCTCGACTGAGGAGCGCTGCCGGGCTCGGAGGCCCGTCTATCCTCTGGTGCTGATGGCAACAACGGTCTCAGCGGTAGCCGACGTCTGCCGGTCGGCCAAGCGGGCCGCGCGTGAGCTCGCGACACTGGACAGCGCGCGCAAGGACTCTGCGCTGGTGGCGCTCGCGCAAGCGTTGCGCGCACGGGCCGATGACGTGCTCGCCGCTAACGCCCAGGACATGCAGGCAGGCACAGACGCGGGCCTGAACGACGCGCTGCTCGACCGGCTGCGCCTGGACGAGGGCCGCATCGAGCAGATCTCCGCTGCCGTCGAGCAGATCGTCGCGCTCGACGATCCGGTGGGCGAGGTGATCGACGGCCGTCGGCTCGCCAACGGCTTGGATGTGCGTAAGGTGCGCGTCCCGCTCGGCGTCGTCGCCGTCGTATACGAGGCGCGTCCGAACGTCACGATCGACGCCACCGCGCTGTGCCTGAAGTCCGGCAACGCGATCGTGCTGCGCGGATCCTCGATGGCCGCCCACTCCAACGCCGCGCTCGCCGAGATCGCCCGCGAGGCGGTCGTGTCGCGCGGGCTGCCGCAGGGCGCTGTGAGCCTGCTCGCCGGCGGCGGACGCGAGGATCTCGCCGAGCTGGCGCGTCAGAGCGACACGGTCGATCTGATCATCCCGCGCGGCGGCGAGGGGCTGAAGGCGACGCTGCAGGAGCACGCCACCGTACCGGTCATCTACGCCGCGTCAGGCAACTGCCACGTCTACGTCGACGCGAGCGCCGACCTCGAAGAGGCCCAAGAGATCGTGCTCAACGCCAAGACCCAGCGCCCCGGTGTTTGCAACGCGGCCGAGACGCTGCTCGTGCACGAGGCCGTCGCGGACCCGTTCCTGCCGGAGATCGCCTTCGCGCTCGAGCAGGCCGGCGTGCAGCTGCGAGGCGATGAGGGCGCGCGCACGCACGCGCGCACGCGTGCGTCAGTCGCAGGGCAGGCCATAGCTCCAGCGGCGGACGGGGGAGTCGTAGCTGACGGCGTAAGGGCCGGCGGCACGAGATCGGGCGAGGCTGCGGCTGGAGCGGTGGCCGGCGGTCGAGCGGCTGGCGGGGCTGCCCCAGTGGCTCGGGGACCGGTGCCCGTACGGATCGCCGGCGATGGCTCGCCGATGCAAGAGGCCACCGAGGAGGACTGGGAGACAGAGTACCTGGCGCCGATTCTGGCGATCCGCGTCGTCGGCTCGCTCGAGCAGGCGCTCGAGCACATCGCGCGATACGGCAGCGGGCACTCCGAGGCGATCGTCACGCGGGACACCGACGCCGCGCGGGCGTTCCAGCTCGGCGTCAACGCCGCCTGCGTGTACGTCAACGCATCGACCCGCTTCACTGACGGAGGCGAGTTCGGGATGGGGGCGGAGATCGGCAACTCAACGCAGAAGCTGCACGCGCGCGGACCGATCGGCCTGCGCGAGCTGTGCACGTTCAAGTACCTGATCCAGGGCGACGGGCATATCCGGACGTAGGGCAACGGGCATTACCGGACTCGAGCGGATCGGGATACTCGGCGGGACTTTCAACCCGCCGCACGTCGGGCACGTCGCGCTGGCGCGGCAGGCGCGCGTGGAGCTCGGCCTCGAGCGGGTATCGCTGATGCCCGCGTTCGCGGCGCCGAACAAGCGCGTGGACCACGACGACCACGGTGCCGAGCACAGGCTCGCGATGTGCCGCCTGGCCGTCCTCGAGACGCCCGGAGTCACGGCGTCGGGCAGGGAGATCGACCGGGGTGGTGTGTCCTACACGGTGGATACCCTTCAAGCCATCCATGACGAGCGCCCCGACGTCGAGCTGACGTTCATAGTGGGAGCCGACACCGCGCGTACGCTGGCAGGATGGAGCAAGCCGCAGCGGCTGCTCAGCCTGGCCGGCTTCGCGGTCGCCGAGCGAGACGGCCTCGGGCGCGAGGAGGTACGCGAGGCCCTACTCGGCTTGCATCCTTCCCCGCGCATCGAGTTCCTCGCGATGGCGCCGATCGCCGTGTCCTCGTCCCAGGTGCGCGAGCGAGTTGCCGGCGGCCTGGAGGTCGACGAGCTCGTAGGGAAGCCGGTCGCGGCGTACATCGCCGAGCACGGTCTCTACCGCGACGCGCGCGCGCCGCTCGAGGACAGTGCGGTCACCCGCACACGGGATGCGCTTCGATGAGCACTCGCGACGCAGCCCGTCAAGAACCGCCGCGCGCTGCGGAGGGCGCTCCAGCGCCCGGTGCCGGCGAGCAGATCGCGGGCGAGCAGCTGCTCAGAGAGATCGTCAGGTACGCGTCCGACAAGAAGGCGGTGGACGTGACGGTCCTCGACATGCGCGGCGTCGTCGGGTACACGGACTGGTTGGTCGTGTGCTCGGGCAACACCCAGCGCCAGACCAAGGCGATTCACGACGGCATCCTCGAGGGATGCAAGCACGAGCACGGCCTGCTGCCGCGGAGGGTCGAGGGCCTCAGCCGGGGCGACTGGATTCTGATGGACTATCTCGACGTCGTCGTGCACATCTTCACACCCGCCACGCGCGAGTACTACCGTCTCGAGCAGCTGTGGGGCGAGGCGCCGGTCCACGCGGCGGGGAAGAGATCGCTGCGCTGAGGCTTGCCAAGATGGATCGGTGAGCACCAGCCCCGCCGGCAGCAGCCGCCTTCCGCATCTGACGGCCGTCCTGCGCGAAGGCGAGCGCGTCACACCGCTCGAGCTGTTCTTCGATCTCGTGTTCGTGCTCGCGCTGACACAGTGCACGGCCCTGATCGTCCAGACGCCGACCTGGGAAGGCGTGTGCAAGGGCCTGCTGGTACTGGCCGTCCTGTGGTGGTCGTGGGGCGGCTACGCGTGGCTGACGAGCGTGGTCGATCCCGAGGAGGGATCGGTGCGCCTGGCGATGTTCGTCGCGATGGCGGCCTTCCTGGTGGCCGCGCTCTGCATTCCAGGCGCGTTCGGCTCCGAGGCGCTCCTGTTCGCCTGCACGTACGCGGTCGTGCGGGTCGCTCACATCGTGCTGTTCATGCTCGCCAGCCGCGACGATCCGGCGTTGCGCCACTCGGTGCTCGGGCTGGCGATAAGTACGGGCGTGGGCGTCGCAATGCTGTTCATCGCGGCGTTCGCGAGCGGTGCCGTGCAGCTGGGCCTGTGGGGCGTCGCCCTGCTGATCGACATGGGCGGGCCTTACCTGTTCGGGATCGAAGGCTGGAAGCTGGTGCCCGGGCATTTCGCCGAGCGCCACGGCGCGATCCTGATCATCGCGCTGGGCGAGTCGATCGTCGTGATCGGAGCGGGCTCCAAGGCCGTGCTCGCGCCGAGCGTCGTGGTCGCGGCGGTGCTCGGCATCGCCATCGCCGCGGCGCTGTGGTGGGCCTACTTCGACGTCACCGCGATCATCGCCGCGCGGCGGCTGGCGAAAGCGCGCGAAGGACGCGAGCGCAACGGGATCGCGCGCGACTCCTACTCCTACCTGCACTTTCCGATGGTCGCGGGGATCGCGCTGATCGCAGTCGGGATCCAACGCACGCTCGAGCACGTCGACGCCCCGCTGCGAACGGTGCCGGCCGCCGCGCTGCTCGGCGGAGCGTCGCTCTATCTGCTCGCGCACGTGGCCTTCCGGTTGCGCAACATGGGCACGCTCAGCACGCGCCGGCTCGTGTGCGCGGCTATCCTGCTCGCGCTGGTGCCCGTCGGCGCGAGGCTGCCGGCGCTGGCAGCACTTGGCATCCTTGCCGCTGTGCTGTGTGGGCTGATTGCTTACGAGGTGCTGCGCTACGCGGAAGTGCGCGACCGCGTACGCCACCGGCTCGCGCACGAGCCGTTGCAGGGGCTGATGCCAGAGCTCGCGACGGACTCGCAGGTCGAGCTGGCGCTCGACGCGCGATCTTCGCGGGGCACATCCGAGGGCTCGTCGGAGCGTGTGCCGGAAGATGGCCTGCGGCAGTCGCGGGAGCGACGTTGATGGACGTGCGCCGCGCCAGCGCCCAGGACCTGCCGGCCGCGACCGACGCGCTCGCGCGAGCGTTCATGGACGATCCCGTCGCCTGCTGGTCGTGCCCGCCCGAGCGCCTGCGCTTCGGGATCCTCCGAGGCTTTCACGGCACCCGTATGCGCCAGCTGCTGCCCCACCAGGAGGTATGGATCACCGACGACTGCTCGGCGGCGGCGCTGTGGGCGCCCCCCAACCGCTGGCAAACCACGTGGCGCGAGGACCTCGCGATCGTGCGCGCCACGGCGAGGCTGCGACTTGCGCTGCGCCAGCCGCTGATCGGGGCGGGCCTGCTGGGGATGGAGCGCGAGCATCCACGCGACCCGCCGCATTGGTACCTGGCGGTGCTTGGGACCGATCCCGTGGCACAAGGTCAGGGCTTCGGCTCGGCCGTGCTTCGGCCGGTGCTCGAGCAATGCGATCGCGACGGAGTCGGCGCGTTCCTGGAGTCCTCCAAGGAACGCAACATCGACTTCTACGCGCGCCACGGCTTCAGGGTGTTGCGTGAGCTGCGCCTGCCGCGCGGACCCAAGCTTTGGCCGATGTGGCGCGATCCGCGCCGCTAGCGCCGAAGTGGCGCGACGCTGGCGCGATCCGCGGCCGGTAGCGCTGGTGGCTCGACGTGTGGGCCGATCTGCCCCGACCCGTACGCCGTTCACGACCTGGACACGGCTCGGTCACATCTCGGACACGAATCGGCGGGCCGCCGAACTTAGGGTTGCGCGTCCGTGGGCCCGAGCTGCGGGCTGGGAGCCTGTCTGCCAAGGAAAGGACGCTTGCCGTGTCGAGGATGCTTGCTGGGATGTATCGTCGCTCTCGCTCCGTGCTCATCGCCCTCGCGGGCTGCGCCGCGGTAATCATGCTGGCGGCCGAGGCCTCGCCGGCGCTCGCGGCCAGCTTCACGCCCGGCGACGTGGTCGTCTACCGCGTGGGAACCGGCACGGGCGGCCTGTCGGGCTCCGCCTTCCCAGTGTTCCTCAACGAGTACGAACCGAGTGGGAAACTCGTCGAATCGGTCGCGCTGCCCGCGGAAACGAACCTGCCCAACAAGGCGCTGCGCGCGAGCGGCTCTGCCAGCTCGGAGGGCTCTTGACGCTCTCACCCAACAGCGAATACCTGATGGCCACCGGCTACGACACCTCGACTGCGACCGCGAAAGTCTCCGAAACCACGTCCTCCAGCGTCCCACGGACGGTTGCCCGGGTGAGCGCCGGGGAGGAAGTCAACACGGAAACCGCGCTGACCGACTTCGGGAACGGGAACAACCCGCGGGGCGCGACCACCAGCGACGGCACGCATATCTGGGTCAGCGGAGCCGGCAAAAGCACCGCCGGGGGCGTGCACTACACGACGGTCGGGTCCTCCACCTCGACTCTGATGAGCACGAGCGACACCAACGCGCGTGCCGTCACGATCTACGACGGTCAGCTCTACACCTCATCGGACCCGACCAAGGAAGGCATCAACATCGCCAAAGTGGGCAAAGAACTGCCCATGACCGGCGGTCAGACGACCTCTAATCTGCCGTTCGAATCCGCCCCGAGCGAGCCCTACGCCTTCACCCTGCTCACGCTCGGCATGGGGATGGCTCCGGACACGATGTACGTCGCCGACGACGGCGTCGGCGAGGTCGTGAAGTATGGCCTCGTCGGTGAAAAATGGGTCAAGGAGGGCTCGGTCGCGGTGGCCAACGTCACCGGGCTCACCGCCAACGACTTCGACGGGGTCGTGACGATCTTCGCCACCACCAGCGGCTCCTCCGGCGAAGGCGGAGTTCTGTACAAGATCACCGACCCCAGCGGACTGGGCGGCACGCTGTCTGGCACGGCCGAAGAAATCGCCACAGCGCCCGCCAACGAGGCTTTCCGCGGCGTCGCGTTCACCCCCGGCACGACGATCGGCTCGGGCGGCGGCACGCCTCCGCCGGCCCCGACGATCACGCCGGCCGAAGGATCGCTTGCGGCCGCGCTCGAAGATCCAACCAACTCAACGCTCGAAATGACCGTCGGCGACTCCGAATATGAAGCCAGCGAACTGATCGTGACCGCGAGCTCCTCGAACAAAACCGTCGCCCCGGAAGCTAACGTCAGCGGCAACGGCGCGACCAGGACCCTGACGGTCACACCCGGCGCGGTCGGCATCTCGACGATCACGCTGACCGTGCAGGCGCCGAACGGCGCGAAAACCACCACCTCGATCACCTACGGCGTCTCGGCCTACCAGGGCAACCCCAGCGATCGCTACTACGCGGGCGCCGGCAACGGCTCGACCGAGATCGACGTCGGTGACGGCTACATGATCGTGGGCGACGACGAGAACAACGTGCTGCGTCTCTACGACGAGCGCGTCTCGGGAGAGCCCGTCAAGACATTCGACTTCACCAGCAAACTGCCATACGGCTCGACCGAAATGGACATCGAGGCCTCCGCGCGGGCGGGCGACACGCTCTACTGGATGGGCTCGATATCAAACAGCCACAAAGGCAAACCCGAACCGGGACACGATGTGGTGTTCGCGGCGACGATCACCGGCTCGGGCGCCAACACCGAACTCAACTATCTCGGCAGCTACACCCACCTGCGCGAGGACATGATCGAATGGGATGAAGACAACGGCAATCCCCTCGGCCTGGCCGAATCGACCGCGAGCGGTGTGGCATCCGACCAGGCCAGCGGCTTCAACGCCGAGGGGCTCGAGTTCGCAGCCGGCTCGACCAGCACGGCCTATGTGGCATTCCGCGCACCGCTCGAGCCGCCGAACGACCGCAACGATGCACTGCTCATCCCGGTCACCGACTTCTCCTCGCTGGTCAGCGGCACGAAGGCCACCTTCGGCGCGCCGCTCGAGTGGAACCTGGGCGGGCTCGGCATTCGCGAGATCCGCAAGAATGCAAACAACGAATATCTCGTGATCGCCGGCACGTCCGACGAGTCCAACTCGAGCTTCGGCCTGTACGAGTGGGACGGCAATACCGCCGACCCGCCCGTACTGACGAGCACCGAACTGAGCGCCGTCGCCGAAGGCGCCTGGGAGGGGATCGTGTCGGTTCCCGACCCGATCGCCGACGGCGACACGGTCGAACTCGTGGAGGACAACGGCGACAGTGTCTGGTACGACAACGGCATCGATTCCAAGGAAGGCCTTCCGGCCGGTCTGCAGAAGGATCTCGGCAGGCTGTTCACGATCGAGCTCCCGGTGCCCGCGGCGTCCGGGGCACCGCATGTCTCCGCCGGCGCCAATCCCAGCGCGAGCGGGCAGTTCACGCTCAGCTGGGAACCGTCGGTGGCGACCGGCTCCGTGGCGTACACGCTTCAGCATGAGAACGCGCACGGCGGCTGGAGCACCGTCGCGAGCGGCCTCACGAGCCCCGAATACACATTCGCGGGCGGCAACCCCGAGGAAGAAGGCACGTGGGCCTATCGCGTGATCGAGAGCAACGAAACCGGCGAAGGCGAAGCGTCGCCGTCCTCGGAAGCTGTCAAGGTGGATGAGACCGCGCCGAACCCGCCCTCGGTCACGGCCGACCGTGAACCGGACTACGCCGGTGGCGGCGGCTGGTACAAGGACAGCGTTGCAGTCTCGTTCGCCGCTGACGGCGACCCAGCGCTGGCCGACGGCAGTGCGGGCAGCGGTGTGAACCCGGCTTCGATCCCGGGCGCGCAGACATTCGAAACCAGCGGCTCGCACACGGCCTGCGGAACCGTTGCCGACAACGTCGGCAACGTCTCAGCGCAGGGCTGCCTGACGGTGCAGGTTGACGCCACCCCGCCCAGCCTGCAGATCACCTGTCCGGCCACCGCGATGGTGGGCGAAGAGGGTGTTGTCGCAACCGTCACAGCCTCTGACGACCAGTCCGGTCTGGCGGTCGACCCGAGCGGAACCGTCCCGATCGACACCGGTACGGCGGGACCGCAGACGGTGACGCGCACGGCGGTGGACAACGTCGGCCACGAAACGACCAAGTCGTGCACCACGCAGGTCGAATATGGCCAGGTGATCACCGGCACCGTGAAAGGCACGCTCACGATCAAGGCCGGCCAGAACGTCGAGCTCGCCTCGACCGCGCAAGCGGACGGGCCCGTCAAGGTCAAGCAGGGCGGATCGCTGTATGTCGAAGGGGCCACGCTCGCGGGTGCGCTCACTGCCAAGGGCGCAGCGAACGTGCGGATCTGCGGCGCCAGCGTCTCCGGCACGGTCAAGCTGAGTGATGGAGCGGGGCCGGTCGTGCTCGGCGGCGGAGGCGGTGAATGCCCGGCGAGCACCTTCTACGGGTCGGTCAACGTCACCGGCAACGCCGACGGCGTCGAGATCGAGGGCGAAGCGCTGGTTGACGAAAACGTCTTCCACGGATCGCTCAAGGTGAATAACAACGATGGCGGGACGACGGTCTCGAACAACGAAATCCACGGATCGCTGACCGTCAAAGGCAACGCCGCGCCTGTCGTCGATACGCCGAACACGGTCGAAGGGAAGTCGAAAGTTCAGTAGGCGGGGTCCTGCGGGCGAGCGCCGCGCTCGAGAGGCGCGCGGCGCTCGCCCGCCCCGGGTCTGTCGTACCCCGCCAACGGCGGCCGCAGCTCTCCCTGCCGGCCGGCCGATCGTACGCCGCCAGCGGTGGCGTACGGCGCCACGGCGTATGACGCTAGGCCAACGCGGCGTATGCCGCTGCTTGGATATCGCGATGCACCTGGGGCGGACTCGGCGTCTCGAACAGGCGCTGTGTTAGCACGATGATCGTGAGATCAGCGGCGGGGTCCACGAGCCAGGTGGTGCCCAGTCCGCCGTCCCAGCCGAACGCGCCGCCGGCGAGCACCGCCTGACCGAACGCCCACGAGCGCTTCGCGAAGAAATCCGGTCCGAGTCCTCCACGTGCCTTTTGCGCCGCGGTCAGCTGGTCGCTGGTCATCGCGTGCGCGCTCTCAGGCGAAAGCACGGGCCGGCCTCGGTCGAGCAGCATGCGCGCGAACGCGAGCAGATCATCAGCGGTCGAGACGAGCCCAGCCGCTGCGTCACCGAATGCGGGCGGCGCGCTCCAAGCCTCGCTGGGACGCCATCTCACGAGGCCCTCCGGGGTCGGCATGTAGGCGGTTGCGAGCCGCCCGGCGTCCGCGGTCCAGAAGGCGGTGTCGCGCATCCCCAGCGGCTCGAACACGCGTGTGCGCATGACCTCGCCAAGCGGCTGTCGGGCGGCGCGGGCGAGCAGCACGCCGAGCACCGAGGCGCCCGTGTTGTACAGCCAGCGCTCGCCCGGCTGCGCGAGCAGCGGCAGCCGGCCGAGGCCCGCAATCCACGTGTCGGAGTCGGGCTGGACGCCCGGATCGGGTGGTCCGAGCGTCGCCAGCTGCAGCTCTTCGGTGGCCGTGAAGATAGGCCAGGGAGGATCGGTGAACATCTCGAGCACCATCCCGAAGCCGAACGTGAACGTCAGTAGATCGCGCGTGGTGATCGCGCGGGTGGCCGGCACGGTGTCGTCCAGCGGCCCGTCCATGCGCCGCAGGACACGGCGCTCGGCCAGCTCGGGCAGCAGCCCCTCGACCGGCTCGTCGAGCCCGATCAGCCCCTCCTGAACGAGCGCGAGCGTCGCCGCGGCGGTGATCGGCTTGGTCGTCGATGCGATCCGAAAGATCGACCCGCGCGTGACGGGCGGGCCGCCGATTGCTAGCGTGCCGAGCGCCTGGACGTGCACGTCATCGCCGCGAGCGATTAGCGCGACCAGGCCCGGGACGAGCTCGTCGCCGACGTGGCGCTCGGCGGTCGCACGCCAGCGCTCCAGGCCCTCGTCGGTGAAGCCTCGGCTCACGCCCTTGCCTGCGCCGGCTCTAGCGATAGGTGAACCGGTCGGCGCTGCCGGTCGCGCTGGTTCCGGCTCCGGTCGTCACCGTCACGTTGACCGTCCCGCTGCCCGCCGGCGCCTTCGCGGTGATCAGCGTCGCCGAGTTGACGGTGAAAGCTTTCGCCAGGGTCAACCCGAACTTGACTTCTGTGACGCCTTCGAAACCGGTGCCTTCGATCTCGACCTTCTTGCCGCCGCGTTCCGGACCGGTGTCGGGTGCGATCTTGGTCACGACGGGACCCGCGGCCGATTCGACGGGAACCCCGTCCGGTGTGCCGAGCCCGGTCGGCCCGTCGTAGCCGACCTCGGCGTTGCACAGATATTCGTTCGGAGCGCATTCGCTGGTTCCGCTTTCATCGAGCGGATCCCAATCGAATCCCTGGGTGACATCGAACAGTGAGCTCGGGTCTTCGTAGAAGGCGCGAGCGCCGAGCGAGCGCTCGTGGGCGCTCGCGTGCGCCTCGATGCCCGCGACCAGGGGCGACGCGACACTCGTGCCCGCAACCAGTTCCCAGGTGCCGTCGATGCCCACCGACACCGGCGAGACGGCGGCCGCGACCGCCGCGACGTCGTTATCGGTCCGCTTGGCGCAGCCCGTGTCGGTCTGCCATGCGGGCTTGGGCTCGAACTTGGAGCATCCGCTACCGGTCCCGGCGTAAAGGAACGGTTCGTTCCACACTTCCTCGAACCACCCGCGCGGAACTTCTTCCTCCTTGAAGAGCGCCGTTCCGCCCACCGCGACCACATCGGGGGATGAAGCCGGGAAGTTGACGGTGGAATAACCCAATTCGAAATAAGTGTCGGCGTAGCCCGAGTCGCCCGAGGCGACCGTGATCAGCACGCCGGGATGTTCATAGTCGGGGTTGTACTGCGAGCAGCCCTTCTTTCCGCAGTATTCCTTCAGTTTTTCCGGGTATGCGTAGCTGTTGCTGATCTCGGTCGCGCCGAGCTTGACGGCTGTGTTGACCGATTCCCCCAGTTCGGCCGGCAGTTCGCCGTTGCCCTCGACCAACAGTATGTGGCACTGCGGGCAGGCTGCCGAGGCCATGTCCTCGTCGAGCGCCGCCTCGACGTCCCAGCCTTCTTCTTCGGCTGGGTAATGCCGTGGTTCGCCGCTCTCGTTCACCTTCTTGAAACAGCCATTGGCTTTGGTGCAGGCGGGCAGACCGTAGCGCTCGCGATACTTGGCCAGATCCGATTCGGCGTCGGGGTAGCCGTAGGCGTCGACAAGGGCGATCGTCTGCGGTTCGTCGAGCGTCGCCGGAATGTTGTAAGCCGACTGCAGATCCTGTGGGTCGAGCCCCCGCTGTTCGCCGCCTCCCTGGGCAACTTTGATGCGCTGGCCGATCACGATCGCCTGGCACGCCCCTTCCGGACAGGCCCAGCGGGGCGTCGTCCCGGGGCTCGGAGCTGCGAGCGCCGGCTTGCGCAGGTGCATCCTGCCAGCGGTGACCAGCGGCTTGGCGGTGGTCGCGCCTCCCTGGGCTGACGCCGCGACCGGGCTGGCAGCAGCCAGGGACGGGTTTGTCAGGGCCAGACCGACTGCCATGGCCAGACCGACTGCCATGGCGCGACCGCAAGCGCCCATTATCAGCCGGTGAGCGCGACCGGCACTCCGAGAAGGCATTCCAGTGCGGTGTTTCGAGCCGGTCACATCCATGCCGACCCGACATCCTAACGCCCGCGGGAGCTGCGCCAGATCTCAGAGGACATTCAACGGCGAACCTGCGCGCGCGTGCGCGCGCATAGGTTCTTTCATGCCGGCTGTGCCACTGCGACTTTGGCCTGGCGGCTATCTTCGTTGTTTCAGGGCGTCTGGGGCAGCTTGATCGAGCCGCGCTTGGTCACCGGAGCGGAGGGTGGAGGCACGACCGGGCCGATGTCGCCGTCGGGCGCCTGATCGAAATCGACGATCACGGGGGCATGGTCGCTGGGTCCGCTGCCCTTGCGGGCCTGGCGGTCGATCCACGCCGCGCGCACCCGCTCGGCAACGGCTGCGCCGGCGAGCACCAAGTCGATTCGCATCCCCAGGTCCTGGTGAAACATGCCGGCGCGATAGTCCCAGTAGCTGAACACGCGCTCCGTCGGCCAGCGCTCGCGCACGACATCGTGCAGTCCGACGCTCTCGAGATCGGCCAGAGCCTCGCGCTCTGCCGGGGTGACATGCGTGTGGCCCGCGTAAGCCTCGGGATCGAACACGTCGATGTCGGCCGGCGCGATATTCATGTCGCCGCACACGACCGCGTCGCCCGGATCGCCGAGCGACTCGCGCAGCGCCTGAAGCCAGGCGAGCTTGTAGCGGTAGTGCTCGGAGTTCGGCACGCGGCCGTTGGGCACGTACACGCAGTACACGCGGACGCCGTCGCAGGTAGCCGCCACCGCGCGCGCCTCCGGGTGTGGGAAGCCCGGCGCGCCGGGCAGGCCGCGCACGACGTCCTCGAGACCGGCGCGCGAGAGGATCGCGACGCCGTTCCACTGGACTTCCCCATTGAGCGCGAGCGCGTAGCCGAGGGAGGCGAGCTGCTCCCCGAGCAGCTGCTCGAACGCGTCGTCGGCGAGCTTGGTCTCCTGCAGGCAGACCACGTCGGGCTGGCGCTGCTCGAGCCACGGCAGCAGACGCGGCACGCGCTGCTTGACCGAGTTCACGTTCCACGTCGCGATTCGCACGGGCGTACCGTAGCCGCTGCGCTCCACGGCTCGGCCGAATAACCTGGCGCGGCATGCCCGCGCGCTTCCTGATCGTCGATGTCTTCACCGATAAGCCGCTCCAGGGCAATCAGCTGGGCGTCTTCCCAGATGGCGCCGGTTTCTCTTCAGAGCAGATGCAGCAGCTGGCGCGCGAGCTGAACTTCTCAGAGACGGTGTTCGTGCTTCCCGCCGAAGCCGACGGCGACGTTCGGATCCGGATCTTCACGCCGCGCCACGAGCTGCCGTTCGCGGGACATCCGACGCTCGGTTGCGCGTTCGTCGTGGGTGAGGCGCTCGAGCTCGACACGGTCAGGCTGGAGTGCGAGCTCGGCGTGATCCCGGTCGCGCTCGAGCGCTCTGAGGGGCGCATCGTGTGCGGGCGCATGCGCCAGCTCGTCCCACAGTGGCGTCCGTATGAGCTCCCGGGGGAGCTGCTTGCGGCGCTCGGGGTCGAGCGCTCCGAGCTGCCGATCGAGGCCTACCCGAACGGTCCGTTCCATGTCTACGTGGCGCTGGCGAGCGAGCAGGCGGTCGCGGCGCTCGCACCGGACTTTGCCGCGCTCGAGTCCTTGGGCGAGGTCGGCGTCAACTGCTTCGCCGGCAGCGGCAAGCGCTGGAAGACCCGCATGTTCGGGCCTGCATACGGCGTGCCCGAGGACCCAGCCACCGGCTCTGCTGCGGGCCCGCTGGCCATCCATCTCGCGCGACACGGCTGGATCGCGTTCGGTGAGCAGATCGAGATCCACCAGGGCGCCGAGCTGGAACGCCCCTCGATGCTCCATGCGCGCGTCGAGGGGTCGCTCGAGCGCATCGAGCAGGTCGAGGTCGGCGGCTCGGCGGTGATCGTCGCGCGGGGCGAGTTTTGGCTCTAGGATCAGCCTGAGCGAGTAGCCGAGCGCCCTGCACTCCAGCTGAGGCATATGTCCGCATGGAGCTAGTCGGGCTCGAACCGACGACCTTCGCGCTGCCAGCGCGACGCTCTCCCAGCTGAGCTATAGCCCCGGGTCGCCCTATGGTATCGCCGCCTCTAGCGTCGGGGCATGAACTCGGGCACGTCGAGCTCGTCGCCGGGATCGTCGCGACGGCCTGAACGGCCGGAGCCTCCGGAGCGGCCCGGCGGCCCGACCTGGTCCAAACGCGCGGTCATGCTGCCGTGGGCGAGCTTCACATCCGCCAGCAGTCGCTCCGCGTTGTTGCGCAGCGAAACCGAGAGCTCGCGCAGGTGGCGCGAGAGCTCGGTGCCCTCGCGCACGACCTCGCGTGCCGCGACGTGCGCCTCGCCGATGATCTCGCGCGCCTCCGCGCGAGCGAGCGAGCGCACCTCCTTGGCGCGCTCCTGCGCCTGCACCTGCGCGCCCTCCTGCACGCCGTCCGCCTGCGCGTGAGCCGCCGATACCGCCTGCGCAGCCTCCTCGCGCGCTGAGGTCAACGCTCGCTCGCCCTGCGCGTGCGCGTCTGCGAGCACCCGCTCGGCCCGCTCCGTCGCTTGGGCGAGCACCTGCTCGGCGCGCTGGCTTGCCTGCGCGAGGATCTGATCGGCCTGCTCGCGCGTCGCCCCAAGCGTCTGCTCGGCCTCACTGCGCGCGTTCGCGAGCGCGCGCTCAGCCTCGGCGTGCAGCGAGCCGACCGACGCGACCGCCTCGTTTCGCGACGCCTCAGCCTGCGCACGCGCCGCGTGGAGGATCTCCTGCGCCTCGTCCTCGGCCGCTCGGACTCGGTGCTCGGCGGCCCGATCGGCCTCGGCGATGCGCTCGCGCGCACGCGCCTCGGCCTGGTCGCGCAACTCGACCGCGGTCCTTTCGGCCGCCTCGATGATTCCGGCGACCTGTGCGGACGCTGTGCTCAGCGGATCGGGCTCGGCCTGGCCCGGGGTACCTGCCGTTGGGTCCATCGGGGGCACCTCACCATCGTAAAGCCGGACAAGGAGCGCACGCGAGCGCGCGTACGCGCGCGCGCGCCGCCGCTAGGAGAGGCGCCGCTACGAAAGATCGGGGGCGGTGAACCGTGGCAGAAATCGTGGGAAATTCGTCCTTGCGGACAAGCTCGGCGTGCAGCATGATCGCTCTATGCAGCGCGCTTCGAACAGCGGGTATGGGCGAGCAGGCTCGAACGCCGGGCATGAGCAAGCAGCCGGCGGCGCCCGCGTGCGCGCGCGGGCCCGCCAGCGCCAGGTGGTCATCGTCGTCTTCGCGAGGGTCCAGAGCCTCGATGTGACTGGTCCAATGGAGGTCTTCAGCGCCGCGCAGCAGCTGATCGACACCTCGGGGCGCCGCCAGCGCGGCTATCGGGTCACGGTGGCCAGCAACGACGGCGCTCCTCTCGCAACCTCCAGCGGACTGCAGATCGTGCCGGCCGCCAGCCTCGCCCAAACGTCGGGCGCAATCGACACGCTGATCGTCGCCGGCGGCGCCGGTTCGAGGCAGGCGAGCGCCGACGCTGAGCTGCTCGCATGGCTCGCGCGGGCGGCACCGTGCGCACGCAGGGTCGCGTCGGTGTGCACAGGCGCATTCGTGCTCGCGGCCGCCGGCCTGCTCGACGGGCGCCGTGCGACCACGCACTGGGCCTCGGCGCGCGCGCTCGCGCGTCGCCATCCGTCGATCGATGTCGACCCGGAGCCGATCTACCTGCGCGACGGCCACGTCTGGACCTCGGCGGGCGTGACAGCTGGAATGGACCTGGCGCTGGCGATGGTCGAGGATGACCTCGATCGCGACGCCGCGCTGGCGATCGCGCGCCACCTCGTGCTGTTCCTGCGCCGACCCGGCAACCAGGCGCAGTTCAGCGCCACGCTCGCCGCGCAGCAGCCCGAGCGCGAGCCGCTGCGCGAGGCGCAGCGCTACATGCTCGAGCATCCCAGCGATGACCTGACGGTGCCGGCGCTCGCCGAGCGGGCACACATGAGCGCTCGCAACTTCGCGCGCGCGTTTCGCGCCGAGACCGGCATCACGCCGGCGCGCTACGTCGAGCGCGTGCGCCTCGAGGCGGCGCGGCGGGCGCTCGAGGATACGGCCCAGCCGGTTGCTGCGATTTCGAGTGCGTGCGGGTTCGGCAGCGCCGAGACGATGCGCCGCACGTTCCTGCGCGCGCTCGCGGTCTCGCCGGCCGAGTACCGGCGTCGCTACCGGTTGACTGGGGTGGACGCTGCCGCGGCTTGAAACGGCTGCATGCGGCGGCGGCAAGACGGCGAGTCGAGGCGCAACAGGGTAGACGGCGAGTCGAGACGCGATGAGGCACATGGCGAGTCCAAACGCGACTCGAGAAAAAGGCGGCCCGCTCGTGAGTGGGCTCACATCCGATCAGAGAGGAAGCTCGAATGAACATCGCAATTCTGCTGTATGACCGCTTCACCGCACTCGATGCGGTGGGGCCGTACGAGGTGCTCAGCCGGCTCCCGGGGGCGACGGTCACGTTTGTGGCCGAGCATCCCGGCCCGCAGCGCACCGACACGGGAAGCCTGACGGTGCTCGCAGAGGCTCCGCTGGCCGAGCATGCACACCCTGAGATCGTGCTGGTGCCGGGCGGGCCCGGGCAGGCGGCGTTGATGGACGACGGCCCCGTTCACACATGGCTGCGGGGTGTCGACGAGACCTCGACCTGGACGACTTCGGTCTGTACGGGCTCGCTGATCCTGGCAGCCGCCGGACTGCTCGAGGGTAAGCGCGCGACCAGTCATTGGCTGGCGCTCGACGAGCTCCGTCGCCTCGGTGCCGAGCCGACGGCCGAGCGCGTCGTGTTCGACGGCAAGATCGCCACGGCCGCCGGGGTGTCGGCCGGGATCGACATGGCCTTGACGCTGGCGGCGCGCGTCGCCGGGGAGGAGGTCGCGCAGGCGATCCAGCTCGGAATCGAGTATGACCCGCAACCGCCGTTCGATGCCGGCTCGCCGGCGAAGGCCCCGGCGGCGATCGTCGATGGCCTGCGTGCGCTCGCGCGCTTTTCGCCTGATCTGCGCGTCGCGTGACCTGCGCTCGTCGCCATCCCGGCGGGCGTTGAACGCGGGCGCGCGGACGCGCGCAGCTGGCTGCGCCGCCAACGGCCCGCGCGAAGATTCCGTCGGGGGTCGGCCGATAACCTGCGTTGCAGACTCCGATGAGCGAGCAGCGCTACGACCCACACGACATCGAGCCTCGCTGGCAGGAGGTATGGGCGCGCGAGCGCACGTGGGAGGTCGTCAACGAAGGCGCGACGCTGGGCGGCGGTCGCGGGGCGGGCCCGGGTCAGGATCACGAGCAGTCGGCGAGCTCGTACGTACTGGAGATGCTCCCGTACCCCAGTGGCGAGCCGCACATCGGCCATCTGAAGGTGTACTCGGTCGGCGACGCGATCGCGCACTACCAGCGCCGGCTGGGCCGGCGGGTGCTGCACCCGATGGGCTACGACTCGTTTGGGCTGCCGGCCGAGAACCACGCGATCAAGACCGGAGTGCACCCGCGCATCTCGACCGAGACGTCGATTGCCTCGTTTCAGCGCCAGTTTCACTCGTGGGGAATCTCGATCGACTGGTCGCGCGAGCTCGCCACGCACGAACCGTCCTACTACCGCTGGACCCAATGGATCTTCCTGCAGCTGTTCGATGCCGGCCTGGCCTATCGCAAGCAGGCCGCGGTCAAGTGGTGCCCAAAAGACCAGACGGTGCTGGCCAACGAGCAGGTCGATGCGGAAGGCCATTGCGAGCGCTGCGGGGCGATCGTCGAAGTCCGCCAGCTCGAGCAGTGGTTTCTGCGCATCACCGACTACGCCGAGCGGCTGCTCGGCGACCTGGAGGAGATCGACTGGCCCGAGAACGTCAAGACGATGCAGCGCAACTGGATCGGGCGCAGCGAGGGGGCAGAGGTGACGTTTCGCTGCGAGGAGCTGGGGATCGAATATCCCGTGTTCACGACCCGCCCTGACACGCTGTTCGGCGCGACCTTCTTCGTGATGGCGCCCGAGCATCCGGATGTGCTGAGGCTGGTGCAGGGCACTGAGCGCGAGCAGCAGGTGCGCGAGTACGTCAGCCGTGCGATCACCGAGTCCGGCGAGCAGCGTGGCAACCTCGAGAAGCCCAAGACCGGCGTCGCGCTCGGGCGCATGGTCACCAATCCGGTCAACGGCGAGGAGCTGCCGATGTACGTCGCCGACTACGTGCTGATGGAGTACGGCACCGGCGCGATCATGGCGGTACCGGGTCACGACGAGCGCGACTACGCGTTCGCGCGCACGATGGGCCTGCCGATCAGGCGCGTGATCGAGGGCACCCCGCCCGACGGCGGCGACGAGCAGGGTCTGCCCTACGCCGGCGACGGTCCGCTCGTGAGCTCCAACGCCGAGTTCGACGGGATGCACAACCGCGACGCGCTCAGCGCGATCGTGCGCTGGCTCGACGAGCAGGGCAAGGGCCACGCGTCGGTCAACTACCGCCTGCGCGACTGGCTGATCTCCCGTCAGCGCTACTGGGGCTGTCCGATCCCGATCGTCTACTGCGAGCAGTGCGGGGCAGTCGCGGTGCCCGAGTCCGAGCTGCCGGTCGAGCTGCCGGACATCGCCGACTACGCGCCGCGCGGACGCTCCCCGCTCGCCGCTGCCGAGGACTGGGTGCGCATCCGCTGTCCGGAGTGCGGCGGCCCGGCGCGTCGCGAGACCGACACGATGGACACGTTCGTGGACTCCTCGTGGTACTTCCTGCGCTACTGCGACGCATCCAACAGCCGTGCTGCGTGGGACCCGGCGGCGCTGCGCGAGTGGATGCCCGTCGACCAGTACATCGGCGGCGTCGAGCACGCGATCCTGCACCTGATGTACGCGCGCTTCTTCTGCAAGGCGCTCGCCGACCTCGGACACCTCGACTTCCAGGAGCCGTTCCGGGCCCTGTTCACTCAGGGAATGGTGACCAAGGACGGCGCCAAGATGAGCAAGTCGCGCGGCAACGTCGTCTCGCCCGCCTCGATCGTCGAGCGCTACGGCGCCGACACCGCTCGCTGCTACATCCTGTTCATCGGTCCCCCCGAGCAGGACGCCGACTGGTCGGACGAGGGCGTCGAGGGGGTGCACCGGTTCCTCTCGCGGCTGTGGCGGCTCGCAGCCGAGACCGCTGACGCCATCGGCGGGAGCGACGCCGACGGCGTCGGAGAGGCTACGGCGACCGGCGATTTGGCTAGCTGGTTGGGCGACATGGCCACGGACGGTCAGGCGCTCAGCGCTGGCGCGAGCAGGACAGTCGAGGGAGCCGATCTCGAGCTGCTGCGCAAGACCCACTGGGCGATCGACAAGGTCTCGTCGGACCTGCGCAGATTCGCATTCAACACCGCGATCGCCGCGGTCATGGAGCTGCTCAACGAGGCCTCGCGATTGCGCGAGCAGGTCCGGTCCGCCACGCTTGCGTTCGCGCTTGCAAGCGGCGCCTCATTGCTGTTCCCGTTTGCGCCGCACGTCAGCGCCGACATATACGAGCTGCTGACCGGCGAGCGCGTGTGGGAGCAGGCCTGGCCTCAGGCCGATCCCGCGCTGCTCGTGCGCGAGCATTACGAGCTCGTCTGCCAGGTCAACGGTAAGCTGCGCGACCGCGTTCAGGCCGCCGCAGACGCAGGTCCCGACGAGCTGAAGGAGCTGTGCCGCGCGGCGCCGAACGTGCGCGCGCACGTCAACGGCAAGCAGATCATCAAGGAGGTCGTCGTCCCGGGCAAGCTCGTCAACCTGGTGGTGCGATAGGCCGTGTTGAGCCATACGGCATCCCACCTCGGACAGCACGATCGAGGCCCGAGCTATGGCAGCCCGGCGCCGTACGTCAACTTCGCCGGAGCACCACGTGCCTGAGCTGAAGCCCGCCTATCTGATCCATGGAGAGGATCACAGCGCGATCTCCGAGCGGCGTGCGGGCCTGCGGGCGCTGGCCGAGCGCGAGGGCGGCGCCGCGTGCGCCGAGACGCTCGAGGGCGACCTCGCGACGCCCGCCGGTGTGGCCCAGGCGCTCGCCGCGATGACGCTCGGCACGGGACTCACGGGCACGGGAGCGATCGACCGCGTGATCCTCGTCGAGGGCGTCGAGCGTTGGAAGCAGGCCGACGTCGAGCAGCAGCTCGCTCCCGCGCTCACGGCGATACAGCCGGCCACGACGGTCGCCCTGTTCGCGTTCGAGGAGGGGCGCGCGAAGGCGCCCGCGGCGCTGCACCGTGCGGTCGAACGCGCCGGCGGTCAGGTCGTGACACACGCCGCGGTCAAGCCCTGGCAGCTGCCCAAGTGGGTGCGCGCACAGGCCGCTCGCCTCGGCCTCGAGCTCGATGGGGCCGCCGCCAGCGCGCTGGTGTCGCACGTCGGCGAGCGCCAGCAGCGGCTGCTGCGGGAGCTGGAGAAGCTTGCGCTCGAGCTGGGCCCCACAGGCGGGCCCATGACCGGGGGCAGGTCGACGACTGGGGGCGGCTCGACGACTGGGGGCGGCTCGATGACTGGGGGAGGGTGGACGACTGCGGGCGGGTCGGCCGGCACGCGCGTGGTGAGCGCACAGGAGATCGAAGACCGAGCCGCCCGTTCAGCCCAGCAGCGTGTCTACGCGCTCGCCGACGCGCTGCTCAGCCGTGACGGACCGCGCGAGGCCGTCCGTTGCTATCTGCGCTTGCGCCAGCAGGGAGAGCGCCTGTCAGGGCTGCACTATCTGATGGCTTCGCGCCTGCGCGAAGCCATCACGCTAGCTCTGCAACAGCAGTCCGGCGTCTCCACGGCCGAGCTGAAGCGCACGCTGCGTATGCCCGCGCGCGCCGCCGAGCGCTTCCTGGGGGACGTCGCACGCGCCGAGCCCGACCAGCTGCGCAATGCGATTGCGACGCTCGCCGATCTCGAGTTGGACACGCGTGGCGGCTCGCCGCTGCCCGGCGCCCGCTCGCGCATGTCTGGGCTCGACGAGGACACGCTGGCGCTGCGCGCGCTCGAAGCGATCACCGCCGCCGTCTAGGAGGATGCGCCAGTGCGCGTGCGCGCCGCGCGGCTCTTCTTGCGTGCGCCGGTGTTCTTGTGCATGGCGCCGCGCTTGACCGCCTTGTCGATCGTGCTCTGCACCAGCCTGTGCTCGTCACCCGCCCGCTGCTCGTCGCCGTCGCGCACGGCCGCCTCCAGGCGCCGGAAGTACGTCTTCACGGCCGAGGTGTAACGGCGGTTCTCCAGCCGCTCACGCTCCGAGCGCAGGATCCGCTTCTTCTGAGAGTGGATATTCGCCATCGTTGCAGCGCCGTACTATAGCGGCCTTGCCCACAATCCCACCAGAGCGCGGGCCCGCGGAGGAGTCATCGCCGAACGAGCAAGAGACCGCCGTGCACGAGGATCTGTCGGTCGCGAACCAGGAGCTGTCGGCGGCGAACCGGGAGGAGGCGATCCCGAACCGGGAGGAGGCGATCCCGAACCGGGAGACGGCCGCGCACCAAGGGGTCGCGGCCCAGCCGCTCGAACATGCCGGCGCCGCCCAGGAGCTGGAGGGCGCACGCGGTGTTCGCGAGGCGGGGCGCGACGAGGGGACCGCTGACGAGCGTGACTCGCTCGGTCCCCACGTCGAAGTGATCGGCATCCCGGACGGCAGCTTCGGTGAGGAATTCGGCGGCCTTGGCCGGCCCGACCCCGAGCAGCTCGCCCACGGCGATGACGGAGGCGGTGGCGGCAGCGAACGGGTCGCGCGAAACACCGCGATCTTCTCGATCGCCACCGGCATCTCGCGCGTGCTCGGGCTCGTGCGGGAAATCATCGCCGCGAGCTTCTTCGGGACATCAGGCCCGATGTCGGCGTTCACGATCGCCTTCCAGATCCCGAACCTGGTCAGCAACCTGTTCGCCAACGCCGCGCTGTCGGCCGCTTTCATACCCGTCTTCACCGATCTGCTCCAGAGCGGCCGACGCAAAGAGGCGCTGCGCCTCGCCTCGACGCTGTTCTGGATCATGCTGATCGTCCTCGGCGCGATCACCGCCGTGTTCATCCTCGCGGCCGGCCTGATCATGCCGCTGTTCATCGGCCCGACGTTCAACCAGATGCTCGTCGATCTGACCGTCGGCCTTTCGCAGGTGCTGTTCCCGGTCGTGCTCCTGCTCGGGCTCAACGGCCTGCTCGTGGGCATCGTCCAGTCGCGCGAACACTTCACCATCCCGGCGATCTCGCCGGCCGTCTGGAACCTAGTGATCATCGTGCTGCTGGTCGTGCTGAGGCCGCACTTTCAGGGCGGCTTCGAAGACGGCGACCAGCTCTACGCCTACGCGATAGCGATCCTGGTCGCCACGTTCGTGCAGCTGATGATGGCCTTCGCCGCGCTCGCCCGAATCGACATTCGCCTGCAGTTCACCCTTGACTGGCACGACCCGCGCATCCGCCAGGTGTTCATGCTGATGCTGCCCGTCACGATCGGCCTCGGCATCGTCAACCTCGACCAGTTCATCAACTCGGTGTTCGGGACGCTCGTCACCAAGGAAGCCCCGAGCGCGATCGAAAAAGCGTTCCGCATCTACATGCTGCCTCAGGGCTTGTTCAGCGTCGCCGTCGCAACCGTGCTGTTCCCGACGCTCAGCCGCATGGCCTCGCGCCGCGACGTGCAAGGCATGCGCCGCCTGATCGGCATCGGCATGCGCCAGATCAACCTGCTGCTGATCCCCGCCGCCGTGTTCATGCTGGTGCTCGCCACGCCGATCGTGCGCCTCGTCTACGAACGCGGACACTTCGACGCCACCTCCACCTCACTCACCTCCGAAGCGCTGTTCTGGTTCGCCTTCAGCCTGCCCTTCGGCGGGCTCAACCTGCTGCTCACGCGTGTGTTCTTCTCGGTGCAGCGCCCGTGGATCCCCACGCGCCTGGCCGCGCTCAACATCATCGTCAACATCATCGTCTCGGTCGGCCTGTACAAGCCCCTCGGCATCGCCGGCCTGATCATCGGCACCGTCGCCGCCAACGCCGTGATGACCGCGCTTCAATACCGGCGCCTGCGCATCGGCTTCAACGCCCACCTCGAAGGCCCGCAGACGCTGATGATCACCGTGCGCATCCTCGTCGCCTCGGCCCTTCTAGGGGCGGTGTCGTGGGCCGTCTGGGCCGTGCTCGATCATCTGTTCGGCACCTCCCTGGTCGCCCAGATCGTCAGCGTCGGAGCGGCCGCCGCGGCAGGGACCGCGGTGTACGCGCGCGCCGTGCTGGCGATGCGCGTGCCCGAGGCCCACCAGGTCAGCCGATTGATTCGCACCCAGCTTGGGCGGGCCTAGCGCGCGCTGACCGCGGCCCCGGGCGCTCTATCTGAACCCGGGAAATGTCCAGATCGGGATCGTCGTGTGAACCGTTTGAGCGCTCTGTCCCGAGCCTGTCGTCAGGGCCACTTCGATCTTGACGTGATAGTGGGGATGCTTCACCAGATAGCGGCGCACCATCCTGCGCAGGTGCCGGGGGATCAAGAGCTTCACCGCTCCCGAGCCGTTGGCGGCGAGCGCGCTGGTGCCGCCGACGATTCGCAGTGCGCGGCTGCGGTTCGGCAGCTTCACCCAGGCTTCGGCGCTCACCGTGCATGGCGCTGCTCCACACGTCACCCACGCATCGAGCGCGTGCGCGTTGATCAGCCCCAGCGCACCGTTTGCGAGCAGCCGCAGCTTCGGCGCCGGCGCTTCGCGCGTCAGAGGCGTGCTGGTCGTCGGCGTGCTCGCGGGTGTGCTGCCCGAAGGTTCCGTTTTCGTGTTCGGCGCAGCGATCGGACTCGCGGTGATTTCCGTCAGGGACGTCGTGCTCGATGCTGCGTAGAACGCGTTGTGCGACCCGGAGAACTGTGCCGCGACCGAGTGCACCCCCGCCGTTTCATAGGTGACTTCGCAGGTGGCTTCGCCGGTGATCGGGCTCACCGGCTGTTCGCCGCACCCGGGGATGACCGTTTCACCTTCCATGAAGCTGACCGTACCGCTCGTCGGGATCGGAGACACAGTTGCGGTATACGTCACCGGACTGCCGATCGTGGGCGAGCTCGTGGAGGCGGTGAGCGTCGTCGTGGTGGGCGCGATCGCTACGATTTCCTGGCTCGTGCTGGCGCTGCTCTGGTAGCTGGTGTCGGTCGAGCCAGAGTATTCGGCGAGGACCATGTACACACCCGGCGTCTCGTAGGTCGCTTCGCAGCTCGCTTCGCCGGTGGTCGTGTTAACGGGCTCGGCTTCGCAGCCTGGGAGCGGCGCGCCTTCGTCGGTGAACGCCACCGTGCCGCTGTTCGGCACCGGGGACACGGTCGCCGTGTATGTCATCGCGCTACCGAGGGTGGGGGAGGCATTAGAGGCCGCAAGTGTCGTAGCCGTAGATCCCGTGGCCACGATCTGTTTGCTCGAGCTGTCGCTGCCTGCGTAGCTGGTGTCGGTCGAGCCGGAGTATTCGGCTGCGATCGTGTGCACGCCCGGCGTCCCGTAGGTGATTTCGCACGTCGCTTCGCCGGTGCTCGTGTTGACCAGCTGGGCGCTGCACTGCGAGATCGTCGTGCCGCCGTCGGTGAACGCCACGGTCCCGCTGTTCGGGACCGGCGACACGGTTGCGGTGTAGGTGACCGGGCTGCCGACCGGCGGCGTGCCGGTCGAGTCGGCCAGGACGGTTGTCGTCGCGTCGGTCGCCACGACTGTTTCGCTGCTGCTGGTCAACGGTGCATAGACCGTGTCCGTCGAGCCGGAGTATTCGGCTGCGATCGTGTGCACGCCGGGCGTTCCGTAGGTGATTTCGCAGGTGGCTTCGCCGGTGGTCGTGTTTACGGATTGGGCGCTGCATTGTGAGATCGCCGTGCCGCCGTCGGTGAACTTCACCGTGCCGCTCGTGGGTACCGGTGAGACGGTCGCCGTGTATGTGACTGAGCTGCCCACCGCCGGGTGTGCGCTCGAAGCGTCGAGCGTGATGGTCGTGCTCACCTGCGTATAGGAGATGAGGATCTCGCCGTTCTGGCCAGCTTCCCACTCGATACCGCCGGCCCCGCCCCGTCCGCTTTCGTAAGTCGTGTCCGTCCCACCGTTGACCGTCGAGGAGCCGCCGCCTCCTCCTCCTGCGTACCATGGCTCTGCACTCCCGCCGCCGCCACCGCCGTAGTAGCCGCCGCCGCCGCCGCCGCCGCTGGCGAAGTCATCCCATTCTTCGCCTCCCTTGCCGCCTTTGCCCTGAATCGCGGTAGTAGAAGTCGGACCACTCCCAGCCGTTGCGAGCGGCCCCGCGCTACCCCCGCTGCTGTCGGTGCCGCCACCGCCTGCAGGCGTGCCGTTCGCCTGACCGTTGCTCCCGGTCTGTCCGCCGTTGCCACCGGCAGTGTCCTCTTCGCCGCCGCTACCGCCGCCCCCGCCCGCGGCGATCAGCAGCGATCCCGATTCGGAGAACACGAATGAGCCGCCGCCGCCGCCGGCGGCGGGTTCGAACGACTTCCATTCGCCGCCGTTTCCGCCGCCACCGTAGCCACCGCTGATGAGTTCTTTGCCGCCGCTGCCCACGACAAGCTTCAGTTTTTCCCCGGCGGTCACGGCCAGGGTCGCCCCGACCTTTGCGCCACTGCCGCCCTGGGAGATGAAAAAAGCACCGCCGCCGGCACCGTCGGCGACAACCGTGACCGAAGTGACGTGATTCGGCACCGTCCATTCTTCGACCGACCCCTTGTAGCCGATCGTCGTCGTGCAGGTGCCTGCCGTGCACACCGTCGATGCCAGCGCGGGCGCGGTCGCGGCGACGCTGGATGCAACACACGCCAGGACAGAGACCGCCAAGACCGAGGCGAGGATCGAGCTCATGCGGCCGAGCGGCCCACGCCGCGGCTCGCTCTCCGCTACATCGCTTGGGCCGCTCATACCGCTCATCTGCTCGCTGTCCTCGACTGCACGCACGTTTCGCTCCTGACGAAGAAGGACGGATACAGCGACCCTTATCGGCCGCGTGTGTAGACACTTGAGCGCCGCATGTTCTGACGTGCGTCCTGCCGGCCGGATCTGCAGGTGCTGGCTCGGGGCTCACGGGCGCCTCGCGCCGCGGCCGCGCGAACGCGCGCTGCAACCGACCGCGTCTGGCATCGCGCCCCTTTACCGGACACGGGTCCCCGCCCTCTAGAGTTGAGCGCCCGTGGACCAAGCCCACATCCGCAACTTCTGCATCATCGCCCACATCGATCACGGCAAGTCAACGCTCGCCGATCGCATCCTCGAGCTCACCCACACCGTCAACCCGCGCGCCATGCGCGCGCAGGTGCTCGACTCCATGGACCTCGAGCGCGAGCGCGGCATCACGATCAAGGCCCAGGCCGTGCGCGTGTTCTTCACCGCCGGGGCACACGGCCCGGAGGGACGGGTCGGCGAGACCTATCAGCTGCAGCTGATCGACACCCCCGGCCACGTCGACTTCACCTACGAGGTCTCGCGCTCGCTCGCCGCCTGCGAGGGAGCCCTGCTGGTCGTAGACGCCTCGCAGGGCGTCGAGGCCCAGACCGTCGCCAACACCTATCTCGCCGTCGAGTCCGGGCTCGAGCTGATCCCGTGCCTGAACAAGCTCGACCTGCCCGGCGCCGAACCCGAGCGCGTCGCCGGCGAAGTCTCCGAGCTGCTCGGCGAGCCTCCCGAGTCGATCCTGCGCATCAGCGGCAAGACCGGCGCCGGCGTCCCAGAGGTGCTCGAGGAGCTGATCCGGCGCGTCCCGCCTCCCGCCGGCGATCCCGAGGCGCCCCCGCGCGCGCTGATCTTCGACTCCGAGTTCGACCAGTACCGCGGCGTGATCGCCTACATCCGCGTCGTCAACGGCTCGTTCGCGAAGGGCGAGCCGATCCGCGCGATGGCGTCGCGCACCGAGGCCGAGATCGACGACATCGGCTTCTTCACGCCCGCCATGACCCCCAGCAAACGGCTGTCGGCAGGCGAGGTCGGCTATTTGATCACCGGCATCAAGGACGTCACCCAGCTGCGCGTCGGCGACACGCTTACGACTCGCGCCGCGGGCGCGGGCGCGGCCCGAGCCGGAGCCGGCAACGGGGGCGAGGCGGCGCCGTCCGGCGCCGTGGCGGTCGGCGCCGCGCCGCGCGCAGCCCGCCGCGAAGCCACCGAGCCGCTGCCCGGCTACCAGGAGGTCAAGCCGATGGTCTTCTGCGGCCTGTTCCCGATCGACTCCGACGACTACCCCGACCTGCGCGATGCGCTCGAAAAGCTCACGCTCAACGACGCCGCCCTGTCGTGGGAGCCCGAGACCTCCGACGCGCTCGGCTTCGGCTTTCGCTGCGGCTTTCTCGGGCTCTTGCACATGGACATCGTGCGCGAGCGCCTCGAGCGCGAGTACGACCTCGAGCTGCTCGCCACGATGCCCTCGGTCGAGTTCGACGTCACGCTCTCGAGCGGCGAGGAGCTCGAGGTGCACAATCCCTCCGACATGCCCGATCCCGGGACGATCGCCGAGATCCGCGAGCCCTACATCAAGGCTCAGCTGATCGCCCCGCGCGAGTTCGTCGGCGCGATCATGGAGCTCTGCCAGGAGCGCCGCGGCGACCACGCCGGCATGCACTACCTCTCACCCGAGCGCGTCCAGCTCAGCTACGACCTGCCGCTCGCCGAAATCGTGCTCGACTTCTTCGACCAGCTCAAGTCCCGCACCCGCGGCTACGCCTCGCTCGACTACGAGCTCGACGGCATGCGCCCGTCCGACCTCGTCAAGCTCGACGTCCTGCTCGCCGGCGATCCCGTCAACGCGCTGTCGATGGTCGTCCATCGCGACAAGGCCTATGAGATCGGCCGCACCCTCACCGAGAAGCTGCGCAAGCGCATCCCCCGCCAGCAGTACGACGTCCCGATCCAGGCCGCGATCGGCTCGCACATCATCGCCCGCGAGACCGTCAAGGCGTTTCGCAAGGACGTCATCGCCAAGTGCTACGGCGGCGACATCACGCGCAAGAAAAAGCTCCTCCAGAAGCAGAAGGAGGGCAAGAAACGGATGAAGCAGGTCGGGCGCATCGAGGTGCCCCAGGAGGCGTTCCTGGCGGTGCTCGAGCTCGGCGAGGAGTAAGCCCGTGTCATCGCGGCTGCGCCGAGGGGTAGCAGCCTCGCGCCCGCGTCACCGCAGTTGCAGGCGCCGGCGCGTTAGTCCCAGCCGCGCGGGCGACTCGCCTGCGCGGTCACTGGGGTGAAAAACGTCTGCGGATCGATCATCTCAGCTGCGCCTCTGCAGCCTCGATCGGGTGATCCTTCGCAACACCGGCAGCTCGTGGCTCGTCCGTTGCGCGCGCGCCGCTGCGCGCACCGACGATCCTCACGCGAGCGCCGCCGCGCGGAGCGAGCGTGACTCCCCGGCGCGCCGGCTTCGCGGGCCTCGTCGCGGCCGGCGCCAGCTCGACTCGTGCGAGCATCTCGCGCAGCACCACCTTGATCTCGAGCAGTGCAAGCGCGGCCCCAACGCAGCGATGAGCTCCGCCTCCAAACGGCAGGAAGGCATAGCTGTCGGGAGGATCTTCGAGGAATCGCTCGGGGCGGAACGTGTGTGGCTGCGGGTATATGCGGGGATCGTGGTGCACGCCGTACGCGTCGACGAGGATCATCACGTCCGGCGGGATCGTCCAGCTGCCGATCGCAAACGGCTCGAGTGCGTAACGGGCGCCGCCAAGCGGGACGGGCGAGCGGATCCGCAGGACCTCCTTGGTGAGCGCATCGAGGTAGTCCTCGCCGCCGTCGCGCGCCCTGGCCATGATCGCCGGGTTGTGCAAGAGCAGCTCCACGGCCCACGCGATCGCGGTGGCGGTCGTCTCGTGACCGGCCGTGATCAGCGTGATCAGTTCATCGCGCAACTGCTCGTCATCAAGGCCTCCGCCGGCCTCGTCACGCGCCAGCACCATCATCGCAAGGATGTCCTCGCGCTCGGCCAGGCGCGGGTCGGCCCGAGTCGCGGCGATGTGCTCGAACAGCAGCGCATCGAGCTCGTCCTTCAACCGCCAATATGGCGCCGCCAAGATGTTCCACCGCGAGCGCCGCGTCAGCTGCGGCACGTACGTCACCAAATTGCTCAGCGGCGTGATCATCGCGTCGAAGATCCGGCGCAGTCGCTGGCGCATCGAGACATCAGAGACGCCGAGCACCGCCTGCAGGATCACATCGAGCGTCAGCGCCTGGGCGGTCGGCTGCAGCGCGACGGTTTCACCTACCTTCACGCGATCCAGCTCGGCGGCGACGAGCCGCTCCATCAGACGCGCATAGGAGCGCACCCGCTCGCCGTGAAACGGCGGCAGCAGCATCCTGCGGCGCGTCAGGTGCTCGGCCGGCTCCAGCACGAGCACCGAGTGCTCGCCCACGAACGATCGCAGCAGATCGTTGCCGTGACGCTTGCTCAAGGGATCACCCGTAAACAGGCGCCGGATCGCATCGCGGTCGGTCGTCAGCACTCCGGCTCCCAAGCCGCCGACGCGGACCGTGAAGGTGTCGCCGTAGCGCGCGTGACCGCGGTCGCTGAACTGGGCGTAGCGCCAGGTCCACAGCACCGCCTGCAGCGATCGGTGCAGGGGCGGTCCCGGCGGCAGCGAGCGATCGGTGCGACCGGGCGACTCGATCACGACGATCTCTCGGTCACGATCGATCCGATCGATCCTCGGAAGAGCCGCGCTTGCGCGCTGCGCCCTTGGCATCCGCTGATCCGCCCGCCCCCTGCGTCCGATACATGCCCTGCCTGAAAAGAGCGTTCGTCGTGGCGTTCCAACGCTCCAGCTGCTCAGGAGCAAAGAAGGACTCGGGCAGATGGCGGTCGATCGCCTCTCTGAACAGGACCGTCCCGAGCACCAGCACGACCCCGTGAAGCGCGGCCCAGGTGACATCGGCGTCGCGCCGCAGCACCTCGTGATCGGCGAGGTTCTGCCACAACCCGTGCGCGATGCCGACGAAAGCGTCGAAGATCTGCAGCGTCGTCTCGTCGCCGTCGGCCGCCGAGCGGGCCACATACAACAGCGCCGTGGGCTGCTCTGCCACGAACGCCGTGACACGGTCGCCGAGCTCCTTCTGGACGTCCAGCGGCGATCCGCGCTGCGGGAGATCACGGAACGCCTCGGTCGCGATCGCGACGACGTGGTCGTTGACCGCCTCGACGAGGGCCCCCTTGGTCGCGAAATGATGCTGCACGAGACCCGCGGACACGCCCGCGGCCTTTGCCACATCGCGCAGCGAAGTCGCGGCGACCCCGTTACGCGCGAAGCCCTCCAGCGCGGCGTTGCGTATGCGCGCCAGCCCCGTCAGGTCGGACGTCGAGATCGCCATATGCCTGTATCGTATACCATGCTCATCGATCTTATGCAATGCGATCGCATGGCGTCCGGCGGCGGCCCTCCAGTCCGTTGAAGCGTGCGCACAAAGTCTTGTCTCCGGTCCGCTGAAGAGTGCGCACAAAGCCGCGTCTCCGGTCCGCGTAAGAGTCTGCACACCGGTCCGCTGAAGAGTCTGCACACAGAACAGGAGCTGCGAACGTCATGCAACGCATAAGCCCAGCCGCGGACACCAAGGCCGTGCTGCTCGCGGCCGCCCTGATGTTCCTTGCGGCGCTGCTGCTGGGGGTCTGGAAGTACCGCCAGATGGCGAGCACCGACAGCCATCGCGCGCATCCGTATGTCAACACCGCCCATCGCGCCGCGCTGCTCTACAGCTTCGCGCTGCTGCTCGTCGCGACGTTCGTGCAGCTGAGTGGCTTCAGCGAGCTCGTCAACCTGCTCGCCGCGGGCGCGATGACCTTCTACTTCTACGCAGCCGTCGGAACGTATGCCATACGCGGCTGGCAAGGCCAGACCGACAACCAGTTCCGCGACCCAGACCCGGGTACACACGCCTTCATGCTCACGCTCATCGCAGCCGAGATCGGCGGCTGGCTCGTGCTGATCGCGGGCTTCCTCGATCGGCAAATCTTCTGAGCCCGCGCCAACCGACCGGCCTCACGCGAGAACTGAGTGGCCTCGCGCGCGAACGGACTGGGCGAACTGAGTGGCCTCGGGCGCGAACTGACTGGCCTCGGGCGAGAACTGACTGGCCTCGGGGGCCAACTGACTGGCCTCGCGGGCGAACTGACTTGGCCGTCCCGCTTGCAGGTTGCCGTCGGACTGGAAGGTGTGCGCCCGGACACGCTGAGCGAGCAGCGCCGTCTTTATCTGATGGGGCGCGTCGTCGTCGCGCGCCACTACCGGCGGCCGCTCACGCTCGCGGCGGTCGCGCGCGCGATCTCCACGTCTCCTCGCCAGCTCCAGCGCGCCTACGCCCGCTTCGGCTCCTCGTTCGGCGAGGATCTGCTCGCGCGTCGCATGGCCGTCGCCGCGCAGCTGCTCGCCGAGCAGCCCTCGATTGCCGTCGGCGACGTCGCGCGGCTGGTCGGCTACCGGCAGCGATCGAACTTCGCGCGCGCCTTTCGCCGGCGATACGGGCTCTCGCCGGCGGTCTTCCGCGCGCGCGCCCTGCGCCACGCCGCGCTCACACGGGAGCGCGATCGAGAGGTGGCGACGCCTGCTCGCCGTCTCTCTCCGCAACGCCTGTGAGCACGCCCGCGAGATCCTCGTCGAGCGTATCCGCGCCGGGCAGGCGCACGCGCATCAGCGTGCCGCCGCCGCGCGCGCGCTCGGCGACCACCGTGCCGCCGTGCTCGGTCACGACCTGCCTGACGATCGCCAGCCCCAGCCCCGAGCCCGGGCGTCCGCGCGCGTCGGCGCCCCGATAGAAGCGGTCGAACACGTGCGGCAGGTCCTCGCGCGCGATCCCCGGCCCGTGGTCGCGCACCGTCAGCTCGCCGCCGTCTAGCGCTATCTCGACCGCCTCGCCGGGCGGGCTGTACTTGATGGCGTTGTCGATCAGGTTCGCCACGGCCCGCTCCAGGCGCGCCGCCATGCCGCTGACGAGCACCGGCTCGAGCGTCGCGTGCAGCGGCGTCGCGGGCGCGTCGCGCCGCGTGCGTCCGAGCGCCTCCTGCACAACCTGATCCAAGCGCACGTCCTCGAAGTTCGCCCGCTGTTCCTCGCCGCGCGCCAGATCGATCAGGTCGTTCATCAGTAGCGTCAGCTCCTCGATCTGATCGACCACGTCCGCGAGCAGGCGCTCGCGATCACCGGCATCCATGCCGCCGGCGTGCTGGAGGATCTCGATGTTCGTGCGCAGGCTCGTCACCGGAGTGCGCAGCTCGTGCGACGCATCCGCCACGAGCTGACGCTGGGCACTCACCGACGCGTCCAGGGCCGTCATCGAGCGCTCGAGCGCGTCGAGCATCGCGTTGAAGCTCACCGCCAGCCGTCCGATCTCGTCTTCGCCCGTCGGCGCTATCCGCCGCGATAGATCCTGCGTCTTGGCCACGTGCTCGGCCGTCCGCGTCAGCCGTCTCACCGGCAGCACCGCCGCGCGCGCCACCACCTGCCCCAGCAGCGCAGCGAGCGCGACCCCGCCGACGGCCAGCAGCACCAGCAGCAGCCGCAGGCGATACAGCAGATGGTCAACTTCGCCGAGCGGCTGCGCGAACTGCACGACCCGTCCCGGCGCGAAGTACTCGGCCAGGATCCGCAGGTGCAAGCCGTTCGCGGTGGCGTCCCGGAAGAAGCTCGTGCCTTTGCCAGCCGCCAGGGCGCGCGTCCTGGAGTCAACCGGCAGCGTCACGTCCTTCGCGCCCGAGCGGAACAGCACGGTTCCGTGCGTGTTCACGAGCTGCTGGTATCCGCGCACCTGGTTCGGGCGCGGCTGCACGTTGCTGAGCGCGTTGCCCGGACCGTTTTCGAACAGCTGCTCCTCGGCCTCGCCGCGCCCCAGCGCGTCGAGCAGCCTGTCGCCGTGGCGCACGTTGTGACGCTCGATCACGCGCAGGTTGTCAACGCGATGCACCAGCTGGGCGTCGATCTGGCCGTGCAGCTCGTTCGCCGTCAGCACATACGTCAACACCGATCCGAGCACCACCGCGACCGCCACGGCCAAGGCCGAGCCGAGCATCACGCGCCGTCCGAACGTCAGCACGGCCGCTCCTGCGACGCGCTCTGCGCCACGACATCCGGTTTCCAGCCCCGTTTGGGCCCGCCGTCCGCGCCGCTCTCGCGCAGCACGTACCCGACGCCGCGCACCGTGTGCAGCAGACGCTGCTCGCCCGCCGCCTCGGTCTTGCGGCGCAGATAGCCCATGTACACGCCGAGCGAGTTCGACGTCGCGCCGAAGTCATATCCCCATACGCCTTCGAAGATCGCCGAGCGTGTCAGCACCTGACCGGGATGGCGCAGGAACATCTCGAGCAGCAGAAACTCGGTCCTGGTCAGCGCCAGCAGGCGCTCGCCGCGCCACGCCTCGTGTCCGAAGCGATCGAGCCGCAGGTCCTCGAACGCCAGCATCCGCTCCTGGTCCTCCTCGCCCTCGCCCTCGTCCTCGTTCGAGCGCCGCAGCAGCGCGCGCACGCGCGCCAGCAGCTCGCGCAGCGCGAACGGCTTGACCAGGTAGTCGTCGGCGCCGGCGTCCAAGCCGGCGACCCGGTCGTCGATGCCCTCGCGCGCCGTCAGCATCAGCACCGGCGTGCGGTCGCCGGTCTGGCGCAACCGCCGGCACACCTCCAGGCCGTTCACGCGCGGCATCATCACGTCGAGGATCACCACCTCGTAGGGGTCGGTCTCGAGACGCTCGAGCGCCTGCTGGCCGTCCATCGCCTGGGACACCTTGTAGTGCTCGAGGGTCAGAGCCCGCGACAGCGCGCCCTGTACGGCAGGCTCGTCGTCAACGACGAGGATCCGAGCCGCTTGATCGGCCATCATGGGATTAAAGCGAAGCCATTACGGTGATCACGAACCCCGACGGCCATTCGCTGGATCGCACCAGCGAAGGCCATTACGGAGATCACGGGGTAAGCAAGGACGATGGGAATGCAAGGATGATGGGTGAACACTCCGTCGCACGACCGCTCGACGGCGTCAAAGGACAGTCGCGTGCTGCTTCCGAGGATACGCCCGCGCCCGCCTCCGGCGGCGCGGCCGCCGCGATCTCCACGCAGTCGCGCGCGCTGCGCAACAGCCTGATCAGCCTCGCGATCTTCTTCGCGCTCGTCGCCGGGCTGCTGCTGGCGGTGCCCGGGCTGCGCGACGCCGCCCACCGCATCGCCCACGCAAAGCCCGGCCTGGTCGTCGGCGGCGTCGGCCTCGAGCTGCTCTCGTGCGCGGGCTACGTGCTGCTGTTCTCGCTCGTGTTCGGCATGATCGGCCGCCGCCTGATCTCGCGCCTGTCGCTGTCGGAGCTCGCCGTCAACTCGATCGTCTCGGTCAGCGGCCTCGCCGGCATCGCGCTCGGCGCCTGGGTGCTGCGCAACCGCGGCCTGTCGGTCGAGCGCATCGCCAAGCGCTCGGTGCTGATCTTCGTGCTCACCAGCGCCGTCAACGTGTTCGCGACGTTCGTCATCGGAACGCTGATGTACGCCGGCCTGCTGCCGGGCTCGCGCAACCCGCTGCTCACGCTGCTGCCCGCGCTCGCCGCCGCCCTGACCATCGCCGCCACGCTCGTGCTCGCGCTGTGGGCGCGCCGCACGGCCGCGCGCAGGGTTCAGCGCCACGGGCGCGCCTACGTCGCGCTCACGGCCCTCAGCGGCGGAGTCTTCGGCGCGCTCGCCCTGATCCGGGCGCGCGAATGGCGCCTGCTCGGCGCCGTCGCCTACTGCCTGTTCGACATCGCCGTCCTGTACTTGTGCCTGCTCGCCTATGGCCCCACGCCGTCGTTCTGGGTCGTCGCGATGGCCTACCTGGTGGGGATGCTCGCCAATTCGCTGCCGATCCCCGCCGGCCTGATCGCCGTCGAAGGCGGCCTGTTCGGAATGCTGCTCCTGTTCGGCGTGCGCCCCGGCTCGGCCGTGCTCGCCGCAGTCGTCACCTACCGTGCGATCTCGCTGTGGGTTCCCGCCCTGATCGGCTCGTTGGCGTTCCTCAGCCTGCGCCGCGAGCTGACACGACTCGAAACCGCGGAGCTCCCGGCCGGCTGAGGGCGCGCCGGCCGCCGCCTCGGCACACCGGCGGAAAACGGGCAAAGGGGAGGCTTGCGACGACAGTCGCGGCGGCGAGCTAACGCGACGGCCGTTCGATCCCGAGGCTGTGCCCAAACGCCAGCGACGCCGCCGCGTGCTGGCAGGCGCGTCCGGGCAGATGCTGCATCGCGTGTTCGACGGCGGCTTCCTGCGGACCCGCCAAGCCCGGGCAGAAGACCGGCGCCGGCAGCGGTTCGGCTGGCGAGCCGCTCGCGTTCAGTGGCCGCAGCAGGCGCGCCCCCGCGAGCGCGTGCGCGGGAGTGTCGGAATAAACGTCGATCGCCAGCCGCCCGCTGTACAGCTCGATCGTGCGCCCTTCGTCGTACACGGCGGCCGGGACCCCTCTGATCAGCACGTTGTGCTGCGCCCCGAGCGCGCCGTTGTCGTGCAGCCGGTAGATCGAGGTCGTCACCTGCAACGGCAGCCGGCACGATCCGCTCCCGAACACGTTCTTGCCCTGTACGCAGTTGCCGTAGTACACGCTGTCGCCGATCAGCTTGTTGTAGCCCTTGCGCCCGTCCACCGCCGCCAGCGGCAGGCCGTCGAAGTGGGGACCCACCCAGTAGATCCGGAAGTAGGGGAACGTGCGCGCTTCGGCCAGTTCGCCGGACGCCACCAGCCCGGGCGGACCGGTCGCGGCGCAGCCGCTCGCCAGCGTCGCGGCGCAGGCCGCCGCCAGGACCAAGCCCGCGAGCATCATCCGCATGAGGACCGCCCGTCGCGGGCGGCTAGAGGTCATCGAGGCGTCGGATCGTCATCATCTGCGCGTGCGGACCGGCGAAGTATTGCGCTCCACAGCTACTTCGGGGCCGATCACGGGTTTACACAAACGGAGGTCGGGGTCCGGTGGGGTAGCGCATCGGACTCCGACCGCATCGTCCGCGCGCCTGCCGCTGGCGGTCGCGCTCGGCGCGGTGCTGCTGGCGCTGTGGCTCGCGCTCGATCCGCACGCGCCCGACATGGCCGCGCAGGCCTACCGCGTCGCGCTCTACGAACATATCGGCTTCGCAGTCTTCGACGAGCACTGGTACGCGGGCCACGACCTTCCCGGCTACGGCCTGCTGTTCGCGCCGCTCTCGGAGCTCTTCGGGATGCGACCGCTTGCGGCGGCGGCGACGCTGGCGTCGATCGTCCTGTTCGAAGCGCTCGTGCTGCGCGAGTACGGCGCGCGCTGGCCCGTGCGCCTCGGCGCCTGCCTGTTCGCGCTTGCCGCCGTCGGCGACGTCTGGAGCGGACGCCTGACCTTCGCGCTCGGCGTCACGTTCGCGCTGGCCTGTGTATACGCGCTCTCGCGCCGTCACGCGCTCTTGGGCGCCATCCTGGCCGCAGTCTGCGCCGCGGCCAGCCCCGTCGCCGGCCTGCTGCTCGTGCTCGCCGTCCTCACCTACGCGCTGAGCGAGCGCTCCCTCCGCGTCCTCGCGCTGGTGGCGCTGCCGGTCGCGTTCGTGCTGGCGCCGCTAGAGCTGCTGTTCCGCGAAGGCGGCTACGAGCCCTATCCGGCGACCTCTTTCGCCGCCACCGCGCTTGCCACGCTCGCGTTCCTGTGGCTCCTGCCGCTGCGTGAGCGGCTGCTGCGGCTCGGCGCCGTCCTGTACCTGCTCGCGTGTCTGCTGGCGCTCGTCACGCACACGCCGATGGGCGGCAACATCGAGCGCTACGGCGTCCTGCTCGCGGGGCCGCTGCTGCTGTGTGCCCTAGGCCGCGAGGGCGTCAAGGGCGAACATCCTCTAAGCGCGACGCACGCGCGCGCGCGCGCGCGTGCGTCGCGGGCAGTCGCGGGCCTGGCGGTGTGTCTGATCGCCGCCTGGATCGTGTGGGGTCCCGTGCGCGAGACCCGCGCCGTCGCCGGCTCGCCCGCCACCGAGGCCTCCTACTACGTGCCGCTCGAGCGCTACCTGCGCGCTCACGGCGGCGCGCTCGAGCGAGTCGAGGTTCCGCTCACCCGCTCGCACTGGGAGGCCGCGCTGCTCGCGCCGCATGTCTCGCTCGCGCGCGGCTGGGAGAAGCAACTGGAAGAGCGCTACGACCACGTGCTGCTCACGCCGGGGCTGACGGCGAGCTCCTACGAGCAGTGGCTGCACGAACAGGCCGTCGCTTACGTCGCGCTGCCGGACGTCCCGCTCGACCCCTCGAGCGCGCGCGAGGGGGCCCTGATCCGCGGCGGCCTGCCGTACCTGCGCCCGGTCCTCATCACGAGGCATTGGCGCTTGTACCGGGTGCTCGGCGCCACGCCGCTGCTCGAAGGGCCCGGCCGGCTGACGGCGCTGGGCCACACGACGTTCGCGCTCGACGCCCGCGCGCGCGACACGCTGCTTGCGCGCATCCATTACACGCGCTACTTCACGGTCACGGCCGGCGCTGCGTGTGTCGCGAGCGCCCCGCGAGGCTGGACGTACGTGCGCGCGCGCGCGCCGGGCCGGATAGTGGTGCAGGCCCGGTTCTCGCTGGGCAGGGCGCTCGGGCTGGGAGGGGCCTGTCCGGCTCGGGGCTAGGGATCCATATGGCTCGGGGCTAGGGATCAATATATTCTCGGACGAGCGTTATCCATGGTATATACGACGTGTATACGAAAGCGCCCGCTGACTGGAAAACGAAACAGACACGCTCAGCCTGCGGGCGCGAGGCAGTACAGGCCGGTCGTGCCCGTCAGATAGATGTCCTGGCCGTCGCTGATCACCGGGTCGAACGAGCCGGTGGCCTTCCCGAACACCAGTCTCCCGGTGGAGATGCCAAGGCCGTAGGTGTGATGCGTGCCGAGCGCGGCGAAGTACACGACGCGTCCAACGATCGTCGGCGAGCCGGAGATGCGCCCGCCCGTTTCGTACTGCCAGTCGATCCCGCCCGAGCGGGCGTTCAGGGCGTAGAACGTGCCGCTGTAGGAGCCGATGTAGACCGTCGGGCCGAGGCCCGGAGCGTTGGTGACGGCAGGGGATGAGTACACGTACGCGCCCGTCTGCACGGCCCAGTCGAGATGGCCGCTGCCGGCGTCAAAGGCGTACACGTGCCCGTCGGTGTTGCCCAGATACACCCGTCCGTACATCACCGCCGCGGTCGAGTAGAACGTGCCGCTGCCCAAGAGCGCGCCTTCTGAGGCGGTATCCCACAGCTGCCTGCCGGTTTGCTCGCTGACCGCCTGCACGTGGCCGGAGTAGTCGCCGAAGTACAGAACGCCGTTCGCCAGCGTCGGGCTGGCCTTGACCGCGCCTTCGGCGTCGTAGGTCCACGCCACCCTGCCGTCGCGGGCGTCGAGCGCGTACACCGTGCCGTCCTGCGAGCCAAAGAACACCCTGCCGCCATCGACGAGCGGCGAGGACTCGCTCGGGCTGGGCAGATCGCGCGACCACAGCGGCCTGCCGGTCGCCGCCTGAACCGCGTAGATCGCGCCCGCTTCGACGCCGGGCGAGCGCTCGAGCACTGTCGCGTAGACCACCCCGCCGACCGCTGCCGGTGTCGATGCCGACTGGAACCCGAGCCGGCGCTGCCACAGCGTGTGGCCGTTGCGGCTGTCGATCGCCCTCAGCACGCCGTCGTCGGCGAGCTGGAAGATGCGCTGGCCGGCGAGCGTCGGAGGGAACTCGAGCAGCGCCTTACCGCCGTAGTGGATCCACGCGACCCTGTACGGCGGAAACAGGCGCGACGACGCCGGGAAGTAGCGCGTGTGGTTCTTCGTGTAGCCGTACAGCGGCCAGTCAACGCGGTCGGCGCCGGCGCGAGGGGCGGCGGGGGAGGGCTGGTCGACGAAGCGCGCGTGCGGGTTGTAGACGTTGCCGGTGCGGTGGCGCTCGTAGAGGTAGCCGCCCAGCGCCAGCGCCGCCAGCAGGAGCACCAGGCCAGCCGCGATCCAGCGCGCGCGCTTGCTGGCGAACGGCCCGGGCACGCGCCTATGATCGCGTGCCCGTCAGACGCGCGCGCCGGGAAGCGGCGGACGGGAATTGAACCCGCATCATCGCCTTGGAAGGGCGAGGCTCTACCGTTGAGCTACCGCCGCGCGCGCGAATCCGCCTCGCAGTGCGGTCCGCCGACGATGACAGTTTGCACAAACCACCTCGCAGGCGTCGATCTCGTCGAGGACCGACTGCCAGTTGCGGTTGCGCAGGGCGGCTGCGATGGCGAAGTTCTTGGGTCCGAGGTGGTCGGTCGGACGGCGTTCGGCTGGGGAGGGGGACGGTCGCCGGCCGGGCGTGCAGAGCGGTGGCGTAGAATCGGCCTACCACGGGGAGTGGCGCAGTCTGGTAGCGCACCCGGCTGGGGGCCGGGCGGTCGCAGGTTCGAATCCTGTCTCCCCGATAGAAATGCGGTTGGATGCTGGGAGGGGCTGGGGGCGGCCTGAGGGCGCAGGATTTGGCTTTGCAAGTGGGATCGCGGGGTCATCTTGCCGGGAACGGCGGTGGTCGAGTTCTGCCGCCTTCTGCGTGATCCGCCCACGAATCGCCCAGGCGACAAGGTCTTGACCGCCCACGGCCAGCAAGCCCAGGCGGTGGCGCTCGCTAGCTCGCTGTTCTTGAGGCGGTTGCGCTGCTTGTCGTTGTCAGCCCCAAAAGATGCATGTCGGGTCTCGGTCAACCTCATCGAGTAGTACGCGAACGTCGGGTGCCGGCTCGATCAGGTCATAGCGGTGCCAGCGGCCGTTGCGGTCGCTCCAGTACAGCGTCCAGAGGCCGACCTTTGTTGTGTAGCGGAGGCGTGCTACGCCTCTGCTGGTCCACTCCGGACCGTAATCCTCCCGCCACCGCGGTCGTCCGTTCCCTCCGCGCAGGAAGATCAGCCGAGGCCAGTCGTCCTTGCCCAGCCGCGCTTTCGCGCGTTTAGCTGCCTTTTTCACAACAGGATCGGTCGGGTCGCCCTTTGGACCATCGAGGATTCGTGCGTCCTTGAGCATGAGTGCCTTCGACGGGCGGCCGTCGTCGATAGCGCGCTCCTCATAGTCCGAGCCCCACTGTTCCAGCCAACGCTTCATATCCCGCTTGGGACTCCGCCAGCAATCTCCGTCTTGCGGCCACTGCAGTTCGCCCGTAAATGGGCTCTGGATTGCGTAGACCATCGGCGGGTTCTCTGGTCCCTTGCCGGCTGTTGGATCCCCGCCCGTCCACGCGCCGTGCGGGTCGCTGTCTGGGTTCGAGTAGCGGGCGTCCATGCCTTCGGTGCGTTCTAGTAGGCCCGTCTTGGCCGTACTGGCGTCACGCGCGTACACCAGGACATACTCAGTCGCAGTCGACAGATGGGTGTTGTCGTTCCGGGGCGAGTAGCTCTTCTGCCAATTGATGATCCCGAGCCTGTTGTCCTCATCGAAAAGCTCATCGAGCATCTGCCCGAGTCGGAACAGCTCGCGGTGATCGATACAGATCGCAAGAATGCCGGTCGGCTTCAGCATCTCCTTCATGAGCTGTAGTCGCGGCCACATGAAGCGCATCCACTTCGTGTGCCGCGCCCCGTCGTCGGCCTCTACCCACTCGCCGATACCTGGGTCGTTCGGATCCTCCTCCCAGCGGTCGTTGTATCGCCAGTCACGACCCGTGTTGTAGGGGGGGTCCGTAAGGATCAAGTTGACCTGGCCGCGCTCGCGGAACAGCGTCGCCATCGCCTGCAGGTTGTCGCCTTCGATCAGAAGGTTGCGCGACTGGTCTTGCTCCGACCCGATCGAGTACTTCTTGATCGTCCGGCAGATTCGCGGGCGCACCTGGCGCGACAGCTTTCGCGCGTTCGACTTGCCCGAGAAGTCGATCCGAATCCCGTCTTCGTTGCTTGCCTCGACGAGCTCAATCAGCTCGTCTCGCGATAGCTCATCCAGAGGACGAGCACCGTTCAGGGGATGGACGACAGCCGTGGGCACCAAGTATCAAAAAGTACGCTAAAGCTCGGCGTCGTTGATTGAACCCTGCCGCTCGACGTCCCCGGTTGCGCCAACCTCGGCTCGCATACAGCCTGGATCGCTACCGCAAAGCGGTCCTAACGGGCCGGCGCCAGGGCGGCGAAAGGCGGCCTTGGCACGATCGGCGCCGGGTCGCATCGTCAACATCGCTGCACGCTGCGTCCTGTCAGTCGACGCTGCGCCGCCGCGGGGCGGTTCCTGTGCTGCGCGGTTCGGCCGCCGAGCCGGTGCCGAATTGGTCCCTCTGGGGCGTTAGCTCAAGGGTTTGGTTCCTGCGCGAGGACACAGCAATCACACAGCGCTCGCTGTGGCGTGCATCTAGTCTGTGCAGACTCGTTGGAGGCCAGCAGCGGCGCTCGTAGCCTCCCTTGCCGGATGTGCTGGGTGTCCGGCTACGGGTTGGTTAGCGCCGCTCGCTGAGCAGCTTCTCGGCCCGGGCGTGGATGGCGGATGCCGGAACTTCGAGCGCGTTGGCGATCTTGAGGATGTTGGCGAGCGAGACGTTCCGCTCGCCGCGCTCGACGTCGCCGTAGTACCCCCGGTTCAGGCCGCTCTTGAGCGCGAGCGCTTCCTGGGCGATGCCGCGCTCCTTGCGCAACTCGCGGATTGCGGCGCCGAACGCGGCGTGCGCCGGGGATAGGGCAGGCATGTGGGCAGTCTGTCGTGGCCGCCTGTTATAAGTCTACCCGTTATACGAGTCATTAAGTTGGCCCCGGCACGGCGGCAACCGCCCGGGGCCCGACACGGAAAGGAAGGACCTTCCCATGCAGCAGGAGCGTAGTGGTACGCCGGGCGAGATGGCTGGGCAAGTCGAGCGGCGATCTTGGTGATGCTGCTCGTCGCAGACGAGCAGCGCCCTTGGTCGGTGCACGAGATCGAGCTGGAGATCGGTGACCACATCGAGACGGCCGACGGGCTCGGCGCGCTGCACCGCGCTGGGCTGATCCATCGTTGCGGCGAGTTTGTGTTCGCCACAAGAGCGGCAGCGCGAGCGCAGCGGCTCGCCCTGTAGCGAGTGGTCGGAACGCTAAGCGCCCGGCGCGATCGACGCGGGTGCTCCGGCGCCGCAGGCCGGCCGCGTCGATCACGCCTCGCCTCTGCCGAGACAAGCAAAGTCGGTGGCCGGTTCGCGCCACTTGGGGTCTATAGCCGTGTGGACAGCACCAAGCCGACCCCGATTTCTGCGCCAGCTCGGATGTGGCTGGCGCCGAAGCCGATCGAGCCTTACGTGTCGCGCTGCGAGCTTGCGCGGCTGATGGGCGTGAGTGTCGCGACGGTCGATCGCATGGTGGCTAATGGGATGCCGTCGGTGACGTGGGGGCGGCGTACGCGCCGCTTCCGGCCGTCGGTCGCAATCGCGTGGGCGGCGGAGCGGGGGAGGGCGGCGTGAGTCTGTCGCGATTGCCTTCGGGTCGGTGGAGGGCGCAGGTCTATGACCCGACGCGCGGGCACAACGTGAGCGTCTCGCGTGTGCTCGGCGGCTCGGGGACCTTTGCGACGAAGGCCGAGGCCAAGCGGGCACGCGAGCAAGCGCGCGAACGCCTCGGCGATGACCCGGCGGCGAAGGCCACGCTCGCCTCCTTTTGGGCACGCTGGACCACTGATCCGCTGTTCGCGCGGCCCAAGGAGTCCACGAACATCCACAACCGGGAGCGTACGAGGGCGTTCGTCGCGCGCTACGGGTCCCGGCCGATGGACGCGATCGCGGACGCGGTGGTCGCGGAGTGGCTTGCGGGCGGTGTTCGCAATGGCACCGTCCCGGCACTGAGGGCGATGTTCAACGACGCGGCCTCGGCCAAGGGCGGTCGTCTGGAGAGCCGCAACCCGTTCGCGCGGCTTGGCATCTCGCGTGGCCCCGGACGCCGGGACGACCAGCCGCCGAGTGAGGAGCAGGTCTGGAAGTTGATCCGCTGCGCGCGTGAGCTTGCGACACCATCGTTCGGTGCGTGGCTCCAGGTCGCGGCCTTCTCCGGGCTGCGGCCTGGTGAGTTGGATGCGCTGCGACGTGCGAACGTCGATCTGGGGCGCTCGCGCATCCGGGTTGTGGAGCAGTTCAGCGCGGCCACGCGCACTTTCACGGCGCCGAAGAACGGGCAGATGCGCGAGGCGCCATTGACCGACCCCGCGCGCGAGGCGCTTCTCTCGCTGCCGGTCGAAGGCGAGTTCTGCTTCGCGCCGATCCGTGGAGAGCATTGGACCGCTTCGGCACGCGCCTACCACTGGAAGGCGGTCAGAGCTGCCGCCGGATGGGAGGGGAGCCTGTATTTGGCGACCCGGCACTTCGCTGGCTCATACATGGTCAACGTGCTCGAGTTGCCCTCGGAGGACGTGGCAATCGCGCTTGGACACACCGATGGAGGCGAGCTTGTCCGTCGGCTCTACGGACACCGCGGCCGCGATCGTGCGCTTGATCGAGTCGCCGCTGCCTGCGAGCGGACGGCCAGCCACACGCAGCTGAGGATGGTCTGATGATCGGAACTCGACGGAAGGGTCCGCGACGTGTCCGATGATCCGAGGATGCAAGCAAGGGCACGTCTCGTGTGGGAGCAGGGCGCGAGGGTCAAGTTCCACTACACCGAGCACGAGCACGCCGCGAGAATCCTCGCCGAGCAGGTCTTCCGCATTCCTCAGGAGCCGGGGAGCGCGGGGCATGGGTTGTACGTCACGACAGTGCAGCCGCGCGCGATGCTCGACGAGAAGCTCTTGGACCTCCTGTTCGCGCGAGGGCGGCCCGTGATTGCGATCGAAGGCGTCGTGGTTCTCCGCGACGACGCCTTCCCGTGGCGGCGCTACTCGCACAGGAGCTACGTCCACAGCGCGTCTCCCGGGGCAGTTCTGGACTTGTCGCTCGCATTGGTCGGGGTCGGGATACGTCGCCAGGGGAACTGGCTCTGGTCGGACGGCATCTACATGCCGCCGGCAGGATGATTTGCTAACCTTCCACGCGAAAGTAAGTTTGAGCAATGGAGTCGTCACTGCAAAGCCCGATGCCCCTCGTTCGCGCCGATGGCGAGGGCTACACATACGCCGGGGAGTGGGTCGACGGCTTCGCCGATCAGCCAGAGCTACCGCTGCCGGTGCGCGTTCGCCTAGCACGCTTGGGCGAGCGCTACGCCCCCAAGAAGCTCTCGACGACGCAGCGAGACCTGCTGGCGTCTCCGATGGCCGAGCGCGACGCGACGCGCCAGCCGTCGGCGGAGCTCGATGGCTTCCAGGCGAACGCGCAGGAGATGGAGAGAGCCTTCGAGGACGGCGTGTATGGCGAGCTGACTTCAGAGCAGCAAGCGTGGGTCGCCGACCCCAGCTCGCATCCTGCGCTTCCGGAGGACGTCCGGTATCCGCTCACACTCGGTCAACTCCACGTTCTGACGGGAGCGAGCGAGCGCCAGCTACGGCATTGGAGCGACGAGGACCTGATCCCGTCTCATCGGGCCGGCGCCCACCGTCGCTACTACAGCGCAGCCGTGGCCCGCGCGCTGCTGCTCGCAGAAACCGCTCCACAGCAGGTCGCGACGCTGATCGCGCTTCGCCAGGGTGGGGACCCCGCCCGTCGCCTGTGGGCGCTGATCGGCGGCGTCGGCAGGAGCTTCGCAGACGCGTAGCGGCGGCGCCGCAAGCGAAGATTCCGAGTTTCGGATCGCGTGTGTCGCGGCTCTCGCTGAGCTCATTCTCGCTGAGGTCAGGCTAAACCTCCTTCACGGCCGCGACGGAAACCCGGTAACCGAACCCGCGTAGTGCCCTTGTGGACGAGCGTAGGCTGACCACGCTGAAGAACGGCAACGTCAGCGGGGTGGATCGTTCACTGCGTGTGATGACAACAAAACTGACCTCGTAGTTGGCGGGATCGGGGCGCGCCAAAGGGATGCAATCAACGAACTTGGGATTCTCGGCCTGGATCACGTCGCGAGCCTGTCTGCGGAACTCTTCGTCGTAGAGCAGCCGCTCTGCGCTGTTGAACCCTTGGAGAAATAGATGGCTGAGCGTGGAGGAACTTCCGCGCTGCTTGACGTGAACAAGCTGCCGTGCGCTCGTCAAGATGTCGCAGATCTCCATCTTGTCTGGTCCGCCGTCATATACAAGCTTTTTATCGAGGCAGAGGCCGGCGAGTGCGACCGCCGCCTTGACGTTGTAGGCATCCTCGTTGCTGCCAGCGTCCGCATCGGGAAGACCTTCGAGTCTTGAGAGCGCTTCGACGTCGGCGTACACCTGTTCCTTGTAAGCGAGGTTGACACGGAACCATTGTCCGCCAGAGAGCACATACAGTGCATTTTCGACTTCGACTTGATAGACGATGCAGCGGTAGATCGGCCACTCCGCCATGACTTGATCTCCCGATGAGAGCGCATATAGGTGGTCGTGTTTCAGTTGGGGGAGGTCGACTCCATTGACTGCGACGCTTGCGAGGTAGACGCTGATGCGGGGGTCCGCTTCCGGATCTTTGTCACCGGGCACGGAAGACAGCCGGAAGCCAGCAAGTTCAAGCCAGTCGAGCGTCTCGGGTGCAGCGAGGTGTACATCGTCGAGCGCTTTGGTGGCTAGCGCTTCGATCAGGAGTCCATCGAGTTCTTCTATCCGAGCGGGGTCTTTCTCCGGCCGTAGGTGATCGATGAAATCGAAGTTCTGTTTGTAGGTCGTCGCTGCGTGTGCTTCCAAGAGTTGACCTGCGAGTTCACGAAGTCCGCTCAGTTGCACGCGAGTCGTGACCCCAAGGGAGTCGGCCCCAGTGAGCCGGTGGGCCAAAGTCTCGTCGAGGGGAGTGCCGGTCACTGCTCGCAGCAGATCGCGGCTGACGTCGAGCCCGAACGCCGAGAAAGTTCGACTCCCTACTGACGTCTCGTCGCGTGTGCACGGTCGTCTCCTCGATCGTCTTAGCGTTGACGCTCTTCAGCTGGTCTGGGGCGACGGCGTTGAGCACAACTCGCAGGCCGAAGTCTCGCTCCAGCGCTTCATCCTCGACCATGTAACGACCCTGCCCAAAAGTGATGGCGAAAAGCCGTTCGTTTGCTTCGATTAGCAGCACGGCCGACGAGGAGGCGGTTACAAGTCCTGAAAGCGCAGGGGAAACCTGCCCTTCGAGATATTTCGCCCAGCGGGGCGCGTGGGGGAGGTTCGCCGAGACGAACAGCGATGGCTGACTCGGATCGATCGCTGCAACGGTGTGCGACGTATATGCGGAGGGTTCGCGCAGGACGGCTTCCCGCGTGGAACCTTGCTTCAGCAGCGAGATTGTGAGCTTCTCGAGTTTTGGCTTGCGCGCCATCGCCTATGTCCCTTCCTTGAGCTGCGACGGCAGAGTACCCCGCAGGCTCGGGCGTAGGGTTCAGCGCAGGCGAACGGGTACGGCTAGCGGCATCGCATCCTGATAAGCCATGACCTATCACGCAGGCATGAGCAAGATCCCGAGTCACTGGCCGAAGGGCATCAAGATTGCCGATGAGGTTCTGTCTGCCGCGCTTGATGCCGACCCGGAGTTCGCCGCCGAATGGGAGCGCCTGGCGATGGCACGCATGGTCGCTGCTCGACTGATCGCCTACCGCTCGGAAAACGGGCTCACGCAGCGCGAGTTGGCGAAGCGTCTCGGCGTGAGTCAGCCGCGCGTGGCCGAGCTGGAGTCCGGCGAGAAGAACCCGCAGATCGAGACGCTCGTGAAGATCGCTGCGACGACCGGCGTCGAGTTCGCGTTCAATGTCGTTCCGGCTGGCCGGGAGCCCACTCTTGTCCGCAAGTCCTTCAAGGATGCGCAGGCGCATTTTTACGCCGGCGGGTCGATCCTTGTCGCAGCTCGCTGATTCGGTCGCGTGTCAGCTTGCCCCCGGATCCTCGAGGCCTGAGACCAGGCGGGCGACCGAGCGGTAGTCGCCTTGGCCGATGCGGTCGATCGGCATGTCGTCGTCGAGTGCGGGATTCGGCTTGTTGAGCCACACGGAGATGTAGCTGGGATGGATAACTCGGGCGAGGCGTTCGACGAGCGATGAGAGCTGAATCGGCATAGGCAGACAATAGTCGTCATCGGGGAGAACGTCCCGTCTTCCGCGGGCATTCACAGCGGCGCTGCGCCGTGCACCGCCCGCGAAACCGCACACGCGGGGTGGCACGGCCCGTGTTTGCGGGCCCCAACGCCTGTTGGGCGCGGAACTCTGATTTGGCCCCACTGCGGAACCTTGATTTGGCCCCACCCCGTCCGACGCGCTGCGGACCGTTCGAGCTTTATCGAGCTCGGACGGGAGGCGGCGGAGAGGGATGGGATCACGAGTGGAGCTGTTCGAGCAGATAAGACGGGACCGCGATCGGGAGGATCTGTCGATCCGGGCACTGGCGGAGCGTCATGGTGTCCACCGACGTGCTGTCAGGCAGGCGCTGGCCGCGGCGTTGCCGCCACAGCGCAAGCGACCTGAGGGGCGCCCGGCACCGAAGCTTGGTGAGTATCGGGACGTGATCGATAGCTGGCTGTTGGCCGACCGGGACGCGCCGCGCAAGCAGCGCCACACCGCGCGGCGGATCTGGGAGCGTCTGGGCTCAGAGCGCGGCGCGCAGGTCTCAGAGCGCGCGGTGCGCAAGTGGGTCGCCGCCCGCCGGCGTGAGCTCGGGGAGCCACCGGCGGCGATGGTGCCGCTGGTGCACGACCCCGGGGCCGAGGCCGAGGTCGATTGGGGCGAGTCACTCATGATCCTGCGGGGCCAGCCGACGAAGGTTTTCATCTTCCACATGCGGGCGTGTCATTCGGGCGGCGCGTTCGCGATGGCGTTCCAGCGCGAGACCCAGCAGGCGTTCCTCGAGGCGCACGTGCACGCCTTCGACTGGTTCGGCGGCGTGTTTCACCTGGTTCGCTATGACAACTTGAAGGCCGCGGTCCAGAAGATCCTGAAGGGCCGCCGCCGCGTGGAGTCAGACCGCTTCGTCGCGCTGCGCTCGCACTACCTGTTCGAGTCGCGCTTCACCCAGGCCGGTGAGCAGGGCGCCCACGAAAAGGGTGGCGTCGAGGGCGAGGTGGGGCGCTTTCGCCGCCGTCATCTCGTGCCGGTGCCGCAGGTTGACAGCCTTTCCGAGCTCAACGACCTGCTCGCCGCCGGGTTCATCGCGGATCTGAAGCGCACGATCAGGGGCCGCTCAGAGACGGTCGGGCAGGCGCTTCACGCTGAGAGCGCCCTGCTGCGCACGTTGCCCTCAGACCCGTTCGACGCGCGCGAGCAGACCACGCCGAGGGTGGACTCAAAGGCCTTGGTCACGGTCCGCCAGAACCGCTACTCGGTTCCGGTCGCGCTCGTCGGGCGCAAGGTGCTCGTGAAGATCGGCGCCCGCGAGGTCGAGGTCTTCCACGAGCACCGCGAGATCGCGCGCCACGAGCGCCTGCAGGGTCGCTTCGGCGTGGCCGCCCGCCTTGACCATTACCTTGAGCTGCTCAAGCGCAAGCCCGGCGCGCTGCGCAGCTCGCTGCCGCTGCGCCAGGAGCGAGAGCGCGGCGCCTGGCCTGAGTGCTTCGACGAGCTGTGGAAGGCGATCGAGGGACGCTATGGCTCTTCAGAGGCCGCGCGCCAGATGGTTGACGTGCTGCTGCTCTGCCGCGAGATGAGCCCGGCGCGAGTGGAGCTGGCGGCGCGCGGCGCGCTCACCGCCGGTGCGACCGACGGGCGCGCCGTTCAGGTCCTTGCCCGACGGGCGCAGCGGCCGCCCTGCGAGCACATCGAGCTCGAGCCGCGACTCGCGCAGATCGGCGGCGAGCAGGCGAGCCTCGATGACTATGACCAGCTGCTCACGAAGGCAGGATCCCGATGAGCACTCCGGCGAAGACCCAGGCGATGGAAGCGCTGATCGAGGCGCACGCGATCGAGCTGAAGCTCCCCACCGTGCGGCGGCGCTTCCGCGCCCTGGCCGAGGAGGCGCTTCGCGAGCAGCAGACGCCGGTGGCCTACCTGGCGGCGCTGCTCGAAGCAGAGATGAATGAGCGCTCTGAACGGCGCGAGAAACGACGTCTGATCGAAGCCCGCTTCCCCGTGATGAAGCGCCTTGAGGATTTCCGCTTTCACGATAACCCGAAGGTCTCCCAGGCGACGACGGCCGCACTCGCGGAGGGCTCCTGGATCGATGACCGCGAGTCGGTGATCTTCATCGGCGAGTCCGGCACAGGCAAGACGATGCTGGCAACGGCGCTCGCGGTCTGCGCCTGCCAGCAGGGGCGGCGCGTGCGCTTCACCACGCTCGCGGGCCTCGCCAACGAGCTCCAAGAAGCCGAGAGCCGCCGCGAGCTCGCCCGCGTCGTCGCCCGCTACGCCCGCACCGAGCTCGTCGTGCTTGATGAGCTCGGATATCTCGCGCTCCCCGAGGGCGCCGCCGAGCTCGTCTTCCAGGTCATCTCAGAGCGCAACGAGCGCGGCTCGCTGATCGTCACCACAAACTTGCCCTTCGGCGAGTGGACCAAGGTATTCCCCGATCCCCGCCTGGCCAAGGCCGTCGTCGACCGCATCACCCATCGCGCCCACATCATCGAGACCGGTTCTGAGTCCTGGCGCTTCCGCCACGGCCTGCAACGCAAACAGAAGGGGCCGAAATGAACACTGAACAGCCCGAAATCCCCCAAGCGATCGCCAGCGCCACCCTCGCCGAGGGGCGCAAAACGCCCCAGAACGCCCCGATCGCGGCGTCAGAGCACACCAAAGCGCTCGATCACGCCGATCGGCGCCCGCTGGGGGCTCTGCCGCCGGCGCGCCGGCGGCCTCTGCGCTTCGCTCGCCCTACGGGCTTCGCTGCGCTCCAAGGCCGCCGTGAAACCACCGCGGGTGGCAATCCGCCATCATCCGCACACACCAACAACCAGCACAGGGTGGGGCCACTTCAGAGTTCCGCGCTGGGGCCAGTGCAAGTTGCCGCTCCGACCTGTCTCCCCGATAGGTAGGCAGCTCATGCAGCTAGGTGCAACGGGGTGCAAATGTCTGCAAATCACTCAGATTTCAGCCCCGATGGCCCCGCATCTCAAGGCGCGAGCTGCGTCCGAGGCGGGGACAAAGCGATTGGCGTGCGATCTACCTTCGAGCCGGCGACTTCTACGCGATCCTCGCCATCGATCGGCACAAGAACTTCCCCGCGCTGATCGAACGTGCGCAAACCCGCGTCGAGCGATACGACAGACCATTGAAGTCCGATAAGCCATGACCTATCATGCAGCTATGACCGAGATACCGAGCCACTGGCCGAAGGGCATCAAGACGGCTGACGAGATGCTGGCTGCCGCGTTGGAGGACGACCCAGAGTTCGCCGTGGAATGGGAACGTCTGGCGCTGGCACGCATGGTCGCCGCCCGGCTGATCGGCTACCGCTCCGATCACGGCCTCTCACAGCGCGCGCTCGCCAAGCTCCTCGGCGTGAGCCAGCCAAGGGTCGTCGAGCTTGAGTCGGGCGAGAAGAATCCCCAGATCGAGACCCTCGTGAAGATCGCAGCGGCCACCGGCCTTGAGTTTGCGATCGACATCGCGCCGGCCGGCCAGGAGCCGAAGCTCGTCGGCAAGGCGGTCAAGGACACCCCGGCACACATCTACGCGGGCGCGTCGCTGCTGGTCGCTGCCGGCTGACCGCAGCTTCACGCCGCCCACAAGCCATCCGCTCCCGGTCCCGGTCAAGCCGTCTGACCTGCCTCGATCTGCCGCTGAGGCTCGAACACCAGAGCGCGGACATAGGCCGCAAGCCGTTCAGCGTCGTCCTTCTCTAGCGTGGGCGGCAGGTAAAGGTGTGCGATGCCCCCTGTACGCAGCGGGAACGGGTAGTCGATCAGCGTCTGTGACGGTGCGCCCGCCGGTGCCTGCGAAGCCGATGACAACGTGGACGCCGGCCGAGTGTTGCCCGTGGAGCCGTTGCTGCTGCCGGGCTCGCTTGTGCGGCGTCGCGGCGCCCGGCCTGGGGGCGGTTTGAAGTTGGCCGCACCGTTGTCCAGGTACTGCCGGTAGAGTTCGATGGCGCGGTTGAAGCGGTTGCGGTACGCCCGAAGGCTGTCCGGCGCGTACTTCTGCCCGGCGAGCGTTTCAAAGCGGCTCATCACGTCATTGGTGTCGATCGCGCGCAGGTCGATTCCGGGATTGTCGGGCTCGACAGTGGCGAGGATCTGCTTTGTAGCTGACCGCAGCGGCTCCATCGCCGCCGACCGCATTAGGCCCTTGTTGATGACCCACCCGCAGAACTCGTCCAACCCCTCCAGCGTGCCACTGCTGATCTTTCCTGTCTCTTGTGCTGCCATATGACTACCCTCCGACTCGAAGATTAATGAACAAGGACGAGAATATCACAGATCAGATGCAAGACGGACGGACGGACTAAAGAATTAGCGCACGAGTCGCTGGAGTGTGTGAGTGCTTCGCTGTTGGGCGTTGCCGGCTGGCCCTCGCGGCAGTCGTAAGCAGCCCGCCCACCGTTTGAGCATCGTAAACCGCCGATCGAGCCCGTGCGGGCGCTGCAGTCTTGGGCGTACCGGGAGCTCGTCAGCCTGCATCGTGGATCGTGATGGCGTAGCCGTCCGGGTCTCTGAGCGTGAACGTCCGGCCGAAGGGGCCATCGACCGGCTCAGTCAGGATCGTCACGTCGTGCTGGGCGAGTCGGTCATGAAGGGCTTGGGCGTCCTCGGCCCGCAGCCACAGCGCCACGCCGAGGCCGGGCTGTCCACGGTCGAGGTCGGTTCCGGGCAGCGGGTCTCTGACCGCAAACGCGATTGGCTGGGTGGCGAACACGACGGCGCGCGGGGGTCCGGGTGCGCGCGTGAGCCCCAGCTCACGTTCGTAGAACTCGGCGGCGCGCTCGATGTCGCGGACCTGGAGGGCGATGAAATCGGGGCCTGCAACGGTAGACACAGGGGAGATCCTTCCTTTAGCGTTGTCAAGGTCTTGACGTACCATACTATGTCAAGATCTTGACGTGAGGCAAGTCGATCTCGATCAATCCGTGGGCTACGCCCTCAAGCGCGCCCAACACGCCCTGCACTCGACGATGGACGGCGAGCTGCGCGACTACGGACTCAGCGTGTCGCAGTACGCCTGTCTTGAGATCCTCGCCTCGCGTCCGCGCATCTCAAACGCAGAGCTGGCGCGCGACGCGTTCGTCAGCCGACAAGCGATGCACCAGCTCCTCACCGGCCTAACGGCTACCGGACTCGTGAGCGCCGTCGGCCAAGGCCGCAGCCAACGCTACGCCCTCACGGCCGAGGGACGCACCCGCCTGCGCACGGCTTCCTCGACCGTCGCTGCAATCGAGCAACGCATGATCGCGACGCTGAGTCGCGCCGAGCGCGAGCAGCTGCACCGCCAACTAAGCATCTGCGCGACCGCGCTCGACTCGCCCAACCAGCAAACGTACTGGGTGAGCACGATCAGCCGTGATCACGTGCAGCTGAGCGTAAAGGGCGGATTCACCCAGGCAGGCCATGGCAAGGCTTCCGGGCTCAAGCGGCTGAAGGCTGATGACTGGCTGGTCTACTATTCGCCCAAGACGAGCCTGCGAGACGGCGAGCCGCTGCAGGCCTTCACGGCAATAGGTCGGGTCCTCGACGAAGAGCTCTACCAGGTGGAACAGGCGCCGGGGTTCACACCGTGGCGCCGCAACATCGAGTTCGTCAGTGGCATCGAGGCGCCGATTAGACCGCTGATCGACCAGCTCAGCTTCATCAAGGACAAGCGCCGCTGGGGGTACATGTTCCGGGTCGGCCTATTTGAGATCCCACGAGAAGACTTCGCGGTGATCTCACAGGCGATGGCAGTCGAGAACCCGAGTAGCCGCCGCGCCGCAAGGCGGAAATGATCTCGACAGCAGTGCAACCCGGGTGGCCAAGGAGCAGGACTTATCGGACCGACGCCGATACCCGAGAACCTGTCTCCGGGCCTTCGCACGCACGGCAGGTCGGGAACGGTCCGTTTCGGGTCGACCGGCCACCTCCAGCGTGAGAGCTCGCGCCAGCCCGCTGGTCGGGCCCGTGATCAGGACGGTACCGCTGTCGATGCTCGCCATCATCGTTCCGCCAGAAGGCCGAGGTCGCGCAGGCTCTCGGCGGTCTCGACGATCGTCGTTTCGGCCGGGCGTGGTTGCAAGCCGAGCTCCTGCTTGGCGCGGTCGTTGTGGATCGTCAGCGGCGACGGGTCCTCGCCGGGCGCCTCATCGGTTGTGACGTGCTCGCCTGCAGGGCCAAGGTGGTCGCGGAGGATCTGTGCCAGCCCCAGCCAGGTGATCGTCGGGCCGTCCGCCAACAGCAGGTAGCGCTTCCCGGCGGCGGCAGGAGTGGCCATCGCCGTGATGTGCGCGTCGGCGACGTCGCGCACGTCGACGACGCCGAAGCGTTGGCGTGGCAGCGCCGGCATCGTGCCCTCGATGATCGCCTTGAAGTAGCTCAGCGTCGAGCGCAGTGCTGCCACCAGCGACGGCCCGGCGATGAATGTCGGGTTCACGACCACCAGCTGGGTGCCGCCTCCTTCGGCCCCGATGAAGTCCCAAGCGGCACGCTCGGCGATTGCCTTTGAGCGGGGGTAAGGCGCCAGCCCTGGCGTATCCGGGTCGGTCCAGTCCTCCTCGCTGTAGTCGCGGACTGCCTTGGGCGAGTAACCCACCGCCGCGAACGAGGAGGTCAGCACCACCCTACGCGCGCCGGCGTCCCGGGCCGCCTTCAGCACACGCACTGTGCCCTCGCGGGCGGGGACGATCAGCTCGTCCGGGTCCTTGGGCTGGGCGGACGGGATCGGCGAGGCGATGTGGTGGACCTCCTCCACACCCTCAAGCGCGGCCGGCCAGCCGTCGTCGGAGCTCAGATCTGCTGCCATCAGCTCAAGGCCGGTCTCGTCCACGCCACCGCGCCGCACGGCCGCACGCACACCTGCCTCACCATCCAGGGAGCGCACCGTCGCGCGCACCTCACGCCCATCACGCAGCAACGCCGCGATCAACTGCGTCCCCAGATATCCCGACCCTCCTGTCACCAACACCTTGGAGCTCATCCGAGCATAACCTCCTCCAGTCGTGGAAGCATTTTCTGTACCTGCAAGCTCGCCTCGGCTTCCGCGCCCGTATCCCCACGGCTGCGGGCATCTCAAGCGGCTGCGGCGCTCACGCGCCTCCTTCCAGTGCCGGCTCGCCCGTCCTGATCTGGCCGCTCGTGGCCGTCGGCGAGCGGTCGATGGCGAGCTTCGGCAGGAAGCGCTCGAGCCAGGCGGGGAACACCCATGTGCGTCGGCCCAGCAGCTCGAGCACCGAGGGGAGCAGCAGGCTGCGCACGACGAACGCGTCGAGGAACACAGCCGTTGCAAGGCTGAGTCCGAACAGCTTCAGCACGCGTTCGTCACCCAGCGCGAAGGAGGCGAACACGCAGACCATGATCGCGGCCGCAGCGGTGATCACACGACCGGTAGACGCCAGGCCACGGGTCACAGCTTGCGAGGCGTCTTTGCTGCGTCCCCACTCCTCGTGGATGCGCGAGACCAGGAACACCTCGTAGTCCATCGACAGACCAAAGACGATCGCGAACAGCATCACCGGGATGAATGCCTCGATCGGGCCGCCCTTGACGTTGAAGAAACTGCCCAGCCAGCCCCATTGGAAGATCGCGACCACCACGCCGAGCGATGCGCCGATCGAGAGCAGGTTCATGACCGCGGCCTGCACCGGGATCACCAGCGAGCGGAACACCACGAGCAGCAGCAGCGCGGACAGCAGCACGACGATCCCGATGAACAGGGGCAGCTTGCTGGACAGCACGCCCGTGAAGTCGATCGTGGTGGCCTGTCCTCCCCCGACGAGCAGGGTGGTGCCGGTGCTGTGGGCCACCGGCGGCAGTACGGTCTCCCGCAGGGAGTGGACGAGTTCGGTCGTGGCCAGCGACTGTGGCGCGCTGCGCGGGTAGACGTTGAACACCGCGGTCTGGCCGCTGGGGCTTAGGCGCGCGGGGGAGACGTTCGCGACGTTCGCGGTCCTCTTGAGTGTGCCCGCGACGCTCGCCAGGGCCGCGCTGTCGTCGGCGCGGCGGAGGCTGGCGACGACCGCCAAGGGACCGTTGGAGCCGGGGCCGAAGCCCTTGGCTATCAGGTCGTAGGCCTGCCTGGTGGTGTCGCTGGGGGGGTTGTTGCCCGCGTCGCTGTTGCCCAATCGCAAAGCGAGCGCGGGCGTCGCCAGTACGAGCATGATCGCCAGGCCCGCGAGCGCGCCAGGCCAGGGGTGGCGTTGGATGGTGTTGGCCCACGCTGCCCAGAAGCCGTTGGGCGCAGCGCCGGGCTCGCGTGGGTTTGCCCGTTCGCGTCGGCTGGGGCGGGCGATGCGCGCACCGAGGCGCGACAGCGCCGCCGGCAGGACCGTGAGGGCGGCGAGCATTGTCATCAGCACTGCAAGCGCCGAGGCCACCGCGAGCCCGTACAGGAAGCTCACGCCGAGCAGGAACTGGCCGAGCAGGGCGATGATCACGGTGACGCCTGCGAACAGGACCGCCCGTCCGGCCGAGTCCATCGCGTCGTCGATCGCCGCCTCGAGCTCGGCGCCCGCCCGGAAGTTCTCGCGAAAGCGCGTCACGATGAACAGCGCGTAGTCGATGCCCACGCCGAGCCCGATCATGGCCGCGAGCTCGATCGCGAAGCTCGGCACGCCGATCAGCTGCGAGGCCAGACCGGCCAGCCCGATGCCGGTGCCGAGTCCGAGCAGCGCGGTCACGATCGGTAGCCCCATCGCCAGCAGCGAGCCGAAGGTGATGAACAGGATGATCATGGCCGCGAGCAGTCCCACCGCTGTGGCCGTTCCGAGCGAGGGTTTCTGCGCCTGTTCGATCGCCGGGCCGCCGAGCTGCACCTCGAGCTGCTTCGAGCGAGCGCGCTCGGCGGTGGAGATGACGTTTTCGATCGACGCTTTGGGTAGCACGTTGGCGCGCTCGTCGAAGTTGAGCGTGGCGAACGCGATCTGTCCGTCGGTGGACACCGCGTGCGAGCCAGCCGGCGAGTAGGGGCTGACCACGCCCGTCACGTGCGGCAGCGCTGCCACCTGCTTGAGCATCGGCTCGACCTGCGCGCGCAGCGCCGGGTCGGTGATCCGTCCTTTGCGCGCCCGCAGCACGATCTGGTCGGAGTCGCCGGACTGCGCCGGGAAGTCGCGCTGCAGCAGGTCCGTCGCCCGCTGGGATTCGGTGCCTGGGAGCGAGAAGTTGGTGCTGTAGTTGGTCCCGACCGCGTGCGAGATGCCAAGCGAGCCGACGAGCAACACGATCCAGCCGATCAGGACGAGGCGACGGTGGCGCCTGGCCCAGCTGCCTGCGCGCGCCACGATTCCCAGCGTACGCCCCTGCGATGCCGTCGAGCTCATGTCAGACCTCCAGATATACTGTGGGAGAGCGAACAGTACTGTTTATGAATAGTTCGCAGATCGAAGTAGCCTAGCATACGAGCCATGTCCCTTAAGACCAACCCGAAAACCAGCCTGCGGCCGAGCGTCGAGGACGACCTCGCTGAGCTCACCTCGCTGCTACCTGTCACGCTCCACGAGCTCAAGAGCGCAGTTCCGGCCCCGATGCCGATGCGCGACGCGATGGAACGCGCCTCGCTCGGAAAGCGCCACGCGAGCGCGCTTCTGGCGGTCGCCGCCGCTGAACCGATTGGCGTCAGTGAACTTGCCAAGCGGCTCGGCCTGCTGCTCTCCAGTACCAGCACGCTCGTCGGGGAGCTCAGCCGAGCGGGTCTGCTCGAGCGCGCCGAGGACGACGAGGACCGTAGGCGCACGATCGTGCGCGTGCACGAGGACTACCGCGACGCCATGGACGGGTGGCTCGAAATAGCGCTCGCGCCGGTCCGAAACACACTCGAGCAACTCTCACCGCAAGCACGTGCGCACTTCATGGATGGCTGGCGCATCCTCCAAAAAGAGGCAGCCCTACTCGCCTCCGACGAGCACCAAGGCGCGGACTGCGAGACCTAGCAGCGGGCTCGTCGTAGATCACATCGTGCAGTCCACAGTCTGGCTCGGAGCCAACTGTCAGATTTCGCCGATGGTCGCTGCGGCGGCGACCAGTCGAGGTTCTCGAGAATCTCGTTCGCAAGGGACCGTCGGCCGGGAGGGACGACGAGATAGATCTCACCACGTCCATGCCGGTCCAGTGCCGGACGGGGTCAGGCACTACGCCGTGCGGGTCGATGCGGTGGTCACTTGGCATGGACGTCGGCCCGCGAACTCGCTGGTGCCAGCCACCGCGCGGTGGCTCAGGGTGACGGTTGTGACGCCTGCCTTTCGTGCGTGGAATCCCGGCGAACGCTCGCCTGCCCAAACCACGAAGAGCGTCATCACGACGGACACGTCTACGATTGAGACGATAGCCGGGGCTGTCAACGAACTACCGCTCGCGGAACCCTCCGGAAGGGGACCCGCGTGTCCCTTGATCAAGCCCTCCCAGGACGTTTACGACGCTCCTCGCTTTCAACTGACATTCCGGTCCCCGGTGCACACACGCAACCTTGCGCAGGTGATCGGAGTGAGCGGCTTCGTCTGTGAACGTGAGGGATCAGACACCGCGAAGATCACGACGCCCGCGGAGCCGCAAGGCGTTCAGCTGACAGACCATCTCGACGATATATGGCCTGCCAAAGGAGACGGGCTCACCGAACACCTCGAACTCGCCTTCCGCCACAGCCTCCACCTTGTTCCCGAGACCTGACACACGCGCTGGCCGAGACGGCTCTGGCCGAGACGGCTCTGGCTTCCCTAGTGCGTGCGCGTCGCGCTGAGCGCTCGCGTTGGATGAAGCGCACTCGTCAGAGTTCCGACGCGCGAGACGCTCGCTTCACCCTGGCGAAGGAGGCATCTCAGGGCCATCGGCCAGCACTGTCGAGATTCGTCCAACTCAGACGTCTCGTTGGCTGTGCGGGAAGCGCTTGCTTTCTGCGCTGAGCAGCAACGCGACCCGGTAGACCAGCGAGGCGCCTGCTTTCGGGCGAAAAGGGGATTCTCTCGCTCGCGGGCCGCGGGGAGGAACATCGTGGCCCGCGAGCGACTTGGCGACGCCCGCGAGGACGCTCCTGCTACTCGTTGCTTCTGGTACGTTCGCGGGTGCGTTCTTCTGCGCTCACCGGCTCGGAGGCTGGCTCGGAGCCTTACTTGAAGGGGAAGGAGTCCTAATGAGGCTTCGGGATGTGCTTGTGCGGTTGGGTGTCCTGCTGGTGCTGGTGGCTGTGGGGGTGCTCGGGTTTAGTTTCCGTGCTCGCGCTGCGAGCCCGCGCGGGCTGTTGAAAATGGGTGATGATGTGGGGTCGCCCGCGACGCCGATCCTGCCCTTGGTGCTTGTGAGCCCGAGTTTAGTTTGGCGTGTGGGTCTCCCCGGAGCTCCGGACTGTTGCCTTGAGCACGCCTGTCAGACTCGTTTGTTCTTGAGGCCCCTGGGCGGCGATCGTGTTGATCGACGACGTGGAGGTGCGGGGTGGAGACGATTGTTGAGCGGCCGGGGGCGCTGGATGTTCATAAGGAGCAGGTGACCGCGTGCGTGCGGGTGCCTGCCGAGCAGGGGCGTGGGCGTGAGCAGCATGTGGCCGAGTTTCAGACGACGGTGCGGGGCTTGCTGGCGTTGCGCGATTGGCTTGAAGCTCATCGTGTCGAGCAGGTCACGATGGAGGCGACCGGGGTGTTCTGGAAGCCGGTGTGGGCGATCCTGGAGGACGCTTTCGAGCTGGTGCTTGTCAACGCTCGGCATGTCAAGCAGGTCCCCGGCCGCAAGACCGACGTCAAGGACGCCGAGTGGATCTGCCGCTCGCGGAGGCGGGGTTGCTGCGCGCGAGCTTCGTGCCGCCGAAGCCGATCCGCTCGCTGCGGAACCTCACCAGGTATCGCAAGACCCAGATCCAGGAGCGCCAGCGTGAGGCCAACCGGCTGCATAAGGCGCTGGAGGACACCGGGATCAAGCTCGACTGCGTCGCCTCGAACATTCTCGGGGTCTCCGGTCGCGCGATGCTCGACGCGCTGATCAGCGGCACTACCGACCCGGAGGTTCTGGCCGACCTCGCCAAGGGCCGGTTGCGGGTCAAGCTTCCCGCGCTGCAGGAGGCCCTTGAGGGCCGCTTTGACGAGCTGCACGCTCTGTGGATCGGTGCGATCCTTGAGCACATCGATTTCCTTGACGGGCAGATCGATCGTCTCTCGGACGCGATCGAGGAGCAGATCCGCCCTTTCGCCCCAGCCGTTGAGCTCTTGTGCACGATCCCCGGGATTCAACGGCGCGCAGCAGAGGTGATCATCGCGGAGATCGGGACTGACATGAGCGTCTTTCCCACCGCCAAGCACCTCGCCTCATGGGCAGGACAGTGCCCGGGCAATGACCAGTCCGCGGGCAAACGCCGCTCCGGCAGGACCCGCAAGGGATCAAAGTGGCTTGACTGGACGCTCGAGGAGAGCGCGCTCGCCGCGGTGCGCAGCAAAGACACCTACCTCGCCGCGCAATACCAACGGCTACGCCCACGCCGCGGACACAAGAAGGCGCTCGGCGCGGTCAAGCACTCGATCCTCTGCGCCGCCTGGCACATGCTGTCCACCGGCGAGCTCTATGACGACCTCGGCGGCGACTACTTCCGCAAACGCGACCCCGAACGCACCACCAAACGCCTCATCGCCCAGCTCGAACGTCTCGGCACACCGTCACGCTGAACGAAGCCGTGGCTGCCTGAACCTTATTTTCCTGTCAGCGCGAGTGCGTTCGCGGAAACGAAGACGGTCACGTTCCTCGAGAGCGAAGGCCCTGAACATTCGTTCGAAGTCGCGGCTGGGGTGACCTCCGTTCAGGTCGAAGCGGTCGGCGGAACGGGGGGGCAGGGTGGTGCGTGCGTAGGCTCTAGCGCTGCGGGAGGTTCGGGCGCGGCGCTCACCGCCACTCTGAAAGTGGGCGAACGCGAAACGCTGCACGTCCACTTCGGCGGCGGCGGAGAAGGCGGGACCGGGAAATGCGCCGACGGCGGGACCGGTGGCGGCGCATCCGAAGTCCTGAGTGGGTCCCTCTCGCCGCTCCTCGTGGCCGGTGGTGGTGGTGGTGGCGGCGGCGTCTTCGAAGAAATTGAAGGGGGATCCGGTGGTGTGGGTGGGAGCGCCCAAGCCGGAAAGCTGACTGGCGGCAACGGCTCCAGCGGCAGGTTGTCCCCAGAATACGGGGGCGGCTTCGGTGAAGGCGCCAGCGAACTCTCGGTAGGCAAAGGCGGAGCCGCGAGCACGGAAATTGAGTGCGAAGCGGGCGCGGACGGCAGCGCGGGGACCGGCGGCAGCGGCGGCGGCGTCTTCGAAGGGCGATGTGAAGCGGGTGGTGGCGGTGGCGGCGGCTATCGCGGCGGCGGGGGCGGGGGCGGCGGCTACCTCGACGGTGGCGGCGGTGGGGCTGGCTCCAGCTACATCGACACGGCGCTCGCCAGCGGCAACGTCGCGGTCAACACGAGCGAACCGCAGGAGGTCGTGATCACCTACACGGTGCCCCAGACCTGCACGAGCGTCTCGGGGCAGGGCGCCTACAAGAAGGTTCGCGAAGTTGGCCGCCTGAAACTGGAAGACAACCTCAGCACCAACCTCGAAGCCTCGCAGATGCTCCATGTCAAATACGAAAGCGGCAAGGTCCACTTCCGCCTGATCAAGCTCGAAAAGGCCAGCTGCACGGGCGAAGTGGGCGAACGGGACTTCCACGGCGAAGGCGCCGCTGCTGTAGGCAAAAAAACGGGGTACACGCTGAGCTTCTCAATCTATGAAAAAGCGGGCGGCTTCTTCTTTGAATCGAAGCTGATGAAGGGCGCCGAGGTAGTCGAAGCCAGCGGCGGGCCGCTGAAGAAAAGCACCGAGGAGATCGAACCGAACCCACACCTAACCTCTGTGTCTCCCGAGGAAGCATGCCCCCACAGCATTGTCACGTTCACCGGGACTGGGCTCGGTCCGGTGGGCACAACCTTCGACGCGCAATGGACCGCCCCTGAAGGCAGAGAAGCCTCGACACAAGCGACGATCACGGTCGAAAACACGCATGCAACAGCTGAAGTTCCGCTATTGGCCGCTCCTGAAGCCACCACGGTCGGGACCGTCGCGATCGACCACAGCAACGCGCTTGCGTTCAGGTACACCGGGGTTTCCGTCTGTGAGGCCAAATAGCCGAACCCCTCCGACGTCGCCATTCTCCCGCCAGGACACGCGAACAAGCTCAATCCGGATGGTGGCCTGTGCGTCACGGCATGGGCCACCACCTCGCCACACTTGCGCTTTGCGGGCCCAGCAGGCGTCGGACCACCGGCCAGGCTCACCAGCGCAACGGACGAAACTCGACCGCCCGGCTCTGCTGAAGCCGACTGCTTCTTCGCCTCGTGAGGGTGTCGCGTAAAGGCTGGACGCCCGGCGTTTCCGTGGCTTTGGGCTGCCGGCGGCGTCGGTGCGGGTGGGGCCAGGCGCGTTCCGATTGAGCCGGTTGGGTTAATCGAAAGCCCTCGAAAATCCGGCTTGCCGGATCTGCTGAGCGATTTGCAGCCGGATGCCTGCGCGGCCGGAGAACGGGTCTCGGCCGGTCTTCCTATCCGTACGGCGTCACTGGGGGCAAGGCATGAGCGCTGAGGGGGCAACGCATGAGCGCGCCCGGGCCCGACAACACACCGGCCGAGCGGATATGTTTCCGCTGTGCTCCGGGTATACCACCGCGAATACGCAGGACGTCCGATCCGGGCCCTGTGGACGCTCGAGGAGATCGGGGCGCCTTACGATCTGACGCTCATGAGCTGGGAGGAAGGCAGCGGGGAGGAGCACCGGGCGCGCCATCCGCTGGGCCGCGTGCCTGTGCTCGAGGACGACGAGGGCTTCGTGTTCGAGTCAACGGCCATCTGTCTTCACCTCGCTGACCTGAACCCCCAGGCCGGGCTGCTGCCGCCGCTGGGCACGCACGAGCGGGCGCTCGCCTACCAGTGGTCGTGCTTCGCGCCCGCCGAGCTCGAGCCGCCGATCATCGAGGCGGCGATCTTCCGAGAAAGCGATCCCGATCGCGCCGCCAAGGCTCTGGGGCGCTTCGTCGCGGCTGCAGGCGCCGCTGCGGAGGCGCTCGCGGGCAACGAGTATCTCGTTGGCGGCCGGTTCGGCGTGGCGGATGTCCTCGTCGCCACTGCCCTGGCCGTCCCGGAGAGGGCGGGCTTCCCCGAGGAAGTCTCGGAGGATCTCAAAGCGTATGTCGCGCGGCTCAGAGAGCGTCCGGCATACCAGCGTGCCAGAGAGCGCGAAGCTGCGGCGAAGGCATAACGACACAACAGAGAACGGGGGAGATCCACGATGGCGATCGTGCAACGCAATGTCCAGATCAAGGCCTCGCCGCAGGAGACCATGGCGCTGCTGAGCGATGCCAGTCGCTGGCCGGACTGGTATCCGGGCATGACGGAGATCGACATCGCCGCTCCGTTCCCCGAGGAAGGCGGCAAGGTCGCGTTCAAGGTGAAGTCGGCGGGCATCTCCATGCCGATCACCGAGACGGTCCTCGATTACCAGCCGGGGAAGCTGCAGCTTCTCCAAATGGATGGCACGTTGTCGGGGCACGCTCGCTGGGAGCTCACCCCGCAAGGCGATCGAACACGCCTGACCACGACGTTCGACTACGCGCTGCCGGGCGGCGTGTTCGGCAAGGCCGCTGATGTGCTCATCGTGAAGCGCATGAATGGCAAGAGTCTCGAAGAAGCTCTCAACAACTTCAAGGCGCTCGTTGAACGCGAGTAGGTCGTTCGGCGGCTAGACTGGGCGTCCCGCGGCGTTTCTCGCGATCTGACACTCTCTCGGACGTGAAAGAGTCGATCGTCGTGGTTGGTCTCGCCGTGGCGCTGGGCGGGCTGTTCACGGGCTGCGGGTCGGACAGCTCATCGCGACGGGTCTCGGCGTCCGACGTCTCGAACGGTTCAACGCTGACGTATCTGGCGCAGCCCTATGGAAGGTCCGTGACGGCAGCCAGCGTGCGCCGGATGGTCGAAGTTCTCAACGCAAGGCTTCGGGCCGTTGATTTGAAGGGCACCGTTCGGGCTGCCGGCGATCGTGTCACGGTGACCTTCCCAGCTTCGGCTGCGCGCCGGCCCGACGAACAGTTCGTCACGCGATCGGCCCAGCTTTACTTCTACGACTGGGAGCCGAATGTGATCGGCCCCGACGGCCAGCCCGCGGGCGCTGGCGAACCGCGAGCCACCGGCGGACCCAACGCCGCCTCGGCGGAACACGGCTTGCCGGAGTATCAGGCGGTGTTGCGGGCCGCCAAGCGGCCGCCCATCATTCGCGCGAACGACACGACGCTCAGTCCCGGGTGCACCTCCAGGCAGGCGAGCGGCTGCCTCTACGGCAGCTGGTACCTGATTGACACCAAACACCAGAAGGTGCTTCGGGGTCCCGAGGAAACGGAGCAGAGCCTCCACGCCGAGAACTTCAAACCGCCGCCGGGCTCCAAACTCGAGGCGGCGCACATCAACCCCGGCACCGTCATCGTGCGGGCGCGGCCCACCGAAGACCAGAGCGGCAAGATCGACAACCCGAGACCCAGCAGCTGGTACGTCCTCAACGACGACCCTGCGCTCACGGGCTCTGACATCACCAACCCTAGGCAGAGCTTCAACGAAGAACCTGGTATCGAAGGACGCTCTCCGGACGTCGTTTTCGACTTCACTGCGCACGGCCAGCGGGTCTTCGAGCAGCTCACCAAGGAAATCGCCCATCGTGGCCAGGAAGCGCAGTTGCCGGGCATGAGCAAGGAAGCCGCCCTGCAGCACTACGTAGTGGTCCTCGACGAACAAGTCATCGCAGCCCTTGCCATCGACTACACCCAGTTCCCCGAAGGTATCGACGTCTCAGTCGGCTCGGAGATCCCCGGCTCCTTTACGATCCAGAGCGCGCGAGAACTCGCAAGCCAGATGGACGCGGCGACGCTCCCGGTGAAATTGAAGCTGGTCGATACCGCGCGGTAGCGAGCGCCACGAGCGAGCCTTGCGCAGCGCCGGGCCGTTGCCTGCAGGATCGAGCCGCCGGCCGTTGCCTGCAGGATCGCGCTAAAGGCCCGGGACCGTAGCCGCCCTGCTGGAGGAACGGTTCATGTAGATCGGCCCACGCAATCGTCTTGTGCGCGACGCGAGCAGGCGCCGAGCTCACGCAACTCGCGCTCGTCTCCGATGTTAAGCGTGCGATGAGATGCGCCGTCGTGTTCGTTTTGGTTTGCGGAGCGTGTGTCTGCTGTGGTTCTGTCCAGGCAAGGGCATACGCGCCTCTTGAAGGCGACCCGTTCTTGACAATCGCTCCCCAAGGCGTGTTGAACGTGGCGTGGACGGCGGTCGAAGCGCAGCAGCTCGGATACCAGACGGAGCGCGTAGAGAGCGCGACGGGGTCTGCAGCGACGGGGTTCGGCGCGCCGCAGGTGATCTCTGAGGCGGGGGACGTCGCACAGCTCGAAGGTGTCGCCTCTGACGAGCAGGGCGATGAGATCGCCGTTTGGAGCGGGTGGCGCGCCTATCACCAGAACTATGTATGTGATGGCAAGTACAGCTCGCGACCATGTCAGTTCATCCTTTCTCGCGGGGACTGGTATGCCTCGCGGCAGGCCGGCGGGAGCTTCTCGGCGCCGCGTGTGCTCGTGCCACCAACACAAGGCCAGTATCAGACATCTCCGGGCTATCCGGACGTTAGGGTCGCGATGAACGAACGCGGGGAATCGGCGGTCGCCTATCAAGCGCGCGATACGGTCTATCTCTGCCGTGGCGACCGGGCCGGCGACTTCGGAGCGCCGGTCGAGCTTGGCACGGCGAGGGGCCTGAAGACGGAAACTGTGCTCACATATGTAGGCCTGGACGAAGATGGCGAAGCGCTCGTGGTCTGGGAAGTCGGGCTGCACGGGGTGTACGCGCGGTTCCTCGACAGCGACGGCCGGTTGGGCCAGCTTTTGCATCTCTCGCACCGGATGATGGCTTACAACCCGGTCGCTGCGCTGGGGGCCGGTGGCCAGGCGATCGTCGCCTGGGAAGCACAGCACGGCTCCACGACCGTTCTCGACGCCTCCTACCGGCCGGCGGGTGGCGGGTTCGGTGCGATCCAAACGCCGTCGGACGACCGCAGGAGTCACCCCCTTGTCGCTGGGGTCGATCGTGCTGGAGCGCCGACGCTGGTAAGCGAGTACTACGAATGGCGCCATAACCAAGGCGAGCTGCTGGTCACCCGCGGGGCGCGCGATGGCGTGCTGTCCGATCCGATGTTTGTTGGCACGACTCTCGAAGGTAGGCCGAACGTGGCAAGCGATGCGCAGGGGGATCTCGTGCTCGCGACTATCGAACGCGGGCGAACGACCGCGCTGCAAGTGCTCACCAGTGAAGCGGATGGTCCGTTCGCCGCGCCGTTGACAGTCGCCGCCTATCCATCGGACGCCTTACCACCTGCTGGCTCGGGTGTCCCGGCGGTCGCGGTGAGCGACGTGCCCGTGTTCGCGGCGGCATGGATCTCGCCGCAAGCCGAAAACGTGCTGCTGCTGAGCGAATGGGTGAAGCAGGCCGCCGGTCCGATCGCGCGGATATCGCTCCCGAGTGCACCCCAGGGTCCAGTGCCTTATGAACCCGCCAGCGTTCTGGAACTCGGCGAAACGGCCCGCCTCTACCGCGATGGCCAGCTGCACGGCAGGCTGCAATGCGGCAGTGAACCTCATGTTGCCTGCCAGGTCGAACTCACAATCCGTGCTGCCGCTGGACCCTCGCCGGTGCTGGGCCATGAGACCGTGATGGTTCATGCGCTCACATCACGGAAAGTTTCGCTCGCGCTGAACGGGAGCGCACGTGCGCTCTTGGCAGCCAGGGGGAGCCTGCGCGCCGGCGTGCAAACACGGACGCGCGGCGCTGACGGTCCGGTCACCGAGGACGTCTATCCGCTGCGAATCGTTCGTTGAGCAGCCGGTCTCCCCCGATAGATTCTTCACCGTGCTCGTCGCCGCCACGCAGGTTTCACGTGCAAGACGTTGGCCGGCGGCGTGCCTGATGGTGCTGTTGGTCGCCATCGCAGCCGGCGTGTTCGGCGCGTGCTCTGCCCGCGCGGGACGTGCACTCGAGCTGCAGGCCCGCGGCCGGTCGGCGCCGGAAACCGCCCCCGCGGAGCCGAAGATCCTCGACTACGAAGCGTTGGCCGAGCGCGGCGTAGCGCAGGCGTCGCACTGGCGCGAGGGTCGCTGGTACTGCGAATATCTGCGCTGCACCCACGGGCCGTACATCCTGTTGACGATCTGGGGTGAGGTGCCGATGTTCGAGGCGGTCGATGCGCTTCAGATCGCTCACCCGTCGGCCGCGCACAGGGCGCTCGTAGACCACTTCGGCCGCGCTTCGGAGCACTACTGGAACCCGTACCTGGGCGGCTGGGCGCCGTACCCCGAAGACCGCTACCGCCACGCCGAGGCCTGGTTTGACGACAACGGCTGGCTGGGTCTGGCCTTCCTGAATGCCTATCGGGCGACCGGCGAGCGCCGCTACCTCGGTGATGCCGAGCGCGCGTTCGAGTTCATCGCGGCGCACGGCTGGGATGCCGCGGGCGGTGGCGGCATGTGGTGGAACACCGACCACGAATATCATTCCGGCCCGGCGCTCGCAGCCGACAGCCTGCTCGGCACCCTGCTCTACGCGGCGGATCACGAGCGCTGGCAGCTGGATGATGTGAAGAAGTACGTCGAATGGGGTAACGCGCACGACCGCAACGACTCGGCGCGCGTCTACCTCGAGAAGCCGAACGAGCCCGAATCGGTCAACGACTACGTGCAGGCGCCGCTCATCTACGCGCAGTATCTGCTCTGCAAGGACGGCGAGGGCGAAAGCTACTGCGAACGGGCGGCGCAGGTGGCCAGCACGATGAACCGCGAGTGGGGCGGCGCGCACAACTACGGGCCCGAGTACGACGCCATCTACCTGCAGTGGATGATGGCCTACGGCCAGGCGACCGGCAGCTCCTATTGGCTCGAGGAAGCCGAGCTGAATGCCGCGGCCGCCGCCCAACACGTCGCCAACGGTGAGGGCCTGTGGCTGAGCAGTTGGTGGGGTGGCGTGATCGAAGACCCGGAAACCCACCCCGGCATGTTCCGCACGATGGCCGCGACGACAAGCCTGTTTGCCTGGCTTGACGTGTATTCCCGCCCGGGATGACATGAGGCGATCGTCATCGTGATCGTGCGGGTAGGACCGATCACTCTCACCCCTCGCCGTCCCAATACCCCGACGTGTCCGTCCGCTCGGTGCAGCATGACCCTGTCCTGCTCGTTCCCCGGCCAGACGCCGATCTTGTCGCTGTCGGGATAGACGGACACCGCGGGCTCGCGGGCGCTCGAGAACATCAACACGCGCGCGGTCGCCGTACCGTTGTTGCTGACCTTGTGGGCTCCGGCCGGTCCGGGCGCGAAGCACATCACCTCACCGGTCCCGAGCTCGCGCTCGCGGTCGGGCACGCGAACCGTGACGGCACCGACGAGGACGACCAGCCACTCCTCCTCGTACTCGTAGTGATAGGGACAGACGGCCTGGCCGGGCGGCAGCTCGAAGACCTTGACGACCAGCGCCTCGCCTCCCGCCGCCTCGCCGACGGGCGCAACGCCGGAGCGATAGCCATCGGGATCGGCCTCATCGAGCTCGCATTGGGCGCTGAACACATTCGCCTGGGGCATCGCGCGATCATCCCACAGGCGCCACCCGACGCCCGCGACGGCATCCGGCTCGGGACCGGCGTTTCGTGCGCTTTTGCGCCCGCGACGTGGGAAGAACGTGGGAAGCCCCGCGAAACCCTAGCTCTGATGCGGGATTACGGCAGGGCCAGCGACTAAGGAAGACGGGGGTCGCCGCCCTCGGCGACCGACTCGACGGTGGCTGCGATCAGCCTGTCGCGTAGGGCCTCGGCGTCCGCCTTCGGCCTGCGAGGACGGGAGACTGGCTGGGCCTGTGTGTGGCTGGAAAAGCGCTCACCCAAGCGGCTGATCTGAATCCGGTCCCCCATGGTGGTGCCCTCGTTTCCCTCCGTCTTCCCTCTCGTAAAACCCTCTTGCGCCCTCGCTTCCGGGCCTCCCGTAAGCGCCGGCGCGGGCAGCTGCTTCCCTGTCGTTCCCCACGTGCAGCTTGTGGGAAGAAGGAGAACATACGCCGGCCGGTTTGTCAAGGCGGCCTGAGAAACAAGGCTTCGAGCGGCGAGTGACCCCCGTCTTCCTTATTCAGTGGTCACGCGCGCAAGCGTCACCGAGCAGGAATTCTACGAAGTCTTTCCGACGCTCGAGGCTTGTTACCGGGCTGCCTATGAGCAGGCTCTCGATCGGCTCACGTACACGGTAACGACGGCCGCGGGATGCGCCGACGGCTGGCTCGAGCGGGTCCGCTCCGGGCTCGTCGCGCTGCTCGGCTTTTTCGATGATCACCCCGCATGGGCGCGCATGCTGATACTCGAAACGCCGATCCGCGCGAGCGTGAGCTTCGAGTGCAGGCAGCGGCTGCACGAGGCGCTCACCTGTCTGCTCGATCATCGCGGCCCGGCAGATGTCTCAGGCGGGTCGTCTTCGGTGATGCCGGCGCTCACGGGCGAGCTGGTCGCCGGCGGGGTGTTCTCCGTCATTCACACGAACATGCTCGAGAACCACGGCGACAAGCTGGTGGAGCTGGCGCCGTCGCTGATGGCGTTCATCGTTGCGCCGTACCTAGGTCAAGCCGCGGCGCAGGTCGAGCTCGAGGGCAGGCCGGCGCATGTGCGCGAGCAGGCGACGGACAAACCGGCGGCGGTCGGACGGGGCCTCACGCGGGCTGGCGCGATATCGCGCTCAGCCGAGCTTCCGATTCGTGCCACCCATCGCACGACAGCGGTCCTGCGCGCGATCGCGCACTCGCCGTATCTGAACAACCGTGAGGTGGCGAAGGCCGCGGGGCTGGCCGACGAGGGACAGACCTCGAAGCTGCTGACGCGCCTGGAGCGTCGCGGCGTTATCGAAAACGTCGGCATCGGCGCTTCGCGGGGCGAGCCGAACGCGTGGCTGCTGACGGCGGTGGGACGAGGCGCGCTCGACCTTATCGACCAGAACTTCGCTCCGGATGGCCTGCGGCCGCGGGGCACGAGGATCAGGGGCGCGGCATGAAGGCGCTCCCACAGGCTTTTCGACGTCGGGACGCGTGGTGCGCCATCGACGTCGCGGAGAGCAGGCCGAAGCACGGGTGCGAGCTCGCGGCGCGGCCTGCAGTTGGAGACGATCGGCATTACGTGTCGCCAGCGAGCGGCTCGCTGCGCCGATCGATCATTACCGAGAGGAAAAGGAGTAGTGGAAAAGTGAGACGCGTAACGATGCTGGGGCTTTGCCTAGTGGCACTCGTCGCGATGGGCGCGATGACAGCGGGCTCCGCGATGGCGAAGAAGAGCAAATATTCAGCGGAAACGTGGGAACAGTACAAAGATTGTCCGTACACTAACACGCAGGCGGAATACTGCTTTGCGGGAATCACAAGCGGTGGTAAGAACGGTGGTTACTTCCAGCTCGGCAACGCAAAAGTGGCGCTGAACAAACCGATCATACTGCAGGGCGGCTTCTACGAAGATCGAGAAGCTCCCGGAGGGGTACTCAAAATCGTTCCGGCGGCCAACGGCGGGGAAACGCTGGAAAGCCCCGAACTGAAGCTGACCGGCGGTTTGAAGCTGATTACGGCTGGAATTGAGGAAAGAGCGGAATGGCCGCAGGCGCTGAAGGAAAGCTTCAAGGAAGCGAAAAAGAACAAAGAAACCGCGGCCAACGTAAAAATCGAAGTCGCCGGCGGCAACCGGCTTTATGAAGAGGTGGCCGGACTTAGCACCGAAGCTCTCCTTTTCGAAGAAGGAACGGCCTTCGAATTGCCGCTAAAGGTCAAAATAACCAACTCGTGGCTCGCAAAACTCGGCGGCGGACCCTGCACGATCGGCAACGAAGAACACCCGATCATGCAGTACCTGACCACTGAAAATCCGGGACGGGCGCTCGAAGAAGGCGGCTTCCACTTCGGGGACGAATTCAGAAATATCGCACTCGAAGGTAGCCGGTTGCGGGACTTCAACTGGCCGGTCGAAGAAGGTGCCGGCGCGACGGGTTGCGGTGGCGCATATGAATCGTACGTTGACGCTGCCCTGAATGACGTAACAGAAGTATCGTCCGGTCGCCACGGTGTCACGTTCCTGCAGGGCAACCTGTATACGGGTAAGCGCCAAGCCGCGAGGGCGCAGTTCGAACTGGGCAACTGGGAACGCGAAAGTGAAGTCGAATAACAGTATCGACGTTTGTTGAATAGGACGAAGGTCTCTAGAGCCGTTGCTCTCTAGGACCGTGCTTGACGGGCCCCGTCTCTCGAAGGAGGGCGGGGCCCGGATGGTGCAGGCTTGAGCGACGGGGCAGCTGTAGTAGGGACTGTAGGTGACACGTGCGATCACGGGGGGTAGTGGCGAGCACGCGATACGAGCTTGATAATTGGTTTTGACACAGCGGAAGGAGAGGCTTGTGATGAAGCGCTTGAGATTTGTGGGACTATGTCTAGTCGCGGTGTGCGGGGTGATCGCGGTTGCGGTTGCGAGTGCGTCGGCGGCGGCGCCGGAATATGGCCGGTGCTTGAAAGCCGAAAAGGTCGGCAAGGAATACAAGGGGAAGTTCAGCAAGTCGAGCTGCACCGTGGAAGTGCCGGTGTCGGAACGTGCCAAAAAGGGCAAGTACGAATGGTATCCAGGCGCAGTGAAGCTGGGGCAGACGAGCTCCGGCGGCAAAGGCGTGCTGGAAGAAGTCGGCAAATACGCGGTCGGCTGCTCGTCGGAGTCGAGCACGGGCGAATACACGACTCCGAAAGAAGGCAAGAACATAGTCGTGAAGTTCAAAAACTGCATCTCCGGTCCGCTGACGTGCACTTCGGAAGGCTACGAAAAGGGCGAGCTGGTGACAAAATCGCTCGCCGGTCGGCTCGTATGGGAAAATGAAAAAGCGGAAAAGACGGCGATCGATCTGTTCCCGGAAAAAGGCGAACTGTTCATCGAATTCAACTGCGAAGGCAAGCTGTCGGTCGCGGTCAAGGGATCGGTGCTGGTGCCGGTCAAGGCGAACAAGATGGGCGAAACTTTCGCGCTGAAGTTCAAGGCGAAACACGGCTTCCAGACACCTGAATACTACGAAGAAGGCGGTAAAAAAGTAAAGGACGTGCTGCTGAGCGACTTCGCCGGAAAAGGCTACGAACAGGCCGGGCAGACCGAGACGGTGACGGTCAAAAACGAAGAAAAGCTGGAGATCAACACGGTCGTCTGAGGACGGAACGCGGAGGATCTCTCGCGATGTGCCCGGACCAACATCGTATGCGTGCGCTCAGCGTGCTCGTGTGCGTGCTTGCGGGTGTGTTGATGTTGGTGTGTGCGCCGGTGGCGTTTGGGCTGCCGGCGCGCGGGCACGCATACGACTTCGCGTTTGGCTCGCCGGGCTCGGGGGAAGGCGAGCTTTCGGACCCGTCGGATGTAGCGGTCGATGAAGCGACGGGCGAAGTTTATGTGGTCGACGCGGGCGATGAACGGGTCGAGGTGTTCAAGCCTGCGGCTGGTGGGGGTTATCAGTTCGTGTCGGCGTTTCGGGTGGATGCGCCGGGTGCGATCGCAGTCGATAACTCCACGAGCGAAGCCGATCCGTCGCGGGGGATGGTGTATGTGGCAGGCGGTGAAGAACGGGGCGCCGAAGAAGACGATCTGATCTATGAATACGACCCGGTGTCCGGCGAAGTGGTGCACCACTGGCATACGTTCGAGTACCGGGAACGGGCTGGCGGGATCGAAGAAGAATTGGAACTGGAAGAGATCTCGGGGCTGGCGGTCGATGCGTCGGGACGGTTGTGGGTGTATTGGGAAGAAGAAGGCGTGATCGACGGTTTCGCCAAAGAGACCGCGAAAAACGGTGGCTCGAAGCTCGTGTGGGAACCGGGGTTGCGGCGAGCGCCTGAAATCGAAGAGCACTTCGAATGCGAGGCGGGCCCGGAGTTCGCGCTGGCGCCGGGGGATGAAGCGTTCTATGCGGGCTATGAACGCGAGAGCTCGGGCGAAGGGTGTCCCGGTGAGGAAGAACTCGTGCCCGATGCGCAGGTCGTGGCGAAGCTCGAAGGTTCGAACGCGCGGGTCGCGGTACGGGAAGTGGATCATCAGGACACGACCGGGGTCGCGGTTGACCCGACCAGCGGGCAGGTGTATGTGGACAACGGCGGCAGTGTGGCGGCGTTCACCGCTGGTGGTGCTGTGATCCAGCGCTTCGGCGAAGGACGACTGGCGGGGGGCGCCGGGGTCGCGGTGGACGGGAGCACGGGGGATGTGTTCGTGCCGGAGAGCGGGCGCGGTGAAGTGGCGGTGTTCGCGCCCGAACAGGAAGCGGGCGCGCCGGAAGTGGACGGTGTGTCGGCCCAGAGCCTGACGCCCAGCTCGACTCGACTCGAGGGGCAGATCGATCCGAAGGGTCTCGCCACGGAATACGTGTTCGAGTACGGCACGAGCGACTGCGCCAGCGAACCGGCGGCGTGCACGGCGCTGCCCGCGGGCCACCTGGCGGCAGGCTTTGGCGATCAGAGCGTGAGCGTGGAAGTCACTGGGCTGGAGCCGGCGACGGCCTACTACTACCGCTTGGTCGCGAACAACGCGCGGGGGAACGTGCAGGGCGTTGCCCAGCCGGACACGTTCACGACGCTGCCCTCGCCCGCTGTGCTGCCGGACGGGCGTGGCTGGGAACTCGTCTCGCCGTCGGACAAGCACGGTGCGGCGGTGGAAGTCAGCTCGCGTTTTCGTGGTGCGAGCGTGCAGGCCGCGGCGGACGGTGATGGGCTGGTGTGGCCGGCGACCGGCCCGGTCCTCAGCGAACCGCAGGGCAGCCGCAGCTTCGAACTTTCGCAGCTGCTGTCGACGCGCGGCGCGGACGGTTGGGAAACGCAGAGCTTGGAAACGGCGCATGGACAGGGCCGCGGTCTGCGCTCGCCCTCGCCGTCTGAGTACCACTTCTTCTCACCGGACCTGTCCACGAGTCTGGTGGAGCCGACCGAACCGTTCGGCCTCGAGGAAGACCCGCCGCTGTCACCGGAAGCGAGCGAAAAGACGATGTACGTCAGGTCGGGCACGGCGGGCGAACCGGGCTTCGCGCCGGTCGTGTCCGCGCGGAACGACACCGCCAGGAATGCGTTTGGCGGCGATCTGGAATTCCTGGATGCGACCGGCGACCTGCGGCATGTCGTGTTTGAATCGACGGTCGGGCTGACGGAAGAAGACCCGTCTGCGGCTGGGTTGTATGAGTGGGACGCGGCGAGTCAGGGGTTGCGGCTGGTGAGTGTGCTGCCGGACGGAGCTCCCGCGCCGGATGAATCGAGCAGTCCGGTGTCGCTGGGGGAGGGTGGGGGTCTGAACGAGCGCGGCGCGATCTCCCAGGACGGCAGCGGGGTGTTCTGGACCGATGGCCATGAAGAAGGCCTGTACCTGCGCGACGCATCGCGTGGGGAAACGATCAAGATCAACGCCGCGCAGGGCAACGACGCGATCGAACCGGGCAGCGGTGGACAGACGCTGCCCGAACCCGCCGCTGAACAGCAGCTCGTGCACTTCCAAGCGGCCAACCCGCAGGGGTCGATCGTGTTCTTCACCGACACGGCGCGCCTGAGCGAAGAATCGGCGCAGGAACCGGTCGGCGAAGAACCGCCGGAAGACCTGTACGAGTTTCAGATCACCAGTGGGGAAGGCGAACCCTTGCGCGGACGTCTCACCGATCTGACGCCGGATGAAAACGAAGGCAGCGCTGACGTGTTGAACCTCGTTCTAGGCGTCGGTGAAGACGGCGGGGATGTGTATTTCGTGGCCAACGGCGTCCTCGCTCCGGGAGCGTCGCGCGGAGAATGCGTACAGGACCCCGAAGGCGAAGCGTCCTTGCCGCAGCCTGGCGCGACCTGCAACCTGTACGTCTCAGAACCCGACCCGCAGCATCCCGGGCAGCGTGTGACGCGGTTCATTGCTGCGCTGTCCTATCAGGACGCGAGCGACTGGGGCGCCGGACTGAGCTCGAATCTCCCACCGCTTCAGGGCAATCTCGCGGCGATGAGCGCCACGGTCTCCCCGAACGGCAACTACCTGGCGTTCATGTCCCAGCAGAACCTCACGGGCTATGACCCCGGCAACGCCGGAAATGGCGTGCCGGACGAGGAGGTGTACCTGTATGACGCCCAGACGCACCGTTTGGCGTGCGCGTCGTGCAACCCTCAGACGACGGGTGAGGGCCAGGCGTTCAAAGCGCCGGAAGGCCTATTCGACATAGAACCCTCGGGGGAAAGCCCCGGACTGCTCGTCGACCGTCCCGAACTATGGCGCCAGCACACGCTGGCTGGGTCGTTGCCGAGCCCGGCGTTCAACATCACCGACGCCAGACCCCTGGCGCTATATCAACCGCGGGACCTGCTCGACGATGGGCGGCTGTTCTTCGACAGCCCCGATGACCTCGTCCCCGCCGCGGACAACCACACCCAAGACGTCTACCAGTACGAGCCGCAAGGTCTCGGCAGCTGCACCTCATCCGCCGGCTGTATCGGCCTGATCTCCTCCGGCAGCGCCAGCGGCGAATCGGCGTTCCTGGACGCCGGCGAAAACGGCGAAGACGTGTTCTTCCTGACCGCCGCACAGCTCGTCCCCGCCGACACCGATCACGCCTACGACATCTATGACGCGCACGTCTGCAGCCCCAGCTCGCCCTGCCCATCCACCAACACCACCTCGACCGAACCGTGTGAAACCGCAGGCGAATGCAAAGGCCTCTTCACCCCCACGGGACAGGTGGAAGCCGCACCTGCGACGAGCGCCACCCACGCGCCCGAACCGCCGGCGAAGCAGTCGCTCCAGTCCGCCAAGACGACCAGCAAGCCCAAACCTCTCTCGCGTGCCCAGAAGCTGGCGAAAGCGCTCACGCTGTGCCGGGCCCATCATCGGCGCTCGCATGAGAAGCGGGCTGCCTGCGAACGCCGGGCCCGCAAGAGCTACGGTCCGAAGAAGCCCAAGCAGCACAACATCCGGCATGGCGCCAAGACCGATGTGCACGGTCCAGTAACGACGCGCAGGAGCACACAGGGATGAGGCCGCGCGCTCTCGGGCCTGTCCTTGTGGCGCTCGTGCTGGTGGCGTTTGGCGTGTGTGCGCAGGCGAGCTTCGCGTCCGGTGGTCGGGCGTGGTGGCGTTTGTCGGCGCGGGCGGCGCCGACCGATCTGCGGCCCGGTGGGCACGGTCTGGTGGAGCTGACCGCTGATGACATCGGCAGCCTGGGGGTGAGCGGCGCGAGCACGCCCGTCACCCTCACGGACGTGTTGCCGGAAGGGTTGGTGGTCAGTGAAGCGGGGACGGTCAAGGCGCATCGTTCTTATGAAGCTGAACACGAAGCCACGCACTGGACCTGCACCGTCAGCGAACAGCAGCGCAAGGTCAGCTGCAGCACCGCGTGGGCGATCCCGGCGTATGAACCGTTGCTGCTGGAAATCCCCGTCACCGTTGACGAGCCCGCCGGCACGGAAACGAGCCTGGATGACGGGTTCGGCGTCAGCGGCGGAACCGAAGAAGGCGGCGGCGGTGTCTTGGCCGGCGCGAGCGTCGAACGGCCGTTCCAGGTCAGCGAACAGTCCGTCGGCTTCGGCGTCGAAGAAGGCGGGTATGCGCTCGTTCCTGAAGAAGCAGGCGGTGGGGTGGATGCGCGCGCCGGCTCTCATCCGTTCCAGTTGACGAGCACGCTGGATTTCAACCAGACCTTGGAGGAAGTCCAGGGCCCGCACGCGGAAAAGCCGGTGTACGCGCCCGGCGCGCCGTCATTGCCAAGGAACCTCAGTTTTGAGCTTCCACCCGGCCTGTTGGGCAACGTGACGGCGAGCGAACGGTGCAGCCTGCTGGCGTTCTCGACCCAGCATCTGTCGGACAACCTCTGCCCGCCCGGCTCGGCTGTGGGGGTCGCGACGGTCACGCTGCTCGAACCCAACCGGCTCGGGTATCTGACGTTTCCGGTCCCGTTGTTCAACCTGGAACCGGGTTGGGGTGAGCCTGCCCGGTTCGGGTTCGACGCCAGCGAGGTCCCGGTGATCCTCGACACCAGCCTCAGAACCGGTGGCGACTACGGCGTCACCGTCAGCGTTAGCAACGCCACTCAGGCCGCACAGGTACTCGGCGCACAGATCACGTTCTGGGGCACCCCCGGCGCCCCCAGCCACGACAAGAGCCGTGGCTGGGCCTGTCTGCGCGAAGAAGCCGAAAACAACACCGGCAAACCGTGTCAGCCACCCAGCACCCGCACCGAAACACCGCTCCTGTCGCTACCGACCTCATGCACCGGACAACTACTCACGCAGATGGGCGGCAGCTCCTGGAGCGACCAGCCGATCGAAGCGCACGCGCCGATCGGTGGCCCCCTCGGAGAACCGATCGAAGTGCTCGAACACTGTCCGAGCGTGCCGTTCGAACCGGAAATCGCCGCCGAACCCGTCGAAGCCCTCGAACACAACAGCAGCGAAACGGTCCACAGCGCGAGCACCCCGAGCGGGTTGAACGTTCGGGTGACCGTGCCGCAGACCGGGACGCTCACCCCGGAAGGCCTCGCGACGGCCGACGTGCGTGACGCGACCGTGAAGCTGCCGGCCGGGGTCACGCTGAATCCGTCGGCGGCGAACGGGCTGGCGGCCTGTTCGGAGGTCGAGGTCGGTTATGAGGGCACGGCCAGCGAACCCGACGCGCTCGAGCCCGGCGCCCCGCAGACGCTGCACTTCACAGAAACCCCCGCGCGCTGTCCCGCCGCCTCCAGGCTCGGCAGCGTCCAGATAACGACCCCACTCCTCCCCGAAACCCTCACCGGAAGCGTCTACCTCGCCGAATCCGCGCCAAACGGCGAACAAGGCCGCAATCCGTTCGACAGCCTGATCGCCCTATACCTGACGGCGGAAAGCGAACCCCTGGGCCTGAACGTCAAGCTCGCCGGCCAAGGCACGCTGGACCCCAGCACGGGCCAGGTAACGACCAGCTTCACCAGTACCCCGCAGGTCCCGTTCGAAACGCTCTCCGTCCACCTCCAAGGCGGACCACGCGGATCGATCGCCACCCCCGCCCGCTGCCAGCCCTACAGCACCGAAGCACTGTTCACGCCCTGGTCACAGCCAGAAACCGAACCGGCAGCCGATCCGGCCGAGTCCCACCCCGACCATCCCGGTGAAGAATTCCAGATCACCACCGGCCCAGACGGTGGATCCTGCCCGACGGGCTCGTTGCCGTTCGCGCCGTCCTTTCAGGCAGGCTCGACCAGCAGCCAGGCCGGCGCCTTCACCAGCTTCACGCTGCAGCTCACAAACCCGGATGGCGACCAGCTCCTCTCGGGACTCAGCATGCATCTTCCGGCCGGGGTTGCTGCGCTGCTCGCGCACGTCGCGCCCTGTCCCGAACCCCAGGCGTCCCAGAACCAGTGCGGCCCGGAAAGCCTGATCGGTACCTCCATCGCCAGCGCCGGCGTCGGCCCCGACCCCGTCCAGCTCCCCGGCAGCGTCTACCTCACAGGCCCATACGAGGGCTCGCCCTTCGGCCTCGCCGTCGTCACGCCTGCCGTCGCCGGCCCGTTCGACCTCGGCGACGTCGCCGTCCGCTCGCGCATCGACGTCAACCCGCACACCGCGACGGTCACGATCACCAGCGACCCGTTCCCGACCTTCGTCAAAGGCGTCCCCGTCGATCTCAAACACATCACCGTCCAAGTCAACCGCCCGAACTTCGAGTACAACCCCACCAACTGCACCCCGACGAGCATCGCCGGCACCCTCACCGGCAACGAAGGCGCCAGCGCGAACCTCTCCTCGTCGTTTCAGGCCACAGGCTGTGACAGCCTCCCGTTCAACCCCGGCGTAACCGCCACCACACGGGGCAAGACCAGCAAAGCCAACGGCGCCAGCCTCGGCATCACCTTCAAATCCAAACCCGGCGAAGCGCACGTCGCCAAGACCATCCTCACCATCCCCGCCACGCTCCCCGCCCGCCTGACCACGATTCAGAAAGCCTGCATCGCCGCCATCTTCGAAGCCAATCCCGCCGGTTGTCCCGAAGGCTCAGACATCGGCACCGCCGTCGTCCACACGCCCGTCCTGAAGAACCCCCTGACCGGGCCGATCTATCTCGTCTCCCACGGCAACGCCGCCTGGCCCGACGCCGAGCTCGTGCTGCAGGGCGAAGGCATCACCGTGATCCTCGATGGACAGACCGCGATCAAGAAAGGGGTCACGACCAGCTCGTTCCTGTCGGTTCCGGACGCGCCGTTCGAAAGCGTTGAAGCCATCCTGCCCGAGGGGCCGCACTCGGCGCTCACCACCAACCTCCCGCTCAAGGACCACTACAGCCTCTGCGGCCAGCACCTCACGATCCCCACCGCCCTCACCGGTCAAAACGGCACGGCGGTCAACGACTCCGTCAAAGTCAGCGTTCAAGGCTGCACCGCCGTCAAAGCCAGCACAACCAAGAAGCTCGCTCGCCGACAGAAGCTAGCCCGTGCACTGAAGGCCTGCCGCAAAACGCGTGCGCACGCGCACGCGCGCGCACGTGCGCTACGAGCCGGATGCGAACGACGGGCCCGCCGCCGCTACCACGGCTGAGGGTGGGTGCGTCGGGGTGCGCGTCCCTGGACGGGTCGTTGGAGCTGCCCGTGGGCGGAGGTGCTTCTTCTCGGCTCGAGCCACGCCATACGACGAGTGGCAAGATCGCGCGTGAACGCCGTCGCGGCGCTGTCGGGCGGGCGGGTTTGCCAGGATGGCACCGTGCCCACGTCCCCGGACGATCCCCGCCTCGAGAACCCGGCCTACGCCGCCCTGTCCGGCCCGCACGCGCGGTTCGCGCAGCGCAGCGGGCGCGCGCTTCGCTATGAGCCGGAGATCGCGCCCTTCCTCGCACTGCCCTCCGAGCCGACCCCCTCCGACTGGCGCGACGCGCTCCAGCTGATTCCGCCCGGAATGGCGGCCGCGACCGTTCATGACGGCGCGCCGCTGCCGGACTCACTGCAGGTCACGCTGTCATTCGAGCTCGTGCAGATGGTCAACGAGAACGTCCGCGGCGCGCACGAGCCGGAGGTCGTCACGCTCAGCGCCCCTGACGTCCCGGAGATGATGGAGCTGGTGCGCGTGACCGAGCCCGGCCCGTTCTTCGAGCGCACGATCGAGCTCGGCCGCTACATCGGGATCAAGCGTGACGGTGCCCTGATCGCGATGGCCGGCGAGCGCCTGCGCTTCGACGGCTGGACGGAGATCAGCGCCGTCTGCACTGCGCCCGCGTTCCAGGGACAGGGGCTAGCCTCGCGGCTCATGTCGACGCTCATCGCCGGGATACACGATCGTCGCGAGCGTGTCTTTCTTCACGTTCTCACCAGCAACACCAACGCGATCCGGCTCTATGAGGCGCTCGGGTTTCGTGTTCGCCGAGCCCGCACGATCTCCGTGCTCACGCGCAGTCCCTCGTCTACGTAGCGAACCCGCTCTCTGGGATCCGGTCGGTTCCCGGGCGAGATCTATAGCCTCGCGCCTGATGGGCTCGCCCAGCCAACCGGTGCCGTAGATGGACTTCGCCCTGACCGACGAGCAGCGCGCCTTTCGCGACTCCGTCGCCGCCTTCGCCCGCGACCGGCTCGCGCCCGACTACGCCGGCGCGGACCGCCGTGGCGCCTTTCGCGACGGCGTCATACGCGAGATGGCCGAGATGGGCCTGATCGGCATGCGCATCCCGGCCGAGCTCGGCGGTCAGGGCGCCGACGCGCTCACCACCGGGATCGCGGCCGAGGAGGTCTCCCGTGCCGACATCAACGCCGCCTACCTGATCCTGCTGCCGTCGCTCGTCGCCGAGGTGCTCGTGGGCGCCGCCGACCAGCACCAACGCGAGCGCTGGCTGCCGCTGATCGCCTCGGGCGAGACGCTCCCCTGCTTCTGCCTGACCGAGCCCGAGCACGGCTCGGACGCCGCCGCCATCGACCTGCGCGCCGAGCGCGACGGCGACGGCTGGCGGCTCACGGGGGAGAAGACCTCGATCTCGCTCGCCACCTTCGCGCAGACCGCGCTCGTGTTCGCCCGCACCGGCGGCCCCGGCGCGCGCGGAATCAGCGCGTTCTACCTCGAGCTCGACGACCGCCACGTGCAGCGCGCCCCGTTCTCGGATCTCGGCGAGCGCGCGATCGGCCGGGCCTCGCTCGCCTTCGACGGCCATCCGGTCGCGGCCGATGGGCTGGTCGGCGCGGCCGGCGAGGGGTTCGTTCGCTGCATGCGCAGCTTCGAGTACTCGCGCGCGCTGATCGCGCTGATGTGCCTCGGCTGCGCCCAGCAGTCGCTCGAGGAGGCGATCGCCTACGCGCGCGAGCGCCGCGCCTTCGGCGAGCCGATCTCCCGCCGGCAGGGCATCGCCTTCCCGCTCGTCGAGCTCGCCACGCAACTGCAGGGCGCGCGCCTGCTCTGCTACGAAGCGCTGTGGCGCAAGGACCGCGACCAGCCGCATGCGCTCGAGGCCAACATGGTCAAGTGGTGGGGCCCGCGCCTCGCGGCCGAGGCCTGCCACCAGGCGCTGCTCACGTTCGGCCACTCCGCCTACAGCGACGACCTGCCCCAGGCCCAGCGCCTGCGTGACGTCATCGGCCTGGAGATCGGCGACGGCACCGCCCAGATCGCCTCGCTCGTGGCCGCCCGCCATCTGCTCGGCAGGGAGTTCGCGCCGTAATCCGATCAGCCTCCAGGCGGCATGAGCCGGCGTCCGCGTCCGCCGGCAGATCCCGTCAGCGGCGGGCCGCGTAAGCTGGTCGGCGCCGTGGGTTGGCGCAGCGTGAGTTGGAGCAGGCCATGAGCGGGCGGCCGCCCGCCGGCCCGCCGTCACCGCTGCGGGCCTCGCATCTGCTGCGCAACCCCGCGATCTGGGTGCCACCGGCGGTCATGGCCTCGGTGCTCGTGTTCGTGATGACGCTCGTCTATTTCGGCTCGATCGTCAATCCGGCCGGTCACCTGCACGGCCTGCCCGTCTCGATCGTCAACGAAGACGCCGGCGCGACCGTGGGTTCCCGGCACGTGGACTACGGCGCTGAAATCACGGCCGGGCTCACCGATTCGCACGCCGTGTCCAGCCGGCTCGCGCTCGACGTCCAGTCTCTCGCCGCCGCCAAGCACCGTATGAACCTCGGCAAGGCCTATGCGACCGTTGTGATCCCGCGACAGTTCACGGCCTCGCTGTTGACGGTCGCCGGCCTATCGACGGGCGCGGGCGCGGCACGCTCGCTTCCCACCGTCGAAGTTCTCACCAACCCCCGCGCCGGCACGCTCGGCGTAAGCCTCGCGACGGAAGCTCTGAGACCCGCGCTCGCGCACGCATCCAGCGAGATCGGCAGCGAACTGCGGCGGGCGACGAGCACCAAGCCTACGACCGCCGCCACGCGCGCCGTGCTCAGCGATCCGATCACAGTCGCGAGCGTCGCACATCGGCCCCTGCCGTCTCATTCGGGCCTCGGATTGAGCGCCTTCTACATTGCGCTGCTCACGACTTTCTGTGGTTTTCTAGGAGCGGTCATCGTGAACACCTCCGTCAACGTCGCACTCGGCTACGCCACCACCGAGGTCGGTCCGATGTGGCGGCAGCGCGTACCGGTCGCCATCAGCAGATGGCAGACCCTGCTCACCAAGTGGGCGATCGCCGTGGTGCTGACGCTCTTGCTCACCGGGCTGATGCTGGCAGCGGCGGTCGGCATCCTGAACATGAACACCCCGCATTTCGGTGACCTGTGGCTGCTCGCCTGGTTTTCCGCCGCGGTCGTCGCCGTCGGCACGCTCGCCCTGTTCGCGGCACTCGGCAATCTCGGACAGCTCGTGGCGATCCTGGTGTTCGTGTATCTGGCGCTCGCCTCGTCCGGCGGGACGGTGCCGATCGAGGCCCTGTCCGGCTTCTACAGGTTCATCGCCAACTTCGAGCCGCTGCGCCAGATTCTCGGAGGTGTGCGGGCGATCCTGTACCTGAACGCGCAGGGAGCCGCGGGCCTGACGCGCGCCTGGGTCGCCGCTGCTCTCGGGCTCGCGTTCTGGGTGCTCGTCGGCGCTGCGATCACGATCTGGTACGACCGCCGCGGTCTCGATCGGATGTCGCCCGACCTGCTGGAGTACGTCAACCGCGCCGCGAGCGACTACGTACACGAGGAGCGCCCATCGCCGGCAGGCGACGGCGCCGGAAGTGATGCTGCCCGGAGTGATGCCTCCGGGAGTGATGCCGCCCGCAGTGATGCCTCCGGGAGTGATGCCGCCCGCAGTGATGCCGCCCGCAGTGATGCCTCCGGGAGCGATGCCGCGGCGAGGCCGCAGGACGCATCCTCCACGCGACCCCCTCCGCCGCCTGAGGTCTGACGCCCGCCGATGTCGCCATCGAGCACCCTCCGCTACGTCAACCCGTGCGTCGCGCGCGGCCCGATCTATCGCGCGTACGTCGGCCTGGCGAGCAGCCGCTTCGCAACCTGGCTGTCCAAGCAGGCCATCTGGAGCGCGATCGTGTGGAAGATCGACCCGGTACTGCTGCGCCTCACCCGCGGACGCCTCGGCACCGGCCTGCTGCTCCCGACCGCGCTGCTGCAGACGCGCGGGGCGCGCACGGGCCTGCCTCGCCGCAACGCCGTCATCTACTTCCATGACGGCCCGCGCGTCACGATCGTCGCCTCGCAGGCCGGCCGCCCTGGCAATCCCGCGTGGTTCTACAACGCCCGCGCGAACCCCGACGTGCTGCTCGGCGGCGAGCCGTTTCGCGCCGAGATCATCGAGGACGAGGCCGCGCGCGCGAGACTGTGGCCGCTCGCCGATCGTGTCTTCCCTGCCTTCGCCTCGTATCGAGAGAGCGCGGCGCGTGCGGGCCGCACGATCCCGATCCTGCAGCTTGTCCCGAGGTGACGCGACGGCTGGTCGGACGGCCTGGCGGCTGGCGCGCGCATGCCGTGCGCGGCGCGCGCCATTGCACCGCGGATCGCGGCGCCCGCCGCGCTAGCCCTCAGCCGCCGGGCTCGGCATCGCCATCGCGTTTGGCCCGGCGCCCGCATCGGTGCGGGAGCCCGGCTGTGACATGGCCGAGATCTCGAGCGCCTGCAATCGCCGGATCGTGTGCGACTCCTCCCGCCGATACGACCAGCCGCAGGCGCTCGCTCGCAGCAACGACTGCGCCAGCCGGTTGAAGGTCTCCGTGGCCTCCAGGCGCGCGAGGCCGGCGCCGACGCAGTAGTGCGGGCCGTTGCCGAAGGCGAGGTGGGGGGGACCGCTGCGAGTCAGGTCGAGCCGGTCGGGCTCCTCGTAACAGGCGGGATCGCGGTTCGCGGCGCCCACCACGACCAGCGCCTGCTGGCCCTTGCGCACCGAAACGCCGCCCAGCTTCAGATCATGACGAGCCACGCGCGACGCGACCTGCGCAGGGCTGTCGTAGCGCAGCAGCTCCTCGACTGCCCCCGCGCAGCTGCCCGGGTGGCACGCGAGCCAGTCGAGCTGGTCGGGGTGCTCGAGCAGCGCGAGCGTCCCGTTGCCGATCAGGTTCGCGGTCGTCTCGTGACCGGCCGCCAGCAGCAGCAGGCACATCGTGACGATCTCCTCGACCTGCAGGGTCACGCCGCCGTCGGGCGGATGGATCAGGGCGCTCAACAGATCCTCGCCGGGGTCGGACCGTCTCTGCGCAACCAGCGGCACCAGGAACAGCATCACGGTCATCGCCGCCGCGCCGATCTCCTCGAGCTCCGCCGGCGCGGGATCGAGCTCGAGCATGCGCGCGAGCGTCGGGGTCTCGCTGCGCAGCAGTTCCGCGCCCTCGAGCCCGACGTCGAACAGCTCCGCGATCACGGCAAGCGGAACCGGATAGGCGAGCTCGCTCATCAGCTCGATCGGCTCGCCCTCGTCGAGCGCGTCAAACGCGCTGCCGACGATCGCGGCCACGCGCCCGCGGATCCGCTGCACCGCCCTGGGCGTGAAGAAGCGATTGACCGCGCGTCTGAGCCGCGTATGTGCCGGCGGGTCGCTCATCAGCAGCGACTCGGTCCACGGGGCCGGGGCGCCGTCTGCACCGCCGAGCGAGGCCAACAGCTCCGGGCTGGTGCGCGGGTCAGAGCTCCAGTCCGAGCCGCGCAGCACCGCCGCCGCGTGCTCGTGCGAGAGCACCAGATGGGCACCGAGCGGCTCGTTCCACTGCACGGGCGCCACCGTGCGCGCGGCGCGGTACGCGCGATAGGGATCCTCGGCCGGGAACGGCCACGCGGTCCAGTCAGGCATGGACGCTCGCCGCCTGGCCCGTCCGGTCAGGCATGGCTGCCGGTCGCCCGGCGCGCCTCGAAGAACGCGCGGTCGCACTTGCCGATCGCCGTCACCGGAGCCGCTCCTTCGAAGTACTCGAGCGCGATCGACCGCCAGTAGTTGGTGGCGCGCAACTCGGCGTACAGGGACGCCGCGCCCATCTCGACGCGGCTCATGATCGTGTAGTCGGGCGAGCCGGTGATGTACCGGAACGCGTTCGCCGAGGGCCCGGTGGGGGAGAACTTGCGCTCGATCCATTCGGACACGTACTCCGGCGTGACCGTGAAGGGCTGCTCGGCCCACATCATCTTCCACGGCTCGTGCCAGTAGTCGAACACCTCCTGCGCGCTCACGGGATCGGACGAGCGCCAGAAGCCGGCCTCGACGCTCGCCCGCCAGGTGCCCTGCACGTCGCCGCGCAGGCATTCCCGCGGGATCGCCTCCATCATCTGCACCTGCTCGCGCCGGAATCGCTTGACACAGCCGAAGTCCAGGAAGCTGACGCTGCCGTCATCGTGAAACACGTAGTTGCCGGGGTGCGGATCGGCGTTCAGCACGCCGAAGCGATGGTTCGATCCGTACACGAAGCGATCGATCGCCTCGGCCCACTGGTCGCGCAGGCCCTGCTCGGCCGTGAGCGCCTGCTCCCAGGCGAGGCCCTCGACCAGCTCCTGGGTGAGCACGCGATCGCGGCACAGCTCGCCGATCACCTCCGGCACGTGGATGTAGGGATGGCCGCGGTAGTAGCCGGCGAACTCGGCCTGGTTGGCAGCCTCGCGCCGGTAGTCGAGCTCCTCGATGATGCGCGCCCTGATCTCGTCCGCCGCGCCGCGCACGTCAAAGGCCACTTTGCGCGGCGACAGGCCGAAGATCAGTCCGAGGAACGTCGCCAGCAGCTCGTTGTTCTTGAGATCGGCGTCGATCGCGTCGGCCACCCCGGGGTACTGGATCTTCACCGCCACGCGCCGACCGTCGTGAAGCTCGGCCAGGTGCACCTGGCCGATCGAAGCCGCTGCGATCGGCTCCCACTCGAACTGCGCGAACGCGCTCTCGGCCGTGCGGCCGAGCTCGCGCTCCAGCACCGTGCGCGCCAGCTCGGGCGCCATCGGCGGCGCCTGATCGCGCAGGCGCGACAGCGCCGTTTGGTAGACGGTCTGAAAGCGCGCTGGCACGGCCGGTCCGACCGACACGAACGACAGCATCTGCCCCGCCTTCATCAGGGCGCCCTTCGAGCGGCCGAGCAGCTCGGCGTAGCGCTCCGCCGTGCGCACGTGAAACTCGCTGCTGTCCGCGCCCGTGAGCTTGCTGCGTAGCCCCACGATCACGGCCTCGCCGGCGGTGCGAGCGCTGAGACCGACCAGCGGGGCGCTGCGTCGCAGACGTCCGCGCTCGATGCTCGCGCCGGCGACCTCGCCGGGATGCGTCGCGTCGTCGCCGTCTGCGCTCGCTCCCGTGTCGCTCACCTGGACGTGACTCCTTTTCGTATGCTTGACCGACTTTCCCTAAGCGTACACTTAGGGGATGCCAGGCGCAACGCTCAAGGCGCCAGCTGCAAGCGCGCCAGCGTCGCGGGGTCGCCCTCGAAGCTCAACCCGCGCTTGCGCGCCGCCGCGAGCTCGAGCTGGCCGCTGAGCACGCCGAGAATCAGGCTCGGCGTGCCCTCCAGCACCGCGTCCGGGTGCTCGGCTCGACCGGGACGCGCGCGCACCCCGCCTTCCGCCGTCTCGATCAGCATCGGACGATCGCCCGTGCGCACCTCGATCGCGACCGGCGGCTGCTCGGGCGCCCGGTCGGTCATGAACAGCTCGACCGGCATCGTCAGCCAGTGGCTGCGAAACTCCCCGTCGGCCTCGGGCTCGAGCATGAACGGGGTGCCCCAACGCCCCAGCTCGACGAGCACCGCTTTGAGCGCCTCGCCGCGCGGCGTGAGGCGAAACAGCGTGGTGGCGATCGGCGGCGGCGCCTCCTCGCGGGCCACCACGCCCGCCTGCTCGAGCTCGCGCAAACGCTCCGCGAGCAGGTTCGTAGCGATGCCCGGCAGTCCGTTGCGCAGGTCGGTGTAGCGGCAGGCGCCGCGCAGCAGCAGCTCGCGGACGATCAGCAGCGTCCAGCGGTCGCCGACCACGTCCAGTGCCTTCGCGAGCGAGCAGTACTGACCATAGGAGCGCACGTTGCGATTGTAGCGCACTGCTTTATGTATTTGTCGTAGTACTTGATTTTTGAGTCTTACTCATTTAGAATCGCGTCGTATGCGCAGCCGGCCGCTGATCCTCGTCTCGCTGTTGCTCGCGGCCTTCGCGATCAACCTCGACACCACGATCGTCAACGTCGCGCTGCCCACGCTCGTGCGCGAGCTGCACGCCAGCACCAGCCAGCTGCAGTGGGTCGTGGACGCGTACAACCTCGTCTTCGCCGCGCTCTTGCTGGCCTGCGGCAGCCTGTCCGATCGCGTCGGGCGCAAGGGCGTGCTGCTCGCCGGCCTCGGCGTGTTCGGGCTGGCCAGCCTCGCCGGCGGCCTGACCGACACGCCGGGGGAGCTGATCCTCGCCCGCTGCTTCATGGGCCTCGGCGCCGCGCTGGTGTTCCCCTCGACGCTCTCGCTGATCTCCAACATCTTCACCGGCCGCGCCGAGCGCGCGCGGGCGATCGGTCTGTGGGGCGCCACGGCCGGCGCCGCGATCGCGCTCGGGCCGATCGCCGGCGGCTGGCTGCTCGAGCGCTTCTCGTGGTCGAGTATCTTCTTCGCGATGGCGCCCGTGGCGGTGCTCGCCGCGACACTGACCGCGTGGAGCGTGCCGACCTCCCGCGACCCCAGTGCGCCCAAGGCCGACCGTCCCGGGATCCTGCTCTCGACGGCGGCGATGGCGGCCCTGATCTACACGATCATCGAGGCGCCCGACCACGGCTGGAGCTCCGCGCGCAGCCTCGCCGGCTTCGCGCTGGCGGTCGGCCTGTTCGCGGCCTTCATCGCGACCGAGCGCCGCACGCGCGAGCCGATGCTCGACATCAGCCTGTTCCGGATCCCCCGCTTCACCGCGGCGAGCGCCAGCGTGACCGTGGCGTTCTTCTCGCTGTTCGGCTTCATCTTCCTGATGACCCAGTACTTCCAGTTCATCAAGGGCTACAGCCCGCTGTCGGCCGGCGTGCACCTGCTGCCGGTGGCCGTCTCGGTCGGCGCGGCGTCGGTACTGGGCACGCGGCTGGCGGTCAGCTTCGGCACCAAGCTCGTCGTCGCCGTCGGCCTGCTGTTCGTCTTTTGCTTCTACATCTGGGTCGCCGCAGTGATCGCGCCGAGCACCGCCTATGTGACGATCGCCGCACAGATGGTGCTGTACGGCATCGGCATGGGCTTCACCAGCGCGCCCGCGACCGAGGCGATCATGGGCGTGGTCTCGAAAGCCAAGGCCGGGGTCGGCTCGGCCGTCAACGACGCCACCCGCCTGCTCGGAGGCACGCTCGGCGTCGCTGTGATCGGCAGCGTCTACGCGTCGCTCTACGCCAGCCGCCTGAGCGCCGCCCTGCCAGCCCAGCTGCCCGCGTCGCTGGCGCACACGGCGCACCAGTCGGTGGGCGCGGCGCTCGCGGTGGCCGGCGGCCTGGCCGCGTCCGGGCACACGAGCCTGGCGGGGCCGGTCCACGACGCCGCCACGCAGGCCTTCATCCACGGTCTCAGCGTCGGCTGCCTGGTGGCCGCGGGAGTGGCCGCCGCCGGAGCCGTCATGGCCGCGATCGCGCTGCCCGCCCAGCCCCCGCACGCGATCCGCCCCGCGCCCGGAGGCCAGGTCGAGGCCGACGTCCAGGCCGACCGGCGAGCGGTACGCGCGCTGCCGAGCGTGGCTTCCTCGGATTGACCGGCCCGCCGCT
>CAWFPU010000005.1:0-75882 GCA_963817845.1 uncultured Solirubrobacterales bacterium
GACTTCGGTTGAGCGAGTGCTTGGCGCCGAATACGTCGCCGAACGCATACGAGGTCAACAGCGTCACGGCGGCCGCGCCGATCAGCGATGCGTTCAGCAGGATGATCGCGAACAACGCCCCGGCGACGGACCCGAGCTCATGTGCGAGTCCGCTGGCGACCGCTCCGGCATTGGTGAACTGGCCGGCGTAGGAGGTTTCCGCGAATGCGAACGCGGTGATGGCAATCATCGCGCCGGCTCCGATCACGACGACGAACGCCCCGATCACCGTGTCGGCGCGCTCGTAGTTGATCCAGCGCGGCGTGATGCGCTTGTCGATGATGTTCGACTGCTGGAAGAACAGCTGCCACGGCGCAACTGTCGTGCCGACGATCGCGATGATCAGCAACACCACGGTCGAGCTGGCGCCGCCGCGGACGTCGGGCACGAACATGTGCTGGGCGATCTCGCCGAGATGAGGATGCGCCAGCACCAGCAGCGGGATCACGAGGAAGTTCGCGGTCACGAACACGTACATGAACCGCTCCCAGCTGCGAAAGCTCCCCGTCGAGGTGATCGCGACGAGCGTCACCGCCGCGAGCGGAACGGCGACGTCGGCGCTGACGCCGAAGTAGCCGAGCGCGAGGCTGACGCCGATGAACTCGGTGACGATCGTCAGGAAGTTCAGGATGAACAGGTCGCCGACCGAGAACCACCCCCAGAAGCGTCCGAAACGCTCGTTGATCAGGCGCGCGTGCCCGACGCCGGTGACTGCGCCGAGGCGGATGACCATCTCCTGGTTGACGACCAGCACCGGGGTCAGCAGCAACAGCACCCACAGCAGCGTGGTGCCGTAGTTCTGACCGGCCTGGGCATAGGTCGAGACGCCGCCCGCGTCGTTGTCGCCGACCATCACGATCAGGCCAGGGCCCATGATCGCCAGCAGCGCCATCGCGCGCGAGCGCCAGCCGTGGCGCTCGCCCTGGTCCTGCATCCGAATCGTGCCGAGCGCGCCGCGAATATCGCCGATGTGCGCCTCGTCCAGCACAGGCGGCACGCCCTCGGGGCGCACCAGCTCGGGGGGCTCGGGCAGGGCCGTCTGAGCCAGCGTCGTCTGCTCGTCGCTCATGTCTGTTCACCTCCTTTGCTGGCATCGCATGGGGACCGCGGTCGTCAATATCGACGCACGCCGACATGGCCGCACACCGGTGTCGACTCAAGTCCCCGCGAACGAGCTAAGGCAGGAGGGACAAGCGAGACGGGCGTGCGACCGGCTGGGTACTTCGCGGCTGTTCTCGATCCATGCCGGCCTCCTTTCAACGCGCCGTTCTAAAGCTTGACTCGATCCTCAGCCTAGCAACGCGGGGCGCCCAGCGCCCGTGCAGGACGGGCCGCGGTCAGTCGCTGACGACGCCGTAGCGCCGGCGCCAGCCGGCCGGCAGCGTCTGGCCAAGGACGTCGTCGACGGTGACCGCGCCGACCATGCGCCCGTCCTCGTCGACGACCGCGAGCATCACGAGGTTGTAGTCGCTCATCGTGCGCGCCACCTCGGGCAGGTCGGCATCGGTTGGGACCGACACCGGCTCGTGCTCGGCGATGTCCTGGAGCGGTGTCTGCGGTTCGGAGCGCAGGAGCGTGACCACGAACACCGATCCGCACAGCCGGCCGTCTGCGTCGAGCAGGAAGACGGTCGTGAGCGTGCCCGCGCCGAGGTCACTCCCGCGCACGGCGCGCAGCGCCTGCTCAACCGGATCGGCCGGAGCGAGCGCGACGAAGTCCGGGCTCATCAGACCGCCGGCGGTGGCGGGGTTGTAGCCGAGCAGCGCTTCGATCTGGCGGCGCTGCCCGGCTGGCAGCAGCGCGAGCACGCGCGCGCGGCGGTCCTGGTCGATCTCGACGATCAGATCGGCGGCATCGTCGGGCGCCATGCGCGCGATCACCGCCGCCACCTGCGCGTCAGGGCGCTCGCGGATGAACTCCTGGCGGTGATGCTCGTCCAGCTCCTCGAACACGTCGGCCTCGAGCTCGCGATCCTGGCCGACGGCCTCGATCAGCTCCTCTCCCTCGTCGTGCGAGGCCGCCTCGACGAGGTCGGCGATCTCGGCCGGGTGCAGGTTGGCGAGCTTGCGATGCGAGAAGCGCAGCCGCGCGCTGGGAACGTGTCCGACGAACGGCTCCATGTCGGTCCAGTCCAGGAATGGGCGGTCGCCAATCAGCCCGCGCAGGCGCCGCGGCAGCAGCCGCCGCAGCTGCGCGCGGGCGCTGTGGTCGACTCCGACGACGCGCCACCAACCGTCGATGCAGGCCAGCTCGATCTCGTGTGCGGTCACCAGGCGCGGCGGGTCGGCCTCGACGTTGACGAGCTTGTGCCCGAGCACATCCTGGCCGAGCAGCACCTCGCCGACACGCCGCTCGAAGCGCCCGAGGCTGAGCTTCTCCCCCGACAGACGCACCGCGCCGGGAGCGAGCTCCGCGATCCGGTCGACCGGCACGAACAGCTCGCGCCCCCCGATCTTGGCCTTCAGGCCGGTCACCGGTGGATAGCCGCGATCGGCCAGGCGCACGATCAGGTCCTCGACCCGCCCGAGCCGCTCGCCGCTCCGATCGAGCAGCGGGCAGCGCAGCACGCTCGACAGGTGGAGCACCGAGGCTGACACAGCAACGTAAACGTTACGACGCGGCGCGGACCAGCAGGGCCGCGCCGATCGCGCCGCCGAGATCGCCCAGGGCTGCGACGTGCACGTGCGGAGGCCTCGAGTCGTTGAAAAGGTGCGGCTGCATCGCATCGGCGATGCGCTTGGCGTAGGGATGCCCGAGGCGGACCCCCAGGCCGCCGCCGATGATGATCCCTTCGACGTCCAGCAGGTTCACGGCCGAGGCGATGCCTGCGCCGAGCGCGCCGATCGCTCGGTCGATGATCTGCACGGCCAGCCGATCCTCGTGCTCGAGCGCGCGCGCCCAGATGCTGCTGGTGAGGCGGTCGCGATCGTGCCGGGCCATCAGCTTGAACAGGTCGGTCTTGCGGCCCTTCTGCTCGTGCAGGTGACTGGCATACGCTTCCATCGCAGCTCGCCCGGCATACGCCTCGACGCAGCCGCGCCTCCCGCAGGTGCAGGTCGCGCCGTCCATCTCGACGACCATGTGCCCGATCTCCCCCGCTCCCCCGCGGCCCGTCCACAGCTTGCCGTCCAGGATCACCCCGCCGCCGATGCCGGTGCCCCAGAAGACGCCGAGCAGCGAGCTGTACAGCCGTCCGGCGCCCAGCTTCACCTCGGCATCGGTGGCCACCTGGACGTCGTTGCCGACGTGCACGGGCGGGCCCAGTGCCTGCTGGAGGGTCGGACCCAGCGCGAAGGTGCCTTCCCAGTCGGGCAGATTGCGGGCGTGGCTGACGTTTCCATTTTCGACCGAGCCCGGCGAGCCGACACCGATCCCCTCGAGCGTGGTCACGTCGACCTCGGCCGCGCCCGCGGCGTCGCGCAGCGCGACCTCCATCGCGGCAGCGACGTCGGCGGGCCCGCCGGTGCGCGGCGTCTGACCGCGCGCGGCGCCGCGGACCGTGAAGTCCTCGTTGACGACCACCGTCTGGATCTTGGTTCCGCCGAGGTCGATACCGCCCAGGAGCCCTGACACTGCGGCCATCATCGCGCATGGCACCGGTCGCCGGAGTCACGTGCGCCGCGGATGCGATGAGGTCGCGCAAGCAATTCGCGCGGGCACGCGTCCATCCACCGTACCTTGCAACACGGGGCGCTCACGGCCTCGTCGTGCAACAAAGCACGCTCACGACAGTCCGTTACAACATTTAGGGTACTTTAGGCGTGTTCTCGTAGTCTCTTAGCCGTCCGGTGCAAGACCGCGGCGGCGAGATGACTGAACACAATCGCCCATCACTGGTCCTTTACGCGCTGGCCGTCGCCTGCGTGGGCGCGATTGTCGCGGCGGTGCTCGTGGTCGGGCCCGCGTCGGGGAGCCAGACAACGGTGACCCGCACGGCGACAGCGGCGCAGGGAGTCGTCCAGTCGACGGTGTCGGGTAGCGGCAATCTCCAGTCTGCCAGCCAGCTCAACCTCGGCTTCAAGACGAGCGGGACGGTCGGCCACATCTATGTGAGCCAGGGACAGCACGTGACGCAGGGTCAGCTGCTGGCAACGCTCGATCCCGAGAGTGCCGAAGTGACACTCGAACAGGCCAAGGCCGCCCTGCAGGCCTCCGAAGCCAGCCTCGCCAAGGAGGAAGAATCCAACGGTGAAAGCTCCACCGGCGAGAGCGCGAGCGGCGCGAGCACCACAGGGGCCGGCTCAAATGCGAGCGGTGCGGACGGCGCGAGCGCGAGCGCGGCGAGCGTTACGGCCGACACCCAGCCGTCCGCCGGCACGCCGAGCGAACCGAGCGGGGACGCTCGGACGACGCCCGCCGGCGAGTCCCCAACGAATAACTCGAGCTCGGGCTCGACATCGCCGAGCGAACCGACAACGACATCGCCGAGCAAGCAGACGGGCGCCTCCTCCCCCACGTCCACCGAGCCGGGAAAGCGACCGTCGAGCTCTGCGACGCCGACGACCACATCGCCGAGCACGACCGCACCCGCGCGCCAGCCGGCGGCGAGCGAAGATCGGTCGGGCTCGTCGTCGGCAAGCTCGAGTGGCTCCTCGGGGAGCTCGGCCAGTTCGTCGTCCTCGACCGTCAGTCCGGCGACCCGCGAAGCCAATCTCGCCTCGGCGCGGGCGTCGGTCAAGAGCGACAAGCTCAACGTTCAGAGCGCCGAAGCCGCGCTCCAGGCCACCAAGCTGTATGCGCCGCAGAGCGGCACGATCGTGTCGCTGTCGGGCCAGGTCGGTGAAGTCGTGTCGGGCAACGGTACGACCAGGGCAGCGAGCTCGAGCGGCTCTTCGAGCAGCTCGGGATCGAGCGCTGCGGGTGCCGGCACCGGGGCGAGCGCGCGCTCGGCCACCGGTGCGACGTCAAGCTCGTCGAACGCGAGCAGCTCGGGCGGGTCCTCCGGCTCGAGCGGATCCGCCAGCACCGCGTTCGCGGTGCTCAGTGACCTCAGCTCGATGCAATTGGTCGTGCCACTGAGCGAATCTGAAATCGGCAACGTCAAGGTCGGCCAGATCGCGACGGTGACGGTCGAAGCGCTCGAAGGGCGCAAGCTGGCCGCGCACGTCAGCGAAGTCGCGCTCACCTCGACCACCAGCAGCGGCGCGGTCAGCTACGACGTGACCTTCGGGCTCGACCAAATGGACCAGGGCTTGAAGCTCGGGATGAGCGCAACCGCTGAAGTGGTCGTCAAGCAGGCCGCAGGCGTCAACGTCCCGACCAGCGCGATCTCGGGCGGCGCGGTGACCGTCAAACGCGACGGCAAGGAGGTGCGCCAGCGCGTGGTCACGGGCCTTGCGGGCAACACTTCGACGATCATCCTCAGCGGCCTGAACGCGGGCGAAACCGTGGTGCTGCCCAGCGTGTCGAGCACCGGGTCGGGAGCCGCCAGCATCACCTCGCGGCTGAGCCGCCTCGGCGGAGGCGGCGGCGGCGGGTTGGCCGGTGGCGGCAGCCTGGCCGCTCCGGGTGGCGGTGCGGCGCTCTTCAGGGGCGGGGGCTGATGAGCGGCGCCGGCGGCGATGCACGAGCACAAGGGCCGCGAGGGCGCAGGCTGATGCGCGCGCGACGGCCGGTGATCGAGGTGCACGAGGTCACCAAGATCTTCGACCTCGGGCAGATACGCGTGCGGGCGCTGCGGCGCGTGTCGCTGAGCATCGAGCGCGGCGATCTCGTGGCGATCATGGGCAGCTCCGGCAGCGGCAAGACCACGCTGATGAACATCCTTGGCTGCCTCGACCTGCCGACCAGCGGTCGCTATCGCATCGACGGCGTGGACGTGCGCGAGATGGACGACGACGCTCTCGCGGATCTGCGCAATCGCAAGATCGGGTTCGTCTTTCAGAGCTTCAACCTCGTGGGCCGAACCAGCGCGCTGGTGAACGTCGAGCTGCCGCTGGCGTATGCCGGCCTGCGCGGGCCAGCGCGCCGTCGGCGCGCCGAAGGCGCGCTGCGCTCGGTGGGCATGGGCCACCGCCTGCACCATCAGCCTTCGGAGCTCTCCGGCGGCCAGCAGCAACGCGTCGCGGTTGCACGCGCAGTTGTGACGAACCCTTCGCTGATCCTGGCCGACGAGCCGACCGGCAATCTCGACTCGCGCTCGACCGAGGACGTGCTACGGATCTTCGCGGATCTGAACGAAGAGGGACGAACCGTCGTGCTGATCACGCACGAGCCCGACGTCGCGGCCCAGGCCAAGCGCGTGATCCGTCTCAGCGACGGCGAAGTCGTGGAAGACGAGCGCTCGCTGGCGGTGACAGAACCGCCGCCCTCGCCGCGCCTGCAGAAGTCCGCTCACGCCGGCGTCCACGCGGAGGCCGACCGATGACCGGCACGGCGGCGCCCCCGCAGAAGTCCGCTCACGCCCGCGTCCACGGGGTGGTCGAGCGATGATCGGCTCGGAGACGCTGCGCATGGCCTGGAGCGGGATCTCGGCGAACAAGCTGCGCTCGGGCTTGACGATCCTCGGCATGACGATCGGCGTGGCGTCGGTGATCGTGTTGATCGCCGTCGGCAACGGCTCCTCGCGGGCGGTCCAGGCGACGATCCAGAGTCTTGGCACGAACGTGCTGGTGGTGCAGGGCAGCGGCGGCTTTCTCGGCGGACCGCGCGCCCGACGCGCGGCCGGCGGCGTATCGCTGACCAAAGAGGACGCCGAAGCGCTGCAGGACCGGAGCCTCGCACCCGACGTCAAGAGCGCATCGCCGGTGGTGAACGCGACCGGCGTGCAGCTCGTATTTGACGGCACCAGCTATGAACCGTCGTCGTTCGTCGGCACGACCCCGTCGTATCTGGTTGCGCACAGTTACACGCTCGCCGAAGGCGCGCCGTTCACCTCCGAAGACGTGAGCAAGCGCCGGCGCGTGGCCGTGGTCGGGCAAACGGTGGTACAGGAACTGTTCGCGGGCCAGAGCGCCGTCGGCCAGAACGTCAAGGTGAATGGCAACAACTACGAAGTCGTCGGCGTGCTGGCCAAAAAGGGCACGAACGGCACGACCAACGAGGACGATGTCGTGATGGCGCCGATCACCACCGTGCAGAGCTCGTTGACGGGCAACGGGCCGATCGACTCGATCACCGTGCAGGCCTCTTCGGAATCGTCGTTGAACGCGGCCGAAGCGGAGGTGACGCAGATCCTCGAGGAACGTCACAGGATCAAGGACACCGCCGAACCGGGCTTCAGCGTGCTCAATCAGGGCTCGCTGCTCGAAACGTCGAGCTCGACCAGCAGCGTGTTCACGACCCTGCTCGGGGAGGTGGCCGCGATCTCGTTGCTCGTCGGTGGTATCGGCGTGATGAACATCATGCTCGTGAGCGTCACCGAGCGCACTCGCGAGATCGGCATTCGCAAGGCGATCGGGGCCCGGCGCAGCGACATCCTCACACAGTTTTTGACCGAGGCGGTGCTGGTCTCGCTCTTCGGCGGCGTCGCCGGAGTGGCGGTCGGAGTGATCGGCAGTCAATTCGAAATCGCCGGCGTGCACCCCGCGATCGCCACCTACTCGATCTTTCTCGCCTTCGGTGCGGCGCTGGCCTCCGGGCTGTTCTTCGGCACCTACCCGGCCACCCGCGCGGCCAGGCTTCGCCCGATCGAGGCGCTGCGCTTTGAGTGATCAACCCTATTCCCAGAAGGAGCCCAAGATGTCCGCCCAGCAGCCCACCGTCGGCGACACTCAGATCGGGGAGACCGATCTCGCGCAGGAGACCCTGCGGGGTGTCGCCGCGGACGAGCGCTTCGAAGAGCACGACGATTGGCTGGAGGAGCCCGAAGATCTCCCGCGCCGGCCGCGCCGGCGCCTGTTGGCACCGCTGCCGCTGTCACTCCTCGGGGTGCTGCTGGTGGCGTGCGGGTTCATCGCGGGGGTGCTCGTCGAGAAGGGCCAGGGCTCATCGACGCCCGCGGGCGGCACCGGCGCCGGTCTGGCCTCCCGCATCGCGGCGTTGCGCGGAGGCTCGAGCACCGCGACGGGCAGCAGCGCAGGTGCGAGCAGTGCAGGCTCCAGCGGCGCCGGCTCGGACGGCGCCGCCCGATCGGGGGCGGGCGGCTTCGCCGGCGCGCTAGGCGGCGGCGGTGCGACCGCCGGTCAGGTCGCGTTCGTGTCCGGGAGCACGCTGTATGTGACGACCGCGGAAGGAAACACGGTCAAGGTCATGACCTCGCCGGGCTCAACGGTCACGAAGACCGTGACCGCGAGCGTGAGCGAGATCCATCCGGGCGAAACCGTGGTCGTGACGGGCACTAACATGAACGGTACGATCAGTGCCGAATCGATCCGCGTGGGCGCAGGCGGCGGACTCGGCGGCGTTGGCGCCCTGTTCGGCGGTTCTGGCCGCGGATCGGGCTCGGGCGGATCGGGCTCGGGGGGCGGAGGCAGCGGCGGCGAACCAGCGCTGTTCGGAGAAGGCAAGTGAGGCTGGGCGTCGAGAGCACAGGCAATCTTCGCCCACCGGCGATCCCTGCCAGGCGGGAGTGCGTACAAGCGCATCACATCGAAAAGGAGCTTCATGTCTCAAATCAGCAAAAGACGTAGGCCCGCGGTTGGCGCCGCGCCTAGGCCCATGGTTGGGGCCGCGCGCAGGCCCATCGTGGAAGCCGTGCGCAGGCCAGCGGTTGGGGCCGCGCTCGTCCTCCTGCTCGCATCGCTCGGGCTGGCGGCGTGCGGCGGGTCTTCGGGCTCGACGGCCAGCACGGCGTCGAACAACGCGAGCGCGTCGACCACCACGCCGGGCAGCTCCACGACGCCCGGCGGCACGACCACCCCGCACACCACAACGACACCCCACAGCTCGACGACCCCGCACAGCTCGACGACGCCGCAGACCACGACGACACCCCACAGCTCGACGACCCCGCACGGCACTAAACGCCCGAGCCTCCCGCCGGCGGCGGCGGCACGCGTGAAGGCGCTGCGCGAATGTCTCGAGAAGAACGGGGTCACGCTTCCGCAGCGAACGCCCGGCTCGCGCGCCGGCGGCTTTCTCGGCGCCGGTCCTCACGTGCCCAAGGGCATGACGCGCGCGCAGTACGAGGCCGTGATCAAGAAGTGCGGTGGTCGCGCCTTCAGCGGCTCCGGCTTCCGCGGCGGACGTCCGCGCAACAACCCCGCGGCCAAGCAGGCGCTCGTGAAGTTTGCCGATTGCATGCGCAGCAACGGCGTGAACGTGCCTGAACCGAACACCTCAGGTTCCGGTCCGGTCTTCGACACCAAAGGCATGGACACGGCCAGCCCTAAGTTCAAAGCCGCCGAGGCCAAGTGCTCGAGCAACCTGCGCGGAGCCTTTGGCGTGCGGCCCGGGGGATCGCCCGGCACGGGGACCGCAGGGACGGGGTCCGCAAGCGCCGGCTGAGCCGGTCAGCGGAGCAAGACTCGGGCTGAGCTTCCCGTCCCGGACCGAGCGGTGAGGGATATCAGATTCCGGGGCGGCCGTGAACAGGTCGCCCCGGCGGGCTCAGGCCCTGCGACGCGCTCCCTTGGGGTCCAGGATCGCGCCGGAGGTGGGCTTGGTGGCCACGTGCGGCGCGGTCAGGGCGCCGGCCCGCGAAATCAGCTGTTCCCATTGCGTGGCGCTCAGCCCGCCGCCGACCGCGGCCGGCACTGCAGCCGCTGCGCCGGCGCGCGCCGCGTGGGCCCTCTTGCCGCCGGCGGTGGCGCGTTTGGCCTTCAGCGCGAAGACGACCTCGATGTAGCTGCCGTGATCTGCCCGCGCGACCGTGCTCGGAGCACCCGGGTAGCGCATCAGGCTTACGATGCGGGCGGGGAAGTACTCGCCGGGCAGCGTCAGCAGCGTGCGGATCGTGGTGTCGGTGATCGAGCCTGCGCCCTGATGCCCGGCGATCGGGGTGCCGTTGATCGCGAGGATCGCGATCGCATCACCGCTGTGTCCCGGGAAGACATAGCCGTTTGCCGTATAGGCGCCGTTGCCGCAGGGCAGCGTGCCGACCGTCGGCTTCAGGCCGCTGCGCGAGAGATAGGCCAGGACGGCAAGCGCCCGCTTGTCGATCTTGCCGGCTGCGACTTCCTGACGCGCGCATTCGGACATCGCGATGCCGGGGTCGGACAGCACCTCGCGCTCGAGCCGCGGCTTCGGCAGCAGCAGCGCATCGCTCGCGGTGGCGCCGACCAGGCTGGGATTGCCTTTGACGCCGCGCGGGTGTAGCGCTGAGTGAAGCTGGCTCCAGTTGGCGAGGATCGCGCTGGGATCGATCGTGCCGGTGTCGCCGACCGGTTGAATCGCGAAGCGCATCGAGCCCTCCGTCGCGCCGACGGGCGTGTTGACGCGACCCAGAACGGTGCCCTGGGTGACGATCGCACCAGTGCGCAGCGGGCGCACGCGGCCGGCGGCGGTGTGCCTGCGCGACGCTTTGGCGCGAGCCACATGCGCGTCCGGATTGCCGGGGTGCGCGAACGCGCGCACCTTGCCGGTGACCGTGGCGCTCGAGCTGGAGGCGTGCTTGTTCGGGCCTGAGCGCGACGGCTGCGACGCGCTCTCAGCTGCCTGGGCCGGCGAGATCGCGTAGCTGCGCGCGATGCTCTGTAGGCCGGCGTAGGTGAAGACGTCGCCGTAGACGTCGCGCAGCTTGACGTAGTTGCCGAGCTTGGGCGAGCGTCCGAGCTTGACCACGACGCCGTCCTGGACCGCCACAGCGTCGGCGTTCGGTTCGCTCATCAGCGTCGCGAGCTGCGGCGCGTCGGCCGGGGTGCCCGCCCCGCTCGCGGCGCTCGCGGGCGGAGGCGCCGGCGAGGAGCCGGGAGTCGTGCCGGTGCCCGTCGAGGAAGAGCCGTCCGCGGACGCAACGCCGCTGGCAGGCTGGGTGCCGGTGGCGGTCGGCGTCGCGCCGGCGGTGGCGCTCGAGGATGACGGCAGCGCCGTGCTCGCCGACGGCGGTTCCCAGCCGATCAGGCGCCCGTTGACGGGCAGATCTGCGTTGACCAGGCCGGTCAGGGTGCCGATCACCTGGTCGGGGTAGGAGGCGATCAGTTTCGCGCGCAGCAGCACCGAGCTCACGTACGCTTCGGAGTGGTTGTACGCGAAGATGGCCGTGTCGAGGTTGCTGGAGGCGCCGGCGGCGTTCAGATAGCGGGCGGCGGCGAAGATCGCGTTGACCGGGTTGTAGGGGTCGGCGTAGCCTGCATTGAGAGCGTCGACGCCCCATTCGAGCCAGGTCGAGGGCATGAACTGCATCCAGCCCTCGGCGCCGGCGGTCGAGACGGACAGGTCGGTGCCGTAGTCGGTCTCGATTTCGTTGATTGCCGCGAGGATCTGCCAGGGCACGCCGTACTGGGCGGCGGCCGCCTGGTAGATCGGAAGCAGGAACAGCGGGATGCGGTAAAAGTCGAGCGCCTGCGCCGAGGCGGCGGCGCCGTCGAGCTCGGCGGCGAGGGCGCGGGCCTCGCCGGCGACCAGCTGAGGCGGCAGCGCGACGTTGTTGGGGCCGCCCGTTTCGGTCTTGCTCTTGGCCTTCTTGGCGCTGGACTTCGTCTTCGTGTGGGTCGAGCTCGCCGGCTGCTTGCTGGATGCGCTCGGACGCTGCTTGCGGTGCACCAGCACGATCGGTCCTTCGCCGGAGCCGTGCGTGGTCGCGTGCTTGGGCGTCGGCGCGGGCGCCGGGCCGGTCGCTTCGGGACTGCTGGCGGGGGTGGTCGTCGCCGGCGTGGTGGCGGTCGGCGTGGTGGTGGCCGAAGTGGTCGTGCTGGGCGTCGTGCTGGTCGGTTCGGCGCTCGGCGTCGTGCTGGTAGGCGTCGTGCTGGTGGTTTCGGGCGCGCTTTCCGGCGTGGTGGTGGCCGGCGGCGTCGTGGCGTCGGTCGTGGTCGTCGAGTTGGACGCCGTTTCGGCGCCGGCGGCCGTCGCGAGCGGCCCGGCCAAGCCGACCGCGGTCAGGCCGCCGCCGGCGAGCGCTGAGAGCAGCGTGCGCCACAGCGGCCGGCACACGCCGGTGCGGTGCGGCCGAGACGGGCCGGCGAGGGGCTGGTGGTTGAGACCGGAGCGGTCGGCCTGCGAGCGGTGGGGCTGCGAGCGGTGCCGACGGCGCGGCCCGCTCAAGGGCTCGCCCTCCGCGGGCTCATCGTCGTGGTGTGCCTTGCTCATGATCGCTCGAATGGCGCGCCGGACCCACGATTGCGGGCTCGGGCCACGGGGATTCATATCGGCACCCAACCATGACGCGGTAAAGGAATCGTAATCGTGGCTGGCCGACATTCGTCGCGGCGGCCCCACCGACGCTCGCTGGAGCTTTGCACATCTTTGTCGCGGTGTCGCCCCATCTGCGAGCAGCACCGTACCGAGGTATGAGGCGGAATGTCGAACACCGCATTATTCTTCCCGGTTGAGGGTTTAAGGTCCAGGACACGATCTTGGGCCGCTGGGGCCCCTTGTATTGAACGAGGAGAGGACGGCATGTCGAAGCTTCGGGCGATCATCGCGATAACAGGCGCCTGTGCGCTGCTGGCCGGTATGGCGGCCACGGCTCAGGCGGAAGAGACCGTGACCATCACGGAAGCGGGCTTCTCGCCGGACGCGCTCGGGGTGCCGACGAACGTCTTCGGGCGCGCAAAGTTCGGCTCGACGAACCTGCCGATCCCCTCCCCGATCACGCATTTCACGGCCTACGGGCCGGCGGGCGCGACCATGAACCTCGAAGGGACCGGCACGTGCACGGCCCAGAAGCTGGAAAACATCGGTCCCGAAGCCTGCCCGGCCAACTCCAGGGCAGGCTTCGGCGAAGTTGAAGGGGCCTATGAAATCGCCCACGAAGTGGTGTACGAGAACGCGGCGATCGACTTCTTCCTGGGCGACAACAACCCCAACCACACGACGCTGCTGATCTACCTCGACGGCAGCAGCCCCGTGTCGATCCAGCTTGTGTTCACGGCGGACGTGATCCATGGGCCGGCGCCCTACGGGCTCGGCTTCAGCTTGAACGTGCCGCTGATCAAAGTCCTGCCCGAAGCCTCCGACGCCTCAGCGCGGGGCGGCTTCTTGACGATCGGCGCCAAAAACGTCGCCTACTACAAGAAGGTGCACGGCAAGCGCAAGCTGTTCCACGTCAAGGGCATCATCACGCCGAAAACCTGCCCGCACGGAGGCTGGCCGATCGAGACGCAGATCAGCTTCGAGGACGGCACGACGGTCACCGCCAAGGACAAAATCGCCTGCCCGAAGACGAAGTAGCGAGGCTGGCGCGTGGGATCCACGATCAAACGCTGCGGCCGAGCTCGGCCCGACGAGCGCTCGCGTGCGCACGGACACCGCGATCAGAGCGTCAGGCTGGCGGTGCGTCAGAGCGTCACGCTGGCGGTGCGTCGCAGCGCACACACGCGCGCGCGCGCGTGCGCGCGCCCCACATCGAGAGGCGTGCGAGCAGCGGCCGCGCTCGCGGCGCCGGCGCGGGTGTGCGCCGGGCTGGCGCTCGTGTGCGCAGCGCTGGCGCTGGTCGCCGCGGCGCCGGCAGTGGCGAGCGCCGAAGAAGCGAGCGTCAGCCTGCGTCCCTCGTTTTCGCCTGACAGGCTCGGGGTGGCCACGACGTTCACGCTGGGCTTCCGCTTCTCCGGCGGCGCCGAAACCGTTCCTCCGCCCCTGCGCACCGTGGTCGTGGAGCTGCCGGTCGGGCTGCACTTCCAGCTGGGCGGGCTGGCGGTGTGCCAGCCTGGGCGCCTGCGACGCAGCGGCCCGTCCGGCTGCCCGTCGAGCTCGCTGGTGGGACGCGGGCACGCCCTGCTGCAGGTGCATGCGGGCACCGAACCGATCGACGAGGAAGCCTCGTTGTGGGTGGAGCGCGGGCCCGAACACGAAGGGCTGCCGAGCTTCGGGCTCTTCGGGCAGGGCTACACCCCGCTGTACGAGAGCGCGGTCAGCACCGAGCTGCTGCAGACCGCCAAGCCGCCTTACGGCTACCGCACCGTTACGACGGTGCCGTCGATACCGACGGTCATGTACGAGCCAAACGCCTCGTTCGTCACGCTGTCGCTGTCGTTCGGCGGCGTCAAGCACCACGGGGGCGCGGGCACGTTCTTCACGCCGCGCAGCTGCCCGGCGGGCGGCTTTCCGTTTGCCGCGCAGGTCACTTACGCGAACGGCGAAAGCGCGAGCACAACCGCCACGGTCCCCTGCCCATAGCGGACCGACTCCCGACGGCCACGGTCCCCTGCCCATAGCGGACCGACTCCCGACGGCCACGGTCCCCTGCCCATAGCGGACCGACTCCCGACGGCCACGGTCCCCTGACATAGCGGACCGACTCCCGACGGCCACGGTCCCCTGACATAGCGGACCGACTCCCGACGGCCACGGGGGGTCCCTGCCCCTAGCGCACCGCGGCCCGGCACGCTAGGCTCTAGCGCGTGGAAACGATCCTGTCGGTGTTCCAGGTGCTGATCTCATTCGTGCTCGTCTGCCTGGTGCTGATGCACTCGGGCAAAGACGCCGGTCTCTCCGGGGCGTTCGGCGTGGGCACGGGCCAGGGCCCGCTCGGCGGGGGCTCGATGGTCGAGCGCAACCTCAACCGCTGGACGATCTTCTTTGCGATCCTGTTCACCGTGAACGCGATCGTGCTGCTCAAGCGCCCGTGGGCGTGAGCGGCTCGCCGGGCTGCTGAGAGTCCTCAGCCTGCTCAGACACCTCGGCGGACGGCGCGTCTGACGGGCCGTCGCCCGCGAGACCCCCAGCCGAGAAGCTGCCGGCTGAGGACCCGTTGGTTGGCAGCTCGGCCGTGGACTGGCCGTCGCGTCCGGGTCCGACAGATGCGGGAGCCTCACCGGCGGCGGCCTCGAGCGCATCGAGCTCGTCGAGCTGGTCGAGGATCTCGAGCGCCTCGACGCGCAGCGCGGCGTCGGTGGCGCGATAGTCCTCGTCGGAGAGCTTGCCCGTCCGGTAGTCGAGCTCGAGGTCGAGGATCTCGCGGTACTTGCTCTCGCGCGCGGCTTCCAGGCGCGAGCCGACGCGCGTGCGCGAACGGATCGTGGCGCGCCGGCGCAGCGCGCCGCCCGCCGGCCAGAGCGCGATCAGCGCGCCCGCGGCGGCGATCAGCCCGCCGATCCAGATCCACAGGACCATCGGCGAGACGATCAGGTTGAACTGGGCCGGCGGCGGGTGCGCGAGATATGCGCGGGCCAGATAGGCGATCGCGATGATCGCCTCGTCGGGCGGAAGCGTGCTGTTACCGGTCTTGACGATCCGCTGCAGCGCCGGGGTTTCGATATTCGGCTCGATCGCCGTCCAGACGTTGCGCGTGAGCCGCAGGTCCATCGCCACGTGGCTGACGGGCTGGCCGCCGATCAGGCTGCCGACCGTTCCCTGGCTGGCTTCCTGGGACGCGTAGAAGCCCTCGCTGGGTTCGAGCGTCGCGACCTGGCGCCCGTTCTTGGTGACGTCGAGCACCGCCCCCAGGTTGAGCGTGGAGCCGGTATGCGCGCTGTCGTACTTGGGCGTGATCGTTGCGGTCGGCCGCACGTAGCGAACCCGGTATGAGCCCACGCGCGTGGATTGCCCCGGGGACATGCTGAGCTCGTTGGCGTGCTCGAAGGACGAGGAGGCGGCGACGCCGACGAACAGCACCGCGATGCCGATGTGCACGATGTAGCCGCCGTAGCGCCGGCGGTTGCGGCGCACGAGCGCCAACAGCGCCAGCGGCGCCGGTTCGCCGGCTATCGCGCGCCGGACGCGCGCCCCGCGGACGAACTCCTGGCCGATGCTGCCGAACACGAACGCCGCGCAGCAGAACATCGCGGTCGCGAGCGGCTTGGGCACGAATGTGGGCGCGCCGACGATCAGCAGTGCGACGAGCGTGATCAGGGCGCAGATGACGGGCACGAGGAAGTTGCGCCGAGCGTTCGCGAGCGTGGCCCGCCGCCAGGCGATCACCGGCCCGATGCCGCTGAGCAGCACCAGCACGAGCGCGAGCGGCACCGTGTAGCGGTCGAACCAGGGCGGCCCGACCGAGGCTTCCTGGCCGGTGATGGCCTCGGAGATGAGCGGGAAGTACGTGCCCCAGAAGATCACGAAGCACAGGCCGACGAGCACGAGGTTGTTGGCCAGGAAGATCGACTCGCGCGAGAGCAGCGAGTCCAGCCGGTTCTGCGAGCGCAGCAGATCGCGGCGAGAGACGACCAGGTAGATCGAGCCGGCGATCATGATGCCGATCAAGATCACGAACGGGACGCCGAGCGTGTGCCCGCCGAAAGCGTGGATCGAGTCGAGCAGCCCGCTGCGCACCAGGAACGTGCCCATGATCGAGAGCGTGCCGGTGGCGAGCACGAGCGAGACGTTCCAGACCTTCAGCATCCCGCGCTTCTCCTGGATCATCAGCGAGTGCAGGAAAGCGGTGGCCGTCAGCCACGGCATCAGCGAGGCGTTCTCGACGGCATCCCAGCCCCAGTAGCCGCCCCAGCCGAGCTCGGAGTAGGACCACAGCGCTCCGAGCAAGATGCCGATGCCGAGGAACAGCCAGGCGGCGAAGGCAAAGCGGCGGATCGCTTTGATCCAGTCGGCGTCGACGCGGCGCGCGAGCAGCGCTCCCATCCCGAACGCGAGCGGGATCGTGCAGAGCGTGTAGCCCGAGTAGAGCATCGGCGGGTGGATCATCATCGTGGGGAAGCGCAGCAGCGGATCGAGCCCGGCGCCTTCCGGCGGAGCCGGTCGCGTGGTCGCGAACGGGTTGGCGTAGAAGACCATCAGCCCCACGAAGAAGGCACAGAAGCCGAGCATGATCGCGGTGGCGTAAGCGGCGACATCGTGCAGGCGCTTGCGCGTCACGAACAACGCGAGGCTCGACCACAGCGACATCAGCCACGCCCACAGCAACAGTGAGCCTTCCTGCGAGGACCACACGGCGGCGGCCCTGTAGAAGGCCGGCGTGGTGCGGCTGGAGGTGTCGGCGACCGTGTTGAAGGCGAAGTCGTTGCCGAGGAAGGCGAGCTCGAGCACGAGGAAGGCGACCGTCAACACGCCTGCCAGCGCGTAGACCGAGCGGCGTCCGAGCATCATCAGCTCCATGCGCCCGTGGCGCACGCCGTACAGCGACACGCCGACGCCGTAGGCGCAGACCGCGAGCGCCAGCAGCAGGCAGGCGAAGCCGAAGCCGGCCATCACTGAGCGCTCGCGCGCGGGGGGCTCACGCGTTCTGGTTCTCGCTCGGCGGAGCGGTCTTGTACTTGGACGGACACTTGGTGATCAGCGAGTTGCGTTCGCCGATGAAGCCCTGGCCCTGCTTTTCGACGGTCACGATCACCTCGCGGCCTTCGCGGAACGGGTCGGGCACGATGCCGGTGTAGGCAAGCGGAATCGCAGTGCCGCCGGTCCGATCCTCGACGCTGAAGTGCAGGACAGCCCCATCTCGGTGCACCGACCCGTGCACGACAGTGCCGGTCAGCTGGTAGCTGCGGCCCGGCTGTGCCTCGCGCATCAACTGGCTCGGCGTCAGCGCAGGCGACGCGGCGCTGAAGCTCGTGTAGATCAGCGCGCTGGCCAGCACGACGGCTGCGCCCAACGCCACCACGAGCCGCACCATTCGCTTGCGTGCGGGGTTCATCGCCGTGCAGTATTTCACGCGCGAGCAGGCCCCACGCCGTTGCGTCGAGCCCAGGCCGCTGCGTCGAGCCCAGGCCGCTGCGTCGAGCCCAGGCCGCTGCGTCGAACCCGGGCCGTAGCGTCGAACCCGGGCCGTAGCGTCGAACCCGGGCCGTTGCGTCGAACCCAGGCCGTTGCGTCGGCCCCATGCCGCTGCGCTGGTCTCAAGCCACCGCGACAGGCCGGCGAACCCGCCGGGCTCCGGCCGCGCGCTCAGCACCGCCGCCACCATTCCAATCACGTCTTGCCAGCGCCGACCTCGGCCGGAAGCCATGCAGCACATTTTTTTCGCAGAGGGGTTGATATTGTCGATATTCTCGATACATTAACTGAGCAATGTCATCGCGGCTCGTGCTCTCTGCTCCATCGAGGTCGTTCGCGCTCCGGCTGAGGCCGGCGTCTGGGTTGGCCGCGGCGGGCGTCGTCGCGAGTGCGGTGGCCGGCGTCGCCCTGGCGCCGGCGCGCACGAGCGTGCGATGTAGACGTTCCTGACGTTCTCATTCCACCCATCTCCAAGTCCGAAAAGAGGATCCTCTCCCCTCTCTCCGGACGCCTCTCATGGCGGGCCGGGACCACACGGCCCGGCCCGCCAACTCCATTCGCCGGCAGGTAGGAGAGCCCGGCGATTGGAGCTCCCCGACCAAGAAGGAGATCTCAAATGGCAAGGATCATCGTGATGGCCGACCGCGTCTCCCGAGACGCACCCGCGGTGCTGCTCGACGAGAGCGTCGAGCCCGTGCATCTCGCCACCGGGCATTCGGCGATGCAGCTGATCGAGCGCCTCGGCTGGGCGATCAGCGACGCCGAGGACGCCGAGCGCGCGCACGCCCGGCGGCGTGGCGCGCCGAGTCAGCGCTCGGACAGAACGCAGCTGGCACATGCGACCAGGCGTCAGCTGTCGGCCACCAAGCGTCAGCCGTCAGCGACCAGGCGCCAACTGTCGCCCACGAGGTGACGACGTCCGCTCCAGCCCGTGCGGTGACGCCGGCATCGCGAGTCGTGACTTCGTTGAGCGACCCGCGACGCTGAGACCAGCAGCGCCACCGTACGGGCACTGGGCCATGTCCGCGACGGATGCCGCGCCCTCGACCCAGTGCGACCGCCGCACCGCACAGCAGGCCCTACGCACAGCGACTCCGTCCGGTCAGTATCCGGCGCTGAACCCCACGCGCGCGTGTACGCGCGTGCGCCGAGCAGGAGGCGTTTGATCGCCTCTACGGAGCTAGCGGATGTGCATCCCCGAGATGGCCCGCGCGATCACCATCTGCTGGATCTCGGAGGTGCCCTCGAAGATGTCGTAGATCTTGGCGTCGCGATGGAAGCGCTCGACCGGGAACTCGCGCGTGTACCCGTTGCCGCCGAGGATCTGGATCGCGCGCTCGGTCGCCCATACGGCGACCTCACCGGCCTTGAGCTTGGACATCGAGCCCTCGGCCGCCTCGAACGGGACGAGGTTGCGGCCCATCCAGGAGGCGCGCCACACCAGCAGCCTGGAGGCGTCGATCTCGGTCTTCATCCGCGCGAGCGTAAAGCCGATCGCCTGGTTCTCGACGATCTTGCGGCCGAACTGCTCGCGCTCCTTTGCGTAGGCGAGCGCGTACTCGTAGGCGGCCCGGGCGATGCCGAGCGCCTGCGCGGCGACGGTCGGACGGGACGCCTCGAAGGTCTGCATGGCGGCCTGCGTGTTGCCCTTCTTGCCTTCGCGCACGCGCGCAAGGCGTTCCTGGAGGCGCTCCCGGCCTCCGAGCACGTGCTCGGCCGGGACGCGGCAGTCGTCGAGGTGGACGTCGGCCGTGTGCGAGGCGCGCAGGCCGTGCTTCGAGACCTTCGTGCCTTCGGAGATGCCCTTCGCTTCGCTTTTGGGGATCACGAAGGCGGCATGTCCACGCGCGCCGAGCTCGCGGTTGACCGAGGCGATCACGACGTGGACGTCGGCGATGCCGCCGTTAGTGGCCCACGCCTTCTGGCCGTTCAGCACCCACTCACCCGCGGCCTCATCGAACTTGGCGCTCGCGCGAATCGCGCTGACGTCCGAGCCGGCGTTCGGCTCGGACGAGCAGAAGGCGGCGACCTTGAGATCGTCGGGCGTGCCGAAGCAGCGGGGGATCCACTCGCCGATCTGCTCGCCCGTGCCCTGGCCGAAGATCGCGGCCACGGCCAGCGAGGTGCCCATGATCGACATGCCGATGCCGGCGTCGCCCCAGAACAGCTCCTCGTTGACGATCGGCAATGTCAACCCGCTGGGGTCGGCGAAGAACTGCGCCAGCGCCTCGTAGCCGTACAGGCCGATCTTGGCGGCCTCCTGGATGATCGGCCAGGGCGTGGACTCCTTCTCGTCCCACTCGCGCCCGGCGGGCCGTATCACGTCGGCGGCAAAGCCGTGAACCCAATCGCGGATGTCCTTCTGATCCTGCGTCAGCGCAAGCGAAAACGCCGCCTCTTGACTGGCGGCGCTGACGATGGCCTCGACCGCGGCCTCGGCCGCTTTGGGGCTCAACGTCCGGTTGGCAACTGACGCCGTGCTTGACATCTCGCGGGACTCCTCTCCTGGATTGTTCAGCGCCAGCGCGACTCGGCGCATGCGGGATGTCCTCACACAACCCGCCCGCGTAGCGTAGCGCAAGCAGGCCTTTCCGTCGAGTCGCCGGTCGGCTGGTCGGTCGGGTGTCGTCAATCGACACGCGTTGTTCGTGTCAACCAGTCGCCAATCGACAGCGCCTGCTCCTGTCAACAAGTCGTCAACCTACAGCCGCTGCTCCTGTCAAGCCTCGTCAATCGGCCCAGCGTGCTGCACGTCGACACGTTCTCGGCGGATCGGGCGTGCACGTTCTCGGCGGATCGGGCGTGCACGTTCTCGGCGGATCGGGCCGAGGTGCCAGCCATCGACACGCCGTGGACGGGTCGGCGGACGTCACCGGGTCGGCGGACGTCACCGGGTCGGCGGACGTCAGCGGGTCAGCCAGGCTTCCTCGGCGCGGGTCAGCTCGAGCACCTCGTCGGGCAGCTTGCCGGCGGCGACCTCCGCGAGCGTGACCTGCTCGAGCACTTTGCGCAGGTTCGCGCGCAGGGCGATCCAGACCTGCTGCAGGGACTGCGCCGAGCCGGCATAGGAGAGCTCCTCGGGGCGCTGGCCGCGGACGCCGACGAGCGGCCCCTCGACGGCGCGAATGACCTGGGCGAGGTTGACTTCCTCGGGCGGGCGAGCGAGCCAGTAGCCGCCCTCGGGGCCGCGCTGGCTGCGAACGATCCCCGCAGAGCGCAGCTGCGTCAGGATGTTCTCCAGGAACGAGACGGGAATGTCCTGGGCCTGGGCCAGCTCATCGACCTTGCGCGGGGCCTGCGAGCCTGAGGACGCGAGCTCGATCACGGCGCGAACGGCGTAGTCGGCCTTGGCGGTCACGTGCATGCCAGTGATTCTCGCGCAAACGTCGGCGGAACACCCCCATCGCGTCGGTCCGGCGGCGCGCGCCGCGGCCGTATTGCGCGCCTCTGGCTGGACCGGCGATTTGACGGCCGCTGCCCGGCAGAGACGCTGCGGCAGACAGAGCATGTGCCGCAGGCGACGGACCTGCGATTTGACGGCCGGCGACGGCAGCGGCACTGCGGCACACGGGGCATGTGCCGCAGGCCAGAGCGCGCAAGCGCCGGGTCAGTGCGCGCGCGCGCGTGTGCGTCCGCGCGTGTCCGCGCGGTCGACGTTGAAGACGTACTGGATGGCGGTCGGCTGGCTGGAGACGTTGAAGTTGACGACCTGCCGCGGTGCGCTGGGCCGCGGTGCGGGCTGTGGGAGCTGCGGGGGTGGGGCGACGGCCGGGGCCGGAGCGGCGGCGACGGGCATGGTGACGGTCGACTGTTCGGGCGCAGGCGGCGTCTCGGCCGGGACCGCTCGGGGCCGGCCGGCGAGAGCTTGCAGGCTGGCCGCGAGCTGGCGGTGGTCGATCGTGCCCGTATCGGGCGGGCGGGCGCCGGCGGGCGCGAGCGCTCCGAGGCCGGCCACGAGCGCGTCGAGGTCGGACGAGAGCGCGTCGGAGGCGCGCACGAGCGCCTCGAGGTCGGCGATGCTGGAGGCCACGGCGGGAGTGGTCTGTTCGGCGTCGCGCAGCAGCGCGTCGGCATCGGCGATGATCGGCTCCGGATCGGTCTCTGGCAGGAACGCTTCGAGCTCGGACATCGCCTGATCGGGCTCGAACATGGCGCGATCGCCTTCGGGCGGCAGCACCGGTTCGAGTGCGGGTGCGAACGGGTCGGGCGCGAGCCGGTCGGGCCGGGGCGCGAGCGGTTGCGGGCCGGGCTCGGCTGGGGGCGCGCCGGTGTCGGGGCCGCTGATCGAGTGCATGCGTTTGGCGGCCTCGCGCACGCGCTCGGGCATCAGGTGGCCGTAGACGTCGACCGTGGTGGAGGTCTTGGCGTGACCGGCGAAGGCCGAGACCAGCAGGATGTCCTCGCCCTGTCCGATCGCGTTGGTGATCGCGGTGTGGCGCAGGTCGTGCAGCCGAATGCTCTCGGGCAGGCCAGCGCGTTGTGCATAGCGGCGAAACACGCGCGTGACCATGCGCGGGCTGAGCGGCCTGCCGATCGGTCGCACGATTCCGTCGTGGCCGGGCTTGCGCTCGATCGTCACGAACACCGGCGCGCCCTCGCTGGTGTCGCGAGCGGTGGCGTACATGCGCTCGAGCGCGCGCTGAGCGCCGTCGAGGATCGGAACCAGCCGCTGGGAAGCCTCGGTCTTGGTCGACAACAGCTGCTCGGCGTCCTCGCCTTCGGGGTCGTCATAGGCGCCGATGCTGCGGCGCACGTACAGGATCCGCTCGAGCAGGTCGATGTCGCCCCAGCGCAGGCCGATCAGCTCACCGCGGCGCAGGCCGGTGTCGAGCGCGACCGTGAAGAACAGACGCCAGCGGGTGGAGCAGGCGTCGAGGAAGCGCTTGACCTGGGCCGGCGAGAGCTCGGTGCCGCGGGCGCGACGATGCGAGTGCTTCTGCCCCCGCGCGCGCGCGGCGTCGGCCGGGTTGACCGACACCAGCCCGGCGTCCTGAGCGAACGCGAACATCGCGTGCACGTGACGGCGGATCTTCGCGACGGTCTGCTCGCTCAGCCCCTCTCCGCGCTTGCGGCTCAAGAGCGCCCTGATCATCTGCGGGCGGATGTCGTCGACGCGCACGGCCCCCAGCGTCGGCGCGACGTGCAGATAGAAGGTGCCACGGTAGTTGGCGGCGGCTCCGGGCTTGAGATTCGGCGCGACGTGCTCGTTCAGCCACTTGCGGCCCAGCTCGAGCACGGACATGCTCGCGGGCACGTAGCGACCGTCGTCAACATCCTCCTGCAGTCCTCGCAGGATCCGCTCGGCCGCGCGCCGGGAACGCCCGGCTGCCTTCTCGACCTGGCGCCAGCTCGAGGCCCCAGTGAGCGGATCGACAGCCAGTACTCGTGTGCGCACGTAGAAGCGTCCGTTGCGCTCACGAATACAGCCAGTGGCCACCCCAACATCACCTCCACCAGCCCCTCCGCGGCAGGCCGATATGCGGCGCCGCGCACGCACATCCTCGCGCAACCCCCGGCACCTCAGCGCACCGCAACCCTCTCGACAACTCCCTAGAAACCGCAGATTACTAGATGTCAATACACATGTCAACACTAATGTCAACAAATGTGTTACGATGCCCGCGCCTTGAGGTCGGAGTGGAGTGCGTGTCGAGAGGACGCTGGAGCCGCTCCGGAAATGGGCGCCACCGGGAGGCGTGGCCCCCGTGAGGGGGGGCCACGCTCCGGTCCTGCGGGTGTTCTCGGCTCAAACGGAGAGGGAGTCCGTGCCGAGACATCCCCGGACGCCGCCTTGGGGAACGGCGCCCGAGCTCTCAGACGGCCCGACCGCGTGGGGGGCGCGCCGGCGCCCGGCGCGCTGGCACGCGCGATGCACGCGACAGCAGCCTTGGCTGTCTGATCGCGCCACGCTGCTCAGCTGGCAAGTTGCTTGCGCCGACGATCCTTGGTCCCCTTTCGATGGCCGCCTACGAAGCCTTTCGACCCTTTCATGTAAGAGTAGCGCTTTCTACTTGATCGTGGCGAGAAACTGGCCGCGGCGCCAGCCGGCAGGAAGCTTGGCGCACAAAGGGCCGCGACGGCGTCTCTCGCCGCCGCCGACGAACGTCTGTGGAGGACACCGCGAGCGTTTATGACCGTCGCAGGCGTCTGCGCGCGCGCCGTTCGCAGCTGGCCCGGAGCGCACGCGCGCGTGCGCGTGCGCGTGCGTGCGTCTTGCGGCAGGTCTTCAGTGCGTGGGTGAGCCTCTGCTGGCGGGTGAGCTTTTTGGTTTTGCTGGCTTTGACGACCGTGCAGCCTTGGACGGCGACCTTGACGGTCTCGTTGACGGCGGTGCCGTTCTGGCCGGTGAGCGCGGTCGGGGGTCCTGGCGTCATCCCGCATCAGGACTGGGGTTTTAGACCGGCTCCCCACGGTCTTCCCACGGCGCGGGCGCCGACCGGTCGCGACTGGCGTAACTACCGCTGGCCCTCGCGGTGGACCGACTCGACTCGCGTGCCGTCGGGGTCAAGCACGCGTGCTGCGTAGAAGCCAGAGTCACAAAACGTGGGCTGGCCTGCGCTGCGATATCCGGCCGCGGTCGCCGCGCGGTGGAACTCCGCAACGGCAGTGCGATCGGGCGCCGGGAAGGCGAGCAGCAGCCGCTCGGTGACCGGCCGGCCGTCGCTCACGAGCGAGAACGTCGCCCACGCACCGCGAAACTGCACTCCGTGCTCCCACCGGCGTCCCTCGCGCAAGCCCACGTGACGCGCGATCAGGCGGTAGAACGCCTCGACGGCGGCAAGCTCGCCGACGCCGATCCAGAGATGATCGATGTGGCCGCCGCGACGGGTGTCACCGTGGTGCACAGCCTCGACGCTGTTTCCGTCGGGGTCGCGCAGGAAGGCGCCGTAGTAGTCGGGCCGGTACTGCGAGCGCTCACCGGGCGCGCCCGCGTCCGCATAGCCAACTTCGACGCCTGCCGCATGAAAGCGCCGGACGTGCGCACGGCTCGGGGCGACGAACGCGAGGTGCAGGTGACGGGTCGGCGTCGGCTCGGCCTCGGTGGACGGCAGAATCCGGAAGTCATCCCACTCGCGCAACCCGCTCGACTCGTCGATCAGCGGCGGCGGGATCTCGAGCGTGGCCAGCACGAGGCGGTAGAACGTCTCGCTCGCATCGAGGTCGCTCGCGCGAATCGCCACGTGCTCGAACACGCCCCACAGTATCGCGAGCGTACCCCGCCCAAGCGGCGAACGGGTCTCGAACCCGCGACCTTCGGCTTGGGAAGCCGACGCTCTACCAACTGAGCTATCGCCGCATACCGGCCAATCTTACGTCCTCGGCGCTTTATGCTGGACGCCGTGCGACGCCGGGCCGTCCCGATCCTCGTCTCGCTCGCGGGCGCGGGCCTCGTGGCGCTGCTTGTCTACGGCGTGGCCACGCAGGCGCCCAACCGCACGCTCGATGAGGCGGTCGCGCACGGCGAACGACCGACCGCACCCGATGCCCACCGGCTACTGCCGGTCCTGACCTCCGGCTCGACCCGCGCGGACGTGGCCGACGCCGGCACCAGGACCGGTTCGCTCGCCGAATACCGCGGCAGGGTGGTGCTGCTGAACTTCTGGGCCTCGTGGTGCGTGCCCTGCCAGGCCGAGGCGCCTTTGCTCGAGCACACGCAGCGGCGACTGCAGCCGCACGGCGCCACCGTGCTCGGCGTCACCTACCTCGACGACGCCCCCGACTCACACACGTTCGTGCGCGAAAATCACCTCACCTACCCCAGCCTGCGCGACACGACAGGTGAATTCGCACACGCCTACGGCACCGCGCAGCTGCCCGAGAGCTTCGTGATCGACCGCGAGGGCGACATCGTCGCGATCTCCCGCGGCGAGATCGACCAGGCGTTCGCGAACAAAGCGATCGAGCTCGCGGAACGAGAACGCACGTGATCGCCCTGCGCGCGCGGACGCGCTCCTCGCGCAAGCGTGCGCACCTCGGGCCGCCGCTGTCCGCGCCGAGACTCGCGCTGGCGGCCGCCCTGCTCGTGGCGATCGCGATCGCCACGCCCGCCCAGGCCGATGCGCCGCGCGTGTCGCTGCCCGTGATCGAACGCAGGGTCATGTGCGTGACGTGCAAAATCCCGCTGATGGTCGCGCAGTCGCCACAGGCCGACCGCGAGCGCGTGTTCATCCGCGGGCTGATCGCCGAAGGCGAGGACCAGAGCCAAATCGAACGCGCGCTGGTCGCGCAGTACGGGCCCAGCGTGCTGGCGCTGCCGGCCGCGCACGGCTTCGACCTGACGGCTTACCTGGTGCCGCTGGCGGCGCTGCTGGGACTGCTGGCGCTGTTCGCGCTGCTGCTGCCGCGCTGGCGCAGGCAGGCGCGCGCGCGCGCCGCGGCCACGACGGCAACCGACAGCGACGACTTCCTCGGGGCTTACGGCTGCCGAGCGGGCACGCCTGGACGCCGATCTCGCGCAGTTCGAGCGCTGAGCCGGCTGATTCGGCGCGAGGCGCCGAGTGGCCGCGAAGCCGGGCGCCAGCTACATCGCCGCCGGCGCGCTCACGCCGAGCAGCTGCAGCGAGCGGGCCAGCGTGCTCTGCGCCAGCACCGACAGCGCCAGGCGCAGCGATTCGGCCTGCTCGGGCTCGGCGCCCACGACGCGGCAGTCGCGGTAGAAGGCGGTGAAGTCCTGCGCCAGCTCGTGCGCGTAGGCAGCGACGCGATGCGGGGCGCGGCGCTGCGCGGCCTGGGCGATCTCACCCGGGAACGCGAGCAGCTTCTTGATAAGCGTGCGCTCGGAGGCGTGCAGCCGGTAGCCGTCCCATCCCCCCTGCGGCGCCGGCTGCCCGCCCTCCTCGATTGCCGCCTGCACCCGCGCCGGGCCCGCCTTCGCCAACACCGACGCGATCCGCGCATGGGCGTACTGGACGTAGTAGACGGGGTTCTCGTTGGACTGCTCGCGCGCGAGGTCGAGATCGAGGTCGATCGTGGTGTCGTGCGAGCGCGACAGCAGAAACCAGCGCGCGGCGTCAACCCCGATCTCTTCCAGCAGCTGATCGAGCGTGACGAACTCGCCGGCGCGCTTTGACATCTGCGATCGCTCGCCGCGACGCACCAGGTGTACGAGCTGCATGATCAGCAGCTCCAGCTGGTCGGGATCTCCGCCGAGCGCCGCGTAGGCGGCCTTCATCCGCGCCGTGTAGCCGTGATGGTCGGCGCCCCACACGTCGATCTGGCGTTCGAAGCCGCGCTCGCGCTTGTCCAGGTGGTAGGCGATGTCTGACGCGAAGTAGGTGTGCTCCCCGGATGAGCGCACCAGCACGCGGTCCTTGTCGTCGCCGTAGTCGGTGGTACGCAGCCACAGGGCGCCGTCGCGCCGGTAGGTGTGACCGTGCTGCTCGAGCGTCTGCAGGGCGTGCTCGACGGCGCTCGGCGTGCCGGCGTGCATGGCGCTCTCGTACTGCCAGTGATCGAAGCCCTCGACGGCGAACGCGTGCAGCGAGGCCTGCATGCGCGCGACCATCACCTCGACCGCGTCGTGGCCCAGCTGGGCGGCGTCGAGAGTCTGCGCGCCCGGGAGCTCGGCCGTCAGCGCCTGCACGTACTCGCCGTGATAGCCGTCCTGCGGAACCTCCTCTCCCCGCGCCAGTGCCGCGATCGACTCGCCGAGCTTGACGACCTGCGAGCCCGCGTCGTTGACGTAGAACTCGCGCTCGACGTCGTGGCCGTAGAAGGCCAGCAGGCGCGCGAGCGAATCGCCGTAGGCGGCGTTGCGGGCGTGGCCGACGTGCATCGGGCCCGTCGGGTTGGCCGAGACGAACTCGATCAGGATCCGTTCGCGCCTCGGCGTCCCATCCTCGCCGAGCCGCTCGCCGGCACGCAGGCCGCCCGCGAGCGCATCGCCCAGCCAGGCGTCACCCACGAACAGGTTCAGGAAGCCCGGACCGGCGACCTCGAAACGCTCGAGGCCCTCCCCCATGCGCGCCTTCAGCTGCGCTCCGAGGCGCTCGGCCAGCTCCCGCGGCGGCGCCGCCAGCGCCGGGGCGAGCAGCAGCGCGGCGTTCGTCGAGTAGTCGCCGAAGTCCGGCCGGGGCGGGCGCTCGAGCGTGATAGCGTCGGACCTGAGCTCGTCTCGGCGCACCGGGCTGACGCGCTCGGCGGCGGACTGCTTGCCGTCGCTGTCGGGGAGATCGCCGGCGGGCTCCCCGACGCCTGCAAGCTCGCGAGCGCTGGCGAGAACGGCCTCACGCAGCGCCTCTATCGCCGTCGTCATCCCGCCGCAGGCATCCGACACACAGATTGGAATACTAACCGCGTGAACGATCAGGATCCGGGCGCCGAGCGCCTATCTGACGGGAGGGGGGCAAGCCCCCCTCCCGACCACCCCCCCAAGAGACCGAGAAGGGCCGGCCCGTGAACGAGCAAGATCCCGGCGCCGAGCGCCATATCAACATTCATCTGTCCCCCGAGATCATGGGGGGCGTCTACGCCAACTTCGCGAACGTGAGCCACTCCGACTACGAGTTCACGGTGACCTTCGCCCGCGTCAACCACGAGGTCGAATCCGAGGAGGTCCCAGGCGTCGTGGTGGCGCGCGTGAACATCTCGCCACGGTTCATGCGCGAGCTGATCGACGCGATGGAGGACAACTACTCGAAGTGGCGAACCCGCGAGGGAATCAAGAGCCTGCCCGAGTACGGCGGATCTGAGAGCGGGGACAGGGAGGATTAGTACCGCGCTGCACATGACCTCGACATGAAGGTTGCTGTGATCTCCGACATCCATGGCAACCGTCAGGCGTTCGAGGCCGTGCTGGAGGCGGTTGCCGGCAGCGACGCCGCCGAGCTCTGGTGCCTGGGCGATCTCGTCGGCTATGGCGCCGACCCTGACGCGTGCGTGGCGCTCGCCAGCGAGCACGCCGCCGTGTGCCTGGCGGGCAACCACGATCTCGCGGTCACAGGCGAGGTGGCGGTCAACGACTTCTCACCGGGCGCACGCATCGCCGTGCAGTGGACGCGCGAGGTGCTCCAGCCCGAGCACGCGCGCTTCCTTGCCGAGCTGAGCCCGCAGGGACGCGAGGGCCAGCTGGGCCTGTATCACGCCAGTCCGCGCGACCCGATCTGGGAGTACGTGCTGTCGGCGTTGCTCGCCGAGCTGTGCATGGACGAGCAGCAGAACAGGGTCTGCCTGATCGGCCATTCGCACGTGCCGCTCTCGTTCGAGCGCCGCGCCGGCGAGCTCGCGACCGGCGAACCGCGCCGGGCGGGGGCCCAACTCGACATCGCCAGCGGCGAATGGCTGCTGAATCCCGGCAGCGTCGGGCAGCCGCGCGACGGCGATCCGCGCGCCTCCTGGCTGCTGCTCGACCTCGAGGACCAGACCGCGACTTTCCAGCGCACCGGCTACGACATTGCCGGCGCCGCGGCCGCGATCCGGGCGGCACGGCTGCCCGACTCGCTGGCGGAGCGCTTGGAGTACGGTCAGTGAGCTTGCGCACGCCCTCTCTACCCCGTTTTCGAGCCCACGCGCGCGCGCACGCGCGCGGGCCCGCGCTCGCCGCCGTGCTGGCGCTGGCCGCGCTGGTGCTCGGCTCCTGCGGCGGTTCGAGCAAGGGCCTGATCCCGCTCGCCAACGCCGGGCCGCTGAAGAGCGACTTCGAAGAAGTCTCGCAAGCGGCGCGCAGCGGCAACGGCGACTGCACTGCCACTGGCGCCGCGATCGCGAAAACCGAACAGGACTTCTCCACGCTGCCCGGCACGATCGATGCGGGTCTGCGCAAGACGCTCAGCGAAGGCATCGAAAACCTGCGCGAACGCGCGCTGGCGCTGTGCGCGCAGCCGCTCACCGAGACCACCGCGACCAGCACCACGACGACGTCCCAGCGCGCTCGCCTCGCGCCGACGACGACCCCGAAGACGGCGCCGACCACAAGCACACCGACGACGACCACGCCGGCGCCAAGCCAGGGTACGACGCCGAGCAACGCGCCGCCCGCGACCTCCACGCCCAACAACGGCGGCGGCACGGCCGCGCCGACCCCACCCGCCGGCGAAGCGGCTCCCGGGTCCGGTCGCGAAACAGAAAACAGCGAAAGCGAATCCGCCGGCGAACGCGCCGGCGGGCAGGAAGCCGGCAAATGACCGAAGGCGATCGCATCGCGGGGCGCTACGCGCTCGAGGGTCGGCTCGGCTACGGCGGGATGTCAACCGTGCATCTGGCCTTCGACATGCGCCTGGAACGGCGCGTCGCGGTCAAGCTGCTGGCCGAGCACCTGGCCGACGACCCGACTTTCGTGTCGCGCTTCCAGCGCGAGGCGCAGGCGGCGGCGCGGCTGGTGCACCCGAACATCGTGCAGATCTTCGATTCGGGCCTCGACGAGCAGAGCGGCCGTCACTTCATCGTGATGGAGTACATCGAGGGTCGCTCCTGCGCTCAGATCCTGCGCGACGACGGCTGGGTCGAGGTCGATCAGGCGGTCGCGATCGTCGAACAGGCCTGCGCCGGCCTGTACTACGCCCACCGCCACGGCGTCGTGCACCGCGACGTCAAGCCCGGCAACCTGCTGCGCGCGCGCGAGGGCGAGGTCAAGCTGGCGGACTTCGGAATCGCCAAGGCGACCGAGCAGTCGAGCATCACGCAGGTCGGCTCGGTGCTCGGCACCGCCGCCTACCTCGCACCCGAGCAGGCGCGCGGTGAGGAGGCCGGCCCGCGCGCCGACCTGTACGCCCTCGGCGTCGTCGCCTACCAGCTGATCTCCGGGCGCCTGCCATATGAGGCGACCTCGCTGACCGAGCTGGCGCTCAAGCAGCAGCAGGAAGAGCCGGCGCTGCTCGACACGCTCGTGGCGGCCGTCAACCACGAGCTCGCGGAGGCCGTCGCGCTGGCGCTCGCGCTCGATCCGCGCGACCGCTACCAGACCGCGCGCGAGATGGGCCGCGCGATCAGCGACGGCGCCGACGGCATCTCGCCGCTCGAGCCGCCGCTGGAGGACCGCGCAGCCGGCGCCCAGCCGGCGACCCAGGCCACGACCGTTCTGGCGGGCGGCGGCCAAGGCGCCAGAGCGCGCACGGGCACGAGCGCCGTACCGGCGCGCCGGCCGCGAGCGGGGCCGGTGGCACGCCCGCAAGCGCAGGCGCCGGCAAGCGTCGCGGCGAGCGCGCGTCCGCGCCGCAGCCGGGCGCGGCGGTTGATGCTGGCGCTCCTGAGCCTGCTCGCGATCGCCGGTGTGATCGCGGCGATCGTCGTGATCACGGCTCCGGCGTCGACGCGGGTGGTGCTCAAAAACGTCGTCTACAGCGACGTCGAACAGGCCTCGCAGTCGCTCAAGCAGCTGGTCAGCGAAAACACGAAGTAGAGGCCGGCGCCTCCCCCGCGCGCCACGCCGCGGCGACCTCTGCCAGCCGTCCACCTCGAATCCCCGTGCGCAGATCGTCCATCAGGCGCGCGAGGAACGCGAGGTTGTGCATCGTGACCAGCCGCATCCCGGTCAGCTCGCGGGCGCGCACGAGATAGCTCAGGTATGCGCGCGACAGGCCTTTCGCACAGGCCGGGCACGCGCACCCCTCCAGCAGCGGCTCGGGCGCCCGGCGCGAGTCGGCCTTGGTCAGGTCGAGCCGAAAGCGCGCTGCGGGATCCGGCACCAATGCTGTGCCGTGGCGGCCCAGGCGCGTCGGGATCGCGCAGTCGAACGTGTCGATGCCGAGCTCGACGCACGCGATCAGGTCCTCGACCTCGCCGATGCCGAGCAGGTGCCGCGGGCGCTGCTCGCGGTCGGCGCGATCCAGCTCGGACGTGGTCCACGCGACGACCTCGTGCATCTGCGCCTTCTCGGCCCCCAGCGATCCGCCGATCGCGATGCCCTCGCACGCGCTTGCAGCGACCGTCCGTGCGGATTCGCGGCGCAGGTCCTCGTATACCCCACCCTGCACGATCCCGTAGACGAGCTGGGCGGATCGGCGCTCGTGCGCGTGCTCGGCGTGCCAGCGCAGGCAGCGCTCCAGCCAGCGGTGGGTGCGCTCGGTCGAGCGTTGCGTGTAGGCGCGATCGACGTGATAGGGCGTGCACTCGTCGAACACCAGCGCGATGTCCGAGCCGAGCGCGGCCTGCACCGCCATCGCGGACTCCGGCGAAAGGAAGCGCTCGCGTCCGTCAACGTAGGAGCGAAAGCGCACGCCGGACTCGTCGATTTGCAGGATCGCGCCCTCGCGCTCGCCGGGATGGCCGCGGTTACGGCCCTTGATCTCGTCGGCGACCGTGCCGTGGCCCATCGAGAAGACCTGAAAGCCGCCCGAGTCGGTGATCGTCGGCCCGGGCCAGCCCATGAACGCGCCCAGCCCGCCGAGGCTTTCGATCAGCTGCGGGCCGGGGTTGAGCAGCAGGTGGAAGGTGTTGCCGAGCAGCAGCTCGTAGCCGAGCGCGGCGAGCTCGTCGGGCAGCAGCCCCTTGACGGTCGCCTTCGTCGCCAGCGGCACGAATGCGGGCGTCCGCACCGCGCCATGCGCCGTTTCGAGCACACCGGCCCGCGCGCGCGAGCCCGGGGCGCGAGCCGTGATCGAGAAGGCAGGCACTCTCGCGGCATCCTAAGGTCAGTGGGATCGGAAATGCTCGCCGCGATCGTCAACATCGGTCATCTCGTCGAAGTGTTCGGCTACCCGCTGCTGTTTCTCGGCGTGGCGGCCGAGTCGAGCGGCATTCCGGTGCCGGGCGAGACGGCCCTGATCACCGCGGCCGTGCTCGCCTCGGGCGGCAAGCTCGACATCGCGCTCGTGATCCCGATCGCCGCGCTCGGGGCGATCGTCGGCGACAACATCGGCTACGTGATCGGGCGCAAGGGCGGGCGCTGGGCGCTGGAACGTCCCGGTCGTTTTCAAGGCCAGCGCAAGCAGGTGCTGACGCTCGGGGAGCCGTTCTTCGAACGCCACGGACCCAAGGCCGTGTTCTTCGGGCGCTTCCTGCTCGGGCTGCGCGTGTGGGCCTCGTGGCTGGCCGGGGCCACGAAGATGCATTGGCGCTCGTTCGTGCTGTGGAACGCGCTCGGCGGGATCTGCTGGGCGACGGCGATCGGCCTGCTCGCCTACTTCCTCGGCAACGCCGCCGGCAACGTGGTGAGCACGTTCGGGCTGTACGGGCTGTTCGCCGTGGTGCTGGCGGCGATCAGCGTGTTCGTGGCCCATCGCCGCCACCAGCGCCACCTACAGGAGCAGTTCAAGCACGGGGCGACCGACGATCGACCTGGCTCCAGGCCTCCCACCGCGACCCCGCGCCCCGCAGACGCAAGCTCTGAGAAGCGAGCGCCCGCCTCGCGCGCGACAGACGCAAGCTCCGAGGAGCCAGCGCCCGCCTCGCGCGCGACAGACGCAAGCTCCGAGGAGCCAGCGCCCGCCTCGCGCGCGGCAGACGCAAGCTCCGAGGAGCCAGCGCCGATCCCGCGCGCGGCAGACGCCAACGCCGAGGCGCCGGCGTCGCGCGAGTCCGAGCTGGCGAGTGCCTCACCAGACTCGCGCGACGGCGAGCCGCGTCGGTATTAGGCGGCCTTCGCGGCCTCGCGGGCCTCGTCGCCCGTGCCGGTCTCGTCACCCGCGCTGGCCGTCACAGCGGCCTCGGCGCCCTCGGCGGCCTCGCCGTTTGCGCTTCCCTCGACCGTCGCTTGGTGCTGGCCCACGCTGATCGCCACCCGATGCGGCTTGCGCTGCGCGGGCTTGGGGATCGTGACCTCGAGCACGCCGCGCTCGAAGCTCGCCTGGATCTGCTCGGGATCGACGCCCTCGGGCAGTCTCAACGAGCGCGAGAAGCTGCCGAACGAGCGCTCGACTCGGCGATACCCGTCCCCGCGCTGCTCGTTCTCGGAGCCGCGCTGGCCGGAGACCGTGAGCACGTGGTCGTCCAGCTCGACCTTGACGTCGTCCTCGTTGACGCCGGGAAGATCGGCGCGCAGCACGTAGTGCTCGCCCTCCTCGACGAGGTCGGTCGCGGGGACCCAACGCCGCAGCGCCGTCGCGCCGTCGTCCGGTCGTCCGGTCTGAGAGTCGAAGAAGCTGCCGAACAGCCGGCTCACCTCGTGCTGAAGCGAGTCCAGCTCACGGGCGGGCTCCCACCTGCGAACGGGCTCCCATCTGATCAATGCCATGATGATACCTCCATGCTTAGAAAGATTGTTGATATCACCATTGTAAAATCTAAGTCGCTAGTTATCAAGTCTATACGGCGTGAGGAGCGTGCGAGTCGGCACGAGAGATCCTGCCGGTGCAATCGCCGGCACGATCTCGTGCTCGACCCGCTGGCTGAGTCTGATCAGGGGCCGGGCGGCGCGTGCACGGCGCCGTTGCCGCACGGCGCGATGCGGTCCCACAGGTGGGCGAGCGTGTCGAGCTCGGGTTCGGAGAAGCGCGAGAAGAAGTGCTCGCGAACGACCGCCATGTGCGTGCCGCGTGCCTGCGTGAGGCGCTCACGGCCAAGCTCGGTCAGGCACGCATAGGCGCCCCGAGCGTCGTGCTGGCACGAGCAGCGCTCCAACAGGCCGTCGCGCTCGAGACGATCGACCAGGCGCGTGAGGCCGCTGCGCGAGAGCTGGGCCTGCTCGGCGAGGTCGCACATGCGCATGCGCCCGGCCCCGGCATCGTCGAGGTGATGGAGGACCTCGTAGGAGGTCATCGGCAGGCCGTGCTCGCGCTCGAGCTCGGCGTCCAGGCGCTTGGCCAGCGAGGAATGCGCGCGTAAAAAGCCGCGCCATGCGTGGATCTCGGTGTCGCTGAGTGCCTCCTGTTCCGGGGAGGCGATCTTGATCGCGGTCGCGCTCGACATGATGACAATCGCTACTAGGACCCCTGCACTGAACCGAACATAGCAGGCCAGCGGCCCGAAACAGCGGCTTGCAGCGGGCTTGCTGCGGGCGCTGCCGGAGCGCCTCAGCGGCGCGTGGCGCGCCAGGCCCAGCGCATCATCAACGGCTGCAGCGGCAGCCGCGCATACAACGCCCAGAGCGGGATCCGACGAAAGCGCTCTGGATTGCGTGCCATGTAGAGGTTCGCCGGGAAGACCGCGATCAGCAGTGCGATCAGGCCCATGCCGGCCGTACGCCGGGTGCGCGGCATGAGCACGCCCGCGCCGCCGGCGATCTCGGCGATGCCGCTGATCACGACCACACGCTTGGCGCCGCCCGGCAGGCTGGGCGGCACGATCGCCTCGTAGGCGCGGGGCATCACGAAGTGGTTGACGCCGGCGCCCATGAAGGAAATGCCGAGCAGCAGGCGTGAGCGGCGCGCGCGGGGATCGGCATCGGTCACGCGCCGATCTCTATCACGTCGCGGGCCCGCCCTGCGGGCACCGGCCGCGATCTTCAACCCCCCGGCGTGTCACTCGCAGGCGCCGGGGCGCCGGATCGATGTTCGATCAGTGAACGGCCGGTCATCGCCGCCGGCTGCTCGATCCCGAGCAGCTCGAGCACGGTCGGCGCGACGTCAGCGAGGATGCCACCGTCGCGCAGCGCGATCGATCCAGCTCCGACCAGGATGAACGGCACCGGGTTGAGCGAGTGGGCGGTGTTCGGCGAGCCGTCGGGCTCGAGCATGTTGTCGGCGTTGCCGTGGTCCGCGGTGACGACGCAGACGCCGCCGAATTGGCGCACCGCGACGAGCACGCTGCCAAGACATTCGTCAACGGTCTCGACGGCGCGGACGGCGGCGGGGATCACTCCCGTGTGCCCGACCATGTCGGCGTTGGCGAAGTTGATGATGCCGAACTTGAAACCGTCTGGCCCCTGCTCGCGCCAGCGCTCGACGAACGCCTCGGTGGCGAGCGCGGCGCTCATCTCGGGCCTGTGATCGTAGGTGGGCACATCACGCACCGAGGGCGCCAGCTCGCGCTGTTCATCCGGCTGGGCGGCCTCGACGCCACCGTTGAAGAAGTAGGTCACATGGGCGTACTTCTCGGTCTCGGCGACGTGCAGCTGGCGTGCGCCGGCGCGCGCGATCGCGGCCGCGAGTGTGATCGCGGGGCGCTCGGGTGTAAATGCGACCGGATAGGGCCAGCCTTCCTCGTACTCGGTCAGGGTCGTGTAGCGCCGTATGGCGTCGGCGCCGCCGCGCCCGCTCCAGCCCGGCAGCGGCTCGTCGCCCTCGCCGAAGGCGGGCTCGGCCAGCGCACGCGTGATCTGGCGCATGCGGTCGGGGCGGAAGTTGAAGGCGATCACGCTGTCGCCCGGCAAGATCGCCGTGTCGGCGCCCACCACCGTCGGCTCGATGAACTCATCGGTTTCGCCGCGCTCGTAAGCGGCCCGCACGGCCTGCTCGCCGCTGGCGGCCTCGTGCTGAGCCCGGGCGTGAACGAGCAGGTCGTAGGCGCGCTGCGTGCGTTCCCAACGGCGGTCGCGGTCCATCGCCCAGTAGCGACCCACGACCGAGCCCACGCGCGCGCGCGCGCGCGCATATGCGTATCCGTCGAGCTCCGCGAGAAACCCGGCGCCGCTGTGGGGCAGCGTGTCGCGCCCGTCGGTGAAGGCGTGCACGATCACGTCTTTGGAGGTGCCATCGGCCTGGGGATGCTGTTGCGCCCTGGCGATCAGCGCGCGCAGGTGCTCGAGCGAGGAGTGCACGCCGCCGTCGGAGACCAGGCCGATCAGATGCACGCGCGCGACGTCGGACAGCGCGGCCCGCAGGACAGGGTCGGCGGCAAAGCTGCCGTCGGCGATCGCATCGTCGATGCGCACCAGATCCTGGCGTACGATCGCGCCGGCACCGAGGTTGAGATGTCCGACCTCGCTGTTGCCCATCTGCCCATCCGGCAGGCCGACGGCGCGACCACAGGCCTGCAGGGTCGTGTGCGGGCAGCTGCGCCACAGCGCGTCGAACACGGGTGTGCGCGCCAGCGAGACGGCGTTGCCGGGTCCGGGCTCGGCCAGGCCCCAGCCGTCGAGCACGACCAGACAGACGCTCGAGACCGGCAGCTTGGTAGGAGCTGTGCTGTGCCCGTTGGCGCTTTCCACCCGATCGGCGGCGGCGCTCATCGCGCGGCGGCCGCGAGGATCGCGGCGAACGACTCGGCCTCCAGCGAGGCGCCGCCGACGAGGGCCCCGTCGACGTCGGGAAGCGCCAGCAGCTCGGCGGCGTTCTCGGGCTTGACCGAGCCGCCGTAGAGGATGCGCGCGCGCTCGGCGGCGGTCGGATCGCGGTCGGCGACAAGCGCGCGGATGAAAGCGATCGCGTCCTGGGCCTGCTGCGCCGAGGCCACGCGCCCGGTGCCGATCGCCCAGATCGGCTCGTACGCGATCGCGACGTCGGCGAGCTGCTCGTCGGAGACCGCGGCGAGATCCTCGCGGATCTGCTGGCGCAGCTTGCGCTCGGTATCGCCCTGGTCGCGCTCGTCCTCGGTCTCGCCGACGCACAGGAGCGGCTTCAGACCGGCGGCGAGCGCGGCCGGCACCTTCTTCGCGAGCGCGCGATCGGTCTCGCCGAACAGCTGGCGGCGCTCGGAATGACCAAGTACGACACCATCGGCGTCGAGCTCGCTTAGCATCGGTGGCGAGATCTCGCCCGTGTAGGCGCCAGCGTCCTCGAAGTGCATGTTCTGGGCGTAAACCTGCACGAGCGAGCCGCGCGCGGAGTCGACCATCGCGCGCAGGTCGGTGAACGGGACGCAGATCGCGATCTCGACGTGCGCGAGCGCGGAGACGCGCGGGAGCAGCGCCTGGATGTACTGCTCGGCCTGCGCCTCGGTCTTGTGCATCTTCCAGTTGCCCGCGATCAGCGGGGTGCGTCCGGTCTCGGACACTATGCGACCCCTGCCCCGTCGAGCGCATTCAGCCCGGGCAGGGTGCGGCCCTCGACCAGCTCGAGCGTGGCGCCGCCGCCGGTGGACACGTAGTCGACCGCGCTCTCGACGCCGAACTGCACGAGCGCGGCGGCCGAGTCGCCTCCGCCGACGACGGTGGTGGCGGGGGCCCGCGCGACGGCCTGCGCGATAGCGCGCGTGCCTGCCGCGAAAGGCTCGAGCTCGAATGCGCCCATCGGCCCATTCCAGAACACCGAGCCGGCTTCCGCGATCTCCTCGCCGTACAGAGCTGCGGTGTCGGGCCCGATGTCGAGGCCCATCCAGCCCGAGGGCACCTCGACGCCCGTGAGCACGCGCGTAGGCGAGTCGGCGCTCAGGCTCTGCCCGATCACGAGGTCGCGCGGCAGGCACAGTCGGGCCGCACGCGAGGCGTCGTCGGAGCGCGCGGCGAGCGCGCGACGCTCGGGCCGCGGCAGACAGTCCGTGGCCCGCGCGAGCGCGTGGCGGGCGTGCTCGATGTCCTCGTCTTCGCACAGCGAGGCGCCGATCGCGTGGCCCTCGGCGGCGAGGAAGGGAAAGCACATCGCGCCGCCGATCAGGATCGCGTCGGCAACGGACAGGAAGCGGTCGATCACGGCGATCTTGTCGGCGACCTTGGCGCCCCCGAGCACCGCGACAAGCGGACGCGACGGGTGTTCGAGCATTCCGGTCAAGGTCTTGACCTCGTGTTCGAGCAGCCGCCCGGCGGCGCTCGGCAGCAGGTGCGCGACGCCCTCGGTGCTCGTGTGCGCGCGGTGGGCCGCGCCGAAGGCGTCGTTGACGTAGACGTCGGCGAGCTCCGCGAGGGCACGTGCGAAGTCGGGGTCGTTGGTGGTCTCGCCCGGCTCGAAGCGGACGTTCTCGAGCACGAGGATGTCGCCGTCGCCGAGCTGCTCGGTCAGCTCGCGCACCTCGGGGCCGACGACCCCGGGAGCGAGCGTGACGTGCGCATCGGTGTGCTTGCAGAGGCGCGCGACGATCGGCGCCAGCGAAAGCTCGGGGTCGACGCGACCGTGCGGGCGACCGAGATGCGAGACGAGCACGAGCTGTGCGCCGCGCGCGCGCAGCTCCTCGATCGTCGGCAGCGCGGCCCGGATGCGCGTGTCGTCGGCGACGATCGGAGCTCCATCGGGACCCTTCCCGAGCGGCACGTTGAAGTCGACGCGCACGAGCACGCGACGCCCGCGCACGTCGAGGTCGTCGAGCGATCTCACCGGGTCAACACACCCTCTCGCCGGCTCCCGTGACGCCCCCAACGCTGACAATGCGCAGCCCAACCGCACCCTCTCGCGGGTCTGCGCGACGCCCTCCCCCACTCGCATCGCTCGCGCCCCCCAGCCGGCTCACAGCACCCTCTGGACGAGATCGACGAGGCGGTTTGAGTAGCCCCACTCGTTGTCGTACCAGGCGACGACCTTGAGCATGGTGTCGTCGATCACGGCCGTGAGCAGCGAGTCCACGATCGCCGAGTACGGCGATTTGATGATGTCCGTGGAGACGATCGGGTCGGTGGTGTAGGCCATCAGGCCGGCCAGCGGCGGCGACTCGCTGGCGGCTTTCAGCGCCTCGTTGACCTCCTCGACCGTGGTGGGGCGCGAGCACTCGACGGTCAGGTCCACGACCGACCCGGTGGGGACCGGCGCGCGCACGGCGAAGCCGTGGAGCTTGCCCTGCAGCGCGGGGATGACCAGGCCGATCGCCTTGGCAGCGCCGGTCGAGGCCGGGATCAGGTTGATCGCGGCGGCGCGCGCGCGGCGCAGGTCTTTGTGGGGCATGTCCTGCAGGCGCTGGTCGGCGGTGTAGGCGTGGATCGTGGTCATCAGGCCATGGGTGATGCCGATCGTGTCGTTGACGACCTTCGCGACCGGGGCGAGGCAGTTGGTGGTGCAGGAGGCGTTGGAGATGACGTGGTGCTCGCTCGGGTCATAGACCTCGTCGAAGTTGACGCCGAGCACGACGGTGGCGTCCGGGTCGCTGGCGGGTGCCGAGATGATCACCTTCTTGGCGCCCTGCGCCAGGTGCTTCGCGGCGCTGGCGCGATCCGTGAACAATCCGGTCGAACTCGATCACGACGTCGACGCCGAGCTCTCCCCAGGGCAGCGCGGCGGGGTCGCGCTCGGCGAACACCGTCAGCTCGCGGGAGGCGACCTCGATCGCCCCGTCGCGGGCCTGGACCTCGCCGGGGTACGGGCCGAGCGTCGAGTCGTAGGCGAGCAGGTGGGCCAGCGTGCGGGCGTCGGTCAGGTCGTTGACCGCGACCCATTCGATCTCGGCGGCATCGGCTCTGGCTTGGGCTGCGCGAAAGGCGTTGCGGCCGATCCGGCCGAAGCCGTTGATCCCAACGCGTATCGACATCTGCTCGCTGCCTCCCTGGTCAGTGCGAGAACGAACAATGCCGGACCGTCGGAGCGGCGCTCCCCGGGTCCGGCTGGCGCGGGTAGGCTATCAACGGCCGGGCGGGCCCTTCTCGCGCGCCGGCGTGCGGCGCTTGTTCTCGGGGCTCGGCGAAGGCTTGTCGGGGCCCAGCGAGCGCTTGTCCGGGCTGGACGAGAGCTGCTGTGGGCTCGGGGAGCGCTTCTCCGGGCTCGGCGGGCGCTTCTCACGGGTGGGCGGCCGCTTGTCGGGGTCGCGCGGGCGCTTGTCGAGATCGCGGTGCGAGACGGCGACGTCGAGTTCGTCGTGGTCGCGGTAGCGGCCGGCGAGGTGCTCGGCGATCGCCACCGAGCGGTGGCGCCCGCCGGTGCAGCCGATCGCGATCACGAGATGCGACTTGCCCTCGGCCAGGTACTCGGGGATCAAGAAGTCGAGCAGCGCGTGCAGCCGCACGTACAGCTCGTCCAGGCGACCGTCGCGGCCGATGTACTGGACGACCTCGGGGTCGTGGCCGGTGAGCTCGCGCAGCGCCGGATCGTAGTAGGGATTCGGCAGGAAGCGGACGTCGAAGGCGAGGTCCTCGTCGCGCGGCGGGCCGTGCTTGAAGCCGAAGCTCATGAAGATCACCGCCAGCCGTGGTACGGCCTGTCGCGGTAGCAGGCTGTCGGCGATGCGCCCGCGCAGCATCGAGGTTGACATGCCGGTGGTGTCGATCACGAGATCGGCGCGGCTGCGCAGCGGCGCGAGCATCGCGCGCTCGGCTGCGACGCCGGCGGCGATGCTGCCGTTCGGCGCCAGTGGATGGCGGCGGCGGGTCTCCTTGTAGCGCGTGACGAGTGTCTGCTCGGTGGCCTCGAGGAACAGCACGTGATGGGTCAGCCCGAGCGCGTCGAGGTCGTCTACGACCGCCCGCAGGGCGTCGAAGTAGGCGCCGCCGCGGACGTCCGAGACGATCGCGGCGCGCTCGACCTTGGAGCCGCCGTGGACGAACAGCTCGACCAGTGAGCGGATCATCTCGGGCGGGAGGTTGTCGACGCAGAAGTAGCCGGCGTCCTCGAAGACGTTCATCGCCGTGGACTTGCCGGCGCCGGAGAAGCCGGTGATCACGACGAGATCGCGCAGGCGCGACTCGCCGGCGCTGTCGGCCTCGCCGCGCTCGGGCGCGGGGCTCGAGCCGGGCTGGCCTTTGGAGCGCCGGGACTTGCGGGAGCGCTCGGAGCTCGAGCGCCCGGGACGCCGGATCACAGCCATGGCAGGGCCCATTGTGCCGCGTCTCGAAGCTCAGCCTCGTCGGTGCAAACGGACGTCCACCCGATATGTCCCTCAACGGTGCTTGTCAGCCTGCTCGGTGCAACAGGGCGTATAGCTCGCGCCCGAGCTTGGCGGGGACGCCGGGGACCGTTTGCAGCTCCTCGCGCGAGGCCGCGAGCACGGCCTCGGGCGAGCCGAAGTAGGTGAGCAGAGCGCGCTTGCGGACCGGTCCGACCCCTGGCAGATCGTCGAGGACAGAGCCCGTCATGGCGCGGTCGCGGCGCGCGCGGTGATGGGCGAGCGCGAACCGGTGGGCCTCGTCGCGGACGCGCTGCAGCAATTGCAGCTCCGGCGTCGAATGGTCGAGCACGAGCGGGGCGCGGCGTCCGGGCAGGAACACCTCCTCGATGCGCTTGGCGAGCGAGACGACGCCGACGCCGCGTTCGGCGAAGCCGCCCAGCGCGCGCAGGCCGGCCGTGAGCTGGCCGCGACCGCCGTCGATCACGACCAGGCTGGGGAGCGTCGCGAAGCTGGCGTCGTAGGCGGAGTCGTGCGGGGAGATGTCGGCCTGGGCCTCCCAGCGTGCGTAGCGGCGCTCGAGCACCTCGGCGATGGCGGCGTAGTCGTCGGAGACGCCGTTCTGCAGGGAGCGGACTCGAAAACGACGGTAGTCGGACTTCTTCGGGGCGCCGCCCTCGAACACGACCATCGAGGCGACCGTGTTCTCACCGCCGAGATGGGAGATGTCGAAGCACTCGATTCGCACCGGGGGCGCGTCGAGCCCGAGTGCCTGCTGCAGGCCTTCGAGCGCGTCTACACGGCTCTGGCGGCGGCGCTCGGCGCGCAGGCGCTCGCTGTCGAGCGCGAGCAGGGCATTGCGCCCGGCGAGCTCGAGAATGCGGCGCTTCTCGCCGCGCTCGGCTGCACGGATCTCGACAGGGCCGCCACGGCGCGCGGCGAGGGCATCGGCGAGCGCCGCGGGGTCGCTGCTGGAGAGCTCGCGCTGGACGACGATCAGCGCGGGGATCGATAGGTGGCCGGCGTAGAACTGCATCATGAACTCGGTCGCCACCTCGGCGAGCTCGCGCTCGGTCTCGTTCGACAAGTAAAAGGACTGGCGGTCGGTGAGGACGCCGTCGCGCACCTGAAAGACCTGCGCGTTGGCGTCGCGGCCGTCGAGCGCGACGGCGACGGCGTCGAACGTGCCGGCGGAGGCCGACGCGACGCGGCGTCGCTCCAGCAGCGAGCGGACGGCGCGCAGGCGGTTGCGCTCGAGCGTGGCCTGCTCGAACTGCTCGGCCGCGGCGGCTGCGCGCATGCGCGCCTCGAGCTCGGCCTCGATCGCCAGGAAGCGACCCGAGAGGAAGTCGCCGACCTGCTCGATGCCGGCGCGGTAGTCCTCCTTCGAGATGTAGCCGACACAGGGAGCGGAGCATCGCTTGATGTAGTAGTCCAGGCACGGGCTGCCGCTGCGCCGTCCGGGCTCGGGGCCGGTGCAGGAGCGGAACATGAACACCTTGGCGAGCACCTCGAGCGTCGAGCGGACACGCTTGGCGTTCGAATACGGGCCGTAGTAGGCCCGCCCGGGGCGATGGCGTTCGCGCGTGAAGTACACGCGCGGGAAGTCCTCGTCGAGCGAGATTGCGATGAACGGGTAGGACTTGTCGTCGCGCAGGCGGATGTTGAAGCGCGGGCGGTACTGCTTGATGAAGCCCTGCTCGGTGAGCAGCGCCTCAGCCTCGGAGGCGACGACGACGGACTCGACGCGGACGACGCTCGCGATCATCTCGGCGTGGCCGGGTGAGCTGGGGACGTTGGCGCGCGCGAAGTGCGAGGCGACGCGCTTGCGAATCGACTTTGCCTTGCCGACGTAGATGACGCGGTTGCGGGCGTCGCGGAACAGATAGACCCCGGGCTGATCGGGCAGGGCGCGGCGCTGGGCGGCGAGGCTGCTGGCGCGCGAATCGCCCGGCTCGGGCGACGACGACCGGCGGCCCGTGTTGCGATCGTCTCGGCCGGCGTCGCGATCGTCGCGGGCGGGATCGCGATCGTCCCGGGCGGAGTCGCGATCGTCCCGGGCGGAGTCGCGATCGTCCCGGGCGGAGTCGCGATCGTCGCCGGCGGAGTCGCGATCGTCTCGGCCGGAGTCGCGATCGTCGCCGGCGGAGTCGCGATCGTCTCGGCCGGAGTCGCGATCGTCCCGGTCAGCGACCGGCGGCTTGCGGCGTGCGTCGGGTCGTGTAGCCATCTCGGATCGAGGATAGGCGCGGCCGACCCGCTGATGGGTCCTACCCGGCGACTTCCGCGGGCGGGCGCGCGGGAACGTGCGCCGCGTCGAGGCTGGCTCCGACCAGCGCGCCGCCCTCACAGCCGGCAGCGACGACCTTGCGTCTTGGATTGCGAACACCGATGGCCCCGGCAATGCCGCCGAGGGCCACCAGCACGGCCGCGATCGCGAGCCCGAGATGAAAGCTGTGCAGCGAGGCGGCCTGGGCGGCGTCGGTGACGGCGTGCGCCTGGCGGGGAGGCAGGCCGTGGACGTCCGGCAGCCCCAGCGGCAGGCGCTTGGCTTCGTTCACTACGGCCTGCGCCGACGGGCCGAGCACGGTGCCGGCCAGGTTGGTGTCGAGCGAGGACGCGAAGGCCGTGGCAATCGCCGCTCCCACGGCGGCGGTGCCCACCAGCCCGGCGACGCGCGCGACTGCGTTGTTGACGGCCGACGCGATCCCCGCCTGCCGTTCGCTGACCCCCGCGAGCACCGCCGCTGTGAGCGGCGCGACGGTCATCGTCAGACCGAGGCCGAACACCAGCACCGCGGGGAGCACGTCCGCGACATAGTTGACGTCCGCGCCAACCCGCTGGAACAGCAGCAGACCGGCGGCGGCGACGAGCGGGCCGGCGCCCATGAGCAGACGCGGACCGTGGCGGTCCGCGAGCGCTCCGAAGCGGCGGGAGAACGCGAACATGATGAGCGTCACCGGCAGCGTCGCGAGACCGCTCTGCAGCGGCGTGTAGCCGCCGACCTGCTGCAGGAACAGGACCAGGAAGAAGAACAGCACGGACAGGCCCGCGTACATCGCCAGCGTCTCGATGTTGCCGGCGGAGAAATTGCGCTGGGAGAACAGGCTGAGCGGCAGCATCGGCCGCTGGGTACGGGACTCGTGGATGAGGAACATGGCGAACAGGACGACGCCGCCGGCCAGCGGCACGATCACGCCCGGGCTCGACCACCCCAGGCGCGGCTGCTCGATCAGGGCGAACACCGGCCCGCCGAGGCCGAGCGCGCACAGCAGCGCGCCCGTCAGGTCGATCCGCTGCGTGAAGCGCATGCCCGCGGGCGCGGGCGTGCGTGTGCGCATCGGAGCCTGCGGGGGCGAAGGCGCGGGCACGGGCGCTGGAGTGGGCGCATGCGGGCGCGCGGGCACGGGAGTGCGCGTGCGCTCTGCATCGGGGCCGGTGCCCGTATGCAGATCCCGGCCGACGTCTGTACGAGCATCCGGCGTGGGTCGCCCGTCCGGCGTCCCACCATCCTGGGCGGCGCGCTGCGCGGCGACGGTCCTTGCGCTCGGGATCGCCACCATGATCAGCGCCACGCAGATCGCCACGAGCGGCAGGTTCAGCAGGAAGATCGCGCGCCAGCTGGCGAGTGCCAGCAGCTCGCCGCCGGCGAGCGGTCCGAGCACGGTCGCGATCCCACTCCACGCCGTCCAGCTGCCGATCGCGGGCCCGCGTTCGGACTGGGAGAAGGTGGCGACGATCACGGCCAGCGCGCTTGGCACGAGCAGCGCTCCAGCGACTCCCTGCAGCGCGCGCGCGGCGATCAGCAGCCCGATCGTCGGTGCGAGGGCACACAGCAGCGACGTGAAGCCGAAGCCACCGACTCCGAGTACGAAGATGCGCCGCTCGCCGTAGGTGTCGCTGAGCGAGCCGCCGATCAGGATCAGCGAGCCGAGCGTCAGCAGGTAGGCGTTGACGACCCACTGCTGCGCGGCGAGGCCACCGCCAAGCGCATCCTGGATGCTCGGCAGCGCGACGTTGACCGCGGTGCCATCGATCAGCGCGATGCTCGAGCCGAGGATGCACGCGATCAGCGTCAGGCGCTTGCGCGCTGCGTCCGAGCCGGGAACGACCATCGGTCACGTCACGGTACCCATCCGCTAGCGTGCCTGTCCGTGGACGACGCGTCTCAGCAGCTGTGGTCGGCCGTCGACCGCTACATCAGCGAGCAGCTGGTGCCCGCGGACGGCGCGCTGGACGCTGCCCAGCGCGACAGCGAGGCGGCCGGCCTGCCGCCGATCGCGGTGACGCCGAACCAGGGCAGGCTCTTGGAGTTGCTGGCACGCATGCAGGGCGCGCGCGCGATCCTCGAGCTCGGAACGCTCGGCGGGTACAGCACGATCTGGCTGGCGCGGGCGCTCCCTGCCACCGGACGCGTGGTCACGGTCGAGGCCGAGCCCCGCTACGCCGAGGTGGCGCGCGCCAACATCGCACGGGCGGGCTGTGCGGAGGCGGTCGAGCTGAGAGTCGGCAAGGCGCTCGAGGTCCTGCCCGAGCTGCGCGCCGAGGGCGCCGGACCGTTCGACCTGATCTTCATCGATGCCGACAAGGGCAACTATCCCGGCTATCTGGAATGGTCGCTGAAGCTGTCGCGGCCGGGGACGGTGATCATCGGCGACAACGTCGTGCGCGACGGCGCGATCCTCGAGCCGGACAAACCCGACCCGCGCACCGGCGACGCGGACCTCCTGGGCGGAGTGCAGCGTTTCTACGAGCTGCTGTCATCCGAGCCGCGCGTGCGCGCGACCGCGATCCAAACGGTCGGCGACAAGGGCCACGACGGGTTCGCGCTGGCCATAGTCGAAGGCTAGCCGAGCAGGGCCTCAGGTTCCCGCGAGAGCTTGCGTCGCGCCGTCGGGCCCCGCGAGCGTGTGCTGGCGCAGAAAGTCCCACGCCAGCCATGCGGCGGAGACGGTGCTCGACTGTCCCGCGTCGGGCGGCAGGCCGCCTGGCAGCTGATGGCCGCCGCCGAAGATCTCGACGTGCTCGACCCTGGCGCCGTCAGCGCAATCGGTCCATTCGAAGCGCTCGGCGCGCGGCGCGATGCGGCTGGCGAGCGGCGTGCCGCGACAGCCGTCGTGTTCGTGCCAGGCCCACAGCCATGGCCACACGGCGCCCGCGCCATTCGGGGGCGTGCCGTTGTATGGGACGACGGTGTCGGCCGTGCCGTGGATCTCGATCACCGAGACGGGATTGGTGGGGTCACACGGTGGCAGGCTGGAGTAGCCGCCGGCGATCGACGCGATTCCGGCGAAGCGTTCGCTGAGTTCACACGCCAGGCGCGCGGCCATGCCTCCGCCGTTGGATACGCCGGCCGCGTAGATGCGGCCGGGATCGACGCACAGCTGGCTTTCCAGGTAGTCGAGCAGGTCGGCGATGAACTGCACGTCGGCGGGGCCGCCGTCGGTCTGGTGATCGTTGATGTTCCAGAAGGTGTGTCCGTCCTCCTTGTCGATCGGGTTGGGGTAGACGGCGATGAAGCCTTCGGCGTCGGCCAGTTCGGTGAAGCCCGAGTAGGTCTGGAAGAACTTTGCGCCGGCACCGTGCAGACCCACGAGCACGGGTAGGCGCTGGCCGGCCTCGGCCGGCGGCACGTCGATCAGGGCGGTGCGCTCGATGCCGCTGCTGAGCACGGTTATCTGGCTCTCACCAGGTGTGGCCGCCTGCTGGCACGGATTGACCACGACCTGGGCAGCGCTGGGAGGCCCGGACGCGAGTTGCACGCCCAGCGCGGCCAGCGTTGCCAGAAGCAGACCGATGCGCATACGGCCGGTGCCCACGCGCCAAAGATATACCGCGAACCGTGAGCAGCACCCCGCTTCGAGCGCTCGCGCCGCAGCAGCCACATTGGGCCTACCCGCATCCGCCGCAGGCCCTCCGGACAGCGAATCGGCTCGGCTCTTACCCTCGCCCGTTAGCATCCGCTGCCCACGCTCCTCGTGCTCGCGCTGACCAGGACCCCCCGAGTTCCTACGCCCCCAGGAGCTCACACCCGCCGAGCGCGCCTCGCGCGGGCGCTCGTGCTGGCGGCCCTGCTTGCCGTGGCGATCTTGCTGTTGGGGTGTGCGGGTGCGATCGCGCTCGAGATCTACGGCGGCCCTTTCCCCCTCGCAGGGGCGGGCGGCTGCTTGCACGATCCCAATAACGAGCCCGCCAACGACCAGGTCTGCGCAGGAAGCGCAGACGGGCTGGCCGGGGCACAGGCGCTCGCCGTCAGTCCAGATGGCGCGAACGTGTATGTGGCCGGCGAAGACGCGGTCGTGGCGCTCGCCCGCAACCGCTCCAGCGGAGCGCTTGTGCCGGCGCTGTCGCCGTCTGCGCGTGCGTGCGTGGCCGCAAGCGTGGGCACCGCGTGCGCCAGCGACGATGCGGCGTTGACCGGCTCGGACGCCGTGGCGGTCAGCCCGAACGGCCGCTTCGTCTACGTGGGCGCCTCGGACACGGCGTCCGTGAGCGCTTTCGCGCGGGAGCGGGGCGGCGAGCTCGAGCCGGTGGCCCCTAGGGTGCTGGTGCCAGCGCCGGTGGCGCACAGGACGCGCGCCAAGCATGCGAGCCACCCGCCGCCGAGCGTCTACTTCGGCTGCGTCGGGGGGAGCAGGCTCGCGGGCGCTCCCGAGCCGCGCTGTGGAGCAGGCGTGGGAGGGCTGAATGGCGTGGACGCGCTGGCGATCAGCCCGGACGGGCACTACCTGTACGCGGTCTCCTACGGTCTCGAGGCTGGCCAGGACTCGGTGGTGGCGCTCCAGATCGAACCTCGCAGCGGCGCACTGCGCCCGCTGCCGAGCGGCGCCGGCTGCTGGCAGAGCCTGCCTGGGAGCGACTGCCCGGCGGTCGCCGGTCTCGAGGGCGCAAGCGCGATCACGATCTCCCCGGACGGCCGTTTCGTTTACGTAGCCTCGGAGGTGAGCGGGGCCGTCAGAGGCTTCACGCGCAACCTCTCGACGGGCGCCATCACGCCTATGTACGGCAGTGGCGGGTGTGTCTCGTCTGGGAACTATGCGCGCATGGACAAGTCGTGCGAGCTCAAGGTGCCGCAGCTGGGCGGCGCGCGATCGCTTGCGTTGAGCCCGGACGGCCGCGAGCTGTATGTGGCCGCGTTCGCGCCGGGCGCCGTGGTGACGCTCGGGCGTAATACCAGCGACGGGCGGCTGCTGGCGCTGCCGCCGAACTGCATGCAGGCCCAGGCCGACAGCAGCTGTCCGACGGGGCGGACCCAGCTACGCGGGGCGGCGGCGCTGGCGCTGGCGCCGGGCGGGAGGATCCTGTACGTGCTCGCCGAGGGAGCGGACGCGCTCGTCGAGCTGCGGCGCGATCCCGCCGAGGGAACGCTGACGCTGACGGGCGAAACGCCGGTGGCAAGCGACCCGTTGAGCGGGCCCGTGGCGATCGCGCTGTCGCCGAGCGGCGAGAACGTTTACATGGCTTCCCCGTTTGACAATGGGGTGGCGGCGCTGATGGCGGAGGAATGACGGTATGCCACGCGCGCCAGCGCCGAGGGGCGGGCGTCCTCGGAGTCGGGGACGCCCTCCGATCAACGGGGTGACGTTCCCCGAACATGCGTGTGCCGGGTCGCACGGGCCTTCGTCGTCATGGCCGTCGGTCATGCGGCGGATCGGTGAGAGGCAAGCCGTGTCACGCAGGCCGTGTTACGCAGGCCGTGTCACGCAGGCCGTGTCACGCGGCGACTTGAACGGCGAGCAGCGCCTCGAGCTTGTCGAGCTGGGTGCTCCAACCTACTTGGGCCATCTCGATCAGCTCGCCGGCGCAGATCATGCGCGAGGTGATGACCAGCTTGGTCCGGTTGCTGCCGCGGTCGACGAGCTCGACCGTCGTCTCCCCAGACTCGATCATCGGGTGGTCGGTGGATTGCTCGCCGAACGAGAGTCGCGCCGGCGGCTCGACGACTCCAAAATGGCCGTCGCTCGGGTACTCCTGACCGTCGGGCCCGACCATTGTCAGCCGGCATATGCCGCCCGGACGCAGGTCGAACTCGATTTTGTCGCGCGGCGTGGTGAAGTGCTCTGGGCCCCACCACTTCGTGACCTCGTCAGGGTCGGTCCACACCTTCCAGACCAGCTCGCGCGGCGCGTCGAGCTCGCGCTCGATCACGATCGTGTGCTCGGCCATCTCATCCTGCTCGGTCATCGGGGCCTGCCTTTCCTTGGATCTCTCGTAGGTGATGCTCGAGGCGATCGAGGCGCAGCTCCCAGATCGTGCGGTACTGTTCGAGCCAGGCGGCGACGCTACGCAGCGGCGCGCCCTCGATCCGGGACGGGCGCAGCTGCGCGGAAGCACCGTGTATGTGCCGAGCCTGACTACCGACGGACGATCAGAGGCTCAGAGCGGCAGTTCCGTCTCGGGGTTCTCGGGGAGCTCCGAAAGCGCTGCGGCCAGGTCGGCGGCCTCGTCGATCGTGCGAGCCTTCTCGTCGATCCAGCGCTCGAGGAAGCGCAGAGCGTAGGCGTCGTACTCCGACGGGCTCTGGCGAGCGATGAGCGGCAGCAGCTTGCTGGCGTGTTCGAGCGGGATCGGGCGTCCGTGCACACGAGCGTAATCGCGGGCGACTACGACGGCCTCTTGCAGGTTGTCGCACTCGACGGCGTGCTCTATCTGGCGCAGTGGTTGCCGTGGCAAGTTGCCCACCGAACACATGTTCGCAAATCTGTCAAGGATTGTCTATACCGAGCAGTTCAACCAGTCGGCGCAACGTGACCAGCCCGCTCGACGCCGAGAACGGTCTATTTGAGAGCGAGCAGACGCAGCGCTAGCGTGCACCGCGTGGATGTCTACGACGTGCTGCGCTGCGCCCCAACGACGCGGCGCTTCAGATCCGATTCCGTGCCGCACGACGTGTTGCTGCGCGCGCTCGACAATGCCCGCTTCGCTCCGAGCGGCGGCAACCGCCAAGGCTGGCGCGTGGTCGTCGTGCGCGATCCCGAGCGCCGCAGGGCGCTGCGCGATCTGTACCTGCCCGCCTGGCGCGAGTACATGCGGCAGACGGGCGGGGCGCAGGTGCTGGACCAGCCCGACGCGTTCGACGAGGCGATCGTCAGGCGCTTGCGCGGAGCGAACGACTACGCTGAGGGCCTCGCGGAGGTGCCCGTCCACCTCGTGATCGGGGTGCGCTTGCCCGACCTCGCCGTCACCGATGCGCGGCTGCCGCGCCAGAGCATCGTGGGTGGCGCCTCGATCTATCCGTTCACGCAGAACCTGCTCTTGGCGCTTCGCGCGGAGGGACTCGGCGCGGCGCTGACAACGCTGCTGGTACCGGCCGAGGCGGAGGTCAAGCGGCTGCTGGAGATACCCGAGGAGATCGGGCTTGCGGCACACGTCGGCGTCGGCTACCGCGCCGATCCATGGCCTGCGAGGCTGTCGCGCAAAGCGGTCGGGGAGTTCGCGTTCGCCGAGCGTTTCGGCAGCCCGCTGTCGTAACTCACGCAGCGCGGACGGGACTGAGGCGTTGCCTGTCGATCAGGCTCGCGCGCATGCGTGCAGCGCGGTGGGCGGAAGCCGTGTACGATCTCGCGACTCTCAAGTTATACGTAAAATTCGCCAATATGGAATCGATCCGCGAACGTCCCTGGCGCACTCTCGCCGGCCCCCTGGACGAGGAACTCGGCGAGACACAACTCCACGGTCGCGTATTTCGCGGCTGCAACACGCCTCATATCGACGCCGAGAGGGGCGCGTCAGGGAGTGAAGGCGAGGCTTCGAGTGCGTGTCTGCCAGGTTTCGCGGTCCGGCGCTCCTTCGTATTCGCCTTCGCCTGCTTCGTCGTAGTAGAAGCCCCACCACCAGAAGATGCCGGCGCCGTTGACGCGGCTGCCTTCGGCGAGGGCTTGTTCCAGCGCGGTCGTCGCCGTAGCGAGGTTCTCGACGGCGGGGTCGTGCCAGCGGTTGGCGCCGTAGGAGGGCAGGTCGGGGACGATTCGCGTGCCGGGCGCGGTGTGGGCAGAATAGGCGGCCAGGCCTTCACGGACCCACCGCTCATAGTCCGCGGCGGTCTTTAGTTCGCTGTCGTAGAAGAGCGGGTCAACCTGGCCGAGGCGGGCCGTGACCAGCTCCATGTAGCTTGCCGACCAGCGACCGGTGTCGGCGGGCGCGGTCACCGCCAGGCGGTCCGTCAAGTCGCGACGCGCGAAGGCGGCGTCAACTTCTTCCAGGAGCAGTATGAAGCCCCGGGACTGTGGGTAGGGCTCGAAATCGAGCGAGACGCCCGCGAGGCCGATCGAGAGTGCGGTTTCGACGGCGGCCACGATGTTCGCCCGCACCGCGGGTTTTTCCAGCTCGAGGCTCCGGCCTCGGACCTTGCCGGAGAGAGAGGCAGTCGCGACGATGCCGATGTCGTGTGCGCTGTCGTAGGCGTTTGTGAGCGCGACCCACGAGGCGAGGTTGCGCCGCTCGGAGCGGGAGAGCTTCAGGACTCCGGTTTTTTCGAGTTTGGGCAGCGGCAGCAGCAGCTGACCAATGCCATAGGCGTTAATCTGCGTCAAGGTTTCTTCGAAGATTCGCGTCAACTGCTTGTTGTGGACGAAGCCAAAGGGGATATACGTGAGCGCTTCACCGGCGCTGAGACTCGCGCCGGCGGGCGATGGCACGGCGCCGAGCACCAGCGCGACGATCGCGCCGCACAGACAGCCGGCGCTCCACCGGCTTGCCACGCGAGGGCCTCTTTCCCCCATTGGCGACTAGCCTAGACGACCGATCTGGCCGTTCCGGCCAGTGCGACCGACCTAGGTTTGCTCTGGTGTCCGGCATGCACCCCTGACGGCCGGAAGCCAACCACCGTTCCTGCCGAGATGAGCGCAGACGGTACGTCTATGGATAACTGCGACTCGCCGACCTCGATCGGCGAGCAGGTCTCGTTCGCGCGTCAGGCCGATTCTCCGCTCGTGCGCGGAGATCGGCCGGTTCGCTCTCGTCGAGATAGTGGAGACGGCGGGAATCGAACCCGCGTCCGCGACCGCGTGGAGATGGCATCTACGAGCGTAGCCGGCGCTCTGATCTCATCCCCCGCTCGCCTCGCCGGCCGGGTTGCGGGGGACCAGCCTCCTGAAGTGTTCCCGGCTTGGCGGAGGCGGGCCGCCTCGGGTTAGCCCGCTTTCTGATCCCGGCCTTCCCCACCGCGGGCGAGCGGGGGCCGAGACCTCCGATCTAGTTTCTAGCTAGACCGCGAGGGCGAACTCATGATGGTTCGCACTTATGGTTTTTCCGGGTGTTTTACGAGGCCGCCCGGAACCTCGACTCGCGACCATCCGCACGAACCGACCGCGTCGAAGCCTGTCGTCCCCGGATGTTTGCTTTACCGATCTTAGCCCAAGCAGGTCAAACTATCCGAGCGCCAAGCTCGAGTCCCCGAGCTCCAGGCCCATACTTCCCCAGGCCCATACTCCGTAGCTCCAGGTCCACTCCGGAGCTTCAGGCCCAATTAGAACAGGCGCCCCGACCGTCTCACGGACGAACAACTTGGGGCGCCTGCACAAACAGATCGACGCGGTCCCGGGCCGTTTGAGGAACCTCCACGTCCGACCCGAGGGTCTTCTGCGGTTCGGTGGCGCGGCCTCACACCTCAGTGGCCTCGCTCTTTACGGCTCGGTTCCGCGTCTAGGTTGAAGGTACGCCCCTGCTCAAACGAATGCAAGCCTGTTCAGAGCTAGTCTTCGCATCGTCCGGGCAAAAAGCTGAAGAGACCCTTGCTCGTCTGGGCTTAGGAGCCGCTTATCGCTGCTGCCACAATGTGATCGTGGATAGCGGCGACTTCTCAATCCCCGGCGCCCCTGTAACGGGCCCGCCCGCCCCGCCGACCGCGTCCTCGAAACCGGTCGAAGCCTCCTACCCAACACACGCACACGCGGTTGCCACGCCGGGGACGCCGGTCGGGCACTCCTCCGATCAGAATGGGGGCAATGACCCGTTCGCCGTGCAGCGCCGCTCGCGACTGCAGTCGTTGCGCAAGCGAATCGGCAGCATCCTCGCGGCGATCGGCGCGGCGATCGCGAAGTTCTGGGCCGCGATCAAGGGGCTCGTGCTGTTGCTGCCGAAGGTCAAGCTGCTGGGCACGATGGGGACCGCGCTCGTGTCGGTCGCGGCCTACAGCCTGTTCTTCGGCTGGGCGTTCGCCGCCGGGTTCGTGCTGCTGCTGTTCGTGCACGAGATGGGCCATGTGGTCCAGCTGCGGCGCGAGGGCGTCAGAGAAGCGAGCGCGCCGATGTTCATCCCATTTTTGGGCGCGGCGATCTTCTCCAAGTCGCTCGGCGACAACGCGCTCGCCGAGGCGCGCGTCGGCCTGGCCGGCCCCATCCTCGGCACACTCGGCTCGGCCGCCTGCCTCGCCCTGGCCGAAGTCACGAACAGCAATCTGCTGAGGGCGCTCGCTTACATCGGCTTCTTCCTGAACCTGATCAACCTGATCCCCGTCGTGCCGTTCGACGGCGGTCGCGCGATGGCGGCGATGGCGCCCGCGATGTGGTTCGTCGGTCTCGGCGCGCTCGTCATCCTGCTGCTCATCACCGGCAACCCGTTCCTGCTCATCTTCCTGTTCCTCGGCTTCATGGAAACCCGCCGGCGCTGGCGCGAACGCAGCACCCGCTCGCTGGAGCAGGCCGCCTACTACCGCATCACGCCGCGTCAGCGCATGCTGGTCGGCGTCGTGTACGTCGCGTTGATCGCGCTGCTGGTGCTGGGCATGGACGTTTCGCACGTGCTGTCGGCCGGCGGGCACAGCTTCCGCTCGATCTGATCCGGTCCTTGCCCGCGCCTTGCCGGGGCGCAGCCGGCATGCGACTCGCGTGCAGCTGGTGGGAGACTCGCACGCAGCCGGCACGAGACTCGCACGCAGCCGATACGAGACTCGCTGCTCTACCGGCGCGCTTCGCGGACCGCGCGTTCCATGTCGCGCTTGGACTCGCGCTCGCGGAGCGTTTGGCGCTTGTCGTAGAGGTCCTTGCCCCGCGCGAGCGCGATCTCGACCTTGGCGTGCGAGCCCGAGAAGTAGATGCGCGTCGGCACCAGCGTGAGCCCGCGCTCGGCGACGCGCATCGCCAGGCGGTCGAGCTCGCGGCGATGGACGAGCAGCTTGCGCGGACGTTCGGGGTCGTGGTTCTCGCGCGAGGCGGGGCCGTAGGGAGGGATGTGCACCGAATACAGCCACAGCTCGCCGTCTTTGATCGCGGCATAACCATCCTTGAGCTGCGCACCGGACTCGCGCAGCGACTTGACCTCGGTGCCTTCGAGCACGATGCCGCACTCGATCCGCTCGATTAGCTCGTAGCGATACGACGCGTAGCGATTGGACGCCACATCGCCGGCGCCGATCTTGCGCTTACTTTTCTTGGTCTTGGCCATGCCTGGGCAGCTAGGCTAACGCGCTCAGGCGGGCAGCAGGTCCACGCGTCCGCGCGCGGCGTCGATGCCGGCGACGCGCACCGCGATCGAGTCTCCGAGCCGGATCGTGGCGCCGGAGCGCTCACCGCGCAGCACGGTCTCCTGCTCGTTCAGCTCCCACCAGTCGTCGGCGCTTGCGCGGCCGCCGGCGGGTGTCCGCTCACCACCACGAGTCCGCTCCCCAGCTCGCGCCCCCCGGTCGCCAGCTCGCGCCCGCTCGCCAGCTCGCGCCCGTTCATCGGCGACGCCGGCGCGCAGGCGCCTGACCGGCAGCATGCCCTCATACACGGGCGCCGGCGTGGGCGGCGGGCCGAACGCGACGAACGCGCCCGCCGAGATCAGACCGGTGACCTCGCCGCCGAACGTCTGCTCCCAGCCGCCCTCGTACAGCAGGCGCTCGAGCGCGAAGCAGCGCGCGATATCGTCGCCGGCGCGCTCGAGCGCCATCGCGTCGCGCTCGCGCTCGGACGTCCACTCCCCTAGCGCGCGGAGCTCCTCGGCGCGCGGCGCCGGCTGACCGGCGAGCGTCGAACACAGGGCGCGGTGACAGACGAGATCTGGGTAGCGCCGGATCGGCGACGTGAAGTGGCAGTAGCAGGCCGAGTGCAGGCCCGCGTGGCCGATGTTGACGGGCGAGTAGTAGGCCTGCTGCAGCGAGCGCAGGACCAGCCCGGTCAGCGCGATCCGCCCGCCCCACGGTCCGTCGTGGATGTCGGCGCCCTCCCTCACGCTCGCCCGTCCGATGGCGCCCCGCACGTGGCGCTCGACGCGCTGCGAGAGCTCGCCCATCAGCAGGGCTGACTGCGAAGGCGACATCGCGTCCGGCACCGGCGGCGTCGGCACCCCGAGCGACGCGAGCTGCTCGACCAGTCGCAGGACGCGGGCGGTCTCTGGACGCTCGTGCACGCGGTACAGGCACGGGATCTTGTGCTTGGCGAGATGCTGAGCGACCGCTTCGTTGGCAGCGATCATCAGGTGCTCGATGAGCACGTGCGCCTCGCAGTGATCGCGCACGGTGAGCGCGCCGACGTTGCCTTTCGCATCGAACTCGAATTCGGGCTCCGCCGAGTCGAGCGCCAGCCCGCCCGCCTGCGCGCGCGCGTGCGCCAGCGCCCTGGCGACCTCGCGCGCTGCGTCCAGCGCCGCCGCCCAGGGATCGAGGGCGCGCTCGCGGCCGTCGAAGATCCGCTGGACCCGGTCGTAGTCGAGACGCGCGTCCGAGCGGATCAGCGAACGGTAGAAGGCGCTGCGCAGCACCCGAGCGCCGTCGAAGTCGATCTCGACGGTCACCGCGGCGCGCGCCAGCCCCGGCAGCAGCGAGCAGGCGTCGCTGGAGAGCGCGGGCGGCAGCATCGGCTCGACCGTGCCGGGGAGATACACGCTCGTGCCGCGCCGGCGCGCCTCGCGATCGACGGGCGCTCCCTCGGACACGTACAGGCTGACGTCCGCGATGTGGATCCAGACACGCACGGGGTCGGCGGAATCCGATCCCAGCCGCTGCGCCGAGATCGCATCGTCGAAGTCGCGCGCGCTGAGCGGGTCGATCGTGAACGTGCAGAGGCTGCGCAGGTCGCGCCTGCGTCCGGCGGCGACCTCACTCTCGGCCCGTTCGGCTCCCTGCGCACGCGCGCGCGCGGCGTCTTGCTCGACCTGGTCGGCGAAGCCTCGCGCGAGCCCGCGATCGAGCGCGAGCGCCTCGATCGCGTCGCGCGCCACGTCGGGGCGGCCGATCACCCGCGCGATCGCGGCGCGACCCCGGCCCGCGCGCCCAGCCGTCCGCACGAGCACCAGGTCGCCCACGTTTGCGACGCCTGCCTGCGATCCGATAACGCGGTTTGAGGCGAGCGTGAGTTGCCGCCCATGCGCGCCCAGCGCGCCGCCTGTGCCGGCGCGGGGCGCCGGGAAATACGGCTCGGCCGCCCAGAACCTGCCGCGCTTCCGTAGCGTCGCGACGAGCGAGTCGCTCACTTGGCTTCTGCCATGACCGGCGCGCGGCTCACTTGACATTCCGCCACGACCGGCGAAGGGCTCACGTGACTTCCGCCATGACCGGCGAAGGGCTCACGCGACATTCCGCCACGACCGGCGAAGGGCTCACGTGACTTCCGCCACGACGGGCGCAGGGCTCACTTGACTTTGGCGGCTAGCGTGTTCAGCGCGACCTCGAGGCCGTGTTCGCTGTCGATCCCATGCGCGACCGTGACTTCCGGCGTGACGCCCGCCCCCTCTTTGATACCGCCGCCGCCGAGGTTGCGTCCGTTGGGCGTGAAGTACTCGCCGACCGTGATGTCGAGAGCGCCGCCGTTGGACAGAGGCATCTCCTCCTGAAAGACGCCCTTGCCGAACGTGTGCGTGCCCACGACCGTCGCGCGGTGATGGTCCTGCAGCGCAGCCGTCACGATCTCCGCGGCCGAGGCGGTGTTCCTGTCCACCAGCACGACCATCGGGAACGGCGGCTTGAGCGCGTCTCCGACGGCACTGAGTGTCTGGGTCGGCTGGGTGCGCCCGCGCATCGTCACGATCGTGCCGTGCTCGATGAAGATGCTGGCGATCAGCTGTGCTTCCTCGACCAGGCCTCCGCCGTTACCGCGCAGGTCGAGCACGATCCCGCGTGCCCCTGCGTGCAGCTCGTGTTCGACCGCTTCGCGCACTTCGCCGTGGGCACCGAGGCTGAACGTCGCGAGCGCGACGACGCCGAGCTTGATGCCGTGCTGCATCACGGTCGCCGACGCGACGACGGGCTCGGAGATCGTGGCGCGGGTGAGGGTCACATGGCGCGCGCCCTGGCCGGTGTGGTGTTCGAGCGACAGCGTGACGTTGCTGCCCGGTCGTCCGACGATCAGGGCGCGCGAGCGTTCGACCGGGAAGCCGGCGATCGATCTGCCGTTGACGGCGACGATCGCTTCCCCGGGCCGTAGGCCGCCGCGGGACGCCGGCGAGGCGTCGAACACGCGCACGATCTGCAGGCCGCGCTTCGACGGTGCCACCTCGACGCCGATGCCGGTGAAGCTCGGCGGCGTGTCGAAGCCGTGGAATTCCTGGGGGCTCAGGTAGTGCGAGAAGCGGTCGTTGAGGCTCGCGACGGCGCCCGAGATCGACCCATTTGCCAGCTGGTTGCGGGGGACCGGCCGGTAGTAGTCGTGAGAGATCGCGTTGAGCGCTTCGTTGACGGTCCGGCTTTCGCCATTCGCCACCAGCGCCGAGCGGGCAAACGACGGCAGGTCTTCCGGATGGCCACCCCACCAGACGCCCAGCACCAGCAGGATCGGCAGCATCGCCGCGAGGACGTAGAGAGCGCGTCGTTGGGAGGACATTCCAGGCAAGCGTAGTGAAGGGGCCGACGAGTGCGCGTGCGTTCTCCGACGGCACATGCCCGGGCGCTCTCTGACGACGTACGCCCCGGGCCACGCGCACCCGCCTGCGTTCTGTCGCGACGTGTGCACGCGCAACGCGCGCAGGCGCGTGTGCGTTCTCCGACGGCGAGCCCCGGCACGCTCTGACGACGAACGCCCCTGGCCAGGCGCGCGCTCGCGTGCGCTCTCTCGCGACGAGTGCGCGGCGCAAAGCGCACGCGCACGTGCGCGCGCGTGCGCCGTCTATTGTGACGCCCATGGGCGGGCATCTACCGTGGACCCCGACGGGTGGACACCTATGACAGTGATCGAGACGACCGCGGTGCCCAGCAACGGGCTGCCGGTTCACACCGTCGCTTTGCCCGGGACGCGCGCGTTGACCGTGCTCGTGGCGTTCGACGCGGGGGCCCGCACCGAGCGCCCCGAGGAGAACGGCATGGCGCACTTTCTCGAGCATCTCGTGTTCAAGGGCGGCGAGAAGTACGACACGTACACAGCCGTGAACGAGACCGCGGAGCGCCTCGGCGGGGTGCTGAACGCGTACACGAGCCACGATCTGGTCGCGTTCCACATCACTGTGCGCGCCGAGTCGGCACCCGCGGCGATCGACCTGCTCACCGACTTCGTCGGGCGGCCCCGCCTGGACGGGGAGGAGCTCGATCGCGAGCGCGGCGTGGTGATCCAGGAGATCAATCGTGCGTTCGACCAGCCGTCAGTCGTGGCCGAGTATCTGATCGACCGGGCGGCGTTCGGCGATCATCCGCTGGGTCGCACGGTGCTCGGGCCCGAGGAGAACCTGCGCAGCTTTAGCCGCGAGGCGATCGTCGCCTTCCGCGAACGGCGCTGGTCGGGGCAGCGGGGAGGCGCGTTCCTGGTCGGGAACGTGGAGTCGCTGCCTGAGCAGGCCGAGCTGCTGGAGCGCTTTGCGCGCTTCCCGAGCCTGCCTGCGCCCAAGCCGTATCTGCCGGCGCCGCAGTTCGCGCCGCAGACGATCGTCGAGCCGCGCGAGACCAACCAGTCGCACCTGCGCATGATCTATCGGCCCGCGATCGAGGTGTCCGATCGCCGCGAACGGACGGCGTTGTCGATCTACGCCACGCTGCTGGGCGGCTCGATGGGCTCGCGTCTGTTCGAGGAGATCCGCGAGAAGCGCGGCCTGTGCTACTCGGTGTACGCCAGCGACCATGCGTTCGCCGACATGCCGGTGCTGCAGATCGGCTCGGGGCTCGAGTCGGCCAAGTGCGTCGAGGCATATACGCGCATGCGTGCGATCGTCAACGAGCTGCGCGAGCAGGGCCCGACCGAGAGCGAGGTGTCGCGCGCGCGCGCGTACGCTGCCGGCCGGCTGGTGCTGGCGTTCGAGAACTCGGGCGCCGTGGCGCGATACGGCGCGAACCGGAGGATCGTGTTCGGCGAGGACATCGACCCCGACGCCGCGATCAAGGCGCTCGACGACGTCACCTTCGCCGAGGTGCAGGAGGTCGCGGCCGGCGTGGCCGACACGCTGGCAGTCGCCTGCGTGGGACCTCACGATGCAGCCGAATTCTGAGCGCCGGCGCCGGAGGCCGGCGTGAGGATACGTGCGGCAGTGCTGGAGGAGTTCGCTCGGCCGCTGGTCGTCAAGGACCTCGAGCTCGGCGGTCCGCGTCGCGGCGAGGCGCTGGTCAGGCTCGTCGCGTGCGGCGTGTGCCACACCGATATGTACACCGCCTCCGGAGCCGATCCATCCGGATACGCGCCGACCGTGCTTGGACACGAGGGCGCGGGGGTCGTCGAGGCTGTCGGCGAGGAGGTGAGCAGCCTCGCGCCCGGCGATCACGTGGTGACGCTGTTCTCGCCGCAATGCCGCCAGTGCATCCACTGCCTCAGTCCGCGCACCAACCTGTGTCTGGCGATCCGCGAGCAGCAGAACAAGGGCTACCTCCCCGACGGCACGACGCGCCTTTCGCTCAACGGCGAACCGATTCGCCACTTCATGGGAACCTCGACGTTCGCCGAATACGCGGTGGTGCCCGAGATCGCGCTGGCGAAGATCAGCCGCGAGGCGCCGCTCGATCGCGCCTGCCTGTTCGCATGCGGGCTGTCAACCGGCCTGGGCGCGGCAATGTTCACGGCCGGGGTCCAAGCCGGCAGCACCTGTGTCGTGTTCGGCGCCGGGATGGTGGGGCTGGGCGCCGTCGCCGGATGCCGTCTCCGGGGAGCCGGGCAGATCATCTGCGTGGACCTGTCCGAGGATCGGCTGCGGCTCGCTCGTGACCAGGGCGCGACCGATCTTTGGCATGCCGGCCCGGATGTGCTCGAGCGCACGCTCGATGCCACCGAGGGATTCGGCGCCGACTACACGTTCGAGGCGACCGGCCTGGTCTCGGTCATGGCAGAAGCGGTGCAGGCCGCGCGCATGGGTTGGGGTCTTTGCACGGTCTGCGGCGTCGCAGGCAAGGGCGAGACGCTCGAGATCGTCCCGCGTTTGCTGATCACCGGAAGACGCGTGTGCGGCTCGTCGTTCGGCGGCGTGAAGGGACGAGACCAGGTGCCTGAGCTCGTCGAGCGCTATATGCGGGGAGAGATCGACGTCGATCCGTTCATCTCACATCGCATGCCGCTGGAGGACGTCAACCGTGCGTTCCAGCTGATGGAGGCGCAGGACGGGATTCGCTCGGTGCTCGAGCTGAGCGCCTGAAGCTCACGCCGGTGATGCTGCCGGCTCTCGTGTGCGCGTCTCGCGGGCGGCCCCGACCGCGTCGGGTTCGGAGCCACCGGAGGCAAGCCGCGGCGGAAGCGCGAGCTTGACGATCTTGCTCAGCACACTGCCGAACTGCTTGCGCAGCGGCCCGGTGTTGTACGGGATGCGGTAGCGCTGCGTGAGCTTGCGCACCTCCTTCGAGATCTCCGCGTAGCGATGAGCAGGCAGGTCGGGGAACAGGTGGTGCTCGATCTGGTGGCTGAGGTTGCCCGCGAGCACGTGGAACAGCTTGCCGCCCGTGAGATTTGCCGAGCCGAGCAGCTGGCGGTAGTACCACTCGCCGCGCGTCTCGTTCTCGACCTGCTCCTCGCTGAACTCGTGGGTGCCGGCGGGGAAGTGGCCGCAGAAGATGATCGTGAACGCCCACAGGTTGCGGGTCAGGTTGGCGGTGAGGTTCCCTGCCAGCACGAACGGGAACGAGGGGCCCGAGAGCAGCGGGAAGAGGACGTAGTCCTTGAGCGTCTGCGCCCGCGTCTTGCGCCAGATCTCTTGCAGCATCTCCCGTTTCTCGCCGAAGCTCGTCTTGCCCGCGGCGATCCGCTCGGTTTCCAGGTCGTGCAGCGCCACGCCGTACTGGAAGAAGGTCGCGAGCAGCGCCGCGTACAACGGGTTCCCCAGGTAGTACGGATTCCAGCGCTGGTCCTCGGACATGCGCAGCACGCCGTAGCCGATGTCGCGGTCCTTGCCGACGATGTTCGTGTGGGTGTGGTGCATGTAGTTGTGCGAGTGCCGCCACTGCTCGGCGGGGCAGGCGGTGTCCCACTCGAACGACTTGCCGTTGACGCGGGGATCCTTCATCCAGTCGTACTGCCCGTGCATGACGTTGTGGCCGATCTCCATGTTGTCGAGGATCTTCGACAGCGACAGCGCTGCCGTGCCGCCGATCCATGCGGGCGGCAGAAAGCCGAGGAACAGCAGGCCGCGGCCGGCGACCTCCAGTCCCCGCTGGACGCGGATGACCTTGTTGATGTAGTCGGCGTCGCGCTCGCCGAGATCGGCTACGACGCGCGCGCGGATCGCGTCGAGCTCGCGGCCGAAGGCGTCGAGCTCGGCAGCCGTGAGCGCAGGTGCCTGGCCGGATATCGGGGGAGTTGCTGCAGACGGCCCAGAAGCCGGAGCAGGCGTTCTGGGCGCCGATACGGTCGTCTTGGCTGCCGAGACGGGCTCGGGCGGCGAGGCTGGCGCGGCGTTTCTGGAGGCAGGCATGGCGGGACTCCTGTCGGTATCTGGTTCACAGGTCGAGCACGACATCGCCGACCGGCACGGAGCAGCAGATGCGGATCTGCTCGTCCCTGGCGGTCGAGATCTCGCCGTTGAATACGTTTCGCACGCTGCCCGAGATCTTGGTGCAGCTGCACGTGTTGCAGATGCCCATACGGCAGCCGTGGGCGGGCGCCAATCCGGCGTCCTCCGCCTGCTCTAGCAGCGGCAGGCCGCTGTTCGCGGCCTGGCGTCCGCTGGCCGCGAAGTTGACCAGGCCTTCAGCCGAGTTGGTGTCGAAGCTCAGCGCCGGCGGCGTGAAGCTCTCGACGTCCGGCTCGCCGAGCCCGTCCTGGTCCCAGAGCGTGCGAACGGAATCGATCAGCGCGGGCGGGCCACAGACGAACGTCGCTGCGTCGCGGTGCTCTGAGATCGCCGCACTCAGGTGCTCGCGGCAGAAGCGCCCGCTGAGCGGTCGACCGCGCCCGCGCGTGAAGCCGCGCGCGACGCGCAGCCGGCGGTGGCGCGCCGCCAGCTCTGCGAGCTCGGCGCCGTAGAGCGCCAGCTTGGCCGATCGCGCGTAGTTCAGGAAGCCGATCTCGCCCGAGAAGTCCTCGTCGCAGAGGGTGCGCAGCATCGCCATCACGGGCGTGATGCCGCTGCCACCGCTGATCAAGAGGACCCGCTCGGGCAGCTCGGCGGGGAGCACGAACTCGCCCTGCGCCTGGCTGAGACCGACGATCATTCCCGGCCGCGCGTGCTCGCGCAGGTGACGCGAGAGCTTGCCTTCCGGATGAGTCGAGACGGTCAGCTCGAGCGTGCCGGCGGTGGCGTGCTGTGAGCCGGCCGGCGAGTAGGGCCGCGTCTCGCGGACGCCGCCGATCTCGGCGCTGACCGTGACGAACTGCCCGGCGCGCGAGCCCTGCCAGTTCTGATTGGGGCACAGCGTGAGCGTGACGCTCTTCGAGGTCTGGCGGTGGACGCGCGTGACCTCGGCGCGCACCTCGCGCGTGACCAGTAGCGGGCGGACGAGCTCGACGTAGCGGTCCACGCCATGCGGGTGGGCAAGCGCCTCGAGCAGGCTCGAACGCAGCAGGCGCCGGCCGAGACCACGAGGCGAGGAGGCGGCGCCGTGTCCACGATGCTCCACATCAATCAGTGCACGAATGTTCACAGGATACAGCTACACCACTTGCGCGCAAGCGATACATCTGTGAAGCTCGTCACACAATGAGCGTGAACGACCGTGCTCCGGATGGCGGGGCCACGCGTCAAGAGCGAAAGCAGCGCACCCGCCAGGCGCTGCTCGACGCGGCGCTGGCGCAGCTGGAGGAGCAGAGCTTCTCGAGCCTCAGCCTGCGCCAGGTCACGCGCACGGCCGGCGTGGTCCCGACGGCGTTCTACCGGCATTTCGACGACATGGAGGAGCTCGGCCTGGCGTTGATCGAGGAGTCCTTCCGGACGCTGCGCGCGATGCTCAGCGAGGCGCGCGCCGACCCGCGCACTTATGAGCACATGATCCGCAACTCGGTCGAGATCCTCGCCGCATACGTCCACGAGCACGAAACGCATTTCCGCTTCATCGCACGCGAGCGCTACGGCGGGGTCGCCCCGCTACGACGTGCGATTCGCAGCGAGATTCGCCTGTTCGCCAGCGACCTGGCGACCGATCTCGCGCGCCTGCCCTACCTCGAGCGCTGGAGTGGCGAGGATCTACAGCTGCTGGCGGGACTGATGGTGAACGCGATGGTCGCGACCGCCGAGGCGATTCTCGATGCGCCGCCGCGCGATCGCGTGGCCGAGGCGGAGGTCGTCGCGAACGCCCGCCGCGAGCTGCGCATGATCACCCTCGGGGCGGCGCAGTGGTGTAGCTCACAGACAGCTCACTCTGTCAGGCAGGTGTCCTCGTCGGAGTAGGCTGGTGAACACGCGCACAGGATCCGCAGCGGGCCGGAACCAACATTGAAAAGCTTGTGGCGCGCTCCGGGCGGAATCAGCGTGCAGTCGCCCTCGCCGATCAGCCGTTCCTCGCCGTCGATCACCAGCCGACCCTCGCCGGAGGTGACGAGATACAGCTCCTCGGTGCAACGGTGGAAGTGCTCGGTCGTGGCCCCTGAGACGGGGATCGTGGCCTCGGCGAGGCTCTGGTTCTGCGCGGGCGCCGACACGGGCCCGGCCCACTCGCGGATCTCAGACCCGTCGAGCGTTACGAACGGCTCGATCTGCGCATATGAGCGGACGTGCATCCGGCGGGTGCCAGTGCCCGATCAGCCGAGCGCGACCATGCGGTCGATCGGGAGCCGCGCACGCGCCGCCACCTCGTCGGGGACGCGCACCTCGAACCGCATGTCGCGCAGCGCGTCGCGCAGCTTCGGAAGCGTGATCATCTTCATGAACACGCACGACGCCTCCGGATTGGCCGCGATGAAGCTGACATCGGGCGCGGCCATCTGGAGCGGGTAGAGCATGCCCGTCTCGGTCGCCACGACAGCCTCCCGCCGAGCGCCATGCGTGCCCGCCCGTCCCGTGCTCGCAGTGCCCTCACCGGCGCCAGCGGCCTCGCGCTCGAGCTGCTCGGCGTAGCGGAGCATGCCGCCCGTAGAGAACATGTGCACGCCCTCTGGGGCGATGTCGCCAGCGGCGAGGTACTCCATCACGCTCGTGACACATCCGCACTCCGGGTGGATCAGAAAGTCTGCCTCGGGATGGGCGGCGCGCGTGGCCTCGATGTCGGCCGGGCGGATGCCGGCATGGACGTGGCACTCGCCGTCCCACACGTGCATGCGCCGGCCGAGCTGCTTCTCGACGAACGCGCCGAGCCACATGTCCGGGCCGAACAGGATCTCGGTGTCCTCCCCGTGGGTCGCATAGATGTGGCGCACGACGTTGACGGCGTTGGCCGACGTGCAGCAATAGTCGGTCAGCGCCTTGACCTCGGCCGTCGTGTTGACGTACATCACGACGACCCCGTCGGGGTACTGGGCGCGCCAGTCCGCGAGCTGCTCGGCGTCGATCGACGCGGCCAGGGAGCAGCCGGCATCGAGGTCGGGGATCAGGACGGTCTTCTCGGGGCACAGGATCGAGGCGGTCTCGGCCATGAAGTGGACGCCGCAGAAGGCGATCACCTCCGCATCGCTGGCCGCCGCCCGCCGTGAGAGCCCGAGCGAGTCGCCGACGTAGTCGGCGACGTCCTGGATCTCGGGGACCTGGTAGTTGTGAGCGAGGATCACCGCGCGACGCTCGGCGGCAAGCTCGCGGACCTCTTCTTGCAGCTCGGCGGTTTGCTCTGCCGTGAGCTCGGGCAGAGGCTGGGGGGTCGGAATCATCGGCAGCGACCGCACCTTCTCCAGTCTATCCCCGCGGCCCGGGTCGCCACGATCGAGCTCGCCTGACCCGAGTCCAAAGTCGCCCGCCGACGTCTCGATGGGCCGCGCGCCGCGGCCCGCCTCGCCCACGGCCCCCTCCACATCCCGGTGCCGATCGCAGCCCGACTAGTCTGGCCTGCGATGGGACCAGCAATGCCGGCAGACGAGCTGCGAGCGCTCGTCCGCAGAGCGCTCGACGAGGACGTGGGGTCCGGCGATGTCACGACCGCCGCTACGGTCGCGCCGGACGCGCGCGCGAGCGGGCTGATCCTCCAGAAGGCAGCGGGGACGGTCTACGGGCTCGAAGCCGTCGAAGCGACCTTCGCCGCGCTCGATCCGGGCGTGCGCTGCGAGCGACTGGTCGAGGAGGGTCGCTGGCGCGAGCAGGGCGGCCCGGTGCTGTCGGTCGCCGGCTCCGCCCGGGCACTGCTGACATGCGAGCGCACGGCGCTGAACTTCCTCGGGCATCTCTCCGGCGTGGCGACGATGGCGGCGCGCGCAGTCCAGGCGGTGCGAGGCACGGGCGCGACGGTGCTGGACACGCGCAAGACGACGCCGGGCCTGCGGCTGCTCGAGAAGGCGGCGGTGGCGGCCGGCGGCGCGCGCAACCATCGCGTCGGGCTGTTCGACGCGATCCTGATCAAGGAGAACCACATCGCCGCCGCCGGCGGGATCGCCGCGGCCGTTGAGCGCACGCGCGCGCATGCGCCCCAGCTGGCGGACACGCTCGAGGTCGAGGTGCGCAACCTCGACGAGATCGACCAGGCGCTGGCGGCCGGCGCGCCACGGCTGCTGCTCGACAACATGAGCCTCGAGCAGCTGCGCGCCGCAGTCGCCCATGTCGCCGGGCGAGCGACGCTCGAGGCCAGCGGCAACGTCACGCTCGAGAACCTGCGCGAACGGGCGCTGACCGGAGTCGATTTCATCTCGATGGGCGCTCTCACCCACTCCGCGCCGGCGCTCGATCTGTCGCTGCTGCTCGAACCACTTGGTTGACCGCCGACGCGTGGACCGCTCGTAGGTGGTCGCCCTCCGAGCAGGCTTATCCAGGCAGATCCCGCAGCGACGGATACTCGCCGCTACGCCGGCGACCTGGATGCCGCCGCCTTCAACAAATAGGCGCGCACGAACCCGTCGAGATCGCCGTCGAAGACGCGCTGGACGTCGCCCATCTCGAAGTTGGTGCGGTGATCCTTGACGAGCGAGTACGGATGGGTGACGTAGGAGCGGATCTGCGAGCCGAAGTTGACGTCCTGAGCGTCGCCCTTCTCGCGGGCGATCTCCTCGGCGCGTTCGCGCTCGCGACGCTCGAGCAGCTTGGCTCGCAGCATCGCCATCGCGGTGGCGCGATTGGAGGACTGCGAGCGCTCGTTCTGGCACTGCACGACGATGCCGGAAGGCCTGTGCGTGATGCGCACGGCCGAGTCGGTCTTGTTGACGTGCTGTCCGCCGGCGCCCGACGCGCGGTAGGTGTTAACCTGCAGGTCGTCGTCGTCGATCTCGATCTCGTCCGACGCCGCCGCAACGACCGGCGCCACCTCGACCCCGGCGAAGCTGGTTTGGCGTCGGTGGGCGGAGTCGAACGGCGACAGGCGCACGAGCCGGTGGACGCCGCGCTCGGCCGAGAACAGCCCGTAGGCGTTCTCTCCCGAGGCCTCGAAGGTGGCCGACTTGATGCCGGCCTCCTCGCCGGGGCTGGCCTCGAGCAGCTGGACCTTGAAGCCGCGCGACTCGGCCCAGCGCATCTGCATGCGCAGGACCATCTCGGCCCAGTCCTGGGCGTCGGTGCCGCCGGCGCCGGCATTGACCGTTACGAGCGCGTCGCCCGCGTCGTAGGGTCCCGAGAACAGACGCTGCTCCTCGAGCGCTTCCAGGCGCCGCTCGACCGACGCGATCTGCTCGTCCACCTCGGCCTGCAGCGAGGCGTCCTCCGCGGCCATCTCGACGAGACCATCGAGATCCTCGATATCCGCGCGCAGCGCGTCGAAGGTGTGCAGGCGCTTGGAGGCGCGGGCGTGCTCGGCGGACACCGCCGCGGCACGCTCGGAGTCGTCCCAGAAGCTCGTCTCTCCCATCTGCGACTCGAGCGCGGCGAGGCGCTCCCCCAGTGCAGCTGGGTCAAAGATAGTCCGCTAACAGCTGCAGCTGCTCGCGGATCGCGGCCAGACGCTGTGGCGTGGGTTCGCTGGGAGCGGTCGTGGCCATGCACTCACGCTATCAAGCGAGCGAGGTGGTTCAGCTGAACCGCCTCGTAATCCGGAGCGCGCTCACGAACGACGCCCCTCTAGGAGCCGTGGCACTTCTTGAACTTCTTGCCGCTGCCACACCAGCAGGGGTCGTTGCGACCGACCTGGTGCTCGTCGTCCACCACACGCTGCTCGACCACGGGGGCGGCCACGGCCTGTGCTCCGCCTTCCATCACGGCGCCTTCTTCCGCGCGGCGGTCTTCCCCCGCAGCCGCGGCAGCCGCGGCGAGGGCGCCTGCACCCGCGGCCGACGTGCCGCCCGAGTATGAGACGCGGGCGGGCTGGGTGGCGCTGCCGCTGGCGGCGAAGGCGGGGATTGGATGCCCACCCGCCCCGCCCGGACCGGAGCCGCCGTTCTGGCCTTCGACGTTGACCTGGACGTTGAAGATCATGCGCGTGTAGTCGGCCCAGATGCTGTTCATCAGATCGCCGAACAGGTCGAAGGCCTCGTTCTTGTAGGCGACGAGCGGGTCGATCTGGGCGAAGCCGCGCAGGTGGATGCCCTCACGCAGGTAGTCCATGTCGAACAGGTGCTCCTGCCAGCGCTCATCGATGGTCTGCAGCAGCAGGAAGCGCTCGAGCGCGCCCATCAGCTCCTCGCCGAGATCGGCCTCGCGCGCGTTGTAGCGTTCGAGCGCGAGCTCGCCGACGCGTGTGGTCAGGGAGTCGCGGTCGGCCGTGTCCGGAGCAAGATCCTCATCGTCGAGATCGACCGGGAAGAACTGGCCGAGCGCGACGAACAGCCCGTCGAGGTCCCAGTCCTCGACGTAGTCGCCGGGCGTGTACTGGGCGATCGTGCGTTCCAGCACCCCCTCGACCTGCTCGCGCGCCTCCTCGCCGATGCTCTCGCCTTCGAGCACGCCGTCGCGGTAGCGGTAGACGACGCGGCGCTGCTCGTTCATGACGTCGTCGTACTCGAGCACGCGTTTGCGGATCAGGAAGTTCTGTTCCTCGACCTTCTTCTGGGCTTTCTCGATCTGCTTGGAGAGCATGCCCGCCTCGATCGGTTCCTCGTTGCCCTCGTCGTTGACCCCGCCGAGTTTGTCGAGGATGCGGTAGATGCGATCGCCGGCGAACAGCCTCACGAGATCGTCCTCGGCCGACAGGAAGAAGCGACTCTCGCCAGGGTCGCCCTGGCGGCCGGAACGGCCGCGCAGCTGGTTGTCGATGCGGCGCGACTCGTGGCGCTCGGTTCCGCAGATGAACAGGCCGCCGGCGGCCGTCACACGCTCGCGATCGGCGGCGACGCGGGGCTCGATCTCGGCGGTGGCGGCGGCCAGGCGCTCCTCATAGCCTTCGGCGTCGGGCGCGATGCCCTCCTTGGCGAGCTGCAGGCGAGCGAGGTGTTCGGGATTGCCGCCAAGCTTGATGTTGACGCCGCGGCCGGCCATGTTGGTGGCGATCGTGACGGCGCCGGGCGCCCCCGCCTCGGCGACGACCTCCGCCTCGCGGGCAGCGTGCTCGGGCTTGGCGTTGAGCACCGAGTGGGTGATCCCGCGCTTGGTGAGCCGCTCGGAGAGCAGCTCTGAGACCTCGACCGAGATCGTGCCGACGAGCACCGGCTGGCCATTCTCGTGGCGCGCGATGATCTCTTTGACGACCGCGGTCCACTTGCCGTCCTTGGTCTTGTAGACCTGGTCGTTGCGATCGTCGCGAACCATCGGCATGTTCGTCGGCACCTGCACGACGGGCAGCTCGTAGATCTTCATGAACTCGGTGGCCTCGGTCAGGGCCGTGCCGGTCATGCCCGCGAGCTTGTCGTACAGGCGGAAGAAGTTCTGGTAGGTGATCGTGGCGAGCGTCTGGTTCTCCTCTTTGATCGCGACGCCCTCCTTCGCCTCGACCGCCTGGTGCAGCCCCTCCGACCAGCGCCGGCCGTCGAGGATGCGACCCGTGAACTCGTCGATGATCTTGACCTCGCCGTCGATCACGTCGTAGTTGACTTCGCGCTTGTACAGCGACTCGGCGCGCAGCGACTGGATCAGGTGGTTGACCAGATGCCCGTTCTCGGCGCGATAGAGGTGGTCGATGCCGAGGAAGCGCTCGGCCTTGGCCACCCCCTGCTCGGTGATCGCCACCGTTTTCTGCTTCTCGTCGGGCTCGTAGTCGAAGTCGGCGACGAACTGCTTCTTCATGCGCGGATCCATTCCGTCGGGCGTTTTGCCGGACTTCAGCTGCGGCGCCAGGCGGGCGAACTTGACGTACAGATCGGCCGCCTGTTCGGGGGCGCCCGAGATGATCAGCGGCGTGCGGGCCTCGTCGATCAGGATGTTGTCGACCTCATCGACGATCGCGAAGTAGTGGCCGCGCTGGACCTTTTCGGAGAGGTCCTTGGCCATGTTGTCGCGCAGGTAGTCGAAGCCGAACTCGGAGTTGGTGCCGTACACGACGTCGCAGGCGTAGGCGGCCTGCTTCTCCTCGTAGGGCTGCAGGTTCTCGATCACGCCCACCGTCACCCCGACCGCGTCGTAGATCGGGCTCATCCATTCGGCGTCGCGGCGAGCCAGGTAGTCGTTGACGGTGACCACGTGCACCCCGCGACGCTCGCGCGGGCCCTCCTCGGCGGCGGGGCCCGGATCGCGCACGGCGAGCGTGTTGAGCACGACGGCGAGCGTGGCCGTGAGCGTCTTGCCCTCGCCGGTCTTCATCTCGGCGATGCAGCCGTCGTGCAGGACCATGCCACCGATCAGCTGCACGTCGAAGTGGCGCATGGCCAGCGTGCGCTTGCCGGTCTCGCGCACGATCGCAAAGCACTCGGGCAGCAGCTGGTCGAGCGACTCGCCCTCGGCCGCGCGCTCGCGCAGCGCGTCCATGCGCTCGCGCAGCTCGGCGTCGGACTCGAGCTCGAGCTCGGGCTCGAAGGCGTTGATCAGGGCGACGCGCTTCTGGTAGGTCTTGAACTTCTTGGCCTCGCCTACGTTGAGCGCGCGATCGAGCAGCGATGGGGACACGCCCTCAGATTAGCTGCCCGGCGCCGCCGAGGGCGCGGGCGGCTCGGAGCGTCTATGCGCACGCGCCGGGCGCCGCGCCGGGCTTCGGTCGTGGCGGCATGCCAATCCCGCCAGTGACCGCGATAGCGAGGCTCAGCGTCTATTCGGCCGCGGGCGCTTCGGTCGCCGCGCCATGACCGTCGCGGCGATGACGCCGTTTGACGCGATGACGCTTGACCTGGCGCGCCAGCTCATCGACGACCAGCTTCAGCGAATGGTCCATGTCGGGCGAGGCGTCGCGGGCGCGCAGCGTGGCGCCCTTCAGATACAGCGTTGCCTCGGCGACCTGGGAGTCGGCGATCGAGGGGTTGCGCTCTTCGTAGATCTCCACCTCGAGCCGGGCCAGCTCGGACACCTGCTTTGAGACCTTGTCCAGGCGACGCTGCAGACGCTCGCGCAGCTGCTCGCCGACCTGGACATTGCGACCCTTGACGTCGATCTGCATCGCAGGCTCCGTTCGTGTCGTGGCGGTCGAGCAGCACCTGACTGGTCAGCCGGGCGGCGCAAACGGCGCGCGCCGGCGACCGAAGCGCTCGGCCGCGTCTGGGAGGACATGGTGTCGCTGATTTTACGACGCGCGGTCGCGCGCGTGCGCATGCGCGTGCGTGGTTTTCCGGGCCGGACCCTGCACCCTTTCCGGGCCGGTCCGGACACGTCGCCGGACCACCATGACGGCCGGCGGTCGAGACGAAGCCGGACCACCGTGACAGCCCGCCGTCGGGACGTATCCGACCACCTGACAGTCAGCCCACGCTGGGTGTTGACCGTCGCGCAAGATCCTGGTATTCTGACAAGTGTCATAGATCCCCCTTTTCGTGCGGAGGGCCCGCTTCGGCGGGTCCTCCGTGTTGGGGGCGCCTGCGACCTCGGCCGGTCGGCAGATCAGGGCTGCCCGATGGACCGATGCTGGAGCGCGCGCGGACGCACGCTCGCGAGGATCCCGGCGTGCCCGCAGATGGCGCCGATCAGGATCGACTCGGGCGGCAGCTCGGTGCCGGGAAACACGATCGTCTCGCGCAGTTGCGCGCGGGCGCCGAGGCTGGCGCCGTCACCGAGCACGACCGGTCCGATCAGGCGAGCCCCGGGGCCGATCGTCACGTCCCGCCCGATCCACGCCGGTCCCTCGATCTCGGCGTCGGCGGGCAGCTGCGTGTCGCGGGCGACGATCACGCCGGGCTGGCGCTCGCTGCCGTCGATCTCCAGGTGCAGCTCGCCGCGCAGCGCGTCGAAGGTCCCCTGGCGGAGCTCTGCGAGCGAGCCGACGTCGTTCCAGTACTCGCGGATCTCGTGGATGTAAAAGGGCACGTCTTCAGCGAGCAGCGTCGGGAACACGTCCTGGGCCCAGTCCACGAACGGGCGCTCGGGAAAGTAGTCGAAGATCTCGGGTGAGAACACGTAGATGCCGCAGTTGCCGAGGTCTGAGAGCGCTTCGTCCGGGCGCGGCTTCTCCTGGAAGCCGGTGATGCGCCCCTCGCGGTCGTGCAGGACGACGCCGAACTCGCGCGTGTCGGGGACTTTCTTGACGGCCAGCGTGGCGATGCCGCCCGCGTCGCGATGCCTGGCGGCGAGCGCCTGCAGGTCGATATCGGTGAGCGCGTCGCCCGAGATCACCAGGAACGGCTCGCCGCCGAAGAACTCGGCGCACGCGCGCACACCACCGGCTGTGCCGAGCAGCTCAGGCTCGTAGCGATAGGAGAGCCGCTCGCCGAAATGCTCGCGGATCGAGTCCGGGAACCAGTGCAGGTTGGCGATCGTCTGGTCGAACCCGTAGCGGTCGAGCAGGTCGATGATGTGCGCCATCACCGGCCGGTCGAGCACCGGGACCATCGGCTTCGTGATCTCGTTCGTGAGCGGCCGCAGGCGCGTGCCGAGGCCGGCGGCGAGAACCATTGCTCTCATCGCGCGGCAAGCTATCGGATCGCCGCCCGTCAAGCGGTAAGCAGGCCAGGCGCTCGCTGGCCAAGCGAGGCAAGGACGCAGGGAGCGTGGCGTACTACGTACGCGAGCGACTGAGGACGCCGCATCGCGCCGGCCAGCGACCGCCTGGGTTCAGTAGCGGTAGTGGTCGGGCTTGTACGGGCCCTCGACGGGCACGCCGAGGTAGGCGGCCTGCTCGGAGGTCAGCTGCGTGAGGCGTACGCTGAGCGCGTCGAGGTGCAGGCGCGCGACCTTCTCGTCGAGGTGCTTCGGCAGCACGTGCACGGAGCGCTCGTACTGGTCGTTCTTGCTGTAGAGCTCGATCTGGGCCATCACCTGGTTGGTGAAGGAGTTGCTCATCACGAAGCTCGGATGGCCGGTGGCGTTGCCGAGGTTCAGCAGGCGGCCCTCGGACAGCAGGATGATCGCGTGGCCGTCGGGGAAGACCCACTCGTCAACCTGCGGCTTGATGTTGATCCTGTCGATGCCGGGGACCTGCGCCAGCCCGGCGATGTCGATCTCGTTGTCGAAGTGTCCGATGTTGCCGACGATCGCCTGGTGCTTCATACGCCCCATGTGCTCGGCGGTGATGATGTCCTTGTTGCCGGTGGCGGTCACGAAGATGTCGGCTTCCCCGACGACATCGTCGAGCGTCTTGACCTCGTAGCCCTGCATCGCGGCCTGCAGCGCGCAGATCGGGTCGATCTCCGTGACCACCACCCGCGCCCCCTGGCCGCGCAGCGACTCGGCGCAGCCCTTGCCGACGTCGCCGAAGCCGCAGATGACGGCCATCTTGCCCCCGATCATCACGTCGGTGGCGCGGTTGATGCCGTCGACGAGCGAATGCCGGCAGCCGTAGAGGTTGTCGAACTTCGACTTGGTGACCGAGTCGTTGACATTGATTGCGGGGAACAGCAGCTCGCCGGCCTGCGCCATCTCGTACAGCCTGTGTACGCCTGTGGTGGTCTCCTCCGTGACGCCTTTGATGCCCGCGGCGATCCTCGTCCAGCGCTCGGGGTCGTCGTTCAGCGAGCGCTCAAGCAGCCCGAGCACGATCTGCAGCTCATGCGAGTCTGCGCCGGCGGGATCGGGGACGGCGCCGGCGCGCTCGAACTGCGCGCCCTTGTGCACCAGCAGCGTCGCGTCGCCGCCGTCGTCGAGGATCATGTTGGGGCCGGCCGAGCCGAGAGCGGCCGCGCCGTTGGCGAGGCCGTTCTGGTCGGCGTCGGGCCAGCGCAGGGCACGTTCGGTGCACGCCCAGTACTCCTCGAGCGTCTCGCCCTTCCACGCGAACACGGGCACGCCGCGCGGCTCCTCCTGGGTGCCTGCGGGACCGACGGCCACGGCGGCGGCGGCGTGGTCCTGCGTGGAGAAGATGTTGCAGCTGGCCCAGCGGACCTGCGCGCCGAGCGCGGTCAGCGTCTCGATCAGCACGGCCGTCTGGATCGTCATGTGCAGAGATCCGGTGACGCGGGCGCCCGCGAGCGGCTGGGTGTCGGCGTATTCGGCTCGCACGGCCATCAGGCCCGGCATCTCGTGCTCGGCGAGTCGTATCTCCTTGCGCCCGAACTCGGCGAGTGAGAGGTCGGCGACCTTGAAGTCGCTGCTGCGCGCGGCGGTGGGGGTCATTGCTGACATGACGAGTCCTCCTGTCCGGTCAGATGAGCGCCCTTGCTAAAGGGGATGACCGAGCGTGGCGGATGGCGGCCCGTCGCAGCGCTCCTCGGCCGATTCGCACGGTATCACAACGGATTCGGCTCTCAGAAGCACAACGGATTTGGCTCTCAGAAGCCGCATGACGAGGTTCTAGCTGCTCGCCAGCGCGGCCTTGAGCTCGTCGATGGCTTTTACCGGCGTGGGGTCGACCCCGCGCAGCGCGGCGAGATAGATCGACACGAGATCGCCGAGCAGCACCAACGAGATGACGCGCTCGACCGAGGTCTGGCCGCGTGTCTGGGGGCGGAACACGGTCGCGGCGTACGGGGCGATCAGCCGCTCGGTCAGCTCCATGCGCGCCTTGACGCGCGGGTGGATGTCGGAGTCGTCCAGGAAGACCGCCGAGAAGCGACCGACTGAGGGCGCTCCCTCCCAGCCGACGAGCTCGTTGTGGTCGAGCTCCGGCAGTTCGTGAAAGAAGCACGGTAGCTTGGCGTTCTCGTTGATCTGGGTCTTCCAGCGATACGCGATCGGCGCGGTGAGGCCAGCGCCTGCGATCACCGGGGTCGTGCCGAACAGTCCGCGCGCGATCGACTTGGCGAGCGAGTCCTCGGGGGCGTCGGGGCCCCACTCGGATACGAGCTGCTCGGTGTGCGAGGCAGCGACGTCGATCTCGGAGGTGAGTCGCGGACCGGCGCCACACAGCGCGGCGACCTCGAGCGCGGCGACGATCATGTAGGCAACGGCGGCTCGCGGCTGGAAGCCGCCCGGCAGCGGGATCACCGGGACGCCGTCGGCACGCGCCATCTCCGCCAGCCGCCCGCCGGTCGTGGCCACCGTGCGCTTGGCGCCGAGCGCGCCCGCGGACTCGTAGCACGCGAGCGTCTCCTCGGTCTCGCCGGAGTAGCTCGCCAGCAGCACCATCGTGTCGGGCGTGGTCCAGCTCGGCAGGCCATAGGCGCGGGTGACGAAGATCGGCCGGGAGGCGTGGTCGCCGAGCGCGGCGCGCGCGAGCGCTCCGCCGATCGCCGAGCCGCCCATGCCGGCAACCACCAGTCCGGCGGGGGTGTCCCAGTCCTGCATGATCGCCGACTCGACCCGCCATACGGCGTCGCGCAGCTGCTCGGGCAGCGAGAGCACGTCGTCGAGCTCACCCGATACGTCCACTCGCGCGATGGCCTCGCGCGAGAGCGCTCCCTGTTCGTCCACCGGCGTGGCGACGGCCTCGCTTGCGTCAGTCATCTGCTCGCCTCCTGTCGCCTTCGAAACTGGTCGGGTTGGTGGTCTGGATCGCGGCTCGTGCGCCGGTGGCGGCTGCTCTGACGCCGACGCACGCGCGCACGCGCGCACGCGTGGGCTCGCTCAGAACTTGATTGCGCCGTCGGGCAGCGTGACATTAGGGAAGATACGCGCCCCCCGGGCGATCGTGTTGTCTGCCCCGACGGTGACGCCCTCGCCGAGCACGGCGCCGCCTTCCAGGCGAGTGCGATCCCCGACGCGGCAGCCCGCCGCGACGACGCAGTCGCGCAGGCTGCACCCGGCTCCGATCTCGGCGCCGCTGAGCAGCACCGAGCGCTCGACGGTGCTGCCGGCGCCGACGCGGACGTCGCGTCCGAGCACGACGAGGCTGCCGACGTGGGCGCCCGGGGCGACGTGGGCGCCGCGCTCGATCACCGCCGGCGGGATCGCGCGGCCGTGCAGCTCGGCACCGGGGTCGACCGCCAGCCAGCTGTCGCCGAGGCGGGCGCGTACGGCGGTGTTAACGTTGCCCTCGATGATGTCGAAGGTGCCCTGCAGGTAGCGCTCGGGCGTGCCGATGTCCAGCCAGTAGGCGTCAACCGGAAACCCGTACAGGCCGTTGCCGATCAGCGCGGGCCAGAT
>CAWFPU010000006.1:0-144638 GCA_963817845.1 uncultured Solirubrobacterales bacterium
CGCGGGAGTGGTGCTGATGCCCGGACACACCTTCGTGTACAGCCCCTCGGTCAACAAGGTGCGAGACCTGATCCGCACCGGCGAGATCGGCGAGCTGTACTTCGTCACCTCCTCGCGCATGAACCTCGGCCTGTATCAGCGCGACGGCGTGATCAGCGACCTTGCGCCCCACGACCTCTCGATCCTGCTCTACTGGCTCGACCGGCCGCTCTCGCACGTGTCGGCGTCGGGCCAGAGCATCTTCCAGCTGGGCATCCCCGAGACGGCCTTCCTGACCGTCCGCTTCGAGGGCGGCGCCACCGCCAACGTGCAGATCTCGTGGCTTGCGCCGCGCAAGATGCGCCAGATGGTCGTCGTCGGCTCGCGTCGCATGGTCCAGTACGAGGACACGTCCTCCGACGAGTCGGTGCGCATCTACGACCGCGGCCTCGACTTCTCCCAGACGCAGGCCCCCGCGACCTTCGGCGAGTACCAGCTCACCTATCGCAGCGGCGACATCGTCGTCCCCCGGATCGATGCGGCCGAGCCGCTGTCGCTCGAGCTGGCGGACTTCGCCCGCGCCATCGACACAGGCGAGGAGCCGCGCTCCAACGCGCGGCTGGGGCTCGAGGTCGTGCGCGCGCTCGAGGCCGCCCATCGCTCGATGGAACGCGCCGGCGAGCCGATCGAGCTCGACCACACGAGTGGCTCGGCATCTCGCGAGGCCATCTCACGGCCGAATCGAATAGTGCAGCGGCCGGCCTTTGAGCGCGCCGTGCCGGCGATCGTGGGAGATCGATGAATCCCAAGCTTCGACTCGCCTACATAACGACGCAGTACCCGGGCGTATCGCACACGTTCATCCTGCGCGAGGTCACTGCACTGCGGCGGCTGGGCGCAGAGGTTCACACTATCTCCCTGCGCCGGACCTCTGGAGATCACCTGCTCTCGCAGGAGAATCGCGCCGCCGCCGAGACGACTTACGCGGTCCGCCCGCCACGCCTGCGGGACCTGCTCACCGCGCACGTGAGTGCGTTGCTTCTGCACCCGCGCGCGTACCTCGCGACATTGCGCGAGGCACTCGGCCTGGCGCGTCCGGGATTGAGGGGACGAGTGTGGCAGATCTTCTACTTCGCCGAGGCGATAATGGTGTGGCGACATTGCTCGGCATCGGGTGTACGCCACCTGCACGCTCATCACGGCTCTCCTCCCGCGGACGTCGCAGCGCTGGCGGCGCACTTCGGGAAGGCCGCCGGCAGTGGGCCGCGCACATGGAGCCTGACGATGCACGGCCCGATCGAGTTTTGGGACGTGCGATGGTTCCGTCTCCGCGAGAAGCTGGAGAGAGCCGATGCAGTCGTATGCATCAGCGACTTCGCGCGCAGCCAGCTGATGGCGCTCGTGGACGATCGTCACTGGTCAAAGCTGCGCGTCGTGCACTGTGGCGTGGGTTCCTCCGAGTATGAGCACCTTGGCGAGCCCCGGCACGGCCGTCCTCAGGTGCTGTGCGTGGGCAGGCTCGTTCCTGAGAAGGGCCACGCGATTCTCTTGGACGCCGTCGCTGATTTGGCGCGAGACGGTCAGGAGCTAGAGGCGGTGCTGGTCGGCAGCGGTCCGATGCGCACCCGGCTCGAACAGCTCGCACTCGAGCTCGGGGTGAGCGACCGCGTCACCTTTCGCGGCGCCCTGGGGCAGGAGCAGGTAACAGACTGCTACGCCGACGCGACGCTGGTCTGCTCCGCGAGCTTCGCAGAGGGCCTACCGACGGTCCTGATGGAGGCGATGGCGAGCGGGCGGCCCGTCATCGCGACGGCCATCTCGGGGGTGCGCGAGCTCGTGCGCGACGGAGATACCGGCCTGCTGGTCACACCCGGACGCGCGGACGAGCTAGCTGCTGCGATCGCCACGCTCATACACGACCCGCAACTGCGCTTGCGTGTGGCGAGCGCCGGACGTGAGCGTGTCTTGCGTGAGTTCGACGTCGATCGCTCCGCCGCACAACTCGCAGCGCTCTTCGGCGAGATCCTGGAGCCGTCCGACCGGCCGGTCGAGGTGAAGGTAGTTGCGCCGGAGTCGCCCGGGGCAGAAGCCGTGGCGAGCTTGCGATGAGGACTCTTCAGATGCCACTGTCAACCGCGCAGGCGCAGTTGCCTCCCTCGCCCGTGCAGGCACCGCTACGCATCGTTTGCGTGGTGTCGTTCCTCAACGAGGAGCTCCACATGCAGGCGTTCCTGAACTCGATGGCCAGGCAGCGGCGCTTTCCCGACTCGCTCGTCCTCGTCGACGACGGCTCGACCGATGCCTCCCCGGCGATCGCCGCAGAGTTCGCGGCGGGACGTCCCGACGTCAGTCTGCTGCGACGGCCGCCCCGGCCGCCCGCGCGCGATCGCTTGGCGGAGGCCGCCGAGCTGCGTTCGTTCCAGTGGGGGCTGTCGAAGGTTCGGCAAGAGTGGGACATAGCGGTCAAGATGGACGCCGATCTCGAGCTCGCGCCGGACCTGTTCGACACCTTGGAGCGCGCCTTCGTGAACGGGCCGGACCTCGGAATCGCAGGTGTTTACCTGAGTGTGATCGATCCTCGCAGCGGCGCGGCGGTGCGCGAGCGCTGCCCCCCATATCACGTGCGCGGACCGACGAGGTTCTACCGTCGCGCCTGTCTCGAGGAGATCTCGCCGATCCCCGCGATCCTGGGATGGGACACGATCGACGAGACCGCGGCCCGCATGCACGGCTGGCGGACCGAAAGCCTGTCGTGTCGCGGTGGGGAGACGATCCACCTGCGGCCGACCGGGAGCGTCGACGGCAAGCTCCGCGCCCACTATCGCTGGGGCACCTGCGCGTACGGCATCGGGCAGCATCCCCTGTGGGTCGCGCTCAGCGCCGCGCGCCGGATCGGTGACCATCCGCGCCTGCTCGGATCGGTCGCGTTCCTGGTCGGATGGGCCAGCGCCCGCGTACGCCGGCGCCCACGCGCGGCTGCGGACGTGCAGGCGTTCGGGCGCCGGGAGCAGCTTGCGATCATGCGCCGCGGCGCGCGACGCGTGACCCCCGCGTGATGGCTGCCTCGCAGGTCAGCCACGAGCGTGCGCCGCCGGCAGTCGAGGTAGATACCGCGCGCCCGCCCTCGATCTCGTGGCGGCGCGCGCTGGTGGGCCGGCTGCGCGGCCACCCGAGTCGCCGGTGGCTGATACGGCATGGCCTGACCGTCGGCCGCGACGTCTACATCGACGGCTTCGCAGCCTTCGATCACGGCTTTTTGTGGCTGATCTCGATCGGGGACGAAGCGGTGCTCTCGCCGGGGGTGAGGATCGTCGCCCACGACGGAAGCACCAAGCATTGGACCGGCTATATCCGCCTCGGTCGGGTCGACATCGGTCGCAAGGTCTACATCGGGGCGAACTCGATCGTGCTGCCGGGTGTCACGATCGGGGATCACGCGATCGTCGGCGCCGGCAGCGTCGTGCGCGAAGACGTTCCACCGGGCGCGATCGTGATGGGCAACCCCGCCGAGCAGGTCGGCACGCTCGAGCGCTTCATCGCCAAGCACAACAGCCGTATAGCTGAACGGCCCTGCTATCCCCGTGCGGGCTATTCGGCCTACGAGCACGTCAGCGCCGAGAACATGCGGGCGATGCGCGCGGACCTGGCCGACGGCCCCGGGTACGTCGAGTAGCCTCGAGCCGGGCGATGTAGCGGTCGCAGGACTGTTTGAGCCGCGCGATGGAGCGGACTGCAAGACGCTGGTTGGTTCGCTTGCCGGGATATGTGTTGGTGGCGGCTTTGGGCGGGGTGATTTGGGATGCGCAGGGGGAAGGCGGGTGCCGAACGGATCGGAAGTTCCCGGCGCATCTCGGCGTTGATCGCACGGGGCTGAAAACGGCCCGCACGTCCACGCCCGCACGGGCTCGACCACGCGCTCTGATTCAACCTCCGCAGCTATTCACCAGCTCGACACCGCCGGTTGTTATGGGCAACTCGCACGCACCGGGTCCCATGCAGGCGCCGACGCAGTCGAATCTGCTGACCCGCGCGATCGGCCGGCACAAGCTGCTGGTGGTCGCGTGCGCGGTCGCGGTCGCGGTGCTCGGGGCCGCAGCCGGCGCGGTAGGCAAGAGCACCTATACGGCCGCCGCGGCGCTGCAGGTCGGCAAGGTCAACCCGAACTCGCCGGGCTTCTACGGATTCGTCCAGTCCTCCACCGACCTTGCCGCCGCCTTCAGCCGCGCGATCACCGCCGCGCCGGTGCTCGCGACGGTTCAGCGCACGCTCGGGCTCAGCCCGGACGCGGCCGTCACGCAACTGTCCGCGGAGCCGATCCCCGAGAGCCCCGTCTTCCGCGTGATTGCCAGTGCCCCCAACGCGGCGGCGGCGGTGCGCCTGGCCAACGTCACCAGCCGCGCGGTGATCGCCTACGAGGGGGCCGCCAACACCTACAGTCCGGAAAGCCGGCGGCTGCTGCATGACTATCGCGCGGCGTCGCTGCGCCTGGCGCGCACCCAGGCGACACTCGCGCGGGCCACGAGCGACTACGCGGCCGACCCCGACGCGGCGCGGCGGTTGGGGCTCGAAAGCGCGCACGCGAGCCAGGCCGCGGCCGCGCTGCAGGTCCACGCGCTGGCGAGTGCCTACCAGCTGAGCGCCGAGAGCACCGATACGACCGAACTGGTGTCGCTGCTCTCCGGCGCGGTCACAGCCGAAAGCGACCGCAAGTCGAAGATCGAGCTGCTGGGCTTCGTCGGGCTGCTGGCCGGCCTGGTGATCGGTTGTGCGTTGGCCGTCCTGCGCGAGCAGCGCGGCCGTCTCCGGCGGCCCGCCTTCGAGACCTGAGATGTCGCAGGCGATGGTCTGGCCCCGGCCGGCGGTCTGGCGCCCTGCCTGGTACGTGTGGCTCGCGATCGGGGTGGCGGCGCTGGCAGCGGTGCACCAGCGCGCGCCGTGGATGCTGCACGGACACTGGCTGTTCGTAACTGGGGTGGCGCTCGTCGCCGTGCTGGCGCTCGCAGCCGCGCTGTGGGAGCTGCCCGTGGCGGGCATCATGTGCGCCGGGATCGCGCTGACGATCTTCTCCGGCAGCTGGGGCAGCCTCGGCCTGCCCGGCTTTCCGTTCCTGCCCGATCGCATCCTGATCGTGTTTGCGTTGCTCGCGCTGGCGCTGCACGCCCCCGGCGCGGCCGGCCTGCCGAGACCGCGAGTCCGGGACATCCACCTGCTGCTCGCCGCCATGGTCCTGTACACGATCGCCTCGGCGGCGGCGGCCGGGACGCTCGGCAACGAAGCCGCGATCTTCGATCTGCTCGATCGCCTCGGAGCGATCCCATTCTTGATGCTGCTGATCGCCCCGGTCGTGTTCGCGGGGCCGCGTGAGCGCAACTTGCTGCTGGCGACGCTGGTCGGGCTCGGCGCGTATCTGGGAGTGACCGCGGTGTTCGAGACGATCGGACCGCACGGACTCGTATTTCCCCATTACATCGCGGCCAGCGACGCGCTTCGACTCGTCACGCAGCCGGGCGGGCCGTTCCGGGAGCCGATCAGCGAGGGGTTCGCGTGCTTCGCCTGCGGAACGGCCGCCGCGATCGCCTGCTGGAAATGGCGCGCGCGGCGATGGCGCTATTTCGCCGGCGCGGTCGTGGTGCTGTCGGCGCTCGGGTCGTTCCTTACCCTGGAGCGAGGCGTGTGGATCGCGGCCGCCGCCGGAGTCGCCGCGGCGGCGCTCGCCGCCCCCGAGCTGCGCCGCTGGCTGCTGCCGGGCATAGCCGCCTGCGCGCTGCTGATCGGCGGCGCGCTCGTCGTCTTCCCCGCCATCGCTGGCCACGCCAGCGAACGCGCCGCGGACCAGACCTCGGTGTGGGATCGCCAGAACCAGACGGCCACCGCGCTGCGCATGATCGAGGCAAGGCCACTGCTCGGGTTCGGCTGGGACAACTACGAAAACGTCAGCATCGGCTACTTCCGGGAGGCCCCGAGCTACCCGATGACCGGCTACAGCGACTCCGGCGTTGCCCTGCCGCTTCACGACAGCTACCTCTCCAACGCAGTCGAGCTCGGACTGGTTGGCTTCACGTTGTGGATCGCCTGCCTGTGCTGGGGCCTCGGCGGCGCGATCTTCAGCCGCGGACCAGATGAACTCCGTCCATGGAAGCTCGGTCTGCTCGCGCTCGCCGTCTTCTTTTGCGTGCTCGCGGGCTTCGATCCGCTGCAGCAGAACTTCACGCAGCTGCTGTTGTGGACGTGGGCCGGGCTGTGCATGGCGGGCCTTCCGACTTCGGTCGACTGGCGTCCGGACGTGCGCATCAGCCGCGTGCGCAAGCCGGACACGGGTCAGGCGAGCACGGTGGCGGTGGTCGTGCGATGATCGCCGAGGCCCTGCGCAAGACGCTTGCGCGCGCGCCCGTGCTCGGCGCGCCGGTCAAGTCGCGGCCGGGGCAGCATCTGGTGCAGACGGTGCGGGGCGCGAAAGCGGTGCGCGAACCGCTGCGCTTCGTGGCGCTGCAGCTGGGGCCCGCGCGCGTCGCTGCGCACCGACTGCACGAGTCGGACATGACCATTTTCCTGCGCCACCGCACGCGCGACGTGCATATCTTCAACGAGATCTTCGGCGGCACCGGGGGTCGCCGCAGCTACGAGCCGCCGCCGGCCATAGCCGCCGCGCTCGATGCCAACTCCGCGCTCACGATCGTCGACCTGGGCGCGAACATCGGCCTCTTCGGCGTCTACGCGCTGAGCCGCTGGCCGGGAGCACAGATCCGGAGCTTCGAGCCCGATCCGACGAACCTGCGCATGCTCACCCAAGTGATCGCTGCCAACAAATTGCAGGGACGCTGGTCGGTGTCCGACATCGCAGTCGCGAATCGTGTCGGCGAGATGGGGTTCACCGCGGGCCTGTTCGCCGACTCCCACCTCGATCTCGTAGCGAATCAGGGCGGGTCGAGGGCTGGTCCCCCGGCACGCGAGGGCCGGACGATCACCGTCAGAACGGTCGACATCTTCGAGCAGGACCACGATGTGAGCCTGATGAAGATCGATATCGAGGGGGGAGAGTGGGCGATCCTTACCGATGCGCGGCTCGCCGGTCTCAGAGCCGATGTGGTGGTGCTCGAGTGGCACGCACGCGGCTGCCCTGAGCCTGACGCCGGGGCGAGCGCCGTGCGACTCCTGCGCGCTGCGGGATATCGCCACGTGGAGGAGGTCGAGCGTGGTCGCCACAACGGTCTCGTGTGGGCCTGGCGAGAGAACGCCGGTGCGCCTGCGCGTCCCGAAGCCTGCGCCTGCGCGCCCGAGCGGCCCCCCTACGCGAGCGAGCGGCTCGCCCGTCGCGCTCGGGACGAGGCAGCCATGCGCGCCATCGTCAGGCCATAACGCCCGAGTACGCGGACGCCGTGACCGAGCGGCGAGACGCTGCGCTCTTGCCGCGCGCGTGAGCGTTCCTCGAGCACCTTGCGCGGCGGAAGCAGCTGCCGTCGGATGAACTCCCGCTGCCCGCCTCGTGGCGCGAGCAGCCAGTCAACGAGCCCGACGTCCGCGTTGAGCTGCGCCGGATCACCGCGGCCGTCCGGGTTGGCCAGGCGCGCAGCCAACCGCGTGCGCAGATCGGCTCTGCGCTCGCCACCAAGTAGGCGCTCTGCGGGCAGGCCGACGACTCGCTCAGCCACGCTCGTCGCCGCGAGCACAGCACGGTTCAGGGCGGGATAGCGGTCGATGATCTCTGCGAGCGCCCCCGCGTGTAGCCGAGCGCCGAGCAGGTCCCACCAGGTCGCGAGGTCGATCGCGAGACGCAGGTCGAGGAAGCCGTCGCGAGCGTAGAACAGCAACAGGCTCGCGAGCTCGTCGAGCGGAGTCGCGCGCAGGCCGAAGCGATGATCCTCGGCCGCCCGCGCGAGCATGTCGGTGGCGAACGTGCGCTCGTACCAGTGCACGCGCCAGTGCAGGTCGAGCGCCGGCAACCGCCCCGATTCGTGGCTGAGCGTGTAGTGCAGCGGAGGCAACGCGTCGCGCCCCACGTGGTCGTTGGGAGCGCCGTAGCCCGCTCGTCGCATGACCTCGACCGCGCCGGGCAGATCGCCGGGCGCCACCAGCAGGTCGATGTCGCTTGCGGCCCGGCGTCCTGGATCGCCGTAGATCGCCTCGGCGAGCAACGCGCCCTTCAGGATCAGCGAGCGGATCCCCGCTTGCGCCAGCCCCTGTCTCAGGTGCGCGGAGACGAGTCCCAGCAGGGCGCCCTGGCGGCGTGTCTGCTCGATCGACCGCTCGACCGCGCTCGCGAACTGCTCGCGCGCGCCGCTCGGACAGAGACTCCGGATGCGCTCGCCGAGCGCCGGCAAAAGCCTGCGCGCACCAAGCGTCGCGGTGAGCAGCTCCCAGTCTGCCGCGCGCGCGAGTTCCGTGGCCAGCTCACGCTCGGCGTTGCGTCGGGCAGCCGTCCCCGCGCTTATGACGACGAGCGCTGCCTCGGGAGACGCGCGGCTCATAGCGTCTGCGCTCGCGCGGCTCATGGCTTGGTATGCAGGTCCATCGCGAGCAGCTGCAGGTGCTCCCACGGAAACGACGCCAGCAGCTCGCTCGGATAGCGCCCTTCGAAGAAGCCGCTCGGGCCGAGATAGGGGTTTTCGCCCGTGGGCGTTGGGTCCTGCGCGATAAACGCCACGTCCGAGGCGTAGTCGCGGACGATGATCCCGTAGCGCTGGGCGGCCTGCGCGATCATGCGAGTCAGCGGCGGCAGGTTCAGGCGCGCGAGATCGAGGTGCGGATCGAGACGCAGGTGCGCGCCCTCGGGCAACGCCAGAGGATCGGTCGATCTCCCGTCTGTGCGCTGCGCCGGCGCGGCAAACATGCCTGCGCGAACGTCGGGCACGGCGAGCGCAAGCGCGTGGTCGATCTGGCCGTGGCGCAACTGTTCGATCGTGATCACGCCCGCAGCGAGGGCCAGCGAGCTGGCGGTCGCGCCCCACCAGGCGTGCGCGCCGGGCCAGGCTTCAGGGCCGTACACGCCCGGGTTCGCCGACACGTCGCGGATAGCGCCTCCCCAGGAGGCGTGCCAGCCATCGCCCTCGCGGGCGAGCTGCCAGAACTCCCACATCCGATCGGTGCTCGGCTGCCAAACCACGAGGTAGCCTTCGCCTTCGCTCGTGGGAGCCGCCGACGCGGGCAGCGGAACCGCGCTCCAAGCCGAGCTCAGCGCCGGTTCAGGGGCGTGGTCGAGTGCCACTGGCACGGTCGGCTGATCGGCGGGCACCGTCACGATCGGCAGGCCATAAGAGCTCGTGTTGATCCACGGCCCGCGCCGTTCGCCCTGCTCCTGGGCGACTTCGCGAACGAGTGCGGCGACAACCTGGCCGGACTGCGGATCAAGCGGCGCTTCGGGCGAGACTGCCCGGTTCCAGACGCTCGCAGGCGAGAAGAAGCGCGCGGGTTCTGCTGAATCACTTCGCCGTGCGGACCAAGCCTCCACCTGCTCGTGCGCGGTGTGGCGCCGCTGCGGGACCGGCCCTCGGCGGGTGGTTTCGCCACATCCTGCAAGCGCTGCGCCATATCCCAATAGCGCCAGGCCGGCGCATAGCAGCCTGATCAGTTGCGAGCCTTTTCCAGTGGACTTCGACACAAACGCGCGCGGGCGGTCGGATTGAGCTGACCGGTCGAAACGAGGCTCTCGATCGAGAGCCTCGGCAGAACAACGACCGCGAGGCTCGATTCTCGCGCTCGAGCGCGATCTAAGCGTTTGCTCTGCACTCCGGGAGCAACCGTTTTTCATCCCCGATTCAGGCTCCCGAGCGTGAGCCTCCGGCGTCGTTGATCGTTGGAAGGGAGTGCAGCCGATTCATGTGAATGGTCGCCAGGCCGATGTGATGTGGCTGAGATCGAGGCAATCGGCGGTGAGTGAGGTGAACGCAGTCATGAGTGGATAAGGCGACGCTGTCGCGGGTGCGAGAAATCGCGGGTGATGCGGGCGCCTGTGCCATGGCGGCCGATCGTCGCGGGGGCTGCCTCGCGACTGATCAGCTCGGCGCGCAGCGCCCTGCGCCCGCGGTGATGCAGGCCGTGGACCGAGCCCTCGCTCTTGCCCGTGCGCGTGGCTATCTCGGTCGGAGACAGGCCGGCGAAGTGGCGTAGCACGAGCACCTCACGCTGCGCCAGCGGAAGCGTGGCGAGGGCGTCGCGCAGCTCGTTGATCGGTCGCTCGTGGTGTGAATGGCCGACGCTGTACTCGGGCTCGGCGCCGCGAACCTCCTCGACCGGAACGAGTCGGCGCTGGCGGATGTGGTCGACTGCGGCATTGCGAGCGACGCGCAGCATCCACGCGAAGAACGGAACGTCGCGCTCCTGGTAGGTGCCGATCACGCGCATCAGCTTGGCGAACACGTGCTGGGTGACGTCCTCGGCCTCGTGATAGTCGTGGACGATGCTGCGCACGTAGCCGTATATGTCATCGGCGTAGCGCGCATACAGAAAACCCAGCGCCTCGCGATCGCCGGCCTGCGCTCGCTTGACGGCATGCGACACCAGGCGTGCGGCGGCCTGCTCGTTGCTCACCGACGACTCGCCTGGCCGCGTGTCGCCAAATCGCCTCTCGCGAAGCTGCGCGCCGAGTCGCACGCCGCGGAAGCCGATGCCGGTCGTCTCGGGCTCGAGGTCACTCGTCTGTTCGTCCTGTGGTGCACGGTTGACGCAATGCGCCATCTGGTTACCTCCATGTAGTTGACTAGGACCCTTCGCGCAGGGTCATCTGCAGCACCTGAAGCTGACTCCAGGGGAACGCCGCCAGCAGCTGATCTGGGTAAGACCCTTCGAAATAGCCGTTCACGCCGGTGTACGGATTCGCGTGCGGCGGCATCGGCGCCTGGGCGAAAAAGGCCACATTCGACGCCTGATCTCTGACGATGATCCCGTACCGCTGTGCCGCCCGTGCGAGCATCAGCGTCAGCGGCGGTAGATGGAGAGCCGCCAGGTCGAGTTCCGGATTCAGGCGCAGGTGGGCGCCCTCGGGCAACGCCAGCGGGTTGGTGGAATCGCCGTCGTCGCGCTGTGCCGGCAGCGCGTAGATGTCAGCGCGCGCACCGGGGATCGCGATTGCGAGCGCATGTTCGATGCTGCCGTGCTTCAGATCGTGAAACGTGATCAGACCGCCCGCCAGCGCCAGCGAGGTCGCGCTCGCGCCCCACCAGGGCTCCGCGCCGAGCCACGCTTCCGGTCCATAGACGCCGGGATCTTCGGAAACGTCCTGCATCGAGCCGCCCCATGACGCCGACCAGCCGTCGGTACCATCTGAGAGCTTCCAGAATTCCCACATGCGGTTGGTGCTGGGCTGCCACACCACGAGGCTTTTGTCCGTCCCGGCGGCAGGCTGCGCATCCGAGGGCAGGGGAACCGCGCTCCACGACGCCGCCAGCGCCGGTTCGAGATCGCCTTCGAGCGTCACCGGTACCGTCGCCTGGCCTGGGCCCACCGTGTAGAGCGGCACGCTGTTGGCCGTGGTGTTAATCCACGGCCCCGTCCCGGCCTGCAGCTCGCTCGATATCTCGGCGTCGAACGCCTGTACCAGCGCCGGTGAGCTCGGATCGATTGGAGCGTTGGCCGCGAGCGGCTGGTTCCAGAAGCTCGAAGGCGAGAAGAAGCGAAAGCGTGAAGCCGCCGTCGTGGCTCCGCCTTCTTCGCCGGCAGGAGGTTCTTCGGTCGCGGGCGGTTCTTCGGCGGCCTGTGGTTCTTCAGTGGCCGGGGGTTCAGCGGACGGGGGTGATTCGGGAGCGGATGGCGATCCGGCGCTCGCGCCGGATTCACCCTGCGGCGTGGACGGTTCGCCTGTCTGCTCGGAGGCGCTTGGCGGTGCGCCGGAGACGGCCTGCGCGCCGCCGGCGGCGGCCAGCGGCTGGCTCGACACGGGCCCCCAGCTGGACGTGCGATGTTCGGCTTTGGTCGAGCGGCGCCGCTTGCTGCAGCGCTTGCGCGCGCTCAGATGTGGGGGAATGTGCCTGTCGTGGTTTGCGCTCGCTCGCGCGGCCGTCGCGTCGGCGCCCGCCGTGCCGGTGACGGTCCGCCGCGCCGCGCTGACCGTGGTGGCCGTGGCCGCGCCCGAGGGCGTTGGCGCGGCACTGGCGCACGTGCCTCGAGGCGATGCGCGACGCGCCTGCGCCGCCCGTCGATGCGACGGCGATGCTGCATGCGCCGGCGTCACTGAAAGCGAGAGCGCGACCGCCGCACCGGCCGGAACGGCCGCGAGCGAGAACGCGAGAACGGCTCCCGGCGAGAGCGGTGCGCTTGCGACCGACATGCAGCTTCGAATCGTCATCAGGCGACCGGCGCGCGGCATCTGAAATCCTCTTCCTTGACGGGCGTCGCGAGGTGTGCGCGAGGGTCATGTCATACCATCGGCAACACGCCCGCAGCCAAGGGTTGGACGTTTGTACGAGCGTGTTAATCGACCGAACGCTTACCGGCGCACACGCGTAGTGTGAAAGACGGCGCACGGAAGCTCGGACGCGTGAACCGAGCGCGGGTATGAGGCGGGCGCCGGTGTGAAATGACCGCGCGAGGCGAGCGCGCGCGTGAGCTTGGCGATGCCCATGAGGGCAGCCCGGCGCGCGAGGTGAGCGCGTATGAAATGAGCACGCTCTGCCGGCGGCCGCGCGACGCCAGTGCCCGCACGCGACGGCGGCGACGCCGATGAGGGCCCGGGTGTGTGGAACGAACTTGGGCGTGTGAGGCGAGCCAGGGTGCGTCAGGCGGGTCCGGGCGCGAAAGCAAGTCCGGGTGTGTGCGGGTGTTCGGGTTTGTGAACGCGTCCGGACTCGCGCGGCGGGCGCCGCGCGCCGCTCAGCCGTCGTAGCTCTGCACGAACTCCCACGGATGGGGTCGCAGCTCGATCTCTTTCGCTTCTTGGCGCTTGTAGGAGATCCACTCCTCGATCAGATCGGTCGTGAACACGTCGCCGTCGAGCAGGAACTGGTGGTCGGCCTCGAGCGCGTCCATCGCGGCGCTCAGCGACTCGGGCACGTGCCCGATCTTGGCGAGCTGCTCCTCGGGAAGGTCGAACAGATCGGCGTCGAGCGGGTCGCCGGGCTTCAGCCCGCGTTTGATCCCGTCGAGGCCCGCCATCAACAGCGCCGAGAAGCCCAGGTAGGGGTTCGTCAACGGGTCGGGCGGACGGAACTCGACGCGCTTGGCCTTGGGTGAGGACAGGTACATCGGGATGCGCACGGCGGCCGAGCGGTTGCGCTGCGAGTGCACCAGATTGACCGGTGCCTCATAGCCGGGCACGAGACGCCGGTAGCTGTTGCTCGAAGGCGCCAGGAACGCCATCAGGGCGCGACCGTGCTCGAGCAACCCCGCGACGTAGCTGAGCGCGAGCTCGCTGAGCATGGCATAGCCGTTCTCGTCGAACATCAGCGTCTGCGAGTCCTTCCAGAGCGACTGGTGCACGTGCATGCCCGAGCCGTTCTCTTCGAAGATCGGCTTCGGCAGGAACGTCGCCGACTTGCCGGCCGCGCGGGCCACGTTCTTGACGATGTACTTGTGCAGCATCAGCGCGTCGGCCATCGGCAGCAGCGGCGAGAAGCGCAGGTCGATCTCGCCCTGGCCCGGGCCGCCGACCTCGTGGTGGTGAAACTCGCAGGCCACGTCCAGCGCCTCGAGCGTCAACACCATCAGCGCGCGCAGGTCGCCCATCGTGTCCATCGGGGGCACCGGGAAGTAGCCCTCCTGCGAGCGCGGATGGTGGCCGACGTTCGGCTTTGCCTGCGGGTCGCCGAAGCCGGCGCCGCGGTTCCAGTAGGCCTCGGCGGTGTTGACCTCGTAGTAGGACGCGTGCGTTTTCTGGTCGAACGAGACATGGTCGAACACGTAGAACTCAGCCTCGGGGCCGATAAAGGCGGTATCGGCGATGCCGGTCTGCACGAGGTGACGCTCGGCCTTCTGCGCCACGTAGCGCGGGTCGCGCGAGTAGGCCTCGCGTGTGATCGGGTCGATGATGTTGCAGATCAGCGAGAGCGTGCGCTCGGCGTAGAACGGATCGATCTTCGCCGTCGTCGCATCGGGCAGCAGCAGCATGTCCGACTCGGCGATCTGCTGAAAGCCGCGGATCGACGAGCCGTCGAAGCCGAGCCCGTCGCTGAACGCGTCCTCCTCGAGGGCGCTGATCGACAAAGTCATGTGCTGCCAGGTGCCCGGTACGTCGGTGAACTTGAGGTTGACCATCTTGACCCCGAGCTTCTCTGCCATCGCCAGCGCATCCGCAGCGCCGGCGTCGCTCTTGCCCGCGAACTTCTCGATCGTCAGGGGCTCGTCGCCGGCGACGAGGTCACGGATAGCGGTCTGCTGCGGTGTCGCGGACATAGGCGGATCGACTCCTCCTGGCAGGGGTTTGCGCGGCGGCGCACGCCCTCGAGGCCGCACAAGCCGTAGACCCGTGGGCGCGCAGAGCGGAGCCGAGGCGCAATCGTATATGGGCTGTTTGCGCGAAGGGCATCACCGCCTGGCGAAAACGACGGGGGTCCGCTTTCGACAGCGGGCCAAACGAGGCCCGTCTGGACCGAGGGGCCAACGCAGGCCGGTCTGGACGCGCCGGCGTCAGGAGCTGGGCACGTAGGGCCCGGGGGTGACCTTGCCGGTTTCAGGGTTCACGTGCCTGGCGGGCGGTCGCGGCGCGACGTGCACGAGGAACCCCCCCTGCGGGATCGCGCCCGAGGGGAAGCGGGCTCTTGCCTTGCCGGCGAGCCCGGCGTGGACCACATAGTGCACGTGGTGCAGGCCCGGCTTCACTGGCGTCACGAGCCAGTGGAAGGTGGCGCTGGCTCCGGGAGCGAGCGCGCCGAGCGCCCACGTTTCGACGTACGCGGTCTGGCCGCCGCCGGGCGGGGCCACGGCTTCGCTTTCGACGGGGTGTTTCGGAATCGTCCCCGGCCCTCGTTCGATCACCCAGATCGGCCGCTTCTTCGACGCCACGCCGGGGAAGCTCGTGTTGTAGTACAGCGAGTCCAGCGACACCGCCACGTTCGGGATCGTCTGCGTGCCGGCGTTGTTGATCGTCAACACCAGCGCGGCAGGCCGCGCAACCGACTGCAGCGCCGGGAAGCTCGCGTGCGTGATGCGCACCGGAAAGACGCCGCTCGGTTCGCCGGCGTCCTGGCGTGAGCCCGAGCTGCAGCCCGCGATCGCAAGCGCCGCGAGCGCGGCGGCGAGCGCGAGGGCCGGTCGCGCGAGCGCATGCGCCTGGGGGGCGCACGAGGGTGCGGAGGACGATGCTTCCGCCGGCGCAGGTGCAAGGGGCGCGATCCCGATCGCTGAGCGTTGATCGCCGGAGGACGATGTCTCCGCCGGCGCAGATGCAAGGGGGTCGATCCCGATCGCTGAGCGCTGATCGCGGCGCACACGTGTGTGCGCGCGCGCCGGCCACACGTTCTCAAGCCCGCACAGCTCCCTCACGGTCGGCCACCATACCAGCGGGGGTCGGCGCTGGGCGGGCCCTGGGGTGGGCATCAAGCGGGCCTGACCGCTAGTGCGGCACCCACGATGGTGGCGTGCGGGTGATGCATCGCGTAGAGTTCGCAAGGCCGTTGACGCCACCGAGGAGGGACGACAGGACAGATGGTTCGCAGTGCCGCAGAGCGGGCGTTCTTGCCGACGAGGAACCTGCTGGAGGAAATCGGGGACATGATGATCCTCACGGGTCGCACGATCGTCTCTGCGCTGCGACCCCCGTATCCGTACGGTGGCGAGTTCGTCTCGCAGTTCCTGTTCGCGCTGCGGCTCTGCTGGTTTCCGCTGCTGATTTCGACGGTCTGCATCAACTACGCCGCGCCGGGCCTGCAAGCGGCCAACTTCCTGACGATCTTCGGCGCCCTCGACCGTCTCGGCGGCTTCTTCGTGCTGGCGGCGATTCGCGAGATCGGTCCAAACGTGACCGCGATCGTACTGGCGGGCGTCGCGGGCACCGCGATCACCGCCGACCTGGGGGCGCGCAAGATCCGCGAGGAGCTCGACGCGCTGCAGGTGCTCGGTGTCGATCCGATCAAGAACCTCGTCGTCCCGCGCTTTTTGGCGCTGATGATCGTGACCGGGCTGTTCGACATCTACGCGCTGCTGTTCGGCCTGTTCGGCGGAATCCTCGCCGAGCTCGTCAACGGCCAGCCGCTCGGTCCGTTCTGGGCCACGTTCTTCGCCAACGCGACGACCACAGACCTATGGGGGTCGGTGCTGAAGACGACCATCTTCGGCGCGATCATCGCAATCGTCTGCTGCTACAAGGGGATGACCGCCTCGGGCGGCGCCGAGGGTGTCGGTCGCGCCGTCAACCAGGCCGTCGTCGTGACCTTCCTGGCGATCTTCGCGTTCGACTACACCTTCACGCAGACGCTGCTGGCCACGCACCCGGGGATCCTGGTGATCAAGTGAGCCAGCTGTTCGGTTCAAGCCAGGGTTCAAGCCAGAGAACCCACGCGCGCGCGCACACGCGCGCATGCGCCGCTGAGCAACGAATCGGTCGGGGGGCCGTGCAATGAGCGAGCCGCTGGCAGTCCCGCGCGAATGGATCTCCTCGACCGGGGAGATCGCCGGGTTCACCGGCAACATCGTCCGCGATGTCTGGGGCCTGCGGGTCTTCCGCTTCTTCGGTGAGGCGCTGCGCCAGTCCGGGATCCTGATCATCTCCTCGACGCTGATCATCTGGGCGCTGATGTTCATCCTCGGCCTGGAGTGCGGGATCGAGGGCGCCTACTTCACCGAGGCCCAGGGCGCACCCGCCTACTCGGGCGTGTTCAGCGCCTGGTGCGACCTGCGCGAGATCATCCCGTACGCGTTCGGCTACATGATGGCCGCCAAGGTCGGCACCGGCATCGTGGCCGAGCTCGGCGCAATGCGCATCTCCGAGGAGATAGACGCGCTCGAGGTGATGGGGATCGACTCGATGACCTTCCTGTGCGCCACGCGCCTGCTCGCCGCGTGGATGGTGCTGCCATTCATCTACCTCGCGGGAATCGGCGGGGCCTTCCTGGCCTCCTACATCGCGGTCGTCCAGCAGATCGGCTACGTGTCATCGGGCGGATATTTGCTGATCTTCTGGCAGTTCCAAAACCCGCCCGACTTCTTGTACAGCCTGATCAAGGCGATGTTCATGGCGACCGCGATCGTACTGGTGGGCTGCTATTACGGGTACAACGCCAGCGGCGGCCCAGTCGGAGTGGGGACCGCGACGGCGAAGTCAATGGTCCTGAACCTGATCCTCGTACATTTGATCGGCATGATCGGCACACAAGTCTTCTGGGGCGCCAACCCGCGCGCCCCGATCGGAGGTTGATCGTGGACAGCGATCGTGCTGACGGCTCGATGAGCACAGGGCACGCCGGTGCCGAAGCGGACGGCGGTGGCGCCGACCAGCAAGGCGGTGAAACCGCCGGCCCCCAAGAGGGCTCGAGCTCGGCCGACGCGAGCCGCGCGTCCGTCGCGGGTGCGCCGAGCGGCGCAGAGGCCGAAACCTCACGCGGCGGCCCGGCCGCGGGGGATGCGCACGAGGGTCGGATGACTGAGGCCAGGGGAGGAGCACTCACGGCCGAGGACGGGCGCGCTCCGCAGCTGGACGCGATCGAATTCATCGACGTGCACAAGTCGTTCGGTCGCAATCACGTGCTGCGCGGCCTGAACATGAGCCTCCCGGAAGGCCAGATCTCGATGATCATCGGCCCCTCGGGGACAGGCAAGTCGGTATGCATCAAGCACATGGTCGGCCTTCTCTACCCCGACCAGGGCGATGTGATCGTGCACGGCAAATCGGTGCCCAGCCTGTCCGACGACGATCTGTTCGAGATGCGCAAGAAATTCGGCGTGCTGTTCCAGGACGGAGCGCTGTTCGGATCGATCAACCTGTACGACAACGTCGCGTTCCCGCTGCGCCAGCACACCGAGAAGAGCGACGAGGAGATCGCCGAGATCGTCAACCGCCGCCTGCGCGAGGTGGGGCTGGGAGGCGAGGGCGAGAAGATGCCCAACCAGCTCTCGGGGGGAATGCGCAAGCGCGCCGGGTTCGCGCGCGCGCTGGTGCTCGAACCGGACATCGTCCTGTTCGACGAGCCCGACTCCGGGCTCGATCCGGTGCGGACGGCGCTGTTGTGCGAGCTGATCAAGGAAATCCACGCCGAGAACGGCGGTTGCTACGTCGTGATCACGCACGACATCATGAGCGCCAGGCGCGTAGCCGAACACATCGCGGTGCTGTGGAAGGGGCAAATCGTCGAGTCCGGACCCGCCGCCGAGCTGTTCGCCTCCGAAAACCCGTTCGTGCGCCAGTTCCTGTCGGGCGACTCGGCAGGTCCGCTCGGGATGGAGTAAGTACCCGGCGTGCCGCGGCGCGCCCGGCCTTCCAGCGAGCAGCGAGCAGCGATTGTCGGGAGACGCACCGCCCCTGCCGGGGCGTCTCCAGGGAATCGGTGACCCGCTAGCTCAGTGTGGCTGACCCGTTAGCCTCGTGTCCGTGTACATGTCTCGGGTCTGCAGCGCGCTCGCCGCACGCGCGACGCGCCGGCCGCTGCTGACGCTCGCGCTTTCGGGCGTCCTGGCGCTGGCCGGTGCGGGGCTGGCGCTCGGACTGACTCCGAGCGCGGCTACGAGCACGTTCGTGTCGAGCTCCAGCCCCCAGTACCGGGCGACGCAGCGCTTCTACCGCAGCTTCGGCGAAGAGCCGGTTGACGTCGTGGTCAAGGGCAACCTGCAGAAGCTGCTGCTCAGCTCCGATATCGACCGACTGGTCGGTCTCGAGGGGTGTCTATCGGGCAACGTTCCGGCGAGCGCGCTCACGCGTGAGGGTGGACGCGACGGACCCTGCGGGCGGCTGTCGCGAGCCAAAACGGTGAAGGTCGTGCTCGGGCCGGGCACGTTCGTCAACGAGGCCGCCGAACAGATCTCCTCGCAGCTGGCCACTCAGACCAAACAGGCGGAGGCGCAGGCCGCCAAGGCGCGCCGAGTGGTCACCAAGGCCGCGCTGGCAAGGGGCTTGGGCGAAGCAGAAGCGCAGACGCTGGGCAAGCAGGCGAGCGCGATCACGATCGCTCGGTTCAAGGAGGGCATCGCGACGCTCGCGCTGCAATACGGCCTGGTGTCCGAGCCGAGCCTCGACGAACCGGGATTCGTACAGACGCTCGTGTTCGAATCCGACAAGCCGGTCGGCACGCCCAAGCAGCGGTTCGCATACCTGTTCCCGAGCCGGGAAGCGGCGCTGATCTCTGTACGCACGAAGCCCGGCCTGTCGGCCGCTCAACGCGCCCAGACGCTCGCGCTGATCGACGCCGCGGTCCGCATGAAGCAGTGGCGGCTGCAGTACGGCGAGACCTACCTCGTGACCGGCGAGCCGGCGATCGTCACCGAACTCACACACTCGATCAGCCATTCGATCGAGCTGCTGCTGATCGCGGTGCTGGCCGTGATGGCGCTGGCGCTGAGCCTGGTCTTCAGCGGGCGTCCGCGGCTGTTGCCGCTGGGGCTGGCGTTGCTGGCGGCGGCGCTCACGTTCGGGGGGCTGGCACTCGTGGGGGCGTCGCTCACCCTCGCTCAGGTCGCAGTGCTGCCGGTGCTGATCGGGCTGGTGGTCGACTACGCGATCCAGTTCCAATCGCGGGTCTCTGAGGAGCTCGAGGCGAGAGCGGGCGATACGCGGGCGGCGATCGCAGGCGCCGCCCAGCACGGCATGCCGACGATCGCCACGGCATGCGCCGCGAGCGCCGCGGCGACGCTCGTGCTGTTGACCTCGCCTGTGCCGATGGTGCGAGGCTTCGGCGCCCTGCTCGCGATCGGGCTGGGGATCGGGCTGGTGTGCGTCCTGACCGCCGGCTCGGCTGCGCTGGTGCTGGCCGCCCGTCGCCGCGGGCGTGGGATCGTCTCGGGACCGCGAGCAGGCGTAGCGGGAGCTGGCCCGGGTGGTGGCGGCGGAGCCTCGCCGCGGCCGCCGGGGGCGCGCAGCGGTGGCGTGGGCGCAGCCGGGGCGCGCGATGCGGCCACGCACACCAGCGGCCGACTGCGGCTGGGGGAGCGCCTCGCCCCGGCGTGGCGCGGTGCCCGCGAGCTGCTCGCCGACAACGCGCTCACGCGCGGCGTGCGCCGGGCGGCGCTCGTGCACGCCGTGCGCAGGCCCTCGCTGGTGCTCGGCGTCGGCCTCGTGCTGGCCATCGCGGGCTGGGTCCTGGGAACGCAGACGCCGGTGCAGACGAACATCGAAAAGCTCGTTCCCCAGAACATGGCGTCGCTGCGGAATCTCGACACGCTCGAGCGTCTGAGCGGCGTCGGCGGCGAAATCGATTTGATGGTCAGCGCGCGCAATGTGGCGCGGCCGGCGACCATCGAATGGATGAGCTCGTACGAGAGCGCGATGCTGGCTCGCTTCGGCTACAGGTCAAACCGCGGCTGCGGCAAGGCCCGGCTGTGCCCGGCGTTCTCGCTGCCCGACCTGTTCGAGCGCGAAGGCCAGGCCAAGCCCAAGCTCACCACAGCAGAGGTTGACGGCCTGCTGGGCGCGATCCCGCCGTATTTCTCGCAGGACGTGATCGCGCCGGGGCGGCACGTCGCGACGCTCGCTTTCGGCATCAAGCTGATGAGCCTCGGCGAACAGCAGCACGTGATCGACGCGATGCGCTCGAGCCTGCACCCACCGCGCGGCGTCACCGCGCAGCTCGTCGGGCTGCCTGTGCTCGCGGCCCAAGCCAACGCGCAAGTCGCCTCCCCGTGGCGACGGCTCGAGCTGCTGCTGCTCGGGCTCGGGGCCGTCGCGCTCGTGCTGCTCGTGGCCTTCCGCGGCGATCTGCGCCGGACCCTGACACCGCTAGCGCCGATCGTGCTGGCGAGCGGCTGGTCGGCGTTGATCCTGTTCCTGGTGCGCGTGCCGCTGAACCCGATGTCGGTGACGCTCGGTGCGCTCGTGATCGCGATCGCGACCGAGTTCAGCGTGCTGCTGGCAGAGCGCCACCGCCAGGAGCTGCTCGCCGGCCACGACCTCGCCGAGGCGCTACGCCGGACTTACCGTCACACGGGCGCCGCCGTGGCCGCATCGGGCGTAAGCGCCATCGCCGGCTTCGCGGTGCTCGTGCTGTCCGACATCGCGATGCTCCGCGAGTTCGGATTGGTGACCGTCGTCGACCTGACGGTGTCGCTGCTCGGCGTGCTCGTGGCTCTGCCCGCCACCCTGATGCTCACCGGAGCAGCGGCCGAGCACGGAGACCGTCAGGGCACCTCGCTGCTGGCGCGCGCCGGAGGCGCGCTCGGACGCAGGCGGCCAGGTGGACGAGCACGCCATGAAGCCGCCTGAGCCATCCGGCGAGCCCGACAGCCGGCAGCAGGCCCGCATGCGCATCGGTCCTGTGATCGGCGCTCGACGCTACGGCCGCTACGTGGGCTTGCTGGCGTTGGCGATCCTTGTGCTGATCACGATCAACATCGTGCTCACCAAGCCGCACGGCGTCGGCGGGGTTGCAGCCGGCCATCGGATCCCCCCGTTCGCGGCGCCGCTCGCGACCGGTGACCTCGAAGGAGCGGTCAACGTCGCGACCAGCGCCAGCGCGGCGGGCAAACGCACGGCCTGCGAGGTGCGCGGTGCCGGTGTGTTGAACATCTGCGAGCTCTACGAACACGGTCCGGTGGTGCTCGCTCTGTTCGTTGACGGCGGCTCGTGTGCGGGCGTGCTCGCAGACATGCAGACGGTGGCGCGCGAATTCCCGGGCGTCGGCTTTGCCGCGGTGGCGATCAAAGGCGAACGCGCCGCGCTGCGCAAGCTGATCCGTGCGCGCGGCCTCGACGATGTCCAAGTCGGTCTGGACCCCGAAGGCGTACTAGTGGATCTTTATGGTGTGGCGACCTGTCCTCAGATCTCCTTCGTGCTCCCGGGCGGCGTGGTACAGAGCGCGGCGCTGCTCAGCCGGCCGTCGATGGGGGGTCTGCGCGCGCGTGTGTCGGAGCTGGCAGCCGACGCCAGGGCTCAGGGGTGGAGGCCGTCGAGATGAGCGAGCCGGTTCTCGAGGTTGGCTGGTGTGCCAGTGACGGCAGGGCCCAGGGGGCGAGGCCGTCGAGATGAGCGAGCCGGTTCCCGAGGTCGGCTGGCGTGCCAGCGAGATCGAGCAGGAGCTTCCGCAGCTGCAGCTCGTCGTGGCACGGGCGCGTCTGGCGCGAGCCGGGGCCCACCGGCGCAACTCGCCCGCGGGCGTGCAACGCCGCCTGCGAATGCTCTCCGATCGCTTCAAGGGGGCGCGTGCGGTCGGTGTGCGCAGCGAACCCGTGCCGGCCGCCTACCGAGTCTTCTACAGGCAGATCGGTCTCGATCCGGAGGTCGCTCATACGCCGATCGAGGCAGCCGTGCTGGAGCGGATGCTGCGTGGCGGCTTTCTCTCGGGCAACCTGCTCGAAGACATCCTGCTGATCGCTCTGATCGACACGGGCGTGCCCGTGTGGGCAGTGGACGCCGACGCGATCGAAGGCGATCTCGGGGTGCGCCTGAGCCGGGCCGGCGAGCCGCTCGGGCGAGCGCCGGACGCATGGTCGCTGCCGGCCGGGCGGCTTGTCGTCGCCGACGGCTCGGCGGCGCTCGGGCTGCTGTTCGGCCAGCTCGCCAAGGAGTGCGAGACCGGCACGCGCACGCGCGAGGTCGCATTGTTCGCGGTCCAGGTCTCGGGCGTGCCTACGCTGTTCGTCGAGGAGGCCCTGTGGATCTGCAGAAGCGGCTTGGAGCAGGAGGACTACTGACCTGAGCCACCCGGGCGTTGGCCTGAGCCATCAGCCCGGCGCTGGCCTGAGCCGTCGGCCGCGCGCGCTGGTAAGATCGCTTGGAGACTAGGAGGAGTGCCAGTGCAGCTCACCATCGACCGGATCTCGGCTCCACAGACCGACGAGCGGGCTGCCCGGCGCGCGCTGCGCCGGCAGGTAGCCAAGCTCGAGCGCGAGCTGGCCGAAATCGTCGCCAGCGGCTTTCCTCATGTCGTATCGCCGCCGCCCGCCGCCGAGGTCTCGGGTGGGCCGTTGGGTGGGCCGTGCCTGCTCGATCTCGGCGGTCTCGAGCGCGCGCGCGATGCGCTGGCCAGCCGCATCCAGGCGGCGCGTCGAGCCGTCGCCGAACGCGCCGAGCTCGAGACCCGCTCGCGCGAGCTGCTACGCAGGATGCAGGAGGATCCGGCGCGCTACAAGTTCGCTCGGCTGCCCGTCACCGATCTGGGCGAACGCGGCTGCGGCGTCTGGGAGGTGCGGCCGCGCCTTGGCCTGATCGGCATGCTGGCCGGGTGGTGGCAGGTCAAGCTCTCCTCGGGCTGTCCGTTAGCCCGGGGCCGCGCCGTCGGCGCGGCCCTGAGTTGTGACGACTTGACCGCCCGACTCCTGTGAGCGGCTGAGGGTTGGACCGCTCGGCTCGTGTCGGCGATGCCGACTCGTGTCAGCGGCTCAAGGCTGGACCGCTCGGCTCGTGTCGACGGTGCCGGGCTCGTCTCAGCGGCTGAGGGCCAGACCGCTCGACTCGCGTCACGCCACCGACGCAGGCTCGCGCATCGCGCGTGCGCGCGCCCCTGAGCTGCAGAGCATCGCCGCTAGCGTCTGGCGCTGACGCTCGGTCATCGAGCCGATCGTCTTCTTCTCGGACATCGGCACCTGGGCGAGAAACTTGCGACAGCGAGTATGGCCCCAACGCCGCTGGCTCATCAGCAGATCTGCGACAGCCATGCTCCTTGCCTCCCATGGGCAGTCGAGCAGCACTTCCGCGACGTCCAGCTCCCCCACGGCGATCCTGCGCTTGAGCTCCGCGCGAGCTAGGCGGACCTCGTTGGCGCGTTCGAGGGCGCGCATGTACTGGGGGCCGGCAGGGGCGATCGTCGCTGTCGCGTTCATAGTGGAGTCTCCCCGTCACCCCCGCGATCATGCGGCGAGTGACAATCGTGCTGTACGGATGGACGGTGTGAGGCGTTCGCGTGGCCGCCTGAAAGCACCCGTGTGCAGGCCCACACAGGCAATCTCAGCGTATGCACCGGACCCGAGGCGGGCCCCTCTCCCGGTTAGTTGTCGTCGGAGGCGACCCTCCGAACGGTCATGCAGAGCGCTTCTGCAAGCTACGCCAGGGAGGGGCGCCGGGTCAACCCGAGTACCGACTGTTCGTGCGCTAGAAGCGATCTTTTTTGTGGGCCGATCGACTTGTGAAGATCTGGACAAGTCTCGTGAAGATCTAGCTCAGCTCCCGTGAAGATCTCGAAAACTCGCAAGCTGCGATCGGGCGCACGACGGGCCGCTCGATCGGGCGCACGACGGGCCGCTGATACAGATCGGGCGCGGCCGTTCCGAACGGTCAAAGGCCGTTCGGGCCGGGCAGAGGTCCGTGCTCGGCCTCGAACTCGCGCTTGACCCGCGCGAACACGTCGAGCGCGCTCTCGAGCGTCTCCCGGTCGTGTGTCGCCATCACACTCGTGCGCAGCAGCGCCCCGCCCGGTGGGACCGCCGGATGCAATGCGGTGTTCACGAACACGCCAGCCTCGTACAGCGCCTTCCAGAGCAGAGCCGCCCGCCAATCGTCGCCGACAAGCACCGGCACGACGGGAGTGACGATCGTCGCAGCCCCCTCCGCGTGCGTGACGCCGGGCATCTGCGCGCCCACGTCCCCCGGCAGCACCTGCGGCGAGACGACCGCGAAGCCCAGGTCCTGCAGGCCTTCGCGAAACAAGCGCGCGTTCGCGAGCACCCGCTCCAACAGCTGCGGGCCCTCGGGCGAGCGCACGATGCGAAGGGCTGCGAGCGCTGCGCCGAGCGCCGCCGGCACAGCCGACGCGGTGAACAGGAAGGCGCGTGAGTACAGACGCAGATACTCGATCACGTCCGCCGGGCCAGCCAGGAAGCCTCCACACGAGGCGAGCGACTTCGAGAAGGTCCCCATACGCAAATCCACCCGGCGCTCGACGCCGAGCAGCTCGGCGGTGCCCGCGCCGCGCGCGCCCAGCACGCCGGCGCCATGCGCCTCGTCGACCATCAAGCGGGCGCGATAGCTCTCGCACAGCTCGCAGATCGCGCGCAGCGGCGCGATGTCGCCCTCCATCGAGAACACGCCATCGACCACCACCAGCACGCCTCCGCCATCGCCCTGAGCGCGTTGCAGGGCCCGCTCCAGCTTGTCGAGGCGGTTGTGGCGGAAGGGACGCAGCTTCGCCCGCGAAAGCAGACAGCCGTCGAGGATCGAGGCGTGATCGCCCGAATCCGCGATCACCGTGTCGCCGGGCGCGAGCAGCGTCCCCAGCGTGCCCACGTTCGTCTGGTTGCCGGTAGTGAACACGATCGCATCCTCGGTGTCCATCCACTCGGCGATCTCGCGCTCGAGCTCGAGATGCAGCGGGATCGTGCCGTTCAGGAAGCGCGAGCCCGTAAGGCCCGTGCCGTAGCGGTGAAGCGCGTCCTCGGCGCCTTTGAGCACGCGCTCGTCGGCGGTCAGGCCGAGATAGTTGTTCGAGCCGAGCATGATCCGGCGGGCTCCCTCCATCTCGACCACCGGCATCGCGGCCGAGGTGAGCACGTGGAAGTACGGCAGGATGTCGGCCTCGCGGGCCGCGCGCAAGATCGCTTCGCGTTCGTGGCCGCGCACCTTGGCGAAGACGTCGCGCGGGGCCGGCTCGCCCGGTGCGTCCTGCGGCTTGTCTGTGCTGATCGCCATCTCGTTGCGCGGGCTACTTGATCGCCATCTCGTTGCGCTGGCTCTTGCGTGTAGGGTGCCGGGCCGTGAGCGTCGAGGTCAAGGCTGTATCGGGCGGGCGTGACCTGAAGCGGTTCATCGACCTGCCGTTTCGCCTGCATGCTAACCACCCGCTGTGGGTCCCCCCGCTCAAGCTCGAGCGGCGCATGTTCCTCAGCCGGCGCATGAACGCGTTCTTCAGCCACGGCGAAGCCGAGTACTTCCTGGCGTGGCGCGGGGAGCGCGTGGTCGGACGGATCACCGCTCACATCAACCACGCCTTCAACGATCACCGCAAGAAAAGCTGGGGCTGGTTCGGCTTCATCGAGCTCGAGGACGATCCCGAGGTCGCCCGCGCGCTGCTCGAGGCCGCCGAGTCATGGCTGAGGCCGAGCGGATGTGAGCGCATGCTCGGTCCCGCCGACTTCGCCATGAACGACGAGTGCGGCATCCTGATCGAGGGCTTCGAGCTGCGCCCGATGATCCTGGAGCCGTGGCATCCGCCCTACTACCAGCGCGTGCTGGAGGAGGTCGGCATGACCAAGGCGATGGACCTGCAGATGTGGAAACTCGAGGTCACAGAACGCGACAAGGTGCTGCCGGTGATCTGGGAGCTCGCCGATAAGGCTCAGAGTGAGCACGGCATCCGCGTGCGCCCGATGCGCCGCCGCCAGCTGCGCAAAGACATGGACTCGTTCGCCGAGGTCTACAACGCCGCCTGGTCAGAGAACTGGGACTTCGTGCCCTACACCAAGAAGGACCTCGACGGCCTCGCCCAGGAGCTGCAGCTCGCGTTCGACAAGCACTGGTTCATGATCGCCGAGCGCGAAGACACCGGCGAGGTGGTCGGCATGGCGATCACCGTCCCCGATCTGAACCAGGTGCTCGCGAAGATGAAGGGACGCCTGCTTCCGCTGGGCTGGTGGTATTTCCTGCGCAAGAGCAAGATCATGACCCGGGTGCGCGTCGGCTGGCTGGGCGTCAAGCCCGCCTACCAGCACACGGGCGTCGCCGCCAAGCTCTATGAGGCCCACTTCGACGCTGCCGAAGTGACGCCGCAAAGCGGCGGCGAGATGGGCTGGATCCTCGAGACCAACACGGCCATGAACCGCGGCATGGAGGCGATGGGCGGGACGGTCGTCAAGCGCTACCGCATGTACGAGCGCGAGCTGTAGCCGTACGCGTGCGGCCTGTAACGCCGTACGAGCGCCAGCTGTAGCCGTACGTGCGCGGCCTGTAACGCCGTACGAGCGCGAGCTGCGGCCCGCCATCTGCGCGCGCCTGCTCCTCCCGGCGGAGGAGATTTCGGGCAGGCGGAGCGGAGTCTGCGGCGAGCGGTCGGGGCCGGCGTTTACACTTGGCCGCGTGAGCGAGCCGGGCGAGATCTTGAGCCTGCCGAGCCCTGAGGGGCTCCCGGTGCTCGCGCCCGAGGCGGTCGTTCGCGACGACTTCGCCCCCCTTCGCGAGCCGGCCGGGCGCTCGCTGATCCGCGCGGTGTCGCCCGCTGCGCAGACCGCGGTGGTGGCGGCGGGTGGATTTGTCGCCGGCGCTGCGATCGTCGGCCTGGCCAGCCGTCGTCGCCGTCGCGCCACGGGCCGGCGCGGGCTGGCTCGCCGCCGAGCCCCGCATCGCAGGCGCGCGCTGATGGAGATCGTCGGCACGCGCTCGCTGCTGCTCGACGTGCACCTGCTCGGTGCGCCCGCCGATCGCTGAGAGGCAGGCGCTGGCCCCTGTGGAGCTGCGGGTCCAGGTGCGGCCGTCCGGCCCGTTCCGGCTTCCGCGTCGTCTCGGCCGCGACGGGCTCACGCGCAGGCGCTGCGGCGTGATCGAACGGCTCCTGCACGACCCGGGCGGCGAGCCTGTGGCCCTGCGCGCCGCCGAGCTCGAACGCGGCGAAATCCTATTCGGTGCGCGCGCACGCACCCTCGCGGCAGCCGAGCACGGGATCGCGCGGATGCGCTTCGCGACCGGCGTCGACGACGATGTGAGCGAGTTCGTGCGGCGCTTCAAAACCGATCCGCTGATCGGGCGTTCGGTGCGCAGACGGCCCTGGCTGCGCGCCTCGCGCCGCCCCGAGCCGTTCGAGGCGTTCGTCTGGGCCATCTGCGAGCAGCTGATCGAGTACGAGCAGGCGGTCGCGATCCAGCGCCGGCTGGTCGCACGGCTCGGGCGCAGCTGGACCGGGGAGGAGGCTTGGGCCAGCGGTCTGCGCGACTCACCCGCGGCCATGGCACTGGCCCAGGCCGCGCCGGCGCTGCTGGAGTCGTGCGGGCTGTCCGCCACCCGGGCACTCGCCCTGCACAAGGCCGCCCGCGAGGTGGCGGCGGGACGAGTCAACCTGCACGACGGCGAGCCCGAGCGCGGCTGGCAGCGGCTGCGCGCGATCCGCGGGATCGGCGCGTGGACCGTCGAGATCCTGGCGCTGTGCGGCCAGGGCCGCTACGACCAGCTGCCGGCAGGCGACCTGGGCCTGCTGAAGCTCGCGGGTCGCCTGCTCAGCGGCGGCAACCCACGCGCGCGCGCCACCGAGCAGCAGGTGCGCGAGCTGTTCGCGCCGTACGGCGAGTGGGCGGGTCTCGCGGCCGTCCACGCCGCGGGCCTGTAGGCCGCGGGCCTGTAGGTGATCATGGGGAGCATTCATTTTTTATTTTCGGTGCGCCATGGCATTACGGACGTAGTTAGGCGGCGTATGCACGTGGCGAAAATGTGCGCAAGCTGTGCGCGATCTGTATCACTCTGCGTTGAACGTGCGCCATAGTAGTAATGACGTATATACATAAGCGCTCGCTGAGGAAAAAAAAGATAAGTACTTCCGAGCGCCTTTACACCCGGGTCAATCGAGCCGCCCCTTCTACGACGCGCTCGCCTGGGGCTGGCGTGCCACTCGCGGCCTGAGCGTGAACAGCACCGCGAATACCCCCAGGCCGAGCAAGTTCGTGAACAGCCGGTAGTCGAGCCCGATCGGCTCGAAGATCGCGGCGCGCGTCGGACGCGTGTGCGGGATCAGACCGGCCGAGGCGAACAAGCCGGTGATCACAAGCGCCGCGAGGACCATCGTGGCGAACATCAGCGCGACGATCCTCACGGTGAACGGCGTGCCGTAGTACTTCCGGTAGGCCAGCACGATCGGGATGATGATCAGGTCGGCGAAGATGAACGCGATCACGCCGGCAAAGCCGATGCCGCCTGACCAGAGAACCGCCGCGAGCGGGATGTTGCCCACCGAGCAGACAAAGCTCAGCACCGCGATCAGCGGCCCGACGATCACGTTCTCCACGAGCCGCACCGGGCCCGGAGCGTGCTGGAGGAAGAGCGCGTCGAAGAAATCGTTGCCCAGCAGCGCAACGAACCCCGACAGGAGCAACCCGGCGATGATCTCCTTGTAGAGCATCGCCCAGTCGGCGCGAAAGTTGCCGGCAACCTCCGACCAGGCCGCGACGCTCGTGAGCCGCGCGCGCAGGGCCGGCCGCCCGGCGGCGGCATCGGTCGGCGGGATGTAATGGCAGTGGCCGGCGCCGTGCTGGTGCACGTCGCCGCTTTGTTGATGCCCGAAGCCGTGTTCTTGGGCGTCGGGTATGGCGCGTTGATTGGCGGCGCCGTGTTGGTGGGTGTCGCCGCTGCCGTGCTGGTGTCCGCTGTGGCTCTCGGCCTCGAGGCGCTGAGCATGGACCCGCGCCTGCGCCTCCAAACGCCGTGATACGAACAGCCGCAGCAGCCCGGTCATGATCGCGATCAGCACGATCCCGCCCAGCAGCTCTGCGAGCGTGAACTGCCAGCCGAGCAGCACCCAGATCACTATGCCCAGCTCGAACACGAGGTTGGTGGACGCAAACTGGAACGCCAGCGCCGATGCCGCAGACGCGCCGCGCGCGAACAGCGTTCGCGCGATCGCGATCGCCGCGTAAGAGCACGAGGACGACGCGGCCCCGAGCGTGGTTGCAAGTCCCACCGGCCGCGGCCCTGCCCCGCCGAGAGCTCGCTGGATGCGCTCGCGCGGCACCCACGCCTGTACGACCGCGGAGATCGCGAACCCCAGCACCAGCGCCCACCAGACGGTCCACGCCATCAGCAGCGCATTGGAGATGCCTTCCCAGATCGTTTCGATCACGCTCATGGCAACAAGTGGCGCAACCATGCCAGAGCGCGCCGCCGGAACTGGGGGCGAGCCGCGTGTTCAACCAATGTCGACGATCGCGCCCCAGGATCAGTGCGTGTGCGGGCTACGCTTTCAGCGCCTCCGATCGCGTTCGAGCAGCAGGGCCAGCGTGGGACACGCGTGCGCTGCATGTCTGGCGTGCTCGAGCAAATCGGGCGGGAGCGGCCGGTCGTTGACGATCGGATATCCCCAGTCGTCGATCGTCACACGCTCGGGCAGCAGCTCGGCGCACATTCCGTGGGCCTCGCAAGCGATCGGGTTTACGCGCAGTCGCTGGCTCATCGCGTCTGGCCGGCGATCGCGCTCACCGGCGGTCTGTGGGAGGGGAGCGGTAGCTCGGCGGGTCGCGCGCAGGCCTCGCATGGGCCGTGCTGCGCGTGCTCGGTGAACTCAGTCGCGAACGTCTCGAGGGCGCTCGTAACGAACCGTGCGGCGCCGTCGGGGTGTCCGCAAGCGCCGCGTTTGCGCACGAGGCCGGCCAGCCGGGTGACGCGCTGTGTGGCGTTGCCGGTTCTAACCCCCGATGCGAGCTCGTTTACGCTCGTCGCGATCGCGTCCAGGCCGTACACGCACGGTCCGCACTGCCCGCTGCTCTCGTCGGCCAGCCAGCGCGCCACGCGCGCCGTTTCGGCGACCACGCACGCGTCGTCCGAGAGCAGCGCCACCACGCCCGCACCGAGCGTCGCGCCGTGGGCGCCGAGGCGTTCGTCGGACAGCACCACATCGGACAGCAGGTCGCCGTCGATCCAGCTGCCGCCGTACCCGCCGACGAGCAGGGCCCGCGGGCGGGACCTGGTGCCGCCGGCCGCACCGACGAGTGACGCCAGCGAGGCACCGTGCTCGATCTCGTAGACGCCTGGGTGCCTCACCGGACCCGACAGCGTCACAAGCCCCGAGCCGGGCTGGGCCGGCGTGCCCAGCTGCCTGAACCACTCGGGCCCGTGGCGCGCGATCAGTGCGAGATGGGCGAGCGTCTCGGCATTGCTAACGAGCGTCGGCCGGCGCCGAACGCCGCGCTCGAACGGCAAAGGTGGGGTGAATGTCGGCACGGCCCGACCGCCGCCGAGGTAGTTGACCAGGGCCGACTCCTGCCCGGCCACATAGTGCCCCGGAACGAGGCTCACATAGAGCCCCACGCGCGCGCGTGCGCCGCGCACGCGTTCGTCGATCGCCGCGACCGCGCTCTGCTGGCTCGCGGACGCGGTCTCGCACACGCCGACGATGATCTCGTCGGCGCCGATGGCCTGGGCCGCGAGCTCGGCGCCGTCCAGCACGAGGTGGGGGAGTTTCTCCATCAGTGTCCGGTCCTTGCGACTCGCGGGCTCACCCTCGGCGGCGTTGATCACGACGATCGCCTTGCCGCGCGCGCCGGCGACGGCGCGCAGCTTCGTCGCGGTTGGAAACCCTGCGCCGCCGCAACCCCGGAGCCCCGCCTGCTCGACCGTCGCGATCAACGGTGACTCTTCGCGACGGCGCCGCCGGCGCGCAATCGCGATCCGGCCGTGCACCGACAGGTGCTCTTCGAGGCTCATCGGCCCGTTCCCTTGCAGCCCGCGCAGCAGACGAGGGAGCAATCTCGGCGCCTGTTCCGCATCGTCGAGCGGCCATCCGTGTGTCTGTGCCGTGTCGTCGGATGGCCGTGTGGGTGCCTTTACCATGTCGTCGCTCACGGAAAGTCGGTGCCCGGAGGCCCCACGATCAGCAAAGCGATCGGCCACGAGACCCTCGCTGTTCATCGCGTGCTCTCCGCCGTCGTTGACCGCGCCTGCACCAGCGCCTGCGCCTTCGCGCTCGTGTGTCCGAGCAGTGCCGCGGGCGTTCCAGACCGTCGCGCCCATTCCGATCCCAGCGGCCCGCTGGGCAGCCAGACCGCCAGGAACAGCGCGAACGCCGCGACGCCGCCGAGCGCCATTGCGCGCCCGCGCGCGTTGGCCGGCCAGCCCGTAAGCACGCGCACGATCACCGCCGCGATCACCAGCGTCAGGCAGGCGAGGCTCAGCAACAGCAACCAGGTCTGCTGCACATCGCTGCCCGTGCCCAAGCCGTGCAGCAGGGCGATCGGCCAGCTCGCGTAGGTCAGCCAGTGCACGGCACGCCAGCCCGCATAGCCGATCCGCTTGCGCAGCAGGCTCGTGATCATCACCGCCAGCAGCAGGTCGAACGCCACCGCACCGAGGCCGAGCCAGAACGGCCGGTATGACCCCGCGAACGGCACGACCGCATCGAGCAGCGAGATCGACGCAAACCCGTCCAGCACGGACGTGAGGATGTGCAGCACGAGGAACACCATCGCCAGCACCGACACGTTGCGATGCACCGCGTCGATCACGAAGCGCGGCCAACGCGGGCCGCTCCAGCGGCCCACGTTGACCACCCCGAGCACGACTGCGGCGGTGAGCAGCAGCAGTGCCACCGCACCTGTCGCGCGCGTCAGATACCAGTAGGTACTCGGTCCCGCGGACGCGAACAGGATGGTCATCGCAGGACCTTCTGCGCCTGCGCCGCGCTCGCGCGCGCGGCGATCGCGTGAGCAGCCATCGCCTGCGCATCCATGCGCCGCGACCGCGCGCGGTGCGTCACGAGGCGCGGCTTGGGCCAGTCGCCGACGGTGCGCACGCGACCGTCCACCTCGACCAAGCGCGCCGGCAGTCCGACCGTGCCCAGCCACGCCAGTGCGCGCTCGCCGCGCACGATCGCCGCGGTGGTCGCGATGTTGGCGTCGGCGCAGCTCCCGGCCGCCGCGCTCACGGTGCGCCAGGGCCCGGTCGCGGGCTCGCCGGTCGCCGGATCGAGGATGTGGTGCAGCGTGCGTCCGGCGTGGCTCCAGCGGCGTACGGACGTGCTCGAGGTGGCGAGGCCTCCCGACACGATCGTGACGGTCTGGCCGGCGGCGCGTGGACTGCTGCGATGGTCGTCGGTGACGCGTATCGCCCAGCCGCCGGCGGGTGCAGGCCCATTCACGGCGACATCGCCGCCGATCGCTACCAGGGCGCCACAGCCGCCGGCGGCCGCTGCGGCAGCCGCCGCGCGATCGGCCGCCCAGGCTTTGGCGGTGGCACCGAGGTCGAGCATCGCACCTGCGGGCAGACGGACGATGCCACGCTCGCGGTCCAACACGACCCGTCGCCACCCGCCCGTCACCCGGACGCTCGCGGCGCCGGGGTTGCCGGGCGCCCCGGGAGGGGTGCTGCTGTCGGGTGCTGGGGGAGGGGTGCTGCTGTCGGGTGCTTGGCGAGGCGTACGCTTGCCGGGCCCCGCGGGCGGCGCGATCTCGCCGGGCGCGTCCAACAGCCGCCAGTCACGGTCATAGCCGGCCAGGACCAGCGCCGCTCCGATCGTGGGATCGACATCGCCTTCGGTGATCTCGGCGGCTCGCACACCGAGCGCGAGGGCCTCCATCAGCAACGGGCTCGCATGGACGGCTCCGCCTGCGCTCGCGTTCACGAACGCGAGCTCCGAGTCATCGCGAAAGCGACTGCACGCGCGGTCGATTGCGTCCAGCTCGCGCTCCGCGGCCGCGCGTGCGCGATCGAGGGCGCTCGGCTCGGTTGCGCGCAGCACGACCTTGCTCGCGAACACCTCCCACGTCGTCTCTGCGGCGACAGTCACGATCCTCCTGACACCACCGGCGATTCCTTGGTGGAGGTCGATTCCTGAGCTTCGGAGGAGCTTTCGCCGGATGTGGCTTCGTCCGCCGAACCGGTTTCTGTCGAGCTCGAGCCTGCCTGGCTCGTCGAGGATTCCTGGCCGCTCGAGGATTCGCTTCCGCTTCCTGATGAGCCACTGCCCGACGATTCCCCGCTGGAGCCTTCGCCCGAGCTCGTGCCTGCGGCGGACCCCGATCCTTCGGAGGTGGCTTCTTCCTCGGTCGCATGCGGTGCCTGCGCCGGAGACTGAAGTGCGCTCGAGGATTCGGACGATGAACCTTCCGAGGATTTGTCTGGAGCGCGGGCGCTGCCACCGTGCCGGGTTGAGGTCGATTTCACGGTCCGGCCCTGAAACGCGTTGGCGGCCACCTCTGCAAACAGGCCGGTCAGCGCCACGCTGCAAGCGAGCGCCCAGCGATTCACCCGTCGCAGGCGGCGCAGGGCGGCGTCTCTGGCGTGTGTCTGCGGTGACATCTGACTCGGCGGTCTCAAATCTGGCGCGACTGGATCTCGTCCCGGCCAATGCGATCACAAGACAGGGCGTGCGATGAGTGTGTGACGCCCAGCTAAGGAGCCGATAACCGCTTCCTGAGAAACCTCATGGAATCGGCTGAGGAAGCAACCGGCCGCGCACCGGGTCGCGTCGGGCGCCATGACGGGGGACGCACGCGTGCGTGCGGCTGCCGGCGTGGGCCGCTCCTCGTGCCGTTGCCGTCCGGCTGTGCCCAATGTGCCGGTGCGGCCTGCTTGTGCGGAATGTGCCGTTGCGGCCTGCTTGTGCCTACCGTGCCGTTGGGGCCTGCCTGTGCCGAATGTGCCGGTACGGCCTGCTTGTGCGGGATGTGCCGTTGCGGCCTGCTTGTGCCTACCGTGCTGCTGCGGCCTGCTCGTGGCTATCGACGCGCGGACGCCTCGCGTGCCGCGGCGGCGTGCGCGAGGCGTCCGTAAGCGCCTGGGCGTCGGGCACGTTGGGCAGACGCGCTTCGATCACGGTGCCCGTCTCCCGCGAGTCAATCGTCAGCCTGCCCCCCGCGAGCGTCACGCGCTCGTGCATGCCGGCCAGGCCGAACCCGCTCGTCGCCGGCTCGACGTCGAAGCCGACACCGTCGTCCTGGACGCGCACACATATCTCGTCGGCCCGCTCGCGAACAGACAGCTGCACGTGGCGAGCATCGGCGTGCTTGGCCACGTTGGTCAGTGACTCCTGCAAGAGCCGGTAGATCGTCATCGCGAGCTCTCGGTCCAGGCGTGCGCCCGGATCGAGCGCGGCAAGCTCGATCTCGCTCGAGATCGCGAACCGGCTGTGTTCGAGGTGGCGCTCCAAAAGAGCTTCGATCGCCGCAGCCAGGCCGAGCTCATCGAGCGCCGCCGGACGAAGCTCGGTGATGATCACGTGCAGATTTTCGATCTCGCGCTCGATGTGTCCGAGCGCCTCGTGCACCGAGCGCTCGATCTGATCGGGGTCGTTGCGGCGCAGCGCGGACGCAAGCAGCACCCGCAGCGCGCCGAGACCCTGAAGCGTCTCGTCGTGGAGCTCGCGCGCCCAACGGCCTCGCTCTGCCTCGGCGGCAGCCAGCGACACCCGCAGGCGGTCGGACTGCACGCCCTGCGCCAGCGCGACTGCCGTCGCGGCGCTCGCCGCGAACGTCCGAAGCAACTGCTCGTCGTCCTCGCTGAACGCGGCCTCCTGCTCGCCGCGGTCGAACGCCGCGAGCACCCCCACGGCCTCGCCGCGCTGGATCATCGGAACGAGCAGCGCCGTACTGGGATCGGACACGCCGAACTCCCGCGGCGCCAGTCGCAGCCGCGCCGTCACGTCGGTGATGCGCTCCGGCCGGCCGAGCTCGAGCACCTCTCCGGACGTCGATCCGGCGATCGGCGTCCGCGTGCCGGGCGCCTCGTACACATGGCCGGCCGCGGCGGCCACCACGAGTTCGTCGCCCTCCCGCAGCATGATCACGAGGCTGCGCGCGTCCACCAAGGCGCGCCCGCGCTTGGCGATCATCTCGAGCACGTGCGCCAGCGCGATTTCGCCGCCGATCGCCACCGCCACGTCGCGCGTGGCCTCGAGACCGCGAAAAGCCTTCTCGAGCTCGACGCGCCGGCGCTCACTCGTCTGGTAGAGGCGGGCGTTCTCGATCGCGATTGCCGCCCAGTCCGCGAGCACCGTGGCCGCTTCCTCATCGTCGGCGCTGAACTCGCCGCTGCCCTGCTTCTCCGTGAGGTAGAGATTGCCCCAAGCCCGGCCCCGGATCAGTACGGGCACGCCGAGGAACGAGCGCATCACGGGATGCCCAGCCGGGAATCCGTAGCTGAGCGGATGTGCCCCGACGTCGCCCAGCCGTAACGGCGCTGGCTGCTCGATCAGCACACCGAGCACGCCGCGCCCGCGCGGCAGATCGCCGATCGCGCGTCGCGTCACGCCATCGACGCCGAGCGTAAGAAAACGATCGAGCTCCGTGCGCTCCTCGTCGAGGATCCCGAGCGCCGCATATCGCGCGCCCGTCAGCTCCCGCGCCGTCTCGAGCACGCGATCCAGCACCACCTCGAGGTCCAGCTCGCCCATCAGCGTCCGGCCGACGTCGATTAGGCGGCGACGCGGCTGTGCCCGCTGCATATGTTGCTCCGACGTCGCGCTCATCCCCAGGTTATGCGCTCGCTTGCCAAGTTATCGGAGTAAACCAGTAATAAGCCAGGCGTAAGATAAATATAAGCGAAAGGCCGAGCCGGGGCGGTCGTCAGGCAAGGCGCCGACGCCCGAGATTCGGGCCATTGGGATCGGGCGCTGATCCCGGTGCGGTGTTGAGGGGGGTCGTGGGTGCGCTCTTTCGCGGGGATCGTGGTGGGGCGTTTCGCGGGGATCGTGGTGCGGCGTTTCGCGGGATCGTCGTAGGGCGTCGTGGGCGTCTGCGTCGTCGTCAGGGCACGATCACTGCGGCGCCCGTGAAGCGCCCGGCGCGCAGGTCATCGAGCGCCTGTCCGGCCTGAGCGAGCCCGTATGTATGGACGCGGGTCTTGACCGGGACTCGCGGCGCGAGCTCGAGGAACTCGACCGCGTCGCGCCTCGTCAGGTTGGCGACCGAGCGCACCACCCGCTCCTCCCAGAGGTCGTCGTAGGGAAAGCTCGGGATGTCGCTCATGTGGATCCCCCCGCACACCACGGTCGCGCCCGGCGCCAGCGCGCGCAGCGCAAGCGGAACCAGTTCTCCGTCGGGAGCGAACACGATTGCGCCATCCAGCTTGGCTGGTGGCGGCTGCTCGGAGCCTCCTGTCCATACTGCCCCAAGCTCGCGTGCGAACTCCTGCGCATCGCCGTCGCCCGCGCGCGTGAACGCGTACACCTCGCGCCCTTCGTGCCTGGCGACCTGCGCGAGAATGTGCGCCGCCGCGCCGAACCCGTACAGCCCGAGCCGTCGCGGCGCCCCGCACATCCGCAGGCACCGATACCCGATCAGCCCCGCGCACAGCAGCGGAGCCGCCTGCGCATCGGGATAGCCGTCGGGGATCGCAAAGCAGAAGCGCTCGTCCGCCACGGCGTACTCGGCCATCCCGCCGTCGATGTCACGACCCGTGAAGCGTGCCCGCGGGCACAGGTTCTCGCGGCCCGAGCGGCAGTACTCGCAATCGCCGTCCGTCCATCCCAGCCACGGCACGCCCACGCGACGCCCATCGGCCGAGCCGCTGTCGCTGACCACTGTGCCGACGATCTGGTGTCCGAGCACGCGCGGAGGGTGCTCGATCTCGACCTCGCCGTCGAGCAGATGCAGGTCCGTGCGACACACGCCGCACGCCTTCACACGCAGCAGCAGCTGGCCCGGCTCGGGCCGCGGGATCGGCCGCTCGACGAGGCGCAGCGGCCGGCCCACGCCCTCGAAGATCATCGCCCGCATCGTCGCTCCTGGCATATTTGCCAGTGAACCACACGCACTCGCCCGGCAGAAACGCCCGTCTCGGCGGTGACGCCCGTCCGGCCACCACAGTGCGCACCATCGCCGAGCTGTGCGCCGCGGGCGGCGGTGCGATCGACGCCGACACCTATGTGGGCGAAGCGTCCTGGCGGGCCGCCCTGCACGGCGCCGGCGCCGCCTGTGAGATGACGCGCTCCCTGCTCGCCGGCGAGGTTTCGCTGTGATGGTCGTGCGGGGCGCCTCGTAGGAGCGGCACGTGGAGGGTCGGTGTGGGGTGCGAGGCGAGAAGGAGTGTCGCTGAAGGCACTCCGGTGCTAGCCGAAGAACAGCTCCGCCGTCTCATACAGCCTCGGATCCAGCAGCTTCGGCTCGCGTAGCGCCTCGGCCAGCTCGACCTCGACTATCTCGGTTCCGCGCAGCCCTACCATCGTGCCGAACCGGCCCGCCGCGATCGCGTCCATCGCAGCCACGCCGAACCTTGTCGCCAGCACCCGATCGAACGCCACCGGCGTTCCGCCGCGCTGTACGTGCCCGAGGATCGTCACGCGCGTCTCGTAGCCCGTCCGTCGCTCGATCTCACCCTCCAACACCACCCCGATGCCGCCGAGGCGAACGTGACCGAAGGCATCCACGCTCGTCCCGGCGCGCGTCTGCAGCGTCCCCTCGCGTGCCACGGCCCCCTCCGCGACCACCACGATCGAGAAGCTCCGCCCGCGCGCATGCCGGTGGCGCAGGCGCTCGCACACCTCCTCGACATCGAACGGCCGCTCGGGCACGAGGATCGCATCGGCTCCGCCGGCGATCCCGGCGTGCGTCGCGATCCAGCCGGTGTGCCGGCCCATCACCTCCACCACGATCACGCGGTTGTGCGACTCCGCGGTCGTATGCAGCCGGTTGACCGCGTCCGTCACGATCTGCACCGCCGTCTGAAAGCCGAACGTCATGTCGGTCCCGCCGAGGTCGTTGTCGATCGTCTTGGGAACACCCACCAGCGGCACGCCCTCGCCCGCGAGCCGCAGCGCGACCCCGAGCGTGTCCTCGCCCCCGATCGGTATCAGCGCGTCCACCCCGCGACCCCTCAGCGTCGCGCGGATCGCCTCCAAGCCGTCTCGGCCGCGCGCGAACGGGTTGGTCCGCGAGGTGCCGAGAATCGTGCCCCCGCGAGGCAAGATCCCGGCCGTGCTCTGCAAGGTCAGCTCGATCCCCTCGTCCTCGAGCACGCCGGCCCAGCCGTTGCGAAACCCGAAGAAGCTGTGCTCCTCGTCCGCCAACCCGCGCCGCACCACCGCCCGGATCGTCGCGTTCAGTCCCGGGCAGTCGCCTCCGCCGGTCAGCACCCCGATTCGCGCCATCCGCGCCATTCTGCACGATCGCGCTCTCGCGATCGTCGATCCCGGAAACCGATCATCGATCCTGGTGATCACGCCGGTCGGTCTCGCGCGATCGCGAGCTGCCGGCAATGCGGATCGTTGCTCAGGTGCTCACTAGCCCGCGCTGCAACGCGCGCTCTACCCGCCCGCGGGACCGTCGCTCACGTGCTCACCAGCCCCCGCCTCAGCGCATACCCGACCAGCTCGGCGCGCGAGGACAGCCCGAGCTTCTGCTGCACATGAGCCCTGTGCGTCTCGACCGTACGCACCGACAAGTACAGCTGCTTGGCGATCTCGGCGTTCGTATGCCCGAGCGCGATCAACCGCAGTACCTGCAGCTCGCGTTCGCTGAGATCGTCTCGCGGTCCCGACGCTGGGGCCGCCGCCATCCGCGCCCCCAGCCGCGGGTTCAGATAGCTCTCGTCGTCTGCTGCGCGCGTAATCGCCTCGACCAGCTCGTCGTCGGCCGCGTCCTTGAGCACGTACCCGATCGCGCCTGCGCTCAGCGCGTGGCGAGCGAACGCCGGCTCCTGCTGCATCGTCAGCACCACGATCTGCGTCCCGGGACTCTCCGCGCGGATCGCCGGAATCGCCTCGAGGCTCGAGCCGCCCGGCATGTTCAGGTCGAGCACCAGCACGTCGGGCTCCTCGGCGCGCACGCGCCGCCGCGCGCTCTGAACATCGCCCGCCTCGCCCACCACTTCGAAGTTCCGCTCCGCGTCCAGCAGCAGGCGCAGGCCGCTCCGCACCACGGCATGGTCGTCGGCCAGCACGATCCGGATCGTCCGCCCCGATCGGTCTCCGCGGGCCTCCGCGCTCCCACGCTCGCCACCCGATCCGCCGGCAACCTCACGCCCCGGAGCTTCGACCTCGCCCGCCCCCCCGTGTGGACTCCGCTCCTCCATGCCAGCGCAAGTTATCGACCGGCCCGTGGCGGCTCACACGGGGGAAATTACGCGTGTCGATGTGGTTGCTTACGGATCGCGCGCCGTGCGTCGCCTGTGACTGGTGGATGGCGCGCCGTGCGTCGCCTGCGACTGGTGGATCGCGCGCCGGGCGTCGCCTGCGACTGGTAGATGGCGCCTCGGGCGTCGCCTACGACTGTTGTGGCGCCGCATCGGTTGCAGCTGGCTTCGCCCCCGAGCCCGCGGGTTCCGCGGACCGCGGCAGCACCAGCAGCGAGCACCGTCCATGCCGCTGCAGATAATCGGACGTGCTGCCGATGATCAGCCGCTTCATCGGTCCGTACCCGCGCGAACCCACCAGCAGCAGCTGCACTTCGCCGCCGAACGCGGCCAGCTCCTCGCCGGCCAGGCCGTACACGGCGCGGCCGTTAACACCGTCGAGCTGCGCCATCCGTTCGTTGGCTTCAGTCAGCATCATTTCGATGCTCTCGCCGAGCGCAGGCGCGCCGAAGCCGGTAAAGGCGTAGTTGGGGATCGCGACCACCTCGAGCACCCGCACCAGCGCGCGCGTCCCCGCCGCCAGCTCGCGAGCTTTCGCCAGCGCCACCTCGCTCTCGGGCGAGCCGTCATACCCCACGCCGATCTTTTCAATCGGAACCGGATGCTCGGCGTACCCGCGTGTCGCCACGGCGACCGCGCACGGCGACCCGTTCAGGGCTGCCCGCGTGTCGTCTCCGAGCAGCACCCTGCCGACCGCTCCCCGGCTGCAAGAGCCGACCACGATCAAGTCGGCCCCTCGCTCCTCGGCCAGGCTGTGCAGCCCGCGGCCGGGACTCTGGGACGCGTAGCTCACGAGCTCGGCGTCGGCGTCGGCGTCGGCGTCGGCGCGCTCGCGCTCGAGCAGCTCCTGTGACTCCTTGCTCTCGCTCGTCAGCACCCCCGGAGTGACGGCGTTCATGAGGTCGGCGCCGCCCTCGTGGATGTTCGCGAGCACCAGCTTGCCGGCCGGGTCAACCAGCCGCGCACCGAGCGCGATCGCGTCGCGGCCGTTGACGCGCCCATCGACGCCGACGATCACGTTCTCGAACATCGCGCCTATCCTAGTTGCCCGCCGCGCCCGGGTCCTCGATGCCCTACGTGGCGTCGAGTGCTTGACGAGCTGTGCGGCGTCGGCTGCGTGGCCCGCCATGAGCTTGCCGCGCGAGCTATCAGATGCCCTGTCCAGGCAGAAACTCGTTCGTGAACGGCGGCAACCCGTCGTTGGGGTCGCGGCGCAGCAGCCCGTTCGCGTACATCCAATCGCCGAAGCTCGCCCACTGCGAGGGCGCCTGCCAGCCGTACGGGTTGCTCGGGTTGGCGGGCCGCGTGGCGGGCAGCGTCTGGCGGATCGATTCGAGCTGCAGCTTCGGTTCCAGCGACGGATTCGCCTTCACCACCAGCCCCGCCGCCGCCTTGGGGCTCGCGCGAACCGCGCGCTCGCCGCGCGTCAGCGCCTGCAGGAACGCCCGCAGTTCTTCGCCGCGATGGCGCGCCTCGTCTTCGCGCACCACCAGCACGAGCTCGTCGTAGCTCGGCACGCCGGCCTTGTTGACGGGGATCACGACCGGATGCTTGTGCATCAGGCGCAGCTGAATCGCCTCGTAGTTCCAGAAGCCGCCGAGCGTCGCCGCCACCTTGCCGGCGAGCATCGCGGGGACGAGGTTGAACCCTACGTTCACTTCGTGAACCGTGCTGGGTTCCACGTTGGCCGATCGCAACGCTGTCCGCAGCTCGAGTGCCTGGTAGTTGATGCCCGCGGTGCCCACGCGCTTACCCGCCAGGTCGGCCACGCTCTGCACGTGCTGGCCGCCGACCGCGATGATCGATGTCAGCGGCCGCTGCACCAGCGCGGCGATCGAAACCAGCTTCAGGCCCTGATCGCGGGCGAGCAGCAGCTCGGGCTCGTACGAGATCGCCATATCGACCTTGCCCGCCGCCAGCAGCTTCAGCGGTTCGGCCGTTTCGGAAGGAACGACGGGACGCACGTCCAGGCCCGCCGCGCGAAAATCGCCGTTCGCGATCGCCGCATACAGCGGAGCGTGGTCCGCGTTAGGGAACCAGTCGAGCATCACCGTGAACGGCTTCGTCCCAGGTGGCGAGGTGACGCTCTGCTTGGTCCCGCACGCCGACAGCGTCAGCACGCCGAGCAGCGCGGCGCTGAGCAGTGCGGCGCCCAGCCGGATCTTCAGCGGGCCGTGGCGGTTCGCAGAACCGTGGCGCCTCGCAGACGCGGGGCGCCTCGTGGCGCCGTGACGTCTCGTGTAACCGTTGCGCCTCACAGAGCCGCGGAGCTTCACGGCGCCGCCTGCTTCGATCGGTACGCCCACGGCGCCAACCGGCGCTCGACCAGCCCGAGCGCGTAGAAGCAAACGATCGCAAACACGAACAGCACCAGCGCCGCCGCATACGCTCGGGGGGTCTGCAGGGCTGTCAGATCGGCGTTGATCTCGTGACCGAGACCGCCGTACGGGCCGATCGTCGCGGTCTGGGACTCGGCGATGTACGCGCCGATCACCGCCACCGTCAGCGCGATCCGAGCGCCGCTGATCGCGGCCGGGAGCGCCGCTGGCAGCTCGGCGAACCGGAACGCCTGCCAGCGCGACGCGTCGAGCGTGCGCAGCAGCTTGAGCTCGTCCGGATCCACTCCCGCCAGCCCGTTCAACGGTGGTGACGAGCACCGGGAAAAAGCAGATCAGCGTGATCACCACGAGCTTCGGCAGGATGCCAAAGCCCCACCAGAAGATCAGCAACACGGCGATCACCGCCACCGGCACCGCCTGCGACCCGACCGCCAGCGGGTACACCGCGCGGCGCAGCAGCGGCGACAGGTGCACCGCCACCGCCAGCCCAAACCCCACCAGCAGCGCCAGCACGATCCCGAGCAGCACCTCCTCGGCGGTCGGTTTCAGGTTCGCGGCGATATACCCGGCGTTGTTCCACAGCGCCACCGCGACTTCGTGCGGCGCCGGTAGCACGAACCTGTTGACGCCCCCGAGCTGTACATACAGCTCCCATGCCCCGACGAGCGCCACGAGCAGCACCGCCGGTGCCAGCATTGCGCCGATCCGTCGCTTCGACCGGCTCACCGCAGTCGCTCCGCCGAACGCAAGATCGCGTTCCCTTCGAGCGCGATCAGCGCCTGCTCGCGCAACGACACCACGTCTGCGTCGGTACGCGAGCGGGGACGCGCGAGATCCACGTCGAGCTCGGCCACCACGCGACCCGGCCGCGGCGAGAGCACCACCACGCGGTCAGCCAGCATGATCGCCTCCTCGACGTCGTGCGTCACGAGCACCACCGTGCGCGGCTCGCGCTCCAGCGCCTCCGCCAGCCACGCATGCATCTCCGCGCGCGTAATCGCATCCAGTGCTCCAAACGGCTCGTCCAGGCACAGCAGCCGCTTCCCGGACAGCAGCGTCCGCACGAACGCCACACGCTGGCGCATCCCACCAGACAGCTCGTAGGGGCGCGCCCCCTCGAAGCCGGTCAGGCCGAGCTCATCGAACGCGGCGGCGGCGCACGCGCGCGCGCGCGCGCGCGACATGTGGGCGATCCGCAGGGCCAGGGCGGCGTTGTCGAGCGCGCTCAGCCACGGCAGCAGCAGATCGCGCTGGGGCATCAGCGCCGCGGGCGCGCATTCGATCGTCCCGGCCTGTGGCCGCTGCAGCCCGCAGATCAGCTCCAGCAGCGTCGTCTTGCCGCACCCGCTCGGCCCCACCACCGCGAGCATTTCGTCTGCGCCCGCCTGCAATGAGATGCCGGCGAGCGCCTGCACGCTCGCACCGTCTTCGGCCGTGTACGCCCGGCCCACGTTGGCCATGCGCACGGGCCACGCCACGGCGTCATGCGCAGGCGACACCCCAGCGTCACGCACAGGCGACGCCATGGAGTCATGCGCAGGCGACGCCATGGAGTCATGCGCAGGCGACGCCATAGCGTCACGCGCATGCGACGCCACAGCGTCAGCATCGGGTGCGATCGGCTTGCTGTTGGGCGGTCTCGGACCGGGCTCTAGCCCCGTCTGCACGTCTCTCCCTCCGCGGGCATTACCCCACAGGTTCGAAGGGTCAGCGCCAGGCAACGTCCTTCGGTGCGCCATCTCAGCCGGCCTTCCCGCCAGCACCCCTGATGTCTATCCGCGTTCGGGGATGCTAGCGCGCGGGGGCTTCTAGGGTGCCATCGCCAGGCCGGGACGCGCGAGCGCGCGCACGAAGTCCTCGAGCTGCGAGGTCGTCCAGCACTCGAACGCCTTGCAGTGCTGCTCGTAAGCCGCGATCACCGAATCACCGTAGTTCCAGTACAGCCGTGGCTCGGGGTTCAGCCAGAACATCCTTCCGGCCCGCGCTGCGATCTGCGCGAAGATGTCCTCGCGCGGGTCTCGACCGTTGGTTCGCGCGTCCCCGAGCACGATCACGGTCGCGCGCGGGTGCAGATCGTCGCCGATCAGCTCGAGCAGCTCCGACCACACGCGGCCGTAGTCGGTGTAGCCGGAGATGTCGGCGACGCCCGCATCGCTGCCGATCCGTTCGCTGACGGCTTTGAAGCTCCGCTCGCGTTCGAAGATATCGGTCACCTCGCTGATCCGCTCGATGAACACGAACGAGCGCATCTTGCGAAAGCTGTCGTGCAAGGCGTGCAGCACCGACAGGAAGAACACCGACGCCGATGTCACGCTCGTGGAGACGTCACAAAGCACGTAGATCTCCGGTCGCCGCGGGCGCTTCGGCCTGTACTTGAGCACGACCGGCACCCCGCCCGTCTGCAGCGACGCGCGCATCGTGCGCCGCACATCTACCTGCGCATGGCGCCGGTGACCGCGCGCCTGCAGGCCCTGCGTCGCCAGTCTGCGGCGCAGCTGGGCCACGACGCGGTGCACGGCCGCGAGATCCTGCAGCGGCCCGGATGGCAGCGCCCGGTCGAGATCTCCGAGCGGCCGCGCCGGCGGCAGCGCCCCGCTGCGCTCGATCTGAGCCCGCTCGAGCTCGCGCCTGAGCAGCATCTCGAAGCGTCTCAGCGCCTCGCGCGGCAGCCCCTCGCGGCGCGGGTCGCTCGCGGGCAGGTCGGGCTGCGGTTCGCTGCGCAGACCCAGAGCGCGCCTGATCCGCTGCACGTCCACGCCGATCACCCCCGAGCCCTCCTGACGGCGCGCGAACGCGGCGATCGCCAACCGCGCCAGGTCGCGCATCGCGCCCTCCGCGCCGTCTCTCAGCGCGACCGCGATCTGCGCGCGCAGCGCTTCGAGCTCTTCGTCGGTCAGCTCATCCAGATCGAGACCGCCGGGCGTCTCCTCGCCGTGCTCGCGCACCCCCTCCTTGGTTGCCGCCAGCTCGACGGCCCGAAAGAAGAACCGCTCGAACACCAGCTCGAATACGCGCCTGTCCTCCTGGCTCTTGGCAAGCGTCGCCGCCAACCCCTCCCTGAAGTCCTCGAGGTCCGTCCACGGGATCTCCCGCAGCACGGCAAACGCGTCCAGCAGCTCGGAAGTCCCGATCGCCACGCCTTCACGGCGCAGCTCCTCGCCCAGCGCCAGCAGAGTCGCGGGAAAGCCACCTCGAGTTGCGCCATCCGCGCCCTCGGTCAGGGCATCTGCGGCGATCGGGGATTGCTCAGGCGGCATCGGCGGGCGGGTTTTGCTCGGGCGGACTGGCGGGCGGGTTTTGCTCAGACGGCATCGGCGGGCGCGCGTAGCTTCAAGCCGACGCGCTCGGCGACCAGATCCATGTCGGTGCGGTGCTTGACGATCACCGACATCGTGTCGTTGAACGTCTCCGCGTCGATCTCCTCCACCCCTAGCAGCAGCAGCGCCCTGGCCCAGTCGATCGACTCCGCGATCGACGGCGGCTTCTTCAGGTCGAGCTCGCGCACCATGCCCACCACCTCGACCAGCTTGCGCGACACCGTTGCCGGCAGGTCGGGCGCGTGCAGCCGCACGATCGCCAGCTCGTGCTCGAGCTCGGGATAGTCGAGCCACAGATACAGGCAGCGTCGCTTCAGCGCCTCCGTAAGCTCGCGCGAGTTGTTCGAGGTCAGCAGCACAACCGGGTGCGTGCGCGACTGCACCAGACCCAGCTCCGGGATCGAGATCTGGAAGTCCGACAGCACCTCCAGCAGCATCGCCTCGAACTCCTGATCGGTCTTGTCGATCTCGTCGATCAGCAGCACCACGGGCTGCTCGGAGGCGATCGCGCTCATCAACGGACGCGCCAGCAGGAAGTCCTCGCCGAAGATGTCGTCCTGGACCTCGCTCCAGCCCGCGCCTTCTGCCTCGGCCTGGATGCGCAGCAGCTGCTTGCGGTAGTTCCACTCGTACAGCGCCTTCGCCTCGTCCAGGCCCTCGTAGCACTGCAACCGCACCAGCTCGCGCCCCAGCAGCTTCGCCAGCGCCTTGGCGAGCTCCGTCTTGCCCACGCCTGCCGGCCCCTCGACCAGCACCGGCTTGCCCAGCCTGGTCGCCAGATAGGCCACCAGCGCGGTCGACTCTCCGGGTAGATATCCGACCGTGCGCAGTCCCTCGGCAACTGCGTTAACTGAGTCGGGAGCCTCAACGGGATTCTGCATCGCCCGCAATGATAGGTGCACCCAATCTCGCTCCAGCGCGCGAGTCAGTGGTCTCGCTCGCCCGGGGGATCCTCGAAGGAGAGCTGCTCCCCGCCTTTGATTGCTGCCACGGGCCGCTCGGGCGGTTCGACGGCCGCCACGGGCCGCTCGGGTGGTTCGGCAGCGGCCACGGGCCGCTCGGGTGGTTCGGCAGCGGCCACGGGCCGGCGTGAACCGGAAGCGCGACGATCCGAGGCAGGCGGCGGCGGGGGACGGCGCGGCCGCACGCGCTGGATCGGTGGTTCGGGATGACGCTCGGCCCGCATCCGAGACCCGGCGTACACCATCAGCGCCGCGGCCGCCAGCGCGAAGAAGATCCCCCACTGGATCCCGACGTTGGCGGCGATCCCGTGGCTGGAGATGCCGGGCTTGTCGAACAGCCTGAACACCAGCAGCGCCATCGTCCACAGGCCGGCGGTCATCACGACGGTTCCGTCGCTCCCGGGCAGCTTGAAATTGCGCCCCTCGGCGCGCGCGTACAACAGGTAGACGACCGACACGGCGACCAGCAGCACCGCCGCCTCGACTAATGAGAACACCTGGAAAGCGTTGAGATTGCGGCTCTGCAAGGGCGCCGTCCGCGGCGCGTTCACGACCGCGTTCTGCTGATACCAGGGCAGCAGCATCGTCACGAACAGCGCCGCCGCCGCGCCTGCCGCGAGGCGCTCGTCGGCGCTGAGAGCCCGCCAGTCGCGCGCCAGCCGCTGCATGGTTGCAGTCTAGGGTCCACCCTCACGGAGCTGCGAGGGTCGCCCGTGAGGCAGGATCAGCGAGCCTTGACGCCCTTGGCGAGCGTGATGGTGCCGCTGTTGGTGGCGAAGTTGCCGGCGAGATCCTTGGCCGTGATCGCGATCGAGTAGGTGCCCGTCTCCGCCGGCGTCACCCACAGCAATTTCGGCTTCCCGGCTTCGACGGTCGCGGCGTTGGTCCATACGGTGCTCGATCCGCGCCGGACCGTGATCGTGACCGTTGAGATCTTCGACAGCGACACCTGCACCCCGGCGCGTGCGTCCGTCGGCAGCTTGGTGCTCAGCAGCGACACCACCGGCGGCGTGTGCAGGTAGCTCGTGAAGTGTTCGGCGGTCGTGCAGTAGATCGCGTCGCCGGGGATCGCTGCGTTGGCTTTGCGGATCGGCGGTCCGTTGCGCGTCCGTTCGCACAGGTGCAAGAGGAATTCGGTCAGCAGTTCGTGGTAGTTGAGGTCCGATTCGCCGAACTGGTCATACAGCGACCAGGCGCCCGTGTCGTAATGGGGAACCTCGAGGCGCGCCTCCGCGTCTCCCGCTTCGAACAGCGCCAGTCCCAGCGGGTCCTTGGTGATCGAGGTGTAGTCGTACAGCCCCACGAGCGCCTGGATGAAGCCGTTGAGGATCCTGTCTTGTGGAGCGTAGGTGTACTCGGCGTACTCGGCGCCGGCCGCGGTAGTCACGCGCACGCCTTCTGGTGGCGGCGTCTGGAAGATGCCGAGCGCCTGCTGGGCTGCGGTCAAATAGGCCGGTTCGTGAAACCGCGACCAGGCCCGCGTCAGCACCTGCAACGCCGTGCCCTGCGACAGCCCGCTCGTCCAGGGCGGCGACCCGCCGTCGAAGTGAATCATGTACTCCCACGCGATCCCACCGGCGCGCTTGGTCGCGAGCGGGATCGCTTCGGCCAGCAGCTGGCGCAGATTGGAGTTTTCGTTACGCCCGTAATAGCTGTTGGCCTCGCCGAAGGTCCCAAGCCACTGGATCTCAAGCCCCTGGCCGGCGTAGTACTCCCACACGAGCTTGCTCTGCGGGAAGCTCACGCGCTCACTGTTCGAGAGCAGCGGTTCCGTCGTCCACCACTGCGTGTTGCGTTCGAGCGTCAGAAACAGGGCCGGCAGGCGCGAGGGCGTGAACCCGCCCGCAGCCGCGATCTGCTGGACGTTGGTCAGCACGCTCGCCAGCTCGATCTTCCTGGTCCCGGTCAGCTTCTTCAGCGATCGCTGTGCCGACGCGTAGGCGGACGTGTACTGGCCGTATGCGGCCGCCGTGATACCACCGCCCGCCTTCAAGCTCGCCAATGCCGACGTCACGCTTGGACCGCGCGCCGAGGCGCGCGCGGCGGCTGGGGCGGGCGCGGCGGTCGACGTCGAGGCATAGGCAGGGACAATCGGCCCGCACGCCAGGGTCGCTGCGACCGCGACCAAGGGGATCGAGGGGATCGTTATCGAAAAGCGGAGCCCACGCGCGCACGCGCGCGCGCGTGGGTTTGCGATGGAATGCATCGCTCGGACTGCAATGGAATGCATCGCGCAGACGATGGCATGCATCGCGCGGACCCTAAGACTCGCTCTCGGACGTGCGTGCACATTGGCCTGCAGCCGGTCCGTCTGCATAGAAAGTTGCGAACCCACGCTCGCGCGCGAGTTCCTGGCGCCGCTCGTCTGTGCCGTCATGTCTGCACAAACCGCCGGGCTCCGCGGCAGTTGCGGGGGCCCTGCAGGCGGACGCCGGTCGAGCAGCGGAGACGTGGGGCGAGCAGATGGAGGCGAGCCGGCATGCGAACGCCGGACGAGCAGCGGAGACGTGGGGCAAGCAGATGGAGGCGAGCCGGCATGCGAACGCGGCGCCGCCAAGCGCCTGCCGCACGCTATTCCCGTCCGACCTCCTGGTCGTCTGCTTCCAGCGGATCGTCCTCGTCGTCGACGTCGCCCTCGATCGAGCTCTCGCCGCCGGGGTGATACGCGACCTGGAAGCGCTCGATCAGCTCGTCGCGCCGATGTTCTTCGACCGGAACCTCGTCGGACACGAGCACCCATTCAGTGCCCTCGAGCTCCTCCATGTTGAAGATCTCGTGATCCATCTCAGGCGAGTCGTCGACGATCAGCAGCACCTCCGTCTGCGGATTGAAATACGTGCCCGGGCGGTTGGCCAGCTCGTCGAGCTCGAAGGTGCGGTGATCGGCCATGGCGCGTTTATACCCGACCGGCCGCCTGTGCGCACGGCGCGTCTACACGTCGAACTCGGCGAGCGTCCGAGCCACCTCGGCCTCGATGTCGAGCGGCTCGAGCCCCTGCCGTTCGCGCCGTTCGTTGCGCGCCACCACCAGCTGCAGCACCTCTTCTTCGATCCCCTGGTCGCGCTGCGGCACGCTCGCCTGGACGGCGGTCAGCCGCGCCACCTCGGCATCGACGTCCAGTCCCGGCTCGCCACGGCGCTCGAGCCGTTCGCTGCGCGCCTGCAGCATCTGGCGGATTTCCTGCTCGCGCTCGACACGTTCGCGCTCGGGGCGCGCGAGCAGGGTATTGCCCGCCGAGGCCTCGAGCTCACCCGCTCCCGCACGCGGCTCGCCCGTGTCGTGTCGGTGCGCGTTCTTGCCGTCACCGGTCAGGCTGCCCTGTCCGATCTCGTCGTAGACGCTCCCGCCTTTGCCGACCAGGAACACGAGCGACATCAGGACCGAAAGTGCCACTGCGCCGAACACCACGATCTGAAAGGTGCTGTGCATGTCGTGATTGTTGCGAACTTCGCGGCGCTGCGACCTGCCCGCGCGTGTCGGGCCGTATGGGCCGCTGGGCGCCCCGTTCGCTGGCATCGCGCCGCTCGGCGCGCTACCCTGAGAACGACAGGTGATTGACCAATCAGTCAATCGCCACGTAAGCCCCGAGGAGAGCACAAAGCCGATGGTCGATTTCACGCTCACAGACGAGCAGAAGAACCTGCGCGAGATGGCCCACGACTTCGCCGTGAAGGAGATCCGGCCGGTCGCCTGGGAGTACGACAAGGAGGGCACCTGGCCCCAGGACATCATCGGCAAGGCCTGGGAGATCGGCCTGATGAACTCGCACATCCCCGAGGAGTACGGGGGTTCGGGTGCGGGCTACCTCGACGGCTGCCTGATCGAGGAAGAGCTCTCGTGGGGCTGTTCGGGCATCCAGACCTCGCTCGGGTGCAACGGGCTCGCGACGGCACCGGTGATCATCGGGGGCTCGGAGGAGATCAAGAAGGACTACCTCGGTCGTCTCACCGAGGCCCCGCTGCTCGCGTCCTTCTGCCTGACCGAGCCAGATGCCGGCTCAGACGTTTCGGGCATGCGCACCACCGCGGTCAAACAGGGCGACAAGTACGTCATCAACGGCTCGAAGTGCTTCATCACCAACGGCGGCTATGCCAACTGGTACACGGTCTACGCGAAGACCGACAAGGACGCGGGCCATCGCGGCATCTCCGCGTTCGTGGTTCCGCGCGACGCCGGCGTCGTCGTCGACAAGAAGGAGGACAAGCTCGGGCAGCGGGCGTCGAACACCGCGACGATCTCCTTCAACGACGTCGAGGTCCCCGCCGAGAACCTGATCGGCGAGGAAAACAAGGGCTTCAAGCTCGCGATGATGACGCTCGACCGCACGCGCCCGGGTGTGGCGGCAATGGCCGTCGGCATCGCCCGGGCCGCCTTCGAGTTCGCCACCGACTACTCGCGCGAACGCGTCCAGTTCGGCGTGCCGATCGCGATGCACCAGGCGATCCAGTTCATGATCGCCGACATGGCCACCGAAATCGAAGCCGCCCGCCTGCTCACCTGGAAGTCGGCCGTGATGCTCGACCAGGGCGAGCGCAACACACTCATCTCCTCGCACGCCAAGCGCTTCGCCGCCGACACCGCGATGAAGGTCGCGACCGATGCCGTGCAGGTCTACGGCGGCTACGGCTTCATCAAGGAGTACCCGGTCGAGAAGCTGTTCCGCGACGCCAAGATCATGCAGCTCTACGAGGGCACCTCGCAGATCCAGCGTCTGGTGATCGCGCGCGAAACGCTGCTCCCTCGCCGCGTCGAGGAGCCCGCCGCGGTTCCGGCCTAGCCGCCGAGCCGGGTCCGGCTTTGGCGGGGGCGGCGCCCGTTTTTGCTGTGCAGGCCGGTTGGCTGGGGCGGCGCCCGTTTAGCTGTTCAGGCCGGTTGACTGGGGCGGCGCCCGTTTAGTTTCCGTGCTCGCGCTGCGAGCCCGCGCGGGCTGTTGAAAATGGGTGATGATGTGGGGGTCGCCCGCGACGCCGATCCTGCCCTTGGTGCTTGTGAGCCCGAGTTTAGTTTGGCGTGTGGGTCTCCCCGGAGCTCCGGACTGTTGCCTTGAGCACGCCTGTCAGACTCGTTTGTTCTTGAGGCCCCTGGGCGGCGATCGTGTTGATCGACGACGTGGAGGTGCGGGGTGGAGACGATTGTTGAGCGGCCGGGGGCGCTGGATGTTCATAAGGAGCAGGTGACCGCGTGCGTGCGGGTGCCTGCCGAGCAGGGGCGTGGGCGTGAGCAGCATGTGGCCGAGTTTCAGACGACGGTGCGGGGCTTGCTGGCGTTGCGCGATTGGCTTGAAGCTCATCGTGTCGAGCAGGTCACGATGGAGGCGACCGGGGTGTTCTGGAAGCCGGTGTGGGCGATCCTGGAGGACGCTTTCGAGCTGGTGCTTGTCAACGCTCGGCATGTCAAGCAGGTCCCCGGCCGCAAGACCGACGTCAAGGACGCCGAGTGGATCTGCCAGCTCGCGGAGGCGGGGTTGCTGCGCGCGAGCTTCGTGCCGCCGAAGCCGATCCGCTCGCTGCGGAACCTCACCAGGTATCGCAAGACCCAGATCCAGGAGCGCCAGCGTGAGGCCAACCGGCTGCATAAGGCGCTGGAGGACACCGGGATCAAGCTCGACTGCGTCGCCTCGAACATTCTCGGGGTCTCCGGTCGCGCGATGCTCGACGCGCTGATCAGCGGCACTACCGACCCGGAGGTTCTGGCCGACCTCGCCAAGGGCCGGTTGCGGGTCAAGCTTCCCGCGCTGCAGGAGGCCCTTGAGGGCCGCTTTGACGAGCTGCACGCTCTGTGGATCGGTGCGATCCTTGAGCACATCGATTTCCTTGACGGGCAGATCGATCGTCTCTCGGACGCGATCGAGGAGCAGATCCGCCCTTTCGCCCCAGCCGTTGAGCTCTTGTGCACGATCCCCGGGATTCAACGGCGCGCAGCAGAGGTGATCATCGCGGAGATCGGGACTGACATGAGCGTCTTTCCCACCGCCAAGCACCTCGCCTCATGGGCAGGACAGTGCCCGGGCAATGACCAGTCCGCGGGCAAACGCCGCTCCGGCAGGACCCGCAAGGGATCAAAGTGGCTTGACTGGACGCTCGAGGAGAGCGCGCTCGCCGCGGTGCGCAGCAAAGACACCTACCTCGCCGCGCAATACCAACGGCTACGCCCACGCCGCGGACACAAGAAGGCGCTCGGCGCGGTCAAGCACTCGATCCTCTGCGCCGCCTGGCACATGCTGTCCACCGGCGAGCTCTATGACGACCTCGGCGGCGACTACTTCCGCAAACGCGACCCCGAACGCACCACCAAACGCCTCATCGCCCAGCTCGAACGTCTCGGGCACACCGTCACGCTGAACGAAGCCGTGGCTGCCTGAACCTTATTTTCCTGTCAGCTGCGCAGGCCGGTTGGCTGGGGCGGCGCTCGCCTCAGCCAACCCTCATCGGCGGACCGTAGCTAGAGACCTGAGCTCCGCTGGTCACACGCACGAGCACTCGGTAGACGCCCCGTCTAGCCGGCACGACGACGCTGAACCTCGAGCTGGTCGCGTTGCGCGCCACCAACCCTGTCCCGCCCGTCAGCACGCCCTGGCCGTGCACCTCCCGCAGGACACCGATCTGCATCCCGTTCTCGGCCGGCGTGACGGTCCCGTAGACGCGCACGTGATGCGGCCGTCTCGCGCGGGCGACGTGGCTCACGACCTGCACGGCGACGTTCTCGACGGCCACCGGGCTGACGACCGGTGGAGAGGTGACGGTCATCACCTCGAACCTGGTGCTCTCGGTCAAAGCCGGCAGCGGAAACGAGAAGGCGCCCGTCGCATCGGTCAACTCGGGATTCTCGACTGCCTGAAAGCCGGCCGTGAACGGGAACGAGTCGGCGAGCAGCTCGACCTCGCGGTTCCCGTTTTCGGTGCCCGTCAGCATGCCCTGAATGACGATCGTCGCCCCGTAGGGGACCGGGTTCGGTGAGAAACCGATCTGCACCGACAGCGGCACCTTGGTAGTCAACAAGGTCCGGTAGCTGCCGGATGCCGCGCCCGCGCCGTTAACCGCGACCAGCCGGAAGTAGTAAACGGTCAGCGGCTGCAGTCCGGTCACGGGCAGGCTCACCTTGACCGCGCCCGTCCCAGCGCCGGCATCGGCGATCGCCGTCTGTCCGCCGAGCGCAATCGTGGGCCCGTACTGGAAGTAGTAGGACGTGTCGCTGCCGCGCGGGTTCAAGGTGCCGGTGAGCACCGCGGAGTCGTAGCTCACCCGCTGCGCCGCGCCCGTGGACACGCTGGCGAGCGACGCCGCGCTCGCCGCTGGGGCCGAAGCGAACGTGGCGATCGCCGCAAGCAACGGGGCCAGCGTGCGCCAGCCGCGTAAGAGCTGCCGATCCGCGCGTGCGCGCGGCCGCGAGATCGTCTTTGCTGAATCCGCCTGTTCGAGGCTCCTGGGCGCTTTTGCGAATGTGCTCATGTCCCTCACTTACCCGCCTGTCGCTCGATCAACTCATCCCTCAACCCGCGAGGCGAGCGACAGGTGCGGACGAGCAGCCGTCACAGCCGCGCGCGATGCCCGTCCCAAGGTAGGCTCCGCTCACAAGCCGCCCATCGCGGCGCGCTCGAGCGACGAGCGCAGCGCCGCTCGAGCAGACAGGAGATCCTCACAGACATGTTCGTGTTCAAAGCCGCCGTCGTCGGCGCCGGGACGATGGGCGGGCAGATCGCCCAGACGATCGCCGCCGCAGGGGTGCCAGTCGTGCTCAAGGACATCGACGACGCGCTCGTTCAGGCCGGGCTCGACGAGGCGCGCAACGTCACCGCGGGCCAGGTCGCCAAACTGGTCGACAAACAGCGCCTGACCGCCGAGCAGGGCGAGCAGCGCATCGAGCAGGTCCTCGGCCTGATCACCGGCACGACCACGTACACCGATTTCGGAGCCGTCAACTTCGTGATCGAGGCGGTGCCCGAGCGAATGGATATCAAGCGCGCCGTGTTCGCCGAGCTCGACGCTGCCACACCCGGACACGCGATCCTGGCCTCCAACACCTCGTCGCTGTCGATCACCGAGCTCGGCGAAGCCACGCTGCGCCCGGAGCAGGTCGTCGGATTTCACTACTTCTACCCGGCCTCGATCATGCCGCTGATCGAGATCGTCGAAGGCGAGGACACCTCCGCCGAGACGGTCACCTCTGCGGTCACGTTCGCGCAGGCGATCCGCAAGCAGCCGATCACCTGCGCCGAGGTCCCCGGCTTCGTCGTCAACCGCATCCTCAACTCGGGCGTCTCGGAGGTCTGGCGCGCGCAAGAGCAGCAGGCGCTCTCGATCAAGCGGCTCGACGAGGGCATCGGCGCCTCGGGTGTCGTTCCCGTCGGGCCGTATCACCTCGTGAACCTGCTCGGTCTGGACACGGTGCTGCACGTCGCCGAGCACCTCGCCGAGTCATACGGCGACGAACGCTTCTACGTGCCGAGCTCGATGCAGAAGCTCGTGTCCGAAGGCAAGCTCGGCGCCAAGACCGGCGGCGAGGGCTTCTACGACGCGCAGGGCGAGCCGAACGTGCCGGGCGAGGCCGAGCCCGACGTCGCGGAGCTCGTTGAGCTGATGTCGCTGAAGACGCTGATCGAGGCTTGCCTGGTGCTCGAGGAGCGCGTCGCGACCCATCGCGACATCGACTTCGGAATGATGGCCGGCGCGGGACTGGACCCGCGGCGCGGCCTGATGCCGCCGTTCATGCGTGCCGACAGCGACGGCCTGGACAAGGTGCTCGAGCGGATGGAGAACGCGCAGGAGCGCCACGGCGAGCGCTTCGCTCCTCCAACGATCCTGCGACGCCTGGTCGCACAGGGACGGCTGGGAGCGGCCAGCGGTCAGGGCTTCTACGCCTACCCGCGCGCCGATCCCGAGCAGCCGGCCGAGGTGATCAAGCTCGAGACGCGCGCCCCGCTCGGCGACGGCGGCGCGGTCGCGATCGCGTGGCTCGCCAACGGCCAGATGAACGCGCTCTCGCCCGACGTCGTCGACGATCTCGGCAAGACGTGGGCGCACCTAAAGGCGGCCGAGCCGCGCGTCCGTGCGCTCGTGATTGCGTCCTCGAATCCATTCCTGTACAGCGCCGGCGCCGACGTCAGGGCATTCACGACGATGGACGAGACCGCCGGGCGCGGCCTGCTGGGGCGCATGCACGAGCTGATGCGCGAGATCGGCCAATCCGGCGTCGCCACGATCGCCGCGGTCAACGGCCTCGCCTTCGGTGGCGGCTGCGAGCTGGCGATGGCCTGCGACGTTCGCATCGCCGCCCGCTCAGCGCTGTTCGGCCAGCCCGAGATCAAGCTCGGCATCATCCCCGGCTTCGGCGGCACCCAGCGCCTGCCGCGCCTGGTCGGGCAGACCAAGGCGCTCGAGATGAACCTGATCGGCGATCCGGTGCTCGCGGAGGAGGCCTTCGAGCTCGGCCTCGTCAACCGTGTCGTCGAAGATCACGAACTGCTCGACACCGCGCTCTCGTGGGCGCACAAGCTGGCCGCCCAGGCGCCACTCGCCGTCGAACAGATCAAGCGGGTCTCGGGCGCCGGCGATCTCGACGAGGGCCTCGCCGCCGAGCAGCGCGGCTTCGCCGAGGTGCTCACGAGCGCCGACGCGCGCGAGGGGATCGGCGCCTTCCTGGCCAAACGCACGCCCCGCTTCGAGGGCAAGTGAGCACGCAGGCGCCCGACGCACGCGCGCGCGAGGGCGAGGGCGAGGGCGAGGGCGACATCGAGCGTCTTGCCGAGCTGGTCCGCTCTGTCGGCTCGGTCGTCGCCCTCACGGGCGCCGGCATCTCGGTGCCGTCGGGGATTCCCGACTTCCGCTCGCCCGGCACCGGCCTGTGGGAGCGCGTGGACCCGATGGAGGTTGCGCACATCGACACCCTGCGCAACGACCCGGCGCGGTTCTGGCGCTTCTACGGCGAGCGCTTCGCGACGCTCGCGACCAAGCGCCCGAACGGAGCCCATTATGCCCTCGTCGCACTCGAGCGGGCCGGCTGGCTCGACGGCGTCGTCACCCAGAACATCGACATGCTCCATCGCGTCGCCGGCACCGAGGAGCTGGTGGAGATACACGGCTCGGTCGCGCACTGCACCTGCCTGAGCTGTGGGCAGTCGGTCGCACAGGACCACGCGCGCGCGCGTCTGCTCGCCGAACCCGACGGCGTGCCGCGCTGCGAGCTCTGCGCCGGCACGCTGCGACCGGACGTCGTGCTGTTCGGCGAGCCCCTGCCAGAGTCGGCGATCGCGCGAGCCGGCGAGCTCTGCGCCGGCGCCGGCCTGATCCTGTGCATCGGCTCGTCGCTCGAGGTCCAGCCGGCCGGAGCGCTGCCGCTGCTGACGCTCCGCTCCGGCGGGGCGATCGCGATCATCACAGAGGGCCCGACGCCGCTCGATGAGCTCGCGGCCGTCCGTCTGCGCGCGGACGTGGTGCAGGAGCTCAGCGCTCTGGCCGCGGCGCTCGGGCCGGCGTAGGTCTGGGCGCGCCGTCGCGTCGCGCGACGTGAGGCGGTATGGCGGTCGCAGCGCTGGGGCTCGCCTACGACTCAGCGCCCCGACTGCAGCATCCGAGCCGGGTCGGCAGGCGCACCCGGCAGCCGATACAGCAAACCGCCGTGATGCAACCCCGCCTCGAGCGAGACGTCGGTGCCGTGCGCTCGCACCCACTTGACCGACGCCGAGCAGGCGGCGTTGACCGACTGGGCGGGCCCGGCGCAGAACGTGTTCAGGAACGCGTACCGGACCTTCCCGGCCGCGGTCAGCCGGCGCAGCTTGGCCACGCTCGTGAACGCGCGCCCGTTGTACGTCGTCAGGACCACGATCGGGCGCGCATCCTTGACGACGAGCGCACCGATCTCCGTCGAGGACTCCGCGGCGAGCTCGTAGCGGGCACCATCCTGGTGCGCGCGTACGTACGTGCTGACCAGATGCTCCTCTTCGGCCGGCAACGCGCCCACATACCCCGCGTCGCTGATGCGATCTTCGATCGCGGTCAGGTCGGCGCGCAAGGGAAGCGCCAGTACGGCCACGAGCGTCAACGCGACCGCTCCACCGCTGAGCAGCGCCCGCCGTTGCCAGCTCGGCGCGTCGGCGCCTCGGCGTTGGGATGAAGCCGCGCGGTGCGCGCCCACGGCCAGCGCCACGGCTGCGAGCGCGCACGCCAACGTCAGCCACCAGACGCCACTGCGCTCGTACAGCAGGCGCTCCACGTAGTAGACGGTTGCCGCGAGCGCCACCCCAAGCGCGATCAGGCGCGCCCGCCACGGTCCGTGATCGCCCCCGCTCGAGCACGCCCACGCCACGCCGATCCCCAGCAGGATCGCGACGGCCGGCGTGAAGCTTTCGACGTACCGCGGGTGCAGGCGGATCATGTGGCTGAACAGCACGATCCCGGTCAGCGCCCACACGACCGTGCCGACGGCCACCGCGCGCCGCAGGCGCCGCGGGCGCTCGTCGCTCGAGATCGGTTCAGCAGCGGTGCCGAGCGCCGGCTGCTCGGATGCGAGCGCCGGTTCTCGTGTCGCGAGCGCTTCTGTTGGCGCGAACGCTGAGCCGCTGACCCGATGGTCGATCGAGTCCTCGGGGCTGCCGCGCAGGCCGAACGCCAGCGCTGGAATCCCGAGCAGCAGCCCGACCAGCAGCTCCAGCCCCAGCCGCTCGCCAGACAGCGGCCCCACGGTTGCCAGCAGGCGCGTGACCGAAGGGGGCACGATGGGAATGTGGTCGCGCTCCTCCTGGGTCGCGACGGGGTAGTGGTGACCGGGTTCGTACACGGTCCCACCCGGTTCCGGCGATTTGCCGGCCAGCCGGTCGGACCCGTTGAACACGAACGCCGCGTTCCAGGCGCTGCCGTCGGTCGAGCCGATCGCATAGGGGCGATCGTGTGCGGGCACCAGCAGCGTCGCCGTCAGCCACGCCAGCGCCACGGCCACGTAAACAGCCCCAGCCGCCAGCATCTGCACGAGCCGTCGCCGGCGCGACCCCGGCAGCCCCAGATAGGCGAGCAGCGCCAGGCCGGGAACCGCCACGAGCGACTCCAGCAGCTTCACGTCGAAGGCCACGCCGAGCAGCGCGGCCCCGCCGAGCAGCCAGCCGCTGCTGCCGCTCTCGCACGCCCGCAGGATCAGCAGCAGCGCGAGCACGATCAGCGCCATCATCACGCCGTCCATCGTGTCGCTGCGCGATGTGATCACCGCGATCGGCATGAACGCCAGCGCCGCCGCCGCCGCGAGCGCCGCCGGCGTGCTCCACATCCGCCGCACCGCCGCAAACAGCAACGGCACCGCCGCGATCCCGGCGAGCGCCTCAGGCAGCTTCAGGCTGCTCGACGTGAACCCAAACAGCTTCACGCTCGCCACCTGCAGCCACAGGTCCACCGGCGGCTTGTCGATCGACACGCTCGCCCCGGGCTCGAACGCGCCGAAGAAGAAATTGTGCCAAGACAGCGTCATGCTCTTGACGGCGGCGTCATAGAAGGGGTCGTCGAGCACCTGGCCGAGGTGGTACAGGCGCAGCACGGCGGCCGCGATCGTGATCACGGCAACTGTGGCCCAGGCCAGGCCATCTCGCGACGCCTGCGCCTGCGCCCGAACGGGTGCGGCCTCGACCGCTGCTAGCTGGCTGGCGACGGGTGGCTCCTGACGAGATCCCGCACCGGCGCGATCCCCCAACGCCCCGCCACGTCGCGCAGCTCCTCGTCGAGCCCCCAGCGGTCCGCGCGCTCCGGCCCCTCGTGTTCGGGAGTCGCCCCCTTGAGCTGCATGCATCCCGCGTTCTGGCCGATCGCGGTCAGCTCCGCGATCTCCTGCTCGCTGAGTGGCTCGACCGCCGGCGTCGCCGCCAGCTCGGCGCGCTTGCGCTCGATCGGCTTGGCGTCGGGCCCCGGCTCCTGGATCAACGTGGGCGCCACGCACCGCACTGCCGCCTGAGCGAGGCTCCAGCTGCAGGCCAGCTGCAGCATCGTCAGGCCGTGCTCGGCCGCACACGGGCGCATCAGCTCGAGCTTCTCCCGCCCAGCCTCGATCCAGCCCTCCGGGCGAAACGCGCGGTGGTCGTGCTCGGCCAGCTGGTGGCCGGGCAGCACATCGTCGTGAAACAGACCGCCGTAATCCACGACCCGCGCGATCAGACTCACGCCGCCTGCCTGAGCCGCGTTGAGCACCAGGCCGCCGGGCCATGGCTCGAGCGGGCTGAGGATGATCATCGCCCAGTCGATCAGCTCGCCATAGCGCTCGAGGCAGGCGATCAGATCGAGCGTGAACCCGTTCGCCGGCCCCGGCGCGACACCGAGCCTGCGCGTCAGGCCCTGCTCGCGCACGGCCGCCATCCCGTCCCAGACAGCCTCGCTGCGATAGCCGATCCGGTCGGGGTTGTGCAGCAGCAGCAAATCGAAGCGCTCGACCCCGCATCGCTCGAGGCTCCGTTCGGTCGCCATCTGGATGTAGTCGGCGTACGCGCCCTCCTCGCGCAGGCTCGGATCGGTGAAACGCGGATATCCCCTGGCCCCTTCGCGTCGCCCGGTGTAGAAGTCGTGCCCGATCGCTCCCACCAGGCAGTAGCGCTCACGCTCGATGCCGGCCAGCGCGCGCCCGAGCAGGCTATCGGCCTCGCCCGCCCCGTACACGTCGGCCGTAACCACCGTGTCGATGCCATCGCCGGGTCGCAGCAACGCCTGCAGGCGCTCGTCCGAAAGCGGCTCGCCGAAACGCATGAAACGCCCGCCGCTCCAGGTGCCTATCGCGGTTCTGCTCGGATCCATCGCGATCTGCACTTTACGGACCGCTGCGGCCCGCGGACGAACCGAGCAGGCGCGGTCAGAGCCGGGGCGAGAGTCGCTCGGACGCCGGGGAATCCCGGCGCGATCAGGGTCCAGCGCGAGTCGTTCAAACGCCCTCGAATCCCGCCGCCGAGCGGGCACGCAGCGCGGCCTCGAGCCGCCCCAGCGCGTGCTCGATCAGCTCCGCGTCGGGCTCGCCTGATCCATTTGCGTCGCCGGCTGCCGCCCGAACCTCGGCCAGGCCCTCGGCGAGGACCGCGTCGGCGGCGAGCGCGACACCCTCGTGCAGCGAGCCCAACTCGGCCACGCGCAGCGGCAGGTCGCCGCGGCGCTCGCCCGCGAGCTCGACCAAGGCCGCGCGGTAGGCGAGCTCGAGCTCGAGCGCGGCATGATCGACGCGCCCCTGTTCGAGATCCAGGCGCGCACGCAGGGTGAGCTCCTCGCACACAAGCGGCTGCTCGCGCGCGCTCAGCAGGCGCGCAAGCCGCTCTTGCGGGCGCAACGCCGCCGAGCGCCGGCGTCGGCGCAATCGACCCTTGCCGCCGCTGCCGTGCAGCTCGCCTGCGCCCAGCTCCACCGCGTGCAGCCAGCGTCCCTCGGCGACCTGCTCGCCCTCGCCCCAGCCGGCGCGAATCCGGGTGGCCTGTGTGGCGGACACCTCGCGGGCGTACGGGTCGGCGCCGGCGATGCGCTGGGCGTAGAGGATCCGGTTGAGCGCCCCCGCGGCCGTCGCGACATCGTGCTCGGGGTCAAAGCTCGCCAGCCAAGCCCTGGCCTGACGCTCGGCCGCAAGCGAGATCGGGTCAACGATCGTCGCGCGCACCCTCGCCACCGGGACGGGCTCAGGCTCGGGCTGGACCGCGGGCAGACGCGAGGGTGCACTGCCGCGCAACCGCCCCAGCCCACGGCGCTGTCCGCGAGCGCCGGCGTCCGCGGGCGCTTTCAGCGTGCGCAGCACCACCACATGTTCGGGCTCGCCGTCGCGCCCGGCGCGCAACAGATAGCGTCCGTCCGAGACATCGAGCGGCCACGGAAACTCGAACTGCACGAACAGGAACAGCCGCTCCGGCATGCCTGCACCGTATCCTGCTCGTCCGGCCCGGCTGGGTCGTATCCTTCCGTTGCGCTGGCACGCACCGTCCAGGCCCGCTCCACGCATCCCCGAGATCTGATGTCCGACGCGACCACCGCCGTCAGAAACCTACGCGAGCGCCTCACCGGCAACGGCGAGGACCGGCTCGGCAAGGCGCTAACCGACCTGCTCGACAATCCGCTGCTCACGGGCGCGATCGGTCGCGCCTTCGATGCTCGCGAGAAGGCCGCGCAGGCGCAGGAGCTCGCCATGGGCGCGCTCAACATCCCCTCCGCGGCCGACATCGAACGCCTCACGCGCCGGCTGCGCGCCGTCTCGCAGCGCCTCGAGGGCATCGAGGACGGCGTCCATCGGCTCGACCGCGCTCTCGCCACGCACCAGGTCGAGTCTCGCCTGGAGAAGATCGAGGAGCAGCTCGGGGCGCTCAGCCAGCGGCTCGATCGCCAGCCGCCGGCCGCATCGACCCAGCGGGCAAGCACCTCCCGGCACAGCGCGCCGCGCTCGAGCGCCTCGCCGCGAACCGCGAAGGGCTCGAGCGCCTCCCAGCGCAAAGCCAAGGCGCGCGCACCCAAGGCGCCCAAAGCCTGAGAGCCAAGGCGCCCAAAGCCTGACTCAGACCGCGAGCGCCGCCACCGCCGCGGCGCCGATAGCCTGACGCAGACCGCGAGCGCTGCCACCGCCGCGGCGCCCAAAACCTGACTCAGACCGCGAGCGCCGCCACCGCCGCAGCGCCCATGCGCTCGGCTGCCGCCAGCAGGCCGTGTGGCTCGATGCGAGCGCGCGTCCCGCTTTCGTCGAAGGAATCCGACACCGCAAGGACGCTGGCGACGGGCACGTCGGACGCGGCACCGAGCGCAAACAGCGTTGCGGACTCCAGCTCGAGCGCGAGCGCGTCGCCTGTGTCGGGGCGGCGCCCCGCGTCATAGAAGAGATCGACGCTCGCCACCGCGCCCGCGCACGCGCCCTTCGCGTGTCGCAACAAGGCCTCGGTGAGCTCTGCGTCAGCCGGTATGCGCTCGCCTGCGCCGAGCGCGCGCGAAGCGCCGTCAAGGCAGATCGACTCGCGCGCCACCACGATCTCGCCGAGCGCCAGTCCGGCGGTCAGGCCGGCACAGGTGCCGACGCGGATCGCCCGCCGGGCGCCGAGCGATACCAGCTCCGAAAGCACGATCGCAGCCGACGGACCGCCGATGCCCGTGCTCTGGATCGTCAGCGGCGCGCCGTCGGCCCGAGCCACCCCGGTGTATCCCCACAGGCCGCGATGGTGGTTGAACATCTTCGGCTCCGTCATCAGCGTCTGAGCGAGCGCGAGCGCGCGGCCGGGGTCGTCCGGCAGCAGCACGCGCTCGGCCAGCGCGGCGGTGGGGTGGAGGTGGATACGCGCACTCGGCGTGCCGGGTGCACCTTGCGGCTCGGGCTGCGACACGGCGGCGACTTTAGACTGCGAGCGGATGAGCGCGTCTGGAGCCAGCGGCCTGACACTGACGCAGGTCGCCGCGCGCGCGGGGGTGAGCCCGGGCACGGTTCGCCGATGGGTCAAGGAGGGGCTCGTTCCGCGGTACGACGGAACCTGGACGCCTGCTGCGGCCTCGCACGTGCGGATCGTGGCGCGGCTGCGCGAGCGCGGGCATTCGATCGAGCGCATCCGCGAGGCCAGCCAGAGCGGCAAGCTCGCGTTCGGATATGTGGACGAACTGCTTCCGAGCACCGAGGCCAGATACACGCTGAAGGAGGCCTCCAAGGAGATCGGGCTCAGCACCGCGGTGATCGAGCGCATGACCGCCGCGATGGGCCTGAACGCGATCACCAAAGGGGAGATCTCCGATGCCGACCTGCAGGTGATGCGCTACGGCGCCGAGGTGCTCGCGGCGGGCTTTCCGCTGCCGGCGCTGCTGCAGCTGGTGCGGGTCTACGGGCAGGCGATGGCGCAGGTCGCCGACGCCGAGGTGCGGCTGTTCCATCTGTACCTGCACGAGCCGCTGATGCGCGACGGCGCGTCCGGCGTCGAGGTCGCCGGTGCGATGGAGGGGATGACCCGCGAGATGCTGCCCTTCGCGGTCCCGTTCATCAACTACCTGCACTGGCGGCTGCTCGGCTACTTCGTGGAGCAGGACGTGATCGGCCACATCGAGTCCGACCTCGATGACGAGGAAGCGGGGGATGCCGGGCGCATGCGCGTCGCGATCGTGTTCGCGGACCTCGCCGGGTACACGAAGCTGACCGAGGAGGCCGGCGAGGCGCAGGCCGTCGATGCGGTCGAGCAGTTCGTAGACCGCGTCGAACACACGCTCCCGATCGAGGCGCGCGTGATCAAGACGCTGGGCGATGAGGTCATGATCGTCGGCGCCGACGCGACTGCCCTCACCAGCTGGGCGGTCGGCCTGGGCAAAGACCTGCCCGAGGGCCTGCCCGCGCCGCGGATCGGGATTCACAGCGGCACCGCGATCTACCGCGACGGCGACTACTACGGCCGCGAGGTCAACCGCGCCGCGCGCGTCGTCGCCCGCGCCGGCGGCGGTGAGGTGCTCGTCACGCGGCCAGTAGTCGACAGCGCCAATCGCCAGGACGGCCTCGGGTTCGACCTGATCGGCGAGGTCGTCCTGAAGGGGTTCAACGAGACCACCGAGCTGTTCCTGGCGCACGCGCGGGGGGAGTGATGTGGCGGTGGAGCCCGGCGAGCTGCAGCAGCGGGTGCGCGCCGAGGGACTGCTCGCCGGCCACGAGCCGGTCGTGGCGATGGTCTCGGGCGGACGCGACTCCGTGTGCCTGCTTGACGTCGCGGCCGCCGTCTGCGGCGCCGCGCGGGTGCACGCGCTGCACGTCAACTACGGGCTGCGCGGACAGGACTCCGATGCGGATCAGCGTCACACCGCGGAGCTGTGCGCCGGGCTCGGGGTCCCGCTCGAGCTCGTGCGGGTCAGCGCGCGCGCGCGCGCGCCTGCGCTAACGGGCGGCAACCTTCAGGCGTGGGCCCGCGACCTGCGCTATGAGGCGGCCAGAGGGCTCGCGCAAAAGCTCGATGGCCCCGCCGGCCCGACGCTGATCGCCACCGGACACACCGCCAGCGATCAGCTCGAGACGATCCTGTATCGCTTGGCGGCCTCCCCGGGCCGGCGAGCGCTGCTGGGGATGGCGCCGAAGGATGACAGGATCGTGCGGCCGCTGCTGGGGGTCACGCGCGAGCAGACCGCGGAGTACTGCCGCGCCCGCGAGCTGCCCTGGCGCGAAGATCGCAGCAACGACGACGAGCGCTACGCGCGCGCGCGGGTTCGCCGCCGAGTCGTGCCCGCCCTGCTGTCGGTGCATCCTGCCGCCCGGGACAGCGTGCTGCGCACCGCCGAGCAGCTGCGCGAGGAGTCGGCGCTGCTCTGCGAGCTGGTCGAGCGCGAGCTCGGAGGTGGCGATGTCATCGCCACCGAGCGCCTCGCCGAGCTGCACCCCGCGCTGGCGCGGCTCGTGGTCGTGCGCTTGGCCGAGCGCGCCGCCGGCACGCACGTGGCGCAGGCGGGCGCTCGGGTGCCCGAGATCCTGGCGCTGGCCGCCCGCGGTGGCCGCGCCGAGCTGCACGTCGGCGGCAACGTCAGCGCGACGATCGCCGACGGCCAGCTGAGTATGGTCAAGCTCCCGCAGCGACGGTGACGTCGATCGGCTCGCGTCGGGCGCTGAGGACCGTCACGCCCCTGCCACGACCGACGACGGTCAGGCTCCCGCCGCGACGACTACACTCCGCCACGTGGCGAGCACCACGAGCGACCAAGTCACCGACGCGATCGGCGAGGTGCTGGTCAGCGCCGAGGCGCTGCAGCGACGCGTGCGCGAGCTGGGCGAAGAGATCTCGCGCGACTATGCCGGCAGGCCGCTGCTGCTGATCGGCGTGCTGAAGGGCGCCGTGTTCTTCCTGAGCGACCTGATGCGGTTCATCGACATCCCCGTCGAGGTCAACTTCATGGCGGTCGCGTCATACGGCTCGGCCACGGACTCCTCAGGCGTAGTGCGCATCCTCAAGGACCTGGACGCGGCGATCGAGGACCGCGACGTGGTGATCGTCGAGGACATCGTCAACTCGGGCCTCACCCTGCAATATCTGTTGCGCAACCTCGGCTCACGCAATCCCAGGACGCTCGAGGTATGCGCGCTGTTGACGAAGCCCGAGCGTCGCAAGGTCGCGCTGCAGGCGAAGTACGTCGGGTTCGAGATCCCGAACACCTTTGTGGTGGGCTACGGCCTCGACTACGCCGAGCGCCATCGCAACCTGCCGTTCGTCGCCGCGCTCGAGCGCTGAGCCGCGCCGGCACCCCCCAAAAAGCCGACTGCAGAGCCCTAGAAGCCGCCTGCGTGAGACGCGCGAACGGCCCGCAACTGCTGGGAACTCCGATCCCGCGTGGTACGCTTGGTGACTGGCGGCAGTGACCGAAACCGGCGCCAAGATCCAGTGATATCGCCATGAGCCGTTCCTTCAAGAGCGCCGCGTTCCCAATCCTGATCGTGCTGGTGCTGGCCTTTCTGGCCGTGAAACTGGTCAGCCCGAGCTCCAACGACGCGCGCCCGCACAGCTACCACACGCTCGTCTCCAAGGAAATCCCGAACGGGGAAGTCAAGTCGGTCGAGTTCAAGAACAAGGGCAAGGCGCTCGAAGTTCAGCTGAACTCCAAAGGGAACAACGAAAAGTATGAAATCGGCTTCGTCGAACAGGCCGCGCCTGAGCTGATCGCTCAGCTCGAAAAGGAGGGCGTCAGCTTCAACATCGAATCGGAAAAGAGCAGCGTCCTGCTCTCGCTGCTCACCTACATCCTGCCGTTCATCATCTTCCTCGGGTTCTGGATCTTCCTGATGAACCAGGTCCAAGGCGGCGGCACGAAAGTCATGTCGTTCGGCAAGTCCCGGGCCAAGCGGCTGTCGGCGGACTCGCCGAAGATCACCTTCCGCGACGTCGCCGGCGTCAACGAGGCTGTCGAGGAGCTGCACGAGATCAAGGAGTTCCTCGAGAACCCGAAGAAGTTCCAGGCGCTCGGCGCGCGCATCCCCACCGGGGTGCTGCTGTACGGGCCGCCGGGCACCGGCAAGACGCTGCTGGCCCGAGCGGTGGCGGGCGAGGCGGGCGTGCCGTTCTTCTCGATCTCAGGCTCGGACTTCGTCGAGATGTTCGTCGGGGTCGGCGCCTCACGCGTGCGCGACCTGTTCGAGCAGGCCAAGCAGAACAGCCCGTGCATCATCTTCATGGACGAGATAGACGCGGTTGGACGTCACCGCGGCGCCGGGCTCGGAGGCGGACACGACGAGCGCGAGCAGACGCTCAATCAGCTGCTCGTCGAGATGGACGGGTTCGAGGCGAAGGACAACATCATCATGATCGCTGCCACCAACCGTCCCGACATCCTCGACCCCGCGCTGCTGCGCCCCGGGCGCTTCGATCGCCAGATCGCGGTCAACCGCCCCGACCGCAAGGGCCGGGCCAAAATCCTCGAGGTGCACACGCGCGGCAAGCCGCTCGCCAAGGAGATCGACATCGACGCGCTTGCGGGCCAGACGCCGGGATTCACCGGCGCGGACCTGTCGAACCTGATCAACGAGGCCGCCCTGCTCGCGGCGCGCACCGGCAAGCGCGAGATAAACCAGGACGAGCTCGAGGAGGGGATCATGCGCGTGATCGCCGGCCCCGAGAAGAAGACGCGCGTGATGAGCGAGAAGGAGCGGCTGATCACCGCCTATCACGAGATGGGCCACGCGCTCGTCGGCCACTTCCTCGAGCACGCCGATCCGGTGCACAAGATCTCGGTCATCTCGCGCGGCCAGGCGCTGGGCTACACGATCTCGATGCCTCAGGAGGACCGCTTCCTTACCACCCGCGCCGAGCTGAACGACACGATGGCGATGACGCTCGGTGGACGGGCCGCCGAGGAGATCGTCTTCGGCGAGATCACCACCGGCGCATCCAACGACCTGGAGAAGGTCACGCAGACCGCCAAGCAGATGGTGATGCGCTTCGGCATGAGCGAGAAGCTCGGGCCGCGCGTGTTCGGCCACGATCACGGGCAGCCGTTCCTCGGACGCGAGTTTTCGACCGAGCCCGACTACTCCAACGAGATCGCGCGCGAGATCGACGACGAGGTCAGGCGGATCGTCGAAGGAGCCCACCAGCGCGCACGCGAAATCCTCACCTCGCACCAGCACGACCTCGAGAAGATCTCGGAGATCCTGGTCAAGCGCGAGACGATCGAGAAGGAGGAGTTCCGCGCTCTGCTGGACGGCAAGAGCGAGCAGGAGGTCTTCGGAGAGGAGGAGTCGGACAGGTCCGAGCTCCCCGCGCCGCCCGCCCCCGCCGACCGTCCTGAGCGTGAAACGCCACGCGCGATCCCGCGCCCGGGGCTCGCCGGCGGCACGGCGGAGATCAGAGCCGCCGACCGCGAGCGTCCAGATCTGAGCTGATCACGCCCGCCGGCTCACGCCGAGGCGGTCGACGACAGAGCAGCGCAGCCGAATTTCTCCGCAAACCGGACGAGGCCTCCTGACGCGGGCGAGCCCATCGCCAACGAGGCCATGCCAGACGCGGCCCACGTCGGCTATCTGTCCGCTGGCCTTGATGTCCGCATAGCGTGTGGCCATCGTCATGTCGATGCCCGCATCGTCATGGCGATGACTCGGTACTCGATCCGAATCACCCGTACAGCCGCAATGTGCTGCGCCGCCGTGCTGGCCGTGAGCCTGCTGCTGGTCGCCTTGCGCACCTCCGCCGCGCGGGCGCAGGGGGGTGTGGCGATGGTGACCGGATACAACGGCTACGACGAGCTCGGGGACGGCGGCGCGACCGGTGGCGGCGGTCGCTTCTGGCCCGAGCTCGTTCCCGGACTGTCGAACGTCGTGTCTGCGTCGACCAGCTACTACGACACGCTCGCGCTGCTGTCGAACGGCACTGTCGAGGGCTGGGGGTACAACGGCTTCGGTGAACTGGGGGATGGGACCACCGAAGAGCAGTCAACGCCTGTGCAAATCCCGGGGCTGTCGGAAGTGACGGAGATCGCCGGCGGCTTCCACCACGGTCTCGCGCTCCTGTTGACTGGCACAGTCGAGGCGTGGGGCGAAAACGAACACGGCCAACTCGGCGACGGGGCCACCGAAGAACGGCCGACGCTGACGCCCACGCCCGTTCCGGATCTGTCGAACGCGGTGGCGATCTCGGCCGGCTGCTTCGACAGCTTCGCGCTGCTCGCTAACGGCACGGTCGAGGCGTGGGGCGCAAACGGAAACGGCCAGCTCGGCGGCGGCCCCACCAACAAGCCGCACAAGCTCCCCGAGCAGATTCCGGGTCTGGAAAACGTCGTGGCGATCTCCGCGGGCTGTGAATACACAATCGCGTTACTCGCCGACGGCACGGTCGAGGCGTGGGGCTGTAACCGCTACCACGAACGCGGTGACGGCGAACTTGGTGGTAAATGCACCGCCGAACAACTGACGCCTGCGCCGATCCCGGGCCTGTCGAACGTCGTCGCGATTTCCACCGGCGCCGACTTCGGCCTCGCGCTGCTCGACAACGGCACGGTCGAGGGGTGGGGTTACGACGAACACGGCGAACTCGGCGACGGGGGCCCCAAAGAACAGTTTGCGCCGGAGCCGATTCCGGATCTCTCAGAAGTCGTCGCGATCTCCGCCGGAGCGGACTTCGGCCTCGCGCTGCTCGACAACGGCACGGTCGAGGGTTGGGGCAACAACCTCTACGGCGAACTCGGTGACCTGACCTCCTCCGAACGACTCTTCAGCGAAGAACTTGCATTCCCGAACGTCGCCATCGGCCTCGCTCACGGCGTCCTGAGCTACGACACGCTCGTGATCGAGGGTGCCCGCGCGAGCGTCTCGAGCACGGCCCTGGCTTTCGGCACCGAGGTGGTTGACGCCCAGAGCCCGACGCAGACGCTGGTCGTCACCAACGCCGGCCCCGCGCCGCTGACGATCTCCGGCGACTCGCTCAGCGGACCCGGGGCGAGCGCCTTCGCCGAGCTCTCCGACGCCTGTCAGGGCGCGACACTCCCGCCCGCGGGCGCATGCGCGATCGAATATGCCTTCGCTCCGAGCGCCGTCGGTGGAGCGAGCGCGACCGTCGCGATCTCGTCGTCGGCAACGCCGGCGCTGCGCTCCGTCGCTCTGACGGGTAGCGGCACATCCATCGGCGCCGGTCTTGCGCGCGGCGCGGCAGACGGCGCGCCGTCCCTAAGCAGGCTGGTGCTGTCCAGCAGCAGATTCCGCGCCGCCCACGACGGCGCCAGCGTTCTGCCGGCGACCAACTCGCGAGGCACGCTGGTGTCCTACAGCGACAGCCAGGCCGCGATCACGACCTTCGCGGTACAGCGTGAGCTGAGCGGAGTCCGGGTGCGAACCGGCAAGTCCAAGAGCTGCGCCAGCTCGCGGCGCCGGCGCCGGCCGCGAGGGCGACGGCTCGAGAGCTGTCTCTACTTCCGGACGCTCGGCAGCTTCACGCATGCCGACGCGCGCGGTGCCAACCGGCTGCGCTTCAGCGGGCGCATCGCGGGCATCGCGCTGAGTCCCGGCAGATACCGGCTCATCGCCACCGCGCGCTCGAGCGCCGGCGCCAGCGCCGCGCGGAGCGTCGCGTTCACGATCAAGCGCTGACGGCGCTCAAAGACCAAGGCAGTCCAGGGGTGTCTGCCCGGCGGCCGCACCACGCGGCGGGCAGCTGGGCCGCGCTTGGCCGGACAGCGCATTGGGGCCGGCCGTACGGACAGCGCACTGGGCCGGCAGTAGGTTGCAGGCATGAGCATGCCCTTTCAGATCATGGGGATTGTGAACGTTACGCCCGACTCGTTCTCGGACGGAGGCCTCTACCTGGATCCCGACGCGGCGATCGCGCAAGCGCGCCGACTGACCGATGAGGCAGCCGACATCCTCGACGTCGGCGGTGAGTCCACGCGCCCGGGCGCCGAGCCCGTCGCTGTCGACGAGGAGCTTCGCCGCATCGTGCCCATCTTCGACGGGATCGCCGGCATATCGGCCCAGCTCTCGATCGACACCTCGAAGGCGCCGGTCGCCCGCGCGGCGATCGAACACGGAGCGAGCATCGTCAATGACGTCAGCGCCCTGCGCGCCGACCCGGCGATGGTCGGCCTCGTGGCCGAGAGCGAAGTGTCCTGCTGTTTGATGCACATGCTCGGCGAGCCCCGCACGATGCAGCGCGACCCCCGTTATGGCGACGTTGTGGACGACGTCAAGGCCTTCCTGGAAGAGCGCCTGCGCTTCGCGGTGCGCGAGGGCGTGCCCGAGGAGCGCATCATGCTCGATCCCGGCATCGGCTTCGGCAAGACCGTTGCCCACAACCTCGCCCTGCTACGCCGCCTCGACGAGCTCGCAGCGCTTGGGCGCCCGCTGGTCGTGGGCACCTCCCGCAAGAGCTTCCTCGCGCGCATCCTCGCCGACGATGCCGGCGAGCGCCTGCCCGGGACGATCGCCACCAACGTGCTCGCGTTCGAGCGCGGAGCGAGCATCTTCAGGGTCCACGACGTCGCGCCTGTTCGAGCAGCGCTGGCGACGGCTGCTGCTACGTTGAACGCGCGATGGACCCCGAGCGCGGCGAGGAGCACGACGAGCTAGAGGACGACCTCGGCGGGTCGGGTCACGGCGGGCTCAACGGTGAGACCGACGCCACCCGCGACGGAGACGGGCGCGCGCCCGCTCCGCGCGACGGCCCCGACGATCCCTACGAGCGCGACGACGACGAGCTGCCGGACGAGCGCGAGGAGACGGGGGAGTCGGTCACGATCGAGATCTCCGGCCTGTCGCTCTACACGCACCATGGCGCCAGTGCCGCCGAGCGCGAGGTCGGCCAGCGGCTCGTGCTCGACCTGCGCCTCGAGCTCGGCGAGATCGACGCAACGGTTACCGACTCGATCGCCGACACCGTCGACTACGGCGAGGTCTGCCAGCTGGTCGCGCTGATCGCTCAACAGCGCTCGCACCGGACGCTCGAGCGCCTGTGCGGCACGATTGCCGATCGCCTGATCGGCGACTACGAGCTCGAGGCGGTGTGGGTCAAGGCGACCAAGCCCGAGCCGCCGATTCCGCTGCCCGTCGACGAGGTCTCCGTTGAGGTCTGGCGAGAGGCCGCAGAATAGCGCGCGTGGCCGAGGCGTCTGGCTGACGTGGTCGGCCGCACCGGCCTGCTCGGGCTCGGCTCGAACGTCGGCGATCGTCGTGCGCAGCTGCAATCGGCGGTCGTGGCACTGCCCAATGTCGGAGTCACGGTGCTCGCGAGCTCCTCGACCTACGACACCGATCCGGTCGGGATCGTCCCAGACCAGCCGAGCTTCCTCAATGCCTGCATCCGCGTACGGACCGTCCGCGAGCCGCTGGCGCTGCTCGACAGCCTCAAGGATCTGGAGCGCGAGCTGGGCCGCGAGGCGGCCGGCGTGCGCCACGGCCCGCGCGCCATCGACATCGACGTGCTGCTGCTAGGCGATCAGGAGCTCGAGCACCCTCGCATGCGGCTTCCACACGAGCAGCTGCTCACGCGACGCTTCGTGCTGGTGCCGGCGCTAGAGCTCGACTTCGAGCTGCGCACCCCGAATGGAGCTGCGCTCGCGGACGCGCTCGCCGCGCTGCCGCTGCAGGAGGGCGTGCGCTGGGCCGGACCGCCGCTCGACCTGCCGTAGGTGGCCGCAGCTCAGGCCGCGCGCGCCTGTCCGTCCCAGCTGGCCAGTCGCAGCAAGCTCGCCGCGCTCACCCCGCGTCCCGACAGCACACACAGCCTGCCATCGCGCTGCCAGGCCACCACCGGCGCGCCATGCAGATTCAGCAGCCGGTACGCGACGCCGTCGTGCCAAACCACGGTGCCGCCCCCTACGTGCGGCGCGGGCGTTCCCGCGACGATCGCATAGCCGATCCTCGCGCCGCTCGCGCTCTGGTAGAACACTGTCCTGATCGTGCGCCCGCCGATCGTGTCTGCGCGCGCGCCGCTCGCGTGCCAGCCGAGTCGGTCCCCCCAGTAGGGGAACGCCACGCCGTTAACGGCCGCGTCGAGCTCGGACCTGTTCGCGCTGCTCTGTCGCGGCGCGGGCAGCGTCGCCGCATGCAGGGTCAGCGCCGAGGCCTGGCTCACGCTCGGGGATTCCGCGCTGCCACCGCTCACCAGCGCGATCGTCGCCCCCAGCGCCGCTGCGACCACCATCGCCGCCAGTGTCGGTCTCAACCTCGATCTGATCAGCTCAGCGTTGGATCGCTCGCGCGGGGCGACCATCGCCTGAACGCGCCGGCGCAAGCCCGCGGGCGCGCTCACGTTGACCGCGCGGATCAAGGCCCTGACCTGCTCGTGCTGCTCGGGCGCGTTATGCGCACTCTGGCGCCGATCGCTCACGGCACGCTCCTGTTCATGGCGTTCTCCTACCCTCCAAGACGCCCTGTATCCGATTGTCTTCCCGACTCGCACGGGCGCCGTGCGCAAGGCGTCCGGGCCTCGAGGCAGCATCGTCGTACGGCGTCGTCGCCTTGTCCTTGCGCGGACTGGCCGGCGCGCCGCCCGGCGCCTCAGCGGCGGCTGCGCGCTTGCCGTCTACGTCGACGGTCGTGCGGGCGGCCTCAGCTGGCTGCTCCTCGGATTCGAGACGGCGAGCGACCTGTCCGCGCGCTCTGAACAGCCGGGTTGTGATGGTCGCCTCCCGCACTTTCAGCGCGCGCCCGGCCTCGCGATAGGAGAGCCCGAGCACGTCCACGGCAACGAGCGCGAGGCGAAAGTCCTCGGGCAACTCGGCGATCGTCGCGTACAGCTCCTTGACCTCGACCGCCTCGGCCGGCCTGTCGGTCACGCGCGGATCGGCCACGGTCACCTCTTCGAGCGACGCCGCCGTCACCGGGCGCCGAGCTGCGCTGCGCCTGCTCGTCAAATAGGTGTTCCGCAACGCCCTCATCAGGTAGTAGAGCTCGTCCTCGCCCCTGATCAGACGCCGCCGCGCCAGCACGCGCGCAAACGTCTCCTGCACGAGATCCTCGGCATCCTCGCGGCTTCCGCACAGAGCCCAGGCGGCCCGATACAGCCGGTTGACGTGCTGAGGCAGGGATTGCGGGTCGAGCGCCTTCACGGGATCAGCCTCGCTCGCCCGGGCGCTCTACGTCGGAGCCGGCTGAGTGCGCACCGGGTGCGGCATCCAATCCGCCGGCAGCACGCCGGCGGGCACTTCGCCGACCTCGGGCGGAAACCAGTCCACGAGCTTCGCGGCCGGGCGGCCCTCGATCAGCGGGCCCAGATCGCGGATGCTGAGCAGCAGGCGGATCGTGCTGCCGATCTGCAGGTCGGCGGCATTGGGCCGGTCCCCACCGATGATGCCCTCCTCGATCCAGCCGTTGACGCGGTCGAGCTGGGCGGGCAGGGCCGCCAGGTCGGCGCGCGCGCCGGCGTCGGTCGCCTTGTTGCGGATCGCCATCAGCCGCGCCGTGAGCGGCATCGCGGGACGCATCAGCGGGCGCGGCAGCGGCAGCTTCGCGTCGCCGACGAAGCTCTCCATCGCAACCGGACGGCGCAGGAACGCCACGTCGAGCAGCCGGCGCGGCACGCTCTGCAGCACATCGTCGCCCCAGCGCTCGGCCTCGAGCACGCGCGCATAGGCTGGGTCTCCCGGCGGGGGCAGCAACGGCGGCTCCGGTTGGAGCGTGTCGAGGCGGCGCATGATCGTGCGCGATCCCAGCAGCCGCTCGCCGTCGATGCGCATCCCCGGGACCGTGATCCCCCCATAGCGCAGCGGGCCGATCACGAGCTGGCTCATCGGCAGCAGGTCGACGCGCTCGTAGGGGATCGACTTCAGCTCGAGCGCCGCCTGCACCGCGGCGCAGGGGTGCGAGCCGGGCAACACATACAGCTTGACGCTCATCCGCTCACCTTCCCTTTCATCGCCTGCGCACCGCCCCGATGGTCATGGGTGAGGCGCTCCCCCAGCGCTCCTGCCCTTGCTGCTCGCAGACGCGCTGGCCACTGTAGTGAGGATAATGCCCTCGCATGCTTCTGGTCGTCGACGTCGGCAACACGCAAACACACTTCGGCGCTTTTCGCGACGACGAGCTGCTCGAGCACTGGCGCTTCGCCACCGTGCGCGAGTCCACCGCCGACCAGCTCGGCGCTGCGCTGCACAACCTGCTCGGCCTCCGCGGTCTCAGCTTCGACGACCTCGACGCCTCGATCATGTCCTCGACCGTGCCACAGCTCGAGCCCGAGTGGACCGAGATGGCCTTCCGCTATCTCGGCCACGAGCTGCACGCGGTCGGTCCGGGCACGCGCACCGGCATGGCGATCCGCTACGACAACCCGCGCGAGATCGGCGCCGACCGCCTCGTCAACGCCGTCGCGCTGCGCGAGCGCTTCGGCGGGCCCTCGGTCTGCGTTGACTTCGGTACCGCCACCACCTTCGACGTCGTCTCCGTCAACGGCGACTACCTCGGCGGAGCCCTGATGACCGGGATCGAGATCTCGCTCGAGGCCCTGACCGAGCGCGGCGCGCGCCTGCCCAAGGTCGATCTGGCGCCGCCCCGCTCGGTCATCGGCCGCAACACGATCGACGCGATCCGCTCAGGCGTCGTCTATGGCTACGCCGGTGCGATCGACGCGATTCTCAGGCGTCTCTACGACGAGCTCGGCGGGCAAGCGGCGGTGATCGCCACCGGCGGGCTCGCGCACCTCGTCGTCCCGTTCAGCGAGGAGATCTCCGAGATCGACGACCTGCTCACGCTGACCGGACTTCGCCTGCTGCACGAACGCAACCGATAGGACGATCCATAATGGACGCGTGCCCAGCGCTCCCCAGCTGACCGACCCTTGGATGCTCGGGCCGCTGAGTGTGCCCAACCGCGTGCTGCTGGCCCCGCTCGCCGGTATCGGCAACTGGTTCGTGCGCCTCCAGGCCAAGCGCTACGGCGCCGGAATGGCCTTCTCGGAGATGGTCTCCTCGCACGCCATCCACCATCGCAACGAGAAGACGTGCGTCGAGATGCTGCGCATCCATCCGGCGGAGCGCCTGGCCGGCCTGACGGCCGACGGAGTTGGGGAGGGTTCGGGAGTGGGGCAGGGCTTGGGAGTGGGGCAGGGCGTGGGAGTTGGGGAGGGCTCGAGAGTTGGGCAGGACGTGGGAGTTGGGCAGGACGTGGGAGTTGGGCAGGACGTGGGAGTTGGGGAGGGATTGGGAGTTGGGGAGCGATTGGGAGTTGGGCAGGGCTTGGGAGTTGGGGAGGGCTCGGGAATCGGGCACGACTCAGGCGGCGGGCCCGTCTCGATTCAGCTGTTTGGTGAGAACCCCGGGATCATGCGCTCGGCCGCGGCGCAGGTCGCGAAGGCGGGAGCCGACGCGATCGACATCAACATGGGCTGTCCGGTCCGCAAGGTCTGCAAGACCGGCGCCGGAGTAGGCCTGCTGGCCGACCCAGACCGCGCGATTGCGCTCGCGCGTGCCGCGTCAGCCGGCGCCGCGGACGCCGGCTGCGAGCTGGGGAGGACGGGGATACCTATAACTGTCAAGCTGCGCTCGGGCCTCGTGCCCGGAGACACGAGCGGCTTCGAGCTGGCCCACCGGCTTGTGGAAGAGGCGGGCGTGACGGCGATCGCCTTCCATCCGCGCAGCGCTGCCGTCCACCACAAGGGCGAGCCCGACTACGAGCTCGCGGCACGTCTGGTGCAGTCGCTGCCCGCCCCTGTGATCCTTACGGGTGGCCTGCACGACGCCGAGCGAGTCCGCAGCGCCCACCGTTTCACCGGCGCGGCCGCCGTCATGCTCGCGCGCGGATCGCTGGGCAACCCCTGGCTGTTCTCGCGCCTGCTCGGGCGCTTCGAGCGCGAGCCCACCAGGCCGGAGGTCCTGGATGAGCTGTGCTGGGTCATCGAGCGGGCCGCCGAGCACCTCGGAGAGCCACGCGCTGCGCGCTACCTGCGCAAGTTCTACCCCTGGTACGTAGCGAGGCTCGGACTCGACTCGGCCGCCGCCAAGCACCTAAACGAGTCGCTGCAGCGCACCGTCACGCTCGACCAGGCCCGCGGTCTGCTGAGCCTCGAGCCCGCCGCCATCCCCGTTGCTGCCTGAGTCGCCGGCCCCGCGGCGACCGACGAGGCGAGAGACGAAAACGGGAGCCCACGCGTGCGTGCGCGTGCGTGCGTGGGTCGGTGCTTTCGGGCTGGTGTGGGCGTGTGGATGGGCCATGCGCCCCCGCTATACTGCTGCGCTCGCCGCAGCCTCGTGGCCCGGCACGCGCCGCTTCAAGAAGCGGCTTTTGCGTGTCTTTGACCTGACCACCCACCCGCGATTCGAGGGTCACATGCAGAAGGACGTCATCCTCACCCCTGAAGGTCTCGAGAAGCTCAAGGATGAGCTCGAGCAGCTATCCACCGCCAAGCGCCGCGAGGTTGCCGAACGTATCAAGGAGGCGCGCGAGTTCGGAGACATCTCCGAGAACTCCGAGTACGACGACGCCAAGAACGAGCAGGCGATGATCGAGAGCCGCATCTTGCAGCTGCAGGAGAAGCTGCGGATGGCGACGGTGATCGAGGCCAAGGACCTGTCCACCGACGTCGTCCAGGTCGGCTCGGTCGTGCACGTCAAGGACGAAAAGACCGGCAAGTCCGTCAAGTACACGATCGTCGGCTCGGCGGAGGCAAAGCCGCAGGAGAACAAGCTGTCCAACGAGTCGCCCGTCGGTCGCGCGCTGCTGGGGCGCAAGCGAAACGAAACGGTCGCTGTCAAGGTGCCCCGCGGCCCGGCCCGCAAGCTCAAGATCACGAAGATCGACGTGGGCCTCAAATAAGGGCGGCCGGGATGGCCGCCCGTGGTAACGGCCGTGGCGCGCGGAGCGTTCTCGATAGGTACCTCCGCGCGACGTCCGGTCGCGCGAGATCGGAGCGGCGACGTCGTGTCGCCGTCTTGGAGTGGAGCGCGACACGGCAAGAAGGCCGGATGCCGGTCACACTCCCGGCATGACCGGACCAGAGTTGAAACCGGACACCGAGGCAGATCCGGAGCCGAGCGGCACCCGCCACGGGCTGCCCGAGCTGATCGCCGAGCGACGCGCCAAGGCGGAGCGCCTGCGCGAGTCCGACCCGACGGCTTTCCCCTACTCATTCCCCGACGCCGAGTCGATCGCCTCGATCCTCGACGCCTACGGGCATCTGCAGACCGGCGAGGAGACCGAGGACGTGCATCGCGCCGCAGGACGCATAGCCGCGCGGCGCGGATCCGGGAAGGCCGCGTTCCTCGACCTCGTCAACCGCAGCGGCAAGATCCAGCTGCACGCCCGCGTGGACGTGCTGGGGGAGGAGGCTTTCAGGCGCCTGCTCTCGCTCGACCTCGGCGACCTGATCGGGGTCAACGGCGCGGCCATGCGCAGCCGGCACGGCGAGCTGACGCTGCGCGTGGACCGTTATCAGGTGCTGGCCAAGGCGCTGCGGCCGCCGCCGGACAAGCATCACGGCCTGGCAGACGTCGAGACGCGCTATCGGCGCCGCGAGCTCGACCTGATCGCCAATGAGGAGTCGCGCGAGCTGTTCATCGCGCGTGCGCGCATCATCTCCGCGATCCGCGGCTATCTCGACGGCGAAGGCTTCATCGAGGTCGAGACGCCGGTGCTGCAACCGCTGTATGGCGGAGCGATGGCGCGCCCGTTCACCACCCACCACAACGAGCTCGACCGCGACCTGTATCTGCGCATTGCCACCGAGCTCTACCTCAAGCGCCTGCTCGTCGGCGGGCTCGAACGCGTTTACGAGCTGGGCAAGGACTTCCGCAACGAGGGCGTCTCCACCAAGCACAACCCTGAGTTCACGATGGTCGAGTTCTACGAGGCCTACGCCGACTACGAGCACGAGGTCAGGCGCCTGGAAGCGCTCGTGCGAGCCGCCGCAGGCGCGGTCGCGTACTCCGGCGAGCTCGACTTCGGAGCACCCTGGCGCCGCGTCACCTTCATGCAGGCGATCCTGGACGCCACCGGCATCGACCTCACGCAGGAGGAGATGCGCGACGTCGAGGCACTGCGTCGCGCGATCGCCGAGCGCGGCCTCGAGCTCGATGCGAAGGGCGGGACGTGGTTCGCGCTCGCCGACGACCTGCTGTCGAAGTTCGTCGAGCCCGCGCTTCTGCAGCCGACGTTCGTGACCGACTATCCGATTGAGCTCTCGCCACTTGCGCGCCCGCACCGCTCTGAGCCCGGTCTTGTCGAGCGCTGGGAGGCGTTCGCCGGAGGCATCGAGATCGCCAACGCCTTCAGCGAGCTGACCGACCCCGATGAGCAGCGCACGCGGCTGCAGGAGCAGCAGCGCCTGGAGGTGCTCGGCGAGCCCGACACAATGCCCTACGACGAGCTGTTCATCGAGGCACTCGAGCAGGGCATGCCGCCAGCGGGGGGCGTCGGCGTGGGCATCGACCGGCTCGTGATGCTGCTCACGGGCCGCGACTCGATCCGCGAGGTCGTGCTGTTTCCCGCAATGCGGGACTGACCCACGCGCGCGCCGCTTGGCAACCCGAACCGAGCCCGGGAATGGCCAACGCGTGCGCAGACATGCCGCCCCCGACCTGAGAGCATGCAGCCTCCCGACCCGGACAAAACGTCCTCTGAGATAGTCCGCGCATGGCGACGGCCTACTCCGTGCGGGCTTGGACGGAGCTGTTCGTCGCCTCGGCGGGCGCCTCGGCGGCGCTCACCGGGCTGCTGTTCGTCGCCGTGTCGGTCAACCTCGAGCGAATCCTGCAATTCGAGGGGCTGCCCGAGCGCGCGCTGCAGACGCTTCTGCTGCTGCTGAGCGCCATGCTGATCTCGCTGATCTGCCTGATACCGGGGCAATCCGCGACGGCGCTCGGCATCGAGCTGCTGGCGGTGAGCGTCTGCCTCGGTGCGGTCATCGCGCGAATGACGGTCAAGACACTGCCGGGCGCTCGCGAGGCCGAGCGCGCCGCCTTCCATATCGCGCTGCTGCTGCCCGGCACCGTGCTGCCGGCAATCGGCGCCGTCAGCCTGCTCGTGGGCTCTGGAGGCGGCCTCTACTGGATCATCGCCGGCCTGCTCGGTGCGCTCGTAGGCGCCTCGATCAACGCGTGGGTCTTGCTGGTGGAGATCCTCCGCTGAAGCTGTGCAAGCGTCATCAAAGGCCCAGTTCTCAAGAGCTTCGCTCCCTGCGACGATTGAACTCCATGGGGCCGCGTGGGCGATTGGTAGACTGGCCCCTAAGGCGTCGATACGGACCACATAGCGCTTGAGGCACCGTCCTCGCAGGAAGGATCTACACCATGTTCGAGCGATTTACAGAACGGGCCCGACAGGTGGTCGTTCTTGCGCAGGAGGAGGCGCGAACGCTCAAGCACAACTACATCGGCACCGAGCACATCCTGCTCGGCCTCCTGCGCGAGGAGGAGGGCCTGGCGGCCCGCGTGCTCGAGAGCCTCGACATCACCGTTGAGCGCGTGCGCGCCCAGGTCGTGCGCATCGTCGGCTCGGGCGAGGAGGTCACCTCCGGCCAGATCCCGTTCACGCCTCGAGCCAAGAAGGTGCTCGAGCTCGCGCTGCGCGAGGCGCTGTCGCTCGGGCACAACTACATCGGCACCGAGCACATCCTGCTGGGTCTGGTGCGCGAGAACGAGGGCGTGGCGGCACGCATCCTGCTCGACTTCGACGCCGACTCCGAGAAGATCCGCAACGAGGTCATCCGCATGCTCTCCGGCCCCGGCGGGCGCCGGCAGGGCCAGGGCGCCGGCGCAGGCGCCGGATCGGGCCCCGGTCCGGCCGAGGGCAAGAAGTCCTCGAAGCTGCTCGACCAGTTCGGGCGCAACCTGACCAAGCTTGCCGCCGAAGGCAAGCTCGATCCTGTCGTCGGTCGCGAGACGGAGATCGAGCGGATCATGCAGATCCTCTCGCGGCGCACCAAGAACAACCCGGTGCTGATCGGCGAGCCCGGCGTCGGCAAGACCGCTGTCGTCGAGGGTCTCGCACAGCGCATCACCAACGCCGATGTCCCCGAGCTGCTCAAGAACAAGCAGATCTACACGCTCGACCTGGCGGCCCTGGTCGCCGGCTCGAAGTACCGCGGCGAGTTCGAGGAGCGCTTGAAGAAGGTGATGAAGGAGATCACCCAGCGCGGCGACATCATCCTGTTCATCGACGAGCTCCACAACCTCGTCGGGGCTGGTGCCGCCGAGGGCGCGATCGACGCTGCGTCGATCCTCAAGCCGGCGCTCGCGCGCGGCGAGCTGCAGACGATCGGCGCGACCACGCTCGACGAGTACCGCAAGTACCTCGAGCGCGACTCCGCGCTCGAGCGCCGCTTCCAGCAGATCCGCGTGGAGGAGCCGACGATCGACCAGTCCGTCGAGATCCTCAAGGGCCTGCGCGACCGCTACGAGCAGCATCACAAGGTGCAGATCACCGATGAGGCGCTGCAGGCCGCCGGCGAACTCGCCGACCGCTACATCTCCGATCGCTTCCTGCCCGACAAGGCGATCGACCTGATCGACGAGGCCGCATCGCGCATGCGCATCAAGTCGATGACCTCGCCGCCCGCCAACCGCGAGCTCGAGACCGAGGTCGAGACCACGCGGCGCGACAAGGAGGCCGCGATCGAGGCACAGGAGTTCGAGAAGGCCGCTGCGCTGCGCGACAAGGAGCGCAAGCTCACGAACAAGAAACGCGAGCTCGAGGAAGCCTGGGAAGCCGGCGAGTCCGGCGACCGTCCGGCGATCGGCGAGGAGGAGATCGCCGACATCGTCTCGATGTGGACTGGTATTCCGGTGTTCAAGCTGACCGAGGCCGAGACGCAGAAGCTGATGCGGATGGAGGAGGAACTGCACAAGCGCGTGATCGGCCAGCATCCGGCGGTCGAGGTGATCTCCAAGGCGATCCGTCGCTCGCGCGCGGGACTGAAGGACCCGAAGCGTCCTACCGGGTCGTTCATCTTCCTGGGCCCTTCGGGCGTGGGCAAGACCGAGCTGGCGCGCACGCTCGCCGAGTTCCTGTTCGGCGACGACGACGCGATGATCCGCATCGACATGTCCGAGTACATGGAGAAGCACGCCGTCTCGCGCCTGGTCGGCTCGCCTCCGGGCTACATCGGCTACGACGAGGGCGGCCAGCTGACCGAGGCGGTGCGACGCAAGCCCTACTCGGTGCTGCTGCTCGACGAGATCGAGAAGGCTCACCCCGATGTGTTCAACATCCTCTTGCAGATCCTCGAGGACGGTCGCCTGACCGACGCCCAGGGGCGCACGGTCGACTTCCGCCACGCGATCGTGATCATGACCTCGAACATCGGCGCCGCCGAGATCGCGCGCAACACGCCGCTCGGCTTTGCGGTCTCCGACGACGAGACCGGCATCACCTACGAGGACATGAAGAACCGCATCATGGGCGAGCTCAAGAAGGTGTTCCGGCCCGAGTTCCTCAACCGCATCGACGACGTGATCGTGTTCCACAAGCTGCAGAAGGACGAGATCAAGCAGATCGTCGAGCTGCTGTTGCTGCGCATTCGCGAGTCGATGGCAGAACGCGAGCTGCAGCTCGAGCTGACCGATCCCGCCAAGGACATGCTGGTCGACAAGGGCTGGGATCCCGCCATGGGCGCGCGTCCGCTGCGCCGCGCGATCCAGCGCTACATCGAGGATCCGCTCGCCGATTTCGTCCTGCGCGAGGAGATCGTCCCCGGCGCCACCGTTGTGGTCAATCCCGCTCCCGAGGGCGAGGAGGGCGAGGTGCGCCTGACGGTGGTCAAGCCCAAGAAGCAGAAGACCCCGGTCGCTGTCGGCGCCGGTGACGGCGGCGGCGCGGAGGGCGAGGATCCCGAGCTCGCAGATGGCGAGAGCGCCAGCGAGCCCGAGCCCGAGCCGCCAGCCGATCAGTAACGGCCTTATCCGTCAGGGTCGCACGCCTTGTCGGGATTGCCCTGAGCCAACTGGCTGTGCAGATCGTCCCGATGGCCGCCGCCGACTGGCCGGCGGTTGCCAGCATCTACCGGGAAGGCATCGAAACCGGCGACGCGACCTTCGAGCGGGACGTCCCGTCCTTCGAGCAGTGGTCGCGCGCGCGGCTCGCGCGGCCGCGCCTGGTGGCACGCGAGCAAGCGGGAGGAGACGTTCACGGCTGGGCCGCGCTCAGCCCGACTTCGAGCCGTCCCGTATATCGCGGAGTTGCCGAGGTCAGCGTCTACGTCACGCCTGCCTGCACCGGGCGGGGAATCGGAGGAGCGCTGCTGCGGGCGCTGGTTGACGAGTCCGAGCGTGCGGGCTTTTGGACGCTACTAGCCGGGATCTTCCCCGAGAACCGGGCGTCGATCGTGCTGCACGAGCGGTGTGGATTCCAGCTCCTCGGCGTGCAGCGTCGCATCGGGCAGATGTCAGACGGACGGTGGCGCGACGTCGCGGTCTACGAGCGCCGCAGCACTGTCGTCGGCGTCCCTTGAGCCGGCGCGGCGCCGACAGAGGTCCGGGCGCCCGGGAGCGCGGAGATGACGAGCCATCCCGTCGAAGAGGGCATGAGCACGGCACGCTCACCCCGTCGAAACGTGCCTCCACGCGCGTGTTCCCCCTTCCGGTGGCGCCTGTGAGACAGCTTGTACGGGGACGAATATCGTAGAATACTCCTTGGTGGCCCCACGATCCGGCGAAGAATTCGATATCGAAGCGAGGCCGGAGCCGGGGCTGATGAAGGCGCTGGAGATGGTGGCGCCCGGAACGGCGTTGCGCGAAGGCATCGACAGCATTCTGCACGCGCACAGCGGCGGGCTGATCGTGATCGGTGAGCCCGAGGAGCTCAGCTTCCTGAACTCGGGCGGGATCAAGCTCGACATCGACTACACGCCCGCCTTCCTTTACCAGGTCGCGAAGATGGACGGCGCGATCATCCTGAACGCCAACTCGACCAAGATCGCGATGGCCAACGTCCAGCTGATGCCCGATCCCACGATCCTCTCGCACGAGACCGGGACCCGTCATCGGACCGCCGAGCGCGTCTCCAAGCAGACGGACGCGCTCGTGATCGCCATCTCGCAGCGGCGCGAGGTGGTGTCGCTGTACGTTAACGGCGTCAAGTACATCCTGGTCGACATCCCGACCGTGCTCGCCAAGGCCAACCAGGCGCTCGCTACGCTCGACAAGTACCGCAGTCGCCTCGATCAGGTCTCCACGCGGCTGACCGCGCTCGAGTTCGAGGGCGGCGTGACGCTGCACGATGTCCTCACGGTGCTCCAGCGCTCGGAGCTCGTGACGCGCATGGCGGTCGAGATCGAGCGCTACATCGTCGAGCTCGGCAGCGAGGGACGCCTGATCGAGATGCAGCTCGATGAGACGATGGTCGGCACCGCCGCGGAGAAGGCGGCGCTGGTGCGCGACTACCTGTCGACCTACTCCGACGAGGCGTTCGCATTGGCACTCGAGGAAATCGGACGCCTGGCACACCAGGACCTGCTCGACTTCGGGCGTCTGGCCGAGCTGCTCGGCTACGACCGCAAGCTCAACACGCTCGACTATCCCGTGGCGCCGCGCGGATATCGTGTGCTCGGGCGTATCCCAAAGCTGCCCAGGCTGGTAGTCACACAGATCGTCAACGAGTTCGGGGGCCTCGAGGAGCTGCTCGCCGCGACGGACGCGGAGCTAGAGGCCGTGGAGGGTGTCGGGGAGATCAGAACGAAGGACATTCGCGAGGGCCTGCGCAGGCTGCAGGAGATCAATCTCGTGGACCGCTACCTGCAGACTTGACACCGGCTCGCGCACGCAGGCCATGACGAAGGAGGACACCATTAACGCACAACCCACCGAACAGACCGTCGCTGTGGCTGACGCCGCTGCCGCCGAGTCGTTGCTCGAGGAGCTCGAGGTCAGCCGCGAGGCCGAGCTCATCGAATTCGAGCTCGGCGACAACGTCGTCTATCCCCACCACGGCGCGGGCAAGGTCGAGGGCAAGGAAGAGATGGAGATGCTCGGCGAACGGCGCGAGTATCTGACCATCAAGATCCTGCACAACGACATGACCGTCAAGGTTCCCACCGAAAACGCCGGTCTCGCAGGTCTACGCCGCGTGATCGATGAGGAGACCGTCAAGAAGGTCCTCGATGTGCTCCAAGACGAAGTCTCCGAGATGCCCAAGAACTGGAACCGCCGCTTCAAGCACAACCGCGACAAGATCAAGACGGGCGACATCTATGAGCTCGCCGAGGTCGTGCGCAACCTGGCGCTGCGCGAGTCCCAGAAGGGACTGTCGACGGGAGAGAAGCAGATGTTCACCCGCGCCAAGAAGATCCTCGCATCTGAGCTGATGTATGCGCTCGACAAGGACGAGGAAGAGGCCGAGGAGTATCTCGACGAGCTCCTCGCCAGCTCCGCCTCCAGCCGGCTCGCGATGAGCGCCGACTAAAGACCCCAGGCTCGAGGCCGTCGCGCACGCAGCAGAGTCCCGGATGTCTGCTGCGTGCGCGATAGCCTCACCGGCGCACCTGCCGTGGCAATCGCGCTGATCCTCGCCGCCGGCCGCGGCGAGCGGCTCGGCGCACGCATTCCGAAGGGCCGTGTCCCGCTTGGCGGACGCCCGCTGGTGATGTGGAGCATCGACGTCCTGCGCGAGCTCCCGGAAATCGAGCGCGTGGTCGTCACCTTGCCGTCGGAAAGCGCCGGCGCCGCTTCACAGCTCACCGGGGGGGCCTCCTCGCCGGGAAGCGAGCGTGCCGCGCCGGCGGAGCTCGCGGACGCAGCAAGCAGCGCGGACAGCGCGGCCGCCCTGCCGCCGGAGATCCTGACGGTCCCAGGCGGATCCACGCGGTCTGAGTCGGTACGCCTGGCGCTCGCAGCAGCGGGGCCGGGCGATCCGGTGCTGGTCCACGATGCCGCTCGCCCGCTGCTGAGCGCAGAGCTTGCGCAGCAGACCCTGGCCGCGCTCGCTGGTCACACGGGCGCCGATCTGGACGCAGCGATCGCCGCCGCGCCTGTAGCCGACACGATCAAGCGAGCGAGCGACGGCGTTGTCGTCGAGACGCTCGAACGCTCTGGCCTGTGGGCTGTCCAGACTCCACAGGTATTCCGCCGCGCCGCCCTGGAACGCGCGCTCGAGGTGCCCTCATCGGTTCTCGCGCAGGCCACCGATGATGCCTGGCTGGTCGAGCGCGCCGGCGGTCGTGTCGCGATTGTCCCCTCTTCGAGCGCCAATCTGAAAATCACGACTGCGCTCGACCTGCAGCTCGCGGAGCTTTTGCTCGCCCGCCGCCCTGCTTGAATCGGGTCGCCCATGCTCACCGACTACCACGTTCACCTGCGCCCCGATGACCTCGACGCGAGCGCGTCCGAGCACTTCACGCAAGCCAACGCTCAGCGCTACCGCGAGCAGGCGCGCGAGCGCGGGATCAGCGAGCTCGGCGTCTCAGAGCACGTCTACCGCTTCGCCGACTCGCTGCAGATCTGGCGCCATCCCTTCTGGGTGCGGTACGCCCACGACGACCTCGGCGAGTACTGCCGATTCGTGCGCGAGCAAACCGACCTGCGGCTCGGCATCGAGGCCGACTTCGTGCGCGGACGCGAGGATCGCACCGCCAGCCTGCTCGAGTCTTACGACTTCGACTACGTGCTCGGCTCGGTTCACTTCCTCGGTGACGAGTCGCTCGACATGGACGAGTACGGGGTTTGGCTCAGCGGTCGCAGCGCCGAGACGATCTGGCGCGACTACTTTCAGACCATCGCGCACGCTGCCACCAGCGGCCTGTTCGACGTTCTTGCACATCCCGACCTCGTCAAGGTGTGGGGAACAGCGCGACCGCTGCCGCCGGGCGACCTGCGTCGTTATTACGAGCCCGCCGTCGAAGCGATCGCCGAAAGCGCCATCGCCATCGAGGTATCGACTGCCGGCCTGCGCAAGCCCGTGGCGGAGCTATACCCGGCCGAGCCGTTCCTCGGTATGTGCCTCGACGCCGGCGTCCCGGTGGCGCTGTCCAGCGACGCTCACCGTCCCGAGGACGTCGGCGCCGGCTACGAGCGCGCGCTCGAGCTGCTCGAGCGTCTCGGTGTCAGCGAGCTGTGCGTGTTCGACCGGCGTGCCCGCCGGCTCGAGCCGATCGGTGCGGCCGTGCGATGACACTCGTCGGCATCGGTTATGACTCGCACCGGCTCATTCCCGGCCGTAAGCTGATCCTCGGTGGGGTCGAGATCCCGTTCGAGCTCGGCCTGGACGGGCACTCCGACGCCGATGCGCTCGCTCACGCGGTGATCGACGCGCTGCTCGGCGCCGCCGGCCTTGGCGATATCGGCGAGCACTTCCCCGACAGCGACGATCGCTGGCGCGACGCCGACTCGATGGCGATGCTCGAGTCGGTTCTCGCCACGCTGTCCGAGCGCGCGCTCGCGGTCGTCAACGTCAACTGCACCGTGCTGATGCAGGAGCCCAAGCTCGGACCGCACAGGCTCGCCATCCGCGAGCGCCTGGCGCGCGGCCTGGGAATCGACCCGGCGCGCGTCAACGTCAAGGCCACCACCGGCGAGGGCATCGGCTTCGTCGGTCGCGGCGAGGGCGTGGCGGTGCTCGCGATCGCCGGCCTGGCGGCGAACGGGCAGCCGCATAGGTGACCCCATGACGAGCGCGCGAACAGGCGGCAGGCGAGCCAGCGCGCGACCGTCGGGCTGTCAACGGGCGGTGTGCCGCCGTCAGGCCGAGCCGCTGGACTAGGGTTGCGCGGCGATGCCACGAGACATCTATCTGGAGGACACGCAAACCGGCAAACTCCAATTGCTCGAGCCACGCGACCCAGGACACGTCGGCATCTACGCCTGCGGGCCGACCGTTTACAGCCGCATCCACATCGGCAACGCCCGCCCGTTCGTGATCTTCAGCCTGCTGAAGCGCTTTCTCGAACACGAGGGCTACGCGGTGAACCTCGTCATCAACGTCACCGACGTCAACGACAAGATCTACGACGCCGCCCGCGCCCAGGGGCGCCCGAGCGCCGTGCTCGCCGAGGAGATGACCGCCTGCTACCGGGCCGACACCGACTCGCTCGGCCTGGGGCGGCCCGACCACGAGCCGCTGGCCTCGGAGACGATCGGCCCGATCGTCGCGCTGATCGACACCCTGATCGAGCGCGAACACGCCTATGCGGTCGACGGCGACGTCTACTTCCGCGTGCGCTCGGACCCGTCATACGGGTCGCTCTCGCACCGCCGGCTCGACGACATGGATCAGGGCGAGGATGGACCAGGTGCCCCCTCCCCCGAACGCAAGCAGGACCCGTTCGACTTCGCACTGTGGAAGGCCCGCAAGCAGGGAGAGGACACGTTCTGGCCCTCGCCCTGGGGGGACGGTCGCCCGGGCTGGCACATCGAGTGCTCGGCGATGGCCGAGCAGCTGCTCGGCGTCGGCTTCGACATTCACGGCGGCGGCTCGGATCTCGTCTTCCCGCACCACGAGAACGAGGCCGCGCAGACCAGATCCGCCCGCGGCGCCGAGCTCGCGCAGCTCTGGATGCACAACGGCATGATCCAGCTCACCGGCGAGAAGATGGCCAAGTCCGCCGGCAACATCGCGCCGCTGCACGAGGTCGTCGCGCAGTACGGCGCCGAGGCCGTCGTCATGTACCTCATATCGGGGCACTACCGCCAGCCGCTCGCGTTCTCGCAGGCTGAGCTCGAAAATGCCGATCGGCGCATCTACCGAATCCGCGACGCGCTCCGCCGCTTGGAGCCCGGGCGCCCGAGCCCCGAGGACATGGCCGCCCACAAGGACACCTTCTTCGCGGCGCTCGCCAATGACTTCAACACCCCCGCCGCGCTTGCGAGCCTGTACGAGTGGGTCAGGGAGGCGAACCGCCGCGGCGAGTCGGTCGGCGACGCCGACCTTCGCGAGATGCTCGAGGTGATCGGGCTGGGCGCGCTCGCTCCGCTGCAGGCGGTCGGTGACGCTGCGGGCATCGATCCGCAGGCCGCGTCGCTGCTGGCGCTGCTGGAGCAGCGCAACCAGGCGCGCAGCGAGCGCGACTTCGACACTGCCGACAGCATTCGCGAACGCTTGCTGGCGCTCGGATGGGAGATCCGCGACGGGCCGCAGGGCTCGGAGCTGATCCCTGCACCGGATTCGTGATCCTTTACGGCCGCAACCCCGTCCGCGAGGCGCTGCGGGGTCGCAGGTCGCGCAGCGTCGGTGAGATCTGGGCGATCGAGTCAGCCGTCAAGCACGAGTCTTGGCTGCAGGAGGCCAGCGTGCAGATCACCGCGGCGCGCGAGATCGAGCGGCGCTGCGGCTCGGCGGCACACCAGGGCGTGTGCGCGCAGGCGGGCCCATATCCGTACGCCGGCGCCGAGGAGCTGCTGCATGGGCCCGAGCCGCTCGTCGTGGCACTCGACGAGGTACAGGACCCCCAGAACCTCGGCTCGATCTGTCGTACGGCCGAGTGCGCCGGCGCCGCCGGCATCGCAATCCCGCAGCATCGCGCCGCCGAGATCACCCCAGCCGCGTGCAAGGCCTCGGCCGGAGCCGTCGAGCATCTCAAGATCGCGCGCGTGCGCAACCTCGCCGACTTCCTCGGCCTGGCCCGCGCGGCCGGCTGCTGGTGCTACGCGGCCAGCGCCTCGCAAGAGGGCTCGTCCGGTCGCCACCAGCCCACGGTGGCGTACGACACGGTCGACTACCGCGGCTCGGGAATCGTGCTGGCGCTTGGCAGCGAGGGCCGGGGCCTGCGCCCGCGTGTCGCCGGCGCGTGCGATCAGCTGATCGCTTTGCCGATGCTCGGACGGATCGAGTCGCTCGGCGTAAGCGCCGCCGCGGCAGCGATTCTGTACGAGATCTTGCATCAGCGTGGGTCTCGCCCTTGACAAGGCTGCGCAACTGTGCCAATCTCGCGCCCACATAACGCTGAACCTAAGGTTCAGATACTGAGTATTGGCGCCAGGGGAGGAGTGCGCCACTGAGCAAATCCGGGCTTTTTGCGTCTTCGGGCGCTTGAGCGAACGGAGAAAGGACCTGCTCGTGGCACTGAGGAACTCCCGCAGCCCTAACCCTGAAGTCAAGGTCGATGATGCCTTCTTGATTGCGCTCGCCAAGCAGGGCGACCGCGCCGCATATGACCGGCTGGTCAAGCGCTACCACGGCTTCGTCCGCCTGAAGGCCTCTTCCTACTTCCTGGCCGGCGGAGACGCCGACGATCTGATCCAGGAGGGCATGGTCGGCCTGTACAAGGCGATCCGCGACTTCCGCTCCGACCGCGAGTCGAGCTTTCGCAACTTCGCCGAGCTGTGCATCACGCGTCAGATCATCACCGCCGTCAAGACCGCCACACGCAACAAGCACACGCCGCTCAACCAGTACGTCTCGTTCTCATCCACGCCCACCGCGGCCGGCGACGACGTTCCCACGCTCGATCAGATGCTGCCGGGCCCGAGCGTGCACGACCCCGTCAATCAGGTCATCTCCTCGGAGGAGCTGCGCTCGCTCGTGGGCTGCCTGTCGACCGCCCTGTCCGAGCTCGAGAGCCGCGTCCTGTCGCTGTATCTCGACGGCTGCTCCTACGAGCAGGTGGGTGAGCGGCTCTCGTGCGACACCAAGACCGTCGACAACGCCCTGCAGCGCGTCAAGCGCAAGGTCGGCGCCCACCTGCAGGCCCGCGCCGTCGCGGCCTGAGGCCGCCACCGCACGCGGCCAGCGCGCGCGCGCTCGCGCGTGCGCGCGGCCACCCGGTGAGGAGGTGGCCGCGGCGCGACTGCGATGCCGGTAGCCGGCGACTGCGAGGCCGGTAGCCGGTTAGATCTGGCCTTCGGAGGGCAACGAGCTATTGCTCGGAGGCTCGGGAGTCAGCGCGCCCGCCGCGGCCGGCGTCACTTCGACCGTCAGCAGCGGGCTTGCGGCTCCCTCGAATTCCGGATCGCCCGGGACCTTGATGCGGAACTTCTTGGCGCCCGCGACGAACGGGCTGTGCGTGATCGAGAAGCTGCCCGAAGCGCTCTCGACCCCGACATCCGCTACGTGGAAGCCCAGGCCGAGGGGATTCTGCACCTGCAGGTACACCGCGTGGCCCGGGCGCGCCGGCGTAACGGTGCCGGTGAACGTCAACGGCTGGCTCGCCCTGACCGTCGTCGGGCCGACTCCAGCGTTGTTCACCGTATACGTCACGCCCTCGAACATCCCCGTGGAGCTCTGGCCCGCGCCGGTCACCTTGTAGAAGACGCTTTGCAGCGGCGTCTGCGAGGCGAACGTATAGGCGCCGCCGGTCGTCGTGACGGCGTTTGCGATCGCCACGAATGCCTGGCTCGATCGCGGCCGCTCGAGCAACGTCACGGTCTTGCCGGCGCCTGCCGCAAGCGTGCCGGTGATCGTGGTCGATTGCCCGTACGGGACCGGCTCGGCTGAGCTGAAGATCGTCAACGCGCTGTTCTGCGCCTTCGATATCTCGTACGACAAGGGTTCGGATGCCGAGCGATAGCTGGACCTGGTAGCCCTCACCAGCACGCGGATGTTGGCGGCCCCCGGTAGGTAGAAGGTGTGGGTGATCGAGAAGCTGCCGTTCTGTCCGACGACGCTCAGCGGACCGATCCGGTGCCACGCTTCGCCGCTGTTTGCATCCTCACGCTGCAGTACCAAAGTCGCGCCGGCGTCGGCCGGGCTGACGGTGCCGGAGAACGTAACGCGGCTGCGGTAAGCAGGGTGCGGGCCATGGTGGAGCAGCGGGCCCGACCCGGTGAACAGCTCGGAGCCGTCCGCGGGGCCGGTGAGGCTGATCTTGGGCGCGACTCGGACGACTTTTTCGCCGCTCCGAGCGCCGAGCGCCGTCGCGTAGAAGGCCGTATCGGCGCTCAGCGCCGCGGACGTCAGCTGGTAGTTGCCAGCCTGATCGGTCGTGGCCGTTCCCGCGCTGCCGGCGGTGGCGCCCACAGGCGAGCGCTCCATCACGGTCACGGTCTGATTTGCGACGCTCCCTTCGGCGCAGCTCAGCCGGCCGAACACGAGAGCCGATTCGCCGGCTTCGATGTACCGCGGCGCGGCGTTCATCGACAGCTTGCAGCCTCCGCTCGGGTTCGCGGTCCGGCGTCCTGCGTGCTTGCCGGCGCCGCGTATCGCGTATGCGCCGGCCGGAGCCAGCGCGAGCGCCGCCGCCGCGAGCGCGGCGGTCGTCGGTTTGAAGATACGCATCTGACCTCACCTCCTGGGGTTGAACTGGGGTCGAATGATCTGCTCTAGCCGCCAAGCGCGACCGACCAGCCGGTTGTTGGGCATCTGCGCCGGCAATACGTGGACCAGCTTCGGCTTCATCTCGATCAACCCTTCAGATCAGGCTTTGATTCGGTCTCTCTTGCGTTTGCTTTACCTGGCCCTGATATGGGCGCTACCCGGTATCGCGACGGATAGTCCTGTGCGCGAGCCATCCCGGTGGCCGGCCCGAGATTCATGCCACCCGGATCGGGGCGCCGGGAGGGCCCGTACGCAAGGATCCGTATGGTCGCGCCGCTAACGGGAACCGGGACGGGCGTCTGCCGTGCGCATCGGGGCGCCGGGAGGGCCCGTACGCAAGGATCCGTATGGTCGCGCCGCTAACGGGAACCGGGACGGGCGTCTGCCGTGCGCATCGGGGCGCCGGGAGGGCCCGTACGCAAGGATCCGCACGGTCCCCAGCGGGAACCGGGACGGGCGTCAGCTGCGTGGCAGGAATGGTCCGTACGGGGCGGTATCTTCAGAGAACTGGGTCGCAGCGGCGTCTGTGCAGTGCCTGGGCGGCCGCCCGGCACGCGCAAACCGAACACAGGAGGCAGCGATGAGCGCGTCACACCCGCGCGGGGGGTCGGAGTGGGAGCCGGACACGTCGATGTCGGAGCTGGGCGTCCTCGAAGACGCCGCCCGGTCCTGGTGGCTCGGGCTCGTCGTCGGGCTGCTCTCGGTGGCCGGGGGCGTCGTCCTGATCGTCTGGACGAAGCCGACGCTGACCGTGGTCGCGGTGCTCGTCGGCATCGAGCTCTTGATCGGCGGCGTCTTCCTGATCATCGCCGCCTTCGGGCGGCCCGCCGGCTCGCGCTCGGGAGCGGTGCTCGCGGGCGCGCTGGCCGTGATCGCGGGACTGATCGTGGTGCGACATCCGAGCGGGAGCGTCCTGGTGATCGCGCTCGCGGTCGGCATCTACCTGATTCTCGCCGGCGTCCTGCGGCTCGTGGGCGCGGTCGAGGCCAGTCGCGGCCGCGGCTGGCTTCTGCTGGGAGCCCTGTTCGACCTCGCGCTCGGGGTCGTGATCGTGGCCTGGCCCAAATTCGGAATCACCACGCTCGCGATCGTGCTCGGCATAGTCCTGATCGTGCGCGGCCTCGGGCTCGTATTGATCGCCTTCGTGCTGCGCGCTGCCGGGCGCGAGCTGGCGCCATAGCGCGGCGTCCGGAGTGACGAGATGAGCGCGGGCGAGTCGGCGGCGGCCGGCGCGGCGAGGTCCGCCGGCGGCTCGGCCGGCGGCACGGACGCCAGCCAGGCCCGCGGCGCCGGGATGGTGCTGTTCACGCTCGCATCGGCTCAGTTCTTGATGATCCTCGACAGCTCGGTGATGAATGTGTCGATCGCGACGGTTGCCCGCGACGTGCACACGACCGTGACCGGGATCCAGACCGCGATCACGCTCTACACGCTCGTGATGGCCTCGCTGATGATCACCGGCGGAAAGATCGGCCAGATCCTCGGCCACAAGCGCGCTTTCGCGATCGGCTGCGTCATCTACGGCTGCGGCTCTGCGACGACGGCGGCATCCGGAAGCTTGGCCGCGCTGATGGTCGGATGGTCCTTTCTGGAGGGCGTCGGCGCGGCGCTGATCCTGCCGGCGATCGTCGCGCTGGTGGCGTCCAACTTCGGCCGCTCCGAGCGCCCGCGCGCCTACGGCCTGGTCGCCTCGGCCGGGGCGATCGCGGTAGCCGCCGGGCCACTGATCGGAGGCCTGTTCACGACCTATCTGTCCTGGCGCTATGTCTTCCTCGGCGAGGTCCTGATCGTGCTGGCGATACTCATGCTGACGCGGCGCATCGCCGACGCGGCCACCGCCGAGCGCGTTCGCTTGGACCTGGTCGGGACCGTGCTGTCGGCGCTCGGGCTCGCGCTGATCGTGTTCGGCATCCTGCGCGCCGGCGCCTGGGGCTTCGTGCTGCCGAAGCCCGAGGCGCCACAGTGGCTCGGCCTGTCGCCCACCGTCTGGCTGGTGCTCGCGGGCGGCGTCGTCATATGGGTGTTCCTCGAGTGGGAGAGCCGTCAACTGGGCCGCGGTCGCGAGCCCCTCGTGGACCCGGCGATGCTGCGAAATCGCCAGCTCCAGGGCGGTCTCATCTCGTTCTTCGCGCAATATCTCCTGCAGGCCGGGCTGTTCTTCACGGTGCCGCTGTTCCTGTCGGTCGCGCTCGGGCTCTCGGCGATCGAAACGGGCGTGCGTCTGCTGCCGCTGTCGCTGACGCTGCTGCTCGCCGCGGTCGGCGTCCCGCGCGCCTTCCCGCAGGCGTCGCCGCGCACGGTCATCCGAATCGGCTTCGTCGCGCTGTTCGCGGGCATCGCCGTGATGGTCGGCGCGCTCGACGCCGGCGCCGGACCCGAGATCGTGACCTGGCCGATGCTGCTTGCGGGTCTCGGCATCGGCGCACTGTCCTCGCAGCTGGGCAGCGTCACCGTGTCCGCGGTCCCCGACGAGCTCAGCGGCGAGGTCGGCGGACTGCAGAACACGCTCACGAACCTCGGCGCGTCGATCGGCACCGCCCTTGCCGGCGCCGTGCTGATCGCGGCGCTCGCCTCGTCGCTGCACACCGGGATCGAACAGAACGCGGCGGTGCCCGCATCCGTCAAATCGCAGGCCACAGTTCAGCTCTCGAGCGGCGTCCCGTTCGTCTCCGACGCCGACCTGCGCTCCTCGCTCGAGCAGGCCGGCGTGGCGCCGCCGACGGCCGACGCGATCGTCGAAGAGAACGCCACTGCGCGCCTGGACGCGCTGCGCGCGGCGCTCTCGCTGCTGGCGGTGATCGCGCTGGTGGCCATCTTCGCCACGCGCCGCCTGCCGACCGAACAGCCGGCCGCAGTCTCTACGTAGTTTCCCGCGGTCCGGGCTGGTACCGAGCCCCGATGTCAGGCTCGTGGGGCGCTCCTAGATTGTCTGCTCGGGGCCGCTTGCGCGGTCGCGGGCGGTCACGGGAAGGACCCGTGGGCACCGGGACCGAACTAGACCAAGTAACAAAGCGTCCAAGCTCAGGTATGGGCAAGTAGCAGGCATCACAAGCTGAAAGGAGCGAGGCAATGGCAGCGACGGGAGCTCAAGCGGGCGATGAAGCCCGCCTGAACGAAGAAGAAGCGGGCATGGGCTGGATCATGTTCGCCGGGATCATGCTGATGATCGCCGGCGTCCTGAATGTGATCTATGGCATCGCCGCGATCGACAACTCCAAATTCTTCGTCCACACCACCGAAACGCAGTACATCCTCAGCGACCTCAACACGTGGGGCTGGATCACGCTGATCCTCGGCGCCCTGCAGATCGTCGCCGCCTTCTCGATCTGGGCCGGCGGCACGTTCGGGCGCTGGTTCGGCATCGGCATCGCCGGTCTGAGTGCGATCGGCGCGTTGATGGCGATTCCCGCCTACCCGTTCTGGTCGCTCGCCATATTCGCGATCGACATCCTGATCATCTACGGCCTCGCCGCATATGGGGGCCGGCAGATCACGTAGGTTCCGCGCCGCGCGTCCGCGTGCAACGGACTCCCGACCCTGAGGCCAGAGCCCGCGCCGGTTTTCCGGTGCGGGCTCCGCGCCGCCTGCGCAGCGGGTACTCTGCGCGATCACATGGTCCTGGCGATCTCCACCGGCCTCGGAACCGGCCTCGGGATTCTCTACATCGTGCTGCTGCTCGTCCTCGGGCTGACGTCGATCAAAAAGGGTCACTGGATCATGTTCCTGATCGGGATCTTCATCCCGCTCTTCTGGATCATCGGGGCGCTGCTGCCGCCGGTGGACCGCTCGTAAGGCGAGCGCCGTGAGCGATCCGACGCGGGCGTATGGTGGCGCCGGTGGAGCGCTCGTGAGGCAAACGCCGTGAGCGATCAGGCGCGGGCGCATGGCTCGGACGCGAGCGCCGATCCCCCGGCCGCCGTCTTGCCATCCGGGGGCGGCGGCGCGGGCGCGGGGGTCGGCGGAGGGACGGAGGCCGGCGCAGTGCAGGGGGGCGCAGGTACGGCGACCGGTGCGGGCGTGGGTGTCGGCGCAGGCGCGGGCGAGGGGGGCGAAGGTCGCGGCGCGCACATCTGGCTGGTCCGCTCGCTGCTCGCGCTCGCCACGCTGCTGAGCATCATCGGGATCTTCGCGGTGTGGGCCAACCGCCAGCTGCTCGACACGTCCTACTGGACCGAAACCAACACCAAGCTGCTCGAGAACCCCGCGATCCAGGAAGAGCTGTCGTCGTATCTGACCAACCAGATCTACCAGAACGTCAACGTCGCCGGCGAAATCCGCGCGGGCCTGCCCAGCGAACTGAAGCCGCTGGCCGGGCCGGCGGCCGGCGGGCTGCGCAGCGTGATCGAAAAAGGGATCGTCCTGGCGCTCCAGCAGCCGCGCGTCCAGCAGCTGTGGAAGACCGCCAACCAGGTCACCCACAAGCAGTTCGTCAACCTGATCGAGAACAAGGGCCGGGTGATCCGCACCCCGGGCGGCGGCGCGGTGGTCCTCGACCTGCGCCCGATCGTCTCCGAACTCGCCACGCGCTTCGGGGCGCCGGCCTCGACGGCGGAAAAACTTCCCGCGAGCGTCGCCCAGATCAAGATCTTCAGCGCCAAGTCGCTCGAAACGATGCAGTCGGCAGTACGCCTGCTGCGCAGTCTCGCCGTGATCCTGCCGCTGCTCGTATTGGCGCTGTTCGCGGCGGCGCTCGCGCTGGCGCGCGGCCGGCGCAGCCGCACGCTCGTGAACGTCGGACTGGTGTGCGTCGGATCGGGACTGGTCACGCTGATCGCCCGCTCGATCATCGGCTCCAAGGTCGTCGACACCCTCGCCACCACCGAAGCGGTCCGTCCGGCCGCAAGCGCGGCCTGGTCGATCGGCACGAGCGTGCTCGTCAACGTCGCCGGCGCGCTCATCTTCATCGGCGTCGTGGTCGTGCTCGCCGGCCTGCTGGCCGGGCGCTCGCGCTGGGCCACCTCGACCCGCCGCTCGCTCGCGCCATACTTGCGCGATCGCGCCGACATCAGCTTCGGCGTGCTCGCCGTGGCGCTGCTGATCCTGTTCGCCTGGGGCCCGATCGACGCCACGCAAAAACTCACGGGCATCCTGCTGATCACCGTGCTCTCGTTCTTCGGCCTGGAGATGCTGCGCCGCCAGACCGCCGCCGAATTCCCGGAAGCCGTCTATGTCGGTGGACGCGACACGATGCGCCGCGGAATGACGAGCATGCGCGACGCCTTCGAGCGCGGGCGCGCCAGCCTGCACGCGGGATCAGAGCACGGCGGCCGGCACGGCGGCGGCGCGGCAGACCCGGTCGAGCGGCTCGAGCGCCTGGCCGCCCTGCATGCCCGCGGGGCGCTGACCGACGAGGAGTACGCCCAGGCCAAGCGGGAGCTGCTCGGTGGCTGAAACGATCTCGGCGAGACGCCGTGGACCGGTCGCGGCGCGACGCGACCCACGCCGGGAATGGTCGGCACGCCAGGCGGCCGCCGAGCACGATAGGGTCGCGGCCTGAAACTGCAATGCAATGGTTCACGCTGCTCATCTGGCTATTGGTCGCGATGCTCGCGCTGCCGCTCGGCGGAGGTGTACTGCTAGGGCGCGCCGCACTCGCGGTGCAGGCCACGGCCGCCGTCGCCGGCCTGGCGCTGCTGGTCGTGTTCGTCGCGACCGACGAACCGGCGGCGCTGGCGTGGATCGCCTGCGGAGTCGCGCTGCTGGGGGCGCTGGCGATGGTGTTCGCGGTCGCCGGGCTCACCTCTGATCGCTCCGGAGCGGTCTCGGGAGCGCAGGCGCTCGAAGAGCACGCGGCCTCGCTCGCCGGAGCGCAACTGCCGCTGTTCATCGTGGTCGCGCTGCTGACGATGCTGGTAGCGCTCGAAATCGGGACCTGACATGAGCGCCGCCCCAGCAGCGGCCGGCAGCAGCGCCGAGGACACCGCCTCGAGCACGCCCGCCCGGGCGGGGCTGGTCCTGACCGCGCTGATCCTCGTCGCCGCCGTCGCAAACCTCAACCTGTCGGTCGCCAACGTCGCGCTGCCGTCGATCGGCCGGCATTTCGACTCCGGCCAGACCACCCTCGATCTGATCGCCGTCGGCTACTCGCTCGGCCTCGCCTGCTCGGTTCTATGGCTGGGCGCGCTCGGAGACCGCTACGGGCGCAAGCTGATGCTCGTGGCCGGCACGACCCTGGCGATTCCGATGTCGCTGCTCGCGGCGCTTGCGCCCAGCGATGTCGTGCTGTTCATCGCCAGAGTCGGCGGCGGTCTCGCGGCCGGCATGGCCTACCCGACGACGCTGGCGCTGATCACGGCTCTGTGGTCGGGACCGGCGCGCACGAAAGCGATCGCGCTGTGGTCGGGCATCGGCGCCGCGGTCGCGGCGCTCGGACCGCTCTGCGCCGGCTTGCTGCTCCGCCATCACGAATGGGGCTCGGTGTTCCTGCTGACGCTTCCGCTCGCGGTGATCGCGATCGTGATGGCCTGGCGGCTCGTGCCGGCGCACGTCAACGAGACGAGCGGCGCGGTCGACAACCTCGGCGGCATCCTCTCGGTCGTGCTGGTGGGCTCGCTGATCCTCGCGATCAACTTCGCGCCCGTTCCCAATCAGACGGCGCTGACGATCGCGCTCGCGATCGTCGCATTGCTCGCGCTCGTCCTGTTCTTCGTACGTCAACGGCGCGCCGCAAACCCGCTGTATGACCTGCACGTCGCGGCGCGCCCGCCGTTCTGGGTCGGCGCCTGCGCCGGGATCATCGTGTTCGGCTCGCTGATGGGCGCGATGTTCATCGGCCAGCAGTTCCTGCAGAACGTGCTCGAATACTCGACCGTCAACGCCGGCGCCGCGATCCTGCCCGCGGCCGTCTTCATGGTGCTGGTCGCGCCTCGCTCGGCGAAGATCATCGAGGCGTACGGGACGCGCGTCTCGGTCCTGATCGGCCAGGCGTTCGTGCTGCTCGGGTTCCTCGCGATGCTGCTGCTGTGGAAGGAGAACATCGCCTACTGGAAGGTCGGTCTCGGCTACGCGCTGATGGGCATCGGCGTCGGCCTCGCCGGTCCACCGACCTCGAACGTCTTGACCGGCTCGGTCCCGGTGCGCCGCGTGGGAATGGCCTCGGGCACCGCCGATCTGCAGCGCGACCTCGGCGGGGCGATCATGCAGTCGGTCTTCGGCGCCCTGCTGACCGCCGGCTACGCCACCGCTGCCGGCGTCGAGCTGGCCGGCAAGCACGCAACCACCAGCATCGAAAACGTGCTGACGAAGTCGTTCTCGAGCGCCGCCGACGCCGCCAAGCAATACCCGGCGCACTCCAGTGCGATCATCGCCGGCGCCAAGAGCGCCTTTTTGTCAGGCGACCAGTGGGCCTACGCTGCCGGCATCATCGCGGTGCTGATCGGGTCGGCGCTCGTGTACGTCAAGTTCCCCAAGCACGAGGACGAGCTGCGTCTGCTCGCCGACTACAAGGCCAAAACCGGATAGCGGCGCGCGCGGCTGCCAGCGGTCCGCGCCGAGCAGCGTGGGGGGGCGGGTGTCGCCGCCGGCGGCGGCGGGTCGCCGAGGAACTGAGCCAGACCGGCGGCGGGTGCGGTCGCTAGCGGGGCACGGTCGCCGATGACCGAAGCGTCTGCCCTCCGGCGCCGATCGCCTGCACGGCGAAGTCCGCCGCCGTGCTCTGGATCGGGATCGCGGTCTCGAAGCCGGAGCGCGGCACCGTCGCCACCGGCGCGAGCTGCGCCGGGCTGGCGCCCGCCAGCACGCGCCAGCTGCTCACGTTGGTGGCGCCGTTCCAGCTTGCGTACACGCTGAGCGCGCTCGCGCTGCTCGCGCGCACAGCGATCGCCGGAGCTTCCGCGGGGGTCCCGGTCCACGGATAGGTGTACGCCCGGTAGGACTCTCCCGGCAGCGAGATGTGCGCGTCGTAGATCATCTGGCCGGAGGGTGTGAATTCGCTGAAATACGGTTCGGCCCCCCAGCCGACGAACGAGTTGCCGCTGGACAGCACCTGGTCGTTGCCCTGGCTGCTGGTCAGCACCGCAGGGTGGTGCACGTCGCGGCCGACGAGCTCGACGGTGTGATCGTGCCAGTCGACGCGCTCGCGAATCGCGCGCGACTGCGAGTGCTCCTTGGGTATGTCTCCGTCGTCGAACAGCGTCAGCGTGCCGTCGGAATGCCAGCGGATGTCGTGCTGCCAGGCCGTCCCGGTGCCGGGTCCCATCCGGAAGCTCGGGTGCCTGCCGCCCAGGCGCCAGAGGACCTCGCCGGTGTGCCCGTCGATCTCATAGCCCGCCCAGGTGTTCCGCGCGGAGATGATGAAGTTGCCGTCGCTCCACGGGTCGAGCGACACCGAATTGATGTGAAAGTAGTCCCAGGGGATCCCCGAGGACGGCGGCAGGGGAGAGTAGGAGTCGTCGAACGCCACATGTCCGTCGGCGTGCCACTCGAACATCACGAGCCCGGTCTTGACGTCAACCTCCTGCAGGACCGCGTCCTGCAGGGCCGCTTCGCGGGCGCCGCCGACCGAGGACAGGTCGGCCTTGACGAGCGTGTAGGCGGTGATGAAGGCCGAGCCCTGTGGCGTGATCTGAGCTTCGTGCAGGTCAGCCCAGTAGCCGTTGCCCGCCTTGATCGTGCCGATCGGCTTGTAGCTCGCGCTGTAGATCTCGTCCGTGCCGAAGCCCACGCCGAGGTCGGCGATGTAGCCCTGCCACCACACGAGCACCGGCTTGTGCTCGTAGGACTCGACCTGCAGGTCCATCGCGGTTTCGCCGGAGCGCACCGGCTTGAACCACACCAGCTGGCCGTCGCGGTTGAAGATCATCGGCCCCCACTGGCCGTAGCCGTGGTTGGCGGCGATGAAAACGTCGTCTTCGGAGGCCTGCGGCGAGCGGAGCGTCACGCTCACGCTCGGGGGCTCGAGCTTCGGCTGGGACACGAAGCTCTGCACGGTGCCCTTCTTTGCCGCCGGCGCAGGGCTCATCGGCGCGAAGTGGTAAGGCGCCAGGTGCGCCACCGTGAACGCGCTCGATGCCCGCTGCTCGTGCTTGGCGGGCCCGACCAGCGCCGTGACCGTCACGTGCTCTCCTTCGGTGAACCGGCGGCTCGGCAGAAAGCTCGCGCCCGGCGCGCTCGCGTAGGCCTCGAGCCGACCGCTGTGCGCGCCGCTGCTCGAGCCCACCACGCTGACGTCGTGAATCTCGTTCGGGGCGATCCCCAGAAAGCTGATCTGGGTGTCAGGCGAGGCATCCGGCGTCCCCTCGAGCGGGGAGATCGTCAGAGCGTGCGCCGCCGGTGCGCTGATGCAGGCCAGCAGCGATGCCGCGGCTGTCGCGAGCCAGGCTCGCCTGGTGCGCCGTGAGACGAAGCGGCTGCGCTGCAGTGCCGGCGCTGCCGTAGCGAGCCTGGCTCGCTCAGCCGGCCGTGACACGGAGCAGCACGGTCGAATCGCTGGGCACGCTCGCCGAGATCGCTCCCGTGCTCGTGCTCGACGTATGGGTCCATAGGTTGCGCAGCGTGTAGCCCGATGCGTGCGCCATGCCGACTGCAGCGGCGCTCGTGGAGATCGTGAGCGTGCTCGTGCCCTCGTTGAGCAGCGCCACCGCGCGCGAGCCGTCGCTCAGCGGCTTGACCCACACCTGGCCGTCGCCACTCGTGGACAGCAGCCTCCCCTGGATGCCGGCGCGGTCCTGGTCGATCGCGATCACTTCGCGGTTCGACAGCGCATCCAGGCTGGCCTTGGAGATGGTCTGCAGGTTCGCGCTCACCATCAGCGGCGCCGCCAGCATCGCCCACATGCTGAACTGGGTCCTGAACTGGGCGTCGCTCATGCCCTGCCCAGGACCCAGATAGTCGGGGTCGTTCCAGTGCCCGGGTCCGGCCGCTTCGGGGTGGGTGGCGTCGGCGTCGATGTTGCGCAGCACTGAAGAGAACGGGACATATCCCGGCGAGCCGACGTCGGTGTCCGTGCGCCAGCTGTTGCCGACGCTCGGCCCGAACGTGTAGGACGAGAAGGCGGACCCGCCGAACGCCGGTTCACCCTGGTACTGGCCCGGTTCCAGGAAGTCACAGATCGACAGCAGCAGCGGGCGGTGCGAGGCGTTGTGTGCGATCGCCTCGTGGAACGCCTTGTAGGCGCTCGCGGGATTGAGGTGCTGGCGCACCCCCCCGCAGAAGTCGACCTTGACCGCGTCGAATCCCCACGCGGCGAACGTGTTCACGTCCTGCTGGTAGTGGCCGTAGCTGCCCTCGGTCTTGCCGCCGCAGCCTTCGCGTCCCGCGTCGGTGTACAGGCCTACGCGCAGACCGGCCGCGTGCAGGGTGCTCGTCAGCCAGTTCATCCCGTGCGGCCACTGCGCCCGGTCCACCTCGATCTGCCCGTGCGGCCCGCGCTGTCCCTGCCACCAGCCGACGTCGAGCCAGATCAGGTTGTAGCCGTCGCGCTCGAGCCCGCTCTGGATCAGCATGCTCGCCTGTTCGAGCACGGTCGCCTCGCTGTAGCGTGCGCCGAACGTGAAGTAGGTATCCCAGCCCATGTACGGGGTCGCTGCGAGCACGCTCGCGCTGCTCGGCTGCGCGACTGCGGTCGCGACCGGCCCGATCGCCAGCGCGAGCGCGCACGCGCACGCGCACGCTCCGAGAATGCGCCCGCCGAGGCTCACCGTACTCGATCCCGCGAGCCGCGCCGCCGGGCTGCGTGGCCGCGCGTCGATACGCCGGTGCGCGCGCTCGACCCGGGTCGGCTGGCTGTCTTGCCGTGGGTCGCCCGCTCGCGCCTGGCCGCGTGACCGCCCGCGGGCGGGTCGCGCAGCGTCAGCACAAGGTTCGCCAGCGTCGCTTTGAGCTCGCCGATCACCGTCCCGGTAACCGACACCGTCGCGGTCAGGCGATGCGCGCGAACCAGCAGCCTGCGGCCCGCGGCGCTCAGCGGGAGCGTCAGCGTGCGCCGTTCGCCCCGCTTGAGATGCGCCGTCGCGCCGGCGAGCGTCACCGTCACGGTGACGTGCCGCGCCTGCTTTCCCTTCCCGGAGGTCCGCGCCTGCCTGGTGGTGACGTGCACCGAGATCGCGCAACCCGCGGGCGCCTGCGCGGAGCAGGTCAGGGGGATCGCGATCGCTGTCGCGCTCGCGCTCACCTTGCCCACGTTGGTCTCGCCGGTGGCTGCCAGCACGCCCATCGCGGGCACCGCCACGAACCCGCTCGACGCGGTCGCGCTGCCGGCGGCGTTGGTGGCGGTCACGCGGCACTGGAGATGGTGCTGGGCGTCTGCGCCGCTCACGACATACGTCGAGGACGTGGCACTCGCTACCACCGTCGCGTCGCGGATCCAGGCGTATGTCAGCGTCGCGCTGCCCGAGGTCCCAGGTTGGCAGTACAGGCGCACGCCGTTCGCCGGCACGCCGAGGATGTAAGGGCTCGGACGCACCACGCTCACGGCCGGCGCCGTCGTGAAGGTCCCGTCCGCGCCGGTAGCCTGCCCGCCGGCGTTGGCGGCCACGATCCGGAAGTGGTAGGTGCTCGCCGCCGACAGGGTGGAGACCCGCGCCTGCACGGTCTGCTGACCGCCGACTGCGGAAGGCTGCGAGCTGCACGCCGCGGTCAGGCCGTAGCCGGCGGTCGGGCCGTATTCGAACGTGCACTGGCCGAGGCCGAGCACGGCGTCCTGCGGGTTGACCGTGCCCACGAGCGTCGCTTCGCTGGGCGTGATTTCGCTCGCGCTGCCGGTGATCGCGAGCGGTGCGGCGACGGTCGCGCGTACGAATGCGCCGGCGCCGTCGATCGCCATGCAGACGCCGTCCGGCACGCACGCGACGCTCGTGATCGCCATCCCCGGGTCGGCGCTCGATTCGCTCCAGGCCGGCAGTCCAGACGCCGGGTCGTCGCTCGCCAGCGCGCTGCCACCTTCATCGACCGACACACACAGGCCGGAGCTCGCGCAGGAGATACTGGTCGGCACGCTCATGAACGGCACCGGCGTCGAGCTCCAGGTCGGGGCCGATGCTTCCGGGTCGGGGCTCGCGAGCGCGTTGCCAGCGCCGTCAACCGCGACGCACAGCTGCGTCGAGGCGCACGACACGGCGACCAGTTCGCCGATCGCGTCGATCGCTCTGGTCTTCCAGCTCGGGCTCGCGGCGCCGGGATCGGTGCTGGTGAGGACCCTGCCCGCGTCGTCAACCGCGACACACAGGGATTCGCTTGGGCATGACACGGCGCGCAGCTGGTGGCCGGCGTCGATGTCGGTCGCGGTCCATTCCGCGTCAGACGCGCCCGGATCGATGCTGGCCAGAGCGCTGCCGGCCTGATCGACGGCAATGCACAGTTTCGCTGACGGACACGCGACGCCCGTCAGCGCCTGGCTGTCGATGCTCGTTCGGCGCCAGCCGCCGGCGCCGGCTTCAGGGTCGGTCGAGACGACCACGCCGCCGCTTTCGTCACCGGCCACGCACAAGCTGGCGGGGACGGCTGGGGCGCACGCGAGCGCCGTGAGCGCATGCCCGGGATCGATCGCGTGGGGCGCCTGCCAGGTCGGGTTGGGAGATGCCGGTGGGCTGGTGGTGCGCAGCACCTGTCCGCCGCGATCGACCGCCACGCACAGGTTTTCCGAGGGACACGCGATCGCGCTCGGCGTCTGACCCGGATCGACCGAGACCGGTTTCGACCAGCTCAGCGGCGCGGCCGCCTGGGCGACCGCGGGCGCGAGTGCGCCGGCGGCCAGTATCAGGGCAGGGGCAACCGTGCGGAACGTGAGATTGCGGGCTCGCGCGGTTCCGGCGGCGGCCAATGCGGCGGCGATCTTGGTCGGTCGGAACCCGCGGTCGTGTGCTCGCGCTTGCGATCGACCGCGAGCCTGCGCCGCCGATCGATCGCTATCGGGACGCTCCTCGCTCGTGAGCTCGCACTTCAACTTGCGTTCCTCCTGGTCGCGGGCGGTGGCAGACGACATGCGCGCGCGTGCGCGCGGGCTGCATTGTTGCGGGCCATGTCCCGGAACGCGCTGACTGGCCCTGGGTTGCGGTCGATCAAACGTAAGCTTCGGCTATGACCGGTCGCCCGTCGCTCAGGCGCGTCCGCCGGCGAGCGAGAACTGGGGCAGCGAGACCGCGCCGTCAACCGCGATCGCCTGTCCGGTGATCTGCGCCGCCTCGGATCCGGCGAGAAACGCCACCGCGGCCGCGATCTCGGCCGGCTCCACCAGCCTTCCGGTCGGCAGTTGCTCCAGCAAGCGCTCGCGCAGCTGCGCCGGCATCGCCAGCACCTGCTCGGTCAACACCAGGCCGGGAAGGATCGCGTTGACGGTGATCCCGCGCGCCGCGTTCTCGCTGGCCAGGGTGCGCACCATTCCGAGCTGGCCCGCCTTCGACGCCGCGTAAGCGACCTGGCCGCGCAGGCCGCCGAGCGCCGCGACGCTCGAGATCACGATGACCCTGCCAGAGCGGCGCTCGCGCATCCCGCCGATGCAGGCCTGCACGGTACGGAAGGCGCCGGTGAGGTTGACGTCGAGATCGCGCTGCCACTGCTCCGGCGTCATCTCGTGGCCCGGAGCGATCGTGGTGGTGATGCCGGCGTTGGCGACGCACACGTCGATGTCGTCGAGCGCCGGGAAGGGGTCGCGGGCCACGTCGAGGCTGAGCGCGCAGTCGTCCGCGAGGTCGAGCGTCACCACGTCGAGACCGTCGGCCGCCAGGCGCTGCGCGATCGCGGCGCCGATCCCGCGCGCCGCGCCGGTGACCAGCGCCCGGCGCGCGCTCGCGGTCACAATCCAGTCCTGATCGGCATCGAAGGAGAATGCGATGACAGATCGGGCATCGAACGAAGAGACGACGAGACACCGGGCATCGAAGGAGGAGACGATGACAGACCGCTGGTTTTCGGAGCGCGAGCTCGAGCAGATGTCGCGTCCGACCATGGACCGCGCGATCGAGGCGATCGACGCAGGCGAGCTGGACGAGGCGCGGCGTCTATGCGGCGAGATGAAGCACGAGTGGCAGATGCTGCACGACCTGATGGCCAGCGGCGTGCTGGACCTGGTGTCGTTCATCCAGCAGCGCCTCGGCGACGAGGGCGTCGCCGAGGCCTGGAGCGAGAGCATGAACCGCGGCTGGAGACGTCATCACGACGCGATCTCCGCGCTCGAGCGGCGCGACCTCGTGGCGTTGCTGGCCGCCACCTGGCGGGCGCACTCGTGCTCCGGGGTCGGCCCGAGTCCCGGCAGCTTCACGGTCTCGGAGGACGACGAGAAGGTGACCTTCACGATGAACCCGTGCGGCTCGGGCCAGCGGCTCGTTCGCAACGGCGCCTATGAGGGTCTCCCCGACGGCGGCGGCACGCGGGCCGCCCACGACTGGTCCTTTCAGCGCAAGGGGTTTCCGCTGTACTGCACGCACTGCACGTTCATGAACGAGTCGCTGCCGATCCAGTGGTCGGGCTATCCGCTGTACCCGTGCGATCCACCCGAGGACTACGCCCGCGACCCGTGCACCTGGTACTGGTACAAGCAGCTCGACGCGATACCCGAGCGTCACTGGCGCCGCTACGGCGCGGTCAAGCCGCAGCAGGCACGGTGAGCTCGCGCGCCGTGGCCGCACGCCTGGGCTCTCGTGATGGCCTGCGTGGGCTCGGCACCGCAGGGCTTCGCGCGGCGCGCTCGACTGGGACGTTAAGCGCGCCGCAAGCCAGATCGGGGATGTCGGGCGACAAGCAAGAATCCCCGAACTGACACAAAGCTACTCTCTTCTGCGCTTTTACTCAAGTAACTAGTTGGCCAACCGGCGGGCTGTGTGTGGGCCGCCGCGGCCAAGCCATCAGCGAGCCGGGTTGTGGCCTCGAGTCATCGGTCGTACCGCCCCGGTGGAGCGAGCGAAACGGCCTGTCTAATGCGAAGTAGCGTGGTGGCCCACCGCCGGCGCACCTGTGTGGTGGTCGACGATCAGGCTCGTGCGCAACAGCGTGAAGGCGATCGCGAGCGCGACCACGATGACCGCCGCCGTCGCGATCGCGAGCAGCGCGGGGCGGCCGAGCCGGCGCGCGCGGTGGATCGTGGGCGGCGCGTCGGGGGCGAGCACCGCGCTGGAAGCAGCCTCGGCGCCAACTCCGGCCACGGCCAGGAGCGGCCGTTGGCGAGCCTCCAGCGCCAGCGCGTCGGCGATCTGATCGCGCAGCAGGTTCAGCTGGCGCTGGCGCGCGAACAGGAACAGCGCGAGCACGGCGACCACGAGAACGCCGACGAAGCCGAGCAGGGCACCGATCTTCGACAGCGTGTCCGCCGGCGCGCTCGCGCGGGGCGCGAGGTTGACGTTGCGGGGCGCAGCCCCCGCGCTCGCCGGGACGACCGGCGGCCGGCGCGTGGGAGCGACGGGCAGGGTGCGCGCCGCCATCTCCAGCAGAGCGCGCGCGGAGACGTTGTTCGTGAGCGTATTTTCGATCCAGTACGCCGCGCCGTCTTCATGCCAGGCGATCGTCCTGACGTGTTCCCCGGCATAGAACAGTTCGTATGTGCGCGACCCGACGTGAACCGTCTGGCCGGGGTCGCTCAGCAGAGGGGGGTGGGTCCAGTCGGTGCCCTGGACGTCGTAGTACTGCCCGAGCTCGCCGCGGTCGATCACGGCCGTGTAGATCGGGTGCAGATGCCCGTGCTGATCGTGGATGTGATAGAGCCGCAGTTCGTCCGGTTCGGCGTCGGCATAGCTGTCGCGGACCCGCGGATACTCGAGCGGGAAAGGTAGGTTCGGGGCCTGGGCGCGGGCTTCTTCGAGCTCGGTCGGCGTCGTGGGCGTGAGCGCGAATCCGAGGCCGGCGCTGTGGTGGTGCGCGGCGTGCGAGGAGTGAGGCACGCTCAGCTTGTGGCTCGGGATCGCCGCCGTGCCTCCGAGGAATGAGCTGACCGCTTCGTGGATCTCTTCAGGCGTGGCGCTGTCGAACGTCGGTTCGAGGTTGACGTGAAAGGCCACCTGGCGAACGGGCTTGCCGGCGGATTCGATCAACAGGTAGAGCAGCTGCAGGATTTCTTCTTCGCTGTCGAGTGTGCTTTCGACGTACTTGCCGAAAATACGCTCGAACTTTTCGCGATTTCCAAACAGCGAAGGGCCGTACTGTGCCTTGACCTGGAGCAGAAAGCGCTGATCGCGGGCATCGCGTATCAACGAGGTGCTTTCGTGCCGGTTCGCGACGAATTCGAGCGCTTCGTTGCCGCATAGTTTCTGATAGCCCGGCTTGAGGTTGATTTCGAAATACTGTTCTCCGCCGGGTTCGTTGACGTGGTAGTAGCGCTTGTCAACCGTCATATAGACGCAACCCATCGCGTTCACCGCTTTCGCGAACTTGTGGAAGTTCGTGATGAACACGTGGTTGACTTCGACGCCGAGCACCTGCCTGATCGTTTCAAGCATCAGCTTGACCCCGCCGGCGGTGCCGCCGCCGTTCTCCCAGCCGTAGGTGAAGGCGGCGTTGATGCGGTTTTCTTCGACTTCGCCATCCGGCTTGTCGATCGGGACCTTGAGCTCGCGCGGGATCGACAGCATCGAGATCGTCGGCTGACTGGGGTCGATGCGCACGAGCAGCATCTCGTTGGAATGGGGCAGCACCGGCGCCGTGGTCGTGTGAGAGCGTTCGTCGTTGCCGACCAGCAGCAGCGTCTCGGGTGCGCCGCGGCTGGTGGGCGCAAGCACGCCGGGCGCCACCTTCACGGGCTTGTGCTGCTCGAGCGCTTCGACCAGCCGCCCGACCTCGTTCAGCGCAATCGCGGCCGTGGCGCCACCCGAGAGCAGGATGATCCCGAACGCCGCGATCAGGAACTTCGTGGTCATCCAGCGCCGGCGGGGCGGCTCCGGCGGCATGCCCCCAGGCGGTGCCGCTCCCGGCAGCCTGGGGGGCGGCGGCGCGACCGTGCTCACGTGGGCCGCTCGACTGGGCGGGTCTGACGGGGCGGCATCGGCAAGCTAGCGGGCGGCATCGGCGAGTCCGGCGGGTGCGTGTCGCGAATCTGCGGGCACGCCCCTGAGCCAGATGAAGCAGGCGCCAATGGTAGCCCGGCACACGGCGGGAGGGAGCGGTTGTGGGCCGAGCCTACGGCGACGGGCTCCCGACCATCACTCTGCCGTCGGCGTCAACCACTGCGCAGATCCCCTGTGTCACGCACGAAACGCCCGTCAGATCGATGGAATACAGTTCGAACATCGGATTCGGGGGTTCGATCGGTATTCCGTAGACGTTCTCCTGCGCCCACGCTTCGGCGCCGCCTGTGGGATCGGATGAGACGAGCACGTTGCCGCTCGAGCCGTTGCCGGCGAGGGTGCTCGCCACGCACAGTCCCCGCTTGGCGCACGACACCTGCCACAGGCCGTTGAACTGCGGCGCCCCCGGGCCGGTGAGTTCGGCGTAGTGCCAGTCCGATTCACCGCCCGTCGGGTGGGTGGAGGTCACGACGCCGTAGGCGGCTTGGCCCGTAGTGACGCACAGCTTCGCAGTCGGGCAGGAAATGCTGGGCAGCGCGCCGGTGAAGGTGGTCTTCCACGCGCTCGAGCCGCCGGCGGGATCGCGGGAGGTGATCGTCTCGCCGCGCCGGGTTAGCACGCACAGCCGCTTCGAAGGGCACGAGACGCCTTCCAATTCGCCCGCGGCCACGCCGGCCGTATCCCACGTCGCCGACCCGCCCGCCGGTTCGGTGGAGGTGAGCACGTCGCCCTTGTCGTCGATCGCGACGCACAGCTTCACCGACGCGCAGGCGACGCCCCGCAGCGGCGTCGAGCCGTCGGCGTCGGCGACGCTCCAGGCGCTCGCGCCTCCGGCCGGACGGGTTGCGGTGAGCGCATCTCCGGCTTCGTCGACAGCCACGCACAGGTGGGTGGACGGACAGGAGACGCCGGTCAGGCCGTGAGCGTCGATGTGTGCGGGCGACCAAGCGTCCGGACCGTCGAGCGGGCGGGTCGAGGTGACGACGTTGCCGGCGTCGTCCACCGCCGCGCACAGGCGCTGGGACGCGCACGACACGCCGCTGAAGGCGCTCGTGCCCGCTTCGAGCTTGGCCGGATGCCAGGCGTGTTCGCCGCCGGCCGGGTCGGTCGAGGCGATCACGTAGCTGCCGCTCGCGGTGAGCACGCACAGGCTCGTCGTCGGACATGAGGCGCCCTCGATCGATTCAGTGCCGCCGTATTTGTTGGCGATCCTGATCGGCGTTGCAAGCCATTCCCCGGCGCCGCCCGCCGGATTGCTCGAGGTGAGCACGGCGCCGCCGGTCGTGGCTGCGCAGATCCCCGCGGCCGAACACGACACGTGCTCGATCAGGCTTTCGGCGCTGACGTGCGCGAGCTTCCAGGTGCCCGACCCGCCGGTCGGATCGGTTAACGTCAGCACGTCGCCGTAGTTGTTGGTCAGCACGCAGAGGGTTTCCGACGCGCACGACACGGCCGACAGTTCGTGGGATTCGTTGATCGTGAACGTGTGCCAGGCACCCGGTCCGCCGGTGGGATGGGTCGAGATTAGAGCTTCACCATCTCGGCCGACCGCCAGGCAGAGTTGCGCAGACGGGCATGAGACCGACTGCAGTTCGCCGTCGTACACGTCGCTGATCGTCCACGCGGAGCTGCTCCCCGCCGGTTCGCTCGCGGTGAGCACGTCACCGGTGCGGTCAACCGCGACACACAGGGCTTCGGACGGGCAGGAAACGGCGGTGAGGGCGTCGTGAGCCTCGAGCGAGTGGATCGTTACGGTGGTCCACCGCTCCGCGCCGCCGAGCGGATCGGTCGAGGCCACGATGTCGCTGCCTCCGACGGCGACGCACAGACTGCTCGACGCGCAGGAGACGTCGGCGAGCCCTTCCAAGGGAGCCAGATCATCGACCACGCTCCATGCCGTCGCTCCGCCCGTCGGTTCACGCGAGGTGAGCACGTCGCCGGCCCGGTCAACCGCCACGCAGACGCCGCTCGAAGGACACGAGACCGCGCCGATTTCCGTGGGCGAAGCGAACGGCGGATGGTCGTCCACGCGCGCGAGCGCGGTCCACGTCAACGACGGCGTTTCGGCCGTCGCCGCGCTGGCCCATGCCAGTGCCAGCAGGACGGCCGCCAGGACCGTCCGCAGCGCGATGGCAGGTGCACGTAGGCATTTGGTCACCGCATCACTCGCTCCCTCGAATCGCTTGCACGCGGGCCGGCCTCGGTCCGCGTCTCACGACGATACCCCGATCAGGCCAACGTGACCAAATCGCACTTGATATGGACTTGACAATAAGACTTACATCAAGTATTTTTGTTGACAGGCTGAGAGAGGGGGTCTGCAGTTGGGGGCGGCGCTCGCGCAGGCAAGCGGGCCGAGTCACTGGTGCTGTGCAGCGTTCGAGTCGATCGGCGCTGCGCGGCACTGAGTGATCACGGCGGCAGGAGTGAAGCCGGCCGGCAGGAGTGCAACCCGAAGCACTGAGTGAGCACGGCGCCAAGAGTGAAGCGGGCCGGCAGGAGTGCAACCCGAAGCACTGAGTGAGCACTGCGGCAGGAGTGAAGCGGGCCGGCAGGAATGGATCGGACGACGGACTGGCTCCCGCGCTCCGAGTGGCCCTTTTGGTCTGAGTTAATCTGGCGGCCTGATTAACGGGTTCGGTTGAAGTAGTTATCGCTGTACGGCATTGACTGGAACGCGCGCCGTGCAGCAACAGCGACCGGCGCAGGACGGCGCCGAGTAGTCGGTACTGGACGGTACCGAGCATAGAAAAGGCGAGTGCGCGCGTGCGCCACGCCAGCGGCTCACGCGCCTGTCAAAGGAGTGAGTCGAGAATGATTGCGGGTTCTGTTAGAGAGCGCGATGGGCGCTTTTACGCTCGGTTGCGTGTACGCGTTGTCGATCCGGTCAGCGGCGCTTCGCACTGGCGGCAGGTGGAGCGAGCCGCCGGTTCGAGCCGGCAGCGCGCGCTGGAGATGCTCCATGCCCTGCGCGCGGAAACGCTCGATGGAGCCTTCCTCGCGTGCGGTCTGACCGTGTCTGAACTGGGCCAGCGATGGCTGACCGAGCACGTTCAGGTGGACCTCAAGCCGGGCGCGGTGGCCGAGTATCGCAGCACGCTGTTCCGCCACGTGCTGCCGGCGCTGGGCGACATGCAGGTCAAGGACGTTCGCGCGGGGACGGTGAGGATGCTGCTGTCGCGCAAGCGCGCCGAGGGCCTGTGCGAGGGCACGGTCGCGAAGATCCGCCGTCACCTGCACGCGCTGTTCGCGTTCGGTGTAGAGGCGGGCGTGATCGCGGTCAATCCGGCCGACCTGCCGCGGCGGCGCGCGCGCAGCGGACAGGGGCGGCGCGTGCGCGGCACTCAGCTCAGCCCGGTGCAGGTGTACCGGTTCCTGGAGGCATGCTCGCCCCGGTGGCGCCCGTTCTTCACAGTCGCGCTCGACACCGGCCTGCGCCGCGGCGAGCTGATCGGGCTGCGCTGGGAAGACGTGGACCTGCTGCAGCGGACGATCTGCGTGCGGCGCAGCATCGGCGTCCACGATCGCGCCGACCGGCAGACGCTGGAACGCTCGCTGTCCCCGAAGACGCCCGCAGGCGAGCGCCTCGTGCCGATCCTCGGCGGCGCACAGGCGGCGCTCGAGCGACTGTACGCGCAGGCGCTCGACGTGAGCGACGGCGCCCCCGTGTTCGCCGCCGTGACCGCCAGGCCGGGCAGCAGGGGTGCTGGCACGGGCGTGCCCACCGGGCCGGCAAGGCCGCTCGACCCGCGGATGGTGACGAGGGTGTTCCGCCGCTATGCCGATCGCTCCGGCCTGCCGGCGTCGATTCGCCTGCACGATCTGCGCCACACGGCGATCACGAACGCGATCGAGCAGGGCGAGGACGTGCTGCTGGTGTCGGCGTTCGCCGGGCATGCCCATCCATCGACGACCGTCAACATCTACGGACATCTGCTGCCCGGACGAGTGCGCGAGGCGGCGCGGCGAATGCGTTCGCTGGCGCCCGTGGCGAAAAGATCGCCGTCGCGGTTGGACGCGCCGAGCTCGGCCACGACGACCGCCGGCACGCTCGATCGAGTCAACACCGCTTGGTGGCCCGAGCGCGAGGGCTGAACCGCGCGCACGCCGAGCCGGGTGCGCGGGCGGACGGTCGCGACGCCCCACCGCTGACCCGGCGCGCCGCACGCGCACAAGTCGTGTTTGGCCTGGCGTCGTGTCGGGTACAGAACGAATAGAGCCTCGTCCCCCCCGAGGCTCGAGAGGGAGCGGGCGGCCCTGGTCGGTAGTTCAGCCGAGCCCAAGCCAGGGGCTGGCTGGAGACCAGGGCCGACCCCGACCCTCGCTGCGTATGTGGTTTCCGCGGCGCGGTGCGGCGCAGGTCGGTCATCGCACCGCATGCCTTCGCTAGGGTGTCGCTGCGGTGAGGACCACAGGGGAGGGGCGAGAGCGATCGATGGGACGCGTGGGGCGATGGCTGAGATCGGGCACGGCGGCGCTCGTGGCGACAGCGGTCGTCGCCGGGTGCGGGAGCGGCGGCTCGAGCACGACCGGAGCGCCGACGAAGGCGCAGTACATTGCGCGCGTGACCGCCGTCTGCAACGAGCTGATGCGGCACACCGAAACGATCAGCGAAGGGGGACACGGCTTCGAAGCCGCCGTGCGCGAAATCGTCAACGCCCACGAACAGGCAGACCGCCAGCTGCGCGCGATCTCGCTCCCGGCGTCCTCGACGATGGCCGCCGAGTGGCTTCACTGGCGTGAAACCGCCACGTCGGCGATGCGCCGGGCGATCGACGCCAAGCCCTACTCGCACGAGCGCACCGCGGCCTCGGCGGACGAATTCAAAGCAAACGAAAAAGCCCGCGCGCTGGCCAAGGCCTACGGGCTGTCGGCCTGCCTGCGCACGTAGCGCGATTACGCCGCTGGCCGCGCGCACGCGGCGCGGCCAGCCTCCTGCCGACGGCGCGCGGCCAGCGCAACTGCGCCGCTCCCACCGGGCCTGCGCTCGTGCGGACCGTATTGCTAGCGCAACTGCGCCGCTCGCGGCGGGTTCCATGCACAGGCCCGCAGCGTGCTCTGGCCGGTTCCCTCCAGGGCACGCCGCGTGGCTGTTCTGTGCAGGTGCCGCGCTGCGAGCCGCGCCTGGACATGCGAGCCTTCGGCTATGTACCACGTCGAGCTGCGCCACTTCCCGCACACCGCATACAGGTTCAACCTCGACGAGCGCGAGCTGCTGGCGCTGCTGGATCCGTGGGTGCACGACAAATGGATCGACCTCGACGAGCGCAAGTGGAGTCCCCAGCAGGCGCGCCTGATCGTGCTCGAGGGGCCGGAGCTGCCCGTGTACGAACTGTCGATGGGCCGCGGCTGGCGCGCCGCCGAGCGCAAGAGCAAGGATGTGACCGATCAGGTGATCGAGCACGCGCGGGCGGTGCTGCTGCAGGATGGTGTCGCCGACGGGCCGCCATCTGACGGAGCGCCGGCTGCGGCCGCCGGCGACGCCGATGCGAGTCCCAAGGGCGACGCCGATTTTCGATTGCTGCTCGGCGATGATCCCAACGCGCTGTTACAGGCCTGGCAGCTGGTAGTCCAGCGCCGTCCCGAGCTGGCGCCCAGCGAGTCCCTGGCGCTGGCTGAACAGACGCTCAGGTCGCTGGGCTCAGGAGGCCCAGGTCGCTCAGGCTGAGCGTGGGCGCACTGATCCGCGCCTGGCCGAATGCAGACACGACACGTCGCTGGGCTGAGGAGGCCCAGGTCGCTCAGGCTGAGCGTGGGCGCACTGATCCGCGCCTGGCCGAATGCAGACACGACACGTCGCTAGACTTGCCTCGGCGCGTGGTGGGCGTAGCTCAGCTGGTAGAGCTCCTGGTTGTGGTCCAGGCGGTCGGGGGTTCGAGTCCCCTCGCTCACCCTTAAGATGTGCTCCGCTACGGCGGCCCAGGGGCCGGCGACTTCGGGGCGTGAGTCTGGCGCCGGACCGGAAGCTAGGTAGATGCTCCGCGGGCAGCAACCTCGATCGGGCGCGAACCCGGTAGGCGCGCTCGTGGACCTGCCGATCGAGCCGGTCCAGGCACTGTACAGGCCCAAGCTGTACGTGGTACAGCGCTGGGCCCCGAAGTCCTCATTGATGGAATCACTCAAGTTACTGGTCGTTCTGCCGATGAGTTGAAATGACAGCGGGGCCAGCCGGCTGATTGGAATCGCCAGGCCGATGTCTGTGTCGTCCCCAATGGTCCAGGTCACGCGAGGCAGACGATGAGCCACGAGCCCAGATCTTGCAGTAAGCCTGCTGGAGTGACGTCGCGCGGTGTCGTGGGGATGATTGGTGGTGTCAGGAGCGAGTGTGGATCGGGCGAGGGCCCGGCGGGAGCGCTTTGACGCTCCATGTGGGGCTGATTTCTGTCACACGAAGACGATCCGGGCAGCGGGAGTCGCGCGCTGGTGATCGTGGCGCGCTGGGACCCCTATGGTGGCGGGCTCACCCCGCGGGGGTTGGCAATGCGTCGAGGCGAGCGCAGGCGGCGGCGAGGTGTGTCGTCCAGGGCCAGTGGCGGGCGAGGCGGAGCTTGGTGTGACGGCCTGAGCGGGTGAGCCGTCCGGCTTGGTGCAGCAGGCGGTAGCGAAGCGTGTGGGGTTTGCAGCGCGCGAGCTCATCGGTGAGTGTCAGTGCCTTGGCGTAGGCGAGGAGGTCTTGTGCGCAGAGCACGAGCTGCATCCAGGCCTCGTTCATCTGGTAGGCGCGGAACGGGAGCTTTGAGAGCCCGAGGGCGTGTGAGTCTTCGATGCGCTGCTCGACGTGGGCATGCGCGCGGTGGCGGCGATCGAGCTCGGCGAGGTCATCGTCTTGCTGGTCGGTGAGGAATGCTTGATGGCGCCAGCCGTCGGTGTCGATCAGGGATAGCTGCGCGCCGGGGTGGGCGCGCTCGCGGCGGCAGAGAAGCCGCGATCCCGGCCCCCAGCCAGAGAGGTCGAGAAGGCCGGTCAGCTCCGCGACGTACGCCTTGCGCGGACGGATGGGGTGATCGGTGACGGGCTTCCCGTCTTGTGAGATCGCCGGAACCCACGCATCCTCGGGGAGCTTTGCGATCGCTTCGCGTACCTCGGCGTTCAAGTCGTGCCCGACCGAGAAGCGAATCCGGCCCTCACGGCAGAAGTCGATCAGCTCGTGCACGCACGCGGCGGAGTCCCCGCGCACGAGCAACTCCTCCTCCATGCAGTCCTCGGGCAGCTGCGCCAGCGCGAGCTCGATCGCCTGGGTCTGGTCGGCACCGGTGTTCGACCCGGCGTTACCCGGCCGCAGGATGCCGTCGAGCGCCCCGTCTGAGCCGTCCAGGTAGCAGAGCATCGGGTGAAAGCCGTAGCCGCCCTTGTAGTTGCCTCGAGCCTGCTCCTTATCGGAGTGAGAGCCGACGAGGGTCGCGTTGACGTCGAGGATCAGCTCCTTGGGCCGGGCACCGAGCGCAAACGCGCGCTCGCGCGCCGCCTTGCGTGCGCCGCGCAGACCCTCAAGCTCGCCTGGCCCGATCCGCTCCAGTAGCCGAAACGCGGTGGAGTCTGAGGCCACCGTACCGAACAGGTCGGGCTGGTCACGAAGCGCGGCCAGATCCGAGAGGTGCTCGCCTCCCTGCACCAGCGTGACGATCAGATCGCGCAGGACCTGGCCGTCATCGTGCACGGAACGACGCTGACGGGTGCCCGCCAGTGCCTCGCCGAGCCCCTTGGTCAAGCCCAGCCGGTCGGCCAGGTTGACCAGCAAAAGCGCGCCGGCGTGCGAGCAGAAACCCTCGCCGTCCGCCGTGACCTCTACGGTTTCCCGGCAACCTCTACGGTTCACCTTCATGGTGACGCCTCCTGAGTGGGGAATGCGGACCTCGACACCCGCATTTTCCCCGCCCAGGCGGCGGAATCCCGGCTCAGACGAACAGGCTTACTGCAAGATCTGGGCGAGCAAGCCACGACCGTTGCGCTTGAGAAAATGACCGCAACGACACTCGAACCTCACTACTAGGCCGTGCACGGATGGCCAAGCCAACCGACTGGGATGGATATTGATTCGCGTGTGGTCTTCCGGTTCGCAGCGGTGAGGCCGCGATGATTCCGGATTCCGACTGTAAGCGGGGATACAAGATTCTTTGCCCCCAGTGCATGCCTGCCGGAAGTCTCGATCCGCCGAAGCCGCCGGAGACTTCCAAACTGCCCTCGATCCATCGCGACCGTTTCGATGGACCAACCTGAGTTGGCTCAGATCAACCTGGTCCTCAGGCTCCCGTACGCCATCGGGCGCTAGCTCCGGGCGCGTTGAGCGCCACTGCGAGTGCGTCGCGGGTCGCGCGAGTCGGACACCGACGGCGTCTTCAACCGACGGCGTCTTCACGAAGCAACCAGGGTTCCACCGCCGCCCCCCGGCTCCAGATGCGAGTTGCGACCGGTCCGGGCTCGCGCCGTGGGAAGACCGTGGGAAGCTGCTCTAAAACCCTAGTTCTGATGCGGGATTACGCCAGGGCCCGCGACCTAACCAGACGGGGGTCGCTGCCTTCGGCGACCACCTCGACCAGCGCCGCGACCAGCCTCTTGTGCGGGACGTCCACATTCCGGGAAGTCCTGTGCCGGGCAGGCCGCGAGTGGGACAGAGTGTGGCTCGACAAGCGCTCTGCCACGCGGTTGATCTTGATCCCGTCCCCCATCGTGCTGCCCTGGTTTCCCTCCGTTGTCCCTCTCACTGGGCCCTCTAGCGTCGCTTCCCCAAGACCTTCGCTGCGCCCGCTGTCGTGGGCGGCTTGTGGGGAGAAGGAGACCAGATAGCGATTAGTTTGTCAAGCGGCCTTGAGAAATCGGGCGTTTGAAAGCGAGTGACCCCCGTCTGGTTAGGACGGTGGCCGCGCACGCAGGCGTCACCGAAAGCGATTTTAACGATGCCTTTTCGTCCGTTGACGATTGTTACTGCGCCGCCTACCAAGAGGGTCTTGATCGGCTCTCACACACGGTAGCCGAAGCCGCAAAACACGAGCAGAGCTGGCTTGCGCGAGTCCGCGCCGGACTTGTCGCTCTGCTCGGCTTCTTCGACGACGAGCCGTCGTGGGCGCGCCTGCTGGTGGTCTCGACACCCTCCGATGTAGGCCTCACGCTCGAATACAGACGGCAACTGCAGGGCGTCCTGATCGGCCTGCTCGAGGAACATGGCGGGGCGGGCGCCCTCTCGAGCTCGCTCGCGCTTACGCCCGCGCTCACCGGCGAGCTCGTTGCGGGCGGCGTCTTCTCGGTGATCCGTACCAGCATGCTCGAGCAGACGGATGTAAGGCTCGTGGAGCTGGCGCCGTCGCTCGTGGCGTTCATCGGGCTACAGCACGGCCGTCCGGGCCTGGCGGGCGGACCTTCGGTGCCGGACGAGCTCGCGCGAGCCGTCGCCGTCGCACACGCGGCCGAGCTGCCAATCCGCGCGACGCGGCGCACGGCTCTCGTGCTGCAGGCGATCGCGCAAGCACCCTACTCGAACAATCGCGAGGTCGCGCGCGCCGCTGGAATCGTCGACGAAGGGCAGACCTCGAAGCTGCTGGCGCGCCTGGAGCGACAGGGAGTCGTCGAAAACGTCGGCGTCGGCGCCGCGCGCGGCGAGCCGAACGCCTGGCTGCTCACGCCTTCGGGCCGGCGTGCAGTCGAGGTACTCGCCGACAGCTTCACGGGCCGAGCGCAGCGGCCGCGCGACGCGGCGACGAGAGGCGCGGCATGAAAGCGCCGGCACTCACACGAGCTTCTCGGCGCAGCGCACGATGTGCGCCAGCGCCGTTGAGGGGCAGGCCGAATGACCGGGACGCATCCCCAGGGACGTGGTACGGCCGAGTCATGGGTCTGCAGTTGCAAGCGACCGGTAGTCCGAAAGCTCGCGAGTGAGCGGATCGTGACGCTGGTCGACATCACCGAGAGGATAAGGAGTAGTGGAAAAGTGAGACACGTAAGGATGCTGGGGATATGCCTCGTCGCCGCGTTCGCGCTGGGCGCGATAGCGGCTGTGCCGGCGCTCGCGGAAGAAAAACCGCTGACCCAGAAACAGCTCGAAAAGCTATACGCACCATTTGGCGCCTGTCCTTATAACAACCCCGAAGTGGGCATATGCGTACATGCGCAGACCGCGGGCGGCAAGAACGGCGGCCAGTTCACCGTGGGATCGATAACGATCCCTCTCAGCAAGAAGATCACCCTCCAGGGTGGGCTCACCTGGGCAGGCTATACCAACGAAACGGAACTGGAAGGCTTCATTCCGCCAGAAAACGGCGAAGAAACCCTGGTGGCAGAACCACTGAACGTGCCGGGTGGGTTCGTTCACCGGATAACGCCCCAGCCCTTCTGGCCCTCGGCGTTGAAGGAAAGCTACGAGAATGCCAAGAAAAGCAAAGAACTGACCGCCACCGAGACGCTTCAGCTCGCGGGGACACCGGAGCTAAGCCCCGATAACCTGCTGGTTGAGGAAGGCACGGCGTTTGAGCTGCCATTGAAGGTTCTCGTGAGCAGCCCATGGCTGACCACTCTTGGCAGCGGGCCCTGTTACGTAGGTTCAGACGAACACCCGATAATCGTAGATCTGACCTCGGGCGAATCGACAGGGCCGTTCCCGTACGAATACAATACCGGCCACGGGCTCAATGCGGCCGAACTCCATTTCAAGGACAACTTCGACTACGTCGAACTGCTGGACTCGACGCTGGTCAACAACACGTATGCAGTCACAACCGGCGCTGAAGGCTGCGGCGGTGAATACGAACGCTACCTCGATCCGGCGGTAAGCACGGCTGCCGGCGTACCGGATGCGTCTGGGTCGAACAGCGTGATCCTCACGGGAACGCAGAAGGTGTCGGTCTCCGAACGGGTGAAGGAAGTCATCGGCTAGCGAGCCGGGTAGCACATCGAATCCGCGTGTAAGCGGTTTGACCGAGGTTCCGCCTCGTGCGCGAGGCGGAACCTCGGAGCTCCGCGATGGAAAGTGACTGAATGACGATAGCTCCGCGACGGAGAGCGGCTCAACGACGATGAGTCTATGTCGCTCGGCGAGTCAACGGAAGCCCGATAGGTGACACAGGCCTAGCGTGCGGGCGCGTCCGAACTTAGAGGGAAAGTTGAAAAAGGAGAACGAGATGAAACGTTTCAGGGTGGCCGGTCTCTGTCTCGTCATGGTATTTGCGACGAGTGCAGTGATGGTTGCGACCGCATCGGCCGAAGCGCCGGAATACGGTAGGTGCTTGAAGCTAGCGAAGCCCTATAACGGAGGCTTCACGAACTCCGGATGCACCACGAAAAGCGAAACAAAAACGGGCAAGTACGAATGGTATCCGGGTGTCGTCAAAAAGCTACAGACGAGCACCGGCGGTAAAGGAGCCTTGGAAGAGGTGAACGGCAATGGCGTGGGGTGTGCAAAAGAGCACAGCGCGGGCGAATACAGCGGAACGAAAGAAGTAAAGAACCTGGTTGTGACGTTCGAACACTGCGAATCCGCCGGGTTTGTCTGTACGTCGCCCGGACACAGCGCCGGCGAACTGGTGACCAACACGCTGGAAGGCAGTGTCGAGTGGGAAAACAAAGCGGCGCACAAGACCGAGCTCGATCTGTACCCGGCGGGGGGCGCGGAAAAGTTCATCGAATTCACGTGTGGAGCGGTGCTGACGATCGCGGTGCGCGGTTCGATCCTGACGCCGGTGAAGGCCGACAAGATGAGCCTGACGGTGCCGTTGAAGTACAAGCAAAAACGCGGTGTTCAGGCGCAGACTGAATACGAAACCGGCGCCGGAAAAAAAGTAAAGGACATCCTCGAAGCTAATTTCTCGAACCAGGGCTGGCTGCAGTCCGGCCAGACCATTACTTCGACCGTTACAAATGAAGAAAAGCTGGAGCTCAACGCGTACGTCTGACGATGCGGCGGCATGGCCGTCGCGGCGATGGCGCCGTTTGACGCGGTGGTCGCGTTGGGGAATGGTGTGTGGGGCCGGCTGCGGTCCCACACACACCACGCGGTTCGTACCGGGTATTGGCCGTCGTCTCGCGCTGGCGTGCCTGCTGGCGGTAGGCACGGCGCTGTGCTGCGCTCAGGCATCGTCGGCGTCGATCGATCGCGGCCACGTGTTCGGTTCGACGTTCGGGTCGGCGGGCAGCGACGACGGTGAGTTCCAGGCGCCGACCGGGGTGGCTGTCGATGAAGCGACGGGCGAAGTGTACGTGGTCGACAGCGGCAACGAACGGGTCGAGACATTCAGGCCCAACTCAGGGGAAGGATACGAATACGTCTCGCAGTTCAAGGTTCGCTCACCGGGCGCCATCGCGGTCGACAACTCCACGAGCGCGTCGGATCCGTCGCGTGGTGACGTGTACGTGGTGGCCGCCGAAGAAAAAGAAGCGGAACCCGTCGAACGCGATGTCGTCTACGAGTACAGTCCGGCCGAAGGGAAGGTCGTCCACAAGCTCCACGACCTCAAGTCCGGAGAACAGGAAGAAGAACTCGAAGACGTCGCGGGCGTCGCCGTGGACGCGAGCGGCATTTTGTGGGTGTACTGGGAAGAAGAAGGTATCATCGACGGGTTCAGGAAACAGCTGAACCGGCAGCAGACGAAGACCGAACTTGCGTGGGACCCGTCGTTGCGACGCACGCCGGAAGTGGAATTCAAATTCGAATGCTCAGCAAGCACGGACTTTGCCGTGGCTCCCGGCGATGAAGCTTTCTATGTGGGCTATGAACGCGAGAACGGCGCCGAAGAGTGTCCCGGCGAGGAGGGCCAGGCGCCGGATCCATTTGCGCTCGCCAAGCTCGACGGCTCGCAGCCCGTGCCGCGGACGCTGGCGGCGGAAGTCGATGGCCAGGACACAACCGGTGTGGCGGTGGATTCCTCGAGCGGCGTTGCGTATCTGGACAACGCGGCGAGCGTTGCGGCGTTCACGCCCGCAGGCCTGTTGATCCAGCGGTTCGGAGCCGGTGATCTGAGAGACGGTAGTGGTATCACGGTGGACTCGGCGAACGGCGATGTGTTGGTCGCGGACACGGAGGAAGACCGGGTCGATCTGTTCACGCCGGAAGAAGACACGCACGCTCCGGTGGTGGACGGCGTTTCGGCCCAGAAGCTCGACCCCGGAATCGAGCGAGCTGCGTGCACAAATCGATCCGGGTGGCTTGGAAACGGAATACTACTTTCAGTACGGCACGCTCGATTGTGCGAGCAACCCGTCCTCGTGTGAGCAAGCGCCGGTCCCGGCGGGAGACATCAGGCCGGGTTTCGGCGATCAGGGTGTAAGCGTCCAGGTATCGGGTCTGGCGCCCGCCACCGCCTACTACTACCGCGTGCTGGCGAAGAACTCGCTCGGCGGGGTGGAAGGCGCGCCCGCCGTCAGCACGTTCACGACGCTGCCCGCGGCCGGTGTGCTGCCCGACGGCCGCGAGTGGGAAATGGTCTCCCCGCCGGAAAAGCACGGCGGGTCGATCGAAGCGATACCGGCCCACGCCAAAGACGGGGTCATCGCGGCCTCGCAAGATGGCAGCGCGCTCGCGTGGCTGGCCGCGGGACCGGTCGTGGAAGACCCCGAAGGCAATCGCAGCTTCGAACTCACGCAGCTGATCTCACGCCGTAATGCGCAGGGCTGGAGCACGCAGAGCCTGGAAACGCCTCACGACAAGGGCCGCGGGCTGTCGATTCCCCTACCGAGCGAGTATCACTACTTCTCGCCCGACCTCTCGCAGAGCCTGGTCGAGCCCACCGAACCAACGAAAGACCAGGTGGGCGGGGTCGTGGAAGACCCTCCGCTCTCCCCGGAGGCCTCCGAAAAGACACCGTACCTGCGCGAGGAAGCTCCGTCCGTTGCGCCCGCGTACACGCCGCTGGTGACGCCCGCCAACGACACGGCCGGCAGCCAGTTCGGGGGGGCGCTGGAATTCCTGGACGCAACGCCGGATCTCAGCCACGTGATCCTGGAATCGAAGGTGGGACTGACGTCCTCCGCCCCGTCGGCGGGCGGATTGTACGAGTGGCAGGCGGGAGCGCCATTGCAGCTGGTGAGCGTGCTGCCCGACGGGACGCCTGCGCCCGATGAACCGGGCAGGGAACCGTCGCTGGGCGACGCGGGTGGGCTGAACGCGCGCGGAGCGATCTCGAGCGACGGCACGCGCGTGTTCTGGAGCGAAGCCAGCGAAGAAGCTCTGTATCTGCGCGATAGCTCGCGTGGTGAAACGATCAAGATCGACGCGGCGCAGGGTCACGGCGCAACCGAACCGGGCCAGGGTGGGGGAGAAGTACCGGAACCCGCGCAAGGGCAGCAAATCGTCCATTTCCAGGCCGCCTCGGACGATGGGTCGCGAGTCCTCTTCACCGACACCGCGCGGTTGACTGAAGAATCAAACGAGGAACCGGTCGGCGAAGAAGCGCCGGCCGACCTTTACGAGCTCGAAATCACCAGCGCGTCCGGCGAACCGTTGCGCGGCCGTCTCAGCGACCTGACGGCGGGCTCGCCGGCGCGCAGCGCGGACGTACTGAACCTGATCCCCGGCGCCAGCCAGGACGGTTCGTACGTCTACTTCGTAGCCAACGGCGTGCTCGCTGCGGGTGCGACACCGGGCGAATGTGTCCGCCACGTCCTCGGCGAAGCGCCCGCACCACTGCCCGGCGCCACGTGCAACCTGTACGTATCCGAGCCCGACCCCTCCGATCCGGGGGTACGCGAGACGAGGTTCATCGCGGCGCTCTCCGATCAGGACGCCGCGGATTGGGGAGCGGGCAACACCTCGGGCAACGAACACGCGGAACAGAATCTCAGCGGTCTCAGCGCGAGCGTCTCGCCCAACGGACAGTACCTGGCGTTCATGTCCCAGCAGAGCCTCACCGGCTATGACAACACCGACGCGACCGCTGGCCAGCCCGACGAGGAGGTCTACCTGTATGACGCACTCACGGGCCGGCTGATCTGCGCATCGTGCAACCCGGGCGGTGAAAACGAAAGCCACGGCTTCAAACGCCCAGCCGGGGTCTTCGACACCCAGATCGGCGGCGAAGGCCTAGGGCTGCTCGTCGATCGGCCCGAAACGTGGCAGAACCGGTGGCTGGCGGGGTCGATCCCGGGATGGACCTCGGACATCACCGGCGCACAGCCCTCGGCGCTGTATCAGCCGCGCTATCTCTCCGACAGCGGCCGGCTGTTCTTCGACAGCCCCGACGATCTCGTGCCGCAGGCCACCAACCACAAGGAGGACGTCTACGAGTACGAGCCCGAAAGCGTGGGCAGCTGCCGGTACTCCGGCGGCTGCGTCGGCCTGATCTCAGCAGGCAGCTCGACCCAGGAATCGGCGTTCCTGGACGCCAGCGAAAACGGCGACGACGTGTTCTTCCTCACCGCTGCACAGCTCGTGCCCGCGGATACCGATCACGCGTTCGACGTCTACGACGCGCACGTCTGCAGCGAAGCCGCGCCCTGCCACTCCGGCCAAAGCGTGTCCGCCCAGGAATGCGAAAGCTCACAGACGTGCAGGCCGGTTTCCCAGCCCTCTGACCAGGCGGCGGCGCTACCGGCCAGCGCGACCTACGCCGGCCCCGGGAACATCGCCAAGCAGGGCGTGCTGCCGTCCAAAGCCGTCGCCAAGCCAAAGCCGCTGACCCGCGTGCAGAAGCTCGCCAAAGCGCTGAAGGCATGTAGGAAGTTGAAGCGAAAGCACGAGCGAATCGCCTGCGAAGCCAACGCCAGGAAACGCTACAAGGCGAAACCCCGAGCGGCGAGCAAGAAACCCCGAGCAGCGAGCAAGAAACCCCGAGCAGCGGGTAAGAAACCCCGAGCAGTTAGGAAGCCTCCCACGAGGCCTTCCTCTGGCGGGAGGGCAAAGTGAGCCTGCGGGCGCGACGCGGGGTCGTCACGAGCGGCGTGCTGCTGGCCGCGCTCGTGTGGGTGACGCCCGCGTTCGCGGGTGCGTGGTGGCGGCTGTCCTCGCGTGCCGCGCCCACCAACCTCGCACCCGGGAGCCAGGGCCTGATCGACGTGGACGCTCAGGATCTCGGCGATACCGGCGTGAACGCAAGCTCCTCGCACGTCAGGATTGGCGACACGCTCCCTGCCGGCCTGGCGGTGGCGGGGGGTGCGGCGGCGATCAAAGCGCATCGTTCGGACCGCGGAAACAACGGCTCGATCAGCCCGGAAGAAGAAGAGACGAAATTCTGGAAATGTGAACTGGCGGCGAACAGGGAAGTCGAGTGCGAAACGCTGCTCACGATCCCGGCGTACGAAACGCTCGAGCTCGAAATCCCGGTCGAAGCAACCGATCCCGCGGGCACCGTCGCGTCTCCAGCGAACGAGGTCAGCGTACAGGGGGGCGAAGCTGACGATGGCGGTCTCGTGCCGCGCGTCACGCTGACCCGACCGATAAGGATCAGCGACGAACCCGTGGCCTTCGGACTGGAAGAAAACGGATACACGATCACAGCCGAAAACGGCGAAGGCGAGCCCGATATCCAGGCCGGCTCGCATCCTTACCAGCTCACCAGCACCGTCTACCTCAACCAGACGCTCGAAGAAGTGCAGCTACCGGGCGAAAAACCGGTGCTTGCGCCCGCGGCTCCTGCGCTGAGCAAGGATCTGAGCTTCAACCTCCCGCCAGGTCTGCTCGGCAACGTCAACGCGACGGAACAATGCCCAGAGGTCAACTTCGACGCGCTTGAAATAAACGGCAGGAACAGCTGTCCCGCGGGCTCCACGATCGGCGTCGCGACCGTGACCGCCAACGAACCCCACAACGCCGGCTACTTCACCCTCGCCGTACCCGTGTTCAACCTGCAACCCGCGCATGGTGAGCCTGCGAGGTTCGGGTTCGAGGCCGAAAAAATCCCTGTATTCCTCGATACCAGCGTTCGCACCGGCGGCGACTACGGCGTAACGGTCAGTGTCAGCAACACCACCGAGGCCGCGCAGGTCCTCGGCGCTCAGGTCACGCTCTGGGGGGACCCAGACAACGAAAGCCACGACCAGTCCCGCGGATGGGCATGCCTGCTCGGCGGCGTCTACGTCAACCGCGAACAGCCCTGCCAGCCGCCCGAACCCCGCTCGAGTGTCCCGTTCCTGACGCTCCCGAGCGCCTGCGTCGGCACCGTGGCCACGTTCATGCAAGGCGAATCCTGGACAGGCGAACAACTGCAGGGCGAATACACGTTCCAGAACGCCGTCGGAGGAGCGCTCGAAGCCTTCGAAGAATGCTCAGCGTTGCCGTTCAAACCGTCGCTCCGTGTCCAGCCCGAACAGCAGGCAGAAGAAGGGCTGCCGCAGGAACAGACGACCGCGGCCAGCACGCCCACCGGCCTCGACGCCGACGTGGAAGTCGCCCAGCAGGGAACGCTGACCGAAGGCCAGCCCGCCGACGCCGACGTCAAGACTGCGACCGTGACCCTCCCGCCAGGCATGTTGTTGAACCCCGGCGCGGCGAACGGCCTGGAAGCCTGCTCTGAGACGCAGATCGGGTACCTCGGGTTTGGTGCCGCCAGCGATCCGCTCTCACCGGGAGCGCCCGAACCGTTGCGTTTCTCGAGCGCAAAGGCAGCGTGTCCGCCGGCGTCGAAGGTCGGCACGGTCAGCATCAGAACCCCGCTGCTGGGCGAAGAACTGCACGGCTCGGTGTACCTCGCGAGCCCGGCGCCCAACGGCGAAGCTGCTCAGAACCCGTTCAACAGCCTGCTGGCGTTGTATATCCTCGCCGAAAGCGAAACGCTCGGCCTACGCGTCAAGCTCGCCGGCCAAGCAACTCTGGACCAGCAGACAGGCCAGATCACCACCGTCTTTGAAAACACCCCTCAAGTCCCATTCGAAGCGCTCCAGCTGAGACTATTCGGCGGACCGCACGGATCGCTCACGACACCCTCCTTGTGCGGCACCTACTCCGCCACGACCTCGTTCACCGCGTGGTCGGGGGCGAGTGGGGCACCGCCCTCTGAACCGCCGTTTCAAATCACCAGCGGACCCGGCGGCGGCGCCTGCCCTGCGACACAGTTGCCATTCGCCCCAGCCTTCCATGCGGGCTCGACGAGCGACCAAGCCGGCGCGCTCACCGACTTCGACCTGCAGCTCGACGATCCCGACGGCGACCAGCCCTTGTCAGGGTTGAGCATGCACCTGCCCGCCGGCGTCGCCGCGCTGCTCGCCCACGTCACGCCATGCCCCGAACCCCAAGCCGCCGAGAGCCAGTGCGGTCCGGAAAGCCTGATCGGCCAATCCGTTGCCAGCGCAGGTCTCGGCCCAGACCCCATCCAGCTGCCCGGCGACGTCTACCTCACAGGCCCGTATCAGGGCGCGCCGTTCGGGCTGTCGGTAGTCACACCGGCGGTCGCCGGGCCGTTCAACCTCGGCGATGTCACCGTGCGCTCCAGGATCGACGTCAACCCACACACGGCACAGGTCACGATCATCAGCGACCCCTTCCCGACGTTCGTCAAAGGCGTGCCGGTCGATCTCAAACGGATCCAGGTTGAGGTCAACCGACCCAACTTCGAGTACAACCCCACCAGCTGCAATCCGATGAGCATCGAAGGCGCGCTCACCGGCAGCGACGGCGCGAGCACGAATGTCTCGTCGCCGTTCCAGGTCGCAGGCTGCCAGGCCCTGCCGTTCAAACCGGGCGTCACGGCCACCACCGACGGCAAGACCAGCAAAGCCGACGGCGCGAGCCTGGGCCTGAAGTTCAAATCGACCGGTGGCGAAGCCCACGTCGCCAAGACGATCCTGACGATCCCGGCTACCCTTCCGGCGCGGCTCACCACAATCCAAAAAGCCTGCGTCGCCAGCGTCTTCGAAGCCAACCCCGCCGGCTGTCCCGAAGGCTCGGACATCGGCACCGCCACCGTCCACACGCCGGTCCTGAAAAGCCCGCTCACCGGTCCGATCTATCTGGTCTCGCACGGCAACGCCGCGTGGCCCGATGCCGAGCTCGTCCTGCAAGGCGAAGGCATCACCGTGATCCTCGACGGCCAAACCGCGATCAAGAAAGGCGTCACCACCAGCAGCTTCCTGTCCGTCCCCGACGCGCCCTTTGAAAGCGTCGAAGCCACTCTCCCGGAGGGACCCCATTCCGCGCTGACGACGAACCTGCCGCTCGAGGATCACTACAGCCTCTGCGGCCAGCACCTCACCATCCCCGCCGCGCTCACCGGACAGAACGCCGCCGCCATCGACGACACCGTCAAGGTCACCGTTCAGGGCTGCACCGCCGTCAACGCCAGCAAAGCCAAAAACCTCACGAAAGCACAGAAGCTGAAGCGTGCTCTAGCCGTCTGCCGGAACACGCACCGGCACTCTCATACTCAGCGCGCTCGCTGCGAACGCAAGGCGCGCAACCGCTACGCAGTTAGAGGAAAAGCCCACAAGGCAGCGAGCTTTCACGCTCACCCAGGCGGCTGGCCGCGGGTGGGTAGTGGAAGGCTTGTGTCTGGGTGACCTTGGCGACAAGTGCGCCGTCTTCGCGAGTGATCTCCGTCTCGATCACGATCGTCGTGCGCCCCTTGTGAAGCGGGCGCGTGCTGGAAGTCACTGCGCCGTCACGCACGCCGCGCAGGAAGTTCGTCTTTGACTCGATCGTCGCTGTGCCGCCCGCTCCCTCGGGAAGGTTGAAGAACGCGCACACGCCACCGCAGCCATCCGCCAGCGCCATCAGCGCGCCGCCGTGCAGCAGCCCGCCGGCTGTGCACAGCTCCGGTGACCACTGCATCCGGCCACGAACCAGCTCGGGGCCGACCTCCAGCAACTCGGCTCCGATCAGCGACGCGAAGGGCATCGTGTCGCGGATCTGCTCGGGTGTCGGCATCTCACTCAAGGCGTGGTCTGCTCGTATCGAGGTGGGTCGCGGGCTCGGTGCGGTGGGCGAGGCGAAGCGCTCTGGAGCTACTGCCAGTAGCGCTCGACGGTGTTCGGGTCGCGCGCCGTCGCCTCGTCGGGATCCTCGCCTGCATCGCGCCGCGCTCGCCGCTGGCGCAGCAGGTCCCAGCAGACGTCGAGCTCGACCTCGATCTCGCTGAGCCGCCTGTTGTCCTGCTCGAGCGCGTCCTCGCTCTCGCCCGGCTCGCGCTCGCGCAGCTTGCGCTCCTCGGTGACCAGCCTCTCGATACGGTCGGCGATGCTCTCGTCGCTCATCCTGGCCATCCTAGCCCTGCTGAGCATTGGGCGCTAGGATCGCAACCGTGTCCCACGCATCGGCGCTCGTCAACGAGGTCGCGAACGAGCTCGGCACCTGGCCTGGCGTGCGCGTTCAGCCGCGCCCGGGGGAGCTGATGCTCGTCACCTACGAAAGCGTCGAGCTGGGCGTGCTCGACCGCGCGCGCGGCGTCGCCGAGCTTCGCTTCCCCTCGCCCGAGCGCGACCGGCTGGTCGAAGACGGCAGCGCCCTGCCCGTCGAGCCGACCTATGGTTCGGAGGACACCGCCTACGACGTGCGCGGACCCTCCGACGTCACGGCCGTGCTCGAGCTCTTCGATCGCCGCTACCGTGACGTTCGCGGCGAAGCCGACCCCTACAGCTCGAGCGACGCCGGCTGACCCGCCGAATCGTCCTGCGCCGGCGCCGTCAGGCTCGCGCTTCTGCCGGCGCTCGCTTCGAAGAGGGGCACCTAGAAGCTGTGAAAAGATTTTCGGCGTCGGCGCGGGCCTTAGACTGTCCGGACAACGACAGAGGAGGCTTCACATGAACAACGCCGAACGGGTCACGGGTTGGTGGATCTTCGCTGGCATCCTGCTGGCGATCAGCGGTGTGCTCAACATCATCTGGGGTATAGCGGCGATATCTGAATCTCATTTCTTCGTTGGCAATACCCACTTCATTCTCAGTGAACTGAAAACCTGGGGATGGATCACCTTGATCCTCGGTATCGCTCAGAGCATTGCGGCATTGTCGCTTTTCGCTGGAAACGAATTCGGGCGCTGGTTTGGGGTCCTCACTGCAGGGCTGGTCGCGATCGACGCGCTGCTGGACATCCCGGCGTACCCACTCTGGTCGATATGCGTGTTCGGGCTCTCCGTTCTGATTCTCTACGAGCTCGTCAAGAGCCCGCAGTCGCAATCTGCGAGTTAACGGTCAACTCGAGCCTGCGCGGGCGTCATGTCCCGGCGCCCGCGTGAGGCAGCGTGACGAGCGCCGCGCTGCTTGGCGCCAGCGCCAGATCCGGCGTGCCCGCATGCTCGTAGACGCCTGGCAGCGGCCGGCGCGGGCTCCACGTCCCCGCCGGGCTCACTTCGGCCCCGCCGAGTCGCGCGTGCGCGGTGGCATCCGGGGAGGGGCCGGTCAGGCGCAGGATCGTGCCTTCGCCAGGCTGGGGCGCTGATCCTGCGCGTGCCCGCTCGCGTGGCGTGAGCCCGAGCTTGATGAGCACGGGCGTTGAGCCGGGCGGCGCGAAGTTCACGAGCACCAGCTGAACACCGCCGTTCGGTTGCTCGAACGCCCAGGCGGTCACGTTCGCGGCGCCCTGCACCGTCGCCCGCAGCGGCCGCGCGCCGCGCAGGCGCGCTGCCAAGAGCAGCGCGTACCACTCGGGGTTGGCGCGCAGGCCCCTCGGTGCGGCCACGAGCGGGCTGTAGGAGCCCGGCCAGGTGATCAGATCGTGGAAGTCGAATCCACGCACCCCGAGCGTAAGCGCCCGCGCGATGTAGTCGCTCGCCCACAGCGCCGAGGCGAAGGTGTCGCTCACGCCAGGCTCTCCTTTGCAGGAGATGTCGTTCGTCTCGTCGATCCGCAGCGGCGCCCCGCTCGCGCGTTCGATCGCGCGCAGGCTCTGCAGCATCGCGGTCTCTTTTGCTCGCGTCGCCGGCGCGAGCAGTTCTTGCACCGTCGGGCTCGACCCGTCGCAGCTGCTGAGCGGGTAGTAGTGGTCGGTCAGCATGTCCGGACGCAGCGCCGCCGCCGCGCGCAGCCACGGCAGCACCGGCTCGCCGCTCGAGGTGTCGGGACCGGCGATCGGCACGCCGGGCGCCGCGCGGGCGATCGCGGCGCGGTACGCGTGCAGCTCGCGCGCATACTCGGAGAAGCTCCAATCCGGCCCGCGCAGGCCTTCGATCGCAAAGCGATCAGGCTCGTTGCCGATCGCGACGCCTGTGAGCCGCGCACCGAGCAGCGCCTGAGCCGCGGCTGCCTCGCGCGCCGCCAGCGCGGGGTCGTAATGCCCAAGGCCCACTGTAAGGAGCACGCTCGCGCCCGTCTCGTTCGCCAGCGTCGCGAGGCCGCGGAGGTCTCGCGACGTGATCTCGCCACTGGCCCAGCTCGGCAGCGGGCCTCCTTCCGAGAAGGCCACGCGCGCGTCGGCGCTGACCCCGCCGAAGCGCAGGCTCGGGTCGCCGAGCGAGCGCAGCAGCTGCACCACCTCGCCGTTGCGTGCGTAACCGGCCATGCGCGCGAGCGCGGCGTTCTCGAATGACAGCCCGAGGAAGCCGGTGGGAATCCGCGCGCCGGGGTGCATGAGGTCAACGCTGACATCGACCGGCCGGCCGCGCCGGGCCGGCATGCTTGGCGGCTGGCGCTCGGCGTGGGCGGTCGCTGACGACGTTCGCCTCGTGCGCGCGCTTGTGTTCTGAGCGCTCGGCCGGCGGTCCGTGTGTTCGGGGGCTCGGCCGCCGCCGGCAGTTGTGGCCACCAGGGCGCCCGCCAGAGCGATCACGCCGAGCGCCGCCAGCGCTGCCAGCCGACGCCGGCGCAGGGTCCGGCGGGGGCGAGGGGACATCGCCTCAAAATAGCCTGACGCACGCGGGCGGGCGCGCGCTGGGGGCCGGCTGCGAACGGCGGGCTCGGCGCGCTACCGCTCGGGTTGAGTTACGCGACGGAGCGGATGGCAAGACATCGGGCCGTCGCTCGCCGAGATATGCGTTGGTGGCGGCTTTCGGCCGGGTGATGGGGGGTGTCGTCCTGGGGGTCGGACTGCGTGTCGAAACCGACGCGCCGTGATTGGGACCGTCGTCCAGTGCGCATGCGCCTGCCGTGCGCGAGCATGGCGCGCATGACTCGGGATCCGTGCTCTCCGGAGGAGAGGTAGACATGCATGGTCACTCGCGCAGCGTCGAGCGCAAGATCCGGCTGTGGATCGCCCAGCAGGAGAGCAATCGCCGCACGCAGATTCGGCTCGATCGCCAGGACGCTCGTGCCGACGCGCCATTGCAGCGGCCGCGGCGGCTGAGCGACGCGCGTCAACACAAACGCTGACGCGCGTCACGAATGTCGGGCCGGGACCGTGAAGCGGCCTGCCCTTCGACGGTCGGGCTAGCGCATGCGGGGATCGACGAACACGTCGTCGATCTGCGAGCTGCCCGTCAGCTCGGTGAAGCGCAGCGCGACCTGCGCCGTGCCGCCCGAGAGTAGGCCCTCCACGGCAGAACCCGTCAGCATCGGCGCCGTCGGCTCCCACTGGCCGCTCAGCGCGACTACCCCGACCGGCAGCGTGACCGGGCCGAGCGCCGTCTCGTCAACCACCTGCACCAACACCGTTGACAGCAGGCTGCCGTTGCGCGCGAAGAACCGGAACGACGGGTAGCTCGCGTTGACGCAGAAGAACGGCGATTGCGCCGACGCAAGCATGCCCAGCGCCAGCGAGTCGGAGCTGACCGAGCCGGTGACGCCGTACGGCTCGCCCCCGGACACCAGACCGGCTTTGCCCTGCACGGTCCAGCCGGTCAATGAGTCTTCGAAGTGACCGCCCGGCACGAGCTCGTAATCGGTCGTTTCGCCCCAGCGCGCGAACGGCTGGGACAGCGCGGCTTCGTTACACGCGCCGGTGCTCATCAGCGCCGCCTGGGCGGGAGCGGCGCTGAACATCGTCGCTGCTGCCGCAGCGACGCTCGCGATCGCGCACGCCATGGCGGTCAAAGGGCGGAAGAGTTTGGTGCGCTGCGGAAAGGGGAACACAAGAGCCTCCATGCTGGTTACTGGCGGCCGAGCCGTCTCTCGCGAGACCTCTGGCTTTGCGTCCCCGCCTCGCGACGGGTTTGCCCTTTTCAGTGATGGTCGTCGATCTGCGTTCACATCGCCACGGACCGGCCGCAGCTAAAGGGCCTGTGGACGGCTGTATTACGGCGCCCGTCAGGTACCGGCCGCTAGCTATTGGGGTCGTGGACGGCTGTTGGACGGCGCGATCAGGCGTTGCTGGACGGGCGATCAGGCGTTGCTGGGCTCGCGCGGCTTGTACGGCTCGAGCTCGCGCCTTGCGATCGAGAGCTTGTGCACCTCGTCTGGGCCGTCCGCCAGACGCAGCGTGCGCAGGTGCGCGTACGCCCACGCCAGGCCGAAGTCCTCGGTCACGCCGGCTCCGCCGAACACCTGGATCGCGCGGTCGAGCACCTTCAGGGCCACGTTCGGCGCAGCCACCTTGATCGCCGCGATCTCCACGCGCGCGCTGCGATTGCCGAGCGTATCCATCAGCCACGCCGCCTTTAGCGTCAGCAGCCGCGCCATCTCGATTTCGATGCGACTCTCGGCGATCCAGTCCTGGATGTTGCCCCGCGTCGCGATCGGTTTGCCGAACGTCACGCGACTGAACGCCCGCGCGCACATTCCCTCATAGGCTCGCTCCGCCGCGCCGATCGCGCGCATACAGTGGTGGATGCGGCCCGGACCCAAACGCGCCTGGGCGATCATGAAGCCGTCGCCCTCGCCGCCGATCAAGCTCGATGCCGGCACGCGCACGTCCTCGAAGTCGATTTCGGCGTGCCCCTCGTGGTCGATGTAGCCGAACACCGGCAGATTGCGCATCACCGTCACGCCCGGGGTCTGCATCGGCACGAGGATCATGCTCTGCTGGCGATGCACCGCCGCATCGGGCTGGGTCTTTCCCATCACGATCATGAACCGGCAGTTCGGGTGCAGCGCGTTCGAGGTCCACCACTTGCGCCCGTTCAGCACGTACTCCGAGCCGTCGCGCTCGATCCGCAGCTGGACGTTGGTCGCATCCGAGCTCGCCACCGCGGGCTCGGTCATCGCGAACGCCGAACGTATCTCACCGTCCAGCAGCGGCCGCAGCCAGCGCTCGCGCTGCTCGGCCGTGGCGAATTCGTGCAGCAGCTCCATGTTCCCGGTGTCCGGCGCCGCGCAGTTGCACGCCTCCGGCGCGATCCGCGAGCGCCCCAGCAGCTCCGCCAGCGGCGCGTACTCGACGTTCGACAGTCCGGCGCCCTCATCGGGGTCCGATAGGAACAGGTTCCACAGCCCGAGCTCGCGCGCCCGCGCCTTGAGCTCCTCCATCACGGGCGGCTGATAGTGCGGGTCGCCCGACTCGCGCAGCTGGCGCTCGTAGACCTCCTCGGCGGGATACACGTGCTCGTCCATGTACGCGCCCAGACGCTCTTTGTACTCGCGGCAGCGCTCGCTCGGTTCGAAGTCCATCGGTCCTCCCTAGGTCGATGCGATTCAAGGATCATCCTCGATCCCCCGGGCGGGTGTCGGCTGCCCGCCAGCGGTATGGCCCACTGTGGGGTTGGGGGAAATACTCCCCGGTGTGGGGTGTTCGCCAGCGGGTACAGGGCCGCCACGGGGGGTGGGCGAAGGGCCGCCACGGGGGGTGGCCGGTCCCCACGGGGGGGTGGGTGAATGCTCGTCCGTCTGGGCTGCTCGCCAGCGGATACGGCCCGCGGTGGTGAGCATATCTAATCCTCAACTTGAGAGTTAGGCATGGCCTTCGGGATCGTTGGTCGGCTGCGGGGCCGCCTTGGGGGCTGCGGGTCCGCCTTGGTCGGGTCGTCAGCGCATCCGCGTGCACGTGCGCCCGCCCGCGCACGTGCGCGCGCGCGTGGGCTGACGTTGAGACGGAGTTGGCTGGTGCGTTGAGACGGAGTTGGCTGGTGCGTTGAGACGGAGTTGGCTGGTGCGTTGAGACGGAGTTGGCTGGTGCGGTTTAGATGGAGTGGGCTGGTGCGGGGATCGTGTGCATCTCGGCTGGTGCTTGGCGGCGCCTACCCCGGGGCCGTATGTTTACGCGCCAAGTGTTCGAGGGTACTAGTACAATGTATGCTCGCGGGACCCGCCGTGGAGCCGTGCGATATGCGCGGGTCGTGGCGCCGCAGGCCCACTCGGCGGGCTCTGCGGCCGGCAGCTCGGGGTCCCGCAGGCCCGCCCCAGCGGGCCGTTCAATGTTGAACGCGTCGCACACGATGAGTAATGTGGAGGTATAGAGACGCCAATGTTCTCCGGCGTGGGTCGCCGGAGATCTCGATGACGCCGGACCAGCGAGGTTCCGGAGCTACCCGGATCGAGGCGGACCTGTCCATCAAACAGAGGAGAAAGAACCTGATGCGCAGAGCATCCACCTGTCTGGCCTTGCTCGGCCTTGCCATTCTCGGCTTTGCCCTGCCCGGCGCCGCCTCGGCGGCGCCGACGGTCAAGCTCGTCGCGAAAGCCGTGCCGATTCCCGGCTTTCCCGGCACCGGCAACATCCTTGGCGCTGGGGCCGCCATCGAAGCCAAGTACGAAATCATCGGCACCGAATTCACCGGCGGCGTCCCGTCACCGCTGACCCACTTCTCGTTCCTCCTGCCGGCCGGCACCAAGCTGCACCCGCAGGGGTTCGTGACGTGCAGCGCGGCCACGCTGGAAAACATCGGCCCGAGCGGCTGCCCGAAGAAGTCGCAGGCCAGCCCGGTCGGCAGCGCCGGCGTGGTCGATGTGATCGGCGGGGAACCGGTACGTGAGAATGCCACGCTGCAGGCGTTCTTCGCGCCCGGCGGCGGGCTGCAGTTCTACGCCAATGCGCCCTCGCCGATCTCGGCGCAGCTGATCGCGTCGACCGGCACCTTCGGCGGGCCCGGCGGCCTGCAGCTCTCGGGCCCGATCAAGCTGATCGAAACCGTCCCCGGCGCTCCGCCGGTCTCGACCACCTCGATCAACATCAAGGTCGGCTCGGCCTACAAGCAGGGCAAGAAGACGGTCTACTACGGCAGGCTGCCGAAGACCTGCCCGAAGGGCGGCTTCCCGGTCAAGTCCGAATTCACGTTCCTGAGCGGCGAATCCGTCGTATCCACGTACAAGGCGCCGTGCCCGAAGAAGTAGCCACGACTCAGAAGACAGCGCACTAGACAGAAGACAGCGGCGGGCCCTGCCCGCCGGAGGGAACGCGAGAGGGGGCGGTCGCCCATCACACAGGGGCCGCCCCGCTCGCTGTTGAAGGCGAGGAAGGGAAGGGTTGAGCGAGACCAGGAGGTGGAGGAGAGGCACGGTCGCCATCGCTGCTGTCCTCGGCATGGCCGCGCTCGTCGCGGTCGTGCTGCTCGCTACCTCCGCCGGTGGCAGCAATGGCGGCTACGAAGTGCGGGCGATCTTCGACGACGCCAACAACATCATCTCCGGCGAGGACGTCAAGATCGACGGCGTCAAGGTCGGGGTGGTCGGGACGGTCACGCCTACGCCGCAGCAGAAGGCCGCGGTCGTCCTGCACATCGACGACCCCGGCTTCCAGGACTTCCGCGAAGACGCCTCCTGCACGATCGAACCGGAGGCGCTGATCGGCGAGAAGTTCGTCAACTGCCTGCCCACGCAGCCTCGCGCCGAAGGCACGCCGCTGCCCCCGCCGCTGAAAGTGATACCCGATGGGCAGGAAGGGGAAGGCCAGCGCTTGCTCCCCGTCACGAACACCTCCAGCCCCGTCAACACCGACCTGCTCAACGACATCAACCGTCTCCCGGTGCGCCAGCGCCTCACGATCATCCTCAACGAACTCGGCGTCGGGCTCGCGGGACGGGGAAGTGACCTGAACACGGTCCTCAAGCGCGCCAACCCCGCGCTGCGCGAACTCGACCGCGTCCTCGCGATCCTCGCTAACCAGAACAAGCTGCTGACCAAACTCGCCGATGACTCCGACGTGGCGCTCGCGCCGGTCCCCAAAATCAAAGAACAGATCTCGAACTTCATCGTCCAGAGCGACACCGTCGCCCGCGCCAGCGCCAACCAGCGCGGCGCGATCGCACAGAACCTCGCCGCGTTCCCGGCGTTTCTCGAACAGCTCGGGCCGGCGATGGAACGGTTCGGACGCTTCGGCGAACAGACAATCCCCACGTTCACCGACCTGAAAGCCGCCGCGCCCTCGATCAACAAGCTGTTCGCCCAGATCGCCCCGTTCTCCAACAGCTCGAGCAGCTTCTTCGAGACGTTCGGCAAGAGCGCGAAGATCTCCGGCCCCGCGCTCGCCTCGCTGCAACCGCTCCTGGCGAAAGTCCAGAAGCTCGGCAGCTCCGCCAAGCCGTTCAGCGCGAGCCTCGCGGAACTGTTCACGAGCCTGCGCGACACCGGCGGGCTCGAGCGCCTGATGGACTTCATCTTCCTCGGCGCCAGCACCACCAACGGGTACGACGCTCTCGGTCACTTTCTGCGTGCCGAACTCGTCGCCAACGCCTGCCTCAGCTACTTCACCGAACCGAAATCGGGCTGCAGTGCCAAGCTGTTCAGCAGCAACGGCCTGTCCAGCTCGGGCGAAGGGGGCGAAAGCGGCGCCAGCGCGAGCACGGCGAGTGCGACTGCCGCCAGCGCGAACGGCTCGGGCGACACGGGCGTCGTTATGCAGCGCACGCTTGCAGTGTTGAAAGGCGCCACGCCCGCCCAGGCGATCGCCGAGTACCCCGAAGCCGGCTCGGCGCCGGGCGCCGCGGAAACCCACACGGACGGCAAGCAGGCCAACGGCGCGAGCGAGGACTCAGCGAAGGCCGGCGTCACGGCGGCGCAGTCGGGCCCCACCAGCTCGGAGCCTGCCGCTCAACCGGGATCCCCGCCCACCCCGCCCAGCTACACGCAATCGCCGCAGGGCAACGAACCCGACGCGATGCTGCTCAACTACCTGCTCGGGAACTGACATGAGCGCGTCCGTGCATCCGAACGCTGAGCCAATTCGCGAGTCGCGCCGCGACCAACAGGGAGCCGGCGGTGGCAACCACTAGCCCGCCCAGACCTCCGAGCGCGCCGCCCCCGCCGCCCGACGATCTGCCGCTCGGCCCGTCGCGCGAACGACCGGCTGCGCCCTCGCGCGTCGTGCGCGGGCTGGCGCTGAGCGCGCTCGCGATCGTCGTGCTGGTGATCGCCTACCTGCTCATCTCCGGCGGAGGCACCACCACCTACTACGTCGAACTGCCCGAAGCCTACGAACTGGTCCGCGGCGACCAGGTCCAGGTCGGCGGCGTGCCGGTCGGCAGCGTCAGCAACATCGTGCTCACGCACAACTACAGGGCGCTCGTCACGATCCACGTCGAATCCTCGGTCGCGCCGTTGCGTGCGGGCACCGTCGCGGAAATCAGGGTGCCGTCGCTGACCAGCGTGGCCGACCGCTACGTCGCGCTGCAGCTCGCACCCAACAACAGGCCCGCGCTACCAGCCGGCGCCACCTTGCGCGGCAGCGCCACCAGGTCGGTGACCGACCTCGACCAGCTGTTCAACACGTTCAACCCGAAGACCCGTGCGGGCCTGCAACAGCTGATCCAGGGCTCGGCCGAACAGTACGCCGGCGCCGGTCGCGAGCTGGGGCTGTCGACCGAATACTTCGGCCCCTCGCTCGAAGCCCCCAACCACATCTTCGCTCAGCTCGTCAGCGACCAGTTGACCTTCACGCACTTCCTGATCGAAGCGGGCAAGGCGCTCACCACGCTCGGCGCGCGCAAGGAACAGATCAGCGATCTGGTCGAACACGCGGACCAGACCTTCCAGGCGCTCGGCGCCCAGCAGAGCAACCTCGCGGCGAGCCTGCGCCAGCTCCCCGTGACGCTCGCGCAGGGCAACAAGACCTTCACCGAGCTCCCGCCCACGCTCACCGCGCTCACCAATCTCGTCAATGCGCAGAAGCCCAACACGACCGCCCTCGACGAACTGTTCACCAAGCTGCAGCCGCTCGTCACGACCGCCACGCCGGTGCTCACCAACTTCAGCCAGGCGATCAGCCGGCCCGGCCCCGACAACGACCTCACCGACTTCGTGCGCGTCATGCCCGAAGTCGCCAACGTGCTCACCACCGCCTCACCGAACGGCGTCCGCGCGCTGCGCGAAGCCGTGCCGATCACCTCGTTCTTCGGGCCCTACTCGCCCGAGCTCGTGGGCACGTTGAACTCGTTCGGCCAGACCACCGCCTACTACGACGCCAACGGCCACTATGCCCACGTCAGCCCGGTCTCGCCCTCGTTCTCGCTGGGCTCGGGCGAAACGCTCACGCCGTCGAGCGCCCAGCAGGCACTCGAAGCGCTCAAGACCGGCCAGAATCGTCGCTGCCCCGGCGCCGCCACCCAGCCCGCAGCCGACGGCTCCGCGCCGTTCACCGACAACGGCGCGCTCGGCTGCGACCCCACCCAGACGCCATGAGCCCCCGTCGCCGAGGATCGCTCGCTGCCAGCCCGCTGCTGATCGGGTCGATCACCGCGCTGATCGTGGTCGTCGCCGTGTACCTCTCCTACAACGCCAACAACGGGCTTCCGTTCGTCCCCACGTACAACATCAACGTCGAACTTCCGGAAGCCTCGGCGCTGCAGAAGGCCAACGAGGTACGCATCGCCGGCAACCGCGTGGGCGTCGTCAGCGCGCTCAAACCGGTACAGAACCCGAAGACCGGGCGCGTCACCGCGCTGGCCGAACTGAAGCTCGAAAAGCACGTCGAGCCGCTGCCGGCGGACACGCGCGCGATCGTCCTGTCGGTATCGACGATCGGCCTGAAGTACCTCGAACTGGAAAAGGGCACATCCGCCCAGACGCTCAAGCCGGGGGCCACGATCCCGGTCTCGCAGACGCGCGAACCCGTTAACATCAACGAGCTGTTCAACATGTTCGACGCCAAGACCCGCACCGCGATCCAGCAGAACACGGTCGCCTTCGGCGACGGCCTCGCCGGGCGGGGCATCGACTTCAACGAAATCATCCATACGCTCGTCCCGCTCACGACCAAGGCCACGCCGGTCCTGCACAACCTGGCCTCGCCGCAGGCACGCTTCGAGAACTTCTTCCCCTCGCTCGACCGCGTCGCCGCGCAGGTCGCGCCCGTGGCGAGCACGCAGGCCGCGTTCTTCACCGATGCCAGCACCTTCTTCACGGCTTGGGCAAGCGTCGCGCCGGAGCTCGAAGCCACCATCAAGGGCGGACCCGAAGCGCTAAAACAGGCGACCTACTCGTTCGCATACCAGGCGCCCTTCATCGAAAACGCCACCGAGTTCATGCGCCTGTTGCACCCAAGCGCGAGCTCGCTGCGCACCGTCGCGCCGCAGCTCGCGCACGCCTTCGCGGTCGGCGCCGTCAACCTGAACGCCGCCACCTCGCTCAACAAGGGGCTCGCCGAATCGGCGCGATCGCTGGAGGAATTCGCGAAGAACCCGATCGTCACGCTCGGTCTCGAAGCTCTCACGCAGACCACCGAACTCGGCACCCCGCTGCTCGCCGGGATCGCGCCCGAGCAGGCCTACTGCAACTACATCACGCTCGCCTTCCGCAATGTCGCCGGGCTGCAGGCCGAGAACGTCGGCGTCGGCTCGCTCGCACGCGCCGCGGTCGTGCTGTCACCGACCGGTCCCAACGCCGAGGGGTTCCCGTCGTCAGGTCCCGCCGCCGGCCCGTCGGTCGAAAGAAGCGCCACCGGCCAGCCGGTCAACAACGACCACCTGCACTACAACCCGTATCCGAATGTCGCCGGCCCCGGCCAGCCGCGGCTGTGTGAAGCCGCCAACGAGAACTACGCCGTCGGCAAGACCGTCATCGGCAACGTGCCTGCCGGCGGCTCCACCACCAACCGCGAACTCACCACGCGCGAACAGAACCTGTTCGGGCAGCGCTACCCGGCCTCGACGCTCCGTGCGCTGGGCCTCACCAGCAGCAGCGGGAGTGGGTCATGAGCCGGTTTCTGAAGCGCCTGCGGTTCTGGCGCCGCCACGACGAAGTCCCCGTCGTCGAGCTGCGCCGCTCTAACCCGTTCCGTGTCGGCGTCATCTTCCTGATCGTCCTGGCGATCGCCGTGTACTTTGGCTTCACCAAGAAAATCCCGTTCAAACACGGCTATCGCCTGACCGGCGTCTTCACGACCGCCGTCAACGCGCACCCGAAATCGCCCGTGCGCATCGCCGGCGTCAACGTCGGGCAGGTGACCGGGATCGAACGCCAGGGTGGCGTCGGCGTCGTGCACATGGAAATCGAACCGAAGGGCCTGCCGATCCACTCCGACGCCACGCTCAAGATCCGCGCGCGCATCTTCCTCGAAGGCAACTGGTTCGTCGAACTGCAGCCCGGCACCCCGTCGACGCCGACGTTGCCGTCGGGCTCGACGATCCCCAGCACGCAGACCTCCGACCCGGTCCAGATCGACCAGGTGCTCGACGCGCTCAACACCGACACGCGCGCCAACCTGCAGAACTTCCTACAGGGCTACGGCGACGGCCTCACGCGCAAACCCGATGCCGCCGAAAACGCCGAACAGAACCCCGAAGTCTACGGGCTCACCGGCGCCGGAGCTCTCAACCAGGCCTACCGGCGCGGTCCCGCCGCAGAGCGCGGCTCGGCGATCGTCAACCAGGCGATCGGCGGCACCGAATTCGACGACATCTCCAAGCTGATCGCGGCGATCGGCAAAACCACCGGCGCGCTGAATGTCTACGAACAGTCGCTCAGCGAATGGGTCCCCAACTTCAACACCTTCTTCGCGATCTTCGCGCACCAATCCCCGAGCCTGACCGCGACGATCACGCGGCTGCCCGGCGCGCTGCGCTCGGCCAGCGCCGCCTTCAAGTCGCTGGACGCGTCCTTCCCACCCACCCGCGCCTTCGCCGATGCGCTTGCGCCCGGCGTCGCGCAGACCAGTGAGACCGTCGCCGCCGCGCTGCCGTGGATCGAACAGGTGGAAGCCTCGCTCGCGCCCACCGAGCTCGGCGGCGTCGCCAAGGGGCTGCAGCAGGCTGCGCCCTCGATCGCGAAGCTGTTCGGCGAACAGCCCGCCTTCTACAAGCAGGGTGACCTGTTCGCTCAGTGTCAGAGCAAGGTGATCTTCCCGGCCGGACGCGAAAAGCTGCAGGACGGCGCCAGCAGCACCGGCACGGAAGTCTACAAGGAATTCTGGTACGCCCTCACGGGCCTGGCCGGACTCGGGCAGAGCTTCACCGGCAACGGCCCGTTCGCGCGCTTCATGATCGGCAGCAGCGGCGAGACCGTGCGCTCGGCCCCCGCCTCGATTCTCGGCACCGACCTGCACGGCCTGCAGATGCTCGCCCACGCGCCGCTGCCGCCGCTCGGCACCCGGCCGGCCTTCCCCAAGGAAGAGCCGCCCTACCAGCCGCACGTGCAGTGCAGCACGCAGACGCCGCCCGAAGTCAACGGCCCGCTCTCGCAGGGCCCCGCCGATGGGAGTGGCGGATGAGCGCGATCGATCAGGACGATCAGCCGATGGACGGGACCCACGAGGACGGCGCGAGCGCCGGCGCTCGCGACAGCCACGAGGGCGGTCTCGGCGTTCGTGAACAGATCGAGCGCTACCGCACGGCCTTCATCTCGGTCGTCACGATGATCGTGCTCGCCGCGCTCGTCGGCGGCTACATCCTCGCCCACGAGAACCTCAAGCTCCCCACCTGGGTGCCCGTGCTCGGGCACGACTACTTCACGCTCAAGGCCGAATTCGAGAACGGTCTGGCGCTCACGCCGGGACAGGGACAGGCGGTCACGATCGCCGGCGCCAAGGTCGGCGAAATCGCGAGCGTGGAACTGCACAAGGGCGTCGCGCTCGTGACCATGCACCTGACGCCTAAGTACGCGCGCATCTATCACGACGCCACGCTGCTTGCGCGGCCCAAGACCGAACTGGAGGACATGACGGTCGAGGTCAACCCGGGGACGGCATCGACCGGCCGGGTGCAGAGCGGCGACACGATCCCGCTCGCCCAGACCGCCCCCAACGCCCACCTCGACGAACTCTGGGCCGGACTCGACGCCGACACCCGCGCCTACCTGCAGCTGCTGCTCGCCGGCGCCGGCGAAGGCTTCAAGGAAAACGGGCCGGCCTTCGCCGCCACGCTCAAGCGCTTCGATCCGCTCGCGCGCGACCTCGAGCTGATCACGAAAGAACTGCACACCCGCCACGCCGAGATCGCGCGCTCGATCCACAACTTCCGGCTGCTGATGGAAGCGTTCGGCAACAAGGACAGGCAGCTGGCCGACGGCATCCAGGCCTCCAACGCCGTGTTCGCCACGTTCGCGCAGGAGGACCGGAGCGTCGAACGCACGATCCAGCTGCTCCCCGGCGCCCTCAGCAAGACCGAACACGGGCTCGGCAAGATCGCGAGCGCGTTCAACGTGGTCGGGCCGACGCTCGGCGAGCTCGAGCCGTTTGCCCATTCTGTGGGCCCCGCCCAGGAAGCCGCGCGTGCGTCCTTCAAAACCACCACACCGATCTTCAAGAACGATATCCGGCCGTTCGCGCGCGAAATCCTGCCCACCATCAACGCCCTCGCGCCCGACACGAAGGAGCTCGCCGAAGCCTTCCCAGACCTGGCCACGAGCTTCTCGGTCCTCAATGAATTCTTCAACGAGCTCGCCTACAACCCGAGCAAGAACCAGGCCGGCTTCCTGTTCTTCCTGGACTGGGGCAGCCACAATCTCAACAGCGTCGTCAGCTCCGCCGACGCTCATGGCCCGCTCGGGCGCGCCCTGCTGTACATCAACTGCGAAGTCCTGCCGCTGCTCGCCCCGGCCGCGAAAATCAACAAGACCGTCAACATTCTCGTCGGGCTCACCAACCCGCCGACCCGTTCGGAGTGCCAGAGCCAGGGCATCCTCAAAAGCGCCACCACCACGAGCGCCCGCGGCGCACCCGCCACGCCCGCCGGCGGCCCGTTCTCGGGCCTCGTCAAAGGCGCCTTCGGCGCGGGCGCGGGCGCAGTCAGCGCGGCCTCGGAGAGCTCTGCCGCCGACCCGACGGCCTCGGCCGCCGCCTCGAGCACGACCGGAGGAGGCGGCTAGGCCATGCAAAAGCGCGCCCCGACCGTCGGCAACATCCTCGTGATCGTGCTGTTCGTGCTCAGCTGCTTCGGCCTGCTGCTGTTCCTGTGGGAGTCCTTCGGCGGGCCGGTCCCGCTGAAACCGAAGGGCTACCAGGTCACGATCGCGTTTCCCCGCGCGCTCGCGCTGGCCGAACAGTCGGACGTGCGCATCAGCGGTGTCGAAGTCGGGCACGTGGTCGCCCTGAAAGTCAACAATGAAGGGCGCACCGCGGCGAAGCTCGAAATCGACAGCAAGTACGCGCCGATCCGCGCCAACATGCACGCGATCCTGCGCCAGAAGACGCTGCTCGGGGAGACCTACGTGCAGCTGATCCCGCAGGGCCGGGGCGGGCGCGCGCTACGCGACGGCGGCCAGCTCCCCAACAGCCAGGTCGAACCCTCGGTCACGCTCGACAGCATCCTCTCCTTGCTCACGCCAAAGACGCGCGAAGACTTCAAAATCTGGCAGCAGTCGCTCTCCGAAGGCATCACCGGCCGCGGCGAACAGATCAACGCAGGCTTCTCCGCGGCCGGGCCGTTCGTCCAGCACGCAAACCAGCTGACCAGCCTGCTCGCCGACCAGGAAGGGGCGCTCACCGAGCTGATCAGGAACACCGGCGAAGTCTTCGACGGCCTCGGCGAACGCGACCACCAGTACCAAGGCCTGCTCGTCAACGGCGAGAAAACACTGCACACGCTCGCCGAAAACAGCGCTTCGTGGGCGCAGATCTGGCGTCTGCTGCCGTCGTTCGAGCACAACGGGACCGTCGCACTGAGAGAACTCGACACGTTCGCCGCGGTCGCCAACCCGGTGCTCGAACAGCTCCGCCCGGCCGAGGTTCAGTTGTCGTCCCTGCTCGACGCCACCAAGCCGTTCGCGCCCGCCTTCAACAGCTTCCTGACGTCGCTCGGCCCGCTCACCAGCGCCGCCAAGACGGGCCTGCCGGCCGTCAAGCAGGTGAACGAACTGACCATCCCGCTGCTCGAAAACATCCGGCCCGTGCTGCACAACTTCGATCCCTTCCTGCAGTACCTCGGCATGTACGTGCCCGAGGTGCAGGCCTTCTTCGCCAACTTCACCGCCGCCACGCAGGCCCATCTGCTCAACTCCAACACCGCCAACCAGGGCCCGCCGCTGCACTACCTGCGCACGATGCAGACGCTCGTCCCGGAAAGCCTGTCGGTGTACACCAAACGGATCGGCACCAACCGCGGCAACCCCTACTTCAAACCCGGCGCGTTCGCAGCGCTCGGCAACGGTGGCCTGCAGGTGTTCTCGAACAGCTCCTGCGCCAACTCGGCGCCGGCCGTGAGCGGGCCCGAAAGCGAAACCATCTCGCAGACCGTCATCGAAAACCTGATCGAATTCCACATCGCCAACGCTCCCGGCGCGACCAACGCCGTGCCCGCGCCCGCCTGCAACCAGCAGGGTCCGTTCACGTTCAACGGCAAGACCGGCCAGTACCCGCAGGTCACGTTCGGCGGGGGCCCGTGAGCCCGGCTCAGGCGGCCCGCTGCGCCGCCGCC
>CAWFPU010000007.1:0-702372 GCA_963817845.1 uncultured Solirubrobacterales bacterium
CGCCGCGCCGCGCCAAGCGCAGGTTCTCGGCGAGCGTGCTGTCGAAGATGTGCGCGTCCTGGGCCACCAGCCCGATCACGCGCCGGTAGGCGTCGCTGTCGAGCTGGGCGATCTCGACGCCGTCGAGCATCACCGAGCCGGCCTGATAGGGCAGGAAGCGAAGCAGCACCGCCGCCAGCGTCGACTTGCCGGCACCGCTCTCGCCGACCACCGCCACGCGGCGGCCCGGGCCGAGGTCGAGGTCGACGCCGGCCAGCGCCTGGCGTGCCCGGCCCGGATAGCCGCAGCACAGCCCGCGCACCCGCAGCCGGTACGGGCCCGACGCCGGCGTACGGGGATGGGCGGGCTCGTTGACGAGTGGCCTGGCGTCCATCACCTCCTGCACGCGCGCGGCCGAGCGTCGCACGCGCTGCAGCGTCTGGGTTGCGCCCGGAAGCCCTGAGACGAGCTCGAACGCCACCAACGGAATCAGCGCCAGACCCGCCAGCAGCACACCGTCCATCCGCCCGGCCCTGACCGCCGCCACGCCCACGAGCAGCGAGCCCCACACCGCCAGTCCGATGCAGGCGCTCGTAAGGCCCTGGCCCACGCCCGCCGTGCGCGCGCTGGCAGCGGCTATCTGCGTGAGCTCCGCATCGGCCGCGCGCGCATCTGACAGCTGCGCCGCCGTGGCTCCGTTCACGGCCAGCTCGGGAGCGCCCTCGACGAGATCGACCACCGCGGCGGTCAGGCGCGAGCGCGCCAGCGCCTGTCTGGTCTCGGCGCGCGCCGCCAACACGGCGGTCAGCCATGGCACGACGGTTCCGGCCAGCGGCAGCGTAACCAGCAAGATCAGGCCCGCCCCGGGCAGCATCCACCAGACCAGCGCGACCGTGCCCAGGCCGACGATCGCCGCGATCGCGAACGCCGGCACCACGCGCAGCAGCAGGTCCTGCAGCGAGTCCACATCGTGCACGAGCCGCGCGAGCAGATCGCCGCTGCGAAACGCCGGCAATCCCAGTGGCGCCAACCGCTCGAGCCGTTCGTACACGCTCACGCGCAGGTCGCGCAACACGCGGAACGCCGCGTCGTGCCCGACCAGCCGTTCGGCATAGCGACACAGCCCGCGCGCCAGCGCGAAGAACTGGACCCCGACGATCGCGACTGCCACGGCCGACTCCTGCGGGCGCTGCGAGGAGCGCGAGATCAGCCACGCCGACGTCGCGATCAGGCCGATCGCGGCCGCGAGCGCGCACGCCCCGAGCAGCGTGGCCAGAACGAGGCGCCCGGCAGCCGGGCGGGCGAAGTCAAGCGTTCGCGCGAGCGGCGCTGGCGATCCGCCGCACGTCTCTTGCACGGCGCTGCGCGAGCGTCTCATGCGGCGACTCCCACCGGCTCCAGCGTGAGCACGCGATCGGCCAGATCGATCAGCGCCGGGCGATGCGCCACCAGCACGACCGTGCGACCGTGCGAGAGGCGTCGCACCGCCTCGACCACCGCGCGCTCGGTCTGGCCGTCGAGGTTGGCGGTAGGCTCGTCGAGCAGCAGCAGCGGTGTGTCGCGCAAGAACGCGCGCGCGAGCGCCAGACGCTGTCGCTCGCCCGCAGACAGGCCGGCGCCGCGATCGCCGAGAACGGTCTGAAGGCCGGCGGGAAGCTCGCGCACCGTCTCGGCAAGCCCCGCCGCCGACAGCGCCGCCCAGACATCCTCGTCGGATGCCTCGCTGCGGGCCAGGCACACGTTCTGCGCGATCGAGCAGGCGAACAGATGCGGGCGCTGAGCAACCCACGAGAGCTGTGCGCGCCATGCCTCCAGATCGAGCTCGGCCAGCTCGGCGTCGCCGATGCGCACCGATCCCGCCTCGGGCTCCAACAGACCGAGCAGCACGCTCAACAGCGTCGACTTGCCACACCCGCTCGGTCCGACCAGCGCGAGCACCTCACCCGGCTCGACCGTGAGGGTCAGGTCCTGCAGCGCCGGCTCGTCGCGATCGGGATAGCGTGCCCGCAGACCCGCCACCGCGATCGGCGCGAGGGCGAGATCCGGGATGCTCGTGCGCGGCCCACGCGCGGGCGGCGGGCGGTCGATGACCGCGAACATCCGCCCGGCCGCGGCCATGCCCTCGGCGCTCGCGTGGTAGTTGGCGCCGAGCCGGCGCAGCGGCAGGTAGGCCTCGGGCGCGAGCACGAGCGCGAACAGCGCCGCCCGCAGGGTCATGTCGCCGTCGAGCAGGCGCAGCCCGATCGCGACCGCCACCAGCGCCACCGCGATCGTCGCCACCAGCTCGAGGATCAGCGACGACAGGAACGTGATCCGCAGCGTCGCAATCGCCGTCGTGCGATAGCAGTCGGTGATCTCGCGGATCGCGGCGGCCTGGGCCTTTGCGCGTCCGAACACCTTCAGCGTTGGAAGCCCCGCCACGACGTCCAGGAAATGGCCGGCCAGGCGGCCCAGCGCCCCGAGCTGGCGATCCATCTGTTCGCGCGTGCTCGCCCCGACGAGCGCCATGAACAGCGGGATCAGCGGGATCGTCGCCGCGATGATCAGCGCCGAGATCCAGTCGTCGGCCAGAACCGCCGCGATCACGATCACCGGCACGATCACCGCCAGCAGCAGCTGTGGCAGGTACAGCGAGAAGTAGCCGTCGAGCGCGTCGATGCCGCGGCTCGCGAGGATCGCCAGCTCGCCGCTGCGCTGCTCCCGCGCGCTGTCCAGGCCGAGATCGGCAACGCGCGCCAGCAGCGCGGTGCGCAGCTCGGACTTGGCCTGAGCCGAGGACCGCGCGGCCGCAAGCTCGGCGCCCCACGCGAGCGCCGCGCGCGCCAGCACCACCCCGAGCAGCGCGAGCAGCGGAGCGCGCAGGTCGCCCAGGCTCTCCGAGGCGGCGAACGCGCCGGCGACCACGTCCGCCAGCAGCCACGCCTGAGCAACGATCAACAGCGCGCCGAGCACGCCGAGCGCTACCGACAAGAGCAGGAAGCTCCGCGTCGCGCGCGCATAACGCAGCAGGCGCCGGTCGATGGCCCGCACGCGCAGATCATGACCGAATCGCCTTGCCCAGCGTGTCGGCCTTCGAGTGGCGCCTGCTGCGCTCGTGGAGGGCGGGGGGCGACGGCCTGAGGGTCTGGCCGTCGCCCGCACCGCATCGCTCAGCAACCGAGAGGGAGCTCGGCTGCTAGGCGGCCTGTTGTCCGATGTGCCCCGAGCGCTTGGTAGGCGTCGCCGGATCGCTGCCCGACGCCAATCGGGGCCCGATCCCTGTGGTTTCAATAATCGAGCGTCACGGCTCCAGGAGCATCCGCAGGCGCTACCCAACGGTCAGGTGGATTTCCCGCAACCCGCACGCCTAACATGGGTGTTCGTGTCATGGTGCGTTTAAGCTCAATCGTGCCGGTGGGCCTGGCGGCGCTCATGCTCACGGCCTGCGGCTCGTCCTCGAAGAGCACAGGTAGCGCCGCCACGGCCACGACAACGAGCACGCCTTCCTCCTCGACAACCGCGGCTCCCTCCACGAGCGCGGGCGGGGCGGCCACGACGACCGCCGGGTCCAGCGCACTGAGCGCGCCCAACGTCGTCACAGGGTCCACCGGCGGCGTGACCGCGACCATGCACGTCGCCGGTCACCATCCGCGCGTCAACCGATCTTGGCCGCTCAGCTTCATCGTGACCGCGGCCGGGGCGCCCGCGCGCGCGAGCGTCAGCTACGAGTACCTGTTCGGAGGGCAGGTAGTGGCACGGCGCTCGCACTACACCTTCGCTGGTCACTTCTCCGATACCTTCCTCTGGCCGGCGGCGGCGGTCGGCTATCCGCTGACGTTTCGCGCCGTCGTCGTCTCCGGGAAGGCCACCGTCAACCTCGACTATGCCGTGCAGGTCGTCAGATGAGCCGGCCGGCCGGGGCCGAGGTTGTCGTCGATGCCGTCACCAAGTCGTTCGGCAAGGTCAGCGCGCTGCGCGGCGTTTCGCTTCGCATCGAGCGCAGCGAGGCGGTGCTGATCACGGGCCGCTCGGGCTCCGGTAAGAGCACGCTGCTGGCGTTGATCGGAGGGCTCGAAGACCCCGACGGCGGCCGCGTGCTGATCGACGGGCGCGCCATCTGGGAGCGGCGCCATCCGGCGCACGCGCGCCGCGAGGTGGTCGGCTTCGTCTTTCAGCGCCATCTGCTGCTCGAGGCCCTGTCGGCGCGAGCCAACGTCGAAGTCCCGCTGATCGGCACCGGAGCGCACGCGCGCGAACGCCGGCGCCGCTCGCTGGAGCTGCTCGGCGAGGTGGGGCTGGCCGACCGCGCCGACCATCTGCCCTCGCAGCTCTCCGGCGGGGAGCGCCAGCGCGTGGCGGTCGCGCGCGCGCTGGCCAACGAGCCGCGCCTGCTGCTCGCCGACGAGCCCACCGGGGCGCTCGACTCGGCGACGTCCGAGCGCGTGCTCGACCTGATCTTCGGCCTGCGCGACCGGCTCGGGATGACGATGGTGGTGGTCAGCTACGACGACGCCATCGGCACGCGAGCCGACCGCACCGTGAACCTGATCGACGGCCAGATCGTCAGCGAGCTGCGCACCAGACGGCCCGGCGGCGAGCCCGCCGAGCGCCCTGTCCAGCCCGTAAGCCAACTCGGTGATCCTGCCGGTCAGCCCGTCGGCCAGACCTCCGAGCGCAGCGACCTCCCCGCCGGCCCACCAGTCGTTCCGAGCTGCCCTTGAGCGGCGCTCGATGCTCGCGATCGTCCTAAGCAACCTCGTGCGCCGTCGCTCGCGCACGCTCTTCACGGCCGCCGGCATCGCCCTCGGCGTGGCCACGATCGTCGCCCTGCTGGCGTTCACGCGCGGGCTCAATCAGACGGCGGCCGGCTTCGTGCACCTCGGGGGCTCGGGCCTCGGAGTCTTTCAGGCGAACGTCTCGGATCCGACCGCCTCGATCCTGCCTGAATCGACGGTCGGCCGGCTCCAGGCGCGACCGTACACGGCGCACGCCACACCGCTGCTGCTGATGGTCGAAGCGGTCAAGGACGAACCGGCCGCGGTGGCGTTCGGCGTCGATCCCCACGGATTCTTCGCCCATGGGCTCGTGATTCTCCACGGCAGCGAGCCGCACTCATGGGAAACCGAAGTCCTCGTGGGCGACCGCCTGGCGGCGCAGCTGCACCTCGCGCCGGGCGCTGTCCTGACGCTGAAAGACCACCGGTACCGGATCGCGGGCCTCTATCACTCCGGGATCCTGTTCGAGGATTCCGGGGCCGTGCTCTCGATCGCGCAGGCCCGCCTGCTGACGGGTGAGCCGGGTGAGCAGACCGACGTCGCGATCCAGCTCGCGCCCGGCAGGCGCGCGAGCGCGGTGGCGCGCGAGATCGAACGCGACTTCCCCGGCACCCAGGTCATCAGCGATCCCCAGCAGGCGCTGCGCGCCGGCGCCAACGGGACATTGATCTCAAAGGCGGTGCTCGTGATCGTCGTAATCGCGCTGATCGTCGGCGCGATCAGCGTGACCAACACGATGGCGATGGCGATCATCGAACGTCAGGGCGAGCTCGGGCTACTGAGCGCCGTCGGCTGGTCGCCCCTGCGGGTCGCCACGCTGATCTTCGGCGAGGGCATCGCCGTGAGCGTGCTGGGAGCCGCCGTCGGCCTGCTGTTCGGGGTGATCGGCGGCGACCTGCTGGTGCGCGCGCTCGGCGCGGGCGCCTACATCACGCCGTCGGTCACCGCCTGGGGTCTCGGGCGCGGCCTGCTCGTCGGCGTCGCGATCGGGGTGCTCGGCGGCATCTACCCGGCGTGGCGGGTCACGCGCATGAAGCCGCTGAAGGCGCTCTCGGGGACGTAGGCACCGCCGGCGCCCGTCGGGGGGAGACTCCCCGCACCGGCGAGCCGGCGAGCCGGCGCGACCGGCCGGCGTACGCCGAGGCCCCGCGCTCAGGCGCGCGGGCCGTTGCGCCGATCGGAGATATATTCCTTGTTCTGCTGGCGCTCGCCGTTGACCTGTATGAGGATCAGCACCATGATCACACCCACCAGCACACCGATCCCACCGAACACGACGATCAGGCCGAAGGTCTTGCTGAACGCCTCGCTCGCGGCAAGCAGGGAAAGCATTTGCGGGCAGCCTACCAGCCGCGCCAACGCCGGTGTAGCCTAGATGGCCGCTAGCCAGAGCCGCTGGAGAGGTGCCGGAGCGGTTGAACGGGCGCGACTGGAAATCGCGTAACGGGGGTTGACCTCGTTCGAGGGTTCGAATCCCTCCCTCTCCGTCGTCACCCGCGGCGAACCTGGCCGGGGCGGGGCGCTGGTCAGTGCGCCCAGTCCAAAGAGCACCGTGCGCCTCGTCCAATCGTGTATATCGGGGCTTGGCCGAGTCAGAGCGCCGGTAGGACCTCGCGACGGCTGCGCGGGGCGCGGGGCGCCACGATCCCGCCCCAGTCGCCGTCCTCAATGCGCGCCGGCACCGTGCTGGCGAGGAACTCGCCGAGGGCTGCGGCGAGTCCCTGCGGGTCTTCGAGGTGGAGGAAGTGTGCCGCCCGCGGCAGCTTCTGGAAGTGGCTGCCGGGCGCGGCGTGATGCGCGCTGAGCCCGTGCTCCAGCGGGATCGTGTTGTCGCGCTCGCCCCAAACGATCAGCGTCGGCATGCCGGCGAGCAGATACAGGCGATCCTGCGCGCTCACGCGCTGCCCGTGCACGTCGATCACCGCGCGCAGGGTATGCAGGAAGGCCTTGCGAGCCCCGGGTTCCTCGAGCGGTCGCAGCGCGCGCACGATCGCCTGCACGTAGATCCCCTGGCGCGATCCGGACTCGCGCATGCGGTCGCCGAGCACGCCCAGCGTTGACAGCAGCCGGGGGTGCGCGGCGAGCGACAGCAGCGCGGTGGCGCCGGGAAGCGTGGCGGTGCGCAGCAGCGGGCTCACCGCGCGACCGAGCCCGCCACTGGAGACGAGCACCAGGCGCTCGGTGCGCTGCGGGAACTGGTAGAAGAACTGCATCGCCACCCCGCCGCCGAGCGAGTGGCCCACGATTGTCGCGCGCTCGATGCCGAGCACCGCCAGCAGGTCGCGGATGCTGGTCGCGTGCGCGCCGAGCGAGTAGTCCCCGCGGGGTGTCGCCGAGTCGCCATGGCCGATCAGGTCGGGCGCGATCACCGTGTAGCGGTCAGCCAGCGCCAACGCGACCGAGCGCCAGTGGCGCGAGGAGTTGAGCATGCCGTGAATCAGCACCACCGCCGGCCCGCTGCCGGCCATGTGGTAGATCACGCGGTGCCCGTGCAGATGCATCTGCCAGGCCTCGAACTGGTCGATGCCCGCCGTGGCCGTGACGTCCGCGGCTGCGGGGTCGTCCATGGGGTTCGGTTCGGGACTCATCGGCGGCTGAGCGCGCAAGCCTACGCCTATGTCCAGCGGGATCGCGCCCGCGATAGCCGGTGGTCGCCGCCGGGCGTCTAGACTTGGCCGTCCTGCGCCAGTAGCTCAGCTGGATAGAGCGTCGGTCTACGGAACCGAAGGTCAGGGGTTCGAATCCCTTCTGGCGCGCTGGAGGGCCCCGAGAAGATCGGTACGTTGTCCGAAGTGACCGACCTGATGACGTCCTGACGTGGGCGTCCGGCCGACAACGCATGGGCGAAAGACTTGACTTTTCGGGGCGCGACAATAGGCTGACCGACAGGCTCGCTGTCCCGCTACCGACATGAGGCCTAGGGACAGGAGGCGTAGGCGGCGAGACGCGAGACCCGAAGACGATGCCTGTAGACAGATCGAAGGGGCCGGGGCGATAGGCCCCTGAGCGAGGTTGCGGCCGATCGATACAGCAGTGCGAGGCGCCACGCGAGCGGTAATACCGGTGTTACTGGTGGTTGTGGGTGCGCTCACGGCTTCGGGCCTCGGCGGGTCGCCGTCCGTCTCTGCCGCGGCTGGCTCGCCTCCGGTCGTGACGGCCGGAGGTGTCGCCATTTACCAGGAGAACGGGGGACCGGTCGCGCTCGATCCGGGTCTGACGGTGTCCGATGAGGAGAGCCCCACTCTCGCCAGCGCCACAGTGACCATCTCGAATGGGTTCCTATCAGGAGACGAGCTGGACTTCGTCAACGAGCACGGCATCAGCGGCACCTACAGCCCGATCGCCGGCGTGCTCGATTTCAGCGGGGTTGCGAGCGTAGCCGACTACCAGGCAGCCCTGGAGAGCATCAGCTACAGCTTCTCGGGCGATCCGACCGACGGCGGCATCGATTACTCGCGCACGATCAGCTGGACCGTGAGCGACGGCACCGCGTCCTCTGTCCCGGCCGCGAGCACTCTCTATCTCGAGAGCTCGACCACGCACATTGCCACATCGACCTCACTGGTGTCAGCGGAGAATCCATCACTCGCCGGAGAACATGTCGCTTTCACCGCCACTGTCTCGCCGGTGCCCTTCTTGGGGGGTTCGGTGGCATTCACGGACGAAGGCACCACCATCAGCGGCTGCGGCTCGCAGCCGGTGAGCACTCTCACGGGCGAGGCGGAATGCGGCACAGCCTTGGCCACCGACGGCAGCTACTCAATCGTGGCGGCCTACGGAGGGTACGGCGAGATCGAACCGTCAACCTCGTCTGCTCTTGACCAGGCGGTCATCTCCGACTCCGGGCCCCCGGAAGCCCTCACCGCCAGCCCCGGGGTCGGCCAGATCGCGCTCCGCTGGATGGCGCCCTCGTCCGACGGGGATTCCCCCATCACCGGCTACCTGATCTTCCGAGGGACGACACCGGGCGGCGAGGAAGCGACGCCGCTGGCCAGCTCGCCGAGCAACTCCTACGTCGACACCGGCGCTGTGCCCGGGATCACGTACTACTACACCGTCGAGGCAGTCAACGCTGGGGGTGACGGGCCTGCCTCGAGCGAAGCTTCGGCGGCCAGCTCATGCGACTCGCCTTTCATCAACAGCGCCTCCTCGACCACGGCCGTAGCGGGGACTCCGTTCAATATGACGGTGACGACGTGTAGCCCGGCGGTGCCGATCATCAAGGGTTCGCACCTGCCCAAGGGCCTCGCGCTTGTGAACAACCATGACGGGACAGCCACAATCTCTGGGACTCCCGCGACCAAGGATTCAGGGCGCTACACGGCCACCATCACGGCCACGGTCAGGCACGAGCCCATCGCCAGCCAGAGCCTCCTCATCACCGTCAACAACGCCCCGGTGTTCACCTCCAAGGCTAAGCACACCGTGCACACCGGAGTGAGCTTTTCCTACCCGATCACGACTCGCTACGGCTACCCGACACCCACGATCACCGCGAGCTCCGGCTTGCCAGGGTGGGTGCGCTTCAGGAACAATGGGAACGGCACGGCCACCTTGGCGGGCACCCCCGAAGCTGACGCCGAAGGCGTCTACGCGATCACCCTCGGCGCCGAAAACGGCATCGGACCCGCGGTCGACCAGACCTTCATCCTGACCTGCACCGGGCGCCGGTAATCGCGAGCCTGGCTGAGAGCACCATCACAGCCGGTGCTCCGCTCGAGCGGCACTTGCACTGGCGGAGGTGGCGTACGGCCCGAGGCCGTCGAGGGCTCGCCGAGGTCTAGGGTCGGCAATGCTCTGACGACACTGCGCTACAGAGGACTCAACATCACACCGGTCTCGGTTCGGATCGTGGCCCGCTCCTCCGCCCCCAGTCCTTGGGAGAACTCTTCGACCTTGCGCCTCGGGCCGGTCACGGTGAAGGCGACCTGGGTCGTGAGCAGGTGGGGGTGCTCGATGATCTTGCATTCCACGCCGAGCTTGGCGGCCCACTCGAGCATCGTCTGCTCGAATTCGGCACGGATCAGCTTGCCTGAAGTGGCTACCAGGGTTCGTGTCTCCTGCTGCTCAACGTGTTAACCCACGGCTAGCTCAGCTTGTCTTTCGCCGGCGCTCGGCGGCGGGTCGGTCTGGCGCCAGTCATCGAGCTCGTCGTCCCAGTGGCTGACGCGCACGGTCGCGTGAATCCCGTCGCCGCGGAGCACCACTTCGACCGCGTCGCGTGCCGCCTCGAGCGTTGCTTTGTCGGCGGCGTAGGCGAACAGCAGCCGACCGTCGTGGGTGAGCACGACATCGTGAGGCATGCTGGCTCGCGCCTGCTCGACGACATTTGGTCCGCGGAAGCGGGCGACGAGCTCGTGCAGTGAATGGCGAGTGTCGTCGCTGTCGAGCTTGGCCTGCAGCCGCCAATCCCGCTCGACGTCGGCGCTGGATGACCGTGCTCCCATGATGGGGCGGAGGATAACGCCGCGCGTATCAGGTCGTTCGAGCGCGGCGCACGCGACCCTGTGATGGCGCGACCGATCATTGTCACTACCGCGATCTTGCGCCTGTTGTCGAGGACGAGGCTGCTCGAGGAAGGGCGCCGCCGTGTCGGGCGCGCCGGGCCGGGTAATCTGTGCGGTCCTCGCGTTACGCGCCTACCGAGGCATCGCAGATCAGCCGAGATGTATACTGCAGATCTGCCGACGCTGATTTTGCGGATCTGCCGGGATAGCGAGGCGTGTCCGCTGCCATGATCGAGCGCCATCTGCGACCGCGTGTAATCGAAGCGCTCGAGGACACGCGCGTGGCGGTCGTGCTCGGCGCCCGGCAGGTGGGCAAGAGCACGCTCGTCCAGTAGATTGCCACCGGAATCAGCCCGTCCCGTGCCAAGACTCTCGGATGCGGGCCATCGCGCGACGGCGTTCCCTACCGAGCGGCTACAAAGCCCTGCAAATGGGCAATCCGTCGTAAGCGTTCAGTTGGGCTGGGGGATATAGCCTGGGGTTGTCGAATACTGGGTTGTGGAGCGCTCTGAGGCGGAGGCGATCTACGAGCAGGGCCGTGAGGTTGTGGTGGCGGTTCTGCTGCGGATGGATGAGCAGATCCGGCGGTTGGAGGCGCGGGTTGCGCGCCAGGATGAGCGGATCGTGCAGTTGGAGCGGCGGCTGAACTGCAGCTCGCGTAACAGTTCTGCGCCTCCGAGCTCTGATCCGCCGGGGAGCGAGCCGAAGCGTGGCGCGGGCCGTTCGGGTCGTGGGCGTGGCGGACAGCCGGGGCATTCGGGACGTGGCCATGATCTGCTGCCGGCGTGCGCGGTTGATGAGGTCATTGATCATTGGCCTTCGCGGTGTGGCTGCGGGCGTGTGTTCGCCGAGCGCGAACGCGTGCCTGACGGCGAAGCTGCTCGTAGCCAGGTAGAAGAGCTTCCGGTGCTGACGGTGAGGGTGCTCGAGCACCGGACGCACCGGCTGGCGTGTCCGGCCTGCGGAAAGAGCAGCACGGCAGAACTGCCGCGATCGGTCGCTGCGAGCTGCTTCGGTCCGCGTCTGCAGGCAGCGTTGGTGGCGCTCTCGGTGCGCAACCGGGTCTCCCGCCGCGATCTGGTCGAGCTCGGCGAAGAGCTGTTCGGCGCGCGCCTGTCCGTGGGCTCGGTGGACGCGATCCTCAGCCGCGCGAGCGATGCGCTCGCCGAACCGTATGAGGACTTGTTCGCGCGGGTGCAGGATGCGCAGGCGCTGAACGCGGATGAGACAGGCTGGCGCACCGCCGGGCAGCGCCGCGCACTGTGGGGCCTTTTCACCAGCCGTCACGCTTTCTTGCAGGTCAACCGTGACCGTCACGAGGATCACGCCAAGAGCCTGCTCGCCGACAGCAACGGTGTCGTGACCTCCGACCGCTGGTGGGCTTATCGCAGCCTGCCCTTGCGCCGCCGTCAGCTGTGCTGGTCACATCTGAAACGCGACTTCGCCGCGCACGCCGAAGGCCTCGCCGCCGAGAGAGACTTCGGCGAGCACGGACTCGAGCTCTCACGACAGGTGTTCTGCGCCTGGGAGACCTTCCAGCAAACAAACGACCGTCACCAGCTGAAGCGCACGATCACCCAGCTGCGCCGCACCTACAAGCCGATCATCGCCGGCTACGCCACCAAAAAGCCGCGCAACAAGCGCTGCCGCGGCATGGCCAGAAACCTCCTGAAGGCCTGGCCAGCACTATGGACCTTCGCCGCACGCGAGGGCGTGCAGCCCACCAACAACCACGCCGAGCGCGCCCTACGCAGCGCCGTCATCTACCGCAAGCTCTCCCTCGGAACCCAATCCGAGAACGGCGAGCGCCGCATCGAGCGGCTCCTCTCCGCACACACCACCTGCCGGCTACAACACCGCTCGCTGTTCAACTACTTGACCGAGCTCCTCAGCGCCCACGCGCGTGGCGACCCGGCCCCACTCCTCGCCTAGCACCCACCCACTGAACGCTTACAATCCGTCGGGCAGTTAGCCGCTGCTCGCGGCCGACAGTCGGCGATTGACGCGCCTGCGTTGGGGGCTCGGCCTACGAGCGGCGCGACGGCGGCGCTCGCATCAAGTGTGCCGGCATCCGGCACGTGTACTCTCAGCCGGCGATGCCCTCTTCAGCCAGTCGCACGGGTCGCGTCATCGGACCTTCGATATCACGACGCCTCGAGCAAGTGCAGCCTGGCGCGCGTGTCAAACGGCTGATCGCCTCGTGGCGGCCGCGCACGCGCGGCGACCGGGTGGCGATCAGCGGCCTCGTGGTCGTGCTCGGCCTAGGCGCGGTCATGCGCCTGTTGTTTCTGCTGGCCTGGCGGCCGGCGTTCTTCGGCTTCCCGGACTCGGTGACGTACGTCGGCCTCGCGATGGAAAAACTGTGGGTGGATCCAACTCGGGAGGTCGGATATCCACTGTTCCTGCGCGAGCTGCATGCCGTATTCCCGACCCACCTGACCTGGGTGATCGCGCTCCAGCATCTGTTCGGACTCGCGAGCGCCCTGCTCGTCTTCTTGGCCGTCAAGCGGGCAGGCGGCCCGCCCTGGCTCGGTCTGCTGCCCGCGGCGCTGATCGCGCTCAATGGGGCCGAGATGTTCCTCGAGCACTCGCCACTGACTGAGTCACTGTTCATCCTCCTGTTGTCGCTCGCGCTCTATTTCGCTGCCGGCGCTGCGGGTGCTCGCACGCCCGTGTGGGCCGCGCTCGCGGGGCTCGCGCTGGGTCTCGCGAACACCGTGCGTGTCGTCGCGGTGCCGTTGATCGTCGTGCTCATCATCTGGCTGCTGTTTTGGTCAAGCACGATGTGGCGGCGCAGACTGCTGGCGACCGGCGCGGCTGTGGTAGCGATGCTATGCGTGCTCGTTCCCTACGTCATCGTTCAGCATGAGCACACCGGCTACTGGGGACTCTCGACGCCCGCCGGCGCTTGGAATCTGTACTCGCGTGTGGCGCCGTTTGCAGATTGCCACAAGTTCACCCCACCGCCCGGCACACAGGTGTTGTGTGAAGCGACTCCGCCGGCGCAGCGATCGATCGGCATCGAACAGTACACATTCGATGAAACCGTTTCGCATGCCGACCAGGCCTTTGGGAAAGGCGCCGGCCCGTTCTGGGCGATCCAAGCGAGCGACAGAAAAATTGCGGCCTGGACGCATGCGGTGATTCTCCATCAGCCGCTCGAATATCTGGAGACCGTATTCGAAAGCGTGCTCGCATACGTGGGAACCGTGAACCTCGTGTTCAGCTCGCACAACGAGATCGGCTACGACTACCAGGCGTTCTATCACGAAGCTCTTTTCTCTCATCAAGAGCTGGAACTCGCGCGGACGACGCGCCTCGATTTCTATGGAGCAAACAGCTACAATACCAATTCCGGTCTGCTGAATTTCGTGTTCGAATACGAGACCGTCTCGCGCGTGCACGGCGTGCTCGCCGCGATCCTGATGCTGCTGACTTTCTTCGCGCCGTTTCTCCCACGTGGACGGCCTCGACAGCTCGGCTTGCTGTTCTTCCTGATGGCGTGGGTCGCTCTGATCACCCCGGCCGCAAGCCACACCTGGGATGCTCGTGCGGCGATCCCGCCCATCGGTCCGCTTGGCGCTGCGGCCGCCCTCGGCGCCTGGCAGCTGGGGCGCCTAGGCCAGCGCTACCGGCACCGAAGACGCCTGGCCACCTAGAAGCTTGCCGGATCGCCGGGCTGCGGGGTCCGCGCGGTGCGCACGAGCGCGGCTATGCGCGGACCGAGCGGGTTGCGACGGCATCACCGCGAGACGCGAGCCTCGGCTGGTCTTGACTCGCGCTGTGGGACAACCGTGGGAAGGGCCGCGAAAATCCCAGTTCTGATGCGGGATTACAGCCGGGCCCGCGACTGAGCGAGACGGGGGTCGCTGCCCTCGGCGACGGCCTCGACCATGGCCTCGATCAGCCTCTGCCGGAGGCCCTCGGCATCGGCGCGAGTCCGCGTCCCAGAGCGCCTGGGACGAGCGAGCGTGTGGCTGGAAAAGCTCTCAGCCATGCGGTTGATCTGGATCCCGTCCCCCATGATGCCGCCCTCGTTTCCCTCAGTCATCCCTCTCGGAAATTCCCTCTCGCGCCTCTCTCGCCGACCTCGTCGCACTGTCCCGAGGCCGCTCCGGAAGCCGCTCTTTTGTCGCATTCCCCAAGTACAGCTTGTGGGAAGAAGGAGAACATACGCCCGCCGATTTGTCAAGGGGGCCTGAAAATAAGGGCTCTGAGAGACCAGTGACCCCCGTCTCGCTCAGACGGTGGTCACGCGCGCAGGCGTCTCGCGAAACGCTTTACACGACGCTTTCGCGACCGTCGAGGAGTGCTACCGGGCGGCGTTCGAGCAGGGTTTGGAACGGCTGTCATTCACGGTAGCCGAAGCCGCGGCGCGAGAGGAGGCGTGGCTCGAGCGGGTCCGCTCCGGGCTCGTCGCCCTGTTGGGGTTCTTCGACGACGAGCCGTCCTGGGGTCGCTTGCTGGTGCTCGAGACACCGTTGGACATTTCGGTGACATTTGCCTGCAGGCAGCGACTGCACGGGCTGCTCGTCGGCCTGCTCGAGCGATACACCGATTCGGGCGACCGTTGCGCAGCCAGCCGTTCAAGTGGATCGCCGCTCGTGCCGGCGGCGCTCACCGCCGAGCTCGTCGTCGGCGGTGTCGTGTCCGTCATCCGTACCACCATGGCGGAAGCGGGCTCGGGCAAGCTGGTGGAGCTGGCGCCGTCACTGATGGCGTTCATCGTCGCGCCGTATCTCGGTCAGGCGGCGGCCCAGGCCGAGCTGGAAGGGAGGCCCGCGGGCGCAGGCGAGACCTTGGCGATCGATCCGGGCCCGGCGCGGGCGCACGCGATATCCCGCGCGACCGGGCTTCCAGTACGTGCAACTCATCGCACGACGCTGGTGTTGCGTGCGATCGCACGAGCGCCGTATTCGACCAATCGCGAGGTCGCACAGGCGGCGGGGCTGGCGGACGAGGGACAGACCTCGAAGCTGTTGGCGCGGTTGGAGCGTCAGGGCGTGATCGAGAACGTCGGCTTGGGGCCGGCGCGCGGCGAACCGAATGCATGGGTCTTGACGGCTTCGGGGCGTCGGACGGTCGAGCTGATCAATCAGAACTTCGCGTCGGGTACGCCCCGGCCGCGTCGCGCGCGGATCAAAGAGGTGTCGTGATGGTTGTGCGCGCGTACAAGAGCTCTTCGGTGCTCGGCTGCACACGGTGTGCGGCGAGTGCCGTTGAGAGCGGGCAGAGCCGCGGCAGGGTCGCTGTGAAACAGCTTCTGCCCGGTGTCGCCTGCCGTTACATGCGATCGGTCGCGAGGGGCCGCCGAGGAGGGGCTCGTGGCGCCGGTCGATGATCACCGAGAGGAAAAGGAGTAGTGGAACAGTGAGACATTTCAGGCTCATGGCCATCAGCATCGTCGCGGCATGCGCGCTCTGCGCGCTGGCAGCGGCGAACGCCTCGGCGGCACTGCCCGAATGGGGGAAGTGCGTCAAGCTGCCGGCGACAATCAAAGGCAAGGAAAAGAAGGCAGGAAAGGGTAAGTTCGCCAACTCCGACTGTACCGAAGGAACGACGGGCGGCGAATACGAATTTCTGAAAGGCACATCCGAACTTCCGACCAGGACGTTCACGAATACGATGACATCGGAAAAAGCGGAACTCGAAACGTCGTTCGGCCTTGGGACGAACTGCACAGGCGAGACCGCCCATGGCGAACTGTCAGGCACAAAAGAAGTATCGAACCTGACAGTCACGTTCACAGGATGCGCAGTCAATCTCATTCCGACTTTCCCATGCGAGAACACGTACGAAGAATTCCCGAACGAACTAGAAGAGGAATTCCGTTACACGCCAGGCGAAATCAGGACCTTCGCGCTGAAGGGTAAGCTGGTGTACATCTCCGGGGCAGGCACACCGATCCCTGTGGTGGGCTTGCAGCTCGAACCCGAACAAAAGAAAGGCTGGTTCGCGTTCTTCGGCTGCGGACCCAAGGGCGAAGCTCCGCTCCCGGCCATCAAGTCGGTCGTCGGTCAGAAAACAAGTGGTCCCAAGGGCGGGGACAAGATCGTCTCGCCGATCTCGCCGCTCAACCAGATGGGTACCGAAACAACGCAGGTGTACGCGTCGGCGGCGCATGAAAACCCCGAAACGGGCGAAATCGAAGATCGAGGCGTTCAGGCCCCGGACGAAATCAACGGTAAACCCGCCAACCTCGAAGCCCTGCTCTTCTTCGAAGGCGAATCAGGCACGAGCGAATGGGGGAAATCGGCTCAGATAGAGACCGCGGTAACCACACTCACCTCGGGAGAAGAACTAGAGATCAAAGCGTAGTCAGAATCATCGTGGAGGCTAACGAGCCGAGCCCGTGCCGGACCAGATCGCCAGCGCATGATCTGGCATATGTTCGGACTGCGGGTTTGGCACGTTAGTGCCGGTAGGTTCAGCCGCGAGGGGGCCCGCCCGTGAAAGCGGGTCCCCTCGCAAGGCAGCGAGCGCGTTGGGGCAAGCGCATGTACGAGACTTTGAAACTTGAGATTAGAGGGAAGGATGATTAAAGTGAGGCAGATCAGGATCGCGGGCCTGTGCTTGGTCGTGGCTTTCGCGCTCGGCGCGGTTGCGGCGACGAGCGCACTGGCGACGGCTCCGGAATACGGGCGTTGCCTGAAGAAAGCGAAAGCTGAAGGAAAAGGCTTCACCAGCAGCAAGTGCACCACCGCCGGCGAAGGTAAGAAGGCCAAGTACGAATGGGTTCCGGGCGCCGGCAAGACAAAGTTTGAAACCAAAGGCGGCATCGGGATTCTGACAAGCGTCAACGGGCAGAAAGTCGAATGCAAAACCGAGTCGAGCACCGGCGAATTCTTTGAAGGGAACAACAAAGAAGCGGGAAACATGACGATCAAATTCTACGAATGCGTGGCGCTGGGCCAGGCATGCACCTCGCCGGGTGCCAAAGCGGGCGAACTCGTGACAAACGATGTCGAAGCGCTCATTGGCTGGGAAAACAAAGCGAAGAAAAAGACGGACATCGAGCTGCACCCAGCGAAAAGTGTGACGTCAGGCCTGTTCATCGAATTTAACTGCGCCGGTCTTGTCGTCAAAGTGAAGGGCGCGGTTCTCGTACCGATCAAAAACGACAAGATGGAGACCTCAGAAGTCCTGAAGTTCAAGGCGTCGAAGGCCAAGCAGAAACCCGAAAAATGGGAAGAAAGCTCTAGCCCGGTCATCCTTGAAGCGTCGTTCAAAGGCGGACCATACGAACAGTCGGGGCAGGAAATCACGTCGACACTCAAAGAGTTGGCCGGCGAAGAAGCGTTGGAGCTGAACGCGGTCGTCTAGGGCCTGGGAGTCGTACTTGAGTAGGGCGCAGGGGAGCGGTAGCTGACGGTGTGGGGATCAGGCCAGGTCCCACACCGTCAGCCCGGCGAAGTGTGCGCCGAGCAGACGCAGGTGATTCCGGGGTTGGCGAACGAGGCAGGAGAGGGTGCAGAACGGTGAAAGCGCCGAGGAACCAGGCGAAGCAGGAAACAGCTCGGGCCACGCGCGCTGGTTCGCGGTCGAGCTTGGGCTTGTGCGCGAGCTTGATGCTGTTTTTGGCCGGAGCCGTCCTACTCGTGTGGAGTGCGCCGGCCTCGGCTTTGCTCAGCCAGGGGCACGTGTTCTCCGCGACGTTCGAAGGTAGCGGGACGCAGAGCTTTCAGACGCCGGCCGGCATCGCCGTCAACGAAGCGAGCGGGATCGTGTATGTGGCGGATCCCGCGCACGAACGGGTCGAGCTGTTCGAGCGCCCGTCCGGCAGTTATGAGTTTGTCGGGGAACTGAAGGTTCCCAATGCGGGAGCGATCGCGGTCAACAACTCCAGCGATACAGAAGACCCGTCCCGGGAAGATCTTTACGTCGCGGGAGCGGGGAGCGCGGAAGAAGCTGAATCCGGCGAACGCAACTTTCTGTACAAGTTCACGACGTCCGGAGAAAGGATCCTCAAGAAGAGGATCTTCAAGGCCAAGGAAAACAAAGAAGAATTCGAAGCGGAACTGGAAGACATATCCGGCGTGGCGGTCGACGCCGCGGGCAAACTGTGGGTGTACTGGTATGAAGAAGGCAACATCAGCGGCTTCAGTGACGACGAACAGAACAAGCTGCTGCCCGCGGTGAGCAGGGAAGGCGTGCTCGAACAGGCATCGTTGGAAACGCCGTGCCTGGCGCAGCCGGGCTTTGCCGTGGGGCCCAGTGACGAAGCGTTCTATGTGGCGCACGAACGCGAAACCGGGTTCGGGGAATGTCCCGAAGAAGTCGCGCCTACGCCGACGATGGTCTCCAAGCTGGAAGGCTCGGGCGTGGCGAGCGTTCGCAGCCTCGATAGGCAAAACGCGACCGGTGTCGCCCTGGACTCGAGCGTTCGAGACGTGTATGTCAACAACATCACGAGCGTCGCGGCGTTCGGCCCGGAAGGGACGTTCGTGCAGCGGTTTGGGGCGGGCGATTTGAGCGAAGGCGGTCCACTCGCGATCGACTCGACGCAGGGAATCGTGTATGTCGCCGAGCCGGGCAAGGTCGCGGTGTTCACGCCCGAAGGCGCCGGTCCGCCGACGGTTGACAGTGTCAGCGCGCAGAGCCTGTCACCGAGCTCTGAGCGGATAGACGACCAGATCGACCCGGATGGAGCGAGGACGACCTACCGTGTGCAATATGGGGCAGTAAGTTGCGCAGAACACGAATCGTCGTGTACCGAGACGGCCGAACAGGAAGTTGGCCAAGGCTTCGGCGACGTGAGCGTGCACGCCATGCTCGAAGGGCTGTCACCGAACACCAGCTACTACTACCGCGTGATCGCCAAGAACGGTCACGGTGTCGCGGTGAGTGCCCAGAGCACGCAAACCTTCTTCACGACACTGCCGAGCGCCCAAGGCGTGGTGCTCGATCACCGCCAGTGGCAGCTGGTTTCCCCGAGCGTCATGCACGGCGCGACGTCCGAAGCGCTAAACCCGGTTCGACCTGGGATCACTGATCCAGGCTTCGACCGATGGCAACTCACTCACGTGGACGGCGAGCGGACCGATCTCGGGTGAAGCGCAGGGCAATCACCAGCCCGAACCGGTGCAGGTGATCTCGACGCGGGGAAGCGAAGAATGGACGTCGAAGGAAATCACCACGCCCCACAGCAAGGGCGAAGGCGTTACGACCGAAGAACCGACGGAGTATCGCTTCTTCTCGCCAAATCTATCGCTTTCCGTGGTCGAGCCGCAGTTCCTCAACGAACCGTTCGAAAATCCTCCGCTGACAGCTGAAGCAAGAGAAAAGACTATCTATCTGCGCACCGCTGAAGGCGGAGGATTCCAGCCGCTGGTCACGGCCGCGAACGATGCGACCGGAACGCCAATCGGCGGGAAGCTCGCATTCCAGGGCGCGACGGCGAATGCGAGCCACGTCGTATTCAGGTCAGAAGTACCCCTCGTCGAGGGCGCGGCCGGGACCGGCCTGTACGAGTGGGAAGCCGGGGCGCCGCTGAAACTGCTCAGTGTCCTTCCGGGCAGCGAACACACGCCAGCGAGCGAACCGGCCCTGGGATATCACGGCTTCGATGTCCGCGGTGCGATCTCGCAGGACGGTTCGCGGTTCTTCTGGACCAATGAAGGAGAACTCGGGCCCCTGTACATGCGCGACACGACCAAAGAAGAAACGACCGAGGTCAACGCAGCCCAAGGCGTCCAGGAAGCTGGCGCAGAAGAAATGGAAGACGGCCTCGATGAAGTGCATTTCCAGCTAGCCACGAGCGACGGCTCAAAGGCTTTCTTCACCGACACCTGGCCGCTGACCAGCGAATCGGCGCTCGAACCCAGCAGCGAAGTGGAAGTATTTCACGCCGCGGACCTCTACGAATACGACGTTGGCACCGGCAAGCTGACCGATCTCACGGTGTCGCGGAATGCCGGTGAACAAGCTGACGTGCTCGGCACGCTGCCCGGCGCGAGCGAAGATGGGTCGTATGTGTACTTTGTCGCCAACGGTGTTCTGGCGCCGGGTGCTGAACGGGGTAACTGTCCTCGCATCAGTCCGATTCGCATCGGAGCCGCTCCTGAAGGAGAATGTAATCTGTACGTTTCTGAGCTCGACCCGGAACATCCCGGTCAGCGCGAGACGAGGTTGATCGCGAGGCTGTCGGACGAGGATGCCAACGATTGGGGCGAAGGCAACGTGCCGGTGGTCGGGGACCTCGGCGGTGTCACTGCGCAGGTCTCGGGTAACGGGCGCTACCTGGCGTTCATGTCCGATCGCGACCTGACGGGTTATGACAACGTGGACGCCGATCCGGGCGCCGAAGACGCGGCCGACCAGGAGGTCTTCCTATATGACGCGAGCGCGGGACGACTCGTGTGCGCGTCGTGCAACCCGGACGGACAGCCGCCCGTTGGCGTGTTCGACACCAGGCACGCCGGGGAAGGCGAAGGGCTGACCGTCGATCGGCCAGAACTGTGGACCGGACAGTGGCTGGCGGGTTCGATTCCGGGCTGGACGCTTTACGGATACGACCCGCCGATGACCGAGCACCAGTCGCGCTATCTGTCGAACAACGGGCGCCTGTTCTTCGATGGCGCGGATGCGCTGGTGGCGCAGGATCAAGCACCTACCAGGCAGGAGACGGTCAACAGCAAGACGCTCGACGTTGGCGTGGAGAACGTCTATGAGTACGAGCCCGACGACATAGGCAGCTGCCAGCAGGCCAGTGGCTGCGTGGCTTTGATCTCGTCGGGCACCTCCGAACGCGAATCGGCCTTCCTCGACGCCAGCGAATACGGCGGCGACGTGTTCTTTTCGACCGCGGCAAAACTGGTCGCGCAGGACAGCGAACCGGGTCACGAGGTGTATGCGGCGGCCGAATGCGGCACCGGTGAAGCCCCTCGCTGCCTAACGGAAAAACCACCGCCCCCCGAAGAATGCAACGGCGAAGCGTGTCGCGGTCCGGCCGGCTCGCAACCCGGCATACAGATACCGCCAACCTACACGAGCTCTCCCGCTGGCAACCAGGCCGCGCCGCCCGGTGGCCCCGCCAGCAAACCCAAAAGCCCCACCGCGACCAAGCCGACCAAGCTGACGCGCGCGCAGAAGCTGGCGAAAGCGCTCAAGGCTTGTCGCAAGCTCAAGCGAGAGCAACAGCGCCAAGCGTGCGAACGCAAGGCTCGCAAGGCCTACGCCGCCAAAGCCAAGCACGCAAAGCGACACGCGGCCAGACGGCCGTCGTCAAAAGGGAAGAGTAAATAGCGGTGCGCGGCCGGACCCGATCGACGATGCGCCGCCGAATGCTGGTCGGCTCGAGCCTGACGCTGCTGAGTGTCGTGCTGCTGATGGCTGCGGGCGCCAGTCCGGCGCTCGCCGGTGCCTGGTGGCGGCTGTCCTCGCGCGCTGCGCCGAGCTCGCTGCCGCCGGGCGGGACGGCGGCGATCTTCGTCTCGGCGACCAATGTGGGCGATGCCGGCGTGAACGCCACGACCAGCCCGGTGACGATCAAGGACACTCTGCCGCCCAACCTCGAAGTGATCAAAATAACGGGTGAACCGGCTTTTGGTCAGGAAGTGGCTCATCACATGACCTGCGACCAGGAAACGCTCACCTGCTCGACCAAGCCGGAAGCCTTCAACGCCTTCGAAGTCCTGGATGTAACCGTTGAAGTAAAAGTAAAGCCCGGAGCAACCACCGGCGAAGAGAACAGGGTCGACGTTCAAGGCGGAGAACAGCAAGGCCAGCCGGGTGTGCCCGTGCCAAGCGCGACGCTCGATCGACCGCTGGTCGTCAGTGGCCAGCCCACTGCGTTCGGAGTTGAAGAAGGCGGATATGGCATCACGCCCGAAGAAGAAGGCGGTGGTCTGGACCGTCAGGCCGGCTCTCACCCGTTTCAGCTGACGACGGCCTTGAACCTCAATCAGACAGCGGAACTGGCCAGCTTCGAAGGGGAAGGCACGGCATCCGGTCTGATCGGCACCGCCCCGGCGCTGCCCAAGCGCCTGAGCTTCAACCTGCCGCCGGGACTCATCGGCGACCCGCTTGCGGCACCGGCCTGCTCGACCGTGGACTTCACCTCGATCGGGCTGGGCAACGTCAACGCATGCGTGCCGGAATCGATGATCGGGGTGGCGGTCGTTACGATCAACCTTCCCGACCCGCCGTTTCACAACATCACTCACGCCGTGCCGCTGTGGAATCTGGTGCCCGCGGCGGGCGAGCCGGCGCGGTTTGGCTTCGAGATCCTGCACGTGCCGGTCGTGCTCGACACCTCGCTTCGCAGCGACGGCGACTACGGCGTCAGCGTGATTGTCAACGAATCCCCTGAGTCGGCGCAATTGCTCTCGAGCGAAGTGACGATCTGGGGCGCCCCCGGCGAGGCCAGCCACGACCAATCGCGCGGGTGGGGATGTCTCGACGAAGGCATACCGATCAACCACACCCTGCCGTGCGAAGCTACGAGTCGGCACTCGAATGCCGCCTTCCTGGTGATGCCGACGTCGTGCAGTGGGTCGCTGGGCACGACCGTGGAAGGTGAATCGTGGCCGATCGAAGCGCTCGCGGGCGAAACGGGGCAGGTCTTCTCGCTCGAAGGAAACTCTACAAAAGCCGAACTGGCGGGCTTCGAAGGTTGTGGCGCATTGTCGTTCAATCCGTCGATAGCGGTTGAAAGCACAGAACACTCGGCGAGCACGCCGACGGGGTTGAACGTCCGGGTGAAGCTGCCGCAGCAGGGCACGGTGGAAGCGGGCGAGCTGGCCGAGCCGGATGTCAAGAGCACGACGGTGACGTTGCCCGAAGGCGTGCAGCTGAACCCCTCGGCGGCGGGCGGGCTCGAAGCCTGCTCAGAGCAGCAGATCGGCTTCGAGGGCTCGGCCGGTTCCGACCCGCTTTCGCCGGGTACGGCGCAGCCGCTGCGCTTCTCTGGCGAACCGGCGCACTGCCCTGCGGCGTCGAAGGTCGGAACGGTCCACATCAGGACGCCGTTGCTCGAACATGAACTGCATGGATCGGTATATCTGGCGACCCCGGCGCCGCAAGGAGAAGTCGGGCAAAACCCGTTCAACTCGCTGGTGGCGCTGTACATCGTGGCCGAAGAAGCAACGGCCGGGATTCGCGTCAAGCTGGCCGGCGAATCGCAGCTGAACGGACAGACGGGCCAGGTCAGCACGAGGTTTGACAACACACCGCAGGTCCCCTTCGAAGAACTGAACCTCGAACTGTCCGGTGGTCCGCGCGCCTCGTTGGGCACGCCTGCGGTATGCGGAAGTCCGTCGCTGGCGGCCACGTTTACGCCGTGGCTCGAAGAAGGCTCTCGTTCTGTGACCTTGTCGGGCGGGACCGAAGAAAGGCTCGACATCAGCTCGGGTATCGCCAGCAGCCCGTGTTCCAGCACCCCGCCGTTCGCGCCCGCGATCGTTGGCGGCTCGAGCGATGCGCAGGCTGGGGCGTTTTCGAGCTTTTCGCTTACGATCACGCGACCGGACGGGGATCAGCCGTTGACGGGCGCGACCGTGCATCTGCCGCCGGGCGACGCGGCGATGCTCGCCTCGGTCACACCGTGCCCCGAACCGCAGGCTTCGCTCGGGACGTGCGCACCGGACAGCGAAATCGGTCAGGCCACCGCCACAGCGGGCCTCGGCCCCGACCCGTTTACGATCACCGGCGGGCGCGTCTATATCACCGGCCCCTACCAGGGCGCGCCGTTCGGCCTGTCGATCGTGACTCCAGCGGTGGCGGGCCCGTTCAACCTCGGCAACGTCGTGGTGCGCTCGAGCATCAACGTCAACCCGCACACCGCCCAGGTCACGATCACAAGCGCCATACCCACGATGGTCCAGGGCGTCGGACGGCCCGTCTCGGGCGTCCCCCTGCAACTGCGCCAGATCGACGTGAGCGTCAACCGGCCGAACTTCGACTTCAACCCCACCAACTGCAACCCCATGAGCATCACCGGAACGCTCACCGGCGAACAGGGCGCGAGCGCCCCGGTATCCTCGCCGTTCCAGGTCGCCGGGTGCCAGAGGCTGCCGTTCAACCCCGGCGTTGCTGCCGCGACCACTGGCAAGACCAGCAAAGCCGACGGCGCCAGCCTCGCGCTGACCTTCAAATCCCACCCCGGCGAAGCGCATATCGACAAGACGATCCTCACGATCCCCGCGATTCTCCCGGCGCGGCTGACGACGATTCAGAAAGCCTGCCTGGCCGCGGTCTTCGAAGCCAATCCCGCAGCTTGCCCCGAAGGCTCGGATATCGGCACCGCCGTCGTGCACACCCCGGTCCTCAAGAGCCCTGTGAGCGGCCCGATCTATCTCGTCTCGCACGGCAACGCTGCGTGGCCCGACGCCGAGCTCGTCTTGCAGGGCGAAGGCATCACCGTCATCCTCGACGGCCAAACCGCGATAAGAAAAGGCGTCACCATGTCGAGCTTCCTATCGGTTCCCGACGTTCCCTTCGAAACGGTCGAAGCCAAGCTCCCCGAGGGGCCTCACTCCGCGCTGACCACCAACCTCCCCGCCAAGGACAAGTACAGCCTCTGCGGCCAACACCTCAGCATCCCCACACAGCTCACCGGCCAGAACGGCACCAGCGACGACCCCAACGTCAAGCTCACAGTCCAAGGCTGCCGGTCCGTCAAGGCCAGTAAGACGAGAAAGCTCACGAAGGCACAGAAGCTGGCGCGCGCCCTCGCGACCTGTCGCAAGCGACACAAGCACTCCCGCGCCCGCGCCAGCTGCGAACGGGATGCTCGCCGGCGCTATGCCATCAGAGGGACCGTCCGCAAGCGTGAAAGGTCGCGAGCGCGTCCTCACAAGTCCGGCTAACAGCCCCTTGAGCGCGGCGGCGTGGGCGTGGGGTATGCGCGGGCGACGCTGCGCGATACACGATCGCGGGCAACGCCGGGCGGTCGGACCGTGGCCTTTGGATCGGGGAACGCGCCACGGCCAGGATCGGGGAGGCGGGGGACGGCAATGCTCGCGGCGCGCACAGACGTGCCCGGACTGTGGGAAAACCGTGGGATGCCCGCCGAAAAACCGTGTGTTGATGCGGGATTACGCGTGAGCCCGCGTCTCGCCTAGACGGGGGTCGCTGCCCTCGGCGATGACCTGGACCATGGCCTCGATCAGCCGCTGGCGTGGGGTCTGGTGCTGGCCGGAGGTCCCATGCGCCGCGGGCGGCGGGGTTGCCTGGGTATGGCTGGAAAAGCGCTTGGACACACGTGTTATTTGGATTCCGTCCCCCATCGTGCTGCGCTCGTTTCCCTCTGTTGTCCCTCTCGTAGTCCGGTAGTCCCTCGCGGCATCCGCCGCCGCTGACCGCCGGATACTGTCAGCATTCTGACCAAGGCCGCTTCTCTTCGGTCGGTCTCCCCAAGTGTGGCTTGTGGGAAATAAGGAGAACACACGGCGCTTGGTTTGTCAAGGGGCCTTGAGACATCGGGGCTCGCTGCGCGAGTGACCCCCGTCTAGGCGATTCGGTGATCGCTCGCGCGGGTGTCTCGGAGCCCGCGTTTTTTGAAGTTTTCGGGAGTGTCGGGGATTGTTTCTTGGCGGCGTTCGAGGAGGGTTTGGGGCGTCTTTCGCGGGTGGTGGACGTGGCGACGCGGGGTGAGGTGCGCTGGCTTTCGAGGCTGCGTGCTGGTGTGGTTGGCCTGTTGGGGTTTCTCGATGATGAGCGTGGGTGGGGTCGGCTGCTGATTTTGGAGGCGCCCGAGGAGGGGGCTGTGGCGTTGCGCTGCAAGCAGCGTGTGCTGGGTGTGCTGGTGGGGCTTTTGGAGGAGGGCGCTCCGCGGGTGTTGGGGGGGCCGTTTGCGCCGTCGTCGCAGATGACGGCGGAGCTGGTCGCGGGTGGGGTGTTGGCGGTGGTCCGCTCGCAGATGTCGAAGGACGATGGTGGGGCGTTGGTTGCGTTGGCGCCGTCGTTGATGGCTTTTATCGTCGCTCCATATCTAGGGCAGGCGGCCGCGCGGGCCGAGCTGATGGGGGGCGTGGGGGATGGTGGGTTTGGTGGTGTCAGGGAGCTGCCGATTCGTGTGACGCGTCGCACGATGTTGGTGTTGCGTGCGGTCGCGGGGGCGCCGGGGTCCAGTAATCGTGAGGTCGCGGCGGCGGCGGGTCTTGTTGATGAAGGTCAGGCTTCGAAGCTGTTGCGGCGGTTGGCGACGCGCGGTCTGATCGAGAACGTGGGTGTTGGTGCGGTTCGTGGTGAACCGAATGCTTGGCTGTTGACGCCGTACGGTGATCGTGTCGTGGCGCTGGCCGGCGAGGCCTTCGCCAAGGACTCGCCGCGCGTAGGCGCGCGTGCCCGCGGGGTGCGGGGTTCGGTGTGAACGGCGCGCTATGCCGGACATGCCGGCAAATGGTGGGCGGTCGTTGTGGGCCGCCGCGCTGTTGATTTCTATTCCGTGTAGGAGAAAGGGAGTGGTGAGACACGATATGAGACGTGTGAGGATCGTAGGGTTTTGTGTGATGGTCGCCTCGGCGCTGGGTGCGCTGGTGGCGAGTGGTGCGTGGGCGGCGGCACCGGAATTCAAGGTTTGCGGGAAGGCCGCGAAGGTGGGCAAAACGTATACCGGGAAATATAACAACAAGACCTGTTCGGAAACGAACGCGAAAGGTGAAGGCAAGTACGAACTGGGGTCGTGGGAAACGGCGAAAAAGAAGGCGTTGAAGGGTAAGGGCGGCGCGGGCACGCTCGATGCCTATCTGCCGAGCAACGAAGCAGAACCGTGGGCGGGCGGCACGGTCCTCGGCAAGGTCACGTGCAAGTCGGCCAAGGTCACAGGCGAAGTGACGGGGGCCAAAACCGTGACCGCGAGCGTCGAATTCAAGACGTGCACGAGCGAAGGCAAGAAGTGCAAATCGGCGGGTGCGCCAACGGGCACGATCAGGACCGAAAAGCTCTACGTCATGCTCGGCTACATCGACAGCGTTAAAGGCGTCGGGACGCTGGTGGAAGGCGGAGAAAGCGGTGAACACCTCTCGGCCAAGTTCGACTGCGAAGGCCTTGAATTCGAAGCTCGCGGCTCTGTGATCGGCGTCAACAGCGGCAATGTCAACAGCGTCAGCAAGAGCTTCACCTTGAAGTTCGCGGTCAACGCCAAAGGTGGACAGGAAATCACCACCGGCGAATTCCCTGAAGAAAAATATCTTGGAAAAGGATCGGAGCACAACCTGAACACGTTCATCGAACCGACCCGCCTGCACCTCCCCTCGGGCGAGGACGCCACTGCCTCGCTCACAGGCGAAGCGATGGAGGTCTACGCCCCGGGCGCCTAGAGCGCGCGCCAGCTTGCGCCAGACGCTGCGGGTATGCGTGTGTGGGGTCGCAAGGCTCCACACACGCGGCCCGTGTGGACGTGGCTCGAGAGAAAGAAGTTTGCCTCGAGAAGTTGCCTCATAGAGGTTGCTTCATGAAAAAGATAACAAGACCATGCAAAAGACGACGACACCGATAAACGCCAGCGCCGCTGGCTCCTTGGCTGCGGCCGGAGCACGACTGGGGCTCCTGCCCGCGGCGTTGGTGCGCGTTGGGCGCCTGCTGGTGGCGCTTGTCCTGCTGGTGGTGGGTTTGGCGTTTCATGGTGCGGCCGCTGAGGCGCTTAGTCAGCGGGGCCACGAATTCGAGGGCTCGTTTGGCGCTTCGGGCCCGAGCGGTCTTGCGCCCGGGGCTGATGCGATCGCGATCGATGAAGGTTCGGGCGAGATTTATGTCGTTGATAAAGCCGACAATCGCGTGGAGCGCTTCGGCTCGCACTACGAATTCCTCGAAGCGTGGGGCTTTGGCGTCAAGGAAGGCGGCGAAGTCTTTGAACGCTGCGGCGAAGAGGCCAGGTGCAAAGCCGGCATTGGTGGGTTGAAGGCGGGGCAGTTTGATTCTCCGACGGCGATCGCGGTCAACAACGACCCGGGCTCGTCCTCTCACGGCAATGTGTATGTCGTGGCCAATCGTAGCTGGCGCAAGGCGGTGGTCAACAAGTTCAGCCCCGAAGGGCAGCTGTTGGGCACGCTGATCTCAAAGAAGGAAGAAAAAGAAGAAGTGGAAGGCGCGATCGATGGTGTGGCGGTCGATCAGAGTGGTGATGTGTGGGTCGAGCGCGAAGATGAAGAAGACGAATTCCAGCTGCTGCGCTTCAATGATCAGACCCCGAACCTGCTGTTGGAATCGGTCGAAGTGGAAGTGCCCTCGCTGAGCGAAGTCGCGCGTCCGACCCGTCCGGGCTTTGCGATCGACTCCGCCGGCGACGTGTTCATCACCTATGAACCCGGCGGGACCGATCTGCCTGAAGAACTCGAAGAGATCGAAGAACGAGAAGAAGTCCGCAAAGAAAACAAAGAAGAACTCGAGCATGAAGGGCCCGCCGAACCGTGCCAGCAAAACCGTTGCCTGGTGGCGGAGCTGCATCTCGTCCAGAGCAGCTCGGGGGAGCTCGAAGCGCAGCCGTTGATCAGCGAGCTCGACAGCGAAGACAGCACTGGGGTTGTGAGCGACGCCTCGCTCGGGGCGCAAGCAAGCGGCGATGTGTATCTGGATAATCGCAGCAGCGTGGCGGCGTTTGATCCGGCCGGCGCGCTGATCCAGCGTTTCGGCGCTCAGCAGCTAAGCGAAGGTACCGGCGCGAGTGGTTTGGCGTTGGATGTCAAGAGCGGCGAAGTCTTCGTGGCGGACGAAGTCGCGTTGCAAGGAGGCCGAAGCGATCGGGTCGAGGTTTATGGACCGTCGGCGCCGGGGCCGCCGGTGGTTGAAGGTCAGAGTGTCAGTGTGGCGCAGGTGGGCTCGAGCTCGGCGACGGTGAGGGCGAGCATCGACCCCTCCGGTAGCGAGACCTACTATCGCGTGCGCTATGGCATCGGACGGTGTGAAGAAGCCCGCACGTCCTCCTGTGAGCAGGAAGCGCCCGCGGCGCCGGGGATAGATCTCGGCGGCGGGTTTGGTGCCCAGGGCGCGGCGGTGGCGTTGTCGGGGCTCTCACCGGAGACGACCTATCACTTGCGGGTGATCGCCGAAGATCGTAGCGAAGAAGGGTCGCCCGGCGCGAGTGTGCTCGGTGAAGAAGTGAGTTTCACTACGTTGGCGGTGGGTGAAGCGCCGGCGGTGTTGCCCGACGGCCGTGCTTATGAACTGGTCTCGCCTGTTGATAAGCGTGGTGTGGCGATTGAAGGGATCGCTCATGAAGGGGGTGTGGTGCAGGCGGCGAGCGAAGGTCAGGCGCTCACGTATCTGGCGGCCGCGCCGGCCGGTGAAGAAGAACCCGCCGGCAACCGTGCACCGGAACCGGCGCAGCTGATCTCCACGCGCCAGGCGCCGGACGTGTGGTCCACGCAGAACATCACGACGCCGAATCAGAGCGCGCAGGGTATAAAAGCTGAGGATCGGCGGGAGTACCAGTTCTTCTCGGAAGATCTCGCTCTGGCGGTGGTGTTTCCGGCGGAACCGTTGTTTGGGCAGGCCGGGCGGGAAGCGCTCTATCGCTGGAGCTCGTGCACGCAGGCTTGTGGGTCGGCGCCCTGCACGCAGAGCTCGTGCTTTCAGATGCTGGTGAGCGCGTCTGCGACGGGGCTTTCGGCGGGGGTGGAGCTGATGGGCGCCACGCCGGACCTCTCTCACGCGATCATCAAGGCCGCGGAACCGCCGCCCGGGGCTGCCGGTGAAGGAGAGGGTCTGTATGAGGCCTCTGAAGCGGGCGCGGGCGCGGGCCGGTTGACGCTGATAAGCGTGCTGCCGGACGGCCGGCAGGCGAGCGGTGAAGAAGTCGGCTTGGGCACGTTGCAGCTGTATGAAGGGCCGCGTAATGCTCTCTCTGAGGATGGTTCGCGCGCGGTCTGGAAGGCCGGGAGCTCAAGCGAAGCTCACCTGTATGACAGCCAGCTGGTCGGCGAAGGCGCCAATACCGAAGTCCACAGCGTGCAGATAGACACCCCCCAGGAAGGCGTGAATCCTGTCGTTCACGCGGAGCCCGTGTTCATGGACGCAAGCACCGATGGCCAGAAGGTGTTCTTCACAGACGATCAACGCCTGACCGCCAATGCTTCGCCGGAAAGCGAATCCCGCGGTGACTTGTATGTGTTTGAAGCGGACAAGCCCGCGGGCCAACGCCTGACCGATCTCACGCCTGATCTGAACGCGGGTGAAAGCGCGGCCGTGCTGGGCGGGGTCATGGGTGTCAGCAGCGATGGCAGCTACGTGTATTTCGTGGCCAACGGTGTGCTCGCTGAAGGCGCCGCGCCGGGTCAGTGTCAGTGGGGTGGGTTGCGCGGCGCCAGTTGCAGCCTGTACGTGGTCCACCAAAGCGAAGGGCGTTGGGAAAGCCCGCGTTTTATCGCTTCGCTGTCAAACGAAGACGCGCCGGACTGGGGGGCGCTCGCTCCCAGTAGAGAAGAGTACAGCCTGGTTGAAATGACCTCGCGGGTCTCGCCGGACGGGCACTACCTGGCGTTCATGTCAGACCGTCGGCTCGCGACGCAGGGGCGCCCGAATGGCTATGACAACACGGATGAAAAGAGCGGCGCACCCGACGAGGAGGTCTACCTGTATGACGCGCTCTCCGGGGCGCTCGTCTGCGCCTCCTGCAACCCGTCTGGGGCGCAGCCGGTGGGTGTCTATGACACGCCGGAATCGGGCGAAGGGTTGGGGCTGCTGGTCGATCGTCCCGCGGTCTGGTCCAGTGAAAACGAAGAAGCGGGTTTTGATCACTGGCTGGCGGGGAGTCTTCCGGGTTGGACGGGGACGAACAACCACGAAGCCTTCTATCAGTCGCGCTACCTCTCAGACCAGGGCCGGCTGTTCTTCAACAGCGCCGACTCGCTCACAAGGCAGGACGTAAACGGCAAGGAGGATGTCTACGAGTACGAGCCCGCAGGCGTGGGCAGCTGTCAGGGCGAAGACCAAGACACCGAAGGGGGTTGTGTGGCGTTGATCTCTTCGGGCAAGTCCGAACAGGAATCGGCGTTCCTGGACGCCAGCGAAAACGGCAATGACGTGTTCTTCCTGACCAGCGCAAAACTATCCCCACAAGACCCCGACCAGGCCTTTGACATCTATGACGCGCGCGTGTGCGAAGGCCCAGAAGCCAGAGCACCCTGCCCGCCGCCAGCCTCCGGCTCCAATGCGCCGTGTGAATCAGAAGCGGCGTGCAAAGGCCAGCCCCCTGCGCCACCCGGTACTCCTGCTGTGCCCGCGAGCGCCGCCGTGTCCGGCCAGGGCAACATCATCGCCGCCGCTCAGGGCGTGCAGGCCCAGAAAGCGAAAGCAAAACCAAAGCCGCTCGCGCGCGCGCAGAAGCTCGCGAGCGCGCTGAAGGCCTGCAAGAAGCACAAGCAAAAGAAGCAGCGCGCTGCCTGTGAAAAGCAGGCCAAGAAGAGGTACGGCCCGCTCAAGAAGACCAAGAAGAAGAAGGGCAAGTCCAGCAACGCAAAGCACGCCCCGGCCCACAAGTCCAGCGCCGCTTTCGCCCGTTCTGACCGGGCGCCCCAGCTGGGAGGTGACTCGTGATCGCGCGCGAGCCCATCGATCCAGGCGCGCGGCCATCGCGGGCGCTGCTCGCGCCACTGCACGCCGTCCTGGTGCCGGCATGTGCGACCCTCGCCGTGCTGCTGGCCTGCGCGGTCCTGGCTCTGCTTGCATCCGTGGGTGTCTGTGCGGCGCAGGCTGAAGGCACCCACGAAGCCCCCCACTGGTACATCCTGGCGCGTTCGGCGCCGAGCAACCTCGCCCCCGGGCAGCGGGGTGAGATCGTGGCGCAGATCATCAACCTCGGCGACGCCCCGCTGAGCGCGACCGAAGGTGAGCCGGTACAGATCAGCGACAGGTTGCCGGCGGGCATCCAGGCGACCGGGCCGATGGAAGGCTACGCCGCGCGCGGAGATGACTACGAAGGCCAGACGAGCAACTTTGCGCTCTCTGGCTGTGAAGCTCTGCCCGTGCTGCGCTGCCCCTACGTGGGCACGCTCCCCCCCTACGTCGCAATCGAAGTGCGAATACCCGTGGTGGCGGAGCCCCCGGCGCCCGGCCAGCCCAGCGAACGCGTGGAAGAAAACGAAATCACAGTCCAGGGCGCGAACGCGCCGGCCAAGGCGATCCGTCGCCCGATCACGATCAGCGCCAACCCAACGTCCTTCGGCGTGGAACGCTATGAACTGAGCCCAGAAAACGAAGACGGCTCGCCCGATCAGCAGGCGGGCTCACACCCCTTCCAGCTGACGACGACGATCGCGCTGAACCAGGGCTTTGAAGCCAGCGCGATCAGAGCCCCGGCCGAAAAAGGAGAAAAAAAGGAACCGGCGCCCTACCCCTCCGCTCCCGCGCTGCTTAGGAACCTGACAACGACGCTGCCGGCGGGCCTGGTCGCTGACACGCGTTCGAGTGTGATCGCGCAGTGCTCGGCGGTGGCGTTCTCCTCGCTGCACTGGGGCGATAGCAACGAATGCCCCGCCAGCAGCGCGGTCGGCGTCGCGGTCGTGACCTTCAAAGAACCGCACTTCTTCCCCCAGCAGACCGCGAGCGTGCCGGTCTTCAACCTGGTGCCCGAAACGGGCGAGCCGGCGCGCTTTGGCTTCATCTTCGAAAAGGTCCCGGTGGTCCTTGATACCTCGCTACAGACCGGCAAAGGCTATGCCGTGCAGGTCCAGGTCAAGGACACCTCCCAGGCCGCGGAACTGCTCTCGAGCGTCGTGACGATCTGGGGCGTCCCCGGCGCGCCTCAGCACGATAATGCGCGCGGCTGGGCGTGCCTGGGCGGGGGAATGTACGTGGAAGGTTTGGAACCGCGCCCGCCGTGCCCGAGCGGGCAATCAAGCGCGCCGCCGTATCTGATCATGCCCACCAGCGCCTGCGCCACGCCGCTGGAAAGCTCAACGACGGTGCAGTCCTGGCTGGCGGGCGCAGAAATGCTGGCGCCGGTACAGGCCAGCGAAAGCGAGAGCCTGCAGGGCTGCGAACGCCTGCCCTTCGAACCGTCGCTCACAGCCACACCAGACGAGCATCAGGCGGCCACACCCACCGGTCTCGAGGTCGAAGTCACGGTGCCCCAGGACACCACGCTGTCCGCCACCGGGCTTGGCGAGGCCGACATCAAAGACACCACGCTGACCCTGCCGGTGGGGATGGCAGCCAATTCTGCTGCGGCGGGTGGTTTGGCGGCGTGTCCGGCGCTTGAAAGCGATGGGGTCGGGATGGGTTTTGAACCTGGGCCGGGCGTGAGCGAAGAAGCACAGCTTGAAAACGATCGTTTCTCGCCGGGTGCGGTGAGCTGTCCGGCGGCGTCGAAGATCGGCAGCGTCCAGATAAAGACGCCGCTGCTTGAAGATGAGCTGACGGGCTGGGTATACCTGGCCGCGCAGAACACCGACCCGTTCGCCTCGCCGCTGGCGTTGTATCTCGTCGCAGAAGATCCGAAGTCCGGTACGCGCATAAAGCTCGCCGGTGAAGTCGCGATCGACCCCGTCACCGGCCAGCTGCGCTCCACCTTCAAGAACACGCCCCCATTGCCGTTTGAAACCCTGCAGTTGCATCTGTTTGACGGTGAACGCGCCTCGCAGTCAACCCCTTCGCGGTGTGCCAGCTATGAATCTGTGGCCTCGTTTGCGCCCAGCACAGGGCTCGCGCCGGTGCAGAGCTCCTCGGGCTTCGCGATCGAACCAAACCGTGACGGCCAGCCCTGCCCGTCCACTGGTCCGTTGGGGTTCGCGCCCGAACTGCAGGCCGGCTCGACCAGCAGCCAGGCCGGCGCCTACAGCAGCTTCACGCTGACGATCAAACGCCCCGACGCAGACCAGGCGCTGAACGCGATCGGGATGACCCTGCCACCAGGGCTGAGCGCGAAACTCGCGTCGCTCACCCCTTGTCCCGAACCCGCGCACCCCTATGAAGAATGGGCGTGCACCCCTGAGAGCCTGATCGGCCAGGCAGTCTCACAGTCGGGTCTTGGCAGCGATCCCGTCAGCCTCGAAGGCCAGGTGTATCTGACCAGCGGCTATGACGGCGCACCATTCGGCCTGCTCGTGGCCACGCATGCCAAGGCGGGCCCGTTTGACCTGGGCATCGTGAACGTGCGCTCGCGCGTCAACATCAACCCCAGCACCGCGCAGGTCACGATCACCAGCGACCCCGGCCCCCGCGACGAAATCCTGCCCACGATCCTGCGCGGCGTGCCCGTCCAGCTCAAACAGATCAACGTCAACATCAACCGTCCCGAATTTCAGCTGAACCCGACCAGCTGTCAGCCCATGACGATCGGTGCGACCCTCGGCGGCGAAGAAGGCGCCAGTCAGCAGACCACCCAGTCCTTCCAGGCCACCAACTGCGCCAATCTCCCGTTCACTCCCAAGCTCACCGCGAGTGCTGGTGCGCACGCGAGCAAACAGAACGGCACGAGCCTCCAGGTCAAGGTCAGCTCGCCCGGTATCGGCCAGACGGGTATCGCCAAAGTCAACCTGCAACTGCCAAAGACGCTGCCCTCACGCCTGACCACGATCCAAAAAGCATGCCTCGCCACGGTCTTCCAGGCCAACCCCGCCGCCTGCGACCAAGGCTCGGTCATCGGGGACGCAACCATCCGCACGCCGATCCTCAAAGACCCGCTATCGGGGCCCGGCTATCTGGTCTCGCACGGCAACGCGGCGTTCCCCGATGTCGAGTTCGTGCTGCAGGGCGAAGGCATCACGATCGTGCTCGACGGCAAGACCCAGATCAAGAAAGGCATCACCTACTCGCGCTTTGAAAGCGTCCCCGACGCCCCCTTCACCCAGTTCGAAGCGCTGCTGCCCGCCGGTCCGCACTCGGCGCTCACGGCAGACGTCCCCGAAAAGGATCACTACAGCCTATGCGGACAGAAACCGCTGATGCCCACGACCATCACCGCCCAGAACGGCGCCGTCCTGAACCAGTTGACGCCGATCGCGCTGAGCGGCTGCGCCGCGGTCAAGGCCTACAAAACCAAGACCACACCACTCGCCCGCGCGCTCAACGCCTGCCGCACAAAACACAACAAACACAAGCGCGCCGAATGCGAACGCCAAGCACGCCGCAAGTACGCGCTGAAAGCCTGCGGCAAGGACAAGAGCAGGCACAAACGCCTGGCCTGCCAGCAGCGTGCCCGCCGACGCTACCGGCGCAGCGCATAAATGAGCTTATCCAAACAACAGTCGGAAAAACAAAACAGTAAGACCAGTTCAACCAGAAATATCGATATCCAATCAACCGTAGTGACCGTTCAGGGGAGCCCCTCTGAAGCGAGGAGAGAGATAGGAGATGCATGCTATGTATGGCTCAATAGTTTCACTGCGCTCACGCGCCCGCCTATTCGGGTGCGCGATCGCGCTGGTCGCGCTCTCGGCGATGATGATCGTCCCGGGCGCTGCCAGCGCTGCTAAAGAAAAACCAACCACGACCACCTACCTGGCCCTCGGCGACGTCGTCGGCTTCGGTCAGACCGAAGAAGGGTTCAAAAACAACGAAAGCAACGAGTCGCCGTCCTTCTTCGAAGAAGGCTACGCCAACGACCTGGCCAAGGACCTGAGCAAATCAAGCGAGGTCGGCAAAGGCCTCACGCTCGTCAACGACAGCTGCCCGAGCGACACCACGAACACGTTCATCGGCGAAAACGAAGCGATCGGCGGCACGGTGTCAACCGAACCAGCCGAGCCTTCACCGAATCAGGGTGAGTTTGGCGACTATCACCCGTGCTCCTACCACCAGCTGCAAGGCTTTCCGCTGCACAACTCGTTCGGCGACGAGTCACAGCTCGAAGAGGCGCTGGAAACCCTCAACGAAGGCCACCCCGCGCACGAAGTCAAGCTGATCACGCTGGAGATCGGCGCACAGGACGAGCTCGCTGGGCTGGCCAAATGCGAAAACGAAGTCGAGCAGGAATTCAAAGAAATAGAAAAAGGCGAAAAACCGGGCCCGTACAGCCAATACGGGGAAGAACGTCACGAAGCCTTTGCGCTATGCATAGCCGCTTGGTCTGTAGGGGCCCCCCACCATCACGAAGGCTATTTCCCACACATCGTGAAAAACCTCAACACGATCCTCACCGAGCTGACCGGCACCGGACCGGGCGAGGGCCACTACACGGGGCCGATCGTCCTGGGCGGTTACTACAACCCGGACAGCTTCACGCTTCCGGGCAGCGACGGCCTGCAGGAGAACCTCATTGAAATGGTCGAAAAAGAAGTGGTCCCGAACTTCCCGAACGTGACCTTCGCCAATCCATTCACCGAAATCAACCCGAAAGTGGACGAAAAAGTAGAGAAGAAAGCGATCTGCAAGTACACGGAAATGTGCAACCCCAACGTGCAATTGGCAGAAACTCCAGAGCGGGTATACCGCCCGGTCGGAGAAGATGGCGACATCAACCCATCGCTGAAGGGCGCCAAGCTGCTCGCAAAGGGTATGAACGAAGCCTACCTAGCCAACCCGGCGAGGTGATCGGCTGAGCTAACCGACAGCAAAGCAAACGAGAGTGCCGCGGGGCGCCCGGTCCACCTGGCCGGGCGCCCCGCTACGCGAGATGACCTCGTTCGTCGAGCAGAAGGGTTTGTTCGAACGGCTGCCACCACGTCGGAAGATCCCGACGTCGATCAGAGATCGACCTATCTGTCGGGAAATATGGGCAACGGCACACGTGAGTGCTAGTGTCTTGATATGCCGACGTCGCCAACTGGGGCCGACCGCCCGTCCAAGCCGACCCCAGACAAGTCACCGACTCCAGACAAGCCATTCCGACTCTATACGGCCGCCTCGGTGGGGCCCGCGATTCGCGCCTTCCGCGAACAGGCCGGCCTGACTCAGCAGCAGCTCGCCGACATGGCCGGGTTGCACCGCAGCTACGTCTCGGAGCTCGAGCAGGGCAAGGAGACCGAGCAGCTGCGTCGCATCCTGCGCCTGCTCAAGCTGCTTGGAGTGCGGGCGACCCTGCAAAAGGCCGACTGGTGATGGCCGCCGAGCTGGCAGTCTGGCTCAACGATCTGCACGTGGCCACGGTGCGGCGCGACCGCAAGGGCCGGCTGCGCCTCGCGTACACCGATACGGCACACGACGCCTTCGAGGGCGGCACGCCGGTCCTGTCGCTCGATCTGCCGCTCACGCGCCAGAGCTATCCCAACGCGCGCACCCGCGCATTCCTCGACGGGCTCCTGCCCGAGGGAGAGCCACGCCGGGCGATCGCCGCCGAGCTCGACCTGCTCGCAAGCGACGTCTTCGGCCTGCTCGAGGTTCTCGGACGCGACTGCGCGGGAGCCCTCGTCATCCAGCCGCTGGACGATCCACCTCCCCGAACGCCGTCGACCGCGATCGCCGAACCGCTCACGGACGAGAACCTCGCGCGGCTCATCGCGGGACTTCACAGCGCCCCGCTCGGGGTTGACCGTGCCGTCAGGCTGTCACTCGCTGGAGTCCAGGAGAAGCTGCCGCTGACACGCATCCCGGACGGACGCTGGGGTAGACCGATCGACGGCGCCCCGTCAACACACATCCTCAAGCCGCAGATCTCCGCCTACCCGCAGACGGTCGAGAACGAGGCGTTCTGCATGCGCGTCGCGGCGAACCTCGGTCTCGAGGTCGCGAACGTCACAGTCATCAGCGTCGCCGAGCGACCGGTTTTGGTTGTTGAGCGCTACGATCGCGTCGTCGCAACGGACGGCACGGTGCGCCGCGTCCACCAGGAGGACCTCTGCCAGGCGCTCGGTCTCTCGCCCGACCGCAAGTACGAGGAGAATTCGGGTCCGACGCTCGCGCGCGTCGCGCGGATCCTGCTGGACGCGGCGCTCGACGACGCGCCCGACCGCTTTCTGCAGGCACTGACGCTGAATCTCGCACTCGGAAACTGTGACGAGCACGGCAAGAATTTCTCCCTGCTCCACCTCGAGTCAGGCGCGCTTCGCCTCGCGCCGCTCTACGACCTGATATCGACGCGCTTTTACCCCGAGCTCGATGACAAGCTCGCGATGTTCGTCAACAGCGTGCAGAAGGCAGATCGCGTCACCGCCGAGCGAATCATCAACGAGGCAGCCACGTGGCCCATGTCCCGCGAGCGTGCCGCCGCGATCGTCGGTGATCTCCTGGACCGGCTCCCGGACGCGATCGCCGGCGCAGCCACGCAGACCCCGGGTGTCCCGGAGGCGCTTGTCGACCTCATATCTGCTCGCACCGAGCTCCTGATGGCATCCCGGTAGCGATAGTCCTGGGACTGGGCGCGCACGCGCGCGTCGCGGCCCGGCTGTGGGAAGACCGTGGGACGCAGGTCGAAAACCCCAGTCCTGATGCGGGATTACAGGCGGGCCCGCGATCTACCTAGACGGGGGTCGCCGCCGTCGGCGATGATCTCGATGGTGGCCGTGATCAGGCGCTCGCGTAGGGTCTGTGTGTCGCCGGAAGTGTTGCGGGCGCGGGTGTTCGGGTGCGTTTGGGTGTGGCTGGAAAAGCGCTCGGCAACGCGGGTTATGTGGACTTGCTTGCCCATGATGCTGCCTCGTTTCCCTCCGTGTTCCCTCTCAGTGGTCCCTCTTGGCATCGGCCGTCGCTGACCTGCGGGGTGCTGTCAGTATTCAGACCTGAACCGCTCTTTTTGGTGTTCTCCCCAAGCGCGGCTTGTGGGGAATAAGGAGAACATACGGCGGCTGCTTTGTCAAGGGGCCTTGAGAGGTCGGGGTTCTGGGTGCGGGTGACCCCCGTCTAGGTAGGACGGTGGTCGTGCGTGCGGGGGTGTCTGAGCGCGAGTTTCATGAGGCTTTCGAGAGTGCCGGGGATTGTTTTGTGGCGGCGTTCGAGGAGGGTTTGGCGCGTCTTTCGCGGGTGGTCGGGGTGGCGGTGTCGGTGGAGGTGCGCTGGCTGTCGCGGGTGCGTGCGGGTGTGGTTGCGTTGTTGGGGTTTCTCGATGATGAGCGTGGGTGGGGTCGGCTGCTGATTTTGGAGGCGCCTGAGGAGGGGGCTGTGGCGTTGCGCTGCAAGCAGCGTGTGCTGGGTGTGCTGGTGGGGCTTTTGGAGGAGGGCGCTCCGCGGGTGTTGGGGGGGCCGTTTGCGCCGTCGTCGCAGATGACGGCGGAGCTGGTCGCGGGTGGGGTGTTGGCGGTGGTCCGCTCGCAGATGGCCAAGGACGATGGTGGTGGTGGGGGGTTGGTTGCGTTGGCGCCGTCGTTGATGGCTTTTATCGTCGCTCCATATCTAGGGCAGGCGGCCGCGCGGGCCGAGCTGATGGGGGGCGTGGGGGATGGTGGGTTTGGTGGTGTCAGGGAGCTGCCGATTCGTGTGACGCGTCGCACGATGTTGGTGTTGCGTGCGGTCGCGGGGGCGCCGGGGTCCAGTAATCGTGAGGTCGCGGCGGCGGCGGGTCTTGTTGATGAAGGTCAGGCTTCGAAGCTGTTGCGGCGGTTGGCGACGCGCGGTCTGATCGAGAACGTGGGTGTTGGTGCGGTTCGTGGTGAACCGAATGCTTGGCTGTTGACGCCTTATGGTGATCGTGTTGTGGCGCTGGCCGGAGAGGCGTTTGCCAAGGACTCGCCGCGCGTGGCTGGGCGTGCCCGCGGGGTTCGGGGTTCGGTGTGAACGGCGCGCTATGCCGGACATGCCGGCAAATGGTGGGCGGTCGTTGTGGGCCGCCGCGCTGTTGATTTCTATTCCGTGTAGGAGAAAGGGAGTGGTGAGACACGATATGAGACGTGTGAGGATCGTAGGGTTTTGTGTGATGGTCGCCTCGGCGCTGGGTGCGCTGGTGGCGAGTGGTGCGTGGGCGGCGGCGCCGGAATTCAAGGTTTGCGGGAAGGCCGCGAAGGTGGGCAAAACGTATACCGGGAAATATAACAACAAGACCTGTTCGGAAACGAACGCGAAAGGTGAAGGCAAGTACGAACTGGAGGGCTGGGAAACGGCGAAAAAGAAGGCGTTGAAGGGCACGGGCGGGGCGGGCACGCTCGACGCCTATCAGCCGAGCAACGAAGCAGAACCGTGGGCGGGCGGCACGACCCTCGGCAAGGTCACATGCAAGTCGGCCAAGGTCACAGGCGAAATCACCGGGGCCAAAAACGCCACCTCGACGGTCGAATTCAAGACCTGCACCGCCGAAGGCAAGAAGTGCAAATCGGCGGGTGCGAAAGCCGGCGTGATCAAGACCGAACCGCTCTTCATCACGCTCGGCTACATCGAAAGCGGTAAACATGTCGGGACACTGGTGGAAGGCGGAGAAAGCGGTGCACACCTGTCGGCCATCTTCGACTGCGAAGGCCTTGAATTCGAAGCTCGTGGCTCTGTGATCGGCGTCAACAGCGGCAACGTCAACAGCATCAGCAAAAGCTTCACCTTGAAGTTCGCGGTCACCGCGAAAGGCGGACAGGAAGTCACCACCGGTGAATTCCCTGAAGAAAAATACCTCAAAAAAGGTTCGGAGCACAACCTCAACACGTTCATCGAACCGACCAAGCTGCACCTCCCCTCGGGCGAGGATGCGACTGTCGTGATCAAAAGCGAAGCGGCGGAGGTCTACGCGCCAGGCGCCTCCTAGAGCGCCAGCTCGCACCAAGCGCTGCGGGTACGCGCGTGTGGGGTCGCAAGGCTCCACACGCGCGGCCCGGGTGGGCGTGACCCGAGAAGTCGCCTCATAGAAGTCGCCTCATGAGAAAGACAACCAGACCATGAAGAAGACAACGACACCGATAAAAGCCAGCGCCGCCTGCTCGGCTGCGCCCACAGCACGGCCGAGGCTCGCGCCCGCGCCCGTGCTGGGCCTCGGGCGCCTGCCGGCGGCGCTCGCCCTGCTCCTGGCGGGCTTGGCCTTCCACGGCGCCAGCGCCCAGGCCCTCAGCCAGCGAGGCCACGAATTCAATAGCTCCTTTGGCGCCTCGGGCCAAAGCAGTCTCGCGCCGGGAGCCGACGCGATCGCGATCAACGAAGCCTCGGGCAACATCTATGTCGTTGACAAAGCCGACAATCGCGTGGAGCGCTTCGGCGCGCACTATGAATTCATCGAAGCGTGGGGCTGGGGCGTGAATGAAGGCGGCGAACAGTTTGAAAAATGTAGCGAAGAGACCAGGTGCAAACCCGCGATCGGTGGGCTGGGGGCAGGGCAGTTCGACTCCCCGACGGCGATCGCGATCGACAACGCCCCGGGCTCTGCATCGGCGGGCAACGTGTATGTCGTTGCCAACCGCACCTGGCGCAAGGCGGTGGTCAACAAGTTCAGCCCCGACGGCCAGCTGCTGGGGACGCTGATCACAAAGAAAGAAGAAAAAGAAGAAGTGGAAGGCGCGATCGACGGCGTGGCGGTCGATCAGAGCGGCGATGTCTGGGTTGCGCGCGAAGAGGAAGAAGATGAAGTGCTGCTGGAGCGCTTCAACGACCAGACACCCAACCGCCTGCTGGAATCCACCGAAGCCGAAGTGCCCTCGCTGAGCGAAGTCGCCCGTCCCACGCGTCCGGGCTTTGCGATCGACTCCTCCGGGGACGTCTTCATCACCTATGAACCTGGTGGCACCGACCTGCCTGAAGAACTCGAAGAGATCGAAGAACGCGAAGAAGTCCGCAAAGAAAACAAAGAAGAACTGAAGCACGAAGGGCCCGCCGAACCATGCGAGCAAAATCGCTGCCTGGTGGCGGAGCTTCATCTCAGCCAGAGCTCGGGGGAACTTGAAGCGCAGCCGCTGATCAGCGAGCTCGACAGCGAAAACACCACCGGGGTCGCGAGCGACGCCTCGCGCGGCGCGCAATCAAGCGGCGACATCTATCTCGACAACCGCACCGATGTGGCGGCGTTTGACCCGGGCGGCGCGCTGATCCAGCGTTTCGGCCAGGCACAGCTGAGTCAGGGAACCGGCGCCGGCGGCATGGCGCTGGATGTCAAGAGCGGCGAACTACTGCTCGCCCAGGAGGCTCCCAGCGAAGGGCACCTCAGCGACCAGATCGAGGTCTACCGGCCATCGGCGCCCGGCCCGCCGACGATCGAAAGCCAGAGCGTCAGCGCCGCGCAGGTGTCCTCGAGCTCGGCGACCTTCAGGGCGAGCATCGACCCCTCCGGCACCGAAACCTACTACCGCGTGCGCTATGGCAGCGGGCGCTGTGAAGAGGTCCCCACGTCTGCCTGTGAAGAGGAAGCGCCGTCCCCGCCGGGCATCGACCTCGGCGGCGGCTTTGGCAGCCAGAGCGCCGCGGTGGCGCTGTCAGGGCTCGCGCCGCAGACGACCTACCACCTGCGCGTGATCGCCGAAGACCGTAGCGAAGGATCGCCCGGCGCGAGCGTGCTCAGCGAAGAAGCGAGCTTCACCACGTTGGCGGCCGGCGAAGCCCCGAGCACGCTGCCCGACGGCCGCGCCTATGAACTGGTCTCGCCCGCCGAGAAGCGCGGCGTGGCGATCGAAGGGATCGCCCACGAAGGAGGCTTGATCCAGGCAGCCAGCGATGGGCAGGCGCTCACCTACCTGGCCGCCGCGCCAGCCGGTGAAGAAGAACCCGCCGGCAACCGCGCGCCCGAACCCACGCAGCTGATCTCCACGCACCGTGAACCCGGGCAGTGGTCCACGCAGAACATCACCACGCCCAACCAAACCGCGCAGGGCATAGTGGCCGAGGCCCGGCGCGAGTACCAGTTCTTCTCAGAAGACCTCGCGCTCGCCGTGGTGTTCCCGGCAGAACCGCTGTTCGGAGCGGCCGGGCCAGCAGCTATCTACCGTCGCAGCGCCTGCAGCGAAGCTTGCGGATCAGCGCCCTGCACGCAGAGCTCCTGCTTCTCGGCGCTGGTGAGCGCCTCTTCGACGGGGATGGAGTTCATGGGCGCCACGCCGGACCTCGAGCACGCGATCATCAGGGCCGAATCGCCGCCCGGAGCCGCCGGCGAGGGAGAGGGTCTGTATGAGTCCTCTGAGCAGGGCCCGGGCGCGGGGCAGCTGACGCTGATAAGCGTCCTGCCGGACGGCCAGCAGGCCACCGGCGAGGTCGGCCTGGGCACCCTGCAGGAAAATGAAGGGCCGCGCAACGCCCTCTCTGAAGATGGCTCGCGCGCGGTCTGGAAGGCCGGGACTCGCAGCGAAGCCCACCTCTACGACAGCCAGCTGGTGGGCGAAGGCGCCAGCAGCGAAGTCAAGACCGTACAGATAGACACCCCCCAGGAAGGCGTCAATCCCACCGCTCCCGCAGAGCCGGTGTTCATGGACGCCAGCGCCGATGGCCAGAAGGTCTTCTTCACAGACGATCAACGCCTGAGCGGCGACGCCTCGCCGGAAAGCGAAGCCAGCGGTGACCTGTACGTCTTTGAAGCAGGCAAGCCCGCGGGCCAGCGCCTCACCGACCTCACGCCCGACCTCAACGCCGGCGAAAGCGCCGCCGTGCAGGGTGGGGTCATCGGCGTGAGCAGCGACGGCTCCTACGTCTACCTCGTGGCCAACGGCGTGCTCGCTCAAGGCGCTCAGCCGGGTCAGTGTCAATGGGGAGGGCTGCGCGAGGCCAGCTGCAACCTATACGTCCTGCACGAGAGCGAAGGCCACTGGGAAAGCCCACGCTTGATCGCTTCGCTGTCAAACGAAGACGGCCCCGACTGGGGAGCGCTCACTAATAACAGAGAAGAATACAGCCTGGTTGAAATGACCTCGCGGGTCTCGCCGGACGGGCACTATCTGGCGTTCATGTCAGACAGAAGACTGCCCACGCAGGGGCGCCCCTCCGGCTATGACAACGCGGATGAAAAGAGCGGCGCCCCCGACGAGGAGGTCTACCTCTTCAACGCGCTCTCCGGAGCGCTCATCTGCCCCTCCTGCAATCCCTCCGGAGCGCAGCCGGTGGGCGTCTATGACACCCCGGAATCGGGCGAAGGGCTGGGGCTGTTGGTCGATCGCCCCGCGATCTGGTCAAGCGAAAACGAAGGAGCGGTCTTCGATCACTGGCTCTCGGGAAGCCTTCCCGGCTGGACGGGGATGAACAACCACGAAGCCTTCTACCAGTCGCGCTACCTCTCAGATCAGGGCCGGCTGTTCTTCAACAGCGAGGACTCGCTCTCCCGCCAGGACGTAAATGGCAAGGAGGATGTCTATGAGTACGAGCCCACTGGTGTCGGCAGCTGTGAGCAGCAGAACACTGAAGACGGTTGTGTGGCGCTGATCTCCTCGGGCAAATCCGAACAGGAATCGGCCTTCCTGGACGCCAGCGAAAGCGGCGATGACGTGTTCTTCTTGACCAGCGCAAAACTGTCCCCAGAGGATCCCGACAGCGCCTTTGACATCTATGACGCGCGCGTGTGCGAAGGACCAGCAGCCAAGGCGCCCTGCCCATCGCCAGCCCGTGGCTCCAGTGCGCCCTGCGAATCAGAAGCGGCGTGCAAAGGTCAGCCCCCTGCGGCGCCCGGCTTCCCCGCGCCAGCGAGCGCCGCGCTCTCCGGCCAGGGCAACAGCGCCGCCCAGGAGGGTGTGCAGGCCCAGAAAACCAAAGCAAAACCCACGCCGACGCTCACGCGTGCGCAAAAGCTCGCCGCCGCGCTGAAGGCCTGCAAAAAGCACAAGCAAAAGAAGCAGCGCACCGCCTGTGAAAAGCAGGCCAAGAAGAGGTACGGGCCGCTCAAGAAGACCAAGAAGTCAAGCTCGGCCAGCAAGGCCCGCAAGTCAAGCGCCGGGCACAGCCCAAGAGGCTCGGCCTCCACCCCGGATCTCAGGAGCCGGTCATGACCGCGGGCAGGCTCATCAAGAGCGGCTCGCTGCTGGCCTGCGCCGCTCTGGCTCTGCTTTCATCGGTGGGCGCCTCTCCGGCCCAGGCCGAAGGCACCCACGAAGCCCCCCACTGGTACATCCTCAGCAGATCGGCCCCGAGCAACCTCAGCCCCGGCCAGCGGGGCGAGATCGTGGCGCAGATCGTAAACCTCGGCGACGCCCCGCTGAGCGCAGCCGACGGTGAGCCGCTGCAGATCAGCGACAGGCTGCCGGCGGGCATCCAGGCGACCGGGCCAATCGAAGGCTACGCCGCGCGCGGAGATAACTACGACGGGCAGAAGAGCAACTTTGCGCTGAGCGGCTGTGAAGCTCTGCCCGTGCTGCGCTGCCCCTACGTGGGCACGCTCCCCCCCTACGTCGCGATCGAAGTGCGAATACCCGTGGTGGCAGAGCCTTCGCCGCCCGGCCAGCCCAGCGAACGCGTCGAAGAAAACGAAATCACAGTCCAGGGCGCAAACGCTCCGGCCAAGTCGATCAGGCGCCCGATCACGATCGGCGCCAATCCAGCGCCCTTCGGCCTCGAACGCTATGAACTGAGCCCAGAAAACGAAGACGGCTCGCCCGACCTGCAGGCGGGCTCGCACCCCTTCCAGCTGACGACCACGATCGCTCTGAACCAGGGCTTTGAAGTCAACGCGATCAGGGCGCCCACCGAAAAAGCCGAAGGACGCCAACCGACGCCCTTCCCCTCCGCTCCCGCGCTGCTTCGCAACCTCACCGCGACGCTGCCGGCGGGCCTGGTCGCCGACAGCCGCTCGAGCGTGATCGCGCAGTGCTCGGCCGTCGCCTTCTCCTCGCTGCGCTGGGGCGACAGCAACGAATGCCCGGCCGACACGGCGATCGGCGTCGCGGTCGTGACCTTCAAAGAACCGCACTTCTTCCCCCAGCAGACCGCGAGCGTGCCGGTCTTTAACCTGGTGCCCGAAGAAGGCGAGCCGGCGCGCTTTGGCTTCATCTTCGAAAAGGTCCCGGTGGTCCTGGACACTTCGCTTGAAAGCGGCAAAAGCTATGCCGTGCAGGTCAAGGTCAAGGACACCTCCCAGGCCGCGGAACTGCTCAGCAGCGTGGTGACGATCTGGGGGGTGCCCGGCGTGCCCCAGCACGATAATGCGCGCGGGTGGGCGTGCCTGGCAGGCGGGGACTACCTGGAAGGCCTGGAACCGCGCCCGCCGTGTCCGAGCGGGCAATCGAGCGCCCCGCCGTATCTGATCATGCCCACCAGCGCCTGTGCCAAGCCGCTGGAAAGCTCGACCGTCGTGCAGTCCTGGCTGCCAGGCGCAGAAACGCTGGCGCCGGTCAAGGCCAGCGAAAGCGAGAGCCTGCAGGAATGCGAACGCCTGCCCTTCGAGCCCTCGCTCACAGCCACCCCAGATGAGCGCCAAGCGGCCACACCCACGGGTCTGGAGGTCGAAGTCAGCGTTCCCCAGGACACCACGCTGTCCGCCACCGGCCTGGCGCAGGCCGACATCAAAGACACCACGCTCACCCTGCCGGCGGGGATCGCGACCAGCCCCGCCGCCGCCAATGGCCTGGCGGCGTGTCCCGCGCTGCTTGATGAACAAGGGATCGGCATCGGCTTTGAACCACAGGCCGGGCTGGGTGAAGAAGCACAGCTCGAAAACGACCATTTCTCCCCCGGCGCGGTCAGCTGTCCGGCGGCGTCCAAGCTCGGCACCGTCACGATCAAAACGCCGCTGCTGGAAGACGAACTGCACGGCTCGGTGTACCTCGCCGCCCAGAACACCGACCCGTTCGCCTCGCCGCTGGCGCTGTATCTGATCGCCGAAGACCCCAAGTCCGGCACGCGCATCAAGCTCGCCGGCGAAGTCGCGATCAACCCCACCAGCGGCAAGCTCACCTCGACCTTCAAGAACACCCCGCCGCTGCCCTTCCAAACCCTGCAGTTGCACTTGTTTGACGGTGAACGCGCAACCCAGACCACGCCCGCGCGCTGCACCACTTATGAGACGTTGGCGTCGTTTGCGCCCAACACAGGGCTCGCACCGGTGCAGAGCTCCTCAGATTTCGCGATCGAACCAAACCGTGACGGCCAGCCCTGCCCGTCCGCCGGTCCGCTGGGGTTCGCTCCTGAACTGCAGGCCGGCTCGACCAGCGGCCAGGCCGGCGCCTACAGCAGCTTCACGCTGACGATCAAACGCCCCGACGCAGACCAGGCGCTTGACGCGATCGGGATGACCCTGCCGCCAGGGCTGACCGCGAAACTCGCCTCGCTGACGCCCTGCCCCGAACCCGCACACCCCAATGAAGAATGGGCGTGCGGACCTCAGAGCCTGGTCGGTCACGCCACCTCACGGTCTGGTCTGGGCAACGATCCCGTCAGCCTCGAAGGCCAGGTGTACCTGACCAGCGGCTATGACGGCGCACCATTCGGCCTGCTCGTTGCCACACATGCCAAGGCCGGCCCGTTCGACCTCGGCATGGTCGATGTGCGCTCGCGTATCAACATCGACCCCAGCACCGCGCAGGTCACGATCACCAGCGACCCCGGCCCGCGCGATGAAGTCCTGCCCACCAGTCTGCGCGGCGTGCCCGTACAGCTCAAACAGATCAACGTCACCGTCAACCGCCCAGAGTTCCAGCTGAACCCCACCAGCTGCCAGCCCATGGCGATCGCCGCGACCCTCGGCGGCGACGAAGGCGCCAGCGCGCCCATCACTTACCCCTTCCAGGCCGTCAACTGCGCCAGCCTGCCCTTCACACCGAAGCTCACCGCCAGCGCCGGCGCGCATGCCAGCAAACAGAACGGCACCAGTCTCACCGTCAAGGTCAGCTCGCCGGGTATCGGCCAGGCCGGTATCGCCAAGGTCTCCCTGCAACTGCCCAAGGCGCTGCCCTCACGCCTAACCACGATCCAGAAAGCATGCCTGGCGGCGGTCTTCGAAACCAACCCCGCGGCCTGCGACCAGGGCTCTGTGATCGGAGACGCAAGCATTCGCACGCCGATCCTCAAGAACCCGCTGTCAGGTCCCGGCTACCTGGTCTCCCACGGCAACGCCGCCTTCCCCGATGTGGAGTTCGTGCTCCAGGGCGAAGGCATCACGATCCTCCTGGACGGCAAGACCCAGATCAAGAAAGGCATCACCTACTCGCGCTTTGAAAGCGTCCCCGACGCCCCCTTCACCCAGTTCGAAGCCTTGCTGCCCGCCGGCCCGCACTCGGCGCTCACGGCAGACGTCCCCGAAAAGGATCACTACAGCCTCTGCGGACAGAAACCGCTGATGCCCACCACCATCACCGCCCAAAACGGCGCCGTCCTGACCCAGTCGACGCCGATCGCGCTGACCGGCTGCGCCGCGGTCAAGGCCTACAAGACCAAGACCACACCACTCGCCCGCGCCCTCAAAGCCTGCCACACGAAACACAACAAACACAAGCGCGCCGAATGCGAACGCCAAGCACATGAGAAGTATGCGTTGAAGGCGTGCGGCAAGGACAAGAGCAGGCACAAACGCCACGCCTGCCAACAACGCGCCCGCCAACGCTACCGGCGCGGGGCGTAAAACGAACTTACCCAAACAACAGTCGCAAACGGGCTTACCCAAACAACATTCGGAAAACAGTAAACCAATTCAATAAACATCGATATCCAATCAACCGTAGTGACCGTTCAGGGGAGCCCCTCTGAAGCGAGGAGAGAGATAGGAGATGCATGCTATGTATGGCTCAATAGTTTCACTGCGCTCACGCGCCCGCCTATTCGGGTGCGCGATCGCGCTGGTCGCGCTCTCGGCGATGATGCTCACACCGGGAATCGCCAGCGCTGCTAAAGAAAAACCAACCACCACCACGTACCTGGCCCTCGGCGACGTCGTCGGCTTCGGCCAGACCGAAGAAGGGTTCAAAAACAACGAAACCAACGAGTCGCCGTCCTTCTTCGAAGAAGGCTACGCCAACGACCTGGCCAAAGACCTGAAGAAATCAAGCGAGGTGGGCAAGGGCATCACGCTCGTCAACGACAGCTGCCCGAGCGACACCTCGGCAACGTTGATCGGCGAAAACGAAGCCATCGGTGGCCAGGAATCGACCGAACCAGCCGGGCCTTCACCGTATCAGGGCCCTGGCGACTTTCACCCGTGCTCCTACCATCAGCTGGAAGGCTTTCCGCTGCACAACTCGTTCGGCGATGATTCACAGCTCGAAGAGGCGCTGGGCACCCTCAACGAAGGCAGCCCCGCGCACGAAGTCAAGCTGATCACGGTGGAGATCGGCGCACAGGATGAGCTCTCGGGGCTGAAGAAGTGCGAAGACGAAATCGCCCAAGAAGAGAGCGAAACAGGAAAAAGCAAGTATGAAGCCGGCGGCGGGCCTGAAGAAGCCTTTGCGGGATGTGTACTAGTCGAAGCGGTCGGCAAAAAACCAGGTGGAAATGTGTTCGATCACATCGTGAAAAACCTGAACACGATCCTCACTGAGCTGACCGGCAGCGGACTGGGCGAGGGTCACTACGCGGGCCCGATCGTCCTGGGCGGTTACTACAACCCGGACAGCTTCTCGGTTCCGGGCAGCGACGGGCTGCAGGCTGTTCTTAACGAACGGGTCGAGAAAGAAGTGGTCCCGAATTTCCCGACCGTGACCTACGCCAATCCATTCACCAAGTTCAACCCGAAAGTGAACGAAGCCAAAGAGAAGGCGTCGATCTGCAAGTACACGGAAATGTGCAACCCCGACGTGCAGAAGACGGGCACGCCGGAGCAGCCATACATGCCGGCAGGAGAAGACGGCGACATCAATCCGTCGCCGACCGGCGCCAAGGCGATCGCGAAGGGACTCAATGAAGCCTACCTGGCCAACCCCGCGAGGTGATCGACTGACCTAGAACAAACAGCAAGAACGCGACAGGGCGCCCGGTCCACCCGGCCGGGCGCCCCGCGCTTCGAGACCGGGTGCCGTCGGCTTGGATGCGCGGCACACGAGGATCCCCGGCCTGCGTGCCCTCTCCGCTCGGGCCGGGGTACCGCAGACCGGGTGCGTGGTCCTCACCTCAGTGGGAACCGCGCGCCCGGCGTGGTCGCCTGACTGCGTGCACGTCCTCCGGAGACGCCGCTGAGTCTCCGCGTCAGCTTTTGAGCGCGACAAGAACCGTGTCGTCGTCCTTTCGCACGGTGTCTTCGCGGCGCGGTTGCACGGTCGTCTTGCGCCCGTTGTTGAGGACGACGACCGGCTCGTGGAGGATCCTCGGCGTTACTGAGCCGTTTCTTCGGACGTGTAGAGGCCACTCGCGCGTTCCGCTCCGGGGCGAGGGCTACACTTGGCATCGTGAGCGCAGCAAACGAACACGCGGACGAGCTGGTGGTGGCTGCCGATGGGAGCATCCCCGCGGATCAGCTCGCGCGCCTTGGGGTGATGCCCGGCGCACGCCTGCGTGTCGTGCAGACCGCGCCGGCCGGACCGGCCGAGAGCATGGCGGGATCGCTCCCCGACTTTCCGGACCTGACGTGGGAGGACTTTGAGCGGGCCAGCGAGCTTGCCCAGCGCGATCTGTCCTCCGCGTGAGGGTCCTCGCGGACTCCCACGCCATCATCTGGCACATGCAAGGGTCAAGCCGGCTGTCCGCCACAGCTGGGAGTGCCCTGGTCGAGGCCGAAGCCACTGAGGGTGTCGTCGTTTCGGTCGCGACTCTCGTCAACCTCTGGTATGTGATCCAGACAACCAAAAAGCTGAGCTACGACGATCTGGAGCGGCTTCGGGACAAGTTTGCGTTCTCGCCCGCGCTCATCTTCCAGCCAGTTGACGTCGCCGTCGCGGACGCAACCGTCTCGATTCCGCGCGATCTGCTCGCCGATCCGTGGGACCGCTTCATCGTTGGCACGGCACTGGCATTGTCCGTGCCGCTGGTCACCCGCGATCGCGTCATCCGCGACAGCGACCTCGTGACGACCGTCTGGTGAACAGGCGGCTGGGCGCGACGACAGCAGCGTGCACCTGCTGCTCTAGCGCCTGCTTGCCCAGCCGGGTCCGGGGTACCTTGACGCGCGGATATGAGCGCTACCGAGCTCTGCAGCCAGGCAGAAGACGCAAGCGTGTCCCGAACCGATCGCGACGCCCAGCGCGTCCGGGCGTCGCGGCGGTGGTAGTGCCGGTCGCGGGTCGTGGCCGGCGTTGGTTGTGGGATGTGTGTGGGACGCCCGCCGAAAGCCCAGTGTTGATGCGGGTTTACGCCCGGGCCAGCGTCTTCACTAGACGGGGGTCACCGCCGTCGGCGAGGACCGCGACGGTGGCCTGGATCAGCTGGTGGCGCAGCGCGTTCGTATCTTGGGAAGTCCTGTAGCCGGGGGCGCGCGAGGGGGCTTGGGTGTGGCTGGAAAAGCGCTCACCCATGCGGTTGATCCGGATCCGATCCGCCATGATGCTGTCCTCGTTTTCCCTCTGTTGTCCCTCTCGGTGATCCCTCTTTGGCCTTGCTCCGCTGAGCTCTCGCGTGTCCCGGAGTCGTGGCCTGAGCCGCTCTTTTTGGCGTTCTCCCCAAGCGCGGCTTGTGGGAAGAAGGAGAACATACGAGGGTTGGTTTGTCAAGGGGCCTTGAGAAACAAGGCCTTCACGGCCGGGTGACCCCCGTCTAGTGAAGACGGTGGCTGCGCGTGCGGGGGTGTCCGAGCGTCGGTTTCATGAGGTTTTCGCGAGTGCCGAGGATTGTTTTGCGGCGGCGTTCGAGGAGGGTCTCGAGCGTCTATCGCGGGCGATGGACGTAGCGATCTCGGGTGAGGTGCGCTGGATCTCGAGGCTGCGTGCTGGTGTGGTCGCTCTGTTGGGGTTTCTCGATGGGGAGCCTGGTTGGGGTCGGCTGCTGATTTTGGAGGGGCCCGAGGAGGGGGCTGTGGCGTTGCGCTGCAAACAGCGTGTGCTCGGCGTGCTGGTGGGGCTTTTGGAGGAGGGGAGCCCGCGGGTGTTGGGTGGGCCGTTTGCGCCGTCCTCGCAGATGACGGCGGAGCTGGTCGCGGGCGGAGTGTTCTCTGTCGTGCGCTCGCAGGTGTTGAAGGGGGATGGGGGGGCGTTGGTGGCGCTCGCGCCGTCGTTGATGTCTTTTATCGTCGCTCCGTATCTCGGGCACGCCGCGGCGCGGGCTGAGCTTGTGCGGGGGTCTGCGCAGGACCGTACGTCTTGTGGGGCGGGCGAGCTTCCGATTCGTGCGACGTATCGCACGATGCTGGTGTTGCGCGCGGTCGCGAAAGCGCCGGGGTCGAGTAACCGTGAGATCGCGCAGGCCGCGGGGCTTACCGACGAAGGTCAGGCCTCGAAGCTGCTTGGGCGGTTGGCACGGCGCGGTCTGATCGAGAACGTGGGTGTCGGGGCTGTTCGTGGTGAGCCGAATGCTTGGCTGTTGACGCCTTACGGCGACCGTGTCGTTGCGCTGGTCGGCGAGACGTTTGCCAAGGACTCGCCGCGCGTAGCCGGGCGGGCCCGCGAGGTTCGGGGTTCGGCGTGACGGGGGTGCTGTGCTGGACGTCCCGGTGATGGTGGGCGGTCTTTGTGGGCTGTGCTGTTGGTTTCTATTCCGTGTAGGAGAAAGGGAGTGGTGAGACACGATATGAGACGTGTGAGGATTGTAGGGTTTTGTGTGATGGTCGTTTTCGCGCTGGGTGCGCTGGTGGCGAGCGGTGCGTGGGCGGCGGCGCCGGAATTCAAGGTTTGCGGGAAGGCCGCGAAAGTGGGCAAAACGTATACCGGAAAATACAACAACAAGACGTGTTCGGAAGTGAACGCGAAAGGTGAAGGCAAGTACGAACTGGAGGGCTGGGAAGCCGCCAAAAAGAAGGCGCTGAAGGGTACGGGCGGCGCGGGCACGCTCGATGCCTTTGTGCCGAGCAACGAAGCAGAACCGTGGGCGGGCGGCTCGGTCCTCGGCGAGGTCACGTGCAAGTCGGCCAAGGTTACAGGCGAAGTCACGGGGGCCAAAACCGCCACCTCGATCGTCGAATTCAAGACCTGCACCAGCGAAGGCAAGAAGTGCAATTCGGCGGGTGCGAAAACCGGCGTGATCAAGACCGAAAAGCTCTACATCACGCTCGGCTACATCGAAAGCGGTAAAGCCGTCGGGGCGCTGGTGGAAGGCGGAGCGGGCGGTAAAGACCTCTCGGCCAAGTTCAACTGCGAAGGCCTTGAATTCGAAGCTTCTGGCTCTGTGATCGGCGTCAACAGCGGCAACGTCAACAGCGTCAGCAAGAGCTTCAGCTTGAAGTTCGCGGTCAACGCCAAAGGCGCACAGGAAGTCACCACCGGCGAATTCCCCAACGGGACCACAGGAGCGGAGCACTACCTGAACACCTACATCCAGCCGACCGACCTGCACCTCCCCTCGGGCGAGGACACGACTGTCGCAATCAAAAGCGAAGCGGTGGAGGTCTACGCGCCAAGCGCCTAGAGCGCCTGCTAGCACCAAGCGCTGCGGGTATGCGTGTGTGGGGTCCGCAAGGCCCCACACACGCGGCCCGCGTGGGCGTGTGACCGAGAGAAAGAAGTTGCCTCAAGAAATTGCCTCGAGAAATTGCCTCGAGAAGTTGCTTTATAGAGGTTGCTTCATTGAGGTTGTTTGGTGAAGAAGACAACAAGACCATGAAAGACACAACGAGACCGATAAACGCCAGTCCCGCCGCCTGCTCGGCTGTGCCCGGAGCAGGGTTGGGGCTCCCGCCCGCGCCTGTGGTGCGCCTTGGGCGTCTGCTGGCGGCGCTCGCGCTGCTCCTGACGGGTTTGGCGCTGCACGGTGCGGCTGCCGAGGCGCTCAGCCAGCGAGGCCACGAATTCGAGGGGTCTTTTGGCGCCTCGGGCCAAAGCGTTCTCGCGCCGGGAGCCGACGCGATCGCGATCAACGAAGCCTCCGGGGACATCTACGTCGTTGACAAAGCCGACAATCGCGTGGAGCGTTTCGGCGCGCACTATGAATTCATCGAAGCGTGGGGCTGGGGCGTGAATGAAGGCGGCGAACAGTTTGAAAAATGCAGTGAAGAGGCTAGGTGCAAGCCCGCGATCGGTGGGGTGGGGGTGGGGCAGTTTGACTCGCCGACGGCGATCGCGATCGACAACGCCCCGGGCTCGGCGTCGGCGGGCGATGTGTATGTCGTTGCCAACCGCAGCTGGCGTAAGGCGGTGGTTGACAAGTTCAGCCCCGACGGCCAGCTGTTGGGCACGCTGATCTCAAAGAAAGAAGAAAAAGAAGAAGTGGAAGGCGCGATCGATGGTGTGGCGGTCGATCAGAGTGGCGATGTCTGGGTTGAGCGCGAAGAGGAAGAAGACGAAGTGCAGCTGCTGCGCTTCAACGACCAGACATCCAACCGTCTGCTGGAATCCACCGAAGCCGAAGTGCCCTCGCTGAATGAAGTCGCGCGTCCCACGCGTCCGGGCTTCGCGGTCGACTCTTTGGGCGATGTTTTCATCACCTATGAACCTGGCGGCACCGACCTGCCTGAAGAACTCGAAGAGATCGAAGAACGCGAAGAAGCCCGCAAAGAAAACAAAGAAGAACTCAAGCACGAAGGGCCTGGCGAACCCTGCCAGCAGAATCGCTGCCTGGTGGCGGAGCTTCATCTCAGCCAGAGCTCGGGCGAACTTGAAGCCCAGCCGTTGATCAGCGAGCTCGACAGCGAAAACAGCAGCGGGGTCGCGAGCGACGCTTCGCTCGGTGCGCAGGCTAGCGGCGATGTGTATCTCGATAACCGCAGCAGCGTGGCGGCGTTTGACCCGGGCGGCGTGCTGATCCAGCGCTTCGGCCAGGCACAGCTGAGTCAGGGGGCCGGCGCGAGTGGCATGGCGCTGGATGTCAAGGGCGGTGAGCTGCTGCTCGCCCAGGAAGCTCCCGGCAGCGAAGGGCATCTCAGCGATCAGATCGAGGTCTATCGGCCGTCGGCGCCGGGGCCGCCGACGATCGAAAGTCAGAGCGTCAGCACGGCGCAGGTGTCCTCGAGTTCGGCGACGGTGAGGGCGAGCATCGACCCCTCCGGCAGCGAAACCTACTATCGCGTGCGCTATGGCAGCGGGCGCTGTGAAGAAGCCCCAACGCCCTCCTGTGAGCAGGAAGCGCCCGCTCCGCCGGGCATAGATCTCGGCGGCGGCTTTGGTAGCCAGAGCGCGGCGGTGGCGCTGTCGGGGCTCTCGCCGCAGACGACCTATCACCTGCGCGTGATCGCCGAAGACCGTGGCGAAGGGTCGTCCGGTGCGAGCGTGCTCAGCGAAGAAGCGAGCTTCACCACGCTGGCGGCCGGCGAAGCGCCGAGTACGCTGCCCGACGGGCGCGCCTATGAACTGGTCTCGCCCGCTGATAAGCGCGGCGTGGCGATCGAAGGGATCGCCCACGAAGGAGGCTTGATCCAGGCGGCCAGCGAAGGCCAGGCGCTGACCTATCTGGCCGCCGCGCCAGCCGGTGAAGAAGAACCCGCCGGCAACCGTGCGCCCGAACCCGCGCAGCTGATCTCAACGCGCGGTGAACCCGGCCAGTGGTCCACGCAGAACATCACCACGCCCAACCATGCCGCGCAGGGCATAAAGGCCGAGGCCCGGCGCGAGTATGAGTTCTTCTCAGAAGACCTCGCCCTCGCCGTGGTGTTCCCGGCAGAACCGCTGTTCGGAGAAGGCGGGCGAGAAGCGATCTATCGTCGCAGTGCCTGCAGCGAGGCTTGCGGTTCGGCGCCCTGTACGCAGAGTTCCTGTTTTCAGGCGCTGGTGAGCGCCTCTTCGACGGGGCTTTCGGCGGGGCTGGAGCTGATGGGCGCCACGCCGGATCTCTCCCACGCGGTCATCAAGGCTGCAGAACCGCCACCAGGAGCCGCTGGGGAAGGATTGGGTCTGTATGAGTCCTCTGATGCGGGCCCGGGCGCGGGGCAGCTGACGCTGATAAGCGTCCTGCCAGACGGCCAGCAGGCCACCGGCCAAGTCGGTCTGGGCACCCTGCAGCTTTATGAAGGGCCGCGCAATGCCCTCTCTGAAGATGGTTCGCGCACGGTCTGGAAGGCCGGGACGCCCAGCGAAGCCCACCTGTATGACAGCCAGCTGGTGGGCGAAGGTGTGAGCACCGAGGTCAAGAGTGTGCAGATAGACACTCCCCAGGAAGGCGTGGATCCCGCTGCTCATGCGGAGCCCGTGTTCATGGACGCTAGCGCCGATGGCCAGAAGGTCTTCTTCACAGACGATCAGCGTCTGACCAGCGACGCTTCGCAGGAAAGCGAAACCAGCGGTGACCTGTATGTCTTTGAAGCGGACAGGCCCGCGGGCCAGCGTCTGACCGATCTCACGCCCGACATCAACGCCGGCGAAAGCGCTGCCGTGCAGGGCGGGGTCATCGGTGTGAGCAGCGACGGCTCCTACGTGTACCTCGTGGCCAACGGCGTGCTCTCCGCGGGCGCTCAACCGGGTGAGTGTCAGTGGGGCGGGCTGCGCGGCGCCAGCTGCAACCTGTACGTCATCCACCAGAGCGAAGGCCACTGGCAAAGCCCGCGCTTCATCGCTTCGCTGTCAAATGAAGACGGCCCGGACTGGGGAACGGTCGCTCCCAGCAGGGAAGAGTACAGCCTGGTTGAAATGACCTCGCGGGTCTCGCCGGACGGGCACTACCTGGCGTTCATGTCAGACCGCCGGCTGCCCACGCAGGGGCGACCCTCCGGCTATGACAACTCAGACGAAAAGAGCGGTGCTCCCGACGAGGAGGTCTACCTGTATGACGCGCTCTCCGGAGCGCTCATCTGCGCATCCTGCAATCCGTCCGGAGCGCGGCCGGTGGGCGTCTATGACACCTTGGAATCGGGCGAAGGGCTGGGGCTGCTGGTCGATCGTCCCGCGATCTGGTCCTCGGAAAACGAAGAAGCGGGCTTCGATCACTGGCTGTCGGGGAGCCTTCCCGGCTGGACGGGGACGGACAATCACGAAGCCTTCTATCAGTCGCGCTACCTCTCAGACCAGGGCCGGCTGTTCTTCAACAGCGACGACTCGCTCTCCCGCCAGGACGTGAATGGCAAGGAGGATGTCTATGAGTATGAGCCCGCGGGCCTTGGCAGCTGCCAGGGCGCACAGCAGAACACCGAAGAGGGTTGTGTGGCGCTGATCTCCTCGGGCAAGTCCGAACAGGAATCGGCCTTCGGGGACGCCAGTCAAAGCGGCAATGACGTGTTCTTCTTGACCAGCGCAAAACTATCCCCGCAGGACCCCGACAGCGCCTATGACATCTATGACGCGCGCGTGTGCGAAGGGCCAGAAGCGACGGCGCCCTGCCCGCCGCCCGCCTCGAGCTCTAGTGCGTCCTGTCAGTCGGAAGCGTCGTGCAAAGGCCAGCCCTCCCAGCCGCCCAGCATCGGCGCTCCCGCCAGCGCTACGCCCTCCGGCCAGGGCAACATAGCGGCCCAGGGCGTGCTGGGCCAGAAAGCAAAGGCGAAAGCAAAGCCGCTCACGCGCAAACAGAAACTCGCAGCCGCGCTGAAGGCCTGCAAGAAGCACAAGCAAAAGAAGCAGCGCACGGCCTGCGAGAAGCGTGCAAAAAAGCGATACGGACCGCTCGAGAAGACCAAGAAGTCAGGATCGGCCAACACGGGCAACTCGGCGCCCAAGAAGTCGGGGAGGCGCTCGTGATCTTCGCCAAGCTCATCCACCGCCTCGCCCTGGCGCTTTTGGCCTGCGCCGCTCTGGCTCTGCTTTCATCCGCAGGCGCCTCTCCGGCCCAGGCCGAAGGTACCCACGAAGCTCCCCACTGGTACATCCTGGCGCGTTCGGCGCCGAGCACCCTCAGCCCTGGTCAGCGGGGTGAGATCGTGGCGCAGATCATCAACCTCGGTGACGCCCCGCTGAGCGCGACCGAAGGTGAGCCGGTACAGATCAGCGACAGGTTGCCGGCGGGCATCCAGGCGACCGGGCCGATGGAAGGCTACGCCGCGCGCGGGGATAACTACGAGGGCCAGACGAGCAACTTTGCGCTCTCTGGCTGTGAAGCTCTGCCGGTGCTGCGCTGCCCCTACGTGGGCACGCTCCCCCCTATGTCGCGATCGAAGTGCGAATACCCGTGGTGGCGGAGCCTTCGCCGCCCGGCCAGCCCAGCGAACGCGTCGAAGAAAACGAAATCACGGTCCAGGGCGCAAACGCGCTGGCCAAGGCGATCCGTCGCCCGATCACGATCAGCGCCAACGCGACGCCCTTCGGCGTGGAACGCTATGAACTGAGCCCAGAAAACGAAGACGGCTCGCCCGATCAGCAGGCGGGCTCACACCCCTTCCAGCTGACGACCACGATCGCTCTGAACCAGGGCTTTGAAGTCAACGCCTTCAGGGCGCCCGGCGAAAGGTTGGCAAAACAGGAACCAGCGCCCTGGCCCTCTGCTCCCGCGCTGCTCAGGAACCTCACCACGACGCTGCCGGCGGGCCTGGTCGCCGACAGCCGCTCGAGCGTGCTCGCGCAGTGCTCGGCCGTCGCGTTCTCCTCGCTGCACTATGGCGACAGCAACGAATGCCCGGCCGACACGGCGATCGGCGTCGCGATCGTGACCTTCAAAGAACCGCACTTCTTCCCCCAGCAGACCGCGAGCGTGCCCGTCTTCAACCTGGTGCCCGAAGCAGGCGAGCCGGCGCGCTTTGGCTTCATCTTCGAAAAGGTCCCGGTGGTCCTGGACACCTCGCTTGAAAGCGGCAAAAGCTATGCCGTGCAGGTCAAGGTCAAGGACACCTCCCAGGCCGCGGAACTGCTCTCGAGCGTGGTGACGATCTGGGGTGTGCCCGGCGTGCCCCAGCACGATAATGCGCGCGGCTGGGCGTGCCTGGGCGGGGGAATGTATGTGGAAGGTTTGGAACCGCGCCCACCGTGCCCGAGCGGGCAATCAAGCGCGCCGCCGTATCTGATCATGCCCACCAGCGCCTGCGCCAAGCCGCTTCAGAGCTCGACCAGCGTGCAGTCCTGGCTCCCAGGCGCAGAAGCGCTGGCGCCGGTCAAGGCCAGCGAAAGCGAGAGTCTGCAGGGCTGTGAAGGCCTGCCCTTCGAACCCTCGCTCACAGCCACGCCAGATGAGTCGCAAGCGGCCACGCCCACCGGTTTGGATGTCAAAGTCACCGTTCCCCAGGGCACCACGCTCTCGGCCACCGCGCGGGCGCAGGCCGACATCAAGGACACGACGCTGACCCTGCCGGCGGGGATGGCGGCCAACGCGGCCGCGGCCGGTGGTCTGGCAGCCTGCCCGGCGCTCGAAAGCAACGGGGTCGGGATGGGCTTTGAACCCGGACCGGGTCTCCCAGAAGAGGCGCAGCTTGAAAACGATCGTTTCTCGCCGGCCGCGGTTAACTGCCCCGCGGCCTCGAAGATCGGCAGCGTCCAGATAAAGACGCCGCTGCTTGAAGATGAACTGACGGGCTGGGTATACCTGGCCGCGCAGAACACCGACCCCTTCGCTTCGCCGCTGGCGCTCTACCTCGTCGCAGAAGATCCGAAGTCGGGCACGCGCATCAAGCTCGCCGGCGAAGTCGCGATCGACGCGAGCTCGGGCCAGCTGAGCTCGAGCTTCAGAAACACCCCGCCGCTGCCGTTTGAAAGTCTCGATCTGCATCTCTTCGACGGCGAACGCGCCTCGCAGTCAACGCCTTCGCACTGTGCCAGCTATGAATCCGTGGCCACCTTTGTGCCGAGCACGGAACTGGGCTCGCTCACGCGCTCCTCGAGCTTCCAGACGCAGCCCAACCGCGATGGCCAGCCCTGCCCCGCCTCCGGTCCGCTGGGCTTCGCACCGCAGCTGCAGGCCGGGTCAGCCAGCAACCAGGCCGGCGCCTACAGCAACTTCACGCTGACGATCTCCCGTCCGGACGGCGATCAGGCCCTGGATGGCCTCCAGATGACCCTGCCGCTGGGTATGGCGGCCAAACTGTCCTCGCTCACGCCCTGTCCAGAACCCGCGCACACCAATGAAGAATGGGCGTGCGGGCCCCAGAGTCTGGTCGGCCACGCCACGTCGGACTCGGGCCTTGGCAACGATCCCGTGAGCCTCGAAGGCCAGGTGTACCTGACTAGCGGCTATGACGGCGCGCCGTTTGGCCTGCTGGTCTCAACGCTCGCCAAGGCGGGCCCGTTCAATCTCGGCGTCGTGAACGTGCGCTCGCGCATCAATGTCAACCCCAACACCGCGCAGGTGAGCATCACAACCGATCCCGGCCCCAGAGGCGAAGTCCTGCCCACGATCCTGCGCGGCGTCCCGGTCCAGCTCAAACAGATCAACGTCACCGTCAACCGTCCAGAATTCCAGTTCAACCCGACCAACTGCGTGCCGATGGGGATCAGCGCCGGCCTGAGCGGCAACGAAGGCGCCAGCGTGCCCGTCGGCTACCCCTTCCAGGTCGCCAACTGCGCCTCGCTGCCATTCGCCCCCAAACTCAGCGCCACCGTGGACGGCCACGCCAGCAAACCGGACGGCACCGGCTTCTATGTGAAGGTGAGCTCGGCCGGGCTGGGTCAGGCGAACATCGCCAAGGTCTCGCTGCAACTGCCAAAAGCGCTGCCCTCGCGCCTGACCACGATCCAGAAAGCGTGCGTGGCCGCCGTGTTCGAAGCCAACCCCGCCGCCTGCGACGAAGGCTCTGTGATCGGACAGGCCAGCATCCACACGCCGATCCTGAAGGGCCCGTTGACCGGCCCCGCCTACCTGGTCTCGCACGGCAACGCGGCCTTCCCCGACGTCGAGTTCGTGCTGCAGGGCGAAGGCATCACGATCCTGCTGGACGGCAAGACCGACATCAAAAAGGGAATCACCTACTCGCGCTTCGAAAGCGTTCCGGACGCGCCCTTCAGCGTCTTCGAAGCCCAGCTGCCCGCCGGCCCGCACTCGGCGCTTACAGCCGACGTCCCTGAAAAGGATCACTACAGCCTATGCGGCCAGAAACCGGTGATGCCCACCACCATCACCGCCCAGAACGGCGCCATCCAAACCCAGTCAACACCGATCGCGCTCAGCGGCTGCGCCGCGGTCAAGGCCTACAAAACCAAGACCACACCACTGACCAGCGCGCTCAAAGCCTGCCGCACCAAACACAACAAACACAAACGCGCCGAATGCGAACGTCAGGCACACGAGAAGTATGCGTTGAAGGCGTGCAGCAAGGACAAGAGCAGGCACAAACGCCTGGCCTGCCAACAGCACGCCCGCCAACGCTACCGGCGCGGGGCGTAACGAGCTTACCCGAAACAACAGTCGCAAAACAGGCTTACCCAAACAACGGTCGAAAAACAAAACAGTAGACAGTTCAACTAGAAACATCAATATCCAATCAACCGTAGTGACGTTCAGGGGAGCCCCTCTGAAGCGAGGAGAGAGATAGGAGATGCATGCTATGTATGGCTCAATAGTTTCACTGCGCTCACGCGCCCGCCTATTCGGGTGCGCGATCGCGCTGGTCGCGCTCTCGGCGATGATGCTCACACCGGGAATCGCCAGCGCCAAGGAAACACCCACTACAACCACCTACCTGGCCCTCGGCGACGTCGTCGGCTTCGGTCAGACCGAAGAAGGGTTCAAAAACAACGAAACCAACGAGTCGCCGTCCTTCTTCGAAGAAGGCTACGTCAACGACCTGGCCAAGGACCTGAAGAAATCAACCGAGGTCGGCAAGGGCATCACGATCGTCAACGACAGCTGCCCGAGCGACACCACCAACACGTTCATCGGTGAAAATCCAGCGATCGGCGGTACGGAATCGAGCGAAGAACCCTCGGCTCCAGCTTACTACCAGGGCGAGTACACCGACTATCACCCGTGCATCTACCACCAGCTGGAGGGCTTTCCGCTGCACAACTCGTTCGGCGATGAGTCACAGCTCGAAGAGGCGCTGGGCACTCTCAACGAAGGCAACCCCGCGCACGAAGTCAAGCTGATCACGCTGGAGATCGGCGCGAACGATGAGCTCTCAGGGCTGACTAAATGCGAAGACGAAGTCGCCCAGGAATTCAGCGAAACAGGGGAAAGCAGATTCGGGGAACGGCCCGTCGGAGCCTTCGATGGATGCATAATCGTCAACTCTGAGGGTCAGCCCTCAAATCCAAAAGTTGGAGAAGGCTATTTCCCGCACATGGAGAAAAACATCAAGACAATCCTCACTGAGCTGACCGGCACCGAACCGGGCGAGGGCCACTACACGGGCCCGATCGTCCTGGGCGGTTACTACAACCCGGACAGCTTCTCGGTTCCGGGCAGCGATGCCCTGCAGAGAGCTCTTAACGAAAGTATGGAAAAAAATGTGGTCCCGAACTTCCCGACTGTGACCTACGCCAATCCATTCCCCGTGTTCAACGGGCGGTACCACACCGAAGCCACGGAGAAGAAGTCGATCTGCAAGAACACGGAAATGTGCAACCCCAACGTGCAGAAGACAGGCTCGGAAGAGCAGCCATACATGCCGGCGGGCGAAGATGGCGACATCAACCCGTCGCCGACCGGCGCGAAGACGATCGCGAAGGGAATGAACGAAGCCTACCTGGCCAACCCGGCGAGGTGATGGGCTGACCTAGAACAAGCAAGAACGCAGCGGGGCGCCCGGTCCACTCGGCCGGGCGCCCCGCGCTTCGAGACCGGGTGCCGTCGGCTAGGATGCGCGGCACACGAGGATCCCCGGCCTGCGTGCCCTCTCCGCTCGGGCCGGGGTACCCGGAGAGGTCCGCCCGCAGAAAACGGGCATGCGAACACGATGCCCACGAGACCGTTTGAGTCTGCGATCGCGTCGAGTTGGGCGTCGGCCAGGTTGCGCGGGCACGGGCAGAGGGCGTGCACCGCGGAATGGCTTCCGCGGCCGCCTTCGCCTGGCTGACCAGTCACGCAGCACGTCATTGTCACCGTCGAACACCGCCAGCACGACGCGACCTTATCGTCGCGTCGCGAGCACGTTACGAGCCGCCACGCTCTGCTCATGCTCGAAGGCTGCTCGAGCCGCGACGCGCTCGAGCAGCGGATGCCAAACCCAGGTGGGCGCGAGTGTCTAGCTCGTCAGCCCGACGATACCGTTACGCAGCAGCGCGGCGGCGAGCAGCGCGATGATCACCGCGGCGAGCGTCATGGCGTGGCGTTCGAGCCAGCCCCGCGCCGCCGCCAGCGTTGCGATCGTTTTCTCGCGCGCCACGACCAGCAGCACGATCGACGCCAGCAGCGGCAGCAGCGACACGAGCGCGAACCCGACCCAGATAACGATGTATTCGCCGGCGCTCGGATTCAGCTGTGAGATGTCCTTGAGCGCGATCGGGATGAAGCCTCCCGGGTTTGCCAGCGTCGCGCCCGCGGCGACGACCGCGATTGCGGGTGACGACGCGACTTTGCCCATTTTCTCGATCGCATCTGCCGTACGCTTGGGGTCCACCGGGTTGCGTAGCACTTTCACCACGAACGCCAACAGCAGCCCGCCGGCGACGACGTCGAGGATCGACACCCAAGTCCGCGGAGTGCTCGACGAGTGCGGCGCCGCCGCCGCGTTGCCGAGCACGAACGCCGCCACCACGCCGATGATCAGCGTCACCCCAAACGCGCCGAGAAAGAACCACAGCCCGGTTCGCAGCGGACGCTCGCCGAGCACCAGGGCCAGCACCGTGAACGACAGCGTCGTCGGCGACAGCATGGCGGCGAGCGCAGTCAGCCCAAGCTCGACATCGACCGAGGTCGTCACTTACCAAACCCGCCGCGTGTGATCGTTCAGTGCGCCGAGCGACGCTCGCTCACGCTACCCGGGAATTCTGTGTCTGTCTGGTGGCGCAACAGATACGTACCGAAGAACGCCAGCGCCAGAAACACGATGATCCCGGCCGGTTTACCGGTGGCAGGGATCGGCTGCCAGATGAAGATCAAGAGCATGATCCCGGCGACTATCCCGTACGTCCACCCCGGCTGTTCGCGCAGGAACGGCGCGATCGCCGCGCGCGCCCGGACCGCCAGGCGCGCGGGACCGGCGAACCACGCGGCCGCGATCAGAGGCACACCCACGACGATGAACGCTCCCGCGATTTCGGACAGCATCGCTGTCGCGATCGTCAGCACTGCGTGCGCCGCCGGCCTGACCGATTCGGTCTTCACCAGCGAGTCTGTCACTTGCGTTATCAGGATGTTGCGCCCAAGGAACACGAGCAGCCCCGCGGCGACTGCGGCGATCCCCACCCACATCAGCGTGCGGCGGCGGAACCCGCGAGCGAGCAAGATCGCCAGCGCATACAGCAGCGGCACGAGGATCGTCAGCAGCAAAGACAGTCCTTTCAGCGCTTTGCCGCCTTCCTGCACCAGTTCGAGCTGGTCGGACTTGAGGACTTTCAGTTTGGCGACCGACGCGGGCAGTTTCGAGCTGACGTTCGGGAGCCCCAGCTGACTGGTGATGTTCGCCAAGATCGAGGCCAGGTCGAGCGACACTTCGCCGTGTGTGACGGCAACCGCTCCCGTCCCGCCGTTGACGATCGTCACAAACGATTTGTCGGCCGCGCGGTTTGCCTCTCGCCACGCTTCCTGGACGCGCGGGCTGGCGAGCGCGCGCTGCGTCACTTCGGTCGCGAGGCTGTGCAGCGCGCCCGACAGCGGCCCCGCCAGCGGCTGGATCTGCGACGGAAGCTTGTCCTTGATTTCCTTTTCGACGTCGACGTTCGCATACAGCTGAGCCGTGAGATAGTTGGCGGTCGCTTCGCGGATGTCCGCGTTCTGGAGCAGCTTCGTGCTCGTGTTCGCCCAGTTGTCGGGGTTGAGCAGCTGGCGGTTGGCCCAGATGGCGAAGATCCCGAGCACGGCGAGCACGGTCGTGCCCCACACGATCACCTGTACGAGGATGTGCCGCCCGCGCGTGATCGGGGCGCCGCCGGTCGTCGTAGAGCGAGACGCCTCGCCGCCGCGATCCGCACCGGCCACTCCGGGCGTGCCGGTCTGGGATCCGCCGCCGCCGCCCGAACCCGCTGTGGATGCCGCCTCTGCGCTCTGTCCGCTGTGACCGGCGTCCCCGGTCCCGGCGTCCCCGGTCCCGGCGCCGTCTGTCTCGTCGTGCATAGCGTCCCCTTCCCGCCTGACGTGCCTAGTCGCTGCGCGGACTATAACCGCGGCTCCCACGGCGCCTTCATCGGACCTCACGCGTGATGCTTCTGCATCGGCGCCACGCATGTCGTTAGCGTCCCGGCGATGGAGCCGATCGCCGTCACTCGCGAAGGCCGAGGACCCGAGATCCTGCTCGTCCACGGCGGCGCCAGCGCAAGCACGACCTGGCGCGGGCTCGGGCCGCTGGCGCAGCGCTGGACGCTGGCCTTCGTTCACAGGCGCGGCTACCCGCCGAGCCCGCCAGAGCCACAGGACCGGCACGACTTCGACATCGACGCCGCCGACCTGCTGCCGCTGCTCGCCTCGCGGCCGCATGTGATCGCGCACTCCTATGGCGGCCTTGGTGTCCTGATCGCAGCCTCCCGCCGGCCTGGCTCGGTGCGCTCGCTCACGCTGCTCGAGCCTGCGCTCTGGCTGGGCCGCGATGACCCGGCGGTCGCTCGCCTCGAGCAGATGGGCAACGAAGTGCTCACCCACGGGCTCGACACCGACCCGGCCACGCTGCGCCAGTTCCTGCGCGTTGCCGGGGCGGACGTGGACGATGGACCTCTCTCGGCGGACATTGCCCGCGGAGTTCGCCGTGCACACCGTGCCCGCCTGCCCTGCGAAGCAAGACCAGACTTCGAGGCTCTGCGAGACGCCGGCATCCCCACGCTCGTAGTGTCTGGAGATCACGCGCTCGGGATCGAGCGGGCCTGCGATGCGCTCGCCACCGAGCTGAACGCCGAGCGGCTGGTCGCCCGCGGCGCGGGCCACTTCGTCGCCGCCGCGCCCGATTTTGCGCCGTACTTCGAGCGCTTCCTGTCGTCGGTCCCCTGAGTGCGATCCCCGCCGTCCGCACGTATCCTTATCTCTGCCAGCAATCGATCAGAGGAGGAACCGTGAGCAGCGAGGAGTTGGAGCTTGGCCCGGTCAACATCGTCGTGATCGGCTTCCCGCCGGACGCGCCCAGGACGGGCGAGGCGATTCCGCTGTTCATCGACCTCGTCGATCGCGGAATCATTCGAGTGCTCGACGTGCTGATGGTCCAGAAGGAAACCGACGGCTCGGTCGCGGGCGTCGAGATCACCGACCTCGGCGAGGGCTTCGAGGAGCTGCGCGTGTTCGAAGGGGCGCGCACCGGCATGCTCGGCGATGAGGACACCGTCACGGCCGGCGATGCGCTCGAGCCCGGCGAAGCCGCCGTGCTGATCTGCTACGAGAACGCCTGGGCCGCCCCGTTCGCGAGCGCCGTACGTCGAAACGGCGGTCGCATGCTCGCGTTCGAGCGAGTGCCCGTCGCGGACCTGCTCGAGACGATCGAAGCGCTCGACGCCGTCTAGGCTGCGCCCGACGAGAGGCACTCCGGCCAGACGACGCTCCCGCCAGCCGCACCCACAAAGAAAGAGAGACCAAGATGCCAGGACTACTTCGCATGGCCGGCCGCACAGCGGTCGTCGCCGGCACCGCCACAGCCGTATCGGGCCGCGTCGCCCGTCGCCAGCAAGGCCGCTGGGCCCAACAGGAACAGCAGCAGTGGGAACAGGAGCAGGCCGGCGCCGCGCAGGCGCCCGCGGCAGCTGCGCCTGCACAGCAGGAGGACCCGATGGCAAAGCTCAAGGAACTCGGTCAGCTGCACGACTCGGGCGTGCTGACCGACGAGGAGTTCACGACAGCCAAGGCCAAGATCCTGAACGCCTGACAGGGTTCTGGCGGCTGCAGCGGCTTCGCCGGCGCTCAGCTCCGTGACGCCTACGGTGACTGCGGGCGCCATTCGCACGCGGGGGCTCTCCAAGCGCTACGGTCGCACGCTCGCGCTCGACGCGCTCGACCTGGATGTGCGGCCGGGCGAGGTCTACGGCTACCTCGGCCCCAACGGCGCCGGCAAGACCACCACGCTCCGCCTGCTGCTCGGGCTGCATCGGCCGAGCGCCGGCAGCGCCGCGCTGTTCGGACACGACGCTTGGAGCGACGCCGTCGCCGCCCACCGCCGCGTCGCCTTCGTCGCCGGCGAGCCCGCCCTGTGGCCGGCGCTCACGAGCACCGAGACATTCGAGTTCCTGGCGCGCGTCCGCGGCCAGACCGGAGCCCGCCCGGGCACCGACATTGCCTACCGGGACGCCCTTGTCGAACGCTTCCAGCTCGACCCGTCGAAGAAGATCCGGGCGCTATCGAAGGGCAACCGCCAGAAGGTCCAGCTGATCGCGGCGCTCGCCACGCGCGCCGACCTGCTGCTGCTCGACGAGCCCACGAGCGGCCTCGATCCGCTGATGGAGATGGTCTTTCGCGACTCCATCAACGAGGCCCGCGAGCGCGGCCAGACCGTCTTCTTGTCCTCGCACATTCTCAGCGAGGTCGAGGCGCTGTGCGACCGCGTTGGGATCCTCAGGCAGGGCAAGCTCGTCGATCAGGGCACGCTCCAGGATCTGCGCCATCTGGCCGCGCAGACGGTCGAAGTCACGTTTGCCGGGCCCGCGCCGGCTGTGCCTGCGCTGCCCGGCGTCCAAGTCCACAGCACCGGTCCCAGCGCGCTGCGCTTCGAGGTGACCGGACCCGTTGGGCCGCTGATCACCGCTCTCGCCGCCGCCGACGGGCACCCGATCGAGACGCTCACCAGTCGCGAGCCTTCGCTCGAGGAGATCTTCCTGCACCACTACGACACGTCGGACGGGGGCGGCCTGGAGCGCACCGGCGATCGTCCCGAGATCTCCGATAGCTATCGCGGCCTTTAGGGCCGTGGGCGAGAAGCTTGCCGATGCGTTCGACGGCCATGGCTGCTGCCGCTGATACCCCGAGCGGGACGGGTACGCCGAACGGGACCGACAGGCCCGAAGGAAGTGACACCTCCAACGGGACGCTCACCGAGGCGTCTCCGCGAGAGCGCAGTGCCCACGATCCGGACCGCACGCGCGCCGGTGCGCTCGTGGGACAGGCGATGCGTGACGCGCGCGCGCGCGCGCTCGGCTTTGCCGCGCTGTTCGCGCTCTACTCCTATATCCAGCCGGTGGGCTGGCGTCACGCCTACCCGACGCTCGCGGACAGGATCGCCTTCGCGCGCAGCTTCGCCGGCAACGACGCGCTGCGGCTCTTCTATGGATACCCGTACCAGCCGCTCACGGCCGGCGGCTACAGCGCCTGGCGCGTCGGCGGAACGCTGGCGATCGCCGCGGCCGTTTTCGGGGTGCTGGCGTCCGTGCGAGCGCTGCGCACGGAGGAGGACGCCGGTCGCATGGAGCTGATCCTGGCAACGCCGGTAGGGCGTAGCGCGGCCTACGGCTGCTCGATCGCCGCGATCGCCGCGAGTGCGCTGCTGCTGTGCCTGGCGCAGCTCGCGGGGTTCCTCGCCGGCGGACTGCCGCCGGGTGGCGCGGCCTATCTCGCCCTTGCCACCTGCACCGTCACCGCCGTGTTCGCCGGGCTCGGGGCGCTCGCCTGCCAGATCGCTCCGACGCGGCGCATGGCTCTCGAGCTGGGTACCGCCGCGATCGGCCTGTTCCTGCTGCTGCGCGTCGTCGCCGACACCGCCGCCGGCGCCGGCTGGCTGCGCTGGGCCACGCCGCTCGGCTGGGCCGAGGAGCTGCGCCCGTTCGCGGGACCCCGGCCGCTCGTCCTCGTCCTGCCGGCTGTCGCGACCGTGCTTCTGATCGCGTCAGCCGGGCGAATCGCCGGCCGCCGCGACATCGGAGCGGCGCTGCTCTCGCTGCGTGACACGGCGCGGCCGCGCCTGCGCCTGGTCGGCACCCCGACGCTGCAGGCGCTTCGCGGCGAGCTGCTCAGCTTGGGCATCTGGAGCGCCGCCATCGCCGTGTTCGCGCTGGTGCTCGGCGTCGTCTCCGCCAGCGTCTCGTCTGCGGGCATCTCCAAGAGCCTGCGCGAACAGCTCGCCAAGGTAGGCACAGGCTCGATCGCGACACCGACCGGATATCTGGCGTTCGTGTTCCTGTTCTTCATCCTGGTCATCAGCCTGTTCACATGCGCACAGGTGAGCGCTGCGCGACACGAGGAAGCCGAGGAACGGCTGCAGACGCTGCTGGCGTTGCCGCTCGGCCGCACCCGCTGGCTGGCCGGACGCCTGCTGCTTGCCGTCGGCGGCGCAGTTGCCCTGTCGCTCGCGGCCGGTCTGTTCACGTGGGCCGGCGCAGCCTCACAGGGCGTTCACGTCACCCCCGGGCAGATGCTCGAGGCCGGCGCCAACTGCCTGCCCGTCGCGCAGTTGTTCCTCGGCCTCGCCGCCCTCGCTTTCGCGCTCGTGCCGCGCGCCAGCGCCGGTTTGGCGTATGGCCTGGTGGCGCTCGCGTTTCTCTGGCAGCTCGTGGGCTCGCTTCTGGGGGTGCCCAAGTGGCTGGTCGAACTGACGCCGTTCGCGCACGTCGGGCTGATCCCCACACAGGCGTTCCGTGCCGGCGCGGCGGCCGTGATGCTAGCGGTCGCGCTCGTCGGCGCGCTGGCCGCGTTGGCGGCGTTTCGCGGGCGTGATCTGATCGGACAGTGAGAGGATTTGTCCCATGCCCGGCCAGCACCCGCAGCCCCGTACCAAGCGCCGAGGTTGTGACAACCGGCGCGAAAGCGGTACCCTTCCGGCAGCGAAGCACGAGGGGCCAGGGACGGCGCAGGGCTAGCGCATACTTGGAGGAAGGGGGACTTTGCGACCGTCGATCTGGATCAGGACCATCGCGTGATGCGTCGGTCGCAATCGACCGTCACGCGCCTGACAGACACGTGCGCTCAAGGCTCGAGCGCCGCCGCTCCAAGCGGCGTTCGGGAATGCCTCGGCCCGGACTCCCTCTCCGTTTGAGCCGGGGAACCCGCAGGACCGGAGCGTGGCCCCAAGCGGGGCCACGCTCCTTTTGAGGCGTCGGTGTTCTAGCCTGGTGTCCGTGCGTGTCGAACTGCTCTACTGGCCCGGCTGCCCCTCGCACGACAAGGCCCTTGCCGAGCTGCGCTCGGCGATGAGCGAGCTGGGACACGACCCGGGCGCGATCGGCGTGCGCGAGCTGATCACGGACGCCGACGCCGAGCGAGAGCGGTTCGTCGGCTCGCCCACCATCCGCGTCGATGGTGTGGACATCGACCGATCCTCAGCCGCCGACCACCCGATCGGGCTGGCCTGCCGCGTCTACCGGCGCCGCGACGGGCGCTTCGCCCCGACCCCCGACCCCGCAGACCTGCGCGATGCGCTCGCTCGCGCCGCGGTTGACGCCGGCACGCCTCAGGAGCCGTCCGAGCTGGCCACCGGGAGAGCCTGAGATGGCCGCCGTTGGCGACATCGCCCCGACCTTCGCGCTGCCCGACACAGAGCGCAACGTGCACGAACCGGGCCACGCGCCCGCGACCGTCGTGATCTTTACGTGCAACCACTGTCCGTACGCGCTCGCCTGGCACGAGCGCACCGTGGCGCTTGCCCGCGACTACGCCGACCGCGGCGTGCGCGTGCTTGCGATCAACCCCAACGACTTCGAGCGCTATCCGCGCGACGCGCCCGAGCAGATGCGCGCTCGTGTCGAGAACGGGGAGTTCGACGGCGTCCCGTATCTGCACGACGAAAGCCAGGAGATCGCGCGTGCGTACGACGCCAAGACGACCCCCGACGTGTTCGTGCTCGACTCCGAGCTCACGCTGCGCTATCGCGGCGCACCGGACGGCGACTACGAAGATCCGAGCCAGAACGCCGCCTTCGTGCGCGACGCCCTCGACGCGGTGCTCGAGGATCGCGATCCGGAGCTGCGCGAGACGCCGCCGGTCGGCTGCTCGATCAAGTGGAAATAGCCGCGAATCGACATCAGCTGCAGCCGCGAATCGACGTCAGCCGCAGCCGCGAATCGACGTCAGCTGCAGCCGCGAATCGACGTCAGCCGCAGCCGCGAATCGACGTCAGCCGCGAATCCGTACTCTCCCGCAGCCAACATCACGGGACGTTCACGAAGGCGCCGACGCGTACCCGCTATACGTTGGCCCGCATGGAGCTTGCCGAGCTCTTCCCCCCGTCTGACAAGCGCGATCTTGGCAGCGCGCCCGCGATCGGCGCCTACCTGACCGACGGAGCGACGCTGTTTCAGGTGCAGCGACTGCTCGCGGGGCGCTCGAGCCGCGAGATATTGATGGAGCTGCAGGACTGCGCCACGCTCGATCTCGTTCTCTGCCCGGTTCGCCCGCTGACCGAGCTCGGGCTTCGCCTGGTCTCGGGGACGCCTGCGCCAGCCAGCTGAGCGAGGTCGGAAAACCGTTGGTCGCCTGCGCGCATGCGAGGATGCCGCCGTGAATCGCGATCCGCTCGTAACGCTCCCGCCGGCGCTCGCCTTCCCCAACCAGGAGGGCGCTCATGCCGACGCGAGCCCCGCCGGTGGGACCTCGAACGACTCCGGCGCCGCAGCTCTGAGCTCTCGGCATCCAGGCGAAGCCGCCTCTGGTTCGGCGCGCTACGTGCTCGGCGTCAACGGCGGCGCGACCAAGACGCTTGCCGCTGTCCTGGATCTCGAGCGACGCGCGCTTCATCTCGGCCACGGAGGTCCCAGCAACCAGGACGCGGTCGGCCCCCGTCGTGCCGTCAACGCCCTGCTCGAGGCGGCCGATCAGGCCCTGTCCCGCGTTGGCATCGCGCAGGAGGACCTGGCTGCGGCCGTCCTGGCCGTCGCGGGCACCGACACCGACGCGATCGATCGCCACCTGCGTGAAATACGCGACGGCGACTGGATCGTCGTCAACGACGTGATCAGCGCATGGGCAACGGCCACCGGGGCGCGTCCCGGTGTGGGCGTGATATCCGGCACGGGCTCGAACGTGTTCGGGGTCGGCTCGGACGGTCGCTGCTGGCGCGCCGGCGGCTGGGGGCACCTGCTCGGCGACGAGGGCAGCGGCTACTGGCTCGGTGCGCGCTCGCTCAAGGCCGCCCTGCATGACCGCGACGGCTCCGGCCCGGCCACCGGGCTCAGCGAGGCCGCGCTGCGCTTCTTCGGAGCTCCCACCGTGGAGTCGCTGGCAGCCAGCGTCTACACCACGCCGCTCACCAAGGACGAAGTCGCCGCCTTTGCCGTCGAAACGGCGCGCCTGGCCGAGCAAGGGGACGCCGTCGCACGCGACCTGTATGCGCTCGCGGCCGCCGAGCTGTCCGCCCAGGTCGCCGCGGTCGTCGCCCGGACGGGGCTCACGGGGGCCTTTCCGGTCGGCCTGATCGGCGGTGCCTTCAAGGCCGGCTCGGTGTTCGTGGCGCCGCTGCGCGAGCGCATACACGCCTGCGCCCCGCAGGCCGAGGTCCGCACCGTGGACATGAGTCCGGTCGGCGGAAGCGTCCTGCTCGCCGCCCGGGCGTGCGGATGCGAGTCACAGATCCCAGTGGCGGAGCTCACGGTCCTGATCGACGCCGCGATCGCCGCCTGAGCCGCGATTCGCGCGTCAGCCGCCGGGTTCGTGAGCGCCATCGTTGCCCGAGATGCGAGCGTCGAGCCGCAACCGCCCTCACCGCGCTCGCTGCCTGACCTGGACACGTCTCCAGAGCTTTTCGCTAGCCTGACCAAATCGAACAGGCGGCCCGCCTGTTGTGCACAGCTGAAAGTCCGATGGTCGTCCGCTCTCCTCATCGGCTCCCATCTCGTATGCGACACGGCCTGATCGTGGCGGCCCTGGCGTGCCTTTCCTGGGCTTGCCCGTGCGCCCTGGCCGGGCCGGCAGCGGACGCCGCCACCAGCGCCGGTCATGGCGGCGGCTCGGCCTATCCGGCCGCGGCCACGCGGCCGCTGCGCGTCGTCAAGGCCTCGCAGTTCGCGCGCGCTTCGACGGCCGCCGCCCACGGCTCGACAAAGTCGGGCTCGAGCAAGCGCCGCAAGCCCAAGCCGGTCCTCACGGGCAACCCGGCGCGTGCGCTGATCGCGTTCGAAGCGATGCAGAACGCCTACTACATCCGCGGGTCCGGTCTGTACGAGGGCGAACCGTTCTCGTTCCTGTGGCCCTTCTCGCAGGCGCTCGCCGCGACCGTCACGCTGGCGAACGTACCCGGCATCGCCAAGGTGCCGGGCCTCAGCGCCAAGCTCTCACGTGAACTGCAGGCCCGCCTGATCGGACTCGGCAACTACCTCGACGTCGACAACTCCGGCGCCCCCGAAGGCAGCTTCACAAGCCATCTCTCTGCCTTCGACGCGACCGTGGCACCCCCTGCGGGCCCCGGCGGGACCAAGTTCTACGACGACAACGAGTGGGTCGGCATCGAGCTCGTGCGCACCTACAAGCTGACCCGCAACAGCGCCGCCCTGGGCAGTGCGGAGGCGATCATGGCGTTCGTGATGGCCGGATGGGATGCCAGCCCCGAACTGGCCTGTCCCGGCGGCGTCCCGTTCTCGAACTCGCTCGAAAACAACGAACGCAATACCGTCACCAACGCTCCCGGCGCCGAGCTAGCGCTCGAGCTCTACGGGCTGACCGGCCAGCAGCAGTACCTGCAGTTCGCCGAGACGGCCTATGAATGGGTCCGCGCCTGCCTGCTGCAATCCAACGGGCTCTACGCCGACCACCTCAACGGGCCGGGCAAGGTCGCGGACACGTTCTGGAGCTACAACCAGGGCAGCATGATCGGCGCCGGCGTCCTCCTCTATCAGGCCACCCACAACGCCGGCTACCTGTACCAGGCCCGCCAGACCGCCAAGGCCGCGCTCGCCGACTACACGCTCGAACGGCTCAACTCGGAAAACCCGTTCTTCGTCTCGGTCTACTTGCGCAACCTGCTCTACCTGGACTCGGTCACGCACGACCCGCCCGGACCCGCGCTCGCGCAGAGCTATGTTAACTACGCCTGGCAGCATCTGCGCCTGGACAACGACCTGTTCGCGCACGGCTCCCCGCCGGTGAGCGAACTTCTGGACCAAGCCGCGATCGTGCAGATCTACGGGCTGCTGTCCTCTCCGCCGAGCACCTACTTCTGAGCCCGATAGCCCGCGCGCACCCAGCGCGAAAAGCGCTTGGGCTTGTGCGCATACAGACGTGCCCCCTTGCGCAGCGCCCGCTCGCGCAGACGTGCGCGCCGCCGCGCGATCGCGTGCAGCAGGGCTCGACGGGCTCGCTTGTGGCGCTTCAGCGGCGCGTGCGTGCGCACCCGCTCGGCGAGCAGCGCGAGATCGTGCTCCTGGCCAAGCAGTTCGCCGAGCGCGTCTGCGCGCCGCGCGAGCTTGGACAAGCGCCGGGCGCTCCGGCTCGAGGACTTGGATCCGCGCTTGGTCCTCGCCGTGCTCGCGGACCTGGCCTGGCTTCCGGGCGCGGCTTGGCCTCCCGGCATGGCTTGACTCGCGAGCGCGGCGGCGCTCCCCTGCGTGTCGAGCACTTCGAGCACGTAGCGCAGGTCTTTGACCTCTTTACGCCAGCGATGCAGGGCGGTCGCACCGGGCTTGCGCCTGGCGGCCTGTGCCCAGCGCCCTCGACCCTTGCGGTAAACGCGCCGCAGGCCCGGCTGGGCCAATCGCTCGAGCTTCCGATCACGCAGATCCCAGGCCTCCAGACGCGTGCGCAGGGCAACCAGGTCGGCCGCGATCTCGGCATGCGCACCAGCATGGGCCTCGCCGATCCGGTCGGCCGTGATGGCTGAACCGTTGCTCGCCGGCGCGCTTGCGAGCCGGCGGCCCTGCGCCTGAGCAGCCTGGGTGACGCGCTCGCGCTCGAGCGCTTCGCGCAGCTCAATCAGGGCGCGACGGCGCCTGAGCCGGCGGGGATGACGGCGCAGAAGCTCCTCCAGCGTGCCGACCATCACCTCCGCGTCGCGAGCCTCGGCCAGACCCGCCGCCGCGTCGCGCAGCACCGCCCGCGCGCGTGCGCAGCGCTTGTGGCCCAGTTCGTCCTCCAGCAGGCGCAGCATCGCGCGAACCCGCTTGAGCGCCTTGCGCGTCTCGTGAACGCGGTCTGCGGCGGGAAGCGCCCCTTCGCCGCGAAGCAGCTCGATCGCCAGGTCCAGCTGAGACAGCGCGATGCGCTTGAGACCGCGCGCGGGCGTCTCGTGTGGGAGCAGACCGAAGTGGCGCTCACGCTCGGCCGGGCGCGTCCGCGCCGACCGCCGGTTGCGTTCGGCACGAGCCAGCGCCGCGAGGCCGATGGTCACGCCGACCACGAAGGTCGCAGCCAACGTCCCCCGCGAGGGTCGCGCCAGAATGACCCCATGCCCAAATCCCTGCCCGCGGCGCGCTGGTGGACGGTGAGACCTGCCGCCAACCGCAAGCCGGCGACGTACCGCTGTCCGTTTTGTGGCCGTCATCTTCCCGCTCTCAGCGAACACATGCTGATCGCCCCCGAAGGCGACACGCGCCGACGGCGCCACGCCCACAGCGAGTGCGTGATGAAGGCCCGTGCGCGCGGGGCACTGCCGCTGCGCGAGGATTGGCAGAAGGCGCAACCACGCCCGCCCTCACGCTGGCAGCGCCTGCTGCGACGCTCGTGACCGTGACCGCCCCGCGTCTCAAGGCTCCCAGCCGTTCCTGCACCCATCCGGACGTGCGTCGCCGAGGTCCTGCCGCCCCTCGCGGGGCTCCAACTGCGACGCGCCGAGCTCCAGCACGGCCTCGCCGAGTACCGGCGCGTCAACTTCCCCAGACATGGACCTGCTCGGGCTCCACGCGGATGATCACGCGCTCTTCGCCCGGTTGGCGAAACGGATAGCTGTCGCGATCAAGGTACTTCTTGGCGAGCGCGTCGATATGCGCGTCTGCGCCGTCGCGGGTGCGCTCGGCCACGCGCCCGCGGATCGACACATACTCGTAAGGGTTCTCGAAGTTCTGGACTGTCAGCGTCACGCGCGGATCGCGCTCGAGGTTGCGCGGCCACGCGCGCCCCTCCGCGGTGTTTATGACCGGCTTGCCGTCCTGCACGTCCACCCACACCGGCACCGCCAGGATCGAGCCGTCCGGATTGATCGTCGAGACGTTGCAGAAGTTCTTGGCCTGCAGCAGCTCGGCGCTGCGGCCGTCGATCGTTGCGCTCATAGGTGGACCTTTCTATCGCGAACGTGAACGGAGCGTGAGCCCATCACCATACGCTCCCCGGCCCGTTGCCTACCGGCGACTCAGCCCGCCCGCCGAGCTTGTCGCAGGGATCGTGCCGATTGCTCCGAGCTGTCCGTCGTTCAGCTGAAACCGCACACGCGCCTGCCCGCCGCTCGGACAGCAAGGCGGATCGCCAGTGCGATACAGGCCGTAGGCCAGCGTCGCTTCGGTGTCGCCCTGCGACACGAGACTGACCTGGGCGCTCGGCTGTGCCGCATCGGTGCCGACGTAATGGCCGTCGAGGAAGAAAAAGGCCTGCTCGGCCTTCGCGCCGCCCGCGCTTTCGCGTGTTCCGACCAGGACCTGAAGCGTCTGATCGGGACGGTACTGGGACGTATCCACCGGCTCATAGCCGCGCGCGTGCAAGACGGCGAGGGGCCCGGCCAGCGCCGCCGGCGTTTCCGCGGGAGGCTTGCCTTCGGCCTGCTCGAACTGAGGCTCGGGCGCCGTGCGCGTGCTCGACGTCGTCGTGCCTGTGCTCCCAGGCGAGGCGCTCGGGCTGGAGCCCGTGCTCGTCGTCCCCACGGACGGCTGCGAAGGCGTCGTCTCCTGCGTACTCGGCGCGTGTGCGGGCGGCACGCTCGAGACGGTCACGGTCTTGGTCGTGGCGCCGCAACCCGCGAGCAGCCAGGTCGTGGCCGCCGCGAGCGCCAACGACGTCGCCCGCGCTCGATCAGCTCGCGTCGTCACGCCCCCATCGTATTGGCACGCGCCGCGGCGGCCGCCGGCAGATCGATGCGGTCGGAGCATGGCCCCAGTGTGGGCGCGGCAGTGAGGAGGCATTGGGGGAGCGGCACGCGCCGCGGCGGCCGCCGGCAGATCGATGCGGTCGGAGCATGGCCCCAGTGCGGGCGCGGCAGTGAGGAGGCATTGGGGTAGCGGTCGTGGCAGGTATTGCAGGCGCGGCCGTGGCATTGCAGCGGGCGTCGTATTGCAACGGAGTAGGATCGGCTTGGCGATGGCTCGACAACCAGAAGGGGCCGGCGCGCGCAAGCGTCCCCGCCGTGAGTCGGCGCGCACCTGGGGGCTGGTGGTGCTGGCGGCGCTGACCGCGACGTTCGCCGTCCTCAACCTCGAAACGGTGTCCGTCGATTGGATCCTGGGCACCGCCCACGTCCCGCTGATCGTCGTGATCTTGCTTTCGGTGTTGGTAGGAGCAGTGCTCCTTTACGGTGCCGAACGCCTGTCAGCCAAGCGTCGTCGGTGAGCGCCGACGGCTTCCGGCGAGGCGCAAGAGTTCCTGTCCCGACGGGCAGGGCCTGGTGTCGCGATCTCGAGTGCTCGCCTGACAGTTCACACTGAGGCGGGCGCGCGGGCCTCCATCTGCGCGCGCCACTCGATGACCACTTCGGCCGCGCTCTCCGCCCCGGCATACGCGGCCAGGACCACGTATGCGAGGGCATCGACCAGCGCCGGCAGCAGGTGGATCTGCCGGCTCGCGACCTGACAGCGGATCGTGTGCCAGATGGCGCCCGCGACGCAGTCGGTGATGAGCCCGTTGCTCGGAGCGTATGGCGCATCCCGTGTCAGCAGCCGCGCGAGCTCCCGCGAAAGCCCGACGCTGCGCGCGAACGCGTTGGGACCCGCGCCGGGCGCCACGCATGCGATCGTCTGAGCGTGGACAGGACGTTCGGCGAGCGCGCTCAGCAGCTCGCACAGCACCCGGGGCATGGCCTGCAGCCATTCGCTTCTGAGCATGTCCTGCGCGGCCACCAGGCCCAGCAGCTCTGCGCCCAGCCGGTCGAAGGCCTCGAGAAAGCACTCCTCCTTTGACCCGAACAGCTCGTAGAAGGCCTCGACCGACACCCCTGCGTGCTGGGCGATCTGCGGCGGGCTCAGCTGCTCGTAGCCCTCGCTGGCCGCGAGGTCGACGACGCTTCGCTGCAGGCGCTCACGGAGCTCGCCGCCGGCGCCGGGCGTCGCGCTGAGCTTGCCGTTGGTGGGGAGCGGGCCTGGCTGGATGTGGGTGCGAGCGGCGCTGAAGATGCGTCCGACGCCGGGGGCCCGCTGCAGCAACGTCCAATCCAGCAGATCGTTGCTCAGCTCGGGAACCTCGCGGGCGCGCCCAGCGGACAGGCGCATCGAGATCGCCCCGTGCATGCCCCCTACGATCGCTCGCGCGACAGGCGCCGGCAGGCGGTCGTTGGCGTGGGCCCGCGCGAAGCTCTCGCAGAGCATGCGCTCGAAGGTGATGCTCGCGCGGCGCAGGTGCACGAGTCCCATCGCGCCAGCGGTCTGAGCTTCGACGATCGCCAGGCCGGCCGTCTTGGTGTTCGCGCAGACGCTCTCGGTGCAGGCATCGAGGCTCGCGTGCAGGCGCTCGGCCGGCTCGCCCGAAGCGGCCAGGTAGGCGTTGTTGACTCTGCGCGCTCCGCGGGCGGCGATCAGATCGAATGTCGCGAGGAAGCACTCCTGCTTGTTCGCGAACTGCTCGTAGAAGGACCGACGCGAGACACCCGCAAGACCGATGATCTGCTTGACGCTCGTGCCGGCGTATCCGTTCGCCGCCACGGCCTCGACCATCGCGCCGTGCATGCGCATGCGCTGATGCCGGGCCACCTCGGTGCGCCCGAGACGGTGCGGGCCCCGCGGCAGACGTTCGTACAGGGGCGCGATCGGCCCGTTGGAAGCCGAACGAGCGAGCGGTCGGTCGGAGCCATCCGTGCCCCGGTCAGGCCGGGCGCGTCGCTGAGACATGTAATCCACCTCTCCGAAACTGTTTTGCTTATGCAAAGCATGTCAAATCAGCTCGACGCTTCCGCATCGTGTCATGTCAGCAACAATTTGTCTACAGTGAATGCCCCAGCGCGCAATCGTCTGTCGGTGTCTTCGTGGCAGCGAAACTCGCATGGGCACTCGCCCGCGGAGTGCGCAATCGTCTGTCGGTGTCTTCGTGCCAAAGCGGCACTCGCATGGGCACTCGCCGGAGGCACTCGCATGGGCACTCGCCGGAGGTGAGGGCGCACGCGCGCGCGTGCGTGGTGCGCGCTTCGTAAGCCTGTTCAGTGCGCCAGCGCCTTCAGCGCCAGGATCGCGAGGCCCAGCACGGCGCCGATCGCGCCCTCCAGGAAAAGCTCGCCCCTGCCCGCACCCGCAGCTACTCCGGCGAGCAGCTCGAGCGCGACCAGCGCGACGATCGCGCTCCAGATCGCAACAGCGATCCCCGTCGCCTGCGAGGCGCCTGCCGCCCAGCACACGAGCAGCGCCAGCAACGGGATCAGCGCGCCACGCACGATCGCCCACTCGCGCACGAGTGCCTGCACGAGCGAGCGCAGGGTCAGGCGCCCGTGCTCGGACAGGCGCCGTCCGAGCACCGCCGCATAGGAGTGCGCGAGCCAGTAGACGCTGAGGCCGATCGCCACCGACGCGACCGTCGCCGGGTAGCTGTCGTGCAGCCCGCTCTCGGCCGCCAGCAGGGCGCCGATCAGGATCACGCCGTAGACGACGCGCTCGGGGTTATCCCGGCCGGTCCACCGCTCCGCTGCGCGCGCCAGCAAGCGTGGCGTCGAGGGCCCGATTGTGGCCGCGGACTGGGGATGCTCGGTCTCCGGTCCGACGGATGGTGAGGCCGAGCGTTCGGGGGGTTGAGGGGGGGTCGAGGAGCGCGAGATGCGGCCGATTATCCCGAGCCCGGCCTGCCCGAGCACGCGCCCGCGGATCGCGCCGCACCGGCCTTGCTGTAGCGGGCCCGTTGCTCGGGCCGCGCCCTGGCGCGTTGAGCCTTTGATCCGCGGCCCGTCCCGGCGCTGCGAGCGAACCCCTCTCGCACGGCGCGCCGTTGACGGGCCGGCGCACAACGGCTCGGGGGTCGTTTCGACCTGCTCGCGACCGTCGCGGTTTGGTTCCAGGTGTAGTAATAGGTGGGCGACTGTCGGCCGCGCGTGTACGCGATCAGCATCGCAACGCTCGGCGTGCCGTATGCATCGATCCCCGTGGCAGCCCCCATCGCGAGCCAGCCTTCCGGAAACGGCCACAGGATGTCCTGGCGATGCCCCCAACAGCCTTCGGCGCCCGGCGACGTGCAGGCTGCGTTGGCGCTGCCGTAGCCGTCGTCGTACATCCAGACGTAGTAGGCGGCCAGCGCGTTCGGATAGTCGCTGGCCCAGTTCGAGGCGAACCCCCACACGGTCGTGCCCGGCTGCAGTTCGGCCGGCGGCAGCGGATCGCTCAGCTGTTCGACGCCCGCGAGCGCGCTCTTATCGAGCTCCGCGTTGAGGCCGGCGACCGGCGCGAGCTCGTACGCGGCGCGGTCGAGGTTGGTCAGCACCAGCAGCTGCCGGGCCGGCGCCAGGCTCGTGAAGTTGGCCGGCAGCTCGTAGGGGCCGAGGCCGAGCCGCCCGCGGGCGCTGTCGAGATCGGCCACGACCGCTCCCTCGCAGGCAGGCCCTGCGGGCGCCTGCGCGCAGCTGGCGGGCAGCGGGCCGAGCGGCACGTTCGCAGGGGGGTCGGCGGGCGCGATCGCTTGAGCCCGAGCCACCCCAGGGGCATGCCCGAGCCCGACCAGCGTGATGACGAGCCCGACCATGATCAGTGCCGCGAGGGCCGCGAGGCGTATCGCAGGGCGCTGCATGAGCGCGAGAGCCTACCTCACCGCCCATACTCGCGTGCGTTCGCTATTTGCGCTCACTCTCCTGCTGGTGGCGGCGCGATTGCAAGCGCGCCTGCCGCATCGGTCGTTGCCCGCACGCACCGGCCGTTGGCGGTGGGCAGCCAGGCTCAAGCTCGGGCGCCCGCGTACCGATGAGTGAAAAGTTCGCGATAGCCGGCGGGGCTCCCCGGCGAGACGTGCCGTGACCGTGAGACTGAACCCCAACCGCGCAGCCGCGGAGGCTGCACAGCGGCCATTGCTATGGGCGCTCAGCCTTGCCGCGATCGCGGGCTTTGCGGCTTTGGCGTTGGCGGCCGGCCTTTGGCTGACCGGCGGCGACGCCGGCCCGGTCGGCGTGCTGCTCTCGATCGGCGCCGTGATGGTGGGGCTCGCGCTGCTCCTGCAGCTGATCGTGATCTACCAGAACCGTGCGCTCACATCCGATCTGGAGCGACGTGTGCAGCAGCGCACGGCCGAGCTGCGCGCGACAGAGCGCTACTTCCGCGCGCTCGCCCAGCACTCCTCGGATGTGATCGCCGTCGTCGGCGCCGACCTGAACGTGCTGTACGTGAGCGACTCGATGGCAGACATCTTTGCCCGCGACCCCGCCGACCTGGTGGGACGCCGCCTGGACACGCTCAGCGGCGGGTCTGTCCCGCTGACGCACGCACTCGAGCGTGCGATCAACGAGCCCGGGCGCGTGGTCCGAGTCGAATGGGAGCTGACCGACGGCAGCGGCCGTCTGCGCCACGCCGAATCTGCGATCACGAACCTGCTCGGCGACCCGCACGTGCGCGGGCTCGTGGTCAACACCCGCGACGCCACCGATCAGGTCGTGCTCCAGCGCCAGCTGCGCCAGCAGGCCTTTCACGACCCGCTCACGGGCCTCGCCAACCGCGCCCTGCTGACCGACCGGGCTGAGCACGCGCTCGCGCGCTCAGCGCGCTCGGGGGCGATGGTCGCCGTCGTGCTGGTCGATCTGGACGGCTTCAAGTTCGTCAACGACAGCCTGGGCCATCAGGTCGGCGACGTCGTGCTGTGCGAGGTCGCGCGCCGGCTGCAGTCGCTGGTGCGCTTCGAGGACACGGTCGCGCGTCTGGGCGGCGATGAGTTCGTGATCCTGATCGATGACGTCAGCGCCCTCGAAGAGCCCAAACGGCTGGCCGAGCGCGTCGGCGAGGTGCTGCGCCCGCGCTTTGAGCTGTCCGACTCCGACTACGCGGTCACGGCCAGCGTCGGCGTCGCGATCGGGTCCGGCACCGAGGTCGATGTCCACGATCTGGTGCGCGACGCCGACACAGCGATGTACGTGGCCAAGACCGGGGGCAAGGACTCGGTGCGGGTGTTCGCGCCCTCGATGCACGAGCGTGCACACGAGCGCTTCCGCCTGCAGGTCGATCTACGTCAGGCGCTCGAGCGCTCGGAGCTGTTGCTCTTCTACCAGCCGATCTTCGACATGCTCGACGGACGGCTCAAAGGCTTCGAGGCGCTCGTGCGCTGGAGCCATCCGACCCGCGGTCTGGTGGCGCCCGAGCGCTTCATCCCGCTGGCCGAGGAGAACGGCCTGATCGTGCCACTCGGCCGCTGGGTCTTTCACGAGGCCCTCGGCCAGCTGGGAGCCTGGGACGCGCGTCACGAGGGAGCGCGGGCGCTTTCGATGTCGATGAACGTCTCGACGGTGCAGTTGCGATCCCCGAGCCTGATCGCGGATGTGCGCAGCGCGCTCGAGCAGAGCGGCGTGGCGCCTTCGCGCGTGGTGCTCGAGATCACCGAGGGCTCGCTCGCCAACGAGACCCAACGCGTGATCGAGGTGCTAGAGGAGCTGCGCAGGCTCGGGGTGCAGATCGCGATCGACGATTTCGGCACGGGCTATGCATCGCTCTCGCACCTGCAACGCCTGCCCGTCAACATCCTCAAGGTCGACAAGAGCTTTGTGGCGGCGCTCAGCGAAGAGGACAAAAGCCGCGAGCTGTTGAAGGCGATCATGGGGGTCGGGCGCGCCCTCTCGCTGGCGGTGATTGCCGAGGGGATCGAGGCGCAGAGCCAGATGAACACGCTCCACGAAATGGGCTGCGAGATGGCTCAGGGATTCCTGGTCGGCCGCCCGACGCCGGCCGAGGTGGCCGAGAGCCTGTTCGCGGCAGACATGCCGCCGACGCGCGTGGCGATGGCGGAAAGCCAGCGCGGCAGCGGCTAGGGGCGGCGACTCGACGGGCCTGGGGCCGGCGATTGGCCTGGTGTCCCCAGGCCGGATGGGCATGCTCGTCGAGGTGCGCGGCCGGCGATCGGCTCGGTGCACGCGCTCGACACGATCGCGGGCGCGCCAACCTCATGGGGGAAGACGCGCTCCAGCTGGGGGACGCATGCGGGGGAAGCGCCAGAAAACGAGCGTGCCCTGGGTCTTTAGGCGGTGTCCCGCGACTCAACCAGACGGGGGTCACTCGCTCGTGCGGGTGCTCGCTCGCGGCCGAGAAATCCCGCAAGTACCGGACATTCGGGCCACGCCACCCGCGGGCTTGACAGTAGCTTGACAAAAAGGTGGGGATCTGTTTTCGTACGTCTGGCGACGAAGCGGCCGCGAAATTGAGGGGTCTGGAGGAGAGGGATGGCGAAGGAACGAGAGGGGCAGGTCATGGACGGCGCGGCTACCGTTGCTCTGCCGATAGCCCGCGGGCGCACGGCAGAGACGGCGCTCTGGTGGGGTTCGGCCACACCTCAGGGCCACGGCCGCGCGGCGCTCGGCGGCAGGTCGCCGGCAGCCGGATCGCTCGCGCAGTTGGCCGAGACGCTTGCGGGGAGGAGTGACCCCCGTCTCGTGGCGACCGGGGTCACCCGGGTGCGGCGCGGCTCGCGATGCCTGCATCCTGTTGTCAACGAGCTTTACCAGGGCACCGGTGAGCGCTCAGTAGGCGCAACCGCGAGCAAACGGTCGTCGCGAGCGGGGGGCCAGGGGCAGACCGGCCTCGCTCGAGGCTCCTGCCGGCCTGGGCAGCGCCCGCGTGCCGACAGGAGCCGGACGGCCCTCGCCGGGCCCACGCCCTCGCCTGCGGGGGCAGACAAAGCGTGTCTTGGCGCCGACGTAATGCGTCGTCGGCGTCGAGGGCGAGCGCCCATGCATGCAGGGGCCGAGGCTCCGTGCAGGGTGCGTCGTGGCAACGGTCAGAGCGCGAGCGTCTCCCCAGGGCGCGCTCGAACCTGGCCGATCATCCGAGAGGAAAAGGAGTAGTGGAAAAGTGAGACACGTACGGATGCTGGGAGTCTGTTTGGTCGCGGTATGCGCGATCGCTGCATTGGCCTCCGCAAGCGCCTCGGCGGCGCTGCCGGAATGGGGCAAATGCGTGAAAGTGCCGGTCGAAGTCAAAGGAAAAGTAAAGACCAAGGGTAAATACACCAACGCCAACTGTACTGAAAAAGGTACCGGCGAATACGAATTCCTGAAAGGGACGGAAGGGACTGCGGGCACGGAATTCACCGCCGTGCAGACCTCGGAAAAAGCAGAACTCGAAACGACCGAGGGCATCAAGGTTGAATGCACGTCCACGGTTGCCCACGGTAGTCTGTCGGGCACAAAAGAAGTGTCGGGCGTGGAAGTCACCTTCGAAGGCTGTAAACTGCCGCTCCTGAGCTTCACGTGCGAGGGGTTCTTCGAAGAGCACTACCCCAACAAGTATATATATAACGAAGGGGAGATCATTACGCGCAGACTGAAGGGCGGCCTCGGCTACGTCTCGGGCAAGGGGAGCACCGAACCTAGCGTCGGTTTGGCCCTCCTACCGGAAGAAAAGAACGGTCTGTTCGCGGAGTTCGTGTGCGGGACCGAAAACTCTGGAGTAGGGGTTCTCGTCGTTCGCGTGGGAGCCAAGGAAAAGAAGGGCGGCGGAGATTCCATCATCTCGCCAATTGGTCCGGTCAACACCATGGGCACGGTCCTGACCCAGACCTACTCTGAGAAAACAATTACCAACGAAGCCGGCGAAACCGAAGTCGAACGGGGTCACCAGAATCCTGAAAGCTTCGAAAACGGCAAGAAGGACGTGCTGGAATCTGAAACCGGCGATGGTTTCGGGACACTCGGCTGGGCGCAGTCTGGCCAGATCGAGACCCTCAACACAAGCCTGAACTCGGGAGAAGAACTAGAGATCAAAGCGTAGCTGCAGCATTGAGCGTAGATGTCTGGCCTCCGACCGACCAGGCATCGAGCTCCCGCCTGGCGGCCGGGCCAATACGAAAGGATGTGTCGGCTCGGCTGTCAGGTGAATAGCAAAATCAACTAGGGGACCCGCCTCGCACAGGGGCGGGTCTCTGCAGGTCGGGCTACGTGCTGATCACTCGAGATGGTGGACAGAGGCCCACAGCTTGGACAGTGGCCACAGTTGAAAGCAACTGGCTCATAGAGGTCAAAAGGGGGGTACTATGAGGAGAGGAATGAGGGATGAGGGAGAACCGTGAGCGGATGAGACTAAGCACGATTAGACGAGAGCGTTACAACGGACAATCGACATACGAGAGTGTGAACATAATGAGAAGAGTTAGGGTTGCGGGGCTGTGCTTGTTTGTGGTCTTCGCGCTGGGCGCCGTGGCTGCGACGTCTGCGTCGGCGACGGCCCCGGAATACGGCAGATGCATCAAAAAAGCCAAAGCGGAAGGCAAAGGCTATACGTCCAGCAAGTGCACGGTCGCTGGAGAAGGCAAGAAAGCCAAGTACGAATGGATTCCGGGAGCCGGCAAAACGAAGTTTGAAACCAAAGGCGGCGTTGGCGTCCTAACCGCCGTCGGCGGCCAGAGCGTCCAATGCAAGACAGAGTCCAGCACCGGTGAATTCTTTGAAGGAAATAACAAAGAAGCCGGCAACATGAAGATCAAATTCAACGAATGCGAGTCTTTGAATTTGACGTGCAGCACGCCAGGGGCCAAAGCGGGCGAACTCGTCACGAATAACGTTGAAGGCATCGTTGGTTGGGAAAACAAAGCGAGAAAAAAGACGGCGCTGGAGCTGTACCCAGCTCATAGCGTTGCGAGTGGCCTGTTCATCGAATTTGAATGCGCGGGGCTCGTCGTCAAAGTGAGGGGCAAGGTCCTGGTCCCGATCAAAAATGATGCGATGAAGACGTCGGAAACGCTGAAGTTCAAGGCCTCAAAAGGCAAGCAGAAACCCGAAAAATGGGAAGAAAGCTCTGAAAAGGTCATCCTTGAATCGTCGTTCAAAGGTGGCCCGTACGAACAGTCCGGGCAGGATATTACGTCGGTGCTGAAAGAGCTCGCGGGCGAAGAAGCGTTGGAGCTCAACGCAGTCGTCTAAACGCAAGGGAAATGACGCCGTAACTCGCGGCGTCAGCGAAGTGAGGCCAGCGCCGGTGTCGGGATCAGTGTGATCCCGCACCGGCGCACCCCACTCCCTTGCCTGGCTAAGCGCCGATGGCGAACCAATCAGCTAAGCGACGATCGATGCGCGAGACGAGCGTTGCACTCGGAGGGTGCAGCAGCACTGCTCTGGCCGAGCGCGGTCGCACACCGCGGACAAGGCGCGGCGCACGCTCGCGCACGGGATGTGACTATGACGCATTCTCTGCGATGAGGCGTCACGCGCCCTCGCCCTGTCACGCGCGTTCGCGCGCCGCGTTTCTCGCTCTCTTTGTGTCCGCGGTTGGCGCGCTGCTTGCGTGTAGCGCGCCGGCTTGGGGGCTCCTCAGCCGGGGGCATGTGTTTGCGGGGACGTTTGAAGGTGCGGGGGCGGGGAGCTTTGGGATGCCGAGTGGTGTGGCGGTGGATGAAGCTTCGGGGGAAGTGCTGGTTGCCGATCAGGCTGATGATCGCGTGGAGCGGTTCAAGCCGAAAGCTGGTGGCTATGAATTGGTGGGGGAAATTGTGGTGCCCGATCCTGGGGCGGTCGCGGTTGATAATTCGAGTAGCGGGTCAGATCCGTCGAGGGGCGATGTGTATGTGGCGAGTGCGAGTACTTCGGAAGAAAGGGAAGATGAAGAACGCGACTATCTGTATAAGTTCAGCGCGTCGGGGGAAAAAATCTTCAAGAAAAAGGTCTTCAAAGTCAAGCAGGATGAAGAAGAATTCGAAGCGGAACTGGAACGTATATCTGGGCTCGCGGTCGATGCGGCGGGCGACGTGTGGGTGTACTGGTATGAAAGCGGAAACATCACGGGCTTGAGCAGCGAAGAAACGAACAAGCTGATTCCGTCGCGGACGAAAGAAGAAGTGCTCGAACAGCCGTTGCTGGAAGAGGGGTGTTTGGCGCAGCCGGGCTTTGCGGTTGGTGCGGGCGATGAAGTGTTCTATGTTGCGCACGAACGCGAAAACGGGCTCGAGGACTGTCCCGAAGAAGAAGTGGAGCCCAAGCCGACAGTGGTTTCGCAGCTGGCGGGCTCTGGCGTGGCAACGGAGCGCAGCCTTGATAATCAGGACACGACGGGGGTGGCGCTCGATCCGGCCGACGGCGAGGTGTATGTGGATAATGTGACGAGCGTCGCTGCGTTTGGTGGGGAAGGCTCGTTCATCCAGCGTTTTGGCTCCGGGCAGTTGAGTGGTGGCGGTGCGCTCGCGGTGGACTCGGCGGATGGCATCGTGTATGCGGCTGAGTCGGGGAAGGTCGCGGTGTTCGTGCGTGAAGGCGCGGGTGCGCCGACGCTCGATGGTGTGAGCGCGCAGAGCCTGACGTCCGGTTCGGAGCGCGTGGACGCGAAGATCGATCCCGATGGCGCGGAGACGAGATACTACGTCGAGTTCGGCACGGGCGGCTGCGTGGAAGATGGGGTGGGGTGCGAGTATGGTCCGGTCGCGCCGCCGGGGGAAGAAATCGGTAAAGGCTTTGGCGATGTGAGCGTGCACGTGGCGCTCGAAGGGCTCGAGCCGGACACGACCTACTATTACTGGGTTGTTGCGGAGAATGAACATGGGAAGGTCGAAAGCGCGCGGAATGTGCAGACGTTCTTCACGACGTTGCCGAGCTCTGAAGGGGTGTTGCTCGATGATCGTCAGTGGCAGCTGGTGTCGCCGACGGATATGCATGGTGCGACACCGGAATTGATCAGTCCGCCGTTTTTGGGGTCGCTGATCCAGGCCTCGAGTGATGGTGGGATGTTGACGTGGACGGCGAGCGCGCCGATCTCGAGCGAAGCGCAGGGTAATCGTCAGCCCGAACCGGTGCAGGTGCTCTCCAAGCGTGGTAGCGAAGAATGGTCCTCGGAAGGGATCAGCACGGCGCATAACGAGGGCGAAGGCGTCTCAACGGAAGAACCGACGGAGTACCGGTTCTTCTCGGCGGATCTGTCGCTGGCGGTGCTGGAGCCACAGCTGTTGAGGGAACCATTGGAAGATCCGCCGCTCGCGCCGGGCGCGAGGGAAAAGACGATCTACACCCGTGAAAACGGAGAATTCGAACCGCTGGTCACGGCCGACGTGACGGGCAAGGCGTTCGGCGGTAAGCTCGAATTTCAGGGTGCGACGGTCGAACCCGGTGGTGGGGCGGGCGAACAACGTGTGCATGTCGTGTTCGGGTCACAGGTGGGACTGGTGTCTGGTGCTGGTGAAAACGGCTTGTACGAGTGGGAAAAGGGCGAGCCGCTGAAGCTCGTCAGCGTGCTTCCGGGCAGTGAAGGTTCTGCGTCCAGTCCACGGCTCGGTTTTGAACGGGGGGATGTGCGGGGCGCGATCTCCCAGAACGGTCAGCGCGTCTTCTGGACCAACGAAGAAGAACTCGGACCGCTATACATGCGCGACACCAGCAAGGAAGAAACGGTGCAGATAAACGCGGCACAGGGCGTCCCGGAAGCGGGCACCGAAGAACGGGAAGGCGGGTTGGATGAAGTTTATTTCCAGGGCGCATCGAGCGACGGTTCGCGGGTGTTCTTCACCGATACGTGGCCGTTGACGAGCGAATCGACGCTGGAGCCTTATGAAGAAGAAGGATCGCCGCGCCGCGCCGACCTCTACGAATACAACGTCGAAACCGGCCGACTGACCGATCTCACGGTTGACCGTAACGCCGGCGAAGAGGCCGAAGTGCTGGGTACCCTCCCCGGCACCAGCGAAGACGGCTCGTATGTGTATTTCGTGGCTAACGGCGTGCTGGCGTCCGGTGCTGAACGCGGGGACTGTCCGCGCGCCAACCCCTACCGCAACCCCGGCGCGAGCAGCGAAGGGGAATGCAACCTGTACGTCTCCGAACCCGACCCGACTGATTCCGCTCAGCCTCAGACCAGGTTGATCGCGCGTCTATCAGAGCAGGACGCTGCCGACTGGGGCGAAGGGGACTCACCGGTGATCGACGATCTCGGCGGCGTCAGCTCGCAGGTGTCCGCGAACGGGCGCTACCTGGCGTTCATGTCCGACCGCGAACTGACCGGATATGACAACGTGGACGCTGCTCCCGCCGCCAACGGCGCGCACGACGAGGAGGTGTTCCTGTATGACGCCGGCACGGGACGGCTGACCTGCGCGTCGTGTAACCCGGACGGGCAGCCACCGCAGGGGGTGTTCGATACCAAAGGCGCCGGCGAAGGCGAAGGCCTGATCGCCGATCGTCCGGAAACATGGAGCGAACATTGGCTCGCCGGTTCGATCCCCGGCTGGACGCTATACGGCTATGACCCGCCGATGAGCGAGCACCAGTCGCGCTACCTCACAAACCAGGGCCGCCTGTTCTTCAACAGCGCCGATCCACTCGTCCCACAAGACAAGCAGCCCACGCGAACCGAGACGATCAACGGACAAACGGTCACGGTAGGTGTCGAGAACGTCTACGAGTACGAGCCCCCCGGACTCGGAACCTGCGAACAGACAAGCGGCTGCGTGGCACTGATCTCCTCGGGTACCTCCCAGCACGAATCCGCGTTCCTTGACGCCAGCGAAAACGGCAACGACGTGTTCTTCCTCACCCAAGCAAAGCTCGTCGCACAGGACACCGAACCCAGCGCCGAGGTCTACGACGCCGCCGTATGCAACACCAGCGAAACCCAACCCTGCCTACCCGTCAAAGAACCCCCCGCAGAACCATGCACCAGCGAAGCATGCCGCGCCCCCGCCGCCCCACCACTCAGCTTCCAAGCACCCCCAACCTCCACCACCACAACCCCCGCCACCAGCCCACCGGCCACCCCCACAAAAACAACCACCACCCCCAAACCCAAACCGCTCACGCGCGCACAGAAGCTCGCCAACGCCCTGCGAGCATGCCGACACAAGCACAAGCACAAGCGCCAGCGCCAGGCCTGCGAACGCAAAGCCCGCAAAGCCTACCCAGCCAAGACCAAGCCCAAGAACCCGAACGCCAAGCACACAAGCCACTCCAAAGGCACGGGGCGCTGAGAGATGCGCACGACGGTGACTGAGATGCGCAGGAAGCTAAACCTGAACGGTGCGGGTGGCGGCCTGATTGGTGCGCGTGGCGGGGTGATTGGTGCGCGTGTCGGGGTGCGACGAGGTGCGGCGCGTTCGGTGCTCGTGCGCACCGCCTTGTGTGTGCTGGGCAGCTCGCTGCTGTTGGGGATGTGCGCGAGCCCGGCGCTGGCGGGTGCGTGGTGGCGCCTTTCCTCACGTGCCGCGCCAAGCTCACTACCGCCCGGTGGGAAAGCGACGATCGTCGTCTCGGCGACGAATCTGGGTGACGGCGGGATCGACGCGATCACCGCGCCGGTGATGGTCAAGGATGTGCTGCCTCCCGGCCTTGAAGCGATAAAAATCAGTGGTAAACCGGCGCTGCGTGAGTCGGTCGCTCACCAGATGACGTGCGATCTAGCGACCGTCACCTGCTCGTCCCAGCCGGAAGCGTACCCCGCGTTTGAACGGTTGGAAATGGGGATCGAAGTGAACGTCAAGCCCGGCGCGACCACCGGTGAACAGAACACCGTGGAAGTACGCGGAGGCGAACAGGAAGACAATCCGGGCACGAACGTGAGCGCGGCCACGCTCAGCACGTCGCTGAGCGTCAGTGGACAGCCAACACCGTTCGGGGTCGAAGAAGACGGTTATACGCTCATACCCGAAGAACAAGGCGGCAGCCTGGATACGCAGGCCGGGTCGCACCCGTTCCAGCTGACGACCGCGTTGAATCTGAACCAGTCCTCGGAACTGATCAGCGCCGAACAGGGCGCCACCGAAACCGGTCTGATCGGCACGGCACCCGCGCTGCCCAAGCGCCTGAGCTTCAACCTGCCGCCCGGATTGATCGGTGATCCGCGGGCGGTGCCGGCGTGTCCAGGCTCGGACTTCACGACGATCGGTCGCGATGACATCAACTCGTGTCCGTCCGATACCGCGATCGGCGTCGCGGTCGTCACCGTCAATCTGCTCGACCCCGCGTTTCACAACATCACGCGCTCGGTCCCGCTGTGGAACCTGGTGCCCGCGCAGGGCGAGCCGGCTCGTTTTGGCTTTGAGGTGCTGCACGTGCCGGTCGTGCTGGACACAAGCCTGCGCAGCAGCGCCGACTACGGCGTCAGCGTGAACGTAACGCAGGCGCCGGAGTCCGCGCAACTGCTCTCCAGCGAAGTCACGATCTGGGGAGCGCCCGCCCAGGCCGCTCACGACCAGTCACGCGGATGGGGATGCCTCGTCGAAGGCGCCGCCGTGGAACACGTCGTGCCCTGCGAACCCACCAGCGAACACTCAAACGGCGCGTTCCTGACGATGCCCACCTCCTGCTCCACACAACCACTGACAACGACCGTCGAAGGTGAATCCTGGCCCGTGAAGCTGCTCGCCGGCGAACCCGGAGAAGTCTTCCCCCTACAGGGCGACACCAAGGACGAACTACCAGGCTTCGAACATTGCAACCTACTGCCCTTCACACCATCGATCACGCTGGAAAGCGCAGAACACGCCGCGAGCACCCCGACGGCGATGAACGTCAACGTCAGCGTCCCCCAAGAAGGCACCGTCGAAGCTGGGCAGCTCGCGCAGCCGGCCGTCAAGAGCACCACCGTGACGCTGCCCGAAGGCGTGCAGCTGAACCCCGCCGCCGCGGGCGGCCTTGAAGCCTGCTCGGAGCAGCAGGTCGGCTACGAAGGCCCGCCGGGTACCGACCCGCTCTCACCCGAAGCAGCACAACCATTACGCTTCTCCAGCGCACCGGCTCAGTGCCCGAACGCATCGAAGCTCGGCACCGTGCACATCCGCACGCCGCTGCTAGAAGAAGAACTGACCGGCGCCGTATACCTGGCCACGCCCGCACCCGTCGCAGAACCCGGCCAGAACCCGTTCAACAGCCTGCTCGCCCTGTACCTCGTCGCCGAAGACCCCAGGGCGGGCATCCTCGTCAAGCTCGCCGGGGAAAGCCACCTTGACGAACAGACCGGCCGGGTCACGAGCACCTTCACAGACACACCACAAGTCCCGTTCGAACAGCTGCGCCTCGAACTGTTCGGCGGTCCCCGCGCCTCCCTCGCAACTCCGCCAACCTGCGGAAACCCCGGTGTCCAAGCGTCGTTCCTGCCGTGGTCCACTGAACCCGAACATGAAGCCGAACAGATCAAAACAACGCTAGGCACCCGGCCCGAAGAACAGCTTCAGATCAGCACGGGCGGCGAAGGCGGTTCGTGTGCGAGCTCCCCGCCGTTCGCGCCCTCGCTGCAGGGCGGCGCGAGCAGCACCGAAGCTGGCGGTTTCACGAACTTTGCGCTCGCGATTATGCGTCCCGGCGCCGATCAGCAGCTGACGGGGGCTACGGTGCATCTGCCGCCCGGTAACGCCGCCATCCTGGCGTCGGTCACGCCCTGCCCAGAACCGCAGGCGGCGCAGGGCACCTGTGGTGCGGAAAGCGAAATCGGCAACGCCGAGGCCAGCTCCGGGCTCGGCCCTGACCCGTACACGGTCTCCGGCGGCCGTGTCTACGTAACCGGGCCCTATGAAGGCGCCCCGTTCGGGTTGTCGATCGTCACCCCCGCGGTCGCCGGTCCCTTCAACCTCGGCAACGTGGTCGTGCGCTCGAAGATCGAAGTCGACCCGCATACCGCCCAGGTCACGATCACAAGCGGCCTACCCAACTACGTCCAGGGCGTCGGCCGGCCGGCCACCGGCGTGCCCCTACAACTGCGCGAGATCGAAGTGAACGTCAACCGTTCCAACTTCGAGTTCAACCCCACCAACTGTGGCCCCCACACGATCGAAGCGACGCTCACCGGCGCGCAGGGCGCCAGCCAAAATGTGTCCTGGCCGTTCCAGGTCACCAACTGTCAGAACCTGCCATTCACCCCCAAAGTCGCCGCCTCGGCCCAGGGACAGACGAGCAAACTCGACGGCGCCAGCCTGAAACTGAGGTTCACCTCCGGCAACAACCAGGCACACGTCGCGAAGACCGTACTGACGATCCCCGGGATCATGCCCGCGAGGCTCTCGACGATCCAGAAAGCCTGCGTCGCCAGTGTCTTTGAAACTAACCCCGCCGCCTGCCCCGAAGGCTCGGTCATCGGCACCGCCACCGTCCGCACCCAAGTACTCAAAAGCCCTCTCACAGGCCCGATCTACCTCGTCTCGCACGGCAACGCCGCCTGGCCCGACGCCGAGCTCGTTCTGCAAGGCGAAAACAACCTCAAAGTCATTCTCGACGGTCAAACCGCCATCAAGAAAGGCGTCACCACGTCGAGCTTCCTGTCGGTTCCCGACGTGCCCTTCGAAACCGTCGAAGCGAGTCTTCCCGAGGGACCCCACTCCGCGCTGACGACCAACCTGCCCGCCAGCGATCACTACAGCCTGTGTGGGCAGAAGCTGACGATCCCCACCGTGCTGACCGGCCAGAATGGGAACGTCGTCGAACAGAGCGTGAAAGTCAAGATCGAAGGCTGTGCGGCGGTCAAGGTCAGCAAAGCCAAGAAGCTTACGCCCGCCCAGAAGCTGGTGAGCGCGCTGAAAACCTGCCGCAGACGCTACAAGCATGGCAGCACCAAACGCGCCAGCTGCGAACGCGCGGCACGCAAGCGTTACGGGCCCGGGAAAGCGACGGGCAGGGGATCGAGGAGGGCGCCGGAGCGCAAGCAGCAGCGATAACCACGTTGCGAGCACGCGATCCAGGTCAGGGCCGCTTGCTTGCTCGGACGCTCACATATGGCTCGGGTGTCGCTTCCGGTGCGGCGCTCGCGAACGCCTCGGCCGGCACTCCCTCTCCGCCGAGCCGAGGCCAGCGCGGGGCCCCGGGCGTGGCTTCCTCTCACGGAGGCCACGCCCACGCCCGGGCCGACGCTCCTTCGATGCTCCCGTCGTGGCGCTAGGATTGGCAACCACGCCGACGTAGCTCAGCCGGTAGAGCACCTCCATGGTAAGGAGGGGGTCCGGGGTTCGAGTCCCCGCGTCGGCTTGGCAAGTCGGCCAGGCGCCGGCTTGCGCTCGCTCAGCCCACGCCTTTGAGCAGCTCGCCTGGCGACGGCAGCTCCAGCGCACGCGCGAGGATCACGATCGTCTCGAGACGCGGCGAGCGCTTGCAGCGCTCGAGCAGGCTGATCTCGGTGCGGTGCAGGTCACAGATCTCCGCGAGCGCCTCCTGCGAGAGGCCCATCCGTTCACGGTTGGCCCTCAGGTTGTCAGCGAACTGCTGGCGGATCGATTCCACCGGTTTCACGCCCTGCACTCTCGCTCTCTGCAGACGGAGGCTCTACAGACGGCCCATGACCGGACAGTCGCCGGACAGACTATAGGCTGTATCGAGCTCGTGCTCGGCGGCATCGGAAACGCCGCTGGGCCCGCGTAGAGCGCCAAATCACAGCCGTGCCGCGACACTCGGGAGTGTTTCGCGCCGGCACGGGATAGAAACATGCACCAATCTTATTACCGAACGGCTTCCGGCGGCGGCAGCCGGCCTGCTGGCCGCAATGCGGTCGTGCGGGACTCGCCGCGACGCAGAAGTCCGCGTCGCGGCAAGCCCGCCACTCGCCGCAGCCCGCTGGTTTTGCTGCGGCAAGAGTCAAGACCTAGGTGGGAGGTTAGCGCCGGAGCGTCTACCCCTTGCCGGCGCTCGACTTGGTCACGTGCGACTTCTTGACGGCTTTCGCTGTGGTCTCGTACACGGTCCCGTTCAGGATCGCGGTATTGCTGCCTGCCGCGGCCGGCAGCCCTGAATCGAGATCTACGATCGGATCGAGAACGGGTGCGAGGCTTTCACCGCAGCCGCTCACTCCCGGCGCAGCAAACGAGTTGTTCACCAGAGAGTTGTTGCTGAGGGTGAAAATCGTGTCTTCGGGATTGAGCGTCAGCGTCCCGGGTTTGCCGCTGATCGGCTTATTGGGGGCCGGAGGATCGGTCGTGCCCGTGGTCAGTTCGAGCGTAACCGGTGCGGCGTCCGAGCCTATGTAGCATTCGTTGCCGAGCGCCGGATTTTCGAGCTTCACCTTGATTGGCAGGACCACCGCGGCACCGTTGCCGTCGGCGATGTTGCCCTCGTTGATCAGCACCGGGCCGGCAAGTTCTGTTGTCACGGCAACTTCGGTCACGCTGCCCAGTTCGATGCCGACCAGGCCACCCGGGAGCGTCAGGGGTGTCTTCGAGAGGGTTTCGCCGTTCGTTGCCGGCACGAGCTGGTTAGAGCCTTCCGTCAGACCGCCCTGCATGGTGATCGTCTTGTTGATCGTAACCGTCTTGCTGCCCACCTTGAATTCGCCGCTCGTCGTCTTCGCGACCACGCAGTAGCGCACGCCGTGCGTTGCGATCGGGCATTGCGCGAAAGGCTCAAATTCTTCGTTCACGTTCGTCTTGGCCAGTGCCGGTGCCGCTGCGACGAACATCATGAGCGATGCCGACATCGCGCCGGCGAAAATCCGCCGTGCGCCTTGTCCGCGCCTTCGTGCGGCGCGCACACGCGCGCGCCGCGCGGTGTGGCGCTCGTGTCCGGCAATTCCGCGCTCGTCTGCGGCAATTCCGCGCAGGTGTTCGGCGGTGGCCTGTTCATCCCCGGCAGAGCCGCCCCCGCGCTCGTGCGCGTAGACATCCCGGGGATGCTTGCACTGGCCGTGGCCGTGAATCGAGTTCGTCATCTATCCCTTCTCCCTTTCGACTCTCCGGTTTGGTCTGTCCCACTCCACAGGGCAAGGCTGCTCGCCGCCCAGTCACCCAAACGTCCGCTGAGTACCCGCTTCGGGAAGCTCGGAAACGTAGGCGCTGGTCCGCCGGGCGCCGGAGGGCATGCCGAGGGTCGAACGAAGCCACAGAGAATGCCGGTGGATGGGGCTCTGGAGGAGGGCTGTCGGGCCCAGAGGCCGGGGCTTGGGGGTCGGGAGGACGGCTGTCGGGCCCGGAGGCCGGGGGATCGGGCTCTGGAGGAGGGCTGTCGGGCCCAGAGGCTGGGGGATGGGGCTCGAGAGGAGGGCTGTCGGGCCCAGAGGCGGGGGATGGGGCCCGGGAGGACCGCTGTCGGGCCCAGAGGTCGGGGGATGGGGCTCGGGAGGACCGCTGTCGGGCCCAGAGAACTGCGGAGTGGTGGGGGCAGGATTCGAACCTGCGTAGGCAGAGCCAACGGGTTTACAGCCCGTCTCCTTTAACCACTCGGACACCCCACCGGATGCCCCGGCGGCGTGCCGTGGGCAGAGCGATTCTAGTGCCTGCGCCCTCGCCGGGCGGCCGACGCGAGGCCGCGGGCCGGCGTGATCTAGGACCTAGGACGCCTCACGCAGCTGCTGCGCTTCGGGCAGCGCCTGCAACTTCTTCAGCGTTCGACTCTCGATCTGGCGAACGCGCTCCCTGGTGATGTTGAAGGTGCGCCCGACTTCCTCGAGCGTACGCTGGCGCCCACCGGAGATGCCGTAGCGCAACTCGATCACCTCGCGCTCGCGCCGCGAAAGCGTCGCCAGCACGCGCTCGATGTTCTCCCGCTGCAGCGCCCCGGAGGCGATCTCGAAGGGCGACTGCGCGGCGCTGTCCTCGACGAAGTCGCCCAACGCCGAGTCCTCGTCCGTTCCGACCGGTTTCTCCAGTGAGATCGGGTGCTGGGCGATCCGCATCGCCTCGCACACCTCGCTCTCCGAGCACTTCAGCTCGGCCGCGATCTCGGCGGGGGTCGGATCGCGCCCGAGACGCTGCATCAGCACGCGCTCCGTGTGCATCATCCTGTTGAGCCGCTCGACCACGTGGACGGGGATCCTGATCGTTCGTCCCTTGTCCGCGATTGCCCGTGTCACCGACTGCCTGATCCACCACGTGGCATAGGTGGAGAACTTGTAGCCTTTGCGATAGTCGAACTTCTCGACTGCCCTGATGAGGCCGAGAGAGCCCTCCTGGATCAGGTCCAGGAAGTTCAGGCCGCGGCCGACATATCCCTTCGCGATCGACACCACCAGGCGCAGGTTCGCCTCGACCATGTGCTGCTTCGCGGCGACGTCCCCGCGCTCGATGCGTTCGGCCAGGCACACCTCCTCCTCGGCACTCAACAGCGGCACCCGTCCGATCGAGCGCAGATACAGGCGCAAGGCGTCGAGGCTCGGCTCCGACGACGCTTCAAGCTCCTCCCGCGCACGCTCCTCGCTCGTCGTTCAACTCCTCGCGCTCGGCGGTGTACGTGAACGTCTCCCGCCGCTCGCGCTCGTCACGCCGCATCCCATCACTGAGCGGGTCTCGCAGCTCGTCCAACGCGAGCGCCGCCCGTGCCTCGGGCCCCAGCGAGACCTCGAAATCCTCCCTCAACTCTCCACTCCCCATCCCCTCAGCATCATCCGGCTCCCGATCGAAGCGTCCGCACGCTCCAACTCCCCGTCACCGTTGACAATTCCCAGCTCGTCGTATTGATACCAGAATCTGACGTCGTAGATGCGCCGCCGGCCACTCGAGCCACATCGGGAGGCCGCGCGCTCGGGCGCTACGCTGACGGCGCAAGTGCAGGCCACGCGCCAAATCATCTCGAGGTCTCCGGTCATCCTCACAGGTGAGGACGTCCAGGCCCGCACGCCGAGCGTCCCGATCGGTCTCTCTCGCGTCGGCCTGACGGGGGTCGAGAAGGTAGTGCGCATTCGCGACGAGCTGTTCTTCGCACGCCTCGAGTGCTTCGTGGATCTGAGCTCCGAGCAGAAGGGCGCGCACATGTCGCGCTTCGAGGAGGTCGTCAACGAGGCGATCGGTGAGGTCGTCTTGAGCGAGTCGCCGTTTCGCGCCGAGACCCTCGCCGAGCACATCGCAGAGCTCGTGCGCGCCCGTCAGGACGCGCGCCGTGCGGAAGTGACGATCGAGGCCCGCTACCCCGAGCACAAGCCGGCGCCCGTATCCGGTGTCGAGACGCAGGAGATCTACACCCTGCTCGGCCGCGCCGTCGCCTTCGAGCACGGCACCCGGCGCGTCGTCGGCGTCTCTGCCACGGGGATGACGGCCTGCCCCTGCGCGCAGGAGCTCGTTGCCGCGCGCGCGGCAACCCGCCTGAGCGCCGATGGGTTTTCTGCGCAGCAGATCGACCGGATCCTCGCGCGCGTTCCGGTGGCCACCCACAACCAGCGCGGGCTCGGAACGTTGCACATCGGTTGCGTCGAGGAATGCCACGCCGAGATCGATGCCTCCACGCTGCTCGCGATCGTCGAGTCGAGCATGTCCTCCGAGATCTATGAGCTGATGAAGCGCTCCGACGAGGTCTCAGTCGTCGAAAAGGCCCACGCCCGCCCTCGCTTCGTCGAGGACTGCGTTCGCGAGATGCTCGCGGGCGTGGTCAGCGCCTTTCAGGATCTCGATGACCGCACCTTCGTGTCCGCGCGTCAGGAGAACCTCGAGACGATCCATCAGCACAACGTGCTCGCCGAACGCCACGGCCTGCTCGGTGAGCTGCGCGAAGAGATCCGTTCCGGCCAGCTCGCGCCGCGCCACACCACGCTCGACGAGTGGCTCGCCGCCGGCGCTGCTTAGCCCCAATCCACCGATTCCGTCCGGCGCGAAACAAAGGATGACCTCCTGAAAGGGCTTGATGAGCGGCTGTTGGGCCAGCCGCGGCCCGAGTTCAGGAGGTCACCTTCATGGTGCATGATGGCGAGCGGGTCGGACTAGAGGGTCTGCGGGTGCAGTTCGATGACGAGCGCGCCGTCTCGGACGCAGGGGTGATGCTGGTCGCAATGCTCGCGGCGCGACTGGGGATCGAGGTTCTGGCGGGACGGCTGGTGCGGTTGCGGCGGGAGCGACCGGGCGCGGCGAACGCTGGGCGCAAGGTGATGGCGCTGATCTTCGCGATGGTGCTCGGAGCCGACAGCATCGACGACTGCGAGGTCTTGCGGGCGGGCCGTACACGCCGGCTGCTCGGTGGCTGGATCCCGGCGCCCTCGACGTTGGGGACGTTCCTGCGCGCGTTCACCTTCGGGCACGTGCGTCAGCTCGATGCGCTGCTCGGCGAGGCGCTCGTGAGAGCGTGGCGAGCCGGCGCCGGTCCCGGTGAGGACCGCTTGGTGATCGACGTGGACAGCTTCGTCGGCGAGGTGTGCGGGCGCCTGAAGCAGGGCGCCGCCTACGGGTACACAAAGCTGCTCGGCTATCACCCGATCCTCGCCACCCGCGCGGACACGCGGGAGGTGCTGCACATCCGACTGCGCAAAGGGTCGGCGAACACGCAGAAGGGGATGCTGCGCTTCACAGATGAGCTGATCGCCCGCGTGAACCGGGCCGGCGCCACCGGGGTGAAGCTGTTGCGCGCCGACTCCGGGTTCTGGAGCAACAAGGTGTTCGCCCGTCTGGAGCAGGCCGGCTGGTGCTACTCGATCGGCGTGCGCATGCAGAAGGGGATTTCAAAGGCTGTGCAGGCGATCGACGAGGACGCGTGGCAGGCGATCGAATACCCCGAGCAAGGCGAGGCGCAGATCGCCGAGACCATCCACGCCGGCCGGCGGCTGATCGTCCGCCGCACACGGCTCCTCGGAGCGCAAGCCGAGCTGTGGCCCGACTGGCGACACTTCTGCTTTATCACCAACCGCACCGAGGACATCACGATCGTCGAGGCCGAGCACCGCGATCACGCCGTCGTCGAGCAGGTGATCGCCGACCTCAAAGACCAGGCGCTCGCGCACTTCCCCTCCGGCGAGTTTGCCGCCAACGGCGCCTGGACCGTGCTCGGCGCGCTCGCGCACAACCTGCTGCGCTGGACGCAACTGGTCGGCCTGCCCGACAGCACCGTCCGGGCGGCGCGCACCCTACGCCGCCGCTGGCTTCAGATCGCCGGCCGGCTCACCCGCCACGGCCGAACCTGGACGCTTCACCTCCCCGCCCGCTGGCCCTGGCACGGCGACTACCTCGACGCGCTCAACCGAATCCGCGCGCTCCCCGCCGCCTGACCGACCACGGCGCACTCCCTCCCTGAACACCAGCAGCCTTCCCGTCCACCGGACGGATCAGGGCTGTCCGGAAACAGCGCAAAACTCGCGCCGCCACCCACCATCAAAAGCTCGCCCCGCCCACCGACCGCCCCGCCCGACGCCCCACACGAAATCTGACCCACACCCCCGAACTCACACCATTATTCGGTGGATCCAGGCTTAGACACGGGGCTGCTATGCGTGCTCGAGCCGTCAACCTGCGCCCGCGCGCGTCTGTGCGGGTTTGATCGTGCTCGCGGCCGGCGACCCATGTGCCCGCGTGCTCAGGCTGACCGTCCGTCGGCTGATCGTCGATAGAGCAACCCGGCAGTCGATCCCTGGATCCGCGCTCTGCGATCAGGCCGGCGGCTGGGCCTGCGCGAGACGCCGGCGCAGGCCGAAGAAGTAGTCGAGGCCGGAGACCACGGTCGCGGCGACCGCCAGATACAGCAACAACGACACCCACAGCGGTTCGCCCGGGACCGCGATCAGGGCCAGGATCGCCGCGATCTGAAGGCACGTCTTGAGCTTGCCGAACATGCTCGCTTCCATCACCACCCCCGCCTGCGTCGCCCCCAGCCGCAGCACCGTCACGGCCAGCTCGCGGGTGATGATCACCATCGCGATCCACGCCTGCAGGCGGTCCAGCGACACCAGCGCGATCAGCGCCGCGACGATCAGCAGCTTGTCCGCGAGCGGGTCCATCAGCTTGCCGAAGTTCGTCACTGTCTGGCGCGAACGGGCCAGGTAGCCGTCGACGAAGTCGGTCAGCGACGCCAGCGCGAACACGACCGCCGCAAACACGTCTCCCTCGGGCGTGTTGCCCAGCAACGCCACCACCAGCACCGGCACCAACATGATGCGCAGCACGGTCAACATGTTCGGGAGGTTCAGCGGAAACATCGCCGCTGCCATTATGGACGCGCCGTCCAATACCTGACCGGCGGCTCGCACGGCGGCCAGCAACGAGAGGAGCTCGCGATGACCTTGAAGACACGCACACTCGGACCAGATGGCCCCGTCGTCTCCGCGATCGGTCTCGGCTGCATGGGCATGTCCGCCTTCTACGGAGCCGCCGATGAGTCTGAAGCCCGCTCCACTATCGCCCGCGCGCTCGATCTCGGTTGCAATTTCTTGGACACCTCGGACATGTATGGGCCGCACACCAACGAGCGGCTCGTCGGCAGCGCGATCGCTGGCCGATCTTCGATGGGTCGGCGCGAGCAGGTCTTCCTGGCCACCAAGTTCGGAATCAAGCTCGTAAGCGACGACGACCTTCTCCGCCGTATCGTGGACGGTCGCCCCGAGTACGTGCGCGAAGCCTGCGACGGCTCGCTGCAGCGCCTCGGCGTCGATCACATCGACCTCTACTACCAGCACCGCGTCGATCCAAAAACGCCGATCGAGGAGACCGTCGGCGCGATGGCCGAGCTCGTGGCCGCGGGCAAGGTCCGCTATCTCGGGCTCTCGGAGGCCAGTGCCCAGACGATCCGCCGCGCCCACGCCGTACACCCGATCACGGCGCTCCAGACCGAGTACTCGCTGTGGACCCGCGACGTCGAGGCCGAGATCTTGCCGACACTACGAGAGCTCGGGATCGCGCTGGTCGCGTACTCGCCGCTCGGTCGCGGCTTCCTGTCTGGGCGCTTCAGCTCGCCCGACGAGCTGGACGCGGACGACTACCGCCGTCACGGCCCGCGCTTCACCGGCGAGAACCTGGAGCACAATCTCGAGCTCGCCGCGCGCGTGCGAGAGCTCGCCGCTGAACGCAACATCACTCCCGGTCAGCTCGCGCTCGCGTGGGTCCTGCATCGCGGCGAGCACATCGTGCCGATCCCCGGCACCAAGCACGTGCGCTATCTCGAAGAGAACCTCGCCGCCGCCGACGTCGAGCTCAGCGACAGCGAGGTCGAGCAGATCGCCGCGTCGGTCCCGGCCGCCGCCGGCGAGCGCTATCCCGAGGCCGTGATGCGCTCGGTCAATTTGTGAGCGCACGCGCGTGCGCGCGCACCCGGGGGACCGCTTGGGCTGGGAGCGCACGCGCCTGCGGACGCACACGCGCGCGCGTCCGTGTTTCGCGGCATTGATCGATAGGGTGGGGCCATGCCCCTGATCCCGATGGTCGTCGAGCGCACTGCGCGCGGGGAACGCGAGTTCGACATCTACTCGCGCCTGCTCAACGAGCGCATCATCTTCCTCGGCACCCCGATCGACGACCAGGTTGCCAACCTCGTCGTCGCCCAGCTGCTCCACCTCGAGTCCGAGGATCCCGACAAGGACATCTCGATCTACATCAACTCACCGGGCGGCTCGGTCTATTCAGGCCTGGCGATCTACGACACGATGCGCTTCGTCAAGCCCGACATCGCGACAATGTGCGTCGGAATAGCGATGTCGATGGGCTCGCTCCTGCTCGCCGGCGGCAAGCAAGGCAAGCGTGCCGCGCTGCCCAACAGCCGCATCCTCATCCACCAGCCCTCGGCTGGGTTCGAAGGCCAGTCCACAGATATCGAGATCCACGCGCGCGAGATCCTAACCGTCCGCGATCGCCTCGATCAGATCTACGCCGAAAACACGGGCAAGCCGCAGGAGCAGGTGCGTGAAGACATGGAGCGCGACCGCTTCTTCACGGCCGCGCAGGCGCAGGAGTATGGCCTGATCGATCGCGTCCTCGAGAGTCATTGAGCCGCGCTCGCGGGGCGACCGGATAGCTCCGGCTGACGGCCCGATGTCCCGTCTGAGCCGGCTCGAGCGTGACGCGATCGCGCTGATCGCCGTCCTCGCGGTCTTGGCAGGGGTCGCCGATCAGCGCACCTGGGCCCCCGTGCCGCGGTTCGCGTTGGCCACGCTGGCCCTGGCCGGTCTGGCCTGGCTCGTGTCGTTCGCCACCGAGCAGCTCGGCGAGCGCCTCGGCCCGGGCGTCACCGGCATGCTCCAGTCAAGCCTCGGCAACTTGCCCGAGCTGTTCGTCGTGATCTTCGCGCTGAAACAGGGCGAGCTGGTCGTCGCCCAAACCGCGATCGTCGGCTCGATCCTCGCCAATGCGCTGCTCGTGCTCGGTCTCGTGATCGTGCTCGGCGCGCGCCGCTCCGAGGACGGCGTCATGCGCTTCTCGCACCGCCTTCCGCGCGACACCGCCACGCTGCTGCTGGTCACGGTCTTCATCATCGTCCTGCTCGGCCTGTCGCTGGCCACGCACGACCCCGCCAGCCACCACGTGCAAGCCATCTCCGCGGTCGGCGCCGCCTGCCTGCTCGTCGTCTACCTGGCCTGGGTCGTGCCCTACCTCCGCTCGGATCAGCTCCCCTCCGGCGACGCACACGCTCCGCGGCTGGGCCTACCCGTGACGGTCGCGCTGCTACTCGTCGCTGGCGTCGCCTCGGCGTTCGTCTCCAAATGGTTTGTCGATGCGCTCGATCCCGCGATATCCGTGCTGGGCCTCTCCCAGGCGTTCGCCGGGCTGGTGATCGTCGCGATCGCCGGTAACGCCGTCGAGAATGTGGCCGGACTCGTGCTCGCCTACAAGCGCCGGTCCGATCTCGCGATCTCGGTCGTCAAGAACTCCGTCGCGCAGATCGCGGCCTTCCTGTTCCCATTGCTCGTGCTGATCTCATTCGCGCTCTCCACGCACCTGACATTCGCGCTCGCCCCCGTGTACATCGGCGCGCTCGCCCTCAGCGCCCTCGTGATCTGGCAGGTCACCGGGGATGGCGAAGCGGCCGCCTTCGAGGGGTGGGCCCTCGTCGCGATGTATGTGATCATGGCCACGCTCACGCTCTACGAGTAGCCTCGCCGGGGCGCCCAAGCAGCCGAGCCTGCGCCCCCGTCTGGCGAGTCTCCTCCCACCGCTGGCCCCCGCGACCAAAGCACGCTAGACTGCGCTTACCTCGCGCCTGGGCGGGGTTTTTCTTCGCTTGGGCAGCTGTCCCGTACACACGACGTAGGAACCTCGCACATGGCTCGCGGAGACGTTCGAATCGCCATCACCCTCGCATGCGAGGAGTGCAAACGGCGCAACTACCAGACCAACAAGAGCAAGCGAAATAACCCGGATCGGATGACGCTGCGCAAGTACTGCCGCTGGTGCCGCTGCCACACCAGCCACCGGGAGACTCGCTAGCGGGGGACCGCTGCCGTGGCCCGTGATCGCAAACGCGCAAAGCAACGCCGCGCTCGCCGCGCCACGACGCCTGGGCGATCGGCGAGCGCCGGGCAGCACAGCTCGGTCGGCGAGGTCGAGCGTGCGGACCTCCCGGGCGCGCTCGAGCACGCCGGCGACGTTGACGAGTTCGACGCCGCGCTCGTCGCCGGCGCGGGTGGCGTCCCGGCGTCGCCTTCGACCGATCTCGATGCCGAGGAGCAGCGCGCCGAGCGCGAAAGCCGAGCTGGCGCCGAGGCCAGGGCCGACACCGACATCCTCGGAAACGAGCTGCAGCCCGACCCGATCGCCGACTCTCCGGAGAGGCTGTCCGAGCACGAAATCGAGGTCGAGGCCGAGACCGAGGGCGACCTCAGCGAGGATCAGCTTCAGGAGCTGCCGCGAAGCGGGGACGGCCAGCGTGCCGCCACACCCGAGCAGGCCTCCGGCGCGCCTGTCCGCGGGGGCAACCGCGTCATCGGCTTCCTGCGTGCCAGCTGGGCCGAGCTCCAGCGCGTGCAATGGCCGGACCGCCGGCAGGTCTTCCAGGCCACGGCCGTGGTCATGGGCTTCGTTGCGATCGCCGGCGTCTACCTCGGCGTCGCCGACACCGTCGCCAAGGAAATCGTCGAATTCATCCTGTGAGCAGGACCCGCGGCATCCAAGCGCCGCCGCCTTGCGGCGGCCGGTCCTAACCCAACAGACAGCGGCCCCAGAGTGAGCCGCACCCGCAAGCTCCAACCACACAGAAGAGAACTCCCCCGAGACCCACGAGCCCCAAAACAGAACCGAATGAGCCCTCACGAGAGAACCCAATGTTTCGCTGGTACGTAGTCAACACATACTCCGGTCACGAGAACAAGGTCAAGCAGAACCTTGAGCATCGCATCGTCTCGCTCGGCCAGCAGCGCGCCGTGCGCAACGTTGTCGTTCCGACCGAGGCCGTCGCCGAAATGAAAGACAACAAAAAGGAGATGGTCGAGAAGCGCACCATGCCCGGTTATGTGCTGGTCAACATGGAGCTCAACGAGGACTCGTGGGGCGTCGTCAAGGGCACCCCGGGCGTGACCGGCTTCGTCGGGGCTTCGCAGGAGCCTGTGCCTCTGACCCAAGGCGAGGTCGACCGCCTGCTGCACAAGGAGGTCGCCACCGCGCCGCGCACACGCGCGCAATTCACGATCGGCGAGTCCGTCAAGGTCGTCTCCGGGCCGCTGTCGGACTTCTCTGGCGAGATCTCCGAGATCAACGACGACGCCGCCAAGCTCAAGGTGCTGGTCTCGATCTTCGGCCGCGAGACCCCCGTCGAGGTCGGCTTCGACCAGGTGAAAAAGCTCTAGGCCGGCCGCCGCAGCTAACCTCTGGAACGCAATGGCAAAGAAGGTCCTCACAACGATCAAGCTGCAAGCCACCGGTGGCCAGGCCAGTCCCGCGCCGCCCGTCGGTCCTGCCCTGGGTCAGCACGGGATCAACATCATGGAGTTCTGCAAGGCCTTCAACGCCCAGACCCAGTCCGAAACCGGCACGGTCATTCCCGTTGTGATCACGGTCTACGAGGATCGTTCGTTCACGTTCGTCACAAAGACCCCGCCGGCGGCCGTGCTGATCAAGCAGGCACTGCGCATCGGCAAGGGCTCGGGCGAGCCCAACCGCACCAAGGTCGGCACGATCACCCAGCAGCAGCTGCGCGAGATCGCAGAGCGCAAGCTCGCCGACCTGAACGCTCACGACGTTGACCAGGCCGCGAAGATCATCGCCGGCACCGCACGCAGCATGGGTGTAGAGGTGGCGTCGTGAGAGCCCAGCGTGTACGGGCGGCTGGAAGCCGACCCACCATCTTCGGATCGCGGGCCCGGATGGCCCGCGGAGGTGCCTCGACGCCGTGAGCGCAAAGCACGGCAAGGCATACGCTGAGCGGCTCGCAAAGGTTGACCGCGAACGTGAGTACCAACCGGCGGACGCCGTCGCGCTCGTGCGCAGCCTCGGCGGCGCCAAGTTCGACGAGACCGTCGAGATTCATGTGCGCACCGGGCTGAACGTCCGCCACGCCGACGAGCAGCTGCGCGGGACGATCGCGCTGCCCAACGGCATCGGCAAGGACGTCAAGGTCGCGGTGTTCGCCCAGGGCGACAAGGCCAAAGAGGCTGAAGATGCGGGAGCCGACGTCGTCGGCGCGCAGGATCTCGCGAAGCGCATCCAAGAGGGCTTCGACGACTTCGACGTCGCCATCGCTACTCCGGACCTGATGTCTGTGGTCGGCCAGCTCGGCCGCATCCTCGGGCCCGCCGGCAAGATGCCCAACCCGAAAGTCGGCACCGTCACAATGGACGTAGGCAAAGCCGTAGAGGAGTCCAAGTCCGGCAAGGTCGAGTACCGCACCGACCGCAACGCGATCGTGCATCTCGTGATCGGCAAGGTCAGCTTCGACGAGCGCAAGCTGCTCGAGAACTACGCCGCCGTCGTCGAGGAGCTGGTGAGGGCGAAGCCGTCGGCCGCCAAAGGCCGTTATCTGCGCTCGATCACCCTCGCCTCCACGATGGGCCCGGGCGTGAAGATCGACCCGAGCAAGACCCGTGAAATAATCGAGGAGGCGCCCGCGGCCGTAGCCGCCTAGCGTCCTCGCCAAAGAAAACGCCCCCGAGACTTCCGGCCGCCGCACCGATCGAAGATCGGCCAGCAGCACAAGCCCGGGACAGGAGCAGCTGTGAATCGAGACCAGAAGGCCGCCGCGATCGCCGAGATCGCGACCAATATCGAGCAGTCCGAGGCCGTCTTCGCCGTGGACTACAAGGGCATCTCGGTGCCCCAGGCCGCGGAGCTGCGCGCCAAGCTGCGCGACGCCGACGCAACCTTCAAAGTCGTCAAGAACTCGCTCACCGAACGCGCCGCCGACCAGGCGGGCGTCGATGCGCTCAAGGCCCTGCTCGAGGGGCCGACGGCGCTGACTTTCGTGCGCGGTGACGTTGCCGTCGCCGCGAAGGCGATCGCCGACTATGGGCGCGCCACCCAGCTGCTGCCCTTCAAGGGCGGCTTCATGGATGGCGCTGCGCTCGACCCCGAGCAGATCCGCGCCCTCTCGCGCCTGCCGTCCCGCGAAGTCCTGTACGGACAGCTCGTCGGCATCGTCGCCGCACCCGTCAGCGGCCTCGTGCGGACGCTCAATGCCCTGCTCGGCGGCCTCGCCGTCGCGCTCGGCCAGGTCAACGAGAAGAAGCAGTCGGGCGAGATTCCAGCGGGCGAGCCGCCCGCGCCTGCGTCTGCGGAGGAGACGGCGGGGCCGAACGACGGTGCCTCAGCGGAGCTGTCCGAGCTCGACGCGGCCTCGGCCGAGCCGGCGGCCTCGGCTGAGGCGGAGGACGCTTCAGGAGTGGCGCAAGACGCCTCCGCGGCGGACGAGCAGGCGGCAGAGCCCGCCGCGGCAGATGTGGCCTCGGCTGAGGCAGAGGAGGCTACCGAGGCGGGGCGGGACGCCCCCGCCGAGCCGGCTGCCTCCGAAACCAAGACCGCGACCGCGGCTGATGCCGCGCAAAGCGAGCCTTCGCCAACCGGCGAGCCCGCGCCCAACGATGCGAACCAAGAGGCGGACGCCTCGGAGCCCGAGCGGTCGGACGCCGCCGAGGCGAACCCGACCACCAAGGAGGACTGAACCATGGCAACCAGCACGCAGGATTGGATCGACGAGCTCAAGGGCATTTCCGTGCTCGAGCTCGCCGAGCGGATCAAAGCGCTCGAGGAGGAGTTCGGCGTGTCGGCCGCGGCGGTCGCCGCGCCCGCCCCCGCGGCGGGTGCTCCTGCCGGCGACGGCGCCGGGGCCGAAGAGGAGGTCAGCAGCACTGTCGATGTCGTCCTGGCCGGCTCAGGCGACAAGAAGATCCAGGTCATCAAGGTCGTGCGCGCCGCCACCGGCCTTGGCCTGAAAGAGGCCAAGGCGCTCGTCGACGAGGCGCCCAAGCCCGTCAAGGAGGGCGTCGAAAAAGAGGAGGCCGACAAGCTGAAGGCCGAACTCGAGGAGGCCGGCGCCACCGTCGAGCTGAAGTAGAGAACGCGCTCTGGCGGCAGGGTGGAGCTGAACCAGCCAAGGCGCCAACGAACGAGGAACCCGACGCCCCGCTCGCCAAAGGCTCGCCACGCCCGCCCGAGGAGACCCACGCCTGCACGGAGCCCGTGCGCGCGTCCGCGCGTGGGTTGAACCGGAGCACAGTCGGAGCGGAGCGGGAGCACAGTCGGAGCGGAGCAGGAGCACAGTCGGAGCGGAGCAGGAGCACAGTCGGAGCAGAATCGCGACCGGCGTTTGACCGCCGAGCGCGCGGTCAGCGGTCAATCGCCCGGGCGAGGCCGGGGAAGTTCGATCGCTTGGTCGGTCGTACGGGGGCAGGCGGGACAGTTCGCTGCCGTGGTCGAAGGTCTCATCGGCTAACTGCTCGCCGACCGCATGTCCCGGCCGGCTGCGCACGCGCGCGTGCGCACGCGCCCGTGGGCTCCCGGATCGCGCTTGGGCTCGGCAAGCTCCTGCTCGACACGTCTTAAGGTTGTCGTTATGTTCGTGCAGTTGGGCCGATTTTCCGGTAAAGTGCCCGACGCTGGTCAATAGCCGCAGCCGTCCCAGGCAGCATCGGCGTCGCGCCACATACGCGGTCGTCGCGGGCGGGGTCCGTGAGCACCGGCAGCCCCCTTGAGGGCGGCGATAGTCTGTGCTATCTTGGTTGGTCGCGCTTCGGCGCTCTCCTCTGCCCGTATCACGCCCTCCGAAGGAGACGTTTCTTGGCTGCTGTTGATGCTCTCCGGACGCGCCGCAGTTTCGCGCGCCTACAGAAGACCGTCGATGTTCCCAACCTGATTGATATCCAGCGCCGTTCGTTCGAGTGGCTCACCGATCCCAAGGACGGCGGGCTGCGCGAGACGATCGACGACATCTCCCCGATAGAGGACTACACCGGCAACCTCGCCGTCCAGTTCGGCGAGTTCACGTTCGACGAGCCCGTCGCCTCGCTCGACCAGTGCCGGGAGAAGGACCTGACATACGCCCGGCCGCTGACGGTCACGGTGGCGTTCATCAACCGCGAGACCGGTGAGATCCGCGAGCAGTCTGTGTTCATGGGCGACTTCCCGTGGATGACCGAGCGCGGTACGTTCGTGATCAACGGCACCGAGCGCGTAGTCGTCACGCAGCTCGTGCGCTCCCCGGGTGCCTACCTGATGGAACCCAAGGATCGCGAGAAGCAGGTCTTCATCGCCAACCTGATGCCCGCCCGTGGGTCCTGGCTCGAGCTCGAGATCGACAAGAAGGGCAAGGTGTACGTGCGGATCGACCGCAAGCGCAAGCTCCCGGTCACCGTGCTGCTGCGGGCGATGGGCTACGCCTCCGACGAGGAGATCCTGAGGCTGTTCGACAACTCGCTGTACATCCGCAACACGCTCGAGTCCGACACCGAGCAGACGCGCACCGAAGACGGCGCCCTGATCGAGCTGTTCAAGAAGCAGCGTCCGGGCGAGCCGCCGAGCGTCGAGAACGCGAAGGCGCTGCTCAACCAGCTGTTCTTCGATCCCAAGCGCTACGACCTGACCCGCGTCGGGCGCTACAAGCTGAACTCTCGTCTCGGGCTCGACATCGACATCGACACGCGCGTGCTCACCCACGACGACATCCTCGCGCTCGTACGCGAGCTGGTGTCGCTGCCGATGCGCTTGGGCATGCCCGAGCAGCCCGAGAACGAGATCAAGGACTACGCCGCCGAGGCGGTCAGCATGCCGCGCGAGCCGGTCGCCGAGCATCTCGACGAGTACGAGCACTTCGGCAACCGTCGCCTGCGCACCGTCGGCGAGCTCATCCAGGAGGCATTCCGGATCGGCCTGTATCGCATGGAGCGCGTCGTGCGCGAGCGTCTCACGACCGAGGACGCCGACACGATCACACCGCAGACGATCATCAACATCCGGCCGGTGGTCGCAGCGCTGAAGGAGTTCTTTGGCTCCTCGCAGCTGTCCCAGTTCATGGATCAGACCAACTCGCTCGCCGGGCTCACGCATCGCCGCCGGCTGTCGGCACTCGGCGCCGGTGGTCTGACGCGCGAGCGCGCTCCGATCGAGGTCCGCGACGTGCACCCCACCCACTACGGCCGCATGTGTCCGATCGAGACCCCCGAGGGGCCGAACATCGGCCTGATCGGCTCGCTCAGCTCGTTCGCCGAGGTCTCCGAGTACGGCTTCGTCACCACCCCCTATCGGGTCGTCAAGGACGGCGTGGTGACCGACAAAGTCGAACGGCTCGACGCCACCCAGGAAGAGGAGCTGCTGATCGCCCAGGCCAACACGCCGGTCGATCCCAAGACGGGCAAGCTCAAGGGCGCGGAGATCCTGTGCCGCACGCAGGCCGGCCAGTACGTCACGGTCGGCCCGAAAGACGTCGACCTCGTCGACGTCTCACCCGAGCAGATCTGGTCTGTGGCGACTGCCATGATCCCGTTCCTCGAGCACGACGACGCCAACCGCGCGCTGATGGGCTCGAACATGCAGCGCCAGGCCGTTCCGCTGCTGAAGGCCGACGCGCCGCTGGTCGGGACCGGCATCGAGCGCCGCGCCGCGCTCGACACCGGGGACGTGCTGCTGGCGCGTGCCGCGGGCACGGTTGACTATGTGGACGCCGATCGCATCGTCATCGAGAGCGGTGACGGCGCCAAAAACGACTACGAGCTGCAGAAGTTCATGCGCTCCAATCAGGGCACCCTGATTCATCACAAGCCCGTCGTCGCCACCGGCCAGAAGGTCAAGGGCGGCGAGGTGCTCGCCGACGGCTCCTCGACCGACACCGGCGAAATGGCGCTCGGCAAGAACCTGATGGTCGCGTTCATGTCCTGGGAGGGCTACAACTTCGAGGACGCCATCATCCTCTCCAAGCGCTTGGTCCAGGACGACGAGCTGACGTCGATCCACATCGAGGAGTACGAGATCGACGCCCGTACCACCAAGCTCGGCGAGGAGGAGATCACACGCGACATCCCCAATCGCTCCGAGGAGTCCCTGCGCAACCTCGACGATCGCGGCATCGTGCGCGTCGGCGCCGAGGTCGCCTCCGGCGACCTGCTCGTGGGCAAGGTAACGCCCAAGGGCGAGACCGAGCTGACCGCCGAGGAGAAGCTGATCCGGGCGATCTTCAAGGAGAAGGCCCGCGAGGTCCGCGACACGTCGCTGAAGGTGCCCCATGGCGAGGGTGGCGTCGTGATCGACGTCAAGACCTTCAGCCGCGACGAGGGCGACGACCTGCCACCCGGGGTCAACGATCTCGTGCGCGTGTTCGTCGCCAAGAAGCGCAAGATCTCCGAGGGCGACAAGCTCGCCGGCCGCCACGGCAACAAGGGTGTGATCTCGAAGATCGTCGACGTCCAGGACATGCCGTTTCTGGAGGACGGCACCCCGGTCGATGTGATCCTCAACCCGCTCGGCGTGCCGAGCCGCATGAATGTCGGCCAGATCCTCGAGACCCACCTCGGTTGGGCTGCCGCCCAGGGATGGTACGACGACGGCTCGGAAGCCTACAAGCGCGCTCACGCCGACGCCGTCGGCAACGGATCGGCGGGCAACGGTGCGAGCAGGGCGCGCGTGTACGTGTCCACGCCCGTGTTCGACGGGGCCACGATCGAGGACGTTGACGCGGCGCTCGTGAACTGGCAGGACGAGCACAAGGGCGCGATCAAGATGGACATCGACAAGACCCGCCGTCCCGGCGAACAGGCCTCGGGGAAGATGACCCTGTTCAACGGCCGCACCGGAGAGCGGTTCGCCGAGCAGGTCACGGTCGGCTACATGTACATCCTCAAGCTGCTCCACCTGGTCGACGACAAGATCCACGCGCGTTCGACCGGGCCCTACTCGCTCGTCACCCAGCAGCCGCTCGGCGGCAAGGCGCAGTTCGGCGGACAGCGCTTCGGCGAGATGGAGGTGTGGGCGCTCGAGGCGTTCGGCGCCGCCTACACGCTGCAGGAGATGCTCACCATCAAGTCCGACGACACGGTCGGTCGCGTTAAGGCTTACGAGGCGATCGTCAAGGGCGAGAACATCGCCGAGCCGTCGATCCCGGAGTCCTTCAAAGTCCTGCTCAAGGAGATGCAGTCCTTGGCGCTCGACGTCAACGTCGTCTCTGAGGAAGGCCAGCGCGCGGAGATGCGCGACGAAGACGACGACCTGCTGCGCGCGGCCGAGGAGCTAGGGATCGACCTGTCCGGCGTGCGGGCCCCGGCTGCCGCCGGCGCCGACGAGGAGCTCGAGGACGAGGACGCCGCGGCGGCCGACAGCGAGGGCGATGGCGAGGCCAGCGAGGCCAGCGAGGCCAGCGAGGCCAGTGAGGCCAGTGAGGACGGCGAGCCCGCGATCCAGGAGGGCGGCGATGAGGAGATCGGCGTCGACGACGGCCTCGACGTTGACGCGCTGCTCAGCGAGGGCGTCGGCGAGCTCGACATCGAGGCGCTCGCGCAGGAGGTGCCCGAGGAGGACCTGATCGAGGAGACCGAGACATAGGTGCTACGCGAGCGCGCCCCGCACGTTCGCCGCCCGCTCCTTCCGTGTCCGGTCCGGCAGGAGCGCGTCTCGTGAAGCACAGAACCGGCAGCGGCGCAGAGCCGCCACCCGTCCCAGCCGCACCCGAGCGAAAGCAGTCACCAGATGATCGACATAAAGGGGGCCTTGCCCCCTTTGAGGCATCCAGCCAAGTCCCCAGTTACAAGCCGGACATCCGTGTCCGGCGATTCCACCCACAGCCAGAAAGCGCGCCGCCGATGATCGACATCAATAACTTCGACGCAATCGAGATCTCACTTGCCTCCTCCAAGCAGATCCGCAGTTGGAGCTCCGGCGAGGTCACCAAGCCCGAGACGATCAACTACCGCACGCTCAAGCCCGAGAAGGACGGCCTGTTCTGCGAGCGCATCTTCGGCCCGACCAAGGATTGGGAGTGCTACTGCGGCAAGTACAAGCGCGTCCGTTACAAGGGGATCGTGTGCGAGCGCTGCGGCGTCGAGGTGACCCGCTCGAAGGTTCGCCGCGAGCGCATGGGCCACGTCGATCTCGCGGCGCCCGTCAGCCACATCTGGTTCTTCAAGGGCGTTCCTTCGCGGATCGGCTATCTGCTCGACATGGCGCCGAAGGAACTCGAGAAGGTCCTCTACTTCGCAGCGTCGATCGTCACCTGGGTCGATGAGGAGGCGCGCGCCAAGGATCTGGACTCGCTCGAGCAGGAGGTCAACAAGGTCCTCGACTCCTACGCCGCCGAGCGCGAGGAGCGGCTGCTCGAGCTGCGCGAGTCACTCGCGCGCCGCGAGAAGTACCTGCAGAGCGGCAAGCAGACCAACTTCAACGATGAAGATCACCTGTGGGCGGACTCGCTCGATGTGAACCTGGCGAAGATCTCCGAGGAGGAGCGCGAGAAGCTGCTCAAGGACCTGCGCAAGGCCTTCGACGCCGATATCGCTGACACCGAGGCCTACATCGAGGACGCCGCAGAGCGCATGCGCAGCGTCTGGGAGCTGTTCAAGACGATGGAGCCCAAGCAGATCGAGCACGACGAGACCACGTTCCGCGAGCTCAAGGAGCGTTTTGGCTCGCCCTACGGCTTCGGCGAGTACTTCCGCGGCGGCATGGGCGCCGAGGCGATCAGGGACCTGCTCGAGCAGGTCGATCTGCAGGCCGAACGCCAGGAGCTCGAGGATCAGGTCAAGACCGCCAAGGGCCAGAAGCAGGCCCGTGCCGTCAAGCGCCTGAAGGTCGTCAGCGCGTTCATTCAGTCAGGCAACAAGCCCGACATGATGGTCCTCGACGCGATCCCGGTGATCCCGCCCGAGCTGCGCCCAATGGTCCAGCTCGACGGCGGCCGCTTCGCAACCTCCGATCTGAACGATCTGTACAGGCGAGTCATCAACCGCAACAACCGCCTCAAGCGCCTGCTGGACCTGGGTGCCCCTGAGATCATCGTCAACAACGAGAAGCGCATGCTGCAGGAGGCCGTTGACGCCCTGTTCGACAACGGTCGCCGCGGGCGCCCGGTCACCGGGCCCGGCAACCGGCCGCTGAAGTCGCTGTCGGACATGCTCAAGGGCAAGCAGGGGCGCTTCCGTCAGAACCTGCTCGGCAAGCGCGTGGACTACTCGGGGCGCTCGGTCATCGTCTCGGGCCCCTACCTCAAGCTGCACCAGTGCGGGCTGCCCAAGATCATGGCGCTTGAGCTGTTCAAGCCGTTCATCATGGCGCGCCTGGTCGAGCGCAAGTCTGCACAGAACATCAAGGCCGCCAAGAAGATGGTCGACTCGATGATCGCCGAGGTCTGGGACGTGCTCGAGGAGGTCATCCACGAGCATCCCGTGCTGCTCAACCGCGCTCCGACCCTGCACCGGTTGGGCATCCAGGCGTTCGAGCCGCTGCTCGTCGAGGGCAAGGCGATCCAGGTCCACCCGCTCGTCTGTCACGCCTTCAACGCCGACTTCGACGGCGACCAGATGGCCGTGCACCTGCCGCTCTCTGCCGAGGCCCAGGCCGAGGCGCGAATCCTGATGCTGTCCTCCAACAACATCCTCTCACCTGCCCACGGGGCGCCGCTGGCCACGCCAACGCAGGACATGATCCTGGGTGCCTACTACCTGACCTACGGTCCCGAGGCTCAGGAGCTGCTTGCCAAGCGCGAGTTGCTCGTCGCCGGCAAATGGCCTTCGGCCGAGCCGCGCCCGCACGTGTTCCGGACCGCGCAGGAGGCCGAGCTCTCCTACGAGGCCGGCGTCGTCAAGCTGCACGACCTCGCCGAGTTCCGCCCGTTCGGGCGCGAGGGCGGGCACGTGCTCAGCACGGTCGGGCGGATCATCTACAACGATCGCATCGAGCGCGCTCTGGCTGAGGCTCTCGGCGAGGAGTTCGACGCCAGCAAGTACGCATTCGTCAATCAGTCGATGAAGAAGCGCGACACAACGCGTCTGATCGACGCGCTCGTGCAGACCTACGGCGCCAGCACGATCTCGCTCGTGCTCGACGCCTTCAAGGACCTCGGCTTCAAGTACGCCACCCAGGCCGGCATCACGATCTCCAAGAACGACGTCGTCGTTCCGCCCGAGAAGCAGTCGATCCTCGACAAGTACGAGAAGCAGGTGGCGGAGATCTCTGACCAGTACGACATGGGCCTGATCACCCACGAGGAGCGTCACGAGGCGGTTGTCGAGAAGTGGAACGCCGCCACCGACGAGGTGGCCGACGCGATGATCGCGAACCTCGACGAGCTCAACCCGATCTTCATGATGGCCAACTCGGGGGCGCGCGGCTCGTTCAAGCAGATCCGTCAGCTGGCCGGCATGCGCGGGCTGATGGCCAACCCCAAGGGCGAGATCATCGAGCGCCCGATCAAGGCCAACTTCGTCGAGGGCCTGTCCGTGCTCGAGTACTTCATCTCCACGCACGGCGCCCGAAAGGGACTGGCCGACACCGCCCTGCGCACCGCCGACTCGGGCTATCTGACGCGCCGCCTGGTCAACGTCGCGCAGGACGTGATCATTCGCGAAGACGACTGCGCCACCGAGGAGTACATCGAGATGGCCGTCTGGGCCGACGGCGAGAACCACAACGAACACTTGGTCGGGCGCATCGCCGCCCAGCCGATCAAGACCAAGCGCGGGCGCATGCTCGTCGAGCAGGGCGCTGAAATCGGCCGCGACGACCTGGTCGAGATCGCCGGGGCGTTCGAGGAGGACCACGCCAAGGGTCTGCCGGTCGCCGTACCGGTGCGCTCGGTGCTCAAGTGCCAGGCCCCCAGCGGGGTCTGCCGCGCCTGCTACGGGCGTGCAATGGCCACCGGCGCCATGGCCCAAATCGGCGACGCCGTCGGGATCATCGCCGCCCAGTCGATCGGTGAGCCCGGCACCCAGCTGACGATGCGCACGTTCCACACCGGCGGCGTCGCCGGCGCCGACATCACGCATGGTCTGCCGCGTATCGTCGAGCTGTTCGAGGCGCGCAAGCCCAAGGGGCTCGCCAAGATCGCCGAGCAGGACGGTGCCGTCACGATCGAGGAGTCCGAGAAGGCGCTCACGGTCACGATCACCGACGAGGCCGGCGAGGAGCACCGCCACGCCTTCCCGAGGCGCACCCGCCTGTTCGTGTCCGAGGGCGAGAAGATCAGCGCCGGCCGTCAGCTCAACGAGGGCTCGCTGTATCCGCACGAGCTGCTCGCCATCCGCGGGCGCACCGAGACCGAGCAGTACCTCGTCAAGGAGGTCCAGGAGGTCTACAAGTCCCAGGGCGTTGACATCAACGACAAGCACATCGAGCTGATCGTGCGCCAGATGCTCAAAAAGGTCCGGGTTGACCAGAAGGGCGACACCGACTACCTGCCCGGCCAGTTCGTCGATCGCTTCGAATTCGCCAGGACCAACGGCGAGATCGCGGACGGCGGTGGCGAGGCCGCGCAGTTCGAGGACATCATCCTCGGTATCACCAAGGCGTCGCTGAACACGGACTCGTTCCTGTCGGCGGCCTCCTTCCAGGAGACCACCAAGGTGCTCACCGACGCCGCCCTCGAGGGCAAGACCGATCGTCTCAACGGCCTCAAGGAGAACGTGATCATCGGCAAGCTGATCCCCGCGGCCACCGGACTCACGCGCTACCGCCGGATCGAGATCGAGCCCTCCGAGCCGTTGCCCCGCGCGATCGACGACGTCGGCCTGCTCGATCAGGAGGAGATCGCGGCCGAGCTCGGCCTGTCGGGTGGCGAAAGCCTCTCCTACGGGCACGAGTTCGACGCCGACCTCGCCTCGCTCGAGAAGATCGGCGCCGGCGCCACCGACCCGGGGTTCGTCGAGGAGCTCGCCGACCTCGAGGTCTCCGGCGATCAGCACGACGGCGAGTAGCGTATCCGTGTGGCTAAGTGTCGTGAGCCATAAATTCGCTGGCATTTCCCGGCGCCTGAACGCGCCTGACCCCCGCCGTCGCCGCCCATGTGCTCCCGGCACACTTACCGGCGCCGCCGACCGTCAGATCGCGTCCATCCATCCGGCAAATGCTGACCGAATTTATGGCTCACGACACTAGCGCTCCTTCGTCCAGGACCAAAGTACGCCGCGAGCCGGGGCGCGCGGCGTACGACCGCGCCAGCGTAGAGGCGATCCTGGACGAGGCGCTCGTCGCGCACCTCGCGTTCATCGACGACGGTCAGCCTTACGCGATTCCGACGCTGCACGCGCGCGTCGGCGACATCGTGTACGTACACGGCTCCGCCGCCAGCCGCGCCCTGCGCACGCTCGGAGCCGGCGCTCCGGCCTGTCTCACCGCCACGCTGATCGACGGGCTCGTGCTCGCCCGCTCGGCGTTCCACCATTCCGTGAACTACCGTTCGGTGGTCGTGCTCGGCAGCGCTCGACCCGTCGGCGATCGCGACGAGCGCCTCGCTGCCTTGCGCGCCTTCACCGAGCGTCTGGTTCCGGGTCGCTGGGCTGAAGTGCGTCCTCCCAGCGACAAGGAGTTGCGCGCCACCGAGGTGCTTGCCTTGCGCTTGGACGAGAGCTCGGCCAAGATCCGCAACGGTCCGCCCGTTAACAACGAGGACGACTACGCACTGCCGGCGTGGGCAGGCGTGATACCGCTCCAAACCGTTGCCCGACCGCCGCTGCCCGACCCGCGACTGACCGCCGGCGTCACCGCGTCTGACGCCGTCAGCGCCTGGGTCGCACCGCGTTCCTAGCGTGCCGCCTGGCTGGGCCGGCGCGTGGGTCGCACGGCGTTTCTGGCGTGCCGCCCCGGTTGGCCGGCGTGTGGGTCGCACGGCGTTTCTGGCGTGCCGCCCGGCCTCGCCGGCGCCCAAATCGTATGTGCTCCTAGCGCCGCCCAGCTTCGTCGGCGCCCCAGGATGGCCGCGCAACTCGGGCGCGCGGCTCAGCCGGCACGTGCCGAGCCTGCGATCTCACCCGGGAACTCGCGCATCAACGCCAGCAGCGACGCCAGCTCCGGCGCGTCGCGCCCATGTGCGTAGGCGTCATTCGCCAGCGCGAACAGCCGCTCGACGAACTGCTCCCAGCACAGCGCCGGGCGCATCCGGATGCGCACGTGCGCCGGCTCCTCGCTCGGATTCCACGCCTCGTGCGCCACGCCGGGGAGCGCCACGGCCGTCTCACCCGGCCCACTGATCTGCTCGACTCCCCCGATCCGAAAGCACGCGCTGCCCGCGATCACCTGCCAGCGCTCTTCCATCTGCGGGTGTCTGTGCTCGCGCGCGCGCCGGCCGGGCCGTGTCCAGTGGGCGTCCATCTCCAACAGCTCGCCCGCCGTTTCGTCGGCCGTGCGCAGGAACACGATGCGCTCTCCGCTGAGCGGATTCACCAGCTCATCCCCTGTGCGCGCCATCGGCCTTCGATCCTTCCATATCGGCCTGTAGCCTCGCCATCGTGGTCGGCAAGCTCAGACAAGACCGTCGATGGCGCGACCTGGGAAGGGCTGACAGCACGACCTCGGATGGCGCTGACGGTGATGTGGAATCGGCTGACGGCGCGATGTGGGATGGGCTGAGAGCGTGACGTCGAGTCGGCTGAGGACGCGATGTGGGACGGGGTGAGAGCGTGATGTGGGACGGCCTGAAAGAGCGCCTCGAGGGGGAGGTCGTCGTGCTAGAGCCGCTCGCGGCTCGTCACGAGCAGGACCTGTTCGAAGCCGCCCAGCATCCAGAGATCTGGACCTGGCTGGCGCCGATCGGAAACAGCCGCGAGTACTTCTCGGCCTGGCTCCGCGCGAGCCTGGTGGACGCCGAGGCGGGACGCGAGGGGGTGTACGCGACGGTTAACCGGACCACCGGGGCCGCCGTCGGCAGCACCCGCTACATGACCTTGCGCGAGCCCCATCGCGGCCTGGAGATCGGCTGGACCTGGCTCACGCCGGCGGTGTGGGGAACGGGCGCCAACATCGAGGCCAAGCTCCTGATGCTCAGGCACGCGTTCACGCGTCTGCAGTGCATGCGCGTCGAGTTCAAGACCGACGCTCGCAACGAGCGCTCGCGCGCCGCGCTCGCGGCTCTGCCGGCCCAGTTCGAGGGCATCTTTCGCAAGCACATGCTGATGCCCGGCGTCGGCGTCCGCGACTCGGCCTACTACAGCGTCATCGACACCGACTGGCCCGCCGTTCGCGCCAACCTCGAGCGCCGCCTGGCGATCGCGCGCTCACGCTCGGCCGAGCGTGAGCGCCCAGCTCCTCAGCAGTGAGGCCTCGCGAGCCGTGAGCCCGCGCGCGGGCTCGGTCTGGACGAGCAGCGTCGGAGCCTTCCGCTCCGCTGCCCACTCGTGGCAGGCGTCGTTGAAGGAATCGTCAACCCACGCGAGCGCGCGCGCCCCCGCGTGGCGCTCGATCGCCGCGAGCTTCCAGTGCGCGCCGCTCGCCCCGACCCGACTGCCGCCGCGTTCGAAGCGCAGATAGGGCAGATCCGCCGGCACGCCGAGCATATGCGGCAGGTGTTCATCGGCCTTCTCCTCCCACCCGCTCGCCCACACCAGCTCGAAGTGCTCGCCCAGCTCGAGCAGATGCGCCGCCGCGGCGCGCGAGAGGAAATGGACCACCCCTTCGATCGTCTGCAGCGAGCCGGTGGGCTGGTCGTCGATCGTGGCGGCCAGGATGCCGCCCGGAACGCCGAACAGCGAGATGACCCCGTCGATGTTGACCATCAGCAACGGCTTGGCTTCGGGTGACGGAGCTGGCTTGGGTCCGGCTGCAGGATCTCGCCTGGGTCCGGGTGCAGGATCTCGCTTGGGTCCGGGTGCAGGATCTCGCTTGGGTCCGGGTGCAGGATCTCGCTTGGGTCCGGGTGCAGGATCTCGCTTGGGTCCGGGTGCAGGATCTTTAGCTCGCACAGAGGTTGGCCTCAGTAATGTGCCGTGATCGAGTGCGGCCAGTAAAGCAGCGCGCCGTTGCTGCCGATCGGCTGTCCGGACGGGCGTGGGGGACGCCCACCGCCCAGACAAACATCGTCGGTCCGCACTTGAGCCATCTCATCCAACACCAGAGTCAGATCCCCGCCCCCGTATGACCCTCGCCATCGGCATCCTGCTCGCGCTCGCGTGCGCCCTCGTCGCCAATTTCGGTTTCTTCTACAAGTACAGGGGCGCCAACGCCGCACCGACGGTGCAGGTGCGCCATCCGCTGCGCTCCGCTCGCGAGCTGTTCGCCTCGAAGTGGTTCTCGATCGGCATGGTGGTGGCGACCGCTAGCTGGGCGCTTCACGTGGCCGCGCTCGCGCTGGCGCCGATGTCGGTGATCCAGGTCTCGCTGGCCGCCGGCGTCGTTCTGATCGCGGTCATGGCCGATCGAATATTCGGCTTCGATGTTGGCCCGCGCCAGTGGCTGGGCCTGCTGGCGACCGGCCTCGGCCTGGTCGTGCTCGGCCTGACGCTGCCCGCGATGCACGGAGCACACTCGCAGTTCTCGCAGGTGGCCATGATCTCCTTCGAGGCCGGCCTGTTCGGGATCGGCGGTCTGCTGATCATGGGCCCGCGCATGGGCGGCCCGACCGAGCACCACGGGATCATGCTTGGCGCTGCCGCCGGCATCCTGTTCGGCGTCTCTGACAGCGCCATCAAGGCCCTCACCGGCATCGTCGGCGCGCACGGAGTTCTGGCGGTGCTGCTCAGCCCATGGCTCGCGGTTGCCGTGCTCGCGTCGATCATCGCCTTCTACGCGTCGGCCCGGGGCCTGCAAGACGGAGACGCTGTGCCCGTCATCGCGGTCACCGGAACGGCCGCCAACATCGCCGGCGTCGCCGGCGGCATCGTCGTGTTCGGTGATCCGATGGCCGGCAGTCCCGCCGGGGTCGTGCTCGAGTCGCTCGCGTTCGTGCTCGTGATCGTCGCCTGCGCGCTGATGCCCGCGCCGGTCCGCTCGGCCGGCATCGCCCCGGCGACCAGCTGAGCTCGACGACCGGCTGACTGGACCGTGGGTCGGGGGCCGTCCGGCCGTACGGCCCCCGCTGCTACCATCCCGGCCTGATGCCGACCACTTCTCAGCTCGTGCGCAAGGGGCGCGTCGCTCCCAAGAAGAAGCTCGCCACCCCGGGCCTCAAGTCCGGCAAGGGCCGCAAGAAGAAGGTGGCGGCGCCGCAGCGTCGCGGCGTCTGCACCCGCGTCTACACGACCACACCGAAGAAGCCGAACTCGGCATTGCGCAAGGTCGCGCGCGTGCGCATCTCAGGCTCGATCGAAGTGACCGCGTACATCCCCGGGGAGGGCCACAACCTCCAGGAGCACTCGGTCGTGCTCGTCCGCGGTGGACGCGTCAAGGATCTTCCGGGCGTCCGCTACAAGGTCGTGCGCGGCACCCTCGACGCCGCTGGGGTCAGTGACCGCAAAAAGGCACGCTCGCAGTACGGCGTGAAGCGGAAGTAGCACTAAACACCGATGCCGCGCCGCGCAGCCGCACAGGTCCGCCCGCTCGAGGCCGACCCCCTGTACCGCTCCAAACTGGTCCAGCAGGTGGTCAACAAGGTGATGCTCGACGGCAAGAAGTCGATCGCCGAGCAGATCGTCTACGACGCGCTCGCGCTGATCGGCGAGCGCTCCGATCGCGAGCCGATCGAGACGCTCGAAACGTCGATCAAGGCGCTCACGCCGTCGCTCGAGGTTCGCTCGCGGCGTGTCGGCGGCGCCACCTACCAGGTGCCCGTCGAGGTCCCCTCCCGGCGCGCGCGCACCCTCGCGGTGCGCTGGCTGGTCGAGTTTGCGCGCCAGCGCCGCGAGAAGACAATGGCACAGCGCCTAGCCGGAGAGCTCCTCGACGCCCAGTCCCAGCAGGGCGGCGCCTACAAGCGCAAGGACGACATCTACCGCATGGCCCAGGCCAACAAGGCCTTCGCCCACTATCGCTGGTAGCGGGCCGGTTAGGCCGCGTCGTCCTGCGCGGGACAGTCCTCGGCGTCCTCGAACACCGCGCTCAGCCGCTCGAGCACTCGCGTGGCTGCCTGTAGCTCGCGTGCGCTGAGGCCATCCAGTGCGTGCTCCCAGCGGCTCTGCCAGATCGCACGCTTCGCCAGGATCTTGCGCCGCCCCTGCGGAGTCAGACGCGACACCACCACGCGTCGGTCGCTTTGCGAGCGGACCCGCTCGACCTGCCCGGCCGCGGCGAGATGATCGAGCATCTGGGTCACGGCCGCGGGCGACAGCCGCGCCGCCGCCGCCAGCTCTCCGGCGGGCAGCTCACCGCGCTCATACAGCTCGATCAGTAGCTCGAACTGGGCGTGGCTCAGCTCGGTGCCGCCGAGATGGGTATCGCGGCCGCGCATCCTGATCACGCCGCGAAACACTCGTCTGAAGGCCCGGCCGAGATCGGTCAGCTCGCTGCTCCAGGCCTCCCCGGAGGGTGGCGCCGGCGCGCCGCTCGTCGCGCTCACCGCAGCCGGCGCCGCCGTCTTGATCCCGGCCTGGCTCGTCGTGGCATCGGTTGCTCGCGCGCCCATCGAGCAGCTCCTATGCGCCGAGCGCCTCGGCGGCCGGCTCGGCGGCGGGGGCGCGCTCCAGATCGCTGCGCGGATTCTCGGCACGCAACAGCATCGTGCACGGGATCAGTGACAGCGCCGCAATCCCGAGGGCCCACCAATAGGCGGCGTCGAACGCGCTCGCGTGCTGCTCCGGCGTGACCGCGTGCGCGCCCGCGCGCTGCAGCACGACCGCCAGCACCGCCGTGCCCAACGCGCCGCCGAGTCGCTGCAGCGCGTTGATCTGGGGGGTCGCATCCGAGACCTGCTCGGGGCGCATCGACGCGAACGCCGCGGTCATCGCCGGCATGAAGCACAACCCGATGCTCAAGCCGCGCACCACGAGCACCAGCGAGATCGCCACAAACGAGGTGTGCGCACCGACGAACGTGAGCGGGAGTGTGCTCACGCACAGCAGGCTCACGCCTGCGATCGCCACGCGTCCGCCGCCGAAGCGTTCGGTCAGGCGGCTCGCCAGCGGCATCGCCACCAGCGCCCCGATCCCCTGCGGACCGGTCAAGAGGCCGGTGGCGATCACGCTCTGCCCGCGCACCTGCTGGTAGTACAGCGGCACCAGGATCATCGCGCCGAACAGCGCCGCGCCGAGGCCGAAGTTGGTGAACGCCGCCCCCGCGAACACGCGATTGGCGTACATGCGGATGTCCAGCAGCGGACGCTCGACGCGCAGCGCGTGCAGGGAGAACAGAACGGTCAGCGCGATTCCCGCGATCACCGGCACGATCACTTCGCTCGAACCCAGCGGCGCGCCCGAGCCGGCTTGGCTGACGCCGTAGATCAGCGACGCCGAGCCGATCGGCAGCAACGCCAACCCCAACAGGTCCAGACGCCCCGCCTCGCCCGCATCGGTGTGTGGCAGGAGCTTCCAGCCCAGCGCGAACGCGATCGCGCCGATCGGGACGTTCACGAAGAAGATCCACGACCAGTGCAGGTGCTCCAGGATCACACCGCCGACCACCGGGCCCAGGATCGGCGCGATCATCGCCGGCATCGACACCACGCCCATCACCTTGCCCATCTGCTGAGGGCCTGCGACCTGGGCCATGATCATCATCGCCACCGGCATGATCATGCCGCCGCCGGCGCCCTGCAGCACGCGGAACACCACCAGCGAGGTCAGCGAGCCGGCCAGGCCGCACAGCGCCGATCCGACCGTGAACAGCACCAACGAGACCATGTACACGCGCTTGGCGCCGAACCGCCGAGCCGCCCAGCCCGACACCGGGATCACCGCCGCCAGCGACAGCAGATACCCGGTGATCACCCACTGGACCTGCGAAAGCGGGCTGTGCAGGTCACGCGAAAGCGTGTTCAGCGCCACGTTCACGATCGTCGTGTCGAGGATCGACATGATCATCCCGAGGATCACCACGCCGCACACCACCCACACGTGCCGTTCGATGCGGCCCGCCGTGTAGCTCACCGGCGCGCCGGCCGGTCTGCCCGCCGCGGCGCTCGCCCGGGAGGATGCTCCGGGCGCGGGCGGCTCGGCACCCGGCACAGCCTCGGCCGGTGTGCCATTGGCGCTACTCTGGGCAGAGCTGGTCGAAGGGGCCCGTGTCGATCCCGGCGAAGACATTCGGTACCGAAAGTTTAGGTACCGAACGTTTGGCTTTCAAGGGCTTGCGGACAATCGTTCGATCCTCCGGTCGACCCCGAGGCATTCCCGGCAGGGTAGTGGGTCAGTTTGACGGTGGCTCCTTGGTTCGCGCCGCTTTGCGCGCTCGTAGGTACCGCAAGCGGAGGTAGGTGAACCCGAGTATCAGGATCACGGCTACCGGCGTCCCGATGAGCCATGCGCCTACCGAGTAGTGCGACGAACCGCTCTTTAGCCAGGTCGCGTAGCCGTATGCGGCCGCCGCGATCAGCGCGAGCGCGACCTGCAAGCGACTGTTTCCGCGCATAACGCTCTAATCGAGCAGGGCCGCGATCTCCTTGAGGGTCCAGACGTGATCGGCCTTCCCGGCTGCCATCGCGGGGGTGCGCGGGTAGGGGTTCTTGAGGCTCATGTGGGGGCGCGCGAAGTTGTAGGCCTGGTAGTGCAGCGCGACGGCTGCGGCCAGGTTCTCGATCTTCTTGGAGAAGGCGTTGGTCAGCCGCGTCATGCGCCGCATGTTCATCCGCATCGTGAGGTTCTGGCGCTCGACGTAGCTCGTGCTGATCCTCTCCGGGTCGGGCTTGCCGGTGCGGACGCGAACGTCGATGCCCGTACAGACTGGCGGGCTGTAGCGACGCTCATCGGCGGGGTCGACGCTGTAGGTCTTCACGAGGGTCGCCCAATCGACCTGTGCCCCGAAGGAGAAGCCGATCGCCTCAGCGTAGGCTCCCCATCCGTCCGTCGTGATCTGGGGCCTGTGCTTGAGCCGGGTTCGCAGGTCCATCATGAACAGGTAGCCATCCACGGCGGTGCGCTGGCCCACGAACCACGCCGGGATGAGCTTCGTGTCTGCGCAGATCGCCGTCCACGTCCAGACGCTGCCGATTCCATGCTCGCCGTGCCGGTCGGCCTGGATGTTCTTGTCCTTCATCCCGACGAAGTTCCAGATCTCGTCGCACTCGATTGTTGTGCAGGCTAGATCCCTTAGCGTGCTGTGCTGGTAGGCGCTGCAGGCTTCTCCGAGGTCCACGAGCAGCTTCGTGATCGTGTTCTTCGCCGCCCCCGTGATCCGGACCGTGCTTCGGATGCTCATGCCCTCGGTCAGACAGCCGATGATCTGGGCGCGCTTATCAGTGGTCAGCCGGTTCATAATGACCATCATGCCTGAGGGGTCGGACGGAAGCTCAGAAAGACCTGGCCTGACCCAATAGCAATAGAGATTCTTGTCTGATGAACTGCTTGACGTGGGCCAAGGGCCTCGATAGAATGGCGCTATGGATCGAAACGAGCATCTTCGCCGCCAGCAGTTGGTCGGCAAGGCGTTCCGACCTGCGGCGCCGGTCGATAACCAAGCACTTTTCGCCGGTCGCACCCAGCAGATGGTGCGCGTGCTCGACGTGGTGGACCAACCCGGACAGCACGCCGCGATCTACGGCAGCCGTGGCGTAGGGAAGACCTCGCTGGCTAAGGTGATCGCCGCGGCCCTCAACAATTGGGCCGAACGTGAATCCGGCGTAGTCGCGGTCCACTACACATGCAGCGCGAACGACACCTTCGTGAGCGTCTGGCGGTCCATCTTCGGAGATCTGTTCGTGACGCTTCGCTCGGAGGGCTTCGGGTTCACCGGCAAAGCGACGTCCGAGCAAATCCCGTCAACCGAGATCTTTGACCTCGAAGGTGCGGTGACCACCGACACGGTTCGCCGCGGCCTCTTGATGCTCTCCAAAGCGGCACCCCTAGCGATCTTCGTTGATGAGTTTGACCGCCTGGTCAGCTCGGAGAAGGCCGCCTTCGCAGACACGACGAAGGTGCTGTCCGACCAGCTCACGCCAGCGACTATCGTGCTCGTCGGTGTCGCCGACGATATCAACGGCCTAGTAGAAGCGCACGAGTCGGTCCTACGCTCGCTGGCTCAGATCTACATGCCGAACATGTCCGACGCAGAGCTTGCCGAGATCGTTGGGAAGGGCATGGCGGCCGCTGAAATGACCGTCGAGTCCGCCTTCACGAGCAAGGTCGTGGGACTTGCACAGGGCCTGCCCAACTACGTGCATCTGATCGCCCAGAACGCCTGCCGGGTCGTGCTCGAAGCCGATCGCGTCGAGGTGCGGGCGGATGATTTGGATGACGCGATCGAGCGCTCGATCGCCAACGTGCAGCAGTCGGTGTTGGATGCATATCATCGCGCCACCACGAGCAATCGGGAAACGCTTTACAAGCAGGTGCTGCTCGCGTGTGCACTCGCAAAGCGCGATGAGAAGGGTCTTTTCAGCGGCACGGATGTTCGCGATGAGCTAACGAAGATTACCGGCACCTTCCGTGACCTTCCGGCATTCGCCCAGCATATGAGCGACTTCTCCGGCAACGGGCGCCGCGGCGGCATTCTTGATCGCTTCGGCACCACCTATCGCTATCGCTATCGGTTTCACGATCCACTGCTGCAGCCGTATGTGCTGATGCGTGGCCAGATTGATGGACTGCTCAACCAGCCGGGCGGTTCGACCAGCGCGCCTGCGCTGCCCGCTTAGCAGCTTCGCTGCGCTGCTTAGCCGTGAGCTTCGCTGCGCGAGCCTTCCCGCCCTTCAAGCCGCCCTTGCGCCCGCTGATCTGCGCGGCTGACGGCTTGTCCTGCGGCTCGGTCGCATGCTGGACGACCCGGTAGGCCATCTGGTTGAGGTCGGCCATGCGATCATCGTACAGGCGTGTCGGGACCCTATCCCCGATCATGGGACGTAGGCGGCCGGGAACCCGGGCGCGATGCCGACGAACGACGCCATCTGCCGCGTCTGGGGCGCGCTCGACAGCGGCCTTGACTGGGATCGCATTGAAGAGGTCGTGAACCCCCTGCTGGATGGACTCGTAGATGCTGGCTACGTGGAGCAGTGGGGCCAGTCCAGCACGGGCTGCTTTTGGGCCATCACCGAGTCCGGGCACGAGCGATTGCGGACGTTAGGGCAGCAAACCGAACCAAACTGACCCACTACCCCCGGCAGAGCCCCCGAAGTCCTCTGCTATAGTCGGCCGCGGCCGGCTTGGACGTTGTGTGTGGGCAGGTCCGCTGCAGAACCAAGCTTCAAGAATGGAGATCTCGAGCAGATAACGACGCGAGCCGGTCTGGCGATAGACCTGTAGCGCGCGCGTGGGCCCGAGGGGCCCATTTTTTTGGCCTCAAGGCCATCTCATCCAGGCTTCACAGGACCTTCACTCCAGACCTCACCGGCACTCGACGAACCTCTCAACCCGGACGCCACGACCATGCCACGCAAGTTCAGCCTCGAGAACACCCGCAACATCGGGATCATGGCGCACATCGACGCCGGCAAGACCACGACCACGGAGCGCATCCTCTACTACACCGGGCGCACCTACAAGATCGGCGAGGTCCACGAGGGCGCCGCCACGATGGACTGGATGGAACAGGAGCAGGAGCGCGGCATCACGATCACCTCGGCCGCCACGACCGCCGAGTGGAAGGGGCATCGCATCAACATCATCGACACGCCCGGCCACGTCGATTTCACCGTCGAGGTCGAGCGCTCGCTGCGCGTGCTCGATGGCGCGATCGCGCTGTTCGACTCGGTCGCCGGCGTCGAGCCGCAGTCCGAGACCGTGTGGCGCCAGGCCGACAAGTACCACGTCCCGCGGATCGCCTACATCAACAAGATGGACCGCATCGGCGCCGACTTCGAGCAGGGCGTGCAGACGATGGTCAACCGGCTCGGTGCTCACCCGGTTCCGATCCAGCTGCCGATCGGCGCCGAGAGCGACTTCGAAGGCGTCATCGACCTCATCACCATGAAGGCGGTCGTCTACAAGGACGAGCTCGGCACCGAACAGGAGATCGTCAACATCCCCGAGCGCTTGGCCGAGGCCGCTGCGGCAGCGCGCGAGCACCTGCTCGAGGAGGTCTCGCACTATGACGACGGGCTGCTCGAGTTGATCCTGGAGGAGGCCGAGATCTCGCCCGAGCGTCTCAAGCAGGCCATCCGCAAGGCCACGCTGCAGATCGCGATGACCCCGGTGCTGTGCGGGTCCTCGTTCAAGAACAAGGGCGTTCAGCCGCTGCTGGACGCCGTCATCGACTACCTGCCTTCACCGCTGGACGTGCCATCCGTGACCGGCACCGAACTCGTTCGCGGCGAGGAGGGCGAGCGCGAGGTCACGCGCCAGGCCGACGACGGCGAACCGTTCGCGGCGCTCGCCTTCAAGATCATGGCCGACCCCTACGTCGGCAAGCTCACCTACTTCCGCGTCTACTCGGGCCACCTGGGGTCGGGTTCGCGCGTGCTCAACGTCAACAGCGGGCGCACCGAGCGGATCGGGCGCATCCTGATGATGCACGCCAACGACCGCGAGGAGGTGCCGGAGGTCTACGCCGGCGATATCGCCGCCGCCGTGGGCATCAAGCAGGTGGTCACCGGCGATACGCTCGCCGCGCCCGACGCTCCGATCCGTCTGGAGACGATCGACTTCCCCGAGCCTGTCATCAAGGTCGCGGTCGAGCCAAAAACCAAGGCCGACCAGGAGAAGATGTCGATCGCCCTCGGCCGGCTCGCCGAGGAGGACCCGACCTTCCAGGTGCGCAGCAACGAGGAGACCGGCCAGACCGAGATCTCCGGCATGGGCGAGCTGCACCTGGAGGTGCTCGTCGATCGCATGAAGCGCGAGTTCGGCGTCGAGGCCAACGTCGGGCGCCCGCAGGTCTCCTATCGCGAGACCGTGCGCGGCACGGCGGACAAGGTCGAAGGCCGCTTCGTCCGTCAGACCGGCGGGTCGGGACAGTTCGGCGTCGTCTACATCAACCTCGAGCCTGCACCCGGCGAGGGCTTTGACTTCGTCAACAAGATCAAGGGCGGCGCGATCCCCTCAGAGTTCATCCCGGCGGTCGAGAAGGGCGTCGAGGAGGCGCTCGAGAATGGCGTCAAGGCCGGCTATCCGATGGTCAACGTGCGCGTCACGCTCACCGACGGCAAGTACCACGAGGTCGATTCTTCGGAGATCGCCTTCAAGGTAGCCGGCTCGCTTGCCTTGAAAGAGGCCGCCAAACGGGCCAAACCGGTGCTGCTCGAGCCGATCTTCGCCGTCGAGGTGGTCACTCCCGAGGAGTTCCTCGGCGAGGTCATCGGTGACCTCTCGCGCCGGCGCGGGCGCGTCGAGGGCAACGAGCGCCGCGGCAACGCGCTCGTCGTCAATGCCCGTGTTCCCCTCAGCGAGATGTTCGGGTACGCCACCGACCTGCGTTCCAACACGCAGGGGCGTGCAACCTACACGATGCAGTTTGAGGGTTATGAGGAGGTTCCGGCGAACATCGCCGAGAAGATCATCGAGGCGCGTACCGGGGAGCCTGTACCGGCATAGGGCCGCAAGACCGCGCTACCGCCTGGCAGACCGCTCTCTGCAGGCGTGATCAGCCGCAAGCAGGGTCGCCGGAGGACACCGGAGACCCGCACGCCGAGCGAGGCAGACGACCAAGCAAGGCGCAACATCCAGACCAGCGACACACGAACAACCGCATTCAGATAGATTTTCCAGGTTCGCCGTTCTTGGCGGCGGGCATACAAGTCGATACAGGAGCGAAGCAAAGTGGCGAAGGAGAAGTTCGAGCGCGACAAGCCGCACGTCAACGTTGGAACCATCGGTCACATCGACCATGGCAAGACAACGCTGACCGCTGCCATCACGACGGTGCTGGCGGAGCATGGGGGCGCCGAAGCGCGCAGCTTCGAGGAGATCGACAACGCTCCTGAGGAGAAGGAACGCGGTATCACGATCGCCACCTCCCACGTGGAGTACCAGACCGAGAACCGCCACTACGCCCACGTCGACTGCCCCGGGCACGCCGACTACGTCAAGAACATGATCACCGGCGCCGCCCAGATGGACGGCGCGATCTTGGTGGTCTCCGCCGCCGATGGCCCGATGCCGCAGACGCGCGAGCACATCCTGCTGGCGCGCCAGGTGGGCGTCCCGTACATCGTCGTATTTCTCAACAAGGCCGACATGGTCGACGACGAGGAGCTGCTCGAACTGGTCGAGGTCGAGGTTCGCGAGCTGCTCTCCGAGTACGACTTCCCGGGCGATGACATCCCCTTCATCACCGGCTCGGCGCTCAAGGCGCTCGAAGGCGACGAGGCTTCCAAGCAGAAGATCCTCGACCTCGCCGAGGCGCTCGACACCTACATCCCCGAGCCCGTGCGCGAGCTCGACAGGCCCTTCCTGATGCCGGTCGAGGATGTCTTCTCGATCACCGGCCGCGGCACCGTGGCAACCGGGCGCGTCGAGCAGGGCATCATCAACACCGGCGACACCGTCGAGATCGTCGGCATCCACGACACCAGCTCGACCGTCGTCACCGGCGTCGAGATGTTCCGCAAGATCCTCGACCAGGGCCAAGCCGGCGACAACGTCGGCTGCCTGCTGCGCGGCACCAAGCGCGAGGAGATCGAGCGCGGCCAGGTGCTTTGCAAGCCCGGCTCGATCACGCCCCATACCAAGTTCAAGTCCGAGGTCTACGTGCTCAAGAAGGAGGAGGGTGGTCGCCACACCCCGTTCTTCTCGGGCTACCGGCCCCAGTTCTACTTCCGCACCACCGACGTCACCGGCGTGGCCAAGCTGCCCGATGGTGTCGAGATGGTCATGCCCGGGGACAACGTCCAGATGGAGATCGAGCTGATCCAGCCGATCGCGATGGACCAGGGCCTGCGTTTCGCCATCCGGGAGGGTGGGCGCACGGTCGGCTCGGGCGTGGTCAGCGAGATCGTCGAGTAATCAGCGCGCGCCACTGCATCGCCGGCGGCGAAGCGCTCAACCAGCAGTCCGATACGACTAACCGAGCATCCCGTCCGAGCGACGGGCAGGGGGCGGATTCTGCAATGGGGATCCGCCCTCTCGCACGCTTCACCGGCAAACCCCCTACTTCACGCATTGCGAAAACCAGGTATGGCATCAGCTTCACAAAACAAGATTCGCATCAGGCTCAAGGCGTACGACACCTCGGCGATCGAGTCCGCCGCGAAGGAGATCGTCGAGACGGCCACGCGCACCGGCGCCACGGTCTCCGGGCCGGTGCCGCTGCCGACCGAGAAGAACGTCTATTGCGTGATCCGCTCCCCGTTCAAGGACAAGGACTCGCGCGAGCACTTCGAGGTGCGCACGCACAAGCGCCTGATCGACATCCACCAGCCGACCCCCAAGACGGTCAACTCGCTGCAGCGCCTCGACCACCTTCCCGCCGGCGTCAACATCGAGATCCGCCTCGCCACCTGAGTATGTCCGCGATCCTCGCCAAAAAGATCGGCATGACCCAGCTGTTCCTGGAGGACGGCACCGTCGCGCGGGTCACGGTGCTGGAGGCCGGACCGTGCCCCGTCACCGCGATCCGCACCGAGGAGCGCGACGGCTACGACGCGGTCCAGCTCGCGTTCGGCCAGGCGCGTGAGAAGCATCTGAGCAAAGCCGAGCTCGGGCATCTCAAGAAGGCCGGCGCTCCGCCCTTGCGCCACCTCGCGGAGTTCCGCGGTCAGGCCGGGGAGCTGCAGCTCGGAGACACCGTTACGGTGGACGCGTTTGACGTCGGCACCCACGTGAAGATCTCGGGCGTCTCCAAGGGCAAGGGCTTTCAGGGCACGATCCGCCGTCACAACTTCAAACGCGGCCCCAAGTCTCACGGCTCGCACAACGTGCGCGCGCCCGGCTCGATCGGAGCGTCGGCCACGCCTTCGCGCGTTCTGCCCGGACTGCGTGCCCCCGGCCACATGGGTGCCAGGCGTGCCACCCAGACCGGTCTCGAGGTCGTGGCCGTCAACGCCGCCAAGAACCTGCTGATGGTGCGCGGGTCGGTTCCCGGCGCGAACGGCGGCGTGGTGGAGGTGCGCGGCAATGCCGGCGTGGTGGAGGTGCGCGGCAATGCCTGAGCCGCGCACGCGCGCGCGCAAAAGCGCTCAGTCGCCGGCCGCGCCCGAGGCGCCGGTGCTCGGCGGATCCGCGGGCTCGGGCGCCAAGAAGGCGAAGCTCGCGGGCGCCGCGTTCGCGGACCGCTTTCACGAGTCGCTCGTGCACCAGAGCGTCCGCGCCGAGCAGGCCGCGCGACGGCGCGGCACAGCGGCCACCAAAACCCGCGGCATGATCTCCGGCGGCGGCGCCAAGCCGTGGCGCCAGAAGGGCACCGGGCGCGCCCGTGCGGGCTCGAGCCGCTCGCCCGTGTGGACCGGCGGCGGCACCGTCTTCGGGCCCAAACCGCGGTCCTACACATTCAAGGTCAACCGCAAGGAGCAGCGCGCTGCGCTGCGCTCGGCGCTCTCACTGCACGCCGCTCGCGGCTCGATCGCGGTGCTCGACACCGCCGCCTTCACCGAGCCAAAGACCCGCCAGGCCGCCGAGCTGCTCGACGATTGGCGCTCCCCCGCAGACGCGCTGCCGGCGCTCGTCGTGCTCGCCGCTGACGAGTCGGCTGCCGCGCTCTCGTTTCGCAACCTCGATCGCGTCGCGGTCCTGACCCACGCCGACGTCGGTGTCGCCGACATCGTTCGCGCCGCCTCGATGCTGGTCTCTCAGACGGCGCTCGATGCGCTCACCGCACGCGCGGGTGCGCCGGGCAACGCGCAGACGTCAGAGCGGCAGAAGACCCGCGCCTCGAAGGCTGAGAGTCGGCAGACCTCAGAGGGCGATAGCGCGCCGACGCCAGAGGGAGGCGAGTGATGGACCCCTCGCAGGTGATCATCAGGCCGGTCGTCTCCGAGAAGAGCTACGTCCTCTCCGAGCTCAATCGCTACACGTTCAGGGTTCACAGCGACGCTCACAAGACGCAGATCCGTCAGGCCGTCCAACAGCTCTTTGACGTAAGGGTCCTCGACGTTCGCACGCTCAGCGTCAAGTCCAAGCCCAAGCGTCGCGGCGCCGTGCGCGGGCGCACGCGTGCCTGGAAGAAGGCGATCGTCGAGATCGAGCCCGGCCAGCAGATCCCGATCTTCCACGGACTCAGCGCGCTCGACTAGGGAAAGGCGAGTCCACACCATGGCCATCCGAAAACCAAAGCCCACCAGCCCCGGAAGGCGCTTCGCCTCCTATCCCGACTTCGCTGAGGTCACCAAGTCAAAGCCCGAGAAGACGCTCGTCGAAGGCCTCACCAAGAGCGGCGGGCGCAACGCGCGAGGACGCAAGACCGCCCGCCATCGCGGCGGCGGCGCCAAGCGCGCCTACCGGCGGATCGATTTCAAGCGCCGCAAGGACGGTGTGCCCGCCAAGGTCGCCGCGATCGAGTACGACCCCAATCGCTCGGCCTACATCGCGTTGTTGCACTATTTCGACGGCGAGAAGCGCTACATCTTGGCGCCGCAGCGCCTGACCGTCGGGATGACCGTCTCCTCCGGCGACGACGCCGACATCGCTGTCGGCAACTGCCTGCCGCTCGCGCGCATGCCCGTCGGCACGGTCGTCCACAACGTCGAGCTGCAGCCGGGTCGCGGCGGTCAGATGGCTCGCTCCGCCGGCGCCGCAGTGCAGCTGATGGCGCGCGACGGCCAGATGGCCACGCTGCGCCTTCCCTCTGGCGAGATGCGTCTGGTGCGCGCCGAGTGTCGCGCCACTGTTGGCACGATCGGCAACGCCGATCACCAGAACGTGAAGATCGGCAAGGCGGGGCGCAAGCGCCACCTCGGTGTGCGTCCGCAGACCCGCGGCACCGCGATGAACCCGGTCGACCATCCCCACGGCGGCGGCGAGGGCTCGACCACCCCCGGCCGTCACCCGGTCACGCCCTGGGGCGTCCCGACGCTCGGCTACCGCACGCGCAAGCGCCGCAAGGCATCGGACCGCTACATCGTGCGCGGCCGGCGCCGTGGGAAGGGCAAGCAGCGATGAGCCGCTCCAGCAAGAAGGGGCCGTGGGTGCAGGAGCGTCTGATGTTGCGCATCGAAGCCCTGAACACCGAAAACAGCAAAAAAATGCTGCGCACGTGGTCGCGCGCCTCGACGATCTTCCCGGAGATGGTCGGCCACACGATCGCCGTACACGACGGCAAGAAACACGTGCCCGTGTTCATCTCGGAGTCGATGGTCGGCCACAAGCTCGGCGAGTTCGCCCCCACGCGCGTGTTCCGCGGCCACGCCGGCTCCGCAAAGGTCCGCTGATCCGAGTGACTCCCGAGAAAGACCAGAAAGAACAGATGTCAGACGAGACCGCCGTGGCCGGCGAGGAGGCCGCCGAGGACACGCACGCGCGCGACAGCGCCTCCGCCACCGAGCAGCCGGAAGCCGAGGCGCAGGAGAAGGCTCCCGCCAAACGAACGCGCGGACGTCGGAAAAAAGCGACCACCGACGAGACCGTCGCCGCGGTCGAGTCCAAGACTGAGAAGGCGGGGGAGCCTGAACCCGAGGGGACATCTGAGGCCGAGGGGACATCTGAGGCAGAGGGAACGTCTACCGCCGAGGGGACATCTGAGGCCGAGGGGACATCTGCGGCTGAGGAGGCGTCTGAGAAGGACACCGCGCCGCGGCGGCGCAGAGCTAAAAAAACGGTTGACGCCGCACCCGCAGGAGAGGCTTCTGCGAAACCCGCCAAGCGCGGCGCTGCTCGAAGGTCCGCAAAAGGCGCCAAACGTCCGCAGCGGCGCAGTGTCGTGCGCGCGCAGGCCCGCTACGTGCGCACCTCCGCGCGCAAGGCGCGCCTGGTCAGCGATCACCTGCGCGGGCGTTCCGTGCAGGAGGCGCGCGCTATCCTCGCCTACGCCCCGCGTGAGGTCGCGCGTGACTGGAGCAAGCTGCTGGACTCGGCGGTCGCCAACGCCGAGAACAATCACGAACTGCTCGAGGACGACCTGATCGTGCGGGACGCATACGCCGACGAAGGGCCGACGATCAAGCGCTTTCGCCCCCGCGCGATGGGTCGTGCCACGTCGATCCGCAAGCGCACCAGCCACCTCACCATCACCCTTACCCCTGACATCTGACGAGCCTCGAACAGAACGAACGAAACTAAAAAGAAACGGCTGAAAACGAGATGGGACAAAAGGTTCACCCCGAGGCCATGCGCGTCGGCTATATCCATGACTGGAAGTCCAACTGGTTCAACGAGCGCTCGTTCTCCGAGTATCTCGCCGAGGACATCCGCGTGCGCAAGCACATCGTTCACAAGCTTGCCCATGCCGGCCTGTCGGAGATCACGATCCGTAAGGACGCCAACGAGCTCGAGGTCAATATTCACACTGCGCGACCGGGCATCGTGATCGGCAAGTCGGGCACCGAAGTGGACGCGCTGCGCCGCGAGCTTCACCGCATGACCAGCAAGCAGATCAAGGTCAACATCCTCGAGATCAAGCGTCCCGAGCTCGATGCCAAGCTCGTCGCCCAGTCGATCGCCGAGCAGCTTCAGAACAGGGTCGCCTTCCGCCGTGCCATGAAGCGCGCGCTCACGAGCGCCATGCGCTCCGGCGCGAAGGGCGTGAAGGTGCAGGTCGCAGGGCGCCTCGGCGGGGCCGAGATGGCCCGCACGGAGAGCTACTCGGACGGGCGCGTGCCGCTGCACACGATGCGCGCCGACATCGACTACGGCTTTTACGAGGCCCGCACGACCTTCGGTCGGATCGGCGTGAAGTGCTGGATGAACAAGGGCGAGATCATGCCCGAGGGCTACACCGGCGCCGACCTCACCGACATGAGCGCTCCGGCCGCGCCGAGCTCCGAACGCGACGGACGCGGTCGCGACGGCCGCGGCGAGGGCCGCGGACGTCGCCGTGACAACGGTGGTGGCCCCGGCGGCGGCGGACGCGGCGGGGGTGGCCGCGGCGGACGAGGCGGCCGCGGTGGTAGCGGCTCTGACCGCGACGCCGGCGGTCGCGGAGCGAGAGGTCGTTAAGTGGTTCATCCCGTAAATACGCTGTCGTTTCCCGGCGTCTGTGCGTGCCTGACGGCCGCCGCTGCCTGCACACGTACCGCCGGTACGCGCACCGACACCGTGAACCGTCAGATCACGGGCATACATCCGGCAAACCCACACCGAATTTCCGGGATGGACCACTGATGCTCGCTCCCAAGCGTGTCAAGCACCGCAAGCAGCACCGCGGCCGCCGCCGCGGTGTCTCGCGCGGGCAAGTGAAGGTCCAGTTCGGCGAGTACGGGCTGAAGTCACTCGAGCAGGGCTGGCTCACGGACCGGCAGATCGAGGCCGCCCGCATCGCGATGACCCGCAAGATCAAGCGCGGCGGCAAGGTCTGGATCAACGTGTTTCCCGACAAGCCCGTCACCAAGAAGCCTGCCGAGACGCGCATGGGCTCGGGCAAGGGATCGCCCGAGGGATGGGTGGCAGTCGTCAAGCCCGGACGCGTCATGTTCGAGCTCGCCGGAGTCCCCGAGTCGCTGGCCCGCGATGCAATTCGCCTGGCCGCCCACAAGCTGCCCGTCAAGTCCAAGTTCGTGCTCCGCGAGGACTGAGCCGCCGTGAACGTCAAGGAGCTGCGAGACCTGCAGGACGAGGAGCTGGCCAAACAGATCGCCACGCTGCGCAAAGACGTCTTCGGATTGCGCTTCTCCAATGCGACCGGCGAACTCGACGACACCTCAGGAATCGGGCGTGCCAAGCGCGACCTGGCCCGCGCGCTGACCGTGGCGCGCGAACGCGAGCTCGGTCGTGACTCCGGATGAGGTGCACAGACCGTTCAGGTGAGCTTCAGACGATTCAGGTGACAGCAGCGGCAAGGCACGCAACCGACAACAGACCCAATACGCAAGCGACAGGACATCGAGCAGACACACGAGCAAATGGCTGACCAACCAGATAACAAAGACGACACCGACCTCGAGTCGACCGACCCAGCTGCCGAGCAGGACCAGCCCGTCGAGGCAGCCGCGCCAGATTCGCCTGACGCGGACGGCTCCGATGCCGGCGCCGGGGCCTCCGCCGAGCAGCCCGCGGGTGAGGCGCCAGAGGCAAGCGAGCCCGCAGCCGACACCGGCGCGAGCGCACCGGCTGCGGCCCAGGCGGACCAGGAGCCGGAGGCTCAGCTCCCGCCCAAGGAGCGCCGGCGCAAGGCCCGCTCGACGCACACCGGCAACGCGCGCCCTTCGCGCTCACCGGAGGAACGTCACGCCGAACGCCTCGCCGAGCGCAAGGACAAGGCAGCCCGCCGCCGGACGGTGCGCCTGAAGGAACGTGCCAAGGCCGCTTCGCGACGCGGCGCCGCTCCCCAGCCGGCGTCCAATGGCCTGCCCGCGGACGGTCAACAGCGCGTCGAGGGCAGGCGCAAGGTTCGCCAGGGCATCGTCGTATCGGACAAGGCCGACAAGTCGATCACCGTTCGTATCGACGTCGCGCGCCGCCACCGCCGCTACGAGAAGATCGTGCGCAGCTCGAACACATTGCACGCCCACGATGAGAACAACGACGCCCACGAGGGCGACACGGTGCGCGTGATCGAGAGCCGTCCGCTGTCGCGCACCAAGCGCTGGCGCCTCGTCGACGTCCTGGAGCGCGCACGATGATCCAGAACGAGACAAGATTGCGCGTGGCCGACAACACCGGCGCGCGCGAAATCCTGTGCATCCGCGTCAAGGGCGGCTCGCGGCGTCGCTACGCGTTCGTCGGCGACATCATCACCGCCACGGTCAAGCAGGCCAACCCTCAGGGCGCGGTCAAAAAGGGCGAGGTCGTCACCGCGGTGATCGTGCGCACGAAGAAGCCGATCGGACGCGACGACGGCACCTACATAGCGTTCGACGAGAACGCCGCGGTGATCATCGACGACCAGAACAACCCGCGCGGCACGCGTGTGTTCGGGCCAGTCGCACGCGAACTGCGCGAACGCAACTTCATGAAGATCGTCTCGCTCGCGCCTGAGGTCCTGTGAGATGCCCGGTAAGGCCGCATCTACGCGTCGCACCTCGATGAAGATTCGCCGTCATGATGAAGTGCTCGTGATCTCGGGCAAGGACCGCGGCAAGAGCGGACGCGTGCTGCGCACCGAGCCGCGCAAGCGCCGTGTCTACGTCGAGGGTCTGAACATGGTCAAGCGCCACATGCGCCCGAAACAGGTGGCCGAAGGCAGCCGCCAGCAGCCGATCGGCGGCGTGATCGAGCGCGAGGGGCCGATCCACGTCTCAAACGTGATGCTCGTCGACCCCAAAGGTGGCCGGCCGACGCGCGTGCGGATCGAGCGCGAGGGCGCCAGACGCACGCGCGTGGCGGTTCGCTCCGGGACCAACATCGACTGAACCGTGCCAGCCACCTCCACGAGCGAGCCCCGAACCTGACCGTAATGAACGCCACTGCACCCCCAGCACGCCTGAAGACCCGCTACCTCGACGAGATCCGTCCCGCCCTCATCGAGCGTTTCGGCTACACCTCGTCGATGCAGGCGCCCAAGCTCGAGAAGGTCACGCTGAACATGGGCGTCGGCAGCGCCAAGCAGGATTCGAAAGCGCTCAAAGCCGCCCAAGACCAGCTCGCCACGATTGCCGGCCAGCATCCCAGCATCCGGCGCGCGCGCAAGTCGATCGCCGCTTTCAAACTGCGCGAGGGCATGCCCGTCGGCGTCGCCGTGACGCTGCGCGGTGAGCGCGCCTACGAGTTCCTCGATCGGCTGATCTCGATCGCGATCCCCCGGATCCGCGACTTTCGCGGTCTCAGCGCACGTTCTTTCGACGGGCGCGGCAACTACTCGCTGGGCGTACGCGAGCAGATCATCTTCCCCGAGATCGACTACGACGCGATCGACGAGGTGCGCGGCTTGGACATCACAATCACGACCTCGGCCGCCAGCGACCCCGAGGCCTACGCGCTGCTCGCTTCGCTCGGCATGCCATACACCCGGCAGGGCATGCCCAAACGCCTGCAAGAGCTCGCCGACGATGGCTTCGGGCCTGCCGCCGAGGACGCCGCGGGCGGCCAGCGTCCCGCGCCGGCGCCCGCGGTTGACGAGACCCCGCCGCAGAGCGCGGAGGCGACCGGGCCGGATGCCCAGGCCGAGCTGCCCTCCACGGATGTCTCAGAGGCCGAGCTCCCGGCTGGCGAGGCTCCGGAAGCAGGCTCCGTGTCCGAGGAGGCACAGCAGGCCCTGCCAGAGTCGGATGGGTCGGCGGTCGATGCCGAGCCGCCGTCCGAGGACGTCTCCGAGGCCGAGCCCCCGTCGGAGGAGGTCTCCGAGGCCGAGTCGCCGCGCGAGGAGGTCTCCGAGGCTGAGCTCCCGTCCGAGGACGTCTCCGAGGCTGAGCCCCCGTCCGAGGATGTCTCCGAGGCTGAGCTCCAGTCCACCGATATCTCGGAGGCGGACCTCGCGGTCGGCGAGGCCGCGCGGGATGAGTTCCCGGCGGCGAGCGCGGATGGCGACAGCACCGAGGCGAGCGTCACCGCAGAGCACGTGCAGGTCAGCTCTGACGGCGAGACCAGCGCCCGCGTACAGAGCGCCGAAGCAGGCTCGGACGGCGACGTGGACGGGGACGCGGCCGACGCGAGCGCAAGCGGCGATTCGGCCGGCGAGGCTCCCGGCGATGACAGCAACGACACGGAGGACGCTGACTGATGGCGAAGATCTCGATGCGCGTCAAGCAGGCGCGCCCACCCAAATTCAAGAGCCGCGCCTATACTCGTTGCAACCGCTGCGGGCGTCCGCGCGCGGTGTATCGGAAGTTCGGGCTCTGTCGCATCTGCCTGCGCGAGCTAGCCCACAACGGCCAGATCCCGGGGATGACGAAGTCCTCCTGGTAGGCACCCTGTCCCATGTCGATGACCGATCCCATAGCCGACTTCCTCACGCGCGTGCGCAACGCGATCCACGCTGCGCACGAGACCGTTGACATACCCGCATCGAAGCTGAAGTCCGAGCTGGCCCGCATCCTCGCCGAGCAGGGCTACATCGAGTCCTGGTCGGTCGTGCCCGCTGCGGAAGATGCCCCGGGGGAGCTGATCAGGATCAGCCTCAAGTACACCGACGAGCGCCGCTCGGCGATCTCGGGGCTGCGCCGCATCTCGCGCCCCGGGCGGCGCACCTACGTGGACGCCAAGCACATGCCGAAGGTCCTCGGCGGCATGGGCACCGCGATCATCTCCACCTCGCACGGCGTCATGACGGGACACGACGCGCGCGCGGCCGGGGTCGGCGGCGAGGTAATGGCCGAGGTCTGGTAGCCGGGCCAAACGAGAGACGCACCACGAACAGACCCAAACCATGTCCAGAATCGGTAGACAACCAATCCCCGTGCCGGCAGGCGTGACGGTCGCGATCGAGCCCGAATCGGTCCGCGTCAAGGGCCCGAAAGGCGAGCTCGTCGAGCACATCTCACGCGACATCAGCGTCGCGCAGGACGGCGAGCAACTACTTGTCACCCGTCCCACGGACCGGGGTGAACATCGTGCTCTGCACGGCCTCACTCGGTCGCTCGTGGCCAACATGGTGCAGGGCGTCACCGCCGGCTACGAGAAGCGCCTGGAGATCCAGGGGGTCGGCTATCGCGCCCAGCTCAAGGGCAAGGACCTCGAGCTGGCCGTCGGCTATTCGCATCCCGTCCCGATCCCTGCGCCGCCCGGCATCGAGTTCGAAGTGCCCCAGCCCACCCGCATCGTCGTCAAAGGCATCTCCAAGCAGCTCGTCGGCGAGATCGCGGCGATGATCCGCAAGCAGCGCCCGCCCGAGCCCTACAAGGGCAAGGGCATTCGCTACGAGGGCGAGTATGTCGCGCGAAAGGTGGGCAAGAGGGCATGAGCCGCCGGGTTATCGATGCCTGGAGGGCGTGCGTCATCATCAGATGGGCCGACAGGATGGAGGTCCGCGCGTGACCGTTCTGACCAAGGGCGACCGCCGTCTCAAGCGCCGCCGCAGGGTGCGCGCGAAGATCTCCGGCACGGCTGCGCGACCGCGCGTGTCGGTGTTCCGCTCCAACCGCGGCGTCTCGGCGCAGGTGATCGACGACGTCTCCGGACACACGCTGGCAGCGGTCAACTGGTATGAACCCGAGCTGCGCTCGCTGAGCAAAGGCGAGTGCGCCACCCGCGCCGGCCAGCTGCTGGCAGAGCGCGCCAAAGCCGCCGGCGTCTCCGAGGCCGTGTTCGACCGTGGTGGCTATCGCTACCACGGTCACGTGCGCTCCTTCGCCGAATCGATTCGGGAGGCCGGGCTGCTCGTATAGGCCTGGACCAGCGTCCCGCTACCCTCTGCCACCGATGTCCGTTTCCACAGATCGTTCCGTCAACCCCTCGGGCCTGGACCTCCAGGAGCGCGTCGTCGAGATCAATCGTGTCGCCAAGGTCGTCAAGGGCGGCCGGCGCTTCTCGTTCACGGCGCTCGTGGTCGTCGGCGATGAGCGCGAAGTCGTCGGCGTCGGCTACGGCAAGGCCAACGAGGTTCCGCTCGCAATCCAGAAGGGCGTCGAGCGAGCCCGCAAGGACCTGTTCCGCGTTCCCCGTCACGGAAGCACCATCACGCATCAGACCACGGGAATATTCGGATCCGGGCGCGTCCTGCTCAAGCCGGCCGCTCCAGGCACCGGCGTCATCGCCGGCGGTGGCGTCCGCGCCGTGCTCGAGCTGGCCGGGATCCACGACATCCTCTCCAAGAGCCTTGGAACGCAGAACCCGATCAATCTCGTCAAGGCCACAGTCGCGGGCCTGCGCTCGTTGCGCACTCCCGAGGAGGTCGCCAAGCTGCGCGGCCTGTCGATCGACCAGGTGCTCGGTCTGGGCGGCGACGCCGCCAACGGGTCGGCTGTTGAGACGGCCGCAGACGACGGACCGACTGGCACCGCCGCATCTGGCGACGGTGGCGACTCTGCGCCGGCCGCTGGATCGGGCGAGGCTGGCGAGGACGTTGTAGCCCCCGGCCCGGGCGAGCCCGATGAGGCTGCACCGGCCGCTGGGCCGGACGGCTCATCTGAGGCGGCTGTCCAAGAGGCCTCGCGATGACCGCCACCTTGACGGTCACGCAGCGGCGCTCGAGCAACGGCTGCAATCGGCGCCAGCTCGACACGTTGCGATCCCTCGGACTGCGCCGCATCGGGCACACGATCGAGATCGCCGACAACGCCCAGGCGCGCGGGATGGTTCACGCGGTGCGTCACATCGTCGAGGTCACTGAGCCGCCAGCGAGCTCCTCCTCGCCCAAACGCACCTCCGCCGGCGCCGCAAAGGCCGCAGGCAAACCGGCTGCCAAAGCCAGCGGGAAAGCCACCACGAAGACCGGCGCGACGGCCACGGACAAAGCAGGCGCCGAGACTGCTGAGAAACCGGCGCCCAAAGCCAAAGCCAAACCGGCGCCGAAAAAGAAGGCCCCGACCAAGACGCCTGACGCAGACGGGGCCCCGGCGTGAGCCCCGCCAGCAAAGCCGGCGCCCAGGTCAAGCGGAGCTCTGCCGACCCTAAGAAGAGTTCGAACGGCTCCAAAGCCGCCGCCGATGCCGCCCGTGTGGGGCTTCACAATCTCGCTCCCGCACCCGGTAGCCGCCGGCCGCGCAAGCGGGTAGGGCGCGGCGAAGGATCCGGCACCGGCAAGACCTCGGGCCGCGGACAGAAGGGCGCCGGCGCCCGTTCGGGCGCAAAGCACCGCGCCGGCTTCGAGGGCGGCCAGATGCCGATCCACATGCGCATGCGCAAGCTTCGCGGTCCGCACATGAAGAAGTCGATGCCGTTCGGGCCCTTTCGAACGCGCACGCAGGCCGTCAACATCGGCGACCTGGAGGACCGTTTCGAGGCAGGCGCCGAGGTCACGCTCGACCAGCTGCAGGCGCATGGTTTGGGCACTCGCAAGGGAGTGCCCGTAAAGGTGCTGGCGAAGGGCGAGCTCAGCAAGTCGCTCACGGTCCATGCCCACGCCTTCAGCGCCAGTGCGAAAGCGCGCATCGAGGGCGCGGGCGGACGGTGTGAGGTGCTGGAGCCCGCATCCGGCCGGCCTGCCTGAGGCCGACTCCCACCGGTAGTCGATTCGGCGATGGACAGCTAGAATCGGGCGCTCCGCCCGTGTAGCGGAGCCAGGGTCATGCTCGCAACCATCCTCAACGCATTCAAAGTCGCCGACATTCGCAAGAAGATCGCCTTCACGGCGGCGATGCTGCTGATCTATCGCCTGGGCTCGCACATTCCGGTTCCCGGCGTCAACCTCACCGCGGTCAACAACATCCAGAAAGAGTTCGCCGGCAACGGCATCCTCAGCTACCTGAACCTGTTCTCCGGCGGCGGCCTCGGCCGCATCGCGCTGTTCGCGCTGGGCATCATGCCCTACATCACCTCCTCGATCATCATGCAGCTGCTGCAGGTGGTCGTCCCGTCCCTGGAGAAGCTCTCCAAGGAAGGCGAAGTCGGGCAAGCCCGCATCACGCAGTACACCCGCTATCTGACCGTCGGCCTAGCCTTCGCCCAGTCGATCGGCTACGTGTTCCTGTTCCACTCGCTCCAGGCCAAGGCGGGCGAATCGGTCGTCACGCACTTCGATGCGCCGCACATCTTCCTGATCGTCATCTGCCTGACGACCGGCTGCGTGCTGCTGATGTGGATCGGCGAGCTCATTACCCAGCGCGGAATCGGAAACGGCATCTCACTGCTGATCTTCGCCTCGATCGTCTCGCGCCTGCCGGGAGCCATCCAGACCTGGTGGACCACCCAGGATCAGGTGTTCAAGGTGATGATGCCCTTCCTCGTGCTCGCCGTGGTCGCCGGGATCGTGTTCGTACAGGAAGGCCAGCGGCGGATCCCGGTCCAGTACGCCAAGCGCGTGATCGGGCGGCGCATGTCCGAAGGTGGGCAGACCTACCTGCCGTTGCGCGTCAACATGGCAGGCGTCATCCCGGTGATCTTCGCCGCCAGCCTGATGGCGTTTCCGCCTACGGTCGGACAGCTCGTCAAAACCCATTGGGGCAAGTCCATCTCCGACTTCTTCACGCCCAACGGCTGGCACTACGTGCTCGGCCAGTCGATCCTGATCGTCGTCTTCACCTACTTCTACACGGCCGTCACGTTCAACCCGGTCGATCAGGCCGACAACCTCAAGAAGTACGGCGGCTTCATCCCAGGCGTGCGCCCTGGACGGCCCACGGCCGAATTCCTCGACCGCATCCTGGCCCGCCTGACCTTCCCGGGGGCCCTGTTCCTGGCCGCCGTCGCGGCTCTGCCAGAGATCCTGTTCTCGCAGACCCACCAGAACTTCAACTTCGGCGGAACCTCGATCCTGATCGTGATCGGCGTCGCCCTCGAAACGATGAAGCAGCTCGAGGCCCAGCTGATGATGCGCAGTTATGAGGGTTTCTTGAAGTAGCGCTTCCGGGCGCGGCCTGCTAGCTCGGGCGCGAGTGGGTAGGCTCTCGCGCGGGGTGTCCGAGCTGAATCTGATCCTGCTGGGTCCGCCGGGAGCGGGGAAGGGGACACAGGCAGAGCGCCTGCGCGAAGACTTCGACGTCGCCCACATCTCGACGGGGGACATGCTGCGCGCCGAGGTGGAGGCGGGCACGGAGCTCGGCGTCGAGGCAAAGCGCTACATGGACGCCGGCGAGCTGGTGCCCGACACGGTGATCGTCGGCATGATCGAGGTGCGCGTGTCCGATGTGGACGCAAGCGACGGCTTTCTGCTCGACGGCTTTCCCCGCAACATTGCCCAGGCGGACGCGCTCGATCAGGCGCTCGGCAGGCTCGATCGACGCCTCAGCGCGGTGCTCGCGATCGAGGTCCCCGACCAGGAGGTCGTCAAGCGCCTGTCCGGCCGGCGTGTGTGCGTCAAGAACCCGGCGCACATCTATCACGTTGACTTCGATCCGCCCAAGCACGAGGGAATCTGCGATCAAGACGGCGCCCGCCTGATCCAGCGCGACGACGACCGCGAGGACACGATCCGCCGTCGCCTCGAGGTCTATCACCGGCAGACCGCGCCTCTGATCGCCTACTACGACGCTGCCGGACTGCTGAGACGCTTCGACGGGAGCGCGCGTCCGGACGAGGTCCATGCGCGCATCCGTGCCACGCTCGCAACCCTTCGCTTGGAGGAAGAGCTCTGAAAGGTCGAGCAGGAGCTTCTGCAGAAGCCGGGCAAGAGCTTCACACGAGACAAGCTCCGAGCGGGCCCGAGCTCGCGGCTGAACGACAGGGCCCTCAAGCTAAGCTCAACCAGTGATCATCAAGAAGAGCCCCGCCGAGGTCGAGCGGATGGCGAGCGCCGGCGCACTGCTGGTCGCGACCCTCGATCTGATCGAGACCAAGATACGTCCGGGTGTCAGCACCGCGCAGCTGGACAAGATCGCCGAGCGCTTCATCCGCTCTCACGGCGCGACGCCCACGTTCAAGGGCTATCGCGGCTTTCCCGGCTCGATCTGCGCCTCGCCGAACGAGATGGTGGTGCATGGCATACCCGGGCCATATCGGCTCGCCGAGGGCGACATCATCTCGATCGACGTCGGCGTCACGCTCGATGGCTGGGTGGGGGATGCCGCACGCACGTTTCCGGTCGGCGACGTCGATGCGGTCTCCGAGAACCTGCTGAGCGCCACACGCGCCGCGCTCCTGGCGGGGGTGGACCAGTGCCGGCCCGGCAACCGCATGGGCGATCTGTCGAACGCCATTCAGCGCGTCGCCGACGACGCCGGCCTATCGGTGATCCGCTCGCTCGTCGGCCACGGCATCGGGCGCAGCATGCATGAGGACCCTCAGGTCCCGAACTACGGTCGCCCCGGTCGCGGCCCGCTCCTGGAAGAGGGCATGGTGCTCGCGATCGAGCCGATGACCACGGCCGGGCGCGCCGGCGTCCGGGTTGGCGGTGACGGCTGGGCGATCTACTCGCAGGACAGCTCTCCCGCCGCCCACTTCGAGTTCACCGTCGCGATCGTCGCCGACGGCCCGCGAATCCTGACGCCCTGGCACTTGCCTGTCCACGAGCGCCCCGTCTCCGTCGCCGGGTCGGCCGATCCGCAAGCAGCCGCCAGGGCGCTCTGATCGGTCCGCAGCACCGCGCCCGTTTGTCTTTACGGACTTGCTACCATCCTGAGTCCTGCTCGAGCGCGAGCGGTTTGGCGCGCGCGAGAGTTCATCCGCGCCCAGGTAGCGGCGGCCGCCACGGCAGCCAGAGCCTGGTCGCCGGACCAGCCGAAAGGGATCATGAAGGTCAGACCGTCGGTCAAGCCGATGTGCGAGAAATGCAAGATCATCCGCCGTAACGGCGCGGTTCTCGTCATATGCCAGAACAAACGTCATAAGCAGAGGCAGGGATGAAGGTCCCAGGCTCGCTCCTGGCCGAATCGCGGCGCCCCCGGCGCGCTTTCGATCTGGTGCGCGTCGTTCGAGGGACCCGCCGCGCCCACCGCGAGGACGCCGGCCCGCACCGGCGCGCGCTAGCTGGGGGGCTTCGCTAGATGGCCCGAATTGCCGGAGTCAACCTGCCTCTCAACAAGCGCTCGGAGATCGGCCTCACCTACATCTACGGGATCGGCCGCTCGACCTCCAACAAAGTGCTGGCCGAGGTCGGTATCGACCCAGACACCTATGTGCGTGACCTGACCGAGGACGAGGTCTCCAAGCTGCGCGACCAGATCGATCACTCTCTCACCGTCGAGGGTGATCTGCGCCGCGAGCGCTCCCAGGACATCAAACGCCTGCAAGAGATCGGTTGCTATCGCGGCCTGCGCCACCGGCGCGGGCTTCCCGTGCGCGGCCAGAAGACCAAGACCAACGCCCGCACGCGCAAGGGCCCCAAGCGGATGCAGGTCGCCGGCAAGAAGAAAGCCGGCAAGAAGTGAGCGCGCAGCGCGAGCGGTCAAGCATGCCTGGAGAGCGTGCATTCCAATCAGAACGCGGGCCTGGAAGGCCCGCGGGAGGGAGCGGCTCGAGCGAGCGGTCAAGCATGCCCGGAGGGCATGCATATCTTTCAGGACGCGGGCCTGGAAGGCCCGCGGAGGACTCTTAAATGCCCCCCAAACGCGCGCGCGGACGGCGCAAGCCAAAGAAGAACATCCCGGTCGGCCAGGCCCACATCAAGACCTCGTTCAACAACACGATCGTCTCGCTGACCGACACCTCGGGCAACGTCATCGCCTGGGAGTCAGCCGGCGGCGCGGGCTTCAAGGGTTCGCGCAAGTCCACGCCGTTCGCCGCCCAGGTGACCGCGGACGCGGCGGCCCGCAAGGGTCTCGAGCAGGGACTGCAGAAGGTCGAGGTCTACGTCAAGGGCCCCGGCTCGGGGCGTGAGACGGCGATCCGCTCGCTGCAGGCGGCCGGTCTCGAGGTCACCGGCGTCAAGGACGTCACGCCCCAGGCGCACAATGGATGCCGGCCCCGCAAGCGCAGGAGAGTCTGATGGCCCGTGACACGTCCCCGCAGTGCAAGCAGTGCCGGCGCGAGGGTCAGAAGCTTTTCCTGAAGGGGGAGCGCTGCCTGACTGACAAGTGTGGGGTCGAGCGCCGCTCCTATCCGCCCGGCGAGCATGGCCGTGGCCGAATGAAACAGAGCGAGTACCGCGTCCAGCTACGCGAGAAGCAGAAGGCCCGCCGCTACTACGGCGTGCTCGAGCGCCAGTTCCACGGCTATTACGAGAAGGCCTCGCGCCAGCCCGGCATCACCGGCGAGAACCTGCTCGCGCTGCTCGAGTGCCGCTTGGACAACGTGCTCGTGCGCCTGGGCTTCGCGGCCTCGCGTCGGCAGGCGCGCCAGCTGATCCGCCATGGCCATTGGACGGTCAACGGCCGGCGGGTCAACATACCCAGCTATCAGGTGCGTCCGGGCGAGGTGATCGCCATCAAGGCGGGCAGCCCCGCGACGCAGGTCGTCAGGGACGCGACCGAGCTCACCGGACAGATCCCCGCGTGGCTGCAGGCCGATCACGAGTCGCTGACGGCCAAGGTGCTGCGCAAGCCGGAGCGGCGCGAGGTCGCCGCGCCGGTGCAGGAGCAGCTCATCGTCGAGCTGTACTCGAAGTAGCCGCTGAATCTGTCGCCAGTCGCCCGCGGGCGGCAGGGCGACCTCTAGAGCCGGCGCCGCAAGTCGCCGGCCGAGACCGAAAACGAGGTTAGACGCTGATGCTCGACTTTCAAATCCCCCGGATCACCAGCGAGTCTGTGGAGCACAACCGCGGTACGTTCACGATCGAGCCGCTCGATCGCGGTTTCGGCTACACGTTCGGCAACTCGCTGCGGCGCGTGCTGCTCTCGTCGCTGGCGGGCGCGGCGGTCACGAGCGTGCGCATCGAGGGGGTGGCGCACGAGTTCTCGACGATCCCGGGCGTCAAGGAGGACGTGACCGACATCGTGCTCAACCTCAAGGGCATCGTCTGCCGCATGCATTCCGACGCGACCGAGGTGGAGGCGCCGCTGGTCGTGACCGGCCCGGGCGAGATCACCGCCAAGGACATAGACCTGCCGGCCGGTGTGGAGATCCTGAACCCCGACGTCCACATCGCGACGCTCGAGAAGAAAACCAAGCTCGAGCTGTACATGACGATCGGCCGCGGTCGTGGCTACCGACCCGCGGAGGAAAACAAGTCGGCGGACCAGCCGATCGGCGTGATCCCGATCGACTCGATCTTCTCGCCGGTGCGCCGCGTCGCCTACGCCGTCGAGCAGGCCCGCGTCGGCCAGCGCACCGATTTCGACAAGCTCACGCTCGACATCGAGACCGACGGCTCGATCGACCCGCAGGCCGCGCTGCGCGAGGCGGCCGAGCTGCTGATCTCACAGCTCGCGATCTTCACCGACGCCGACCGCATTCAGGAGCTGCGCGCCGCGCCAGGTGGGCAGCTCGATGGCCACGGCCTTGCGGTCCCCGGTGCCGCAGGAGCACCCGCGGGAGCGCTTCAAGGCGAGGAGTGGAGCATTCTGATCGAGGAGCTCGAGCTTGGCGTCCGCTCGTACAACTGTCTCAAGCGCGCCGGCATCCAGACCGTTGGCGATCTGATCTCGAAGTCAGAGGCCGAGCTCAATGCGATCCCCAACTTCGGCAAAAAGTCGATCGACGAGGTGATCGAAACCCTGCATGCGCGAGGTCTGAACCTGCGCCAGGACTAGCGACCCCTGAGCGTGGCACGACCTGGCCTCGGCTGCGCCTGAGCGGGCCTGGGCTGCGGCCGAGCGCGCCGAGCTGGCCTTGGCTGCGCCCGACCTGGCCGCACGGCAGCAGGGAAGGCCCTCGCGCGCAGGGGGCAGGTGTGGCGGAAGTGTGTCGCGGCGAGGCATAATGTTATTTCTGCAGAGTATGTGCGCAATGGTTATACGGAGAAGAAAAATAAACACATCTCCGGGTCCCGGTCCGAGGTGTCCGGACGGAAGGCGTCACTCATGAGACACCAGAAGACCCGCAATAAGCTCAGCCGCGACTCGGCGCACCGCAAAGCCCTGCTGATGAACCTCAGCAAGGAGATCATCGAGCATGAGCGGATTCGCACGACCCAGGCGAAGGCCAAGGCGGTCAAACCCGAGATCGAGCGCCTGATCACGCTCGCCAAGCGTCGCGACCTGCACGCGCGCCGCCAAGCCCTCTCGACCCTTGCGCAGGACAAGTTCGCCGTCCACAAGCTGTTCGAGGAACTCGGACCGCGCTACGCGGACCGGCCAGGTGGCTACACGCGCATCCTCAAGCTCGGCCCGCGCCGCTCGGATGCGACGGAGATGGTCTTCATCGAGCTCGTGTAGCCGTTCGGCCGACAAGCCGGCAGAGGGAGCTGGGGTTGAGCGCCGGTCCAGGCAGGCGATAGGGAAGCGCCGGTCCAGGCAGGAGCAGGGAGGCGCCCGTCCAGGCAGGCTGGCACGGGCCATGATGCGTAGCGATGGTCACCAAGCTGACGCTCGAATATGACGGCACCGAGTTCGCCGGTTGGGCGCGCCAGCCGGGGCTGCGATCGGTCCAGGAGGAGCTCGAGACTGCGCTCGAGCGCATCCTGCGTCAGCGCGTGGGGCTCACCGTCGCGGGGCGCACCGATCGCGGTGTGCACGCCTGGGGTCAGGTCGCGAGCTACGAGCACGAGGCGCTCGACCCTGCGCGGCTGAATGCGCTGCTCGCAGACGACGTGGCGGTGCTCGCGGCAGAACCTGCCGCGCCCGGGTTCGATGCGCGCCGCGACGCGCGCACCAGGACCTACTGCTACCGCGTGCTGCCCCGCCGGGCGCGCGGCGTGTTCGCGCGAGGGCGCGCCCTGTGGTGGCCCCGTCCGCTCGAGCCGTCCGCTCTTGTTGCCTGCGCAAAGGCTCTCCATGGCGTCCATGACTTCACCGCCTTCACGCCCACCGACACAGACCACGTCCGCTTCGAGCGCCAGGTGATCTGCGCCGAGTGGCGAGCTGCCGGCGAGACGCTCGAGTTCTGGATCGAGGCGGACACGTTCATGCGCCACATGAATCGCATTCTCGTCGGCACCATGCTCGAGGTTGCCTCGGGGCAGCGCACCCCCGCCGAGTTCGAGCGCCTGCTCGAAGGCGCCCCCCGCACGCAGTCCGGACCGACTGCGCCCGCCCACGGGCTGGCTCTTGCCGCGGTCTCCTATCCGTGAGCCACGCGCGGCGGCGGTGCCCGTGACGGTTACTGCGGCGGTGGTGCCCGAGACGGCTCCTGCGCGGCGGCGGTGCCCGAGACGGCTCCTGCGCGGCGGCGGTGCCTGAGACGGCTCCTGCGCGGCGGCGGTGCCTGAGACGGCTCCTGCGCGGCGGCGGTGCCTGAGACGGCTCCTGCGCGGCGGCGGTGCCTGAGACGGCTCCTGCGCGGCGGCGGTGCCTGAGACGGCTCCTGCGCGGCGGTGGTGCCCGAGACGGCTCCTGCGCGGCGGTGGTGCCCGAGACGGCTCCTGCGCGGCGGCGGTGCCTGAGACGGCTTCTGCGCGGCGACGGTGCCCGAGACGGCCGCCGCCTACCGGCGCGGCATGCGCCGGCGCGACTCGCCCGCGCGCTCGAATGTGAGCGGCTCGCGCGCGCCGGGTCTGCCCGGATAGCGGGGCCGGTAGCCGGCAATACGCTGAGCGTCTCTGCGCCCGATGAACGGAGCGAGGGCTAGATAGGAGAGCTCCGGGCCAGCCTCCTGCAGCTCGGCGATGCGCTGGTCGCCGGAGTAGCAGCGCAGCAGTTCGAGCGCAGCTCCGGCGAACGCGCGGGCGGCAGTGGCGCCGAGCTCCGGCGCCAGCTCGAACCCCGGTTCGAGCAGCCGTTCGAGTCCGTGAGCATGATGCTCGAGCTGTTCGGCTCCTCGATGACCGACGCCCAGCAGCTCCAGGCCGATCACGCGTGTCTCGTCAGGGCTCTCGGCGGCCGCCCGCAGATAGGCGGCGACCCCCGCGCGCACGGCGCGTGCCCAGTCGTCGGCGTCGGCGGCCGCGACGTCGATCGGGCCGAGCAGCCGTTCGCTCGCGACCTGGCTCGCAGCCAGCAGAGCTTGCTCCTTGTTCTCGAAGTGCTCGTAGAACGTGCTGAACGAGACCTTTGCGCGTCCGGCGACATCCCGTTGGGTCATCTCCCGATAGCCCTTGCTCGCGGCCAGCTCGAGCACGGCGTTAACGATCTGCTCTCTGCGCGCGTCCGCGCGCTCGGGCGACTCTGCAGGGAGAGCGACGTCCGCCTCGTTGCGCCCGCTCGCGAGCCTATCCCGGCCTTGCGCTGCGGCGAGTATGCCCGGCTCGGACGGATCGCGGGACCCGCTGCCCGCGCTTTTCGCAGGCGCGGAGCCCGCATCGCGATTCGCGGACAGACCCGGGCCGGCGTCGCTCAGCGAGGGCGGACTGCACGCCAGCAGCCACCCGGTCAGCTCGCGCGTCAGCCTCGCAGCCGGACTGTCACCATTGCCCTGATCGCCTCCCTCGAGCAGCTGCTTGTAGATCAAGCGGCGCAGTCCGCCGGTGACGGCAATCGCCGCCTCGCGCGAGACCTGAGGGCGCGCCCCGGCGCTCGCGCTGCCCCGTCGCAGCATTTGGCGCACGAGCGCAATGGGCTGAGCTCGGCGCTCATGCGCGGCGGGCCCGGCGGCGAGTATGTCCACCAAGCACACGCGCGCCGCCGCCGGCCAATCGCAAGCCGCGCGCGCCAGCGCGCCCATCGTCGCTTCGACCTGTTCGCTCCAGCCGAGTCCGCGGGCTCCGTGCGCCGCCCTCACCTGCTCGCCGGCGCGCTCCACCTGCGCGTCGTACGTCGCCAGCAAGCACTCCTCGAAACTGTCGAACTGGTGGTAGAACGCGGCGCGCGCGACGTGCGCACGAGCAATCAACTCGCCCACGGTCGCGCCCGCAAGACCGTTGCTGTCAACGGTTTCGATCAGCGCGATCATCAAGCGTTCGCGCTGGCTCGCGCGCACCGCCGTTGCAGGCAGGCGCGATCCGGGCGCGAGCTTCGCGGGCTGGCGGTGCGGGGGCCGTCGTGAGCCCTGCGCCGGCTTCCCGGGGGTGCGTTCCGGGCTCGCAAGTGAGCCGCGCGTCGCCTTGGTCGACGGGCCGTCCTGGCTCGGGCGTGAGCCGGGCGTTGGCTTGGTTGACGGGCCGTCCTGGCTGGGGTGTGAGCCGGGCGTTGGCTTGGTCGACGGGCCGTTCTGGCTGGGGTGTGAGCCGGGCGTTGGCTTGGTTGACGGGCCGTCCTGGCTGGGGTGTGAGCCGGGCGTTGGCTTGGTCGACGGGCCGTTCTGGCTCGGGCGTGCGCCTGCCGCCGATTTTGGTCGCGCGGCACTCCGGGCGGGGTCTGGGCTCCCGCCATCGGTGATGGGGCTTCGCTTTCCCAAGCGCATCTCTCCTACTACCCAAGCTCCCGAACGAGACTGCCTGCTCGGGAGCCCCTCTCCGTACCCGTCAGCTCTTGACAGAGGCAGCCCGGCATCAAGGTAACAGGTTCGCCCCGGTCGCGTCCGCGCGTCGACGGACGATCACGGCCGCCCCGCCACGCTGGCGCCTATCCTGGGCGTGTGCTGAACGTGCTGCTCACCAACGACGACGGCATCGAGGCGGAGGGTCTGCAGGCGATGCGCAGTGCCCTGCGAGCGCTCGACGGGATCAACCTGGCGGTGATCGCCCCTGACGGCAACCGCTCAGCCATGGCCCGTTCGATCACGACTCGCAGGCCCCTGTGGGTCGCGGAGACTCCGTTTGCGGACGGCTCGGTCGGATATGCGACCGACGGCACGCCGGTCAACTGCGTGCGGCTGGCCAGTCTCGGCCTGATCGAGGATTTCGCTGCAGACCTGGTGGTCTCGGGCATCAACCATGGCGCCAACCTCGGCGATGACATCACCTACTCGGGAACCGTCGCGGCTGCGCTCGAGGGTGTCGTGCTCGGCATCCCGGCGATCGCGGTCTCGCAGCAGTCGGGGGCGCGCGCGCTCGACTTTCGCTACGACGGCGGCTTCTCGTTCGGGCTGGCCGCGGCATTCGTGGCCCGCCTCGTCGAGCGCATCGAGGATGTGCCGCTTCCCGCCAGCACGCTCTTGAACGTCAACGTCCCCGCCGGCGAACCGCGCGGCGTCGAGGTCACGCGACTCGGCAAGCGCATCTACGAGGACGAGCTCAAGCTCGAGCGCGAGGAGGAACATCGCCGCCGCTACTGGATCTACGGCTCGGACCCCGGGTTTCGCGACGAAACCGGAACCGACCTCGCGGCCGTGGCTGCCGGGAACGTGGCGGTGACGCCGCTGCACTTCGACCTGACCGACCGCGCCGGTCTCGAGGCGCTCAAGAGCTTCGACCTGCAGGAGCTGCTCGAACCGTTCGCGCGCCCCGCGTCGTGAGCGCGCGCACACAGACACGCGGCGTGCCGGCGCAGGCGCGCGCGCGCGCGCGTGCGCTGCGCAAAGAGCTCGAATACCACGCCCATCGCTACTACGTGCTCGACGATCCCGTGATCGCCGACGACGCCTACGACGCGCTGCTCGACGAGCTGCGCGCGCTCGAGGCCGAGTTCTCGCAGCTGCGCAGCGCCGACTCGCCGACCCAACGCGTCGGCGGCGAGCCGGTGAGCCGCCTGGAGAAGGTCAGGCATCTCGAGCCGATGCTGTCGCTCGGAAACGTGCGCTCGGCAGACGAGCTCAATGCGTGGGTCGAGCGTATGCGCAACCACCTTGCCCGCGAGGGCATCACCGAGCCGGGCTTCAGGTTCGTGGTCGAGCCGAAGATCGACGGCCTGGCGATCAGCCTGGTCTATCGCGATGGCGTGCTCGAGCGCGGCGCCACGCGCGGCAACGGCGAGGTCGGAGAGGACATCACGCACAACCTGCGCACGATCGGCGCGATCCCCTTGCGGGTGCAGGACGTGCCGCCGCTGCTCGAGGTCCGCGGCGAGCTCTACATGTCGCTGAAGGACTTCGCGGCGCTCAACGAGCGCCGCGCCCAGGAGGGCCTGTCAACGTTCATGAACCCGCGCAACTCCGCCGCGGGCACCGTGCGCCAGCTCGACCCCGCGCTCGCCGCCGAGCGTCCGCTGTCGATCTGGTGCTACCAGGTGGGCGTCGTGCAGGGCGGCGGCGTGGCGTTCACGAGCCACTGGCAGGCCTTGCAGTGGCTGAAAGAGCGCAAGTTCAGGGTCAATCCCGACGTCAAGCTGCTCGATTCCCCCGAGCAGGTGATCGAGCAGTGCCTGGACTGGCAGCATCGTCGCGGCGAGCTCGACTTCGAGATCGACGGCGTCGTCGTCAAGGTCGATGATCTCGAGCTCCAGCGTCGCCTCGGCGCCGTTGGGCGTGACCCGCGCTGGGCCGTCGCGTGGAAGTTTCCGCCCACCACGGCGGTCACGAAGCTCGAGCGCGTGATGTGGAACGTCGGCAAGTTCGGCGACCTGCGCCCGTACGCCATGCTCGAACCGGTGTCGGTCGGGGGCGTCACGATCAAGCTCGCGACGCTCCACAACGAGGAGGACCTGCGGCGCAAGGATATACGCGCGGGGGAGGAGGTGATCGTGCTGCGTGCCGGCGACGTCATCCCGCAAGTGCTCTCCCCGGCTCCTCACGTGGTCGAGCAGAAGAACCGGCCGCCGCGTCCACGGCCGCCGGCGCGCTGCCCGTTCTGCAACACCAAGACGTTCAAGCCCGCCGAGGGCGTGTTCACGATGTGCCCCAACCGCGACTGTCCGGCGCGCGCCTGGCAGCTGCTCAAGCACTTCGTCTCGCAGGGCGCGATGGACGTGGACGGACTCGGCGAGAAGCAGGTGGCGCTGCTGCAGGAGCACGATCTCGTCAAGACCGCCGGCGACTTCTACCGCCTCAACGAGCAGCAGCTCGAGGCGCTCGAGGGCTTCGGCGAGATCTCCGCCCGCCACACGCTCGCGGCGCTTGCAGAGTCAAAGCAGAGGCCCTTTGCGCGCGTGCTGTTCGCGCTCGGCATCGAGGAGGTCGGAGAGGTCACCGGCCGCAACCTCGCCCAGCGCTTTCGCGACATCGACGCGCTGCTCGCCGCCACGCCCGAGGAGATCGAACAGACCCCGGGCGTGGGTCAGAAGATGGCGGCGCTGATCCACGAACAGCTCCACGACGAGCGCATGCTCGCGCTGATCGCCGACCTGCGCGCGCAAGGCCTGCGCTTCGCAGAAGAGGGCCCGCCGCCGTCCGAGGGGCCTCTGGCCGGCAAGGCGCTCGTGCTCACCGGCACGCTGCCGAATTGGTCGCGCGAGCAGGCCAGCGAACACATCATGGCCGCAGGGGGCCGCGTGACGAGCTCGGTCTCGAAGAACACCGACTTCCTGATCGCCGGCGAGAGCGCTGGCTCAAAGCTCCAGAAGGCCGAGCGTCTGGGCGTGCCGGTGCTTGACGAAGCGGGCCTGCAAAAGCTGCTCGATCAGTAGTCGGCGACGCTGACTGCCATGTTGCTTGGCCAGTAGCCGTCGGCACGATCGCGATGTTCTCGATCAGTAGTCGGCGACGCTGATCGCCATGTTGTCCTGGAGCGTGTGCGCCGCTTCGATCGCGATGCCGTCGGTGAAGATCGCGAACGCCAGCGTGTGCCCGTCGGCCGCATTGCAGTAGCCCACCAGGTTCGAGACGCCCGTGAGCGTCCCGGTCTTGCCCTGACAGCGTCCGGCGGCGCCCGTGTGCCGCATCCGTTCGGACAGCGTCCCGCTGCGGCCGGCGACCGCGAGATCGCCGCGCAGGACCTGGCCGATCGCGGTCGGCGCGAGCGCCACGAGCAGGTCCGCGACTTCATATGGCGAGGTCTGGTCTGCGGCTGACAGCCCCGAGCCATCGACCACTTGGGGGTGCAGGCCGAGCAGCGACGCTGCCGTCGCGCGCACCACCGCGGCGCCCGCCGCGGTGGTCCCGGCGCCGCCATAAAGCGCGCCGAGATCCTTGACCAGCGTCTCGGCGAAGAAGTTGTCCGACGGCGGCAGCATCAGGCCGAGCAGCTGCGCCACCGTGGGCGAATACACCCTTGCCAGCTGATGCGCGCCAGCCGGCGTGGTCGCCGCGCCGCTCGCGCCCGCGATCGACACGCCGGCCCGTTTGAGCGCCGAGGTGAGCTGTCGCGCGGCGTATGCGGCAGGCGCGTGCGCCCCACGTTCGTGGCCGCTTTCGCCGCGGTTGAACGCAAGGCCGCTGAGCGTCCCTTCCAGGAACGGGTCGGGCGCGTAATCGCTGGAAGGCTCGCCGCGCAGTGAGTCAAACCACGACTCGTCCCCCAACACCGACCCGCTGATGCGGTGGATGCCGTCGGTGTGCACGAGCTGTTCGACCAGGGTCGATACCGATGCGCCGAGGCCGCCGTAGTGCCGGGCGATGAATGCGCTGCTGCCAAACGTCGGGTCGCCGCCGCCGCGCAGGTACAGATCTCCCTCCCACGTGCCGTCTGGCTCGAGAATGCCCGTCCCGTACACGGTCGTACTGAGGCGGTCGCCCGCGCCCATCCGGTCCAGCGCCGTGGTGGCCGTGTACAGCTTCTCGACCGACGCCGGCGGGCGAGGTGTGCTCGCGCGCTCGGAGAACAGAACCTGGTGCGCGGTCATGTCATAGACGTAGGCGCCGTCCTGGGCGCCGCCCAGGCCGAGCTCGTGCGTGAAGTCGCTTTGCAGCCCGCTGAGTCCCTCCGCGGCGGCGAGAGCAGGTGCGAAAGCCGCCATGCAGACGAGCGCCAGCGCGCAACCGAGCAACAAGCCACGCACGTGTCGCGCACAATTGTGCGCTTTGGCGGCAGGAATTACGGCCACGTGGCCGTAAAATGAATCGAGCATGGGCAAGGTTGTCAAGCTGCAACCGACGGTCAGGGAGGATCCGAAAGCAGGCGCGAAACCTCGCCAGCTCGCCCCCCGGGGTGTCGGACGCCCCGCCGCGCGCGATCGTCGGCGCCGGCCGCGGCGCCACAAGACCGCGCTCGTGCTCGGTGGAGGCGGCTTCACCGGCGGCGTCTATGAGATCGGCGCGCTGCGCGCGCTCGACCTGCTCGCGGTCAACAGCTCGGTGACGGAATTCGACGTCTACGTCGGCACCTCGGCGGGCGCCTTCATCGCTGCGCTGTGTGCCAACGGCGTGACGCCTGAGGAGATGATGCGGGTGGTCACGCGCGAGGGCAAAGCGCCGTTCGAGGAGGTTGACCTCGAGGACCTGTTGCGCCTGAACCTGCTCGAGCTGGCCCGCAAGGGGGCGCTGCTGCCGCTGCGCGCGCTGGCGCTGGCCCGCGATCTCGTCGCACAGCGCGGGCAGGTCTCGTTGATGGACGTGATGCTGGGTCTTGCCGAAGGCCTGCCCTCGGGTGCCTATACGAGTGCGGGGATCGAGCGGTACCTGCACCGGGTACTCGACCAGCCGGGGCGCAGCGACGACTTTCGCGAACTCCCGCGCGAGCTGTATCTGACCGCGACCGACCTCGACACGTGCGAGCGGATCATCTTCGGCGAGGAGGGCCTGCGCGACGTGCCGATCTCTACGGCCGTGCGCGCCTCCGGGGCCCTGCCGATGGTCTACGCACCGGTTCAGGTGGGGGAGCGCGAGCTCGTCGACGGCGGCCTGATGTCGACCACCAACCTCGACATCGCGGTGGAGGCCGGCGCGAAGCTGATCGTCGTGGTCAACCCGATCGTGCCGTTCGTCAACGACTTCTCGAGCACCGTGCGCACGCTGCGGGGCGTGCGTCCGCGCAGGGTCTCGGACATGGGCTTTCCGCAGATCGGCTATCAGGCCTTCAGGCTGCTGGCACACCAGCGCCTGCACGAGCTCGCCCAGACCTGGGGCGAGCGCTACCCGGGGATCGACATCGCGCTGATCGAGCCCGATCCCGGCGACGAGCTAATGTTCCAGACCTCGATGATGCACTTCGCCTCGCGCGTCGAGATCGCGCGCCACGGCTTCGAGTCGGTCACCAGGCACCTGGCCGGCGAATACGAGCGCTACAGCGAGATCGCCGAGCGCCACGGCATCGAGATCTCCGGTGAGCGCGTCAGGCAGGTGGTCGACCACTTCGAGATCGAGACCGAGTCGGTCAGCGCGTGGCGCAAAATCCTCGAGGGCACGACCGGGGCTCTGCTGCGCCAGTCTGGGCTGGCGGCGGGCTGAGGTTGATGTCGCCAGACGGTCCCTGAGCTACTGGTCGGGGCGGTCCTCGCTTTCGGCCCAGGCGAGCGTCGCGCCTACAGGGCTTTCTCGAGCGCCGACAGCAGGCGGTCGGTGGCGGCTTTGTCGCGCAGCGCAATCCGCACGTGCGCGGGCTCTCCCAGCGCGGCGCCGCCGGCGACCAGCACGCCCGAGCGAGCGAGCCGCGCCGAGAGCTCGCCGCCGTCGAGCATGCCGTGCGACACCCACACGAAGTTCGCCTGGCTGTCGGAGACGTCGAAGTCCCGCTCGCGCAGCTCGCTGATCAGCCGCGCGCGCTCCTGCGAGATGATCGCCACGCGCCGCGCGATCAGCTCCGAGCAGCTGCGCAGCGCCTCGAGCGCCCCCGCCTGCGAGACCTCTGAGACGCCCAGATCGGGCTCGAGCTCAGCCAGCAGCTCCTCCGAGCCCGGCCCGCCGATCGCATAGCCGACGCGTAGGCCCGCCAGCCCCCACGCCTTGGAGAAGCTGCGAAACACGAACAGACGCGGATGCTCCTCGAGCAGCGCCAGCGACGAGTTGACCGGCTGGGCGTCGGCAAACTCGACAAGCGACTCGTCCAGCAGCACCGCCACGTCGCTCGGCAGGCCCTCGAGCAGGCGCGCCAGCTCGGCCTTCGCGAGCAGCTCTCCGGTCGGATCGTTCGGGCTGGCGATCGCGATCACGCGCGTGTCGGGCTCGTGCGCGGCCTCCAGCAGTGCGTCCACGCCGCCCTCCACGCGCACGGCCTGGCCGTGTGCCCGGTGGGCCATGATCGGAAACAGCGGATACGACGGCCACGCGCTCAGCAGACGCTGCCCCGGCTCGATCAGCGCGCGCGTTGCAGCGCTCAGCAGCTCCGCTGCGCCGTTGCCGAGGATCACGCGCCCGGGCTCGACGCTGTGGCGGTCGGCTAGCTGGTCGCGCAGCTGCGATCCCCGCACGTGCGGGTAGCGTTGCAGGCCGCGGCGAGCCACGAACGTGATCGCGCTGACGATGCTGGGGTGGGCGAGCTCGGGCCACGTCGTCTGCGAGAGGTCCAGCGTCTGCACCCGCGTGAGCGCTTTGCGTTTGCGCTCGGCCGCCTCCTCGCGCAGGTCGGCGTTGACCTCCTCCTCGGTCATCGCTTCGAACTGGCGGTAGTAGTCGAGCAGGCCCATGCGAACGCAGCTCGGCGTCTAACAGACGCTCAGGCGCCTACGCCGGGACCATGGATGACCACGAACCAGATCGTGAACAGCACCGCGCAGACGGCTGCGGTGCAGCCGAAGATCGGCCCGAGCACTCCCGTGCGCTGGTCGTGCCCCGCGGCCCGCCGCACGAGAATCCAGGCGTTATCGAGGCGGCGCAGGAGCGCGAGCGTGCCGAACAGCAGCACGAACAGCCCCACGAACGCGATCAGGATGCCGAGGCTGACGCTGCCGGTCCAGTAGTTCACGCGCGAGCCGATCCACAGACAGGCCAGCGGGATCGGACCCCAGCAGAGCAGGCTGAGCAGCACCATCCCGGCGAACATGAACGACGCCAGCGAGCCGTCAAAGCGCTGGCGCCCCCCGCTGCCGCGTAGGGGCAGCTTGCGAAAGTGAAGCGGCCCCGTGCCGGGGCGGCGGCCGACGAACAGGCCGCCGGTCTCAGAGGGATCGGTGCGCATCGGTCCCTATCTTCGCAGGCCCGAGCCGCCGTCAGCTCTCATAGAGCGAGTCGAAGATGTCCTTGTACTTCTCGTTGACGACGTTGCGCTTGACCTTCAGCGTCGGCGTCAGCTCACCTGTCTCCTGCGAAAGGTCGTGATCGAGGATCGCAAAGCGCTTGACCTGCTCGACCTGGGCGTACTTACCGTTGGCCTTGTCCAGCGCCTCCTGGACCAGCGCCTGCACGGCTGGCTCGCGCGCCAGCGACGGGATGTCACTGGGCAGGCCGTGCTCGGAGGCGTAGCCGGCGATCTCTTCCTCGTCGAGCGTCACCAGCGCCACCGGGTACGGGCGCTGGTCGCCATGCATGACGGCCTGGGAGATCCAGCGGCACTGCTTGAGATCGTTCTCGATGTTCGCCGGCGTCAGGTTCTTGCCGCCGGCCGTGATGATGATGTCCTTCTTGCGCCCGACGATGTAGACGAAGCCGTCGTCGTCGATGCGCCCGAGATCGCCGGTGTGCAGCCAACCGTCCTCGACTGCGCCGAAGCTGGCTTCTGCCCGGTTGTGGTAGCCCTGGAAGATATTGGCGCCTTTGATCAGCAGCTCGCCGTCCTCCGCGATCTTGGCCTCGACGCCCGGGAGTGGCTTGCCTACGCTGCCGAAGCGATGCTCCTCCGGCGTGCTCGCCGTCGCCGCCGTGGCGGTCTCGGTCATGCCGTAGCCCTCCATCACGGGCACACCGCACGCGAAGAAGAATTCGAGGATCTCCTTGGCGATCGGCGCCGCGCCGCTGACTGCCTCGCGCACGCGCCCGCCAAAAGCGGCGCGCACGTTTTTGAAGAGCCGCTCCTCGGCCTGTTCGAAAGGCGCTTGCAGCTCCGTCGGGATCGGTTGACCCACCAGCTGCAGCTCGCGCACCTGCATGCCCACGCGCACCGCCTGATCCAGCTCCTCGCGATCGGCGTTCGCGCACACGAGCGTGTAGATCTTCTCGAACACACGCGGCACGGACGGCAGATACGTCGGTTTGACCTCGGCCAGCTCGCCGATGATCTGCTTGGTGTCCCCGCCGAAGTACGCCATCGTCACGCCCAGATCGAACACGAGCAGCTGCAAGAGCAGCGCGAACGAGTGCGCCAGCGGCAGATACAGGTAGACGACGTCGCCGGCTTCGCTGTCCAGCGTGCCGCGCCCCTCGACCATCTCGATGATCGCCGAGTAGTTGCCGTGGGAGAGCACGCAGCCCTTGGGCGGCCCGGTCGTGCCGGATGTGTAGATGAACGTGAACGGGTCCTCGGCGCGGACCCCGGCCCGGCGCGCTTGCAGCTCCTGCTCGTCGCGCGCGCGCCCGCGCATGCGCACGTCCGCCAGCGGAATCGCCTGCAGCGCCTCGATCGCGGGCGTGCTATGCGCGTCCGACGGCGGGTCGATCACGACGATCGTGCGCAGGTTCGGCAGGCGCTCGCGGATCTCAGCGATCTTGGCCAGCTGCGCCGCATCCTCACACACCACGGCGCATGCGTCGGAGTCCGAGATCACCCAATGACACTCCTCGGGAGAGTTGGTCTGATAGATCGGCACCACGACGGCGCCGGCCGACGTACCCGCGAGATCGGCGTAGGACCACTCCGGGCGCGTGTTGGCGAGGATGCACAGGCGCTCGCCGGCTTCGATTCCGAGGTCGATCAGGCCGAGTCCGATCTCTGTGACGATCTCATCGAGCTCGCCATAGCTGACGTCCCGCCACTCGCCATCGCGCTTATAGCGAACAGCGGGACGATCGCCGTAGCGCGCGGCGGCGCGAGGCACCAGTTCGGCGATCGTCTTGAGCGCAGTAGCCGACGGCGCGGCGGTGACCTCCATAGGACTTCCCTCCTCGATCGACCAGCTGAACCAACCCTCTGATCTTAGGGCGTCCAGCGTCTCCAGGCGGCCCAAAGTGGGGCGCCCAAGCGCGCAAGCGTCAGAGTGGGATGTGGACGGGTCCCTAGGTCTTGGCTGAGACCGGCCGCTGGGGCTGAGGCGGCTTGCGGATGGAGGCGAGAAACAGGCTCTTGTCGATGCGCCCCTTGAAGATCGGGACGCCGTTTTCAACGCATTTCGAGAGGACTTCGCGGCGCCCAAGACCGGCTTCACGCGCAAGCTCGGTGGGCGTCAGGTGATTGGCCATAGGGGACATCTCCTCCAGTCGAGGGACATGGCGCTTTTGGAGGCCTCAAACCTAGCGCCCGTGACGGACGAATGCAACCGCAAATCGCCGCAAATTGCGGTCGTGTGGCGATGCGGTTCTGGGCTCCCGGTGGATCTGAGGTGAGGCCTCGCGGGGTGCCGTGCCGGGTACTTCTGCCGGGTACTCGTGTGGGATGTTGTGTTGAGCCCTCGCGGGTGCTGTGGCGCTCTGCTGGGCGCACACGCACACGCGTGCGCGTAGGCAGGCGCGCGTGCGTCGTTGGCGGTACGCGGCTTCTCGGTACGCGGGGTTGGCGGGTCGGTCTCAAATCGGGTTCGGCACGTTGACGAACACGTGACGCAAGTCGAAGCGCTCGGCAAGATGCTGGCCCAGCGCGCGCACGCCGAACGTCTCGGTTGCGTAGTGGCCTGCGGCGATGAAATGCAGGCCCAGCTCTCGCGTCTGGGCCATCGCGCGCTCCGACGGCTCGCCCGTGACGAACGCGTCGGCACCCGCGCGTGCGGCCTCGTCGAGGTAGTCAACGCCTCCGCCTGTGACCAGCGCCAGCGTGCGCACGTGCGCGGGTCCGGCGTCGAACACGAGCGGCTCGCGGTCGGTCACCGTCCGCGCTCGGCTCACCAGCTCGCTTGCCTGAATGCCCTTGCCGGGAAAGCGCGCGAGCGCTCCGATCGGCTGGCCATGGTGCAGTGCGAACGGCCGGTCCAGGCGCTCGGCCCCGAGTGCGCTCGCGAGCAGCGCGTTGTTGCCGAGCTCCGGGTGGGCGTCGAGCGGCAGGTGGTAGGCGGCGAGCGCCATGTCCGCATCGAACAGCAGTTGCAGCCGACGCTTGAGCTGGGCGTCGATCGGGCTTGGGCCCGAGCCCCAGAAGAGACCGTGATGGACGAGCACTAGTCCGGCTTGCTCGGCGGCCGCCAGCTCGAACAGCTCGGCGCTGGCCGACACGCCGGTCGCGACCGTCGAGATCTCGTCTGGCCCTGGCACCTGCAGGCCGTTCGGACCGTAGTCCTTAAAGCGCTCCGGTTCGAGCAGGCCGTCGAGCTCGGCCAGGATCTCGGTGATGGGTGCGGGCACGGAGGCGACGATAACGAGCGCGGCCGGTGCTTGGGCGTTGCCGGGCTGGTGCTCGGGCGTTGGAGGCCAGCGCCTGGGCGGTGCTGCCCATATGGGATACTGGAGGCGCGTCGGGGCGTGGCGCAGCCTGGTAGCGCGCACCGTTCGGGTCGGTGAGGTCCCCGGTTCGAATCCGGGCGCCCCGATATTTCGAAGGGTCTCCCGACCTAGAAAGGTCGTCTCGGGGGCCGTTACGGGACAAATACGTTGCGTCGAGTCGCGGTGAGGCGAACGAAGGCGAATCGGTACGAAGCCAGCGACGCCCGCGAGACCCTCGATCAGCGATTGCGTGGCTGAGGTGCTTCTGAGGGCGAGCCGTAGCGCTCGCGCAGCCAAGCCTCGACCCTTGAGATGCGGTAGCGGTTCATGCCACCAGTGGACAGATGCGGAAGGTCGAGCGGCTGTTGGAGCTCGATCCAGCGCGGCGTCACGCTCAGGTGGTCGGCGAGGTGGCGCTTGGTCACCCAGGGCTCAGGCGGCCGGTGCTCGTGCTCGGGATCACGCTTCATGTGCTGCGCGATGAGATCAGATCGCCGCCTGGGTCTCAAGGCTCTGGTGCGCTCCACCTCCGGTTGCTTCCTAGGGCCTTGTCGTCGGGCGGGAGAACGTACGGCTCGTTCCTCGCCAGAACGCCTCCGCACGGCCGTTGATATCTCGTCCGCGATACGGCGTCTAGCGCTCGGCGGGGGTAAAACCGATGAGGACGCGAGTTCTCAGGCGGCTTCGTCTTTCGGTCGAGCGTTGTTGTCCACCGCGCGAATCGCGGTGATCAGGTCATCGACTTCGGGGTCGGCGAACAGGGCCTCGGGACCTCCAGGCGCGAGGGCCGTGAACGGCGGTTCGTAGAGCAGGCCGAGGTCCATCGTGCCGTTCATGGTCAATTGCGCGACGATCATCGCGACGGACTCGTGTTGGTCTGCGCTGAGCGCCTTGCCGTCGATGAATCCGGAGAGCGCATCGGTTGCGGCGTCCCGGTCCAGGCCGACCAGGGAACGGATGAAGCCGCCGAGACCGCCTTCCTCCAGACTCGCCCTCTCCAGGTCTTCGGGGGAGCCGATCCCGGCCTCCCGCAGCATTCGTTCGAGCTGCTCGATGTCCGTGTCCGTCAGGGGCAGGTTGCGCCGAAGGCGCTGCAGTGCGAGATGGTCCTCATGCTCCCGCAGATAGGCGCGCGCCTTCTCTCGGAACCGCTCGAAGTCGGCGCCTACGCGGATCTCGCGCAGCTCTACTTCTTCGATCTCGGACAGCTCGTCGGTGAAGTCGGTGTAGACGAATGCCCGCCTGCGCTTCTCCAGCAGGCGCACCAGGCCGCGGATGCGCAGTCGCGCGTGCTCGAGCATTGGCAGCGTGACATCGACCCACCACTCATCGCCGGCAAGCTCGTCGAGCAGTTCCTGCTGCTCGCGGATCGCGGGGATCGCCAGCTGCTCCAGGAGGCCCGATGCGATCTCCTGGACCTGGTGGCGCAGCCGCTCCAATCCGGGTGTGTCGAGCAGTCAACAGAGCTGGAGTCTGAGGATCAGCAGATCGAAACGCTTTGCCTCCTCGTCGTCATCTGGTAGCGCGGATGGTAGGTCGGCCAGGCGATCTGCGAGCTCGATCGCGCGCTCTACGTCGAGCTCGGTCCATGGCTCATCGGCGCGGTAGCGCTCGACCCACTCCCGCTGAGGACGCACGAGGAAGTTGTCGACGTTCATGTTCGCGATCTGCTTGCGAAGCAGCGCGATCGTCTCGGCGTGCAGCCCCTGCTCACCGCTGCTGAGCTTCCCCTCGTTCTCGGCTTCGGCGAGCGAGAGAATCAGTTGCACGCGCTCCTTGAAGAGCCGCAGGCGCAGCGACTCGCCGACGCCGCTCGTGCTCGGCTCGAGGTGCTCGTTGAAGTAGGCGACGTTCTCGCAGCAGTCGAAGATGAAGAAGTCGCTCTTGGATTCGCCGGGGCCGAACAGGTCCGGGCAGAGTCGGGTGCCCCGGCCGATCATCTGCCAGAACTTCGTCTTCGAGCGGACCGGCTTGAAGAAGACGAGGTTGACGACCTCGGGGATGTCGATGCCGGTATCGAGCATGTCGACCGAGACGGCGATGTGCGGCATCTTGTCTACCACTGAGAAGGCGTCGATCAGTGACTGCGCGTACTCGGTGCGGTGCGTGATCACGCGTGCGAAATGGCCCGCATGCTCCGGGTAGTTGGCGTCGAAGCGCTCGGCGATGAACTCGGCGTGCTCGTTGTTCTTGGCGAAGATGATCGTCTTGCCGAGCCGGTCGCCGCCTGCCACCCGGTGGCCGCGCGTCATCAGCGTCTCAAGCAGCTTGTCGATCGTGTCGGCGTTGAACAGCCAGCGGTTGACCGCCTGGGCTGCGACGGAATCGGGTGGTTCCTCACTCTCATCTCCCCAATCCTGGGACTCCCACTGCTCCTTCTCCTCGTCGCTTAGGTCGTCATAGCGGATGCCCTCGCGCGGGAACTTCAGCGGAACGGCGATCGCGCGGGGCGGCACCAAGTAGCCCTCAGCGACCGCCTCATCGAGGTCGTAGTAGTCGGTGGGCACGCCCGGCTCCAGGTCAAACAATCCGTAGGTGTCGTGGCCGACCTCGTCCTTCGGGGTCGCGGTCAACCCGACGAGCAGCGAGTCGAAGTAGGCGAAGATCGAGCGGTACTTCTGGTACACGGAGCGGTGCGCCTCGTCGATCACCACGAGATCGAAAAATCCCGGTCCGAACCGCCGCTCCTCGCCGGCCTGCGCCTCGCCGATCAAACCCATCATCGTCGGGTAGGTCGAGACGTACACGCGCCCTTCCTCCCTGCGCTCTGTTACGAGGTTGACCGTCGTGGCGTCCGGCAGGTGCACCTTGAACGCGCCGACCGCCTGTTTCACCAGCGCCACACGATCAGCCAGAAACAACGTCCGCTTGACCCACCCGGTGCGCATCAGCAGGTCGACCAGCGCGATCACCGTGCGGGTCTTGCCCGCCCCCGTCGCCATCACGAGAAGCGCCTTGCGCTGACGGTCGCGATCGAACGCCTCGGATATACGCCGGATTGCGCGCTGCTGATAGTGGCGCTCGACGATCGAGGAGTTGATCTCCATGTCCGCGAGGGCGCGCCTGCTCGTGCGCCGGTTGATCAGCAGCGCCAGCTCGTCCTTGGTGTGGAAGCCCTGAACGCCCCGGGGCGGGTAGCGCTCGTCATCCCAGAGCCACGTCTCGTAGCCGTTGGTGTAGAAGATCACCGGCCGCTGCCCGAACTCTTGCTCCAAGCAGTCGGCGTACAGCTTGGCCTGCTGGCGGCCCTCGCGTGGGTCGCGTCGCGTCCGCTTCGCCTCTACCAACCCGAGCGGCTTGCCGTCATCTCCCCAAAGGACGTAGTCGACGTAGCCCACGCCGTTGCGAGTCGGCATGCCATGCACCTCGTACTCGCGGTCTCGATCCTCATCGAGCGGCCATCTCGCCTCGCGCAGCAGCAGGTCTATGTAGCGGTCGCGGGTCTCCTGCTCGTTGTAGTCGTGCTCGTCGGGCCTTGCCTCGTTGACAGCCTTCGCCTGCGCGATCTGGGCCTGCAACTGCTCAAGTTGAACCTGCAGCTGTGCGTTGTCAGCCTGCGCACGGGCCAGTTCCTCATCTTGCTGGGCGTACTCTGCCCCTTTCCGCTGGAGAGCCTCGATCGACGCCTGTCGCTGCTCGGCCGACGGGGGACGCGGGATTGCGGCGTCATCGAAAGCAAGCGCCGCCGGCGGGACGTCCGCGGGGTCGCGTGCGTAGGTGCGTGCGACCCAGAACATGATGTGAAACAGCTCACGGATTACGCCAATCGCAGCCTCGCGCTTAACCGGCCGGTGATCGTGGACTGCGGCGTTGCCCTGGCGGCGAACGTAGTCCATCTTCGTCCTGATCCGCTTGTCGACTACCGACTGAAACGACGGCTCGAACAACATCGCCGAGAGGTCGTCCCTGTAAGGGCGATGCAAGGAGCTATCGGCCTCGTACATCCAGTGGACGGCGAGCTCAAGGGCACGGCGCGCGTAGAAGCAGCCAGTGCGCGGATCGGCAGCGGCGCTCCGCTCGGCGTTGGTCGCCTCGGCCGCGATACCAGACCAGGAGATCCTCAGGAATGCGAAGTTCGATGGTGCCGCTTGGCTGGCGCTGACATCGTCAGAGCTCGCCGTTGAAGGCGCGGTGCTGGAGTGCCGCGACGAGCCCACCGAGGTGAGCAGCACGACGCTCATATCGTTCGAGCTGAGCGGCCGCAGCAGTGAACGTGACACCAAACTCCTCTTGTATCGAGGCTGGGGGCAGAATCACCGGCACCCGTTGAAGCGATGACTTGCTGATCAAGCCCTTCATGCCCCCTGTTGACGCCTTGCGGAGAACGGGGCGCAGCAGGCGCATCTGAGCGCACAGAAACCGCGAGTCAACCTTCCGAGGAATCACCGCGTTGATCTGCTGATTAAACGCGACCCTTTCGGCGGTCAGAGCAGCTCGACCGATCGCCGAGGGACTTCCGGATATGCATGTGATGAGAACCGCACCTGCGGGCGCGAGACGTCCGCGAGTTTCACCGAGATCCGAGAGCGACTCCGTCGGCGGAGTGACGTACAATCGATCGTCACGAACATCGTTGTTCTTCGCCCATCCGACGCTGCCACTATAGTTCGCAGGGTCTGAGCGCGGCGGAGTATTGCCCGTAACCACTTCACCGATTTCGCCAATTGTCGCGCGTTGCCATCTGCTGGTTTCACGTCCAGGGTTGCCAAAGGTGGCGACGAAGTCTGAGTCGAGTAGCGCAAGGGCCTGTATGGATGCTGAATCGTTCAGCTTACGTACAGCCGACACGGCATCGAGTAGTCGGGCGATCCGACGCTGCTCGGCGAGTGGCGGAAAGGCCACGTGAAAGCGCTCAAGCTCTCCGGGGCTGATACGTGGTAGGTGCGCACCCCTAGCGCAATCCGCGGCGAGCTGCACGCTCTCGGGTCGGACAAGGAAGTGTGCAAGGTAGTCCCGGTCGATCTCTGATCCCGGTGCGATTGGGAGAATATCGGTGCTGCACACTCCGCGAAACTCGGGCGAGCGATCTTCCCGAGGTTGGGTCGAAGCTTTCCGTAGAGGATGTTTGATGCATCGAATGCGAACTTGGCGCTTGCCAACTCGCCGCTACTCACTCTGCCCACATCGCGGAACGCACCGCCGCGCTCAATATTCTCAAGTCCGACGTATAGCGTGCCGTCAACAATGTCTGATGGCTTGACTGCGTGCCGAATGATCGTCGCCACTTCTCCTAGGGCGGCTTCACTCCAGCCGACCTTCAACCCACCATCTCCTTCGGTTCTCTGAGACCTGAGTGGATCGCATCCTCGAGCTTTTCAAGCTCGCTGATGATCTCCAAGGGCGGCCGGTGCTCAACCTCCTCGTGGGCGATCTCCTTGTAGCGGTTGATGGAGAGGTCATAGCCAGCTGCTGTAATGTCCGCCTTCGGCACGCAGAAGCTCTGGTCCGTCCGCAGGCGCCCTCGCTCGTCGCCGTCTCTCTTGGCCCAGCAGAGAAGCACGTCCGGCAGGTTGTTCTTCTTTAGATCCTCGTCGGACAGTTCACCCCCCGGGGTTGGTCCCAGCTTGTCCTCGTCCAGAAGCGGCGTGCGCTTGTCGTCGAGGCTGTAGCCGTCCGCGGTCACATCGTAGAACCAGACGTAATCGGTGCCGCCGCTGTCGGTCTTTGTGAAGAGCAAGATGGCGGTCGAGACGCCGGCATATGGCCTGAACACCCCACTGGGCAGCTTCACGATGCCGTTCAGCTTCTGATCCTCGACGAGGATCCGCCGCATCTCCTTATGGGCCTTCGTCGATCCGAATAGCACGCCGTCTGGCACGATCACGACAGCGCGGCCGCCGGGGCGCAGCAGCCGCAGGAAGAGAGCGAGAAACAGGAGCTCAGTCTTCTTCGTCTTGACGGCCCGCAGCAGGTTCTGAGCCGTCGTCTCGTAGTCGAGACTGCCGGCGAACGGCGGATTGGCGAGGATGAGCGAGTAGAGACCCTCCTCGTCGCCGGTGCCCTCGGAGAGGGAGTCGCGGTAGCGGATGTCCGGGGCTTCTACTCCGTGCAGGAGCATGTTCATCGACCCGATCCGAAGCATGGTGCTGTCGAAGTCGAAGCCGTGGAACATGCTGTTGTGGAAGTGCTCACGGGCCTCGCGATCGATCTCGACTTCGCGATGGGTGCGCCGGACGTACTCGCTCGCCGCTATGAGGAAGCCGGCCGTCCCGCACGCTGGATCACAGATCTCGTCCTTGGGCGTCGGCGCCGTCATGGCGACCATGAGGGCGATGATGTGTCGGGGCGTGCGGAACTGGCCATTCTGCCCCGCCGTGGCAATCTTGCTCAGCATGTACTCGTAGATGTCGCCCTTGGTGTCGCGGCCCTCCATCGGAAGTTCGTTGAGCATGCCTACGACCTTGTCGAGCAGTCCTGGGGTGGGGATCGTGAATCTCGCATCGCGCATGTGATGCGAGTAGGTCGAACTTCTCGCCGCCAAGCTCGCGTAGGAACGGGAACACGCGCTCGCCGACGATGGCAAACATCTCCGGGGGATCGCGGTCCTTGAAGTGCGACCAGCGCAGGTCTGCGAACGCCCGGCCGCGATCGTCGTCGCCTGGCGGAAAGATCGGGTCGTCGAGGCTGGTTCCGAGCCGATTCGCCCGGTTCTCCTTCGTCGTCTGCAGTTCGTCTAGCCGCCGGATGAAGAGCAGATAGGTGATCTGCTCCATCACCTCGAGCGGATTCGCGATGCCCCCTGACCAGAAGGCGTCCCAGATCCGATCGACCTTCGCCTTCAGCTCTCCAGTGATCACGGCAAGCAAGGGTACGGGAAGCGGTGGGGGGCGAGGTGGTCGGCGCACGTCGGGCGAGCCCGCGGTGCAGCCATGTCGAGGCGACGCTGGTCGAGGAGCCGATGCGGACCAGCGCCCTCTACGGGATCCCCATGTTGCCTATTTGCTCACGGTCGCGCGGGGCGCCACACGAGCGTGTTGGTGCGGTCGCTTGTTGCGGCAGGACGCGACGCGGGAGCGGTCGGTGTAGATCGTGAGCTGGGGGGAGGGGAGCAACGCGAAGCCGGTGTCGAGCGTGACGATCGCCTCGGCGCCAGCGGCGATGGCGCTGGCGGCGTGTACGGCGTCGTAGGAAGCGATGCCGAAGTCGGTCATCAAGACCCTGGCGTCGGCGGCTACGCGACGAACGGGGATCGGCAGGTGATTGACGGGCGAGAGCAGCGCCTCAAAACGCATGACGGTGTGATTCAGCCGCTGTGTGGCGGGGCGGGGGGAGCGTCCGTCGGTGCGGTGCCCTCGCCAGCGCCCGCCCCAGCGTTCTTTCAGGGTGATGGCGAAGGCGCTCTCGGCGAGCTCGACCGCGAGCAGGTCGCTGGTGACAACCGCAACGCCGCTGTCGAAGATGCGTTTGAGGAAGGCGCTGCATGCAGGGTGCAGCGGTTGGGTCGTGAGCAGGGCCTCGACAACGAAGCTGGTGTCCAGTGCGATCGGGTCGGGGAGCAGGAGCTGCTGATCCTCAATAGCGAAGACGCCGCGGGGAACGGGCCGGCGCCCACCTGTGGGACTCATCGGGGCCTACCGCGGGCGGTACATGTCGCGCGTGACGCGGACCTTGGCCCGGAGCCCCGTGGTGGCGCGCTTCAGCGCAGCCTCCTTTTCCTCCGGGGTCTTCGCGGTTGCGGGAACCATCAGCTCGGCCAGCTCCTCGGCGCTGAGCCGCTTGATCTTCCCATTGGTCTGCTGCTTCGCCACGGATCCCATGATATTGACCGTATGTTGCCAGCCGACCCGGACATTTCGGCCGGTCCTGCTGAATTGTGCTCGGGATCGGTCAGATTCGTTAGTAAGGCATACGTCTGTTAGCTATGGCATACGTCTGGCTTGGGCTGGCACACAGCCCGGCATGGGGCCGGTATCGCCGTTGCAAATCCGTAGACCACGGCCCAAAAACCGCATAGGAAAGCCAACTCTAACCGTTCGCCCCGATTGGTTAGTGTTTGGCGAAGGCCAGCAATGGCGGGCGAAAACTGCCGAAAGCATGGGGGGATAAGCGTCGGCCGTTTCGCCTGTTTTTGCGGGCTTTCGCCGGCCTCTTGGTAGCGAAGTGGTAGCAGGCGCCGAATCGGTAGCAAATCGGTAGCAGCACTCACGACTTGTCGGGGGTCTCCGGCCGCTCGTTTTCCAATTGGCGCGGATCGGTAGCGACGGCCCCCGGGCAGACCGTTTTGCGGCCAAATCTTTCCTGTGCAGCCGGTGTCTGATTGTGTTTGCTAGTGAGGACGAGACGGTCCACCCGGGACTGCCGCCTTTGCATCGTCGTCGGCTTCGGCCTGAGTGATCCAGTCGCGCTTCTCTGCGCGCCACTGCTCGTCGGTGCGCCTCAGCTTCCAGTATCCGGTCGCTGATAGGTCGTCTCGGTGGATACCGCGCTCTTGGAGGAGGTGGCGGCGGACGCGCAGGACGGCCTCGGCCTCGCCGTGGACGAACGCTTGACCACGACCCTCGGGAAGATCGAGCGCGCGGACGGCCCGCAACTGTAGATCGGGGTCCTCGCCAGGTCCGAGGGTACGGTGGAGCCACTGCGGGCGCAGATTGCCGGACGAGCGGAGCGGCTGCTCGTCCTCGGGACCGCCGACCTCGAGGATGACAAAGACTGGCACTCCAGGGTTGATCCGGTCGAGCGAGACGGCGATGGCTGGGATGACGGCCTCGTCGCCGACCATCAGGTGCCAGTCAACGTTCGGTGACGGGGCATACCCGCCGCCGGGGCCGGTGAGCGCGAGCGTGTCGCCGGAACGGGCGGTGGCCGCCCAAGGTCCCGCGATGCCCGCCTCGCCGTGAACGACGAAATCGAGCGTCAGCCGCAACCGGTCAGCGTCCCAGTCGCGGACGGTGTATGTGCGAGTGCTCTCGCCGAATCGGCACTTGACGTAATGGTCGGTGAACTCCCCAACCACGAAACCGTCAAGCTCTGGCCCCTCCACCATGATGCGGACCATGTGCGGCGTTAGCTGAGCCGTCTCAACGACGGTGGTGTTCCGCAGCGGACGATTCGGTCGGGGGCGATTCATGCGGTCCCCTTGGGCGCGGCACGAGTCCTCATGTGGATGGCGACGTTGAGGACGGCTAGGACGGAAAGCCCGATCGACGCGAGAAATGCTGCTTTGTAGCCGCTGACGAGCGAGCCGTGATGAGCGTTGGTCACGGTGGCGGCGATGGTGGCGAGCGCGGCGAGACCGATGGCGTTGCCGACCTGTTGTGCGGTGACGAACAGGCCGCCGGTCAATCCCCTTTCGCCAGCTCCGATGCCTGCGGTTACCGCTACCGAAATGGTGAGGAAGGTCAATCCCATCCCAAAGGCGTTGAGCATGATCGCGCCGAGGACGTTCACTTGGTAGGAGCCGGTGTTGCTGATCGTGTGTAGCCACACCTGCCCGAGCCCGGTGATCGACAGGCCCGTGAGCAGGATCGTCCGCACGCCGAACCGGGGGAGTATCCGGCGTGTGAGTTGGGTGGCGGTCAGCATCGCGGTCGCGGTAGCGGGGCTGAAGGCTAGCCCGGCTTGGAGCGGGCTGAAATGCAGCACGTCTTGGTTATAGAGCGAGGTGAAGTAGACATAGCCGGCGATGACCGGCCCGAACAGCAGCATCGCGACCAATGCCGCCCGGCGAGCCGGATCGGCGAGCACATGCCGGGGCAGCATCGGGGTCTCGGCGCGCTCTTGGAAGATGACGAACGTCACCCCCAGGAGTACGGCGAGGGCGAGGGCCGTCAGGGTGGCCGCGCTCGTGAAGCCGTGCTGTTGGCCTTGGCTGAGCCCGAAGATCAGCAGCGCGATCGACCCGGTTGCCAGGATCGCCCCGGTGATATCCAGTCGTGCGCCAACGCGCCGGCTGTGGGAAGGAAGCACGCGCCGGATGGCGATGACCAACGCGACAATGATGGGCGGGTTGACCAAGAACACCGCCCGCCAGCCGATGAACTCGGTACAGACGCCACCGAGGACGACCCCGGCGCTTGCCCGGAATGCGGGAATCGTTGGCGCGGCTCGTATCGGAGACAGACGGGCGCTGTCAAGACCCGGGCCGAACCCGTGGCGACGTTCTGCCGCTGCGCCGGTAGGTTCTAGGACCGCTCGGCCGAGTCGGCTAGGTCTTCGGAGTCGTGCCGGTTGCCGAGTGCCCTGAGTTTCGCGGCCTGACGCGTCGCTTCGGTGGCGAGCGCGTCGTCTATCGACTCTCGACCGACGAGCAATACGTAGAAGCAGGCGCCCGCTCGTTCGGCCTCCGGGAAAAGGCGACCCTCCGAGAACAGTTCCTGCACTTTGACGGCGTGGTCTGAGGCCTCCCGCGATAGTGGGCCGGTCGCCGCGACCTGGAGTATCCGCTTGCGCCTCCCCTCCAGATCGACGTTCGGAGCCGGCAGATTGTCAAGGACCTTCTTGTCGCCTCCCTCCTCGCTGACCAGCTCTTGGAGCCAGTCCACGGCGAGCTCGGTCAGCTCATACGCGACGAGTCCCGTGTGTTTCTCTTTGCCCAAGCGCGGCACTTGCATGAGCTCCGTCCGCGCTGGATGTTCGTCGGGAAGGATCGAGCCGAACCCCTGAAGGAAGTAGTCGGCCATCCCCATCTCCGGCGTCGCCATGAACCGAGGCTAGCGTCTCCGGCAAGCGGAGGCCCAGTGGCGGAACCGCAACGGGAGCCGGCGAGCGCTGCGCTCTTGGCGACTCACGGCGCAAGGAGATGAACATCCGAGGCTCCTCGTGCGCGCGCACACCGAGCGCTTGGCCGAGGCAGGCTTAGGTTGGGCGGCCTCCGAGATGTGCCGACAGGTGTGGCTCATCTCGCCTCCATCTTGTGGGCACCGTAGACGATGTCTGCCGGTATGCGTCCTCGGGTGAGGCGGCCGTGGTGGACGCGGTCGGTGTTGTAGAAGCGGATATAGGTGTCGAGCTCGCGTCTGAGGCCGGTGTAGCGGGGGAAGATGTAGCGGGCGAATGCGGGGCGCCAGCACTCGTCGAGGATCGTCTTGTGCAGCGCCTCGACGTGCCCGTTGGTTTGTGGTCGTCCGGCGTGGATGCGGGAGTGTCTAGCGCCGAGGCGCGCGATCGTCGCGGGGAACCGACTGCCGCGGAACTCGTTGCCGTTCTCCGAGAGGACACGCTCCAGGCGCCAGCCCGCCGCCTTCAGCTCGCGTGCGACCCGCCGGGCGAGCTGGCTTGTCTGGGAAGCAGTCGGGTTCCCGGCCTTGCAGATCACCAGATCAGCCCAGGCGTATGAGGAGGCAATATCGATGGCGGTGAGCTGCCAGATCGCCCCCTCGGTGCCCTTCAAACGACCGACATAGAAGCAGTCGATCCCGACTAGCTCACCGGGCCGTGAGACGTCGATATGCCGCTCTGGCGCTGGATCGCGGGGTGGCTCGTAGGGTGCCGCGTAGCCGGCGATCAGTCCCAGGCGCTTGGCGCGGGTGTTCAGCCCGTGACGGCAGAGCACCTTCCACACGCCGTTCGGCGAGACAATGATCGCGCCCCACTTCTCCCTGGCCAGCTCCGAGGCCACGCGCCGTGGCCCCAGTCCCGGGTGCGCGAGCGAGAAGGACACGATGCGCTCCTCAACCATCTTCGGCAGCTGGTTAGGCATCTGCGGCCGCCGGCGCTCCCGCGGACGGAGCATCTCAAGACCGTGCCGGTCAACCTGTCGCTTCCAGCCATAGTAAGTAGAGCGATGCACCCCGAACGCTCGGCACGCCGCCGAGACACTCGTCCTCGCAGCCTCCGCGAACAATTGCTGGCGATAGCCGAACAGCACGTCATCCTTGGTCATCAGGCTCAACCTCTCTCTTCACTTGGCGGTGAAGGAGGCAGCCTGAGCCGAGGCGCGGACGGGTTCCCGGCCGGGAACCCGTCCCACCTCAAAGACCTATCGAGCCCCCAACTGTCGGGGGCACTCGGAGACAGCCCAGCTTAGACTCCCGTCCATGAGTACGCGATCGGAAAACGGAGGAAGCGCCGGGTCGCCCGTTCATCTCCGTGATGCTGATCGTGGACGATGCCGAGCGGTAGGAAGCATGTCGCGCCCGCGGGGTAGCGGATGGGTAGCACGCCGCGGCGGATTCAGCTCTGCGAAGCCATTTCTTGGCGGATGTCAACCGGGCGCCCCGATTTTCCTTCAGAACCGGTGACCCGCGAATCGCCGCTAAGGGCTGAACTTGGTGGGCGGTTTCGCGTGTGTTCGGGGTGCTCGCGGGGATCGAAACCACAAGAGCACCGCAGCGGTGGGTGAAAGGGACCGCAAAGAACCGCAAGAGTCTGGGAGTTACGAGGCTCTACAACTGTCGTCCCTCGCCCTGCTGCAGCCGCCGCGGTGCCCACGCGGGCTCTTCTTGCGCCGGGGGGAGATACCTGACAGGGTGAACCGATGCTGACTCAGGTGGCAGACGGCGTCTGGGTCCGGCAGAGTGAGTGGGTCTGGACCAATTCCATCGTGGTGCGTGGGGAGGATGGGTTGATCCTGGTTGATCCCGGCATCGATGGTTCCGAGCTCGACCAGCTCGCGGATGACCTGGACCGGCTCGGCATTCCGGTGGTCGCCGGTTTCTCCACCCATCCCCACTGGGACCACCTGCTCTGGCATGCCCGGTTCGGCGACGTACCGCGTTACGCCACCGCTGCCGGCGCCAGCGCTGCCGGTGAAGCCCGAGAGCGGGCGCAGGCGATGGCGGCGGCGAGCGCGTCGGGCATTCCTCTGGAGCTGATCGCGCTCGTCACCCCGCTGCCCGCGGACGGCGGACCCGTGCCGGGCGAGATCATCGAACATCAGGCGCACGCCCTCGGCCACGCCGCGGTCCTGCTCGCGGACCGCCGTGTCCTGCTCGCTGGCGACATGCTCTCCGACGTCCTGATCCCTCTCCTCGACGCTCGCCGCCCCGATCAGGTGGGCGCCTACGAAACGGCACTCGACCGGCTGGCAGAGGCCGCCAGCCACGTCGATGTCCTGGTCCCCGGCCACGGCGCCGTTGCCCAGGGTCCCGAGGTGGCCGCCCGCCTAGCCGCCGATCATGCCTACATCGACGCGCTGCGGCGAGGAGAGGAACCGCTCGACGCGCGTCTGGGGCCGGATGCGGACTGGCTCTCCGGCCCCCATCAGTCGAACCTGGAGCAGGCCCGAGGGCGATAGGGGTCTTCTGATGGTGCGCCTTGAAGAAAGCTGGTCCAGGCCAGCCGGTGGGAGTCCGGTCCGGGTAAGCGCCGGAGCGCCCGGTAGCAGGCCCCGGCTTGTCGTTGAGAGGCGGCGGGTTGAGCGGGGTGTCGAGAGCCTCTTTGGAGGGAGCAAGCGCGCGGGCTGGGATTGCAGCCTCGTCAGATTCACAATCGGGGAGCCGAGCCGCTCATTTCACGGCGAAGGTCATGTCCGCCAGTCCTGGTTCCGGATCGGGTGCGGCGGGTCCCTGCGGGGTACGGAGACTTGCACGCGCGCAAGGTCTGGATGCGGAACAAGGGAGACCCGTCTGTGCAGCCTCGTCAGCAAAGACCGATCGTATAAGCCGATGGCGAAAGCGAGCGGAGCACAGCGGGAGTCCGTGGGGGTCGTAGTAGCGTCGATCGGTGTCAAGCTAAAGGCGCCAGTAGCCAAGGACCCCTGCTTTGATCGCGCCTGCGCAGGAGGTAAGCGTTAGGGCATGGCCGGCATGACCGGACCCAACCACCCCGGCGGGCTCTCGTCCGCCGCACCTGCCAGCGAAATGGTCCTGGAGGCCACTGGCGGGGACGTGCGAGAACTCCAACGCAGGCTATGGGCATGTGCCAAGCGGTCCCCGGAGCGTCGTTTCCACGCCCTGTATGACCGGATCCTGCGGAGTGACGTCCTGCGGGAGGCGTGGAAGCGGGTGCGTAGTAACCGGGGCGCGGCCGGCGTCGATTCTCAGACGCTGGCCGATGTCGAGGCGTATGGCGTCGAGCGGCTTCTGGCCGGGCTTCAGCATGCGCTTCGTCAGGGCTCCTATCGCCCTTTGCCGGTCAGGCGGGTGGCGATAGGCAAGCCGGATGGTGGGTTGCGGCCGTTGGGCATCCCTTCTCTGCGCGACCGGATAGTTCAGCAGGCTGCGCGCCTGGTGCTTGAGCCGATCTTCGAGGCCGACTTCTTGGAGGTCTCTTATGGCTTTCGTCCCAGGCGTTCGGCGACTGCTGGCCTTGAGCGCATCCGCACCGGCTTCATCGCCGGGAAGGTGTGGGTCGCAGAGGCCGACATCCAGGACTATTTCGGCCAGATCGACCAGCAGAAGCTGCTGGCGATGGTGGCTGAGCGGGTCTCGGATCGGCGGGTGCTCAAACTGCTGCGGTTGTGGTTGCAGGCGGGTGTGATGGAGGATGGGGTCTACTCCGAGACGGTCACCGGGGTCCCTCAGGGCGGTGTGATCTCACCGCTGCTCTCGAACATCTACCTGCACGCCTTCGATCGCGCGATCAGCGAGGCCGGTATCGGCGAGCTTGTCCGCTGGGCGGATGACTTCGTCGTGCTGTGCCGCTCTGAGAGCGAGGCGCGGGCGGCCCTTGCGCTGGCCGGGGAGACCTTGGCCGGACTGGGGTTGCAGTTGCATCCGAGCAAGACGAGGGTCGTTGACCTCAGGGAGGGTCGGGAAGGCTTTGACTTCCTCGGCTGCCACTTCAGAGCCCGTGTGTCGGGCCGGCTGCTGGAACGCGGCATCCGCCGCTACTACCTGCACCGCTGGCCCTCACAGCGAGCGATGAAGCGCATCCGGGGCAAGGTCAGGGCGCAGACCGACCGTCGCCGTCGCGCGGGGATGAAGGACATCCGCGAGGTGATCGCGGACCTGAACCCGGCGCTGCGCGGCTGGGGCAACTACTTCGCGACCGGCAACGCCGCCGACAAGTTCGTCCAGATCGACGGCTATGTCTGGAGGCGGCTCGGAGCGGCAACTTGCACTGGCCCCAGCGCGGAACTCTGAAGTGGCCCCACCCTGTGCTGGTTGTTGGTGTGTGCGGATGATGGCGGATTGCCACCCGCGGTGGTTTCACGGCGGCCTTGGAGCGCAGCGAAGCCCGTAGGGCGAGCGAAGCGCAGAGGCCGCCGGCGCGCCGGCGGCAGAGCCCCCAGCGGGCGCCGATCGGCGTGATCGAGCGCTTTGGTGTGCTCTGACGCCGCGATCGGGGCGTTCTGGGGCGTTTTGCGCCCCTCGGCGAGGGTGGCGCTGGCGATCGCTTGGGGGATTTCGGGCTGTTCAGTGTTCATTTCGGCCCCTTCTGTTTGCGTTGCAGGCCGTGGCGGAAGCGCCAGGACTCAGAACCGGTCTCGATGATGTGGGCGCGATGGGTGATGCGGTCAACGACGGCCTTGGCCAGGCGGGGATCGGGGAATACCTTGGTCCACTCGCCGAAGGGCAAGTTTGTGGTGACGATCAGCGAGCCGCGCTCGTTGCGCTCTGAGATGACCTGGAAGACGAGCTCGGCGGCGCCCTCGGGGAGCGCGAGATATCCGAGCTCATCAAGCACGACGAGCTCGGTGCGGGCGTAGCGGGCGACGACGCGGGCGAGCTCGCGGCGGCTCTCGGCTTCTTGGAGCTCGTTGGCGAGGCCCGCGAGCGTGGTGAAGCGCACGCGCCGCCCCTGCTGGCAGGCGCAGACCGCGAGCGCCGTTGCCAGCATCGTCTTGCCTGTGCCGGACTCGCCGATGAAGATCACCGACTCGCGGTCATCGATCCAGGAGCCCTCCGCGAGTGCGGCCGTCGTCGCCTGGGAGACCTTCGGGTTATCGTGAAAGCGGAAATCCTCAAGGCGCTTCATCACGGGGAAGCGGGCTTCGATCAGACGTCGTTTCTCGCGCCGTTCAGAGCGCTCATTCATCTCTGCTTCGAGCAGCGCCGCCAGGTAGGCCACCGGCGTCTGCTGCTCGCGAAGCGCCTCCTCGGCCAGGGCGCGGAAGCGCCGCCGCACGGTGGGGAGCTTCAGCTCGATCGCGTGCGCCTCGATCAGCGCTTCCATCGCCTGGGTCTTCGCCGGAGTGCTCATCGGGATCCTGCCTTCGTGAGCAGCTGGTCATAGTCATCGAGGCTCGCCTGCTCGCCGCCGATCTGCGCGAGTCGCGGCTCGAGCTCGATGTGCTCGCAGGGCGGCCGCTGCGCCCGTCGGGCAAGGACCTGAACGGCGCGCCCGTCGGTCGCACCGGCGGTGAGCGCGCCGCGCGCCGCCAGCTCCACTCGCGCCGGGCTCATCTCGCGGCAGAGCAGCAGCACGTCAACCATCTGGCGCGCGGCCTCTGAAGAGCCATAGCGTCCCTCGATCGCCTTCCACAGCTCGTCGAAGCACTCAGGCCAGGCGCCGCGCTCTCGCTCCTGGCGCAGCGGCAGCGAGCTGCGCAGCGCGCCGGGCTTGCGCTTGAGCAGCTCAAGGTAATGGTCAAGGCGGGCGGCCACGCCGAAGCGACCCTGCAGGCGCTCGTGGCGCGCGATCTCGCGGTGCTCGTGGAAGACCTCGACCTCGCGGGCGCCGATCTTCACGAGCACCTTGCGCCCGACGAGCGCGACCGGAACCGAGTAGCGGTTCTGGCGGACCGTGACCAAGGCCTTTGAGTCCACCCTCGGCGTGGTCTGCTCGCGCGCGTCGAACGGGTCTGAGGGCAACGTGCGCAGCAGGGCGCTCTCAGCGTGAAGCGCCTGCCCGACCGTCTCTGAGCGGCCCCTGATCGTGCGCTTCAGATCCGCGATGAACCCGGCGGCGAGCAGGTCGTTGAGCTCGGAAAGGCTGTCAACCTGCGGCACCGGCACGAGATGACGGCGGCGAAAGCGCCCCACCTCGCCCTCGACGCCACCCTTTTCGTGGGCGCCCTGCTCACCGGCCTGGGTGAAGCGCGACTCGAACAGGTAGTGCGAGCGCAGCGCGACGAAGCGGTCTGACTCCACGCGGCGGCGGCCCTTCAGGATCTTCTGGACCGCGGCCTTCAAGTTGTCATAGCGAACCAGGTGAAACACGCCGCCGAACCAGTCGAAGGCGTGCACGTGCGCCTCGAGGAACGCCTGCTGGGTCTCGCGCTGGAACGCCATCGCGAACGCGCCGCCCGAATGACACGCCCGCATGTGGAAGATGAAAACCTTCGTCGGCTGGCCCCGCAGGATCATGAGTGACTCGCCCCAATCGACCTCGGCCTCGGCCCCGGGGTCGTGCACCAGCGGCACCATCGCCGCCGGTGGCTCCCCGAGCTCACGCCGGCGGGCGGCGACCCACTTGCGCACCGCGCGCTCTGAGACCTGCGCGCCGCGCTCTGAGCCCAGACGCTCCCAGATCCGCCGCGCGGTGTGGCGCTGCTTGCGCGGCGCGTCCCGGTCGGCCAACAGCCAGCTATCGATCACGTCCCGATACTCACCAAGCTTCGGTGCCGGGCGCCCCTCAGGTCGCTTGCGCTGTGGCGGCAACGCCGCGGCCAGCGCCTGCCTGACAGCACGTCGGTGGACACCATGACGCTCCGCCAGTGCCCGGATCGACAGATCCTCCCGATCGCGGTCCCGTCTTATCTGCTCGAACAGCTCCACTCGTGATCCCATCCCTCTCCGCCGCCTCCCGTCCGAGCTCGATAAAGCTCGAACGGTCCGCAGCGCGTCGGACGGGGTGGGGCCAAATCAAGGTTCCGCAGTGGGGCCAAATCAGAGTTCCGCGCCCAGCGGCTCGTGCGCCTGATGGTCAAGCGCAAGGGCCGCAACCTCCGGCCAGGGCAGGTCGAGTGCTGGACGCGCCAATGGTTCGTGAGCCAGGGCTTGCACCAGCTCATGGGCACCATCCGCTATCCAGGGACCGCGTAAGCCATGCCACGAAGATCATCGGCGAGCCGTGTGCGGGAAAACCGCATGCACGGACTCGAAAGGGGAATGAGGAACCGGACCCGCTGATGCGGGCACCGCGCCTCTGACTACCAATGGCTCGGGCGGGTCTGCCGTCCGCCGGGCGCGAGGCCATTGATCCCGGTGCGGGCTGGCACGAGGTCTCCTAGGCGCATCAGGGCAATCGTCACTTCCAGATCGGAGACGGCCGAGCGCGTCGGCCCCGCTGGCACGAAGTGTGTGGAGGCTGCGACGGGCGCTCAAGCCCCCGGCGTCCAGCCGGCTGGGAAGGCGCCGGTCGGCACCTCCATCGACAGTTCCCACCCGCACGCGCGTTAGACCGCGGACAGCTCTTGCACCTGGGTGAGCCGGATCGAGTTACCGGAAGGGTCGCGGAAGCCGGAGTCGATCCCGTAGGGACGCTCGGAGGGCGCTTCGGTGAACTCGACACCGCGCGCCTTGAACTGCTCGTAGTCCGCGCGGCAGTCATCGGTCGTGAGAAACACGGTGCCCGCGAAGCCCTTCGCCATCAGCTCACGCACCTGCTCGGCGGTGTCAGGGTCCATGATCGGCGGGCCGGGGATCGCCATCAGCACGATCGCGATGTCCGGCTGACCGACGGGCCCGACCGTAAGCCAGCGGAAGTCACCCATCTCGGGCATCGTCGCGTCGATCCGCACCTCCATGCCGAGCTTCTGGGTGTAGAACGCGAGCGCCTCGTCCTGGTCGTGTACCCACAGATGGGCGTTGGCGATTTTGAACATCGGATCCTCCTGAGTCGCAGTGGTAGGACGCGACCGACCGCGCATGACCCGCAGCAGGCCCCTCCATCTGCGTGCGATGCTAGGCGCCCGCGGCGCCGCTGTCTTCTCGAAATGTGCTGTGTTGCGGGCGCCCATAGAAGCGCAGCACGCATTCCGGCACGGGCGCGCGCGTCGCCGCCGGCGGATACGCCGCACGGTACGACGTCGGTGCACGACCGAACGCGCGCGTGAAGCTCGTCGTGAACGAGCCCACGCTCCGCAGCCCCACTGAGAAGCAGATGTCGGCAACCGAGCGATCGGTGTCGCGCAGCAGCGCCGCCGCACGCTCGAGGCGGCGCGTGAGCAGGTACGCGTGCGGCGACTCGCCGAACGCGCGGCGGAACTCGCGGCTGAAGTGCGCACGTGACAGACCCGCCGCGCGCGCCATCTCCGTGACGCCCAACGGCTCAAAGTAGCGCGCGTCGGCGAGGTCCTTCGCGCACAGCAGGTGGCGTGCGGGCGGAGCGAAGGCCATGCCGCGAATTATCGCGCCTGTTCGAGCAGGCCGGGCTGAGCGCAACGGTGACACAGGCGAACGAAGCAGCTCTGAGATCAACGCGTTGCCTCGCCTCGATGCGTCAGTAGCGCTAGACGGTCCGGTTGCTCTGGAACGCCGGCACGCCCGCCTCGGCAGGAAGGGATCGCGCTTGGCGGGGTGACCTCGAAACTGGCTTGCTTGGTGGGGTGACCTCGAAACCGGCGCGCTTGGCGGGGTGCCCCCGAGACCGGCGCGCTTGGTGGGGTGACCCCGAGACCGGCGCGCTTGGTGGGGTGACCCCGAAACTGGCGCGCTCGGCGACCTCGCAAGGTTCACCTCACTGCGTGAGCAACTGCACGATCGCCGCGACCCCCACTACGACGATCAGCGCGCGCAGCACGCGCGACGGCAGCAGCCGGCCGTAGCGCGCTCCGAGCTGACCGCCCACGATCGATGCCCCCGCGATGATCGCTGCGGCTCCCCACTGGACGTCCGCGGCGAGCACGAAGTAGATCGCCGCCACTCCGTTGACGATCCCAACCAGCACGTTCTTGAGCGCGTTCGTTCGCTGGAGATTCTGGGTCAGCGTCACGCCCATGAACGCAAGCAGCAGGATGCCCTGCGCGGCGCCGAAGTAGCCGCCGTAGACTCCCGCGAAGTATGTGCCCGCCGGGATCAGCAGGCGTACGCCCGTCCTCGAGATCGATCCTGCGCTCCGCCAGCCAGCGATTGAGCCTCGGCTGCGCCAGCGTCAGCCCAACCGCGCCCACGATGAACACGGGCACGATCGCTTTGAAGGCCGAAGAGGGAAGCGTGAGCAGCAACACCGCGCCGGTGATCCCTCCCGCGGCCGACATCACCCCGAGGCGCTTTGCACGCTTGGCCTGCCCTGCCAGCTCGCGCCGATAGCCCACGGCGCCGGACACGGAGCCCGGCACGAGCCCCACCGTGTTCGACACGTTGGCCGTCACGGGCGCGTACCCGAAAGCGAGCAGCACCGGAAAGGTGATCAGCGTGCCGCTCCCGACGACCACGTTGATCGCGCCCGCCGCCAGCCCCGCCCCCGCGATCGCGAACGCCTGCCCGACGCTCACGCGTGCGCCGCCGGGTAAACGGACCGCCAGCCGGCGGCTTCGATGGTAGCTCTGTGAATCGCGATCGCTCCTCGCCTCGTGCGGCGCCCGTGATCGTAGCCGTCAGTACTCCTCGAGCGCTGGCCGCCGGCGCTAGGCGAACAACCCTGAGCCGACCCAGTCGCCCGGGCCGCGCGCTCCGGGCGGGGCGAAGAAGTAGCCGCCGCCCACCGGCGTGATGTAGTCGGTCATTTCCTCCGCCTCCAAGCGCGTCTGGACCGTCGCGAAGTGACGCTGAACGTCCTGGTTGAAGGCGTCGAACATGAGTCCCTGGTCGAGGTTGCCGGCTTCGTCGATGCCGCGATCGTAGCTGTACCCGCGCCGCAGAATGCGCTGATCGGCCGTCTGCGGTCCGGCGGGCCCAGCCGGCTCCGAAGGCAAAGAAGGCAAAGAAGGGAAAGTAGGCAAAGAAGGCAAAGAAGGCAAACAAGGGCCCGAAGGCCAGCTACGGAAAATCACCTGCAGCTACACCCGTGAACCGCACCACAAAAGCAGACTCACCATCACTTGCGTCGCGTCGAATGCTTCGAACGACATGGCCGCAAACACCAAGTCGGAGATCGTGACCGTGATACGCGACCACAAGGTTGTTGCGCACGGCTCGGGCAAACTGGGCTCGAAGGTCGAGCTCACGCACCGTGGCCGCCTCAGCGGCAAGTACACGGTGCTCGTCCAGATCCCCGGCGTCACGACCATCTCGCGCACGGTCAAGCTGTAACACGCGAGAACGCATGAATTGTCGGCGGGGGCGTCCTTCGGGGGCGCCCCCGCCGTTTGCCGACCGTCGTCAGCCGTAGGTGCCTTACCATCCCGCACATGGCGATCCAGCGTATGGACCACGTCGGCATCGTGGTTGACGATCTCGCGATTGCGACCGAGTTCTTCGTCGAGCTTGGACTCGAGCCCTGCGGCGAGGCATCCGTCCAGGGCCGTGCGGTGGACCGCATCAACGGGCTCGAGAGCGTCCGGGCGGACATTGTGATGATGCAAGCTCTGGACGGCAATGGGCGACTCGAGCTGGTGAAGTACCACTCACCGTCGCACCGGGCCGAGAACCTGCATGCGGCCGCGAACACGCCGGGCATTCGCCACGTCGCGTTCGCCGTCGAAAACCTCGACGCCATCGTCGCCGGCCTGCGCGCCCGGGGCGTCGAGCTCGTCGGTGAGCTTGAGCGCTACGAGGACAGCTACCGGCTCTGCTACGTCCGCGGTCCAGCGGGGATCATCGTCGAGTTGGCGGAGCCGATCGGCTGAATTCATCCGAGGTAGGCGGCGAGCCTCTCCCGCATCCAATCGGGGATCGTCGTCTTGGTAGTCGCCTCGCGCTCGAGCAGCCTCTTCAGCTCAACCAGGACGTGGCGCAGGGTCCCGTCAACCAGCAGCTCTCCGTCGCGTAGCACGCGATAGCCCGTCGTCATGCTCGTCGTCCCCAGTCGCGTGATCGCAACCTCGAGCCTCAGCTCGTCGTCGAAGTGCGCCGGTCGGTGGTAGCGCAGACCGGCCTCGGCGACCACGAAGTCGAAACCGCGCTCGGCGATCGCCTGGTAACCGCCCAGCGTGTCGAACGCCGCCCGAAAGAGCTCCGTGACGGCGATGTCGAAGTACGCCAGGAAATGGGCGTTGAACACCACCCCCTGGGGGTCGCACTCCCCGTAGCGCACGCGCAGTTCGTGGGCGAGGGGCGCCGCCGCACTCGTCTCGGCCAGATCTTCGGCTGCCATCGGCATCACCTCGCTCGGTTCGATTTCGTGGGACTCACCCCCTGGGGCTGATCGCCCCTACCCGACATCGCAGAACCTTACCATTTGAAGACCTTTATCGGTAAGATATTCCGCCGGTACCCATGGCGAGGACACCAGAGACGATCCACCTTTGGGGAAACACGCTCTGCCTGGACTACGCCAACAGCGTGGACTGGTCCCCCGAGCACGAGCACATCGAGCCGGAGCGGACCGACGTGCTGCGTTCCGGCGACATGCTGGGCCGCTGGGGCCGTCGCCTCGAGTTGATGGGCGATCGTGCGCCGCCTGCAAGTGCGGCCGAGCTGCGCCGGGCGCGCGCTCTTCGCGACGCCGTCCACCGCGTCTTCTCCTCGATCAGTAGACACCAAGCGCCCGCCAGCCAGGACCTCGAGGTGCTGATGCGCGACTACCGCGACGCCGTCGAGCACGCCTCTCTGCTGGCCGGCCCGAACCGCTACGCGCTCGACTGGCCCGCACGAGATCCAAGCAAGATCCGCTACGTCGTCGCCGCCGACGCGATCGCGCTGCTGCGGGATCCCGGCCGCTTGAAGCGCGTCAGCTGCTGCCCAGGGCGTGGCTGCGGCTGGCTGTTCCTCAACGCCAGCGGTCGCCGCCGCTGGTGCTCGATGTCCACCTGCGGCAGCCGCGAGAAGATGCGCCGGCTCTACCGGCGACGCACGAACCCACCCCATTCAACTCGATCGGCAGCTTGACCAGATCAGGCAACGACGGCGCGCCGGCGCAGGGGCGGTGCTCGCCCTCGACCTCATGCGCCGTCAGATCTCGCCGGCGCCGCTCTCCTTGACCCTGGCCTCGCGCTCGTCGTCCTCGGCCGTGACGAGGTTCGCGTGACGATGTATCAGGCGCCATTCGCCGTCGTCGCGCCGGTAGGCCTGGGTGGAACGCAGCGTGCGCCTGCGCGGCTCTGGCTCGTCGCGTCCCATGTGCTCGAGCATCACCGTCACTGCGAGATCATCGCCGACCACGGTTAGCAGCCGCTCCACCCTGAGGCTCGTCCAATCGAGCGCCTGCGAGGCGCCGAGCAGGTGATGGCACACATCGTCCCAGCCCTGCGCGTGGCTTCCGATCGCGCCGAGGATCGCGACGTCGTCGGTCTGTGACCACACCTGCAGAAACGGCCCTGAATCGCCTGAGACCTGGTGCTTCAGCCCCTCGATGCAGCGCTGCAGGAACTGCTCGAACTCATCGTCATCGCTCATCGCTCATCTCCGTTCGGGGGTGTGACGACGCTTGGGCAGGTCGCCCCGATTCACATCGTCTTGATGAGACCGCCGTCGATCACGTAGTTGGACCCGGTCACGTTCGCGCTTCGGGGCGAGGCGAGCAGGGTGACCAGCGTCGCCACTTCCTCGGGGGTGGTGAAGCGCCCGGTGGGCATGCCGGCGGTCGCCTGCTCGCGCACCGCGTCGGCGCTCGTGCCGGTGGCTTGACCAACCGTCGCGGCGACACCGTGGTCGCCGAGCCACAGGTCGGTCGCCACCGGACCCGGCGAGACGCTGTTGATGCGGACCCCTTTTGGCCCGAGCTCTTGGGAGAGAGCCTTCGCGACATTGAGCAGCGCCGCCTTGGCGGCGCCGTAGTCGATCACCAGGCCGTCAGGATGAAAGAACGCGTTCACGGACGCGACGTTGACAATCGCGCCTTCACCCTGGTCGAGCATCTGTGCGACCGCCGCTCTCGTCGCGCGCAAGGCGGCGAAGAAATTGAGCTGCAGCGAGCGTTCGAAGTCCTCATCGCTGATGCTCAGAAAGCCGTCGAACGCGAAGGCGCACACCCCCCACGTTGTTCACCAGTATGTCCACCTTCCCGTGTCGAGCCACCGCCTCGCCGACCAGACGCGCCGAACCGTCGGGCTCCATCAGGTCCACGGCGAGCGCCGCCACGCGGTCGATTCCGAGCAGGCTGTCAACGGTGAGCGCGCCGGCGACCACCTGCGCGCCCTCGGCCACCAGCGATCTCACCACCGCCAGGCCGATCCCCTTGCTGGCGCCGGTTACGATCGCGACCTTGTCGCTCAGTTCGAGGTCCATCTCCTGCCCCCGCTTTCAGCCCTGTGGCGCCGCGGACACGGGCGCGTCGAGCACGCCGTCGAGCCAACTGTCGATCGCGGCCGCGACCTCCTGCCAGTCCGGAGCCGCCATGTGCAGGTGGGGCCGGCCCGCGAACTCCAGGTAGTCGGTCCTCGCCGGTGAGCGCTCGTAGCGCTTGTACTGTGCCTTTGCCAATGATGCCGGGACCGTGTGGTCCTCGCTCGCGCCGACGATCAACAGCGGCCCGCGATCCTGGTTCTTGAAGTCGACCTCCGTCGGCGGATGCAGGTGGAAGTTCGCAAATCCGCCCTCGTAGAAGATCTGACCCGTCTCCGGGACTGCATAACGGGCGTAAGCAGCGGCGGCGTCCTCCTCCGGGAACGTGTTGACAAACGCGTATGTGAACTCCTCGAGCGTGAGCGTCACCACGCCGTGCCACTTCGATGGGTGCGCGAGCGCCGGCGCGGCAGCCTTGAGCGTCGAGAACGGCAGCTTGAGGATGCCCTTCGGCGGCGCCGCGCTCATCGCCACGCCAGCTCGACCCACACCGCGGTCCAGCAGAAGCTCGACGAACAACCCCCCGTAGGAGTGACCGATCAGCACGGGCGGCTGATCGCTCGCGCGAATCAAGCCCTCGTAGTGGTCAACGATCTCCTGCACACCGAGGCCGGCCGACTCCTCCGCATGCTCACGAATCTCCTCGACGTCTCCTTGCTTGCGCGGCCACTCGGGCGCGGACACCGCGAAGCCGCGTTTGCCGAAGTACTCCTCGTAGTTCTCCCAGCTGCGCGCCGTGAGCCAGGCGCCGTGAATCAGCAAGAGCGGGATTTGGCCATTCTGGGTCGGGGAGGTCGCCATCTGGTGCTCCTTTCCGCGTACGCCGCGAGACCACGTTTGTGTTCGCGCCGCGAGACCGCGTTCACCCTTGCGGAGCCAGACTACATACGTTGCGACTGCTCGGCGAAGATCGTCGGGGGCAGCCGGCCGCCCTTTACGCGAAACCCATATCCACATGGCGGGCTGGCTATGGTGGCTCGCGGTGACTGAGCGGGAGGCGTTTTCGGCACGGCTGTGGGCGCTGGCTGACCTTTTCACGCCGATCGCGGTGCGCGTTGCGGCGACGCTGCGCCTGGCCGATCATGTTGCCGACGGCGCCAGCTCGGTGCCGGCGCTGGCGCAGCGCACCGGCAGCGATCCCGATGCGCTCGCCCGGCTCGTGGATCACCTGGTCAGCGTCGGGGTGCTGGAGCGCCGTGGCGGCGCGCTCGCGCTCACCGAGTTGGGCGAGGATCTGCGCGAGGGGCATCCGGGCGAGGGACGGGCGTGGCTCGACATCGAAGGCCCGGTCGGCCGCGCCGAGCTCTCGGCGCTGCGCCTGCTCGACGCGGTGCGCACGGGAGCCCCCGCCTATCCGCTGATCTACGGGCGTGAGTTCTGGGCGGACCTGTCCGCCCAGCCCGCGCTCGCGGAGGCGTTCGACGCGTTGATGGGCGCGCGAATTCGCTTCGACGCGCCGAAGATCGCCGCCGGCTACGACTGGGGGGCGCTCAGCCACGTGGTCAACGTCGGCGGCGGCAACGGAACGCTGATCGCCGCCATCCTCACCGCACATCCGGGTCTGCGCGCCACGCTGGTCGAGCTCGCCGGCCCGGCCGAGGCCGCTGCGCGCACGATCGCCCAGGCCGGCGTCGATGATCGCTGCGCAATCGTCGCCGGCAGCTTCTTCGAGCCGCTGCCCCCCGGCGCCGACGCCTATCTGCTCTCAGGGGTCCTGCACGACTGGGACGACGCGCCCGCGCTCGAGATCCTGCGCCGCTGCGCCGAGGCAGCCGGCGCGAGCGGCCGGGTGCTCGTGATCGAGGACGGCCTGCTCGCCGAAGACGCCGCCCAGTCTCGGCTGCGCACCGAGATGAACCTGCGCATGCTCGCCTACACCGGCGGGCGCGAGCGCACGCTCCCCGACCTCGAGCGGCTCGCGGCCCACGCCGGTTTGCGCGTCACTGCGATTCAACGCCCCGCGCGCTACCGGAGCCTGATCGAGCTGCACAAGTGAGGTTGGGTGTCGCGCGACCGGAAGTCGGGTTGGAAGTGGAAGCCACCGGAAGTCGGGTGGGGGGTGAAGACGACCGGTCGCCGGGTGGGAGTGGAGGCGACCGGCGCTCGGCGGCGCCGGGAGATGGGGTCGGTAGCGCTACGCTCGCGGCGTGACCCCGGAGGAGCTCGCCAAGCTCGCGCACCTGCGTCGTGCCCGCGACCTGATCGACCGCGAGTACGCGCGCCCGCTCGACGTTGCCGCGCTCGCCCGTGCTGCGCTGATGTCGCCGGCGCACTTCTCGCGCCAGTTCCGCGCCAGCTACGGTGAGACCCCCTACGCCTACCTGATGACGCGGCGAATCGAGCGGGCGAAGGCGCTGCTGCGCCGCGGCGACCTGTCGGTCACGGAGGTCTGCATGGCCGTCGGGTGCACGTCGCTCGGTTCCTTCAGCACGCGCTTCACCGAGCTCGTCGGTGAGACGCCGACGGCCTACCGGGCCGGTGACCACCGTGCGCTCGCGAGCGTGCCCGGATGCCTCGCCAGGGACCTCACCCGCCCGAGCCGCAGGACCGAGCGGGATCCCAGCAGGGCGACGATCGAGCAGGATCGGGGCAGGACGATCGCGCAGGATCGACGGAGCTCGAAAACTAAGCAGGATCGGAGAAGCGCGCGCGGCGCAGGCGCTCTAGCCTTGCGCGCATGAACCTCACTCTCTCCACATGCTTCGTCATAGTCCATGACCCCGACCTCGCTGCAAGCTTCTATCGCGACACGCTCGGACTCGAAGAGCGCAACGACGTCGCCCGCGAGGACTTTCGCTGGATAACAGTCGGCGCCGCCTCTCAGCCGGGCGTCGGAATCGTCCTCACCAACTACCTCAACGGCAGCCCTGCCGACAGCGACGCGCTCGCCGCGCTAATCGCCAAGGGTGCGCTCAACGGCGTGCACTTCCACACCGACGACCTCGACGCCGCCTTCGCGAAGGTGCGCGCCGCGGGAGCAGAGATCGTGCAGGAGCCGACCGACCAGCCGTGGGGCACCCGCGACTTTGCCGTACGTGACCCGTCCGGCAACATGGTGCGCGTCAACCAGCCGCCTGCCGGGTAGACGTCGGGGGGCGGTCGCACTCCGCCTGTGTTGTCATCCTGTTATTCGCGCTGTTGGGCGCGACCTGATCAGATAGGCTCGCCGCAACGGACGCCGGGGGTTCGCGGGCCCGCGGACATTGAACGTCGAGCTCGGGGGCAGCGGATGTCGGGTCTTGTGCTTGGAGGCGCGCGTGCTGTGGCGGCGGCGATCGGCACTTTGCCGCTTGCACTCGCGGCCCTGTTCGGGCCCGCGAGCGCGGGCGCGGAAATCGTGTCCTTCAGCCCCGGTCCCGAGCAGACGTTCGTCGTTCCCTCCGGCGTCACTCATATCACCGTCGCCGCAATCGGCGACACCGGCGGCGAGGGCACATGCCACGAACTTCCCTGCTCGCCCGGCAAGGGCGAGAAGGTCGGCGCGAAGCTGTCGGTCAAACCGGGCCAGAAGCTGTACGTGGACTTCGCCGGCGGCGGCGCTGCGACCTTCCCCGCGGGCGCCGGCGGCAACGCCGCGGACCTGCGCACGATCTCGAGCACCGAAGCCGGCTCGCTGGCCTCGCGCATCCTCGTAGCCGGTGGTGGCGGCGGCGCCGGCGAAGGCGAAGAAGCGTCGCTGTCGCTGTTCCCGGGATCGGGAGGCAACGCCGGCTCCTCAGCTGGAGAAGCCGGCCTGACAGGCAAACCGGCGGGCGGGCAAACGGGCGGCGGGGGTGGAACGCAGTCGAAAGGCGGCAGCGGGGGCGCAGGCAGCGCGGGTATGGCGGGAGAAGCGGGAGCGCTGGGGCAGGGCGGGAAGGGGGGCAAACGCGAACTCGAAGCGGGCAGCGGCGGCGGCGGAGGTGGCGGCTATTACGGCGGCGGCGGCGGCGGTGCTGGCGCCAGCGTGGGCGCCGGCGGCGGCGGCGGCTCGAGCTTCGTCGAGGCGGGCGCCGAAGAAGTCTCCTACGCGCTCAACAGCGCCGAAGCTCCCGCCGGCATCACGATCACATACGCCGGCGGCGCTGAAACGGTGTCGTTCAGCCCCGGCGCGGAGCAGTCGTTCCTCGTCCCGCTCGGCGTCGCTCACATCCAGGTGGTAGCGGTCGGCGAGAACGGCGGCGAACTCACGTGCGGCGATGGGGTCCCGTGCGCCGGCGGCGCCGGCGAGCGGGTGGCGGCGACGATCGCGGTCACCCACGGCCAAAAACTCTACGCGGACTTCGTGGGTGGCGGGACGGCGACGTACCCGGCGAGCGAAGGAGGCAACTCGGCCGACCTGCGCACGAAGTCGAGCGCCGAAGCCGGCTCGCTCAGCTCACGGCTGGTTGTCGCGGGCGGGGGCGGAGGCGCCGGCGAAGGTGAAGAAGAGTCGTACTCGCTGTTCCCGGGATCGGGCGGCAATGCGGGCTCCTCCAGTGGAGTAACCGGCACAAACGGCGAGCCCGCCGACGGCCAAACGGGCGGCGGGGGTGGAACGCAGTCCAAAGGTGGCAACGGCGGCACCGGCAGCGCGGGCAGCGCGGGAGAATCGGGCCAGCTCGGACAGGGCGGCAAGGGGGGCAAACGCGAACTCGAAGCGGGCAGCGGCGGTGGCGGAGGCGGCGGCTATTACGGCGGAGGCGGCGGCGGCGCCGGTCCCACCTCAGGCGCCGGAGGCGGCGGCGGCTCGAGCTTCGTAGCCACCGGAGCCGAAGAAGTCTCATACACCGTCAACACGGCGAAAGTGCCGGCCGGCCTGTCGATCACCTACAGATCCGCCGCGCCGCCCAGCGTCTCGATCACCACCCCGGCTGAAGGGGCCATCTATGACCCGGGCCAGAGCGTGACCGCGTCCTTCACCTGCACCGATGGTAGCGGTGGTCCCGGTCTCAAGCCCGGTACCGAAGGCTGCAGCGGCACCGTCGCCAACGGCGCGGCGATCGAAACCTCCACACCGGGCGAACACCACTTCACCGTCACCGCCACGAGCAACGACGGGCTGACTGCCAGCAAGACGGTGACCTACACGGTCGCCTCGCCTCCGACCGTATCGATCACCGCGCCTGCCAATGGCGCGACCTACCTCGAAGGCCAGACGGTCGACGCTTCGTATTCGTGCGCCGAGGGCGCCGGCGGCCCCGGTCTCAAGCCCGGGACCGAAGGTTGCGGTGGCACCGTAGCCAACGGCGCCGCGATCGCCACCTCGCCTGCGGGCGAACACGAATTCACCGTCACGGCCCGCAGCACGGATGGGCAGAGCACCAGCAAGACGATCAGCTACACCGTCGTGGCGCCGCCCGTCTTCGGACGTTGCCTGAAAGTCGCTGGCACCGGGCTGTTCAAGAACGCGACCTGCACGAAAAAGCTGGCTTCGGCGACGGGTGCGTACGAATGGGTCCCGGGACCGGGGCCGAAACCAGGGTTCTCGCTTGCGCTCAAATCTGGGAGCAAGCTCAAGCTCGAATCCGCCGCCAAGAAGTCGCTTGTCTGTACGGGCGCATCCGGCCATGGCTCCGTAACGGGCCTGAACACGGTGAACTTCGAAGAGCTCACGTTCACCGGCTGCAGCGACGGCGGCGAAAAATGCACCAACACCGGCCTCGAAGGCGAAGTGATGTTCACCTACTACAGCAACCTGACGGGGAGCCTCGGCTGGTCGAACAAAGCATCGAAAAAGCTCGACCTGAAGCTGGCGCCTTCCAGCTTCCTGCTGTCGGCTTACGCGTGTCCCAGCCTGGAACCGCGTGCCAAGGAAGTGTATATCGGAGCGAGCGGTATCCTGCTGGCGGTGGCGCTCAACAAGCTCAGCACGAACGCCACCGACAAGTTCGCGGAGAAAAAGGGCAAACAGGTGCCTGATGCGCTCGAAGGTGAAGAACCGCTCGCGTTCGAATGGGAGCGCATCAACGAGTCGCCGCGGACCGAAACAATCGAAGGCGTCGGCCTGAAGGCGACAATGCTGCAGACCTACGAAGAAGGCTACGAGATCAACAGCTCTTTCTGAGGTATCGGGCCGGACGTTGACGCCACCGGCCCGATATAGCCGAGCGATCAGACCTCAAGCGATTCAGTCACGCCAGCTGTCGGCCTGTCCATACCGCAGCGATCCCGGCGTGTCGAGCGTCTCGCCGGTCTCGAGCAGCGTCTTCAGGCCGGACAGGATCATCGGCCAGCCGCCGTAGAGCTCCGCGTTCGCGTCGGCCGGCAACTGGTCGTGGATCACCGTGAGCCGGCACGAGCTGCCGACGGGCTCGATCTCCCATGTCACGCGAGTCGTGCCCTGCGCCTTGACCTCGTCGCTCCAGAGCGCGTCGAAGGTCTGCACGAGCAAGCGCGGCGGCTCGACCGCGATGTTCTTGCCGGCCGCGATGTCGATCCCGCCGGTCGAGCTCGCCTTGTACTCGGAGCCGGGTGTCCAGTCGGAGTGCGTCTCGACGCCGAAGCTGTACTTGCGGCGCTGCTGCGGATCGGTGATCGCCTCCCACAGGCGCTCCGGAGTGGTCTTGATGAAGACCTCGAACACCGCGGTGCCGGCGGCGACGGGCGCTGTGCCCTCCGCCCATGAGACGTTCTTGACGGTTTGCATCGTGTCCTCCAAATGTGTCTTGAGCCGGCTGAGCGTCGCCGCCCAGGGCTCGGCGTACTTGCTCACCCAGCGATCGTGGACGAGCCGGATCGGAACCGTGTTCAGATAGTGGAGCTTCTCGCGGCCTCGCCGTCTCGTCGTGACGAGCCCTGCGTCCTCGAGCACCCCGAGGTGCTTCATGACGCCGAACCGTGTCATCTCCACGCGCTCCTCGAGCGCGCTCAGCGTCTGGCCGTCGCGCTCGAACAGCTCATCGAGCAGGCCACGCCGGGTGGGGTCCGCGAGCGCCTTGAAGACCTTGTTCACGCCGCCATCATACGTGACCGTTTGGTCACCTGTCAATAGCGAATCGTCCGACCCGTCCGCGGAATCGTCCGGTCGGGGCGGAATCGTCCGGTCGCGCCTGCGCGTACGCGCTGGCGCTCCAGCTCCAGCTCCACGTCTGTGCGTTCATGGACGATATGGCTGGTCGCTCCACCGGGGCCGTGAACGATGTCGATCGTGCAACCAGAACACCGCCAGCCGAAGGCAGACGAGAGGAAGCTCGGCCCGGCCGAGGTCACGGCCTCCACGGTCGCCAACATCGGACCGGGAATCGACTTCTACTTCGCGTTCGGAGTGATCGCCGTGACCGCGGGCGTCGCGGCGCCGCTCACGATCATCGCTGCCGGAATCGCGGTCGGCTTTCTCGCCTTCGTCGTGGCCGAGTTCACCAGGATGGAGCCGTCGGCGGGGAGCTTCATCACCTACGTCGAGACCTCGCTGGGCCCCAGGGCCGGGGTAGTCACGGCGCTGCTGATCACCGTCGGATTCACCGTGGCGATCGCCGGCGTCTTCACGATGGCCGGCGGAATGGTCTCACTCACCTTCGAACACTACACATCGTGGCATCCGCTCTGGGTGCCAATCACATTGGTGATGACGGCGGGCGCGGTCTGGCTGACGCGGCGGGGCGCGAGCCTGTCAACGACCACGGTTGGCATCGCGATGGTCATCCAGGTGATCATCATGATCGCGGTCTGCATCGTGGTGCTCGTCGATCAGCGCGCCCAGCTGTCCGCCAGCCCGTTTTCGTGGTCGCATCTGAACAACGGCCTCGCCGGGCTCTCAGCCGGCTTCCCGCTTGCCCTGTACATGTTGATCGGCTGGGAAAATGCCCCGGCGCTCGCAGACGAAACCCGCAACCCCAGCCGCACCATCCCGCGCGCCATCTATATCGCGCTGGTGTTCACCACGGCGCTATTCGTCCTGTTCGCATACACCACCGTCACGGGCTTTCACTACGACACCGCTTCCATCGGTCGCGCCTCCGTGCCATTCCTGGAGATGGCCGATCACTATCTCGGCGACAGCGCGATCCTGGCCTGGCTCGTTGGGATCGTCTCGGTGCTCTGCACGCTGATCGCCGCCGTGAACTCGCAAGCGAGAGTGATCTTCGCCGGAGGTCGCTCGGGTCTGCTTCCGTCGTGGCTCGGCAAGTCACGGCCGCCGGGGGAGACCCCGGTCAACGCGCTGATGGCGATGGCCGTGCTCGGGCTCGGCATCGTGGTGGTGTGGTGGCTCTGTCACGAAGTCGGATTGGCCGGCGGATCGACCGACCCCGTCAAGCTGTATGCCGAGAGCTCGACGATGGGAACGATCCTGTTGCTGTTCGTATATGTGCTCACGGCGATCTCGCTGCCCGTGTTCATGTGGCGCCGCCACCGCGACTCGTTCTCGCTGACCCGCCACGTCGGGACGGCCGTGCTCGGCACGCTCGTACTCGTGGTCCCGTTCATCGAGCTGTTCGATCCCGGCCAACCCGTGCCCTACAACATCTTTCCGTACCTGTCGCTTGCGATCCTGATCGTCGCAGGCGTGCTCGCACGTTATGTCGTGCGGCGCAATCCCCAGGCCGGCGCGAGTGAGGGGACCCTCCCGCCCGAAACACCGGGTCGAGAGGGATGATCGCCTCAGAGCACGAGCTGGCGAGCCTGGCGCTGGCTCTCGGGGCGCGGCACGTCGCGGGCTGGTCGCCGGCCGAGACGGCGCTCGCGGCATCGCTCACGATCCAACCGCCGTCGCGCAGGCTCGTCCGCGACGCCCGGGATGCGATCGACGGCGGTGCCGATCCGCTCAGCGACGCGTTTTGTGCGTTGCGCACCGCGCGCGAGCGCCGACCGCTTGGCGCCACTCACACCCCCGGCGAGATCGTGGCTGCGATGGTGCGCTGGGCGAAGACCGGCGGCCGGCCGGCACGCGTCGTGGACCCTGGTGCGGGCTCGGGACGGTTCGCCGTCGCCGCCGGCCGAGCCTTTCCCGGGGCCGAGATCATCGCCGTCGAGATCGATCCGCTCGCGGCGGTGCTCGCGCGAGCGCATCTCGCTGCCGCCGGTCTGGCGCCGCGCTCGCGCGTGGTCGTATGCGACTACCGCGCGTTTCGTCCCGACGCGATCGCCGGCCGGACGCTGTACATCGGCAACCCGCCGTACATCCGCCATCACCAGATTCCTCCCACCTGGAAGCGCTGGCTGACGGCGACGGCGGCTGCCCGCGGACTGCCCGCGAGTCAGCTCGCCGGCACGCACGTCCACTTCTTCCTCGCGACCGTTGCCTGCGCCGCTCCCGGAGACTACGGGGCGTTCATCACCTCGGCGGAGTGGCTCGACGTCAACTACGGCGCTCTACTGCGCGGGCTCGTGCTCGACGGCTTGGGCGGGGAGGAGATCCACCTGCTCGATCCCACTGCCATGCCGTTCAGCGACGCGGCGACCACCGCGGCGATCACGTGCTTTCAGATCGGGGGCAAGCCACGCACGCTGAAGATGCGACGGGTCAGCAGCGTCGCCAAGCTCGGGAGCCTGGGGGTCGGCCGGCCGCTAGGACGCGAGCGCCTGGCCGGCGCTTCTCGCTGGACACAGCTCACCAGTCGGGCGCGCAAGCAGCGCGAGGGCCATGTGCAGCTCGGTGAGTTGTGCGGCGTTCACCGCGGCACGGCGACCGGTGCAAACGCAACCTGGATCGTCGCGCCCGACTGGCCAGGGCTTCCGGCCCACATGCTGTTCGCGTCGGTGACGCGCGCGCGCGAGCTGTTCGACGCGGTGCCCGTGCTCGACGCGGCTCAGCGGTTGCGCCGCGTGATCGACATACCGGCCGAGCTCGACGGGCTCGACCGCGAAGAGCGCCTGCAGGTCGAGCGCTTCCTGCGCAAAGCCAGGCGCGCGCGCGTCGCCGAGGGCTATATCGCGCGCCACCGGCGCGCCTGGTGGTCGGTCGGGTTGCGCGCTCCGGCTCCGATCCTCGCCACCTACATGGCGCGCCGGCCCCCGGTATTCGTCCGCAATGTCGTCGAGGCCAGGCACGTCAACATCGCCCACGGCCTCTACCCGCACGAGCCGATGTCCGCGCCGGTCCTGGAAGCTCTTGCCGCCCACCTGCGGGCATCGGTCGCGCTCGACCGCGGCAGGACCTACGCCGGGGGGCTGACGAAGTTCGAGCCCGGCGAGATGGAGCGCCTGCCCGTTCCGGATCTCGCCGCGCTCGCAGCTTCGACGTAATGCGCCCTAGCGCGCCGAGTCCGCCTTCAGCAGGCCGTCCAGCAGGTCGTGCACCACCGCGCGCACGTCTGCCTGGGCGGCGGGCGGGTCGCCGGCGTCGGCGATAACCAAGGCCGCCTCGTCGATCGCGCCAAGCAGCACCGTCGCGAGCGGGCGCACCGGCTGCGCTCGCAGCTCGCCTGCCTCGATCGCGCTTGCCAGCAACTGCTCGGTCATGCCCAGGCCGTAGCGCTGGCCCAGCTCGCGCCAGGCCGCCCAACCGAGCACGGCCGGGGCGTCCAGCAGCACCAACCGACGGATCTCGGGCTCGGTCGCGATCGCAAGCCACGCGTCGGCGGCGATCCGCAGGGCCGCGGCGGGCGATGGGGGCTTGGCGGCGAGCACCGCGGCCGACAGGCGCTCCATCGCCTCGGTCTCGACGGCCTCGATCACCGCCCTGAACAGCGCCGCCTTGTCGGCGTACTGGTGGTACATCGCGCCGCGCGTCACGCCGGCCGCCTCGGCGATCTCCGGCGTCCCGACCTCGGTGTAGCCGCGCTCTCCCCACAGCCTGCGCGCCGCCGAGATCAGCGCGGCCTGGGTCGCGGCGGAGCGCTCTGGCTGGGTACGAGCCGAGCGTTCGGGCTGGGTACGGGAGCGTATGGGTTGGGCGCGCGACATTTACAGGCAGTCTGTTGGTATCTTACGTTCAGGCTGTACGTAACTTCGATCCCTGGAGGTCCGCGATGCCCACCGTCACGCTCGACGCCGGAACGATCCATTATGAGAGCGCCGGCCCCGCCGACGCCCGACCGCTCGTGTTCGTCCACGGCTACGCGATGGGCGCGTCGCTGTGGTGCCCGCTGAGCGAGCGCCTGTCCGCCCGCGGGCTGCGCTGCATCGCGCCGACCTGGCCGCTCGGCGCCCACATCGAGGCTATGCGCCCCGGCGCGGACGTGACGATCAACGGCGTCGCCGCGATGATCCCGCAGCTGCTCGAACGCCTGCGGCTCGATGACGTCGTGCTCGTCGCGAACGACACCGGCGGCGCGCTCGCGCAGATCGTCGCCGGCACCCAGCCCGAGCGGCTCGGCGCACTGGTCCTGACCGGCTGCGACGCCTTCGAGCACTTCCCGCCGCCGATCCTGAAGCCGTTCATCGCCGCCTCCCGCACGCTGCCGCTGTTCCGCGCGGCGCTGCTGCCGATGGGTACGCGCTTCGGGCGCAAGCGCGGCTTCGGCGCGCTCGCACACGCCGACCTGGAGCAGCTCACCGCCGAATGGGTCAAGCCCGCGCTATCCGACGCCGCCGTCGCTGAGGACCTGCGGCGCCTCACCGCCTCGATGAAACGCGAGATAACCGTCGAGGCTGCCGATCGGCTGCCGGGATTCAGCAAGCCGGCGCTCGTCGCCTGGTCGGCCGACGACGCGTTCTTCCCGGTCGAGGACGGTCGCCGGCTGGCCGATGTGCTGCCCCACGCGCACTTCGAGCTGATCGAGCATGCGCGCACGTTCTCGATGATCGATCAGCCGGACGTGCTCGCCGATCTGGTCGCCGGGTTTATCGCGACGCTGCCGAGCTCTCTGCCCGCTGAGTCCGTGGCGTAGAGGGCTGAGCGCATACCGGCGGCCTCGTGTGCGATTCTTGTGCGCGTGCGCCGCTCGATCATCGCCGCCAGCGCCTCGTTGTGCGTGCTGCTCGCTCTCGTCGGCGCTGTCGCGCTGGCCCAGACGATCACGCCGCCGCCGGTGGCGAGGACGTTCAAGCCGCCGGCCAAATCGCCCGTTTCATTCGTCAAGGTGCGCTCGGCGCAGGGCTTCAGCAAGGCGCTGCCCAAGGGCACACCGCTGAAAGCCGGGCAGACGATCGAGTTCGTGATAGGCAAAGGCAACGTCGTCGTCCCGCCCGGCGACTGCGCCTGCCAGGGGCTCGGGCTCGTGCAACCGAAGGGTCAGAAGCTTGCGAGCGTGTTTGTCCAGGTGCGCACGGGATCGGGCAAGCTGCTCGCGACGGCGCCCGCGAAGGGGCTGTTCATCGAGGGCAACGGCAGCGGCGGCATGCCGATCGGATTCACCTACGAATTCGCCCGCGGCACCAAGCCCTTTCCCAAGGGCAGTGCGCTGCTGATCTACGGCTTCTTCTCGCGCAGCTGAGCGACGGCCTGGCCGGGTCGGTCTGGTGGCAGGTCGAATCCGACAACGCCCGCGACCGCGCGTGCCGCGAGGCTCTCGTCGTACGGCGCCTGTCCGGCAAGCCCGATGACTGCGCCCTCGAGCGCTCCCATCGCCGCGAGCGCAACCACGTGAGCTGGGGGCCCGGGCCGAATCGATCCATCCTTGCGCCCGGCCGTGATCAAACGGGCGAAGTTCTTGACGCCCCCGTCGGCGATCCGTTCGAGCTTGCGACCGACGGGGTGGTCCTGACCGCTGAACTCGACCTGGAGCGCCATCACGACACGGGCGATGTCGCGCCGGCAGAACACCGCGTGGCCGCGTGCCAGCACCGTCAGCACCGCCACGGGGTCGGACTCGCGCCTGGACGGCTCGCCGACCTCGCGCATCCAGGTCTCGTTGACCCAATCGATCACCGCGAGAGCCAAATCCTCCTTGTCCTTGAACTGGTGGTACAGCGCGCCGCGCGTGTAGCCGGCTTCGCGCGCCACGTCCTCGAGCACGAGGTTGCCGTAGCCGTAGCGCGATAGGCCTCGCGCCGCCGACTCGAGCAGCGCGCTGCGCGAGCGCGCGCTTCGCTGCGCCTGCGTCGGGCGCGGCCCGCCGGCCTCTGATTGCGGGGACGCGTCGGCCGCCGAAGATGTGGATACGTGCATGTATGTATGGTTGCGCGGCTCGAGGTGATCTGGTCCCGTCAGTCGGTCCACCAGTCGGCGAACGGCACGCCATCGCCCTCGACCGGCCTGCTGCCGCCGATCGCGACGAGCTCGAGCCCGTCGGGACCCGCCTCGAAGGCGCGCACGACCTCGGGTGAAACGCGCACCACATCCCACTCGCGCAACTCGAGGATCTCGTCGTCGAGCTTGACGCGACCCGAGCCGCCTACCACCACGTAGACCTCCTCCTGCTCGCGATGGCTATGCCCCATGCCTGAGCGGTAGCCGGGTGAGTAGCGGAAATAGCTGACGCCCAGCTCCTTGGAGTCCAGGTGCTTGCGCGCAAAGTGCGCCTCGACCTGGCCGTCCGTTCGTGACGCGGCCGAGTCCTCGATCTCCTTCAGGTTCGTGATGCTGTAAGTCGACAACGCGCCTCCTGTGTTTCGTAGCGACGTGGGTCCGAGCGCCCGAGCCGGGCTGCTCCGGCTCTGGATAGCAAAAAATGCAGCCCGGACCCGCCGCGCCGGCGATGCGTGTGGAAGGCCCACAAATGCCGGCCGTACCCGCCCCGCGGTCGATGCGTGCGCCTTCCACGGCTACGAAGCCGTGCGCGCTAGACCTCGACCGCGAGCTTCTGCTCGCAAGAGTTGACCGAGACGCGCGTTCCCGGCGTTTCAGAGCCGTCCATCGCCGCGAAGATCTTCGCGCCCTCCGCCATGTCCGCGGCGGTCTCGAAGCGCTGAAGCACGACCGCCGTTCCCTGGCCCTGGTCGAAAGCTATCTCCAGCCCCTTCGCATTGACGCCCGGGGGTGGACCGCCCGCCTGATTGACGCGCTCGAGCAGTTGCTGCATGCGCTCTGAGCTCACATCGGTGAACCTCACGACACGTACGTACATCTTGGGCCTCCGGTCTTTGGGATTGTTGACGACGGCGCGTTGGCTGGGACCGGCGCCAGAGCCGTCAACCGCGATCTCGGGCTGTCGGCGACGGCGCCGAACCCACGAGGCTACGGCTTGGCTTCGAGGATCAGGTTGAACGGCGTCTCGGTGGCGCGGCGCACGCGCGTGAAGCCGCCCTCCTGAAGCACGGCCGTCAGTTGCGCCTCGCCCGCCTGCGCGCCGAGCGCGAGCCCCACCTCCTGCGAGAGCGACGCGGGCGTGCAGATCATCGTCGACGCGCCATAGAAGACCCGGCCGACCGGGTTGAGGTTTTCCTCGACGCGATCGCCGGCGAACGGCTCGACGATCATCCAAGTGCCGTCGCCGTCGAGCGTGCTCAATACGTGGGCGGCTGCACCTACGGGATCGCCCATGTCGTGAAGGCAATCGAAGACGCAGACCAGGTCGTAGCCCTCGCCGGGATACTCCTTGGCCGAGCCGACCGCGAACGTGATTCGATCCTCGACTCCCGCCTGCCTGGCCGCCTCCTGCGCCCGTTCGATCGAGGCCGCGTGATAGTCGAACCCGAAGAACTCCGAGCTCGGGAACGCTTCGGCCATGATGATCGTCGAAGCTCCATGCCCGCATCCCACGTCGGCGACCTTCGCTCCCCGTTCGAGCTTCTGCTGCACTCCGTCGAGCGCCGGAATCCACGAGCTGGCGAGATGGGCGCGATAGCCCGGCCGGAAGAAGCGCTCCGTGCCGCGAAACAGCCGGTGGTCGTGCTCGTGCCAGCCCATGCCTTGGCCCGTGCGAAATGCCTCGGTGATGCGCTCCTCGTCGGCGTACAGCGAGGCGACCGACTCGTACACGCCCAGGATGTAGAAGGGGCTGTCTTCGTCGGCCAGCGCGAGCGCGTGCTCGTCCGGAAGCGTGTAGCGATCCGTCTCCGGGTCGTACGTCACGTAACCGCCGGCCGCCTGGTTGCCGAGCCACTCACGCACGTACCGCTCGGACGCGCCGGAACGCTCGGCGATCTCCTGCGACGTCAGCGGCCCGGCGTGGGCCATCGCCCTGTACAGGCCGAGCTTCTCCCCGATCACCATCAAGGGCGCGCTGATGATCGCCCCCATGTCGCCCACCGCCTTGCCCATGAATGCTTCGAGCTTGGCTTCATCGATCTCGCCGACGTTCATTGTTGCTCCTCTCTTTGACTGCCCCCCTAGAGGCTGCGAGTAAGTGTGTGCCGGCCGGCCCGACCGCGCGGAACGCTGACAACGAAGAGGGAACGGCCCGCGCGGCCTGTGCGGCCAGGTCTAGTGAGACGGGTTGCGCTGCGATCCTCGCCCAGCCGCCGCCGATCCGAAATGGGGTCAACACCCCATCTTCGACGCGCTGGCACGTCGGGACGCGCCAGGGCCGGTTGGCTGACGCGCAGGGGCGGGTTGGACCGCCGTGCCGGGGTGGGTTGAGGACCGCCGTGCCCGGGTGGATCGGACCGCCGCGCCCGTCCCACGCAGCGGGGTGGGTTGGCCACCGCAGACAAAAGATGGGGCCTGCGCCCGATGGGGCTGCTCCGCTCCGTTCGCCAAGCTCCGCGAAGTCCAGCAAGTCCAGCAGCCGACCCGAAGGGAGCTCCGATGGCCAGAATCGTCGTCACCGCAGACTCAACAGACCGGCGCAAGGGGCCCGTCGTTCTAGACGAGCGCGTGCTCTCGATCCATCTGAGCGACGGTCACGCCGCCGATCAGCTGGTCGAGCGGCTCGGATGGGCCATCAGCGATGCCGAAGAGCTCGAGCAGCCTGCGAACGAACCCATCGTCCGTGCCGGCGGCCGCGGCGGTCGCGCCCGCGACCACGACCGTCGCGGCGGCAGCGGCCCGTCTCGGGGCACCGATCGCAGCGCTCATCGCATCTCGGCCCGCTGACCCAGCGAAATGGGGTCCGCACCCCATTCCTGGATGCGACCGCGGATGCGATCGTCGAGCTGTCGCCGCCCGCTCGGGCGGCGCGAGCAAGGAGATGTGATGTTCAATCGTGTCAGCGAGCAGCGTGCATCCGCGAGCGCGGCCGCCGATGGTCGCGAGAGTGGGGGGCGGCCCGGCCGGGAAGTCCCTGACAGTGCGAAGCAGCTCGACGCGGATGTCCGCGCGCGCGGGAAGCTGCCTGACCCGATCACGATGCTGGTGGTCGACGACCATCCGGCGGTGCAGCGGGGACTGGTGCAACTCCTCGAAGATCAGCCCGACATCGAAGTTGCCGCGGTCACCGCCACCGCCGAGACGGGCCTTGGGCGTGCAGAGCGGGAAGGCGTCGATGTCGCCGTCGTTGACTATCACCTAGGTGGACGCAACGGACTCTGGCTCGCGCGCAAGCTGAAGTCGCTGGCGCGTCCGCCGCGTGTCGTGATCTTCTCGGCATTCGTCAACGACCACCTGGCCGCCAACTGCATCGTCGCGGGCGTCAACGCCATGCTCAGCAAGAGCAGCCTCGGCGACGAGCTGTGCAACGCGATCCGCTCGGTGCATCGGGGGCGCAGGCTGTTGCCGCGCGTGCCCGCAGCGATGGCCGACCTGCTGTGCCGGCGCCTCGACGAGGACGAACGATCGGCCTTCGGCATGCTGCTGGCGGGCGTCGCCGATACCGAGGTTGAGCAGGCGCTCGGGTTCAGCGAGCGGCAGCTGGCGGCACGCAGAGCCCAAATGCTGGTCAAGCTCGAGGCGCTCCCGGGCGAGCTGACCGGCGCTCGCTCTGGATCCGGCCGGCCAGATTTCGACCGGCTGTCGTCGCGATAGGCGATCCGCGGCGAATGGCGCCCTCCTGAACGAATGGCGGCCTCCTCGGCGGTTTCGCGGAACAATCGAGAGGTGCGCACGCGCACCGGCTCCGCCAACCTCGATCGCCGGCCGCGCCGGCGCGATCACCAGCGGCGCCGGGGCTACCTGCCGCTGTTCGGGCGGATCGTGCTCGCGAACGCCGTGGTCCTGCTGGCGGCCTGCTTCGCGATCCTCGTCGTTCTCTCGCCGACTCGCATCTCGGAGTTCGCCACCGACGAGGTCCTGATCGCGACGCTGTGCGTCGTGACCGTCGGCAACGTCCTCATGGTCCGGCGCGTGGTCGCGCCCCTGCAGGAGCTGACGGCGCTCGCGCGACGGATCGATCCCGCCGAGCCGGGCATCAGGTTCCCCGGCGCAGGCACCCGCTCGGAGGCCGGCGAGCTGGCCTCGGCGTTCAACGAGATGCTCGCGCGCCTCGAGCAGGAGCGCGCCGACTCGGCCCGCAGCGTGCTGGCGGCGCACGAGTCAGAGCGGCTGCGCGTGGCGCAGGAACTGCACGACGAGGTCGGCCAGACCCTGACCGCCGTGCTGCTGGAGCTCAGTCGCGTGCACGGACGCGTCGAGGGACAGCTGGGGCCCGAGCTGGTCGAGGCTCAGGAGGCCGTGCGCGCAAGCCTCGAGGACGTCAGGCGGATCGCCAGCGAGCTGCGGCCGGAGACGCTCGCCGACCTCGGCCTCGCGAGCGCCCTGACCACCCTCGGTGCCAGCTTCGGCCGGCGCACCGGCATCGATGTGCGCCAGCAGATCCAAGCCGACCTGCCGGCGCTCAAGGGCATGACTGAACTCGCCTTCTATCGCGTCGCGCAGGAGGCGCTCACGAACGTCGCCCGGCACTCCGGCTCGGACCGCGCCGAGCTGACGCTCTCAGACGGCACCGGCCAGCTGACGCTGACCGTGCGCGACTTCGGCCACGGGCTCGGTGAGCAGAAGCCCCCGGACGGCAACGGCCTGCGCGGGATGCGCGAACGCGCTGCCGCGGTCGGCGGCAAGCTGCGGATCGGCCGGCCCGTAGACGGTCCCGGCAGCGAGGTGACGCTCGACGTTCCCGTCCTGACGTCATGACGCGGCTGAAGTCGAAGATCCTGCTCGCCGATGACCACGCGCTCGTACGTCGCGGCCTGCGCCACATACTCGACGAACAGCCAGACCTCGAAGTCACAGCCGAAGCCGCCGACGGCGCCGCGGCGCTCAAGCTCGCGATGGGCGACGAGGTCGACCTCGCGATACTCGACATCTCGATGCCGCGCATGACCGGGCTGCAGGCCGCGCGCGAGCTGCACAGGCTCAGGCCGAGCCTGCCGGTCCTGATCCTCACCATGCACGAGAACGAGCAGTACGTCGAAGAGGCGCTTCGAGCCGGCGCCTCGGGGTACGTCGTCAAGAAAGCCGCCGATCGCGACCTGGTCGAGGCCTGCCGGGCCACGCTGCGCGGCGAGCCGTTCCGCTATCAGGGTCCCGACACCACGCTGATCGGCGGCGCGGTTCGCCGCGCACGCCAGGGCGAGCGCCCGCGCCAGCCGCTGACGCCCCGCGAGACCGAGATCATCAAGCTCGTCGCCGAGAGCTACACCAACAAGCAGATCGCCGCTGTGCTCGTCATCAGCGAGAAGACCGTCGATCGCCACCGCGCCAACATCCTGCAGAAGCTCGGCCTGCACGACCGGGTCCAGCTCACGCGCTACGCCATTCGCAACGGCCTCACGGAGGCGTGACTCGCAACCGACGGGAGGCTCGGCGAGCGGCTGTAGGGTGGATCCGTGTCTGCGCGCCTGGCGATCCTCAGCGCGGCGGCCGCGCTCCTCGTCCTCGGCGGATGCGGGTCGAGCGTCGTGCAAACCGATGCTTCTACGTTCGTCGGCGAACACGGTGCCACCGCCGCGCGCGCAGCCGCGGCCGTCAAGGTGGTGGATGGCGAACTGGCGCTGCTGTCGAGCCCGCCCACGGCTGCGCAATTGCGGCGACTCGGGCAGGCAGCCGCGCGAGCGCGGCGTGCCGCGTTGCGCGCAGGGGAGTGGGACGTCTCCAAGAACACCGAAGGCGGCGAAGAAGGCGTCGAAGAAGAAGACCTGCCCCGGTCCGAGACCGAAGCCACCACCGCGGCCAACGAACTGGCGCGCGCGATGTCCGAACTGGAGGCCTACGTGCGCGCGCCGAGCGCGGACGGGCTGGCGGCGTTCCGCGGCAAGCTCGCCCACGCGAAGGAACTCTGGAACGAAAGCGTCTCCCAGCTCTGGTTTCTGGGGCACCGCTCGGGCGCCCCGAACATCTAGGCCAGGGCCCGCGAGGTCCGCACTTTCCGGCACCGCGCGCATTTCACGGCCGCGAGAGGATTGACCGGTGTAAGGCGGCGGGTATAGACTGGCTTGGCTCGGCAATCGTCGAAGTGGAGCGGATGCTGTATGGGCGTGTTGGCGAAGAAGGTCATCGGGGTGGCCGTGGCCGTGGCTGTGGTCGGCGTTGCCCTCGCCCTGTACGTCGCAGACTGGGCCACGAGCTTCCCGCCGACGGTCGCCGCCAGCGCCAACCCGCTGTCCGCCGGCGGCGGAACGCGGCTGACACTCGAGACCGTCGGCGCGGTCGGCCACAAATACGGCTCCAAGCCGGACTGGGTCTCCTACCTCGTCCGCAGCAATGGCCAGTGGGTGCACAGCACGATCTACAAGGTGCCCGCCTACTCGGTCGTCCACGTGACGATCTACCAGTTCGACTCCGCCTCGGGGCTGCGCAACCCGCTGTTCTCGCAGGTCCTGGGAACGGTCGGCAACACGATGACGCTCAACGGCAAGACCGTCAACTCGATCCCCCCGGAAGAACCCGGGCACTCGTTCGCGATCCCCGAACTCGGCGTCTACGTGCCGCTCGCGGGCGTCAACGAAGAAGCCAAGGGCTTCTGCGAAGAAGGCCCCTGCTCACCGGCCACCCAGCTGCACAACACGATCACGTTCAGCTTCCGCACCGGCAAGCCGGGCCGCTACCGCTGGCAGTGCTTCGTGCCGTGCGGCGCCGGCTTCCTCAACGGCAACGGCGGCCCGATGCAGACGCTCGGCTACATGGACGGCTTCATCGATGTCGGCTGAGCCCGCCGTCGCGCCCGCGCCGGCGGGCGGCGAGCCCAACCACCTGCGCCGCTTCCTGACCCTGTGGCTGGTCGCGAGCGTGATCGCGATGCCGCTCGTGATCATCTTCCTCGGGCCGCTGTTCGGGCCCTCGACCGGCAGCGAAGAAGCCGCTGGCCAGCAGACGATCATGACCGTGCTGGCAGCGGTCGCGACGCCCGTGTTCATGCTGGTGATGCTCTACCTGCTGTACGCGCTGATCTTCTTCCGCCAGCCGCGCGGCGCCGCCCTGGAAGGCCCGGCCGTCCGCGGCGACCCTCGGCTGCAGACGACCTGGATCGTGATCACCTCGCTGATCGTGTTGGGGCTCGCCGCCTATGGCACCTACGAACTCGAGGTGCACTACGGACACGGCTCGGGCAGCGGGCCGAACCCCCTGACCGCGCCCAGCGGCCCGCGCCTGCCGGTGCAGGTGATCGCCCAGCAGTGGCTGTTCACCTACCGCTACCCGACGATGGGCGGCTTCGAGACGACCCAGCTGGTGCTGCCGGTGAACAAAACGATCGAATTCCAGGTCACCTCGCTTGATGTCATCCACTCGTTCTGGGCCTACAAGCTCGGCGTCAAGGCCGATGCCAACCCCGGAGTCAGCAACATCGCGTTCGTCAAACCCACGAAGCTCATGTCCTTCTGGGTGCGCTGCGCCGAGCTGTGCGGCCTGTGGCACGGCTCGATGACGGGCCGCGGCAGAGTCGTGAGCCCGGCCGCGTTCATCGCCTGGGTCCATCGGCAGCAGCGCATGCTCGCGCCGGCGACCAAGGTCCTGCCCAAGTACAGCAAGACCTACATTCCGGAACCGATCAGGAGAGCCGAATGAGCTCGACAGAGACACCGAAACCCACACCGAGCGCTTCGCAAGCCGCAACCCCGAAGCCGCTGTGGCGCAAACTCGTCGGCTTCAACCTGCTGACCGCGGTGATCCTCGGCGTGGGCGGCTACTACCTGGGCTGGTGGATCGGCCACCTGATCAGCAGTCCGACCTTCGAATACGAGAGCTCCACCGACGAGAACGACGTCGCGCTGCTGCTCGGCTACGCGGGCGGCGTGATCGGCTTCCTGATCGGCATGGGCTTCGCCAACTATCCGGTCGCCCGCCTGCTCGGCCGGCCGGCGTCGCTGCGCGAGAAGGAGAGCGAGGGGATCGGGCGCTACTTCGGCCTGTGCACCGACCACAAGGTCGTCGGCATGCAGTACCTGGTGGGGATCGGCGTCTTCTTCTTCGTCGGCGGGGCGAACGCGATGATGATCCGCGCCGAGCTGCTGCACGACGTCCCCACGATCCTCGGACCCGGCCAATACCTGACGACGGTCGGGATCCACGGCACGATGATGATGGGGATGATGACCTCGGGCATCCTCGGCCCGTTCGCAAACTACTTCGTGCCGATCATGATCGGCGCGAGGCGCATGGCCTTCCCGCGCATCGAGTCGCTCACCTTCTGGCTGCTGATGGCCGCCGGCTTCATCCTCGTCTCGACGATCTTCTTCGGCGGCTTCCCGACCGGCTGGACCGGCTATCAGCCGCTCAACGACCAGGCCGTCGCCGGCATGGACTCCTACATCTGCTTCTTCGCGCTCGTCGGGCTGTCGATGACGCTGCTCGGCCTGAACATGATCGCCACGGTCGTCACGATGCGCGCCCCCGGCATGACCTGGTCGCGCCTGCCGATCTTCGTGTGGGCCGTGATCGGCACGGCGATCCTGATGGTCCTCGCAGCGCCGACCCTGATCGCCGCGCTGCTGATGTCCTCGCTGGACCGCTCGATCAACACCAGCTTCTACATCGTCGGCGGCGGCGGCAGCTCCTACCTGTTCCAGAACCTGTTCTGGTTCTTCGGCCATCCCGAGGTCTACATCCTCGCGCTGCCCGGCTTCGGAATCGTGCTCGAGCTGATCCCCGTGTTCGCGCGCAAGCCGCTGTGGGGCTACAAGCTGGCCGTCTCCGGCATGCTCGGCGTGTGCCTGCTGAGCTTCTTCGTGTGGCAGCACCACCTGTTCGTCAGCGGCATCAACGCCGACCTGCGCCCGTTCTACATGCTCTCGACCGAGCTGATCTCGATCCCCACCGGCTTCATCTTCCTGTGCTTCATGGGCACGCTGTGGAAGGGGAAGATCAGCCTGACGGTGCCGATGCTGTTCTGCGGGGCATGGGCCTTCAACTTCCTGATCGGCGGCACCTCCGGGGTCGTGCTCTCGGACGTCGCCACCGACACGCAGCTGCACGGCAGCTTCTTCGTGATGGCCCACTTCCACTACACGATCATGGGCGGGCTGATCTTCAGCTTCTTCGCCGCGATCTACTACTGGGTGCCGAAGATGACCGGCCTGCGGTTCAACGAGACCCTCGCCAAATGGCACTTCTGGCTGATGTTCCTGGCGTTCAACTCGACCTTCCTGCCGCTGTTCGCGCTCGGCATCATGGGCATGCCCCGGCGCGTGAGCGCCTACGAACCCAATCTGGTGCCGCTCAACACGTGGGTCTCGATCTCGGCGTTCGTGCTCGGTTTCTCGATGCTGATCTTCCTCGTCAACGCCGTCTATTCGATGATCTTCGCGCGCATCCCGGCCGAGGCCAATCCGTGGCACTCGAAGTCGATCGAGTGGCAGCTGCCGACGCCGATCCCGGTCAACAACTTCGACAAAATCCCGGTGTTCGACTCCGACCCCTATCCCTATGGGACCCCGTTGCCCGTGGGCGGCAGCCAGGCGGCGGCGGCGGGGGCCTGAGCGATGTCCTCGGCGAGCGAAAACCTGCCGCTGGGCTCGGTCGGGACGGGGATCTCGCGCGAAATCGACGTTCCCGCCGAGCCGCCCGAGCTCGGGGGGCGCGCGCTGTCGGTCGCGTCGCGGCTGTTGTGTGGCGCCACAACGTTCTTCTACCTGGCGTTCGTGTTCGCTTACTTCTACCTGCGCTCGCTCAACCAGAACCACATGTGGCGCCCGGCGCACGTGCATCCCAACCAGGGTCTCGGCGCCGCGTTCATCGCCTGCATCGTGATCAGCGCGCTGCTGGCGATCGTGGCGGGACGGCGGATGAAGGCCGGCTCGGCGGGCTGGCTGGCGCCCGCGGCGATCGCCGTCGCGCTGGGGCTGGCCGCGGTCGCGCTGCAGTGCATCGAGTACACGGTCCAGGACTTCGGGCCCACCAACGGCGCCTACGCCAGCGTGTTCGTCGGCTGGACCGGCTTCTACCTGATCGGCGTGCTGGCCACGATGTACTGGCTCGAGACCCAGGTCGCGACGGAGCTGCGCGCGCGCCGCACCCCCGCCGGCAGCGAGGGCGACGTGCACGAACCGGACCGTCTAATCGCGCCGGGCCTGGATGCGGCGGTCTTCTACTGGAGCTTTCTCGCCGCGATCGGCGTACTCACCTATGTCGTTCTCTATCTTCTGCAGTAGACGCCGGTGCCAGGCCTAGCTATACCGATAGCCTCGGACTTCCTTGCGGGATCGATTCTCACGCTGGTACTGCCGCTGGCTGTGCTGATCGCGGTGATCGCGTGGTATCTGCTGCTGTGGCGCCGGGGCTTCGGCGAGCGCTGACACTCGGGAGCACGCCATGCCTGGCATGAGCACGGGCCTGGAAGCCAGCGACCCGACGGTCGTCTCGGCCTTTCATCGCGCGCTTCTCACGCAGGGCGTGGTCATCCTCGTGATCCTGCTGCTGGTCGCGACCGTGTGGGTCGTGCTGCGCGCGCTGCAGATGGCCCAACCGGCAGCTACGCGCGCGGGCACGGGACCCGCCGGTGCAGGGGTGAGCGCGTCCGCCGGGGCCGGTGTGGCAATTCCGGCGCGCCCGGCGATCGGGGCGTTTCCCGTGATCCCGGCGATCACCGCGGTCGCCGCGCGCGAGCCCGCAGCTCGGCGGCTGCTGCGCATCGGCTTCGGGCTGTTGTGGGTGTTCGACGGCATCCTCCAGAGCCAGCCCGCGATGCCGCTCGGAATGGGGCCGGACGTGATCCAGCCCACCGCCGCAGCTTCGCCCCATTGGGTCCAGCATCTCGACAATGCGCTCGTGACCGTGTGGAGCTACCACCCGGTCGCCGCCGCGGCGGCCGCCGTCTGGATCCAGATCGGGATCGGGGCCTGGCTGCTGGCGGCGCCGCGCGGCAACTGGTCGCGCCTTGGCGGCGCCGCGAGCGTGCTCTGGGGGCTGAGCGTATGGGTGTTCGGCGAGGCCTTCGGCGGGATCTTCGCGCCCGGCCTGACGTGGCTGTTCGGTGCGCCCGGTGCGGCCCTGTTCTACTGCTTCGCGGGCCTGTTGATCGCGCTGCCCGAGCGCGCCTGGAGCACGCCCCGGACCGGTCGCGTGATGCTGCGCACGATCGGCGCCTTCTTCGTCGGCATGGCCCTGTTGCAGGCATGGCCGGGCAGGGGCTTCTGGGAAGGCCAGCCGCGCCCAGGGGCGACGTCGGGGACGCTCACGACGATGATCAGAGAAATGTCACAGACGCCGCAGCCGCACTTCCTCTCGGCGCTGCTGTCGAGCTTCGCCGGCTTCGTCGCGGCGCACGCCTGGGAGGTCAACCTGTTCTCGGTGCTCACGCTGGGGGCGATCGGCACGGCCTTCGTAACGGCGCGCCCGCGGATCGTGCGCGTCGGGGTGCTCGCTGCGCTGGTGCTGTGCCTGGCCGACTGGGTGCTGATCGAGGACTTCGGGTTCTTCGGCGGAGTGGGAACCGACCCCAACAGCATGATCCCGATGGCGCTCCTGTTCGTCGCCGGCTACGTGGCGGTCACGCGCCTGCCGGCAGGCGCGAGCGAATCCGGGACAACGACCGACAGCTCCTCGTCCGCGACTCCCGCATGGGGACAGCGCCTGCGGGCGGAACCGTCGTACATGGCGCGCTCGCTGGCCGCCGTCGCGGCGCTCGCCGTCACGATCGTCGGGGCTGTGCCGATGGCCGTCGCGGCGAGCGAACCGCACGCCGCAGCCATCATCTCCGAAGCCGTCAACGGCACTCCCAACCTCGTCAGCCTGCCCGCGACTCCCTTCACGCTCCTCGATCAGCACGGCCGGCCGGTGTCGCTGGCGAGCCTGCGCGGAAAGACGGTGGCGCTCACGTTCCTCGACGACCTCTGCACGTCCGACTGCCCTGTCATCGCGCAGGAGTTCCGGATGGCCGATGCGCTGCTCGGCGCCGATCGGCGCGAGGTCGAGCTGGTCGCCGTCAACGCCAATCCCCGCTTCACGGCGCCCGACTACCTCGCGGCATTCGACCGCCAGGAGCACCTTGAAGGCATGCCCAACTGGCTGTACCTCACGGGCTCGTTGCGCCAGCTCGAGCATGTTTGGAGCTCCTACGGCGCCACCGTCGAATACTCTCCCGGCGGCGCGATGATCGACCACAGCGAGTCGGCGGACGTGATCGGCGCAAACGGGCGCGTCCGCTACGTCCTCGACACCGACCCCGGGCCCGCCACCGAAGCCTCGAAGTCGTCCTTCTCGGTCACGCTCGCCAACGCGATCCGCAGCGCGATCCGCGCTTCGTGAGCGCGCGCTCGTCGCTTGCGATCGTGCTGGCGCTATGTGCGTGCGTGCTGCTCGCGTCGTGCTCGGGCAGCGGCTCATCTGCGAACGACTCCGAGACTGCGCCCGAGCTCCCAACGCCGCTTGCGACCTCGCTGCCGACCGCCGCCGGAACCTGGGCGACCGTGCCGATGGGCCATCTCGGACAGCCGCTCAACACGTTCTGGCAGCTGCTGTTTCGGCCGGCGGGCGGCGGGACGTGGTCCAACCACATCGAGGCCACGGCCGTGGCGACGAACGGCGGGCTGGTGCTCGGCTCACCGCACGGCGCCGCGCTGATCGCCGGAATCCGGCCATCGAACCTGCTCACGTTCTCGCCGCTGATCTACACCTCGAGCGCAGGGCGCTCGTGGTCGAGCGGACTGCTGCCTCGAGGGCTGGCGGCGCGGCCCAACGCGCTCGCCGCGGACTCGCTCACGCGGGCTCTCGCGCTCGTGGGAGGCGGCGCCGGCGCGCAGGTGCTCGCCAGCGCCGGCAGCCTGTCGGCGTGGCGCACCGCGGTCACGCAGCGCCAGCTCGCCGGGACCTCCGCCGGCCGCGCCTGCGGCTTGGCCGCGGTGACCGCGGTCGCCTACCTGGGGGGGAGTCCGCTCGTGGGCGCCAGCTGTGGGCGCCCGGGCGTGGCCGGGCTGTTCCTGCAGCGCGCCGGGCGCTGGCAGCTGCTTGGCGGAGCGCTGCCGGCTGCGCTCGCGCGCGCTCGCGTCGAGGTGCTCGCGCTCGAGAGTGCGGATGGCGGAATCGGCGCGCTGCTCGATGTGTCCGGAACAGTGGCCCAGAGCGGTCTGATCGCCGCCTGGTACGCCGGCGGGCGCTGGAGCAGCTCGGCGCCGCTGCCGGTGGGCCTGTCCGAGCGCGTGGCCTCGGTTGGACCGACCGGCTCGAACGGGATGTTCGCGCTGCTCACGAGCGCCTCGCGGCCGGGGCGGCTGGCGCTCGCAAGCGGCCCAGGAGCCGGCTGGCGCCAGCTTCCTTCGCCTCCTGTCGGCACGGCCACGGTCGCGTTCGGTCCCAGCGCAAGCGTCGAAGCGCTAGCCGTGCAAGGCACGACCCTCGACATCTGGACGCTCGATCGGAACAAGCGCGCATGGGCTCACCGGCAGAGCTTGAAAGTGGACGTCGAGTACGGCTCCTCCGAATGAGCTCGGTGAGCCCGGAACGATCCGGATGGGCTCCGAACCAACTGGATCAGACGGCCCGGCCGTGCCAGTCAGCCCGACGGCCCGGCGCCTGTCACGCGGCTGTCGGGCCCCTGGCCGAGGATCCGTTCGAGCGCCGCATCGATGCTGCCGGCTTCCTCGCTGATCCAACGGCGCAGCGCCACGATCAGCGCAGGCACGGCCCAGAGATCGCCACACACCCACAGGATCCCGGCACCGAGGTGCTGGTCGGCTAGCGGCGCCAGACCCACGCCCGGAATGTGCTCGTAGGCCGAGTACCACGAGCTCTGCGTGAGCAGCGTCATGCTCATCGCGATCAAGAACATCACGACGTTGGTCGCCAGCAACGCCACCGCCTGCACCGCCGGCCTGGCCTGTACCCGCAGTGGGGGGGAGGCGATGATCAAAAGCCAGAACAGCACGCCCGTCGCGAGCATACCGCCGTTCATCAGCCACACGTGCACGGCCCGGTCGCGCTCGGCCAGATCGAGCGGCCCGGGCAGCTCGAAGGCGAGCATCACCGCGTTGAACGCCACCACGATCGGCAGCGGCCGCAGCAGCGTGCGCTTGGCGGCGCGCAGCGGCCGGGCCCAGTCGTCGTGCAGCAGCGAGCGCAGCGCCCGCCGGCGCGAGCCCAGCGGAAGCGCGACCAGCAGCGGCTGCCACGGCGCGCCGGCGACGATCAGCGTCGGCGCCACGAACATCAGCAGCAGGTGCTGGACAGTGTGTATGTAGAAGTAGTCATACCCCCAGTGTTCGAGCGGCGACACGACCGCGAGCACGACGACGGCAAGACCGGCGTAGAACCACAGCGAGCGCAGACGCCGGCCGGGCCGGCGGTCGCGGCGGGTGTGGCGCAGCAGCCGCCACAGGCCGAGCTCGTGCCACACCGCAAGCACGGCCGCGCACAGCGCGAGCGGCTCGTAGGACCAGTGGTGGAGCAGATCGCTCACGTTCACAGAGCTTACGCCCAGCCATCCAGCTTGCGGGCACATATGCGCTGACCTATGCTGGCCTTGACCCATCTCGGAGGGTGGCGCGCTGTCCGCTGTCGATACATCGACCTTTGACGTCGAGCAGGAGGAGGGCTCGGTCACCCGACGCGCGCCGCCAGCCAGCGGCGAGCTGACGCTCGCTATCGGCGGTATGACCTGCGGCGCCTGCGCCGCTCGCATCGAGCGGGCGCTGAATGCCATCGAGGGGGTCGCGGCGCGGGTCAACTTCGCCTCCGAGCGCGCCACCGTTGCGCTCGACACCGAGGTCTCGGTCGAGCGCGTAATCGACGAGGTGGCCGCGGCCGGCTACGCCGCCGAGCGACTGGACCTGCAGGCCGCTGCTGCGCTGGCCGTCGATGCCGAGCTCGAGCGGCGGGTGCGCTCGCTGCGCCGGCGGCTGCTCGTGGCCGCCGTGCTGTTCATGCCGCTTTGCGACCTGTCGATCCTGTTCTCGATCGAGCCGTCGCTGCGATTCGCGGGCTGGCAGTGGTTGATGGTCGCGCTCGCCGCGCCCGTGGTCACATGGGCGGCGTGGCCGTTCTATGAGGCGGCGCTGCGGGGCGCCCGTCACGGCGTCATGACGATGGACACGCTCGTCTCGCTGGGCATCGCCGCGGCCACCGGCTGGTCGCTGTACTCGATGTTCGTGCTCGATAGCGCGGCTCAGCCGGGCATTCTGCAGGGCCTCGCCGGGCGCTCGGGCGGAGGCGTCTACCTCGACGTGCCCGCCGGCGTGACCATGTTCCTGCTGGCCGGCCGCCTGTTCGAGGCGTGGTCGCGGCGTCGCAGCGCGGGCGCGCTGCGCGCGCTCGCGGCCGTCGCGCCGCGCGAGGTCAGCGTGCTCGATGCCGATGGAGTCGAGCATCGGCGTCCGATCGCCGAGCTTGCCGTTGGCGAGCCCTTCGTGGTGCGACCGGGGGAGACGGTGGCTGCCGATGGCGAGGTGCTGGCGGGAGGCTCGGCCGTTGACCGCAGCGTGATTACGGGCGAGTCCCGGCCCGAGGACGCCGGTCCCGGCGACGCCGTGCTCGGCGGGAGCGTCGCGCTGAATGGCCGCCTGGTCGTGCGTGCCAGCAGGGTGGGCGGCGAGAGTCAATTGGGACAGATGCTGCGCCTGGTCGAGCACGCGCAGAACGAGAAGGCGGCCGTGCAGCGGCTGGCCGATCGCATCTGCGCCGTGTTCGTGCCGGCAGTGCTGGCGATCGCGCTCGGCACGCTGCTCGCCTGGCTTGCCACCGGCAGCACGGCCGCCGCCGCGCTGAGCGCCTCGATCTCGGTGCTGATCATCGCCTGCCCCTGCGCGCTCGGCCTGGCCACTCCGGCGGCGCTGGTCGTCGCGACCTGGACGGGCGCGCGCGTGGGCGTCTTCTTCAAGGGCTACGGCTCGCTCGAGGCCTCGCGCCAGATCGACACGGTCGTGCTCGACAAGACCGGTACGCTCACCGCGGGGGAGACGGGCCTGGTTGGCTGCGCGGCCGTGCGTGGCGTCGACTCTGACACGTTGGTGCGCCTTGCGGGCGCCGTCGAGCAGGGCTCCGGGCACCCGCTCGCGCGCGCGATCATCGACGCGGCCGAGCGCCGCTGCGGCGAGCTGCCCGAGGTGGACTCGTTCGTGGCGACCTCCGGGGTGGGTGTCCGAGGCGTCGTCGAAGGCGAGCCGATCGAGGTCGGACGGCTCGAGCCGCTCGCGTGCGATCTGGCGGAACGCGCCGTCGAGTGGGAGCAGCTGGGACGCACCGTCGTAGCGGTCAGGCGCGATGGCGCCCCGATCGGGATCCTCGCCGTCGCCGACACGATCCGTCCTTCGGCTGCTCCTGCGCTCAGGCGGTTGCATGGGATGGGGCTGCGCTGTGTCCTGTTGACCGGCGACAACGAGACGACGGCCCGCGCGGTGGCGGCGGAGCTGGGGCTCGATGAGGTGATCGCCGGCGCGCTGCCCTCGGGCAAGGTGCAGGTGCTACGCGACCTGCGGGCGCAAGGCCGCTGTGTTGCGATGGTCGGCGACGGCGTCAACGACGCGCCGGCGCTGGCCGCGGCAGACCTCGGCATCGCCGTTGGTTCCGGCACGGACGTCGCGCTCGGGGCCGCCGAGGTGATCGTGATGCGCGACGACCTGACCGCCGTGGCCACGGCGATCAGCCTCGCGCGCAGGACGTTGCGCACGATCCGGGGCAACCTCGCTTGGGCCTTCGCCTACAACATCGTGGCGATCCCGCTGGCCGCGCTCGGCCTGCTCGATCCCTTGATCGCGGGCGCGGCGATGGCGCTGTCGTCGAGTTTCGTCGTGTGGAACAGCTCGCGGCTGCGGCGAGGCGCGGCCGACCCGAGACAGCCGGCCGCGTCAGAACAGCGACCCGCCGAGCCGCTCCGACTGGGTGTCGCGCGCTAGTGCACTTACGCCGGCGCCGCTGCCGTCGCGCCCTCGCGTGCCGCGAACACGCCCTCGGCGTACCGCCGGCCAAGCTCGGCGTCTCCCAGCGCGAACGTCGCGATGTCCTCCAGCTTCACGATCCTGCCTTCGCCGCCCCAGGTTCCCTCGGGTATCTCGGGGGTGAACACCCACACGCGCGCCGGATCGCGCTCGTACGCGCCGCCCTCGGCGTCGAGCACCGCATCGGTGATCGTGCTCACCATCGCCTCGCGCCGCTCCGGGTTGTACTGGCCCTCCGGAACCGAAGCGATGAAGCGGTAGCGCGGGGCGCTCGCGCGTGTGCCCGCGACGTACACCTCCGCCGGACGGTGCACGAACAGCCAGGCGATCGAGCGCACCTGCTCGTTCGACGGATCGGCCCCCTCGTTCTTCAGCAGGATGTCGGTCAGATCGGCCAGCAGTCGCTCCTCGGCTTGCGGCTCGAGCGCGCCGGCGGGAATGTAGGCGTCCAGCATTGGCATCTTCGTCGTCCTCCTGCCGGCTCCCGCCGGGTCTTGGTTGGCCTCGTGGCTGCATAGCCGTGACGTTGGCTGGGCTCGTGGCCGCGCCGTCGTCGGCTTGCTCTTTTCAAGAGAGCGACCGTACCAGAGTTGCTCTTTTCATGCAAGCGATACACTCACACGATGAAGCGCACCAGCCTCAGCGACTATCCGTGCTCGATCGCCCGCGCCCTCGATGCCGCCGGCGAGTGGTGGTCGCCGTTGATTCTGCGCGACGTCGCCTACGGCGTCCGGCGCTTTCGCGAGCTCCAGGAGGATCTCGGCGTATCGGCCAACGTCCTCGCCGATCGTCTCGACACGTTGGTTGCCGAGGGCATTCTCGAGACGCACGTCTACCGGGAACGGCCGCTGCGCAGCGAGTACCGGCTGACCGAGAAGGGCCGTGAGCTCGTGCCCGTTCTGCTGGCGCTGATGCAGTGGGGCGATCGCTGGAAGTGGAACGGGCAGGGGGGACCGGTGCGCGTGCTCCACGACGACTGCGGGACCGAGGCTCGCGTAGAGATCCGCTGCACCGAGTGTGAGCGTGAGCTCGCGCTCGAGGAGCTGCGGGCCGTTCCGGGCCGCCCGCCGGCCAGCCCGCCGCGCGAGGGAGAGCCCAGCTTCATCTCAGGGCGCCGGCTCTACGGCGCACCGGACGGGATCGGGCTCGGACACTAGCGCCGCGGGCTGCGACGCCAGCGGCGGCGTCATGCTCGGGCGACTAACGTTCACGCCATCGATGGCGGGTCGCAGTGATCCTCCCCACGCGGATCCCGGCCGCAGAAGGGTGGCCTTCCTCGCGGCGCCGGCGCTGATTCTCGCGTCCGTGCTGGTGTTCCTCGGTTGCGCGTCCTCGGAATCGAATAACGCGACCTCACACGCGGCTGCCATCGATGTGAACGCCTCGAGCTCGGTGCGGGCGAGCACGTCGACCTCGGCGCTCGCACACACGCAAACCTCGGGATCGGCCCGCGCGTCTCTGCCCGGGCATCGACGGCCGTTGCGCGCCCACGTGTCGGCGGTCGCGGTAGCCGGCTCGGACGGACGCGCTCTCGTCGGCGAGATCGTCGGCATCGACCCCGGCCACAACGGCGGCAACTTCAGCGATCCCGCCTACATCGGCCATCCGATCTGGAACGGCCGCGAATGGGAGGAGTGCGACACGACCGGCACGGAAACCGACGGCGGCTACACCGAGGCGCGGTTCAACTTCAACGTCGCTCGCTACCTCGCGGCCGACCTTCGCCGCGAGGACGCCACCGTTGTGCTCACGCGGACCAGCAACACAGGGGTCGGGCCGTGCGTCAACCGTCGCTCGGAGATCATCAACCGCGCCCACGCCGATGTCGCCGTCGACATCCACGCGGATGGCGGCCCCCCGGGCGGGCGCGGCTTCACGATCCTCGAGCCGCTGCCCGATGGGCCCAACGACCGTGTCATCGCCCCCTCCGATCGCTTTGGACACGATCTTCGCGAACGCTTCCGCGACATCACCGGCATGCCGCTCAGCACCTATGACGGCAGCGACGGCATCTCCTTGCGCGACAACCTCGCGGGGCTGAACCTGACGACCGTCCCCAAGGTTCTGATCGAGTGCGGCAACATGCGCAACTCGACCGACGCCTCACTGCTCGTGCGAAGCTCCTTCCAGCGTCTTGCCGCACGGGCAATCGCAGCGGCGATCACCGAATACCTCGGCTGAGCGCCACGGATTCCGGCCAAGCGAGGCCAGGCTCGCGCTGAGCAGCGTCCGGCTCGCAGTCCACGGCGCACACTCACCCCCACGCGAAGCGCCTGCTTTGCGCGACGGTAGCGGCGTGGGCGTTCAGGCGAGGATCGCTCCCGCCGTGCGATGCGCCAGCGACATGATCGTCACCATCGGATTGACGCCGGGAGCCGTCGGGAAGGCGCTGCCGTCGCCGATCCACACGCCCTTGACGTCGTGCAGCTGGCCGGTCCCGTCGGCGACCGAGCTCGCGGGGTCGGCGCCCATCCGGCACGAACCCAGCTGGTGCGCGGTGAAGCAGATCACGTCGTTCGGCGCATAGCTGGCTCCTTCGAGGCCCTCGACGAAGCCGTCGAACGACTCGCCACGGCGCCAGCGCTGCTCCTGCGCGTGTGCGGTCAGGATCTCGGTCGCGCCGCCGGCCTGGTGCAGGCGCGCGAGCTCCACGTGCGCGCGCACCGCCAGGCGCGCGTCAACCTCGTCGTCGAAGTCCCAGCGCACGACCGGACGCCCGATCTCGTCGAGCACGATCTCGCCGGAGCCGTGGTCGCGCGCGACCGTGATGAACGGCGCCATCCAGCGGAACAGGCTCATCAGGCGCTTGTGGTGCTCTCCCGACATCCACGGCAGCGCCGGCGAGATGAACGCGGGCAGCATCCCGGCCGCCTCGATCAAGAAGCCGTACCCGTCGTCGATGTCGAAGAAGTGATCGGACAGCGCCGACTGGATCTGCCCGTTCCAGCCTTCGATCGGATCGTCGTACATGCCCCACACGACGAAAGCCGGATGCAGCCGCAGGTTCTTGCCCGCCGCCGGCCCGCCGATGCCGCTGCGCAGCAGCAGCGCCGGCGACTCGATCGAGCCGCACGCCACCACCACGGTGGGCGCCTGCACCGTCAGCGCCGTGGTCGAGCCGTCGGCGTTGGTCACCGTTCCCCGCACCCCCGCAGCGCGCCCGCCCTCGACGAGGATCTCCTCGACGCGACAGCCCACGACCGCCTGTGCGCCACTGTCCGACGCGTCCTGCAGCCACGTCTTCATCGCCGAGCGCTTGCAGCCGCGCTGGCAGCCCAGCGAGCAGTACCCGCAGAACTCGGGGTCGTCGTCGAGCGCGGCATTGCGCCAGATCGGCCGGTGCTCGTAGCCCAGCTCGTCGCACGCGTGCAGCATCTTCTGGTGGGTCTGGTTCTGCCGGGTAGCCTCGGTGTTGGCGCCGATGCGCTCCATCACCACGTCCATGTGCTCCTCGACGAACGAGCTGGCGGACAGCCCCTCCAGGCCGTGGCGCTCCCACTCGGCGAGGATCTTCTCGGGCGTGCGCACGCAGTTCATGTAGTTGACGATCGTGCCGCCGCCGAGCGTCGAACCGGCCAGGATCGCGATCGACCCCGATTCGGAAGTCAGCAAACCGCCGCCGTAGTAGAGGTCGAAGTAGCCCGGGATCTCGAGGTTGGAGAAGTCGGCCTCGTTGCGATATCCGCCCATCTCCAGCACGAGCACATCCTTGCCCGCCTTCGCGCACTCGGCCGCGATCACGCTGCCGCCGGCGCCCGAGCCGACCACGCACACGTCACACGTGAGCGTCGCCATCTCGCCCGAGAGCTCTTTGACGGCGATCGTCTTGGGGGCCTGCTGGATCGCGGGCGGCGCCGCCTTGGGCCCCGGATACCCGAGCACCTCCCAGTTGGGATTGCCGCCCGCCGCGTCGGGCAGCCCGTAGAAGAACAGCAGCGCAAGGCCCTTGAACGCGCGCAATCCCAGCTTCGCTTCGGGGTCCTGCGCGCTGAAGCCGTGCACCAGTTGCGTGCGTGTCGCCACGTCCGCCTCCGCGAAGCCCTCGCCTGCGAGCGCATCGAGCAGGCCGGCGAACGCGGCGATCTCGGTGGGCGTCATGACGTCGCCCATCAGCCCCTCGACCTGCTCGGCGACGCCCAGATCGCTCGCGGCGCACTCCATGAACTCGCGCTCGACCGAGTCGTGCGTGTCCGTCGCGACCGACGGCACGAAGGTGTCGCACAGCGCCTGCAGCGTCTGGCGTTGCGTCTCGTTCAGCACAGCTTGCACCGTCGCCATTGCTCTCCTCCTCGGACCCGAGTGTTTGCGACTGATCCTACGCCTCGACGGTGCGCAAGAATGCCTCCGTGGAGGCGATTTCGCCTGTGGAGGAGACTCCGCTGACGGCAGAGGATCGCGCGATCCTCGAGCTCGAGTGCGCCGAGATCGTCGGGCACACCTGCAAAGTGATCGTGTTCGACGCCGACGCCCCGTCGGCCACCGCGCTTGGCCAGCGCATGTGCGAGCGCATCGGCGCCGTGCCCGCCCTCGCCAAGCGCCTCGGAGGATCGCCGGGCCGGCCGGTGTGGATCGAGCAGCCGGGCTTCGATCCGGCCTCGCAGATCGTCGAGCACACTGGCGCCCCGCGCGATCGCTCTGGGCTGCGCGGCGAGGTCGCGCGCCTGTTCGTCGAGCCCCTCGATCGCGACCGGCCGCTGTGGCGAATCGATCGGATCGCGCTGCAGTCCGGCGGCGCGGCGCTGGTTTGGCGCATTCACCATGCGCTTGCCGACGGCAGCACCGCGATGCGCTATGCCCGCACGCTGCTCTGGGACACCGACGCCCACGGGTCTGCCGCGCACGAGCGTCCCGCGCATGAGCCGTCCGGGGCCGACTCTGCGGTGCGCGACTCCAGGGACCATGGATCGCCGGGGGGTGGCGCTCGCGCGCATGCGCACAGCTCTGCGGACGAGCGCGACCAGGCACGCCGGCGCGCGCACCTCGCGCAGTTCTTCGCGCGCGAGTTCGCCCACTCGGTGCGCGACTCGCCCTTCGACGGGCGCATCGGCGGGCGCCGGGAGGTCGCGTTCGCGTCGCTGCCATTGCGCGATCTGCACGACGCCGCGGCGAACATCGATGCAGCCACCGTCAACGACGCTGTCCTGACCGTCGTCGGCGGCGGTCTGCGCCGCTGGATCGAGCAGCATCACGGGCCCATCGACAGCGTGCGCGTGAAGGTCCCCGTGAGCCTGCACCAGCCGGCTGCCGAGCTGGGGGACGGGGACCCCGGCAACCGCGACTCGTTCTTCTCCGTGCCCGTCCAGCTCACGCACTGTGACGCCGTCACGCGCCTGCGCGCCGTCCATGCCGCAACTGCGCTGCGAAAGTCCGAACACGACGCCGAGACGATGGACGCCCTGCTGCACCGCCTGCGCGGGCTCTCGCCCGGTCTGGGTCGCCTGTGCGAACGGATCGAGCGCAGCCCGCGCGCGTTCGCGGTCAACGTCTCGAACGTGCCCGGTCCTCGTGAACCGGTGAACGTGCTCGGCACGCCCGTCAACTCCCTGCACTCGATTGCCGAGCTCGCCATGCACCATGCGCTTCGCGTCGCCGCCGTCTCGCTCGCCGGGACGCTGTGCCTCGGCTTCTGTGCCGATCCCGCGATCGTCGAAGACGTCCAGTCGATGGCCGTCGCGACGGAGGACGAGGCCGCCGAGCTGATCGCCGCCGGTTGAGCGGCGCGCCGCGCGCTGGCAGCCGGTCTGCACACTGCCCGATCGTGGCGGCTCGCCTGGGCGGCCTCAGTCCTCGCCGCTCGATCGCACGTCGCCCATGCGCAGGTGCGGCTCAGAACACGATCGTGCGGCCCTCGTGCGCGAGCACGCGGTCTTCGAGCTGCATCCGCACCGCGCGCGCCAGCACGCTGCGCTCGACGTCGCGCCCGACCCGCTCGAGGTCGATCACCGTGTAGTCGTGCCCGACCCGGATCACGTCCTGCTCGATGATCGGGCCCTCGTCCAACCCCTCGGTGACGAAGTGCGCGGTCGCGCCGATCAGCTTCACGCCGCGCTCGTACGCGTGCCGGTAGGGCTCGGCGCCCGCGAACGCGGGCAGGAACGAGTGGTGGATGTTGATCACGGGGCAGCCGACGCGCGCCAGGAAGTCGCCCGACAGGATCTGCATGTAGCGAGCCAGCACCACGAGATCGACGGAGCCGGACAGCAGCTCGAGCGCTTGGCCCTCGGCCTGCGGCTTGGTGTCCTTCGCGACGGGGATGTGCACGAACGGCACCCCCATGGCCTCGACCGCCGCGCGCAGGTCCGGGTGATTGGAGATCACGCAGACCACCTCCATGTCGAGCTCGCCGCGGCTCGCGCGCCAGAGCAGATCGAGCACGCAGTGATCCGCGCGCGACGCCATCAGCGCGACGCGGCGAAGCTCGTGCGCATAGGCGATCCGCCACTGCATGCCGAAGCGTTGAGCCAGCTCGCCGAACGCGGCCTGGAAGGCGTCGCGGTCGGCGCCGGCTGCGGACGGGCCGCCCTCAGGCGCTTGCGGACCGTCCTCGATCGCCGGCAGATAGAAGGCGCAGCGCATGAAGAACGTCCCGTGCTCGGGATGCGTCGAGTACTGATCGGAGCTGATGATGTTCGCTCCCTGCTCGAACAGGAAGCCCGAGATCGCCGCCACGATGCCCGGCCCGTCGGCGCAGCTGATCAGTAGGCGCGCGGTGTGGTTCGCGCCGTGCGCCGCGTCGGATGCGGGGGAGGCCATCGCGGGCAGACGCTATTCGTTTTCGGGCCCGATCTGCTCGATGAACGCCACCAGCGCCGCCACGTCGGCCGGGTGCTCGCGCAGGTGCAGACGCGCCACCCCTGCGAGCATCGGCCCGAGCGGGTAGCCGGCCAGCGCCACTGCTCGAGGGTTCAGCAGCGCCTCGCGCAGGAGCTGTTCGTTCGCGAGCGACTTGCGTCCGTCTGCGAGCGTCACCTGATCGCCAGCGAAATGGGCGAAGCTCGGGCCGATGCCGGCGTGCCCGGCGATCGCATGGCACGCCGAGCAGCCGTCGACGACGAACAGATGGCCACCGTGTTCGACCCGCCGCTGCTGCGGTGTATATGGGGCTGCGGCGTACGCGGGCGCTGAGCTGACGGTCGCGGCGGGACTGTTCCCTTTCTGGCGCCCGCCCCCTCCGCAGCCGCCCAGCGAGAGCGCCACGGCCGCCGCCAGCAGCAGAGCGCGTGTGCGGGCGGCCACTAACGCGTTGGCCCAGGCGCGCGCGCGCACGCGCGCGTGCGCTCGTGCGGCGCGAGCATAGTCATGCGCGGCGCGCGTCTGGCGTGATGTCGGCCGCATCGAGAAAACGCTAGCCTGCCGTGCCATGAAAGGGCCCGCGCCGGCGCATGCCTGACACCAAGCAGCCGGCGCCGGCCGACGTGCTGGTGATCTTCGGCATCACCGGCGACCTGGCCAAGGTGATGACGTTCCGCTCGCTCTATCGGCTCGAGAAGCGCGGCCTGCTGGACTGCCCGATCGTGGGCGTCGCGGGCGACGCCTGGACGGTCGAGCAGCTGCGCGAGCACGCCCGCGAATGCATCATCGGCTGCGGCGAGTCGTTGGACTCCGACGTGTTCGATCGCTTCGCCGCACGCCTCTCCTACGTCAGCGGCGACTTCACCAAGGCCGACACCTACGAGCGACTGAAGGCCGCCGTCGGCACGCCCGCCAGCCCGGTCTTCTACCTCGAGATCCCGCCGTTCCTGTTCGGGCCGGTGATCGCACAGCTGGCCGACGCCGGCCTGACCACGAACGGGCGCGTCGTCGTCGAGAAGCCCTTCGGCCACGACCTGCAGTCTGCGCGCGCGCTCGCCGAAGAAATCCACAAATACATCGACGAGTCGCAGCTGTACCGGATCGACCACTTCCTCGGGAAGATGGGAACCGACGAGCTCCTGTACCTGCGCTTCGGCAATACGACGATCGAGTCCGTGTGGAACCGCAACCACATCGCCTGCATGCAGATCACGATGGCCGAGGCGTTCGGCGTCGAGGACCGCGGGCACTTCTACGACCCGGTCGGCGCGTTGCGCGACGTGGTCGTCAACCATCTGATGCAGGTGCTTGCCGTCGCTGCGATGGAGGCGCCGGCCGGCGACGACGCCGACACCCTCAAGGACGCCAAGTTCGCGGTCTTTCGCTCGACCGAGACCGCCGATCCTGCCCACTACGTACGCGGTCAGTACGACGGCTACCGGGACATCGAGGGCGTCGCCAAAGACTCGACCACCGAGACATACGCCGCCCTGCGCCTTGACATCGACAACTGGCGCTGGTCGGGTGTGCCATGGTTCATTCGCACCGGCAAGCGTCTGCCGGTCACGCAGACCGAGCTGCGGGCCGTGTTCCGCCACCCGCCGCGACTGCGCTTCATGGAGAGCCGTCACCGCCGGCCCGAGCCGAACCAGATCGTGGTCAAGCTCGATCCCTCGACCGGAACGCGCCTGATCCTCGACGCCCACCGCGCCGACGAGGGCGGTCCGCAGGCGATCACGCTCGACATGGAGTTCGCCGAAGAGGGCGGCGAGGCGCCGACGCCGTACGAGGTGCTGCTGCTCGACGCGATGCGCGGCGACAGCCAGCGCTTCACCCGCCAGGACAGCATCGAAGAGAGCTGGCGCGTGATGGCGCCGCTGATCGAATCGCCGCCGCCGGTCCATCCCTATGCTCCCGGCACGTGGGGCCCGGAGGAGGGCGAGCGGCTGGTGGCGGGCTACGGCTGCTGGCACGGCCCGTGGGTGCCGTCGTGAGCCCGGGCAAGCCCAAGCCCAAGGCCGACGCCGAGCCCGGGCCCGACGGCCGGCGGCAGCCGCAGAGTGCAGCCGCCCCCTCGCCGTTTCCACCGATCGCGGAGTACGCATTCCTGTCCAACTGCCACACGGGTGCCCTCGTCGCGCCCGACGGCGCGGTCAACTGGCTGTGCGTACCGCGCTTTGACTCGCCCAGCGTGTTCGGCACGCTGCTCGACCGTCAGGCCGGGGCGTTTCGGCTCGGTCCGTTCGGGATCAACGTGCCGGCCGCGCGCGTATACGAGCCGGGCACGAACACGCTGTTGACGACGTGGACGACGCCGACCGGCTGGGCCGCGGTGCGCGACTCGCTCACGCTCGGCCCGCGCCGGCACGAGGATCTCGTCACCCCGCACACGCGCCCGCCCACCGACGAAGACGCCGAGCACCTGCTCGTGCGCGTCGCGTGGTGCCTCGACGGAGAGGTCGAGATGGAGATGACATGTGAACCGGTCTTCGACTACGGCCGCGTACCGCCCGAATGGACGGTCAGCGAGGACCGTCATCGCGCCGACGCCTCCGGCGCCGGGCTGACGCTCAGGCTGCAGAGCGACATGGCCGTCGGCCTCGAGGGCGACTGGGTGCGCGCCCGTCATGTCCTGCGCAAAGGCGAGCAGGTCTTCTGCGCGCTCTCCTGGGCCGAGGAGCTGCAGGCGCCGGAAGACATCGATGACGCCAACGCGCGCCTGGCCACCACTGCCGGTTATTGGCGCAACTGGCTCGGACACGCGCGCCTGCCCGACCACCGCTGGCGCGAGCCGATCCAACGCTCGGCGCTGGCGATCAAGGGACTGACCTACATGCCGACCGGCGCAACGGTCGCGGCGCTGACGACCTCGCTGCCCGAGACGCCGGGAGGCGAGCGCAACTGGGACTACCGCTACACCTGGCTACGGGACTCGACCTTCACGCTGCAGGCACTGCACTACCTGAACCTCGACTGGGAGGCGGAGGAGTTCATGCAGTTCATCGCCGACCTGCAGTGCGACGACGACGGCGCGCTGCAGATTATGTACGGGATCGATGGACGCCGCGACCTGACGGAGTCAACGCGCGACTATCTCTCCGGCTACGCCGGCGCGCGCCCCGTGCGCGTCGGCAACGGCGCCTTCGACCAGCGCCAAAACGACGTCTACGGCGCGGCGCTCGACTCGATCCTGTTGCACGTGCGCCGCAGCGAACGGTTGCCGCGGCGGCTGTGGCCGATCGTGCAGGCCCAGGCGGAATGTGCCAGCAAGGTCTGGCGCGATCCCGACCAGGGGATCTGGGAGGCGCGCGGCAAGCCCCGCGACTACGTCTCCTCGAAGCTGATGTGCTGGGTCGCGATGGACCGGGCCGCGCAGCTGGCGGCGATCCGCGGCGACAGCCAGCTGCAGAAGACGTGGGCCGCGACCGCCGACGAGATCAAGCAGGACGTGCTCGAGCACGGCGTCAACAAACGCGGCGTTCTGCGCCAGCACTACGAAACGGACGCGCTCGACGCCTCGAACCTGCTGGCCGCGATCTTCGGCTTCCTGCCCAGCAACGACGAGCGCCTGCGCGCGAGCGTGCTGGCGATCGCCGACGAACTGACAGAAGACGGCTTCGTGCTGCGCTACCGCACCGACGAGACCGACGACGGCATGTCCGGCAAGGAGGGCAGCTTCCTGATCTGCTCGTTCTGGCTGGTCTCGGCACTGGCGATCATCGGCGAGGAGCAGCGCGCCCGCGACCTGATGGAACGGCTCCTGCGCGTCGGCTCCCCGCTCGGCCTGTACGCCGAGGAGTTCGACACCAGCACCGGCCGGCACCTCGGCAACTTCCCGCAGGCCTTCTCCCACCTCGCGCTGATCGAGGCGGCCGGCCGCATCATTTTGATCGAGCGGATGCGCGAGCTCGGGGCGTAGGAGCATTAGCCGTTTCCGCCGGGCGCGGTGACGGGAGCGACGGGGGTCGGACCCTCACACGGGCGCGTTCGGCAGGAGCGCGTCGATCTGGCCGATCGCCTGGGTCATGCCCTCCTGCATGCCCATGCCGAGCATCCTCTCCATCTGCTCGACGCTGATGAAGCGCGTCACGGCGGTCATCCGGGTCTTGTCGTCGATCGCCTCGAAGGTGACGTAGCCGCTCATCGGAGGGGTGTCCGGCAGCGGCTCGCCATCGGGCCCGGCGAGGCCGTTGGCGAACTCGAGCCTGCGCGGCTTGTCGATCGCGTCGATCCGCCACCACCCCCGCGGAGCCTCGCCGCCGGGGCCGGTCATGAAGTAGCGCGACTCGCCTCCCACGACGAAGTCGTGGCGGGTGAACGTCGCCGGATAGCCAGGGGGTCCCCACCAGCGCTCGAGCTTGCGCGGGTCCTCCCACACCTCCCAGACCCGATCGGGGCTCGAGTCGAACTCGGCGATTAGGGTGAGGCTGAGGTTGTCCGCGTCCCTGCTGGTGCTGATGACCGTCATGTCTGGGCTCCTTCCTCGCCGGCGAGCATGTCGGCGATCTGGGTGGCGTGTTGAATCCAAAGTTGCTCGTATGCGGCCAGGAGCGCCGCCGCCCTGCGCAGGGTCGGCGCATGGCCGCACACGATCTGTTCACGACCGCGTCGCTGCTTGACGACGAGCTCCGCGCGCTCGAGCACCGCCACATGCTTTTGCACGGCGGCGAAGCTCATCTCGTAGTGGCGCGCCAGCGCCGACACCGACCGCTCGCGCTGGATCGCTCGGGCGAGGATGTCGCGCCGAGTCCCGTCCGCCAGGGCGTGGAAGATGCGGTCGATCTCGGCTTGCGCGGGCTGATCTACAACCATTTGGTTGTAGATTAGCGCCTTTCGACGCGAAACAGAACGCCGTTGTCAACTAGACGCCCGAGTAGCACGTTCACGTTCCCCGGCGTCTTACTCGTCGCCCCGTTCAGATCGGCAACCACCAGCGGCGCATAGGCGCAGTCGGCGCTTGCAAATAGGACGTCCTGCTCGGCCGGCGTCAGCGTCGCCACGCGCGGATCGTAGAAGTCGAGGTCGAGTCGGCGGTAGATCTCCGGGCGCACCTCATCGAGGAGCTGCTGGCTGAAGCGATCCACCTCCGCAGTCTGAGCGGCGTCCCAAAGCTCGGCGCCCCAAAGCTGCAAGAAGTACGGATAGCCCTCTACTTCTTCGATGACGAGCTCGGCCAGTCCGGGGTCCAGATGCACCGGTAGTCCCTCGAGCGGGCGGATCAGGGCGGCCTTTGCGTCTTCGGATCCCAGCGATCCGATCTCCTCACCGCGGAACATCCGCTCGGTATAGGAGCGAGCCCGTAGCAGATTGCCGGTCAGCGTTGGCAGTCCGCAGAGCACCATCCCTATGGGCAATTCGGCCTTCTGAAGCGAAGACACGGCGGCGACGAGGAGGGACAGAGGGTGTTGCCCCGTCGCGCGAGTCTCATCCCGGATCACCTGAACCTCGTCGAGCAGGAGGATCAGACCGTCCCTGCCGTGCGAGACCACGCTGTCGACGGCCTCGAACAGGGCGCGTGACAGATCCTCTCGGGCGGGGCTGGCGCCGGGTTCGTAGGTCATCCGGAACTCTCCCCACGCGATCCCGAGTGTTCCGGCCTTCCGCGCCGCGCCTCCGACTGCGCTTAGCATCAGCGAACCTAAGGCATTGGCTGTAATGAGTCAAGCTTCGGGACGCTGACCTCGGGTGCCGATGCCGGATGGCGCCACCTCAATCGCCCGCGGCGGCGGCGTCGGCGATCACCAGTGAGCCTGCGCCTGTCACGCGTCCCGCCGGGATCGAGCGATCCCCTGTGCGCAGGCGGCCGAGCGCGTCACGCTTGTCGGCGCCACTGATGAGCCATACGCGCGCGCGCGCGCGATCGAGCGGGGGATATGTGAGGGTCATGCGCTGCCTGCCCATGTATCTCGCGGTGAGCGCCACGTCACGATCGTCAACATCGAGCACGGGATCCCCCGGGACCAGCGACGCCGTGTGACCGTCCGGCCCCAGCCCGAGATGCACGAGGTCGAGGCGCTCGGGCAGCAGCTGCGCATACTGCTCGGCCGCGGCCTCCAGGTCATCGTCCTCGACGGGCATCGCGTGAATCTCGGCGTCCGCATTGGCGGGCAGGCTCGCCTGCAGGTGGGTCAGGTTGCGGTCGGGGTCACCGGCCGGCGCCACGCGCTCGTCGACCTGGAAGATCGCCGTCTTGCTCCACGGCAGCTCGTGCCCGGCCAGCGCCGCGAACATCGCCCACGGCGTGTGCCCACCGCTGACCGCGAAGCTGAAGCGCCCTCGCTCGGCGACGGCTGCACGCGCCCGTTCAGCCACGTAGGCGGCCGCACGCGCCGCCACGGCCGCGGGATCAGGCACGATCTCGACCTGCTCGGGTCCGCTCACGAAGCCGGCTTCTCGTCGTGGCCGCCAAACTCCTTGCGCATCGCCGACTGCAGCCGGTCGGCATACTCGTCGAGTCCGCGCGAGGCGAACCGCGAGTACAGCGCGCTCGTCAGCACCGGCGCCGGCACGCCCTCGTCGATCGCGGCGACCGAGGTCCAGCGGCCCTCGCCGGAGTCCGACACGCGCCCGGCGAACTCCTCGAGCTTGGGGGAAGCAAACAGCGCCTGCGCGGTGAGATCGAGCAGCCACGAGCCCACCACGCTGCCCCGCCGCCAGACCTCCGCGACTTCCGGGATGTCGATCTCATAGCGGTAGAACTCGGGGTGCTCGAGCGGGCTCGTCTCGGCGTCCTCCGCCTGCGGGCGCAGCCCGGCATCGGCGCTGTGGATGATGCTCAAGCCCTCGGCGTATGCGGCCATCAGGCCGTACTCGATGCCGTTGTGGACCATCTTCACGAAGTGCCCGGCGCCGTTGAGCCCGCAGTGCAGGTAGCCCTGCTCGGAGCTGCTCGGCGGGCCGCTGCGCCCGGGCGTGCGCGGCGCCGAGTCCACGCCCGGCGCGATCGAGGCGAACAGCGGCGCGAGCCGCCCCACGACCTCCTGCTCGCCGCCAAGCATCAAGCAGTAGCCCCGCTCCAATCCCCAGACGCCGCCGCTGGTGCCGCAATCGATGTGATGGATGCCGCGCTCCTTCAGTTCGGCCGCGTGGCGGATGTCGTCGTGGTAGTGGGTGTTGCCGCCGTCGATGATCGCGTCGCCGGGCTCCATCGCCGCGGCCAGCTGCGCGATCGTCTCGTCGGTGATCTCACCGGCCGGGACCATCACCCAGGCGGCGCGCGGCTTGCTCAGCTTCGCGACGAAATCCTCGATCGAATCGGCTCCCACCGCGCCGTCGGCGGCGAGCGACTTGACCGCGTCCGGGCTGACGTCATAGCCGACGCAGCTGTGGCCGTCGCGCATCAGCCGCCGCACGAGGTTGGCGCCCATGCGCCCCAGTCCGACCATTCCGAGCTGCATCGGTGTGTCAGTCGCCATCGTCGGCTCCTCTCGTCGCGCGCTCGCCGGAGCGCTGGCAGTATCTTGCGGTGCGGTGACGCCTGACGTGGATCCTATGGGGGCAGACGCCAGCGCGAGCCGCGGGAGCAGGCGTCGGCGGGTGGTGATCGTCGGCGGCGGCTTTGGCGGTCTCACGGCAGCGCGCGAGCTGCGCGGCGCCGATGTTGACGTGACGCTCGTCGATCCACGCAGCCACCATCTGTTTCAGCCACTGCTCTACCAGCTCGCGTGCGGCGGCCTGTCTCCGGGCGAGTGCGCCACGCCGATCCGCGCCGGCGTAAAGCGCTGCTCGAACACGAGGGTGCTGATGGCCAGCGCCGTCGACCTGGATGTCGAGCGCCGCCGGCTGATCCTCGACCGCGGCGAGCATCTGGACTACGACAGCCTGCTCGTCGCCTGCGGCGCCGAGACCTCCTACTTCGGCAACGATCAGTGGCGCGATGTGTCCTTCGGCCTGAAGACCCTGCCGGACGCGGTGGCGCTGCGCAACCGCATCTACGGCGCGTTCGAGGAGGCCGAGCGCGCGAGCGATCCGCGCGAGCGCGAACAGTGGCTGACGTTCGTGGTGATCGGCGGTGGACCGACCGGCGTCGAGCTTGCGGGCGAGCTGTCGATCATCACCAGACACACGATGAAGGGCTATTTCAAGCGGATCCAGCCCGCGCAGGCGAAGGTGATCCTGCTCGATGCCGGCGACCGCCTCGTCTCCGCCTTCAGCGAGCGCCTGTCGGGCAAGGTCGCCGAGCAGCTCAGCTCGCTTGGCGTCGAGGTGCGCGAGGGCGCGCGCGTCACTGCGATCGACGAGCACGGCGTAACTGCCCAGATAGCCGACGCGCCACAACAGATCGCCGCCAGGACGGTCGTGTGGGCCGCCGGGGTGCAGACCGTCGGCTTTGCCAAGACGCTCGCTCAGGCGACCGGGGCACAGGCCGACCGCGCCGGACGTGTTCACATCGAACCCGACCTGACGCTTCCCGGCCACCGCGAGATCTCCGCGATCGGGGACATGACCCAACTCGAAGGTCCCGACGGCAGGCCGCTGCCGGGCCTCGCGACCGTCTCGATCCAGCAGGCGCGCCACTTTACGCGCGCGATCCGCGCGGGCGCGCCGAGCGCCACGGTGCCGTTTCGCTACTTCGACAAGGGCGCGCTCGCGGTCGTCGGCCGCGGCAACGCCATCTGCGAAATCCGCGGTCACGAACTGTGGGGTCGCCCCGCGTTCTTCACGTATTTCACGGTGCACATGTACTACCTCACCGGCGGCGGTCCCGGCCATCGCCTGAAGGTGCTGATCGACTGGATCAGCACGCGCGTCGGCGAGCCGCAGGACCAGGTGATCGACGGCGATCTCGTAAGCGTCGAGCGGCTGCTGCCGAGCGAACGCAGGCCGGCCGGCGCGTGAGCGCGACCCGGCTGCTGCTCGCGGACGTTGACGGCACGCTCGTCACGCCGCAGAAGCAGCTCACCGCTGCGGCCATCGCCGCCGTCGGCGAACTGCGCGAAGCCGGCATTCTGTTCGCGATCACCAGCGGACGCCCGCCGCGCGGCATGTCGATGCTGATCGAGCCGCTCGACCTGCAGACGCCGATCGCGGCGTTCAACGGCGGCGTGGTGGTTGACCGAGAGATGTCGGTGATCGAGCAGCACACGATCCCACCCGCTCTGATCGCGCCGGCCACCGAGCTGCTCGAATCGCTGTCACTCGATGTGTGGCTGTACCAGGGATCGAACTGGTACGTGCGCGATCCCAAGGCACCTCACGTTGACCGCGAGTCGCAGACCGTCCAGTTCCCGCCCACCGTGCGCTCGAGCTACGACGGCCTGACGGACGGCATCGCCAAGATCGTCGGCGTCAGCGACGACCACGAAGCGGTCGTACGCGCTTCGCGGGACGCCGGCGAGCACTTCGGCGATCACGTCTCCGCCGCGCTGTCACAGCCCTACTACCTCGACATCACGCATCCCGACGCCAACAAGGGCTGCGTCGTGCGCTATCTGGCCGACCGCTATCAGCTCGACAGCGCCGAGATCGCGACGATCGGCGACATGCCCAACGACGTGCTGATGTTCGCCCATTCCGGTCTCAGCATCGCGATGGGCAACGCCAGCGGTGAGGTTCAGGGCGCCGCGCGACGCGTCACGAGCTCCAACGACCAGGAGGGCTTCGCTAACGCGGTGCGGCGGTTTGTTCTGCCGGGGGGTTGAGCTGCGTGGCGCCGACCGGCCGACCGTTGCCACCAGGCTGATGGCCGGCGGTCTGGTCGTGCTCGGCGAGCGGGTCGCGGATCACCCGGCGGCGCGGGTACATGTACTCGCGCGTCAGCGGGACCTCGTCCGAGGGGCCCTTGGTCCAGAGGATCTGGGCCAGGTCCAGCTCGCCGTAGGCGAAGGCCGCGAATGCGCCGCGCAGGTACAGGCGCCACATCCGCACGAACCGCTCTCCGTACATCTCCTGTACCCGATCGCGCGAGCGCTCGAAGCGCTGCCACCACTCTTCGAGTGTGCGCGCATAATGGCGGCCCAGGCTCTCGTAGTCAACCGCGCGAAAGTCCCGCTCCGGAAGCAGCGCGAAGATGCTCTGCAGCGTCGGTACCCGCCCGCCGGGGAAGATGTAGCGGTCGATCCACGCGTTCGCCGGGCGGTCAACGCGCTGCGTGATCGTGTGCAGCAGCGAAATCCCGCCGGGGCGCAGCACGCGATCGACGGCCGCCATGTAAGCGGCGTGGTTGCGTGCCCCGACGTGCTCGTACATGCCGACCGACACGACCCGATCGAAGCGCATCTCACGGGGCGGGTCGGCGTAGTGGCAGAGATCGACGCTCACGAGGTCCGATAGGCCTTCGGCGGCGATCCGCGCGCGCGTATGCGCCAGCTGCTCGCGACTGAGCGTGATTCCGTGTGCCCGCACGCCATGCTCGCGCGCGGCTCTGCACACGAGCTCGCCCCAGCCCGAGCCGATGTCCAGCAGCGTCATCCCCGGCTCCAGGTTGAGCTTGCGCAGAATGTGTCCCACCTTCTGCTGCTGGGCCTGCTCGAGCGAGTCGTCCGAGTCGCGGAAGTACGCGCACGAGTAGGTCATCGAGCGATCGAGCCAGAGGCGGTAGAAGTCGTTGCCGAGGTCGTAGTGGCTGCGCACGTTTGCGGCCTGCCCCGGCTTGCCCGCCCGCGTCTCGCGCGCGCGCCGCTGGAGCTTGCGGGCCCAGGCGTGAACCTCGCGGTTGGCTGCAGTCAGGCGCCCGAGCTCGGCCAGGTCGCCGTCGATCACGATCTCGCCGTCCATGTAGCCCTCGCCAACGCCGAGGTGCACGTTGCGGCAGATCGCCCACACGGCGTCCTTTGAGCGCAGGACGATATGCAGCCACGACTCGGGTCCGAACCGCTCGCTCTGACCATCCCAGTAGGTAACCGTCAGGCCCCCGGCCCTGATCCGAGAAAAGAGCGCTCGACAAACCTGCTTCTCGAACACGCGAACCTCCCAGAATCTTTGTGCTCGATCGCCTCTGCAATCGCCATGGTAGCTCGCCGCGGATCGATCTCGGCGGCGGCCGTCGTGGGATGCGTGAGTCGGCGATGGACGCATATGCGCGCGCGTATGCGGCGTGCGGATGGTGTGGCGTGGGTGTGACCCGACGGGGCCGCGTGCGCGCGCGTCGGGCGGACGGCGTGGCAGGGGTGATCTCCCGACGCCCGCGCGTTCGCGCGTGTGTCCGTCAGCGCAGCGAGCGATAGTGGCGGATCAGGGCGTTGGTCGAGCTGTCGTGCTGCAGGTCGGGCTCGGCCACGCTTGTCAGCTCGGGGATGATCTGCTTGGCGAGCACCTTGCCGAGCTCGACACCCCACTGGTCGAAAGAGTCGATCCCCCAGATCGTGCCCTGCGTGAAAACGCTGTGCTCGTACAGCGCCACGAGCGTCCCCAGCGTGCGGGGGTCCAGACGCTCGGCGAGGATCGTGTTCGTCGGGCGATTGCCCTCCATCACGCGGTGCGCCACCAGCTCGGGCGGCGTCCCCTCGGCGCGCACCTCCTGCTCGGTCTTGCCGAACGCGAGCGCCTGCGCCTGGGCGAACACGTTCGACATCAGGATGTCGTGATGCTCGCCCAGCGGGTTCAGCGGCTTGCCGAAGCCGATCAGATCGACGGGGATCAGCTTCGTGCCCTGATGGATCAGCTGGTAGAAGCTGTGCTGGCCGTTCGTCCCCGGCTCGCCCCAGTACACGGCGCCCGTCTGGTAGTCCACGTGCGCGCCGTCGAGCGTGACGTGCTTGCCGTTCGACTCCATCGTCAGCTGCTGCAGATACGCCGGAAAGCGCTTCAAGTACTGCTCGTAGGGCATCACCCCCGCCGTCTGGGCGCCGAAGAAGTCGCCGTACCAGACCGCCAGCAGACCGAGCAGCACGGGCAGGTTGCGCTCGAACGGGGTGCTGCGGAAGTGCTCGTCGAGCGTGTGAAAGCCGGCGAGCATCTCGTCAAAGCGCTGCGGTCCGATCGCCAGCATCGTCGACAGCCCGATCGCCGAATCCATCGAATAGCGCCCGCCGACCCAATCCCAGAAGCCGAACATGGTGTCCGTGTCGATGCCGAACTCGCGCACCGCTCTGGCGTTGGTCAACACTGCGACGAAATGGCGCGCAATCGCCGCCTCATCGCCGAGCGCTCCCAGCAGCCACTCGCGAGCCGAATGGGCGTTCGTCATCGTCTCGAGCGTCGTGAACGTCTTCGAGGACACGATGAACAACGTCTCGTGCGGATCGAGGTCGCGCGTCGCCTCGACGAAATCGGTCGCGTCCACGTTCGACACGAATCGCACCGTCAGCTCGCGCATGCTGTAGTGGCGCAGCGCCTCGTAAGCCATCACCGGACCGAGATCGGAGCCGCCGATGCCGATGTTCACGATGCTGCGAATCGGGCGACCGGTATAGCCCGCCCAGTCGCCCGCCCGCAGCCGCTCGCAGAAAGCGCTCATCCGGGCCAGCACCTCGTGCACCTGCGCCACCACATCAACACCGTTGACGATCAACGACTCACCCTTCGGCATGCGCAGCGCGACGTGCAGCACCGAACGGTTCTCCGAGACGTTGATCCGCTCACCCCTGAACATCGCCTCGATCCGCTCCTGCAGGCGCGACTGCTCGGCGAGGGCCAGCAGCAGCGCGAGCGTCTCGTCGGTCGCGCGATTCTTCGAGTAGTCGAGATACAGGCCGGCGCCCTGCGCCGTCAGGCGCTCGCCGCGCGCGGGATCCTGGGCGAACAGCTCGCGCAGATGCACGTCGCGGATCGCCTCGTGGTGCTTGGCGAGCGCTGCCCAGGCCGGGCGGTCGCGAAGGGGTGCCGGTGCGCTGGCGCCGTCCACGCCGGCAGTGTATGGCGCCGGCGGCGCATGCGCGCGCGTGCGTGCGCGTGCGCTCTCGGGCGGCTTCGCTGTAGCTCACCGCCGAACCAGTCGCATCCGGTGTCGAGCTAGGCTCAGGCGGTGTCCGCACCACAGATCCCGAGCGTGCGTGAGCTGATCGCCGGGCGCACGGGGGAGGAGCTGCGGCTCAACGATCGCTTCCTGAACCCGCAGCTGGGCCGGATCGTGCGCACGCTCGGCTTCGACCGGGTCTGGACCGGCGGCGAGGGCGCGCACCTGATCGACTCCGAGGGGAACCGCTACCTGGACCTGTTCGGCGGTTACGGCGTCTTCGCGATCGGGCGCAACCATCCGGAGGCCATCGCCGCCGTCGAGCAGGTGCTCGAAGCGCGCCCCGGCAATCTTCCGCAGCTCGGCGTCACGCTTTTGAGTGGAGTTCTGGCCGAGCAGCTGCTGGCGCGCGCGCCGGCGAGCGTCGCGGCGATGGTGCCGGCCAACACGGGCACCGAGGCCGTCGAGGCCGCGATCAAGATCGCTCGCGCCGCCACCGGACGCGCCCGCATCCTGTATGCCGAGCATGCCTTTCATGGGCTCACGCTCGGCTCGCTGTCGCTCAACGGAAACTCGGAGTTCACCGACGGGTTCGGGCCGCTGCTCGCCGGCTGCGATCCGGTTCCCTGGGGCGATCTCGAAACGCTCGAGCGCGAGCTCGAGCGCGCCGACGTTGCCGCCCTAGTGCTCGAGCCGGTCCAGGGCAAGGGCGTCAACCTGCCGCCGGCCGGCTACCTGCAAGGCGCCCAGGCGCTCTGCCGCCAGGCCGGAACGCTGTTCGTGTGCGATGAGGTGCAGACAGGCATCGCCCGTACCGGACGCTTCCTGGCAGGCGAGCACTGGGGTCTCGAACCGGACCTGATCTGCCTCGCCAAGGCCCTGTCGGGCGGGCTCGTGCCGATCGGCGCCGTGCTCGTCTCGCGCCCCGCTTTCGAGCGCGTCTTCGACGGCATGGAGCGCGCCGTCAGGCACGGTTCGACGTTCGGCGGCAACGACCTCGCGGCGGCGGCGGCGCTCGCCACGCTGCGTGTGATCGAGGCAGAGGACCTGGTCGCGCGCGCCGAGCGGCTGGGGGCGCTGCTGCTCGAGCTCACGCGCCCGCTGTGCGAGCGCTACGAGGTCGTTCGCGACGTGCGCGCCCTCGGGATGATGTGGGCGATCGAATTCGGCCCCCCCTCCGGACGGGCCAGCCGCGGCCTGTGGAACGCCGTCGAGCGCCGCCAAGCCGGTCTGTTCTCGCAGCTCGTCACGGTCCCGCTGTTCACCGAGCACCGGATCTTCTGCCAGGTCGCCGGCCACCGCATGAACACGATCAAGGCACTCCCGGCGCTCGTGATCGAGGAAGCCGAGATCCGGCGCTTCGCGGCGGCCCTCGAGGAAACGGTGGCGGCGGCCGAGCGCTACCCCGCGGCGCTGCTGCGGCTCGGGTTGCGCATGGCGCCTCGTGCGGTGCGGGCGTAGGCGAGGCCCATAGTTCGCGTTGCGCATGGCGCCTCGGGCCGTGCGGGCGTAGGCGACGGCCCCGCGCGTGGTGCTGGGCGTCGGGGTGCGGCCCGGACCGGGGCGCCTAGTGAGCGATTCACGTCCGACTCCTCGAGAACTGCATTACGATCTCTTGCTCGGGAGTCTTGTTTACAGGGGCCGTGGTGTCGGAGTCAATTGAGCTTGCGACGATTCTGCTGACCGATCTGGTCGGCTCGACTCGGCTTGCCACTTCGGTGGGCCCCGTGCGCGCGGATGAGCTGCGCGAGGAGCACTTCACGCTGCTTCGCGACGCGATCGCAGGCTTTCAGGGCAGGGAGGTCAAGAACACCGGCGATGGGCTGATGGTCGCTTTCAGCTCGGCCTCTGCGGCGGTCAAGTGCGCCGTCTCGATGCAGCAACTCTTCGAGCGCCGCTACCGCAACGCCGAGCAGGGCCTGCACGTGCGCGTCGGCCTCGGTGCGGGGGAGGCCACCGTCAAGGACGGTGACTACTTCGGCATGCCCTCGATCGAGGCGGCGCGCTTGTGCGCGCTGGCGCCCTCGGACGGCATCCTCATCTCGGCACTCGTCAAGACGCTCGCCGGGCGCTGCGACGGCGTCGAGTTCGCCTCGGCGGGTGAGCTCGAGCTGAAGGGCTTCCCCGAGCCGGTGGAGGCGTTCTCGGTTTCCTGGCCGCCACTCGGCGAGGAGGCTTCCGTGGCAGGCGGCTGGCCGCTGCCCGCGGTGCTGCGCTCGGTTCCCCCCGTCTCCTACGTCGGGCGCGCCGCGGAGCGCGCCGCGATCGAGGAGGCGATGGTCCTTGCCCGCGACGGGGCGCGCCAGGTGGTGCTGCTCTCGGGCGAGCCGGGGATCGGCAAGACGAGGCTTTCAAGCTACGGTGCCCATCGCGCCCACGCCGAGCGCTTCGCCGTCTGCTGGGGCGCTTGCTCGGAAGAGCTGGCGGTGCCGTATGAGCCGTGGATCGAGGTCTGCTCGCAGCTTGTCGAGCACGCGCCGCAAGAGCTGCTGAACCGCTTCGTAGACCGTCATAAGGGCGAGCTCGGCCGACTGGCTCGAAACCTGGAGCGGCGCGTCGCGGACTTGCCCGCGCCCCAGACATCCGACCCCGAGACCGAGCGTTACCTGCTGTTCTCGGCGGTCGCGGGACTGCTCCAGGACGTAGCTCAGAGCGTGCCGGTGTGCGTGGTGCTCGATGACCTGCACTGGGCCGACGGGCAGTCGGTGGCGCTTCTCAAGCACGTCGTTCGGACCGTCGAGCAGGGTGCGCTGCATCTGATCGCCACCTACCGCGACTCAGATCTCGGCAAGGATCACGCGCTCACCGCCCTGCTGGCCGACCTGCGCCGGGTCGAGGGCGTCCAGCGCATCTCCCTGCACGGCCTCGGCGCCGACGAGGTGGCCCAGATCATGACCGTCGTGGCCGGGTACGAGCTCGACGAGGACCTCCTTCAGCTGGCGGGACAGATCGCCGCCGAGACCGATGGCAACCCATTCTTCGTAGGAGAGATCCTGCGCGGCCTTTGGGAGTCCGGGGCACTGACCTTCGACGAGGCCAGTGGGCGCTGGAACATCGACAGCTCCGCGGCGATCGCGCTGCCCGAGAGCGTGCGCGAGGTGATCGAGCGGCGCGTCGAGCGCCTGGGCAATGAGGCCCTCGAGGTCCTGACCCAGGCGGCGGTGATCGGGCGCGTCTTTGATCTCGAGCTGCTCGAGTCGATGCTCGAGATCGGGGAAAGCCAACTGCTGGACCACCTCGAGGCAGCCGTCGCCGCCTCGCTGCTGGACGAGTCCTCCGAGCGGGTCGGGCAGTTTCGCTTCGCCCACGCGCTCATCAACCAGACGCTCTATGAGGGCCTTGGCGTCACCCGCCGCGCGCGCATGCACGGGCGCGTCGCGCAGGCGCTCGAGGAGCTCTACGGCGAGGACCCGGGCGAGCACCTGGCAGAGCTCGCGCTGCACTGGCGGCTCGCCGCAGTCTCGCTCGACAGGGCCAAGGCGGCCGACTACGCCCTCAGGGCCGGTCAGCGCGCGCTCGAGAGCCTCGCCCCAGCCGAGGCCGTGAAGCTGTTCACCGACGCCGTCGAGCTGACGGGCGACCTCGACAGCGCCGAGCGTTGTGAGGCGCTGATCGGGCTCGGTGAGGCGCAGCTCCTGAGTGGCGAGGCCGCCTACCGTGAGACGCTGCTCGAGGCCTCGCGGATCGCCTCAGCCATGGCCGACGCCGAGCTCGCCGCGCGAGCGGCGCTGGCGAACAACCGCGGAGTGGTCTCGAGTGCGTTCGGGGAGATCGACGCAGAGCGGCTCGCGGCGATCGATCGGGCGATCGAGCTCGATGACCCGCCGAATCGCGCGCGCCGCGCGCGACTGCTCGGGATCAAGGCGCTGGAACTCGAGTGGGACCCGGACTTTGGCATGCGTCGCGCGCTCGCCGAGGAGGCGGTCTCGCTTGCTCGTGCCACCGAGGACGCGAGGACGCTCGCCGAAGTCATCACGATGTGGGAGGCGATCCGAGCACCGGATACGCTCGCCTGGCGAATCGGTCTTGCCGAGGAGCTCGTTGGCTGCGCCGCCGAGGTGGGCGATCCTGCCCTCCGATTCTCGACGCACAACTTCGACTTTCACACCTGCCTGGAGCGGGGGGACCTCGAGCGCGCAAAGCTCGCCCTCCAGCAGCAGGAGCTGATCGCGCACGAGCTCGATCAGCCCACAATCAACTGGCTTGCGACGGCCGTCACGGCCGGTTGGGAGCTCATGCACGGCGATCTGGTCGCCGGCGAGCGGTTAGCCGAGCGCGCGCTGCAGATCGGGCAGGAGGCCGGACAACCCGACGCCGTCTTCACCTACGCCGCCGCGCTCACCCAAGCGGCTTTCTATCAAGGCCGCGGTGGCGAGGTCATCGAGATGATCGAGCAGAGCGTGAGCGCCTACCCGGCGATCGCCGCCTGGCGGGCAGGTCTGGCCTCCGTCCTGTGCTGGCTTGACCGCCGAGCCGAGGCCGCGAAGATCCTCGAGCAGGCCGCGAGCGACCGCTTCGATCACATCGCGTCGAACTCGGCCACGTTGAGCGCGCTCGCGCTGTATGCCGACGCCGCCGTGTTGACCGACAGCTCAGGCCCCGCCTCGATCCTGTACGAGCTCATCGAGCCGTGGGCCGACCAGGTCGTCTGGAACGGCCTGATCGGCTACGGACACGCTCGCATGTGGCTCGGCTTGCTCGCCGCCTGCATGGGACACCACGAGCAGGCCGATCAGCACTTGGCGTTCGCGTGCGATTTCCAGGACACCAACGGCTTGCTTCTGTGGGCAGCCCGCGCCCATCTGGGCTGGGCGGAGGCGCTCGCCGGGCGAGGCGGCGATGCTGCGCGAGCACGGGAGCACGCCGCCCGCGCGCTCGAGCTGTCACAGCAGCACGGCTACAGCCCGTTCGAGGAACGCGCAGTCACCCTCGTCGAGGCGCAGTCAACCGCCTAGATGTGAGCGGGCGATGCGGCGTGTGAGCAGGAGACTGTAGTAAATACCATTGCGCTCCATCGCCCAAAATGAAAGTACCTGGTTGGCGCGACATTGGCCCCGGTCGCCGTCGCGGCTACCCTGTCCAGCCGTGCTCGTACCGAGAGAGGACATCCGCAACGTGGCGATCATCGCGCACGTCGACCATGGCAAGACGACGCTCGTCAACGCGATGCTCTGGCAGTCCGGCGCGTTCAGGGTCGGTCAGGAGGTGGCGACGCGGGTGCTCGACTCGATGGATCTCGAGCGTGAGAAGGGCATCACGATCCTGTCCAAGAACACGGCGCTGCACTACGGCGGGGTCAAGCTGAACATCGTCGACACGCCCGGACACGCGGACTTCGGCGGCGAGGTCGAGCGCGGCCTGACGATGGTTGACGGCGTATTGCTGCTGGTCGATGCCTCCGAGGGCCCGCTGCCGCAGACTCGCTTCGTGCTGCGCAAGGCGCTCGAGGCGCGCCTGCCGGTGATCCTGGTGGTCAACAAGGTCGATCGCTCCGATGCGCGCGTCGCAGAAGTCGTCGACGAGGTGTACGAGCTGTTCCTCGATCTCGACGCCGACGAGACCCAGATCGAGTTTCCGATCGTCTACTGCAACGCCAAGGCGGGCCGCGCCGCGCTCGACTACGACCCCGAGGCCGGCCTTGGCGAGGATGCCAACCTCGCGCCCCTGTTCGATCTGCTGCTCGAACGCATCCCGCCGCCGATGTACGACAGCGACCATCCGCTGCAGGCGCTCGTGACGAACCTCGACGCCTCCCCGTACGTCGGGCGCCTCGCGATCTGCCGAGTCCGCAACGGCAACATCAGCAAGGGCCAGCAGATCGCGTGGTGTCGCGCCGACGGCTCGATCGAGCGCGCCCAGGTGGCCGAGCTGTACGTAACCGAGGCGCTCGAGCGCGTCGATGCCGCTGACGCTGGCCCCGGGGAGATCATCGCCGTCGCCGGGATCGCGGAGGTCACGATCGGCGAGACGCTCGCCGATCCCGATGATCCGCGCCCGCTGCCGGTGATCACCGTCGACGAACCGGCGATGTCGATCACGATCGGCATCAACACCTCCCCGCTCGCCGGGCGCGAAGGCTCGAAGCTGACCGCCCGGCAGATTCACAGCCGCCTGGACCAGGAGCTCGTCGGCAACGTCTCGCTGCGCGTCCTCGACACCGACGGGGCGAGTGGGGAGCCCAATCAATGGGAGGTTCAGGGCCGCGGCGAGCTGCAGCTGGCGATCCTCGTGGAGATGATGCGTCGTGAGGGCTTCGAGCTGACCGTCGGCCAGCCGCGCGTGCTCGAGCGCGAGATCGACGGCAAGCGCAGCGAGCCGGTCGAGCGCCTGTCGGTGGACGTGCCCGAGGACCACGTCGGCACCGTGACCCAGCTCTTGGCGGCACGCAAGGGCAGGATGGAGCACATGGCCAATCACGGCACCGGCTGGGTGCGTATGGACTACCTCGTGCCCGCCCGCGGCCTGATCGGCTTTCGCACCGAGTTCCTCACCGAGACGCGCGGCACCGGGATCATGCACCACGTGTTCGAGCGCTGGGAGCCGTGGGCCGGCGAGCTGCTGACGCGCACCACCGGCGCGCTCGTGGCCGACCGCCAGGGCAGCACCGCGACCTACTCGCTGATGAGCCTGCAGGAGCGCGGCACGCTGTTCGTAGGTCCCGGCGTGGGCGTCTACGAAGGAATGATCATCGGCGAGAACGCCCGCTCGGATGACCTCGACGTAAACCCCTGCAAGGAGAAGCACCTCACCAACATGCGCTCCTCCACCGCCGACGTGCTCGTACGGCTGGACACCCACCACGCGCCGACGCTCGACGAGGCGCTCGAGTTCGTGCGCGAGGACGAGCAGGTCGAGGTCACGCCGAAGGCCGTGCGACTGCGCAAGATGGTGCTCAGCAAGATCGAACGCAACAAGGCGATCAAACTCGCGCGCAAGTGAGCTGATCGAGCCAACGGCGGCCGGCGCCACGACCCGCTCGCTCGCAGAGCTGCGCGCGTGCGCAGCTCATTACAGCCCTCGGTGCGCCGCACCGCCAGCGCCAGGTCGGTAGGGTGCCGCGCATGATCAGAGACAACAGACTGCTGCGCAGGGCAGGCGCAGCCAGAGGCCTCACGCGGATCGGGGTGGCCGCGCTATGCGTGGCGTGTGCGAGCGCGATGCTCGCGCTGGGCACGCGGAGCGCGGACGCGGCGACGATCGTCTACGAACCGGTCAGCGAAACGGTGTTCCTGCACGAGCTCGATTCGGGACAGATCGCGGCCGCGACGATCAACAAGCGCACGCGCAGCGTGCGGGTTACGTTGAAGGATGGAAGTTATGTGAAGTTCAAATATCCCAAGCACGACGAGCCGCACATATACGCGCTGATCAAATCGCGCGGGGTGCCCGTCGCGATCCTCTCCGAAGCGCAGGCCAAAGCCGAACTCAAGAGCAAACCCGTTCACCACAAAATCCGCTACATCGCGGGCGGCGTCCTGATCGTGGTGATCGTGATCGTGGCCACGGTGCTGCTGAGCCGTCGCCGGCGACACCGTCGCGAAGAAGAAGGGCAATAGACCGACAGCCGCGATTCGCTCCCTCGCTCGCGCCCGGGCAGTCGGCGTCGGGGTCCGATCGCTGGTTCGCTCCATTGCCGGCGCTTGGGCACCTGGCGTCGAGGTCCGACCCCGATCGCCGGACCGATGCTCAGAACCCGGTGTTCGTCTTGACCCGCTTGCGGTCCGCCGGGTGCAGGCGACCCTTGGCGGCGAGCGTCTTACACGCCTCGGCGATGTCCTCGCCGAGGCACGTGGCGAGCGCCTGGGGGAGCGTCTCCTTGACCAGGATGCGCATGACCTTGACCTTCTCGGCGTCCGGCGGGAGCGTATAGGCGGGCACCATCCAGCCGCGCTCGGCGGCCAGCTGCCCGGCGACGTCGAACTCGTCGTACTCGTGTCCGCTCTTCAGTTTGAACGCCACCAGCGGCAGCTGCTCGTCCTCCTCCGAGCCGATCAGCTCGAACTCGCCGATCGCGGCAATCTGCTCGGCGAGCGTGCGGGCGTTGTACTTCATGACCTCCATCACATAGCGATATCCGCTGTGGCCAAAGCGGATGAAGTTGTAGTACTGCGCGAGCACCATCGAGGAGCCGGTCGAGAAGTTCAAGGTGAACGTCGCGTCACGCTTGCCGAGATAGTTCTCGTAGAAGATCAGGTCCTCCGGGAGGTCGCTCGTTTCCCTGAAGATCAGCCAGCCGATCCCCGGGTACACGAGGCCGAACTTGTGTCCGGACACGTTGATCGAGCGGACCTGCTCGAGGCGGAAGTCCCACTCGGACTCGGGATACAGAAACGGCCACACGAAGCCGCCGCTGGCGGCGTCGACGTGCATCGGCACATCCATCCCCTGCTCGCGCTTGAGCGCGACCAGATGGTCGTTGATCCCGCGAATGTCGTCGGCATGGCCGGTGAACGTCGTGCCGAGCACGGCGGCCACGCCGATCGTGTTCTCGTCGATGTGCGGCGCCACGTCCTGCGGGCCGATCGTGTACTTGCCCGGCTCGAGCGGCACGATCCGGGGCTCCACGTCGAAGTAGCGGCAGAACTTCTCCCACACCACATGCACGTCGCCGCCGAACACGAGGTTGGGGTGATCGACCGCCTTGCCCGCGGACTGCATGCGCTGGCGCCACTTCCACTTCAGCGACAGCGCGCCGAGCATGATCGCCTCGGACGAGCCCTGCGTGCGTGCCCCCATGGTCTTGCCGGGCGCGTAGAACAGATCCGCCAGCATGCGGATGCAGCGCTGCTCGATCTCGGCCGTGCGCGGGTACTCGGCGTGGTCGATGAAGTTCGTGTGCAGCGATTCCTCGATCACGCGAACGGCCTCCGGCTCCATCCACGTCGTCACGAACGTCGCGAGGTTGCGCATCGGCTGGCCGTCGAGAATCAGCTCGCCGCCGATCAAACGCATCGCTTCCTGGGCGCTCATGCCCGTTGTCGGCAGTTTGTCGTCGGGCACAGGCTCGAGCAGGAAGCGGTTGCCGTAGCGACCCTCCAGCGCCTCGATCTGCGTTCTTGTCAGCTCCGGCTGGGGCATGCGTCGCGGATGTTAGCTGCGCGCCTGTGCACAGCGCGGCCCGCACAAGACAATAATAAGACTCAATCTTGTGATAGCTTGCCGATCGATGACAGCGAAGCGTCTACCCGGCCTCACAGCGATCGCGGTATGCGGACTCGCGGGCGCGCTGCTGGCCGGCTGCGGCGCCAGCGGCTCGGGCGCGGCGAGCGCAGATGGCGCAGTCATAGCCGTCGGGGCCGAGAACCAGTACGCCAACGTGATCGCCCAGATCGGCGGCAAGTACGTGAAGGTCAGCGCGGTCGAGAGCAACCCGAACACCGACCCGCACAGCTTCGAGGCCAGCCCGAGCGTCGCGCAGCAGGTCGGCGCGGCACGGCTGGTCGTGCAAAACGGGCTCGGATACGACACCTACATGGAAAAGATCGAGGCCGCCTCGCCGAGCTCCGCGCGCAAGGTGATCGACGTGCAGAAGCTGCTCGACCTGCCGGACTCCACCCCCAACCCGCACCTCTGGTACAAGCCGCAGACGATGCCCGCGGTTGCGCGGGCTCTTGCGGCAGACCTGTCCGCGCTCCAGCCCGCGCACGCCGCCTACTTCAAGGCCAGGGCCGCCGCGTTCGAACGCTCGCTCGCGCCGTGGCGCCGCGCGCTCGCGCGCTTCGCCGCGGAATACCCGGGCACGGCGGTCGCCACGACCGAGCCCGTCGGCGACTACATGCTCGAAGCCGCCGGCACGCACAATCTCACCCCGTTCAGCCTGCAGGCGGACATCATGAACGGAGTCGAACCCGGCGCCGCAAGACGTGACGCTGCAAAACAACCTGCTCAGCGGCCGCAAGGTCAAGGTCTTCGTCTACAACCAGCAGGTCGTGGACTCGCTCACGCAGTCCTTCCTGGAAAAGGCGAAAGCCGCAGGCGTGCCGGTAGTGGGGGTATACGAGACGATGCCCACGCCGGGCTACGACTACCAGTCGTGGATGCTCGCCGAGGTCCAGGCGCTGCGCCGGGCGGTCGCCGAGGGCACCTCGACGGAGAAACTTTGATGGTTGAACACCGGCCGGTCTCTATCGACATGCTCTGATGGTTGAACACCGGCCGGCCTCGACGAGAAGCTCTGATGGCTGACACTCCGCCGATCCTGTCGCTGCGAAACGTCGGCGTCCAGCTCGGCGGGCGCGAGGTGCTGCGCGAAGTCAACTGCGACGTCCGGGCCGGGGAGGTCACCGGGCTGATCGGTTCGAACGGAGCCGGCAAGACCACGCTGTTTCGGGTGATCCTGGGCCTGCAGGCGCAAAGCTCGGGGACCGTGCTCGTGGCCGGGCGGACCCGTCTGCACGGCAGCGCCCAGATCGGCTACGTGCCGCAGAAGTTCCTGCTCGATCCCGACATGCCGCTCCGCGCTCGCGACCTCGTCGGCCTGGGGCTCGACGGACATCGTCTCGGCATTCCCAGGCCCACGCGCGCGCGCCGGCGACTGATCGACGAGGCGCTCGCCGCGGTCGGCGCCGACGCCTTCGCCGACACGCGCGTCGGACGGCTGTCGGGCGGCGAGCAGCAGCGCGTGCTGATCGCACACGCGCTGATCGGCAGGCCCCAGCTGCTGCTGCTCGACGAGCCTCTCGCGAACCTCGATCTGCGCAGCGGCCAAGAGGTCGTCACGCTGCTGGCGCGGATCGCGCGCGAGCGCGATGTCGCCGTGCTGATCAGCGCCCACGAGATGAACCCGCTGCTGCCGGTCATGGACCGCATCGTCTATATCGCGTCCGGGCGCGCCGCGAGCGGCACCGTAGCCGAGGTCGTGCGCGCGGACGTGCTCAGCGAGCTCTACGGCAGTCACGTCAACGTCCTGAACGTCCACGGGCGCGTGCTCGTCGTCGCGGGCGCGGGCGACGAGGCCGAACGCGGGCCCCCCGGGGAGCGCGGGCACGAGGCGGTGCTGCGCGGCGGCGACCTGGAGATCGTGTCGTGAGCGCCGCTGCCCAGCTGATCGCCCCGGGGTTCTTCTCGAGCGAAGCCGTGGCGGTGGCGGCCGTCGTCGGCATCGTCGCCGCGGTCGTCTGCGGAGCCGTCGGCGTCTTCACCGTGATGCGCAGCCAATCGTTCGCCGCCGAGGCGCTCGGCGACATCGGCACCACCGGCGGATCGGCCGCGTTCCTGGCCGGGATCGGGGTCTGGTGGGGGATCATGGCGTTCGACGTCGCCGCGGCGGCCGTGATGGAGCTGCTCGGCGTGCAGCGTCCGCGCGGACGCGACCTCGCGACCGGGATCGTGCTCGGCGCCGGGCTCGGCCTGGCTGCGCTGCTGCTCTACCTGGACACGACCTACCACAACACCACCGGCGCGGCCGTCACGATCCTGTTCGGCTCGGTGTTCGCGATCGCGCGCACGACGGTCCCGGCGCTCGCGCTGCTGAGCCTGGCGGCGCTGGCGATCGTGGCGACCCTGTACCGGCCCTTGCTGCTCAGCTCGGTCAGCCCCGAGCTCGCCGCCGCGCGAGGCATCCCGGTGCGTCTGGTCGGAGCCGCCTACCTGCTCGCGCTGGCGCTGGCCGTGGCGCTGGCCGCGATGACGATCGGCACGATCCTGTCGACCGCGCTGTTGATCGGCCCGGCAGCCACCGCCCTGCGCCTCACCAGGCGGCCCGGCCCGGCGGTTGCGCTCGCAGGCGGGATCGGCGTGTGCGCGATGTGGCTGGGCGTGCTGCTCGCGTACGACAGCTACTACTGGCCGCCCACGGGCACCGGCTGGCCGGTGAGCTTCTTCGTGGTCACGCTGATCTTCCTGGCATACCTGCTGTCGGGCGTGATCGCAGGCCGGCGCGCGCGGATCTGAGAACAGCAGGCAAGCGAACGGATCTGAGCGCAAAAGAGCATGTTCTCCGGCTTCATGATCAACGCCTGGACCGTCGCCAGCATCGTCGCCGTCGTCGCGGGCGTCGTCGGTTTCTTCACGGTGCTGCGCGGCTCTGCCTTCGCCGCCCACGCTCTGCCCAACGGCGCCTTCGCGGGCGCAGCCGGCGCGAGCCTGTTGGGGATCAACGTGCTGATCGGGCTCGGACTGTTCTCGCTGCTGGGAGCCCTCAACATCGGTCTGCTGGGCAGGCGCGGCCGCCACGACGTCGCGACCGCGCTCGCGCTGGTGGTGATGCTCGGGCTCGGTGCGCTGTTCTTGAGCTTCAGCGTCGAGTACGCCCCCGAGGTCTACTCGCTGCTGTTCGGCGAGGTCCTCGGCATCTCCGCCAACCAGGTCGCTCCGACCGCCCTGCTGGGCCTGGCGAGCGTCGTCGCGATCGCGTTCCTGTACCGCCCACTGATGCTTTCGTCGGTGCTCGCCGAGGTCGGCGAGGCGCGCGGCGTGAGCAGCTTTCGGATGGAGCTCTGCTTCCTGGCGGTGCTCGCGCTCGCGACCACGATGACCGTGCCGGTCGTGGGGACCCTGCTGATCTTCAGCCTCATGATCGGCGCCCCAGCCGCGGCGCGCTCGTTCACCGATCGCCCGCAGATCGCGATCGCCCTATCGGTCGCGATCGCCCTGCTGGTGGTGTGGGCGTCGCTCGCGGCCTCCTATCAGACCAACTACCCGGTCGGTTTCTTCGTCGGCGTCCTCAGTGCCGCGATGTATGCGCTCGGGCGCGTCTGGGCGGCGTGGGCCGCCGGCGTGCGCGCGCGCGCGTCCGCGGCGCCGAGCCGGGACGACGCAGGTCCTCGCGCGGGCAGCGCTGCGGCGTCGCGACCGACCTAGACCTGCGTCCGATCCGGTGCGGAGCCAACGAGCTTGTGGATCTGCCTGATGGTCACCTTCCGCATGTCCGCGCCAGCGTCCAGCGCGCGATACCACTCGACGATCGCCTCGAGCCCCTGCTCGAGGCCCACCAGGGGATGCCATCCGAGATACATACGTGCGCGCGAAGAGTCGAGCTTGAGATAGCGCGCCTCGGGTGGATGGGGCCCCTCGTCGAGCACCCAGGTCAGATTCCCGGGCCACATCTCGGCGATCTGCTCGACCAGCCAGCCGACCGGACGAGCGTCCGCATCGGGCGGTCCGAAGTTCCAGGCGGTGGCGCACTCACGCGAAGCCCATAGCGCCTGCGCCAGTATCAAGTATCCCCCCAAGGGGTTGAGCAGGTGCTGCCAGGGTCGGATCGAGTTGGGGTTGCGCACACGGATCGGCTGTCCCGTGAGTGCCGCGCGCATCAAGTCGGGCACCAGTCGATCCGGTGCCCAATCCCCGCCGCCAATCACGTTGCCGGCGCGCGCGGACGCGACTCGCGCGGGATGAGCAGAGGGCGAGCTCGAGAAGAACGAGTCCCTGTACGCTGCCGTGACCAGCTCGGCGCAGCCCTTGGAGCTCGAGTAAGGGTCGCTGCCACCCAGCGGCTCGCTCTCTCGATAACCCCACTCCCACTCACGGTTCTGGTAGCACTTGTCCGACGTGACACAGACCACTGCGCGTACGCGATCTCCGTGCAGGCGAACAGCGTCGAGCACGTTGACCGTACCCATTACATTCGTCTCGTAAGTCCGCCGTGGCTCCTGAAAGGAGCGCCTCACCAGCGCCTGCGCCGCGGCATGGAACACCACCTCCGCCTCAGATGCGACGAGCGCCTGCGCGACGGCCTCGGCGTTACATATATCGCCGTGGATGCTCTCCATCCCCTCGCCCACGCGTGCGAGCTCATACAGCGCGGGCTTCGTCGCGTCCGCACCTGCGAAGCCGGTGACCCTCGCGCCGAGCGACTGCAGCCACAGCGAAAGCCACGCGCCCTTGAAGCCGGTGTGGCCGGTGATCAGCACGCGGCGCTCACGCCAGAAGTGGGGGTCAACAGCCGTCAAGCCCAGACTCGCCAGGGGGCGCTCCCCGAGCTCCAGAGGCGCTCGAGATGATCGCGATCGCGCGTCGTGTCCATCGCCTCCCAGAAGCCCTCGTGACGGTAGCAACCGAGCTGTCCATCCCGAGCGAGCCTGCGCATCGGCTCCTGCTCCCAGACCGTGTCGTCACCCTCGATATAACCGCCGATCCCGTCTGAGAGCACGAAAAAGCCACCATTCGCCCAGCCTCCGTCACCGAGCGGTTTCTCCTCGTACTCGCGCACCCGCGCGCCGTCGATGTTGAGAGCGCCGAACCGCCCCGGAGGTTGAACCGCGGTCACCGTCGCCAGCGTTTGTTGTTCACGGTGAAAGGCGATCAGCGCCCCAATGTCGAGATCGGCGACCCCGTCACCGTAGGTGAAACAGAAATCTTCGCTCCCGAGATACGGCAGAACCCGCTTCAAGCGTCCTCCGGTCATGGTCATCTCGCCGGTATCGATCAGCGTCACTCGCCAGGGCTCGGTCTGTGAGCGGCGGACCTCCATCGCCCCGGCCGCGAGATCGAAGGAAACGTCGCACGTGTGCAGGTAGTAGTTGGCGAAATACTCCTTGATGAGATAACCCTTGTAGCCGAGGCACACGACGAACTCGGTGATCCCATGCGCTGCATAGACCTTCATGATGTGCCAGAGCATCGGCTTGCCGCCGATCTCCACCATCGGCTTGGGTCGAAGGACGGTCTCCTCGCTGAGACGCGAACCGAGACCGCCCGCCAGGATCACCGCCTTCACGGCCCGCAGACTATTGGAGGCGCGCGCACGGCACGCGCGGTGACGCGCCGGCCCAATCGGGCCCCGTGGGCGCTTGCCCGCGGTCCGTCTACCATCTCGGCATGAGCTCTCAAGCCCAGGCGAGCGCCGGCCGCTGGCTGGACCAGGCTGAGAGCGCGCTCGCGGCCGCCGGTCACAGGCGCGGCGGCGCCAGGCGAGCGCTGCTCGAGCTGCTCGACGGCCAGGAGTGCGCGCTCAGCGCGCAGGAGATCGAGGATGCGTTGCGAAACGACACGCTGCGCACGCGCATCGCGCCGACTCGCGGCGCCGGTCGTCGCGCCGGCGCACAGCCTCGGGGTGCGCTGTCTCGGCGCAGACGCGCGGTGAGTCGCGCGAGCGTCTACCGGATCCTGGATGAGCTCGAGGGGCTGGGCCTGGTCCAACGCGTCAACACCGGCCAGACGATGGTCCGCTACGAGCGCGTCTGTGAGCGCGGCGAGCACCACCACCATCTCGTCTGCGACGAGTGCGGCGTCGTGATGCCCTTCTCGGACGCCCAGCTCGAGCACGCGATCGAGACGCTCAGTAAGCGGGTTCCGCTGACGGTCGCAGAGCACGAGATCGTGCTGCGCGGCTCCTGCCGGGATTGTGCCGCGTGAGGCGCGGGCCCGGACTCGGCGCGTGTCGTGAGTCAGCACGCCGGGAAATGCCGGCGAATCCCTGACTCATCGGCCGCCGCAATCAGCCCTCGGCTCCCTCGGCCGCCACGCCGGCACGGCGGCCCCGCGTGCGCTCGCCCGGAGGCGTCGCCGCCGGCGGCTCCTGATCGCCGTCGCCGGCGCTCGGTGTGCCGACCGGCAGACCGGTCCCCTCGATGTTCAACCGCGGCAGCACTCGATCGAGCCAGGCCGGTATCCGCCACGTGCGTTCGCCGACGATATGCAGCACGGCGGGCAGCAGCAGGCAGCGCACCACCAGCGCATCGAGGAACACGGCGCTCGCGAGGGCCAGGCCGAACTCCTTGATGATGCGGTCTTCACCCAGGACGAACGACAAAAACACGCAAACCATGATCGCCGCGGCGGCCGTCACGACGCGTCCGGTGAGCGCCAGACCTTCGGCGACGGAGCGAGGATGGTCGTGCGTATGAACCCAGCGCTCGTGCATGCGTGAGATCAGGAACACCTCGTAGTCCATCGACAGCCCGAACACGATCGCGAACAGCATCACCGGGATGAACGACTCGATCGGGCCTGCGGCGACGCCCATCACCTGATCGAGCCAGCCCCACTGGAAGATCGCGACGATCACCCCGAGCGAGGCACTGATGCTGAGCAGGTTCATCACGGCCGCTTGCACGGGGATCACGAGCGAGCGAAAGACGACCATCAACAGCAGCGCCGACAGCAGCACGACCACGCCGATGAACAGCGGCAGCTTGTGTGCGAGCACGGCCGCAAAGTCCACCGCCCCGGCTGTGACGCCGCCCACGTACACGTGCGCGCCCGGGCCGGCCGCGATCGGCGGGATCACGTCTTCGCGCAGATGCGCCACCAGCCGTGTGGTCGCATAGGCCTGCGGCGAGGAGCGCGGGTAGACGGTGATCGTCGCCACGTCGCCGGCGGGGTTGAGCTTGGCAGGCGTCACCGACACGACGCCGGGCGTCGCGGCGATCGCGGCGTGCAAACGTTCCAGCGCCGCCTCGCCGCCGCGCGTGTGCTCGAGCGCCCCCCGATGGTCCTTGGATTCGCTGTACCCCCCCGCTTCGCCGTGCCGGCTAGGGAGCTTGGCGACCACCAGCAGCGGACCGTTGAAGCCTTCGCCGAACCCGCGCGCGAGCAGCTCGTACGCGCGGTGCGTGGTCTGGCTCGCGGGGTCGTTGGAGGCGTCGCTCGATCCCAGTCGAAGCGCGATCGCGGGCGCGGCGAACAGCAGCATCACCAGTGTGGACGCGATCGCCATCTGCCACGGTCGTCGCTGTATGTATGCGCTCCAGCGCACCCAGGTGGCGCCCGCCGCCGGTGGTGACTGAGACACGGGCGTTGGCTGGGGCACCGGCGCGCGCGGCGTCGTGGACGAGCCAGGCGCAGTGTCAGACGCGACCGCGGGCCCCGAGCTTGCGCCCGTCCCCGAGCTCGCCGTGGCCGTCGCCATCGCACGTGCGCGCGCGCGCGCCCGGCGTCCGGGTCGGGCAACGCGGCCACCCGCGATCGTCAGCAGCGCCGGCAGCAGCGTCAGCGAGGCCAGCATCACCAGCAGCACGCCGATCGAGGCGGACAACGCGACCCCGTACAGGAAGTCGACGCCCAGCAGCATCATTCCGAGCAGCGCGATCACCACGGTCGTGCCGGCGAACAGCACCGCCCGTCCGGCGGTGTCCATCGCCTGCAGCGTGGACTCGCGCGCGTTCTCGAACGTCCGGCCCGGGGTCCGATACGCCTCGCGGAAGCGCGTCAGGATGAACAGGGCATAGTCGATACCGACGCCCAGCCCGATCATCGCGGCGAGCTCGGAGGAGAAGTTGGGCGTGTCAACCACGTGCGTGAACAGCGCGATCACCCCGAGCCCGGTGCCGAGGCCGAACAGGGCCGTGACGATCGGCAGCCCCATCGCGGTCAGCGAGCCGAACGTCAGCAGCAGCACGACGATCGCTGCCAGCAGCCCGACGGCCGTCGATAGGCCGAAGCCCGCCTGCTCGGTCTGCTCGATCGCCTGCCCACCGAGCTCCACCTCCAGCCCCGGCCGGGCCGCGGCGCGGGCCGTTTGCACGACCCGTTCGGGAGCGCTCTTGGGCAGCAGATTGGCTTTCTCGTCGAACACGACGGTCGCAAAGGCGATCCTGCCGTCGCTCGAGATCGCCTTGCCCGCCGAAGCGCCCGCGTACGGGCTGATCACGGCGCTGACGTGCGGCAGCCTCGCGACCTGCGCGAACATTGCGCTCATCCGCGCCCTCACAGGCGGGTCGAGCACGGTCCCCGAGCTGACCGCATAGACGATCGTGTCGCGGTCCCCGGCCTGTGTGGGGAAGCTGCTCTGCAGCAGGTCCGCCGCTCGCTGGGCGTCGGAGTTGGGCAGCGTGAAGTTGTTCGAGTAGCTCGTGCCGGCGGACTGGGCGAAGGCGTTGACGGCAAGCAGCAGTGCCACCCAGCCGATCAGCACGTACTTGCGATGGGTGGTCGACCAACGGGCGAGCCTCAGCACAGCAGCCAGCTTAGCCGCATCTCCCAGCACATCGCCCGGCTCGGGCTACGGAGCTGAGAAGACGTCCAGCGCGCCGCTGAGAAGATGTTCGTTGGCGTCACCCTCGGGCTCGATCACGTGGCCGTCGAGGACGATCGGGCTGTCCCAGTGTCCGGGCAGGCCGGGCAGCTTGGCGATCGGCCTGGGCGAGTCCGGCCGGTACACATCGATTCCGCCTTCGCCGGGGTCGTACACGTACAGCAGCCCGCCCGCCAGCACCGGACTCGTTCCCGGTTTGCTGTTCTGCCACGCCTCGTACAGGCGGCCGCGCCGCAGCACGTAGGCCGCGGTCGCGTGTTCGTCGCCGATGAACACCGTCGTATGCGACCCGTGATGCCACACCGCGGGCGTCGTGAACAGCTCGCCGCCGCCCGGCAGCGCCAGCCGCTGGACTTCGCCGCCGAGCAGCGTATGCGCGCGCACCGAGCGGCCGTTGAGGCGAGCCAGGTCGAGCACGCGCAGGATCCCGTCCTTGCCGCCCACCAGCACGCGGCCCTGGCCGAGCAGCGCCGGTGCGCTCGAACCCAGGTCGCTGTCGCTCGTGTTGAGGTATTCCTGGTCTGCCGGCGTGTAGGACTGGCGCAGGCTCAGCCCCGGGAACGTCAGCTCGAGCACGCTGTCGCCGAAGTCGGTGGCGCCGTTCCACGGCCCGTTGCCGGTGTCGATCAGGATGCGACCGCCGGGCTCCACCACGGGGCCGCCGCGCGAGAGGATCGCCGAATCGCTCGCGGGACAGCTGCTCGGGACCTGCAGCGTGCGCCGGTGCGCGCACAGCGTGTTGAATACGGCTCCGAGCCTGCCGCTGCCGCGGTCGATCGTGACCACGTGGCCCTGGTATGGCGGGATGTCGCCGAGGTAGCCGCTCGTCGCCACCAGCAGGTCCGGCCCGTCTATGTTCAGCGCCGCGCCGAGCTTCTCGTGCTTGGGTTCGAGCGTCACCCGCACCGGCCAGGCGCCTTCGCGGTCTTCGCCGCCGTCGACCAGCGCCAGCTTGTGGATCAACCCGTTCGGCGAGGCGGCGTACACGTAGCTGCCGTCGGGGTCCGCCAGCGGGCTCGTGACCGTGATCTGGGCCGTGCCGGCCCAGCTCTGATAGCCGGGTGGGGTGAACGTCCACAGCACGCGACCGTTGTTCGCGTCGATCGCGAGCGTCTTGCCGTACGTGGTCGTGACGACGATCGTCTCGTGCATGGCGCCGTCGACGAGAGCGCTATGCAGGTAGATCGGCGAGGAGTCAACGGTCCCGGGCAGGCTCAGATGCAGGCGCCGCAGGCGCCCGACGTTGGCAGCCGTGATGCCGCTGGCGTCTTCGGTCGTGTCGCTGCGCTGCGGGTCCAGCCCGAACTCCGGCCACTGCTGAAGCAGCTCGCCGGTCGCGTCGCGCGCGGGCGGGATCGCCGTCGCGGAGACGGTCTGCGCCGAGCTGGCGCTCGCCTGGGCCGGGCTCGGCGTCCGTTGGCCAGAGCCCCCGCAGGCCGCGATCAGAGCGCATCCTCCCGCGAGCAGCGCGACGCTGGCGGACCTCACCGCGATCGTCTTACCGGTTGCCGCCGTCTGACACCGGCACGACCATGTGCTCGGTCTCGACTCTCAGAGCGTCAACGAGCCGAAGGCGGCGCTGGACGCGATCCCGCCGCCTGCCCGAACGCCGGAAGCCAGAGCCGCGCCGCCCGCAGCGCGTGGGCGTAGCCGACGGCGATCGCTGCGAAGGCATCAGCCTTCTTCGGTCAGGGGTGTGGCGGTGATGCGCGCGGTCGCGGATTCGCCTTGCTTGTGCGCGCCGACGCGGAACAGCCTGATGCTATACGGAACCGCGGTGAGGGGCGCGTCCACCAGTTTGCCTTCTTCCATTACAGGCGCTTCGGTGATCTTCTCGGACCATTCTTCGGGCCCGGTTGGTTCCGTGACCGTGATCCTCTGGCTGTACGGGTATTCTTCGGTGGCCAGCTTTTCATATTCCCTTACTTCGCTCGCAGCCTTATTCGCTTCTTCCCTATCTTCTTCTTCTTTGTCCTTCAGTGTTCCTGCTTCTGTTGCGAATTGCTCGGCTTCGTCTAGGAGCTTTTCACCTTCTGCGACGTTCCCTTCTCGTTTTTCGCTCCTTGCCTCATTTTTGAGCGTCCGTGCCGCTTCTTCGTCTTCGTCCACTTCATCGCTCAGAGCTATGGCTGCTTGTCCCCATTCGCTCTTCTCTTCTTCCCATTTCTCGGCCTCTATGACGTTTGGATCGTTGCGTGGTGGTTCCTGTTTCCAACTGATCTTGTATTCATGATTCGGTGAGCTCAGCCTCCAAGTGACTGTCAACGCTTTCACTTCCGGTGTCACGCTGAACTCTGGTGGCGGCCCTGAGCCGCTGAGCAGGTAGGCGAAGCCGTCCGCTCCCCCCGATTTTTCGGTGCCGGCGTAGATGCCGCCCACGTCCGAGAGCCCTGCGATCGCCTTGGGCGTTCTGCTGCACGGCGTTTTGGTTTTGTGGCCGCTTTTGCCGCTTTCGCAGAGTTCTCCAGGGTTTTCGCCCACGGCGTACCCGAGCTGCCCATGTTCGCCGTCCCCGAACGAGTAGACTTCGCCTTCGTGTTCGGTGTCGTTCACCAGCGCGAGGCTGAACGACGCGCTGGCCGAGATCGCGGTGACTCCCGCCAGACCCGGGACCGGCTTGGGCGTCAGCTGGCAGGTATGCAACCCGTCTTTGCATTCTTCGGAGCTTTCGCCGCCCAGCTGGCCCGCCTCGTTTCTGCCCCATCCCACTACATCGCCGTTGTCGAGCAGGGCCAGCGCGAACATCTCGCCCCCGGCGACCGACTTGACGCCTTCCAGATATTCTTCGTGCTCGCCGCACGGCATCCTGGCGCCAACTGCGCAGACGTACTGCGGCACATCGCTGTTCTCGGTCGTGCCGTCGGCGAGCTCGCCCTGCGGATTTTCGCCCCATGCCAACACCCTGCCGTCGCTCAGCACGGCATACGCCGCCGTTTTGCCCGCCGAGATGGACGTCACCGTCACGCCGGGAGGCAGATCGACCGCGCCGAGATCGACTTCTTGGGGCGTGGGGCTGCATGGAGTGACGTGTTCTTCGCCCTTGCAGAGGACCGCCTCGCTTTCCTGGCCCGTGCCGAGCTTCCCGTGCAGGTTCCCGCCCCACGCCCACAGTGTCGTCTTGTCGCCTGCCTGCTGTAACGCGTAGTCGGACACGCCGCCGGCGGCGATCGCGACCACGTGTTCGAGTCTCGGCCCAGCGATCGCGTCGTACCGCGGTTCCACCGGACCGCCTTCGATGATGTTCTTGTATTCGAAGTACTTGTATTCGCCATTGCCCCGTTCACCGAATTCCGAGGCGCCCCAGGTCATGACCTCACCTTCGTGTTCGCCGTTGGTCACGAGCGCGAGAGCATGCCCGAACGCCGCGGCGATAGCGGTGACGCCGGTCATGGTGCGGGCTTCCGACCCTTCAGTTTTTTCGACCACGGGCACGGGCGAGATGCTCTCTTCATCGGACCCATCGCCCAGCAATCCTTTTTTTCCGCTCCCCCAAGCGACCTCGGTGCCGTCGCCGAGCAGCGCGTAGCTGTCATAGCCGGCCGCCGCCATCGAGCGAATGTCCGTCAAATCGAGAACGGGGACCGGGCTGACTTCGTAGCTGTCCTCATAACCGGCGCCCAGCTGCGCACCAGGAAAGTTCCCGCCCCACGCGACCGCCGCCGTGCCGAACGGGAAGTACGCCACCGCGCCGGACGCGGACACCGCGCTTTCATAGGCCGTCCCCGGCTGCGTCGCCCCCGCGCTCGCCGCCCACATGAGCGCCCACGCGAGCGCGAGCGCCGCCACGGCCGCCGCTCGCGCGCGCGAGCTCGCCAGGGCCTCTATCAAACCGGCCGGTCTCAGCATGACTTCGTCCCTCCGCGTGCCGCTCAAGATCTCTTCGAGATGATTGCACAGGTCTGGGATGCGAATGTAAAAATTGTGCTGGTTATTGGTACAGCGTCGGCCCGGAGCCACGGAAGCAGGGAATGCACCGGGGCGACTGGCGCCAGCAGCCAAAGCCGCGTCGGCTTCGCCCACGCCGGCACGCCCCTCGAGACGTGCCGCCACGGTATGCTGGCCCAGACTCGATCGAGGCTGGAAGGGAGCGTGAGACGATGGCCAAGACTCCTCGCGTAGGCGAGCAGGCGCCGGACTTCGAGCTGCCGGGGACGGCGGGTACATTCAAGCTGTCAGACCATCGCGGCGAGCGGGTGGTGCTGTTGTTTTACCCTGGCGACAACACGATGGTCTGCACGAAACAGTTCTGCTCCTACCGCGACCGCCGGGAGGACTTCGGCGCGCTGAACGCCACCGTCGTCGGGATCTCCGCACAGGATCTGGCCTCGCACCAAGGCTTCATCGACAAGAACGGGCTGACCGTTCCGCTGCTGGCCGACGTCGGCGGCAAGGTCGCCAGTCTCTACAGCGCGTACGCCAAACCGCTCGGCACCAAACGAGCCGTGATCGTGATCGACGAGCAGGGCGTCGTGCGTCACCGCCACGACCACCTGCTCGGGCTCGACTTCCAGTCGGTCGACGAGCTGAAGCTCGCTCTGGACGCGATCCCGACGGCTTAGCGCCGGGTTTTGAGCCCCTTCGACTGCTGTCAGAGTCAACGACCACATACCGTTCGCTCCACTGGGCGGCTCCCTGCTCGCTTGGCGGTTCTTTCTCGCTGCGCTCCCGCGCTCCCAGCAGGATCACGTCAACGCCGCGCCGGCGGCGTCAGTGACCCACCGTCGCAGCAGGCTCGCGGCCGACCGCGGGGTACTCCTCGACGGCTCGCCCGGAGTGCAGCTCGGCCAGCTCCAGCTGGAGATTGCGCGGCGGCTCCTCCGGGCCGGGCTTGCGCGGTTGCCAGACGCCGTCGGCGTCCAGCTGCCACGAACTCTGGTTGTCGGCGAACGCCCGCTCCAGCGTATCCAGCAGCTCGCTGCGCAGCGGCGCCGACTCGATCGGCGTGGCGAGCTCGACGCGGTGATCGAGGTTGCGCGGCATCAGGTCGGCGGAACCGATGTACACGGTGTACTCACCGTGGCGCTCGAACGCGAACACGCGCGAGTGCTCGAGCAGGCGCCCGACGATCGAGACGACCGTGATGTTCTCCGAGACGCCCGGCACGCCCGGGCGCAGGCAGCAGATCCCGCGCACGTTCAGATCGACTTTGACCCCTGCCTGCGATGCCCGGTACAGCGCCCTGATGCAGCGACCATCGACCAGCGCGTTCATCTTCATCGCGATCCGCGCCGGCGTCTGCTCGGAGTGCGCCGCGATCGTCGCGTCGATCTGGGCGAGGATGCCCTCGCGCAGCTGGTTCGGCGCGATCAGCACCTTGCGATAGTGCAGCGGACGTCCGAATCCGGTCAGGTAGTTGAACATGTCGGCCACGTCCGCGCCGATCTGCTCGTCGGTCGTGAACAGGCCGAAGTCGGTATACAGACGCGCCGTCGCCGAGTGATAGTTGCCGGTCCCGATGTGCACGTAATTGCGCACCCGGTCGCCCTCGCGGCGCACCACCAGCACGCACTTGGCGTGGGTCTTCAGCGGCGGCGGCCCGTACACCACGTGCACGCCGGCCTCCTCCAGCGCCTTTGCCCAGTGGATGTTCATGCGCTCGTCGAAGCGCGCCTTCAGCTCGACCAGCGCCACCGCCTGCTTGCCGCGCTCGGTCGCATCGATCAGCGCCGGCACCAGCGGCGAGTCGTCGCTGGTGCGGTACACCGTCTGCTTGATCGCCAGCACGTTCGGGTCGGCCACGGCCTGCTGCACGAAGCGCTCGACCGAGGTCGCGAACGAGTCGTAGGGGTGGTGCACGAGCAGGTCGCCTTCGCGCATTGCCCCGAGCACATCGGGACGCTCGCCCTCGTGGCGCAGCAGGCGCGGGTGCGTCGTGCCGACGATCGGCTCCTCGCGCAGCTCGGCGTATCCGGGCAGTTTGACGATCTCCCACAAGGCGCCCATGTCGAGCAGGCCATCGACCGGATAGACCTCGTCGTCGGCCACGCCCAGCAGATCGATCAGCTCGGTGCGCAGCCGCTCGGGGCAGCTCGAGCCGATCTCGACGCGCACGATCTCGCCGAAGCGTCGCCTGCGCAGCTCATCCTCCACTGCCTGCAGCAGGTCGGCGGCGTCGTCGGAGACCTCGAGGTCGGCGTCGCGGGTAACCCTGAAGACGTCGCACTCGACGATCTCCATGCCGGGGAACAGGGCGTCGAGATGGTGCGCGATCACGTCCTCGAGCGCCACCATCACCACCTGGCCCGACGGCGCGCGCCCTGGGGCGTTGTCGCCGAGCGCGATAAAGCGCGGCAAAATCTCGGTCGGCACCTTCACGCGCGCGAACACCGTCTCGTCGGTTACGGGATCGCGCACCAGCACCGCGAGGCTCAGCGACAGGTTGGAGATGTACGGGAACGGCCGGCCCGGCGCCACGGCCAGCGGGGTCAGCGCCGGGAAGATCACGCGCTCGAACTGCTGGGCCAAGGCGGCGCGCTGCTCGGCGTCGAGGTCGTTCACGCCGACCAGCGTGATGCCGTGCTCGGCCAGGCGCGGGCGCAGCGTGCCTTCGAAGCAGCTGCTCAGGCGCCGGCCGAGGCCGAGCACGCGCTCGCGGATCAGCGCGATCGTCTGCGACGGCGTCCGCCCATCCTGCCCCGGCGTCTCGACGCCGGCGTCGATCTGGTCGTACAGCCCGGCGACCCTGACCATGTAGTACTCGTCGAGATTGGTCGTGTAGATCGCGCAGAACTTGACGCGCTCGAGCAGCGCCGCAGTGTCGTTTTCGGTCAGCTGCAGGACGCGATCGTTGAAGTCCAGCCACGACAGCTCGCGGTTGATGTACAGGCCTGGATCCTCGAGCTGGTCTTGATCGTCGAACATCGTCCGGTCCACGCTACACCGTTGACGCGGGTGACGCCGCTGAGATCACGCTACGCTCACGCGGGGGAATGGCGCGACAACTCTGGCTACTACGTCACGCCGAGGCGGAGCCGCACGGAACGCGGCCAGACGCGCAGCGGCGCCTGACTGCGCGTGGCGAGCGCCAGGCGCGGGTCGCCGGCATCGCAATCGCGCGCCTCGACGCCGCGTTCGACGAGGTTCTCTACAGCCCCAAGGAGCGCGCCGCCAGGACTGCGCAGCTCGCGGCCGAGGCGTGGAGCGCCGAGCAGCGCGCCCTGCTACGCGAGCACGCTCCGCTGGCGGGCGGCTTCGATGCCGCCGGCGCGCTGGAGGCGCTTGCGGGCACCGCGGGCGCGCACGAACGGGTGCTGCTGGTCGGACACGAGCCCGACCTGTCGCAGACGGCCGGTGAGCTCACCGGCGGGCTGGTCGATCTGAAGAAGGGCGGCCTGGCGGTCGTGCGCCTAGAGTCGGCCCGCGGTGAGCTCGCGGTCCTCATGCGCCCGCGCGAGCTCGCCCTGATTGCCGGGCTCCCACTCGACGGGGACTGAGGCCGAGGCCGGCTCGGGCGCGACCTCCGGTCCCTCGAGCGACTCTGCCGCGAAGCGATAGCCGATTCCGAAGTGGGTGTGGATGTAAGACCAGCCCGGCGAGGCCTTCTCGAGCTTCTGACGCAGCTTGCGCACGAACACATCGACCGAGCGATCGCCCCGGACCATCGCATAGCCCCACAGGCGCGAGTAGATCTCCTCGCGCTCCAGCACACGACCTTCGGCCGCGGCCAAAAGCTCGATCAGCTCGAACTCGCGACGGGTCAGATCGAGGCTCCGTCCGCTGACGAAGGCCTGGAAGCGATCGGCTCTGATCTCGACCTCGCCCGCGATCATCGGTTTGACCTCGGTGCGCGCGCTCGAGCGCCGGCGCCGGCGCGTCACGCCCTGGACCCGAGCGATGACCTCCTCGGGATGGCAGGGCTTGGTGATCCAGTCATCCGCCCCAAGCCGCAGGCCGCGCACGCGCTGCGCCACTGTCGAGGGGCCCGTGCAGACGATCACGCCGAGCTGAGGCAGCGCCCCGCACAGGCGCTCCAGCCACTCCCACGCCTGCGGCGCCAGCACCGTCAGATCGACGATCAGCGCGCTCAGGCGCATCGAGGCGATCGCGTCCGGTGGCACAGGGCCGGCGAGCACGCGATGCTCCCATCCCAGCCGGTCCAAACGCTTGCTCAGAACCTGGATGAAGCCGCTGTCTCGGTCGAGCACGGCCACGCGCAGCGATCCGCCACCTCGACCGTTTGACGGCGCCTCCTCCGTGGCGCGGATGCTTTCCGTCATCGCCGCGAGTGTAGGGGAAGGCACGGACTCGTGTGGGAGGGCCTTGCCGCCGTAACAGGATGTTTACAAATCAAATCCGCTGATTGCGGGATTAGCCGCCGGACGCCTGCCACGGCGGGCGCCCGCCGGCGAATGAGATCCGCGATCACGCGATCGCCCGGCGCGCCGCGTCGCCTGGATGCCGGTGGCGTCCGCGATCGGCTTCACGCCGGGTGCGAGGAGTCGGAGAACTCCCGGAACAGACCGGTCACGACGAACGCCACCTGCTCGCCGATGTCCACCGCGTTATCGCCGATCCGCTCGAGCGCACGCGCCACCAGGATCATGTGCATGGCCCACTCGCGCGTGTCGGGATCCTCGCCGATCGCGATCGCCATGCGAAAGATCTCGCGGTTCAGGCGGTTGATCTCGCGATCCTGGCGCACCAGATCGATCGCCAGCTGGGCATTGCGCGCGGCGAACGCTCGCCGCGACTGAACCACCTCCGAGCGCGCCTGCGCCCCCATCTTGGCGAGCGCCGCCAGCACCTCCCAGCGCACCGGCGGCTCGTGGCCGGACAGCGGGATCAGCTTCGCGATGTTCACGCACTGGTCGCCCATGCGCTCGACGTGCATGATCACGTGCAGCAGCGCCGCCACCAGGCGCAGATCGCCCGCCACCGGCGCCTGCAGCGCCAGCAGCGAGAGGATGCCCTGGTGGACTTCGAGATAGCGGCCGTCGAGGCGGTCGTCATCGGCGATCACCATCGCCGCCAGCTCGACATCCTGGTGCTCGAGCGCCTCGAGCACGCGATCGAGCTGCTCCACCACCAGCTCGAGGCCGCCGAGAGCGCGACCCTCGAGCTCGCGCAGCTGCTGCTGGTAGTGGACGCGGACCTGGGCGTGAGCGCCGGGCTCGCCGTCTGTATGTTGCGGCCGCAGCGACACGCCGGTCGCGTCAGCCGAACTTTCCGGTGACATATTCCTCGGTCCTCGGGTCGCTGGGGTTCGTGAAGATCTCCTCGGTCGGGCCCACCTCGACCAGCTGTCCGTCGAGCATGAACGCGGTCCTGTCGGCCACGCGGGCGGCCTGCTGCATGTTATGGGTGACGATCACGATCGTCACGCGCGCCTTCAGCTGCTCGATCAGCTCCTCGATCCTGAGCGTCGCGATCGGGTCGAGCGCCGAGCAGGGCTCGTCCATCAGGATCACCTCGGGGTCAACCGCCAGCGAGCGCGCGATGCACAGGCGCTGCTGCTGGCCGCCCGACAGCCCCACGCCCGGCTCGTGCAGGCGCTCCGATACCTCGCCCCACAGCCCGGCGCTGCGCAGCGCCTGCTCGGCCTTGGCGTGCACGTCCCCGCGCCGGCCCGCGCTCAGTCGCAGGCCGGCGGCGGCGTTGTCGAACACCGACATCGTCGGGAACGGGTTCGGCTTCTGAAAGACCATGCCGATCGCGCGTCGCACCGCGACCACGTCAACCGCCGGGTCGTACACGTCGAACGAGTCGAGCAGCACCCTGCCCTCGGCGCGGGCGCCGGGGATCTCCTCGTGCATGCGGTTGATGCAGCGCACGAGCGTCAACTTGCCACACCCCGACGGCCCGATGATCGCGGTCACCTCGTTTGCGCCGAACTCGAGATCGACGCCCTTGAGCTGTTCGGACTCGCCGTAGAAGGCGCGCAGCCGCTCGAGCCTGACGGTCGGGCCGCTGCGAGGCTCGAGTCCGTTCTTGCCGCTTGCCGATGGAGCCGGCGCCACTGTTACCGACGCGCCGGCTGCCGCCGTCCGCTCGCTTGCGGAGGCGCCTGCGTGTTGCCGGCTCTGATCGGCGTCGGCCCGCCCAGCACGCTCCGCTCCGGCGTCGAGCTCAGAACGGCCCGCGGGATCCATGTCAGCCACCTCTCGGCTCGGACAGGCGCGTGTCAGGCAATGCGGCTCCTTCGTGCGATCAGGCGGGCGAGGACGTTGAGCAGCAGGATCATCACTACCAGGGTCAGCGCCGCTCCCCAGGCTCGGTTCACGACGGCTGTCGTGGGGGAGGTGACGTCTTTGTAGATTTGCACAGGCAGCGAGTTCATGAACCCGCCCAGGTCGAAGCTGGTCTGCTGGGCGTAGGCCGCCGTGAACAGCAGCGGCGCCGTCTCACCGGCCGCGCGCGCCACCGCCAGCAGCATGCCGGTGAGCATGCCCGGCAGCGCCGTCGGCAGCACCACCCGGGCGATCACGCGCCAGCGCGGCGCACCGAGCGCGAGCGCCGATTCACGCAGCGCCGCGGGCACGAGCACCAGGACCACCTCGGCCGAGCGGATCACGATCGGGAGCATCAGCAGCGACAGCGCCAACGAGCCCTTGTAGCCGGCGTAGGTCGTGCCGGTGCCGACGATCAACACGATGTAGATGAACAGCCCGAACAGGATCGAGGGCACGCCCGTGAGGACGTCCACGAAGAACCGCACCGTCTGGGCGAACCAGCTGCCGCGGCCATACTCGACCAGCCACACGGCCACGCAGATGCCGATCGGGATCGAGATCGCCGAGGCCAGCGCCACGATCTCGATCGTGCCGAGGATCGCGCTCTTGATGCCCCCGATGTTGGCGCTCCCGAAGAAGGTGTTGCCGGTCGGATCGGTCGTGAAGAAGCTGATGCTCCAAGCGCTCAGGCCCTTGCTCAACAGGTAGTAGACGATCAGCAGCAGCGGCAGCACGGCAAGCGCGGCGCCGGCCAGCACACCCGCGCGCGCAAATGCGTCCCTGCGCCGGCGCGCCGGGCTGACGGCGAAGCGCGCGATCGGGTCGCCAGGTGCACCGCGGGCGCTCATGCGCCCGACGGTCCCGTGCGCTCGCCGTCCCTGTGTGTGTGCGCGCGCCGGCTGCTCTCGAGTGCGCTCATGCGCCCGCCGCCGCGTCGGCGAGTCGCGCCACGCCGCCCTCCTGCTGGGTGCCGTCGGCGCCGGCCGCGCCCTGGCGCGATGCCCTGTAAACGAGCAGACGCGCGGCCGCGTTGACCAGCAGCGTCAGCACGAACAACACCAGCCCCGCGGCAAACAGCGCCGAGCGGTGAACGCCCTGCGCTTCGCCGAACTCGTTGGCGATCGCCGCGGCGAGGCTGTACCCCTGTTCGAAGAGGTGATGACCAAGCTTGGGGGCATCGCCGATCAGGATCGTCACCGCGATCGTCTCGCCGATCGCGCGCCCGAGCCCGAGCATCGCCCCGCCCACGATCCCCGAGCGGCAGTAGGGCAGCACCGCCATGCGGATCATCTCCCAGCGCGTCGCGCCCAGCCCGAGCGCCGCCTCCTTGTGATCGGCGGGCACGGTCGTCATCACCTCGCGGCTGATCGCGCTGACGATCGGCAGGATCATGATCGCCAGCACCAGCCCGGCGATGAAGTAGTTGGGGATCGTCACCAGGCCGCCGCCGATGAACGGAATGAACGACAGGCGGTCGGCCACCCACTGCTCGGCCCCCTGCAGCTTCGGCGCCAGGAAGAAGATGCCCCACAGCCCGTACACGACCGAGGGCACCGCGGCCAGCAGCTCGACCAGCAGCGTCAGCGGCGCGCGCAGGCGTCGCGGGCACAGCTCGACGGTATAGATAGCGGCGGCCACGGCCACGGGCACACCGATCAGCAGCCCGAGCGCCGAGGTGATCAGCGTTCCCACCAGCAGCGGCAGCGCGCCGAAGTGTTCGGCGCCGACATCCCAGGGGTTGCCGAACACGAAGCCGAGCACGCCTTCCTTGCTCAGCGCGGGCTGGGCCTGGCCGACGAGCCGCACGAAGAAGTAGACGATCAGCGCGAGGATCAGCGCCGCGAGCGCCGTCAGCGCGTACTTCAGCGCGCGGTCGGGCAGGCGCGCGAGCGGTGACCGCGCCAGCAGCGCGCGGTCACCCTTCGAAATCGAGGCCGCGTCCACAGTCTCCCTATCCGAGGCGTGGCCGCGTCCTGGGGCTCATCCCGTCAACGTCGCGCCGTTGCACTGCAGTCCGGCCGCCGCTTCCTTGGACTTCGCCAGGATCGCCGCGGGCAGCGACGCGTAGTCGGCCTTGGAGAGGATCGCCTGGCCTTCGCCGAGCCCGTAGCTGAGGAACCTGGCGACACCCTTGGCGGCGCTTTCGCCGCCGGGGATCCCAGCCTTGCAGAGATCCTTGTTCACGACGATGAACGTCTGCGAGGTGATCGGGTAGGCGTTCGCAGCCGATGGATTGGAGATTTTGATGCCCAGGTTCGCCGGCACCACCACGCCTTCGGCCGCGGCGCTCGTCGAGGCGAGCGACGGTTCCACGAAGTTGCCGGACTTGTTCTTGACCGCGGCCGTCGTGAAGTTGTGCTGCAGGGCATACGCCTGCTCGACATAGCCGATCGCGCCCGTCGTCTGCTGCACGGCGCCCGCCACGCCCGAGTTGCCCTTGGCGCCGGTGCCGACCGGCCACAGCACGGTCTTGCCTTCGCCGACCTTGCTCTTCCATTCGGGATCCACCGCGGACAGGAAGCTCGTGAAGCCGTCGGTCGTGCCCGAGGAGTCCGAGCGGTGGATCACGGTGATGGCGGTGCTCGGCAGCGACACGCCTGGGTTCAGCCCAACGATCGCGCGGTCGTTCCACATTTTGATCGTGCCGAGGTAGATGTCGGCGATGACCGGGCCGGTCAGCTTCAGGCCGGCCTTGACGCCGGGCAGGTTGTAGGAGACGGTGATCGCCCCGAGGAACATCGGGATCTGAACCGCCGGGCTGCCGTTCTTGGCGATCGCCGCGGCGTCGGCCGGCTTCAGCGGCGGGTCGCTTGCACCGAAGTCCACCGTCTTCGCCTCGAGCGAGGTCAGGCCAGCGCCGGAGCCGACCGCCTGATAGTTGAGATGCAGACCCGAAGCGGCCAGCCCGGATCCCCACTGTTCATATACGGGCGCGGCAAACGTCGAGCCGGCGCCGGAGATCGTCGCCGAAACGCTAGTCGTGCCGGTGGAGCTGTTGGAGGAGCTCCCGCATGCGGCCAGGCCGAGCGCCAGCATCGCGGCGCCGGCTAGTACTCCGAGCTTGTACTTGATCACGTCATCTCCCTCCGGGGACGGTTCTGATGGGTTGTCTGGCTCGGATCGGCTCGGATGCTTGGATGAGCGCGATCGTGATGCCCGCTCGCCGGGCACGAGGCGGCAGTCTGCGCATGCGCCCGCCCCTCGATGTAAAGATTTCGTGAAAGCAGGCCTGTGCTCGAGCTCCTGACGCTGACGCGGCCGCCTACGCGGCCGGCATGTTTTCCGGATGACCAGCATCCGAGCGCTTGTCGGGTCCCCTCGCAGAGACGCCCATGATCGGCTCGGGAGCAGTCTGTGCGGAGGCCGCGAGTCCCTCGCGAGCGGGCTGGGGCTGGAAGCGATAGCCGAAGCCCGGGTGCGTGTGAATGAAGCGCCGATCCGGCAACGCCGCCTCCAGCTTGCCCCGCAGCTTGCTGACGTATACGTCGACCGAACGGTCGCCGGGACGCAGCTCGCCACCCCAGACCTCGCCGAACAGCTCCTCGCGCGTCACGATCGCCCCTGTGCGCGCCGCCAGCGCCGCGAGCAGTTCGAACTCGCGAACCGACAGGGTCAGCGCATGACCGGTCGCGAGCACCAGCCCCTCGCTCAGGCGTATCTCCAGTTCGCCCACATGCAGCGTGGCATCGCTGTCGGTCCTAGCTCCCACCACGCTACAGGCTGGCGCTCGGGCTGCCGCGATGGGTTGAAAAGTCGTGATCTACCCGTAAACAACTCGTAAATTGAGCAACGGCGGCCGTCGATCTTCATAATCTGCGCCGATGCGCGTCGACGAGACCCTCACCGTCCTGCTGGAGGACGCAGGACGCAACGTCGAGAGCGCCAGCGTCACGCTGCGTGATCTGCTGGCCGAGTTCCCCGAGCACGCCGAGCTCGCCTCCCAGCTCGCGGCCTGCGAGCGCGAGGGAGACCGCATCACGCACGACATCATCCATCGCATGGGCGGCGGCCGGCATGTGAAGGCCCCGTTCGACGCCGGTGATGGCTACGCGCTCGCGACCGCGATCGACGACATCGTCAACTACATCGAGCAGGCCGGGGCGCAACTCGACCTGTATGGCGTAGAAGCGCCGATGGAGCAGGCGGCGGCCTTCGCCGACGTCCTGGTGGCCGCCGGCAAGCAGATCTCCGGCGCGCTGCGCGGACTCAACAACGGCGGCGACCTGAGCCCGCAGCTGGTCGAGATCCATCGCCTCGAGAACGAGGGTGATCGCCTGCAGCGCGACGCCGTCGCCTCCCTGTTCGCCGGCGGGATCGACCCGATGGTCGTGATCCGCTGGAAGGACATCTTCGAGTCGCTCGAGGCGGCGGTCAACGCATGCGAGACCGTCGCGCACGTGCTCGAGGGGATCACGCTCAAGCAGCGCCGGGTCTGAGGCAACTCGCCGATGGGCGCAGCACCAGCTCGTGCGACCGCCATCAAGGCGCGAGTTTAGCTTCGAGTCGGCCTCGCTGGCCATCGGCGCTCGGCTGCTCTTGGCGGTGCGGCATGACGGCCTCGGCTGCCTCATCCGGCGTGAGGTCGGGGTAGAGCACCCTCACGACCACGATCGCGCAAACGCAGCCGACGAGCTGCGCCGCGACGTAGCCGGGCACGGACGCAGGCGCGATGCCGGCGAAGGTGTTCGAGAACATGCGCCCGACGCTGATCGCGGGGTTGGCGAAGCTGGCCGAGCTGGTGAAGAAGTAGGCCGCGCCGATGTACGCGCCGACGGCGGCCGGAGCGATGTGTGCGCGTTTGGTGCGCGCGAGCGAAAAGATCACGAGCAGCAGGCCGGCGGTGGCGATGATCTCGGAGAACAAGTGTGCGGGCGAGGCCCGGTGATGAGTGGAGATGCTGACGGCAGCGAGCGAGAACATGCCGTTTGCCACGACGGCGCCGAGCACGCAGCCGGCGACCTGTGCGGGAAAGTAAGCGAGCGCATCGCGCCAGCGGATGCCGCCAAAGGTCGCGTCGGCGAGCGAGACGACCGGGTTGAAGTGCCCGCCCGACACCGGGCCCAACATGAGGATGATCGTGAACAGCCCGGCTGCCGTGGCGGCGGCGTTCTCGAACAGCTGGAGACCGACGTCGTTCGGGGAAAGAGTCTGCGCGGCGATGCCCGAGCCGATCACGAGCGCGGCGAGAAACGCCGAGCCCAACAGCTCGGCGAGCAGACGTCGAGCAAGAGGAGCCGTGGTCGTCATGCGGCGACCAGCAGCTTGTCGGCGAACTCGCCCGGCAGCCCGGCCTTGCGAACCTCGGTGGCGACGGCCTCGGCGTCGTAGGCGACGCGCTCGATTGTCACGGCCACGCTCTTGGCGGCTGCTCTGAGCACCGCGAAGGCGCCTCGCGGGTCTCCGTCCTTGGGCTTGCCGACCGAGCCGCAGTTGACAAAAAGCACCCCGCCGTACTCGTGGACCCACGGCTTGTGGGTGTGGCCAAAGGCCAGAACGGGATCGCGCTCGCCGGCGGCGAGACGTTCGTAGAGGCTGGCCGGCTTGTCCTCGAACAGGTACTCGTTGACTTTGCGCGGAGAGCCGTGGACGAGATGCACGTCAACGTCGCCGACGGGGAAATGCAGATCGAACGGCAGGCCGCGCATGAAGTCCTTGGAGTCCGGGCTCGTGTGGGCGAGCGTCCATTCGACCGAGAGCTGACCAAGCTCTCGGTCGTGCGGGGAGACATAGGCGCAGCCGCAGTCCTCTTCGTCGCGTGCGATGGCGTAGTCGTAGTTGCCGTAGATCGTGGGGATCTCGCGTTCCGCGATCAGTGCGCAGACCTCGTTGGGATGCGGGCCGTACCCGACGAGGTCCCCGCCGCAGAACACCCTGGCGATCCCGAGCTCCTCGATCCTCGCCAGGGTGTTTTGCAGCGCGGCGAGGTTGCCATGGATGTCGGTGATGACGGCAACCGTCTGCGGATTCTCGCTCAAAAGCCCTCCAGGTCGGCGAGCACGTCGCAGGTTTCCCGGCGCAGGCATTCACGCGTTTGGCGGTGTGCGAGGGTCATGATGTGGGACCGCACTCGCGCGCTGTCATAGCGCTCGAGGACCGCATCAGCGCACGCACGGATCTCCCCGGCCGGCTTGGTGTCCGCGAACTCCTTGGCGAGCAGGGGCAGAAGGCGCACGAGGCGCAGCTCGTGCGCAGTGCGATCGCTGCGGATCGCGTCGAGGCGATCCGCGATCAGCTGCCGGACACGCGCCTCTATGCCATCACGGATCGCGCGAACCTCGGCGATCGGCCTGCCCGCCGGATCGGGAACATCCCATGCTTCCACCATGCTCGGCACATACGGGCAGGCGTCGCCGCAGCCCATCGTGATCGCCCAATCGGCATGCAACTGCATCTCGAGCGTGAGCTTCAGCGGCCTGCGTTCGGCGAGGTCGATGCCGACCTCGCGCATCGCCTCGACGACGGAGGGCCAGATCTCGCGTGCGGGTTCGGTGCCGGCAGACTCGGCGCGCACGTCCTCCGGACCGTGGCGCTCGAAGAACGCCTGCGCCATCTGCGAGCGTCCGGCGTTGTGGTTGCAGACGAACAGTAGGTTCCTGAGCGCTCCCCCGAGCGGCTCCTGGTCTGCGTCGGATGCGACCTCGCCGTTCATGCCCCGATCTTATTACATCGATAGTCGTGAGTGTTAGTGATATAAGTAGATAGATGCCCATCGATCTGAAGCTGGCACCGAAGCGCAAGCGGGCTGCCGGTGAGCGCTGTTGCGAGCCCGTCGTCTATCCAGACGTGGCGCGCGATCGCGCGCTGCGGATGGCCGAGGTCGCCAAGGCGCTAGGCGACCCGATCCGCCTGCAGCTCGTCAACGTCCTGCGAAAGCACGCCGGCAAGGTCTGCGTCTGTGAGCTGGTGCCGCTATTCGACGTCTCCCAGCCCACCCTCTCCCACCATCTCAAGAAGCTTCGCCAGGCCGGGATCGTGGCGTCCGAGCGCCCCGGACTGTGGGCCTACTACTACGTCGTTCCCGACGCGCTGAAGGAGCTGTCCGCATGGCTGACGTGACCACTGCCGAGACGACCGCCGATCCCTGTTGCGCACCTGTCCAGCAGGCCACATGCTGTGAGCCGAGCGAGAAGGCCGGCTGCTGCGGGCAGGGCGAGGGCTGCGGGTGCGATGCCGGCGCCACCGCGGTTGAGACCGAGGTGCGCGAGCAGGTCAGGGAGCGATACGCGGCAGCGGCCCGCGCCGCGGCCGAGGCGCGGCCCTCCGGCGAGCCGGACGCCACAGCCGGCGTGTCCCGCGGCTGTGGGCCAGCTGTGGTGAGGACGAATGCTTCCGGCGAGCATGTATTCGGCGGCGCGCTGTATGAGGCGGGCGAGGCGGACGCCGCGCCTGCGGCGGCCGTCGCCGCGTCCCTGGGCTGCGGCGTGCCGACAGCAGTCGCCGATCTGAGGGAGGGCGAGACCGTTTTGGACCTCGGTTCGGGCGGGGGCGCCGACGTTCTTATTTCCGCCCGCCGGGTCGGACCCAGTGGCAAGGCGATCGGCCTGGACATGACCGATGAGATGCTCGCGCTTGCCCGCAGCAATGCCGAACATGCATGCGTCGAGAATGTCGAGTTTCACAGGGGCTACATCGAGGCGATTCCGCTCCCGGACGAAAGCGTTGACGTTGTGATCTCGAACTGCGTGCTGAACCTCTCCGGCGACAAGCCGCGGGTGCTGCGCGAGGCCGCGCGGGTGCTGCGCGCGGGCGGGCGCTTCGCGATCTCCGACGTGATCGCCGACGAGGGCATGGACGACGCGACTCGCGCCGACATGCAGCAGTGGACCGGCTGCATCGCGGGGGCACTCACCCAACGGGAGTTTGAAGAGGCCCTCACGAATGCCGGCCTGGTTGACGTCGAGATCCGCGAGACCCACCGCGTGCACGAGCAGGCCGCCGCGGCGACCGTGCGCGCGCGCAAGCCGAACCGACCTCCGGCATGAGCGCCGCCACGCACGAGGGTCCATCGGCATGACCCGCAGACGCTCTCCCGGGCGAGGTCGTACGCAGGGCTGGGTCAGCCGAACGTGGTCGGCGGCGCGCTGGCCTGCAGCGACGCTCCGCCCGCGCCTCCGCTCAGATAGAGATCGAAGGGCACCGATGCTCCTGCCGCGACGTTGGTCAGCAGGGCCCTGCCGGCGGCGACGATCTTGCCGCCCTTACGCGCAGTCACGTAGACCACCAGTTTGCCCTGGGCCACGCTCGAGCTGTTGCGCACGGTGCCGGACGCTTCGCCGGTGGATGCTTCGGTCACGTCTATTCCCAGAACCTCGACCCGAGGTTCAGCGCCGCTTGCCGACGACGCTTCGCCGAGCTCCGCGCTGACGCTCGCGGGTTCGGCCGCGGCGGAAACCTGGTCGTTCACCCACGTCACGGTGCCGTGCGCCGGGATCGAGGGAACATGCGTGAGCGCCGTTTCCAGGCCGGCGGCGTTGTTCTGGTAGAGGGTCTGCCCGCGCGCGCCCTTGACCGTGATCGCGATCGGCACCGAAACCAGGGCGCGCGAGGCGAGATTGCGCACTGTGACCGCCGCGGCGGCGCCTTCGGAGCCGTGCACGACCGTCGCTTGGATCACCTTGGCCTGCCTGCTCGCGCGCTTGATCGACAGACCGGCGTGCACGAGCGCCACGCGCTTGGCGGACTTTTCGAGCTTCGCGCTCTGTTCGGCGGTGGTCTCGCAGCCGCCGAGCGCGACCGTCAGGACCGCGAGCGCCGCCAACGCGAGCCCACTGTGCAGCTGGCGCGTCACGCGCACGCCCAGGGCGGCCGCGTGGTCAGGCTGGTTCTCAGCGCCGGCACGCTCACCCGAGCGCCTCGCTCGCCGCGCCGCCGGCTCACCCGAACGCGCCGCTGATGTAGTCGCGCGTGCGCTGCCGGGCGGGTCGCTCGAACACCTGCTGACTGGGCCCGTACTCAACCAGCTCACCGAGGTGCATGAACGCCACGTGATCGGCGACGCGCATGGCCTGCTGGAGGTTGTGCGTCACGATCACGATCGCCACGCTCGCGCGCAGGGTGACGATCAGCTCCTCGATCGTCGCCGTCGAGATCGGGTCGAGCGCTGAGCAGGGCTCGTCGAGCAGCAGCACCTCCGGCTCGGCCGCCAGCGAGCGCGCGATGCAGAGTCTCTGCTGCTGCCCGCCGGACAGCCGCAGCGCCGAGCGCTCGAGGTCGCCGGCGACCTCGTCGTACAGGCCCGCCCGGCGCAGCGCGTCCTCGACGGCGCTCTCGAGCTTGGGGCCGCGCCGCCGACGGCGCCCGCGCTCCGGGTTCTCGGCAAGCGCGTACGCGACGTTGTCGAAGATGCTCATCGGAAACGGGTTCGGCTGCTGGAAGACCATCGACACGCGCCGGCGCAGCTCGTTGACCTCGAGCTCGTGGATCTCCTCGCCGTCGAGCGTGATCCGTCCGGCTCGCGCCGCCCCGGCGGTCATCTCGGTGAGCCTGTTGAGCGACCGCAGCAGCGTGGTCTTACCCGAGCCCGATGCCCCGATCAGCGCGAGCACCTCGCCCTCGCGCACCGGCAGGTTGACGTCGCGCACGACCCAGTTCTCGCCGTAGGCCAGCCACACCGATTCGACCCGCATGCGCTCGCGCACGGCGGCGAGCGACGGCGCACGCCCACGCGCACGCGCGCGCGCGTGCGGCGCCGAGAAGGACGGCGAGGTCGCGGTGGACGAGGGCGGAAGCGACTCCAGCGTGGAGCCCGGCGCCGGCGGCGGCGCCGCCGTCGGTGAGGTGCTCGCGCCGTTGGCGTCCGGCGCCGGCGTCATCGCACCGGGATCGCCTGGCGTCGTCGCACCCGCCGGTCCCGGGGTCGCCGCATCCGGGCGGCGGTCGAGCACGATGCGCCTAACCGGCGGCGGGTGTCTCACTCGCTCCATCGCGGCCTCAATGCTCGTAGACGGCGCCTGCCGCGGGTCTCGGCGCGCTCGCGCCTGCCGGCCAGGCGAGTGACCGCGAAGTTGAGCGCCAGCACGATGATCAACAGCACGAACGCCGCGGCGTACGCCTTCTGGTGGGCGTTGCCTTCGCCGGCCGGCGAGTTGTAGTAGACGTAATACGACAGCGTCGACCCTGTGCCACGCAACAGCCCGAGGACCGGCACGCCGCTCGCCGCTTCGGTCTTCAGAGTCGCGCCGAGCAGGATGACCACGATCGCGGTGTCGCCGATGATCCGGCCCATGCCGAGCACGGTGCCTTCCGCGATGTTCACCCGCACCGAGGGCAGCAGCACCCGGCGGATCGTGGTCGCGCGGGTCTTGCCGAGCGCGTGGGAGGCCTCACGCATGTGGTTGGGGATCAGGGCCAAGCCCTCACGCGTGGCTCCTACGATCAGCGGCAGCGCGAGGATGGCCATGATCGCGCCCGCGGTCAGAAACGACTTGCCGGTAACGGCTCCGCCCGCGGTGCTCTGGGAGAGGAAGCCGAGCGCGCTCTGCGAGAACAGCAGCAGCCCGAAGATCGCCAGCACGACGCTGGGCGCGCCGGCGAGCATCTCGATCGCCGACTCGACCGCGCGCGCCAATTGCGCGGGGCGCCCGTACTCACTCAGCCACACCGCCAGCGCGATGCCGATCGGCGCGGCGATGACGATGCCCACCGCCGTCAGGATGAAGGTGCCCTCGATCGGATCGAGAAAGCCCCCGGCCTTGCTCTGCTGCAGCGACGGCGCGGGCGAGGTCACGAACAGGTACGGGCTCAGATAGGACAGCCCCTCGACCAGCATGTACAGCACGATCGCCAAGGCGATCGCGCAGAGTCCGATGCCCGCGGCCCAGCACAGCAGGTAGCCGGCCCGGTCGATCAGCGCCCACGAGCGCGTGCTCGCCCGCGGCGGGCGCACGACGCTGAGGCCGGGAGGGGGACTGCTGGTGGGCGCCGTCGGCGAAAAAGTGCTCATTTGAGGCGCCTTCGCTCACAGGCGACCGAGGACGCCGATCCAGCGCTGGCCGGTTCGGGGATGCTGGCCGAAACGGGGATGCGAGCGTTAGCGAGTGTCTCCCGGCTTCGGTAGCGAGTGTCCCCCGGTTCGGCCCGCGTGTTCATGCGCGGATCCCGTAGCGCTTGAGTGGCTGCTTGGCCGCCCAGCCCGCAAACGACAGCAGCACGGCCGACACCAGCAGCACGGCGCCCATCGCGTACAGGGTGTGGCTCATCGGCCCGATCGTGAGGCCCTCCGATTCCTGGAAGATGGTCGCGGCCAACGGCCTGACCGGCTCGAACAAAAAGGTGAGGCCGTCGAGCGGGTTGGCGTCGAAGCCGCGCGAGCCGGCGACCATCGAGAGCATGATCGCCTCGCCCAGCGCGCGTGCGGTCGCGAGCACGGTCGCGGCCGCGATCGCCGGACGCGCGGTGCGCAGCGACACCCGCACGATCGTACGCCAGCGGTTGACCCCGAGCGCGGCCGACCCTTCCTTCCACGCCGGCGGCACCGACGCCAGCGCACCGGCGATCAGCGCGACCATGATCGGGGTGATCATGATCGCCAGGATGACGATCGCGAGCATCAGGTTGTCGCCTTCGAGCTGCACCACGTATGAGACAGATTTGCGGCGCCCTTCGCTGATCAGATGGTCGTTGATGAACGGCGCGAGCGCGAGCACCGCGACCAGCCCGTAGACGACCGATGGAACGCCGGCAAGCAGCCTCACGATCGGCTCGAGCGTGCGCCGCACGCGTGTCGAGGCGAACTCCGTCAGGCAGATCGCCGCGAGCGTGGACCCGATCAGCGCGATGATCACGGCCGGAACCGTCGTCACGATCGTGCCCCAGATCAACGGCCAGGTACGGATGTAGAGGATCGAGTGCCCCGGCAGCGCCTGGCCTTCGTTCATCGCCCGAAGCTGGGTGTCGACGTCGCCTTCGGACCCGAACCAGGCCAGCCCGTTGGCCTTGAACGACGGCCACGCCTTGATGAACACCGTGACCACCATCGCGGCGATCAGCACCAGCGTCAAGGCGGCAAGGGCGCGCAGCGCGTGCTCGGTGCGGCGATCCCCGGCGGCCCCGCCGAAGCGTGCACGAACGCCCCCGCCGAAGCGTGCACTGGGCGAACGGTGTGCAGCTCCGGCGGGCACGGCCTGTCAGTGTGCGCTGGCTCGACGGTCGATACGTCGCGGCTTGGACTAGTAGACCGCGATCCAGCTCGAGTTGATGATCGCTTTGGTGGTCTTGTTGCCGCTCGTCACCCATTTGATGAACTTGGCGGCTTCGCCCTTGGGGGCACCCTTGGTGACCATCCAGAAGTTACGCACGCCCTGGTACTGGCCCGAGCGGGCGTTGCGCAGGTTGCAGGCGACACCCTGGTAGGGGACGGGGTGCACACCGCTCGTGTAGGCGAACGACACGAAACCGATCCCTTTTTCGTCCTTTTCGACGTGCAGCTGCTCGAGGCCGTTGGATGCCTCGGCCACCGCGCTCGGCGAGATCTTCAGGTATTCGCCCAGGAAGATGTGCTGGAAGGCGTCCTCGGTACCGGACGCGCTGGTGCGCTGGAACAGGTCGATCGGGCCCGTGGCGCTCGCGCCACTGACTTCACTCCAGTCGTGGATCTTGCCGGTGAAGATGCCTTCGACCTCTTGCTGGGACAGGTTCGAGACGGCGTTCTTGGCGTTGGTGACGATGCAGACGCCGTCGCGTGCGAGCTTGGTGAACTCCAGGCCTTCCGGGTCCACGCCGATGATCGGGTCACGCGAGGAGTCGCCGATGTCGAGGCTGCCGTTGGCGGCGCCGCTGATGCCGATATCGGACTGCCCGCCGCTGACCTGCGGCGCGGGGATCTTGGGGTATGCCTTGTGGTAGGCGGCCGCCAGTTTCTGCATGAGCGGAAGCACGGATGTGGAGCCGCCGATGATCAGCCGCTTGGCGGCCGCGCCGGCGGGCACGGCCAGGATCAGCGCCAGGATCAGGGAGACGACAAGGGTTCGGTGTGCGCGCACTGATGGACTCCTTTGCTGACGGTCGTTGAAGACGTGCTCGAGGCTCGCGCATCCGGCTAGACGAGCTAGACGAATCGCGGAGCGCCGAACAGCGCCGGTCGTGGACGATGCGCCACGGCGCACAACGTCTTCGGCTCGCAAGAGTGTCTGGCGAGGGTTTGCATGATGTGTCGTTTTTGTGAACGCCATTGCTTTTCCGCGCGCGTCGTGTGACCCTGGCGCCGTTCGGTCGCTCGCGTGCGCCGTTCGGTCGTTGAGCGCCCGTCCACGGTCGCGCGACCGGTGTCGGCGCTGCGCCGTGACCGACGCACGAGCGCTCCCTTCTGCGAATCCGGATGACAGACCCGCAAAGCCCTCCTGACGGCCCCGGCTCCGACGAATCGGCGTCCAGCAACGGCCTGCGGCGCTCAGACGTGCCGGCTGTCCGCTCCGGCCTGGCGCACCGTCGCAACCCGGTGCTCGTGGCGGTCGGAGACTTCGGACGCAGCGCGGCTCGGATCGCCTTCCGCGATCCGCTGGCGCTGTTCCTGCTGCTGGCGTCGATCGCCCTGGCGGTCACGTTCGCGGTGCTGCTGGGCGACATCAAGCCGAGCAGCGCGGGCACGCAGGTGCCGATCAGCACGGTCCAGCAGCTCGCCAGACGGCACGAGATCGCCAACGCAGTTCTGCTCGACCACGACAACCGCGTCGAGCTGACGACGCGGCCGGCTCCCGTCGTGGTCACGAAAACCAAAGCCAAGAAGGGCTCGCACGCGAGCACCGGCACCGCGTCGGAAACGTCCTCGAGCGCGCCATCCTCGAGCGCGCTGTCCGCGAGCACGCCGTCCTCGAGCGCGCCGTCCGCGAGCACGCCGTCCGCGAGCACGCCGTCCGGCGGCTCGCCCGCCACGTCGCTCGAAGCATCGGTGCTTGCCCGCGCACGCCTGCATCTGTTGCTGTGGGCCTCCTACCCGGCCTCGGGGGCGCAGACGCAACAGCTGCTCGGCGAACTCGAGACCAGTGCCGCCACCGTAACCGTCGATCAGCAGTCCGGCAAGGGCACGAAGACGATCATCGTCCAATTCCTGATCCCGATCCTGCTGCTCGTCTGCCTGTTCTCGCTGTTCATGCGCGTCGGCACCGAGGGCGCAGCCGGCGGGATCGCGTCGTTCTCGCAGTTCACCGGCAAGGGCCGGCGCAAGGGCAAGGGCACGCGCGACACCGTCACCTTTGCCGACGTCGCCGGCGCCGGCGAGGCCGTGGCCGAGCTGCGTGAGATCCGCGACTACCTGGCCGACCCGAGCAAATACCTGCGCGTCGGCGCCGCCGCGCCGAAGGGAGTGCTGCTGGTCGGCCCGCCCGGGACCGGCAAGACGCTGCTCGCCAAGGCCGTCGCGGGCGAGGCCGACGCCGCCTTCTTCTCGCTGTCGGGCTCTGACTTCGTCGAGTCGCTCGTCGGCGTCGGCGCGGCGCGCGTGCGCGACCTGTTCCGCAAGGCCCGCAAAGCAGCCCCGGCGATCATCTTCATCGACGAGCTCGACGCCGCCGGACGCAAGCGCGGCGCCGGCATCGGCCAGGGCAACGACGAGCGCGAGCAGACGCTCAACCAGATCCTCGTCGAGATGGACGGCTTCGCCGGAGACGGCGGGCTGGTCGTCATGGGCGCGACCAACCGTCCCGACATCCTCGACCCGGCCCTTCTGCGCCCGGGCCGCTTCGACCGCCAGGTCGTGATCGACACGCCCGACGTTCACGGCCGCCTGGAGATCCTGCGCCTGCACGGCGGCAAACGGCCGCTGGCGCCAGACGCCTCGCTCGAGGAGGTTGCGCGCCAGACGCCGGGCTTCAGCGGCGCCGAGCTCGCCAACGTGATCAACGAGGCGGCGCTCTTGAGCGTGCGCGACGAACGCGCCGAGATCACCCAGGCGACGCTCGAGGAGGCGATCGACAGGGTCGTCGCAGGCCCCGCCAAGCACCACATCCTGAGCGAACACGAGCGCTGGCTGATCGCAATCCACGAGGCCTCGCACGCGGTCGTCACCGACGCGCTCGGACAGGCGACCTCGACGCGCAAGCTGTCGATCGTCGCGCGTGGGCGCCAGCTCGGCACGGCCGCGCACATGCTCAGCGACCGCGACCAGCTGATCATGACCGAGCCCGACCTCAAGCGCCAGCTGATCTCGATCGTCGCGGGCCTCGCGGGCGAGCGGATCGCGTTCGGTCACGTCTCGACCAGCGTCAACGACGACCTGCACGCGGCGACCGCTTTGGCCCGCAGTATGGTCACCTCGTTCGGCATGTCCGATGCGCTCGGGCTCGTCACGATCGGCGAGAAGAGCGGCGAGGTGTTCCTCGGCGCCTCGCTGCAGGACCTCGGCTCGGTCGGGCCGGAGACGCTCAACCTGATCGACAACGAGGTCGAGCGCTTCGTCGGCGACGCCGAGGTCCGCGCGGCAGTGATCCTCGACCGCAATTGGAACACCGTCGAGGAGACCGCCACCGCGCTGCTCGAGCAGGAGACGCTCTCGGGAGTCGCGCTGGACGCGATGCTCTCGACCGTCCAGGAGGTCTCGCTCGACGATCTGCGCGACGTGCGCCGCACGCCGCCCGCGCGCGAGGGGGAGCAGGGACGATGAGCAGGATCCCCGGGCGCCAGCGGATGCGAGCTGGCCGACCGGGGGGCGCCCCGAGGCGCCTACCGTCAGCGGCGATGCTCGTCGCGCTCGTGGCGCTCGTCTTCTCGACCACGGGCCTCGCCGACGCGGCGCGCCAGGCTGTGGTCAGCGCGATCGCCGGCCACCCCGTCAGCTCAAAGCCGCGCCCCGGCGGGATCCTGACCCTCGGCCACAATCGCAAATTTCCCGCATCGGCGATCCCCACCGTCGCGAACGCCAAGGAGCTCGGCGGCAAGACGGCGGCCGAGCTGGAAGCCACCTGCCCGCCCGACACGATCAGCGTCGGCGGCGGCAGCGGCGGCTGGTGCATGGAAACAACCGTCTACCCGCTGACCAACGCCGACGTTGGCAAGAACAACTTCGTGTGGGCCAGCAGGAAGTGCGAGGAAGTCGGCGGCTGGCTGCCCTCGGCCTCCGAACTGATCGCCGCCGCGCCGTGGATCAAGCTCGAGTCCGTCGTCCACGACTCGCAGCTGACCGCGACGATCAACCTCGACCCGACCCGCGGGCTGAAAGACGAACGCGAGATGAGCTCGACGCTGGTCACCACCGAAGCGGGCTCAGCAGCGGCCGGCTTCGAGGGCGTCAGCGAAGGGGCCACGGGCGATCCGCGCCAGGGCCAGGCCAACCCGGTCCCGCTGCCCGCCAACCCCTATCCCGAATCGCTCCAGTACGTGGACGTATACGACAACTTCAACAAGGGCGGATTTGCCGGCTCCCAGCCGGTCATCGAACCGCAGAACTTCCGCTGTGCCTACAACAAGACCCCCGGCGCGCTGAACAAATCCGAATCGTGAGCCCAAGGCGTACCTCGAGACGTGCGACCGGGGCGCTCCGGCGATCTTGCCCTCGCGTCCCGCGCGAAGCGCGACCGGCTCGGCGAGCGGCGACCGGCTTCGCGAGCGGTGACCGACTCGTAATCATTTGGTGAAACCGGGCCTCGAGCGACGTCCACGGCTTGGCCCATCTCTTATCTTGGCCGTCGATGAGCCTCGCGGCCGTGCAGACTCAGGATCGACCGCCGCGCGGGTGGCACAGGCCAGTTGTGGCGCTCGGGCTGGCGGTGCTGCTCCTCGCGATTCTCGCCGCCCGCTCTCCGTCTGCTCGTGCTGTGATTCTCCCGGCCCAGACGATCGAAGGCCCGAGCGAGGAAATCGTGGGCTTCGGCGGGGTGGCAATGGCCTCGGACGGGACCGGCGGGCTCGTCTATCTCAAGCGTGTGGGCGGGGTGCCGCACGTGTTCGTCTCGCGCTACGCCGAAGGGCGCTGGTCGGCCCCGATCAGGGTCGACAGCGAAGATCCCTATGCCGCCAGCTGGCCGCGGATCGGGGCCGTCGAAGGCGGGGAGCTGATCGTGACGTGGGCCACCCAGTACGCGCTCAGCCCGCCGCCCGAAGGAAAGCCGCAGTACGAGATGCTCGGCGCTGAGCTAGGCCCCGGCAGCGAACGCTTCGGGCAGGCGATCCTGATCGACAAGAACATCCACCAGGCCACCGGCACCGATCCCGAACTGGCGGTCAGCTCGACCGGGTATGCCGACCTCGTCTACAGGGTCGTCGAACAGAGCCGCGAAGGTGTCATCGAGCTGCATCGCGGCGATGTGACCGAGACCGTGCGCGTCGCCCACTTCGACGGCACGCGCTGGACCGATCTCGGGGCGATCAACCGCAACACCGGGGTGGGGATGCGCCCGCCCACCGAGGCCAACGCCCCGCGCATCGCGATCGGGCCGACGGGCAACGGGATCGTGGTCTGGCAGGAGCCCGAACTCAACGGTGTCGCGCGCATCTGGGCCAGGCGCCTGTTCGGCTCGACGCTCGACTACGTGATGCCGGTCAGCGCATCCAGCTACAACGGCGCGCCGATCACTACCGACGCCGAAGCTCCGAGCGTGGCCGTGACCTGGCTCGGGCAGGCCGACGTCGCCTACCGGCAGTCGGCCGGACCCGGCTCGGCGCTACCGGGACCGCGCATCTTCCTGAACGTGCTCCCCAGCGGCGAATCGACCAACGGCGCCGAGTTCACCGGCGCGTTCGTCGCCGACAACGAAGTCGCGGGCGGCGCGGCTGCGTCGATCGGCCCGCCGAGCATCGACATCGACGAAAAGGAAGACCTGCGGCTGCTGTACGACTGCAACGGAACGCCGCGCGTGGTCGAGGGCGACGATCACGGTCTCGCGGGGACGCTCTCGCTCGGGCCGCAGTTCGCCGGCGTGGAAGCGGCGGCGGTCAGCGTGATGAACCCCGAAGGCGGAGGCGTCTCGGCCTGGCCGAGCGTGAACGCAGCAGGCGTCCCGGAGGTGGCGGTGCGCGAGGACTTCCCCACCCGCGCCGTGCAGACCGGCCTGGTCGGCGGCGGCGCCGGCGGCGAAGTGGCCGAACTCGCGGTCGGGCGCTCGGGCCTCGGGGACGGCCTGGTCGCCTGGCGCCAGGGCCCGCTCGGCGACGCCGCGATCGTCGCGTCAGGGGTCACGGCGCCGCCAAGCGAACTGGTGTTCAGCGTTCCCAAGAACTGGGTCAAGCCCTCGCAGGCGATCGTCAGCTGGCAGCCGGCGGCGAGCGCCGACGGGCCGCTGCACTACACGGTCGTGCTCGACGGCCGCAAGCAGGCCACCCCGGCGGGCTCATCGACGCTGCGCATCGACCCGCTCGGACTGAGCTCCGGCCGTCACACCGCCCAGCTGCTCGTGACCGACGCCGACGGCCAGTCGACGCTGTCCAAGCCCTCGACTCTGCTGGTCGACGGGGTGGCGCCGATCGTCTCGATCGCGCGCGTCCAGCGCAACCGGGCTGTGCGCGTGCGCGTGCGCGACCCCTACACCGGGATCGACCTACACGATCTTACGGTCAGCTTCGGTGACGGCCACTCGGCGCGCGGGCGTAAGAGCTTCACGCACCGCTACGGCCACGCCGGGATCTATCGCGTGGTCGTCCACATTCGTGACACGCTCGGCAACACGGGCGTCGTCAGCCGGCTGGTGAACGCGCGATGAAACCGGGGCGATCGAGGCTCCCGGCCGAGCTCGCCTGCGTCCGTGCCGCATGCGCGGCATGGCTCACGTGCGTGCTTGCCTGTGCGTGCGCCGTTTCCGCGGGGCTGCTCGCGGCCACCTCGGCGCACGCCGACGTGTTCTCCCCGATCAGCCTCGTCTCCTATGGCGCGCTCGGCGGCAGCGGGTTCGTGCAGCAGGCCGAATACGCCCACGACTCGGCGATCTCCGCCGACGGACGCTACGTCGCTTTCGACGGCGCGATCGGCGGCGTCACCGGCGTCTGGCGCCGCGATCTCGACACGGGTGCGATCCAACAGGTCGCGGGCGGCGACGCCGCGATGCCGTCGATCAGCGAAAACGGGCAGTACGTCAGCTTCACCACCGACGAAGGCGCGAGCCTGCCGGAAATCACCCACACGCAACCAGACCCGGACCCCGCGCGCGAAGCGGTCAACGTCTACCGGCGCGACATGGAAGTCGAACCGGGCGCCAGCGCCGCCGAAGAAGCCGCGCGTCCCGCGGATGAACGGGCGTTCCTAGCCGCCTCGGTGCCCTCGGGCTCCGAAGAACCGCTGCGCAACGCGGGCGCCGGTGAAACCGGCGGCTCCTACGCCGCCGGCCGCTCGGCGATGAGCGCCAACGGCAGCGAGGTCGTGTTCATCACCACGAGCGTCTCAGACCTCGTCGCCTACCCGGCGCTCGAAGCCGAAGAACGCGCTCACGGCGAAACCCCCGGCCCACACACGCCCGCCGGCCAGGTCGCCGTGCACAGCTTCGAAACCGGCGCGACCGAACTGGTCAGCCGCTGCAGCTTCGAATGCGGCCAGGGCGCCGCCGCAGGAGCGGCCGAACCGGTCGTCGCCGCAGAAGCCGAATCGAAACCGGTCGGCGCCGTCACGCTCGGCGCGGCGAGCTTTCCCAAGCACGGACGCGACGCGTCCTGGCCGGGGGCCTCGATCAGCGCCGACGGCAGCACGGTGGCGTGGATCGGGGAGAACGTCGCCGAGCAGGCGCCGACCCTTGCGCAGGAAGACCTCGAAGCGGTCTACGAGGAACCGCTGTGGCGCAGGCTGCCGGCAGCCGCAAACCAGACGCGCCGCGTAACCGGCGGCTCCGATCCCGAAGCGCCCGGCTGCGCGGCGAGCGGAGAGACGCAGCTCGCGCGGGGAAGCGAGAACGCGGGCGACCCCTGCCAGGGCCCGTTCGTACGCGAAACCGCGGGGGGCGAAAAAGGCGGCGGCATGATCAAGGGATCCGGCACCGACGTCACCCCGCGCCTGAGCGCCAACGGCGAAGAGGTCGCTTTCGGCGCCAACGCCCGCCTGATCACCGAGGGCTACGACTTCGATCGCGGCGAAGAAGGCAACCCCACCGACCTGTTCGTCGCAAACATGCGGCCCGGGCTCACCCGCGACCAGGCGCTCACTCAGGTGACCGAGGCGGGCTCGCCCGCATCCGATGCCGAGTCCGAGCCCGTCAACGACTTCGAAATCTCCCCCAACGGCCAGCAGCTCGCGTTCAGCACCCTGCGAACACTGTTCACGCTCGGCTGGCCTACGCTCGTCAGCGCGCCGCTGCCCGAAATCGGGATCGACGAACTGTACGACGCCGACCTCGCCGACGGCACGCTCACGCGGGTGACCCACGGCTACGAAGACGAAGGCGAACAGAGCGAGCAGCCCTACACGACGACCTCGCAGGAAACCGGCGACCCGTACAAAGCCCTGGCCGGCGAACCGGATGAGCTCGGAGCGCTGACGCCGGACTTCTCCGGAGACGGCGACCAGCTCGTGTTCACCTCGACCGCCGCCAACCTGGTCTACGGCGACGGCAACAGCCCGTCGCAGCCGGTTGACTGCTGCGTGGCCGGCGATGGCAGCGACGTGTTCGCGGTGACCCGCGTGCAGTTCCCCGACGAATCGCCGGGACAATCGATCTCGCCCCAGCCACAGCTCGCCCTCGGCGCGGCCTGGCGGCTGGGCGTGACCGCGCGCTCCCGTCCCGACGGCAGCGTCTTGCTGTATGTCCGGGCGCCCGGACCCGGAACCGCGCGCGCGAGCGCGCGTGGCCTGGTGACGGTCGAGTCAGCGGCCGGCGCGCGAGCCGCACATCGTGTTCGCGTGCGCCCACACTCCTCCGCGCGCCACCACGCGCGCGCGAGCGCGGCAGGAAGGGGCTCTCCGAAGGCAGTGGCGACGCGCACGCTCGCGACCCGTGGCGTGAGCACAAAGGTGGCGGGATTGACGACGCTGACGCTGACACTCGCCCATCCGTACGCTGCGCTCGCGCGCAAGCGCGGCGGCCAGTCGGCGACCGTGACCGTCACGTTCACCGCGCCGGGCCACGCGGCCCTGCGCGAAACCATCTCCGTGACCTTCCAGCGCACGATCGCCAGCAAGAAGAAGAAGGAGAAGGCTCGCGCGCGCAAGACCGCCGCGCACAAGCGCAGCTCTGCAGGCACGGCCCAGGGACCCTCGTCGGGGCCAGGTGGGCGCCGATGAGCTCCCGCCGTCTGCCGCGCCAGCTCGCGCGTTCGGGGCTGGCGCTCGCGCTGCTCGCCGCGTTCTGTGCATCCACAGTCGCGCGCGCCGGCGCCGAAGAAGCCGCGACCTGGCGTCTGGAACAGCCCTCGCCGCCGCCACCACCACCGGGTGTGTCACCTCCGCCCGCCCCGGTACCGCTGGGCACCGTCGGCGACATCGAGTTCTGGGAACCGCCCGGCGCCGCGCCGCAAGCCAACCGCGGCCTGCTGATCACACACGGCAACGGCGACGTGATCAAACCAGGGGTGTGGGCCTACGACGGCAGCGGCTGGCACCAGATCGCCACGGCCTGCGGCGCGACCGAAGGGCGCATAGCCTGGAGCGGCCCCGGTGATTTCTGGACGGTCTCCGACCAGCGCCCGGGGCAGGCGCCGGTCAACGGCGTGCTGCCGCCGCTCGCGGACCGCTCGCTATGCCACTTCTCGGGCGGCGCGATCGTCGCGTCCTACGCCCACCTCGCATTTGAACCTGACTCCTACGAGCAGATCTCCAGCGCGGCCTGCCTGCCGCCGCAACCGCCGGCCAAGAGCTCGCAGGACTGCTGGTTCGGCGGCGCCGCGCTGCCGGAACCGCTGGTCGGCTCGTTTCACCTGCACTGGAACGGCAGCACGGTCGAAGCGCAGCCCTATACCGATCGCAGCGATCCGGTGATGGAAATGCGCGCGCTCGAAAACGCCATCTTCGAGAGCGTCGCCTACGGCAAAAACGACGCCCACACCGAAGAACCGGCGAGCGCGCGCCCATCGGTGCTGCACGTCGCCGAAGCGGGCACGGCGATGCAGCCGCTGGTCGAAGAACTGCCGCTCTATCGCAACAACGAGCAGCCAACCGAAGCGCTCGAATACCTGCGCCTGGGCTCGACCGAAGGCGTGCTGTGGGCGGCGACCGCCAGGCAGGTGGGTGTCGAAGGGGAAGGCGAAGTCACCGTGCTGCGCCGTGTGGACGGTATCTGGAGCCAGGCGATCGGTCCCGGCGAAGCCGGCGGCGGCGCCCATCCGCTGCCGAGGCTGTTCGAAGAGAACCTGCTTGAAAGCGAACACGAAGAAGACGAACTGCTCGGCGGGCCCGCTGCAGCAGCGGAGGTGCGCGCGATCGCGCCTGAACCGGGCAGCGAAGACGCCTGGCTGGCGCTGGGCCCGCACGGACAGACCGGCAGCGAACTCGAACGAGCCACCGCCGTGCTCGTCCACATCTCGGCGCAGGGAGAAGTGCTTGGCGTGCAGACCTTGCCGAGCAAAGCAGAACGGGCGCTGCCGAGCAACGCCGCCGGGGCCGTCGCGCGGCTCGTCTGCGCCGCGCGCGAAGACTGCTGGATGGCGAACGCCAGCGGCTGGCTCTACCACCTGGCCCGCGAAGGCGAACGCACCCTGCCCTACAGCGAACTGCCCGGCTTCCCCGAAGGCAAGGTGATCGCCGAAAGCGAACGCCCAGCCGACGAAGGCATCCCCCAGGAAGTCCGCGACGCGCCGCCGCCCGACACCTCGGGCCTGCAGGAAGAACCCCCCGACTACGGAGGCACGTTCGCCGAAGCGAAAGGGGCGCCGGTAGTCGAATCCACGATCCAGGCGCCGCTGCTCTCGGACATGCACAGCCGCCTGCTCCACGGCGACACGCTGGAACTTCGCTTCCATCTAGCGGTCAAGGCGCGCGTGCGCCTGGTCGCCAAGCGTGGCAAGAAGGTGGTCGCGCAGACTCCGATGCACACCTTCGCCGCGGGCAACCGCAAGCTGCTGCTGCGCCTGAACCGGCACAAGTGGCCGACGAAGCTCTCGTTGCAGACCCACGCGCTTGCGCCGCTGCCCAGCACCAAGGTCACGGAAGCGGTCGGCGGGCCCGAACACGGAGGCAACGGCTCCAAGACCGAGACCACCGGCCTGAAGGTCCTCCCGGAGGTGCCAAGCTTCGCCGGACTGGGAACGCTGCCGTGAAGCGGCCACGCCACGCCGGCGCGCTCCTGCGGCCGCGGCGAGCGCGCCTGGCCCTCGCAGGGGTGGTCGGGCTGACGCTCGCGCTCGGCCTGTTCGCGCTGCTCGCGCTCGGGGCCGGAACTTCGAGGGTCGCCGCCGAAACGGGCTTTCCCGAACTGCATCCCTCCACCGACCTGGCCGTTCCCGCCGAAAAGATCGTCATGCTCGGAGCCAGCACCTCCGAACCGGGGGCAGCCGGCGGCGCGACCTGGGGGCTCGGCGAACTGGGCCACGGCAGCCAGGCGACCCCCGATCTCGTCCGCTACACGGCTCCCTCCGCGAGCGGCGAAGAAGGCGGATGGGAGCCCGGTCCGGAACTGCCCGCCGGCTTCAAGCCCGACCATCCAAGCGGCCAACCGAGCCCGCTCGAGGGACAGATCACCACGGAAGGCTACGGCACGCTCGCGGGCACGATGCCACACGGAAGCGAACGACAGCAGGTGGTGCTGGTGCGCAAGCCCGGTGCCGGTGAAGCCTTCCAGGCGACGGCCCCCGTGGCCGAGACCGGGGAAACCAAAGAAGGGGAAACCAAAGAAGGGGAAACCAAAGAAGGGGAAACCAAAGAAGGGGAAGGCAAGGAAGGGGAAACCAAAGAAGGGGAAACCAAAGAAGGGGAAACCAAAGAAGGGGAAACCAAAGAAGGGGAAGGCAAGGAAGGGGAAGGCAAGGAAGGCGGAGAAGCGGGAGGTAAGGAAGGCGAAGGCGGTGAAGCACCACTGCTGGGCAAGGGCCAAGCACTGTTCGGCGCCAACCGCGCCCCGATGATCGCGGCGCTGGCCGAAACCGATGGAGCCGCAGGGGCACTGGTAGCGCCGACCAGTCCCTCCGAAGGCATCGCCGAAGCAGTGCTGCACTGGAACGGCCAGTGCTGGTCGCGCGAGTCGATCGAAATCCCGCCAAAAAGCGCCGAAGAAAAGGAATTCAGCCCGCTCGCGATCGCAGCGAGCGGTCCGGAAAACGCCTGGCTGCTGGCGCGCCTGTCGAAAGCCTACGGCAAAGGCGCGGTCGCGCTGTTTCACCGCGTCAAGGAGGCGACGGACGAAGAAGCCTGCGGTGAAAAGAACGGCGACGGCTACGGCTGGAAGCCGGTCGAAGTGGAACTGCCCTCGAAAGAAAGGCAGCTGCAGCTGAGCGTGCCGATGAGCGAAGAAGGGGCACCGGCCGGCTTCGCGGTGCCCGGCGCCGAAGCGCCGTCGCCGATCACCGTCGAGTCCCAGCTGCTGACCGTCACCAGCGAAGGCATCTGGGCCGACGGCATTCGCACCGACGTCGAACACCAGCCGCCCTTCACCACCATGTACGTGCGCCCGGAAGCCGGCCCCCACGGCGAACTGACGGGCGTGATCGAGCACAGCTGGTGCAAAGCGCCGGCCGGAAAGCCCGCCTGCCAGGAAACGCTGCCACAGGAACCGCCCCAGCAGTACGGGCGCAGCATCGCCTGGTCCGCAGGGGCCCCCGGGGCGGGCTCGGGCCCTTATGGCGGGCGCGTCATCTCCGGCCTGCTCGAAGGGATCACGCTGCGCCTGCAAGGGAGTGCGTTCGTGCCGATCCTCTCGATCGGCGGCGAATCAAGTCCGGAAACCGTGCCCGGACAGCTCTACGGCGCCGCGTTCAGCTCGCCGGCAGAAGGCTGGCTCGGCTTTCAGCCGCCGGTGCACCTGACGAGCGGCAGTGAACAGTACGGCTTTCAATACTGGCCGGTGGCCACGCGCCATCCGCTGGTCGCGATCGCGCCGGCGCCCGGCGCCCCCGTGGCCGCGCCCACGAGCGAAGCGATCGCCGTCGGGGAGAGCGGCGGCGTCGCGCGCTACAAGCCCGGCTCGGGCTGGCTCCCCGAAAGCCTGTTCGGCCCCGGCGAGCGGATCGAAAAGCCATTCCTGCGCGCGGTCGCCTGGCCGCGCTCCAACCGGGTCTACGCGGTCGGCCAGGAAGGAGCAATGTGGCTGTGGCGCGGTGAAACGGGTCTGTGGGAAGCGGACCCGGCGGCGCCGATCAACTTCCGCGCCAACCTGTACGGAATCGCCTTCGACCCCGAAAACCCGACCCGCGGCTACGCCGTCGGCGAGCAGGCGCTCGGCCACAGCGGCGTGATACTGCGCTACGGCAAGACCTGGACCGAAGAAACGCAGCTCCCGACAGAAGTCCAGACCGCTGAGTTCACCGGAATCGCGTTCGCCGGCTCGGAAGCGCTGGTCGCCTATGACTATCAGCCCAACCCTGCCGAAAACGCCTTCGCCGGCGGACTGCTTGTCAACGACGGCGGCGGCTGGAGCGTCGACCGCGAAGAGGCGCAGGTCACCGGCTCGGCCGAGGTCGACGCCGTCGCCGGCCTTCCCGACGGGGGCGCCGCGGTGCTCGCCACGCACGAAGGCGTCGCCCGCCTATACGAGCGAGAATCGGCGGGCGCCCCCTGGCACCAGGCCGCCACCCAGCTGCCGAGCGGCGTAGCCGGCTCGCTGGCGCTGTACCGCCAGAACGGGGCGCTGCGAGCGCTGGTGTCCCCCGGCGGTGCGGCATCCGCGACGGGCGCCGTCGGGCTCGAACCTCCGCCCGGGTTTCCGCCCTACGAAGCGCCCACCGCGATGATCGACAGCGGCGGCGCCTCGGCGGGCGTGGTGCTGCGCCAGACGGCCAGCGGCTGGCGCGACGAAGGTCACGACTCCGACCCCGTGAACGAGAACAACAAGAACTACGCCGGCTACGACCAGCCCTACCACCCCGACGGGCTGATCGCGGCGCTCGTCTCGCCGAGCGGGTCCGAAGCATGGGTGGTCGGCGGCGTCACCAGCGAACTGGAAGGCGAGCAGACCGCCGACGTCGCGCGCTACCCGGCGAGCGAACGGCCGCCCAACGAGGGAACCGTCCAGCTCTCGACCCAGTCCGAACAGGCCCCGCCCGCCGGGCCGGGTGTCACGACGCTCGCCTTCGGCGGCAACGCCAGTTGCGAAGACCCCTGCACCGACCGGATGGAAACGGCGCCCGGGCCCGACGTGTGGCTCACCAAGGCCGTCTCGGTCGCCAAGGAAGCCGGCGCGGCCGCGTTCTTCTACACGGGGCCGCTCGTGCGGTACTCCTCCTACAGCGGATCGGTCGCGCCGCGCCCTCCGTACGACGAAGAATACGGCCGCTACGCGCGCATCTTCTCCGAAGGGCTGCAGGGGCCGAGTCCGTGGCCCGCCTACGCCGGCAGCTCGCAGGGAGAAGGCGAAGGCGAAGCGGCGCTGGCGGGTGCCTTCGCGGGTCTGGCCTCGCCACTGGGCGGGACCCCCGTCAGCGGCTTTGAACGCACGCCCGACGAGCCCTCGCGCTCCGAACCGGAAGCCGGCTACTACGCCGTGCAGAACGCCCGCGTGGTCGTGGTCGTGCTCGACGATGCCGGCGCCGGCGGCGTGGACCCCGCGCAGCGCTCGTGGCTCGAGCAGGAGCTCGAGGAAGCAGGCACCCACGGCAAGCCGGTGATCGTCGTCGGCGAAGCGGACCTCGGCGCGCAGCTCGCGCCAAGCAAGCACGAAGCGACGGCCGAAGCGCTGTTCGCCGCGCTCACCGGGCGCGATCCCGACGGGCAGGATCCCAACCACTACGCCGCCTCGGCCTACTTCTACGACGCGCCCGAAGAAAACGTCGCCAAGACGATCTCATTCGACGGCGCCAGCCTGCGCGCATTCGGCTCGGGAACGCTCGGCTACGAGTACCCGTTCAAGGAAGACACCGCCGAATTCCACGGCGCCAAGGGGATCCTGCTGGGCGAAGTGCTGTGGGGCGAGCGCAGCGCCGCCGAACAGGCGGCCGACGTCACGCCCGTGCAGGTCCGGCTCGTCCCCGTCGTCGGCGAACTGGCAATGGAACCCGAGAGCGGAACGCTGCTGCGCCGCAGCCACGTGTCGCTGTTCCGGGGGCTCGCACGCAGGCCGCGGGCCGGCTGCCGGGGCCTCAGTGACGAGCAGACGGGCTTCTGCGACGAAAGCCAGTACATCCCGATCCCTTCGCTGTGCGTCGGGACCTCGTGCGCCGAAGCCGTGCTGCCCGAATACGAATTCCGCTCCTCCGAACCAAGCGTCGGCGCCTTCGTCAAGATCAACACCGCCGCCGGCGGACCGGAAAAGCTCGAGAGCGAAAAAGGCGAACCGACGCAGTTCGTGCTGGTCAACAGCAAGGGCCAGCCGATCGCGGACGGCCACGAAGAAAACGGCGAACAGGTCGGCGCCACCTCGGGGCTGTTCTGCGCCTACAACGCGGGCGAAACCAAGGTCACGATCAGCGCCGGCGGTCTCTCCTACACGCTGCCCGTGCACGTGCAGGCCGGCAGCGTGCGAGAGCCGTGCGGAACGGTGCCGCTGCGCCACCTGCCCCTCGCCAGCGCCGGCGCCGCGGCTCCAGCGCCCCCGCCCGCTCCCGCGCCGGCGCCCGCAGGGCCCGCGCCCGCGAGCACGCCGCCGGTCGTGCCCGTGCCGCCGCCGCCCGTCGCGCCCCCGGTGCCGGCCGTGCTGGCGCCTGCGGCTCGACCGGCCCACGCGCCACCGCCGTTCTTCGTGCCGACCGTCGCCGCGGCGCCGCTGCTCGCGTTCGTGCCCCCGCCGGTCCCCACGCCGGCGCGCCCGACGCCCCCGACCGGGACCTCGGCCGTCACCTCGCCGGTCGAGATGGCCGAACGCGAAGAGGAGCAGGAGGAGGCGCCCGAGTCGGTCTCGAACAAGGCGCTCGCATACGACGCGGCCGAACACGAGCCCGTGCCCGCCTACCTGCTCGGGCTGGTGCTGCTGGCGGCGCTCGCGGGCGCCGTCGGCGTCCGCGGCCGCCCGCGCCGCGGAAGGCGCGAGGTGCGCATCGCGCCTGCGACGCTGAGCGGTGCCCGCTCCCAGCGCCGCCTCGCAAGCGACCCCCGCCTCGAGCGCGAGCGCCTCCTCACAAGCGACCGCCGGCTCGAGCGCGAGCGCCGTCGCCGGTGGTGAAGCAGCGAACTCAGCGTGACCAGCCTTTCACGAGGCGTTCACGCTTTGGCAACACCCTCGCCGGGCAGGGCCGGCAACCTGTCGCGTGCATGCGCTCCGTCGCAAACCTCAAGCCGACCAGGGTCGCGCTCGTGTCGCTGTTCACGCTCGCTTCGCTGCTGGCGCTGGTGACCCTGGCTTGCGCGGCGTCGCCGGCGGGGGCCACGTCGTGGGGCGAGCTCCAAAAGTTCAAACAGCCGCGCCAGCTCAATGAAGAGGCCGAACGGCTCACGGAAAAATGGAAGCCCAAATTCGCGGCCGCCCCGAATGGCACCTACTACGTGCTCCTGCAGGGCGCGTCCGAGGGAAAAATCGTCCTGCAGCGCTACCACGAAGGCGATCTGCAGGCTGAAACTCAAATCGAACCGCCGAAGGTGAGCGCCAAGGACGAAAACGAGAACGCCACTGAAGCCTCGAATGCCGCGATCGCCGTCGACCCGAATCCCAAGAACGAAGCCGGCCGCGAACGGGTCTACGTGCTGTTCGTATACGAACGCCGCGGGCCGGACCCGAGCGAAGAAAATCACGAACCCGAACAGTTCCCCCTCGACAGCGAAATGCAGACGGTCGGGTCGCTTTACGCGTTCGAATACAAGAGCAGCGGGGGCGGCGAACTCATCAGCGCCAAGACCGAAAAAAACAAGCCCGCTCCGGCGCTGACCCGTGAAGCGATGCACAGCGAAGCCGAAGAAGAACACGGCGCCGGCGCCGAACTGCATCCGTCTGAACGGCCGCTGCTGGACCCGCGCGGCATGGCGGTAAACCCCGCCACCGGCGACCTCGTGATCTCCGGCAACGAAGACGAAGCGCCGATGGAACCCGTGCAAAAAGAAGCAGAGGAAAAACAGTGCCGCGCGGCGCTGCAGTTCGTGAAGACCTCGGGCGGGTCTGGGCAGCTGGAACTCTCGCTCGGCGCCCGCTATGTGGACAAGCAGGCGAAGGTGCTGGCCGGTCAGCCGCTGACAGATCAGCCGGAAACCGGCTGTGGCGACGCCGAAGACGGAGAACGAGGGGTCGAACAGGCGCCGGCCTCGCCGGCGTTCGCCCCCGACGGCAGCGTGCTCGGCTTCAGCGAAGAACGCGAAGTCGGAGAACTGGAACTCGAACCCGGCATCTGGCAGCTCGCGGGTCCCCTCTCGCAAGCGCAGGAGGAGGCCGCGGGCAAGGTCGAAGAAATGACTCCCAAGCAGCTATTCCTGCCCGCGTCGGTCGAACCCTGGGAAGCCTTCTCCGGCCGCGAACAGCCGACGTCGATGATGTCGTTCGTGCCGACGAGCACGACCGAAGGCACGATCTACCTGAGCGGCGTATACGGCTTTTTCGGCAAACAACCGGCTCCCTCCGTGCTGCATTACAGCCATCCCTCCGGCGGCGAACCGTCGATCGCCGAGGTCGGTTGGATCGGCGGCGCGAAAGAGAACGAATTCCTCGGGACCGCGCCGTGCAACATCCATCCGTATCCCAACGATGAACCGACGATGCTCGGCGGGCTGAACGGCGGCGGCTTCCTGGCGCTCGCCTTCTACGAGGAAGAAACCGCGACACACGAACCGGAAGGTAAATACTTCGCGGAAGTCCTCGAGTTCGGAGAAGGCGGCAAGACGGAAGGCTGCCCGACGGTCCCGGTGAGCAAGCCGGTGGCGACCTATCAGGGGGAACCCAAGCAGCAGGTCGAAGCGGGCTCCGTGCTGACGATCACCTCGGTGCTCGGCAAAGTCGAACCCAACGGCGCGACCAAAGCGGCGGCGGCCGCCAAGAGCGTGACCTGGACGGTGAAGTTCACCTCCCCCGAAGGCGCCCACGAAGAAACGTCCTACCCGGTCAGCTACGAAAAGGCGCTCCCGAGCGAACTGACGCTCGACTACACGCCCGGCAAGGCGGGCACCTACGAAATCAGCAATGTCGTCAAGACCGACGACCTCGCCGACGAAACCGCGCAGTCCGAAGCGAGCAAGCTGACCGTGACGCCGGGCGGGCTCAAAGTCCAGCTCCACTCGCCTGAACCGTCTGAAGTTCATGCGGGTGAAGGGGAAGCGGCGCTCACCGCCGAAGTGCATGGTGAAGAAAAAACGCACCTGAAGAAAGTCGTCTGGGAATTCGGCGAAGGAGCGACACACGAAGAAGCGAGCTCGCAAGAACTTCCGGCCACGCTGCAGGCCAAGCACGTCTTCAACCGCTGCGCGACAGCCAAATGCAAAGTCGTGGTCACGGTCGAAGCCGAAACCGCCTCGCACAGCCTGCAGAAAGCCTCTGGGCAGGTTGAAATCACCGTCAGGCCGAGCAAAGCCGAAGAAGAAAATGAAAACCATACGAACACGACCCCCACGAACACGACCCCCACGAACACGACGCCGACGACGACAACGCCCACGCCCGGCCATGGCGTGGAGGCGTACATCGTCTCGTTCAACGGCTCATCCTTGTCGGTGAGCGCGAGCGGCGCGACCCAGGTCAAAGTCACGTGCCCGAGCGGTGGCTCCTGCACCGGCACGCTCACGCTGCAGACGGCGAGCGCGGTCGCGACCTCACACAAGAAGCACGCCAAGAAGAAGGTCCTGACGCTCGCGTCTGGCTCCTACTCGCTGAGCGCCGGAAGCAAGTCGGTGACCCTCCATCTCAGCTCCGCCGCGAGATCGCTGCTCAGTCACTCGCATGGGGCGCTGCGGGCGAAGCTCACGATCCTCTCGCGCGGCGTCGGCGGACAGAAGAACAACACGACGACGCACGTGCTCACGCTGCGGCTCGTCAAACCTCACAAGAAGTCGCACAAGCGCTGAGAATCTAGCCGGGGGTTCGCACGAAGGCCGAGCCGGAGCCGGGGGCTCGGTGGGCACTTGGCTCGGAAACGCCTCGAGGCAGATGATCCTTTGAGTTCACTTTGGATCGGCGAGCGCTCGGCGTCCTGCTGCACGTGACCACATCTTGTTAACGTCCTGTGAATAATCCTGCCGGCAGCGGGCACAGGATCGTAACCTCGTGCGCGTTCGCGCCTGCCAAAGTCTCTCGTGGCGGGGCGAGTTACCCGCGCCCGCGGACCGGAATAACCGCGGTGGAAATGGAATCCAACAGGAGGAAACCACGCAATGAGATTTGTCTCGATGCGCCGCGCATTGCCGGCGGGCATGGCGGCGGCCGCAGTGGTCGCTCTCGGCGTGCCCGGCGTCGCGAGCGCCAAGGCGCCGAAAACGGACGTGCTCGAACAATGTTCGGGCGCTGCCAAGATCGAATCAGAGGGCTCGACCTTCCAAGCTCCGGCCGACTTCTTCTGGACCGGTGTGGACAGCGACAAAAGCAACGAAGCACTCAAAACGGGCTTCAACTTCAGCAGCTACAAGCTCGCCTGCGCTGGCAAACAGGGCAGCCATGCAGAACCGGAAGTCTACTACAACCAGGAAAACGGCTTCAACCGTGGGAGCGGCAGCTGCCTGAAAACCTGGGGCAACGGCGTCAGCACGTTCGGCGAAAACAAAGGCGGCGAAGTCTATCCGCGCGTCAAGAAGTTCCCGATCTGCGGCACCGACGAAGCCCCGAACGAAGCCGTCAAGAAGGAATTCGAAAAATTCGCCGGCGCAGGTGTCGAAGGCAAATACGAATACGAACCCGGCAAATCCCAGGAAGGCGCGGCGATTGAGTCGATTCCGGTCGCCCAGGGCTCGGAGGCGATCGTCGTTCACCTGCCGAAAGGCTGCCTCGCCACGAGCGAAATCGTCACCTCGAAGGGCAAGAAAGAGAAGCTCGGCCGCCTGGCGCTCGACCAGGACGTCGTCGCGGGCATCTATGAAGGCACCATCAAAACGTGGGCCGAAGCCCTCAGCACACAGGGCGGCGACGGCAACGACACGCTGACATGCAAATCGGGTGGCGAAAACGACACGATCCGCCCGGTGGTCCGCGAGGATAAATCGGGCACGACGCACATCTTCAAGGCGTTCCTCGAGCAGGTCAGCAAAGCAAAAATCCCGATGGAAGAATTCAAAGAAGTCAAGGCCGAAGGCGTGGGCACGGGCGAAGTCCCGTGCACGAGCGGCGAACTCGGAGAAGGCGCCGAAAAGACGTGGGAAAACGTCGCCGAAGGCTGTGAAAACCAGCGCTGGCCGCTGGAAGCGAAAGTGCTTCGCCCGAAAGAACAGGGCAATCCCGGCGTCGTCAAAAAGGTCAACGAAACGGAAAGCAGCGTCGGCTACGCCGATCTCGCGGTCGCCCAGGAATATAAATTCTTCAACCCGGGCGAAGGCGGCGAAAAATCGAAGGGTGAACAGCACGAAAAGTTCTGGGCGGTCGTCCAGAACTCCAAACCGGGCGCTTCCCCTGTGACGTTCGAAGATCCGTCAACCGACGGCGATACCGCCAAGGAAGGCAACTCCAACTGCAAGGAGAGCAAGTACATCTCCGCGCCGGGAACGACGTTCCCTCCGTCCAGCACACGTCTGGACTGGTCGAAGGTGAAAGCGTCGAACGTGTCGCAGACCTATCCGATCTGCGGCGTGACGTACATCCTCGCGGCGCGGCAGTACTGGTACTTCCTCGAAAAATACGGTGTGAGCGAAGAAGAATCCAAGAAGATCGCCACGACCGTGCACGACTTCGTGCAGTTCGTCGTCGCCAAAGCCGGCGGCGGCAAGGTTCTCAAAAACCACGACTACGAAGCCCTGCCCTCGAGCGTCGTCAAGGAGGCGTTGCTCGGCGCGGAGGAAATCGGCAGCAAGGAAGGCTGAGCACCAGCTGATCGACTCCCGAGCTCGCGCTCGCGCAGCTCGAATCAGAGTGCAAGCAGTGCACGGGCGGGCCGCTCCAAGGAGGGAGCGGCCCGTCGGCGTTTACGCGCCGGTGCAGCAGTGGACCGCTGCCGCGCTGTCGGGCACCCAATGCGGGTTTGGGAGAGCCTACGGGTTCGGGGTCACCTGTCCGAGCCTGGAGAGCCCGTCCAGGACTGGAGAGGTTGTGCAGTGTGGCGAGTCAAGCGCCGGCGCGTAAGCTGCCGCCGGCCTGCAAGGCCCGCCGCACCTCCTCGGAGAGCCGCCGCTGAAAGCTCGCCACCGAGAAGCGCTCGGCGTTCTGCACGGCCAGCGCCGGGTCGAAGTCGAGCTCGTCGATCGTCGCGATCGCCTGCGCGAACGACTCGACGTCGTCGAGCCTCGCGAGCCGTCCGGTGCGCCCGTCGAGCACCGTCTCGAGCGCTCCCCCGGCGTCAGCGGCGATCACGGGACGACCGGCCGCCTGGGCCTCGACCGCGACGATGCCGAACTCCTCCATGCTCGGCACGACCACCGCGCGTGCTCTCGCGTAAAGCTCGGCGAGCTCCTCGTCGCCTGCCCGTCCGAGGAACTCGGCCTCGGGATAGGCCTCGCGCAGCTCGCCCAGATCAGGCCCGGAGCCGACCACGCGGATCGGCGCGCGCACTCGGCGCGCCGCCTCGAGCGCGACCTGCAGGCGCTTGTGACGCACGACCTCCGAGACCATCAGCAGCGAGTCGCCGGGCGCTCCCGGCGCGAAGCGCTCGGTCTCGACCGGCGGGTGGATCACACAGGCGTCGCGCCCGTAGTAGCGGCGGATGCGCTCGCGGCTCAGCTGCGAGATCGCGATGAACACGTCGACGCGCCGACTCGTCGAACAGGTCCCATCTGCGGATGCGCTCCAGCTGGCGCCGCACCAGCGGGCGCAGCGCTCGCGGCGTCTCGGCGAGGGCGCGCGCCTGCTCGTACCAGGCGTAGCGAAAGGGCGTATAGCAGTAGCACACGTGCACCGCGCCCGGCGGAACACGCACACCGTGGGCGAACGCGCTGCTGCTGCTCAACACGACGTCGGAGGGAGGCAGCTCGAGGCGTTCGACCGCCCACGGATACAGCGGCAGCAGGCGTCTGAAGCTCGACTGGCCTGTGCCCAGCCGCTGCAGCGACGACGTCACGATCGCGTGGCCCGCGAAGCGCCCGCCCGTCGCCAGCTCGTCGTAGAGCAGCGTGAAGATCGGAGCGCTGCCGTACAGGTCGGCGATCGCGGCGAAAGCGCGCTCGGCGCCGCGCATCACGAGCAGATAGTCGTGGACGAGCGTGATCTGCAGACCGGCCGGACGCGGCACGTTGGCGCTCGGCTGTTCGTCTGCGCCGCTCATCCAGCCAGCCAGCCTAGCCGCCGCCTCGGAGTGGCCGGGCGGGCCGCTCGAGGGCGGAGATTGTGTGCACACTCGAACCCAGTCCGAGGCCCGAACCCGACGAGCAGCCCTTCCGCGCAGCATCCAGGGCCCAAACAGGCCACGTAATGGTATGATAGCCTATTCCCGAGGCGGCAGGGCAGGGCTGCCCTGTGGCCTTTTGAGGGAGGTTGGAGCAGGAGCAGGGCTTGCAGGGAGCTGGTCGTTGCAGGACTTAAATTGGAGATTTTGGCAGGCGAAACGAGGAGCTGAGAGGATGAGCAAGTCAAAGACGGCGCTCGGTCTGGCCGTGGCTGTATGTGCGTTTGGCGTCGTTGCGACGCCAGCGCTCGCGTTCGGTAAATTCTACGCATCGACGACAGGTACCACGAAAGGCACTGGAGAAGCCGAAACGCTCAAAGTCGGACCGTACAAAATAACGTGTGAAAAACCCATCAAAGCCAAAGGCCAGGTGACCTCCACGGAACCGGCCGAATCGTTCTTCACGGAAGTCAAGTTCGAAGGCTGCGAAACCGTTGTGAAGCCGGCCGGTAATTCGGGCATCGAAGAACTCAAAAAAGTAGGCTTGAAGCTGGGAATGGAATTCCTGTCGAACTACTCCGCCAAGGTTGGTGAAGGAGAATCCGAAGCGGTGATCAGGCCCGCCAGCGAAGTCACTTTCAAAGCGCACGGGGGCAAGTGCACGGTCGTCATTCCGGAACAGCGACTGCCCTTGAAACAGAAAGAAGGCACGGAATACGAAGCCGCAGTGCCGGAAACAGTGGACCTAGCCGGGCCGTTCGAAGAAGGAACGCGGCAATTTGAAAAATACGGCGAATTCAGAACCGGGCTGTCTTTCGAAATCAATCTGAAAAAAATCAGAAGCTATGTCACGCCGAATGACAAATGCCGGTACAAAGAAGAATCTGAAGAAGGAAAATTCAATCCAGAAACCGGCAACGTTGAATTCAACGGCGGGCGCTTCGAAGGAGATCTCGAAGAAATCGCTCTGCATGGCGGAGACCTGTCGTTTGAATAATCCCGCTGCGATCGCGGCTTACGCACAGGCCTGAGGCGTAACCGTCGCTAGAGGATAGAGCGGAAGGTTTTACGGAGCGTGGGCAGGCGGTCAGCGAGACCGCCGCCCACGCTCCAGCTTTTTGTGCGACGCGTCGAGGGGCAGGGCGCGGCCGGTGATGCCCCCGCCGCAACCCGTCAGCGACCGGGTGATGGGGCGCGGTCGGTTGAGGAGTGCGGCCGGTGTTGCCCCCAGTCGCGGTGACGGGGTGACGGGGTGGGTTGAGTGCTCGCCGCCGGTCAGCGGCCGAGACAAATGACTCGCGCCTGCGGTGCAGTTGTCCGGGCGCCAGCCGCCATGCAACCGCTCGACGTCGTACCAGAGATCCGATGCGATGATCGGTCGGTAGGCGATGCGATGATCGATCAGTAGGCGTACCTGTATCGATGCTCGCTGCCGGCGGGCGCGCGAGGCCGCTCACGCGAGACCGCTCACCATGGCTCGCGATGCTTACGCTTCGCGGCTTCTTCCTAGCGGTTCGCGGCTTCTTCCTGTTCGCGTTTCTTGTACTTCGCCTGTTCTCGTGCTTCTTCCTTGGCGAACTGTTCGCGAGCCGCTTTTTCGGTCGCGCTTTCGCCTGAGGACGGCTTGGGCTTCGCTGTCGCCTTCGGCTTGGCCGCTCGCCGTTTGCTCGAGCTCGGCGAGCTCTTTTTGGTGCTCGAGCTCTTCTTCGGGCTCGAGCTCTTCGAGCTGTTCTTCTTCGCCGCCGCCGCCGCCGCGTTTTCCGCTTGCACGCGCTTGGCGGCTTCGAGTTTCTTCTTGATTTCCGTCTCTTCGGCTTCTTCGCTCTTCTTCAAATGCGCCGCTTGCTGCTTGTGGGCCTGCACTTCCCTGGCTTCTTCGCCTCCTGCCGGCACTCCCGGGGCAGATTCGGCCGCCTGGTTCGAGCCGCCGGACTTCGAGCTTCCGCCACAGCCCGCGACGAGCGCAGCGCACGCCATCAAAGCGAACGCCAGCAGCACCCCCGACCGCAGGCGGCCACCCCTGAGAACCGTCACCCGTGTCAACCTACGACCTTTCACTGGATCACCGCGCGCGATACGTTGGCGCCGCGGTCACGACGTTCGAGCCGCGCAGCGCATGCTGGGCACGGTAGCAGCCGGCGAGAGCATGCTCAACCAGCGGGTACGCGGGCGCTGGGCTCCTCACCTGGCACCCGACCAGACCCGTGGACGAGCTGCTCGAGCGCTTGCGAGACGCGCTCGCACACGAGCGCGCTGGCAAACAGCCTGCTCGCCTCCCGCCGCGCGGCCGTACGGATCGCGGTTGTGTTCTCGCCCAAGTTGGCGATCATCGTCGTGATCGCCCCCGCCATGGCCTCGAAATCGCCCGGCGCGACCTCGGTGAGCACGGCGCGGTCGACGCCCTCGATCGCGCCCACCTCGCTCGTCGCGACCACCGGAACGCCGGCAGCCAGCGCCTCCGCGACCGTCAGCCCGAACGGCTCGTACTTGCTCGCCTGCAGCAGCACGTCCCCGCGGGCCAGCTCCGCGGGAATCTCAGCCGCCGCTACGTGCCCGGCGTATTCAGCGTTCTCGTCCGGCAGGTCGTCGAGCAGCTTGGTGTAGTCCGACCACAGGCTCGGACCACCAAGCACGCGGATGCGGGCGCTCACGCCGCGCTCGAGCAGCGTCCTCGCCACCGCCACGACGTCCTCGACGCCCTTGCGGACCGAGATCCGTCCCAGCACGAGGACGCGAGGCGGCTGTGCGACCGTGCCGGCGCAAGTGGTGAAGCGCTCGAGCCGCACGGGGTTGGGAATTACGACGGTGTCGGAACGGCGCACCCCGTAGTCGCGCACGAGGTGATCGCGAAACACGCCGCTTATGCAGATAACCAGGCGAGCCCGCCGGATGGCGATGCGCTGTGCCAGCGCGCGCAGCGACATGACGGCCACCACCGCCGCCAGCACGTGGACAGGCTGACAGCGAAGCCCCAACCGGCGCTCGGCGATCAGCCAGCGCAGCTCGCCGGCGGCGTGCGTCTCGGGGTGGATGACCAGCGGCAGCGAGCGCGTCAGACGCGCCGGCACGGCGGGCGTCTCGATGCTCGAGAACTGGTAGATCAGGTCGTAGGGCTCGCGTCGATGGCGGCGTAGGATCTCCTGGCGCAACCGCAGCGAAGCGCGACCGCGGGTCAGCAGGCCGGTGGCGAACGCCCGGAACTTACCGCGGCTGTACCACCGATTCCACTGCCAGACGTTCGTGCCCCAGATGACCGTCACGTTCTCGTGCTCGGCGATCTCGCGCGGGAGCGGCTGGCCTGCCGAGGGAAAGAAGCAGTCGATCCGGTGGCCGAGCTCCGCCAGGCCGTACAGGAGCTCCGTCGCCACGCCTCTGGCGCTCGCGTCGCCGCCCGGGATCGGTCCGAGCCAGGCTATGCGCAACGGTCGGCTGGCCACGTCAAGCGCACCGATCAGAGCGCGACGCCACGCGCAGAAGATTGAGTAAACATTTGGTGTCACCCTAACGGATGGGGCGATTTGTCTTCGTCGAGGCTCGAGCAGGGAATCGCACGGATATGCAGAGTCCCACTGGGATTCACTCGGCGAAAGTCCGTCGGAGGCGATCTGCGTTACAGATACAATCGCCCCGCGGTGAGCACGGCATTCCGAGACAGCGACAGGACCGGCGGCATGATGGCGGCGAACGGCCGATGCGCGTTCTCATAACAGTGCCCTGGGGCGAAGCCCTGGGGGGCGCCGAGGCGATGCTGCAGGGGGTGCTCGCCGGCGCGCACGCGGAAGGGCACGAGCCCGAGCTCGTGTTCTTCGAGGGCGGACCCTGGCCGGACGCGCTCGCGAACGCCGGCTTTCGCGTGGCCGTGATCCCGGCCGGTCGCCTGCGAGAAGCGCAGCGGTGGGGTCTCACGGTGGTGCGCCTCGCCCGGCTGATGCGCTCGCGCCAACCGGATCTGATCGTCAACTGGGCCGCCAAGACACAGCTATACGGGTCTCCGGCAGCCCTGCTGGCAGGCATGGCCGACCGGGTGGTGTGGTGGCAGCAGGTGATCCCCGGACGCCACTGGATGGACGCTTGCGCGACAATGCTGCCGACCGCGGCCGTCGGCTGCTACTCGAACGCCGCCGCACGCGCACAAGAGCGGTTGTTTCCGCGGCGGCGCACGTTCGTCGTGGCTTGCGGCGCTCCGGTTCCCGAGCAGGCACGGGGCGAGGACTCGCAGCCGGCGTCGCTCGAGCTTCCGGCCGATGTGCCGATCGTAGGCCTCGTGGGTCGCCTGCAACCGTGGAAGGGGCAGGATCGGCTGCTCCGGGCCCAGGCGCTGCTGCGCGAACGCGGACACCGAACGCACGTGGTGATCGTCGGCGGCGACGCCTACGGTCGCTCGCCCGAGTATGCCGGCTCGCTGCCGGCGCTGATCGACGAGCTTGGTCTCGCCGGGGCAGTCACGCTCACCGGTCAAGTGGCCGATGCCGGACCTTATATCGAGCGGCTCGACATCCTCGTCAACGCATCGGACCCCGAGCCCTTCGGCATCGTCCTGCTCGAGGGCATGTCAAGGGGGGTGGCGGTCGTCGCCGTGGACGCCGGCGGACCTGCCGAGTTCATCGCACACGGGCGCACGGGCGTGCTCGCGCCCACGGGCGAGCCCCACGACCTAGCCGACGCGCTCGAGCCGCTGCTCACCGCTTCCGACAGGCGCGCGGCGATCGGTCGCGCGGGCCGCGAGAGCTTCATGCACGAATTCACCGACGCCGCCATGCGCAAGCGGTTCTTCGGCAATCTGCAGGCAATCGTCGATCGCAGAGGCGAGACCTCGAACGGACGCCTCGTTCACACGTGACTCGCTTAGGATGCTCGAGCGTGAACAGATGAAGGCGCTCGCCGGCGAACGGCCCGCCGTCGAGGGGCGGACCGCGGTCAGGCCTGCTGATCGCCCCGCGCCAGCCGCCCCCGAGCTGACGATCGTGGCGAACGACATCGGCGGGGTGGGCGGGATGGAGCGGCAGCTTGCCGAACTCGTGACCGCGCTCGCGCGGCTCGGTTACGAGGTGACGGTGATCGCACGGACGTGCGAGTTGCCGGACCCCGCCGACGTGGTCTTTCATCGGGTCAGAGGGCCGAGCCGCCCGTTCGCGATCGCCTATCCGTGGTTCATGCTGGCCGGCTCGCTCGCCGTGCTCAGATGGCGCCGCGGCATCGTGCAGGCGACCGGCGCGATCGTGCTGACCCCGGTCGATGTGATCGCCGTGCACTATTGCCATCAGGTGGCCACACCCACGCCCAGCCGCTCCACACGCCTGTTTCGGGCGCACATCAAGCTCGCGGGCGCGCTCAAGCGGATCGGCGAAAACGTGTGCTTTGGAATCAACCGGGCGGCGAGGTTCGTGTGCGTATCCGATGGCGTCGCGCAGGAGATCCGCGAGCACCACCCCGCGCTGGCCTCGCGGACGCTCACGATTCACAACGGCATCGACACCGCGACCTTCGCGCCAGGCGCTCACCTCGAGCAGGCGCGCGCGATGCGCTCGCAGCTCGGCGTCGGCGAGGGGCGGCTAGTCGCTGCGTTCGTCGGCGGCGAGTGGGAGCGCAAGGGCCTCAGACCCGTCATCGAAGCGCTCGCCCGCGCCCGCGAATGGGACCTGGTGGTGGCGGGCGACGGCGATGAACAGGCCTATCGGGAGCTCGCAGATGCGCTCGGCGTCGGCCGCGCCGTGCATTGGCTGGGGATCATGCGCGAGATTCCCCCGGTCTACGAGCTCGCCGACGCGTTCGTGATGGCCTCGAGCTACGAGACCTTCTCGCTCGTCACCTTCGAGGCGGCCGCCAGCGGCCTGCCGATCGTGGCGACGCCGGTGAGCGGCGTGCGCGAGCTGATCGAAGACGGGCACAACGGCTACCTGATCGAGCGCGACCCGGGCGTGATCGCCGAGCGCCTGAGACGGCTCGGAGCGGACCCGCAGCTGAGGATCCGCCTCGGGCGCGCCGCGCGCCGGTCGGCGCTCGCGTTCACCTCGGAGAGAATGGTCGCCGGGTATCGCGAGCTGTACTCGCGTCTGGCATGAGCCCGGGTCCGGCCGAGCCCGAAGCCTGCTCAGCGCGCGCGAGCCTCCGGCTGGAGCACCGCGCCCAGCAGACCAGTCAGCCCCTTGCTCTGGATCACGGTCGCAGCCAGGCGGCGTGCAAGGATGGGGGCATGCGCGTATCGGTGGTCGTTCCCTCCTACAGGCGACCGCAGAGCCTGGCCCGCTGCCTGGACGCGCTCGAACGCCAGGAACGCGGCGCCGAGGAGATCATCGTCGTGATTCGCGCCGGCGACGTCGCCAGCCACGAGCTCGCGCGCGCGCGCCCAGTGCGTGTCGTGGTCGTGCGGCGACAGGGGGTCGTGGCTGCCATGAACGCCGGTCTGGACGCCTGTCGCGGCGAGCTGATCGCGCTGACCGACGACGACGCCGCCCCGCGCCCGGACTGGCTGGCGCGGATCGTGGCCGCCTATGCGAGCGATTCGAGGATCGCGGCCGTCGGCGGCCGAGACTGGGTTTACTCATACGGGACCGGCCGGCTGCTGGACGGCGCCGAGCCGGTCGTCGGCGTGATCGGTCGCTTTGGCCGCGTCACCGGCAACCACCACGTGGGCGTCGGCGGTGCGCGCGACGTGGACGTGCTCAAGGGCGCCAACCTCAGCGTCAGGGCCGAGCTGCTGCGCCAGGTCCGCTTCGACGAGCGGCTGCGCGGCGTCGGCACCGAGCACCACTGGGAGCTGGGGCTGTGTCTCGCGCTGCGCCGTCGCGGACTGCGCATCGTCTATGACCCGGCGATCGCGGTCGATCACTACCCCCAGCCCCGGGTCGATGACTCGCGCGAGTTCAGCCCGCGCGAACTGCGCGACGCGCGCCACAACGAGACCGTGGCCCTGCTCGAGCATCTGCCGGCGTTCGGACGCGGCCTGCACATTCTGTGGGCCGGCGCGATCGGGACCAGCTCGACGCCCGGCCTCGCGCATATGGCGCGCTTGCTGTCGATGCGTGACATCGCCGGCTGGTCGCGGTTTCGCGGCGCACAGGCCGGTCTCATCGACGGCCTGCGCACCTACCGGCGCTCGCGCCGCGCGCGAGCCGAGTGCGCACAGTCCGCGCCCGCCTACGCCTCGCGCGACGCGCCCCCGCATGCCACGCGCGACGCGCCCCCCGACACCCCGCGCGAGGGGTCCGCGCGCGGCGGATCCGCGGCGGGCGGCGCGCGTCCTACGCGCGCGCGCTGAGCGCCGCGCCGGTAGCACACCGGACCCCGACCCGCCTGCCAGAAATCTGCCAGAGCGCGCCGGCTGGGGCGCGTGCGAGTAACATTTAATCGCCGCTCAGGCGGTAATCTATCCTTGGTGACGGCCGGAAGAGCGGCCCTGGACGGATCCTCAAGCCGATGAACGAGACCACCGACGCCGCCGCTATCTTCGCTCCGCTGTGGAAGCGAAAGTGGTGGATCCTCGGCGTGGCCCTCGTTGTCGCGGCGGCAAGCTACCTCTACTACAAACATCAGCCCTCGGTCTACTCGGCCGTCACACAGGTCTACCTCGGCAACGGCGCCGAAGAACAGTCTCAGATCGGCGCCAGCACGAGCAGCACCAAGAAGGCCAGTGCGCCCAACCCCGCCACCCAGGCCGCGCTGATCAACTCGAGCATCGTCAAGGAAGCGGTCCACGATCGCCTGCGCCGGCAGCACAAAAGCCATGACGCCCGCGCGGCGCTGAAGGGCAAGGCGAAAGCGAAGGCCAGCGAAAAGAGCGAATTCATCGTCATCACCGCGGAAGCGCGGACCGCGCGGGGCGCGGCGCTGCTCGCCAACACCACCGCGCAGACCTACATCGCACGCGAGAACGCGCGCTACCGCAGGCACGTGGAAGCCGCGATCGCGCTCGCCCGCCGGCAGGTCCGGAGGGTCGAAGCCGGAGCGCTCGATGCTGTGATCGCCGCGGGCGCGCCGAACACAAAGACCTCGACGAAGAGCTCCTCCAGCGGGACCGACACCCTACAGCTGGCGACGCTGGATGCCAAGATCAACCAACTGGAATCGGATCTGGCGGTCTCGCAGGTGACGCAGGTGGACCCCGCCAGACCGAAAGCATCGACGCTGGTCTCGCCGCACCCGCGCGACAATGCGCTGTTCGGGTTCGCGATCGGTCTGGTGCTGGCCGCGTTCGCCGCGTACGCCCTTGGCCGGCTCGATCGCCGGCTGGGTTCGCTGGCGGCCGTCGAGGACGTCTTCCAGGCACAGATTCTGGCGGCGCTGCGGGCCGTCAGGCATCCGCTGATCAGTCGCGACGGGCATCCGGCGCCCGCCTACCCCTTGCGTGAGGCGCTGTGGCGGCTGCAGACCACGCTGCGGGTCGGCAGCGGCGCCGCCGAGAACGGCCACGAGCCCGTGAACGGCCACGGCGGGGGACCCCGCTCGATTCTGTGTGTCAGCGCCGACGCCGGGGACGGAAAGTTGACGCTGGTCGCGGCCCTCGCGCTCGCCTGGGCCGAGACCGGTGAGCGGGTGGCCGTCGTCGAGGCCGACTTCCGCGACCCCGTCCAGAGCAGGCTCCTGCAGCTCAGCGGCTCGCGCGGACTCGCCGACGTACTGACGGGCATGATCCCGGTCGAGCAGGCCCTGCAGCCGGTCACCCTCGTGCGCCCGGAGGCCGCTGCGGGCGTGCCGGTGCCGGACAGCGGTGGCAGCGCGGCGACCGTGGTCGAGTCCGCCGGGTCGGTGTCGGTGCTGGTCGGCGGCACGAAGGTCGCCAATCCGCCCGCGCTGCTCGGCCGCCCCGCGACCGCCGAGCTCGTGAGCTCGCTGTCAGAGGAGTTCGACCATGTTCTGATCGACGCCCCCTCGCCGCTGCAGGTGAGTGACGCAATAGCGCTGCTGGCCGCGGTGGACGCAATCGTGATCGTCGCGCGAGTCGGGCACACGCGCGAGGCCTCGGCCCGGCGTCTGTTGGCGCTGCTGCAGCGCACGCCAAGCGCGCCGGTGGTCGGGGTCGTGGCCGCCGCCGTCTCGACCGCGGACATCAAGAGGTACGGCATCGACGCCGATACCGGCTCGCACAGGCGGGCACGCCGCAACAATCTGATCGGCCGATGAGCTCGCCCTACCCGCATCTGGCCCATCGAGCCGGATGGGGGCGCCCGAGTGTGCTCGGCGAGCGCACACGCGAGCGTCTGCTCGTGTGCCTCGGCGCGCTGATCCCGGTCGCTCTCGCGCTCGCGATCAGCATCGAGATGCCCAGCCCGAGCATCAGGCTGGCGGTGGTGATGATCGGTGTCGCGCTCGGAGCGGTGGCCGTGGGAGCGCTCGCGCTCAGCACTCGCTACGCGGTCACGCTCACCCTGCTCGTGCTTTACCTGGGCCTGCTGGACGGTCCGCTCAAGCTCGAGAGCCCCAGCAGATTCATCTCCGGGATCCGTGACGTGCTGATCCTGGCGATCGCCGTTGGCATGCTCGCGCGCCTCGCGCTCAAACGGGAGCCCGTGACGCTGCCTCCGCTGGCCGCTTGGGTGCTCGCGTTCGTGGCAGTGGTGTTCGTCCAGGCGCTCAATCCGCACACCGACGGAGTGCTGAAGGTCATCGGCGGCTACCGCCAGCAGCTCGAGTTCGTCCCGCTCTTCTTCTTCGGCTACGTGGTCATGCGCAGCAAGCGGCGCTTCCGCCAGCTGTTCCTGCTGTTCGGCGTGATCGCCCTGGCCAACGGGCTCGTCGGCGCCTATCAGTCGCGGCTCAGCCCGCAGCAGCTGGCAGGCTGGGGGTCGGGCTACGGCGCGCACGTGCATGGCAACGGCCATGGGCTGTCCGGGCGGACCTATTCGGTGGAAGGGGTCGGGTATCCGCGTGCACCCGCCCTGGGCTCGGACTCCGGGTTCGGCGGAGGCGTGGGCGTGCTCGCGCTGCCCGGCCTGCTGGCGCTGCTGACAGCGGGGCGGCTGCGGCGACGATGGCCCATCCTGCTGTGCTGTCTGGGCGCCGTGCTTGGGGTCGCGAGCTCCGCGTCGCGACAGTCAACCGTCGTGCTCGTGGTGAGCGTGGTCGTCTTCGCCTTGCTGTGGGTGCTCGCCGGGCTGGGCGCGAGGAAGGCGCTTGCCGGGATCGCGACGGTCATAGTCCTCACGATCGGGGTCGTGGCGGTGCTCGTCGCCGCGAATGGCAGCGCGGTCATCGCTCGCCAGGCGAAACTGCTGAACCCGCGTGTAAAGGCTGGAGCGGGCTTGGAAGTCCAAGAAGAAGAAGAACTGAGCACCGACGGCAAGCTGAACGGTCTCAGCGAACTGCCGCGAACGCTCACGCACGCCCCGTTCGGGCTGGGTCTTGGAACGGGTGGCTCGGCGGGGGGCTTCGGTGGGCGGGAAAAGGTGACCATCGAAGAAGAAAAGGTCCCTAGAGGAAATACATACAATCTGCTCGCGGTGGAAGTGGGGCTGCCCGGCCTGGCGCTGTGGATCGGCCTGACGCTGAGCGCGATCGCGCTCGGGGTCAGTCGGCTGAGACGCATCGACGACCGCGAGCTGCGCATCTATCTCGTGGCTGTGCTGGCGACCTTCATCGCATTCACCATTCAGGGGTTCTCCGGACCGACGCTCGCGGTCACCCCGCCCGGGGCGTACCTATGGTTCGCCCCCGGAGTCCTCGCCTACTGGCTCGCGGGCGCCGGGTTCCGTGCCGCGAGCAGGAGCCCGATCATGGCCCGCGCGGTCGCTGGGTCGAGCACATGAATCTCCTGCGGCTGCGCGCTCGGGGCGCTGCGGAGGCTCCAGGCGCTGCGGAGGCTCCAGGGTTCTCGGAGGCTCCGGACACGTCCTCGCAGGTGTCATACAGGGGACGGCTGAACGTGCTGATCGGCGCGCAGCGCTGGCTGGTGGTCGCGCTCGTGATCACCGCGGTCCTGTCCGGGCTCACCGAAGCGGCGATGCTGGCAGCGATCGCCGAGGTCGCGGTGGCGATCACCGGAACAGGTCACAAACACAGCCAGATTTCGCTGATTCACGTACATGCGTCGGTTGAACACGCTGCTCGCGGTCGGTTTCGGGCTGGCGCTGCTTCGCCTGTTTCTGCAGTTCCCGCTGTCGATCGTGCCTGCACGCATAGCGTCAGCGGTGCAGGCGGGGTTGCGCATCAGGCTGTTCGATTCGTTCAGCCGCGCCTCCTGGGACGTGCAGTCGCGCGACCGCGAGGGGCAGTTGCAGGAGACGATGACCAGCCAGGTTTTGCAGGCGACCGGCGGCGTGCAGGCCACGACGGGTCTGATCACCTCGACGCTGACGCTGCTGGTTCTGCTGGTTTTCGCGTTCGCGCTCAACACCGTCGCCGCCGCCATCGTCCTGGTCATAGCCCTGGGGATGTTCGGGCTCCTGCGACCGCTGCGGAACGTCGGCGTCCGCCGAGCCCGCGGCCTGTCGCGGACTCAGCTCCAGTACGCGGCGGGGATCGCCGAGTCGATCCGGGTTGCCGAGGAGACACAGGTGTTCGGCGCCGGCGCCGCTCAGCGCAGACGGATCGACGAGTTGATCGAGGCCGCGCGCAGGAATTTCTTCACCACCCAGGCGCTGTTGAGGCTCACGGCGAACCTGTACCAGTGCATGATGTATGTGCTGTTCGTCGTCGGCCTGTGGGCGCTGTACCAGATCGGCAAGAGCCACGCCGGCTCGCTTGCGGCGGTCGTCCTGATCCTCGTGCGCGCGAGCACCAACGGCCAGAGCGTGCAAAGCGCCTACCAGGGGCTGATCCAGGCGATGCCGTTCATCGAGCGCACTCAGGACGCGGCGCAACGCTACCGCGAGAGCATCCCACCCGTCGCGACCGTGCCACTGCCGGAGGTGAGAGCGCTGGCCTTCGAGGACGTGAGCTACGCCTACCGACCCGGACGACCGGTGCTGTCGAAGATCAGCTTTCAGGTGCAGGGCGGCGAGGTGGTCGGCGTCATCGGTCCGTCCGGCGCCGGCAAGTCGACGCTCGTTCAGCTGCTGCTGCGATTGAGAGTGCCCGCCAGCGGGCGCTATCTGGTCAACGGCGCAGACGCGCAGGGGTTCCTGGACGAGGACTGGCACCGGCAGGTGGCATACGTCCCACAGGAGCCACGGCTGCTGCATGCGTCGGTCGCGGACAACATCCGCTACTTCCGCGAGCTCGACGACGATGCCGTCGAACGGGCCGGCCGGCTGGCGCGCATACACGAGGACGTCATGCGTTGGACGGACGGCTATGAGACGATCGTCGGACCGCGTGCAGATGCGGTCTCGGGGGGCCAGCAGCAGCGCATCTGCCTCGCCCGGGCGCTCGCGGCGCGACCGAAAGTCCTGGTGCTCGACGAGCCCACAAGCGCCCTCGATCCACATTCGGAGACGCTGATCCAGGAGTCGCTGACGGGACTCAGGCACGAACTGACGCTGTTCATCGTCGCTCACCGCATGTCCACGCTCGAGATCTGCGATCGCGTGATGATCATCATCGACGGCAGGCTGACGGCATTCGACACGATCGCCTCGCTGCGGCAGCACAACAACTACTACCGCTCAGCCTCGAGGCTCGCGGTCGGGGCGGCCGACGGCGCGCTGCCTTGAGCTCGTCGCAGCGCCCCAGCTCGCCACCGGCGGCGAGGGCCGCGCTCGCCGCCGGGATCCGCGCCGACGGCGTGGCCGCGCGCGGCAGGGTCCCCGATTTCTTCATCGTCGGACACCCGAAGTGCGGCACGACCGCTCTGTACGAGGCGTTGAGGGGTCACCCCGAGATCTACATGCCCGACGGCAAGGAGCCGTGGTTCTTCGCGCCGGAGCTGCACGTTCGCACGCCGCCGCGACCTGAAGGCACTCCGGAGACGCTCGCGGAGTACCTGTCGCTGTTCGCAGCCGCCGAGCCGGAGCAGACCGTCGGTGAGGCCACGGCCCTTTATCTGTGGTCGCAGACGGCTGCGGCGCGGATCGCAGAGGTTCAGCCGGCGGCGCGGATCATCGCGATATTGCGCGAGCCGGCGAGCTTTCTGCGCTCGCTGCATCTTCAGTTCCTGGAGAGCTATGTCGAGACCGAGGGCGATCTGCGCAAAGCGCTGGCGCTCGAGGACGAGCGTCGGCGCGGCCGGCGCATCCCGCGCCACACCTACTGGCCGCAGGCGCTGCTCTACTCAGAGCACGTGCGCTACGTCGAGCAGCTGCGCCGCTTTCATGCCGAGTTTCCACCCGAGCATATGCTGGTGTTGATCTACGACGATTTTCGCGCCGACAACGAGGGCGTGCTGCGCGCGGTGCTGCGCTTCCTGGAGGTCGACGACACCGTGGAGCTCGACGTGCCGCGCGCAAACCCGACCGTGCGCGCCCGCTCACAGCGCCTGCACGAGCTCGTCCATGCGTTCTCCGTCGGAACCGGGCCAGGCTCACGGGCGATCAAGGGCACCGCCAAGGCTGTCACTCCACGGCGGCTGCGGCGCCGGGCGCTGGATGTGACTCAGCGCCGTGTGGTGTTCGCCGATCCCGGACCGGCGGACGAGGAGCTGATGAGCGAGCTGCGTGTGCGCCACAAGCGGGAGGTCGTGGCTCTGAGTGAATACCTCAGGCGCGACCTCGTTACACTATGGGGTTATGACAGTGTCACGTCGAGTTGACGACAGAGCCGCGGAGCGTGCACCCTGCGTGTCACGTCGAGTCGATCACAGTGTCACTCAGCTGACGCCCGCGCCGCCCGCGGCAAGCGCAAGTTCGTATATGGCGCCCCATCGCCTGTCAACGAACGGCTGATGAGCGAGCTGCGGCGCGGCTGCAAGTACGAGGTGATCGCGCGCGGCGTCCATGCCCAGCGCGATCTCGTCAGCGTGTGGGCCTACCGCGATGTCAACTGAGCCGGCCGCGCGTGCGGCCGTGCCCGCGCACGGGCGCATGCCGGACTTCTTCATCGTGGGGCACCACAAGAGTGGCACCACCGCGATGTACCAGATGCTCCGACGCCACCCGCAGATCTTCATGCCCGACATGAAGGAGCCCGAGTTCTTCCGTGAAGATCGCCTCGGTCGCCGGGATGCTCCCGCCAGGCCCAGTGCGCGCCGGCCAACATACATGGAGACCCGCCCCCAGACCTACGCGGAGTATCTCGCTCTGTTTGAGCCGGCAGGGCCCGACCAGCGTGTCGGAGAGGCCTCGCCGTCGTATCTCTTCTCGCCCGCGTCGGCCCGCCTGATCGCCGAGGTCCAGCCCGCCGCGCGCATCATCGCGATCCTGCGCGAGCCGGCAAGCTTCCTGTACTCGCTGCATCTGCAGATGGTGCGAGATCGCGTCCAGCGCGAGCACGATCTCGGGCGCGCCATCGCCGGCGAGGGCGTCGCGCGCAAGGGCGGTCGCGCGCTGGAGTATACGAGCCGTGTCCGCTACGTCGAGCAGCTGCGTCGCTATCACGACGCGTTCGCGCGGAAGCAGATACTGGTGCTGATCTACGACGACTTCCGCGCCGACAACCAAGCCACGGTGCGCACCGCCCTGAGCTTCCTCGGCGTGGACCCTGACCCTGACACGCCGATCGAGGCAGTCAACGTCAACCCCACGACCGCCGCCCGATCGCGAGTGTTCGCCGAGGGGTTTCACTCGCTGAAAGAGGCACGCGGACCGGTCTCGCGCGGCGCGAAGGCCACGATCAAGGTGCTCATGCCGAACCGGGTGCGGCGTGACATGGAGCGCGCGTTCCGACGCAACGTGGTATACGGCAGCGCCCCGCCGCCGGACGAGCGCCTGATGATCGAGTTGCGCCGCCGCTTCAAGCCCGAGGTCGTGGCGCTGAGCGAGTACCTCGGTCGTGACCTCGTGAGCCTCTGGGGCTATGACGGCATCGACTGAACCCCGCGCCGGCGCGGGTGCGCAAGCAAGCCGCGCGCCCGACTTCTTCATCGTCGGCCATCCCAAGTGCGGCACGAGCGCGCTATTCGAGATGCTGCGACGTCGTCCACAGATATACATGCCCGAGGTCAAGGAGACATGGTTCTTTGCCTCCGAGCTGCGCCGCGCCCGCCCGGGCCGACGCCGATCGAACGCAGCCGACACGCTCGAGCAGTATCTCTCGCTGTTCGCGGCAGCGCGTGCGGACCAGCGGATCGGTGAGGCGACGCCGTCATACTTGAGATCTCACAGCGCCGCGACACGGATCGCGGAACTGCAGCCGGCCGCGCGGATCGTGGCAATCCTGCGCGAGCCGGCGAGCTTCCTGCGCTCGCTTCACCTGCAGTTCGTGCAGACCCACGTCGAGACCGAGAAGGACTTCCGCACGGCGCTCTCGCTCGAAGATGACCGGCGAGAAGGCAGGTCTATTCCCGCCGGTTCCGCGCAACCGCGGGATCTGCTCTACGCGGACATCGTGCGCTACGTCGAGCAGCTCAAGCGCTACCACGCAGTATTTCCGGCTGAGCAGGTGCTCGTGCTCATATACGACGATTTTCGCGATGACAACGAGGCGACCGTCCGCGACGTGCTCGCTCACCTGGGGGTTCGCGACGGCGCCCCGATCTCTGCACTCGAGGCGAACCCCACGGTCCGGGTGCGCTCGCAGCGCCTGCACGAGATGGTGCACTCGGTGACGATGGGCCGGGGCCCGGGCGCGGGGGTCGCGAAGTCGGGCCTGAAGGCGCTCATGCCTCGGCGTCTGCGCCGCGACACCCTTCGCCTGGTCCAACGGCGCGTGGTCTTTGCTGAGCCGCACGCCGCCGACGCGGACCTGATGCTCGAGCTGCGCCGCCGCTTCAAGGCGGAGGTGGTCGCGGCCAGCGAATACCTCGGCCGCGACCTCGTGCACCTGTGGGGATACGATAAGCTCCAGTGAGCGCGGGGCACGATGAGCCCGGAGGAGAACGGGAATGCGATGACCGCCAGCGAGCTTTTCACGACCGAAGGCAGCGCTGCGGCCGACGGGCGCGTGCCCAACTTTTTCATCGTGGGCCAGCCCAAGAGCGGCACGACCGCGCTGCACCAGATACTGCGACGGCATCCGCAGATCTACATGTCCCACATCAAGGAGCCGCTGTTGCTCGCCACCGACCTGCAAGAGCGCGCGAAGCGCGCCGGCGCGGCGACGCACGGCCGGCCGGACACGCTCGAGGAATACCTGTCGCTGTTCGCGCCCGCGGAACCGCAGCAGCGCGTCGGTGAGGCCTCCGCGCTGTACCTCTGGTCTCGCGATGCGGCCGCGAACATCGCACGGCTTGAACCGGCGGCGCGGATCATCGCGATCTTCCGCGAGCCCGCGAGCTTCCTGCGCTCGCTGCACCTGCAACTGTTGCAGAACCACACCGAGACAGAGAAGGATCTGCGCAAGGCGCTGTCGCTCGAGCAGGCGAGGAGTCGCGGCAAACGCATACCTCGAAACTGCCCTCGCCCGGCGGCCCTGCTCTACTCCGAGCGGGTTCGCTACGCCGAGCAGCTGCGCCGTTATCAGGAAACCTTCGCTCCTGAGCAGCTGCTGGTGTTGATCTACGACGATTTTCGCGCCGACAACGAGCGAACGGTTCGCTCCGTGCTGCGCTTTCTGGACGTGGACGACACCGTCCCGATCGAGACCACCGAGGCCAATCCCACCGTGCGCCTGCGCTCGCGCCGCCTCGACGCGATCGTCCACGAGGTCTCGGTAGGTCGCCAGCACCCGCTCTCGCGAACCGCGAAGACGGGGATCAAGGCGCTCACCTCCGAGCGTATGCGCCGGGCCGCGCTGCGCGCCGCGCGTCAAAACCTCGTGTTCGGCGAGCCAGGCTCCGCGGACGAGTCGCTGATGGGCGAGCTTCGAGCTCGCTACAAGCCGGAGGTGGTCGCGCTGGGCGAGCAGCTGGGTCGCGACCTTGTCAGCTTGTGGGGCTATGACAGCGTCGAATGACACCCTGGCTGTGATGGAGGCGCGGGGTCAGAGAATGCCCGAATTCTTCGTGGTCGGGCACCACAAGTGCGGTACAACCGCTCTCTGGGAAATGTTGCGCCGGCATCCGCAGATCTACATGCCCGAGGTGAAAGAGACATGGTATTTCTCGCAGGAGCTGCGCCCCGCCAAAAAAAGGCCGCCAGGCTCTCCAAGAAAAAGGCCGCCAACAACCGAGCGAGTCGAGACCCTCGAGCAGTATCTGTCGTTGTTCGAGAACGCAAGCGCCGACCAGCGTGTAGGGGAGAACTCGCCGGCCTATCTGATGTCAACGCAGGCGGCGAGGCGAATCGCAGAGGCTCAGCCCGACGCCCGCATCATCGCGATTCTGCGGGAGCCAGCGAGCTTCCTGCGCTCCTTCCATCTTCAGTGTCTGCGCAATCACAGCGAGACGGAGAAGGATTTCGGGAAGGCGATCTCGCTCGAGGACGCTCGGCGGGCGGGCAGACACATTCCTCGTCACTCGGCGCGCCCCCACGAGCTCTTGTATTCGGACCATGTGAAATACGTGCAGCAGTTGCAGGGCTACGAAGCCGTATTTCCCCGCGAGCGGATCCTCGTTTTGATCTACGAGGATTTCCGGCAAGACAACGAGGCGACCGTGCGCAGGGTTCTGCGCTTCCTCGAGGTGGACGACTCGCTGGCGATCGAGCCGGTCGAGGCCAACCCCTCGTTCAGCGTCCGCTCGCCACAGCTCAACGAGATGGTGCGCTCGGTCTATATGGGCCGTGGCCCGCTGTCGAGACGCGTCAAGGCAGGCGTTCGCTCGATCACCTCGACGACCATGCGCCATGCGCTGCTCGGGGTGACTCGGCGCCGTCTCATATACGGCGAGCCGGCACATGCGGACGAACGCTTGATGCTCGAGTTGCGCCGTCGCTTCAAGGGCGAGGTCGTCGCCCTCAGCGAGCACCTCGATCGCGATCTCGTCGGCCAGTGGGGCTATGACGAGCTCGACTGATCCTCGTCGGCCAGTGGGGCTATGACCAGCTCGACTGATCCCACCGGGGCACGGACCCCGACCGAAGGGCCGCTCGGAGCGAGGTGGCGAGCGGAACGCGAGGCCGCCCAGGAGCGGGTGATGCCGCCCGGCCAGGTGGTCGTGTCCTCGCCCGCGCCGTTCGGCTCGGGCGGTCTCGGGCGCCACCTCGAGGAGCTCGTCAACGCGCTCGACCGTCGCGGGCCGCCGGCAATCTGCATGTGCGGCGTGGCGCTGCCCCATGCGCCCTTGCCGCCGTCGCCGCTGCGCCACGAACTGCACATGAGCGGGATCGCCCGCTCGCTCCGTCCGCTGACCCGCTTCTCGCCGGCCTGGACGAGCCTGCGCGAGAGCATCGCCTTCGACGGGCAGGCGGCCAAGCAGTTGCCTGCGGCCGAGCATTTGATCGCGTTCAACGGCCAGGCTCTGAAACAGTTCGAGGCCGCCAGGAAGGCGAGCTACCGGTCAATCTCGCTGCTGTCGGCGAACTCCCATCTGCGGCGTGTCATACGCAAACATGCACAGGCTCATCGGCAATATCCGCTTGAGGGATCGTGGGCCGGGCGCCTGCTGGGGCGCAATCTCAAGGAGTACCAGCAGGCAGAGCGCATCTACGTCGCGTCTCGCTACACGTGGGAGTCGTTCGTCGAAGAGGGCTGCCGGGAGGAGGTGCTGTCGCTGTTCCCGTTCGTACCCGATGCCCGGTTTCGGCCCAGCGGCGCGCCGCCCGCCACGGACACCTTCGATGTGGTCTTCAGCGGACGCCTGTGTGTAACCAAGGGCGTACCTCTGCTCGTCAACGCAGTGCGTCGCTTGCCTCATGCCGACCTGCGGCTCATCCTCGTCGGGGGCTGGGGCACGCGCGGCATGCGCCGCTTCCTGGAAGAGGCGCGTGCGCAGGATCCGCGCATCGAGATCGGCCCGGGCGATCCGTTGCCCCATCTACACGGCGCGCGCCTCTTTGCGCACCCCAGCTACGAGGACGGGTTCGCCTACGCCCCGGCCGAGGCGCTGGCGTGTGGAGTCCCCGTGCTAGTCACCGAGGACACCGGGATGAAGGATCTGGTCGATCCCGGCGTCAACGGCCTGATACTGCCCACCGGCGACCTCGCGGCGCTCACCGAGGCGATCGATGCGGCATATCGCGGCGAAGTCTTGGGCGGCTGATCTACGAGCTCTGGGCGGTCTCGTCGCCGGTCTTCGCGCTGAGCACGGGGCTCTGGGCAGACCGCGTCGGCGGCTGCCACGCCGCCTGGGCCTCTCGGTACGCATCGATGATGGCGGCGAAGTGGCGCTCGGCTGAAAAGCGCCTGCTCACCGCCTCTCTGCCCGCCATGCCCATCGCTCGTTGCCTCTCCGGATCGGCGAGCAGCTGATTGAGCGCCTGCGCCAGATCGCCGACGTCTCCCGGTTTGACACACAGGCCGCTGATTCCGTCATCGAGCCAATCTTCGACTCCTCCGGTCGCGCTGGCGATCACGGGGCGCGCGGACGCAAGCGCCTCGATCCCGACGAGCCCGAACGGCTCGGGCCACAGTGACGGGACCACCACCACGGCCGCATTCGCAAACTCCTCAGCAAGCCCCTCGGGGCTGAGCCAGCCCTTGAACGAGACGCGTCCCTCGACGCCGCAGCGCCGTGCCAACCTGCGCAGGGGCTCCAGCAGTCGGCCGTCCCCGCATATGACGAATTCCGCGTCCACCTCGCGGGCCGCACGGATCAGGACGTCGACCCCCTTCTCGTGCACGAGCCGACCCGCAAACACCACCCGTCGCCCGGCGCCATCGCCTGCCGCCGGCTCAGGCGCGATCGTCGTGCTGTAGGGAACGATCTTCCGTCGCGGCAGCCCATTGGCGGCCAGATGCCGGTCCACCGCGCCGGAATAGGAAACCACCACATCGGCGAGCTCGAGCGCCTCGGCCGCGCGAGCTGCGCTTCTGTAGCGGGTGGGCAGGGACTTCGGGTTGTGCGTGTGTGCGCATCCTCGCGCGATCATGTTCACGATGCACCCCGGTCCGCGGCCTCGTGTGCATTCCTGGCCCGGACGAAAGTAATATTTACCCGACGGGCACGCCGCGTAGTTGTGCGCGCTGATCACCAGCGGCGCGCTGATACGGAGAGCCTGCGCGACATCCGGCCGCTCGATGTGGTGCAGGTGCACGATCTCCGGACCGAAGGCCAGCGCCTCGCCGAGGCGCTCCTCCATCGGCACATCCTCATGAAAGAGGTCTGGACACCGGTACAGCGTCACTCCGGGGACTTCGTCGCTGGATTCTATCCGGGCGGCCATCACGCGCACGTCCAGCCCATGCCGGGCGAGGATCGCCGCGCTCGTCTGGACGTGGGCCGAGACGCCGCCATCTCGCGTCCACCGGGGCACCGCCATCAGCACCGAGCGGGCGGCGGGCAGGTCAGACACAAGCGTGCTCGAAGCGTCGCGTGCGCCGGATCGGGAGGTGCGTCACCGGTACTTCGATCATCCTTCCCGATGCTGGCGGGCAAACTGGTAGGTAACGGGCGCCGAGATGCTCTTCACGTGGAGCCTGTTGAAGCCAACCACGACCCGGAGGGTCTTCGCGCCGCGCCTGTGGAACGTGTGAGCGATCGAGAAGCCACCTTCGGCGCTGACCGTGGCGTCGCCGATGCGATGCCATTTCCCCGGTCGGTATTCACGCTGCAAGGTCGCGGTCGCTCCGGGATCGGCCGGGCTGACGGTGCCGGTGATCGTCACCACCCTGCTGTCAGCCCCGTCGCCGTCCGCTGCGCGCCAGGCACCGAGAGGCAGCTGCGTGCCGTTGGTCGGGGCATCGATGACGACCTCGGGACCGGTTATCTCGACGTGCGCGCGGGCGCTTTTGGCGCTGCCGGAGCGAACGTAGAAGACGCTGTTGACTTCCGGTGCGGGAACGGCGAACTGGAACGCGCCGCCCGCTTCGGTGCTCGTGGTCGCGACGCTGTTGAAGCCGGGCGTACGAGCGACCTTCTGGTAAAGCGCAACCGCTTGCCCGGCTTCGCTCGCACCCTCGGGGCAGCTCAGGGTCCCGCTGAGGCTGAGCGGTGACGCGGGCGCGGTCCTCGATGGCGTCGCTTCGAGGGTGACGCTGCACCCGGTTTCCGCTCCGGCATTCCGCCGTGAATGCCGGGCTCGGCTCGGCATTTCGCCAGCCGCTGTGGAAGACGGCTCAGGGCTCGATTCCGAGACCGCGCCGGCGGCGGGTTCCTGAAGCGGGCCGGCGGCGGATTCCCCAAGCGAGCCGGCGGCGGATTCCTGAAGCGGACCGGCAGTGGAGACGCCGGACTGCGGATATGGCATCCGGTGCGCGCCGGCGGTCGCCGGCACCAGCGTACAGAGGCCGGCCGCGAGCGCACCGACGCCCAGCAGCGAGCTTGTTCGCCGCACACAGCGACAGAGCGAGGAGCGCATGACTTTTGCGGAGAAGAGCATGTTCGTGGTCGCTTTCGTGTGGGTTGTGAACATTTAACTATGTATGTTCCAGCAGGTGGGGTCGCGCACTGGATCGACAGCGAGTGCGGGATGCTTTAGCTCCAGCCGCCAAGCTCCGAGCGCTCAGCTGGCGGGCTCGCGCGCCGCGCTGCGCCCCCTCGCCGCCAGCAGCCGCTGGTACACCTGTTCGAGCTGCCTGGCCACCGCGTCGGGATGGTAGTCGGTGACCGCGACCTTGGCGGCAGCACCCAGGCGCTCGCGCTCGAGCGGGTCATCGCGCAGCGCTCGCATCGTCGAGGCGAGCGAGTCCAGCTCGCCGCTGCGAAACAGCCGCCCGGTCTCGCCGTTGGCGACCAGGCTCGCCGGGCCGCCCTCGTCTGCCGCGATCACCGCCAGTCCGGCGGCCATCCCCTCGAGCACGACCGTGCCGAAGGGCTCGGGGATCACCGAGGCGTGCACGAGCACGTCCAGCGACGCCAGCTCGGGCCAGATGTCCTCGCGAAAGCCACGAAACTCTACGCGCTCGGCAATCCCGAGGCGCGCCGCGAGCGCATGCAGCTCACGCTCGTAGCTCTCCTCTCCGAAGATCGCCGCGCCAACCAGCACCGCCCGCTCCTCGCCGGCTGGAAAAGCCGCGGCGAACGCGCGCAGGAACAGATCCTGCCCCTTCCACGGGGCGATCCGCCCGAGCATGCCGAACGTGATCGCGCGCGAGCGAGACCCGGGAGCGTGCCCGCGGAGCTCGACCGAGGCCGGGGCCTCCACCGAGGCCGGGGCCGCGAGCGAGGCCGGAGCTTCGACCGTGGGCGGTATCACCCAGCTCATCTCGCCGCGCAGGTCGGGCGGAAGCGTCTGCAGCGTAGCCGCGGAGTTGGTGATCACGCCATCCGCCACGTGGCCGATCAGGATGCGCACGAGGCGCACCGCCGCGCGCGGGATGTAGTCCTCGGTGATGCGGTCGCGCACGTGCCACACGAGCGGGATGCCGGCGGCGCGGGCCGCGAGGCTGCCGTACACCCCGGCCTTCAGTGAGTTCGTGTGCACGAGATCTGGGCGCAGGGCGCGCAGGCGCACCACGAGACGCGCGATGTAGGCAAGGGTTGCGAGCGCCGGCAGCGGCGAGGCGCCGCCGGGACGCACCCTCTCCCGGCGCAGATCGCGCGCGGAGGGGGCGATCGGAAGGACCTCGACGGACACGCCCGCCTGTGACAGCCGCTGGGCGAGCGGGCCGTCCTCGCCGAGGATCACGTGCGGGTTGACGTTCTGCAAGCGGGGGAGCAGGCGCGTCAGCTGTATCTCGCCCCCGGACAGGCGCGCGACGTGATCGAGATAGACCACGCGCAGGCGCTCGTCGCGATCCCCGGCGAGCAGCCGGCGGTAGAGCGCGCGGTGGCGCTCGGCCAGCGCCGGCCAGGAAAAGCTCTCGGCGAAGCGCCGCGCCGCCGCGCGGGTCGGCAGCTCTCCGCGGGCCGCCGCTTGGATGCGCCGCGCGAGGGCCGCCACGTCCCCCGCCGGCACGACGAGCGAGCGGTCCAGCGCCAGCGTCGTCTCCGGCAGGCCACCGACATCGCTGACGATGCTCGGCGTGCCGCATGCCGCCGCCTCGGGCACGACCAGACCGAAGCCCTCGAGGCTCACGCTGGGCACGACGGCCACGTCGGCGGCGCGATAGGCCTGGACGAGGTCCTCGTCGGGCAGGCGTCCCAGCAGGTGTACGCCGCCCGACAGCGGCGCCCGCGCTGCGCGCCGCGCCAGCGCATCGCGCAGCGGCCCGTCGCCGACCAGCATGAGCGCCGAGCCGTCGGGGAGCCCTGTCTGAATCCGCTCCCACGCGTCCAGCAGGACCTCGAGGCCCATGCGCGGCACCAGGCGCCGCACGCAGACGGCGACGAACGCCTGTCCGTCAACGCCGAGCCGCGCGCGCGCGCGCGCGCGGTCACCTGGCGTGAACAGCTCGAGCGCCACACCCGGTGCCCACACGTGCACGTCCCAGGGCCGCACTCCGTAGCGCTCGACGAGCTCTTTGCGAAAGGCCGACGACAGCACCACGTGGGCGTCCGCGCGCCGCAGCACGCGCCGCTCGAGCGCCGCGCGCAACACGTATCTTGCGCGCGAGCTGTCACCGGCGGCGAGGTTCTCCGCAGCCCACGGCCCGTGGAAGTGAAACGTTACGGGACGGCCTCGCCGCGTTCCCAGCAGCAGGGGCGCCGCAGCATACAGCGCGAAGTGCGCGTCGATCACATCGACGGCGGCCGCGGCACGTCGCGCGGTGAGCCACACGTCGAGCACCCTGCGTGCAAGCGGGACCTCCGGCCGATCGAGGACGTCAACCGATGCGGGCGCGTCCGCGGCCGGGCCGACCACGACCCCGTGCGCCTCCGGCAGCTGCTCGAACAGTGCGCGGTAATAGCGGTTGAGGCCCCCCGGCGCCGCGGGAAACCAGCCCATACCCAACATCAACACGCGCGGATGCGCCTGCGGCGATCCAGCCGAGCTTTGGGGTGTCGGTGCGCTCATCGTGTCGGTGTCGAGCTCAGGCGCAGGTTCGCGGCAGCCGGTCGTTCGCGAGCGGCACGCACCGTAGCAGGGCATCGATGACGGGCCGATGACCTCGATGCGCTCCCGAGGGGTCTTGGCGTCGGGCTGTGCCCGAGGGCCGGCGCCCGGCGCTTTGGGCGAGGACTGCAGATCCTCCGGAAACAGCCTACAATCGCCGAGCCGCGCTGAGCCGCATGATATGTTCTCAATCGAGATCGATGCGGCGTCTGTGCTCTGCACGAATCGACGCGGTGCAGAGACGGCAACGGGAGGGCGCGAGGTGGCCGCTGAAATACACTCAGGCGACGCCATGGTGACACCAGCAACGGATTGCTCGGGCGGGCGAGTGCCGGATTTCTTCATTGTCGGTCACCCCAAGTGCGGCACGACGGCGCTCTACGAAATGCTCAAGCAGCACCCGCAGATTCACATGCCCGCGAAGGAGCCGCGCTTCTTCGTGATGAACGAGATCGACTTGAGCACGTCACAGTCGAGCCGCTCGGGGTCGCGGACGCCCGCACACGACTCTCCCGAGGCGTCGGACTCCAGCCGGGCGCCGGGTTGGCGCCCGCGCACGCTCGACGGTTATGTCGCGCTGTTTGCCGGCGCGCGTCCGGAGCAGCTCGTCGGCGAGGCCACGCCGGCGTACCTCCGGTCACCTGTGGCGCCTGGGCGGATCGCGTCGCTACGGCCCGATGCCCGGATAATCGCGATCTTGCGCGAGCCCGCGAGCTTCCTGCGCTCGTTTCATCTGCTCACCGTGCGCGGCCGTCACGAGACGCAGAGGGACTTTCGCCAGGCGCTGGCGCTGGAACAGCAGAGACGCGAAGGCCTGCGGATTCCGCGCGCGTCGCTGGCTCCCACGGAGAATCTGCTGTACCTGGATCACGTACGCTATGTCGAGCAGCTGCGCCGCTATCACGCGGAGTTCGGAGCGGAGCAGGTGCTTGTGCTGATCTACGAGGACTTCCGGCGCGACAACGAGGCCGCCGTGCGCACCGTGCTGCGTTTCCTGCGAGTGGACGACACGTCTCCAATCGATACGGTGCAGACGCGTCCCTCGCGCGAACTGCGCCTCCATCAGCTTCACAAGCTGGCCAAGCTGCGACGGATCGCGCTGCGCAACATGGCCGTCGCAGGTTCGCTCTCTCGAACTGTGAGCGCTCTCACGCCAACGCCGCTTCGCGGCGGGCTCCAATCGCGCTGGCGCCGCGTCGCCTACGGCGAAGCGCCCCCGCCCGACGAGGAGTTCATGCGCGAGCTGCGCCGCAGGTTGAAGCCCGAGGTCGAGGCGTTGAGCGACTACCTGGGCCGAGACCTGGTGACGGCATGGGGCTATGACGATCTCGCCTGATCCACTACGCCCGGCGCACTCGACGGGCGAGCCGATCGGCGGGATCCGAGCCGACGTAGAGGTGGCCGAGACACCCGCCGGCGCGCGACCCGCGAGCGGCGGGCCGCCGAACCCGGGGATGCGTGGCGCGTCACAGGCGAGGATCCCCGACTTCTTCATCGTCGGTCACCAGAAGTGCGGCACGACCGCGCTGTACCTGATGCTGCGAAGCCATCCGCAGATCTTCATGTCCACTGTCAAGGAGCCGCGGTTCTTCGCGACCGATCACCGATCCCGGCGCACGCGTCGCGGTGCCCCGCCGGTTGCGCAACGTCCGCAGACGCTCGATGCGTACCTCTCGCTGTTCGCTGCCGCCGGCGACGAGCGACGCGTCGGCGAGGCGTCGGGTCAATACCTGCGGTCCAGGACGGCCGCGAGCGGCATAGCCGCGCTGCAGCCCGCCGCGCGCATAATCGCGATCCTGCGCGAGCCGGCGAGCTTCCTGCGCTCGTTTCACCTGCAGATGGTCTCGAGCCGTGTCGAGACAGAGACCGACTTCCAAACGGCGATCGCGCGCGAGGGCGACCGGCGAGCAGGAAAGCGCATCCCTCGCAGCTGTCATAATCGAGAGCCTCTTCTGTACTCCGATCACGTTCGCTACGTCGAGCAGTTGCGTCGCTTTCACGCCGTGTTCCCACCGGAGCAGGTGCTGGTGTTGATCTACGAGGACTTCCGGCGTGACAACGAGGCCACGGTGCGCACGGTACAGCGTTTCCTCGAAGTCGACGATACACATCCAATCGACACGATCGAGACAAAACCGGTGAACGCGGTTCGGTCCGTAGCCCTAAATCAGCTCCTGGGCATGGGACGGCGTGCACGCAACAACCCGTCTGCAGCGACTCACCTGGAGCGAACGGTGAACGTGCTGACGCCGATGATCCTCAAGCAGGATGTGTTCCGCAAGCGCTGGCGTAGATTCATCTACAAGGAACCCCTGCCACCGGACGAGGAGTTCATGTTCGAGTTGCGGCGTCGCTTCAAGCCCGAGGTGCAGGCGGTGAGCGATTATCTCGGTCGCGATCTGGTGAGCCTTTGGGGCTATGACGACATCGGTTGAGACCGTCACTGACAAGCTTCTCCTGGCGCAGCGCCCGCCCGAGAAGCTCGCGTTGACAGTGATCGAGCGCCTTTGCGAAGCGCAGACGCTGCGCGCTGCGGGCGTGTGAATGAGCAATGATACGGTAGCCCCGATGCCGTCAAGTCTCCGTCACGTTGCGCGAAGAGTAGTGCCGCATTTCGCCTACCGCAGGTATCGCCGGCGCAAGGTCGCTGCCCTGATCCGGGACTACACGCCCCGCGACGTGACCCATGTGTACGGAGGGCACACGCTGCGAATCCGACTGGAGGACCACCTGGCGCAGGGCTGGTACGACCGCGACTGGGCGGAACTGCCGATGATGGCTTTCCTGCGTGACCGTGGCGTGTCGGTCCGCGGCGCGACCATCTTCGACCTCGGCGCACACCAAGCCGTCGTCGCTCTCATGCTCGCGGGGGAGGTGGGCGAGTCAGGTCATGTCGTAGCAGTCGAGGCCGAACCTCATAATGCTCGCGTCGCTGCGATCAACCGCGATCTCAACGGGGCCGGGAACGTGACGATCATCCACGCCGCCGCATCAGCAACCGAGGGCACTATCTCGTTCTCCGCGGAGCTGAACGGCAAAGTCGAGCAGCAGACGACGACCGCAAACATCACGGTGCCCACGGTGACCGTCGATGGTCTCGCGAGGAAGTACGGCACGCCAAATATCGTGTTCTTAGACGTGGAGGGCTATGAGGGGCAAGTACTGAAGGGAGCGACCGCCACGCTGGCGAACGGCTCAACGAGTTTTCTAGTCGAGGTTCACGGCGCCCAGGCGCTCGCCGCGTTCGGTATCAGCTCCGACGCGATCACAGACCGCTTCCTCGGGTTCGACAGATACGTCGCCACCAGCGACGACGAACCGTTCACGGTGCTGAGCGGGCCGCCCCCCGCAGGACGATTCTTTCTCGTTGCGATTCCCGCGGCCTTTCGCCAGCCGGTTCGCTAGGCCCTCCTAGGAACACGATTGGCGAGCGATCGCCGCAGTGTTTCGCCACTCAGCGCGAGCTCGAGATCAGCCCACGCGCGACGAGCAGCGCCAGCACACGCTCGACCTCGTCCTCCACGGTTGCCTGGCCGGTGCCGAGCACCAGATCGGCGTCGGTGGGCGGCTCGTAGGGGGCGCCGACGCCCGTCAGTCCTGTCAGCTCACCGGCGCGGGCGCGCGCGTACAGACCCTTCGGGTCGCGCTGCTCGCACAGATCGAGCGGCGCGTCCACGAAGATCTCCAGGAAGCTCAACCCGTCGTCAGCGTGAAGCCCAGCGGCGGCCTGGCGATCAGCGGCGTACGGGCTCACCAAGCTCACCAAGGCGATCGTCCCGGACTCGGCGAGCAGCCGCGCGACGTGCGCGGTGCGCCTGACGTTCTCGCGGCGCGCGGACTCGTCGAAACCGAGGTCGCCGTTGAGACCGTGGCGAAGGTTGTCGCCGTCGAGCATGAAGGCGGGGTGGCCGAGCGCGACCAGGCGCTCCTCCACGCCCGCGGCGATCGTCGACTTGCCCGCGCCAGGCAGACCGGTGAACCAGACCGTCGCTCCTTCGTGGCCAAGCGACTCCCAGCGTCGCACCCGCGTCATCCTCGATCCCTGCCAGCGAACGTTCGGGCTGCGCTCGCTCTTGATGGCCGTGTCCGTGTCGCCATCGCTTTCGACCTCGGTGTCGAGGATCACGCCGGCGGCGACGGTCTCGTTGCTCGCCTCGTCGATCACGATCAGGCTGCCGGTCGCGCGATTGCGCCTGTAGGAGTCGAACACCAGCGGCGCGCTGAGCTCCAGGCGCACCCGCCCGAGATCGTTGAGCTGGAGTGTGATCGCGCTCTCGTCGCGGTGGAGGCTCTCTACGTCGATCCGGTAGCGCACGTCTATCGCGCCGGCCATCGCAGTGCTCGTCGCGTGCTTGACGCGATAGCGCCGGTTCCCGTCGAGTGGCTGCTCGGACATCCAGCAGAGCAAGCACTCGAACTCGCGGGAGACCGTCGGCTGGTTGTGGGCGCGCACGATTGTGCTGCCGCGTCCCACGTCGATGTCGTCCGCCAGGCGCAGCGCCACCGACATCGGCGGGAAGGCCTCCTCGACAGGTCCGTCGAAGGTGTCGATTCCCGCAATGGTGCTGCGTCGGCCGCTCGGCAACACCACGACCTCATCGCCGGGGCGGATCACCCCGCCGGCGACCTGGCCGGCGTAGGCGCGGTAGTCGGCCACGCTGCTCGACGGCGGACGGATCACCCACTGCACCGGGAAGCGCGCGTCGATCAGGTTGCGATCTGAGGCGATGTGGACGTGCTCGAGGTGGTAGAGCAGCGGCGGCCCCTGATACCAGGGCATCGCCTCCGAACGCTCCACCACGTTGTCGCCCAACAGCGCGGAGATTGGAATGAAGGTGACGTCGGAGATCTCAAGGCGCGCGGCGAAGCGATCGAAGTCCTCGACGATCGCTTCGAAGATGTCCTGGTCGAAGCCGACGAGATCCATCTTGTTGACGCAGACCACGATGTGCGGAATCGCCAACAGCGAGCTGATGAAGGCATGGCGCTTGGATTGCGCCAAGACGCCGTTGCGGGCGTCGATCAGCACGATCGCAAGATCGGCGTTCGAGGCGCCGGTGACCATGTTGCGCGTGTACTGCTCGTGTCCGGGCGTGTCGGCGATGATGAAGCGTCGCTGCGCAGTCGCGAAGTAGCGGTAGGCGACGTCGATCGTGATGCCCTGCTCGCGCTCGGCGCGCAGGCCGTCGGTCAGCAGCGACAGGTCGAGGTAGTCGTGGCCCATGCGGCGGCTGGTCTGCTCGACGTGTTCGAGCTGGTCGCTGAAGACCTGCTTGGAGTCGTACAGCAGGCGCCCGATCAGGGTGCTCTTGCCATCATCGACCGAACCCGCGGTGGCAAACCGCAGCAGGTCCGCGGGGCGCTCGGTGAGACGGCTGAAGACCCCGGCGGCGCCGTCGTGCGCAACCGCCTGGGTCTCCAGGCTCGCCGCGTTGACGCTGCCGTTGCCCTCGCTGGGCGCGCCGTGACCGGAGCCGGAGCCGGCCATCACAGGCTCTCCCTACGGCCGGGGTCGGCGCAGGCTTCGATGCGAGCGCCCTCAGCGTGTCGCCGCCAGGTCAACACCTGGCCGCCGGTGGCCACCCGGTCGATACTCGCCGTCCGTGGCCGTCGCTGACATCTAACGCCCGCCGAGATCTGACTCGGTTGCTCGACTGCACATCCGCATTGAACCAGCACGAGCTCATGTTTGCACACGCCGATCGCCCGTCACGTGCGCGGATGACCCGACATACGTCGAGGATGCGCTGCTCGACGGCAGTCAGCACGGCAAGCTGACGAGCTGTGCGGATGTCCGGCTCGTGGCCTGCGGACGCCGCAAGCTCGCGGCCGGAAGCTCGTCGCCGCCGACGACCGGACGGTCGCACAGGCGCGGCTGGACGGTCGCGGTTCTTCACAACGGGTCCCGCGACAAGCGTTTAGAATGCCGCGATGATCAGGCGGGCAGTGCCCGTCGCAGCTCATCTAAATCGACTGGAGAACGAGCGTGTTTGATCAGACCGGGCGCGGGGACCGAGGGAGTCGGGCAGCATCGACGCGACATGTTCACGCAGGGCTGGCGGACGGGCGGTGGCCGGTCCGGTGGAAGGCGACGGCGCTCGCGGCGGTGGCCGTGGCGCTCTGTGCGCTCGCGGCAGGCGACGCGACCTCGGCGGCGGCGCGCGCCGGCGTGATGGCATGGGGTAGCAACAAGGACGGCCAGCTCGGAAGCGAATCGCTCGCGCTCAGCGACATACCCATGAGCGTCAGGGGACTCGGCGAAGTCACGCAGGTGGTCGCCTCGAACCACTACAGCCTCGCGCTACTGGGCAACGGTCGGGTGTGGTCCTGGGGCACCGAGCGCAACGGCGTTCTCGGCAACGGCGAAAGCGAAGGCTATACGAGCGTTCCGGTGCAGGTTATCGGGCTCGACGAAGTCAAGGCGATTGCGGCGACTCACGGATACAATCTCGCGCTCCTGCGCGACGGCGAAGTGATGGCGTGGGGCAGCGACAAGGACGGCCGGCTCGGGAACGGCGTCGAATCGGGGTTCAGCGAAACGCCCGAACCCGTGGATGGGTTGACCGAAGTGACGGCGATCGCGACCGGCCAGTTCCACGCGCTCGCGCTGCTGAAGAACGGCACCGTGATGGCCTGGGGCCACGGCAGTCGAGGCTCGCTCGGCGATGGCGAAGAACTGAACAGCACTCCCGTTCCCATTCCGGTTAACGGAATCACCGAAGCCGCCGCGGTCGCGTCGGGAAACGTCTACAGCCTCGTGTTGCTGCGCAACGGCACGGTGGTCTCGTTCGGCGCAAGCGAATTCGGGCAGCTCGGAGACGGCCACCGAACGCCGTCGTACTTGCCCGTGCCGGTCAAGGGGCTGAGCGAAGTCACGGCGATCTCGGCCGGTGGATGGAACAACCTCGCCCTGCTTCGGAACGGGACCGTGATGGCGTGGGGCTGGGATAAATCGGGCGAGCTCGGCAACGGCGGCAGAAACGGCCCGGAACAATGCGAGGGCTGGGGCTGCAGCAAGATCCCGATCCCGGTGAGCGGCCTCAGCGGAGTCACGGCGATCTCGGCGGCGAGCAACACCTTCGAGCAGGCTCACAACCTCAACTGCCTGGCGCTGCTCAGGAACGGCGCCGTGATGGCGTGGGGCGGTAACGAAGACGGTCAGCTGGGCGATGGCACTACGAGGAACAGCTACGTCCCCGTGCAGGTCTCGGGCCTAACCGGGGTCACGGCGATCTCCGCCGGCGGCTGGGACAGCCTTGCGATCGGCGAATGAGATTCCCCCTGGCCTCTAGCCCGTAAGAGCTCTCAACAAGAACAGCGCGCGCGGGCAGCGATTCACAAGATGATTGCGCCTGCGCGAGCGCGCTTCGACATTCCCCCGCGATACGCCAGCAACCGGATACACCCAAACCGTGTCTTGGCCACCTAGGCCAGCCAAGAGAACGCCCCCACCGCCGCAGACATGGGAGATCACACCTCGAGCCCTCAAAGACTTTTGCCTGGACCTTGAGCCGGTCGAACTAGCTGGGCAGGGCTATAATCTCCCGGCGCGATGAGCTCTACAAGGCCAAAAGTCATCTATGTGATGGGTGGCCACCACATTGGCAGCACGGTGCTCGGCGTAACACTCGGCAACTGCCAGGGGTGCTTCTTCGCGGGGGAGGTTCACTCGTGGTTCACAAAACACGGAGTTCCCGCTTATCGCCATGAAGCGGCGCTGCGCTTCTGGGAGGAGGTCGGCGCGAACGTGAAGAACGGGGCGGAGTTGTTCGGCTATGACACCGAGCGCTACCTCGACCGTTCATCGGCTCTTCGCCTCAGCCGCCTGCTCAAGTGGCCAACCACGCGCCGCGAACTGCGCCCACGTTACCGTCGCGCAACCGAGGAACTGTACCACGCGATCGCGAAGGCGTCCGGCGCCGAGAACATGATCGACACATCACACTATCCGCTGCGCGCTCGCGAGCTGCAATCGCTGGACGGAATCGAGCTTTACTTGGTGTTCCTGGTTCGAGATCCGCAGGGCGTCGTCGCATCGCATGATTCCCGCAACGTCGCAAACGGCGCAAAGTCTGCGCTCATCACCAATTTGCATCTGTGGGCCACTCACATTCTCTCGCTGCTCGTATTCCTGCGCCAGCCGGCTGAGCGGCGACTGTTCTTGCGGCACGAGCAGTTCCTCGCCGAGCCCGAGCACGTGATTCGTCAGATCCTCGATGGCGTCGGATCCGATGCCGCATTGCCCGATTTGACGGCGCTTCACACCGGATCTCCGCTGCAGGGCAACCCGCTCCTGAAAGAGGAACGCGTGCTCGCCTTGAGGGGGCCGTCAGGGCCTCCACCGCGTTCCTCTCGCATGACCACCCTGTTGCAGGCTCCATGGAGCGCCGTGTTCTCGCGGCTGCATCCCGCGATCTCGAACGGGAGCGGCGGCGCGCCAGCCCCGGAGGAGCGCCTGGCCTCGAGCGCCCGCCGCGCCTAGCTGCCGATCTGGTGCTCGGCGCCCGCCAGCAAGCCGTCGAGGATGCGGCCGAGTGCGGACCGACGGTGCTCGTCGCTTGTGGCTTGACCAGCGTGCGCGGTGAGCCGGCGCGGATCCGGGCGCGAGCCGGCGCTGGTCGAGCCGGCGCGAGAGCCGAGAACCTCGGGCGCCTGCGCATCGATCGCTCGTCGGGCGTGTTCCAAAGGGCGGTTGTGGCAGTGGATGCCTTGCGCATCGATCGCTCGTCGGGCGTGTTCCAAAGGGCGGTTGTGGCAGTGGATGCCTAGTGGATGCTGCGCTCGGCGGCAAGGATCGCTGCATCAGCGCCCGAAGCGGTGTGCTACAAAAGCCGGCAGGAAAGGACCGACAGCATGAGGAGCTCGAAGATCGTTGTCAAGCCTGCTTGGCGTGCGCCCGCGGCCTTGACCGCGGCGCTGTTGACGGTCGTTGCCCTGGCGTTCGCCTCCTCGGCGGGCGCCTCCTCCACAGCCGGGCCGCCGGCCGTGTCCACCGGTAGTGCCCACGCGTCCGGCTCGTCGGTCGACCTCACCGGGTCGATCAATCCGCACGAACAAGCAGCCACCTACTACTTCCAGTACGGGCCCACGCTTGCCTACGGGTCGCAGACGACGGTCGCGAACGTGGCCGCCGGCAGCACCAGCAAGGTCAATGTCAGCCAGACCGTCAGCGGACTCCTGTCTGGCTACCACTACCGCCTCGTCGCGACGGGCGCAAACGGCGAATCAGCCGACGGCAACGACCGCGTGTACGCGGTGAAGAAAACGAAAACCACGACCCACAAAACAAAAAAAACAACCAAGCAGACGCTGAAATTCACGTTCACGACCAAACCGCCGGCTGAAGGGCTGCTGGTAGGGAGCTCGCTCACGATCGCGGGCACCCTGACCGCGCCCTCCCCCGGAGCCGCCGGCCACCAGGTCGTGCTCCAGAGCAGCCCGTATCCCTCCGGCGCAGCCTTCGGGAACGTCGGTGCACCGCAGACCCTGAGCACGACCGGCCGCTTTTCGTTCTTCGTGGCGCACCTGTCGCACAGCACGCGCTACCGCGTGGCCGTGGTCGGCTCGACGCCGACGTACAGCCAGGTGATCACCGCGCTTGCGACCGTGCGCGTCACGCTGCACGTCCGTACGGCCCCGAGCGCGGGACTCGTGCGTCTGTATGGCACGGTCTCACCGGCGGTGACAGGCGCGACCGTCTTCTTCCAGGTGCAGCAGGCCGCCAAAGCCCGTCCCACCAAGCCGGCCAAGACCCCCAAGAATCAGAAGGCCGAAGAAAAAGCCGAAGAAAAGGCCGAACAGGCCGAAACGCCGAAGTTCGCGACCGCGTTCAGCGTCCCCGTCAAGCGCGCCACCAAGACCGTCTCGCGCTTCAGCCTGATCGAGCGGATTCGCAAGACCGGCCTCTACCGCGCCTACGTGCAGGTGCCGAAAGGCCCGCTGGCGTCCGGCCACAGCTCGAACATCGAGCTGCACGCGGCGCCAAAGAAAGGCAAGTCAAAGAGCTAGCGCTCGGCGGCTCGGGCGTGGCCCTGCTGCGGCGTGGCCCCGCGCGTGCGCAGGACCAGCGCCGCGCCGCGAGCCACCCTGGCGCCGGCGCTGCGAAAGCTCGCGCCTGGGGGCCGGGACGCGGCCCGTGCGGCTCAGAGCGAGCGCGCGGGAGCTGGGACGGCGGCACGGGGCCTGTACGCGTCGAGGCTGGCGACCGAGAGCAGGGGAGACGTCCGCCGATCTTTCTGATAGGGTTAGTGAGCAATGTGGAACGCTGACCGACAAAAGCCGGCGGCCGGTACCTGCCAGGCATGCTCGTAGCCCTGATCGTCGTCGCGTCTTGGGCCCTCTGCGTGGTTGTCACGACCGCATTGTGTGCCGCGGCGCGCCGCGGCGACAGGCAGCTGGACCCGGGCCGCGAAGCGGCGCTCGTGGTGCCGGCGCGGAGCGCCCCCGCGATCGCGCCCGAAGTGCCCGTGGTCCGCGTAGGCGGGGACGCCGACGCGGACAGCGCCCGGCAACCGGCCGGCGATCTGGCCCTTCAATCGGGCTGATCGCACCGGCTTCGACCAGCGCGAGCGCTCGCCTCACCAGCCATGCGTCGGCTTCGACCGGGCGCGCGCAGCCTCGCGTCGCTTCACAGGATCGTTACGCGCGCGGCCATGAACCGGCCGACCATGTCGACGGGAGCCGCGGGCGCCACGCCGTTGTGCGTCTGGTGCAGCGGTTTGCCCGTTCCTTGCAGCAACGCACGTTAAGATCCGCCCGTGTCGAGCGAGCCAATCACCAGTCCACCAGCCTCCAGCGCGCCGGTCGCCAGTCCACCCGCGCCCAACGACCCGGTGAGCGGTCCGGCCTCCTCGAGCGGTCCGCCAGCCCCGAGCGGTCCGCTCGCCCCGAGCGTGCCGATCGTCGAGCAATCGTCGGAGGCGCCGCTCGCCCGCGCACGCACGGCCGAGCCGTGCGCGGCCTGTGGCGCGCCGATGGCCGCGGATCAGCGCTACTGCTTGGAGTGCGGCGAACGACGCGCGGTGATGAGCAGCGTCCTGCTCGGCGGTCCGCCACCGCGCTTCGCGCCGGGCGCGAGCGCCAGCCCGCCGGCGCGCCCGCCGGATTCGGCGATCGCGTCCGGCCCTGACGAGCGAGGCCGCGGCAACGCGCTTTCTGTGATCGCCGGCGTCGGCGTGCTGTTGCTGGCAATGGGTGTTGGCGTGCTGATCGGGCGTTCGAGCGCCAGCACAAAGGCCCCGCCCGCGCAGGTCATCACCGTCGGTTCGGTGGGCTCCGCCAACACGGGCACGAGCAGTGGCGATGAAGCCTCGACCGCGAGCTTCACGAGCGACTGGCCGTCGGGCACCTCCGGCTACACCGTCCAATTGCAGACGCTGCCGCAGTCGGGGACGGCGCTAACCGCGGTGGAAGCAGCCAAGTCCGCCGCGTCGGCCAAGGGCGCCAAGAACGTAGGCGCGCTCAAGTCCGAAGAATTCAGCAGCCTCGGCGGAACCAACTACGTCATCTACTCGGGGGTCTATCGCAAGCGAGCGGAAGCGCAGAACGCTCTCAAGGGTCTGAAGAAGTCGTTCCACGGCGCAACCGTGGTCAAGGTCTCCAACGGCGGCGAAGGCTCCAGCTCATCCTCCAGCCAATCCTCGACGCCCTCCGAACAGGGCGGCACCAGCCATCACTCGGGTGTCGGCTACAGCCTAAGCAAACCGGCGCCGCCGACGGTCGTCAAGAAAGAGACGACCAAAAAAGGCCAGAGCTATGAGCAGGAATCCAAGAACCTCCCCAACGTGATCTCGACCGGGTAGCGTGATGGGCGAGCTCGGACACGCGGTCGAAACAGACAGGCCGGGCGCGCTGGGCGCCGACACTCGCACGGCGCTGCGCCAACGGCGGGACGCGCTGGCCGAAGAGGTCACCGAGCTGCACTGGGATCTCGGCGGGCTGGCCTATGAGATGGCGATCCGCGACCACTTTCGCCTCGATGTGCTCGTCAGGCGCGCGGCATTGCTGCAAGAGCGCGACGCCGAGCTGGCCGAGGTCGAGCGCCTGCTGGCGATGGAGGACACCGCCACGATCGGCGACTGCCCCCAGTGCGGCGCTCCACACAGTCGTGGTGCCGTCTTCTGCTGGCAGTGCGGAGTGGCGTTGATGGAGCGCTCGGCGCCTGTTGGCGCGGGCCCTGAGAGCGCCGGTGTGGCCTCCGCGGCCGCGCGTGAGGGCGTGGACCGCCAGATCCCCGCAGACGGCGCCAACGCGACGCACAGCGGCGTCGCTCGCCCAAGCGTGAGCGAGTCGGCCGCCGACGACGCCACGGCGGTCATGGACAGGCTGCTGGCCCCCAGCGCCCCACCGCGCGAAGGCGCCCCAACCGCGACGCGTATCTCCTCACACGCCGCTCCCTCCAGCGGCTTGCGAACGTCCTCTCCGCCGAGCTCGACGTCCGACCGATAGGCGCCGGCGGTGGGCGTCGACCAGCACGGTCGCTGCGCAGACTGCGGCGCCGCGCTCGCTCGCGATCAGCGCTACTGCCTCGAGCTGCGGCTCGCGCGTGGGCCCGCGCAGTCCTCAGCTGCTCGCGCTGCTGGGGCATGTTCGCCGCGATTCGCCCGCCAGCTCGCGCGCTGCAGGGTCTGCGGCCGCCGGAGCGCCTGCGGCGCCGCCCGCCGCGCCCGGTGCGCCGCGAGCCACCCCTCGCCGCCCGCGCACGCCTCGGCCTGACCCTGCCCTCGCCGCGGGTCTCGGCTGTGCTCGTGCTGGCGTTCCTGGGCTTCGGCGTGCTCCTGGGCGATGCTGCCGCCTCACGCGTCAACGATGCGCTCACGGCCTCCCGGCGCGACCTCAAGCTGGAGGTCGGCTCGTCTACGCCGGCGACCGCGTCCACCCCGTCCGCAACCGGGTCCAGCGGGCCCGCCGCCGAAGCGCCTGAAAGCGAACCCGAAGCAACGCCAGGCGCCGGCGAAACGTCCTCCACCGGCGGTTCCGCGAGCGGCGCATCGAAGCAGAGCAGGGGGCCGGGGTCGGGGAGCTCCTCGGGCGGCTCCGGTTCGGGCTCGTCGAAAAACGGGTCCGGCTCCGGCTCGTCCGGCACCACGCCCACGGGCTCCTCGCGCGGCGCCGGCTCGAAGCTGCCCGCCATCCAGCACGTCTTCGTGATCATGCTCGACGATCAGCCTTACGCGTCCGTGTTCGGCCCGGAATCCTCCGCCCACTACCTCGCGGACACGCTCGAGTCCAAAGGCGCACTGCTCGTGCGCTATTACGCTGTCGCCCACCAGCAGCTCGCCAACACGATCGCGCTGCTCACGGGCCAGGGTCCCACCGAGCAGACCGCCGAGAACTGTCCGACCTACGAAGCGATCACGCCCGGCACGATCGGCGCGCAGGGCCAGGTGATCGGCAACGGCTGCGTATATCCCGCGCGCCACGCCGACGCTGGTTTCGCAGCTGGGCGCCAAGCACCTGAGCTGGCGCGCATACATCCAGGGCATCGACGAAGGCTCCGGCGCGCCCGAAGCGTGCGCGCACCCGACGCTGGGCGCCAGCCGATCCGAGCGCCACGACACCACCGCCCTCGGGCCAGTCCTATCGCCACCTGGCTGAACCCGTTCGTGTACCTCGGCGCGCTCACCGGAGCGCCCGCTTGCGACGCCGAGGACGTTGGACTGAGCCAGCTGCAGCCCGATCTCTCGAGGGCGAACACCACCCCTGACTTCGCCTACATCGTCCCCGACCTGTGCAACAACGGCAACCCTACGCCGTGCGCTCCGGGGGCGCCTGCCGGGCTCGCCCCCGCGAACGCGTTCCTGCAGCAGGTCGTCCCGAAGATCATGGCTTCACGCGCCTACAAGGAAAACGGCCTGCTCGTGATCACGGTCGATCAGGCTCCCTCGAGCGGCCCGTTCGCCGACTCGAGCTCGTGCTGCGGCCAGCCGCAGTTCCCGAACCTGCCGGCCTCCGGCAACGGCCTCGCGCCCGAAGGCGGCGGCCAGGTGGGCGCGCTGCTGCTCTCGCCGTTCATCAAGACGCACGCCGTCAGCCAGGAACCGTACAACCACTTCTCGCTGCTGCGCACGATCGAGGACGTGTTCGGGCTCAGCCACCTCGGCTACGCCGCCGGCGCGAAGGTGAGCTCGTTCGAACCGTCGCTGTTCTCGGGTTCAGGCTGAGCTGCGCGGCACGCCGTCTGGCTGCTGAGCGGGGCCGGCGCCCACGCGAAGACGACTGCGATCAGGCTCGGACCGTGTGATCGGCCGAGCCTGCGAACGTCGTCGCCTCGCGATGCCCACAGTGGCGGGCTACGGCAGGGTCGTCGCAACGATGTGCATAGTGTGGTCGCCACTGCCGCCGCCGTCGACGTTGAGCGTGATCTCATACGACGTTTCGCCGCTCAACGGCGCCCCTCCATGATCCTTGCCGGCGGGCGCTTCGGTGATGGTCTCGCACCATTCTCTCGAGCCTCTCCAGCAAGTTTTCGTCACTTTTGCAATTTCGCCCCAGGGGTATTCCCTTTCGGCAGCTTCTTCGTATTGTCGCTGCTCTTCTTTCGACATCGCGGCCTTGCCTTTGTATTCCTCCTGGTCTCTGATGTCTTGTTGGGCGACTTTGCCATCTCCGGCTTCTTCGGCTGCTTCCGCTGCTTCCCTCGATTCGCTGGCGTCCGTCAAGTCTTCTTCTATTTCTGTCTCCAATTCTTCGACCTTGATCATATTGGCGTCACTCGCAGGTGGTTTCTCTTTCCACTTGACCTTGTAATCGGATTCCGGCGAGGACGCCACAGTCCAGTTCACTTGCAAGGCCTGTTTGCCCTGCTTTTCCTCTGGCGTGACAGTCAGCAGCGGCGCAGGCGCTTCGCCGCTTGGCAGATACGCAAAGCTGTGGCCATAGCACCCGTTGAACGGGTCCGCCCCGTCGGACGCCGAGATACCGACCACGCCAGATAGTCCGTTGACGGGCAGTGGCCGACGGCTACACTGCCGTTCGATCGTTTCGACCGTCCCGCCGTGGTGGACTGTCTTTTTGCCACAGGTTTCCGGTCCTCGAGCGCTGCCGCCTCCGAGCTGCCCCTGCTCATTGCTGCCCCACGAGTAGACCTGACCTTGATGTTCGCTGTCGTTTACGAGAGCGAGAGCGTAGTCGGAGCCGGCTGATATCGCCGTGACTCCCTGCAGCCCTTCGATGGTCTTCGGCGTCCTCTGGCAGGACGCCAATTCCTTATTCGCGCACTGTTCGTGACTCTTGCCGGTCAGGCTGCCGCTCGCGTTGACTCCCCAGCCCACGACCTTTCCGTCTTCAAGCAGCGCAAGCGCGAAAAGTTCACCGCCCGAGACCGCCTTCACGTGTTCCAGATAGGGACCGTGCGGGCACGACTTTGCGTCACCCTGTGCGCAGACATACGTCGGCACGTCGCTGTTTTCAGTGGTGCCGTCGCCGAGCTGGCCGTACGCATTGCCGCCCCACGCCAGCACTCTGCCGTCGCTCAGGATCGCGTATGCCGAGTGCCTGCCGGCCGATATCGACGTCACCCTGGCGCCGCGCGGCACCGCAGACAGATCCACGCGTTGCGGGGTAGGTGTGCAGAGCGTACCGGCTACTCCATCGCCTTCGCACGTTTTCCCGCTTTCTCCGCCAATCCCGAGTTTCCCGGACTGGTTCCCGCCCCACGCCCACACGGTGGTGACGGATCCTTCCGCTTGCAGCGCGAAGTCTGAATCGCCTCCCGCCGCGATGGCGATCAAATGCTTGTGCTCCAGGGCGGGCACCGCGATCGCCAGGTTACGCGGCTCTATCGCGCTACGTTGATCTTCCCTACCGTATTCGCCGTTGCCGCGCTCGCCCAATGCCGAGGCACCCCATGTCATGACCTCGTCGCCATTCAGCCCGTCACTAACGAGCGCCATAGCATGCGTGAACGCCCCAAATGCCGCTGCTATCGCAGTCACATCTGTCATTTCTCGGATTTCTCCGCCATCGGTCTTTTCGACCACGCCGACGGGCGAGTCCGGCGCTTTGCGCAGCTGTTCGTCGTTACCCAGCTCGCCCTGTCCGGGGCTGCCCCACGCTCTGACGACGCCGCTGTCCAGCAGCGCGTAGCTCGTTTCGCCCGCCGGGACCATGGAGCTTATGCCCGAGACACCGCGGACGAGGACGGGAGCCACCTCGTAGCTGTCTTTGTAGCCTGCCCCAAGCTGTCCGGAGGGATAGTCGTTTCCCCACGCCACCGCGAGATTGCCTCCGCCGGCGCCCGCTTCTGCCCTGTCCGCTGAGGTCGCGCCTTCCGACGGGGCCGAGCTCGCCACGGTGGTTGTCTCAGGCGGCGTGCTGCCCACGACGTCCGAGGTCGATGTGCTGGTTGTTCTTGTCGATTCGGAAATCGGCTCGCAGCTGTCTTCTTCGAGGCCGTCGGCGGGTTCCCACGGATAGCCGAGCGTGATCGGTGGCGGCCTGCGCAAGCTGCCCGATTTGGTCGCAAATGCCTGGGGTTGTTCAGAAATACCGCACGGCCCTTCTTCACCCGCGCTCACGCCGACCGCTTCTGCGGTACCTTCCTGCCGACCGGTGCCTTCTGCGGGCCTCGTCGTCTTGGCTAGGTCGTTCGTGGGAGATTGCGGACCGGGACCGGTTTCTGCGAGGACGTGTTGATAGCTCTCTGCCGAGGGCGTGCCCGAGGCGACAGGGGCACACGCGAGCGTTCCGAGAAAGGTGATGAGCGCGATGGTCGAGAGCTGCGTATGTCGCTGACCCATGTGTAGCTGGGTCGGCGCTCTGACGAAAAACCGTCCCGCTGCGGTTCCAGGATCAACAAGTCGCTTACTCGCGCGATCAACAAGTGGCTAATCCGGCGGTTCGCTGCGGGCTGACATCCGGACCGCGGTACGCGGCGAAACCGTCGGATGTCTGCACAGCATGCGGCTCGCCGGCACCATAGCTCGCAGTCCATGGGGCCAGGACGTGCGTTCGGAGCTCGACAGACGCCGCTCAGGTCTGATCAGACTTGGCGCTGGAAAACTCGTATTGCGAGGCTCGGGTGGCGAATTTTGGAGGATCCGCGTGGCGAATTAGGAGGGATCCGCGGCTAAACGCGCGCGAGCTCGATCAGGGCGCGTGCGGCCGGCGACAGCGCATCGTCGCGGTAAACGACTCCGATCCGCCGCACGATGCGCGGGTGCGCGGCCCGCGCCACGGCTCCGCGACGCTCGGCCTCACGGGCCAACGGCGCCGGCAAGAGCGCCGCACCCGCGCCCGCGAGCACCAGCGGCACGATCGCCTCGCGCGCGGCGGTCTCGACGGCGATCCGCGGGGTCACGCCGACCGCCTCGAGCGCCTGCTCGAGCAGCGTCCGCGTCGAGGTCCCGGGCGGGCTGACCACCAGCGGTATTGCGCGCAGCGCCGCCGCGGCGAGCGGTTCGCCGGTCCTGTGTTGGGGCGACCGGCCTTCATCAGCGAGCGCGCCGGGGGGAAGCACGAACAGAAGCTCCTGCTCACCCAGCGCGAGGGTGCGCAGATTCTGATCGCGCAGCGGCAGCGGCAGCGGCGCCAAGCCGAGCTCGCACGTTCCATCCCGCACGAGCGCGCTCACGCCTGCGGTGCTCTCCGGCTCGTGCACCCGCACGACGATGCCGGGATGGGCACGTCGATAGCGCCCAATCAGCTCGGTGAGCGGGTTGACGGCCAGCGTGGCGAGCGCCGCGAGGTGCAATGTCCCGCGCAGCAGCTCTGAAACCTCGCTGACCGCCGCACGAGCCGCCTCGATCGCCACGAGCACCTCACGAGCCGGTCCGGTCAGCGCCTGCCCCGCCGAAGACAGGCGCAATCCGCGCCCCGCACGATGAAACAGCACCACTCCCAGTTCGCGCTCGAGCGCCCGCAGCGTCTGTGACAGCGACGGCTGCGCCACGTGCAGCCGGGCCGCGGCGCGCGTCACGGTGCCCTCGTTGACGACGGCCAAAAAGCAGCGAAGCTTGCGCTCATCCATAGGAAATCATTATATGAATCACTATGAATCTGTCTTTGATCTATCGATGATTTGCGGCTGAAATGGGCGTATGCATGTGCATGTACCAGATCGAACGAGGCGCGCTCGCCGTCGGCCTGCGAGCGCGTCGCTCGGCTTTCAGTCGCTCGACCTGGGTCGTCGGCTGCTCAACGAGCCGCGCCGGCCTCAGACGGTCCGCGACAGCCCCCGCGCGCGCTGGTACGTCGTCGCGACCGTCTGCCTTGGCGCCTTCATGGGGCAGCTCGACGTCAGCATCGTCACCGTTGCGCTGCCGCGTATCGGGGCCGACCTGCACGCCGACGCGGCGCTCGTGCAATGGGTCGCGCTCGCCTACCTGCTGGCGCTCGTTTGCGCGCTTCCAGCCGTCGGCGCGCTCGCCGACAGGATCGGGCGCAAGCTGCTGTACACCTATGGCTTCGTCGTGTTCACCACGGGTTCGGCGCTGTGCTGCGTCGCTCCCGCGCTCGGCTGGCTCGTCGCGGCGCGCATCCTGCAGGGGCTCGGGGCGGCGATGCTGCAGGCGAACAGCGTCGCGCTGATCGCCGAGTGCCTGCCGAGGCGCGAGCTCGCGCGCGGCCTTGGCGTGCAGGGCGCGGCCCAGGCGATCGGTCTCGCGCTCGGGCCAGCCGTCGGCGGGCTCCTGCTCGCGAAGGGGAGCTGGCGGATGATCTTCCTCGTCAACATCCCCGTCGGGCTGGTCGCGATCGGGCTCGGCTGGCTGCTGCTCCCTCGCAGCCGAAGCTTCGCGCGCTCCGGGCGCTTCGACGGACTCGGTGCCTTGCTGATGGCGGTCGCGCTCGGTGCGCTGATGCTGCTGGTGTCGCTCGCTCGTGCGCCACTCGGCGTTCCCCTCGAGATCCCGCTCGTGGGGTCTGTGTCGCTGCCCAAGCTGGCCCTAGGCGCCCTCGCGCTAGCCGTGGGCGCGGCGTTCGTCGCCCACGAGCGCCGCGCCCGCGTGCCGATCCTCGACCTGCAGCTGCTGCGCCGCCCGACCGTCGCGATCGGACTGGGATGCGCGCTCGCCAGCTACCTGGTCACGTTCGGAGCGCTCTACGCCGTGCCCTACTACCTGGCGGCCCAGCACGTGCCGAGCGCGCTCGCCGGCCTGCGCCTGGCGAGCCTGCCGGTTGCACTGGGCATCGCGGCGCCGCTCGCCGGCCGCGCCGCCACCCGCGTCAACGCCCGCCTGCTAGGGGCTGCCGGCCTTGCGCTCACGGCTGCGGGCCTATTCGGGCTCGCCGCCAGCAGCGATCCGGGTTTGCTCGGCGTGGCCGCGACCGGCGGCACGAGCTGGCTCGTGCCGGGCCTGGCGCTCACGGGCGCCGGCCTGGGAATCTTCATGCCGGTCAACAACGCCGGCGTGATGGCCGGTGCACCACGCGCGCGCGCGGGCGCCCTCAGCGGAGTCCTCAACACGACGCGCGGCGTCGGTACGGCGCTCGGCGTCACGCTCGCCGGACTGGTCTACGACGCCGCCATGCATTCGGCGGCGGCGCGCGCCGCCGCGACGCCCGCGGTCGCGGCCGGCCGTGCGCTGGAGGTCACGCTCGCGCTGCTTGGCGCGATCGCCGCCTGCGCGGCCGCGCTCGCGCTGCGCTCGGCCCGCTCGCAACGCGCGCGAGGAGCGGGAACGGTTCAAGAGCTGGAAGCTCTGGAAGCGCAGGAGGAGATCTCGGGCGCCGCCGAGCTTCGGGAGGCTCGCGAGGAGATCTCAGGGGCGGGCGCCGAGCTTCGCTGAGCGAGCTCCGCGTCGGCCGACCGTGTGCGCGCCGCCAGCGCCCGCTCATGCTCCCGCGAGGCCTGCTCCGGCACGGGCACAGTCGCGAGCGCCTCCTCGGCGGCGGGCCTGCGCCAGGGATGCGCCTGTACCAGCCACGCGCAGGCGCCCAACAGCAGCACCCCGCACAGAACCCAGCCCAGCTTGGTCGTTTCCAGGCCGACGTACTTCAGGCCGGAGGCGAAGATCACGAACGTGATCGCGGGCCGGATGTAGCGATCGGCGACGCTCGATGACAGCGCCGCCCCGACCACCACGGCCGGCACGCTGCCGATGATGATCGACGCGGTCACGCCGAACTCGACGTGGCCGAAGGCCAGCGCCCCCAGCGCCGCGGCCGCCGTAAGCGGAACGGCCTGGGTGAGGTCGGTCCCGACCAGCTCGTTGGCGGCCAGCATCGGATACAGGAACAGCAGCAGGATGATCATCAGCGATCCCGCGCCCACCGAGGTCATTCCAACGATGATTCCGCCGATCATCCCGATCGCCACCGTTCGCACCGGACGCGGGGTCACATCGTGGACGACGCCGATGCGCCGCTCGCCGCTGCGGCGGTCCATCACGTAACGCAGCACCATCGCGCCGGCGCCGATCAACAGCGCGGTGCCGAGCAGCACCTCGATGTGGTGCTGGGCTTCCTTGGCGTCGCCCAGCAGGTGCAGGATGTAGGCGCCGAGGAACGCCATCGGCACCGAGCCGAGCACGAGCCAGCCGACGAGGCGCAGGTTGACCGTCCCGCGCCGCAGATGCACGCTCGCGCCAAACGGACGCATCACCACCGCCGCGACCAGGTCGCTGGAGATCGCCGCTGAGGGCGTAATGCCGAACAGCAGGATCAGCATCGGCGTCATCAGCGCGCCCCCGCCTGCTCCGGTCAACCCGACGAGAAACCCGACCAGTGCGCTCCCCAGCACGATGTACGGATCGATATGCACGGCTTCCGGCGCCCCTCTTCCTCACATAGTCAACTAAGCGGAGTAATTGAGTCTAGAAAGATGGTAACGCCATAGGCCCGATTTTGCGAGGGATTCGCGATGCGCCAGATTTGACGCGCACCGGCGATGCCCCAGATTCGACGAGGGTTCTCGATTCGCCACATTGGCGAGACCTGCGATGCGCCAGATTGCGGCGACGACTGGCGATGCGCCCGAACGCGGGCGCCAGCACGGAGCGCTCTACGCCGCGATCCGCGGCGCGTCTGGCTCGAGCGCGCCCCCCGATGCGGCGAGCACACCGCTGATGACGCCCTCGCCCGCCCGCGCGAGCGCCCGGCGATATCCCTCAGCCAGCCGCCCCATGGCCTGCTCCCACGTGCGCGTCCCAGCCGCCGCGACTCCGGCGCCGGAGAGGCGCTCGCGCAGAAGCGGCGACTGCGCGAGCTCGGTCACCGCGGCGGCGAGCTCGTCTGCCGCAGGCCGGCAGAGCATGCCGCTGACGCGATCCTCGATCAGCGACAGCGGTCCGCCCATCGCCGGCGCGATCACCGGCAGCCCGCTCGCCTGCGCCTCGAGGATCACCTGGCCGAAGGTGTCGGTCGTGCTGGCGAACAGGAACATGTCGGCGCTGGCGTACGCGCGCGCGAGCTCCTCGCCCGACAGCCAGCCCAGGAACGTGGTGTGCTGCTCGCCGACCCGCTCGCGCAGGTACTCCTGCTCCGGACCGCCTCCAGCGAGCACCAGATGCAGGCGCGGCTCGCATGTGCGTGCCCGCACGAACGCGTCGGCCAGCAGCTCGGCGCCCTTCTCGCGCGTGATCCGTCCGCAGTAGAGCACGTTGAGCGCATCCGCCGGCAGCAGGCCCGGCTCGCGCCGGCTCGGGTGAAAGCGCGAGGTGTCCACGCCGCGATCCCAGCGCACGATGCGCTCCGCCGCCACGCCCAGCTCGCCGAGCGCCTGATCGGAGGCCGAGCTGGGGGAGAGCACCACATCGCACGCGCGATACAGCGTCCCGACGGTCACGTTCATCGCGGCGGCGAGCTCGCGACTGCCAGAGCGCAGGCGCGCGTAGGCGGTCAGCTCGGTGTGATAGCTGCCGATCAGAGGCAGGCCGCGCGTGCGCGCGAACAGCGCCCCGGCGATTCCGATCGGTCCCGGCGAGCACACGTGGATCGCGTCGTAGCTGCCGCCGGCGGGGCTGGCCAGCGTCTGCACCGCCGCCGGAAGGCTGGGAACGCCGATCTGCAGGCCGGGATAGTGGGGCACCTCGATCTCGGCCACCGCGCTGAGCCGCACGTCCACCTGCGGGTCGGTGCCGACCACCTCGATCGCGAAACCGGGAACGCCGCGCTGGCGGATCTCCGCGATCGTACGAGTCACGCCGTGCATAGAGCCGATGCCGTCGGCCAGGATCGCCACGCGCGAGGCCTCGCTGTCGCCGCCGAAGGGAAGACGCGCCAGCCGGTCCTGCTCGGTCGCGAGAAACACGCTCGCCGGCGCGTACGGAATCGCAGCGATGCAGCCCTCGAACAGCGCCGCGCCGGCTGCGCCGGTGTCGGCCTCGCCGGTGGCGGCGTGCAGCGCGAGCTCGACGGCGCCGCGCAGCTTGCGCTCGTGCAGGCGACACGCGCGCCGGTACAGGCTGGCGTGGCTGAACGAGTCGTCCTGCATCAGCGCGATCAGGCCGCCCACGTCGAGGTGATCGAGCTCGACGGCGTCCAACCACGCTGCCAGCAGGCAGCGCGCGTCCTCAGGCGAGACGCCGCCGCCGGCTGCGCCCTCGCGAGCTTCGCCCTCACGCACCAGCCGGCACACCATCGTCAGCACGCGCCGGGGGTCTGGCTTGCGGGCGGCGAGCGCCTCGCGGGGAGGCGTCGCGAGCGAGCGGGCCGCGAGCGCGATCGCGGCGTGCGCCCACTTGGCCGCGCTGCCCTGAGCTCCGCGCGCCTGCACGCGACCTGCGCGCATGTGCGCGAGAAACTCCTGCGGGCTGGCGGCCGGCGGCGCCTCGGTCCAGGTCCGGCCGACGTCGACGCCGGCGTGATCGTCGCTGCCGCCGATCCCGACGCCGTCGCGCGTCAGCACATAGGTGGCTGCCGGGCGGTTGAGCTCGGGCGCGCGCGAGCCGTTGCGGATCTCCCACACGCCGAACAGCTCGGCCAGCCGGCGGCGGTGGCGCGCGGTCAGCGGCGCGCCGACGGCGTAGTACGGGTGCGCCAGCGCGCACGCGATCTCGCGCTCGTACAGGTAGGCGGCGCACAGCTCGACGTCGGCCGCATTGGCCTGGAGCCAGTCGTGGTCGTCGGGCGTGATGTCGTAGCAGAGCACGTGCACGGCCTGCGCCTGGCCGCGAAAGCGCGCCGTCAGCTCCTCGGAGATGAAAACGTCGGGACGATCGGCGATCGACAGCACTCCGTCGATCGTGTCGTGGTCGGTGATCGTGACGAAGTCCATGCCGCGCCGCTTGGCGAGCTCATAGACCTCCTGCGGCGGCGTGGCGCACTCCGGGAGCCCCGCGGCGCGCTGCACGCCGAGCTTGGAAACCTGCGAGGCACTGGAGTGGCAGTGCATATCGACCCGTGTGGCCGTACTGAGGTTCATCGTTGCACCTCTTTCTATCTCTGGTCTTGTACAGGTGCATTTTGCGCTGCAAAGCGCCACTTTCTTGTGACCAGGCGGGAATTATCGTGTGAACGAGCTGTGAAACGTGGTCACCGACGTGGACTCACCGCGCGGCCCGTGAGACGAGCTGGCCGAGCACGTTGTTCGTCCAACCGAGCCGGTCGAGCACGTTGCTCGTGAGCCGAGCCCTGCCGAGGACGTTGCTCGTGAGCCGAGCATGGTCGAGCGCGTTGCTCGACCATGACGCTCACAGCAGGTCATGAGAAACCCCTCACCGATGGCGCGACGCGTCGTGGGGCCCGCGTAAGCTGTCGCGCGCGATGCTGACGATCGCCACCTCGCCCATCACGTACTTTCAGGCGATCGTGCTCGGAGTCCTGCAGGGCGCCACCGAGCTGTTCCCGATCTCGAGCCTCGGCCACACGGTGCTGTTCCCGACGCTGTTCGGCTGGAACGAGCTAGTCGACGCGCAGTCCGAATCGGAATCGTTCTGGCTGGCGTTCGTCGTGATGCTCCACGTCGGCAGCGCTCTCGGCCTGCTGTTCTACTACCGGCGCGACTGGGTGCAGATCATCCGCGCCTTCTTTCGCACGCTCGCCACGCGCCGGGTGCAGACCAGCACCGAGCGCCTGGCATGGCTGATCATCGTCGCGAGCATTCCGGCCGGGATCCTCGGCATCGCATTCGAGCACGAGCTGCGCACGATCACGGCCAAGCCCGAGCTCGCGGCGATCTTCCTCGTCGTCAACGGCTGCGTTCTGTTCGCCGCCGAGTGGTTCCGGCGCCGCGCCGAGGTGCGCGAACTGGCCATCCGCGAGGGCGCCAAGCCCGACGGCGGGCGCGAGCTCGACACGCTCGAGTATCGCGAAGCGTTCGTCGTGGGCGTCGCCCAGTCAACGGCGCTCGTCGCCGGCATCAGCCGCGAGGGCGTCACGATGGGCGCCGGGCTGGCGCGTGGCCTCGATCACAGCGACTCGGCGCGCTTCGCGTTCCTGCTGGCCACTCCGATCATCCTCGCCGCGGGCCTGTTCAAGCTGCCCGACCTGCTCGGCCACAACGGCGACGGCGTGCGGGGCCAGGCCCTCGTGGCCTGCATCGCCGCGGCGATCACGGCGGTGTTCACCGTCGGGTTCCTGGTCAAATACTTCAAGACCCGCACGCTGATCCCGTTCGCGATCTACTGCGTCGTGTTCGGCGGGTTCATGATCGTCTACACGCAGGTCACCTAGCTCCATTCGGATCGCTGGACGCGCGCTGCTGGACGGCGCTACTGGACGGCGTGCTGCTCGACGGTGTGCTGCTCGATGGCGTCCGGTCCTCGACGGCCTGCTTGCGGACCGACCGCGCGCGTGCGCCATGATGGACGCGATGCCGGTGCCGAAAACGCCTCCCAAGATGTTCGAAACCCGCAGCCACGCGTGGAACGAGGTCGGCCTGCTCAACCAGGTCAGCCCGCGGGCCGCCAAGCGGGCGGCGTGGGAGGCGCTGCTGCTCGCCGTTCTGTTCGTGGCAGTGGTCGTCGTGTACGACAACCGCACCGGCCTGTTCGGCTTGGAAGCGCAGGGCAAGGCCCACAGCAGCAGCTCACCGGAAGTCGACACTGCCGTTCAGATCGTCACCGTGATCCTGCTGCTGTTCCTTGGTTGGGCGATCGCGCGCAACCTCGGGCGCGCGCTCGGCCCGGCCTTGTTCCGACGCCTGGACCCGGCGACCGCGGGCCCGGTCGGCTTCTTGATCCGCCTGGCGACGCTTGCGATCACGCTGCTCGTCGCACTGCGCGTAGCGGGCGTCAACCCGCGCACGTTGCTGGTGGGCGGCGCCTTCACCGCGGTGATCCTCGGCCTGGCCGCGCAGCAGACGCTCGGCAACCTGTTCGCCGGCACGGTGCTGCTGAGCGCGCGGCCCTTTCGCGTGGGCGACCGCGTGCGCCTGCAGGGTGGGCCGATCGCCGGCCAGATCGAGGGGACCGTCAGTACGCAGGGCCTCCTCTATACGACGTTCGTGACCGGAGCGGACTCGATCATGATTCCCAACAGCGTCGTGCTCAACCTAGCCGTGCTGCCGCTGCGCGAGCCCGAGGCCGTGGATATGCGCGCGCGTCTGCGCGCCGGCATGAGCCCGGGCGATCTGCAGGAGCTGCTCGAAGCCTCGCTGCGCACGCGCCTGCGCGAGCCGCCGCGGATCACCCTCGAGGAGCTCGACGGCGACGCCATCGTCGTGCGCATCGTTGCGACCCCGGCGCGAGCCTCCGAGGGCCGCCAGCTGGCGAGCGAGCTGCTCGCCGTCGTTTCCGAGCAAGCGCGCCCCCGGGAGGCCGAGGCGCTCATGCGCGATCGCGGCTGACGCGGTAGCGCAGAAACATCTGCGATTCGGACTCGACCGCGGAGATCAGCTCGAGCTCGAGCGGGGGATCGAACGAGCTCCCGGCGATTATTCGCAGCAGGCGCTCGCCGGGCTTGGGATCGCCGGCGAGCTTCGGCGCAAGCGAGAGGAACAGCTCGTCGACGAGGTCTCCCGCCAGCAGCTCCGAGTTGAGATGCGGCCCGCCCTCGCACAGCAGCGTGCGTACGTGCAAGCGGTCTTGCAGCTCGGACAGCGCTGCGCCGAGGTCGAGCTCGTGATTACGCCCGGCCTCACCCCCGGCGCGGACGTAATCGAGTTGGGCGCTCGCACCGGTCAGGCTGTCGGGCGAGGACGTGATGATCACGACGCGCGATCCGGGGTCAGCGAGCAATGGGATGTCAGCGCCGAGCGACATACTCGCCGAGACCACGCAGGCGAGCGGCTGCTCGCTGAGTCCGCGCTCCAGTCGCACACGGCGGTCGTCGGGGTCGCGGATCAGCGGGCCGTATCGCTCGCTGCGAACGGTGCCCGCACCCGCCATCACGGCGTCGACCACCGTACGCAGACCCCGGAACATGGCGTGATCGGCTGGTCCCGAGATCGCCCCGGAACGTTCGTTCAGAGCCGCGCGACCATCGAGCGTGCTGACCATGTTGAGCAGCACATAGGGGCGCCGCTCACGACCAGAGCGTGCCTGCTCCGGGAGGTTCAGGTCCGCGACGACCTCCTGCGCGCCTGCGAGCTGACCGGGCGGATACAGGCGCTTGAAGGTGATCTGGTCGCTTGCGATGGCCGACCAGATATACCAAGTTGCTAACACTTGGCGCGAACGACCTGCTACGGTCGAGGCGTCTGGCCGGCGACTTTTGACCGGCAAAAAGCAAGTAGTGCAGGCGCTCGCAGGTTGAGGCTCTAGCAGCATCCTCCGCGCAGCAGCAAGCACCAAGAAAACCGTGGAGGAGCTTCACATATGGCTACCGGCACCGTTAAGTGGTTCAGCGACGACAAGGGGTTCGGATTCATCACCCCAGACGAGGGGGACAAGGACCTGTTCGTCCATCACACCGGTATAAATGGCGAGGGTTACCGCTCGCTGCAAGAGGGCGCCAAGGTGTCCTATGACGCCGAGCAGGGCGACAAGGGACCGAAGGCAGTCAACGTCCAAGCGATCTAGCCTCGATCGCAGGCGGTAGGTCCAACCCGGCCCGAGCCGGGCAGTAGGTTCACAGGCAGTGGCCTGTGGGCCACGTTGCCCTGCTCGGCCGCCAGGCGGGTCGGTGCATGGTCGCGGCCCCGACGGCATGGTCGTGCTGCGCCGGCGTATACCTGCGCGGCGCTTGCGCCCTCCGTGAGGCTCGTCGCCGGCGGACCATGCAGCGAGCCGGTGCGCAGGCGCGCGCGCCGGCTTGCGTCCACGTACCGGCAGCGTGCGTCGGCGTGTGTGGGCGCCGGCGAATACATGCGCGGGGGCTTGTGACTAACCTCTTGGGGGCTCGCTGCCGGCGGGCCCTGCACACACATGTCGAGCGACGCGAGAACACTCCGCCTCCGCGAGGGCCTGGGCGACCTGCGACCTGTCGCCGGCCAGCACGCCGTCGCGGGGCGCGAGCTGCCGGCCGACCGCGCCCGGGCGAAGGTTCGCCGCGAGACCCGCATTGCGGCATCTGCCCTGACGCTGCTGGTCGTCGGCAGTCTGCTCTTGGTCGTGATCGCGGCGAACCGCCCGAGCCTGTTCTCGGCGACAACCCACACCGGGTTCTTCCCCGGCTGGATGGCCGGGCCGCTGGGCGGTCTGCTGCCGTGGATGACGCGCAACTCGACCGCCCTCAGATATCTGTTCACGGGCACGATCGCCGTGATGTACGTGTCCTACCTGTTCGCCTTCGCGTACGCGCCGAAGCGGCTGCCCAGGCGTTGGACGATCGCCGCGGTGCTCGTCGCCAACGTCGTCTTCTTCCTGGCGCCTCCGATGGCGCTCACCGACATCTTCAACTACATCAACTACGGGCGCATGGAGATCGTCCACCATCTCAATCCGTACACCACCTATCCCGTGCTCGAGCCGCACTCCGACCCGAGCTACGCGCTCAGCAACTGGCACGAGCTGCTCAGCCCCTATGGCCCGCTGTTCACGCTCTTGACCTTCGCGCTCGTGCCGCTCGGGGTTGCGGCCTCGTTCTGGACGATCAAGGCGATCCTGATCGGCACCAGCCTCGGCACGATCCTGCTCGTCTGGAAGTGCGCGAAGCTGCTCGACCGCGATCCGGTCAAGGCGATCGTGCTCGTCGGCCTGAACCCGATCGTGCTCGTGTGGGGCCTGGGCGGTGATCACAACGACTTCTTGATGGTGTTCTTCATCGTGCTTGCCTTCTATCTGCTGCTGCGCGGTGGCGCGTTCGTCAAACCTGCCGCACCTGGACATCCTCCGGAGCCTGCCCCGTCGGCGGAGCCCGCCCAGTCGCTGGATCCCGGCTTGTCAACGGATCCCGGCTTGTCACCGGATCCCGCCTTTGTCCCGGAGCCTGCCTCCTCGCCCGCGCCTGCCCGCTCGAATGGCGCCGTCGCGCTCGCCGCCCGGTCGAGCGCTGCGGCTTGGAGCCAGCCGGCGAGAGGCTCGTGGCGGAGCACCGTCGGCGGCTGGCTGTGGCCGCTGTCCGCGACCGAGGTGGGCGCGGGCGCCGCGCTCGTCGCCGCGACCGCGCTGAAGGCCTCCGGCGGCATCGTCATCCCGATCGTGATCGTGGCCCTGTTGAGGACGCCGCGACGGCTGACCCAGGTGGTGATCGGCCTGCTCGCGGCGGGCGTCGTGATGGCGATCGCGAGCGTCATCGCGTTCGGCGTGCACATTCCCGACCTGAGCACGCAGAGCGAGCTCGTGACCGAGACCAGCATTCCCAACCTGATCGGGCTGGCGCTCGGCAGCGGTGGCGAGACCGAAACGCTGCACACCGTCCTCACCGCCGTGCTGGTGGTGTCGCTCGCGGGCTGCTGTGTGCTGGCGTGGCGCCGGCGCGACGCGATCGCGCCGTCCGGCTGGATCACCGTGGCCCTGCTCGTGACGCTCGGTTGGGTGCTGCCGTGGTACGTGCTGTGGCTGCTGCCGCTGGCCGCGCTCTCGCGCTCGCGTCGCCTACAGAACACGGCGCTGGTGCTGGGCGCGTATCTGATCATCGTGTGGGCGCCCGCGTCGGGCCTGGTGTGGCAGGCGATCGGATTCGAACCCGGCAAGACCCCGCTCGGGCGCCTGCATCAGCGTTACGTCAAAGAACTGCTGTACTGATCGCCGCAGTCGGCACGGCCCGGTTCAATGGTCGGCCACATATCCGCCGGCGGGCGTCAGCGGCCGACCGTCTTGCACCCAGCGCACGAGACCGCCGCGCATCGAATAGGCCTCGTAGCCCGCCGTGCGGAACGCCTGTGCCGCCATCTCCGAACGGGCACCGACGCGGCAGTAGAACACGACCGGGCGCTCGCGCGAGACTGTTGCGGCCTGGCCCGTGAGCTCGCCGAGCGCGATATGGCGCGAGCCGGCGATGTGGCCGGCCTCGCGCTCATACGGCTCGCGCACGTCGATCACCTGCAGCTCGGGCTCGCGCGTGCTCCATTCGGCGACCCGATCGGGGTCGATATCGATCTCGGATGCGTCGGGAGCGGCACTCACGAGCACGAGCGTAGCGGGCTGCTCGCGCACATCAGTAGGATCGAGGGGATGCCCGAGACAATCAGCCAGGACGTCTACGCGATCCCCCAGGAGCATCTCGACCTGTGCGCCACGATCGGCCAGATCGCGCGCGAGCGGATCGCGCCGCGCTCGGCCGAGATCGACGAGAAGGCCGAATACCCGTGGGACATCAGAAAGGTGCTTGGCGAGCAGGACATCCTAGGGTTGCCGTTCCCAACCGAGTACGGCGGCACCGGCACCGGCACGCTGATGCTGAACATGGCGATCGAGGAGATCGCGAAGGTGGACGCGTCGTGCGCTCTGATGCTGATGGTCCAGGAGCTCGGCACCCTGCCGATCCAGCTGTACGGCTCGGACGAGCTGAAGGAACGCTTCCTGCCGAAGTGCGCCACCGGCGAGTGGTCGCCCGCGTTCGCGCTGTCCGAGCCCGAGGCCGGTTCGGACCCGGCCGGAATGAAAACGATGGCTGTGCCCGACGGGGACGAATGGGTGATCAACGGCACCAAGAACTGGATCAGCAACCTCGGCATCGCCGACTTCTACATCTGCTTCGCGGTCACCGACCGTGAGAGCCGGCGGATCACGGCGTTCGTGGTCGAGGCCGACCGGCCCGGGCTCAGCATCGGCAAGCTCGAGCACAAGCTCGGCATCAGGGCCTCGCCCACCGGCCAGCCGATCTTCGAGAACGTGCGCGTTCCGCACGCCAACGTAATCGGTGAGGTGGGCCGGGGGCTGTCGGTGGCGCTCGGCACGCTCGAACGCACCCGCCTGGGCGCCGCCGCGCAGGCGGTCGGGATCGCACAGGGCGCCACCGACTACGCGGTCGCCTATGCCCGCGAGCGCGTCCAGTTCGGTAAGCCGATCATCAAGCTCCAAGCGATTCAGTTCAAGCTCGCGGACATGGAAACGCAAACGGCGGCGGCGCGCGAGCTGCTCTACAAGGCCTGCGCGCTGGCCGACCGGCACGACCCCGAGCGCGCCAAGTACTCTTCTATGGCCAAGGTCTTCTGCTCGGACACCGCGATGGCGGTCACGGTCGACGCGGTGCAGGTGCTGGGGGGCTACGGCTACGTCAAGGAGTATCCGGTGGAGCGCATGATGCGCGACGCGAAGATCACACAGATCTACGAGGGCACAAACGAGATCCAACGGCTCGTGATCGCCCGCACGCTCGAGTAGGCGATCGCGGTGCGCCGGCCGTTCTTCTCACGCCAGCGCGCCTCCGGCCAGCTGCGCCGGGCGGGGTTCGCGATGCTGATAGCGCTCTCCGCAGGCCTGGTCGTGATCGTGCTGGGGCAGGGCTTCAGCTCGATCGGCGCCGTCAGGGTGCTCGAGGACGTGGCGCTCGGGGTGATCGTGGTGGCGCTGATCGTCGGCGGCGCGGCGCTGATCGCGGTGCGGCTCGCCGACTGGCGCAACCCCGAGTCCGAGACCGAGTTCGACGCGATCATTCGCCACTCCGAGCAGCTCGCGCGCGAAGGACTCGTAGCCGACCCCGACGAAATGGAGTTCCTCGAGCTCGACCCGCTCAACGACGAGGACTTCGAAGAGCTCGTGCGCGACGCCCTGGACGATCTCCCTGACCTGCTGCGCAACGCGCTCGCGCACGTCGCCGTCGTGATCTCCGATGGCGGGCGCCGCCGTGGCGCGTACGGGCTGTATCAGGGCGACACCGCCAGCCGCGACGACGCCCACGACCGCATCGTGATCTTCAGGGACACGCTGCGCCGCGACTTCGGGCACAACCCGGAGCTGCTGCGCGAGCAGGTCGTGCGCACGGTGCGCCACGAGCTCGCACATCATGTCGGCTTCGACGAGCTGGGCGTGAGCACGCTCGACCTATAGGCGCTGCGCACGGGCAAGACCGCGCAGGTCTCATAGGATGTTGCCCCACGTCCTGCACCATTCATTCGAGGGAGACCGCGCATGCCAGAAGTTGTGATCGTCGACGCCGTTCGCACGCCCATCGGGCGGGCCGTGAAGGGCTCGCTCAAGACCGTACGCGCCGACGACCTCGCGGCGATCCCGTTGCGGGCGCTGCTGGAGCGCAATCCCGGAGTTGAGCCGAGCTCGATCGTCGACATCATGATGGGCTGCGGCTACGGCGAGGGTGAGCAGGGATACAACGTCGGGCGCATCGCGGCGCTGCTTGCCGGTATCGACCATCACGTGCCTGCCTGCACGGTCAACCGCTTCTGCGCCTCCTCGCTGCAGACCGCGCGGATGGCCTTCCACGCGATCAAGACCGGCGAGGGCGACACCTATATCGCTGCCGGCGTCGAGGCCGTCTCGCGCGCGGGCCGCGGCAACGCCCAGTTCGAGTTCAACCACGCCGTTGACGGTTCCGAGGGCTCGGCCTACAACGTCTACATCCCGATGGGCATGACCGCCGAGAATGTTGCCGAACGCTGCAACGTCAGCCGCGAGGCCCAGGACGAATGGGCGCTCATCTCACAGACCCGCGCCGTGGAATCGGTCGCCAACGGACACTTCGAGAAAGAGATCGTTCCCGTCACCGTGCCGGCGCACAAGGACGTCGACAAGGAGGGCAACGAGGTCGACGTCCCCGAGACGGTCGTCACCAAGGACGACGGCCCCCGGCCGGGCACCACGATGGAGAAGCTCGGGGCGCTGCCGCCGGTGTTCAAAGAGGGCGGCACCGTCACCGCCGGCAACGCCTGCCCACTCAACGACGGCGCCGCGGCGCTGCTGATCATGTCCGAGGAAAAGGCCGGCGCGCTGGGCCTCAAACCCAAAGCCCGCATCATCGCCTCGACCGTCGCGGCGATCCGCCCGGAGATCATGGGCCTCGGCCCGATCCCCGCGATCCAGAAACTGCTGAAGGCCACCGGCATGTCCATGAATGACGTCAACATCATCGAGATCAACGAGGCGTTCGCCGCGCAGATCGTTCCCTGCAAACAGGAGCTCGGCATCGACGAGGACAAGCTCAACCCGTTCGGTGGCGCGATCGCGCTCGGGCACCCGTTCGGCATGACCGGCGCGCGCATCATGACCACGCTGCTCAATGACCTCGAGACGCTCGAGGGAACCTATGGCATCGAGTCGATGTGCGTCGCCGGCGGCATGGGCATGGCGATGCTGGTCGAGCGGCTTAGTTGAGTTTGCCGTTGAGGGGGGTCCGTGGGGGGAGCCTGCTCCCCCCACGTTGAGTGTTGTGCGTCGCCGGCGGCATGGGCATGGCGATGCTGGTCGAGCGGCTCAGCTGACTCTGCTGTCGAGGGGGCCCATGGGGAGCCGGCTCCCCCCATGTTGAGTGTCGTGTGTGGCCGGGGGGGATGGCATGGCGATGTTCGTTGAGCGGCTGAGCTGAGGGGGGCTGGCGGCGCCGCCGGCGGGGGCGTGTCGAAGAGTGCGATTACGTATCGGTGTCCAGGCCCGGGATCGGCTCGATCGGGAGCTCGCCGTAGATCGCTTCAAGCTTCGTGAGATCCTGCCGATCCTGTGGGCGACCTGCGAGGCGCTTGAACCCGATCAGGCTCATCAGCGCCGCTACGCGAACCGACTGTCCATCCCAAGCAGCCTCCTCAGCACGCTGGGAGACGGTGTCGAAGTCCAGCGGAGGAAGCCCTCCGCGCATGAGGTCGATGATGCCATGGCGGCTGTTGACGCGCAGATGATGCGCTCCCGATATGTCCTCCTCAGAGAGCTTCTTACCGTCATACAGGCGCGTGGCCTCGACCCGATCGAGGAAACGGGCGATCGCATTGTCGCTTGCGGTGCCCTCTGGCACGAGCAGGTCGCTGTCCTTGGTTGCGCGCACATAGCCGTGATAAATCACGCTGAAGCCTCCGATCACGACATATTCAAGCCCGACCGCGGTGGCGTCGGCAACCACGCCTTTGAGGTCAGGACCAGTAGGCTCGTCTGGGGGCATGGCCTGCCCGTATGGAGGCCGAAAGCAGTGAAACTCCCTGCTGGGAGAGCTTCTGACCGATCCTGAGACGCTGAACGGGAGTCAGCGCCACGTCGATGGCGCGTTCCTGCTCTTGCTCTTCACGATTGACCTCGGCCCACTCCGCCTCATAGCCCGCTCTGAGCGGTGGATCCGGCCGGCGAGCGCCCATGAGCTCAATTCTACTGGCCCCTTCGGAGTCGCCCAGCGTAGCCCCAAACGCTTAGCGCGGCTGCATCCGGAGCGCGCCGTCGAGCCGAATCGTCTCGCCGTTGAGCATGCGGTTCTCGACGATGTGGCACGCCAGCTGTGCGTACTCGGCCGGCTGGCCGAGGCGCTGGGGGAAGGGCACGCCCGCGCCGAGCTTCTGGCGCGCCTCCTCGGGCAGCGCCGCCAGCAGGGGCGTGTCGAACAGGCCTGGGGCGATCGTGTTAACCCGGATGCCGTACTGGGACAGATCGCGGGCGGCCGGCAGCGTCATACCGACGACGCCTCCCTTCGAGGCCGAGTAGGCGATCTGGCCGACCTGCCCCTCGAAGGCCGCTACCGAAGCGGTGTGCACGCACACGCCGCGTTCGCCGTCCTCGCCGGGCTCGTTGCCGATCATCGCCGACGCCGACAGGCGCAGCAGGTTGAACGTCCCGATCAGGTTGATCGAGATGATCACCTCGAACGGCATCAGCGGGTGCGGGCCTTTCGAACCGGCCACCTTCTGCGCCCAGCCGGTGCCGGCACACGCGATCGCGATGCGCAGGCCGCCCTCGGCCGCCGCGGCGCGGTCAACCGCCGCCTGCACCTGATCCTCCTCGCGCACGTCGCACGAGGCAAACTCGAGGCCCAACTCGCCCGCCAGCGCCTCGCCCTTTTCGGCGTTCACGTCAGCGATCGTCACGATCGCCCCGCGCGCGTGCAGTGCGCGTACCGTCGCCTCGCCGAGGCCCGACGCCCCGCCCGTAACGATCGCCGCTGCACCCTCGATGTTCACCGGGCGCAGACTATTGCATGGGCACCGCTCGCAGGCTCGCAGGTCGCCAGCTCGATTGGCGCAGGGAGTCGTGACTGCCGGCTACGCATCGTCGCGCACGCGCGAGAGCGAGAGCGCGAACAGCTCGTCGGGATCGGTCAGCCAGCGCACCAGCTCCAACCCGGCAGCCGCCAGATCGCCTTCCAGACGGGCAGGCGTGAACTTCGCGCTGATCTCGGTGCGCAGCTCCTCGCCGGCCGCGAAGTGCACCGGAAGGTCGAGGTCGCGCACCAGCGTCGTGTGCTCGCGCCGGGCCCGCAGGCGCATCTCGATCCACTCGTTGTGCTCGTCGAACAGAGCCACATGGTCGAAGTCCTCCGGGTCGAAGTCGGCCTGCAGCTCGCGATTGAGCACGCGCAGCACGTTGCGGTTGAACTCGGCGGTCACCCCCTGCGCATCGTCGTACGCCGCCTCGAGCACCTGCCGGTCCTTGACCAAGTCGATTCCCATCAACAGATGGTCCTCGTCGTCGAGCAATCGGGCGATCCCGCGCAGGAAGCGCCGGCGGCTGCCGGGCAGGAAATTGCCGATCGTCCCGCCCAGGAACACTACGATCCGCGGTCCGACGGGCTCGGGGATCTGATCGAGATGGCGCTCGAAGTCGCCAATCACGCCGTGCACCCGTAGACCCGGATACTCCTCGATCAGCTCGCTCGCGCAGGCCCGCACCATGCTCTCGGTGACGTCCACCGGCACGTAGCGGCTGAGCGTGCCCGCCTCGTACAGCGCGTCGAGCAGCACCCGCGTCTTGGCGGCGGTCCCCGAGCCCAGCTCGACGAGCTCGACCGCCCCCGTCAGCTCCGCCAGCTCGCCCGCGCGCTGCTCGAGGATCGAACGCTCGGTTCGGGTCGGGTAGTACTCGGGCAGCTCGCAGATCTGGTCGAACAGCTCGGCGCCGCGCGCGTCGTAGAAGTGCTTGGGAGGGAGCTCCTTCAGCGGACGCGTAAGTCCGTCGAGCACGTCCTCGGCGAGCGAGCGCTCCTGCGCCTCGTCGAGGTGCGAGTCGATGCGGATCACCGGACCCGGGGGATCTGCGATCGGCTTCATCGCGGCGGCCTGTCTCGCTGTGTCACGCCTGTCCTCAACACCGCTGCCTCACGCTCGGTCCCTGGCCAGGCGCACGCCGGCGAAGATCTGCCGGCGCTCGGGTAGGTCCCAGTTGCGAAACGTCCTCGTCTTGACGCGCGGGCTGGTGGCCCACGAGCCTCCGCGCAACACCCGATAGCGCTCGCCGAAGAACACCTCCGAGTACTCGCGGTAGGGATACGCCGCAAACCCCGGATACCCGCCGAACGAGCTGCTCGTCCACTCCCACACCGCACCGCGCTCCCGCAGAGGCGAGTGCTCGTAGCTCGCCGCCCGCTCCCACTCGGCCTCGCTGGGCAGGCGCGCGTCGTGTGCGCGGGCGAAGGCCTCGGCCTCGAACCAGCTCACATGGCAGGCCGGCGCTCCGGGTGCCCCGGCTGCCACGGCGGGATGGTGGGTTATGTCGTGCTGCTCCTTCCATGCCCAGCCCTCGTCCGACCACCACTCGCGCCGCTCGTAGCCGCCGCCCTCGCTGAAGTGCATCCAGCTCGCGTTGCTCACAGGACGTACCGCGATCTCAAACCCGCCCAGCGCCACCAAATGACGTGGCCGCTCGTTGTCGTAGGCGAAGCCCTCGTCGCCGGCACCCATCGCAAACTCGCCTGCCGGTATCTGCGCCCACTCGCCCGCCGGTATCCGCGCCCGCTCCTCCAAGGACGGCTCGCAGCCTGGCCGATCGAGCGGCGAGGACACCACACGCTCTTCGAGCAGCCCCGCCAGCACCATCGTCTGGCGCATCGTCTCGCAGTGCTGCAGCTCGTGGCGCATCACCATCTCGAAGATCTGGCCGTCGTCGATCTCGCCCCGCTCGAGCGCCTGCTCGATGCGCTCGCGCACGCAGCGCATGTACGCGAACGCCTCCTCGGGTCCGAGCGCCTCGACCTCGCCGCGCACCGCCCGCGGCGTCTCGAACGCGTCGTACACGTCGGCCAGCTCGGGCTTGAGCAGCGCGAGCCCCGCCTGCCGGTGTCCCAGCCACAGATCCTCATACGCCGCGATGTGCCCGAGATCCCACACCAGCGGGCTCATGATCGGGGAGTACACGCTCGTCAGCTGCTCCCGGTCGAGACCGTGCACGAGCGCGAGCGTCTGCCGGCGCACCTGGCGCAGCGCATCGAGGGCGTCCCCCCGGCTCGGCATTGCGGCGATGTTGGGCTTGGCGGTCGCAGTCGAGGCCATGTGCCGACCCCTCACTCTACGAGCTTCGAGGGATTTCGGCGTTCGGCTCCTACGCCAGCATCGCGCGCGCCGCGTTCAGCGCCGGCCGATAGGTCGGATCGCGCAGCAGAGCCTGTCTGATCCCCTCGCCGAGGATGCCGCCCTCGCCGCGCGAAGCGCCGAGCAGCGTCGACCCCTGCTCGTGGCCGTCGGGCGCGTCCCGGTGCAGGCGCAGGCCGCCCGGCCCGCGGTCCAGGCGCACCTGTTGCCCGGACCCGCTGCTGAGCTCGACCGTCTGCAGCCCGGGCACCTCGAGCTCAGGCGCGGTCTGCAGCTGCAAGTCAACCTCACTATCGGCGAGGCTGGCCGCAGCCACCAGCACGTCCTCGCCAGTCGTCTCCGTGAACCGGGCCCCGCCCAGCTCCCAGCCGAGACGCGAAGCCAACCAGCCGACCAGCAGCATCGCCGCGACCGTCGAGTCGCGATGGTGCGTCACCGTCACGCCGCGCAGCGAGTCCAGCTGTGAGCGCATCGGCTTGGGATCGAATGTGGCGGCCACGCGCTCGCGCCAGGGCGTCGAGCGCAACCACGCGAGATCGACCACGTACACGTGATCGGACAGCGTGCACGCACGCTCCAGCGCGGCTCGCCAGCCGTTCTGGGATCGCTCGGTCTCGTCGGTCGAATCGATCAGCGCGGTCTGCGCCAGCTCGAGCAGCGCGTCCGCCGCCGGCGGCTGGCCGTGTGGCGACCACAGCATCGTCGGCAGATCGCTCAGCACGAGCGGATCGGCGATCGTGGTGAGGTCGTCGAGGTGGCGCTTGCCGATCTCGACCACCACCGTCTCGCGCAGCAGTCCCAGCTCGCCCTCGGCGCGGTCCTCTTCGGCGGCGAGCGCGATGCGCGCGTCGAGGCGCTCGCGCGCCGGCTCGTAGGAGAGCACAACCGTGCGCGACGCGTGATATCGACCGACACCATCCAAGCGCAGCGACGTCTCGGCGGCGAAGCCGCTCGGTACGAACACGATCATGTTCAGCACGCGCGCCGGCACGAGCCCGCCGTGTGAGCTCGCGCGTTCGTCGCGCGCGCGTTGTACCAGCAGATCGCGCAACGCGGCTTCGATCGCATCGGGGGTCGTCCCCTCGGCGCTCCAAGCGGTCTCGCCGACCGTCGCCTCCGCGGACGCGGTCAAATCGCCCGCCAGACGTTTCCTCCGAGCAAGATCTTGCTCGCCTTGGCCGGCCCCTGCGAGCCCGCTTCGTAACTCGGCAGCGGCCTGGGCGTGTGCGGGTGGGTGGGCGCCCAATATTTCACGATCGGGTCGCAGATCGTCCACTGCGCCTCGACCTCGTCGTTGCGTGTGAACAGCGTCGGATCGCCGCGCATCACGTCTGTGATCAGCCGCTCGTAGGCCTCGGGGGACTGCGAAAGAAACGACGTTCCGTAGAGGAACTCCATGTTCACGGGCCTGATGATCATGCGCGTGCCCGGGATCTTCGCGACGAGCTGCAGCGTCACGCCCTCGTTGGGCTGCAGCGCCAGGATCAGCTGGTTGGGCTGTACGCCGAGCGAGCCGTCCTGGCTGAAAGCCAGGTGGGGGACAGGCTTCAACGTAACCACGATCTCGGTGACCTTGCGCGCCAGGCGCTTGCCCGCGCGCAGGTAGAACGGCACGCCCGCCCAGCGCCAGTTGTTGACCTCCAGGCGCAGCGCCGCATAGGTCTCGGTCGTCGAGTCCGCTGGCACGCCCTCCTCTTCCAGGTATCCCGGCACGTCCTCGGCGCCCGAGTGCCCGGCCGCATACTGCGCTCGCACGGCCATCTCCGGCACCTGCTGCGGTGTGGGTGGCGTGATTGCGTGCAACACCTTGACCTTCTCGTTGCGCACCTCTTCGGCCGTGAAGCTGCCCGGCGGCTCCATCGCCACGTGGCAGAGCAGCTGCAGCATGTGATTCTGGATCAGGTCTCGCAGTGCTCCCGTCCGGTCGTAGAAGGCGGCCCGGCTACCGATGCCGATGTCCTCCGCCGCGGTGATCTGAATGTGGTCGATGTAGTTGCGATTCCACAGTGGCTCGAACATGCCGTTGGCGAACCTGAAGGCCAGCATGTTCTGCACCGTCTCCTTGCCGAGGTAGTGGTCGATGCGAAACACCTGCGTCTCGTCGAACACGCTCAACACCCGGCGGTTGAGCTCGCGTGCCTCCTCGAGCGAGGTCCCGAACGGCTTCTCGATGATTACTCGCACCTCGGTTTCCGAGCGCCGCGACAGACCACTGCCACCCAGCTGTCCGATGATCACGCCGAAGAACTCGGGCGCCGTAGACAGATAGAAGGCACGGTTGAGCCGCATGCCGGCCTGCTCGTCGAACTCATCGAGCACGCCCCCCAGCTGTGCGTACGCCTGCGGGTCGTCGAACACCCCGGCGATGTACCTGACGTTCTCGAGCAGCCCCTTGAGGACGTCCGGGTCGGGCCTGCGCCGCGAGAACGTGCGGATCGCCTGCTCGCACTCGGCGCGGAAGTCCTCATGCGATTTTTCCCTGCGCGCGACCCCCACGAGGTGAAAGTGCTCGGGCAGCGCGCCGTCGTGCGCGAGGTTGTAGAGCGCCGGCAGCAGTTTGCGCCGCGCCAGATCGCCGGTCGCTCCGAAGATCACGAGCGCCGTCGGCGCCACCGGCAGCCGCTCCAAGCCCGCGATCAGGGGATTGCCGGACGTCTCCGCGGCGGACGGCACCGCGGCTGCGGGAGCGCTCGCCATCACCAGCCTCTGTCCGGGTTGCCGGCCCTCGCGAACGTCCGCCGCTCGCCTGCGTAACGATCTCGCTGCTCGCCCACGTCACGATCGTAGTCGCACCACGGCTGGTATACGTTGCGACCGGCGCGTGCCGTGGCTTCGCCGTCGCACCGTCCGCGCCGTCCCACATGGCACACGACCCGACACACCAGCGGCCCGACCGCAACCTCGCCCTGGAGCTAGTGCGAGTAACAGAGGCTGCTGCCCTCGCCGCCGCCCCGCTGGTCGGCCGCGGCGAGAAGGAGGCCGCCGACCAGGCAGCCGTTAACGGCATGCGCTACATGCTGCATTCGGTCCCGATGGACGGTCTCGTCGTGATCGGCGAGGGCGAGAAGGACGAGGCGCCGATGCTCTACAACGGCGAGCTGATCGGCGACGGGTCCCCGCCCCAGGTAGACATCGCCGTGGACCCGCTCGAGGGCACCACGCTGGCGGCGCACGGAATGCCGAGCGCGCTGTCCGTGATCGCGCTGTCCACCCGGGGCACGATGTTCGACCCGGGCCCATGTGTCTACATGGAAAAGATGGCCGGCTCGCCCGAGATCGCCGACCTGCTCGACCTCGACCGCCCGCTGGCAGAGACGGTCGAGCTGATCGCGCAGCGCAAGGGCACCGCCGTCGGCGACGTGATGGTCGTCGTGCTCGACCGGCCCCGTCACGAGACCGGAATCGCCGCGATCCGCGAGGCCGGCGCGCGCGTGCGCCTGATCGCGCACGGCGACGTCTCCGCCTCGCTGCTCGCCGTCACCGAGCGCTCGACCGTCAACCTGCTGTGGGGCATCGGCGGGACGCCCGAGGGCGTCATCTCGGCTGCAGCCGTCAAGTGTCTCGGGGGGCAGCTGTTGGGACGGCTGTGGCCGCGCAACGATGCCGAGCGCCAAGCCGCACTGGATGCCGGCTACGACCTCGAGCGCATCCTCACGCGCGACGACCTGGTCGCGGGGGAGGACGTGTTCTTCTCGGCCACTGGTGTCACCGACGGCGACGTCCTCGAGGGGGTGCGCTATCCCAGCGCCGGCGGCGCCACGACGGAGTCGCTGGTGATGCGCACGCGCTCGGGCACCATCCGCAGGATCAGGGCCACACACGATCGAGCGAAGCTGGCGGCTCTGCGGAGCTAGCCGCATCGGAGCCGGTGAGTCTGGCGGGGTCGGCGGCTGGGGTGCTCGGGCGGCTTGTGCCTGGGATCGTCGAGCTGGGGACGGCCGCGTCGGCCAGCCGCCCCACGCGTGACTTCTGCAGGTTCAGGCGCGTGAGCGAACGCAGAAACCCATGAGTAACCAGCACGTGGATCCGAGCCTGAGTGGCGTTGTACACGCGCCGGCCGAATCCCGAAGCGATCGCCGGATGGAAGTTGGCGACCTCCACCTCGATGTGCAGAAGCGCACGCCCTGGACGCTCGTCTGTCAGCCGGTGCACGTTGATCTGCAGGTGCCCCGCGCCGCCTCGGCCCTTGCGCGCGACCAGCACGCCGCGAACGATCCGCCAGCGCACGATCCCGCCGCCCGCTCCGATCTCGTATTCGGGGGCCGCGAACGTCAGCAGCCGCAGCGGTCGGACCAGCAGCACGACTGAGCGCTCGGTCTCGGAGTAGCGCACGCGCACCAGTCCCAGCGTCACGCGTGTCAGAAAACGCCAATACGTGCGCGCCAGACGCTCGAGATGCATCGGCGACCACAGCTCGTGCAACTCACTCTCCGGCAGGCTCAGATCAGCCGCCTGCACCGAACGCATCGCGCCCGTGCGCGGGTCTTCGGTGGTGCGGTCATCGAGGTTCGAGATCGTCGCGGCCTTCACTGGCCTCCAGGCTACCCCCGGTTCCCGTGACGCCTCGTCCTGGTCCTACTGATCGTCCTGGCCTGCTGAGTCTGCTGATCGTCCTGGTCTGCTGATATTCAAAGCCCGTGACCCACGACGCGCAAGAGCAGCCTCACCCAGAGCGCCTGATTCGCGGAGCGCGGGCGGCGCGATCGCTCAGCGAGGTGCTGTGGGAGACGCTCGAGGATGCCGTCGCCGAGCGCCGGACCGCGCGCGTGGCCGAGCTGTCAGCGCGACTCGCCGAGGTCTCGCAGACCGTCGCTTCGCTAGCCGACGGCGGACGCCGGCCTGCGCCTGAGGAGCCGCACGCCGGATCTGGGCCTGGCGGGGAAGTGGGGTCTGGGTCCGCCGGAGTCGGGTCTGGGTCCGCCGGAGTCGAGCCCACGCACGCGCGCGCACGCGCGCGCGCACTGCTGCCCGAACCGATGGCGCCTGGGCGGGTGGAACCCGAGCCGGCGGGACCCGAGCCGATGGAATCGGAGCAGATGGGGTCTGAGCGGGTGGCGTCCGAGCAGGTGGCACCCGAGCTCGTGGGGTCCGAGCCGGCTTCGGAGCAGGTGGAGCCGCCGCATCCCCATGCGCCCGACAGCGAGACCGAACCGGTCGTTGCCGCCGCCCTCGTCGACGAGCGCGCCGGCAAGGATCCTCTCGAGACCGCGGAGACGGCTCGAGTCGAGCCGCAGGAGCGCCCAGACATCGAGATCAGGGATGAACGCGGACCGGCGGTGCACGAGCAGGACGCGTTCGCCGAGCAGGAGCAGGCCGAGCATGGATACGGCGAACCGGCCGCGCCCATGCCGATGGTCCGAGCCGCGGACGGGCCAGTCGAGCAGGAGCAGGCCGAGCATCGATACGGCGAACCGGCCGCGCCCATGCCGATGGCCCATACCGTGGACGGGCCAGTCGAGCAGGAGCAGGCCGAGCATGGATACGGCGAACCGCCGGAGTCCGTGCCGATGGTGCGCCCCGCGGACCGGCCCGTTGACCTCGAGCAGGATCCGCATCGAAACGCCGAGCCGGCGCTCGCCGAGCGCGGCGGGGCGCCATGGACAGCCTCGATCGAACGGCGGCTGGAGCGCTATCGGCAGGACGGCCATGCGTTTGCGCTGCTGCTGCTCGAGCTCGCGGATGTACAGCGCCTTCGCCACGCTGAGCTTCCCGGGGAGGTCGCACGCTTGACCACCCTGGTGGAGACCGAGCTCAGCGCACACCTGCGGCCGGCCGACTCGCTGATGCGCGAGACTCCCGGCCGTTACTGGCTGCTCGCGCCGCAGACCGACGGCTCCGCCGCGCAGGCTCTGGCCGGGCAGATGACCGCGGCGGTCGGTCGCGCAGCCAGCCATCGCGGCGCTCCGCTGCGGCTGGCCGTCGGGATCGCGGTATGCCCCCGGGATGCGATCGCTGCGGCTGAGCTCGTGGACCGCGCCGAGGTCGCGCTATACGAGGCGCACGCCAGCGGGCGCGCGCTCCCGCCCGACGCGGACCCATCCTTGCTCTACGACGATCTCGCCTAGCCGGCCTGAGCGCCGCCGAACGCCGCTTCGCCCGAGGTCACGGCCGGCGCTCCGAGCGTCAGCGAGTTCGGGGCCGCGCCGACCACGAGCGTGGTGATGCGCACCGTTTCTGTGATCTCGAGTGCGTCCGCGGCCCCCGCGGTCAGATCCCAGCTGGCACCGTTTTCGCCATATGGCCCGCGGTCGAGCACCGGCACGATCTTGCTGTGGCCGTCGTAGCTGACCTTCACCAGCGTGCCACACGGGAGCGTGCGGTTGGCGACTCCGATCAGCGCCGGCGTCAGCATCTGCCCGCAGGCCGTCTTGCGGCCGTACAGGCCAGGGCCATACCAGGTCGCGATGCCGCTCCGTGCGACCGTCGTTGCGGCGGTCTGCGACGCGTCGGAAGCATGCGGGCTGGATCCGCCGGTCGAGCCGGCGCTCGTGGTGGCCGCGAATGCCGGCGCGGCCGGGCCGGCCGCACAGCCGAGAGCCGCGAAAAGCGCAAGCAGGGGCCTGAGATCGTGACGTAGCACTCGCATGATCCTCTAGACGCCTACGGGGTGAGCTGACGGGCTCGCGCGGCCGGCTCTCCGGCGGCGCTACGACCATGACTGGCCGATTCGCCCCCGCGGACCACGTGGATGCGCATTGGGTCCCCCGCCTTCCACGACCAGGCGCCGTGGAAGCTCGGCGTGGGCGCGAGTATACAGATGCGGTGCGGACGCCAGAGGCGCTGAGGACGCGATCCTGCCGCTCAACCTGGCAAGCGCGACACGATGTCCTTGAGCAGACGTGCCCCTGTCGCGATTCCGACCTTTGTGAGCTCGCCCGCCAGCTCGCCGAGCGACACCGCGAGCTCGGCGCCGCCGGGTGGCTGGATCGGCCCGCTCATGCGCCTTGGATCGCTTTCGAAGCCTTGTCTCGGCACCGAGCTCTCCACGGGCCGAGCGCCCCCGCGGGATCGCGCCAGGCGCGTGGCGGCTCGCCGGGGACTCGCGTACTGAGGACGTACGCGAGGCAGGCCGGCGAGGATCGTGGGAGCAGCGGCGGCGTCTCGGCGCCCGTCAGCGCCGGCCCTGGGTCGGTCGGCATCGGCGCCGCGCCGTTTGCCCGCAGCGGGATGTGCGCTCGCCTTGCGGGCGGTCGCGCGCCGGGCGCTGACGCGCTGCGGCCGGGCGCGCGGCAGCTCGGCCAGCACGCCGCTCCCGGCGGCGCCCGTGGCGGCGGAGCCGCTTGCCTGCCGCGTCCCCGTGGGGGCCGAGCTGTTCGTCTGCCGAGGGAGAGCCGGGGCCGGACCGTTCAATTTCCTGGCCCCACGCGCTTGTGCTGGCGCCCGGTGACTGGCCGATGGCCCCTGACGGTCACCCTTCGGAGTCTCACGCATGCGCGTTAGCATAGGCCCCGAGAACCTTGCACCGTACGTCGCGCTCGGTGGGGCTGTAACGTCATGCAGCCTCGACGGGTAGTGCTCGGGGAGCGATCGTCTGAAGCGGGGATCGCGGCTGGCGCAGGCATGCGTCCAGTCATCGTGAGTCAACCAGCAGAGACAGAAACGGGATGAGATGTCGGTAGTCGAACTTCAGGAGCTTGACGAGGTGAAGAACCTGCTGGCAAAGGGCCAGCAGATAGGCGTGCTGACCTTCTCGGAGATATCGACCGCGACCTCCGAGCTCGACCTGGACGAGTCCGACGTCGAGGAGCTGCACGGCTTCTTCGAGAAATCGGAGATCGAGCTGGTCGAGGACATCGATCCCGCCACCGCGGCGGCGCTCGAGGTCGAGCGGGCGCCCGACAAGCGCGGACGGCGCAGCAAAGCCAAAGCGCAGCTCGACCTCAAGCCGGACATGACCACCGACTCGCTGCAGCTGTTCCTGAAGGACATCGGCAAGGTCAGGCTGCTCACCGCTCAGGAGGAGGTCAACCTGGCCAAGCGCATCGAGCGCGGCGATCTCGATGCCAAGCAGAAGATGGTCGAGTCCAACCTGCGCCTGGTCGTCTCGATCGCGAAGAACTATCGCAATCAAGGGCTCCCGTTCCTCGATCTGATTCAGGAGGGCACTCTGGGCCTGGTGCGGGCCGCGGAGAAGTTCGACTATCGCAAGGGCTTCAAGTTCTCGACCTATGCCACCTGGTGGATCAGGCAGGCAATCGCCCGGGCGCTTGCCGACAAGGCGCGCACGATCCGGATTCCCGTACACGTGGTCGAGAAGCTCAACAAGATCGGGCGCGCCGAGCGCAAGCTCGTCACGGAGCTGGGGCGCGAGCCGACCGCAGAGGAGATCGCGGACGTGACCGGCATCGACCCCGAAGAGGTCGACTCGATCAAGCGCTCCGCCCAGGCGCCCGTGTCGCTGGAGAAGCCTGTCGGGGACGAGGAGGAGTCGGAGTTCGGGCAGTTCATTGCCGACGAGCGCGCCGAGTCCCCGTACGAGCGGGCCGCCGAGATTCTCACCAAGGAGGCGCTGCGCGAGGCCCTGGAGAACCTCAGTTACCGAGAACGGCGCGTGCTCGAGCTTCGCTACGGCCTCGGCGGCGAGCACCCCCGCACGCTCGACGAGGTCGGCCGCACGTTCAACGTCACGCGCGAGCGCATCAGACAGATCGAGAACCAGTCGCTGAAGAAGCTCCAGTCACTGGCAGAGGCACAGAAGCTCAGAGACGTCGCCTGACGGCGTCTCGTCAGGCAGGCCGCGCGTCCGTCCGGCGGCGCCGGGCTCAAGCGATCCCCCACACGTGCCGATCACTGGATCGTCATGTTCGACGTCCACGCAGCTCTGCGGGAGCTAGTCAGCCGAGAGGGCTCCGACCTGCACCTGAAGGTCGGCTCCAGGCCGCTGTTCAGGGTTCACGGGCATCTCGCGCCGGAGCCCGACGGGCCGGCTCTGACCGCCCAGGACACCGAAGACGCCCTGAAAGCGCTGCTCACCGACGACGGCAAGCTCGACGAATTCGCGCACGAGCACGAGGTCGATTTCTCGTACGAAATCCCCGACGTCGCGCGCTACCGCATCAACGCCTTCCAGCAGCGCGGCGTCATCTCGATGGCCTGCCGGGCGATCCCTCATCGCATCAGCACCATCGACGAGCTCGCGCTTCCCGAAGTCGTCAAGGAGCTCGCCGAGGAGGAGCGCGGCATCGTGCTGCTCACCGGCACCACCGGCTCGGGCAAGTCGACGACGCTCGCGGCGATGGTTAACCACATGAACGTAAACACGAGCAAGCACGTCGTCACCGTCGAGGATCCGATCGAGTTCGTGCACGAAGACAAGCGCTCGGTGATCAACCAGCGCGAAGTCGGCATGGACACGAGCTCGTTCAAGCGCGCTCTGCGGCGAGTGCTGCGGCAGGACCCCGACGTGATCCTGATCGGCGAGATGCGCGACGAGGAGACCGTTCGCACGGCGCTCTCGGCCGCCGAGACGGGCCACCTCGTGCTGTCCACCATCCACACGGTCGACGCCGTCGAGTCGATCAACCGCATGCTCGACTTCTTCCCGCCCCATCAGCATGGTCAGGCGCGCAGCATGATCGCCGGGACCATCAAGGGCGTGATCTCCCAGCGGCTCGTGCCCGGGGCCGACGGCGGCCGCGTCGCGGCCTGCGAGATCCTCAGGATGACCGGCCGCGTACGCGACATGATCGTCAACCCCTCGCAAACGGGCAAACTCGGCGAGGTGATCGAGAGCGGCGGCTACTACGGCATGCAGACCTTCGATCAGGCCCTGTTCGGGCACGTCAAGTCGGGACTTGTCAGCTTCGACGAGGCCATGACCGTCGCCTCCAGCCCACACGACTTCAAGCTGCTGATGCAAGCCGACGGCAAGCTCGGGACCACGATGGCCGACGTCGAGGACGCCGAGAAGCGCCGCGGCGAGCCCTCCAAGCCGACGCTCACCGTCGCCTGACTCACCGTCGCCTGAGCTACACCTATCAGCGACACATTCGAACGGCATGCCGCCGGGGCGGCTCTAGTCGGGTCGGGCGGACCTGAGCCACGTGTCAACGATACGTGCGAGCGGCACACCGCCGGGCCGGCTCGCGCCGACTCAGGCCGATGCTAATCATCGGTCCAGCTCTCGATCCGCAACACGATCAACAGCAGCACGATCGCACCTATCACCGCCACGGCGATCACGAGCTTGCCACTCACTGCCAGAGGAACCATCACCGAAACGATACCGGCAGCCGGCCGTCCATACTTTACTTGGTAAAGTGAAACCGTGTCAGTTGTCGATGAGACGTGTCCCGTCTGTAGAACCGCAGAGGTCATTTGCGGCAAGTGGACGCTGCTGCTCGTCAGGGACCTGGCCGAGGGAACGTCGCGCTTCTGCCAGCTCGAGCGCTCGCTGGCAGGAATCAGCCCGCGCACGCTCTCGCTGCGGCTGCGGGCTCTCGAGGAGGAGGGAATCGTGGAACGCCACACCTTCCCCGAGGTGCCTCCACGCGTCGAGTACGCGCTCACCGACAAGGGACGAGCACTGCTGCCGATCATCGACGACATGCGTGCCTACGGCGAACGCTGGCTGGGCGCGGAGTGCGCCGAGCTCGCCAGCGCGCGCGTTCTGACAGTCGCGTCGCCAGCGGCGGTCGCGTAGCCAGCGGCAGTCGCGTAGCCAGCGGCAGTCCTGAAAGACGCGCTGCACCGGCAGGAGCCGGGGGGGCCGGCGCGAACTTGCGCTGCAGTGCGCTCATTGCAACTGCAAGCGGCATTGACCGAGCACGTCCAGGCCGCGGCGGCGTTCCTGCGGGCTGACGTGGCAGGCGGGGCCGAGGTCCCGTACGAGCTGGGACAACGGCGCGGGCGCGGTCCGCTGTTCCCTTTCTACCGGCCGCTCACGAGCGAGTTCATCAGGACGCGCCTGCCCGCGCTGCAGCGGCTCGCCAGCCACGCCGAGGCAACGAGGCTGCTCGCCGAGTACGACGGCCTGGATCGCTACCTGGCGAGCGCCGGGCTCGAGCCCGAGCGGTCGGTGGACGCGCGCGTCGGGGCCGCGTTGGAGGCGATGCTCAACGAGGTCTTCGCCGAGCAGACCGACTTCGAGCTCCGCCCCCAGCGTCTGCAGGCGGCGATCGAGCGCCTGGAGCGCTCCGCGCTTTCACAGACGAGCGAGCTCATGCTCGTGGCTACCTTGCGCGGACTCGCGATCGCGTCGCCCGAGCTGCTGCTCGCCACGGGGTTGACGATCGCCCAGCCCGATGCGCTCGATGGTCTGCCCGCCGGCGCTCTCACGCCATCCGAGCATGAGTCTGAGCACCTGGTCGTCGTGCTCGCCTGCAAGCAAGACGACATGCATCAGGCGCTCGCTCAAGGGCTCGAGATCTGCCGGGACCTGCAGCGCGCTCTGCGCCTGTTCGGCGACGGTCGCGTGACGCTCGGAAGGATCGCGTGGACGCGCTCAGGCGGTGGCAGCTGGAGCGCCCATCCGCTGGGAACGGGCGGACGACCCCATGGCATGCTCGTCGTCACGCCCGAGCAGGAGGACGAGCTGCGCGCGTTCTGCAACCTCGTTTCGCGCAGATCTCCCGACGGCGACGCACTTGCATGGGCGCTGCGCCGCTTTGAGCTCGGATGCGAGCGCGAGCATCCATACGAAGGCCTCAGCGACGATCTGCTCGCGCTGCGCGCCCTGCTCGAGCCCGAGGGACCCTCCAGCGGCCGGCTCGCGGGCCGAATCGCCGCGCTGTGCGCCACCCCTGACAAGCGCGCCAAGCTGACCGAGCGGATGACCAAGGCGCAAGCCCTCGAGCAGGCCGTCATCGCGGGCAAGGCAGGTGAGCGCACCTCCTCACTGGCGCTCGCGCGAGACGTCGCCGAGCACCTGCGAGCGCTCCTGCGGGACATGATCTGCGGCCATCTCGCACCCGACCTCGTGCAACTCGCCGACGAGCTGCTGTGCGCGCAACCGGCCGAGCCGGCGGTCGCACACCAATCGATCTCGACGTCGCAGCAGGCGACACCGTCTGCGTCCGGACCGGTCCGCGCTCAGGAGGTCTCGGAGCTGTCTGCGCCCGGGCCGAATCAGTCCCAGGAGAGCTCGCAGCCGTCTGCGCCCGGGCCGAGCCACTCCCAGGAGGGCTCGCAGCCGTCTGCACCCGCGCGCGGGCGACGGCGCCGCCGTCGTGCCACGGAGGCGACCCCGGCGCCCGAGCAGCTGCTGGTCGACGCCTAACCGGCTGCGCGCGGTCGGGACGCTCGGCGTCCGGGCTCCCCCAGCAGATATCCGGCGACGCGCGCGAGTCCCGCGAGATCCTGCACGTCCTCGTCCAGCTGTGGAACCCGCACGGGATGCGGGTCGTCCAGCTCTCGCGCCAGCTCGGCCACCGTCGCCGCATCGCGCCGCGCAAGCAAGTCGAAGTCCGCCAGGTTTGCCGCCACGCGCGCGGCCAAACGCTCGCCGAGCTCGCCCGCGAGCGCGCTCGCGAGCGCCTCGGGCGCGCGTCCCTGCAAGCTCTCGCGGTTCACCCGGTTGACGATCACCGCGGCTCGGTGCATGCGCGCCTGCCGCAGCTGCCGAGCGAGGAACACGGCCTCGCGCGCGGGCTCGGGCTCGGGCGAGGTCACGATCGCAAACGCGGTCGCCTCGTCGCGCAGCAGCGCCGCCACCTCGCGCGTCTGCGCCCCGAAGCCCTCGATCACGCCGCTCAGCGAGCGAAAGAAGCGCGACAGCTCGGCGAACAGGTCGATGCCCGTGACGCGCGCGAAGATCGAGAACGCAATCCCCGTGCCCTGGCCGAACAGGCGCGCTGTGAGCCCACCCGGCGCCAGAAACACCTGGAGGGCCCGGCCTTCGAGGAAGCCGAGCAGGCGCGTCGGCGCATTCACGAAGTCCACGGCGTTGCGCGACGGCGGCGTGTCGAGCACGATCGTGTCGAACGCGTGCTCCTCGTGCAGCTCATACAACTTCGCGATCGCGCCCAGCTCGTGCGAACCGGCCACCGCCGTCGAAAGCTCGCTGTACACGGGGTTCTCGAGGATCGTCTGGAGCCGCTTCTCATCGTCCTCGAGCCTCGTCACGATCTCGTCGAGCGTGCGCTTGGCGTCCAGCATCATCGCCCACAGCTCGCCGCTCGCCACGATGCCGTGCGCCGCCAGCAGCTCGGGCTCGATCCGGCGCGGCGTGCCCGCCAGCTCATTCAGGCCCAGCGCCGCCGCCAGACGCTTGGCCGGGTCGATCGTCACCACCGCCACCTTGCGACCGCGCTGCGCCAGCCCGAGCGCGAGTGCCGCCGAAACGGTCGTCTTGCCGACGCCACCCGAGCCGACGCACACCACCACGCGCCTGTGCTCGAGCCTCGCCAGGAGCTCGCCTTGATCGCTCGCATCCATGACCTGGCGATCCTAGACCCGGGCAGCTGGCATGGGCGGCTCGTGTCATGACCTGGCGATCCTTGATTCGGGCAACTGGCCTGGGTCGCTTGCATCCATCACCCGCGATTCCAAACCGGGCATCCGGCCCGGCTCGGTTGCGCCATGACCCGCGATCCCAGACTCGACATGTAGGGCTCGACATGCAGGAATCACCGATCCGCATGCGAATACCGAGCGGACAGCGCCTTTGCGCCCAAACTACTCATCGGAGCCTTTCGTGCAAGGCAAGGCCAAGGTCATCGCATTCGCCAACCAGAAGGGCGGGGTGGCCAAGACGACCACCACGCTGAACCTAGCGGCGGCGTTCGCCGAGGAGGGTCATCGGGTCCTGTGCGTGGACATGGACCCGCAGGGCAACCTCACGATGTCTCAGGGCATCGATCCGGACACGATCGAGCGGTCGATGTACGACGTGCTCGTGCACAAGCTCTCGATCAGAGAGGTGATCCGCAAGCGCGAGATCGACATTGCCTGCGCCTCGATCGACCTCGCCGGCGCGGAGATCGCGATGTCCACCATGATCGGCCGCGAGCGCGCTCTACAGAAGGCGTTTCTCCCGATCGTCGAGGACTACGACTTCATCTGCATCGACACCCCCCCGAGCCTCGGCCTGCTCACGATCAATGCGCTCACAGCGGCCGACAAGGTGATCGTCCCCGTGCAATGCGAGTATCTATCAATGCGTGGTCTCATCCAGCTCCAGAACACGCTCGCGATGATCCGTGAGAACCTCAATCCCAACGTCAACATCGAGGGCATCCTGCCCACGCTCGTAGACTCCCGCACGATCCACGCCAAGGAGGCGATCGAGATCCTCGAAGAGAACTTCGGCGACCGCGTGTTCGCCTCGCGCATCCGCAAGACCGTGCGTTTTGCCGAGGCGCCCGTGAAGGGCATGTCGGTGCTCAAGTACGAGCCCGACGGGATGGCCGCGCAGTCCTACCGGCAACTCGCGCAGGAGGTTCTGGCCCATGGCAAGTCCTGATCACGAGCTCGATCGGCCGCTCCGATGAGCTCGCACAAGCGCGCCTCGATGCGCGAAGGTCCACTCGCGGCACTGTTCCGCAGGACTGAAGACGACGAGCTTGCTGGCCAGGCTCAGGATCCCTCCGGCTACGAGCAAGAGACCGCGGCTCTCGCTCGGGACAGTGCCGACACGCCCGCCGAGTCCGGTGCGGGCACGGGCGCGAGCGCTGGCGCCGAGACGAGCGAAGGCGTTCCTGGCGCGCGCCCGGGCGCGGGCGCGTCTGCGGGCGGCGCCACGGCCCGCACCGGTCGTGACGCCCGATCCCCGAGCGCCGAGGCTCGCTCCGCTGGGTCCGAGGCCGATTCCGCCAGCCGCGAATACCGTTCCGCCGTGCCCGAGGCCCGCTCCGCCGGCACCGGCGCGCGCGGCCCCGCCTCACGTGCGCCTGCCCCGGCCGCCGAGCCGGCCACCCCCGCAGGCGCCATCCGTGCACCGAAGGACCGTCTCAAGCAGGCCTTCTCTTCGGAGATCCCCGCCAGCCTGATGGACTCAGAGGGCCACGTGCAGCGCTCGGCCCGGCCGGCCGTCGACCACGCCGACGAGCGCACCGCATTTGGGCCGACACCCGACGGACAGCCCATCATCCGCGTCGTCGGCGTCGGCGGCGCCGGCGTGAACGCCGTCAGCCGCATGGTCGAAGCCGAGGTCGAGGGCGTCGAGTTCCTGGCCGTCAACACCGACCAGCAGTCGCTGCAGCAATCGACCGCTGACATCACGCTCCACATCGGCGCCGAGCTCACGCGTGGCCTGGGATCGGGCTCGGACGCCGCCGTGGGACGACAGGCCGCGATGGAGGACTACGACCGCACCAAGGCCCTGCTGAAGGGGTCGGACATGATCTTCATCACGGCCGGAGCCGGCGGCGGCACCGGCAGCGGCGCCGCCCCGATCATCGCGCGCATCGCGGGCGAAGTCGGCGCGCTGACGGTCGCGATCGTGACCAAGCCGTTCAGTTTCGAGGGCTCGCGCCGCTCCGAGCAGGCAGAGAAGGGCATCGCCGCGCTCGCCGAGGAGGTTGACACCCTGATCGTCGTGCCCAACGATCGCCTGCTGAGCGTGCTCGACAAGCAGACCGCGATGGTCGAGGCCTTCCGCGTCGCCGACGACGTGCTGCGCCAGGGTGTGCAGGGCATCTCCGACCTCGTGACCCTTCCCGGCCTGATCAACCTCGACTTCGCCGACGTCCGCACGATCATGAGCGACGCCGGCAGCGCGCTGCTCGGCATCGGCATGGGCGCCGGGGGGGAGCAGCGGGCGATCGAGGCGGCCACGCAGGCCGTGGCCTCGCCGCTGCTCGAAACCTCGATGGACGGCGCCCGCTCGATCCTGCTGTCGATCACCGGCGGGCGCGATCTGTCTCTGTGGGAGGTCAACGAGGCCGCCAAGGCCGTCGCCGAGGCGGCCCATCCCGACGCCAACATCATCTTCGGCGCCATGATCGACGAGAAGCTCGACGATCAGGTGTGGGTCACCGTCGTCGCCACCGGCTACAGCGACGCCAAGCGTGTCGTCGCCAGGGACGCCGGCGACCTGCGCGAGCCGGCCGGTGAGCCGCGTGTCAGGCGCACCGCCCCCGCACGCCCGCGCAGCGCGCGTCGCGGGAGCCTGTCGGTCGAAGACCTGGACGTACCCGAGTTCATGCCGCGCTGACGCGTCAATGCTTCGCCCCGCCGCGTCCTCGTGACGTGCCTCAACAGCTCTCCATGGTGCGTTCTCACCAAGCGCTCAGCCGTCGGCGCCGGCTCGCGTTCGAGCGCGCGGCCTCGCCGTCGGTTCCCTTTCGACTGACGCGCATCGCCCTCCTCACAAGCGTCGCGCCGGGGGCCTCTGTGCTATCGCTCAAGCATGAATGCGTCCGCTGACAACGGGGTCATCGCGGCGGGCCATCCGCAGACCGCGCAGGCGGGCGCGCGTGTGCTGAACGACGGAGGTAACGCGGTCAACGCCGCCGTTGCCGCGATGCTGACCTCGTTCGTCGCCGAGCCACTGCTCACGGGGCTCGGCGCCGGCGGCTACATGCTCGTTGCGGGCGCGGGACAGGAGCCCGTCCTGCTCGACTTCTTCATCGAGGCGCCGGTGCGTGCCAAGGGTGGCACGACCGCCGAGCTGGAGGCGGTGGACGTATCGTTTGGCGACGCCGTCCAGGTCTTCTACATCGGCCCCGCCTCGTGCGGCATCTACGGCACGCCTGCAGGTGTGTGCGCGGCCGTCGAGCGCTGGGGCACGCTGCCGCTGGCCGTGCTGGCGGCGCCGGCGGCGCAGCTCGCGCGCGAAGGCGTCGTCCTCAACAGCGGCCAGGCATACGTCGCGGAGATCCTCGCCGACCTGCTCACCTCGACGCCCGAGTGTGCCGCGCTGTGGGCGCCGGACGGGCGCGTGCTGCGCGAGGGCGAGTTGCTGCGCAACCCCGAGCTCGCCACCGCGCTCGACCGCCTCGGACGGGACGGCGCCGAGCCGTTCTACGCGGGCGACCTCGCCGAGGCCGTGTGCGACTGGCTCGGCGAGCGCGGCGGCTCGCTGCGCCCGCAGGAGCTGGCCGCCTACAGCGCGCTCGAGCGCCAGCCGCTGCGCGTCTCCTACCGCGACCGCACGGTCCTCACGAATCCGCCGCCGTCGGCAGGCGGCACGCTGCTCGCCTACTCGCTGGCGCTGCTCGACCGCGGCGAGCGCCCGCCGATGCTGCGCTCGGTCGTCGCCGCGATGCAGGCGGCGCAGCGCGAGCGCACCCCGGAGTTCCTAGAGGGACTGGCCCAGGAGGGCTTTCTCGAGCGCTTCCTCGGCGCGAAGCTGGGATCCACCACCCACATCTCGGTGCTCGATCGCGACGGCTGCGCCTGCAGCGTCACGTGCACCAACGGCGAGGGCTCCGGGATCGTCGTGCCTGGCACCGGCATCCACCTCAACAACGTAATGGGCGAGCAGGATCTCAACCCGTTCGGCTTTCATCGCCACCCCGCGGGCCGGCGCATGCCGAGCATGATGGCGCCGTCGATCGTCCTGCGCGAAGGGGGCGTCGAGCTCGTCCTCGGCAGCGCCGGCTCCAACCGAATTCGCTCGGCGATCCTGCAGACGATCGTCGGCGTCGTCGATCACGACCTCGGCGCCGAGCAGGCCGTGATCGCGCCGCGAGTCCACTTCGAGGACGGGGTCGTCTATCACGAGCCCGGGATCGACGCAAACGCGCTCGAGGAGCTCGACCCCGACCAGGAGATCGTGCGCTTCCATTCCCTCAACCTGTTCTTCGGGGGAGTCCAGGCGGTTCTCCACGCCGGCGGCCAGCTGACAGGCGCAGGCGACCCTCGTCGCGGCGGCGTCTGGGTCAGCGCGTGAGTCGCGCACGCGCAGCGCTCGGCACGGTGCCGCTGATCGTCCTGATCGCCGGCTGCGGGGCGGGAGTCAAGGCCGCCGATCTGTTCGTCGTCGAGCGTTCGGGAATCGCGCCAGGTGCGCGGCTGACGCTGCTCGTCGATGAAGAAGGGGGGGTGCGCTGCAACGGCGGCTCCGAGCGCAAGCTCAGCGATCCTCAGATCATCCAGGCGCGCGCCATCCAGGAAGAACTGAAAGAACCCGCCGAACGGGATCTCTACCTGCCGCCGCGTCTCGCCTCGGTGCTCTCCTACCGGGTCCGCGACGAAAACGGAACCGTCCGCTTCGCCGATAACTCCGCGCGTCAACCCAAGGTGCTGCGCAACCTCGCTCTTTTCGTGCTCCAGGTCGCAGAGAGCGTCTGCCGGCTGCCCCAGCAGGCCGCCTGAGTGCCGTGCGCCGTGGCAGGCCGCCTGAACGGGCCCTACCCGAACCTGACCTTGCCGTTGGACCGGGCGCGCGCGTGCGCGCGCCCGAGCAGCTCCAGCTGTTCGATCGCCGCGCGGAACAGCATCGCCAGCAGCCGCATGCGCGCATTCTCCGAGCGCAGCTCCAGCAGCTCCTGCTTGGCGTCAGCGCCGAGCTCGACCGTGCCCGACATCGTGTAGGCGTCCAGCGCGCCCAGCTCCTGCTCGCTGAGCTTCTTGTCGGTCGCCTGCTCGACGAGCTTCCCGTACAGCGTCCGCGCCGTCCGTGCCGCGTCGACGTCAGGATCCTCGTCGACGTCTGCCAGTGGCACGATCGTGCCCGCCGGATAGGGCAGCTCGTCTTCGCGCTGCACCAGCTCGAACACCCGCGTTCCGCGCACGAGAATGTCCATGCTCCCGTCCTGGCCGAGCTCGAGCAGGCGCTCGATCTCGCATGCACAGCCCACCGACTTGAGCTCCTGCTCGGCCAGCCACACGATGCCGAACTCGCGCTCGTGCTGCAGGCACTCGTTGATCATGCGCTTGTAGCGGTCCTCGAAGATATGCAGCGGCAGCGACTCCGTCGGAACCGCAACAAGTCCGAGCGGAAACAGCGGGAAGCCTCGCTCGTGCCCTGCCGGCATGCAGGCAGTGTATTGAGCCCCTCCGCCCGCGAGCCTCACGAGCCGGTTGGATCACGGGAATCGCGCCCAGGCGCCGATTGCCGGCGAAAGGCCTGCCGCCCAGAGCGTATCGATGTCCTGAACAGCGCGGGCGGGTGATCACCGCGGCGTGGCTGGACTCTGGAGTCGCCTGCTCCAGCTTGCCGGCGAGGTCCGACCGTTCGGCCCGGGCTCAGGAGCGAGCCCCGGTACCGGGGACTCCCTGCCCTTCAGACGCGGGTCTAGCCGCGGCTATCGCCCCGTTCGGAGCACCGTCCACAAGTTGTTCGAGGGCGGTCGAGATCTGCTGGCATACCACGCTGGGCGCAAACAATCGCTCCGCCTCCGCGCGCGCGCGGGACCTCATCTCAGCGGGACTCCGTCTAACCCGGTCGAGCATCTCGGTAATCGCGGCGGCCATTCCGGCGACGTCGCCCGGCTGAAGCACGGTCGCGACCGTGCTGTCCACGCCCTCGACGGCGCCGACCGCGCTGGTGCCGATCACGGGGATGCCCGAGGCCAGTGCCTCGCTTACTACCAGTCCAAACGGCTCATACTTACTCGCCAGCAGCAGCAGGTCGCTGCGCGCGAGCTCCGAGGGGACCTGCGAGGATGGCACCCCTCCGATGTATTCGGAGTTCTCTGCAGGTAGGTCCTCGAGCAGCTTGGTGTAGTTCGACCAGACGCTCGTCCCACCGACGAGGCGGAAGCGCACATTGACGTTGCGCTCGAGCAGCATCCTGGTGAGCGCAACCACATCCTCTATTCCCTTGCGAGCAATGATCCGGCTCACCACGATCACAGTCGGCGTTGCGGGCAGCTCGCGATCAGTGGGCTCGAACCGCTCGATGTCGATGGGGCTCGGAATCACGACCGTGCGCTCCAAGGGAAAGTCATAGTCGGCCACGATTTGATCCCGCAACACGCTGCTGATGCCAATCAAGAGGCTCGCGCGTCGAATGCCGCGACGCTGGAAGATCGTCTCCACCCAGCGGGCCGCCGCAGCAACCCCAAAGATGTACTTGGGCTGGCATCGGAAGGCCAGACGACGCTCTGCTACGAGGAACTTCAGCTCACCGGCAAAGTGGGTTTGGGGATGACTGACCAAAGGCACACTGCCCAGGAGACTGGACGGCACCGACGGGCTCATACTGCCACCCTGGTAAATCAGGTCGTAGGGGTCGTCCCGATGTCGGCGAGCCAGCTCCTTTCGCAGACGCCGAGTTCCCACCATGCGTGCGACCCTGCCGCTGACATAGGCAGTGGCCCGCGTGCGACTGTACCACCGGTTCCACTTCCACCCGCTGCTTCCCCAGATGGTGGTGAAGTTGTCAGCTTCGGCAAGCCCGCGGGGCAGCTCACTTGGGTTACCAGGTCGAAAGGAGTCGATGCGGTGGCCAAGCTCGACCAGGCCTTCCAACAGCTCCCTCGCGACGCCGGGGACACCTCCACTTTCCTCAGGCGGATACGCGACCCATGCAATGTGAAGCGATTTTCTCGGCACCGCCGGCATTCTACTGATCGCCTTACGATCCAGCCCGCCGCCGGAGCGCCGGGCTGGGGTTTGGTGCTTTGGGCACCGAGCTTCCCCTGCCGCTAGGAGCCCGTTCCGGCGCCCTCCGAAGCCCCCACGGCGGGTCTCAGACGGGAGAGCAGGGCGGTCCAGGGAAGCTGAAGGATGACGGTAATGCGCGAACCGCGTCGTCGTGGCGGCGGCTTTTTCAATGCGACGACATCCGATTTGAGGATGCCACGGTTTCCATAGAACGCCACGCCCGTCTTGAGCGCCGCGAGGTCCGGGATCCCTGCGTGCGAGCCGGCGTGCTCAAGGATCTCGCCGAGCACGCGCTGGGGATCGGCGATGAACTCCTCGTAGCGAACCAGCAGGCGCCGTTCGCGCGGCTGGCGCAGGAAGACGACCAGCGACAGCAGATATGTCAGCCACATATAGATGTTTGTGTTCAACGTCTTGAACTGCTGAAAGGCGCCTTCGTCTTCGCTGAAAGAGGCGACTATGTCGCGCGGATTTCTCGTCAGGAACAGGAGGTATAGGTCGATCCCGTCGAGGCTCTGCAACTGCCTGGCGCGTCGAGGAAAGTGTGAGCTGTCAACGATATGGGTTGCTCCGGAAGCGCTGGCAATGGCGCGGTAGAGATCCGCTGCGATGCGCCTGTAACGCGTGCGCATGCGACGCTGCGCCGGCCAGTCCCAGAAACGGAGCAGATCGGTGGATTTTTCCAGACGTCGAGCGCGACTGCCGGGCAGGTCCGCGACAACCTCGCGACGGACGGCGGCCCAGAATTGCGCCCGCTCGGGACCAGGGAGGGGTGATTTTCCCTCCCTGCCGAGCCACAGGTTGAGCTCGCCCGCGTAGAAGACGTCCGCACAATTGCCAAGGGCGATGCTGAGAATCGTGCTCCCGCTGCGCCCTGTGCCCATCAGGTAGATGACCTTGGGCTTCTCTTCCTGCACAAGCGACGGACTCGGGTCAGCTCGAGGACCGGTCGAGCTCTTCGATGGTCGCGGCTGGAGAACCGCTGGCCACGCTGTCCGGCCGGTCTCCCTCGCCGAGTCGTCCTGCGCCGACGCAGATCTGATCCACGCCATGGGGAGCGACTCGCGTGGCATCGGCGCCGATGCTATCAGCTCACTCGGGTCGCGTGAATCGGGCACGACCGGCGGTTCTGCCTGTTCTCACACTTTCTCGACGGCGCGACCGGCGGCCACGCCGGGACGCTGCGAGCTCGCCGGCTCCCGGTCCTCGCGTCCACTCTCGGCTCACAAGGTCGGGGCCGAACACTGCGATGAACTCCGCGGCGTGTGTGAGAACACGGCGATGGAGGGGCACGGTTTGTGCCAGAGCACCGCGATAAACGGCACGGTTCGTGCGAGGGTTGGTAGGTCGCCCCACCTCCGTCGACCGCTGCGTGTGGAGCGGCTGTGGCTACGCGTCGTAATTGGGCGCCCGTGCGCTGAGCATCAGGTTGTAGAAGATCGCCGGCGGCAGGCGCGGCTCGAGCAGACGTCTGTCGAGGTCCTGCAGGATCAGATAGCCGTGATACGCGTACTGGCGCCACGCCCATGGCACGTCGAGGGGATCGGCCGTCGCCTCGAGCGTGCGGTTGGTCCAGCCGAACCAGTTGGCCAGCAGCTCCTCGCCGGTCACGCGCACGTTCTGCAGCCCCGCCTCGCTGGCGGCCCGCGTGAGCTCGCCGGGCGCGAACGCGTGCACGTCAACCGAGCCCTCCAAGGCCGCGTCTGCCGTGCCCCCCTGCGCTGGTAGTGCCGGCCGTGCTCCGAGGGCCCATCGCCAGACCGGCGCCACCGCCCCGGCGAAACGCTTGGGTATGCGCGCCAGACGATCGCCGTAGCGGGACGGCTCGCCCGCGAACACGATCGTCCCGCGCGGCGCAAGCACGCGCGCGAACTCGGCGAATGCGCGTCCGAGGTCGGGAATGTGATGCAGCACCGCGTGCCCCAGCACCAGATCGAAGCTCGCGTCCGCGAACGGCAGCTGCTCGGCGTCGGCCGCCTCGGTCTCGACCTCGATGCCGAGGCCCTCGGCGTTCTCGCGCAGCGTCGCCAGCATCCCCGGCGAGATGTCCGTGCAGGTCGCGCTCTCGAGCATCCCGGCCTGCAGCAGGTTCAGCGTGAAATACCCGGTGCCCGCACCGATCTCCAGCGCGCGCCCGAACGGGCCCGGCGCCGTCTCGCCCAGCGCCTTGCGCAGCTTCGCCGTCACCTGCGCGCGGCCGATCTCGCCGAAGTCGATACCCCACTTGGTGTCGTATCCGCTCGCGGCGACGTCGTGGTAGCGCGTGTTCACATCCCGAATCTCCTCGGGGCTCAAGACGGCAGCCATGGCGGCGAAGACCCTATCGGACGCGCAGCATGTAAAGGACGCGCAGCATGTAAAGGAGCGACCGGGGGCGGGCAAGTCTTCGGCCCCACGGTCGCTCGCTACCCGGATGACCTGTCGGTCTCCGCGGACGGCCCGTCAGCCGTCCGCACTCCCTATCGGCATGCCCCGCTGACCGCTTGAGATTGCGCTATTTGCGCGCAAAAGCTGCGAATACGCCTGCAACCCGTGCATCCGTCATTGCACTTTGCTAGCGTCCCCGCCCGAATGCCGAGTCCCTGACCAGATGTCAGGGAACGGGGGACCCAAGTTGTTGGGGCGAATCCCGCGGTAGATCCGTAGGAAGCGCAGGCTCTTTCAGCGCTAGCCCGTCAGCTAACCCCGCAGGCCGACGAAAGAGGTTGTTTTCTTGCGGGTACGAGCGCTTGACGCGGTTCTTTGCTGTTGCTTGGCGGTCCTGGGGGCCGTTGCCGCTCCGGGCATCGCAGCCGCCGCCGGCACCTCCTCGGCTGGCGCCACCGGCGCGCCGATCGAAACGTCCGCGAGCGGTGGCTCCGCGCCGACCAGTCCGGCCAGCCCCACCACGTCTTCGGCGCCCACCGCGCCCGCTCATCACGCGCCCGTCACCGCCCCGAGCCCGAACATCAGCTACAAGGGGCCGGTCTACGAACAGACTGCGACCGGCCAGGTCGTTCCGTATGTAAGCCCCGCATCCGTCGCGCGCACCAACAAGGCCACCGACAGCGCCACCGGCGGCAGCACCGTCGGCACGGTCGGTGCCACCAAGCCCGAGCTGCTCGTGCCGGGCCACACCGCCAGAATCGTCAGTGGCCTCGCGGCCGCACCGATGGACGCACCGCCCGCCGTCAAAGACATCCTGTGGGCCGGCAACGCGATCGTCGGGCTTCCGTACATCTACGGTGGCGGGCACGCCTCGTTCGTCTCGCCCGGCTATGACTGCTCAGGCACCGTCTCCTACGCGCTGCACGGCGCCGAGCTGCTGGAAAGCCCGATGGACTCGAGCGAATTCATGAGCTGGGAGCAGACCGGCCTCGGCGCATGGGTCACAGTCTTCGCCAACGCCGAACACGCCTACATGACCGTTGCCGGCGTGCGTCTGGACACCAGCTCGGCCGACGACCCGTCCAACCTGCAGGGCCCGCGCTGGCGCCCGCTGCGCCAGAGCAACGAAGGCTACGCCGTCCGCCACCCGCTGGACCTGTAAAGCCCCTTGGCCTGTGGAAAGGCCTCTGGGGATGTCGAGGACCTCGGGGTGTGTAGTGGGACCGCAGACGCACGCGCGTGCGTGCGCCCGCGTGCGCCGGCGGTGGCGCCGTGTCGTGGGACCGCTGACGCACGCGCGCGCGCGCGCCGGCGGTGGCGCCGTGTCGTTCGGCTACGCTTGAGCCAACCAAACCCCGCGCGCTGCAATAGGAGGATTAGATGGCCGGCTTGACCGGGCGCATGTCAACTGTCGTCAAGGCAAAGGTCTCGAAGCTGCTCGACCGTGCCGAAGACCCCGCCGAGACGCTCGACTACAGCTACCAGAAGCAGGTCGAACAGCTGCAGAACGTCAAGAAGGGCATCGCAGACGTCGTCACCGCCAAGAAGCGCCTGCAGATGCAGGAGACCACGCTCAAGCAGAGCGTCGTCAAGCTCGACACGCAGGCCCGCCAAGCGCTCTCCGCCGGCCAGGAAGACCTCGCGCGCCAGGCGCTCGAGCGCAAGAACGTCGCCCAGACGGAGCTCCAGTCACTCGATACCCAGGTCACCGAACTGGAAGACCAGCAGCAGAAACTCACCGACTCCGAGCAGAAGCTGCGCGCCAAGATCGAGTCCTTCCGCACAAAGAAGGAGGTCATCAAGGCGCAGTACTCGGCCGCCGAAGCCCAGGTCCGCATCTCGGAGGCCGCCACCGGCGTCGGCGAGCAGATGGCCGACGTCGGCCTGGCGATGCAGCGCGCCGTCGACAAGACCGAAAACATGAAGGCCCGCGCCGACGCCGTCACCGAGCTCGAATCCGCCGGCACGTTCGAAGACCTGACGGCGCTCGGCTCAGGCGAAGACGACATCGACCGCCAGCTCAAGTCGCTCTCGAGCAGCTCCGCGGTCGATGACGATCTCGCCAAGATGAAGGCCGAGCTCGGCAGCGGCACCGCGCCGGCTGCCGGCGAGATCGCGGCCCCGACGGCTGCGCCCGATGGCGACGCCGGCGCCTCGCAGCCGGTCGAGGGCTCGCAGTGATGATCGTCCGCATCTCCGGCGAGGACCAGTATCGACTCGACGACAGCGCCTCGCCCCGCGTCAACGAGCTCGAGGACGCGGTCGTCAAGATCGTCGAAGCGGGCCAACCGGACGGCTTCAACGAGGCCTACAAGCAGCTGCTCGACTACGTCCGCGGCGCCGGACGGCGCGTCGGCGAGGACGAGCTCGAGCCCTCGGACGTGATCCTGCCGCCCGCCGACATCACGTTCACCGAGGCCGGACGCGAATTCACCGGCGAGGGCCTGATCCCGGACTGAGGCCGGCGCCGGCATCGCCCACGGCCCACGGAGTTGGGCGATCTGGGGGGGTGGGGTGCGGCTCGAACGCGAGGTCCCCTGCAGCTCGCCGCTCGCGGGTGAGACGATGTTCACGCTGGTGCTGGCGATCGATCTGTCTCGGAGCGTTCAGCAGTCGCCGAAGGGGTTCTCGACCCGTACTCCCGCATAGTCCTGGCCGTCGTTCAGATCCTCGGAGAGCACGACCTCGCAGCCCAGCGCCCGGGCCGCCTCGAGGATCGCGGCATCCCAGTATGAGATCCCGAATCGATACCGCGTTGACACGGCGGCGAGCATCACGCCGACCGTCGTCTCCTGGACGGGAAAGCGCCGGAAGGAGTCGACGAGCGCGGCCGCCTGCTCGTGGGTCAGACGGTCCGCGCGACTGGCGCGAGTTGACTGCACATAGAACTCCTGGAGCACCTGCACCGAGAGCCCCACGTCCCTGGCGGCGAGGAGCTCGCCGGCTCGTGCCGACTTCGTCCGCTCGTCAGGGTCCCGCGAGATCGCGTAAAGCAGGACGTTGGTGTCAACGAACCGCACGCCCGTGCAGCTGCTCGCGGTCGAGGCGGTCGCGGGCGCTGAAGTGGTCGATCTGGCCCTGGACGCTCCGCTGCTGCGCCTCGAGCCTGGCGAACTCGGCGTCGCGCGCGGAGAGCGAGCGCAGATACTCGGCCACGAGGCCGCTCACGGAGCTGCCGCGCTCGGCGGCGCGGATCCGCGCCGAGCGATAGACGTCGTCGGGAATAGAAACGGTGATATTCGCCACTGTGTCTCACAGTATCACAGGAACACAGCGACTCCTGTGCCTGCTGGCGCGACTGCTCAAGCTGATCTTCGGGCGCCTGCGCGAGTACTGACTCGACTCGGAGCAGGTGCGCAACCGCCAGCCCAGCGACGGCCCGCGAGTGAGCGGACCGCCACTGCACCTCAGGCTAGATCGGTATACCCCAGAGCGGAAACCACCGCTCCAATTCCGGCTCGATCGGCAGCTCCGAGGCCATCTGGGCCTTCAGCTGCAGCTCGCGCTCGGTCGACCGCTCGCCCGGCGCTCCGTCGCCTCCGCCCGCGCTCACCGGCACGAACGGGTACCAGAAGCCGCGCTTGTAGTTGTAGATGAAATAGACGGGCCGCTTGCTCGCGTCGGCGAACGCGAACACTGCGCACAGCAGCCGGTCGCCGTGCCCGGCCGTCTCGATCGAGCCCGCCACCGCGTTGATCCCGACCGCGAGGTCTTCGACGCTCGAGGACTCGTCGGGGTTGCTCAGCACCATCCAGCGATACCCGTAGCTGTCATTCACCGTCTGCACGCTCGTACCGCTCTCGCCACCGGTCGCCTTGACCACTTCCTCCATTTCGTGCAACGTCGCTTCGAACTCGCTCGTCGCCAGCGCCTGGAACACGATCGCGGCCTTGCCCGCCGGGTCGATCCCGTGTTCGCTCTGCAGCGCCACATACGCGGTCGTTATCGCGAACAGCTTGTCGGGCGCGGGACCCTTGACCTCGTGACGGCCGGTGATGATGTCGCGCAGACCCACTGGGCGGCAGGCTAGGCGACGGCGGCGCTTTGACTCTGCAGCTGAGACTCCAGCCGCTCCAGCGCCGCCAGTCGCTGCTCAAGCGGCGGGTGGTCGGCGAAAAGGTTCATCAGCGAGCGCTTCGTCCTGGCCGGCACGATGAAGAAGGCGCTCATGCCTTCTGCCCTGCGCAGGTCCTGCGAGGGCACGCGCTCCATCGTGCCGCTGATCTTCAGCAGCGCCGACGCCAGCGCGCTCGGGCGGCCCGTCAGCACCGCCGAGCCGCGGTCGGCGGCGAACTCGCGATAACGCGACAGCGCGCGCAACAGCAAAAACGAGATCGCGTACACCAGCACCGACACCAGCAGCACCAGCATGATCTCCTCCTCCTCATTGCGGTCGCGCCCGTACCCGCCGCCGAACCCGCCGCCGAAGAACAGCGCGAACTGCGCGATCATCGACGCCAGCGTCGCGAAGAAGCTCGCCAGCGTCATCACCATCACGTCGCGGTTGATCACGTGCGTCAGCTCGTGCCCGATCACGCCTTCGAGCTCGGCCGGCTCGAGCAGCTGCAGGATTCCGCGCGTCGCGCAAACCGTCGCCCCCTTCTGCGATTTGCCCATTGCGCAGGCGTTCGGCATCGAGGTCTCGATCACGGCCACGCGCGGCTTGGGCAGGTCAGCCTGCACGCACAGCCGTTCGACGATTCCGTGCAGCTCGGGCTCTTCCGCCGGCGACACCTCTTTGACGCCCATCGTCGCCATCGCGATCTTGTCCGAGCCGAAAAACTGCACCAGCAGCAGCACCAGCGCCACTGCGACGATCACGCCGGCCGCCGCGCCGGCGGCGATCAGCACGCCGACGAACACCACGTACACCAGCCCCAGCAGGAACATCGTCATCACCATCCGGGCCTGCAGGCCGGTGTCTTTGCCGAACTTCGCGGGTCGCTTCGCCATCTGCACTGATTGTCGCAGAAGGCCACTACAGTCCGGTGCATGCGGGGTCCGTCGAGGAACAGGTTGCGGGACCGCAGCGCTCGGATGGTTGACCGATCCCAGGCCCGAGCCTGGCGCCACCCATGAAGCCCGAAGTCGAACTGCTCGGCATCTCGATCAAGACCTTCGGGGTCACCTTCGCGCTCGGCTTCCTCGCCTGCGGGTTCGTGATCGCGCGTCGCCTGCGCGAGCTGCAGCGCCCGGTCGACTGGGCCTATGAGCTCGTGTTCGTCGCCCTCGTCGGCGGCCTTCTCGGCGCCCGCGGCTACTACGTGCTGCAGAACTACTCCGAGGTCAAGCACGACCTGCTCAAGAGCGTCTTCTCGGGCGCCGGCCTGATCTGGTACGGCGGCGCCATCGGCGGCGCCATCGGAGTGTTCCTGTGGATGCGCTACCGCAAAGTCCTCGAACTGAAGATCCTCGACATGTGCGCCACCGTATTGGCGCTCGGCTACGGCATCGGCCGCATCGGCTGCCAGGTCTCCGGCGACGGCGACTACGGCATCCGCTCGCACCTGCCCTGGGCGATGGGCTACCCCCACGGCACCGTCCCCACGCCGCCGGGGGTCCGCGTCCAGCCGACGCCGATCTACGAGACCGTCTCGATGTGCCTGCTCGCCTACCTCCTCTGGCAGCTGCGCGATCGCGTACGCCCGGGCGTGATCTTCGCCCTGTATCTGGTCTTCAGCGGCCTCGAGCGCTTCCTGGTCGAGTTCATCCGACGCAACAAAGAGGTCTTCATCGGCCTCACCGCCGCCCAGATCGAGAGCGTCGTCGCGATCATCGCCGGCGCAATCTGGTTGGCCGTGTTGATTCGCCGTCACGGCGTCGAGGGGCTGCGCGAACCGGCCCCGGCGCGGGCGCGACCCACGGCTCAGCCCGTGGCCTCCTGACGTCCAGGGGCTGGGCGCCTCCTGACGTCCACGGACTGGGCGGCGCACGCTCGCGCGCGTGCGCGTGGGCTCAAGACCGCGACAATCCCCGCGCTCCAGCGATAATCCCCGCATGACCACCGAGACGACAGCTCCGGGCGCGCGCACAGCGCTCTCCGGCGCCTTCCCGCTGGACAGCCGCGTCAGCCCGCGCGGCCGGCTCGAGGTGGGCGGCTGCGACGTCATCGAGCTGGCGCGCCGGTACGGCACGCCCGCCTACGTCGTTGCCGAAGACGACCTGCGCACGCGCGCGCGCGCGTTCGTGCAGGCGGGCCTGCGCTCCGGCCACGAGAGCTTCCAGGTCGCCTTCGCCGCCAAGGCCTTCCCCTGCACCGCCGTCCTGCGGCTGTTCGCCGAGGAGGGTCTGTCGTGCGACGTCGCCTCCGGCGGCGAACTGCACATGGCCCTCCGCGCCGGGTTCCCGCCCGAGCGGATCCTCCTGCACGGCAACGCCAAGACCGAACGCGAGCTGCGCATGGCGCTCGAGCAGCGCATCGGCCTGGTCGTGATCGACAACTTCGATGAGATCGGTCGCTGGGACCGGCTCCTGGCCGGCGCCGACCGCGTACAGGACGTCCTCATCAGGGTCACTCCGGATGTCCGCGGCGACACGCACGATCACATCTCAACCGGCCAGGCCGACTCGAAGTTCGGCTTCGCCATGGCCGAAGCGCCTGAGGCGATCGCGCGAATCGAGCAAATCGCTGGCCTGCGCCTGCTGGGTCTGCACGCTCACGTCGGCTCGCAGCTGCTCGAGCTGGATCCGTTCCGCCGCGAGATCGCACAGCTCGCTGGCCTCGGCGCCTTTCCGGTGTGGGACCTCGGCGGTGGGCTCGGTGTGCGCTACACCGCCGATCAGCCGGAGCCGCCCTCGATCGACGGCTACCTCAACACGCTCATCTCGGGGGCCGCCGATCACGGTATGGGCCCGGGCTCCGGCCGGCGGCTGCTGGTCGAGCCCGGCCGTGTGCTCTGCGCCAATGCGTGTCTGACGCTCTACACGGTCCAATCGGTCAAGCACAACGTCTCGCAATGGGTCGCCGTCAACGGCGGCATGTCTGACAACCTGCGCCCGATGCTCTATGGGGCCCGCTACGAAGCCCATGTCGCCGACCGGCTCGGCGGCGCCGGCCGGTATGTGCTCGCCGGCATGCACTGCGAGTCCGGCGATGTGATCGTCCGCGAGGCGCTGCTCGACGATCCGCGGCCCGGCGACGTGATCGTCGTGCCCGCCACCGGCGCCTACGGCTACGCGATGGCCTCCAACTACAACGGCGTCCCGCGCCCGCCCGTCGTGTTCTGTGGCGACGGCCGCGCGCGCGCGACCGTGCGCCGCGAGACCTTCGAGGACCTGATCGCGCGCGATGCGGGCTGACTCGCCAACCGCCGCCCCGAGTGCCGGCGAAGCCGCTGCCAGTGCCCCGGCGGGCGCCAGCCTGCCGTTTCGCGTCGGCCTGCTCGGGCATGGCACGGTCGGCTCGGCGTTCGAGCAACTGCTCGGGGAACGTGCCGACGAGATCGAGCGCATGAACGGCCGCCGCCCGCTGATCACCGCCGTGCTCACGCGCTCGCGCGGCGACTTCGCCGAGCTGCTCGCCGAGGCCGACCTGGTGGTCGAGCTGATCGGCGGCATCGAGCCGGCGCGCGAATATCTGCTCCAGGCCATGCGCGCCGGCAAGGACGTGGTCAGCGCCAACAAGCAGCTGCTCTCCCAGCACGGCGAGGAGCTGTTCGAGGTGGCGCGCGAGCGCGGCGTGAGGCTGCGCTTCGAGGCCGCCGTCGCGGGGGCCGTCCCGGTGGTCCGCGTGCTCGAGGAGTCGCTCGCCGCCACCCCGATCGAGCGCATCCACGGAATCGTCAACGGCACCACCAACTTCATCCTCAGCGAGATGGACCACGGCAGGACCTACCCGGAGGCGCTCGCCGAGGCCCAACGCCGCGGCTACGCCGAGGCCGACCCCAGCGACGACGTCAGCGGGCGCGACGCCGCAGCGAAGATGGCGCTGCTCGCGCGCCTGGCCTTCGGCACGCCCGTGCACCTCGAGGACGTGCATTATCAGGGGATCGAGCAGCTGCAGCCCGAGGACCTGGAGTACGCGCGCGAGCTGGGCCTGGGGCTCAAGCTGATCGGCGCGGCCGAGCGACGCGGCGACGCCCTGTCGGTGCGCGTCCATCCCGCCTTCCTGTACGCCGGACACCCGCTCTCGTCGGTCGCGGGACCATTCAACGCCGTCACGCTCGAATCGGAGGCCATCACCGAGATCACGATGTCGGGTCCCGGCGCGGGCGGCCGGCAGACCGCCAGCGCCGTGCTCGGCGACGTCGTCAGCGTGATGACCGGCGGCGCGCGCGCGCCGGCGCCACCGCTGCAGCTGCGCCTGCTCGAGGACGTCGAGAGCGCCTTCTACCTGCACCTCGACGTCGCCGACCAACCCGGCGTGCTGGCCGCAGTCACGCAGATCCTGGGAGACCAGGATGTCTCGATCCGGTCAGTCGTGCAGCGCGGCCTCGGCGAGAACGCCCGCCTCGTGATGGTCACCCACCCCGTGCTCGAATCGAGCCTGCGGGCGGCCATCGGACGCTTCGAAGAGCTCGACTTCGTCCACTCCCCGCCGCGCGCCATCAGGGTCATCGAAGAGGAGTTCCTATGAGCGCCGTAGGCGCGGCCAAGCGAGCCTGGATGGCGAGCGTGCTTCTCAGACGGCCCGACGGGCACCGCCGGCGAAGCCGGTGGTCGGAGGTCCGAGCATGAGTTCCGTGGGAGCCGTCAAGTACTCGCACGTGCCGCTGATCGAACGCTGGCGCGAGCGCCTGCCGTTCGACCACGGCGACCCGCTGATCAGCCTGCAGGAGGGCTCCACGCCGCTGCTGCGCGCCCCCGTGCTGTCGGAGATGGTCGGCGCCACCGTGCGGCTCAAGCTCGAGGGCGCCAACCCGACGGGCTCGTTCAAGGATCGCGGCATGACCTGCGCCGTCTCTGCCGCGATCCGCGAAGGCGCCAAGGCCGTCGTGTGCGCCTCCACCGGAAACACCGCCGCGAGCGCCGCCGCCTACGCGGCGCGTGCCCGCATCACCTGCGCGGTGATCGTGCCGGAGGGCAAGATCGCACAGGGCAAGCTCGCGCAGACGCTGATCCACGGCGCCCGCGTGATCTCGCTCGCCGGCAACTTCGACCAGGCGCTCACGCTCGTGCGCGAGCTCACCGACAAGCACCCGATCGTGCTCGTCAACTCCGTCAACGAGTTTCGCATCGAAGGCCAGAAGACCGCTGCGCTGGAGATCGTCGGCGAGCTCGACTGCGGACTCGACGCGCTCTGCATACCGGTCGGCAACGCCGGCAACATCACCGCCTACTGGCGCGGCTTCAAGGAAATGGGCTGCTCGCCGCGCCTGTTCGGCTTTCAGGCCCAGGGCGCCGCCCCGCTCGTGGAAGGGGCGCCTGTCGAGCACCCGGAAACCGTCGCCAGCGCGATCAGGATCGGCAACCCGGTGCGCTGGGAGGACGCGATGGCGGCCACAACCGAGTCGCGCGGCGCGATCCGGGCGGTGAGCGACAGCGAGATCCTCGCCGCCTTCCGCCTGCTCGCCTCCAAAGAAGGGATGTTCTGCGAGCCCGCCTCAGCCGCCTCGGTCGCGGGCCTGCTCAAGTACGGCGCCGATGGCGCGCGCGAGGTCGTGTGCGTGCTCACGGGTCGCGGCCTGAAGGATCCCGAGACCGCCATCGCACACAACGACGGGCGGGTGATTCCGTGTGCTCCCGAGATCGGACCGGTCGAGGAGGCGATCCTCGGAGACGGGCAGTGAGCGCCGCGAGCTCTGGCGACGCCGGCGGCGATGACGTGCACCCAGCGAGCTCTCTGGGCCGTGCCTCCGGCTACTCCCGCAGACGCGTCGTGCGCGTGCCCGCGTCCTCCGCGAACCTCGGCCCCGGCTTCGACTCGATGGCCGCGGCCCTCGGGCTGCACCTCGAGCTCGAGGTTCGCGAGACGGGCCAGTTCGCGGTCCAGACCGAGCTGGCGGTCGCCCGCGGACGCACCAACCTGTGTGTCCAGGCGTTCGAGCGCCTGCACCCCGCCGACAGCTTCACGTTCACGATCACCTCGCAGATCCCGCTCGCCGGTGGGTTCGGCTCCAGCGCCGCCGCGACCGTTGCCGGCCTGATGGCTGCCGACCACCTGTTCGAGCTCGACGCCGACCTGCTGGGGCTAGCCAGCGAGCTCGAGGGCCACCCCGACAACGCCGCCGCGGCGCTCAGCGGGGGATTTGTGATCTGCGCCGACGGACAGGCCACGCGCTTCGACCCGCCAACCGGTCTCGAGGCGATCGCGGTCGTACCCGAAGATGCCGTCCCGACTCACGTAGCGCGCGAAGCGCTGCCGGCCGAGGTACCGCTGCGCGAGGCCGTCTTCAACATCGCGCATGGCGCCCTGCTGACGCTCGGGCTGGCCAAGGGCGACTGGGATCTGGTGGCCCGCGGGCTGCACGACAGCCTGCACGAGCGCCGCCGCGCGCCATTGTTCCCGCGCTCGTACGAGCTGGCGCGGCGCGCGCGCGAGCTCGGCGCGCTCGGAGCCACCATCTCCGGCGCCGGGCCGACGGTGCTGGTCTGGTGCTTCTACGAGCAGACCGGCGCCGTTGCCGACGCGCTCAGCAGCGAGGTCGAGGGCTGGGCCCGCCTGCTGCGAACGCCGTTCGAGGCACAGGGCGCATACGTCGAAGACCTGTAGCGCGCGACCCAGCGCCTGACGTCAGCCTCAGCTAGCGTGTGAGCGTGAGGGGGTCGGCCCCCGACCCGTTATCGACGGGCTCGGCAGCACGATCCGCAGCGAGAGGAAGGGAGCACGTGACATGGTCAGAGGCATCAAGAGGGTGGCGGCAGCGGCGGGGCTCAGCCTGCTGGCGGCGCTTGTGATCGGCGGGTCGCTGGCGGCGTCGGCGTCGGCGTCGTTGCCGGAATTCAGCGGGCCGTTCCCGAAAGCGTTCACCTCCACCGGCAAGACGGTCACCGTCGAAACCGTGAGCAAGCTGAAGGCGACGTGCACGGCTGCAAGCGACGCAGGCACGATCGAAGGCGCCAAAAGCGGCACGGTCGTAATCAAGCTCACGGGTTGCAAGGCGCTCGGATTCGAATGCTCGAGCAGCGGGGCCAAAGCCGGCGAAATAGTGACGAACACGCTCGCCAACACGCTCGGGTACATCAACGCACAGAAAAAAGAAGTCGGGCTTGACGTGTCGGCGCCGCCAACCGGCGCGCCATTTGCCGAATTCAGCTGCGACGGCTACACGATCTCGGTCAGCGGCTCTGCCATCGGCAAGGTCACGCCGCTGAACAAAACCGTCAAGGCCGGCAAGAAGGTCTCTTTGAAGTTCAAACAGTCCAAAGGCAAACAGAAACCGCAGAACCTCGAAGGCGCTCCGACGGACGTGCTCAGCGGCTCTGCCGGGGGAGGACCCCCCGAAGAAGCGGGCCTGAAGCTGACAGACAGCCTCACCTTCTCGGAAGCCGTCGAAATTCACGGCTAGGCGCACCGGGAGCAAATCCGCTATCCGAGGGTCGCTGGTCGTCGTGCGTGGGCGTGGCCGGCCCACGCACCGCCGGCCGCGTCCGAAGCGCGGCTGAGCGCTGCCTGTGCGCGTTGAGGGCTGCCACGCGCCACCAACCGGCATTCTCAGGCGCTGAGGATTACCTGTGCGACGCGTTCAGCCGTTCGCGCGCTTCGGTCGCTGCCGGCAGCCGCGCCAGGACTTCCTCGGCGAGCTCGAAATAGTCGCCGCCGAGGTCGGGCCTGTAGTCGAGAATCGAGACCGCGCTCTCGGCCGACTCGGCGTAGGCGATCGAGGCGCGGATCACCGTGTCGAACACGCGATCGCCGAACCGCTCGCGCAGCGACGCCAGCACCTCGCGCGAGTGCACCGTGCGCATGTCGGCCAGGTTCAGCAGCACCCCGAGCAGCGCCAGGCTCGGGTTGAGGCTGTCGTGCGCCAGCTTGATCACCGTCATCGCCTGCTCCGCGCCCTGCAGAGCGAAGTACTGGGCTACGGCGGTGATCAGCGCCCAGTCGGCCGCCACCAGCGCGTTGAACGTCAACAGCCCCAGCGAAGGAGGGCAATCGATCAAGACCAGCTCGTACGAGAGTCGCGCCCGCGCCAGCGCGTCGCGCAGCGTCAGCTCATGATTGGCCTTGCCCGCCAGCAGCAGCTCCGCCTCGGCCAGGCTCAAGTTCGCGGGGACCAGATCGTCGTGAATCGCCTCGCGCAGAGACGCGCGGCCGGCGAGCACGTCGCCGATCGTCGGCTCGATCTCCGGCGGTGCGTCGAGGTAGTCCGAGAGGTTGCCCTGAGGGTCGAGGTCGATCGCCAGCGTTGGCACGCCCGCCGTTCTGAACGCGTCGGCGAGAGTTCGCACCGCCGTCGTCTTGCCGGTCCCGCCCTTCTGCGATATCACCGCTACGGTCGTCGGCCTCGCCATGAGCGCGATACTACGCGCCCGCCGGCCCCGCGACGGCGCCGCAGCGATCCGGTTGCCTGCCCGGTCCACGCGCACCGGCCGGGGTGACGTGCGCCCCGGCGGTTGGGGGCGACGATCCGTCCGCCGCCCCGCGACAGCGCCGCGTCAGCCCGAGCGTTCCAGCCCGCTCGTCGACGTTGCCTGGTGGGATCGCGCCGGGACGCTCAGGAAGCGCAGCCGGTAGCGGCCCACGAGGATCTCGTCGCCGTCCTGCAGCACCTTCCACTCGATCCGCGCCCCGTTGACGAACACCCCATTGAGGCTGCGATCGTCGAGCATTCTGACGCCGTCTGGCTGTCTCACAACCAGCGCATGCCGACGCGACACCGTCGGATCGTCAAAGCGCACATCGGCAGCCAGGCTGCGTCCGATCCGGGTCCACTCGCGTGTCAGCGGCACGATCTTGAGCTCGTCGTCGTCTTCGTAGGCCAGGTACTCGCCCGGCTCCGCGATCCGCCCGCGCGCGTTCTGTAACCAGGCCTCGCCGTCGATCGGCTCGGATCGGGACAGACTGCTGCCCTGTGTTTCGAGGTCCGCACCCGCGCGGCCCGCGCCCGCGACGAACCGCCCCGGCCCGCCCGCCAGCGCCATGCGTTCGCGACCCAGCTGTCCGGCGGTGAACAGCGATGCGCGCACAAAGTCCCTACCACCGCAGCCCGGACAGTCGCTGAGCGCATCCGACCCGGTGAGCGTCAGCACGTAGCCGCACCGCTTGCAGCGAAATGACCCCGCGCCGGCGATGGTGCCCGAAGTAAGCGATTCCACCATGTCTGCCTTTCTGGAGTACGCCTTCCCGCAACGCGGTGCCGGTTTGCCCGTACATGGCTCCCGAACGCCCTGCGTGGGCTGCAAGCGTGCGTCATGAGCATAACAAGGCTGCGTCGCTCGAGTCCGCCTCCAACCCTTCGTGTAAGCGGTGGACAGTCGTTCCGGTAGCTGAAATCGGACAAAGCGAACGCGATTTCGCGGCCGCCGACCGCTACCCGCCAAGCGGCAGGAACGCAGCCTGCCGCGGCGAACACCGGCCCATGGCCTCGCCCGCCAGCAGCAGAGATGTCGAGCAGCTCGAGCGCCTGCTGCTGCGGCGCTGCGTCGGCAGGCTCGAGGCCGGCCGCGACAGCTGCGTCGATTGCGGGCGCACCCCGCTCGTCGGCGAGCAGGTCCACCTCTATGATCGCGTCAGCGGGGTCGTCTGCGAGCTCTGCAGCGCCCTGCGCCGCGAACACTCGCAGGCCAGCGAGCAGGTGCGCCATTCCGAGCAGGGCCATACCGTCCGGGTAAGACGCATCACGCGCTGAACGCGTCCGCTGAACAGGACCACGCGCTCAGCGCGTCCGCCAGACGTCGCGTCTAGACTGGCGCCCGAGCATGGACCCATTCACAGTCTCGGTCGTCGTCGGCCGTCCACGCGAGCAGGTGTTCGACTACCTGCAGGACATCGCCAACCATCCTGAGTTCACGGACCACTACCTCGTGGACTGGCATCTCACGCGCATCGACTCCGTCGGCCGCGGTGCGGGCGCGAGCTTCCGCGTGAAGGCCCCTGGACCGGGCGCGCGCTTCGCCTGGGGCGACGTCACGTTCGTCAACGTACAGCGGCCACACCGGATCGTCGAGGTCGGCCGGGCCGGCAAGGCCAACCGCATCCGCACCCTCGGCGTCTATGAGCTCGTCCCAGGGCCCGCCGGCACTACACGCGTGCAGTTCACGCTAGAGACCGAGCCCGTCATGCTCTCCGACCGCCTGCTCGAGAGCTTCGGCGGGCGCACCTGGATGCGCCGCCAGAACGCGCGCGCCATGCGCCGGCTGCGCGCCGTCTTGGAGGAAGGCGAGAGCCGCGGCCAGCGCGTGACTGTCGCCAGCGGGTAGACGGGCCCCCTGGCTAGGCGCGCCGCACGTGGCGCCGCCGGATAGACTGCCGCGCGCATGTTCTCGCGCCTGCGCAAACCCGTGCCCGTAATGGTCCTGGCGCTGCTCGTGCTGCCGGTGCTCGCGCTGAGCGCCTGCGGCAACGCCGACACCCGCGTCACGACCGGCACCTACGCCGGGGAATCGGGCAAAAATGCCCCCTATCTGAACGTCGGCCCGCTGGTCTACGAGGTGCAGCTCTCGCGCGAGCTGAACCCCGCGAACGTCGAAGACGCCGCCTACCTACTGGGTCTCACGCCCATGCAGCGAAAGCTCGAACCTGGGCAGGAGTGGTTTGCCGTGTTCATTCAGGTCTACAACCACCATTCCACGCCGCTCCCGGCGGCGACCGACCTGACGATCACCGACACCCAGGAAAACAGCTACAGCCCGATCATCCCCAACGAAACGAATCTGTTCGCCTTCCGCGGTGGCCTGGTCCCCGCCAACGGCCAGATTCCGGTGCCCGGCTCGGTCGCCTACACCGGCAGCACCCAGGGCGTGCTATTGCTCTACAAGATCGAGGTCGTCTCCCTCGACAACCGGCCGCTCGAGCTGCACATCGTCAACCCGACCAACCGCGCCTTGACGGCGTCGGCCGAGCTCGACGTCTAGCCCGACAGGCCGCTTCGTCTAGCCCGACAGGCCGCTTCGTCTAGCCCGACAGGCCGCTTCGTCTAGCCCGACAGGCCGCTTCGTCTAGCCGGACAGGCCCGCTTCGAGTACCTGTCGCGCCACGGGCGCGGCGGTCGCGCCGCCGGCTCCGTCTTTGACCAGCATCACGCCGACCACGATCCGCGGATGCACCGCCGGCGCGAACGCGGCGAACCACGCATCGGTGTTGCCGGCTTCGCCGGTCGGCCCGCCGCAGCTCGATTCTTCCGAAGCGGCGCCTTCGCTGCCGGCCTGTTCTTCGGCGGCGCCCGCCGAGGGGCACGTCCCAAGTTCGGCCGTGCCCGTCTTGCCGGCGACCGTAACCCCGCTGATCGCCGCCGCGGTTCCGGTTCCTTCGCGCACCACGGCGATCATCAGCCGCCGCATCGTGTCCGCGACCGCGCGGCTCGTGGCAGTCGCGACCACTGCTGGTCGTTTCCCGAGCATGAACGTCGGCTGCGGGCGGCGCCCGCCGTCGCCGATCGTGGCTGCCACCGTCGCCATCTGCAGCGCGCTCCCGAGCACCTGGCCCTGCCCGATCGCGGTCGAGCCCACGTCCAGTTCGCCCTGGATCTGCGACGCCGGCGGCAGCGTGCTCTCGACCGCGCCGGGGATTCCCGGTGGCTGGTTGAAGCCGTAGCGTTCCGCCGTTGCCACCAGTGCGGGCGCACCGAGCTTGACGCCGAGCGGGGCAAACACCGAGTTGCACGACACCGCGAACGCCAGTTCGAGGGACCCTCCGCATTCCTCGCCGCCGGCGTTGTTCAGCTTGACCCCGTCGAGCGTCGCGTAGGTTGCGTACGGAAACGTGCTCGCGAGGCTGGCGATCCCAGCCTGTAGTACGCCGCTGACGGTGACCATCTTGAAGGTCGAGCCGGGCGGCTGCAGATCATCGATGCCGAGACCTACCACGGCCAGGATCTGGCCGTCTGGACGCATCGCCACGACGCCGCCGAGCTGTCCGCCGAGCGCGCTCACCGCGGCCTGCTGCACCGCCGGTGAGATCGTCGTGCGCACGCTCGAGTCCGGCCGAGGTGTGCTTGTCGCGAGCACGCGCGCCCTGCCGCCGGGCGCTTCGCTTTGCGCCAGCAGCTCGCCGCCAGGGGTTCCGCGCAGGCTCGCATCGAGCGCCTGCTCGAGTCCGCTCACGCCGACGATCGCTCCGGCGGGCACACCTTCGGCTTCCAGCGCGCGCGCACTCGCAGCGGGAGGTGCACCGACTTCGCCCACGACCCCCTCGGCGGCGGCTCCGAGCGGCGAGGGGCGCTGGCCCGCGGCCGTTGGCGTTCCTTCCGCGAGCACCGAGCCATCGCGCGCCAGCAGCGTCGCACGGGGCGGAAGCGTCAGATCGCGAGTCAGCCGCTCGCCGGGACGCAGTCCGGGGAACTCGGCCGACCGCGACCACACCACGCCCCCGCCGTCGCCACCCGTGACCTTCAGCGCGAAGGCCAGCCGCAGGGTCCCGAACAGCCGGGTCTGTACGCGCACGGGCACTGCGATCATCCCCCCGGAGATGCCCCGCGGATGCCCCGTCACCTTCGTCACAGTCGCGGTCGCCGTCCGCAGCGCGTGCCGGCAGCGTTCCGCCAGCTGCCGTTCGGAGACCTCGCGCCGGGAGCGACGATCGACGCTGGCGTACATGGTCGCGTAATGCCCGCTCGCCCAGGCGGCGACGAACCGGGCGGCGAGCTCGTCCGAGGAGTCGGTGCCGCTCCCCGAGCCGACCACCGCGCCGATCACAAACGCCACTGCCGCAAGGGCGATCACCGGCCGCGCGCGGCGCATGCGGTCGGTGCGAGTGCTCACGGTCGTAGTGCGATCGAGCCGGTCACGGGACGGTAAAAAGGAAGTGTGAACCCGTTTGCGGCCAGACGCGCGTGTCGGCGGTGGTGCAGAGCACGGTGACGATGCGCCGGCACGGAGCACGGTGAGGATGCGACCGTATCGAGCATGTGATCACGCGGCCGTAGGGAGCCTCGTGACGATATGGCGGCATCTAGCACCGTGACGACGCTCGACTGGATCATCCTCGCGTTCGCCGTGCTGTTGGCGATGCTCGGGTTTCGGCGCGGTCTGATCGTGGGGGCCCTATCGCTCGCCGGGTTTGCCATCGGGGCATTCCTTGGAACTCGCCTGGGCCCGTTGCTGCTCTCGAAAGGTTCGGCGTCGCCTTATGCCCCGGCCTTCGGCCTGATCGGCGCGCTGCTGGCCGGCGTGGTGCTCGCCAGCGGCTTCGAGGGAGTCGCATTTCGGCTGCGGCGCACGCTCGTGGTTCCCGGCCTGGGCCTGCTCGACGGGGTTCTCGGGGCGTGCTTCGGTGCTGCGCTCGGGCTCGGAATCGTTTGGATCGCCGCGGCCGTGGCAGCACAGGTGCCGGGCGATCAGCAGCTGCGCTTCGACATCCAGAACTCGGTCATCCTCGGTGAGCTCAATCGGCTGTTGCCGCCCTCGGGGCCGATCCTCGATGCGCTGGCGCGCCTCGACCCGTTGCCGCAGGTGCCCGGACCCGCGCCTGATGTGCCGGCGCCGCTGCCGCGGATCGCCCATGCTCCCGGCGTCGGCGCCGCCGCGCGCAGCGTCGTGCGCGTGCTCGGGACCGCCTGCGGTCTGGCGATCGAGGGCTCGGGCTGGGTGGCACGGGAAGGCGAGGTGGTCACGAACGCCCACGTCGTTGCGGGGGAGCAGGACACCACTGTCGAGGTCGGCGGCAATCCGCCGCAGCTGAACGCCGAAGTGATCGCCTTCAACCCGACCGTCGATCTGGCGGTGCTGCGTGTTCCGGGTCTTGCCGGCCTTCCGGCGTTGCGTCTGGTCGCCGAACCCGCCTCTGGCCGCGCCGGGGCGATCCTCGGCTACCCAGAGGACGGTCCGCTCAACGTGCAGCCGGGGCGCATCGGCCAGACGCAGAGCATCGTCACCGACAACGCCTATGGCCAGGGCCCGGTCTCGCGACTGCTGACGCCGCTGCGCGGCCTGGTCAGGCCGGGCAACTCCGGCGGCCCGCTCGTCGACACCCACGGAGGCGTGCTCACGACGGTATTCGCCGGCACGGTCGGCGGTGGACCCGCGGGTGGCTACGGCGTCGCCAACTCGACAGTCGCAAGCGTCCTCGCCGAAGCCAGCCCGCGCGCCGTCAGCACCGGCCCGTGTGCATCGGGGTGACTCAGGCGGTCGCCGGACGGCCGCTCGTGCGCGGGCGGGGGCCCCGTTTGGGACCCGTACTGTCCGGCGCGGGCGCAGGTCCGTCGCGATCGACGTGTTCGGTTGTGGAGCGCACGCGCGCCCGCGCGCGCGTGGGCTTTTGCTCGAGGGCCTTCTCCTCGGCCTCGGCCTGCAGCGCCGCGCGCCGGTCGATCGCTGTCTGCACGGCGGCCAGGCGGCGTACGAGGCCCGAGCGCACCTGCTCGAGCTGCTCGGCGCTCAGCAGCGTCGGGCCGGGACCGCGACGCCCTGTCGCTGCCACCGGGGCCACACCTGGATATTCCGCTTCGATCTCGCCAAGCGCCCGCTCCAGCACGGCGATCTGAGCCCGCAGTGCGCTCCGTCGCTCGGAAGCCTCGTCGGGCTCCTGCGATCGCGCCCGCGAGCTCGACCCCGTCCGCGCGCTCGAGCCAGCCTGCGAGCTCGACCCCGCCCGCGAACTGGAGTCTGCCCGCAAGCTCGATCCCGCGCGCACGCCGGCGGCCTCAGAGGCGACATACAGGGCCGTGGCCACCTCGCGTGGATCGACGCCTGTGGCATGCGCCTCGCGCGCGGCGTCGGCAGCGATTGCCGCCACGGCGGCGTGCTCTCCCGGCGTCGCGGCGACAAACGTCCCGCTGCCCTGCAGGCTCTGGATCAGGCCGCGCTGCTCGAGTCGCTGGTAGACGGCGCGCACGGTGTTGATGTTGAGGCCGCTCGCCTCAGCCATCTCGCGCAGGCCCGGCAGGCGCTGGCCGGGCGCGAGCGTCCCGTCGCGGATACGCGCGCTCAGCGACCAGCCCAGCTGCAGTCCCAGCGGCACCTCGGCGTCTCGATCGACGGCGATGCCGAGCGTCGATGGCCCTGCCGGCGCCGCCGGCTCGGACGCCGATGGCCCGCTGCGCGTCGGTGGCCCGGCCGCAGTCGGCAGCTCCGCCGACGCCGCCGGCCTCGCCGAAGTCGCTGGCACGGCCGCTGCCGGTCGGGCCGCCGATGGCACGGCCGCCCCACGCTGCTGACTCGTCGATTGACGGTGCTCGCTCATCCCCTGACTCTGCTCGCTCACCTCTCCACGTTAGCGCTCGTTGCCACGTGCGGATGAATGTTCTAGCGAACCATACTTATATTGTTCTGATCAACTAGTACACTGTGTCAGTGGGAATGGAGAGGGAGCAGACCACCGACACCCCCAGTGCGCCCACGCCCGTGCCCGCGCCTGCACGCCCTCCTGCGCGCCGCTCGGGCCTAGTGACCCGTGGTTCGAACGTGCTGGCGCGCAGCGAGCTCGCGCAGCGAGCCCTGCTTCCGACGCAGTCCGTGCTCGAGGAAGTAGGCGACCTCGTGATCCTGACCGGGCGCACGATGGTCAAGACCGTGCTGCCTCCATACCCCTATGGCGAGGAGCTGGTCTCGCAGTTCCTGTTCGTATTGCGCCTCTGCTGGCTGCCGCTGCTGCTCTCCACGATCGCAATCAGCTACGGGGCGCCCGGGCTCGAGGCAGAGAACTTCCTGACCGTCATCGGCGCTCAAGACCGGCTCGGCGGCTTCTTCGTCGTATTCGCCATCCGCGAAATCGGGCCCTTGATCACGGCGATCGTGCTGGCAGGGGTCGGAGGCACGGCGATCACCGCCGACCTCGGCGCGCGCAAGATCCGCGAGGAGCTCGACGCGCTCCAGGTACTCGGCGTCGACCCGATCAAGAACCTCGTGGTGCCCCGCTTTCTGGCGCTGATGCTCGTCACCGGGCTGTTCAACCTGTACGCGATCCTGTTCGGACTGTTCGGCGGGCTGCTCGCCGCCTTCACCTACGAGCAGCCGCTCGGCCCCTTCTGGAACACGCTCTTCGCGAACGCCACGTCCACCGATCTGTGGGGCTCGGTGCTGAAGACCACGATCTTCGGCGCGATCATCGCGATCGTCTGCTGCTACAAGGGGATGTCCGCCTCCGGCGGCGCAGAGGGCGTCGGCCGCTCGGTCAACCAGGCGGTCGTCATCACCTTCCTGGGCATCGGCGCGTTCAACACCGTGTTCACCCAGACGCTGTTGGCGACCCATCCGAACATCCTGGTGATCAAGTGAGCGCGGTTTGGGACGCGGTTTGCGTGCATCTCGCAGCCCCCACGCACGCGCGCCTGCGCGCGTGCGCCGTCGGGAGCGAGGTGGCGAGCAGATGGAGCGAGGTGGCGAGCAGATGAACGAGCTGCTCGCGATGCCGCGCGAATGGATCCTCGCTGCCGGCGAGATCGCGGGCTTCGGCGGCAGGATCATGCGCGAAGTCTGGGGCCTGCGCGTCCTGCGCTTCTTCGGCGAGGCGCTGCGCCAGTCGGGAATCATGATCGTCTCCTCGACGCTCGTCATCTGGGGGCTCGTGTTCATCGTCGGCCTGGGCACCTGCGGCGTTCAGGGCGCGTACTTCACTGAGGCACAGGGCGCGCCGTCCTACGCAGGCGTGTTCGCCGCCTGGTGTGACCTGCGCGAGGCGGTCCCGCTCACGTTCGGGTACATGCTGTCCGCGAAGGTCGGCACCGGAATCGTGGCCGAACTGGGGGCGATGCGCATCTCCGAGGAGATCGACGCGCTCGAGGTGATGGGGATCGATTCGATGACGTTCTTGTGCGGCACGCGCCTGCTGGCCTCGTGGCTGGTGCTGCCGTTCATGTACATCTCGGCGATCGGCGTCGCCTATGTGGGCTCCTACCTGGCCGTGGTCCAGCAGGTCGGCTACGTGTCCTCGGGCGGCTACTTCCTGCTGTTCTGGCAGTTCCAGAACCCGCCCGACTTCCTATTCAGCCTGATCAAGGGCATGGTGATGGCGACCGCGATCGTGCTCGTCGGCTGTTACTACGGCTACAACGCCAGCGGCGGCCCGGTCGGCGTAGGCACGGCCACGGCCAAGTCGATGGTCCTGAACCTCGTGCTCGTCAACCTGATCGGCATGCTCGGCACGCAGATCTTCTGGGGTGCCAAGCCGCGCGCGCCGATCGGCGGATAGACACGTGATTGCCCGGCCGCAGCGGGACATGCCGGCACGCAGGCAGACCGCACGCCCGTTCAGGCGAATCGTACGCCGTGCCAAGCACCCGCTACGCTGACCGCCGTGGCGAAGACCCTCCTCATAGCCGAGAAGCCCTCGGTCGGGCAGGACCTGGCGCGGGTGCTGAAGGGTCCGTTCCAGAAGAAGGAGGGCTGGCTGGAGGGACCCGAGGACGTCATCACCTGGGCCGTCGGGCACCTCGTGCAGCTGGCCGAGCCCGACGAGTACGACCCCAAGTTCAAGCGCTGGCGCATGGATGATCTGCCGATCGTGCCCGACCGCTTCAAGCTCGTCGTCCGGGATGAGCGCTCGCGCAAGCAGATGTCGGTCGTCAGTGCCCAGCTGCGCCGCGACGACATCGACCTGGTCGTCAACGCGTGCGACGCCGGACGCGAGGGCGAGCTGATCTTCGCCTACCTGTACGAGAAGGCAAAAGCCAAAAAGCCCGTCAAGCGGCTGTGGCTCAGTTCGATGACCAGCGCCGCAATCAAGGAGGCGCTCACCTCGCTGCGCCCGGCCGAGGAAATGGTCTCGCTCGAGCAGGCCGCACGCTCGCGCTCGGAGGCCGACTGGATCGTGGGTATGAACGCCACGCGCGCCGCCACGATCCGTCTGCGCAGCTCGTTCGACGGAGCCGTCTCGCTCGGGCGCGTACAGACGCCGACGCTCGCGATCGTCGCCAGGCGCGAGGAAGAAATCAAGGCATTCAAGCCCGAGCCCTACTGGTTGGTCAACGCGGTCTTCGAGGCCGATGACACGCGCGTGTTCGAGGGGCGCTTTCACGCTGGCTCCAAGCCGAGAATCGCGACCGAGCAGGAGGCCGAGGCGATCGTCGCGCAATGTCAGGGCAGGCCGGGCACGATCACCAAGCTCGAGCGCAAAGAGCAGCGCGAGCGCTCGCCGCTGCTGTACGACCTGACCTCGCTGCAGCGCGAGGCGAACACGCGCTTCGGGTTCTCGGCAAAACGCACGCTCGCCGCCGCGCAGCGCTGCTACGAGGAGCACAAGGCGCTCACCTATCCGCGCACCAGCTCGCGCTACCTGACCAAAGACATGATCCCCGAGATCAAGCCCACGGCTGAGCTCGTCGGAACCCACCGCGAGTATGCCAAGGCCGCCCAGTACGTGCTCGGGCTCGACCTGCTGCCGCTGGGCAGGGTGGTCAACGACGCCAAGGTCAGCGACCACCACGCGATCATCCCAACCCGCTCCGAACACAACCTCGAGAAAATGGGCTCCGATGACCGGCGTGTGTACGACCTGGTCACCCGGCGCTTCCTGGCCGTGTTCCATCCCGAGGCCGTGTTCGAGAACACGCGCGTCGAGACGACGGTGACGGCGGCCGAGGCCAAGGATGAGGGCGCCGATGGGCACGTGTTCCGCACGCGCGGCAGGCTCTTGCTGGTCCCGGGCTGGCGCGGCGTCTACGAGGAAATCGACGGCACCGCGGGCACAGCCACGGGCGGCGCAAAGCAGGAGAGCGCCGACGGCGCGACCGGGACAGCCAAGAACGGCGCAAAGGGCGCCGGCGACGGCAGTGCCGCAGCGGACGAGGACGAGGGCTCCAACCAGCGGCTGCCCAAGCTCGAGCAGGGCGAGGGCGTGCAGACGCGCGAGATCCAGAGCGTGCGCAAGGAAACGAAACCGCCTCGCCGCTACAGCGACGCCTCGCTGCTCGGCGCGATGGAGACCGCCGGCAAGCTCGTCGAGGACGATGAGCTCAGGGAGGCGATGAAGGATTCGGGCATCGGGACGCCCGCCACGCGCGCGGCGATCATCGAGCGGCTGATCGCGGTCGGCTACATCGAGCGCGACGGGCGCGCGCTGGTGGCGACCGAGAAGGGCTGCAGCGTGATCAAACTGCTCGACGCGCACGCGCTCACCTCGCCCGGGCTGACCGGCGATTGGGAGAGCCGCCTGGGCAAGATCGAGCGCGGCGAGGACTCGCGCGAGAAGTTCATGACCGACATCGCCGGCTTCGCGCGCGAGACCGTCGGCGAGCTCGACGAGAAGCTAAAAGACGTGCGCATCCCGCGTGCCCGGCTGGGTCCGTGCCCGGTGTGCGGGCACGAGATCGTCGAGAACCGCAAGGGCTATTCGTGCTGGGCGCGCGACGACCCGGGTTGCGGGTTCGTGATCTGGAAGGCCAAAGCCGGCAAGCAGCTGCCGGTCGCCGTCGCACGCGAGCTGATCAAGACCGGGTACACGGCACAGGTCGTGACCGGCTTCAAGGGCCGCAGCGGACGCAGCTTCAGAGCGCATCTCGCCTTGAGCCAGACCGAGGAGGGCAAATGGCGAGTCGAGTTCGACGAGCAGTGGGCCAAGGAGGGCGCCAAACCGCCTGAGGCCGAGTCCGACGTGCAGGACGGCGCGCGCAGCGACCGCGCGGCCGCCGGCGTCCAGGCGCGGACCGCCGCGTAGCCGTCCTTGCGGCGAGCCGGACCGGGAGGCTTGGACTGGGCGATCTCCGATCGCCCCGAGCTGGCCGCCGAGCTCAAAGCGCGCAGCTGGTCGGCGTCCTCGCTCGAGCTGTGGATCGCCTGCCCCGCCAAGTGGTTCGTCGAGCGCGTGCTCGACCCTGAAAGCCCCCAGCCCGATCCGGAGCCGCTCGCGCGCGGCGCGCTGGCTCATGCTGTGCTGCGCGACACGCTGCAGGCTCTACGCGAGCAGACCGGCTCGGCGCGCGTCACAACCGCGCGGCTGGCGCTCGCGCGCCGGTTGCTGGCGGCGGCCTTCGCGCGTCAAGAGCCGTCCTATCAGCTGTCGGCCGAGGCTGCGCGCGTACCGGGGCTGCGCCGCAAGCTGCAGGCGGACCTCGAGCGCTACCTCGCTCACGCGGCGCAGCAGGACAGCCCGCTGGAGCCTGCCCAGCTCGAGCTCGGCTTCGGGTTCGACGCCGAGCCGCCCGATCTGCCGGCGCTGGATCTAGGTGACGGTCTGCGCCTGCGCGGGCGGATCGATCGCATCGACGTCGGTCCGGGGGGCGAAGCGGTGCTCTACGACTACAAGGGAGCGAGCGTCTCGCCGGCGGCCAAGTGGCTCGAGGACGGCAAGATCCAGCTCGCGCTCTACGTGTTGGCCGTGCGCGAGCTGCTCGGACTCGATGTCGTGGGGGCCTTCTACCAGCCGCTCACGGGCGGCGATCTGCGCGCCCGCGGCGCGCTCGACCGATCCGCGGGCGTCGAGCTCGAATGCGTCCAGACCGATCTGCTCGAGCACGACGAGCTCGAGCAGCTGCTCGCGCGCGCGCGCGAGCTCGCCGTCGCGGCCGCCATGCAGGCGCGCGCCGGCGCGATCCAGCCGCGACCGCAGACCTGCAGCTACGGCGGCGGATGTGCTCACCCGGCGATCTGCCGCCAAGGCCGCTGACGGTCCCCCGCCCGGGGGTGTCTGCGACGGCGGCAGGATGCAGTGTCTGAAGTGGGCAGGAGGATGATCGGATCGTGCACACGCTGACGGCGGAGCAGGAGCAGGCGGTGGAGCGCCGCAGCGAGCCGCTGCTGCTGGCCGCGGGCGCGGGCAGCGGCAAGACCTCGGTCCTGGTCGAGCGCTTTGTCAGGGCCGTTTGCGAGGACCATCGCGCGCCCGAGCGGATCCTGGCGATCACGTTCACCGAGCGTGCTGCGCAGGAGCTCGAGCAGCGCGTGCGGGCGCGCCTGCTGGAGGTCGGCGCGGACGACGCGGCACGCGCCCTCGAGCGAGGCTTCATCGGCACCTTTCACGGCTTCTGCGCGCGCCTCCTGCGTGCCAATGCACGCGCGGCCGCCGTCGAAGACGAGCACTTCGAGATCCTCGACGAGCGAGTCTCCACCCGCCTGCGGCGCCGAGCGTTTGCTGGCGCGCTCGAGCAGTTCGTGCGAGGCGGTGAGCGCACCGACGCGGTCAACCTGATCGCCGCCTACGGCCCCGACCGCGCGCGCGCCACCGTGCTCGAGGTGTTCGCGCACCTGCGCAGCCGCGGCCAGCTGATGCCGCAATTGCCGTCAACGCAGCTACCGCTGCCCGGGCTCGAGCGCGATCCGGATTCGCTCGACGCGCAGGGCGCGCGAACGCTGCTGCTGTGGAGCGAGCTGCTCGAGCGTTTCGGTGAGCGCTACCAGGCCGCCAAGCGCGCTCGCGACGGACTGGACTTCGATGATCTCGAGCTGCACGCGGTCGCGCTGCTGGCCGCGCACCCGCGGCTGCGGCTCGAGTGGGCGCAGCGCTTCGAGCTGGTGATGGTCGACGAGCTGCAGGACGTCAACCCGCGCCAGCTCGAGCTGCTGATGGCGCTCGATCGCGAGAACCTGTTCACCGTCGGGGACCGCTGGCAGTCGATCTACGGCTTTCGCCATGCCGACGTCGGCCTGTTCGCGGCGCGCGAGCGCCAGCTCGCCGAGCAAGGTCAGAGCCTGCGCCTGGCGCACAACTTCCGCGGACGCGGCGAGCTGCTCGATGCGGTCAATGCCGTGTTCGCCAAGCGCTTTGGCAGGGCCTTCACGCCGCTGCGCGCGGGCCGCGAGAGTGCGCGCGAGCACGAGGCACAGGCCGCGCCGGTGGTCGAGCTGCTGCTCTGCGACCGCAATGGCTGGGAGCACTCGCGGTCCGGCGATCTGCCCGACAGCGAATCTAGGCCGCGAAACGCCGCCGCGCCGAGCGCTCACGCTGCTGCGTCCACCGACCGTACCGCCGGGCCGACTGCTCGTGCTGCTGCGTCCACCGACCGTGCCGCCGGGCCGACTGCTCACGCTGCTGCGTCCACCGACCGTACCGCCGGGCCGACTGCTCGTGCTGCTGCGTCCACCGACCGTACCGCCGGGCCGACCGCCCGGCCCTGGCGAGAGGCCGAGGCGCACCAGCTCGCCGCACGGGTTGCGGAGCTGGTGCGAGACGGTCACGCCGAACCCGGCCAGGTCGCGATACTGCTGCGTGGCACCGGCGACATCGACTGCTACGAGCACGCCCTCGCCGAGCAAGGGCTGAACACGCTGGCCAGCGCTGGCGCCTTCTGGCAGCGCCAGGAGATCGCCGACCTGCTCGCCTATCTGCGCGCCGTGTGCGACCCGCTCGACGAGCAGGCGCTGTACGGAACGCTCGCCTCGCCGTTTACGGGTCTATCGGCCGGGGCGCTCGCGCTGCTCGCACAAGAGGCCCGCGCGAGCGGACGGGACCTGTGGAAGAGCGCGCGCGAGGGAGACCATGAGCACCTGACGGCGAGCGAGCGCGAACGTCTCGCCGGACTGTGCACGTGGCTCGCGCACGAGCGTCAGCTTGCGCCTGAGCTCGAGCTGGCACAGCTGATCGAGCGGGCAGCCCGCCGTTACTTCGGCGCGTCTGGCCCGGGCGCGCTGCCGAACGACGCTCCGCGGCGCCTGGCGAATGTGCGCAAGCTGGCCGAGCTGGCCGGCGAGTGGGAGCGCAGCGAGGGTCGCGACCTGCGCGGCTTTCTCGACGAGGCAGCGCTGCAGGAGGGCGGCGGCGGCTTTCTCGCCGGCTCCGAGGCGATCGCGGAGCCCGATGCCCAGATCGAGAGCGAGGATGGCGAAGCCGTCCGCTTGATGAGCGTGCATGCCGCCAAGGGCCTCGAGTTCGATGTCGTGTGTGTCGCCGACCTCGGCCGCACCCCGAGCATGGCGGTCCCCGACCTGCTCGTCGAGGGCGAGCGGGTCGGACTGCGCCTGATCGGTCTCGACGACCCGCGATCTCGCCCGGTGCTCGAATACGACCAGCTGATGAGCGAGCGGCGCGACGCTCAGGGGGACGAGGAGGATCGCATCGTCTACGTCGCGATGACCCGCGCGCGCGAGCGCCTGCTGCTGAGCGCAGCGGTCAACTTCGCGTCGTGGCCGAAGGACCGCCCCGGAGCGGCCCCGATCGCCTGGCTCGGGCCGGCGCTCGCGGCCCAGCTGCCCCAGATCTGTCACGAGGCCCTGGCCGATCCGGGCCGCCACGCAGCGTTGGCCGATCCGAGCGGTCGGGAAGCCTTGGGCGATTCGGGCCGTCACGCGGCGTTGGCCGATCCGAGCGGTCGCCGGGCCCAGGCAGATCCGGCCCGCGGGCTGGTCCGCCTACTTACGGTCGATGGCACCGACGTCGCGCTGGCGTGCCGCCTCCGTGTCGCACCGTCCGTATAGCCAAGGTATTGCGGAAAGATAAAGCGGCTGGGAGTGGGGTATTGAAAAAAAGTCGCGCATTGCAGCTGCTATACGCACAGGCGGGGAGTGGGTCAGTTTGAGTTATGACGGCGCTGGCGCATGAGAGTCGATCCAAGTTGATCCAAGTTAGTCCCAAACCTTGGATAAGGATGCTATCTTCCAAATACTTGTCTAAACTTGGACCAACTTGGATAGATGTACGTAGAGCCAGCCCCCACACTCTCCAGCCTCCTAGATGGGAACTCCAGCGAGCGCATCGTCGCGCTCCTCCAGCGGGGGCTGCCCCAAGACGGCCGTGAATACGTCCACTGGGACAAGCTGCGACATCTAGACCCGCCAGACGACCTGACCCGTAGGGAGTGGTGGCTACTCATCAAGTGGGCGCGCAATCAGGCGGCTCGGCAGTTCCCTCTGACCGATCCCGAGGGTGCGCATTTCACGTACGGAACCCCTGACCTCATAGCGCGCCGGCTGCATTACGTCAACCAGCGGTGCAGCGGCGAGGTCGCCATGTCGGAGGTCGTCACTACCGACGCTGAGGCGCGGCAGCGCTATCTCGTCAACTCGCTGATGGAGGAGGCGATCCGGTCGAGCCAGCTAGAGGGCGCAACAACTTCGCGGAAGGTCGCAAAGGAGCTGCTGCGCTCTGGTCGACCCCCTAAGGATCGCAGCGAGCGCATGATCTTGAACAACTATCGAGCGCTGCACTTCATGCGCGACAGCATGGGAGAGACCCTAACGCCCGCCGCTGTGCTGGAGCTACACCGAATACTCACGGAAGGCACACTGGATAACCCCGATGCCGCAGGCCGCCTTCAGAGGGCAGGCGAGGATCGGGTCGGAGTCTATGAGCGTGAGACCGGGGAGCTGGTGCACCGCCCTCCGCCAGCCGAGCAGCTAGAGGAGCGCTTGCAGAGGCTCTGCGACTTCGCCAACGAAGGCGAGTCCGCAGACCAGTTCATGCACCCGGTCATCAGAGCGATCCTGCTCCACTTCTGGCTCGGCTATGACCATCCCTTTGAGGATGGCAATGGCCGGACGGCGCGGGCGCTTTTCTACTGGTACATGCGGACCCACGGCTACTGGCTCGTGGAGTATCTGTCGATCTCCCGCATCCTCCAAGACGCTCCGGCAAAGTACACACGGGCGTATTTGCTGACAGAGACCGATGAACGCGACACGACCTACTTCATCGCCTACCAGCTCGAAGTCATCGAAAGGGCTGTCGAAGAACTCCATGCATACCTCCGCCGCAAGGTCAGGGAGGTCCGCGATGTCGAGAAACTCCTGAAGGGTTCGAGCGACTTCAACCACCGGCAGCTGTCCCTCCTCGGCGATGCTCTCCGGACACCAGACGTCGCGTACAGCTTCAAGATCCATGCAGCGATCTACAGCGTCACTCACGAGACGGCAAGAACCGATCTGCTGCGGCTCGTGGCGCGAGGGTTCCTAGAACAGCGCCGGGTCGGTCGAAGCTATGTCTTTACGCCCCCCGCAGACCTTGCCCAACGCCTTAAGGATGCCCACTAGATGGCGGCTGCCAGCACTGCAAGCCATGCGCCCGTGAGTTGACAGCCGAAGCCTCGCCGCCGACACTTTGGCAATGCCGCGCTCGATGTGGAAAGGCACGCTCAGCTTCGGGCTGGTCAGCGTGCCGGTGAAGCTCTATACGGCCGTCACCGGCCGAACCGTGCACTTCCACCAACTGCACAGCGCCGACGGTGGGCGCATTCGCCAGCGTCGGGTCTGCTCGATCGACGGCGAGGAGGTGCCGCTGCAGGAGATCGTCAAAGGCTACGAGATCGCGCCTGAGCGCTACGTCGTGGTGGACGACGCCGAGCTCGCCGCGCTCGCGCCGAAGGCAACCCAGACGATCGAGATAGACGACTTCGTCGAGCTCGACGAGATCGATCCGATCTACTTCGACCAGCCCTACTACATCGTGCCCGACCGCGGCGGCATGCGGCCCTACCGGCTGCTGCTGGCGGCGATGCGCGCCACCGGCAAGGTCGCGCTCGCACGCGTGGTGCTGCGATCGCGCGAACGTCTCGTGGCCGTGCACCCCCGCGATGACGTGCTGCTGATGAGCACGATGAACTACGCCGACGAGATCAACCCGACGGGCGAGCTGCAGGAGCTCGACGGACAGGAGCAGGCGGAGGTCGGGGAGCGCGAGCTGGATATCGCTCAGAGGCTGATCGAGTCGCTGGCCGTGCCGTTCGAGATCGACCGCTACAAGGACAGCTATCGCGACACTGTGCTCGGGCTGATCGAGCGCAAGGCCACCGGCGAGGAGATCGTCAGCGAGCCGCAGCCTGCCGTCGAGACGCTGCAGGCGCCCGATCTGATGAGTGCGCTGGAGGCGAGCCTGCAGCGCGCGCGGGCACGCGCCGACGAGGACGGCAGCGCGGACGGCAAGGCGAAACCACGCAAACGCACGGCGGCCAAAACCCCCAAACGCGCGCCGGCCAAAAGCCCCAAACGCGCGCCTACGTCGGGCTCCAAACGCAGTACCCTTTAGCTTCACCTCAGGTGCCCGCCTGTGTCCGCGCGGAGGGAGGCCGTGCGGGGCGCCGCCCAAGGGAGCACTTCCATGACTTCAGCAACCACGCAGCCGCCCAAGGCAGTCGGACTTTACGACCCTCGCTTCGAGCACGACGCGTGCGGCGTCGGCATGGTCGCGCGGCTGGACAACACGCCGACGCACCAGGTGGTCGAGCTCGGTATCGCCGCGCTGAAGAACCTCGAGCACCGCGGCGCCTCGGGCGCGGACCCGTGCACGGGCGACGGCGCCGGGATCCTCATGCAGATGCCCGACGAGCTGCTGCGCGGTGTGGCCGGCTTCGAGCTCCCGCCATGCGGCTCCTACGGCGTGCTGATGTGCTTTCTGCCACGCGAGGACGCTGCGGCGCGCACGCGCCTGCAGCAGCTGCTGGAGGACACCGTGCGGGCGGAGGGCCAGAGCGTTCTGGGGTGGCGCGACGTACCTGTGCGGCCCGAGCACACCGGCGAGGTCGCGGGCCGTTGCCGACCCACGATCAGGCAGCTGTTCGTCGGCGCCGGGGGCGGGCGGGGATCGGATCCGAGCGAGGACCAGGACGCGTTCGAGCGCAAGCTCTACGTGATCAGGCGCGTCTGCGAGCTCAGCCCCGAGGGCCAGGGGCTGTATGTGGCCTCGAGCTCCTCACGCACGCTCAACTACAAGGGCATGCTGATCAGCTGGCAGCTGGCCGACTTCTATCCGGATCTGCTCGATGAGCGCTGCAAGAGCGCGCTGGCGCTCGTGCACTCGCGCTTCTCCACCAACACGTTCCCGAGCTGGGAGCTCGCCCATCCGTATCGCGCGATCTGCCACAACGGCGAGATCAACACGCTGATGGGCAACATCAACTGGATGCGCGCCCGCGAGAGCGAGCTGCACAGCGAGCTGTTCGGCACGGACCTGGAGAAGATCCTGCCGGTCGTCACGGCCGGCAACTCCGACTCGGCGACCTTCGACAACGTGATCGAGCTGCTGATGCTGGCCGGGCGCTCGCCGGCGCACGCGGCGATGATGATGATCCCCGAGGCCTACGAGGGTCGCGAGGACCTCCCCGAGGAGCTCAAGGGCTTCTACGCGTTCCACTCCTGCCTGATGGAGCCGTGGGACGGGCCGGCTGCCGTCGCCTTCACCGACGGGCGCGTAGTCGGCGCGACGCTCGACCGCAACGGGCTGCGCCCCGGACGCTGGGTGGAGACGGCCGACGGACACGTCGTGCTCGGCTCGGAGACCGGAATCCTCGACGTCGCACCCGGGGAGGTGCGCCGGCTCGGGCGACTGCAGCCGGGCAAGCTGTTCCTGGTCGATCTGGAGCGCGGCCGTATCGTCGAGGACGGTGAGGTCAAGCGCGAGGTCTCGACGGCCAAGCCCTACGCCGACTGGTACGCGCGCAGCTCCGTTCGTTTCTCAGAGCTCGACCCCTCCGACCAGGTCACGATCTCCGACCAGCCGCTGCACCGGCGCCAGCGCGCTTTCGGCTTCAGCCAGGAGGACCTGCGCGTGCTGCTGCGCCCGATGGCGCTCGACGGCGCCGAGCCGATCGGCTCGATGGGCAACGACATCTCCTTGGCGGTGCTCTCCGACCAGGCGCCGCCGCTGTTCTCCTACTTCAAGCAGCTGTTCGCGCAGGTCACCAACCCTCCGATCGACCCGATCCGCGAGGAGATCGTGATGAGCCTGAAGACGAGCCTCGGTACCGAGCGCAACCTGTTCGAAGAGACGCCTCAGCATGCCCACAAGCTCGTGCTCGAACGTCCGCTCCTGCTCAACCGCGAGCTCGAGACACTCCGGCACGTCTCACACGAACTGTTCGCGGCACGCACGATCGACATCACCTTCCCGCGTGTCGAGGGCGCCGCCGGCATGGCCAGCGCGCTCGAGCGCGTCTGCGCCCAGGCCCACGAGGCGATCGGCGCGGGCATCAACATCATCGTGCTCTCGGACCGCTCGATCGGACCGCAGCGCGTCCCGATCCCGTCGCTGTTGGCGGTCGCGTCGGTGCACCATCACCTCGTACGCGAGGGAACGCGCCTGCGCGTCGGCATCGTGCTGGAGTCGGGCGAGCCGCGCGAGGTGCACCACTTCGCCACGCTGATCGCCTACGGCGCGAGCGCGATCAACCCCTACCTGATGCTCGAGACGCTCGACGATCTCGTGATCACCGGGCAGCTGACGCGAACGCAGAAGCTGCCAGCCGAGAGCGCCACCGGCCAAGACGGTGAGGCTCGGCGCTCGCGCGATCTGGCCGCAAGCCAAGACGGCCGGGGTCCGCAGCAGACCGAGTCGGAGCGCGCTGCGCACACGCAGCAGGTCGTGCAGGCGCTCGAGCAGGCCGCTCAAAACACGCTCAAAGCGATCGGGAAAGGCCTGCTGAAGACCATCTCGAAGATGGGCATCTCGACGATCCAGTCCTACTGCGGCGCGCAGATCTTCGAGGCGGTCGGGCTCGAGCGGGAGCTGATCGATCGCCACTTCACCGGAACCGCCTCGCGCATCGGCGGGGTCGGGCTGGACGTGCTCGCCGCGGAGGCGCTCGAGCGCCACGCACGCGCCTATCCGATGGCCGTCGACGAGCTACTGCCGGTGGGCGGCGTCTACTACTGGCGGCGCGACGGCGAGCACCACATGTGGAATCCCGAGACGATCGCACTGGTGCAGCAGGCCGTGCGCGCCGCCAACGGCGATGTCGCGGCCGCGCTGGCCGGCGACGCCGGCGCCAACGACGCGGTGCGCACGGGCGATGCATACGCGCGCTACCGCGAATATGCGAGCGCGGTCAACCAGGACGCCGCCCGCAAGGCCTCGCTGCGCGGGCTGCTGAAGTTCAGGCAGCCGGCCGGCGCGCATGAGCCGCTGGCGCTCGAGCAGGTCGAGCCCGCGAGCGAGATCGTCAGGCGCTTCTGCACCGGGGCGATGAGCCTCGGCTCGATCTCGCGCGAGGCCCACGAGACGCTCGCGATCGCCATGAACCGGCTCGGCGGGCGCTCGAACACGGGCGAGGGGGGCGAGGACCCGGCGCGCTTTCAGCCCGACGCGAACGGCGACCGGCGCCGCTCGGCGATCAAGCAGGTCGCCTCCGGGCGCTTCGGCGTGACGATCCACTACCTGGTCAACTCCGACGAGCTGCAGATCAAGATGGCCCAGGGCGCCAAGCCGGGGGAGGGCGGCCAGCTGCCCGGGCACAAGGTCAACGCCTACATCGGCTCGATTCGCCACACAATGCCCGGCGTCGGCCTGATCTCGCCGCCCCCGCACCACGACATCTACTCGATCGAGGACCTCAAGCAGCTGATCTACGACCTGCGCTGCTCGAATCCCGGCGCGCAGGTCTCGGTCAAGCTCGTCGCCGAGGTCGGCGTCGGCACGGTCGCGGCCGGCGTCTCCAAGGCCAACGCCGACAGAGTGCTGATCTCCGGCCACGACGGCGGCACCGGCGCCTCGCCGCTGTCCTCGATCCAGTCGGCCGGCGTGCCCTGGGAGATCGGGCTGGCCGAGACCCAGCAGACGCTCTTGCTCAACGACCTGCGCCAGCGCATCGTCGTGCAGACCGACGGCCAGCTGAAGACCGGGCGCGATGTCGTCATCGCCGCGATGCTCGGCGCCGACGAGATGGGCTTCTCGACTGCGCCGCTGATCGCCACCGGCTGCATCATGATGCGCGCCTGCCACCTGAACACCTGCCCGGTCGGGATCGCCACGCAGGACCCGGTGCTGCGCGAACGCTTCAAGGGCACCCCCGAGCACGTCGTCAACTTCTTCTTCTTCGTGGCCGAGGAAGTCCGCGAGATCCTCGCATCGCTCGGCCTGCGCACGCTCGACGAAGCGGTCGGGCGCGTGGACCTGCTCGCGGCGCAAGACGCGATCGAGCACTGGAAGGCGCGCGGGGTCAACCTCACGCAGATCCTCACCCACATCGAGCTGCCCGACGGCACGCCGCGCCACCGCGTCCAGGCGCCGCCGGCCGTGCTCGAGAACGCGCTCGACTGGGAGCTCGTCGAGCGCGCCCGCGGCGCGATCGAGCGCGGTGAGCGCATTCAACTCGAGCTGCCGATCCGCAACGTCAACCGCTGCGTCGGCGGGATCCTCTCGAGCCACATCGCGCGCGCGCACGGCGCCCAGGGCCTGCCCGAAGGATCGATCGAGGTCGCCTTCGAAGGCTCTGCCGGCCAGAGCTTCGGCGGCTGGCTCGCGCCGGGCGTGACGTTCACGCTGCGCGGCGACGCCAACGATTACACCGGCAAGGGCCTATCCGGGGGCATACTCGCGGTGCGCCCCCGTGACGGCATGGCGGCGGACTTCAAGGCTGAGGAGAACGTGATCGTGGGCAACACGCTGCTGTACGGCGCCACCAGCGGCCGGGCGTTCTTCCGCGGCCTCGCCGGCGAGCGCTTCGCGGTGCGCAACTCCGGCGCCCACGCCGTCGTCGAGGGCGTCGGCGATCACGGCTGCGAGTACATGACCGGCGGCTGTGTCGTGGTGCTCGGCCCGACCGGGCGCAACTTCGCCGCAGGCATGAGCGGGGGCATCGCCTACGTGCTCGACGAGCGCAGAGACTTCGCCCGGAGCTGCAACATGGGCATGGTCGGCTTCGAAGCACCCAGTGGCGAGGATGCCGCCGAGCTGCAGGCGCTGATCGCCGAGCACGAGCAGCGCACGGGTTCGCCCGTGGCAGCGCGCGTCCTGGCGCAATGGCCGCAGCTGCTCGCGCAGGGCGCGTTCGTGAAGGTGATGCCCCACGACTACAAGCGTGTCCTGCAAGAACGCGCCGCGCAGGCGCAGCCCGCGCCCCCGCCCGAAGAGGAAGCTGCACCGGTGGCGGCGGTAGCCTGATGGTCGCGGTCGTGGCGGTGGCCGGGCGGCGTCCCCGGCGGTGGTCAGATGGGTGAGCTCGGCGGCTTCCTGAAAATCGAGCGTCACGGCGTCCCCTACCGGGATCCGCACGAGCGTGCGCACGACTATCGCGAGTTCATGCTCACACGGCAGGTGCGCGAGCTGCGCGAGCAGGGCGCGCGCTGCATGGACTGCGGCGTGCCGTTCTGCCACAACGGCTGCCCGCTGGGCAACCTGATCCCCGACTGGAACGACCTCGTCTACCGCGACCGCTTTCAGGACGCGATCGCCCAGCTGCACGCCACCAACAACTTTCCCGAGCTGACCGGGCGCCTCTGCCCCGCCCCGTGCGAGGCCGCCTGCGTGCTCGAGATCCGCGAGGGCGACGCCGTCACGATCAAACAGATCGAGCTCGCGATCATCAACCGAGCATGGGACGAAGGCTGGGTCAGGCCGCAGCCGCCGCGCCATGAGACCGGTCAGTCGGTCGCGGTGATCGGCTCGGGACCCGCGGGCATGGCCGCCGCCCAGCAGCTGCGCCGCGCGGGCCACCGCGTCGTGCTGTTCGAGCGCGACGAGGCCGCCGGCGGCCTCGCCCGCTTCGGCGTGCCCGACTTCAAGATCGAAAAGTGGATCGTGCAACGTCGCATCGAGCAGCTGGTCGCGGAGGGCGTCGAGCTGCGTTGCGGCGTCAACGTCGGCGGCGATCTCAGCGCCGAGGAGCTGCGCGGATCCTTCGACGCGGTCGTGCTCGCGACCGGATCGCGCATCCCGCGCGACCTGCCGGTGCCGGGCCGAGAGCTCGACGGGGTGCACTTCGCGATGGACTACCTATATCAGCGCAACCGCTGGGTGGCACGTGAGCTCGGCCCCGCCCCGAGCGTCCCGGCGCCCGCGCCGCCGAGCGCGACAGGCGAGATCAGCGCCGCCGATCGAGACGTGGTCGTGATCGGCGGTGGCGACACCGGCGCAGACTGCGTCGGCAACGCGCTGCGCGAGGGAGCGCGCTCGATCGTGCAGCTCGAGCTGCTGCCGAAACCGCCCGATCACCGTCCCGACGACCGCACTCCCTGGCCGGAGTGGCCGGCGAAGTACCGGCTCAGCTACGCAATCGAGGAGGCACAGAAGGAGGCGCTGGGCGAGCAGGACTATTCGATCACGACCACCCGCTTTTCCGGCGAGGGGACACCGCGCCGAGACGGCGTGGTGGGCCGGGTGGCGGCGCTGCACATCGCCCAGGCCGAGCCCGCGCCACCGTTCGCCGCGGTGCCCGGGAGCGAGCGCGAGCTGCCGGCGCAGCTGGTGCTGCTGGCGATGGGCTTTCTCGGGCCCGAGCAGCCTCTGCTCGACGCGCTCGGCGTCGAGCGCGACCCGCGCGGCAACGTCAAGACCACAGCCCCCTATACGAGCTCGATCGAAGGCATCTTTGCCGCCGGCGACGCTCGCCGCGGGCAGTCGCTGATCGTGTGGGCGATCAACGAGGGCCGCCAGTGCGCACGCATGGTCAACCGCTACCTGGCAGGCCTGCGCAACGGCTCTGGCGCCGGCGCCGCCGAGCCACTGCCCGAAGACGCCGGCCGAGCCGGCCACGCCGACGCCGACGCAGGGCCGGAGGGCCCACCCAACCACGTAACCCCGGGCGTCATCGCGGAATAGCCGGAGCCGGCGATCGCCTGAAGTGGGCTGCTGGCGACACGAGTCCGAGGCGTCGTGGCGGGAATCGGCCTCGAGGGCGACTTCTTCTACGCTTGACGCGACGATGGCGCGGGCCGACGAGAACGCAAACGGAACCTCTGGTTCGAGGCTCCCGCGGGCGTGCCTCATCGGCGCCGGATCCTCGGGGATCGCCGCTGCCAAGGCTCTGCACGAGCGCGGCATTCCCTTTGACTGCTTCGAGAAGTCCGATCAGGTCGGCGGCAACTGGGTGTTCGGCAACCGCAACGGCATGTCGGCGGCGTACCGCGACCTGTTCATCAACACCTCGCGCGAGCGCATGGCCTATTCGGACTTCCCGATGCCGTCACACTACCCCGACTTTCCTCACCACACGCACATCAAGGAGTACTTCGACGCGTACGTCAACCATTTCGGCTTGCGCCACCAGATCCGATTCCAGACGGGCGTCAAGCACGTCGCCGCCGGCCGCGACGGCGATCGCAGCTTTCAGGTCACCCTCGACACCGGCGAACAGCGCGTGTACGACGCCCTGCTCGTCGCAAACGGTCATCACTGGGACCCGCGCTGGCCCGAACCGCCGTTCCCGGGCGCCGAGACGTTCGCCGGCGAGCAGTTGCACGCCCACTCCTACGTGGACAACTCGCTGTTCGCCGGACGCCGTGCCGTGATCCTCGGCATGGGCAACTCGGCAATGGACATCGCCGTCGAGTCCTCCTACGTCGCCGTGCACACCTGGCTGGCGGCTCGCCAGGGCGTGTGGATCGTCCCCAAGTACGTGTTCGGCAGGCCGGTCGATCAGCTGCCGAACAACGTGCACCTCCCGTTCAAGCTGCGCCAGCGCATGATCCACCAGCTGATCAAAAGCTACAGCGGCGACCCCGAGCGCTACGGGCTGCCGAAGCCGAGCCACAAGTTCGGCGAGGCCCATCCGACCGTGTCGGGGCGGATCCTCGATCGCATCGCCCACGGCACGATCACGCCCAAGCCGAACATCGCGGCGCTGGACAGCAAGCATGTGCGGTTCCTCGACGGAAGCGCCGTCGAGGCCGATGTCGTCGTCTACTGCACCGGCTACAAGATCACGTTCCCGTTCTTCGAGGACTCGTTCGTGTCGGCGCCCGAGAACCGCATCGAGCTGTTCCGGCGGGTGGTACACCCCGACATCGACCATCTGTACTTCATCGGCCTGGTGCAGCCGCTCGGCGCGATCATGCCGATCGCCGAGGCGCAGGGGGCATGGGTGGGTGATCATCTGCTCGGCGACTACGCGCTCCCGTCGCGGGCCGCGATGCGCGCCGACATCGCCGCCGAAAATGCGGCCATGAATCGGCGCTACGTGCCGTCCAAGCGTCACACGATCCAGGTCAACTTCGACGACTACCTGCACGAGCTCGCGAATGAGCGTCGTGCCGGCGCGGAGCGCGCCCGTGCCCAGCTTCTGCCGGCATAACCGTTTCATCGAGCGCTGTCCGATCTGCAGCAAGTCGCTGCCGGACAACCAGACCGGCGCAGGCTCGCGCGGTCGCGGCGCGGGCGGATCGGGCGCCAAGCGACGGGCCGCCCGCTCCTCGCGCTCGGCCTCCGGCGCATCGGGCGCGGGCTCGGCGAGCAGATCCGCCGGCCACCGCTCGCGGACCGAGACCGAGCAGCTGCGGGTACGCCGCGAGGCGCGCGCCCAGGACGACGGCTACCGCAGCGCGCTCCTGCCGGGGCTGCACGCGAGCAGCGACGCCGCCCGGCTCGTCGACGAGCTGGCCTTCGCCAGCGGCCGGCTCGCAGGGCTGCGCACGGCGCCGCCGGATCTCTACGCGGAGATCGGCGCAGTCGCCCGCGCCGGCGAGCTCGAGCGCGCCTGCTGGATGTGCTTTCTGACCGCCTACCTCTCGCCGCTGCAGGGCGCCGACCCGTTCGCGGGCGTGCGCGTGGCGCTGGAGCGTGGCGAGATGCCCTCGCTCGAGGACATCCCGCTCGGGCCGCGCACCTCACACGCGCCCGAGCGCGGCGATGAGACGCTGCGCGCCTACCGTCATTGGGTGCAGCGCGGCGCCGGCGCTCATGACGCCAGCCCCGGCGATGCGTTCTTGGGCGAGCCGAGCTGGACGCCTCAGCGCCGCTTCGAGCGCATCTTCGAGCGGCTCGCGCTGCCAGGCTTCGCGCGCATGGGACGCTACGACCTGCTCGTCACGATGGGTCAGCTCGGGCTCTATGAGCTGGAAGCCGACTCGCTGCACCTCACCGCGGGGCGCCGCGGCGAACCCGAGGACCTCACCACGCTCGCCGCCAAGCGCATCTTCGGAATCGGCGAACCGATCTATCTGGAGCGGCGCACGCGCGCGCTCGCCGATGCCTTGACGCTGGATCTCGCCGCGCTCGATCTCGCGTTCGCGAACTGGTCGGCCCCCGAGCGCGCCACGCTCGGCTTCGACCCTGACGTGCTCGATGCCGAGGTCCGCGAGCGTGCCCGCGACGCGCTCGGCCTGTGAGAGGCCGCGGGAAAATGTCGTCCTGTCGGGTGCCTACAGTCTTGACCGATGCCTCTCTGCTTCATCGAGCCTCAGGATGCGATCCGGGTGATCGCAGAGTCTGTGGGTCGCGAGGCCAGGCGACAGCTCGTCGGCGAGGTCGTGCGCGCTTGGGTCGATGACATCCCCGACCAGGAGCTGTCGGTGCACTACGCCAAGGCGATCGCAGGCCTCGACGAGGACGACCTGCACCTGCTGGCGGCGTGGCACGCGTCGTTGGAGGTCGGGCATCCGGTGCCGAATACCGAATTCCTGGTCGGCGTCTTCTCGAGTCTCGGCGAGAACCGCCGCGAGGCGCTGAAGATCGCGGCCGGATTCCGAGGCGAGGAAGCCTTCCAGGCGGGCGTCTCCGAGGAGCAGGCGCTCGAGACGGTGCTGCCGTGCCTCTCGCGCGAGCGCGCAATCGAGCTCGCGCACGAGTGCATACAGCTGTACATGTGGGACCGGCTAGGGTCCGAGAACTAAAGCCGTCCCTGGTGGCGCCGGGCAGGGGTTAGACTGGCATCAATGACCGAGCCGGCTGCGATGCCCACCGAGGACGACGTGATGGACGCGCTGTCGAATGTGATCGACCCTGAGCTGGGCCTCGATTTCGTCGAGCTCGGGCTGATCTACGGCGTCGATATCGACGCTGGCAACGTCCACGTGACGTTCACGCTCACAACGCCGGCCTGCCCGATCGGTCCGAACGTCAGCGAACAGATCGAAGAGTTCGTCGGCGAAGTCGAGGGCGTCGCGACGGTCGAGCCGGAGATGGTCTTCATGCCGCCCTGGTCGCCCGAGAAGATGAGCGAGGACGCGAAGTTCGCACTCGGCTACTAGCCCGCCGAGCCCGTTAGGCGCAGCAGGCCGTCTATGCCGCGGGGTTGGCCTGGGCGAGCGCCTCGGCGGCGAGCGCCACCAGGTTGGCCACTTCGGCGTCGATGCTTGCGCCGATGAAATCGACGTCGGGAAGCGCGTCGAAGTCGCCGAGCAGGCCGAAGTTCATCTGGCCGTTGTAGGACATGATCGCGATCGCCAGGGCGTGGTGCTGGGGCAGGAACGCGACCGGGTAGGCGGCGAGCATCTCGCGGCCCAGCACGTAAAGCGGGAACTGCGGGCCGGGCACGTTGGTGACGATCAGGTTGAACAGCCGCGTCGAGAAGTTCAGGCGCGACGCCGTCGCCAGCAGCGTCGGGGGCGCAAAGTTCTGCACGCCGGCGATCACCTCGGCGCCGAGGGCCTGCTTGGACTCCTTCAGGCCGTCCATCGCCTGCGAGACGAAGCGCAGGCGCTGCACCGGGTCGGCGATGTACACCGGGAGCGGGCCGCGCATCGCGACGATGCGGTTGCCGAGCTGATCGTGCTCGTCCTCGGCGCGCACCGACACCGGCACCAGGGCGCGCAGCTCGAGACCCTCGGTGCGCAGCCCGCGCGAGACCAGGAACGAGCGCAACGCCCCCGCCACGACCGCGAGCACGACGTCGTTGACGGTGCCGCCGAACGCGTTCTTGACGAGCTTGAAGTCATCGAGGCGCTTGCCGATCCCGACGTACCGGCGGTGCGGTCCGATGTCGACGTTCAGCGGCGTCTCGGGCGCCGGGTTGAGCGCCGCCCAGACGATCTCGCCAATGCCCTCGGCCGCCTCGCGCGCTCGCGCGACGGCGCGATCGGGATGGGCGAGCGCGCCGAGCAGGCCCTCTGCCAGCTCGATGCCGGCCGACGCGGCCCCTTTCAGGCCGGCCGCGATCAACTCCGCGGCGCCCGGTTCGCGGTGCGGGCGCCAGGCGCGGCTCGGGTGTTTGATCGGCGGCGGGTCGGGGCTCATGTCAAACAGCATCGTCGCCAGGTCGATCCCGGCGATTCCGTCGATCAGCGAGTGGTGGGTCTTCGAGATCAGCGCAAAGCGGTCATCCTCGAGACCCTCGATCAGCCACATCTCCCAGAGGGGCTTGGAGCGGTCGAGCTGCTGCGAGAAGATCCGCGCGGTGAGCGCACAGAGCTGCTCCCATTCGCCGGGCGTCGGCAGCGCAGTGTTGCGCACGTGGTACTCGAGGTTGAAGCTCGGATCGTCGATCCACACCGGGCGGCCGCTGTCGAGCGCCGTGGACGCGATCTTCTGCCGATAGCGCGGCACCAGGTGCAACCGCTTGCGGATCTGCCCCAGAAACGCCTCCATGTCCGGCGGAGGCCCTTCCATGATCGTCAGCCCGCCGACGTGCATATGCGAGCTCGGCCCCTCCTGATGCAGGAAGGACGCGTCCACGGGAGTCATGCGGTCGAGGTGTCCTTGCGCCATATCTGGTCAGCCTAGCTCCCCCTCGTCAGCCGGTCCTACGTGCGATCAACGATCCTTTCGCTAACTCCAGCTTCTTCGTCCCAACCAAGCTGCTCCGTACAATAGACCTCGGTGGCCGACACAGTCGAGAAGATCGTTGCGGACGCGCTCGAGCAGGCGGCGTCGGGCGCCGCGGCGGGGGAGACCGCGTTCGAGGCAGCGCCCGAGACGGGCAACCTCGACGTGGCGCGCGAGCCGGCCGCGGCGGAGGATGCGCCCGCGCGTGCGCCCGCGGCCAACACCGTCGAGAAGCTCTTGCTGGCATCGCCGCGCGGCTACTGCGCCGGCGTCGACCGCGCCGTGCAGACGGTCGAACGGATGCTCGACACCCACGGCGCGCCCGTGTACGTGCGCAAGGAGATCGTCCACAACAAGCACGTCGTCGAGCGTCTGCGCGAGCGCGGCGCGATCTTCGTGCACGAGCAGACCGAAGTGCCCGAGGGCGCGCTGTGCGTCTTCTCGGCGCATGGCATCGCGCCGAGCGTGCGCGCCGGCGCAGAAGCACGGGGGCTGCGCACCGTCAACGCCACCTGCCCGCTCGTCACGAAGGTCCACCGCGAGGCCGCGCGCTTCGCGCGCGAGGGCTACACGATCGTGCTCGTCGGGCACGCCGGCCACGAGGAGGTCGAAGGGACGATGGGCGAGGCTCCCGAGCAGATCGTGCTGGTCCAGAGCGAGCGCGACGTGGACGAGCTGCAGGTGCCAGATCCCGACCGGGTTGCGTACATCACGCAGACCACGCTGTCGGTCAACGAAACCAGCACGATCGTGGCGCGCCTGCGCGAGCGCTTCCCGCAGATCGTCGGTCCCCGCACCGACGACATCTGCTACGCCACCACGAATCGCCAGACGGCCGTCAAGCAGATGGCGGGCCGCTGCGAGCTGATGCTCGTGATCGGCTCGCGCAACTCCTCGAACTCGGTGCGCCTGGTGGAGGTCGCGCGCGAGTGCGGCACCGAGGCCCACCTGATCGACAACGCCGGCGAAGTGCGCGAGCAGTGGCTACAGGGACGGCGCGTGGTCGGCATCACCTCGGGCGCCAGCGCGCCCGAGAACCTCGTCGCGGAGCTCGTCGAGCTGTTCCGCGCGCGCGGCGTCACCGACGTGGCGGAGGTCAACGCGGTGCGCGAGGACGTGCGCTTCATGCTGCCCAAGCAGATCCGCGCGGGCGGCGCTCTCGCCGAGGTGGGCGGCGCCCTCGCCCGGGAGGCCTAGCCTAAACCTCTAGCCCACGGTTGCGGAGAAGGTCGAGACGCCGCCGCATTCCCCGGCTTCGGTGCGAATCGTGCCCTTGACCGTCCGCCCGGAGAACTTGCCGCTCACCACCTGCACGATTGCTGCGGGGCCGGGTCCGGCCGCGAACCTCTGGGACACCGTCGCTCGGAACGAGCCGCTCGCCGAGACCTTGGCCGGCTTGGTCGTCTGACTGCTGAGCGGTTTGCTGGGCCGGCAGAAGAGCACCGGGAAGGTCAACGTGAAGCGCACCGTCACGCTCTTGCCGTTGCGTGCGACGGCCAGCGCGATCGCACTCGTGGCGTCGAGAGGCTGTTTTTGCCCTTCGCTGTTCACGCCCGAAGACGGGCCGGCGCCCTTGTAGGTCTTGCCCTTCAGCGGCCCGGCCGCGAGCGCGGCCGCCGAGATGGCGAACGTCAGCACAAGCGTGATTGCAGCAGCGCGATATCGCATGTTCGTCCTTGTCCCCCTTTGGGCAGTCGGTACACCGGACGGTGCATTGTGCCCACGCGGGCGGTCCGTCGCTTGCAAGAATTATCGCAGCCGGCTCGCGCCGCTGAGCCGGTACGGCGCCGTGGGGCCCACCGCTTGGCCTGTAGGGCGCCGCGGGCTCACGGTCTTGGAGACGCCTTCCCATTCCCACCGCCGGCGGTTATCATGGCCGCTCGCAGTACGGCGGGCGGCGCCGGGACGTGAGCTGGCGCGGCGGATTGGATGGAGTCAACCTGGATGGGCGGTTCATGCAGGCGAAATCGCGATGGAGTGCGCGCACAGGCATGCTGGTCCCCAGGGGCCCGACACGCGCGGGCCTGCTCAGCCTGATCATCGCCGTCCCGCTTGCTCTGCTCGCGGGTCCCGTGGCGAGCGCCTCGGCGGCCCTGTTCGTGATGGAAAAGCCCACGAACGGCACCGTCACCAAAGTCACGACGCCCACCTTCAGCGGCACCGCCGAAGACCTGGAAGACCCGGTCACGGTCGTGATCCACGAAGGCGCCTCGCTGTCCGGCCCGGCGCTTCCAGCCTTGAGTGCGCCGGTGTCGGAAGAAGGGACGTGGTCGGTGACCGCCGAAGCACTCGCGGAAGGCACCTACACGGCGGAGGCCGAACAGATCGAAACGGCCGGGATGGGCCAGACCAACAAGGCCGGCCCCGTGACGTTCACGATCGACGACAAGCCGCCCTCGGTCACGCTCAAGCAGCCGACCTCGCCGTCGGGCGACACCACGCCGGTCTTCGAAGGCAGCGCAAGCGAATCGACTGAGGTCACGGTCGACGTCTACGCCGGATCGAAAGCCGAAGGCGGAGTCGTCGCGAGCGCCACCGCCGAAGGCAACGGCGGCGACTGGACCTCGCACAAAGCGAGCCCGGCGCTGTCCGGCGGCGAATACACGGCGGTCGCGACCCAGCAGAGCTCGATCGGCAACGGCCCCGGGGAAAGCCTCCCCGTCCACTTCGTCGTCGACACCGAATCGCCCGTGGTGACGCTGAAGCAGCCGACGACGCCATCGAAAGACACCACGCCGGCGTTCAGCGGCAACGCCAGTGCGGACACGCCCGTGGTGATCCACATCTACGAAGGCACGAAAGCGCAGGGGACGGTGGTAGCCACGGCCGAAGCCACCGGGACCGGCGGCAGCTGGACCTCGGATGAAGCCAGCCCGGCGCTCAAAACCGGCTACCACGAATATACGGCGGTGGCCACGCAGGAAGATCCCGTCGACCACCTTGAAGGCAAAAGCGAACCGAAAACGTTCGTCGTGGACACCGAAGCGCCCGGCGTGACGCTCAACCAGCCGGCGAAACTGTCGAACGACACCGAACCCTCGTTCTCGGGGACCGCCACCGGCGTAGCCGAAGTCGTCGTCAAGATCTACGCCGGCTCGAAGGTCGAAGGCGAGCCGGTGGCCGCGGCGACGGCGCCGCCGCCCGGCGCCGGGAACAGCTGGACCTCGGACCAGGCCGGCCCAGCGCTGGCCATGGGCAGGCACACCTACACGGCGGTCGCCACCGAGGAAAGCCCGCTGGGGAACGAAGAAGGCAAGAGCGAACCGCGGACCTTCGAAGTCGACACCGAAGCGCCGAAGGTGACGCTCAACCAGCCGGCGAAACTGTCCGGCGAAACGAAGCCGTCGTTCAGCGGGTCGGCGAGCGAAGCGACGGAAGTGGTCGTGCGCGTCTATGAAGGCAGCAAAGCCGAAGGAACGCCGGTCGCGACCGCCAAGACGACGGCGTCGGGCGGTAGCTGGTCCACGACACCGGAAGAGCTGAGCAATGCGCTCCCTACCGGCAAGCACATGTTCACGGCGGTCGCCAAAGAGAAGAGCGGCCTGGACAACGAAGAAGGCCGCAGCGAAGAACGGATCTTCGAAGTCGACACGGAAACGCCGAAGGTGACGCTCAACCAGCCGGCGAAACTGTCGAAAGAAACGAGACCGGCGTTCTCGGGGACGGCGAGCGAAGCGACGGAAGTCGTGGTGCACGTCTACGAAGGAAGCAAAGCCTCGGGAACGGAAGTGGCGAGCGCCAAGACGACGGCGTCGGGCGGGACCTGGTTGACGACGGGGGAACAGCTGAGCAAGGCGCTGCCGACCGGGAAGCATACGTTCACGGCGGTCGCGAAAGAGAAGAGCGGCCTGGGCAACGAAGAAGGCCGCAGCGAAGAACGGACCTTCGAAGTCGACACGGAAACGCCGAAGGTGACGCTCAACCAGCCGGCGAAGCTATCGAACGACACCACACCGGCGTTCAGCGGGTCGGCGAGCGAAGCGACCGAAGTGGTCGTGCGGGTATATGAAGGCGGGAAGGCGGAAGGTACGCCGCTGGCGAGCGCCAACACGGCTGCGTCCGGCGGTAGCTGGTCAACGACACCGGAAGAGCTCAGCAACGCGCTGCCGAGCGGCAAGCGAACGTTCACGGCGGTCGCGAAAGAGAAGAGCGGTCTCGGCAACGAAGAAGGCCGCAGCGAAGAACGAACGTTCGAAGTCAACACCGAACCGCCGGTGGTGACCCTGACTCAGCCGAAGACGCCGACGAGCAACACCGAACCTCCGTTCAGCGGGATGGCAAGCGAAAGCACCGAAGTCGTGGTGCACGTGTTCGAAGGGTCCACCGAAGTCGCGAAAGCGAAAACCACCGCCTCGGGCGGTACCTGGTCGACGACCGGCTTGAGTAAAGCCCTGCAAGAAGGCAAGCACACCTTCACGGTGTACGCGACCGAGAAGAGCGGGATCACGGGCAACAAAGAAGGCAAAAGCTCCACGCTGAGCTTCGAAGTTGACACCGAACCGCCGGTCGTCACGCTCGCGGAAGTGCCGTCGCCCACGAACAACCAGAGGCCCTCGTTCAGCGGCGCGGCCAGCGAAAACACCGAAGTCGTGGTGCACGTGTACGAAGGGTTGACCGAAGTCGCCAAAGCCAAAACGACCGCGTCCGGCGGTACGTGGTCCACGACCGGGAGCGCGCTCAGCAAAGAACTGCCCGAAGGCAAACACACGTTCACGGCCTACGCGATCGAGAAGAGCGGCCTCGACAACGGCGAAGGGACGAGCGCGCCGCGGACGTTCGAAGTCAACACCGAATCGCCCAAAGTCACACTAGCCAAAGTATCCTCGCCCACCAACGACGTCACACCCACCTTCAGCGGCACCGCCAGCGAAGCCACCGAAGTGCTCGTGCAGGTGTATGAAGGCACGAAAGCGGAAGGCTCGGCCGTGACGAGCGCGAAAACGACGGCGTCGGGCGGCGGCTGGGCGACGACCGTTGAAGAGCTGACCAAGCCGCTGCCCGAAGGCAAGCACACATTCACCGCCGTCGCGACCGAGAAGAGCGGGCTGAACAACAAGTCGGGCACAAGCGAAACGCGGACCTTCGAAGTCAACACGGAACCGCCGAAAGTCACGCTGGCGAAGGTCGCGTCGCCAACGAACGACACGACGCCATCGTTCTCGGGGGACGCGGGCGAACCGACCGAAGTCGTGGTCCGCGTCTACGAAGGGGCCAAAGCGGAAGGTACCCCGGCCGCGACCGCAAAGACCACCGCATCCGCGGGCAGCTGGTTGACCACCGGTGAACAGCTGAGCCCGGCGCTGCCCAAAGGTAAACGCACCTTCACGGCTGTTGCGATGGAGAAGAGCGGGTTGAACAACCCCGAAGGCCGCAGCGAAGAACGAACGTTCGAACTCAACACCGAACCGCCGAAGGTGACGTTGAACCAGCCGACCACGCCGTCGAAAGAAACGAAGCCTTCGTTCAGCGGGATGGCGAGCGAAAACACCGAAGTCGTGGTGCACGTTTTCGCGGGCAGCAAAGGGGAAGGCGAAGAAGTCGCGTCGGCTAAGACGACGGCGTCGGGGGGGAGCTGGACGACGACCGGCTCCGAGCTGAGTAAGGCGCTGTCGGAAGGCAAAAACACGTTCTCGGCGTACGCAACTGAGGCCAGCGGCCTCGACAACGGGCCGGGCAAGAGCGCCGTCGTGATCTTCGAAGTCAACACGAACCCGCCGACGGTCACGTTGAATCAGCCGACCACGCCGTCGAAAGAAACGAAGCCTTCGTTCGGCGGCGCGGCGAGCGAAAACACCGAAGTCGTGGTGCACGTTTTCGCGGGCAGCAAAGGGGAAGGCGAAGAAGTCGCGTTGGCCAAGACGACGGCGTCGGGCGGCAGCTGGACCACTACCGGCGCCGAGCTGAGCAAGGCGTTGTCGGAAGGTAAAAACACGTTCTCGGCTTACGCGACAGAGGTCAGCGGGCTCGGTAACAAAGCGGGCAAGAGCTCGACCGTGGTGTTCGAAGTTGACACCGAACCGCCGGCGGTGACCCTGAATCAGCCCAAAACCCCGTCCAGCATCACCACTCCCACGTTCGGCGGTACCGCAAGCGAAGCCGGCCCCGCGGTCACGGTCAACGTCTACGAAGGCAAGAAGGTGGAAGGGGAACCGGTGACGAGCGTGACCTCCGGCGCCGATCGCTCGAGCGAAAGCTGGACCGCCGGCTCGGCGAAGCTGGCGACCGGCAAACACTTCTACACGGCGATCGCGATCGAGCCGAGCGGGTTGGGCAACAAGCAAGGCGAAAGCAAACCGGTGACGTTCGAAGTGAACACGCTGCCCCCGACGGTTACGCTCGAACCCTTGCCGCTTCGCTCAAACGAAACGAAGCCGTCATTCAGTGGGACGGCGAGTGAAGCAGGCACGATCACGGTAAAGCTCACTGGCGAAACAACAGCTACCCCCCACAAGAAAGTCGAAGAGAGTCTCCAGGTCAAAGTCACGGCCAAAGAAGGCGGCCCATGGAAGACATCGAGCGTGACACCGCCGCTCGAAGAAGGCGAATACGAAGCGGTCGCCACTGAGCCCAGCGAAATCGAAAACAGCGAAGGCAAGCACCAGAATGGGGTAGGCGAAAGCGCGCCGGCGCCCTTCGCAGTGGTTCTAGGGGCGCCGAATGTCAAACTGAAAGAAATCGCCCGCTCGCGCAACACCCAGCCTTCGTTTTCAGGAACCGCGGAAGACAAGACGCCCGTGACGGTCAAGATATATGAAGGCAGCAGCGCGATCGGCAACATCATCTCGACCGCTAGCGAAGCGGGCGCGCGCAAAGAAGGGATCTGGACCTCTGGCAAGACAAGCCCGGCACTGCCGACGGGCAGACACACATTCACCGCAGTCGCCGTCGAGAAAAGCGAAATCGAAGGTAACCGGCCCGGTGAAAGCGAACCGCGGACCTTCGAAGTCGACACCGAAGCGCCGACCGTCACGCTGAACCAGCCCAAGACGCCGTCCAATCAGACCAAACCCACGTTTACCGGCATCGCCAGCGAAAACACGGAAGTCAAGGTGCACGTATTTGCGGGCACAAAGGCGGAAGGCGCGGAAGTGGCGAGCGCGACCACGACGGCGGAAGGTGGCTGGAGCGCCACTCTGACCAAAGCCCTGCAGGAAGGCAAACGCACGTTCACGGCCTACGCGACCGAGAAGAGCGGAATCACGGGCAACGAAGAAGGCGAGAGCAAACCTGTGTCCTTCGAAGTCGACACGCTGCCACCCACGGTCACGCTCAATCCGCCGCCGTCGCCGGCCAACGACGCGGTGCCCTCCTTCAGTGGCACGGCCAGCGACACGACGCCTGTCACCGTGTCCGTATACTCAGGCGGCGTGGCAGAAGGCAGCCCGGTCGCGTGGATCGAAGCGGTGGGCGCCGACGGTGCGTGGGGCCCCTTTAGGGTCGGCGCGCCCGGCATCTCCTATGGGGACGAACTGCTACCCAACGGGGAATACACGGCGGTCGCGAGGCAGCCGAGCTCGCTCGGCAACCCGACCGGCGTGAGCAAAGCAGTGACCTTTATCGTCGAAACACGTCCACCTATCGTCGTCGCCTTGCCGGCTCAGATCTTCTCGCGCACATCGGTCGAACTCCATGCATCGATCGATCCGAACGAAGGTGCGCTCACCGCCTGCGGCTTCGAATACGGCACCACCCCGGCATACGGCACCGCGCTCGAATGCGCCTTCAGCCGGGAATCGGTCGAATGCACGTTCTCGGCGAGCGCCAGCGAAGCGTGCGAATTCCCCTCCGACGAAGGTTTCGTGGAAGTGTACGCGCGCCTGTTCCATCCGGATGCGAACACCACCTACTACTTCCAGATCACGGCCGCCGACGGCGAACAGGCCAACTCTGCGAGCGGCACGTTCACGACCCCGGCGTCGCTGAGCTCCGCGGGCGGAGGCGGATCGAGCGGCGGCTCGGGCGGGTCCTCGAACACGGCCACGACCAGTGCGGCCCACAACGCCGTCGGCGAAGTCGAGGCCGCGATCGCTGCGCACCTCCCGCCCTCGGGGCGCAACGCGACCATCGCGGCGCTGCTCAAGCGCGGGGGGTTCGCCTCGGTGTTCAAGGCGCCCCGGGCGGGGACCGCGACGATCGACTGGTGGTATGTGCCGCCGGGCGCGAAGCTCTCGGCCAAGGCTGCGAGCAAGAAGAAGCCGCCCGCGCCGGTGCTCGTGGCCTCCGGCAAGCGAACGTTCTACGAGGCCGGTTCGGGCGTGATCAAAGTGCGCCTGACGGCCGCGGGCCGCGGCCTGCTCAAGCGCTCGAAGCGCGTCCGGCTGACGGCGAAGGCGGTCTTCACAGCGAGCGGCAAGACCCTTTACAGGGCCTCCAAGTCCTTCGAGCTCAAGTGAAGGTCGAGGGCGGTCGATCGCTTCCGACAACTGAAACTCCGGTGCCCACGCTCGAGGTCCTCGACGGCCGTATCTTTGGCCGACAGGCCGTGCGCGGCGACGAGTTGACGAGTGATCGGTCTGCGCGCTCCGCGGGGTCCCTGGCGCATCTGGGAAAACCATAGACAGAATCAAGGGTTTCCGGCAATTTGGATGAGCCTCGAAATGATCTCGACAGGCTCCAGCATTCCTGGGCATCTAAACCGATTGTTTAAGTGATAAAGTCGCTTCTGCGGGAGCCGTTGTCCAAGCTGTCCAGTCGTTCAAAAACCGCTGCAAAGCCGCATGCAAATCGGCATCTTGCACCAAAAAAGCCGCAATTTGCGACTTTTTCGCTGGACTTGGGCGCTCGGCGTGTGGTATTCAAGCTCAGAACATACCCGCGGGGGCAGTCGTCCAATGAACAGGGGGCGGGTTCTCTCGGAGTCTGCTTCGGGGGTTAGCTCCGGGCAGCGGGTGCCAAACCGAAACAAGTCCATTGGAGGAAGTCATGGAGAGACGCAACCTATTGGCGGGTCTCTTGGTGCTCGCGCTGAGCTTGTTCCTGCTGACCGGAACTGCGCTTGCGCACAAGACCACCAAAAAAAGCAAAACAGGCAAAGAGACGACGGATCCCGGCGCGTGCGTGATTCACTCGCTGCCGTCGTTCATGGATCAGGGATTCGGGAGCGCTGCGTCGAGCGTCGCCGACATCATCGAAATCGAGTGCGAACCCGTCTACGCGGAGACGTACGTCAAAATCAGCTCGCAGGAGCTCTACAACCGCTGTGACGATCGTCTGTACTGGATCCCCTGGACCAACAGTTGGAGTGATAACCAGGAGGTAACCAAGGCCGGCGAGGGCGAGCTCCCGTCCAGCGCGAGCGTCGGCGGCGTCGAACTGGATGACGACGGCAACGCGATCGTGGCCGTGCTCGGCGGGCCCTCGTGCGCGCCGGGAGAAAGCGTCATCTCGGTCCACCAGGAAGAAGCGCCCGGCGAAAGCACCGCCACGTCGTTCACGGTGCTGCCGCCGAAAGTGACGACGCCCGGTGTGTTCGCGTGGCCCGAAAGCCAGGTCGAGGCCGGCAACTACAGCAACACGGTGTCGATCTTCGGCGTCGAGTTCCCGCCGGCCTACTCGGAGCGGTGGGTAGCCATCAGCGATGAACAGCTGTACTCGCATTGCGACGGTGACCTGTTCTGGGTCGTCATGACCGGATGGGGCCCGTATGTCGTCCCGTTCGCGGAAGGCACGGAACTCGAACTCGACAACGATGGCAACGCCTTCGTGACAGTCTTCGGCGGACCGTCGTGCGCCGCGGGCTCGACCGAACTCGAAGCCAGCCTTGTAAGGGCTCCGTACACCACGTACGGCAGCTATTACACGGTCCTGCCTCCCGAACCGACCATCTAGGCGGACTCGGAAGGCTGAAGCGAATCTGAGGTAAGCGAATAGACCCCGGGAGGATGGAGCCTTCCGGGGTCGGTTCGCCCCTCAACGGGCCGCTTGCGTCCCGACTCTTCGCGCCCTACCAGGATGGTGGCCATGCAGCGACATTCAACGATCACACGGCTCGCGCTCCTAACGGTGGCGGGCCTGATGGCCTTGGCCCTCAGCTCGTGGCTGGCGGTCGCGAGCGCCTCGGCGCACAAGACCGCGTCCGCGAACAAAGCGCCTCAACAAGCGCAGGCGGACGAGGCCGGGTCGGCCGGCAGCTGCGTGATCCACACGCTGCCCTCGTTCATGGACGAGGGCTACGGGCCGGAAGCGTCGAGCGTGGCCGACATCATCGAAGTGGAGTGCGAACCCGTCTTCGCCGAGCAGACCGTCAAAGTCAGCTCGCAGGAGCTCTACAACCGCTGCGACGACCATCTGAGCTGGTCGGCAGTCAGCAACGAAGCAGACCCCTACAACCCCGTCGAGGGCGCCTCGATCGGCAAGGTGCAGCTCGACGACGACGGCAACGCGATCGTCGCCGTCTGGGGCGGGCCATCTTGTGCCGCGGGCGAAAGCCTCGTATCGGCGCACCTCGAAGAAGCCCCCTACACAAGCGTGACGACCTCGTTCACGGTGCTGCCGCCCAAGCCGACCACACCCGGTGTGTGGGCGCTGCCGAGCAGCCAGGTCGAGGCCGGCGATTACAGCAACTCCGCCACGATCGTGCAGGTCGAGTTTCCGCCCGCCTACGCGGAGCGCAATGTCGTCGTGAGCGACGAACAGCTGTACGCCCACTGCGAAGGCCACCTGTACTGGATCGGGCCCGACGAGACTCCGATCGGGGTGGGCGAAGCGGCGACCGTGAAACTGGACGACGACGGCAACGCCTTCGTCGTGCTCCTCGGCGGGCCTTCGTGCGCCGCCGGCGAGACCGAAGTTGAAGCCAGCCTCGAAAAGGCGCCGTATACGACCTACACGAGCGGCTTCACCGTTACGCCGCCCGAACCGACCTGGGAAGAACCCTCCTTCACGATCGAAAAGCTTCAGGAAATCAAGGGCAGCGGCGAGGGCTTCACCAAGGAACCGCTGGTGGGCAAGCTCGGGCAGACGGTCAACTACGAGATGATCGTCAAGAACACGGGCAACGTCGCCCTGACGCTCTCAGACTTCACCGACGCGCACTGCGATCCCGGCACGATCGCGGGCGGCCCGGGGTCGAGCCCGCTCGAGCCCGACGAATCGACCACGTACACGTGTGATCACGTGCTCAATACGTATGGCACGTACACGAACGAAGCGACGGTCACGGGCACGCCGCCGAGCGGGATGACGATCACGCACACCTCCAACCAGGTCGTCGTGACCGTGCTCGAACCCGGCTTCAAGATCGAAAAGCTTCAGGAAATCCGCGGCAGCGGCATGGGCTTCACCAAGGAAAAACTGATGGGCGAAGTGGGACAGACCGTCAACTACGAGATCGTCGTCACCAACACGGGCCAGGTCCCCCTCACATTCTCCGACTTCACCGACCCGCACTGCGATCCCGGCACGATCGAAGGCGGTCCCGGATCGAGCCCGGTGGCGCCGGGGGCGTCAACGACCTACACGTGCAGCCATCTGCTGACGGAAGCGGGCATCTATACGAACGTGGCGGAAGTCACGGGCACGCCCGAAGGCGAAACGCCGATCAAACACGAATCGAACGTGGTCGAAGTGGAAGTTCCCACGCCGCCGGTTGAAGAACCCGCGTTCACGATCGAAAAGCTTCAGCAGGTCGGCGGCAGTGGCGGCTTCACGACGGAAAAACTGACGGGCATGGTCGGTGAAACGGTCGAATACGAGATCATCGTCAAGAACACCGGCAACGTGCCCTTGACGTTCTCCGCCCTCACCGACCCGAACTGCGAATTGATCAGCGGAGGACCCGGCTCGACGCCGGTCGCCCCCGACGAATCGACGACGTTCACGTGCGTCCATGTGCTGACGAAAACCGGCATCTACACGAACGTGGCCGAAATCACCGGCACGCCCGAAACCGGTACGCCGATCGAACACGAATCGAATGTCGTCGAAGTCGAAGCGAAAACCACGCCGCCGATCGAAGAACCGGCGTTTACGATCGAAAAGCTCCAGAGGATCGGCACGAGCAGCAGCTTCACCAAAGAACAGCTGACCGGCTCGATTGGCCAGACGGTCGAATACGAGATCATCGTCAAGAACACAGGCAACGTGCCGTTGACCTTCTCGAACTTCGAAGACTCGAAATGCGATGCCGGCACGATCACCGGTGGCCCCGGGTCCACCCCGGTCGGCGTGGGCGAAGCGACCGTGTACAGGTGCACACACGTGCTCACCGGAGCAGGCGAATACACGAATGCGGCCATCGTGACGGGCACGCCCGAAAGCGGAACGCCGATCGTGTCGGAAGAATCGAACATGGTCAAGGTCGTAGTGCCCGAGGAACCGAAAAAAGAAGAAAAACCGACGGGCGGCAGCTCGACGCCGAGTACCTCGACCCCGAGCACAACGACGCCGGGCACGACGCCGAAACACGAAGTCTCACCGGCCTGTGTCGCGTCGGCGCCGAAACTGAAGGGCGTCACCGGGCCGAAGAGCGGCAGCTTCACGGTCTCGGTTCCCTCGCAGGGGATCAAGCAGATCACGTTCTACCTCGACAATCACAAGCTCAAGACGATGAAGCAGTCGCAGGCCAAGCACGGCAAGTTCACGATCAAGGTGAACACCAGCAAGCTTCACTACGGACCGCACAGGGTCTCCTTCAAGGCGGTTCCGGCCAACAGCGACTGCGCCCCGCTCGCCCGCTCGAGCCAGTTCGTGCACACGGCGTCTTCGCGCAAATCGCCGAAATTCACAGGCTGAGCACTAGCGTCCAGGGCCACTGGGCCGGCGCTACCGAGCCAGGTCCACCGACTCGTCGAGGATCGCCGTCGGGGGCGCTCAGACGATGTCGATCGGCGTGCCGACTTCGATCATGTGCCACAGCTGCGTGATGTCGGCGTTGCGCAGCCTGATGCAGCCGTGGGAGGGGTGCCCCGGTATCAGCGATGGTTCGTCGGTGCCGTGGATCCCGACGATGCCGCCGCCGGGCCATTCGCTGAGTGTGGGCGCATATGCGCTCGTTCCCAGCGCGTAAGGACCGTAGACGGGCGCGTCGAGCGTGGTGAGCTTCTCGGTCACGTAGAAGTGCCCCGCGGGTGTCGGCAGGCTGGGGCGCCCGACTCCCACGGGCGCGCTCCAGATCGGCTGGCCGTCGCGGAACAGCGTGATCCGTGTCGTCTCACGATCTACGCGCAGGTACTCGTGCGTAACGTGCATCCCTCCGAGCGCGCTGGCCGTGACCCAGCCCGTGACGCCGTTCGGTCGCCCCGGAAGCGGCACCTCGATCCACGTGATTCGCCCGACCGTGTACGAGCGCAGAGCCAAATACACTTCGGCCTGGCCGTCGACGGTCAGGAAATGCAGGTGGCCGACGACGTGCGAGTGCGCGGAGGGGAACTCGTGCGCCGCAGCGGTCGTCTGCGGGTAAGTCCAGCGCGACAGCGTGGTCAGGTTGGACAGCGTTGCGACGATCGCATGCGAGGGCGCGGCGGCGGCCGATTCCTCGCTCGAGGCGGCCCGTGTCGCGGCGGGCGCGAGCAGCAGGCACAGCCCGGCCAGGGTTGCGGAGAGCGAGCAGCGCGCGGCTGTCCAGACCCCGCCGTAAGCGTCATCTCTTACGCGGTCCCGCATAGACCCCTCGAGCGGATTATAGAGACGTTCGTCTCTGGCGAGCGGCGGTAGGGCATCGCGGAAGACACGATAGCCGAGGGCGCCGGCCCGGAATGCCGGCTGAAAGCGTCCGTGCAGGAGTGTCGAGCCTTGCGCACGGGTGCGCATATTCGAGTGCGGGTGATTACGTACCTTGCTTGACAGCGCCATTTGGGGACGCTAACGTCGATTGCCCCTCGGGGGATCGATGGAGACGGCGAGAGATCACGGAGAGACGTCGGCGTACCCAACATCACCGCGCACGAGTGCGCGGCGGGTGTCGGTCGCGCTCGCCGCGTTGAGCGCGGTTGTGTGCATGCTGGCCGGTCCAGGTGCGGGCAGCGCCGCGGCGGAAGTGCCGATCAACAACAGCCCGCCCGAAGTCGCACAGGAACCCGGGAACCGGGGGCAGACGCCGAAAGTCGGCGAACACCTCGTGTGTAATCCCGGCAGCTGGGTCGGTGGCGTAAGCAAATTTACCTATCAGTGGCTGCGCGAAGGGATCGTCGTCGCCGAAGCGGAAGGCCAATCCGACAATGGCCTCGGTGGCCTCTACACGATCACGGCCGCCGACCAGGGCTACGAACTCTGGTGCAACGTGATCGCGACCAACGGCTCGGGCAGCGAAGAAGAAGAAAGCGAAAACAGCATTTACGTGCCCGGCTCCGCGCCGCGCGAAACTCCCCCGGAAAACACGGAAAAGCCAAAGGTCGAATACAGCGGGACCCTGGGGGTCGGGACAAAACTAAAATGCTCGCAGGGTATCTGGACCGGGACCCCTACGCCTACGTACAGCTATGAATGGCTGCGGGACGGCGGGCGGATAGAACTGCAGACGACGAACGAATACACGGTAGAGACGGCGGATGAAGGCCATAGCTTGTCGTGCAAGGTCACCGCGACCAACACCGCGGGCAAAGCGGAAGCGCCCAGCAGCAACAGCGCGACAGTGAAGGCGGCCAAGCCCGTCAACGAAGAATTGCCAAAGATATTGCCGGCTATCTCCGAATTGGAAGTCGGTGAAACGGTGACATGCTCGCCAGGAAAATGGACCGGCAACCCGACGTTCGCATATCAGTGGTGGCGAGAAGAACCGACGAAAAAAACGAGCGAAAAAATCTCCGGTGCGACGGCCAGCACATACGTCGTCGCGGCTGCCGACCGGCTTCATGAGCTCTACTGCGAAGTCACTGCCACGAACGCTGAAAGTGTCTCGACGAAAGCGACCAGCAGCAAGATCTCTGTCCGAGGGACCAAACCGGTGAACATGGCGCTTCCAAAAATCGAATACTCCGGGACCTTGGAAGTTGGCACAAAACTAAAATGCTCCGAAGGCAAATGGAGCGGAGAACCGGCGCCGCACGAGGTCGAAGCCGTGTGGGTGCTCGAAAAGGCCTCGAAAGTATACGAAAGCGTCGCCATCGGCAGCAACTACACTGCAGAAGCCCGCGACGAAGGCCTCAAGCTGTTCTGTGAAGTCACCGTCGAAAACGCATCAGGCAAGGCGACGGGGGTGAGCGAACCCGTGGTGGTGCCCAAACCGGAAGCCGGGGGAGAACGGCCCGAAAATGAAACACTGCCGGAAGTGCGTGGCGATCCTCAGGTCGGCGAAACGTTGGAATGCGCGCCGGGCAAATGGAGGGGAAAACCGACGCCGACGCCTTCATATCAGTGGTTCCGAAACGAAAGCTTGATTACCGAAGCGACTGAAAGCACGTACTCTGTCTCGACCGCGGACCGCGGATACTCGTTGTCGTGCAAGGTGACCGAGACGAACACCCAAGGATCGCTATCGAAGCACAGCAGCAACAGCTTGCATGTCAAAGGCACCCTGCCCGAAAACCTCGGCCCGCCGCACCTCTCCGGCAACGCCGAGGTCAAAGAAACGCTCACGTGCTCGCAAGGCGAATGGAGAGGGGCGCCACCGCCCGAAGAATACGTCTATCAATGGCTACGCGACGGCTCGCTCATCGCATCCGGCACGAGCTACGTCGTGACCGCGGAAGATCGCGGCTACTCGCTTGCCTGTAAGGTGACCGCGACCAACGCCGAAGGCTCGACTGGGCGAGAAAGCAGCAACAGCATCCATATTCCCGGTGTCGAGCCCGAAAACAAGGTCGAACCGGAAGTGCGCGGCGCGCCTGCCGTGGGTGCGACGCTCAAATGCACCGAAGGCAAATGGAGCGGTGCGCCGAGTCCCACGCTGACCTACGAGTGGTTGCTCGAAGGCCGAGAAATATCCTCGGCGACGGGAAGCACCTATACGATTGTGGGCGCCGACCAGGGCCATTCTCTCGCTTGCGCAGTAACGGCAGAAAACGTGGAAGGCGCCTTGACCGTGAAAAGCAAGAACAGCGTGTCCGTCCCGGGGGTGCCTCTGGAAAACCTCGAACCCCCGTCAATAGAAGGCGCTGCAGTCGTCGGCGGAACGCTGGAATGCGAGCGCGGCTCATGGGAAGGAAAGCCCCCGCCGTCGTTCACTTATGAATGGCTGGCCAATGGCACGCCGGTGTACTCGTCCATCAGTGACAGCTACACGCCGGACGCATCAGAGGTTGGGCAGACGCTTTCGTGCAACGTCATCGCGAAAATCGGCGACGTTAGCGTGGGGGCGGCGAGCAGCAATAGCGTCGTGGTCGCGGCGGCGCCGGGCAAACCGCAGCCGCACCAGCTCGTCGAACAGGCGAAAACAACCACGACCGATCCCACCAAACCGTTGCCCGTCGCCACCATCGCCCAGGTTCGCTCGGCGCTCAGCACCCAGCTGACGCGAGCGCAGCACTCCGCGCACATCGCGTCGCTGCTCAAGCACCGTGACTACACGTTCCGCTTCACCGCGCCGGCTGCCGGCAGGCTGCAGGTCTGGTGGTACTACGTCCCCAGGGGCGCCCACGTATCCTCGGTCAAGAAGGCCGGGCCGGTCGCGGTCGCATACGGCAGCGTGACCTATACGAGCGCCACGACCAAGACCGTCAAGCTGAGCCTGACCAGCAGAGGGCGAACGCTGCTGCTGCACGCCAAGCACATCACGCTGACCGCCAAGGGTGTCTTCGTGCGTGAGGGCGCCAGCGCTGTGACGTGGTTGAAGACGTTCGTGCTCCCTCGCTGAGCGATCGTCCGGGAACGCGCAGGAGGCCGTTCGTCTGCGCATCGGTTGCACGCACGCGGGATCCTCGAGCCACGTGGGACCTCGAGCGCCGATCCGAGCGTCGCCGCTCGCCGGGCCGTCCGCGCACTCAGGCTTTGTCGCTGCGTGTCTTCTTGGGCACGCGAATCGTGACGGTCGTCTGCGCCGAGCTCGCGACCGCGTTGGTTTGATGTTCGGCGATCGCGGCTTGCGCCCTGACGGTATGCACGCGTGCCAGCAGGGCACGTGCGGCGCCAGATAGGCGCAGCTTGATCGTGGTCACGCGTGGTCCGGCGAACGCGAACGGGCCGCTGGCGAGGGTGAGGATGTGCTTGGTTGCGTGACGGCTTCCGCTGGCGACGGCGTCGAGCGTGCGCAGCGTGATCGTCCCCGCGCACCTGTCCGCAGGGCATCGCAGCTCGAGGCTGAGGGTCCCGTTCGACGCCGCGACGAGCGCACGTGCCCCGGTCAGCTCGGCGACGTGGATGGGGGTCTTGCTGGATTCTTCCTGGCCTCCGATCGGCGTTACCAGCGATGGCGTCTGCGTCGGCTGTTGCTGGCTTTCGCCAGCGACCCGCGGAGGATCGCTCGGTGGTGGTTTGTTTTCTTCCGGTTCTTCGTTTGGTGGCGCGTCAAATGCGGTGAATGTCTGGTCGCCGCCGTAGCTGGTTCCGGAGGCGTTGCTCGCACGTACCCGGAAGTGATAGGCGCTTCCTTCGGTCAGGCCGCTCAGCGATGCCGACACCGTCACAGGCGTCTGGCCGCTGCCCGGAGATGGCGCGCAGGGTGTGGTCGCTCCGTATGTCTTCGACCGCCCGTATTCGAACTCGCATTCGCTGACTTCCTTGCCGTTCGGGTTGATCTCGCCGTTCAGACGCGCCGAGGTCTGCGTGATCGCCGACGCCGGTTCCGTCGACACCGTCGGACGCGAGCCGGCAGTCGTGAACGTCTGATCTGAGCCGGTGCTCGTCCCTCCGGGGTAGCTCGCGGCGATGCGGTAGTGATAGACGCTGCTCGGTGCGAGGCCGGTGATCGAGGCCGATACTGCGACCGGGCTCGTGCCAGACCCAGGCAGCGTCGAGCACGGCACGCTCGATCCGTATGAGCTGGTCGTCCCGTATTCGAACTTGCATTCCGGGATTTCGGCGCCGTTGGGGTTCACGGTCGCATCGAGCGTGGCTTCGCTCGGCGTGCTCGACGTCGCTTCCCCGGTTGTGAGCGCCGGCGGCGGCACTTCCGGAGCGCCCGACAGGCTCCCGAGCCCGGTCGGCCCGTCGTAACCGGGCCCCGCTTCGCACAGATAGTCTCCGCAGCTGCCGTTCTTGCCGGAAACCACGTCGTCGAGGGCTCCGGTACCGCTGATCGCGGCCTCGAGATACAGGGCATGGGCGCCTTCGAAGGATCTCGTATAGGGGTTTGCAAGCGCCATTGCGGCGGCCACGATCGGTGTCGCCACGCTCGTGCCGCTGGCCAGCTGCCATTTGTCGGTAGTTTCGTAGCTGTCGTACACCGAAACAGGGGTGTTTTTGCTGGCGACCGCCGCCACGTCGTTGGTCGTCCGGTAGGCACAGCCGCCGTCCGCCTGCCAGGCGGGCTTGGGTTCGCGGCTGCATCCGCTCCCGGTTCCGTAGATTTCGCCTCCGATGCTTTCGTACCAGACCGTTTCGGTCCAGCCGCGAGCATTTTTCGTCGTCGGCAGGAGCGACGTGCCGCCTACGGCGATGACGTGGGGGTTCGACGCCGGCGATTCCACGCCGTACCCGTGATCGCCATCGGCGGCCGTGATCGGGACCCCCGGGTGATCGTAGGCCGACGCAAATTCGGGCGGTTCCGAAGAGGTCGGTCCGCCGAAGCTGTTGCTTATCTCGGTGGCCCCGAGCGCGGCCGCCTCGTTCTCCGCCGTGGCGAAATTCGAGTCGAGATTGCTGTTGGCCTCCACGAGCAGGATGCGGCAGTTGGGGCAGATCGCCGAAACCATGTCGAGATCGAGCGAGATCTCTTCGGCCCATTTGCGTTCAGCTGCGGGATACGAGTTGATGCCCCCTGTCTGGTTGACCTTGCGAAAACACCCGCTGCTCGCGGTGCACGCCGGCAGCCCATATTCGGCCCTGTACACCTTCAGGTCCGATTCGGCATCGGGATCGTCGTAGGCGTCGACGATTGCCACTGTCTCGCGAAAGCCCGTCGACGTCGAGGGCAGGTCGTACGCGCTGCGCAGATTTTCGGGTGAGTACCCGCCCCCGAACCCGTTTCCGTTCAGAGCTGGGCTTATCTGCTGCTCGGGTCCCTTGGTGATCGCGCCCGCCGCGATTGGTCCGCGCGCGCCAACTCCAGCGGTGGGGTCCTCGATCAGGTCGCACTCCGGCCGCGTGCCTTCGGGAGGGCACGAGAAGTACGGTTCCGCGCTTGAGCGGTTCGCGGCGACGTGCGTCCAGGCGGCGGTCGCGCTCTGGGGTGCTGCCGTCGCCGCCAGAGCCGCGGTAAGCGCGATCACGCGCACCGCGCTACGTGCCCACCGACTGGCCATGAGCTCCTACCTGCCTGCTTGCCGAGGTTGCCTCGTCATCCTTGCCATCCCGCGCTGATCGTCTGCCACCATCCCTGCCACCGTCCGCCAGTGGTCTCCGCCGACGGCCTTGCAACCGGTGATCGGGCACTTTAGCAGTGACCGGCAACTCACGAAGGCGCTCGGTGCGGGAGTGCAGCGATCCGCCGTCGCATCTCGGTTTGCGGCGGCGGATCACCGGGCGTGTTTCGGTGCTAGCCGCGCGGGTTCCTCTACGCTCCGCGCTCAGTTGACGAGGATATAGAAGCCCTCGTTCTTCAATTCCCCGGCTTTTTCTGAGGTTTCGACGGTGATTTCGGTGCCCGACGGGCATCCCGATTCTTCCCCGTTGCCGATCGTGGCTGTCAATACCGGTGACTCGTTTTCGTGGGTTTCGTTGTAGTCGATCGTCGCGACCACGTTATGCGCTTCGAACCCGAGGCCGGAGATGCAGTAGATCCCCACGGGTTCTTCATGGTTTTCTTCTTCTTCTTCTGTCGGTTCGGCCGGTCGCACTTTGATATTCGGAGCCGATTTTCCTTTTTCGACCGCTTCGATGATGTTGCCTTCTGCGTTCACATGCGCGTATGCGAGCGCCGTGCCGGGCAGCCCTTCCTTGCCTTCATGACCTTCCGGGCCTTCCGGGCCTTCGAGGCCTTCTTTGCCTACCCCGCTCGTGCCGTTTTTGCCGTTCTGCCCGCCGGAGCCGGTTGCGCCGGTCGCACCGGTCGCGCCCTGGGCTCCGGTGGCGCCTTTGGCGCCTGCCGCCCCCATGGCGCCGGCCGCGCCGCGCGCGCCCTTCGCGCCGCGCAGCTGCTTGAGCACGCTCGGCTTGATCTGCTTGGTTGACGTGATGATGTAGTGCGAGGCCGCCATGCTCGTGCCGCTCAAGGCCACGAACAAGGCAAGCCACGCGACGATGTTCTGCCGTATGGCCTTGATGACGCGATTGATCATGTTGCCTTCCTTGTCCTCCTGCTGGTGATCGTCCTCTGTAAAGCTTGACAGTGCTCTACAGGGCATGTCGCGGTTCATCCTCGGCTCGTTTCACGACCGGCGTCGACCGTCCCGACGACTGCGCGTCAGGTCCGTTCGGTGGGCCTCTCCGGCCCCCGATGCACTTGTCTCCATCGACGCCGATCTCGTGTACACGAGCCCGGCATGACTACCGTTTCAAATCGCTTCCCACCCTTGCAGACGAGGGGGAAAATCGTGCACATCGCGTTGCACAAGACGTCGCTGCAGAGGCTTAATCGGCAGCCCTGCGTACCTCTGCGCAGCTCCTGATAAGTTCGCCACCGCGGTATCAGGTACAACGTCTGCAATGCGCACTCTGATCATCTCCGACCTGCATCTCGGGGGCCTCACGGGCATCGACCTGCTGCGCCGCCCTGCTGTGCGCGAGGCGCTGCTGCGCGAGTTCGAGGGCGTCAACCGGCTGCTGCTGCTCGGGGACGTGCTCGAGCTTCGCCACGGCCCGCCGCACGAGGCGCTCGCCGCAGCACAGGCGTTCTTCGAAGACGTCGGTCAGGCGCTGGCGGGGAAGGAGCTCGTGATCACCGCGGGCAATCACGATCACCAGCTCGTGTCGGCGTGGCTCGAGCGGCGGGCCGCGCTGGCGCCCGCGCCGCTCGAGCTCGAGCACCGCATCGTTGCGGGCGACGCATCACCGATGCTCGCCCAGATCGCGGAGTGGGCGGGCCCGGCGCGCGTCGAGGTCGCCTATCCCGGCCTGTGGGTGCGCCCCGATGTCTACGCCACGCACGGCCACTTCCTCGACTGCCATCTCACGCTCCCGACGCTCGAGCGCATCGGCATCGGCGCGATCGGCCGGCTGCTGGAACGGCCCGAGAGCTCGCTGGCGAGCGTCGACGACTACGAGGCGCTCACCTCGCCGATATACGGATGGCGCGACGCCATGGTCCGCTACGGGCGCGCCGGCGCGGCGCTCAACGGCGTCGCAACGGTGCGTGCCTGGCGCGCCCTGGGGGGCGGGCGCGGAGTCAACGAGAAGCCCGCGAGTCGTGCTGGGGCTGCGGGCTCCGGCATTCGCGAAGGCGGCACGGGCCTTGGGGGCAGTGGGCGAGGCGACGATGGAGCGCCGCGCGCGCCCCTGAACGGCGATACGCGCGACGGTGGCGATCTGCGCGACGGCGGCCTACGCGGCGGTGGCGCGGGCGTCTGCAGCGCCATCACTCGCAGGCTCCGCGTCTCGGCGCGCCGGTGGGCGCTGCGACGCGGATTCCCGCTGGCTGTCGCGGCTGTCAACCGCGCGGGCATGGGGCCGGTGAGGCCGGACCTGTCGCGCGATGAGCTGCGCAGGTCGGGCCTGCGCGCGATGGGGGAGGTGGCGGCGCGCCTCGGCCTCGGCGACGCCTACGTCGTCTTCGGCCACACCCATCGCGCCGGCCCGTTCCCGCGCGACGCTCAGGCGGAGTGGCGCGGACGCGCGGGCGCGCGCCTGGTCAACTGCGGCTCCTGGACCTTCGACTCGATCTTCGTCACCGCCAAGCCGGGCGAGAGCCCCTACTGGCCAGGCGCGTGCGTGCTCGTGCCGGAGTCCGGGCCGCCCGAGCTCAAGCGGCTGCTGCTCGATCGCTCGCTCGCGGAGCTGAAACCGCAGCCGGTCTGAGCCTTACTCAGGCCACGCCCGGCGTGAAGCAGGTCGCATAGCAGCGCACGCCTGAACCGATCTCGAGCTCGAGCGTGCCCATCGTGTGCCGTTCGTGCTCGACCAGGGGATACGCGCCGGGGTGGGTCACGGCCAGCTCACGCGGCTGCTGCCGTGTCTCCGCCGCTCCGCTCTCGCCGGCGTCAGTCTCGCCGCCGCCCGCCGTCACGGTCACCGTGCCCACGCCGTCGAGCACCGCCCACACCCCGCCGGCTTCGTACCGACCCGAAAAGGCGCCTTGCTGGTCCTCAGTCTGCGGCACGAGCTGCGCGTCGGGCACGTCCTCGGGGCGCACAGGCTCGACCGTCGCTCGCTCCACTCCGAGCAGCTCCTGGATCGCGCTCTCGGTCTCGGCATAGCCGCCCTCGCCGTACTGGTAGTCGAACAGGCATGCTCCCTCGGTGAACAGATAGCGGGCCGGCCAGCCGACGTTCTCGTACTCGCGCCACAGCTCGAGCTGGCTGTCGATCAGCACGGGATAGGTGATGCCGAGTCGCGCCACCGCGTCGCGAACCGCCTGCTCGCTGCCCGACGGCGCGAAGCCCGGGCAGTGCACGCCGACCGTGCGCAACCCGTGCTCGGCATAGCGCTCGTGCCAGGCCTTGATGTAGGGCAGCGTCCGCAGCGAGTTGGGCCGGCAGAAGTCCCAGAACTCGACCAGCATCGGCCCGCCACCCTGCAAAACCACGCCCGCCTGTGCGCCGCGCCCGCGCGGCAGGTTGACCCACGGCAGCCCCGACGGGAACAGCGGCGCGGCGATCGTGTCTACAGGCGGCCTCAAGTGAAGCCAGTTCGCTCCTGAGACGCGCGAGGGCCAAGCGTGGCAAGGACGCAGGGAGCGAAGTGTGCTCGGCACACGAGCGACCGAGGACACAGCCAGGCGCCGGCCATCGTGCGTCTCAGCCGATTGAGCCGACCATCTCCAGCTGGATGAGTCGATTGAGCTCGACCGCGTACTCCATCGGCAGCTCCTTGGTCACCGGCTCGATGAACCCGTTGACGATCATCGCCGCGGCCTCGTCCTCGGTGAACCCGCGCGAGCCCATGTAGAACAGCTGGTCGTCGGAGATTCGCCCCACGGTCGCCTCGTGCGCAACCGACACGTGCGGGTTCTGGATCTGGATGTCGGGCCAGGTATCGGAGCGCGAGCGCCCGTCCATCATCAGCCCGTCGCACTGCACGCGCGCTTTCGATCCCGTCGAGTTGTGGCCCATCTTCACCAGCCCGCGGTAGCCCATGATCCCGCCGTCCTTGGAGATCGACTTGGCGAGGATGTTCGAGGTCGTGTTCGGCGCGAGGTGCACCACCTTGGCGCCGGTGTCCTTGTGCACTGCTCCGGACGCCACGCCCACGTTGAGGTGGTCGGCGCGCGCACCCTCGCCCATCAGGAACGAGCCCGGATACAGCATCACGTACTTGGCGCCCATCGATCCGCCGACCCACTCGACTGTGCCCTCGGCCTCCACCACCGCGCGCTTGGTGTTGAGGTTGTAGACGTCCTTGGACCAGTTCTGCACGGTCGTATAGCGCGCCTTGGCGCCCTCGTGCACGAAGATCTCGACGACCGCCGAGTGCATCGAGTTGACGCTGTAGGTCTGCGCCGTGCAGCCCTCGATGTAGTTCACGTCCGAGCCCTCGTCGGCGACGATCAGCGTGTGCTCGAAGGTGCCCTCGCCGGCGCCCTCCATGCGGAAGTAAGCCTGCAGCGGCAAATCGACCTTGACGCCCTTGGGCACGTACAGGAACGAGCCGCCCGACCAGACCGCGCCGTGCAGCGCCGAGAACTTGTTGTCCTGCGGCGGCACGCATTTGTTCATGAAGTACTTCTGCACCAGCTCGGGGTACTCGCTGATCGCCGTGTCCATCGAGCAGAACAGGATCCCGAGCTTGCGGTACTGCTCCTTCAGCCCCTCATACACCGGCTCCTGGCGCCACACCCCGACCACGCCCGCGAGGTGCTCGCGCTCGGCCTGAGGGATGCCGAGGTCCTCGTAGGTCTGCTTCATCTCCTGCGGAACCTCGTCCCAGGAGTTGTAGCGCCCGGCCGTCGGCGGCGAGTACAGGACGAGCTCGTCGAGGTTCAGGCCGGACAGGGGCACGCCCCATGTCGGCACGGGCTTGCGTTCGAAGATCTCCAGCGCCTTCAGCCGTTTCTCGGCCATCCAGTCGGGCTCGCCCTTGATCTTCGAGAGCTCGCTGACGACCTCGCGCGAGATGCCCTTGCGCGCGACCAGCTGGCCCTGTTCGTCCTCGACGATCGGGCTCGGCTTTGCGATCTTGGTGCGGTCAATCGTGGCCATATGGCTCCCTAGATGATCCTAGCTTGCGAATCCTGTGCTCTGAGGTAGGGATTCTATCGCGCGCCGGGACGGGACCCGGCGGCGCGCCGGCGCGGGACTCGGCCCGGGGTTGAGGTGCGCGTCGATGTCGTGCTGGGGCCCCGGGTTCGTCGTGGGTCGGGGTCCGGACGGTTGATCGGCGCGTGGGCTGGGCGGCTAGAACGTGGGCGCTAGAACGCAGCGGGCTGTAGAAAGCGAGCGCCGCTCAGGCCCCGCAAACCGGTGTCGATTCCGAGGGCGTGAGCAACGCCTCGATTCAGATAGGCGCAACTTGCGCCCCGCCTGGATGTTATTGGCGCACAGCGGGCCGGCGGGTGGCCCCATCCAAATCCCGATGCACGGACCACGATGGGCCATCGGCCCAAGGGGGGAATCATGTCAGCTCTGTTTGACGGCTTCGGCATGCGCCGGGCCGCTCTCGTCGCGCTGGTTGCGCTCGCCGCGCTCGCCGCATTTGCTTCGCCCGGCGACGCGAACGTGAACGTCAGCAAGTCCGGCTGGGCGTGGGGCAACCCCACGCCGCAAGGCCGCACGCTCACGTCGATCGCGTTCGCGGGAGGCACCGGCTACGCCGTCGGCTACGGCGGCACTGCGCTCTCGACCGCCAACGCCGGCCAGTCGTGGACGGGCCTGACGACGGGGACCACGGTCAACCTCGAACGCGTCCAGGCGCTCAGCCCCACGACCGTCATCGTCGGGGGCGGAGGAGGCTGCGTGACGCGCATCTCCGAAGACGGCGGCCAGGTCTTCAAGCGGATCTTCAACGTGGCCGAATCCGGCTGTCCCGAACCGGTCGCCGCGTTCAGCTTCGTCTCGCCACAAACCGGGTTCCTGCTGCTCAAGAACGGCTCCGTCGAGATGACCACCGACGGCGGAGAAACCTTCGCACGCCGCACCGGGATTCCGGGCACCGCCGCCTCGAGCGGCGGCGGCGGCCTCGTCGGCACCGACATCCACTTCCTCAGCCCGACCGTCGGCATCGCGTTCGTCAGCGACCCGAACTCCGGCGCCAGCTCGGCATACATGACTCCCGACGGCGGCGTCTCGTGGACCCCCGTCTCGCTTCCGGGGGGCGCGCGTGTCACCTCGGTGCACTTCGTCGATGAAAAGCACGCCTACGCGATCGGGCCGACAACGCTCATCAGCACGAGCAACGGCGGCGAAACGTGGAAGGCCGAGCCGATCGCCGGCGGCAACTCGTTCAGCGCGATCGACTGCTCCACCCCGACCACGTGCCTGCTGGCGGTCAGCGGCGGCAACAAACTCGTCGAGACCACCGACGGCGGCGAAACCGACACCGTCAAAACGACTTCGAACTCGTCCATCTACGGCGTCGGCTACGCGAGCCCGACGCAGGTCGTGGCCGTGGGGGAGAGCGGCACGACCGTGCTATCGAACGACGGCGGCACCACGTTCAGCTCCGGCAGCGCCGACATCGGCGGCGAGTACGAGCGGATCCGGATCGGGCCCGACGGCCTGCTGCTCGCTCCGGGCGCCCACGGGAACATGGCGATCTCCGCGAACGGCGGTCTCAGCTGGCAGGTGCTGGCGACGCAGACCTCACAGGAACTCATCGACGTCGCCTTCGCCACGCCGACGCTCGGATATGCCCTCGATGCCAGAGGCGGCCTGCAGCGCACGAACAACGGCGGCGTCAGCTGGCAGACGCTCAGCCCGGGCACGACCACGCCGGCCCAGGCGGTCGTCGCGCTGCGCAACAGCGCCCTGCTGATCGGCCCGGTCGGTGTATACCGCGCCGTCGCGGGCGGACCCTTCGAACCGGTCGCGGGCACCGTGTCCAAGGCACCGCTGTCCGACTACGACCTCGTCGGCTCGACCGTGTTCGCGTTCGGTCAGGGCTCCCACGCGCTGCTGCGGTCCACCGACGAAGGCGCCAAGTGGACCGCGCTCACCGTGCCGCTCCAGCGCCGCGCCGCGCGCAAGCTCGGACGCCGCGTGCCGGCCAGAGCCGGCGTCTCGATCCGCTGCATCGCCTTCACGAGCACGCTGCGCGGCTACCTGCTCGACACTGCCGGGCGCCTGTGGACCACGTCGAACGGTGGGCGCACATGGAGTGAAATCCTCTCGGCCGGAACCGGCGAAGGGGTCCAGCTTGCGTTCGGCTCCTCCGGAGAAGGCTTTCTCAGCATCGACTCATTCGGGAACGACCACGGCGACGCCTACGTTCTGCGCACCTCCAACGGAGGCGCGACCTGGCACCCGCAGGAGATCAGCGTCGGCGAAATCCCGTATGGCGGTCTGGTCGCGAGCAGCGGCCTCAACGCGGCCGCGCTCGTGGACGCGACCACCGTCAGCGGGGAAGCCGACGATCGCGCCCTGTTCGCCACAACGACCGGCGGCGACGTCTCAGGATCGCCCGCGACGCTCGCGCTGGCGACTCCCAAGGTGCGGCTCACCAGGCGCGCCCTCAAGCGCGCCCGCCACTCGGTCCGCGTCACCGGCACGCTCTCCGGCGCGCTCGGCGGCGAGACGATCGTCGTATCCCGGCGGAACCTCGCCGGCGGGCGATGGCAGAAGCAGCAGGTCGTCGCCGGCGCCAACGGCGGCAGCTTCACCACCAGCTGGCGCGTCACGCAGTCGTCCGTGTTCGTCGCCCAGTGGGCCGGCGAGAGCGGCCGTCCAGGCGTGGGCTCGCGGGTGTTGAGGGTGACTGTCACGAAGTGACGTCCTCGTCGGCTCGGATCGCCGTAACGTGGCGATTCCGGTCGCCCGGTAAGCTTGATCTTCGTCGAGCTCGGGGGCTGCTTTTCGTGATGCGTCAAAGGGCGGTTGTGATGGTGCTGGGAGTCGTCGCGGCGGCGGCTGCGCTCGCAGCCGTGGCGGGCCTTGCCGCGGCCGCCGCCTCCGCGATCCCGGCGTCCTCGCTCATCGCACATCCGAGCGAGATGCCCGGCTTCGCGGGTGCCAAGGTCCGGCTTCATTCCGCCACCACTGCATCGCGCTATGCCAAGCTCGTGCTTCACGACAGCTCGCGTGAAGCCCGCAAGGAAGTGCCCAAGCTGCGCCGTCAGGGTTTCCGGGAGGGCGTGCAGGAGCTGCTGAGCGGCTCGCAGGGCGAAGCGCTGTCGAGCGCGGTCGTGTTTCACTCGCCTGCCGGCGCCCGGCACGAACTGAAGGCGAGCATCGAACAGTCCGTCAAGGCCCAGGGGGGGTCGGCGGCGATCAAGCGCTTCACCGTCGCGGCGATCCCCGGAGCGTTCGCGTTCAGCGCCACCGAAGCCGGCCAGCCGGGCGGAGCCGCCAACGTGCTGTTCGCGACCGGCCGCTGCTTCTTCGTACTCGGCGATGCACTGAAGAGCGCCCCACCGGCACAGCTCAGCGTCGCGCCCACCGCCGGCGCCACGGCGCTCTACACGCGCGTCAAGAGCCTCTGCGCCTGAGTTCGACGCCGTATCGGCCCGGGCGCTCTACCGGCGCTTCCACGGTCTCTGCGCCTGAGTTCGACGCCGTGTGGGCCCGGGCGCTCTACCGGCGCTTCCACGGTCTCTGCGCCTGAGTTCGACGCCGTGTGGGCCCGGGCGCTCTACCGGCGCGTCCACGGTCCCTGCGCCTGAACGGCAGGGGTCAGGCCGGCCAGGCGTTCTCGCCGGTCACAGCGCCGCGCACCGCCTTGAGGTTCAGCAGCGCGCACTTGCGCCGCGTCGCCGACACCGGGATCCCGAGCAGCTCGAGCATCCAGTCGGCGCCCAGCCTGCCGACCTCCTCCAGCTCCATGCCCTTGAGCTCGTCAGAGGCGATCGACGCGGACGCCTGCGAGATCGCGCAGCCGTGGCCTTGGAAGCGCAGGTCCTCGATGCGGCCGTCCTTCACGCGTATCTGCACGCCGAGCTCGTCGCCGCACAGCGGGTTGTGCTCGAACGCTTCGAGATCGTGCGGCTCCAGCTCGCCGAAGTTGCGAGGGTGCTTGTAGTGGTCGAGGATGTTGTCGCGGTAGAGGTCGTCCATGTCAGAGGCCGGGCGGTTCGTGGTCGCCGGAGGGCAGCGGGTAAGGCAGGTCAGACCGAGTGGCCGGGGCGGGTCCAAGGCCGAACAGCTCGCGCATGTCAGAGCCCGAACAGCTCGCGTCCGGCGCTCAGGGCGCCGACGAGGGCATCGACGTCCGAAGGCTCGTTATAAACGCCGACCGACGCCCGCGCAGTCGCTCCCAAGCCGAGGCAGCGCATCAGCGGCTGAGCGCAGTGATGCCCCGCGCGCACGCATACTCCCTCGCGCCCGACCAGCTCGGCGATGTCATGGGGATGCATGCCCTCGATCGTGAACGACGCCAACCCGCCGCGGCGCTCGGCCTCCGGCGGGCCCACGACGCGCAGGCCGGGGACCGTGGCCAGGCGCTCGAGCATGTACGCGGTCAGGCCCTGCTCGTGCGCGCGCACGCGCTCCATGCCGAGCTGGTCCAGATACTGGACGGCGGCGCCGAGCCCGACCGCCTCGGCGATCGGAGGCGTCCCCGCCTCGAACCTGAACGGAAGCTCACGCCAGCTCGCCGACTGCAGATCCACGCTCGCGATCATGTCGCCGCCGGTGAGAAACGGCTCCATCCGCTCGAGCACCTCGCGGCGGCCGTGCAGGACGCCGATCCCCGTCGGACCGAGCGCCTTGTGTCCGGTCCAGGCATAGAAGTCGGCGCCGATCGCCCCCACGTCAACCGGCATGTGCGGGACCGCCTGGGCTCCGTCGATCAGCGTCAGCGCGCCCGCCGCGTGCGCGCGCGCGGTCATCTCGGCGACCGGGTTGATCGTGCCGAGCACGTTCGAGACGTGCGCCACCGCCACCAGCCGCACGTCGCCACGAGCCAGCTCGGCGTCCAGCTGCGCCAGCGACAGCTCGCCCCGCTCGTCGATCTCCAGGTAGCGCAGCTCCGCGCCCCGCGCGCGGCAGAGGACCTGCCAGGGAACCAGGTTGGCGTGATGCTCCATCTGCGTGATCAGGACCGCATCGCCCGGGCCCACGTGCGCGCGCCCCCACGCATAGGCGACGAGGTTGATCGCCTCGGTCGCGTTCTTGGTGAAGACCGTGCACTGGGGATCGGCGCCCACGAACGCCGCCACCGCCTCGCGCGCGCCGTCATAAGCCGCATCCGCCTCCTGCGCGAGCGCGTACACGCCGCGGTGGACGTTGGCGTTGTGCTCGCGCAGATGCCCCGCCAGCGCGTCGATCACGACCGCGGGCTTCTGCGCGGTCGCGGCGCTGTCGAGATACACCAGCTCGTGACCGTCGAACCGCCGCGCCAAGATCGGGAAGTCGCTGCGCACGTCGAGTGATCCGCCGCCTGCCGCCCGCGAAAGCGCGCGGGCGCTTCCGGGCAAATCGCGCGAGGAGGGCTCAGCGGCCGACGCCCGACGCCCTGAACCGGCAGCTGATGGCGTGCGCTTCGAGCTAGCGACTGGTGGCATACGCCTCGATGTCCTCGCGCGCGGACGCCAGCTTGGCCGCCAGCTTGGCGCGCACCAGCTCTTCCAACGGCTCGTCGTGCAGCTCGGTCAACACGGGCTCGAAAAAGCCCTCCACCAGCAGGCGCACCGCGCTCGGTCGATCCAAGCCGCGCGACTGCATGTAGAAGATCGCGCTCTCGTCCAGCTCGCCCACCGTGCCGCCGTGCGAGGCCGACACGTCGTCGGCCGACACCAGCACCGAGGGGATCGCGTCCAGGCGCGCCTTAGGCGAGAGCATCATCGTGTGGATCTGCAGATACGTGTGCGTCTGCTGCGCCCCCGGGTCGATCTGGATCAGCCCCTCGAACGACGAGCGGCTCTCGCCGGTCGCCGCGCCGCGCCAGTGCACGTCCCCGCCGGATGGCCCCGTCTCGTGCAGGTCCACCGCGAACGCGTCGAGATGCTCCTGGCCCTCGCTGAAGAACAGGCCGCGAAAAGCCATGTCGCCACCGGGCTCGGACACCGCCAGCTCGAGGTGCTGGCGCACCAGCTTCCCGCCGAGCAGCGACGGCAGCCAGTGGCAGTACGCATCGCGACCGACGCCGACGAACCGCGTCGAACGCGTCGTACACCTCGCCCGCGCTCCAGTCCTGCACCTGTGCCAAACGGCAACGCGCGCCGTCGTGCAGATACAGCTCGAACGCGCCCGCGTGCAGCGACTGGCCCTCGAACGATCCCGCGAGGTTGTGCTCGTGCACGCGAAAGTCGCTCGCGCGATCGCCCACCACCAGCGAGCGACCGTACTGGGCCACGCCCGCGTCCTCGATCGCGTAGACGATCTCAAACGGCGCCTCAATCGCCACGCCCGGAGGCACGTACAGATACGCGCCCCCCGTCCAGAACGCCGCGTTCGCCGCCTCGAGCTTGTGGCGGTCGTAGGTCAGCCGCTTGCTGAAGTTCTCTCTGGCGCGCTCGTCGCCGCTATCCAATGCGTCCTCCAGCGAGCTCAGCGCTACGCCGCGCGCGGCCAGCGCCGGGTCGAGCTCGACGTGCACCACCGAGCCGTCCAGCTGCACGATCCGGCCCGCCACACCGTCGCCCACGCCTGCGCGCTGGGGCAGCCCCGCGCGCACGAAGTCGGGCAGCGGTCCGGGTGCATGCGGGCGCATCTCCAGCTCGCCGAGATTCAGCTCCTGCAGGCTCGTCGTCCAGAAGCCGGAGCGGCGCCACACCGGCAGCTCGCTCGCCTCGAACACGAGCCGCGCCGCCTCGCGGATCGCCTCGGGCGAGAGCCCCTCGCGCCCTGCCAGGCCCGCGCCGGCGCCGTGCAGCGCGTGATAGAGACTAGCCTCGCGGTGGCGGCCAGGCTTCGGCGCCACCGTCGGCTCAGGCACCAGCTCCGACCTCCTGGCGGATCTGGTCGTAGCCCTCGCGCTCGAGCCGTTCCACCAGCTCGACGCCGCCCTCCAGCACGATCCGCCCGTCCATCATCACATGCACGAACTGCGGCTGGATGTAGTGCAGGATGCGCTGGTAGTGAGTGATGATCAGGGCGCCCAGGCCCTGTTCTTCATACAGCTTGCGCACGCCCTCTGCGACGGTGCGCAGGGCGTCGATGTCGAGGCCCGAGTCGGTCTCGTCGAGGATCGCGATATCCGGAGCCAGCATCGCCATCTGCAGGATCTCGGCGCGCTTCTTCTCGCCGCCCGAAAAGCCGTCGTTGAGGTGCCTGGAGGTGAACGCGCGATCGACGTCCAGCAGCTGCACCGCGCGCTCTAGCTGGCCGCCGAACTCCTTGACACCGATCGGCTGCTCGCGCTTGGCGTTGATCGCCATACGCAGGAAGTTCGCCACCGACACACCCGGAATCGACACCGGATACTGAAACGCCAGGAACAGCCCGGCCTTGGCACGCTCGTGGGGCTCGCTCTCGGTGATGTCCTCACCCTTGAACGTAATCGTGCCGGCCGTGATCTCATAGGCCGGATGGCCGAGCAGCGTGTTGGCCAGTGTCAACTTGCCGGACCCGTTAGGGCCCATCAGCGCGTGCAGCTCCCCGCGCGAGACGTCGAGGTCAACGCCTCGGAGGATCTCGCGATCCTCGGTGCGCACGTGCAGGTCTCTGATCTCGAGGTCTGCCATGGTCTTCGTTCAAGCTCCAGTCGTCAGGGTTTGGCTTTTGGATCCGGACTGCTGTGCCGCCAGGGTCGGCAACGTGCGCCCGGGGTCGGCGCCGTCGCCGAGCGAGGTTTCGGCATCGTCGAGGTCTTCCAGCGCGCTTCCCGCGGTCGCGCGCGTCAGCGCCGTGGGACTCACCAGCAGGTCCGCCAGCGTGGTCTCGCGCAACGTGCTCACGATCGACAGGCGCACGCGCGTCCACAGCAGCTTGGTGGGACACACGTGGTCGAGGCTCGACTCGCGCGAGCACACGATCGAGCCGTCCGCAGACTCTGAGATGCACTCGATCGGCGCGATCGATCCCTCCAGCGCCTCCACCACCTCGGCCATCGTGATCTCGGCGGGCTGGCGCGCGAGCAGATAGCCGCCGCGCGAGCCGCGACGCGAGTCGACCAGGCCGGCCTTACGCAGGCGCGCCACCAGATGCTCCAGATAGGCGAGCGGCAGCCCGTCATGCGCGGCGATCTCGGCCAGCGACACCGGATCGTCGCCTTCCTCGCCGGCGCGCCGCGCCAGCTCCACCATTACGCGCACGCCGTACTCGGCCTTGGTTGAGAACATCATCTTCGGAATACCTACCTGCCAGCTAGGGTATCAACCGCGTTCGCCCTGCAGCTTGCGGATGTCGTGGACGAGGGCTTCGGGGGTCAGCTGTTCGAGTCCATACACCACGCGCTCGTGGCCGCTGCGGTCGAGCAACATGACCGAGGCGTAACGATCGAACGCGCTGCGTCCCGCGCTCGCGGGCACCACCTTGTAGGCACGCCAGACCGGCGCCAGCTGCGCCTGCGACCCGCTCAGGTAGTGGACGCGCCCGCTCAGCCCCACCTGCGCGAGGAACCGCTCGATACGCGTCCGTGTGTCGGCCGTCGGATCGGCGCTGATGAACACCACCGGCACCGGATGGGGCAGTTCTTCGAGCGCCCCGCGGATCTGATCGGCGATCACCACACACGTGGCGCCGCAGGTCGAGTACGGGAACGCGAGCACCGTCACGTGGCCGCGCAGGCTCCCCAGCGACACCCTCTGGCCTTGCTGGTCAACCAGGGCGAAGTCGTGCACCGTGAGGCTCGCGGGCAGGGCTGCGCCGTCAAAGCCGGTCGAAGAGACCGCTTCCGGGCCGCCCGCGCCTTCGCCGCTGCCTTCGACCGACGCTGTCAACCTGCTGGTCCCGCCGTCGTGCGAATGCCGCGAACCGGCCAGGAACACCGCCAGCGCCAGCGCGAGCGCGACCAGCGTCACGCTCGCCAGGAGAGCTCTGCGCGTGCGCACCGACATCATCTGGAGGGTAGGTGCCAGCCGTGCGCACGGGGGGCGCGGGCGAGGTTGAATCGAGCGATCTGAGACCCTAAATCCGACCTGGCGCCACGGCGAACCGGCGCTATACTTTGTGAAGTTCCATGAAACCCGACCATGATTTAGAGGTTTTCAGATGAGCGTCTCAGGCACCGAGCTGCTGCGGCGGGTCAAGAGCCAGATCGACGAGATCGACCCCGCCGAGGTCAAGGAGCTGATCGGCGAGGGCGTGCCGATCATCGACGTCCGCGGCAGCGAAGAGTTCGCGACCGGCCACCTCCCCGGCGCCAAGAGCATTCCCCGCGGCCATCTGGAGTCGCGCATCGAGGCCGCCGTCCCCGACCCCTCGGCCCAGGTGATCCTGTACTGCGCCTCGGGCGTTCGCTCGGCGTACGCCGCGCGCACGCTCCAGGACGACATGGGCTACGAGCACGTCCGCTCGATGACCGGCGGCATCACCCTGTGGAAGGACCGCGGCTACGAGGTCGAGATCCCCCGTGCCCTCACTCCTGAACAGCGCGACCGCTACTCGCGGCACCTGCTGATCCCCGAGATCGGCGCCGAGGGCCAGCAGAAGCTGCTCGACGCCAAGGTGCTGTTGCTCGGCGCCGGCGGGCTCGGCTCGCCCACCGCGCTCTACCTGGCCGCGGCCGGCGTCGGCACGCTCGGGATCGTCAACGACGACGAGGTCAACCTATCCAACCTGCAGCGTCAGGTGATCCACTCCACGCAGCGGGTCGGCATTCCCAAGGTCGACTCTGCGGAGGAGTCCATCCACGCGCTCAATCCCGACGTCGAGGTCGTCAAGTACCCGGTCCGGCTGAACGCCGAGAACATCATGGAGATCATCGAGGGCTGGGACGTGATCGTCAACGGCGTCGACAACTTCCCCACCCGCTACCTGCTCAATGACGCCAGCGTGCGCCTGCAGATTCCCGTCGTATCGGCCTCGATCCTCGGCTTCGACGGCCAGCTGTCGGTGTTCAAGCCATACGACGGTCCCTGCTACCGGTGCCTGTTCCGCGAGCCCCCGCCCGCCGAGCTGGCGCCCTCGTGCGGCGCCAACGGCGTGCTCGGCGTGCTCCCGGGCACGATGGGCCTGCTGCAGGCCACCGAGGTCGTCAAGCTGATCCTCGGCATCGGCGAGCCCGCGATCGGCCGGCTGCTCCTGTACGACGCGCTGGCCGCCACGCTCACCGAGGTCAAAGTCCACCGCGACCCCGAATGCCCGATCTGCTCGCGCGCGCCTGAGGAGATCGCCGACGAGGAGATGGGCGTCTTCCCGGACTACGAGGCGTTCTGCGCCGCCGCCGGCTAGCAAGCCGCCGGCCTGACCTCGTTGCTCTCGGCCTGCTAATCATTCCGCGATGGCCACGATCAAGATTCCGCCTGTGCTGCGTGCGTCCGTCGGCGGCGAGAAGCAGCTGCAGGCCACCGGCGCGAGCGTGGGCGAGGTCCTGCGCGATCTCGCCTCGAGCCACCCAGCGACCGAGAGCCAGCTGTTCTCTCCAGACGGCCAGCTCAACCGCTACGTCAACGTCTATCTCAACGACGAGGACGTGCGCGTGCTCGGCGGGCTCGACACCGTCGTCGCCGACACCGACACGCTCGTGATCCTGCCGGCGATGGCCGGCGGCCGCTAGCGCGGGCCGCGCCGGCAAGGCGCACACCGTCAGGCGAGCCGCGCGCGGTCGCGGCGGGGCATTGCGCCACCGAGGGCGAGTTGGGTGCCGTCGCGACGGGAAGCACGCCACTGGGGCGGGTCGCACGCGGTGACGACCGAGCAGCCCGCGCGCCGACTCGCGGCTCATCCAGGCGTCCAACTTTTCTTGCAGCGCTAAATCGTTTCGCCCAATCGCCGATCGGGGCGCTTGTATGAGCACGTCCACCCGTAGCGCCTCTGCCGGCGCGCATCGCCACAGCTCCGTGATCTTGCGCGCCTCGCGGATCGCTGCCGTGCCGCTGCTGCTCGGCGTCTCACTGGCCCTGCCTGGCTCAGCGTCGGCAAGCCGGCCGCCGAAGTACTCGCTGTCGGTCGTCGAGGGCGAGACCACGCTGCCGGAATATCCGGTCGACAGCACGAGCGCAAGCGCAAGCGAATCCCACACGTCGGTCGCCGTCTCGATCACGCGCGGCGGCACGGTCGTGGCCAGGAGTCACGGCGAAGGCAGTGCCTGGCTGTCGCAGGTCCCCGAGGTGGGCGACGTGGTCGGCATGGAATCCCCCGTCGGCACCACCGTCGGAACCTTCGTCTACGACGGCCTGCCCTCGATCGATCCAACCGTATGCGCCGGCTCGACCAACTTCTCGGGGCAGAACTCGTCCGGCGAGACCGTTCAGGGCGGCTACTTCACCGAACTGCCCAACCTGCCCTACGGCCCGGAACGGGTCGGCCGCGGCAGGGCGCAGGTGACGGCGCTCACCGGGTCGAGCTTTGGCGGCAGCTTCCTCACACCACTGTCAGTCGGGCAGACGGTCTATGCCGTGGAGTCGCTTGAAACCCCCTTGGCCGGTGGAGCTGTGTTCGAATACAGCAGCGAAACCGTGCGGCCCGTCGGTTCCTGTCCGCCGCCGCCTCCGCCCCCGCCGCCCCCGCCCCCGCCGCCGCCACCGCCGGCGCTGCTGGGCTCGCTCTTCAAGCTCGACAAGGTCACGATCCACGAGCTGCTCACGTCCGGCTGGCTAACCGAGGTCACGATCAACCAGCCCGGCACCGTCACCGAGGACCTCTACGAGCAGAACGGCAAACTGCCGGCGTTCGCGGCCTCAGTCCATCGCAAGAAGCGGCGCAAGCACCACACGCCGCCGGCGCTGCTGCTCGCGCGCGGCACGACCACCGCACACACCGCCGGCACGGTCAAGGTGCTGATCCGTGTCACCCCGAAGGGCCGTAAGACGCTAAGGCACTCGCACAAGCTGAGGGCCGTGCTGCTCACCACGCTGCACAGCAGCTCCGGCGCCAAGCTCACGCTCCCGCGCCACTCGCTCTCACTGCACCGCTAGGCTGCTCCGGCCCGGGCGAGACCAGATGCCGGCGCTCGCCCTGCTCACCGCCGCGATCGCCTGGCTGCAACCGCCGCCCGTGCTGCCGCTGCCTCCCCGTGGCGGTCCGGAAGCGCCGCCGCGCCCGTACGGCGCCGCGCCGGCGCCGGGCCAGTCCGCCGCGCCGACCGCATCCGGGCCGGTACGCGAACAGAACCGCGCAATGTTGACCGGCCCGTTTCCGCGCGGCGGTCTCGTTCGCGGCGTCTCAGAAGGGACGCTGCTGCTCAGCGAAAATCCGGCCACCCGGGCGCAGGCCCTAGCCCGCATCCGCGCCGCCGGCGCCAGCGTCGTGCGCATCCCTGTGGACTGGCGCGATGTCGTGAGCGCATCGCCGCCGATCGGCTTCGACGCACGCGATCCATCGAGCCCCGGCTACCACTTCGAACTGATCGACGCCGCCGTCCGCAGCGCTGCGGACACCGGTCTGACGCCACTCCTGGTCATCTCCCATGCCCCGGCCTTTGCCGAATCGCCGCACCGCTGGCCCTATGCCTATCCGGGCAGCTGGGCGCCCAGCCCCAGCGCGCTCGAAGCCTTCGCCGCGGCGCTCGCCCAGCGTTACGACGGCTCCTTTCCCGATCCACTCACGCCGGGGCAAGCCCTGCCCCGCGTAGCGCAGTTCCAAGCCTGGAACGAGCCCAACCTGGCCCGCTACCTGGAGCCGCAGTGGGTGGCCGTGGAAGGCCGCTGGAGCGCGTTCTCGCCGCTGCTCTACCGCCAGCTGCTGAATGGCTTCTACAGCGGCATCAAGTCGGTCGAGCCCACCGACCTCGTGATCGCCGCGGGCGTCGCCCCCAACGGCGAACCCCCGGGCGCGGGTCGCATGGCGCCGGTCACGTTCCTGCGCGGACTGCTGTGCCTCCCCAGCGGCCGCTGCCCCGATCCGCCGCACTTCGACGTGCTCGACTTCCATCCCCTGTCCGTCGGAGATCCCGACGTCCCGGCCAGCTCGTCGCTCGACGTCGCGATCTCCGACGCGACCAAGGTCACCGGCCTGCTGCACCGCGCCGAAGGCATGCACACGGCCCTGCCGCGTGCCCGCAAGCGGGTGTGGGTCACCGAGCTCAACTGGGAAAGCGCGCCGGCCGCGCCCGGCGGGGTCCCTGCCGGAGAGCAGGCCCAGTGGCTCTCGCGAGCGCTGCACCGGCTGTGGATCGCCGGCGTCGGGCTCGTCGCCTGGCAGTTCCTGGTCGACCCCTATCCAGGTGTGCGGCTCGAGACGTCAACCGGGAGCCAATTCGAATACACGCGCCCCGCCGGCCTGTACAGCGCCGGTCCCGGCGGCAATCCGGCCTATGCCGTGCCCAAGCCGTTCCTGCAGGGCTACATGCTGCCATTCGATCCGCTGCGCCTGGACCGCACGCGCGTGCGCGTCTGGGCGCTGCTCTCGAAACCCGGTCAGGCCGCGCTGCTGCAGCGCCGCGCGCCCGGCGGCGCATGGCGCACGATCGCCTCGCTGCGAGCCGACGGCGCCGGCGTGCTCAACGTGCTAGTCGCGATGCACGGCGCTGCGGCACTGCGCCTGCAGGTTGGATCGCTTACCAGCGCTGCGACGGTCGTCCCTGCCACCCGCAGCGACCTCTAGCGAGCTGGCCGCGAGGCGCCAGGGTCAGGCCGCGATCTGCTCGGGCTGGTCAGGCCGCGATCTGCTCGGGCTGTGGCTCGCCGCTCATCCCCGCGGCCGGCACGTGGCTCATCGCGTGCTCGGCCAGCGCGGTGATCGTCAACGACGGGTTCACTCCGACGTTCGCCGGGATCGCCGCCCCGTCGCACACCAGCAGGTTCTCGTAGCCGAACACTCGCTGGCGCGCGTCGACCACGCCACGCTCGACATCAGCTGCGATCACGGCACCGCCGAGGATGTGGGCGGTCGTGGGCACGTTCAACAGCGCCTCCATGACCGAGCTCTGCGCGGTCCCGCCAGTGCGCCGCGCAAACCATTCGGCCGCGCGATTGGCGACCGGGATGAACGTCGGATTCGGTCGCTCCGGGTCCTGTTCGGTCGTCATCCGCAACAGTCCGAACGGACCCCGGCGCGCGCGCAGCGCGATCGCGTTGTCGAGCGTCTGCATCACAAGCAGGATGATCGTGCGCCGCGACCAGTGCTTTGGGAACATCGCCTGCGCAAACCGGCGCGGGTGCAGCGCGACCTGCCCCAGCAGCTTCAGCGGGCGCGTCACGCGCGTCCCGTCGCCGACCAGCAGGGTGTAGAAGCGGTGCATCGAATCGCCGTCGTCGCCGTAGGTCACGGTCTCGATGTGGGTGTGCGCATCGGGATAGATCGACGAGCTGATCGCCACGCGCCGGATCAACTCGTCGGGATAGTCCTCGGGCACCGTCACCGTCAGGATCGACTCGCTGTTGGTTCGCACCAGCTCACCCAGCCGCGCGGAGATCCGGCCGAGCGACCCGTTCAGGCGACAGCGCTGCAGCAGCCTGTTCGTACCAAGCGCTCCGGCCGCCACCACGACCCCGCGGGCTCGGTGCACCTGGCGATCCTTGCGCACCCACGCGCCCGAGCGCACCGATTCGATCTCATAGCCCTCCTCACCGGACCCGGCTCCGAGCGGTCGCACATCCACGACCGTCCGTTCCGCCATCACGCGCGCGCCGCGCTTCTCGGCGAAGTACAGGTAGTTCTTGACCAGCGTGTTCTTCGCTCCGTGCGGGCAGCCCACCATGCAGCGCCCGCACAGCCTGCAGCCCGTCCGGGCCGGTCCCTCGCCCCCGAAATACGGGTCGGACACGGTCTTGCCCGGCTCGCCGAAGAACACGCCGACCGGCGTCTTGCGATAGCTCTCGCCGACGCCGAGCTCATCGCCCAGCTCGCGCAGCAGCTGGTCGGCGGGATCCTCATAAGGGTTCTCGACCACGCCCAGCATCCGCTGCGCCTCTGCATAGTGGGGCGCGAGCGCCGCCTCCCAGTCGTTCAGCTGCGCCCACTGCGGATCCTCGAAGAACCGGCGCGGGGGCACATACAGCGTGTTCGCGTACCCGAGGCTGCCGCCGCCCACGCCGCAGCCCGACACGACGGCCACGTCTTTGAAGATCGTCAGCCTGAAGATGCCCTTCATGCCGATGAACGGGTTCCACGAGTAGCGCCTGTGGTCCGACGTCGAGGCCGGCAGCTCGTCGTCGGCAAAGCGCCTGCCGCACTCGAGCATCCCGACGGTGTAGCCCTTTTCGGTCAGACGCAGGGCCGACACGCTCCCGCCGAAGCCTGAACCGATCACCAGCCAATCGAAGTCAAAGCGCTCGTCGTCATCCATGCTCGGGGCCTCGCTTGGCTCGTATCGGGGTCGCTGCTGAGGGTCGGCCGCCCAGATCTTAGTGGGCGACTGGCTGGTTGGCCAGCCGACTCGCGCTGCCCAGGCTTGCAGCAGCGTTCGAGCGCGACGTACTGGTCCCGCAAGCCGGGCCGTGCGTCTGCCTAGCCGCCGCCGCCTTCGACGATTTTCTCGGCGAACCGCAGCATCCCGAGCGTCACCCAGGGCAGCTGGTTCGCGCGCAGGCGCAGGCCGACGTTGCCGTCTGGGCCCGTCACCTCGACCAGTGTGATCACACGGCCGATCTGGTAGTTGTCGCCGAAGTCTCGTTCGATGGCATCCATCTGATCGGCAACTTCCTGCATCAGCTTCGCTCTTGGGTCCGGCTGTGCACCTGCGTCGTCTGCGTCGTCGTTGCCCGCCGCTGCCATCGGGACCTCCCCGTCGAATGAACAAAAGAGGGCATCATGGCACCGCGGGCCTTCGTGCCCATGCGCGCCGTCGCGGCGCGCTCGAAAGCCACGGCCCCACGACCGCCACACGTCGCTATATTCCGTGAAGTAATGGCGGTGGAGAGGCTGAGGAACCGGCCCTGCGGCGGCCGCTACGGGGATCTCGTGCAGGCGATCGGCAATACGCCGCTCGTCGAGCTGCCGCGTCTGTCGCCCAAGCCCGGCGTGCGCATCTGGGCCAAGCTCGAGTGCCGCAACCCCACCGGCTCGGTCAAGGACCGCGTCGCGCGCGCCCTGATCGAGGATGGCGAGGAGAAAGGCGCCCTCTCGCCGGGTCAGACGATCCTGGAACCGACCTCGGGCAACACGGGCATCTCACTCGCAATGATCTGCGCGCGCAAGAACTACCGCCTAAAGGTCGTGATGCCGGAGAACGTCACCCCCGAGCGCACGCAGCTGCTGCAGATGTACGGCGCCGAGATCGTCTACTCGCCCGGCTCGGAGGGCTCCAACGGCGCCGTCGCGAAGGCGCTCGCGATGGCCGCGCAGGACGCCAGCTGCTACATGCCCTACCAGTACGGCAACCAGGCCAACCCGAACGCCCACTACAACGGCACCGCGCTCGAGATCCTCGAAGAGCTCGACGAGGTCTCGGCGTTCGTCGCCGGGCTCGGCACGGGGGGAACCCTGATGGGCAACGGCCGCCGCCTGAAGGAGACATTCGGCGACGCCGTCAAGATCGTCGCCGCCGAGCCGATGCAGGGCGAGCCCGTCCAGGGTCTGCGCTCGCTCGATGACGGCTTCATCCCGCCGATCATCGACCTCTCGCTGCTCGACCGCAAGATCTTCGTCACCAACCGCGACGCGATCGTCTGGACGCGCAAGCTGCTCGATCTCGAGGGCCTGTTCGCGGGCGTCTCCACCGGCGCCATCGCCAGCATCGCGGTGCGCATCGCCGGCGAGCTCGACGAGGGCAACGTCGTGTTCGTGGTCGCCGACGACGGCTGGAAGTACCTCTCGAGCGGCATCTACACGCTGCCCGTCGACGAGATCGAGGATCTCGAATCGACCGTCTGGTGGTAGACGGCGCCACCGTGACGATCGGCGAGGCCGGCGCGCGAGTGGGCGAGGCCGGCGCGCGAGCAGGCGGTGCCGATCCGGGCGTTGGCGGTGCCGATACGGGAGTTGGCAAGGCCTGTGGCGGGACGGGCGGTGCGCCGGGTAAGCGGGGCCGGACGTGAGGATCTCGAACGAGCTGCTCGACGAGCTCATCGCGCACGTGCTCGAAGACCCCGTCAACGAGATCTGCGGCGTCGTTGCCGTCGACGCCGACGGGTCCGAGCCCGGGACCGCACGCGCTTTGGACGTCTACCGCGCGGCCAACCGCCACGCCAGCCCGATGAAGTTCGAGATCGAGCCCGCCGAACTGCTGCAGATGTACAACACGATCGAGGACCGCGGAGGGCGGATCGGCGCGATCTACCACTCGCACGTCCGCAGCAGGCCGTATCCATCGCAGACCGACATCAACTTCGCCGCCAACTGGCCAGGCGTCGAGTGGATCATCGTCGGCCTCGTCAACCCCAGCCAGCCCGAGATCCGGTCCTACCTGATCGACCAGGGGCGGGTGCGCGAGGTCGCGCTCGAGCGCCAGTAGCCGAGCGAAGGGAGCCCGAGGCGACAGCCGACCATGACCTCCCGCACGCAGCTCCTGGTCTGTCCGTCCTGCTCACTCGAGCACCCTGCCGACGAGCGCTTCTGCGAAGCCTGCGGGATGCCGCTCGTGCACGTCGGCCGCGACGTGCTCGACGCGAGCGAGCGCCAGCAGCGAGCCCGCAAGATCAAGCCCCAGTACACCGAAGGCGAGCTCGTGCGCGTCGCGCGTGCCGGCGATCAGCCCCAGGCCGAGTTCATCGCCAACCTCCTGCTCGAGGAGGGCATACCGTGCCTGCTGCGCAATCAGATCGGCGGCTACTCGCCGATGATCGGGCCGCGCGACGTTCTCGTTCCAGCCTCCGGCGCCGAGGCCGCGCGCGAGGTGCTGCGAGCGCGCCGGCGTTCTTGAGCTCTCAGACGAGAACCGGCGCGTCGGCTTCGCCGACGATCGCGCCGATCTCTTCCGAGGCGCGCTCGAACTCGGCGTCGGACAGCACCGGCGTTCCCTCGAAGGGAAGCTCGCGCTGGAGCTCCACCCACGCCTGCGACGGGCTGAACTCGTCTTTGACCTTGACCGTGACCGGGCGCGGAATGCGATACGTGCGTAGCAACAGCACGTGCAGCGGCTGCTGGCGGCGCCAGCCCAGGCGACGTTCTGCGTAGCTCGGCGTCCACACATAGAACGGCGACAGCGCGTTGACGCCGCGAGGATCGTTGATCGTGAAGTGCCCGGCCACCTCGGCCCAGGCCCGGATCCGCACGCGGTCGGGCTGCTGGACGGGAATTCCGGACGTGAACGCATGCAGCGGCTCGCCGTCGCTCCACACCCCCTCCTCGAGCGCCCGCCTCAGCTCTGGCTGGTGGGACTCGCGCACCAGATCGCCGCTCTGGTTGTCGAAGGTCGGATACAGGAAGAAGCGCTCGTGTGCGAGCCGAAACGGCTTACCCGGTTCGCGCAGCATCCCCTTGCGCAGGGTCAGCAGCTGCTCGCCTTCCGCGAGCGCACGAACGGTAACAGCCCATTCTCTAAGAGCAATTGGCATGGCAGGACCTGGGGGGGAGATCAGCTATGAAGGAGAACGAAACGAGAACGTCTCTATGTGGCCGAATGCCGCCCGGAAACGCTGGGTGGCTGCTACGGCAAGTGCGTTAAAGATACGAAATCCTGATCGAAATCCCAAATCCCCCGCAAATCGGCACGTTTTTACGACCCCGGCGGGCGTTGCGCGACCGGCGACGGCGGGCGTGGGAGTGATCGCTGCGGATTTGCCGTTCGCTCGTGTTTGCAGGCGCGAGCCGTGTCGTGGTCGTCAGCTGCGAGGCGGGCTCTCGGCCGGTCGGGCGCCAGGGGAAGGGGACTCTCAGCATGTCAGCGGTCGCCGCGCGGGGTGCTCTGGCCCTCGGCGAGTGGTGATGCGCGAGACCGACTCTCGGGCGGCCCGTAGCCCCCTCCGCCCGGCGTTTCGATGCGCAGCCGCCCGCCCTCGCGCAGCACCCCGCTGAGCTTGCCCGGGATCGGACTGCCGTCGAGCAGATCGCGTCCGCGCAGCCCGTCCTCGCCTCCCGCCGCACCGTGCGGGGCGTGCCGACGGCGCTCGGCGATCAGCGAGAAGGTCATCTCGTGCAGCGCCTCGATCTCGCGGACCACGCCATCGCCGCCGCGATGCGCGCCCGCGCCGCCGGAGCCCCGGCGCAGAGCGTACTCGACCACGCGCAGCGGAAATTCGCGCTCGAGCGCCTCGACGGGCGTGTTCAGTGTGTTGCTCATCGCGACGTGCACCCCGCTCGGCCCATCCGCGTCGGCGCACGCGCCCTGGCCGCCGCCAAGCGTCTCGTAGTAGGCGAACGACCGGTCGCCGAGCGTCAGGTTGTTCATCGTGCCCTGGCCCTGGGCCCGGCCAAACGCCGCCAGCACGAGGTCCGCCACGCGTGAACTCGTCTCGACGTTGCCCGCCGCCACGGCTGGGGCGTCGGGCCTGGCCGACATGCCTGCGCAGCTGCGCCGGCCCGTGGACCTGCGCGGATTGCCGCCTTCCGATCGGGACGCGACCGCGTTCAGGATCGAGCCCTCCGGCGCAACGATCTCGATCGGACGATAAGCGCCCGCCGACGGCGGAATGTCGGGGTCGGTCAACACCCGCACCGCGAACAGGCAAGCCGAGCGTGTCACAGCGAGCGGGCAGTTGAGGTTGCCCTCGTGGCGTCCGGCGCTGCCGCTGAAGTCGAGCGTCAGCCTGTCTCCCGACACGGTCGCTCGCACCCGCAGCACGAGATCGCCCTGTGGCGCCTCGAGCACATCCTCCGCGCTGCGCTCGCCGTCACCCAACGCTTCGATGCATGCGCGCGCGCGCCGCTCCGCGTAATCGAGTACGGCGTCTGTGCCCTCGCGCAGCCTTCGTGGACCCAGCCGCGCGGCGAGCTCGCTGAGGCGCCGGGCTCCAAGCCGGTTCGCCGCCAGTTGCGCGCGCAGGTCCGCTTCGCGCTCGGCCGGCTGGCGCATCCGCCCCGCAAGCTCGTGCAATGTCGGCGTGTCCAGGCGCCGCGGGCCGATCACCACGCCCTCTTCGCCGAGCGTCCTGCTGTCGGCCGGCATCGATCCGGGGATCCGCCCGCCCACGTCGGCGTGATGCGCGCGGTTGGCGGCGAACCCGAGCAGCTCACCGCCGTCCGCGCTCAGCACCGGAGTGATAACCGTGATGTCGGGCAGGTGCGTCCCGCCGGCGAACGGGTCGTTCAGCACCCACGATGAGCCGTCGCGATGGTCCTCGCCGAGCACCGCCTGCACCGCGGCGGGCATCGAGCCGAGATGCACCGGTATGTGCTCGGCCTGCATCGTCATCTCACCGGCCGGGTCGAACAGCGCCGTCGACGCGTCGCGCCGCTCCTTGATGTTCGATGAGTGCGCCGAGCGGATCAGCACCGCGCCCATCTCCTCGCACGTGGCCCGCAGCGTCCCGCTCAGCACCTGCAGCTCGATCGGGTCGATAGGGGTCATGCTCGGGCCTTCGACCACCGGCTTCGCCGGCGGTGCCCGACGGCCCGGTTGAGACGGACGCTCGCCATCCAGGATCGCTCAACCGCGCCTCCGGCGCTCATATCCGCTCCAAGCGCACGCTGCCCCACTCGTCCACCGCCCCCGCCCAGCCCTCGGCGACCCATACGGTGGCCTGCGGCAGAGGGTGTGCCGCCGGTCCCCGCAGCTGCGCCCCGGGGGCGCCGAGCCGCTTCAGCCGCGGCCGTGGCGCCACTCCCCAGACCGACGCTCTGATCGTCACGAGCTCGACCTCGGCGCCGTCGTCGCGATATCCGTAGCGCTGCTCGTGCAACCGTGCGAACTCCTCGTGCACGAGCCCCGGATCGGAGGAATCCGTCTCGACGGGCAGCTCGAACGACTGGCCGCGATAGCGCAGCTCATACACCGTGCGCGCGCGCGACTCCTCGGCGCCGAGCTCGGCTCGCGCCCGCGCCAGCAGCTCGTCGCGCGCGCGTGCGATGCGCTCGCTCGTCAGCGTCGCGCCCCGCAGCATCACCGTCCGCGCCACGTCGCGCCGCGGCGCTCCCGCCGCCAGGCCCAGCGCGCACAGCACACCAGCGGTTCCCGGGCAGATGATGTCGGCGATGCCCAGCTCCTGCGCCAGCGCGCAGCAGTGCAGCGGGCCTGCGCCCCCGAATGCCATCAGAGTGAACCCGCGCGGGTCCACGCCGCGCTCCACCGTGATCCGGCGCAGCGCCCGCAGCATCTCGGCCTCGGCCACGCGCACGATGCCCGCCGTGCACTCGCCGACAGTCAGTCCGAGCACCCGCGCCAGGCCGCCCACGGCCCGCTCGGCTGCCTCGCGATCGAGTCGCACGCCTCCCGCCAGCAGACCGTCCGCCGGCAGGCGCTCGAGCAGCAGGTTCGCGTCGGTCACGGTCGGGCGCTCGCCGCCGCGCCCGTAGCACGCCGGTCCCGGCACCGCTCCCGCCGACTGTGGTCCCACGCGCAGGGCTCCGCCCGCGTCGCGCCAGGCGATCGAACCGCCTCCTGCTCCGACCGTCTCGATGTCCAGCGCCGGCAGCGCAAGCGGACGTCCCGCGATCGCGCGCTCCGCGGTCTCCCCGACGTTTGCCCCCGAGATCACGCACGCGTCGCACGACGTCCCGCCCATGTCCAGGCACAGAACATCTCGCACACCCGCCAGCCTTGCCAGCAGCGCCGCGCCCGTCGCCCCGCCGGCCGGTCCCGAAAGCACCGTCACGGCCGCATGTGCCGCGGCGCGCTCGATCGAGGTCAGCCCGCCCGAGGACTGCATGATCTGCGGCTCGCGCAGGCCGCGCACCCGGCACTCGTGCGCCAGCGTGCGCAGATACGAGCCCACCACCGGCGACAGCGCCGCATCAAGCACCGTCGTCGTCGTCCGCTCGTACTCGCGAAAGGTGCCGACCAGCTCGCTCGACAGCGACACGTGCGTGCCCGCTCCCAGGCGCTCGCGCAACAGTCCGCCCAGCGTTCGCTCGTGCTGCGGATAGGTGTAGGAGTGCAGCAGCGACACCGCCACCGCCTGTGGCCTCGCCGTCGCGACCTCCTGCACGAGCCCCCGCGCGTGCCCACGGTTGAGTGCCACCAGCGGTCCCTCCGGCCCGCAGCGCTCGTGCGCCCCGAAGCGCAGCTCCGCATCCACGAGCGGTCGTGGCGCCGCCGCGCAGAGCCGGTACAGGCTCGCCCGCGCCTGACGGCCAAGCTCGATCACGTCCGTGAACCCGGCCGTCGCGATCAACGCCGTACGCGCGTAGCTGCCCTCCAGCAGCGCGTTAGTCGCGACCGTCATCCCGTGCGCAAACCGCTCGACCGACGACGCCTCCGCTCCGGCGCTGGCCAGCACTGCGCGCACCGCCTCCAGCACGCCCAGCGCCTGATCCTGTGGAGTCGTCGGCACCTTTGCGCTGTGCACCTCGCCGGCCGGGTCAAGCAGCACGGCATCGGTGAACGTGCCTCCCACGTTGACCCCGACCAGCATCAGCCAGAGCCTACGAGGTGCGGCCCTGCCTCAAAAGCCCGATCAGGCCGCCGCCAGCTCCTGATCCTCGGTCTCGGCGAGATGCTGGTGGGACGGGCAGTAGCCGTTGTGCGGCAGCGGCACCCGCTGGCAGGCCGAGCCTTTTCGCGTCGTGGCACGGCAACGCGGGCGCTCGCCGCTCACGGCCGTATATGCGTTGACGGGATTTTCAGCCAGATACCAGTCCGCATAGCCGATGTACCGGGCCACCACGCGATAGACGTGGCCCTGGTCGCTCATCGGAAAGTAGTTGCGCACGTCGCAAAACAGCGTCCGTGCGGGGTGTGCAAAGTAGTGGCGGTCCGTCGCCATCCGCTTGACCACGGCCTCGCAGGCCCGCAGCACTTCTTCGTGATTGGTGCCCGGCGTCGCGCCGCGCGTGGGCGCAAGCACGTGCGGCGCGAGCTCCCGATAGATGGCCCTGCTGAACTGGTACATGACGTAACGTGCTCTCCTTCATCCGTCTGATCTCGCTTTGAGCACGCCCGCCGTAACCAAAGACCCCGATCACCCCCCTTCCTTTCACGAGCACCAACACATCGCCTACCACAAACGATGCGGTCTCGCGCCGGTGCTTTTTACCCGCGCGGCGCGGTAAATACACACCGGATCCGCCGGCAGCGCCGCGGGCCCTCACTCCCAGGTCTCCCACATCACCTCGCGCTCGGCGCCGATCACCGCGTGCCGCAGGTCGAGCCGCGGATCCCGCTGCGGATAATCCGTGCGCAGATGCGCCCCGCGGCTCTCCTCGCGGGCCAGCGCGCAGCGCGCGATCAGGCGCGCAAGCGGGTGCGGATCGTCGAGCAGCCGCTTCAGCCCTTCTGCGCTGCGTTCGATCCCCGCGTCCCTCCACAGCGCCTGTCGCGTCCTGGGCTCGACGGCAGGCGATCCCGTGATCTTCAGCGACGCCTCGAGGTCACCCGCCGGATCACGGTGTCCGGCCGGCTCGGACAGGGCCGCGGCAACTGCCCGACGGGCAAACACAAAGCACTCGCTCAGCGAGTTCGACGCCAACCTGTTCGCGCCGTGCAGGCCCGTGCACGAGACCTCTCCCACGGCATAAAGCCCGGGAACGCTCGAGCGCGCCTGCAGGTCCACCTCGATGCCGCCCATCAGGTAATGAGCCGCCGGCGCCACCGGCACCAGCTCGCGCCCCGGGTCCAGTCCGGCCTCACGCAGGGACGCGAACACGTTCGGAAAGCGCCCGGCGTCGATTGCGCGCATGTCCAAGCCAACGGCCGTTGCGCCGGTTTCGCGCAAGCGCGCCTGAATCGCTCGCGAGACCTCGTCGCGCGGCGCCAACTCATCGACGAACCGATCGCCCGTCTTGCGGTCGTGCAGGGTCGCGCCCTCGCCGCGGATCGCCTCGGTGATCAGAAACCCTTCGCGGCCCGGCACCCCGATCACCGCGGTCGGGTGAAACTGCAGCAGCTCGAGGTCCGCCAGCCGCGCACCGGCCACGTGCCCCAGCAGCAGCCCGCTGCCCCGGGATCCAGGCGGGTTGGTCGTGCGCTCCCACAGCGCCGCCCCCCCGCCGCTCGCGAGCACCACCGCCCGCGCCGCGATCGGCTCGCAACCAACGGCCCGCCCCGAGAGCGTCTCACGCTGCGAGCTCTCGCAGATCACCCCGCGACATCGGCGTTCGCCACGGTCGATCCACAGGGTCCGCGCCCGCGCGCCCTCGAGCACGGTGACCCGCTCATCCTCCGCTGCCAGCGCGGACAGCTGGCGCACCAAGCGCCGCCCCGTAGCGCTGCCTCCGGCGTGCACGATCCGTCGCACCGAGTGACCGCCCTCCAATCCCAGCGCCAGGCGCCCGGAGCGATCGCCGTCGAAACGAACGCCGAGCGACTCGAGATCGCTCACGCACGCCGGCGCCTCGTGCACGAGGATCTCCGCGGCGGAATCTCTGACCAGCCCTCGCCCGGCGCGAACCGTGTCGGCCAGGTGCAGCTCCGGGCTGTCGTCATCCGCCAGCGCCGCCGCCAGCCCGCCCTGCGCCCAGTAGCTCGCGGTGTGAGCCAGCGGGCTGGCCGAGATCAGCGTCACCCGCGCTCCCGCGCGAGCCGCACACAGCGCCGCGTACAGGCCCGCCGCGCCCGCCCCGATGACCGCCACGTCGGCCGCCCGCGCCTCCGAAACCGATCGCCCGTTCACGGCCGCAATCGCCCCCCGGCCGCCACCGCCGTGCGTGCCGCGCTACTTCCCGCCGCGCGGCACGAAGCCGGCTTTGCGCAATGCTTCTTCGGTACCAGGTCGCAGACCGTGCACGGTGTTCGGCTTGCTTCCGGTCGTGTCGGGTGTGCCGGCGCCCGTGCCACCCGAGCCGTTCGACGGTGAGATCGTCGTGGGCGTTCCCGGGTTGATCGCGCCAGGCGTCGCCGGCGCCGTCACCCCGCCAAGGCCCGTGCTGGTTCCTGTCGCCGTACCCGCTCTCGCGGCGCCGCCGAGTCCGAGCGCAGGAGTCGAGATCGTCCGCGTGATCGCGGGCGGCGCCGCGCTCGAGCCAGATGGCCCCGTAAGGCTCACGAGCGCTGCCGCCAGTGCCCCCAGGGCCAGCGCCACCACCAGCGCGAGCCCGAGCATCGGCGCTTTCCAGTTGGTCGGCGCCGCCAGCCGGGTTCGCGCGGCTGCACCGCAGCCGAGACACCACTCCTGGTCGGCCTGCAACGGCGTTCCACACAGCGGGCATGCCGCGTCGACGACCGGCCGAGCCGGCTGCTGCGCCGAGTCCGCGCCCGGCCTCGTCACGCCCGCCAGCTCGCCGGTCGGCGTTGCGGCGACGCTCACGAGCTCTCGATCGGCGGTCTGATGATCTCGGTTCGACTCGTTAACCGACGTTCCCGCCTTCGCGCGCGCGCCTTTGCCAGCGGCCGCCTCGCTCGTCTCGGTTGCCGGTGCCGGTGCCGGTGTTGCCCGCGGTGTCGACGGCTGGGCGGCGGCGGGCTGCGCGGTCGAGGGCGCGGGGGCCGGTGGCGAGGCCAACGAAGATGCTGCCGCAGCCGGCGTCGCGAACGGGGGGCTGGTCTGCGCGGGCGGACTGAACGGAGGGCGGGCCGGTGCCGGCATCTCGGCTGGCGTGGTCGGCGGTTGGATCGGCGCGGATGTCCCGGCCGGGGCGCTCGAGGGCTGGGTCGCTGCGGGCACCGCAGCGCTCGCGACGGGACGCTCCGCTCGCGGATCCATTGCCAGACCGCAGTTCGGGCAGAAGCGATCGTCGCTGCCGTGGATCGCCGCGCAGCGCGGGCACGCCGCCACCCCCGCTTCGCGCAGCACCGTCACCGGCTGGTGCTCGGCAAGCGCCGATTCGAGCCCTCGCAGCTCATTGTCGATGCGCGTGATCGTCTCGAGCTTGGCCAGCACGAGCGCATCGTTGCGCTGTCCGAAGCGGTGCAAGCTGTAAACGAGACCCCCGAGATCGCGATACGCCAACTCTCGCGCCTTACGCAGGAACCGTGCGCGGCGGCGCATGCGTCCGCGCGCACCGAACCCGGGCGTGTCTGGCGGACTCTGTGTGGCGCCTGCCGGACTCTGTGTGGCTCCTGGCTGGCTTTGCGTCGCCCTCGTCGGGCTCTGCTCAGCATCCGCCGGGCTCTCATCGTCGAGCCCAGGTATGCCCACCGCGGGCCCTCCACCGGCGGGCGGCTGCTTCCCAGTCGCCGGACTCGTGGCTTGGCTGTACTCCATCGACCTACCAATGCTATCCAGCGCCATCGACCTATCCATGCTATCTGCGCTGGAGCGCGGCGCGCCAGGCCGCCGCGACGTTCTCGGCCATCACCTGAGCCGAGAACGGCTCGGCGTGAGCCCTGCCGACGATCCGCGGGTCACCGGCGCGCACGTGCGGCTCGAGCGCCGCAGCCCAAACGGCGAGCTCGAACGGCGCGCACAGCGCGCCCGCCACGCCCGCCAGCGCCTGCACGTGCGCACCCACTGGGGTCGCCAGCACCGGCACGTCGCAAGCGAGCGCCTCGAGCACCGCCAGGCCGAAGCCCTCGCGCTCGGAAGGGACCAACACTGCGTTCGCCGCGTTCACCCACAGCGGCACCAGTGCGGGATCGATTCCGCCTAGCGTGCGCAGCTCGACGCCCACCTCTGCGGCAAGCGCCCGCGCTCGAGCAAAGCGCTTCTCGGGCCGCTCGGGACTGGACGCGAACAGAACGAACGGACGCTCCGGCGCCAGTCTCAGTTGCTCGCGCGCCGCGCCTCGGGGCAACGGACGGAACCGCTCGAGATCGACACCGCATGGCAGCACCTGCGCCCGTGCTCGCGCTGAGCCCCGAGGCAGCTCCTCGAGCAGCGGCTCTGAGGCCACTGCGACGATGTCCATCCCTGGCAGCGCCATGCGCGTCAGCACGCGCGTTCGAGGATGGTGCAGGTCGGTGCCGTGCAGCGTCAACGCCCGCACGCGCGCCCTCACCGCCAGCGCGGGCCATGCGGTCAAACCGAAGTGCGCGTGCACCACGTCGAAGCGCTCGCCGGCGAAGCGTCGTCGCAGCGCCCCGCTCCCGCGCGCGAGCCCGCGCGCCCCCTGTGCCAGCTCCCGCAGCTCGATCTGCACGCCATCGAGGCTTGGAAGCCTGCGCAGGGCCTCTACCTGGTCGCGCACGAACCTGCCGCGCTCCGGATGGGCCGGCGAGGGCCGCATGTTCGAGACCACGAGCGCGCGCATCCGCCGCGGACCGTAGCGCTCCTGCTCGCCCGGACGGGTCACGTGCGCGGTCGCCGAGGTGAGCGCACAGCCGAGGCAACGTTCCCAGACCCGGGACCGCAGGCCGGTCATGCGGCACCGCGCGAGCGCTATGGAATGATGGCCTCGATGCAGAGGCCCTCCGCCGGACCCGATCCACGTATGCGCCCGATCGCCGTGTTCGATTCCGGCGTCGGCGGACTCACCGTGCTGCACGAGCTGCTCGTGCGGCTGCCGCGCGAGGACTTCCTGTATCTCGGTGACACCGCGCGCTTTCCCTATGGCGAACGCTCGCGCGCCGAGCTCGAGCGCTTCGCTGCCGAGATCGCCGAGGAGCTGCTGCGCCGCCGCGCAAAGCTGCTCGTGGTCGCCTGCAACTCCGCCACCTCGGCTGCGATGCCAAGCCTCGTCGCGCGCATGCGCCAGACCACGCTCGGCATCGACGTACTGGGCGTCGTCACGCCGGAGGCGCTGCAGGCTGTGGCCGCGACCCGCAGCGGACGCATCGGTCTGCTCGCCACGCCGACCACCGTCGCCAGCGGGGCCTACGAGCGGGCGATCGCTGCGGTCAACCCGCACGTCACGCTGCACGCCGTCGCCTGCCCGACGCTCGCGTCGATCATCCAGGACGGCCAGCAGTTCGACGAGCGCGCCGTGGCGACGGTGCGTGCCGCCTGCGAGCCGCTTCATGCTGCCGGCGTCGACACGGTCATCCTCGGCTGCACCCACTACCCGCTGATCGGCCACATGCTCCAGCGCATGCTCGGCCCCGACGTCACGCTCGTCACCTCGGGCGCCGCGCTCGCACGGCAGGTCGAGCACGCGCTGAGCACGCGCAACCTCCGCCGCGCGGATCAGCCGGGGTACGCGGGAGCGGGTCGCGAACACGGGGGGGAGGGCGGCGTACACGCGCGAGACCACGAGCGCGGCGCCCACCGCGACTACGAGCAGGGCGACTACCGGTTTCTGTGCACCGGCGACGTTGACGCGTTTCGGGAGCTGGGCACCCGCTTCCTGCAGATGCCGATGACGGCTGTCGAGCATGTTCAGCTTGAAGCTGTCGAGGCTGTAGCGTGATCTGCGCTGGCGGCGCACGCGTGCGCGCGTGCGCGCGCGTGCGCTCTTGTTCGAGCAACGTTTGCTCGCGTTCGAGCAACGTTTGCTCTCGTTCGAGCAAGGTCTGCTCTCGTTCGAGCAGAGTCTGCTCGCTTTTGAGCAACGTCTTCTCGGTCTTCGGTTCGGGCAACGCCTGCTCGGTCCTCGGTTCGGGCAACGCCTGCTCAGTCTTCGCATGAGCGGGTCCCGCAGCTATGGCCGCCCGCCCGACGGGCTGCGCCCGACCACGATCGAGCCGGGGTTCGTGCGCACAGCAACCGGCTCGGCGCTGATCTCCATGGGCGACACCCGCGTCATCTGCACGGCCTCCGCCCAAGAGTCGGTGCCACGCTGGCTGATGGGCAAGGGCAGAGGCTGGGTCACGGCCGAGTACGCGATGCTGCCGGCCTCGACCGGCGACCGCAAGCCGCGAGACATCTCCAAGGGTCGCCTCGACGGGCGCAGCGTCGAGATCCAGCGTCTAATCGGGCGCTCGCTCCGTGGCGTCGTCGACTTCCAGGCGCTCGGTGAACGCACCGTGTACCTCGACTGCGACGTGCTGCAGGCCGACGGTGGCACGCGCTGCGCCTCGATCACCGGCGCCTATGTCGCCCTCGCGCTCGCGTGTACGAAGCTGGGCGCCGAGGGCAAGCTCACACGCAACCCCCTCACAGGCGCACTCGCGGCTGTCTCGTGTGGGATCGTGGCCGGACAGGCCCGCCTCGATCTCGACTACGGCGAGGACTCCAACGCCGAGGTCGACGCCAACGTCGTGATGACCGGCGACGGCGGCCTCGTGGAGGTTCAGGCCACGGCCGAGCGCACGCCGCTGTCGCGCGCACACCTCGATGAGCTGCTGGCCCTGGCGGCTGGAGGGATCGAGCAACTGCGTGCGATCCAGGAGCATGCGCTCGCTGCCGTCGCGAGCGCGCGATGAGCCACGCGTGCGGGGCTACCGCGGCATGAGCCACGCGTGCGAGGTTACCGCGGCATGAGCCGCGCGCGCGAGGCAAGAGACGGCGTGAGCCACGCGTGCGAGGCGTCCGACGGCATCAGCCACACGGCCAACGCTCCCCGGCGACTGTTGCTAGCGACCCACAACGACCACAAGCGGCGCGAGCTCGCCAGGATGCTGGGCGCCAGTGGTCTCGGAGAGTGGACGCTCGACCTGCTTCCCGACGACGTCGTGCTGCCGCCCGAGGACGGCGACACCTTCACCGAGAACGCGCTTGGCAAGGCGCGTGCCGCGGCCGCTGCGACAGGGCGCGCCACGATCGCCGATGACTCCGGCATCGAGGCCGCCGCACTCGGCGGACGGCCCGGGGTGCGCTCGGCCCGGTACGCGCGCGAGGGCGCCGGCGACGCCGAGAACCTCGAGAAGCTCTTGCGCGAGACGCCAGCCGGCAGCGCGCTGCGCTACGTATGCGTGGTCGCCTACGTCGATCCCGCCAGTGCCGTCGAGCGGGTGTTCGAAGGCGACTGCACCGGCCTGCTCGCCGCGGAGCCTCGTGGCGAGCGCGGCTTCGGCTACGACCCGGCCTTCGTTCCCGACGAACACGCCGGCAGCGAGACGATGGCCGAGTTGAGTGATGCTCAGAAGGACGCCATCAGCCACCGTGGCCGTGCCGCGCGCGCTCTCGCGAGCTGGCTCGCGACCTCCTAGAAGAGGTTGATGGCCGCCGCCGCCCCCACCGCCGCTGAGACGCCGGCATAGCCCTTGTAGCCCGCGAGCAGCAGCAGAAATGCCGTCAGCGCCGCGATAAACACGGTAATCGTCCAGGCCACCCGTTCGAATGTCATCCCCGTATTGTCGCCAATCGCCCGGTCAAGGCCGCAATCGCGCTCGTCCAAGCCGCCCAGCCGTCCGCGAACGTTGTTAGCTTCACAACAACGTTTCACGAAAGGAGGGCGAAGTGACGAAGTCCGAGCTGGTCAACCAGGTCGCCGATCGAAGCGGCTTGACGAAAAGCGACAGCGCACGTGCCGTGGATGCGTTGCTCGAGACGGTCGAGGACGCCCTGCGACGCGGCAGCGACGTGACGCTGTCTGGCTTCGGCAAGTTCCATGTCGGGCAGCGCGGTGCCCGACAGGGCGTGAACCCGCGCACAGGCGAGCGCATCCAGATCGCGGCCGCGCGCGTGCCGCGCTTCACCGCGGGCAGTGGCCTGAAGGCGGCCGTCAAGGGTCGCTAGCCTGGCTCTCGTGACGCCGCTGCCCGCCAAGCATTCCCCAGCGGCCGCGGCCGAAACGCCGGTCTCGTTCGGTGACACGCTCGCTGCGCGCGTCGCGGGCCGCGAATCCCAGCTCGTGCTCGGGCTGGACCCCGATCCGGGTGCCCTGTGGCCTGGGCTTGCCGACCGCCCAGCCCGATCGGTGCAGCCGCCGTTCGCCGACCCCGTGGCGGGCGCCGTGCTCGCGCACTGCACCGCGCTGATCGACGCGGCCGCGCCCGCCTGCGTCGCGGTCAAGCCGCAACTCGCCTGCTTCGAGCGACTCGGTCACGCCGGGCGCATGGTGCTGGGGGCCGCCCTCCAGCACGCGCGCCAGGCGGGACTGCTCGTGATCGCAGACGGCAAGCGGGGCGACATCGATGTGACCGCGCGCGCCTACGCCCAGGCGCTGTACGGCGGGCTCGAAACTCCGTTTGGCGCCGTTGCCGGCCTCGGCGCCGACGCCGCCACCGTCAACCCGTTGATGGGCCGCGAAGCGCTCGAGCCGTTCGTAAGCGCCGCTCGTGCGCGAGGCGCGGGCGTGCTGGCGCTGGTGCGAACATCCAATCCCGGCGCCGCCGACGTGCAGGATCTCGAGCTCGCCAGCGGAGGCGCCGTCTGGGAACGACTGGCGGGCATCGTCGATCAGCTGGGCCGGCCGAGCATCGGCGCCTGCGGCCTCAGCGACGTCGGCGCCGTGGTCGGCGCCACGGTGCCCGCACACCTCGCCCGCGCGCGCGAGCTGATGCCCAATGCCGTGCTGCTCCTGCCTGGCGTCGGCGCCCAGGGAGGCCGCATCCAGGAGCTCGCGCCGGCCTTCGGCATCGGCCCGGCCGGCGGGCTCGTGAGCGCGTCTCGCAGCATCGCCCGCGCCTATCAGGATCGCGGGGGCGACCCCGCCGTTGCGGCGCGCGCCGAGGCCGAGCGGCTGCGCGCGCTGGCATGGGAGCTGGCCTGATCGGGCGCAGCTCGCTCTGCGCGCTCTGCGCGAACCCCGGAATCGTCCGCTAGCCTAGTCACGAGCGCTGGGCGGCGCGGGTCGCCGGGCGCGTGAAGATGGTTGGAAGGCTCCGATGATCATCACGGTCACGCTCAACGCGGCCATCGACAAGTCCCTGTCGGTGCCGAACTTCCGCATCGGACGCCGGCACCGGACCGTCGAGCAGCGCACGATGGCGGGCGGCAAGGGCGTCAACATCGCGCGCACCCTCAAGGCCCTCGGCCAGCCCGTGATCGCCACGGGCTTCGCCGGCGGGGCAACCGGTACGCACATCGTCGAGCAGCTCACCGACGAGTCGATCCTCAACGACTTCGTTCGCATCCGCGACGAGTCCCGCACCAACACCTCCGTGCTCGACCCCACCACCGGCGAGCAGACGGAGATCAACGAACGCGGCCCGTCGGTGTCCGAGCGCGAGATCGAGCTGTTCCGCGACAAGCTCCTGTATCTGGCGCGTGGCGCCGCGATCGTCGTGTTCGCCGGCTCGCTGCCGCCGGGCGTCGACCCCGAGCTGTACGCGTCGCTGATCCACGACCTCGCCCGTATGGAGGTCACGACCGTGGTCGACACCGACGGCGAGCCGCTGCGCCGCGCCGTTCGCGCCGAGCCCGACGTGGTCTCGCCCAACGTGCTCGAGGCCGAGGAGCTGATCGGACACGAGTTCGCCGACGAGCAGGAGCGCTCGCTGGCCGTGCGCGAGATCGCCGCCCTCGGGCCGCGCGAGGCGATCATGACGCTTCCCGACGGCTGCTTCGCGCAGGTGCTGGTCGACAGCCGCCCGGGCCTGAAGCGCGTGCGGATAGCGCCGCGCGAGCCGGTCGCCCGGCGCGGCTCCGGCGATGCCTTCCTGGCCGGCTATCTGTCGGCCCGCTACGAATCGCGCCCGCCGGACCAGTGCCTGCGCTTCGGCGTCGCGTGCGGCGCGGAGTCCACCGGGCGCCTCGGCGCCGGCCTGATCGATCCGCGCGAGGCTCGCCGTCTGCTCAGCGAGATCGAGCTCGTCGACATCGAGCTGCCGGCCGAGGTCGGCTGACCGGAGTCCGTTACCCGCCGGCGACGTCGCGACGCAGGAACACCAGGTAGCCGGCGAACAGTGCGGGCACCGCGTACAGGGCACAGAGCCACGCCGAATGCACGATCGGCGCCCAATCGGTGGGCGTGCGCAACAGGCCCTGCCAGGCCTCGAACTGCTGGGTCAGCAGGTAGGGCTGGGCGCCTTCCATGCCGGGGATGCCGGAGATGATGTCCAGCAGGATCACAGAGCCGACCGTGCCCACAACGGCGGCCGCGCTGTTGCGTGTCACGGTCGAAAGCAGCACTCCGATGCTCGCGACGGCGAATAGCGGGATCAGGTAGATCGCGTTCGAGGCGAACACCAGCAGCAACGCTTCGGGCGCCGAAACCACCGTCCCCGACAGGCTTCGCACCGGGTGAAAGCCCCAAGACGCCACGCCCGCGACGGTTGCCACGGCGGCCGCGAGGAAGACCGCGGTCGCGGCATACGTCCAGGCCGTCAGCGTCTTCGCGGCGAACACCTGGCCACGGTCGACGGAGCGCGTGAGGATCGTCTTCAGTGTTCCGTTGCTGTCCTCGTTGGCTACCACGTCGCCCGCCACGAGCGCGGCTACCAACGGCAGCATGAACAGGACCAGGAACGTAAGCATCAACACGGGCGTCGCCAGCCCCGACTGGGTGATCTGCGCGGCGAAGATGCTCTCGCCGGAACGACCGTGCTGCTGGCGCATGCTCTGGAAGATCACGAAGAACAGCGGCAGGATCACGATCAGCCCGAGCCCCAGGTACGTGCGCTTCTGTGAGCGTAGCTTGCGCAGCTCCCAGCGATACACGGTCAGCGTCGAGGGTCGTCCATGCGCTTGCGTCGCGGGCGCGAACGGGGAGGCGGAGGCGACGCTGCTCATGCGACCTGGCTCGCGAGCTCGCTGCTCGCGCCGTTGGCGCCCTTGTGGCCCTCGGTCAGCCTGAAGAACAGGTCCTCGAGCGTGGCCAGCTCTGGCGTCAGCGCAAGAATCCCAATGCCGGCGCGACCCAGTGCCAGCGACAGCTGCCCAACGTCGCGCTCGTCGCCGTCCAGGACGAGACCGTCCTCGTGGAGGTTCACGTGCTCGATTCCCGGCTGCGCACGAGCGACGTCCAGAGCGCGCCCATCGTCGGTGGTGCGCAGGCGATAGCCCGCGCCTCCCTGGCGGCGCAAGTCGGCGAGCGCGCCCTCGTACACCACACGCCCGCGGTCCACGATCGCGACCCGGTCGCACAGGTCCTGGACCTCCGGCAGTTGGTGGCTCGAGAGCAGCACGGTGATGCCTTCGCCGGCGAGGCGCCGGATCAGCTCGCGCATGTCGCGCATCCCCGCCGGATCGAGGCCTGTCGCTGGCTCGTCGAGTATCAACAGCCGCGGCCGCCGCAACAGCGCTGCGGCGATCCCCAGACGCTGGCGCATGCCATGCGAGTAGCCGCCGACCTTGTGCTGCGCCCGGGGGCTGAGCTCGACGATGCTGAGCACCTGCTCGATGCGCGTTCGCGCGTCGCCGCCGTCGAGCGCCGCAAGCAGCTGCAGGTTCTTGCTGGCGCTCAGGTACGGATAGAAGCGCGGGGCCTCGACGAACCCGGCGACGCCAGCGAGCGCCCTCGCGCCCGCGCGCAAGGGGTCGCGACCGAACAGCTCGACGCTGCCCTCGCTGGGCACGATCAGCCCGAGCGCCATACGCAGCGTCGTCGTCTTGCCGGCGCCGTTCGGCCCCAAGAACCCGTACACGTCGCCCGCCTGCACGTTCAAATCGATGTGATCGACGGCCAACACCTCCTTGTAGCGCTTGACCAGCCCGCGCGCCTTCACCGGCTGCGCGTCGTCGCGCGCCTCGCGCGCCCGCTCGGGCGCGCCCGGGTCCCCTGCGGCCGGCAGCCGGGCGGACCCGGCGTTGCTCCGGTTCACAGGCCCCGTGCGACTTCTTCGACCGCCGCCGGCACCACGGCGCCCAGCACGACGTAGCGCACACCGGCGCGCTCAAACGTCAACAGCGTCCCGAGCTCGGTGCGCAGCTCGCTGGCGCTCGTTCCGTTGATCGTCACCTTCGGCAGCTCTTCCAGCTGTTCCCCGTCGTTGCCTTCGGCCTGCTCGGCCTTGCCTTCGAGCACCGCGATCGTGCCTGGCCCGTGGCCGTGGGTCGTGAGCGTGGGATGTTCGCCGCCAGAGTGACCCCCCGGCGGTTGTGGACAGACGAGCGCTTCCTTGACGCAGCTTGGCGCGGAGCCGCCTTCGCTGCTCTTTGAGCCCAAGCTGCCTTCTTCGACCTTGGCTCCCGGTGGCGGGCTGAATTCGAACACCGAGCTTTCGACCGGCCCGTAGGAGATTTCGGTTGCCGCCAGTTCGATCACCGGCGAGGAGCTGCTCGAGGAGTAGATCGCCGCGCGCAGCGGCACGCCGTTATCAGCGTCCCACGAGAGCTCGGCGCCGCCGAGCAGGCTGCCGGCTTCCTTCGGCGACACCCGCACTGTGTAGGCCGGCCGGCCCGCGATGTTCGTCGGCGTCGCCCCGGAGACGTTGGCGTGCCGACTCAGACGCGAGATCGCTTCTTCGATCTTCGCCACCGACGGCACTTCGTGCTGGTGGCTCGAGCCTTCGGTCTGGGCCGAGCTCTGGCCGCTGGACGAGCCTTGGCCGCCCGCGCCCTTTTCGCCGCTCGACGAACCCTGTTCGCCACCAGCGCTTTCGTCGTTCGCGGGCAGCGTGTAGCGGTAGAGCGTGTTCGTGGCCGCGTCGTACAGCGACAGCGTGTGCCCGTCGTAGAGGACCTGCGTGTCGCCCTGTTCGGACTGCAGCTCCAGGCGCACGCGGCCGTCCTTCGCGATCCACAGGCGCCCCGAGGCGCCGGTCACAAGCGGACTCGACGCGAGGCCGCCGGCCTGTCCGCCGCTCGCCAAGTTGGCCCCTTCGAGCAGGTGGTCGGTCAGCTGGATCGACGCGCTCACACCCTGGACCGTTTCCGAGCCATTCCCGGCGAGTGCTTCGTGGATCGCGTCCGCCAGGGGCTTGGGCGGCGGCGTCGGTCCGTCGCTGAGCGCGAACGCGAGTGCTGCGATGCATGCGCCCAGCGCGATCGCGAGCGCACACGCGAGCAGCAAGCGCCCCAGCGGCAATCGGCGAAGGAAGTAGCTCATCAGCTTGCACGTTCAGGGTAGCGCCGCACCTTGTCCGCGGCTAACGAACGCCTAAAGGTGAGGAGGTTCTTATCGGCGGCTCGCGAGGGGGGCCACCCGGCCTGCCCAGACGATATGGTGCCGCGCGCGTGTTCTACGTGTACGTAATCATCGCCTTCTGGGTGGCGGTCGGCCTTGCCGTGTTCTTCGTCGCGATGCGCGGCGGGGCGCGCGCGCGGGGCGACAGCGGCGAGCCCGCCCCGGAATCGAAGGCCACCCGCCGCGCGATCACGGCTGGAATCGTGCTCGCGTTCGCCTTCGGCCTGATCGTGCCGGCGCTCGTGCTCGCAAACAACGCCGCGCACAAGGGCAGCGTGGCCGTTGGCGGGGTCCATCTGACGGCCGAACAGGAAAAAGGGCGCGAACTTTTCGCGCACAGCTGCGGTGGCTGCCACACGCTGGCCGCCACCAACGACGTCGGGCACATCGGCCCCGATCTCGACGTGCGCGTCGGCGAAGAGATCTCCACGCCCGCTGGGCGCAAGGCGCTGGTGTTGAGTGCGATCCTCGAAGGCCGCGCCCGCGGCAACGGACAGATGCCGGCGGGGCTGTATGAGGGCAAAGAAGCCGAAGCGATCGCCTCGTTCGTGGCAGCCGTCGCAGGGCACTAGACGAGCGCGCCACGGCTCGCGATTTAGCCAGCGGTCGATACCCGCCGGCGAGACCATCGACTAAGGTCCGAGCGATGTCCGATTCGAGCGCGATGTCCGATCCAAGCGCGATCTCCGACCAGCAGGCGCCCGAGCAGCCAAAGACGGCTGCGGACGTCAAGGCGCTCGTCGCCGAGCGTGACATTCGCTTCATCCGCTTCTGGTTCACGGACATCCTCGGCCAGCTCAAGTCGTTCTCGATCAATGCTGCCGAGCTCGATGACGCATTCGAGGCGGGCATGGGCTTCGACGGCTCGTCGATCACCGGCTTCAACGCGATCGAGGAGTCCGACATGATCGCGATGCCCGACCCCGGCACGTTCGCCGTGCTGCCCTGGCGCCCGGAGGAGCAGGGCGTCGGGCGCATGTTCTGCGACATCGTCACGCCCGAGCGCACGCCCTACGAGGGGGATCCCCGGCACGTGCTGAGGCGCGCGCTCGCGCGCGCGCAGGAGCTCGGCTTCGACACCTTCAACGTGGGTCCCGAGCTCGAGTACTTCCTGTTTCGCGACGCTCGCTCCACCGAAGTGCTCGACCGGGGCGGCTACTTCGACCTGACCACGCTCGACGCCGGTTCGGACGTCCGTCGCGAGACCGTCCTCGCGCTCGAGCAGCTCGGCATCCACGTCGAGTACACCCACCACGAGGTCGGCCCAAGCCAGCACGAGATCGACATGCGCTACGCGCACGCCATGAAGATGGCCGACGACTGCATGACCTACCGCATCACCGTCAAGGAGTACGCGATGAAGTACGGCTGGCACGCGACCTTCATGCCCAAGCCGCTGTTCGGCGAGAACGGCTCGGGCATGCACACGCACCAGTCGCTGTTCACCGCCGGGCGCAACGCCTTCTACGACCCCGACGACCAGTACTTCCTCTCGGACGTTGGCAAGGCCTTCGTCGCCGGCCAGCTCAAGCACGCCCGCGAGATCTGCGCGCTGTTCGCGCAGTGGGTCAACTCCTACAAGCGCCTGGTCCCGGGCTTCGAGGCGCCCGTCTACGTCGCCTGGTCGCGTCGCAACCGCTCGGCGCTCGTGCGCGTGCCGCTGTATCACCCCGGCCGCGAGCGGGCCACGCGCATGGAGCTGCGCTGCCCGGACCCGGCGTGCAACCCGTACCTGACGTTCGCCGCGCTCCTGCAGGCGGGGCTCGAGGGGATCGAGAAGGGCTACGAGCTGCCCGAGCCGATGGAGAAGAACCTGTACCACCTGTCCGCCGAGGAGCGCCGGCGCCTCGGCGTCGAGCAGCTGCCCGAATCGCTCGGCGAGGCCATCGAGCTGCTCGCCCAGTCCGAGCTGGTGCTCCGCACGCTCGGCGAGCACATGTTCAACCGCTACGTCGAGATCAAGCGTCAGGAGTGGGACGACTACCGCATGCAGGTCAGCAGCTGGGAGCTGGACAGGTACCTAGCGGTTCTGTAGCCCAGGGACCGGACAGGCGATCGGGCGCGGCGGGGCGAGGCGCCAGTGCATCGCCTGGAGCATGTGCCCGAAGGCTCTCGGGTGGCGAGGCGCGATCTCGCGCACGAGCGCCATCGCGCCGAGACCGTGACGCTCGTACTCCGCCTCTCCGGTGAGCTCGCCAAGGCGCAGCAGGCCCATCGCCGCGCTCGACGCGCCCGACGGGATCGGCGCGTCCTCGAGCTCCTTGCGCCGCACCACCAATGCTTCACCACCGGTCGCGGTCGAGTAGAAGCCGCCGTTGTCCGGGTCCGCGAAGCGCTCGATCAACATGTCGGCGAGGCTTCTGGCCTCCTCGAACCAGCGCTCTTCGCAGCTGGCTTCGAACAGCGTTATCAGAGCCTCGAGCAGCAGCGCGTAGTCCTCGAGATAGCCGTGCAAGGCCGCCTTCCCGGCTGAGAACGTGCGCAACACGTGACCTTGCTCGTCGCGCATTCGCGCGAGGATAAACGCCCCGCAAGCGCGTGCGGCGTCGAGATAGCGCTGCCCAACTGCTCCCTCGAGCCCCGCTCCGGCGTCGGCGAGCGCGGAGATCATCAGAGCGTTCCAGCTGGTCAGGCGCTTGTCATCGAGTCCGGGCGGCGTCCGGCGCGAGCGCGCCGCCAGCAGGCGGGCGCGAATGCGATCGCGCCCCCCCGCGGGCGGTTCGGGCCCGTGCGCCTGCAGCACGTTCAGGTCGCCGTTGACGCCGTGCTCGTGGAAGTTCCCCGCCTCGGTGACGCCGAACCACGCGATCGCCGCGTCCGCGTCTTGGCCGAGCAGGGCGCCGATCTCCTCGGCGCGCCACACGTAGTACTTGCCCTCGACTCCTTCGGAGTCGGCGTCGAGCGCGGCGTAGAAGCCTCCCTCGGGACCGCGCATCTCGCGCAGTGCCCAGTCAAGCGTCTCGCGGCACACCTGCTGCAGTCGCAGCTCGCCGGTTAGGCGCCAGCCGTGGAGATAGGCGCGGGCGAGCAGGGCGTTGTCGTAGAGCATCTTCTCGAAGTGCGGCACCGTCCAGGAAGCGTCAACCGCATAACGGTGAAATCCTCCGCCGAGCTGGTCGTAGATTCCCCCCGCTGCCATCGCGCGCAGGGTCTGCACGGCCATGTCGGGGCTCGCAGCGTCAACGCCCGCGCGCGCCAGCAGGAACTCCAGCACCGATGCCTGCGGGAACTTCGGCGCGTAGGTGGGCGGGCCTCCAAAGCCGCCGTTGACCGGATCGTATTCCGCACGCAGTCCGGCGACGGCCTCGTCGAGTGCGGCCGCGGTCAGCGGCACTGCCGACGGCCGCAGCAGCGCTCCGCCCGCGAGGCGCTCGCGCAGGCGCTCCCCGCCGGCCCTGATCTCCTCGCGCTGCGTCTCCCACGCCTCGCCGATCGCCTGCAGCACCTGGGTCCACGCCGGCATCCCAGCGCGCGGCTCGGGCGGGAAATATGTACCGCCGTAGAACGGCAGCTGCTCGGGCGTGAGAAACACGTTCAGCGGCCAGCCCCCATGGCCGGTCATTCCTTGCACGGCCTCCATGTAGAGAGCGTCAACGTCCGGGCGCTCCTCGCGGTCCACCTTCACGCACACGAACAGCTCGTTCATCAGGGCTGCCGTGCGCTCGTCGGTGAATGACTCCCGCTCCATTACGTGGCACCAGTGGCAGGCCGAATACCCGATCGACACCAGCAGCGGCGTGTCCTGCTCGCGTGCCCGCGCCAGCGCGACAGGCCCCCACGGCAGCCAGTCGAACGGGATTGTCGGCATGCTGGCGCAGGTAGGGCGAGGTCTCGGTCGCGAGCGCGTTCGCCATCCAGACTCAGCGTACTGTCGGCCGGCCGCGTGTGGCGTCAGTGCAAGTGCGTGAGACCTGGCAGCGGGAACGCGACCTGGCCGCTTGCGTTTCAGGCGCGCGCTGCGCCGGCGCCGTTGGAAACGATCGTCGGGGCGCCGAGCTCAGCGCCCGCCGGCGAGACCCGGCAGCGGGAACGCGACCTTGCCCGTGGGCCATTCCCCGTCTGCGCCGAACGCGCGGGCGAGGTTGACCTTGGCGATCTCGACGTCGAAGCTCCTGCCACCGAGTCTCCCGCTGGCCGTCTCGCCGAGCTTTACGCGGATCGTGCCGGACGCGGCTCGCGAGCCGCCGATGCGCAGCGTCCCGGGCTGCAGTTCGCCGAAGCGAATCGGAAAGCTCCCGCTCAGCTCGACGCCGGGCACGAACGAGAACCCGTCCAGCACGACCGCTGAGGACTCCAGGCGCGCATACCCGCCGCGCAGCCCGCCGAAGCTGGACCCGGCCGGGAGTTCGGCATCTGCCTGCAGCGTGGCCGCCGTCACCTGGCGCTCGAGATCGAGAATCGTGTCGAGCGTCGCCGTCAACGTCTGTCCAGGTCTGCCGCCGAGCACCACAGGCGGATGGATCGAGGAGAGCTCCGTCGGCGTCACCGGCGTCGGCGCGAACACGTCCTTGGTCGCCGGGCACTGCTGCACCGGGACGGCATTGAAGAAGTCCTGCACCGCCTGCTGTGCGCAGCCACTGAAGTCGGCTCCGAGCACCGAGTGCCCGGTAAACGGCACCACCAGCACCTGGGCGTCCGGTATCTCGCCGGCGAGGCGCCGGGCATTGGCCGTCGGCGTGCGCAGGTCCTGCGCGCCCGAGAGGATCAGCGTCGGCACGTTCGGCAATGCGCCCGGCGGCTGCGGCGCCGGCGCCGCAGCGGGCCAGTCGACGCAGGTGGGCACGAGGCTCGCGTCGAGCGCCGTGGCCGGGTCGAAGGGGCTGAAGTCGCTGTGCGGCAGCCCGCGCAGCGCCGCGAGCGCTTCAGCCTCGCGCGTCTGCGCGGTGGCTGTGCGCTGCCAGGGGAACAGCGTCTCTTCGCAGGAGGTGTTGACGTACAGCGTTTCATCGATCGAGCTCTGGCCTTCCTGCCGCGGTTTGCTGGGAACGGTCGGAATCAGCCCTTCCGAGAGCGCCTTCAGGCGCAGCAGCGGATCGGGATCGTGGTGCAGCGCCGAGACGATCGCCGCGGGCAGCAGCGCTCGCAGCGCGGGGTTGAGATCACCGGCGCCGAGGATCTCAAACAGCCCGGGCTCATCGAGCGTCACGTTGCGCCGCTGCCCGGAGCCTTCGTACACCGAGCCTCCGAGCGCCCGCTTGCGCAGTTGGGCCGCCAGGCGCGTGAGGTCGCCGACCGGGTTCGTGGTGATCCCGGCGCAGGCATCGTTCTCACACAGTTCGTTCAGCACACCCGGAACCGCGTGAAAGCTCGCGAGCGCGAACGGTTCCGGGCCCGTGGGGAGGACGACCGAGTCGAGCACCAGCGCTTCGACGTTCTGCGGGTACTGTTCGGCGTACTCGAGCGCCACCTTGGTGCCGTACGAGGTGCCGTACAGAACGAGCTTTTCATAGCCCGCCGCCTGGCGGATCGCCTCGATGTCGGCCACCGATTCGCGCGACGTGAACGCGCCGCGGGCCGGACCCAGCTGCTGTGCGCAACTGCCGACCAGTTCACCGAGCGACCCCGCGTCCTCGATCGCGCTCTGACTGGTGAACGCCGAGCAGCTGAGGGGATCGGATTCGCCGGTCCCACGCTGGTCGAACACCAGCAGATCGCGGTCCGTGAGCGCGGGCTCGATCGCTTTCGCGAGGAATTCGCCGAGGCCGAGCGCCGCCTGGCCCGGCCCGCCCGCGAGCGCCAAAACGGCGCTGCGGCTCGGTGTCAGCGCGGCCTGCCGGCGAGCCAGCTTGAGCGTGACGCTGCCAGGCACGCCGCCGCCGCGCTCGAGTGGCACGACCACGGTCGCGCAGGCAAAGCTGGCGGGAGCTTCGCCGCTACAGGGACCGAAGCTGAGGGACGCGCTTGAGGAAGCGGGCCAGCCAGCCAGCAGCAGCACGGGCAACAAGATCGCCAGAAGCGAGCTTGGGGGCGGCCTGCGCATTCAAGGGGACGATAGCGTCGGTCAGGGTGGGACGCGCAGGTATCCGGACGCCCTGATTACCCAGGGTTCCGGTGAGCTGCCCATGCTCAAACAGCCGCAAGCTGCCGCGCGCTGCAGCCGACCCGCCGAGCCGGAGGCTTGCTTCGTGCGCTCCGATCGTGCCGGTCACGGTGACGCCCGGCACGTACGAGTAGCCGTGCAGCGTCAGCTTTTCTCCGCCGCTCTCAGCCCATCCCGCGCGCAGCCCGCCGATCCGCGTGCTGCTCAGCTCGGCAAACGCGCCGGACTCGAGCTCGCTCAGCCCGCGCACCTCCGCCTGGCGCTCGAAGTCCGCAATCGTCAGCTGCAGCGCGTGCAGCGTCCGGCCGATCTTGCCGCGAAAGCCGCGAGCCGGCGAAACAGCGGACAGTCGCGCCGGCGCAAGCGGCGTCAGGCCGAGCAACTTCAGCAGCTGACGTCCACCGTGGCATTGCTGGATCGCTGCCGGCTTGAACAGCGCCTGTAGGGCCTTGCTCGCGCAACCGCTGAGGTCGGTGCCGAGCACCGAGTGGCCGACTTCGGGCACCACCAGGAGGTGTGACCCGGAGATCTGGGACGCCACTTCGCGCGCGTTCGCCGTCGGCGTGCGCAGATCGTCAGCGCCGCTGAGGATCAGCGTCGGCACGCTCGGGAACGGCGCCTGTACCGGCTCGGGAGCGGGTGTCGTGTATGGCCAGTAGGCGCACGCCTGCAGATCGCTGATCGCGAACACGTTGCTCGGGCCGAACGGCGCGAGGGCACGCGCCGGCAAGCGGTCGAGCCGCGCGCTTGCTTCGTGCAGGCGCTGTGTCGGCAAGGAGGAGCGGTTCCAGGGAAACAGCTGCTCTTCGCAGGTCGTCGCCAAGTACAGCGGCGTGTCGAAGCTCTCGTCGGGGTTTTCTTCTTCGCCGCTATCGCCGGTTTCTTCGGCCTCGTGCACGAGCCGCGCGAGCGGAGCGTCGTCGCCGCGGGCCGCGGCGCGCACCGCCGCCGGGAACCCCGAGCGCAGCGCCGGTTCGAGATCGCCGGCCACGAGGATCTGCAGCAGCTCGTTGGCCGTGATGAAGATCGTGTGCGCGCGACCGCGTTCGTCGATCCAGCGCCCACGCACGCCGCCTGCGCCGATCCGCCTGACGACCTTCGCGAGGTCGGCGACCGGTTCCGGCGTGATGTGCGCACACGCGCGCGCGGCGCACAGCTGGCGCAGCACGCGCGGGATCGCGGCGAAGGTCGGCCGGTCGAGCGGTTCGGGTCCGTTCGGAGGCACGACCGAGTCCAGCACAAGCGCGCTCACGTGGTTGGGATAGGTCTGCGCGTAACGCTCGGCCACCTTGGTGCCGTAAGACGTTCCGTAGAGCACCAGCTTTTCGTACCCGCCCGCCTGGCGGACCGCCTCGATGTCGGCCACCGTCTGTGCGGTCGTGTAGTAGCTACGCGAGGGGCCGATCTGGCCGGCGCATTCGGCGACCTCCTGGCCGTTCGGGCCTTCGGCGGCGAGTTCGAAGCGATGACACGAGAGCGGGTCGGAGAGCCCGATCCCGCGCTGGTCGAACACGATCAAATCGCGCGTCGCCAGGATCGGTCCGAGCAGCTGCGCGAAGTCTTCGGTGAACGGAATCGCGGCCTGCCCTGGACCGCCCGCCAGCGCGATCACGGCTTCGCGCCCTTCGCCCACAGGCGCCCGGTGGCGGCGCATCGCCAGCGTGATCGTGCCTGGCGCTGGGCCGCCGGGATCGAGCGGAACCGTCAGATGTCCGCAGGCGTAGTCGTTGCTTTCGCCGCACGGACTCCATGCGATCTGGGCGTCGGCACTCGCCGCCGCCCAGGTGCACGCGAGCAATGCCAGGAGCGCGACGGCGCTGAAGCTCCCGGCGATTCGTCGCACCAGCGGAATCTAGCGGATCATGGGCGCCAAACATCGCGGTTGGTGACGGATTGGGGGAGTCGGGATCACCGGGACGTCACACAAACGCGCGCGCTGCTGCTGCCAAATGTATTGGCGCCGGGACAGCGCGTGCGGACGCGATAGGGTCTTGCCCACTGTGATGGTCGTCGGCTCGGTCGTGTCGTCTTCGTTGATCGCGCGTCGCAGCGATCGCTGATGGCCGTCGTCCGTCAAGCGCTGAGCGCCCCGGACGCGCCCCCGGCCGTCGGGCCTTACAGCCACGCCGTGCTCGCGCGCGACGACGGCGGTCAGGGCCTGATGTTCTGCTCGGGTCAGATCCCGCTCGATCCCGAGACGGGGAAGATCGTCGGCGCCACGGCGGCCGCGCAGGCCAGGCGCTGCCTGGAGAACCTGCAGGCCGTGTGCCGGGCGGCGGGCACGACGCTCGGGCGCGCCGTGCGGGTGACGGTCTACATGACCGACCTGGCCGCATTCGCCGACGTCAACGAGGTCTATGCGTCGTTCTTCGACGACCAGCCGCCGGCGCGCGTCACGATCGGAGTCGCGCAGCTGCCGATGGGCGCCTCCGTCGAGATCGACGCCACGGTCGCGCTGTAGGCCGCGGCGTCGAGATTGACGCCAAGGTCGCGGTGTAGGCCGCGGCGTTGAGATTGACGCCACGGTCGCGGTGTAGGCCGCGGCGTTGAGATTGACGCCACGGTCGCGGTGTAGGCCGCGGCGTTGAGATCGACGCCACGGTCGCGGTGTACGCCGTGATCGGCGCCGATCTCAAAGTGAACGCGACGGTTGCGCTGTGGCCTGCCGACGGGCCTTAGCCTGAAATCGACGCGACCGCGACGTATTCGGCCGACTCGTCCTGCTCGTCTGGCTCGACGCTGCGCAGGGCGCGTGTCAGCAGCGCGCACAGGGTTCTGCGCTCATCTGGGTCCAGGGCCGTGAGCAGCTGATCCTCGAGTGCCGTCTGGGCGGGCAGCGATGCCCGCAGCGCCTTGCGTCCGGCGGGCGTTATGTGCACGAGATGGCGCCTGCGATCGGTCGGATCGCGCTGGCGCGTGGCATAGCCCAGCTCCTCCAGCTCATTCAGCAGGAGCACCACGTTGTTGGCGTCCATGCAAAACGCATCGGCAAGATCCTGCTGGGGACAGCCGTCATGGTCGCTCACATAGCTGAGCGACATCAGGTGCCGCAGGTGCATCCCCAGATGCTCCTCGTTGCTGCGCCTGTAGACCTGCTTGGCCAACCTGCTCAGCAGCACCGCGCAGCTGGGGGCTTGCGCGTCGTCCCGCTGATCGGCCGCATCTCCCTGCCTGGCCATGTCGTCAAGTCTATACATCATCGGACCGTCAATCATCTCATTAGCGTCAATCATCACATTAGCACGGATTGTACCAGTTACAATGGTTATCCTAGACCCAGCGGTTATCATATGGACAGCGGTCATTAATTTTCAATAGATCATCCTTGCGATAGTGATGATAACTGCTATGGTGTGTTCCACGCTACACCGGAGGACACCAATGACAGCTCTGATCAACCGCATCGACCGCTTCAACAAGACCAACACCCGCGCCCACGCGGCCCGGATACGCTCACGCCGCCGCCTCGCATCGATCCAGGCCGACGGCGTCGCGACGCAGGCCGTGCGAGATGCCTCTCGCACGGCCCAGGCCTCGCAGCCGCCCACGGACGGCTCGGTGCAGGAGGCGGGGGCTTCGGCCCCCGCCCCGGCCGACCGCTCGGACCGGCGCCGCTGGATCGCGCTCGCCGTGCTCTGCCTGGGCCAGCTGATGATGGTCCTCGACGCCACGATCGTGAACGTCGCGCTGCCCTCGATCCAGCACGATCTGCACTTCAGCCAGAGCAACCTCACCTGGGTGATGAACGGCTATCTGATCACCTTCGGTGGACTGCTGCTGCTCGCCGGGCGCATGGGCGACCTGGTGGGGCGAAAGCGGGTATTCCTGACGGGACTCGTGATGTTCACGGCGGCCTCGATCCTGTGCGGTGTCTCACAGAGCCAGGCCATGCTGATCGGCGCCCGGTTGATCCAGGGCGTCGGTGGGGCGGTCGCCTCGAGCGTGATCCTGGCGATCATCGTCACGGAGTTCCCGAAGAAGGCCGAGCAAGCCAAAGCGATGGGCGTATACGCGTTCGTCTCGGCCGGCGGCGGCTCGATCGGCCTCCTGGCCGGGGGCGCGCTGACGCAGTCGCTGAGCTGGCATTGGATCTTCTTCGTCAACGTCCCAATCGGAATCCTGGCGTTCGTGCTGGGGTCGGCGCTGATCGTCGAGAACGAGGGCATCGGTCTGGCGGGCGGGGTGGACGTGCTGGGCTCGATCCTCGTGACCGCGGCGACGATGCTCGGCGCCTTCGCGATCGTCAAGTCGAGCGAATACGGCCTAACCTCCGCGCGCACGCTCGCCGCTGCCGGCGGCTCGGTGGCGCTGCTCGGAGCGTTCCTCGCGCTCGAGGCGCGGATCGAGAACCCGATCATGCCGCTGCGGATCCTGCGGCTGCGCACCCTGATGGGCTCAAGCCTCGTACGTGGACTGCTGGTCACCGGGATGTTCGCGGCGTTCTTCCTGGGCTCGCTGTACCTCGAGCGGGTGCTCGGCTATGACGCGATCGACACGGGCCTGGCGTTCATGCCCCTGACCGTCGCCATCGCCGTCATGTCGCTGGGCGTAGCGGCGCGAGCCTCCGAGCGCTTCGGCGCGGTGAGCACCCTCAGCGCCGGGTTGAGCTCGATCGTCGCCGCCCTGCTGCTGCTTTCATCGGCGGGCATACACGCCAGCTACTTCCCGACGCTGTTCCTGGCGTTCCTGCTGCTCGGTCTCGGAGCGGGAGCCTCGTTCCTGCCGCTGCTGACGATCGGCATGTCCGAGGCGCCGCCGCGCGACGCCGGGCTCGCCTCGGGGATCATCAACGTGTCCGTCCAGCTGTTCGGCGCAATCGGCCTCGCCACGCTCGGCACCGTCGCGACCGACCATGCCAAAGCGCTCGGCGCGAGCGGGGACAGCGTGGTCAGCGCGCTCACCGGCGGCTATCACCTGGCGTACGTGGTGGCTGCAGGTCTGGTAGGCGTGGGCGTACTGGCGGCGCTCTTGTTTCTGCGCACCCCCCGAGCGCCGCAGCCGCAGGAGATCGAGGCCGAGGCACCGAAGACGGCCGGCGCGGAGCCTTCGATGCAGCTGGCCTGAGGTCGCTCAGGGCGCGCGGGTCTGACGCCGGCCCGCGCGCCCGGGCAGCAGCTCGGTCCGCGCGCGGGGTTCGAGGGGCGGTTCGCGGGCATGAGCTCAGCTCGGTCCGCGCGCCCGCAGCTCCGCGCGCTTGATCTTGCCGCTCGCGGTCTTCGGCAGCTCGCGCGCGAACTCAACGATCCGCGGATACTTGTACGGCGCCGTTTCGCGCTTGACGTGCTCCTGCAACTCGCGCACCAGCCCGTCCGAGGGTGCGTAGTCGCCATTGCGCAACACCACGACGGCGCGCACCACCGATCCCCGCTCGTCGTCGGGCGCCGCGACCGCCGCGGCCTCCGCCACGGCGGGATGGGTCACCAGCGCCGACTCGACCTCGAACGGCCCGATCCGATAGCCGGCAGACACGATCACGTCGTCGGCCCGCCCCTCGAACCACAGATACCCCTCGTCGTCCTCGTGCACGCGATCTCCGGTCCGCCACAGCCCCTGCTCGCGGCGATCTGACATCGCCCAGGCACCATCGCTTTCACGGCCCACCCCCTCGTTCAGATAGCCGAGGAAGAACGTCGGCACCGTGGGCGGATCGGCCACCAGTTCGCCCTGAGCGATCGACAGCCCCATTCCCGGCAATGCCCTGCCCATCGATCCCGGCCGCGCCGGCGTCCCCGCCGCCATCCCGGTCAGCTGACCGGTCTCGGTTTGGCCGTATCCGTCGCGGATCTCGAGACCCGTCGCCTCGCGCCAGGCGTACAGCACCTCCGGATTCAGCGCCTCGCCCGCAGCGACCAGCCCACGCATCGCCGGCAGCGGCCTCGGCGTCGAGCGCTTGGCGATCACGCGATACTCGGTCGGCGCCATGCACAGCACGTTCACGCGCTCCGCCGCCAGCAGCTCGAGGCGCTCGTGCGGGTCGAAGCGTGCGTCGTGCAGCAGCGCGCGCGCCCCCGACAGCCACGGCGCGATGAACACGTTACGAGCCGACTTGCTCCAACCCGACGCCGCCGTGCACCACACGAGCTCGCCGGGCTGCGCCCCCAGCCAGTGGCGCGCCTGGACGTCCTGGCCCGCGAGATACCGCTGTCCATGGAGCACCGCCTTGGGCTCGCCGGCCGTGCCGCTCGTGAACGTGATCAGGCAGGGATCATCGGGCCCCAGCTCGGCCGCCGGCGCTGGCGCCGCCGCGAACAGGTCGTCGTCTGGGATCGTCGCCACTTGCGGCGCCCGCGCGCGCGTGCGCGCGCGCGCGCGAGCTCCCGTTTGGGGATGCTCTGCCTGGGTCCCGAGGTGCTCCGCCGCGCCCGTGCGCGCGTGGGTCCGCGTTTTTTCGGGATGCTCTGCCGGCGTCCCGGGATGCTCTGCCGCGCCCGGGTGCGCCTCCTCGCCCGCAACCGCGCGCTCGAGCTCAGCCCGGTTGCGCTCGTCCGCCAGCACCAGCGACGGCTCTGCCACGTCCAACCGCATGCGCAGGTCTTTCGCGCGCAGCTGCTCGGTACAAGGCAGCACCACGGCCCCGATCCGAAAGCAGGCGCACATCGCCATCACCCACTCGGGGCGGTTGCCGATCAACGTCATCACCACGTCTCCCTCGCCGATCCCTCGCGCCTGCAGTGCCCCCGCGAGCCGGGCGCTGCGCTCGCTCACCTGTCCGAACGTCCACTCGCGCCGTGCCCCGTCCCGCGCGATCTCGATCAAAGCGGTAGTGCCCGCGGGCATGCGGTCGACCACGTCGCGCGCGAAGTTCACGCCGGTATTCTCCCTCAGAGACGAAAGACCCCAACTCCTGGAGCGCTGAACGCATGGCCGTAGCCGCCACGCCCTACACCGAGAAGACCGACGAGCAGCGGGCCATCACCGACATGGTCCGCCAGTTTGCCGACGAGCAGATCATCCCCAACGCCGAGCACTACGACCACGCCGACGAGTTCCCCGCGCCGATCGTCGAGCAGATGAAGGAGCTCGGCCTGTTCGGCGTCACGATCCCCGAGGAGTACGGCGGCCTCGGACTCGACCTGACGACCTACGCGATGATCGTCGAGGAGCTCTCGCGCGGCTGGATCTCGATCTCGGGCGTCATCAACACTCATTTCATCGGCTCCTACCTGCTGATGAAGTTCGGCAGCGACGAGCAGCGCCAGCGCTATCTGCCGCGCATGGCCACCGGCGAGATCAGGGCCGCGTTCTCGTTGTCCGAGCCCGAGCTCGGCTCCGACGTCCAGGCGATCAAAACCGCCGCCCGCAAGACCGACGACGGCAGCTACGAGATCAACGGCACGAAGATGTGGGTCACCAACGGCCTGCGCAGCTCGCTCGTGTTCGTGCTCGTCAAGACCGATCCCGAGGCCGACCCGCGCCACCGCGGCTTCACCTGCTTCATCGCCGAAAAAGAGCCCGGTGTCGCTGAGAACACCGGCCCGTACGCGGGCCTGAAGGTGCCGCCGCAGATCAAAAAGATGGGCTACAAGGGCGTCGAGTCAACCGAGCTCGTGTTCGAGGGCTACCGCTGCCCTGCCGAGAACGTCCTCGGCGGCGAGACCGCCGGCCTCAACCGCGGCTTTGGGCAGATGATGGACGCCCTCGAGGTCGGCCGCGTCAACGTCGCCGCGCGCGGCGTCGGCATCGCGCAGCGCGCGCTCGAGCTCGCCCTGCGCTACTCGCAGGAGCGCCACACCTTCGGGCGGCCGATCGCCGAGCACCAGGCGATCCAGTTCAAGCTCGCCGACATGGGCACGCAGGTCAACGCCGCCCGCCTGCTGACGCTCCGCGCCGCGCGCCTGAAGGACGCCGGCGAGCGCTCCGACCTGGAGGCCGGCATGGCCAAGCTGTTCGCCTCCGAGGCCGGCCGCTTCTGCGTCGAGGAGTCGCTCCGCATCCACGGCGGCTACGGCTACTCCAAGGAGTACGAGATCGAGCGCCTCTACCGCGACGCCCCGCTGCTGCTGATCGGCGAGGGCACTTCGGAGATCCAGCGCATGGTCATCGGCCGCAAGCTACTCCAGCGCCACAAGATCTAGGCTCCTGAACGGGTTGATCTGGATCTCCCGAACGGGTTGTGAGAGATGGCCGACGACGCCAAGTCGCTGATCGAGCTCGCGGTCCGTCGGTTCGTCGCCGAAGTCCCCGCGCTCGAGCCGATCAAGCTCGTCGTCGGCGTCGAGCTGCGCGGGCGCGGCGACGTCCAGCAGTTTCGCCTGGAGATGCCCGGCGCGCGCGTCACCAAGGGGCCGGCCGCGGACGCGCGCATCCGGGTCGACATGCGTCGCGAGTTCTTCAACGTCATGGCCCGCGAAGGCAAGATCGAGGACTGGATCGAGGCCTTCTCCTACGGGCAGGCCAAGGCCTCCGGCCCCGAGCAGTTCCTGCGGCTGATCGTCAACGTCGTCGAACGCCAGCTCGAGCGCCAGCGCACGCGCAAGGCCCGCCGGCCGGCGTAGGGGACTCTTGATCGGGGTGAGCCCACGCGCGTGTGCGCGCGTGCGCGTGCGCTCTGCTCTGAGAGCCTGCTCAGTGATACGACGTCAGCTGCTGGGCAAGGAACGCCAGCGAAGCGAGCAGGAACAGGCACATGACGATCAGTGAGAAGTTTTCGTTCACGGCCGCTTCAGTCTCCAGTCCAAAGCATACGGGAGTCGGCGGATCGGCGTGCACGGGACGTTCCGCCTGAGGGGCCGCCGCAAGACGGCGCACGCACGCGCGTGCGTCCGCAGGCGAGCACTGCGTCCTCAGGCGAGCACCGCGTCCTCAGGCGAGCACCGCGTCCTCAGGCGAGCACCGCGTCCTCAGGCGAGCACCGCGTCCTCAGGCGAGCACCGCGTCGTTGTCGTACAGCTTGATCACCTTGACCGTGCCTGCGGGCGCGGCATCGAGGCACAGGCGGCACAGTACGCACTCGTCGAGGTTCCGTTCGACGATCTCGAGCCGGCCGCTGTCGTCCTGGGCGAAGATGTCCACGGGGCACGCCTCGGTCAGCCTGCGCGCGAGCTCGGCGTCCGCCGCGGCCGCATCGTCGACCTCGACCGCGATGAACCTGCCGTCGGCCCTCATGCCGTGCTCCCGCACGGCGCCGCGCCCAGGTCATCGACTTCGACCGCGACGAATCTCCCGCCGGCGCTCATGCGGGGCTCCCCGATGGGGCGGCTTGGGCTGTGCCCGAGCGCTCGGCGATCGCCGCGCCGATCATCTCGGGGATGTCCTCGATCCGCTCCGCCACGGCGATCCCTGCCTGCGCCAGCCGGGCGATCTTCTCGCCGGCCGTATCTGCCTTGCCTTCTACGATCGTCCCTGCATGGCCGAAGCTCATACCGGGCATCTCGTCCATGAACCTCCCCGCCATGAATGCCACGATCGGCAGACGTGAGTCGCCTGCGGCGCCGACCGGTCGCTGCGCTCCCTGATTCTCGGTCACCCACCGCGCCAGCTCGGCCTCCATGCGCCCGCCCGGCTCGGTGTAGATCACGATCCCCTGCGTCTGCCCGTCGCCCTCGAACAGCGGCATCAGTTCGGCATACGTCGACCCGATGATCGCGTCGCCGCCGATCGACACCGCCGTCGACTGCCCCAGGCCGGCGGCCGAGAGGGTGGAGGACATCTCGGTCGTCATCCCGCCCGAGCGCGAGATCACGCCGATCGGGCCCGGCCTGTAGGCCTGTGCCGCGTTCCGCGCCGGTCCGCCGATCCCGCCCATCTTGATCACGTCGGGCACGATGATCCCCAGGCAGTTCGGGCCGATGATCCGTGCCCCGCGCAGGCTCGCCAGCTCGACCATCTGAGCCACGTCGCGGCGCGGAATCCGCTCGGTCACGATCACGATCAGCTTGATCCCGTTCTCGATCGCCTCGAACACCGCATCGCGCGTAAACGCCGGCGGAACAGTCACCACCGAGCCGTCGATCGGCCCGCCGTGGTGCGCGACGGCCTGAGCCACGGTGTCGAACACCGGCACCCCATGCACCTCGCGCCCTAGCCGCCCGGGCGTCACGCCGCCGACGATCTTTGCGCCCGCGCCGTAATCCAGGCACTCGCGCGTCAGGTTCACCGCCTCGCGCCCCGTGATCCCCTGGACGATGAACGTCGTGTCTGCGTCGATCAGGATGGACATGGGCAGAGGGGTTGGAGAGGGGGTAGGAGGGGGAAGGAAGGGGAGGGTTAAAAATTCCAGGAGGGTGCGCTATGGCATATACGAGAGGCGTGACAAAATGCGCGCTTTGCGCGCAATCGGTATGAGCTCAGGTTCAGCGTGCTCCATGGTATTGACCGCGTATATACGTAAGTTCACACTGCGGGAAAAATAAGCATACGTTGGAGCCTGATGTGAGCTTGGCCTCACGCCGCCACCCCTTCGATCTTCTCGACCGCCCTGCGCGCCGCCTCGTTCAGGGACACGCTGCGGTCGGCGTATTCCACGCCGTAGCGCTCGAGGATCTTGAAGCCCTCCTCCTCCCAGGCGCCCGGGATGCGGAAGATCGCGATCTTCTCGGCCGGGTCATACCCGAGTTCGAGGCAGGCTTTGATCACGCCGCGCGCGACGATGTCCACGCGCGTGTTCGACACGATCGACATCATCACGGCGATCCGCTCGACACCCGGCTTCTGCAGCACCAGCTTGGCCAAGCCGCAGGTCTTTGCAACCGACGGATTGCCGCCGATCTCGCAGTAGTTGGCCGGTTTGCCGCCGTGTGCGCGCACCGCGTCGAACAGCGTCAGCGACCCGCCGCCAGCGCCGATCACGAGGCCGAGGTTGCCGTCGAACTCGGTCACGTTGCCCGCCACGCCGCGATGATCCTGGGCATCGACCTGCTCGCCCGCCAGCTCGAACGGGGTCGCCTCGCGGGCCTGGCGCGTCTCCTCCTCGCCGACACCCAGTTCCGCCAGCAGCTGCTTGTGGCGCCCGCGGGCCTCGTTCTCGATCTCCATGTGTGCATCGAGCGCCACGAACGAGCCATCCGCGAGCCGCCCCAGCGGGTTGATCTCAGCGAGCGTCATGTCGTTCTCGACGAACAGCCTCGCCAGGCGCGTCACGATCGGCACGAGCCGGTTCAGGGCCGAGCCCGTCACGCCCGTCAACGCGATCACCTCCTTCGCCTCGAACTCGCTCAGCGGCAGGATGTTCGAGAAGCGCCGGCGCCCGACCGCCTCGGGCTGCTCCTCGGCGACCTGCTCGATGTCGATCCCGCCCACCGGCGAGAAGATCATCACCGGCTGCTTGCGCGTTCCGTCCCACACCACGCCCGCGTAGTACTCCTGCTCGACCTCGGCCTTCGGGTCCACGAGCACCCCGCGCGGCATGTGGCCCCCGATCTCGAGCGTCAGGATCTCGCGCGCATCCGCCTCGGCCTGCTCGGGCGTGTCGGCGAACTTGACGCCTCCCGCCTTCATGCGACCGCCCGACAGCACCTGCGACTTGATCACCGTCGGCCCACCGATCCGCCGCGCGATCGCGCCGGCCTCAGCCGGGTCGGTCGTGAAGCCGTAGTCGGTCACCGGGATGCCTGCCCGCTTGACTATGTCGCGCGCCTCGTACTCGAAGAATCTCACTCGCAGAACCTCATCGAAACAGCCTCTCGCAAAACCTGGTCGAAAAAACCCGACCGCGGCGCGCAAGCCTATACGGCGGCGGGCTCCGCGGCGCTCACCGGCTGCAATCCGTACGCCTCAGCCAGCTCCGGGTCCTTCTTGGCCAGCATTTCGGCGAGGTTCACCATCACCTTGCACTGCTTCCAGGTGGCGTCGTCCTGCATCTTGCCGTCGATCATGTGCACGCCCCGCCCGTCCGGAATGGCCGCGATCACCTTTTTGGCGAATCTCACCTCCTCGGGATCGGGCGAGAACACGCGCTTGGCGATCTCGATCTGCACCGGATGCAGCGACCACGCACCGACGCACCCCAGCAAAAACGCGGCGCGGAACTGGGTTTCGCAGCCCTCGACGTCCTTGATGTCGCCGTACGGGCCGTAGAACGGCAGCGCCCCAACGGCCGTGCAGGCGTCGACCATGCGCGCGATCGAGTAGTGCCAGGGGTCCTGCTGGTAGGTGGCACGGGGCGCATCGGGGTTATCCGGGTCGGGATCGGCGATCGTGCGATACCCCGGATGCCCTCCGCCCACGCGCGTCGTCTTCATGCGCCGCGACGCCGCCAGATCGGCCGGGCCGAAGCTCATGCCCTGGATCCGCGGGCTCGCCGCCGCAATCTCCTCGAGGTTCGCCACCCCGAGGTGCGTCTCGAGCACGGCGTGCACCAGGATCGGCCGCTCGATGCCGGCCCGCGCCTCGAGCTGTGCGAGCAGACGATCGACGTAGTGGATGTCCCACGGACCCTCGACCTTCGGGACCATGATCACCTCGATCTTGTCGCCGATCTCCGCCACGATCCGCATCAGGTCGTCCAGCACGAACGGCGACGCGAGCTCGTTCACGCGCGTCCACAGCGCCGTATCGCCCAGCTCCATCTCGCGCCCGACCCTGATCAGACCCTCCCTAGCTGCCTCCTTTTTGTCGAGCGGCACCGCGTCCTCGAGGTTGCCGAGCAGGATGTCCACCTTCGGTGCGATATCGGGGACCTTTTCGACCATCTTCTCGTTCGAGAAGTCCAGAAAATGGATCATCCGAGAGGGCTTGAAAGGGATCTCGCGCGCCGGCTCGGGCGCATCGATCGCAAGTGGCTTGAAGAAGTCGCGGGGATTGCGCAAGTCAGGTCTCCTGGGGTTTGGATCTCGTGTCTGGGCCGGCGCGACAGGCCCTGCCGGTGCCAGGCCATGGTGCGAGCCCCGTTAGGCAGGCGCCCGCGCAGGCGTGTGTGCCCGCCTAACGCTACCGGCTCGGCGTTGCCTACTAGAGTCTCAGGCGAAACCAGCGATCCGAGGAGACGCTAGAGCCCCCATGACCGAGACCCTGACCGTCGACACCGACCAGGCCGCCCGCGAGGCGAGCGGCGCTCATCCCTATGGCCGCTATCTGGAGGAGTTCGAGGTCGGCGCCGTTTACAAGCATTGGCCCGCCAAGACCGTTACCGAGGCAGACGACCATCTCTTCTGCCTGATCACGATGAACCACCACCCGCTGCACATAAACGACGTCTACGCCAGCCAGTCCCAGCAGGGTCGCAACGTCGTCGTCGGGCCGCTCGTCTACTCGCTCGCGCTCGGTATGTCGGTCAGCGACGTCTCCGGCAAGGCGATCGCGAATCTCGCCACCGAAGAACTCAGCCATCCGGCGCCCGTCTTCCATGGCGACACGCTGTTCTGCGAGTCCGAGGTGCTCGAAAAGCGCGAGTCCCGCTCGAAGCCGGATCGCGGCACCGTCAAGGTGCACACGCGCGTCCTCAACCAGGACGGCGTGCTGGTGGCCGAGTTCAAGCGGCTCGTGCTCGTTCCGCGCAAGAACCCCGGCTCGGACGGCCCCGAGCTCGAGGCCGAGACAAACGTCGACTAGCGGTCCGACGCCGACGATCCGCAGCCATCCGTCGATCCGACGTAACGCCGACCCTCCGAGAGCCAAGCCCGATCCGACAGTAACGCGAACGATCTGACCGCGACGCCGACGATCCGACAGCCACGCCGAGCACACCGCATCAGCAACGCCCACTGGCCGTTCGGTAGGCTCACTGGGTTGTCTAGCCAAGGAGCCCCGCGACTGATCATGGAGACCACAGCCCCCGCATCTACCACCCATCAACGCCTGCTCGCCTGGGTCGAGGAGGTCGCAGCGCACACCGAACCGGACGAGATCCACTGGTGTGACGGCTCCGAGCAAGAGTACGACCAGCTGTGCGAGCGGTTGATCGAGGCGGGCACCTTCAAGCGGCTGTCGGACTCCAAGCGTCCCAACTCCTACCTCGCGCTGTCCGATCCCGGCGACGTCGCGCGCGTGGAAGACCGCACGTTCATCTGCTCCGCGGCGGAGGAGGACGCCGGGCCGACGAACAACTGGCGCGACCCGGCCGAGATGCGCGAAGCCCTCACCGAGCTGTTCGAGGGCGCCATGACCGGCCGCACGATGTACGTCGTGCCGTTCTCGATGGGCCCGCTCGACTCCGAGCACAGCTACATCGGCGTCCAGCTCACCGACTCGCCATACGTGGCCGTGAGCATGCGCATCATGACTCGCATGGGCAGCGACGCATTGAAGATCCTCGGCGACGAAGGCGACTTCGTGCAGTGCCTGCACTCCGTCGGCATGCCGCTTGACTCGGATGATCCCGCCCACCCCGAAGACGTGCCGTGGCCCTGCAACGCCGAGAACAAGTACATCGTGCACTTCCCCGAGTCGCGTGAGATCGTGTCCTTCGGCTCCGGCTACGGCGGCAACGCATTGCTCGGCAAGAAGTGCTTCGCGCTGCGCATCGCCTCGGTGATGGCCCGCGAGGAAGGCTGGATGGCCGAGCACATGCTGATCCTCAAGCTGACCTCCCCCGAGGGCGAGGTCAAGTACATCGCCGCCGCCTTCCCGAGCGCCTGCGGCAAGACCAACCTGGCGATGCTGATCCCGACGCTCCCGGGCTGGACCGTGCAGACGATCGGCGACGACATCGCCTGGATGCGCTTCGGCGAGGACGGCCGGCTGTACGCGATCAACCCGGAGTTCGGCTTCTTCGGCGTCGCGCCGGGCACGAGCGAGCACACCAACCCCAACGCCATCAAGACGATCGCGCGCAACACGATCTTCACCAACTGCGCCCTCACCGACGACGGCGACGTCTGGTGGGAGGGGCTCACAGACACGTCCCCGGCGCACCTGATCGACTGGCACGGCGAAGACTGGACCCCCGCCAGCGACAAGCCGGCCGCCCATCCCAACGCCCGCTTCACGGCCGCGGCGGCGCAGGACCCCGCGATCGCCCCCGAGTGGCAGGACCCACACGGCGTCCCGATCGACGCGTTCCTGTTCGGCGGCAGGCGCTCCGGGGTGGTCCCGCTCGTGACCGAGTCCTTCGACTGGGAGCACGGCGTCTTCCTGGGCGCCACGATGAGCTCCGAGAAGACCGCCGCCGCCACCGGCAAGGTCGGAGAACTGCGCTTCGACCCGTTCGCCATGCTCCCCTTCTGCGGCTACAACATGGCCGACTACTTCGCCTACTGGCTCCAGACCGGCCAGCGCGAGAACGTCAAGCTGCCCAAGATCTTCTACGTCAACTGGTTTCGCAAGGACGCCGACGGCCGCTTCCTGTGGCCCGGCTTCGGCGAGAACTCGCGCGTCCTGGCGTGGGTGTTCGCGCGCTGCGCCGGCCACGGCGAGGCGCTCGAGACGGCGATCGGCCTGCTGCCGCCCGTCGGCCCCGACGGCATCGACACGGCCGGCCTCGACGTCTCAGACGCCGACATGGCCGAGCTCTTGCGTATCGACGTCGAGGAATGGAAGGCCCAGATGCCAGCCTTCCACGAGCATCTCTCGAAGTTCAAGCGCCTGCCCGAGCAGCTCCATGATCAGCTGAAGGCGCTTGAAGAGCGCCTTCAGGCCTAGGCGCCGCCCTGGCCTACTCGTGGCCGTGCAGTTCCCCGGCGGCGGCCGGCGGGCGCGACTCCTCCGCCAGCGATGTGATCGTCAGCGCCCCGCGCGCCGATGACTCGAGCACCTCGGTGGCCTCCTCGTGCGAGCGCGCATACAGCTCGACCAGCAGGTGCACGATGATCCGCGAGTCCTCTTCGTGCTTGTGAAAGCGCACGTGCGTGAAGAACTCGCGCACGCCGTGGTCGCCGAACGCCGCGTAGGAAAGCGCGTCGCCGGCCTCGGGACCAGAGCAGCTCTCGACATCGTCGGCGTCGACCGAGACGGTGCAAGACGCCACCCACGGCGTGCCGGCGATCATCCGCTCCCAGCGGTCCTCGATCGGTTCCACGCGGCCGTTGTTGAAGCCCAAGTGGGGCTGGTCGTGCATGCAGTCGAGGCACTGCACGACTGCCTCCTGCAGCTCATCGACGACTTCCGAGCGCTCCCCCGTGTCGGGATCGATCTTATGGATGCCCTCGTAGTGGACCTGCACCTCCAGGTCCTGGGACCAGCAGCGGTAACAGCGCAACCAGCTCCGCGCGCTGGTCTCCGAGATCGATCCCTCCATGGGGTCATTGTAGGCCGGTCCACCGGGTCCGGTGTAGCGCCGCGCCGCCCGCGACGGCTCGTCGCGGCGCCGGTGGACAAGCCCCGGCGCCGCGACGATGGTGGTGCGTTCGACGCGTGTCCTACTTCTTGCGCTTCTTGCGCTTCATGACCTTCGGCTCCTTCAGCGTCGCGGCTCCGGCCTTGACGCCGGCGCCCGTGACCTGGACCCTGAGTCCGCGACGCCCGGACTTGATCACGAGCTTGGGGCCCTGGCCGGTCAGGCGCACGCTCAGCGTGATGCTCTTGCCGGCGGCTATCGAGAACCTGGCTGAGCCGATCGTGACGTTGCTTGTCTTCCTGCGCTTCCCGCGCCCGGTGGTCACGCGGGCGACGAGCTTCAATGTGCCCGAGCACGCCCCCGGACCGGGGCAGCGCAGCGTCACCAACTGCACGGCGCCCTTGACCTTGGCGCTGACGAACACGGCCAGCGGCACCGGGACGGTGACGGCGTTGCTCGTCGCGCTCGCGACCCCGGCGCCGTTGCCTGCCATGACCGAGCACGTGATCGAGCGGCCCTGATCAGCGGCCTGCAACGTGTAGGTCGCCCCCGTCTGCCCAGAGATGACCGTGCCGTTCCGCAGCCACTGGTAGACGACGTAGGTCGGTTCGTGTGACCAGGAGCCCTGCGAGCAACTCAGCGCCTGGCCGACCACAGGGGTGCCCGTCAGCGCCGGCGCGGCGGTGCTGGCCGGCGTCGTCGGGAACGATTCGTGCAGGTTTTCGTTGATGCCGGTCGTGTTCGAGCCGGTCGTGACCGAGATCGTCTTCGCCTTCTGGAACGTCGGCTGACCTTCGTAGTACGTCGTTATGTAGGTGTTCGGACATTCCCATGGTGAGCCCTGCTTCACCACGGTGCAGATATAGCCGTTGAAGGTGATCTTGTACGAGCCGCTTTCCAGGCGATTGATCGTGTACTGGCCACTTCCGTTGGTGTAGCCGCAGCCCCCGCCCCCGGAGCTTTCGCCGCTGCCGTTCACTTGTTCAGCGCAAACGGTGATCTTCGCGAGCGGTGGATGCGTGATCGAGGCGTTCGTCACCGTTCCGCTGATCTGGCCACCGACCTGTAGGGCAACGTTGACGGTTTCCGTCTTGTTCGCTTTAACCTTCGTGGAGCTGGACTGCTCGAGGTAGTTCGACTTCGACTGGCAGCGAAGCTTTTCTCCCTGTTCTTCTTCGCACGTGTTCGCGGACACGAAGGAGATCGTGTACTCGCCAGCGGGAAGACCCGAGAGGGTGTATTCGCCATTGCCATTCGTTTCGGTGCAGTGACTCGAGCCGGACCCATAGGCACACACTTCGACGCCGCCCGCGCCTTCGCCGTTGGATGCGTTGGTGGCGCGGCCCGTGATCGTGCCTTCACCCGTTTCTTCGAGTTCAGCGTTGATGTTGGGTGTCACGCCGCTGGTTTGTACTTCGACAGGCGTTGCCAACGTCCAGCTGGTCGCTTCAAAGTACCACTGGGTGGCGTACCCAGTCGCGCTGAACTCGACCTTGTAAGAGCCGGCCGGCGGTCCCAGGATTTCATATTCGCCGTTGGCTTTAGTTTTTTCGCATATGAGCTGCGTTTCGGTCGTTGATTCGTATACGCAGACGTCCGCGTCTTCGATCCCTACGCCGGTTTCATTGGTCACCGTGCCGCTGATCCCGGTCGTTGTCGCCGCTGCGACAGCCGGTAGCGCCCCGATGCCAAGGGCGCCCAGTCCGCAGACGAGCGCCGCTCGCAAAGCAAGGCGGCGCGCGTGGTCGTTCAAGTGCATACCCCTGTCTACCTCCAGGTCGATGGTTGGGACGCAACTGCTCACGCGCGAGGTGGCTCAGGACTCCCTTCGACACACCACCACATCGGATCGTCGCATCGCTTTGTAGGGAGGCGATCCTACACAGGCCGCCGGAGCGAGCGTCTATCCGAATGTAAACGCATAGCCCGTCACGCCCGGGGCCAAGCGCAGCGTGAGCCGTCCGCGCTCGTCGTGCGGCAGCGACACCAGCGAATACAGGCGCTGATGGCGAACCGTCACGACGCCGCGGTGCACGTCCGCGCCGGCCAGCGCCGCGGGAATCGGACGGCCGTCGAGCAGCACCTGTACGGTGCTCGGTCGTTCGCCGGGCGAGCTCAGGACGAGGTACACGTGCTTGGCCTGGAACTCGACTTCGATCCCGGCGTTCGCGACCGCTTCGGCGGGCTGGCCGGCGATCTGCCAGGTTCCACTGAAGGCGAACTGGCTGACTCCGAGCTTTGGATCGTCGGCCGGCCCGTAGTCGTGCAGGCCTGGCGACGGTCCGTTGATCCAGCCCTGGGCGCGGTCGGTGCCGAGATAGGTCTCGGGCGTCGCCTGTTCGCTGGGCACCACCACGTCCGCCGGATGGCTCATCGCGCCGACGTTCGCCCCTGCTTCGGCCAGCAGTGCCCGGATCGCGGTCTCGGTCTTGTCGTAGTCGCCCTCGCCGAACGTCGCATAACGCACGTCGCCGTGCGCGTCGATCAGATAGTCGGCCGGCCAGTACTCGTTGTCGTACGCGTTCCACGTCCCCATTTCGTTGTCCTGGACGACCGGATAGCGGATCCCGAATTCGGAGATCGCGTTGGCGACGTTGGCGGCGTCGCGCTCGAACGGGAACTCCGGCGTCTCGACGCCGACGATCGTCAGGCCGTCCTTGCGATAGGCCGCGTCCCAGGCCTTCAGGTAGGGCAGCGTGCGGATGCAGTTGATGCACGTATAGGTCCAGAAGTCGATCAGCACCACGCGCCCGCGCAGGCCGGCGAGCGTCAGCGGTCGGGCGCCCGCCGTGTTGAACCAGTCCTCCGTGTCCGCGAATTCGGGCGCCGGGCCGCCATTGGGCAGGCTGCGGGCGTCTTGCAGCAGCAGTTCGCGACTGGCGTCCCGCGGCGCCGAGGGCGCTCCGACGCTGGCCTGGTACTTGAGGCCGTGTCCCGTCAGCTCCGGCAGCCGGCTCTGGACCGCGTGCGATTCCTCGAGCGACGCGGTCAGGTTCACATTCGGGATGTGCTGCGCCACGTACTGGTCGAAGTTGACGTCCACTTCGGTGGCGATCGCGACGGCGGTGATCACCATGATCGCGCCGAGCGTGCGCTGCAGCGCGGGGCCACGGCCGGCGCGGCGCACCCGATCGAACAGCGTGCGCCCACCGAGCGTCAGCGCCAGCAGCATCGCGCCCGTGCCCACGCCATATGCGATCGCAACGACCAGGCTGCGCCCCGACACGGCGCTCACCGAGATCACCGCGGCGAGGATCGGCCCGGCACAGGGCGTGTACACGAAGCCGAGCGCCGCGCCGACGACCAGCCCCGAGGCAAAGCCGTCGCCACGCGTGCGCGGACCCAGCGCCGACAGGCGCGACAGACGGGCCTCGACACGGTCCGCCAACCCGGGGACGATCAGCGCGATGCCCGCCGCGAGCAAGACCGCGACCGCCAGGTCGCGCAGCGGGTCCGAGCCCAGGCCGACGCCGCCGACCACGTCGGCGATCCCGACGATCGTAACCGTGAACGTCACGGTCAGGCCGAGCACCACGCCGAGCGGGCGGCGCCGTCCGCCGACCCCGCCCGCCGACAGCAGCGCCGGCAGCACCGGGAGCACGCACGGCGACAGCGCGGTACCCGCCCCGGCCAGCACGGCGAAGGCGATCAGGACGATCATCTCAGCAACCTACGTGCTGCATCTAACGGGCAGGTTACGCGCCCGAGCCTCGCTTTCGCCCCGCTTTGGCGAGGGCACGCGCGCACGACGGGAACAGGACTGCCCCCCGATCGGCAGGCGACCCGCATGCCGCCGGACGGCCTCAGTGGCGCAGCATCACGTACACGGTCGCCAGCGCGAACGCGATCTGCCCGAACGCCAGCGCCGTACCGAGGTTGATCGCCCCGAGCGCTCCCGCCAGCGCGCTCGCCAGCACGAACGCCCCGAACATGATCAGCAGATCGCGCGCCATCGCGCTATGCCCCTCCGGCGTCCCGTTCGAGCGCACCCACGAGCGCCGGCACGTCGGCCCCCGGGTCTTGGGCGGCCAGCAGCTGCTGCGCGGCTCGGCGCCCGCCTAGCGTCCGCATCCCGCTCTCGCCGCGCTCGCGCGCGTACTCGGCCAGCGCGCTCGCGCGACGTGCCTGGACGCGCCGCGCGCTCACATCGAGGCCGGCGCGATGCTCCTCCAGCGCCCCCGCCAGCTCCTCGACGCCCTGCACCGGGGGCAGCGAGGAGACCGCGATCACGCGGGTCGCGCTCGACCCGAGCGAGCGCAGCGCCGCGCTCAGGTCACGCATCGTGCGCATCGCCGGCGCCCCGAGATCGGCCTTCGTGACCGCCAGCACGTCGGGGATCTCCATGATCCCCGCCTTGAGAAACTGCAGCACATCGCCGCTCGCCGGCTGAACCACCACCAGCACCGTGTCGGTCACCTCGGCGACGTCGGTCTCGGCCTGGCCGACACCGACCGTCTCGATCACCACGATGTCGAACGCGACCGCCAGCGCCTGCGCGGCCGCGCGCGTCGGCCAGGCCAGCCCGCCCAGCTGCTCGCCGGCGGCGCTCGAGCGAATCAGCACGCCTTGATCGCGAGGATCGAAGTCGATCCTCGCCCGATCTCCCAGCAGTGACCCGCCCGACCGGCGCGAGCTGGGGTCGACCGCCAGGATCGCGACCGTCTGTCCGTCTCTGCGCCACAGCCCCAGCAGCGCGCCCAGCAGCGTCGACTTCCCCGCGCCGGGCGGCCCGGTGACCCCGATCAGGTGGCCGGGCGCCTCGGACCCGAGCGCGGCGGGGGAGAGGGCGCCCAGCAGAGCGCGCGCCTGCTCGCGATCGCTCGCGGTCGTGCTTTCCAGGAGATTGAGCGCGTCCGGCGCAGCGCTCGAGTCGCGCTCGCGCAGCCGCGCCGCCAGCGCGGCTCCGGCCTCGCTCACGGGGCGTCGCGGGCGGGGACGCTCTCCGAGCGAGCGCCGTTGGTCGCCGATCCGTTGCTCGCCGAGCCGTTGGCGCGCGTGCCGCCCGCGCCGCTCTCGACGAGCCCCACGATGTCGCTCATGATCCGCGTGATGTCGAAGTCCTTCGGCGTATACACCGCCGCGACGCCGGCCTGCTTGAGCGTCTCGACGTCCTGGTCGGGGATGATCCCGCCGACCACCACGGGCGCGCTCACGCCCGCATCGTGCAGCGCGTCGATCACCGCCGGGATCAGCTCGCGGTGCGAGCCTGAGAGGATCGACAGGCCGATCACGTGCACGCCCTCCTGGCGCGCGGACGCCGCGATCTGCGCCGGCGTCAGGCGGATGCCCTCATAGACGACATCCATGCCCGAGTCGCGCGCTCGCACAGCGATCTGCTCGGCGCCGTTTGAGTGCCCGTCCAGTCCGGGCTTGCCCACCAGCAGCTTCGGGCGCCGGCCCAGCCGCTCGCCCAGCGCTGCCACCCGCTCGCGCAGCTCGCCGAGCTGCGCGCCGGCCTGCGCCGGCCCCGCCTCGCCGACCCCGGTCGGTGCCCGGTAGGTGCCGAACACTTCGCGCAGGGTGCCCGCCCACTCGCCGGTCGTGGCGCCCGCACGTGCAGCGGCGATCGTGGGGATCATCAGGTTCTCGCGGCCGGACTCGGTCAGCGAAGCCACGCGCGCCAGCTCTGCGAGCGCGGCGTCAACGGCGGCCTGGTCGCGCTCGGCGCGCCAACGGCGGACCGACTCGATCTGCTCGGCTTCGACGGCCGGATCGACCACCAGGATGCCGCCATCGCCGTCGGCCGTCAGGGGCGAGTCCTCGGTCTCGGTGAACCTGTTCTGGCCCACCACCACCTGCTCGCCGGACTCGATCCGCTGGATCCGCTCGCGGTGCGCCTCGACCATCGCGGCCTTCATGTACGGGACCGCTTCGATCGCGCCGCCGTGCTCGGCCACGATCGCCATCTCGGCGCGAGCCCCGTCGAGCAGCTCGGACACCAGCCCGTCCATCACGTGCGAACCCTCGAAGATGTCGGGGTACTCGAGGACGTCGGTTTCGTAGGCCAGCACCTGCTGGATCCGGAGCGACCATTGCTGGTCCCACGGACGTGGCAGCCCGAGCGCCTCGTTCCAGGCTGGCAGCTGAATCGCGCGCGCGCGTGCGTCGCGCCCGAGCGTGACCGCGAGCGCCTCCAGCACGATTCGCTGCACGTTGTTCTCGGGCTGTGCCTCTGTCAGGCCCAGCGAGTTCACCTGCACGCCATACCGGAAGCGCAGCTGTTTGGCGTCGGTCACGCCGTAGCGCTCGCGCCCGATCTCCTCCCAGAGCACGCTCATCGCGCGCAGCTTGGCGTGCTCTTCGATGAAGCGCACGCCCGCGTTCACGAAGAACGAGATACGCCCGAACACGCGCCCCATCAGCTCGTCGGTGCGATCGCCGAGCCGCTCGCGGGTGGCGTCGAGCACGGCGATAGCGTTGCTCATCGCATACGCGATCTCCTGCACGGGCGTCGCTCCGGCCTCCTGCAGGTGATACGAGCAGATGTTAATCGGGTTCCACTTGGGGACGTCCTCGACCGTGTAGGCGATCATGTCGGCCACCAGCCGCAGCGACGGCGCCGGCCCGAACGCGTAGGTGCCGCGCGCGAGGAACTCCTTGAGGATGTCGTTCTGCGTCGTGCCCTGCAGCTGCTGTTGCGATACCCCCTGATTTTCGGCGGCGACGATGTACAAGGCCAGCAGCCAAGCGGCCGTCGCGTTGATCGTCATCGAGGTGTTCATCTCGGCGAGCGGAATCCCGTCCATCAGCGCTTCCATGTCGCCACGATGCGAGATCGGCACGCCGACCTTGCCGACCTCGCCGCGCGCGAGCTCGTCGTCGGGGTCATAACCGGTCTGCGTGGGAAGGTCGAACGCGACCGACAATCCCGTCTGGCCCTTGGCCAGATTGCGCCGGTACAGCTCGTTCGAGGCCTTCGCCGTCGAGTGCCCGGCGTACGTCCGCATCATCCAGGGCCGGTCGCGCTCGGGTAGACGCGGGCTGTGATCGCCGCTCATGGAGCACATTGTACGGACGGACCGTCCCCATTATGCTTTGCCGCGATGAGCCAGACGATCGAGCTGCCGCGCGTCGGCGGACCCGGAAGCGGCCTCGGGGATCCCTGGAAGGTGATCGTGCGCAACGACGATCACAACACCTTCGACCACGTCGCGCGCACGCTCGCGCGCTTCATCCCGGGCACCTCGCTCGAACGCGGCCACGAGATCGCGAACCTGATCCACAACACCGGCCGCGCCGTCGTCTTCACCGGCCATCGCGAGCCGGCCGAGCACTACTGGGAGCAGCTCAAGACCGCGGGGCTGACGATGGCCCCGCTCGCTCAGTAGACCCGGGCCGCCGGCGGACGGCAGGACGCCGAGACGCCCTGAGAGGGGCGGCCTGGCGCAGATGAGACGCGCAAGGAGAGCCCGAAGTGCCGGCGACTCAGTGCGGACGCTCCGCGGCCATGCCGTTGCCGTGCCCGTTTCCGTGGCCGTTGCCGGCGGTCACGGGCGGGGCAATCAGCTGTCCGTGCGAGGTCAGCTCCCACCACGTGTAGAGCACCGGCACCTGATACCAGCTCGAATGCCGCACACGGAACTCGGTCATCTCCGGCCCGGCCCAGTAGCGCTCCCACGAGGTGTGGTCCGGAAAGTAGGCCAGCTGCTGGAACTTGTAGAGATCATCGCGCGAGCGGTACAGCGCGTACGAGCTCGCGCCGTAGCGCAGCGCCGCCGGCGCGATCTCGTCCAAGGCCGCCGCGAGGCCGTCGGCCCTGAAGCCCGTGGCGTACCACGGGATGATGATCGTGCCGGGCCCGCCGCCTGGACCGGCCATCAGTTGCCCACCTCAGCGTGAATCGCCGCTTGCACGCCGTCGGGCAGCTCGGCGGTGCGGCCCTCACCCTCGCGCTCGGCGCCCACCAGGATCGAGATCTTGCCGAGATGCTTGTTTTCGCGCATCAGCTGGTGCGCCTGTCCGACGCCGTCGAAACCGAGCGTGCGCCACAAGACCGGCTTGATCTGGCCGCTCTCGATCAGCTCGTTGGCCTTCATGCACTCGTACGCGTTGGCGAAGTGCGAGCCGATGATCTCCTTCTGCTTCATCCACAGGTAGCGCACATCGAAGTCGAGGTTGTACCCGGTCGTCCCGGCGCAGATCACCACCTTGCCAAAAGGCTTGACGGTGAACACCGACGTGGGGAACGTCGCCTGGCCCACGTGCTCGAAGACGATGTCGGGGGCGTCGCCGAGGATCTGCTTGACGCGCTTGGCGAATTCGCGTGACACGCCGAAGCGCGCCTTCTCCTCCGCGGGACTCTCGCCGCCTTTGCGCATCATCCCGGCGAACTCGGCCCGGTCGATGAAGTCGGCGGCGCCGAGGCGCTTGACCAGCTCGCCCTTCTCCGGCGAGCTCACTACGCCGACGCTGTGTGCCCCGGCGGCGGCGCACAGCTGCGTCGCGAACACGCCAAGACCGCCGGCGGCGCCCCAGATCAGCACGTTCGCGCCCGCCTGGATCTTGCAACGCGTGATCAGCATGCGATAGGCGGTGAAGTAGACAAGCCCGTACGACGCCGCCTCCTCCCAGGTGAGCGTGTGCGGCTTGGGCAGCAGTTGCTGGGCCTGCACCTTGGTGAACTGGGCGAACGAGCCCCACGTCGTCTCGTACCCCCAGATCCTCTGTGACGGCGCCGCCATCGGGTCGAGGCCGTGCACCTCGGGGTCCTCGTACGAGGCCATGTTGCAATGCAGGACCACCTCGTCGCCGGGCTTCCAGCGGGTCACACCGGCGCCGACCTTCCAGACGATCCCCGACGCGTCCGAGCCGCCGATGTGGTGGCCGTACTCGGGATGGTCGCCGTATTTCATGACCGACACCGGCTCACCCAACGCAGCCCACACGTTGTTGTAGTTCACGCCCGCCGCCATCACGCGCACGATCACCTCGAACGCGCCCGGCTCGGGGACCTCGATCTCCTCGACCTGAAAGGCGTCGATGGGCTCGCCGAAGCGCTCCTCGCGGATCACCCACGCCGCCATCGTCGCCGGCAGCTCACCGGGCGGGACGCTTACCTCGGATACTCGTTGCAGATCGATCGCGGCCACGTGCTTTCACCCTCGCGTCTGGTCGGGGACGGAATGTGCCAGCAATCCTACCCAGGCGCGGGCGCGGTGCGCGCGTCGGCGTCGAACGGCAGCGCGACGATCTCCGCCTCGATGCCCTGCTCGCCCACGCGCACGATGCTGCCGGGCTCGGCCTCGCGGCGCACCAGGGCGAGCGCGAGCGGGCCGAAGCTGGGAGAGACGGTCGCGCTGCCGATATGACCGACGACCCGCTCACCCAAGCGCAGCTCCTCGCCGGGACGGGCCGGCTCGGACAGCCTCAAACCGCGCAGATGGCGGTTCGGCTTGCCCTTGTAGTACAGGCGCGCCACCGTCTCCTGACCGACGTAGCAGCCCTTCGTGAAGCTGACCGCGCGCTCGTTCAGGCCGGCCTCCTGCGGGATCACGCTGTCGTCGAGGTCGACACCGTAGCGCGGCCGGCCGTTCTCGACGCGCAGGCACTCGGCGGCCTGCTGGGAGACCGGCGCCGCGCCGCGCGCGCGCAGCGTTTCCGTAAGCCGCTCGGCATCGCCGGCGTCGCAGATCAGATCGACCCCGACGTCGGTGCGCACCGCCAGCGTGTCGATCTCGTCGACCGCAAGTTGAGCGTTAGTGTGCTCGGTATCGCCCAGCTCCGTGGCGCCGGCGATCGTCGCGGCATCGGGCCCGATCAGCGACAGCATGCCGCGCTGCAGCGTGCGCTTGTGGAGCTGCACGTCGAAGCCGACCTTGAAGCGCATGATCATGTCGAACAGCGCCTGCAGCGTCACCCGCTCGGTGTCGAGCAGCAGCGCCGACGGCGCGCTGCTGCCGCCTGCTGTGGCGTTGCCGGTCGGGGTGGTGTTGCCGGTCGGGGTGGTGTTGCCGGTCGGGGTGGTGTTGCCGGTCGGGGTGGTGTTGCGCATCGCCGCCCGCGCGCGCGCGGCGCTCGACCGAGTGTCTGCGTCACTCGAGCGCACCGCGAGGATGCGCACATCGCCGAGCATCTTGCCCTTGTGAGTCAGGAACGCCGCGTAACGGCCTTCGCCTGGACGCAGCCCGTCCAGCTCGTTCGTGACCTGGCCGTTCAGGAACTCGAGCGCGCCTGCGCCGGTGAGCGCGAGCTTGCCCCGCTCCGAGCGATCGGCCACCCCGCAGCCGTCCGTGACCGCGCGGTACTCGTCTGCGCTCACGGTCGTGCTGCTCGAGTCGATCGCCACCATCTGCGCCGAGGATAGCCCCGCGCGGACGCCCGCTAGGCTTCGTGTCAGTGTCAGCATCGTTGATCGCGCCATGACCCCTCTGGCCGACCGCTTCCGGGAGATCGTCAACTCGTTGCCCGACGACTGGACCGACCTCGAGCTCGACCTGCGCATCGGCGACGAGTCGCGCTATGTGGAAGCCGCGGTCTACCTCGTCACCTGCAACGCGCGTCCCTACTCGAAATACGACTGGCACTGGCGCCTGCTCATCGCGCACCGTTTCGGGCACGCGGCCTCAGCTCCGACCGTGCACGGCACGCTCGCGCTGCTCGACGACGCCGGCATCGAGGGCGAGCTGGCGGTGCGCGAGGTGCGTGCTGGGCGCGCCGAGATCATGCAGGGGTGGGGCCGGCCGCAGTCCGCGCGCGAAGAGTTCCAGCGGCTGCGGTCCCAGTAGATGGCGCGTGTCCTCGCGCTGATTCCCGACCTGCTGTTTGGCTCTCGCGTGCAGAGTGCTCTCACAGCGGCCGACCACGATGTTGAGCTGGTCGGGGATGAGGGCTTGCTGCGGGGTCGGCTCGCGCGCGGCGGAGAGACCGCTGGCGATGCGCCGGCGGTTCTTGTCGTAGACCTCACGAACCCGGATCTCGACGGTCCGGCGCTGTTGGAATCGCTATCGGGCGAGGGAGGGCTCGGGCAGAGGACGCGTACGCTCGGCTTCTACTCGCACGTCGATGGCGCCGCGCGCGTGCGTGCGGAGCAGGCTGGCTTCGACCTCGTCGTGCCGCGTTCGCGGATGGCACGCGAGGGCCCGCAACTGGTTGAGCGTTTGGCTGGGGACTAGGCTGTCTGCCGCAGTCTCTCGCGGCGCATGATCGGGTGATCGGGCGTTGCCCCCGGGCCCGGGAGCGCTCGGGCGTCGCGGGCTGACAGCCTTGCTCCGCAGGTCTCGCAGATCAGGTGCTCATCGACTCTGCCGCCGCAGCCACGATGTTCGAGGAGCACCGGCGGACCGGCTGAGCTCATGCAGTGGCGGTCACCCCAGCGCATCAGGGCGACGATCGCGGGCCACAGGTCGATCCCCTTCTCGGTCAGGCGGTACTCGTAGCGGGGCGGATGCTCGTTGTAGAGGCGCTTCTCGAGCACCCCGTGGTCGAGCAGCTTGCACAGCCGGGCTTGCAACACGTTGCGCGCGATCCCGAGATCGGCCTGGATCTCGTCGAAGCGGCGCATGCCGAGGAACACGTCGCGCACGATCAGCAACGACCAGCGCTCGCCGATCACCTCGAGGGCTCCGGCGATGCTGCACGTCTGATTTTCGTAATCGCTTCCGAGCATTGCCCCTCTAGTCTGCCGCGCTCGATACGCGCTGCTGGCACGGCGCGATTCCGAATCGCGCGGTCATGCACCATCATAGCGGACTGGGTTGCATGATGCAACTATAGTGTGCTAGGGTCGGTTTCGTGATGCAACGCAAATGGCGCGTCTCCTTGATCGTGTGTGTCGGGGTGTTCATGTCGAGCCTCGACCTGTTCATCGTCAACATCGCGCTTCCCGCGATCTCCAAGCAGTTCTCCGGCGCCTCGATCGGGACGCTGTCGTGGATCCTCAGCGGCTATGCGATCGTGTTCGCGGCGCTGCTCGTGCCCGCCGGTCGATGGGCGGACGCGTTTGGGCGAAAGCGCGCCTTCCTACTGGGCCTCGGCATCTTCGCGGCCGCGAGCGCGGGCTGCGCGCTCGCGCCGTCCGTCGGCGTGCTCGTGCTCGCCCGCGCGATTCAGGCGGGCGGCGGCGCGCTGATGCTGCCGACCTCGCTCGGACTGATGCTGCCGGAGTTCGCACCCCATGAGCGGCACATGGCGATCGGCCTGTGGTCTGCCACAGGCGGGATCGCCGCCGCCGCGGGCCCGCCGCTCGGCGGCCTGCTCGTGCAGGCTGACTGGCGTCTCGTGTTCCTCGTGAACGTGCCCGTGGCGCTCGCCGGCCTCGTGCTCGGCGCGCGCACCCTGACCGAGCGGCGCGAGGTCGGCGGCGCGCGACCCGATGTGCTCGGAGCCGGCATGCTGATGGTCGCGATCGCGAGCCTGGTGGGGGCGATCGTCAAGGGTCAGGAATGGGGCTGGTCCTCGCCCGCGACCGTTACGGCGCTCGGCCTCGCAGTGGTGCTTCTGCCGGCGCTGTGGTGGCGCTGCGGGCACCACGACAGCCCGATCGTGGACCCGGAGATGCTGCGCGTGCGCAGCTTCGGTCTGGCCGTCACCGCGTCACTGCTGTTCTTCGCCGGCTTTGGGGCGATGCTCGTCACGGGGGTGTTGTTCCTCACCTCCGTGTGGCACGAGAGCGTCCTGACCGCCGGCCTGATGCTGTTCCCGGGCCCGGCCATGGCGACGGCGTTCACCATCCCCTCCGCACGCCTCGGTGCACGGGTCGGCTACCGCATTCCGGGCGTCATCGGCGCGCTGGTGTTCGCGTCCGGGTCGGTCTGGTACATCGCCCGCACCGGCCAACGGCCAGCCTACATCTCTGACTACCTTCCCGGGATGCTGATCAGCGGAGCCGGCGTCGGCTTGATGATCCCGACCCTGACGGGCGCGGGCGCGTCGTCGCTGGCGCCCGAGCGCTTTGCCACGGGAGCGGCCGCGCTGACGATGGGTCGCCAGATCGGTGTGGCGCTTGGGATCGCGGTGCTCGTGGCCGTGCTTGGAGCTACGGCCGCGACCGCAGCCGACTTCCACTCCGCGTGGATGATCACCGTAGCCGGTGGACTCGCCGCCGGACTGGCGCTCGCCGCGATCGGACCGCCGGTCCGCAAGACGGCCGGCGGGCAGGTCGTCGCGCTCGAGCCGGCGGGCGGGGGCGACACTCGTTTGAAGCAGGCCGCATGAGCGCGGTAGAGCGCGACGTCGGCGCTGACGGCAGGCTGCGCACGCGCACGTTCGGCTGGGAGGATCCCGCCGCGACCGCCGCGACCGCCGCGGCCGGCGCGGGGCTCTCGGGCCTCGAGCGCATGCGCTCGATCGTCGACGGCACGCTGCCGCCACCGCCGATCGCGCGGCTACTCGACTTCGCGCTGGTCAACGTCGAGCACGGGCGCGCCGTGTTCGCGATGGAGCCCGCCGAGTGGATGTACAACCCGATCGGCTCGGTCCACGGTGGCGTCGCGGCGACGCTGCTGGACTCGTGCATGGGGTGCGCCGTGCACACCACACTGCCGGTGGGAGGCGCATATACGACCACCGATCTACACGTCCGCTACATCCGCGCGATCAGTCACGACACCGGACGTGTGCTGGCGGAAGGCCGCGTCGTGCACGCGGGCCGGCGCACCGCGACGGTCGACGCGCGTCTATTCGTCGAGGCCGATGAGAGACTGCTCGCCCACGGCAGCTGCGGCTGCGTGATGCTCGGCTGAGAGGTCGGCGGCGCCGGCTCACCGACGCGACAGTCCCATCCGCTGAGACCAGTGGCTGACTTCCTCCATATCGGGTCACCGCGAGATAGAGATCGGTTCGTCCGGCTGTCCTGAACTCGGCAACCGAGGGCCAGTTAGCCCGACCCACACAGAAGGCTTCAAGCTCCGCGTGGATCCGCTCAGGACTCCAACGGCGCGGACGGCCGCGGTGCTCATCGCTGGCCCGGACAAGCGCATACCTAGTTTGAGGACCGCGACCCACGCGGCGTACGATCCGCTTGGAGACGAGCTCGTCGAGATCGTGAATCGCTGCAGTCCGTTGCACGCCGGCGACCGTCTCATAGTCGCGACGGCCGAACTCCCTGACGCCCTGGGCTGCCAATGCACTCAGGCCGCGTTGCTGGCTTGCCTTCAGTTGAGTGGGGGCCGATCCACTGAGGCCCAGCCGGTTCAGCTGGTCAACCTCGCCCTGAACCCGTTCGTACTCCATTGCCAGCCCCTCGAGGTCGTAAACGAGCCACGCGCCCATGTTGAAGGTTCGCTCCCGGACTGATCGCAGCGCTGCGAGGTATGCGGTCTTGTCGCGTGCGTAGTAGGCGTCGAAGCAGAAGAGCTGCCCCGGAAGGTATCCGTGGCGCAACAGTACACCGCAAGAGAGCAGGCGGGCGGTACGCCCGTTGCCGTTGGCGAAGGGATGGATGTCCGTGATCGCGTGATGCGCGACCCCCGCGAGCACTGGGGGAGGAAACTCGCCGAGCCGCTGCTCGCGAGCAGCGATCCATTCGCAAAAGCCTGTCATGCGGGCGGGCACCTCCTGTGGCGCGGCGCCCTCGTGGGCTATACCTCCGACGCCATCCGGAATGATCGCTCGGCCGTCCCGCCAAGCTCCCTCATGCCAGGGCTTGAAGTCGGACTCCTCTCGGCCGAGGCCGCGCATCAGGACTCCGTGGAGCTCGAGCAGCATCTCAGGCGTGACCGCGAGGGTCCCCTGCTCATGCTGCTGATCGAGCCACCGCAGCGCCTCTACGTAGTTGACGAGCTCGGCCTCGGCCGCGGTCGTCGGGTCCAGCTCTCCTGCTACAGCGCGCTCCGCTTCGATCAACGGGAGCTCGTTGCCCTCGATAAGGGTCGAGTAGTGGACGGTTCCCGCAAGGGCGGAAGCGCGCATCTGATCCGCAGCCGCAGGAAGGATCGTCGCCCCGCGGATCGCGCCTAGCGCCCGCTCTATGCGGCCCAGTCGGGCCACCGCTTGATGCCCGTACCTGCGGAAGCTCGCTGAGAAGGCGATTGGTTTATCAGAAGCGACGGCCTTCATCGATCATAAGCCGGTGTAACAGATCGACCGAAGTTTATCGAAAATCTGGCAGGACTTAAGATTGCTTTTTGCAGGCATTTTAGTCACTTATATCAAAAGTCAACCCCTAACAATCATTAAACTGGATGAGTAGTCGCCCGCCTCTTATCGGTTCCCTGAGCACGGGCGTTTGATGTCGAGCTAACTCGGCTGCGTCACGGGACCGCCGAGGTCCGCGGGCGGAGCGAGGGTCGGATCGAGCGCGACGAGGGCGCCGTTGGGGACGCGCTCGGCATGTGCCTGCCAGCGCCCAGCGCGGGTCGACAGCGCTGCCCGGATCACCATCCCATGGCAGATCACGAGCACAGGCAGCGCGCCGCCTTCGACGTCCTGCAGGGCCGAGGCCACGCGCTCCTCCTGCTGCGCGAAGGACTCACCGCCTGGAAACGCGAAGCTGGGGTCGCCGGCGAGGAACTTGGCGAACAGCTCGGGCGCCTGCGCCTGCACTTCGCTGAACAGCATGTCGGTCCAGTCGCCGGCGTCGGTCTCCGCGAGCCGCGCGTCGTAGGAGACCTCCATGCCCAGCCGTTCCGCGACGATCTCGGCGGTTTCACGCGCGCGCTGCAGCGTGCTGCACCACAGCGCCGCAAAGCCGTGCTCGGCCGCGCGCTCGGCCAGCTCGGCCGCCTGCCCGCGCCCGGTGTCGTCGAGCGGCACGGGCAGCTGGCCCTGGAAGCGCCGTTCGAGGTTGTACGCCGTCTGGCCGTGCCTGGCCATGTACACGCTCGCCGCTGCCATCACGCCGGGCACCCTATACGCTCGCCGCGCGCATCCCAGGCTTGCGGCTCGGGGCGGCGGCGCCAACCGATCGCCGGCGAAGCGCACGCGCGCGCGTACGTCGCACGTCGTACGTCGCACGTCGCACGTCGCGACGATAGTCGCGCGGCAGGCTGTCGGTGATCGCGTGGCAGGCTGTCGGTGACGGGGGCGGCGCGGTGATCGGCATACACTGCGCAGGGTGCGCCGCAGAGTCACCTTCTCGCGCAACCTGACGCTGTCGCTGTCGCGGACCTGCCGCTGCTACTGCAAGTACTGCTCGTTCGCCACCCACCAGGCGCACCTCTACACGCCCGAGCAGGTAGAGCAGATGCTCGATGGCGCCGCCCGGCGCAACGTCAAGGAGCTGCTGGTGCTGACCGGCGAGCGCCCCGAGGTCAACGGGGAGGTTGCCGCGCGACTAAGCGCTTACGGCCACGCGGACTTCACCTCGTATGTCGTGTGGACGTGCGAGCGTGCGCTCGAGCGCGGCCTGTTGCCACACACGAATCTCGGCGTGCTCGAGCGTGCGGACCTTGCGCGGCTGCGCGAGGTCACCGCATCGCAGGGGCTGATGCTCGAGTCGGTATCCGAGCGTCTGATGGACACGGTCCACGCCGGCTCGCCAAGCAAGCATCCGCAAAGGCGCCTGCAGACGATCCGCATCGCGGGCGAGCTGAAAATTCCGTTCACCAGCGGAATCCTGGTCGGGATCGGCGAGACCGAGCAGGAGCGCCTGCAATCGCTGGAGGCGCTCGCCGCGCTGCACGCCGAGCACGGCCACATCCAGGAGATCATCCTGCAGAACTTCGTACCGCATCAGAGCTACTACGGCCGCGAGCCAGCCGAGATCGCCGACGCGGCCGCGAGCGAGTACTGGCGTACCGGCGTCGCCGATGGCCGCCCGCAGCTGGCGCTGCCCGAGTGGGCCCGGGCCGGCGCCGGGCCGGTCAGCATCGAGGACATGAAGCGGCTGATCGCCGAGAGCCGGCGCCTGATGCCGGACGTCGGGATCCAGGTGCCGCCCAACCTGGCCGAGTGGTGGCCTGAGCTGGTGCAGGCGGGCGCCACCGATCTCGGCGGGCTCAGCGCCAACGGCGACCACATCTCGCCCGAGCACCCGTTCCCCTCGCCCCACCGGGTGCGAAAGCTCCTGCAACGCGACGGCTACGCGCTCACCGAGCGCCTGTGCGTGTATGCCCGCTTCATCTCGCCAGAGTGGATCTCGCGCGGCGTGCTCGACACGATCAAGGCGAGGTACTGGAGCTTCATCCCGCGCCGGGGATCTGGAGGCCCGCCAACCCGCACCGACCCGCCCCGGCCGCTGCGCCCAGAGCTCGTGACGCGCGCCGTCGAGCGCGCGCGCGACGGCGGGAAACTGAGCGCGGACGAGCTGACCGCGCTGTTCGCGGAGACGCGCCCGCAGGCGATCGAGGAGATCCGCCTGGCGGCCGACGAGCTGCGTGCCGTGCTCGCCGGCGACACGGTCACGTTCGTGGTCAATCGCAACATCAACGTGTCCAACGTCTGCACCGTCGGCTGCGCCTTCTGCGGATTCGGCCAGAGCAGGCGCTCGCCCGACGCCTACCAGCACTCCGCGCAGGAGTTCGCGCGGCGCGTGCGCGAAGCGGTCGCCTACGGTGCGAGCGAGCTCTGCATCCAGTCAGGGATCCATCCCGACTGGACGCTGCAGGACTACCTCGACTGGCTCGCGCTCGCCAAGCGCACGGCCCGAAGCGAGGGCATCGACATCCACCTGCACGCCTACAGCCCGATGGAGATCGCGCACATGTGCGACATCTCCGGGCTGCCGCCGAGCGAGGTGTTCGGGCGCCTGCGCGACGCCGGCCTCGGATCGACCCCGGGGACCGCCGCCGAGGTGCTGCACGACGGCGTGCGCGAACGGATCTCGCCCAACAAGCTGCCGGTGGCGCGCTGGGTGCAGATCATCGAAGCCTCGCACGCCGCGGGCCTGCGCTCGACCGCCACGGTGATGTTCGGCCACATCGAGGAGCCGTGGGAGCTGGCCGAGCACATGCGCGTCGTGCGCGAGCTGCAGGAACGCACCGGCGGGATCACCGAGTTCGTGCCGCTGTCGTTCATCCCGTTTCAGACGCTGCTCGGGCGCACGCACGGCGTACAGGAGATCTCGCAGGACGAGAACCTCAAGCACACCGCCGTCTTTCGCCTGGCGCTGGGGCGAACCGTTCAAAGCCTGCAGGCCTCGTGGGTGAAGATGGGCCTCGACGCCGCGCGCGAGTCGCTGCGCTGGGGCGTCAACGATCTCGGCGGCACGCTGATGGAGGAGTCGATCAGCCGGCTCGCCGGCAGCTACCACGGCACGAGGCTCGACCCCGAGCAGCTGATCGCGGCGGCTCACGAAGCCGGCAGGCCCGCGGCCGAGCGCACCACCCTGTACGAGCTCAGGCGCCGCTATCCGCTGCCGTTGGCGAGCGAGCCGGGCACTGATCCCGCAGTCGCCTCACCGGCCTGACGCCGGCGCAACGTTCGCGCAGGCTCGAGTCCTGGTCGTGTATCTTGTCTCGAGCAGGCGTTTAATCTCATTCACACAACAAGGGGGGAAATATGAGAATCCGCACAATGCTGGTGGCGCTCGCATGCGCCGCCACGTGCTTGGCGATCGCGGCCGGCTCTGCTCAGGCGGCGACCGGCGTCCTACCGGGCGCGACGCCGGCAGTGAAGGCGGCAAAGCCAGCCTCTCTCAAAGGCTACAAGGAATACCAACTGTGCACGTATGGTGAATGCAACACCCACATGGCTGTCAACGCCAAAACGCGCGCGTGGTACTTCCCGGAATACCCTGAATACTATGGGTCTTTCGTCAAATACAAAAAAGGCTACGAGCTGTTCATCTACGAAGGTGCAGGGTCTGAAGACGAATGCTACATCTACGGTAAAAAAACCAAAACGGGCCTGAGCTCTGAAGCGGCTCCGGGCATCTTCGAATGTCCCGGCGAGGAACTTGGTTACGCGATTTGGGCGGTCAAGCTCAAAAAATAACTCCGATAGTCATTAGTGGGCGGGGATCCTTTTGGGGGTCCCCGCCCACGTTCGCGCGGATGCGCCGGCGGGGCGGCGCATGCTGTCCCGGAACCGGGTGCGCGCTCGCCAGACACCTACGAACATGACGCCGAGAAGTTCGTGGCGTGCTGAACGGTCCCCCTCTATCTGAACAGGTCCTCCTCGAGCGGGCGAAGCAGCGCCGCCGCGCCGGGGCCGTCGCGGGGAGTGACGAACCGCTCGAGGCCGTCGATCACCACGACGGGCTCGCGCGAGTCCTTTGCGCGCGCGAGGTCCGCTGTGGCCGCGGCGGCGTCCGCGACGGCCAGCCACGTGGCGCGCAGCGCCAGGCCGCCGGCGTCCGTGCGTCCGCGCCAGTCATCCAGCGGCGTCATGCCGGCGCAGCCGAGCGCCACGTCGCATTGCCCATGGCGCCAGGCCCGTCCGAAGCTGTCGGTGATGAGGATCGCGACGGTCGCGCCGGTCAGCTCGTGCAGCCGCGCGCGCAGCGCGCGCGCCGAGGCGTCCGGATCGCGCGGGAGCGTCACCACGGTGTCGGCGTCCGTGGCGTTGGAGGCGTCGACGCCGGCGTTGGCGCAGACGAAACCGTGGTGGGTGCGGCAGATCAAGACGTCGCGGGCGGCGCGCACGATCTCGGCGCTCTGGTCGAGCACGACCTGCACGATGCGCGGATCCTTGGCATCGGCGTCGCCCTGTCCGTCGCGCGCCTCGCCGATCGCGAGCTCGCGCGCCCGCGTGGAGGGCCGCACCGTGCGCAGGTCCACGACCGCGCCCTCGGCCTTGGAGACCACCTTGTGGGCGACCGCCAAGACCTGGCCGTCGCGCAGCTCGTCACCGCCGCTCGCCGCGATCAGCGACCCGAGGTCCGCGCCGGCGCGGACCTCGGGCAGGCCGCTCAGGCTGCGGGCGCGCAGCTCGCCCAAGACTTGTCCGCCAGACCGAGCACGATGCGCGTCCGCGCCGCTCGTACGTGCTCCCCGGCGAGCCGCTCGCGCAGCACAGCCAGATCGGCGCCCGTGTCGATGTCCAGCAGCAGCGACGTGACGTGCTCGACGCGGCAGCTCGCGCCCGCGTCGCGCGCGAGCGCCCGGTGACGCTCGCAGCTGTCGGGCCCGAAGCTGGGGGCGATCGCATCCGGCGGCGTGAGCAGCAGCCCGTTGGTGCCGCTGCCGTGACGGTCCGGGACGATCACGACCCCGCCGCCTGCGCCAGCCAGCAGCCCGTCGAGCTCCGCCGGGTCGAGCGCCGGGCAGTCGCCGGGGATGCACAGCACGCGCTCGAATCCGGCCTCGAGCGCCGAGCGCACGCCGAGGGCGACGGCCGCGCTCTGGCCCTGCTCGGCGGTATCCGCCACGACCGACGCCCCGAGATAGGCCGCCGCCACGGCCACCGCGTCCTCCCGCGTGACGACGATCGTGCGCTCGATCGACCCCGTTCGGCTGAGCGCGACCAGCACGTCGCCGACCATCGCGCGGATCAGGTCGGCTCGCAGCGTGTCGGCGACGCTTTCACCCAGGCGCTGCTTGGCCTCGGTGAAGCGCTTGACGGGCAGGATCGCGGCGGTGCGCACGGACCTCACCGTAGAGACTCGGCGAACTCGAGCGTTTGCTGCGCGACGCGCGCGCGCGCGCGCGTCTCGTCCATGCGCGTGTCGATCTGCAGGACCCGTGGCCCTGTAACGTCCTCGTCGGCGACGATCCCGTCCAGCAGATCGCCGTAGAACTCCGCCACGCCGCGGGCGTCGCAGGGCAGCGCCGCGAACGCCATGAACGCCTCGGTGGGCCCCTTCAGGACCTGACCCGCCACGATCGGGCTGACGGCGACAACGGGTGCTGAGGCGCCGACAAGCGCCTCGCGCAGGCCGGGCAGCGCGAGGATCGGCGCGATCGACGCCAGCGGGTTGGACGGGCCGATGACGATCGCGCGCGCACGATCGATCGCGGCGAGCGCGTGCTCGCTCGCTCGCGCCAGCTCGGCGCCGCGGAACTCCAGCCCCTCGATCATGCCCTGTGCGCGCCGCCGGATCATGAACTCCTGGAAGGAGTCCCAGCCCGTCGCCGAGCGCACCCACGTGCGGACGGGGTCATCGCTCATCGGCAGCACCCGCGCGCGCAGGCCGATCGCGCCGTTCAAACGTGCCAGCGCAGCGCTCGGCGACAGTCCCTCGGCGAGCATGCGCGCGCGCTCCAGACACCAGGCGAGATCGCGGTCGCCGAGGTTGAACCAGACCTCGACGCCGAGCTCGCGCAGCCCGTCCATGACCGTGAACGTGTCGCCGTGCAGGCCCCAGCCGCGCTCGTCGATCCGGTCGGCCAGCCAGAACGACACGAGATCTGGATCGGGCGAGACATACGCGCCGTATATCTCGATGTCGTCGCCGGTGTTGGCGATCACCGCCAGCCGCTCCGGACCGACCACGTCGGACATGCCGCGCGCGAGCTTCGCCCCGCCGGTGCCGCCTGCGAGAATCACGACCTCGGCGTCGGCGCTCATCAGGGCTCGCGAAGCAATAGATGGCGGGATCGGGGTGCTTGGATGGTGGATGCCAGACGACGCACACGAGCGCAGGCGTACCGGTAGTACGTCGAGCATCGTGGGTGTTGGCTGGCGCCGCCAGACGAGTGCACTGGACCGTCAGATATTGATTCGCGGGCCCTTACTCCCAGGGTACGTCGACCAGGCCCGCCAGCCGGATGCCCGCGTGTGTCTTGTAGCGGGAGTTGACTGAGATCAGCAGCGCCGTCAGCGACTCGGTGATGCGCGACATCTCCAGCCGGCCGCAGTCCACGCAGCGCAGGCCCTCGATGCGGTCGATCACCATCGCCGCCTCGCGCTTGTCGGCACGCACGTCGCCGCAGAGCAGCACATCCTGGTCGAGCGGATGCTCGAGGTCGGTCAGCGACGCGGCGCTGACGGTGTGCAGGGCCGACACCACGCGCACGCCCGCGCCGGCCATCTCGGCCGCCTGCTCGGCGGCCGAGCCCTGCCACACCCCGAGCATGCGCGTCGCCTTGCCGCTCACGGCCGCCGCCAGCGGCACGGTTGCGTCGATCAGCAGCTGCCCCTGGCTCAGCGCATCGCCCAGGTTGGTGAGCGTCTCGGACTGGTTGCGAAAGGGCACGCTGAGGATCACCACATCCGCCTCGCGCACTGCACCGGCGTTGTCATATCCGATGATCTGGCTCCCTGGGATCATCGCGGCGGCGCGCGCGGCAGTTTCGCGCGCGCGCTCGACATCGCGCGAGCCGATCACGACCGGCACTCCGGCCTGGGAGAGGCGGACTGCCAGACCGAAGCCGAGTGCGCCCGACGCACCGATGATCGCGACCGGGGCCGAGGGGGAGGGCGACACGACGGCCGAGTATAAGCTCCGATGGTGACGCTCCCGCAGGCGGTAAAGATCCGCGAGGTCGGCCCGCGCGACGGGTTCCAGAACGAGCCGGAGACGATCCCGACGGCGCGCAAGGTCGAGCTGATCGACGCGCTTGCACGCACCGGTCTGCCGCGACTGGAGGTCACGAGCTTCGTGCGCCCCGACGTCATTCCTCAGCTGGCCGACGCCGCCGAGGTGCTTGCCGGGGTCAACATCCCCGAGCGCGTCGCCGTGAGCGTGCTGATCCCCAACGAGCGGGGCCTGGAGGCGGCACTCGGGCTGCGGGAGCGCATCGCGCACGACCACGGCGCACGCGCCGCCTTCGACGAGATCAACGTGTTCCTATCAGCGTCAGAGACCCACAACCGCAAGAACGTCAACCGCTCGATTGCCGAGTCGCTGGCCGGCCTCGAGCGGGTTCTCTCTCGCGCGCGCGACGCGGGCCTGCGCTGCGAGGGCGTGATCGCGACCTCGTTCGGATGTCCTTACGAGGGTCGCGTCCCCGCTGAGCGCGTGCTCGAACTCGCGCGCGCCCTGCGTGAAGCCGGGGTGCAGGAGGTCGGTTTCGGCGACACGACCGGCATGGCCAACCCGGCGCAGGTGCGCGACTTCTTCGAGCGGGCCCGCGACGCTCTCGGGCGGCAGACCGAGCTGACGGCGCACTTTCACAACACACGCGGTCAGGGCCTCGCGAACGTCCTGGCGGCGCTCGATGCCGGTATACGGAGCTTCGAGTCGAGCTTCGGCGAGCTCGGCGGCTGCCCGGTCCCGGCGGGTGCCACCGGCAACATCGCGACCGAGGATCTCGTCTCGATGCTTCACGAGATGGGCATCGACACCGGGATCGACCTGCCGGCGCTGCTCGCGTGCAGCCGTCGCGTCCAGGAGCTGCTCGGCCGGCCGCTCGGCAGCCACACGCTCGTAGCAGGCCCGATCGACTGGCACTGAGACGCCCGTCGAATCGCGCTCCCGTGTCGTCCCACGGCTACGCCGTCGGTACCGGTTTGGTCCACGACCGCCCGAGGACGCCGCTTCTAGGCGGACGCGGGCGAGGACCTGCGTGTCTACCCTGCGAGAACCTCGGCCGCCTGCTCGGCCGCCCGTGCCTGCTCGCGCACGTTCGCCACGCAGTACTCCTGCACCGCGATCTCCAGCTCGAGCGTCTGCGCGAGCGCGGGACGCGCCGAGGCGTCCATCACGCGCTTGGCACGGCCAACGGCCACGGGCGAGTTGGCGAGCAGTTCGGAGACCAGCGCCTCGCTCGCCTGCTCGAGCTCCGCGGGCGCCGCCACGCGGTTGACCAGACCGATGCGATGGGCCTCGACGGCGTCGATCAGGCCGGCGGTCATGATCAGCTCCTTGGCACGGCCGAGCCCGACGACCGCCGGCAGTCGCGAGGACCCACCGACGTCGGGAATGATCCCGAACTTCACCTCTGGCAGGCCCAGCCTCGAGTCACTGGAGGCGACCCGCAGATCGCAGCCGAGCGCGACCTCGAGAGCTCCTCCGACGCAGGTGTGATGGATCTGGCACACGACCGGCTTGGGCATCGTTTCGCAGAGGTTGGCGCACTCCAGAAACACGTTCCTGAACGGGCGCAGGACCCCTGGCTGGCCGCCAAACGACGCCAGCTCGACGAGGTCGACGCCGGCTGAAAAGACGGGACCTTCGCCGCGCAGCAGCACGCAGTGCACCGACTCGTCGTTGGCAGCCTCGAGCAGCGCCTCGGCGAGCGCGCGCAGCAGCTTCTGGTTCATCGCGTTGCGCTTCTCGGGCCGGTTGAGGATCACGTGGCGGACCGCGTCGCGGTCTTCGGTGAAGACGATGCTCATGGGCTTGTTCCTTTCACTCGGATCGAGGACGGATTCGGTTTGGATCGAGAACGGGTCTCAGCTCGAACTGACACCGTTCAGCTCAGATCGAGTACAGGCGTGGGCGGCTCGATCGCTTCATCATGGCCCTCGCGCGGCACGATCGCCGTGCCGATCGCGAAGAACTCGATCGTGTGGCTGCCCCAGCCGTGGCTCTTCTCCTGCAGGTTCACGCCGACGATCCCCTCGGCGGCGATCTCCTGTGCCTCGGACTGCATGCGCTCCATCGCGAGCTCGCGCGCGTCGTACAGCGCCTGGGTGAAGTTCGGCAGCTCGACGTTGCGTCCGGTCTGGGCCAGCGACTGCAGCATCCCGCGGTGTGCCACGTGATAGACGCAGCTGCCCATCACCAGTCCGACCGGGCGGTGTCCGGTGCGCAGCAGCGTCCAGAAGTCCTGGCCGGAGAGGTCGCTGGTGAAGGGGCGGCCGTTCGGCGCACGGTGAAGGACGCCATCGCGGTGCTTCACCGCTGTGCCGATCGCGATGAACTCGGCCATGTCCTGTCCCCACTCGTAGCGACCGACATCCAGCCGCACGCCGACCACACCGTCCGCGCCGAGCTGATCGGCCTCCTCCTCCATACGTGTCATCGCGAGCTGGCGCGCGCTGTACATCGCCTGCGAGAGCACCGTCATCTCCTGGCTTTTCTTCCAGCCGGCGATCTGGATGCCGATGTGGTAGATCGAGCTGCCCACCACCAACCCGAGCGGCTCGAAGCCGGCCTGCTTGATCAGCAGGAACTCGTTGACCGACAGGTCGGATGTGAACAGGCCGGCGCGGTTCTGCTGCAGGCGCTCGCGCCCGGCCTGCGGTACTCCCTCGAGCGAGCTCGGGTCGTAGGCTGGCTCACTCGGGTCGTAGGTGGTCTCGCTGCCTTCGCTGTCGCTCATGGTCTGCTCCTGGTTGTCACGTGGTCAGGTTGACGATTGGCTTGGGGGCATAAGGAGAGGTCTTCGGGGTCTCGCGGATGGCGGTGCCGATCGCATGGAAGGTCACCATCAGGCCGCCGCGCTGATATCGCCCGCCGCCGAGCGACACGGGGCTGATTCCATGGTCGATCCGCGTGCCGATCACGCCGCTCGCGCCCAGCTCCGAGGCTTGCGCGGTCATCCGTCCCATCGCGATCTCTCGCGCGCTGTACACGCCCTGGGTGAATTCGCGCAGCTCCTGGTTTTCCATGAACCCGGTGCCGCCGAGCATCTGCTGCGAGTAGAACGCGGCGACGAAGAACACCGAGCTCCAGGCGACGATTCCGAGGGTTTCGATGTTCGCGCGCGCGAGCTTGGCGTAGTCGGCGACGGAAAGCTCGGTCAGCACCGGCCCGGCGGCCGGCGTTGGTCGATCGCGCTCGGCACGCGCGGGTCGTGCGTGATGCTCGCGTCCGGGCCGCTTGCGCTCATCCCGCACGGCCGTCCCCAGCACCACATACTCGATCGCGTTTTCGGCCCAGTCGTGCTGGCCCGTGCGCAGCTCGACGCCGATCACCGCATCGGCACCAACACATCCGGCCTCCTGGCGCAGGCGTCCGAGCGCGCGCGTGCGCACGTCGTTCCACGCGTCTGACAGCGTGTCGAGCTCGAACATGAAACCCCCACCGAGCATCGATGGCCACGGTGTCAACTGGTAGCCGACCTGGTAGATCGAGCTGCCCATCACCTGCGAGAGCGGGCGCAGCCCGAGTTGGTGGCACAGCGCAAAGTCTGCGACCGAGAGGTCGGAGGTGAACGATCGTCCGCCCACGCCATCCGGCGATGCTCCCGTCAGCTCGCGCAGCCGCCGCTCGGCGTCGAGCGGAATCCCACCCCGTTCGACGCGCGCCAGCGACTCCGCCTGCCGTCGCTCCAGCGCGTCGTCGTCGCCGGCGCCCGCGTCCCGATCTGGCGGCGGCTTGCTCATCTCACTGCAGCAGGCTCTCGAGCGCGGTTCTCGCCTGGGCGCTGCGCTGCGCCTGGACCCGCAGATCGGCCGTCAGCGCCGAGATCCACTGATCGGGATCGAGCGACTCGCGCTTGATCGCGATGCCGCCCACCTGTCGCTCGCGGAAGCCCTCGACGCGGCTCCCGTCGATCGTCAGCTGATAGCGCATCTCGCCCAGGTCGATACGCAGCTGACGCACGTGCCGCTCACGCCGTCCCAGCAGCCCGCCACCACTGCGCTCGACGCGGCAGTCCTCGGGCAGTGACTGCTCGAGCTTGGACGCAAGCGCCTCGAGCGAGATGCGCAGATCGGCGCCGTCGGCGCGCAACCCGGCGGCGGCGAGATCGAAGCTGCCATCGTCGCTCACCCAGCGCAGGCTAGCGCGGCACGGTAGTGGCCGGCCCCGCCCGCGGCGAGCGGGGACCGGCCACTTCGCCACACTGAGGGAGGGGGGCTCCTCAGTGCAGCAGCTCGAGAGCGTTTTCGGCGTCGCTCACGAAGTAGACGCCTTTCGAAGTGGGCGCCACAACCAGCCCGAACAGTCCTCCGGCGCCGGCTCCCGTGTCGACGGGTTGATGCTCGGCGCCGGCCGGAGTCGTCTCGACGATGTCGCCATCGCCGCCGTTGGCCGTGAGGATGTCGCCGTTGGGGGCGAGCGTCATCCCGAGCGGGCTGTTCAGATAGCCGCCCTGCGCGACGGTGATGCCGCCGCCTTCCAGAATCTTGCTGCGATGTAGCGCGCGCGGCACGGCGGCCACGCGGTCGTCTTGGGTGTCGGCGACGTACAGCGTGCCTTCCGCTCCCAACGCGACCCCGGTCGGGCCGATCACGAGCGCTTCGGGATCGGTGCGCTCGGGGAAGCCAGCGGCGATCACCTTGGTCGAGGTCACCGCTGGAATCCGGCCGGGACGGGTGCGCAGGTTGATGCGCACGACGGTGCCCTGATCGGTCGGCGTTTCGCCGTGTTCGACGGTTTCGTTCAAGACGTTGGTCACGAACAGGGTCGTACTCTGGGCTCGACTGACCGCGGTCATATCCCAAGGGCCGTTGATCGGCGGACCGGAGATCGTCTCGACCGGGTGTCCGCTGGACTCGAGCACGATCAGGCATCCGGCCTGGGCGGTTTCGGATTCGCCGTTTTCAGTCGGCAGACTCCCGACCACGACGTAGCCCTGGGGCAGAATCGCCAGCGCTGTGGTCAGCCCTACGCCGCCGGGGCACGGGCCGGGAAGCGCAGCGGGGTTGATCTGGGCAAACAGCGACAGGCGCCCGCCAGGGGTCAGCTGTACGAGCGTCGTGCCCGTGCCCTGAAGGTTTTCGTTGTTGTTGAAGTTGCTGATCAGGACGTTCCCGGCAACCAGGGAACCGGTTGTCTGGGTCACGTTGACGATGCCGTACGGGTTCACGTCTTCGTTGGCGGGCACCGTCGTGCCGACGGTGCTCACCTTCGTAAAGGGTGCGATGAACGAACCTCCTGCAGCGAGCGAGCCGGCCGGCGTCAGCAGGGCGCACACGAGCGCCGCGGCGAGCGCTGCCAGCGAGCGATTGGACATGCCATTCCTCCAGTACAGAGTTGTGGACTTTGCTGTGGACAGACTCCGAAGCGCTCGCAAACTTCCCGGGATGTCGTGAACCCGGATGGGGCGGCCCAGGCGCGCGCGCGGGCCGCGGGCTCATGCATGTGCAGCGTGTCGATCGGCGTGCACGTGAAGAGTGTCGATCGACCCGCGCGCGCGGGTCGGCGTGCGCGTAATAGGCTCCCTGCCCTCGTCCGGTCAGAGCGAGGGGCCGGGCAGGTAGTCAAGCGAAACAAGCGCCGTCCCGAGCCTTGGGCGCGGCGAACTCACGAGGGAGGTCCGATGGCGGCGAAGATCGAGAAGGTGGGCGTGCTCGGGGCGGGTCTGATGGGCCACGGAATTGCGCAGGTGGCGGCGCAATCGGGCTACCAGGTGGTGCTGCGCGAGGTCGACGACGCGACGCTCGCGAAGGGCATCGGCAAGATCGAGAAGCAGCTCGCGCGGGCCGTCGAGAAGGGCAAGTCGAGCCAGCAGGACGCCGACGAGGTGCGCGCAAAGATCCAGGGGACGGTCGACTACGCGGACCTATCCGGCTGCGATCTGGTGATCGAGGCGATCACCGAGGATCTCCAGCTCAAGCAAGAGATGTGGCGCGAGCTCGATCAGATCGTCAAGCCAGAGGCCGTCTTCGCGACCAACACCTCCTCTCTCGCCGTGATCGACCAGGCTGCCGTGACCGGTCGCCCGAGCCAGTTCGTGGGGCTGCACTACTTCAACCCTGCCCAGGTGATGAAGCTCGTCGAGGTCGTGCGCTGCGTCACCACCGGCGAGGAGGCGTTCGAGACGGCGCTCGAGTTCGCGCGCTCCGAGGGCAAGCTTGCTATCCCCACGCGCGACCGCGCCGGCTTCATCGTCAATCGCCTGCTCGTGCCGTACCTGCTCGACGCCGTCAGGGCGCTCGAAGAAGGGGTCGGCTCGGTCAGCGAGATCGACGAGGCGATGAAGGCCGGCGCCGGGCACCCGATGGGCCCGCTCACCCTGTCCGACTTCGTCGGCCTCGACACGCTCGGCTCGATCTGCGACGTGCTGTTCGACGAGTTCCGCGAGCGTCGCTTCGCGCGACCGCCGACGCTGCGCAAGATGCTGGCAGCCGGCTGGTACGGACGCAAGTCGGGAATGGGCTTCTACGACTACTCGGGCGAGTCGCCGGTGCCGAACCCCGGGCTGTAGCGACGGTCGCGGACCCGCTGGGTGGACACTCGCCTCGCGCCCCGGCGAGGTGAGCGGAGGCGATGGCCGAGGTGGGGCGCGGAGCGGCCGAGACGGCAGATGTACGGCCGAGCCGCGCGGACGCGATGGCGGAGGTGACGGCTCGAGATTTGCCGATCGGCGCGCCCGCGCGTGTCTCGTGGGCTACATTCAAGGCATGAATGATCCCTCGCAGCTGCGCGTCGCCGACGCCGACCGCGAGCAACTGGTCGAGGAGCTGCGCGAGCACGCGGGCGAGGGCAGGCTGAGCGCCGAGGAGCTCGAGCAGCGGATCGGCCAGGCCTACCGCGCGACCACCCGAGCCGACATCGATGCCGTGCGGGCCGATCTTCCGGTCAGCTCTAAGTCCGTCGCGCTCGCGCTGCGCAAGCGCAAGGGCCAGCTGCGCCGGCGCCTCGCCCAGGAGGCGGGCGGTTCCCTGGGCGTCTCGGCGATCGCGGTCGGGATCTGGCTGCTCGCCGGCGGCCACCACAGTGGGCAGTTCTGGCCTGCCTGGGTGATCGGCCTGTCGATGCTGCCGGTGATCCGCGACTCGTGGCGCCTGTTTGGCCCGGGATCGGATCTGGAGGTGGTCGAAGCCAGGCTCCAGCGTCGCCACGAACGGCGACTGGCGCGCGGGCATCGCTATCGGTATCGCGGCCTGCCGCGCGGCGGAGGCCCGCCATGGTGAGACGCCCGGCAGCCGGCGCGGACGGTCGGTGAGCACGCTCGAGCGCGCCGCCGAGCGCGCCCGCGCGGGCGGTCCCGAGCGCCACCACGACAAGTCCGCCGCGCAGGGGAAGCTCGCCGTGCGCGAGCGAATTGCGTTGCTGCTCGACGAGCGCAGCTTCGCCGAGGAGGGCCTGCTGGCCAACTGGCAGGAGGACGGACTGGGGGCCGACGGCGTGGTCACGGGAGTTGGCACCATCGGCGGGAGGCCCGTCGCACTGATGGCCAACGACCCGACGGTGAAGGCAGGCTCGTGGGGCCCGAAGACGGTCGAGAAGATCCTGCGCATCCAGGAACGCGCGCTATCGCTGGGCACGCCGATGATCTACCTGGTCGACTCCGCCGGAGCGCGCATCACCGAGCAGGTGCAGATGTTCCCCGGCCGCCGCGGCGCCGGACGCATCTTCTACAACGAGGTCCTGATGTCGGGCGTCGTGCCGCAGGTATGTGTCCTGTTCGGCCCGAGCGCCGCCGGCGGTGCCTACATACCGGCCTTCTGCGACATCGTGATCATGCGCGAGGGCAACGCCTCGATGTACCTGGGCTCACCACGAATGGCGCAGATGGTGATCGGAGAGGACGTCACGCTCGAGCAGATGGGCGGGGCGAAGATGCACACGGGCGTGAGCGGCTGCGCGCATCAGCTGGTCGACACCGACGAGCAGGGGATCGAGCTGGCCCAGCGCTACCTCTCCTACATGCCTGATAATTGGGAATCCCACCCGCCCGGATCCCACCCGCACGAAGCCCTCACGCCGGTATGGCGCCCGCGCGATCCGCACCCGCCTGGATCCAGTCCGCCCGCGGTGCCGCCCGCATCGCCACGGCCGGCGCGCAGCCTGACCTCCGCAGGCTCGTCGTTCAATTCGACCTCCGCAGACTCGTCCTCTAATTCGGCGACGCACGCGCGCGCCCGCGCGCCCGCGCGTGCGCCGTCGATCGGGGAGCTGATCCCGGCCGACGAGAACAAGCCGTTCGACATGCTCCAGCTGATCGACGCGCTCGTCAACGACGAGTCGTTGCTCGAGATCCATCCGCGCTGGGCGCGCGAGCTGATCGTCGCCTACGCGCGCCTGGAAGGCGAGGTGATCGGCATCGTCGCCAACCAGCCCAAGCACAAGGGCGGCGTCCTGTTCTCGGACTCGGCCGACAAGGCGGCGCGGTTCATCTGGACCTGCAACGCGTTCAACATCCCGCTGCTGTTCCTCGCCGACGTGCCGGGGTTCATGATCGGCACGCAGGTCGAGCGCGAAGGCATCATCCGCCACGGGGCCAAGATGATCAGCGCCGTCAGCGAAGCCACCGTGCCGAAGATCTCGGTGATCGTGCGCAAGGCGTACGGAGCCGGGCTGTACGCGATGGCCGGCCCGGCGTTCGAGCCCGATGCCTGCATCGCTCTGCCGAGCGCATCGATCGCGGTGATGGGCCCGCAGGCGGCGATCAACGCGGTCTACTACAACCAGCTGCAGGCGATCGCCGACGAGGACGAGCGCGCCGCCAAGACCGAGGAGCTGCGCGCGCAGTACGCGCAGGACATCGACATCCTGCACCTCGCTTCAGAGCTCGTGATCGACGCCGTGATCGAGCCCGAGCTCCTGCGCGGCGAGCTGATCGCGCGATTTTCGCATGCGCGCGCCAAGCGTCGCGAGTGGCCGGCGCGGCGCAACCCCGTGACACCGGTCTAGCTGTTGCGCCCGATGACGTCCCGAACGCGGGGGCGCGCACGCATCGCCGCGCAGGGGGCAAGGGCCGGTCTCGGGTCGAAGTGCGCGAGCTCAGGTCGTCAACGGCGTGCCCGGCGCAGGTCCGCTTGGCGCGGGCCCGCCCGATACACCGGCGGCGCGTGTCTGCTCGTCCTGAAACGGCGGATAGGTCTCGGTCAGCAGAAACAGGTAGGAGTCTGAGCGGGCGATATAGGAGTTGGCGAGCACCATCAAATCGAACAGACCGCGCGGCATCTTGCCGGTCACGAGGATCACGAGCCACGCCCCGATCGCGCCGATCTCGAGCAGCAGGTGCATGACGTAGCGGAGGATCACGATCGGGATCGCAAGGATGATGCGAAACAGCGTCTTCAAGCGACTGTACGGGTCGAGCGGCCCCTCGAACTCCATGCGGATCGGATAGCCGGGATCGTCCGTGCCGCCAAACGACGGATACGGGTCGGTGAGCAGGGCGGTGTAGCCGGTGGCGCGCGCGAAAAAGCGCGTAAAGCCCGCGACGAACTCGTACAACGCGCTCGGATATCGGGCAGTGAAAACGATCGCGAACCACGCGATCACGACGGCGATCTGGGCGACGATCCCGTACAGCATCGCCCAGATCGCGAGGGGGATGGCGAGGATCAGGCGGAAGAAGCTCGTCAGACGGTTGCGACGCTCGACGTACTCCGCGTGGAAGGTGACCGGGTAGGACATGACGCTCCCCTTTCGTAGGCGCCGAATTGGCACACCGGTGCGTGCACTGCGCGCTCCAGCGTAGATCCTCGCGCGGCGTTTGTGTTGTTTGTGTCTTGATTTTTCGCGCAGCAAGCGAGAGGCGGCGGTGCGCGGGACGGGTGGCTCGTACGCGGTTCGGAACGCGGAAGCGTGCCGCGCTCGGCCTTGTGCGAGAAGCGGAATACCACGAGCGGGCTGGGCGGTTCGATCGACTACATTCCGGCCATGGACGCGTCAGATCTCGCCTACGCCGGGATCGCCAGGCAGGCCGAGCTGGTGGCGGCCGGCGAGGTCGGCTCGCGCGAGCTGGTCGAGCTCTGCCTCGAGCGGATCGAGCGCTACGACGCCACTCTGAACGCCTTCAGGGTCGTGTTCGCCGAGCGCGCCCGCATGGAGGCCCAGCAGGCCGACGCCCGACGCGCAGCGGGCGGCGAGCGCCCGCTGCTCGGCGTTCCGATCGCGGTCAAGGACGACATGGACGTCGCCGGCGAGGTGACCGCGTTCGGCACGAACGCCTACGGCGCGCCCGCGCGCGCCGACGCCGAGATCGTCCGCCGCCTGCGCGCCGCCGGAGCGATCGTGATCGGCAAGACCAACGTGCCCGAGCTGTGCGCCGTTCCATGGACCGAGTCCCCCACCTGGGGAGTGACACGTAACCCGTGGAGCCTGGAGCGTTCGGCTGGGGGCTCGAGCGGAGGCACGGCCGCAGCCGTCGCGGCGGGCCTCGTCGGCGCTGGGCTCGGCTCAGACGGAGGCGGGTCGATCAGACTGCCGTGCGCATACTGCAGCCTGTTCGGGCTGAAGACCCAGCGCGGGCGGGTGCCGCTCGCGCCGCGCTCAGACGTCTGGCACGGCCTGTCGGTGAACGGAGCACTGACGCGCAGCGTCTCCGACAGCGCGCTGCTCTACGACGTGATCGCGCAGGGGCCGCCCGACGCGGGAGCGCCCGAGCTGACGCCCGTATCGCTGCTTCAGGCGCTCGGCCGCGAGCCCGACGGCTCGGCGCGCGGCGCCACTAACGGTCATCCGCCGGCCCGGGCGCTGCGCGTAGCGGTGGCGAGCAAGCTGCCGCCCTCGCCGCTGACACGGCTGCATGCAGACAACGAGGCCGCGCTCGAGGAGACCGCGACGCTGCTGGCCAGGCTGGGTCACGAGGTCAGCCCGCGCGAGCTCGACTACGGTCCGCTGGCGCCGCCGCTCGAGTTCAGCGGACGCTACCTGCGCGCGCTCCACGACGACACCGCCGAGCTGGCGCATCCCGAGCGCCTGGAACGGCGGATGCGCGCGCTCGCGCGCCTCGGCGGCCTGCTTACGCCGGCCGTGGTCGCCTGGGATCGCTCGCGCGAGGCGGCGTACGCGCGGCGCCTGAATGAGCCGCTGGCCGACAATGACGTGCTGCTCACGCCGGTCACCCCGGCGCCGGCGCCGCAGCTCGGTGCGTGCCAGGGCCGCGGCTGGTTGTGGACGATGGTGGCAAGCGCCGCCACCGTGCCCTACGCGGCGTGCTGGAACGTCACGGGACAGCCGGCCTGCTCGGTGCCCGCCGGGTTCGCCGGCGACGGCCTGCCGCGCGCCGTGCAGCTGATCGGCAGGCCCGGCGAGGAGGCCACGCTGGTCGCGCTGGCGGCGCAGATCGAAGCCGAGCGCCCTTGGGCGCAGGCGCGCCCGCCAGGCTTTGGGTGAGCGCGCCAAATGTGGTCTTCCGAGCCAGCGGGCGAGCACGAGATCGGGCCGGCGATTGCGCCGGCCGGATCTCTCGTGCCGCCCGCAGGCATGCGGCGGGTGGGATTCGAACCCACACGCCCTTACGGACAAGGCCTTTTGAGGGCCTCGCGTCTACCGTTCCGCCACCGCCGCAGGGTCAAGCGACCAATATAGGGAGCGTCCGCTCAGCTCTCGCGCTTCTGCGCCCGCACCCGTTTGCTCGCGCGCGCGTCGCCGAGCTCACCGGCCGGGCGCTCGAGCTCGACGTTCCAGCCCTGCTGGAAGCCGCGCATCGCGAAGGCGATCAGCAGGATCTGGACCGGCACGATCAGGAACGTGATCACGCCGAGCAGGCCCGCGTTCAGGGCCGGCTGCTCGAACCCGGTCTTGTTGCGCGCGAACCAGCCGGGACCGGCCACCAGCGCGAACACCAGCAGCAGCACCGCGAGCGCCGCCGAGACCGGCAGCACGCCGCGGTTCCAGCGCCCCGCGAAGAACGCCAGCACGAGGTACACGATGATGTACCCCGCTTGGATCACCCAGGCGCCCTCCAGCACCTTCCAGCCGCCGATCGTCACCACCAGCACCAGCCCGGCCGAGATCAGCAGCAGCAGGATCACGGTCGAGCGCGTCGCCTGCACCACCGGCTTGTCGCGGTTGGGGTGGGTGATCACGATCCCGGGCGCAGGCCCGACCGGGTCGTCCCAATGCGCTGCGTGTGACGCGGCAGTGGACATCGTCAGGATGACCATACAATCTCAGACGGCTCTCGGGTGCGATCACGCCTCCTCGGATGGGGCCTGCGCTCTCGATCGGTGCCGTGCGCGCGTGGTGGAATTGGTAGACACGCCGGCCTTAGGAGCCGGTGGGCGCAAGCCCTTGGGGGTTCGAGTCCCTCCGCGTGCATGCGGGTCAACACGAAAGATCGGGCCGGCGCAATCGCCGGCCCGATTTCGTGCTCGACCCGCTGGCTGGGGCCGCTTCGCCTGGTGGGCCGGGGCTCTGCTCGATGCGCGGGTCGGGGCCGCGACGCCTGGGGGTGGGGCGGTTATTCGGGACGGCGCGCAGCCGGGTCGGGCAGCTCGTTCAGACTTCGAAGCCTGGGGGCGCGGCGGTTATGCGGCCGCTTTTCCAGGCGGTCGTGGTCGGGTTGATGAACTGGGGCGGGGTGTTGCCTTCCAGGCGTTCGTCGTAGGTGTAGTCCTTTATGTAGCCGTTCCCGCTTGTGGTTCCGACCGGTCCTCGCCAGAACTGGGCGATCGAGCCCCATACGGTCAGAGTGCCTAGTTTGCTCCCGCAGTCGTAGTTGTCGACGATGAAGGAGTGGTGCGTGCTCAGGATCGCGGCGTCGATTTCTAGGTTGGAGATGGATCCCCAGCCCCGCGGGTCTTCCGACGCGTTCAGGTTGGTGGCTTTCGACGAACATCTTTCGGAGTTGTTTTCGAATTCGCAGTAGTAGTTGCTCGTGTACGTCGAACCCGATTCGCAACTTTTGATGTACAGGTTTTCGGATTCGCGATATTCGTAGCCGGGAAGGGCTTCTTTTTTATAGCAGACGTTCAGTGCCGAGTTTTTTTCATAGCCGGTCGGAACATAGAACTTGAGTTTGGACGTTTCGCCGTAGAACTTCAGTTTGGTCGTTTCACTGACGGCGTAGAACTTGAGCGTGGTCGTTTCGGTTTTTTTGGCGGCTTTGTTCAACGTGACTTTGCTGCCGCTGATCGCCGTTATTTTGGTGCCCGCTTCGAGCTGGCCAGTTTTGGACCCTTCGACTTCATCGCCGACGGCAAGATTGGTGGTCGTGACTTCCACTTCTGTCGATGATTTGATCTTGGCGCTGAGTTCTTTCGCAGCGGTCTTTGCCGTTTTACTCAGTTTGATCTTGTTGCCGGTTTTGGTTTCCGTAATCGTGGTACCGGTTTCGATACCTGTACCTTCGACTTCGTCGCCTTTTTCGAGTCCGGTGGTGGTGACGCCTTCGACTTCGGCGGAGCCGTTGATGATCGTCGCACTGAGTTCTTTGACGGTTGGTTTCGCCGCTTTGCTCAGCTTGAGCTTTTTTTCGGATTCTTTGATTTCGGATATCGTGGTGCCGCCTTCGATCCCCGTACCTTCGACTTCCGAGCCGATTTTCAGCCCTGTCGTCGTTATTTCACTGACTTCGGTGGATTTGAGAATCTTGCCGGTCGTTTCTTTCGTCGTAACGCATTTGCCGTTGATCGGGGTTTCAGTGGCGGGAGTGACGTGACCGGTTTCATAACCTTGCTTTACTGGATGATAGACGCGCACGAAGTTGGTCGCGATCAAACCGAGCACCCCGCCTCCTTCCGGTTCGCCGCTCGCCTTATGGGTGGTCGTAATCTTGCCGTTGATGATCACGTCGTTCGCCGCCGCGATGGTCAGCGATTCGGTGTATTCGCCCTTGACGTAGACGTTGCCGCAGTTTTCGTCGCCCGTGTAGTTGCTGTTGAAAGGTGAATATTTGATCGGGCAGCCGCCGCTCGCGTTTTCCACATAGATGACGCCGTTGTTGGGGAAGGCCACCGAGGGTTCGGTTTTCGCGACGCCGCCGCTGTAGGTGGTGATCGACATCGTGTTGGGAGTGCCAGGTTTCAGTTCGATGATCGTCTTGCCTTTGGTTTTGAGACCGGCGGTTTCAAGCAATTCGGCATCGGTTTCGGGAGGCGTCAGCGTAGGCCCGTCGGTGCTGTATTCGCCGAGCATGTTCACTTCGTTCTTGCAGCTGCCTCCGGCGCCATAGTGCCCCTCGCCCATTTCGACTTTGTCGTCGTGGCCTTCGCGTCCAAACGTAGGCTTCTCGCTGCCCTCGGCACAGACTGCGGCGGCGTCGTTGGTGTGCATCGGCCCGTTCACCTTGTCTTCCGAAGCGAACTGAATAGTGCCGCATTCATTGATCAAGTTGTGTTCTTTTCGATATTCGTAGTAGTGTTCGCAGTTGGTCGGTTCGGGATTTTGGGCGGTCGGATCGAGGATTTCGTAGTCGGTGAAGTAGACATAGTCGAGGAAGCCCGGGTGCGAGAATGAGGCGATCAAACGACGCACCTCGCCGCCTGAGTATCCCGTCAACTCGATGCGGAACGTGCTGCTCGCCCCGCCTGTGGTTTGGAGGATTTGCGACTGTTTAACTTCGTTGCCGTCACATTTTTTGTTCCATTCGGCTTCGGTGGTTTTTATCCCCCCGCTTTCGGATGGAAGCGTGTTCACGACGTATTTCTCTTCTTGGTTTTCGGTCGCCTTTTGTTCTGCCGTGCTCTCCGGTACCGCTTCTTCCCCGCCTTTTTCGGGAATGCGAGGACATTTCGACCAGTAGTTGGGATTCGCCTGAAGCTTGTTCTTGTACGCGCTGATTCCAGCGAGGGCGGCGTAGTAGGCCTTCTTGGCGCTCGTGTTGGTATGCGTCAGTTTGACGTCGCCATTGGCGGCGACGAAGGCGGCGCCAACCAGCAGCGAGCTGATGAACAGGACTATGATCGCGAAGACCATCGTGAAGCCGTCGTCGCGACGCAAGGCTCCGCGGTGGGATGTCGTATCCCTCATTCGCATGGCTTTTTTCCTTCCGCCGCTGTGGTGGATTCGGTGGGGTCGAAACGCAGGACCACGGAGTCACTGAAGGCTGCTGTTCGGCCTTTCTGCGTGACTTCGCTGCTTGGAGCCTGTTCGAAGCTGATCGTGACCTTGGCTATGTTTTCGACAGTGGTCGCGGGGAGCGATGGTTCCAGTTCGGTCGCTAGGAGTTCGGTCAGTTCGCCTTCCGGTTTGGTACCGGTTTCGTACCTGTAGTACTGGAAGATCGTCGCTTTTTCGCTGACTGTGGGAGGGATCACGTCCTTCGCAAGGATCTTCGTGTGGGTGGCGCTTCCTGCTGCGAGTGCCGGAAAGCTCCATTTCGGGGGTTTCCCCACGCCCTTGAATTCGTAGTCCGTAAGCGTGCCGAGATGTTGACCCGTGCTGCTCTTGCCCGTTTCGGTCCAGATGACGTCGTGCTCTGTCACCACTTCGGGATACGAGGCGGCGCTCGATTCGCTGCCCGAATCGCTGTTCTCACCATAGACGCTGATGAACCACAGGCTCGTGCGACCCGTCACTTTCAGAGGTGGCGATACGCTGCCTTCCGGTTTCTGGATCGGAATGCCGCCGAAACCCGTGCAGCTCGAGTGGAGTTTTTCGACGATATTGGTCATCGCTGTGCGTCCGAGTTGGTCGGCCTGGACGCGGTCGGTGATGCGAGTCTCTTGAGTGATCGTGATCTCTAGAAGCGCGACGAGGGCGCCAAGCACGACGATCGCCGACAGCATCGCGACCAGGAGTTCCATCATCGACACGCCGAGCTCGGATGTGAGGGGCGGCGGGAATGGGCGATTGACCGGCATCAGCACACCTGCGCAGTCGAGCTTTTGGTGTACCCGGACGACTTCAAATAGAAGGTGAAGGAGCTCCCAGTCTTCACTGTATTGGTAAGTTTGAACGTGTTTTTATAGTATGTCCCGGAGAGATCACCGACGACGCAGAGTTCCAGTTCGGCGGCATAAGGCAGATACTTCTGGACAAGTTCGCCGCCCGAGATTTCCACTTTATATTCATCCGGCACCGCCGAATAGTTCTGTGCTTTGGCTTTTTCGGTCTTGCATCCCGTGTCGATAACGGCGGCGGAGTATGATTTAAGTAGACTGCCCGGTTTGGAGGCGCTTTCACCTTCCCAAACGGTGGTTTTCACTTCCGGAGCTTCGACTTTCGCGTACTCAGTCGTGTTCGGTTCGACCTGCACTTTTGAGGGTTCAAGGCCGGCCACGATCTTGGGGTTGTTTTTTTCACAGGAGCCGGCGAAGACCTTGTAGGGACTTTCTTTAGGGAAGGGGAACACGTGTAGAAGCTCGGCCGTGATGGCGGCGGTCGCTTCGCCGGCGATGCCTTCAGGGCCGACGAGGTCTTCGGGATGAGACATCCCGCCTTCGGGGTGCAGAGCCTCGAACGTGAAGCTGCTGACGGCTTTGCCGTTGCTTTCGAATTCGGCGACGATCGCGCCGGGCGCTTCAATCGTGAATTCGGCTGTGGTCAGCGACGTCTTGCTGAGGGTCTTTTCTTGCGCGGCGGGCGGCGATTTGCCGTTGGGGTCAACCCAGCCTTCTTTTGCGACGTCAACGTCAACATCGTTCTGTGCGAGATCGCCCACGACCACACACCCCGACGAGGGAGTCACCTGTTCGGCTGCGAGCAGTATTCCCGCCGTGCTCTTCACGGAGACCGTCGCTCCCGCAACCGGTTCTTTATTGCGGTTTTTGACCTCGACCAACACAGCGTAGGCGCTTGGCAGCTTGACGATGCTCGATTGCGCCACTTCCTTGCCTTTGTTCGACGTCCAGGTGACGGAAGAGGTCGTTTTGACCTCTTCCGTGCTTCCGCCTTCGGCTTCGCACGCGACCTTGCCGGAGGACGGGTTGAAAAATTCGCCCGAGGAGGTCACGGTGAAGACGGTGCCGTGATAGCTTGCGCCCGCAGATGCCTTGGCGAGCGCGCTGTTTTCGCAGGGGCTGGCCGACGCTTCCAGGACGGCGTTGGAGACGTAACGCCAGGTGCTCGACGAGACCTGTTCAACGCAGAGGCCGCTTTCCGACACCTTGCAGGAGGTGGTAGACGCAGCGACCGTGCACGCGCTGTTCGACGGGACGGCTATGTCGTTCTCGATCCGCTTGATGTACTCGCCGCGCAGGCGTTCCTCGCTCTGCTGGGCGATGGTCGCGGCTTGCGCGTGGGCGCGCTCGTTGCCGCTGAACTTGTTGGCGGCACTGAGCCCGGTGAGCGTGCCGATCGCGATCAGGCCAACCAGCAGCGCGCTGACGAGGACTTCGATCAGCGTCATGCCGGACTCGGCCCGGGGACCTGGACTTCGAGGGAAGAACGTAGCAAACATCACAAGATTGGAAATGTCGGGTTACTGGACGCTTCGGCATGGCGGAGATCGGGCTTGAGCGCCGCGCGCGCACGTAATACGCGTGCGGTGGAGGATTGGAGAGGAACGAGACGTCCTGCACAGCGGTGCCGCGTGCGACCGGCGCTCGGGCGACACGTCCCGCGAAGTGCTGCGGCTTGCGATCCGCGCTCCGGCGATACCGGGAGGACGCGGACCGTCGTGATGACGAACTGAGCACATGACGAGTCGGCTGCGGCACGGGCGGCCGTGGGCAAGCAGCTGCAGTGCTACGCGTGGCCGGGCCGCGACGCGCGCAGCCCCGGTCACGTCGGGCTCAGGCGGCCGTGCTCAGCTTGCGATGGACGTGCCGGCGATCAGGCGGCGGCGGACGAAGCGCGCGAGTCGTCGCTCGCGTACCGCGCCACCGTGAACCCGATCAGCACGGGCACGTGGACCACCCACACCATCAGCAGCAGCGTGAGCACGACCAGCGGGCCGCCGCTGAGGTGGTCGCGCACGAACGCGTACTCGATCATCCCGCCGATCACGGCGTACGCCAGCAGGGCCCACTTCGCGACTTCGAAGAAGCGTCCCCAGGCGAAGCCGCGCGTACGGGCCAGCGCGAGGAGGTTCCCGGCGAGCAGCAGGACCGACGCGACAAGCAGCGCAATCGCCGGGCCGAGCGACACGCTATTGGGGATGTGCGCCGCCAGATAGATGCCGCCGGCCACGACCAGCGCGAGCGAGGCCATGCACAGCTGCGTGACGGGCGGCAGACGCTGCTCGGTGCCCGCAGGCGGCTCAGCGATGCCGGCAGATGCGTCGCTCGTCATCCTCGTTCACCGTTACCCGCTGCGACTGGCGGGTGGTTGACAGGGGCGGGACGGTTCATCCCGACGCCAGCTTGGTCATGATCACGAGCGTCGCGATCTGCATCGTTCCGGTGATCGCGGCGCAGTAGATGAACCGCTTCATCAGCCGCTCGATCACCTCGGGATTTGGCTGCGGCTTCTTGAGCTCGAACAGCACGGCGATGTTCGCGGGCTCGAGCAGCCCGAGCGCGATCACCGCCATCACGCCCACCACGATGTAGCTGGCGACGACCCAGCCGTGCAGTGCGTATGAGCTCTGCACCGTGCCGAGGTAGCTCGCGAGCTGCCAGCCGGCCGCGAGTGTAACCGTGACCGCTGTTGGCATGATCAGCACCATCTTCGGCATCAGCCTGGTCGTCAGCTCGACGCGCGCCGGGATCGACATGCGCCCGATGATCGGTCCGAGCACGAACCCGAGAAACAGGTCAACGATCGTCCAAGTCGCCCCGCCGACGACGTGAAAGAACTCGAGCGGCCACAGTTTGTTTGCCGCGATCGCCGCGACCAGCAGTGCGAGCACGACCGCCACGATCGGCATGCCCGCGCGCGGCACTATCTGAAAGTCCGGCCGCTCGATAGCGCCGGTCGGCGCGGGAGGACCACCCGCAATCGCGCCTGCCGGAGCGGCCGGCACAGCCGACGCCGTCGCCGCGCTCACCGTCACATCCGCCATGTCAGCACAGTATCGCCCCGAGGGGTACGCTGCGAGTGGGCAAGCGAACAAAGGGGCAGCGGAACGATGAGCGGGGCGCTGGACACTGAGAGCAAACGGCACACGGTCGGCAAGGGCTCACCGGGCACGGCGACGGGCGAGGGGTTGTCCGGGATCGGTGAGGGCACGGACATCACCGCGCGGACCCTGTGCGAGGCCTTTCAGCAGACCGCCGCGCTTCACGCAGATCGGGTCGCGCTGCGCACCCTCGGCGACGCCGTCTCGATCACGTGGGCGCAGTACGCCGAGCGTGTGGCGCGGCTCGCGCGAGGGCTTGCGGCACTCGAGGTGAGCCACGGAGACACGGTCGGGATCATGCTAGTCAACCGGCCCGAGTTCAACCTGATCGACACCGCCGCCCTGCATCTCGGCGCCGCTCCCTTCTCGATCTACAACACGTGCTCGCCCGAGCAGATCACGTATCTGTTCACCAACGCCAAAAACAGGGTCATCGTCACCGAGCCGCAGTTCCTGCCGGCGATCCGTGGCGCAGCGGTTGAACTCGCTCGAGCACGTGATCTGCCTGGACGACGCGCCCGCAGATACGGTGGCGCTGGCGCAGCTCGAAGCGCTGCCCGCCCCGAACTTCGACTTCGAGGCGAGCTGGCGGTCCGTCGGCGGCGAGGATCTGGCGACGATCTGTTACACGTCGGGCACGACCGGCCCGCCCAAGGGGGTCGAGTTGACGCACGCCAACGTGCTCGCCGAGTGTCGTGCCGCCTCTGCAGTGATCGAGCACGTGCCGAACGGCCGCATCATCTCCTATCTGCCGCACGCGCACATGGCCGACCGCTATTCGACGCACTACGTCTCGATGCTCTACGGCTCGCAGCTGACTGCGCTCGCCGACACGCGGCAAATCGCGGCGGCGCTCGGCGAGGTGCGCCCGACCAGCTTCGGATCGGTGCCGCGCGTGTGGGAGAAGCTGAAGGCCGGCCTGGAGGCGGCGATCGCGGCCGAGCCCGACCCGGCCCGCAAGCAGGCGGCCGAATGGGCGATCGAGACAGGCCTGCGGCGCGTGCGCGCCGAGCAGGCCGGCGAGCAGCCTTCCGCTGAGCTGCTCGAGGAATGCGCGCGTGCCGACGAGCTCGTGCTCGCCAGGCTCCGTGAGCGTCTCGGGCTGGCTGCGACGAACATGCTGTACGCCGGCGCCGCGCCGATGCCCGTTGACGTGCTCGAGTTCTTCGACGCCGTCGGCCTGCCGATCTGCGAGCTTTGGGGGATGTCCGAGCTCACCTGCGTCGGCACCTGCAACCCGCGCGAGCGGCCGCGCATCGGCACGGTCGGGCCGCCGCTCCCCGGCATCGAGCTGCGCATCGCCGACGACGGCGAGCTGCTGTGCCGCGGCGAGACGGTGATGCGCGGCTATCGCGCCGACCCGGAGCAGACGGCGCAGACGATCGATCCCGACGGCTGGCTTCACACCGGCGACATCGCCACGATCGATCCCGACGGATACGTGCGGATCGTCGACCGCAAGAAGGAGCTGATCATCAACGCCGCCGGCAAGAACATGTCGCCGGCCAACATCGAGGCTCACATCAAGGGCGCCAGCCCGCTGATCGGCCAGGCGATCGCGATCGGCGACCGCCGTCCCTACAACGTCGCGCTGATCGTGCTCGACCCCGACGGAGCCGGCGTGTGGGCTGGCGAGCACGGGCTCGACGACGCCTCGCCGGCGACGCTCTGCCAACTCGACGAGGTCAGGACCGAGATCGCGCGCGCCGTCGAGCAGGCCAACGCTCACCTCAGCCGCGTCGAGCAGATCAAGCGCCACGCCGTCCTCGCATGCGACTGGCTCCCTGGCGGGGACGAGCTCACGCCGACGATGAAGCTCAAGCGCAAGCCCATCGCCGAGAAGTACGCCGCCGAGATCGAAGCGCTGTACGCCTGACAGGAGGACGCCGGCCCAGGCGTCGGCCGGCACCGTGGAGCGGCCGGCGGCCTTGGGCGGCCGGAGTCGTGGAGCCGTCGGAGTCGTGGAGCCGCCGGAGTCGTGGAACGGCCGGCGGCGTCGGGAGGCCGGAGTCGTGGAGCGGCCGGCGGCGTCGGGAGGCCGGAGTCGTGGAGCGGCGGCGGCCTGAAGCGGCTGGGCGCTAGCGACCGAGCGGGCCAGATAGCCTGCAGGAGATCCGGGGGACTGGTGTAGTGGTAACACGGCGGTCTCCAAAACCGCAACTCGAGGTTCGATTCCTCGGTCCCCCGTCTTCGAGATCTCGTCTCGCGGGTAACCTCGTGCCGTGGACGCGACGATCGAGCTTCGTGGACTGGAAAAGACCTATCGCGGAGGCCCGCACGGGCCGGTGCACGCGGTGCGGGGGATCGACGTATCGATTGCGCGCGGCGAAACCGTCGCGCTGCTGGGGCCGAACGGGGCGGGCAAGTCGACCACGATCGACATGATGTTGGGGCTCTCCCGACCGGATGCCGGCGAGGTGAGCGTGTTCGGCAGGCCTCCGCGTGAGGCGGTCGATGCCGGCGCGGTGGGAGCCATGCTCCAGACCGGCGAGCTGGTCCGCGATCTGTCGGTGCGGGAGCTGATCTCGCTGGTGGCGTCGTTGTATCCCCGGCCAATGGCCGTGGATGATGCGTTGGCCCTTGCTGGCTTGAGCAAGGCGGCCGACCAGCGAACGCAGAAGCTTTCGGGCGGGCAGACACAGCGCACCCGGTTTGCCACCGCGCTCGTTTGCGATCCTCAGCTGCTGGTGCTCGACGAGCCCACCGTCGCGATGGACGCGCAAGGGCGGCGGGACTTCTGGGTGGCGATGCGCGAGTTCGCGGCGCGCGGCCGTACGGTGCTGTTTGCCACTCACTACCTGGAGGAGGCTGACGCAAACGCCGATCGGGCAGTGCTCGTAGCCGGTGGGCTGGTCGTCGCAGACGGTCCTACCACCGAGATCAAGGCCCGCGTCGGGACGCGCACGATTCGCGCGACCCTCCCCGAGGTCGAGCTCGACGAGTTGCAGGCGCTACCGGGGGTGGCAAGCGCAGAGCGCCACGGCGAGGCCGTCATCCTGCGCTGCACCGACTCCGATGCTGCGATCCGCGCGCTGGTCCAGCGGTACCCGTCAGCCCGCGACATCGAGATCGCCGGCGCCGGGCTGGAGGAGGCTTTTCTTGAGCTCACCGCAGACCGGACCGAGGGGCGCCCGGGCGAGTTGGCACAGCAGGCGGCGCCCCTGTGAGCGGATTTCTCTACACCCGCTTCGAGCTGCTGCGAACATTTCGCAACCGCCGCTTCTTCCTTTTCTCATTCGGTTTCCCGCTCGTTCTCTACTTCCTCATCGCCGGCCCCCAGCGGAACACCGACGACCTCGCCGGCACTGGTATCTCCGCACCGCTGTACTACATGGTGGGGCTGGCGTCGTTCGGAACGATGGCCTCGATGATCTCGAGCGGCGCGCGAATCGCCGCCGAGCGTCAGGCCGGCTGGACGCGCCAGCTGCGGATCACGCCGCTAAGCCCCCGCCAGTACTTTCGGGCGAAGGTCGCCGCCTCGTATGCCATGGCGACGTGCAGCCTGCTGCTGCTCTACGTGGCCGGGGTCACCCTCGGCGTGAGCCTGGCGGCGCACGAATGGTTGGAGATGACCGGGCTGATCCTCGTGGGCCTGCTGCCGTTCGCCGCCCTCGGGATCACCCTCGGGCATCTCGTGAACGTCGAATCGGTCGGGTCGCTCACCGGCGGCCTGTTGGCAATCCTGGCTTTCCTCAGCGGCACGTGGTTCCCGCTCACCCACGGGTTCCTCTATGACGTCGGTCAATACCTGCCCGGCTACTGGATCGTCCAGGCCAGCCACATCGCGATCCACGGTCACGCCTGGCAAGCCGAGGGCTGGGCGGTCGTGATCGGATGGACAGTCGTGCTCGTTGCCCTCGCCCGCGCCGCGTATCGCCGGGATACGCAGCGCGTCTAGCGTCCTGCGGTTAGGATACGCAGGCCGTCTCGCGCCCTGCGGTCGGGATACGCAGCGCGTCTAGCGCCCTGCGGTCGGGATACGCAGTGCGTCTAGCGCCCTGCGGTCGGGATACGCAGTGCGTCTAGCGCACGGCGCGTGCGCTCATCGCGACTCAACGTGTGTCAACAGCGATGGACTCGCAGCCGCTCAGAGCGCGCATCCCGCAGCCATTGGAGGAATGAACAGGGGGTGAAGGATACGCGCTCTCAACGTCTGCTCAGTCCATCCAAATCACCATTCCTCCGATTTCGACCCGGGCACCTACTGTCCTTCTACCCGCAATTCCCGTCCCTCTACCAACGACCGGCCGGCAGCCCTGCTTGCGGCGTTCGGCCAACCTGGCTCGGCCGCAATAGCCGGGGCGACCGGGCGGTGTGTCCCGCCGTCGTCACGGAGGGTTGCCCGCCGGTCACGGGTGCCAGGCCGTTGACCTATGCTCGCTCTCGCGATGTGCGGGCGCTATACGAACACCGCCGGGATCGAAGAACTGAGCGACAAGTTCAAGGTCCCGATCACCGACGCCACCGGGACGCACCGCTACAACATCGCGCCCACAGAGGAAGTCCTGGCGATCGTCGCGCCGAAAGGGGAGCCTGAGGCGCGCGTCCTGCGCTGGGGGCTGATCCCGCCGTGGGCGCACGATCTCAAGGGCGGCGCGAAGCTGATCAACGCACGCATCGAGACGGTCGCCCGCACCCCCGCGTACCGCGGTCTGATACCGAAGGGCTCGCGGCGCGCGCTGCAGATAGCAGACGGGTACTACGAGTGGCTGAAACCGGAGCATCGTCGCGAGCAGCCCCAGCCGTTTCGCTTCGTCGTCAACGGCGGCACCCCGTTCGCCTTCGCCGCGCTCTGGACGCCGGCCAAGATCGAAGGCGAATGGTTCGCCAGCGTCTCGCTGCTGACCTGCCGATCCGATGCCAACCCGGTCGCGGCCGCGATACACGACCGCATGCCCGTGATCCTCGCCGACCGAGATCTTCAGCTTGCGTGGCTCGATCCCCGACTCGGCGCCGACGACGCGCTCGCGCTGTGCGGACCGCTGGTTGCGCGGCGGCTGTCGGCGGCTCCCGCCAACCCTGCCGTCAACCGCCCCGACCCCGACCACGAGGGCCCGCAGCTACTGGTCGCGCCGGACCGCGTCTGATGACCAGACGGGCGTGTGCCTTGGCCTGCTCGGCGCTCCTGGGGCTCGCCGGCTGCGGCAGCGGCTCCGCCGCCTCCTCGGGCTTTGCGCGCGGCGATCGGGCGGCCACGGACTACGCCGAAGACCTGGTTGCGCTGCAGGAAGGCGCGACGTCCGATCGAGCCGCCAAAGCCTGCGCCGTCATCACGCAGGCATTCATCGCACGCTACGAGCAAACAGATCGCAAGGCGCGCTGCGCCGAAGCGCTGTTGAGCACGCCCGTCGTCAACGAAGTCGTCACGCAGGTGCGCGAAGAACCGCAGGAAGCGGGCGGGACACTGCACGTCAACAGGCGCGAGGCGACCGTCACGACGAGGCTCCTGAACGGAACCACGATCACCGGTCTGCTCGTGCAGAGCACGCCCACCGCCGCCAAGGCGCAGAGCAACCCGTCCGGCTCCGGTTCGGGCCGGGCGCCGGCGGGCTACTGGCTGATCGACCGGCTCGGACGGATCGGCGACCAGTCTCCGGCACCCACGCTGGCTGAGACCGGCGCCGAAAGCGCCGAGCACCACGAATCGCGGCCATAGGCGACTGTCTCGCACGTTCGGACGTCTCTCGATCGCGAGGCACGTCCTCTCGATTGCGAGCCCACGCGCGCGCGCACACGCACGCGCGCGTGCGCCGGTCGTTGAGAGTTGTGTCATGCCGCCGGCGAGGTCTCGCAAGGCTCTCAGCAAGCTCTAAGGTTTCTGGGGGCATCCTCACAGCGACTGCCGCGATGCTGAGCACATGAGCAACACCGCCCTGGCCGGATCCCGACCGCGATGATGGCGTCAGCACAGGCGACCGACAGTCCCGCGCTCTACCGAGTGCTCGTCGTCAACGACGAGGCGAGCTTGGCCGAGGTGGTCACGATGGCCCTGCGCTTTCGCGGCTTCGCGGTCGAGACCGCTGCAACCGGACGTGAGGCGCTCGACGCGGTCGCCTCCTTCAAACCGCACCTGATGGTGCTTGACGTGATGCTTCCGGACATGGAGGGGTTCGAAGTGGCCGAGCGCCTCGGAGCGCAGCGCGCGAGCGTGCCGATCATCTTTCTCACCGCTCGCGACGCCACCGAGGACAAGGTTCGCGGCCTCAGCGGGGGTGGCGACGATTACATGACCAAGCCGTTCAGCCTCGAGGAGCTGGTCGCAAGGATCAACACGATCCTGCGCCGCAGCGGCCAGGCCACCGCCGACTCCAGCCGACTGGTGTTCGAGGATCTCGAGCTCGACGACGAAGCGCACGAGGTCACGCGCGCCGGTGTCGCGATCGAGCTGACCGCCACCGAATACCGGCTGCTGCGCTATCTGATGCTCAACCCGCGGCGCGTTCTCACCCGAGCGCAGCTGCTCGACCACGTCTGGGCGTATGACTTCGGCGGCGACGGGCGCGTGCTCGAGACCTACATCAGCTACCTGCGCAAGAAGCTCGACGCGCAGGGACCCCCGCTGATCAAGACGGTGCGCGGCGTCGGCTACGCGCTTGCCGCCCGACGTTCCTGATGGCCTCATTGCGCACGCGCGTGCTGGTCAGCGTGCTCGTGCTGGCAGCCGCGGGGATGATCGTCGTCGCCGCGGTCACCTATGCCGAGCAGCGCTCGTTCCTCGAAGGCCGCGTGGACACCGAGCTGCGCGCCGCCGGTCCCGCGATGTCCGACGCGCTCGACGACGCCGGCTACGGACCGGCCGCCGAAGCGCCGCCGCCGGCCGTCGCCGCCGGTGGACAGCAGCAGAACTCGAGCAAACCCCGCGGGGGGTATGCGGCCGGGGAACACGGCGCTGCGGGCGCGACCGGCGAGGGACTCTCAGGCGACATGCCGGCGGGCGGCCACGAAGGCACCGGGGACGATGGCACATCAAACGGACGCGGCCAACCGCATCCAGGGCCCCCCGGCACCGGCCCGAATCTGAACCTGCCTCCCGGAACCTACGGCCAGCGGCGCAGCGCCTCGGGCAAACCGCTGGGGCATCTGTTCATCACCTACGGCCAGACGGCCCCCGCGGCGCCGAAGCTACCGGCGCACGTGCCGATCGACCGCCTCTTCACGGTCAGCTCGAGCGGCTCGTCGGGCTTGCGCTACCGCGCCTACGCGACCCGCGATCCGCTCGACGCTGAAATCACGGTAGTGGCGGTGCCGCTCAGCGACATCGATCAGACACTGAGCCGGCTGCTGCTCGTCGAGGTGCTCGTGGTCGCCGGCGTTCTGCTCGCGCTCGGCGTCGCCGCCTTCTTCGTCGTGCGCGTCGGCCTGCGACCGCTCGACCGCATGGCCGCCACCGCCGGGGCGATCGCCGCCGGCGATCTCTCGCGACGCGTCGAGCCGGCGACGTCGCGCACGGAGGTCGGCCGGCTGGGCCTCGCCTTGAATGCGATGCTCGATCGCCTCGAGCATGCCTTCGCGCAGCGTCAGGCCAGTGAAGACCGCCTGCGCCAGTTTCTCGCCGACTCCTCGCACGAGCTGCGCACGCCGCTGGCCGCGATCCGCGGCTACGCCGAGCTGTTCCGCATGGGCGCCGCGCGCGATCCGGACGACACCGCGACCGCGATGCGGCGAATCGAGGAGGAGTCAAAGCGCATGGGCGTGCTCGTCGAAGACCTCCTTACGCTCGCCCGCCTGGACGAGACGCGCGAGCTCGCCCGCGCCCCGGTCGATCTGACCGCGCTCGTGCGCGACGCCGTCAAGGACGCCCATGTGACGGCCCCCGATCGCCAGATCGAGCTCGAGGTCCCTGACGCGCTCGTGGTTCCCGGCGACGCCCACCAGCTCACGCAGGTGCTCGCCAACCTCCTGCGCAACGCGCTCGTGCACACGCCGGCCGGGACTCCGATCGAGGTCGCGCTCAGCGACGACGACGAGGCCGCGACAGTGACCGTGCGCGACCACGGACCGGGTATCGCGGGCGCTGAACCGCAGCAGCTGTTCGAGCGCTTCTGGCGGGCCGAGGGCGGGCGCGAACGCGGGAAGGCCGGCGCCGGCCTGGGCCTGGCGATCGTGGCGGCGATCGTCAACGCCCACCACGGCACCGTCAGCGCCGAGAACGCCCCCGACGGCGGTGCCCGCTTTGTCGTGCGTTTGCCGCACGCTGTGCGTCAAACGCCGGCGAGCCCACAGATTGAAGCACCCGCGGACGTCTCTCGAGCTCACGAGCCGACTGTGCAAAACCCCTCCTGAGCGGCTGGACGCCCGCCTCAGGATCGCTGGCGCCGAGCTTGCGTGCCCGCGTTGCGATCGCTGCCCCGAGCTTGCGTGCCCGCCTCGTGATCGCTGTCCCGAGCTCCTGTGATTTGCAGGCGATCTGTGATAAAGTACATAAAACTGATCGACAATCTTTACTTTATACGTGTGCCGGGCCGCGCACGAGCCGGCGCCGGGAAGGGCCGCTTCCCGCAGCTGAACGCAGATCACGCGGCTCGGCACACCTCTCGAACGGACGACCCGCACATGCGCCTCGACATACATCAGCACCTATGGACCGAGCCGCTCCTGTCGGCGCTGTCGCGCCGCCGGGAGCTGCCATTCATCCGCAGCGAGCACGGGCTGACCGTGCTGTACCTCGCCGGCGAGCGGCCGTTCGTGCTCGATCTCTCGGCTGAACTGGCTGCGCAACGTGGACAGCTGGTCGAACGCGACGGGCTCGAGCGCGCCCTCCTGTGCCTGTCGAGCCCGCTCGGCATCGAGTCGCTTCCGCGCGCCGAGGCCCAGCCGCTGCTCGACGCCTACCACGACGGCGCGCTCGCGCTCGGCGAGCCGTTCGGCGTGTGGGGTGCGGTTGCGCTCGACCACCCCGATCCCGATGACGTCAACCGTGCGCTCGACCGCGGCTGCGTCGGCGTTTGCCTGCCCGCAGGCGTGCTTGCCGACGTGGCCGCGCTCGCGCGCGTGCGCGCGCTGCTCGCTCGCCTGGAGGCGCGCGACGCGCCGCTGTTCGTGCATCCCGGGCCGGGCGCCGGGCGCGCGGCGGCCGCCGCGCTCGCCGACCCGCTGTGGTGGCCGGCTCTCACCGGCTACGTCCATTGCATGCAGGCGTCCTGGCTCGCCTTTCTGGCGCGCGGGCGCGCTGCCCATCCGCGGCTGCGCGTCGCATTCGCGATGCTCGCCGGGCTGGCGCCGCTACACGGCGAGCGGTTGGCCTCGCGTGGAGGGCCTGTCGAGCACATCACCGACCCGCTGATCTTCTTCGACACCTCCTCGTACGGTCACGCGGCGATACACGCGGTCGCCGAGGTCGTCGGCGCCGGGCAGCTGCTGTACGGCTCGGACCGCCCGGTCGTCGAGCCGACCGATCCAGGACTGGCGCTTGGGCCTGACGCGCTCGGCTTCGAGCTCGAGTCCGTCAGCGCCCGTGCCGCGCGCAGGCTGTTCGGGTCCGGTCCGCGCTTCCGCGAGACACAGCTCGCAGCGCCGGGCAGGCGGCGCGACACGCCCGCCCGAACTGTGCCGTCAGTGCTCAGTGCCCGCCGTGTCGTCCGCGCCGATCGCGCCACGGAGCCGATCCTGCCATGAACGTTGACTTTGACGCATTGCCGCGCCCGCACGGGCGCGACCTCGACGAGCAAGAGCTCGCCGTGGTCGCGGCCGAGCTCGCCGAGACCCCTGAGCTGTGGATCCACCTGATCCGGCACGATCCTTCCCAGCGGCTCTACCAGGAGCTGTTCAGCGACTCTCACCTGACCGCGTGGCTGATCTGCTGGTCGCAGGACCAGGACACCGGTTATCACGACCACGATGTCTCCTGCGGCGCCGTCGGGGTCATCGGTGGGCGAGTGCGCGAGCAGCGGCTGACGATCGACGGGCCGCCGCGCGACCGTGTGTACGTCGCCGGCCAGCACTTTCACTTCTCGGCTGCCGACATCCACCGCGTCCGCCACGCCGGCGCCGATCCGGCGGTGACCCTGCACGTCTACTCGCCTCCGCTCGCGCGCATGGGCGCTTACGCGATCGACGAGCAGGGCGTGCTCGTGCGACACGCCGTGAACTCCTCGCAGGAGCTGCGCCCGCTGCAGAGTGCGGCCTAGCGCGTTCAAGCGGCCGGCTTGCCGCCCGCACGGCGGCTGATGCCGGCGGGGCCTGCGCTGATGATCTCGCTCACCAGCGACGGCTCGAACAGGCCGTGCTCGACGACGCCCGGGGTGGCGCTCGCGCGTGCCGCCAGCGACGCGGGATCCTCGAACGACCCCAGATAGTCGGCCAGTAGGTTGCCGTCCGGGCTCGGAGGGCCGCCGCGCAGCCGTGTGTCGCCGAGCGCCTGCAGCGTGTGGCGCTCGCCGAAGCGCAGCACCTCGAGCGGTACCGGAGGGCCGACGCGGGCAACCTGCTTGTTGGCTGAGACGATCACCACGAACCGCTCGGCCGCTGCCGCCACGATCTTCTCGCGCGTGTGCGCCCCGCCGCCGCCCTTCACGAGCCAGCCCTGCTCGTCGGCCTGATCGGCGCCGTCGATCGCGATGTCCAGCTTGTCCAGCTCGTCGAGCTCGACGACCTCGAGGCCGAGCTCGCGCGCGATCTGCGCGGTCGCCGGCGAGGTCGCCACGCAGCGTGTGGCGCGCAGCGCATCTGCCCGCTCGCCGAGCGCCTGCAGCAGAAACGCGACGGTCGTGCCGGTGCCCAGCCCTACGTGCATGCCGTCCTGCACGAGCTCGGCCGACGCCCGTGCGGCCTCGCGCTTGAAATGCTCGATCTCGGGCTCGCTCAGCGGCGGTTGCGCTTCAGACGCGCCAGCGGGTGCCATGGCGCGTGCGAGCGTATCGAGCCATTGGTCTCGGCGCGTTTGCTCAGCTCGCGCTTCAGGTCCTCGTCGAACAGCTCGAGCCGGTGCCCGCCCGAGCGCTTGGCGCGGTACATCGCGACGTCGGCCTGGCGCAGCAGATCCTCGGCGTCGGCGCTCGGGTCGCGCGAGACCGACACCCCGACACTGGCGGACATCGCCACTTCGATCGATCCCAGCTGGAAGGGCTCCTCGAGCGCGTGCAGCACGCGTTCGGCGACCGCGAGGGCTTCGCTGTCGCTGTCGAGGTCCTCGGCCAGGATCACGAACTCGTCGCCGCCGAGGCGCGCCACCGTATCGCTGTCGCGCAGCGCCTGCTCGAGCCGGTTGGCGACCGAGATCAGCACCTGATCGCCGACCGCGTGCCCGAGGTTGTCGTTGATCGCCTTGAGCCGGTCGAGGTCGATGAACAGCAGCGCGATCGGGCCCTCGCCGCGGTGCATGCGCGCCTGCGCCTGATGGGCGCGATCCATCAGCAGCAGCCTGTTCGGCAGCTTCGTCAGCGGATCGTGAAGCGCCTGGCGCTCCAGCCACATGCGGTCGGTGACGTCCTTGGCGGCCGCATACCAGACCTCGCCGTCGCAGCGCGCGCTCCACAGCAGCCAGCGCCACGAGCCGTCCTTGTGGCGGTAGCGGTTCGTGAAGTTCACCAGCCGCGCCGTGCGGTTGCGACCCGCCAGCGTCAGCGCGAGCGTCTGCTCGACGTCGTCGGGATGCACTCGCTCCTGCATCGGCTGGGCCATCAGCTCGGCCAATGGCCAGCCGAGCGTGTCCTCCCAGGCCGGGTTCAGCAGCATGAAGCGTCCCTCGAGCGAGATCACCGCGAGCAGGTCGCTGGTCATCGCAAACAGACGTTCGACCACGACGACATCCGCGCGCGGACCGTCGGCCGCCGGCCTCGGGCCAGCGGCGCTGGATCGATCGGCCGTGGACGGATCGGCACGCATGCTCATCATCTCGTCGGAGCGCAGCCCCCGACTCCGGGCCCCGTCCGGCGCGACTGGACGGATCTTCTAGTGGGTGCTCGCGGGGGCTAGGGACCGCGCGGGATCAGGGACTGGGCGGGGGCCACAGACTGCGCGCGCCTGGCCGACACGCGCGGGTGGCGGACGCGCGGGGCTGGCGCACGCGCGGGCTGGTGCACGTGCGGGGCCTAAGGACCGGCAGCGCCGAGCGGAGTCGCCGGCTCGGGTCCGCTGCCCGGCGCCGGCGCGGCGGTGCCTATGCCACCGCGCAGATAGCGCCACACCGACAGGCACATGATGATCGTCATCAGAACCGCGCTGGCGACGCAGTCCTCGCAGATTTTGTGCAGCGAGAAGACCTCGCGGTAGGTCAGATAGGCGCTGAAGCCGAAGCCGCCGAGCGCGAGCGCGGCCGTGATCAGCCTGGTGCGCTCCTCTTCGTGGACGAGCAGCGAGCCGAGGATCAGGAAGTAGCCGATCAGCCCGATCAACGCCACCGGGACGCCGACGAGCTCCGAGTAGACCGATTTCTGAACCTGGGCGCAGGGGTCGCCCTTGAGCGAGCAGACCGGGGTGGCGCCCGAGTAGTGGACATAGGTGAGATAGCCGGCCCAGCCGACGCCGAGCACTGCCAGCACGATCAAGATGATCCTGAGGGTCCGCGGGCTCATCGCGGCCTAGCTGCTCTTCAGCAGCTTTGCGACGGCTTCTTCGACGAACGCCGGTTCGCTGGGCGAGCCCGGGTAGCTGAGCTTGCTCATCGTGCCGCCGGTGCGGCCGATCAGGAACGACGGCGTGCCCGTGAAGCCTTCGTTGTTCGCTGCCTGCTTGTCGTTTTCGACCTCGTTGGCGAGATTCGGGTCGCCGCGGTCTTCGTGCCACTTGGCGATGTTCAGTCCCGGAACCTGGCTGGCGATGCCATCGAGATAGTTTTCAGTGACATAGCCGCTGTCCTCTTCTCCCTGCTCGTGGTAGAAGGTCTCGATGTAGTTCCAACCCTTGCTCTGCTTGCCCGCGGCGTAGGCGGCGACCTGCTGCTCTTTGAAGATTTCCGGTTCGCGCGTGGCCGTCTCGAGCGAGTGGTATTCGATCCGCAGCTTGCCCGTGCGCACCAGCTTGTCGATGACAGGGGGCAGCGCCCCGAGCGTGAACTCCTTGCAGATCGGGCACTCCAGATCGCCGAAGTACTTGAGCGTCACCGGAGCCGTCGGGCTGCCGATGGCATTCCCGCTCTGCGGGATCCCGCCGACGAGCTTGGACACTTCGGTGACGGTCGCGTTTTCTTCGTGCTTGCTCGTCGGCAGACCCGATTTGGAGCCGCCGCCCGCCGCGACCACGATCACCACGACGATCACGACGACGACTGCCCCGATGATCCCCAGCTGCGTCAGCCGGGTTTTGCGTTTTGCAGACGCGGCTTCGGATTCCTCGAGCGCCTTGCGCTGAGCGCGCGCCTGCTCGCGCCGCTGCTTGCGGGTCAGATCCGCCTCGTCATCCTCGATCGAGCTGCTCATTCGTCTACGTTCTACAGGGTTTCGCTCAAGTTTGCCTTAAGTGCTCGGCGCGTTGCGCCGCGTCGCGCCGTCAAGGCTGCGCAGGGCTCTGCAGAGATATGCGAAGGCCGTGCGCCGCCCTGCGCCCCAAGGGCGCGTAGGGCCTGCAGCGAGGCCCGAACGCCGCGCTCTGACCGAAGGGTCGCGCCATGGATCGGGCGGTCGGCGTGCGAGGATAGTGCCCACACGCGTCGCTTCGGCCGCGGTCGAGGCGGCGTGCCCGCTGCCCCCGTAGCTCAGCTGGATAGAGCATCGGACTTCTAATCCGAGGGTCCCAGGTTCGAATCCTGGCGGGGGCGTAGAGAGGTCCAGCAAATCAGCGCCGCGCGACCACGAGCTCGCTCGCAAGCGCTCGTGCGGTCCACGGCGTAAGCGGTCTCCGGCAGCTATGAGAACGACCGCAGGCCGTTCTTGCCGCTGGTTAACGCGAAAGCCGCCGGCGAGCTGGCGCTGCTCGACCATCTGCTCACGCTCGCCGACTGCTCGGATCGGATTGCACGGCAGCCCGCTGGACATGGTCAACAGCGAGCATTCCTCGGCGGGGCGCGCTGGACGTAGTGGCTTTGTCTACCGTCCGGTCAGACGCCAGCGCGCGCCTGCGCCGGCTCCGTGCGAACTGATCCGACCCGCGTCGCGCAGCTCGTTGAGCACCAGCCGCACCGTCGCCGCGCTTATCCCAGGCAGCGCGCGGTGGATGTCGCGTGTGCGGAATTCGGCGGGCGCGTGGTGCAGGATGTGCTCACGGACGCGCTCCTGCTTGGAGCCTGCGCTGGTCGCTCCGGCCGCTACGCGCTCCGCGAAGTCGCCGTAGGCGCCGCCGAGGATGCGAACGAGAAAAGTCGTCCACGGCCAGATCGTGTGCTTGCCCTCGTGCCATCCACGCTGCGATTCGTACAGGCTCTGGTAGTAAGCGTTCTTGGCCTCGAAGATGCGTTGCTCGACGCTGACGTAGCGGGCGACCCCGTAGCCGGCCGCCAGCAGCTCGTAGGTAGTGGCCAGTCGCGCCAGCCGGCCGTTGCCGTCAGCGACCGGGTGGATCGCGAGCAGATCGACGATCAGCGCCCCGATCAGCACCACCGGGTGCGTGCGGGCCTCTCGCTTGGCGTCGTCGTAGCGGTCCAGCAGCTCGCTCAGCAGGTTCGGGGTCTCGCGCTCGTCTGGCGGGGTGAACACGACCTCGCGCCGGCCGCTCTCGTAGGAGACAATCAGGTTCTGGTCGCTCTTGAGATGCCCGCCGCGGCCGTCGACGTGCTGGAACAGCAGTCGGTGCAGGTGCAGCAGGAAAGGCACGGTCAGCGGCTCGTAGCTCTCGAGGCGCATCACATAGTCGATCGCGTCGCGGTAGCCGGCGAACTCCTTCTCGTTGCGGTTGCGAAAGCGCGGGCTGCCCTCGGCGATCCGCTGCGCGCGATCCTTCGCCACCGTCACGTTCTCGATCGCGTTCGACGCCATGATCGAAGCCACCCGCGCGCTGTCCGAGAGCGTCCGCAGCAGCTCCGGGAGCTGATCCGCGAATAGGCGTTCCTGACCCTTGCCGGTGTCTATGCGCGCGAGCTCGGCGCCGAGCTCGCGCGGCTGGCCGCCGAAGGTGCCCTCCAGGTCGATGAAGCTCCGCACGATGCTAATGATGGCAGAAATAGTGCCAAAAAAGTGTGACTTAGCACTATTTTGTGCTCTCTGAGCACCATTATGGGTCTCGGGCGGGCGGGGCTCACCGGGAAGACGCTCCACGGCGTCTATGCGACCCACGCGCTCGAGGGCGCGCCTGCGCCGGCCCGGGAGCCTTGTGGCGTGCGGCTCGGGCGTCGCCTGCGCCGCCGACGTGGCATATGCACCGAGGAGGAGCAGCGCATCGAGCTCCTTGACCGCTCGGCGCGGCCGGCGAGGCCGGCGCACGAGTTACAGGTTGCGCACGAGTCGGCGCCGCTACCGGCACCGGAGGCGGGCCTTCGGCCCTTTGGGCAGCGCCCCGGCTCCATCACGAAGCCAGGCTCGGACAGCCAGCAGAGGCCGTGTCAACCAGCTCCAGCGCGGGGGCGAAGCCGGCCCGGCAGGTCGAGGGACACGTCAAGTTCGGAATCCGAGGGCCCGCATTCCCGAATGTTGTTCTCCCTGCGTACGCGCGCTGGACAGGGTCGGAATCCGAGGGTCGTGTCCCCGTGAGTTTCCAAGAACCATGTCTCAAATATGTCCCGAACACGGCAGATATGAGGTGATCGGGGACATGTTTCTGACACCTGAAATGGCTCTCCAGAGCCAAAAGCAGGGGCCCGCAGGCCCGCGTCCAGAGGCATGGCTCACAGCGGTCCGCGACGCCGGCGAGCCGTTCCAGACCGGACTTGATCCCATCCAGGCACCGCCGTTCTTCGCCGCGCGCAACCTCGCGTTGCTCAACGATGAGCCAACCACGCAGGCGGCCCGCCGGCTCGGCATACCCAAAGCGCACACGATCCCCGACATGTAACGACTCGCCACACTCCAAATCACTGCAGCCTGCCCGCAATATTGACTGGCACGTTCTCGACTTTCGTTGTCGACTGTCGCATCCCTCGGACCGACCGCGCGGCACGATCGGAGTCCCAGCACAGACCCAGGGGCCACGCCGAGCTGGGTCCCCGTCCAGCAGATAGCGGGAACGCGCCCGCGCCGTCACCTGGCGTGGACGAAGCCGTGGGAGCGGATCATGCTTCTGGCCGGTGACACTCGTGCCGATGCTTGTTGTCGTGCGTCTTGACGGCCTTCTGCGGAGTGAGGGTGACCTTCTCGCTGTGTGTCTGCACGGGTGGGGGCGACATTCTGGTAATCGACAGAGTCGCCGTCATGGGATGGTGATGCGCTTTGAGCATCACCCGCCCTGTGGGATTGAGCCGGAGCTTGAGGGTTGTCTCCCCTCCCGGCCCGATCGAGAACGACACGGCCGCGATCTCTGTCGTCTTTGGTTTCTTGCGGTGCTTGACGCTCGTCGTGACTCTGAGCTTCAGTTTCCCGATACAGGTGCTTGTGCTTGTGCAGCTCACTCGGATCACGGTCACGCCGCCTGCGGTGATCGTAAGGCGTGTGCGCTTGAGCAGTATGGCGCCGATCGTCGATATCTTGCGAGTTGTAGGTGTCGAGGACGGTGTCGATGACAGCGGCGATGTGGCGGCTTCCGGTTCGCTCGCGGTGATGATCCGTCCGATCGCGTTGCCGTCGACGAACCAGATGTTTCCGTCCGAGCCCAGCGTAAGATCCGCCGGGTATACGCTGGTGGTCAGTCCCGTTTCGAACTGACTGACCGCTCCATTTGGGGTGATCCGCCCTATGGCTGAGCTGCTAGCAGACTCCCCCGGAAAGTATATACCGACATCGGCAAACCAGATGTCGCCTTCGCCTCCGGACACGAGGTATTGTGGGCTTTCAGACAAGGCCTGCCCTGTCGCGAATAGGGTCACGTCACCTTCCGGGGTGACTCGACCGATAGTACTTTTGGGCCCGGCGCTGTCGATGAACCAGAGGTTGCCATCAGGTCCGGGGATGAGCCCGAACACGCCACAAGCCAGGCCGCATTCTGGACCCGGGCCTGCTGTGAACTCCGTAATGGTCCCTGCAGGAGTAATCCGATCTATCGCCTTGCTGAAACGTCCGCCTTCGGCGAACCAGAGGTTGCCGTCCGGGCCTGAAACGATCGATTGAGGTTCGTTGCCTGGCTGCAGGCCGGCGGTGAACTCGGTGATCTCGCCGCTCGGGGTGACGCGTCCAATGGCTGGGGTCCTGCCGTCGTCGGTGAACCACAGGTTGCCATCAGGGCCCAAGACGATAGCCCGTGGTTTGCTGTTTGGGTTCAGTCCACTGGTGAACTCGGTGATTTCTCCGGTCGGCGTGATTCGTCCTATGGCAGCGGTGCCGCCGCCCTCCGTGAACCACACGTTGCCTTCTGGGCCGAGCGTAAGCCCTCCAGGCTCGCTGTTCGCATTCGGTACAGCGCTGAACTCAGTAATCGTGCCGTTGAGCGATATCCGCCCGATCGCGCCGCGGTCGGTGAACCAAAGATAGTTGTCCGGGCCGGCTACGAGCCCCTGAGGGTCACTGGCGTTGGTCATCGGTCCGTTGAACTCGGTGATTTCCCCGGTCGGCGTGATCCGTCCGATCGCTGGGGTGTTGGCGACGTCCGTAAACCAGAGGTTTCCATCAGGGCCGACCACGAGATTTCCTGGAAGGCTGTGTTCTTTCAGGCCGGAGCTAAACAATGTGATCGTGCCGAGCGGCGCCGCGGCAGCTGTTCTCGCCGCCAGCCCGAACGTCAGACTACTCCCAATGCACAAAGCGCCGGCAACGACAATCGCCACGACAAGGCGACGCGCAACCCGACGAGACAACGACTCCACGCGAAACCCCCGAGGATCTTGGGATAATCGTGTAAGGTAGCACGCGCGAGACAGGCGCACGTGCGTCGTCAACGCCGACCCGACGCCAAACCGACATCGTCCGAGGTCCATCACAGTGACGACTGTCCCAACGCCTCCTTGTGGATTCTCAAAGAACGCTCGGCGCGGTGCAATCCACAAGAAACACTTATCTGTGCGAGGCGGTTCTTACGGCGTCTGCGCATCGTGGGACATAGCCGCTAACGACGCGCAGTTTAGTCTGCACGCGTGAGCAACGGCGATCGGCGACTCCCCGCGGCGCGACTGATCGCGTCCACGCGTCAGCTCAACCGTCATCCAAGGCTGGTGGAGGTGGCGAAACGAGCGCGGGAGCGCGTGCTGGGCGATGAGCGGGTCATCGACAGGCTCTCCACCGCCCGTGGTCGCTCAGCCGATGTCGCAGCGCGCCAGCTGGTCGAACTAAGAAGGGACACTCCGGGCGTGCTCGGAGAGCTCGGGCTGGCGACGCTGCAAGCGTGGCAGGCCTTCTCCGAGAACCGCGGGCGCGGTCGCGGTGACGTCAACGTCGCGGTGCTCTTCACGGATCTGGTCGGCTTCTCGAGCTGGGCGCTGGAGTCCGGAGATGAGCCGGCGATCGAACTGCTGCGCGCGGTAAGCGAGGCGATCGAGCCGCCGATAATCGAGCGGCGCGGGGAGATCGTCAAGCGGCTCGGAGACGGGCTGATGGCGGCCTTCTGGGATGCCTCGAGCGCAACGGAGGCTGCATTCACCGCCCGCGAGCGCGCCTCGGCGATCGAGGTGCAGGGCTACGTTCCACGGCTTCGAACCGGCATTCACCTCGGCCGCCCGCGCAAGATCGGGGGCGACTACTTCGGGGTGGATGTCAACATCGCTGCGCGACTCGCCGAAGCGGCCGAGCCGGACGAGATCCTCGTCTCTGGCCGCGCGCTCGAAGCGCTCGACCCTGCCGCGGTCATCAGCACCGAACGGCGCTTTGCTGCGGAGGGAGCGCCCCCGGACCTCTCCGCACACGCCGTGCGTCAGCCGGCGTAGCTCTGCACCCCGGCCGCTCACGAGGTGCCCACAGACGCACAGCTGGATCGCGCGTGCTATAAAGATCGACTGATCGATTTATGCCGCGAGTAAGCGACCAATACATGACGCGCCGCCGCGAGGAGATCCTGGAGGCCGCGAAGGCGTGCTTCGCGCGCCAGGGCTTTCACGCGACGTCGATGCGCGACATCTACCGGGAGTGCGGCCTGAGCCCGGGCGCCGTCTACAACCATTTCGCGGGCAAGGACGAGATCGTCCGGGCTCTCGGTGAGCAACGGCTGCGCGAGGCGCTTTCACAGCGCGAGGCGCTCGAGCTGATCGAGGACCCGATCGAGGCATTGCGACTGCTTGCCGCCGGCACTCGCGAGGAGCTCGTGCGCGAGGAGGATCTGCTGTTGGACCTGCAGCTGGCGGGAGAGGCGCTGCGCAACGAATCGATCGCGGAGGTCTCGCGACAGGCGTTCGACGCGACGCTCGAAACGGTCGTCGGGCTGATCGGCCGCGCGCAGAGGACCGGCCACCTGGATCGGCACGTCGACCCCGACGCGCTTGCACGTGTTCTGGTCGGCGTCTTCCAAGGGGTGGTCATGCAGACGGCGATCGGCGCTCCACCTGAACGCGAGCGCCACAGCCAGGCACTGCGAGCGCTGCTCGCGCCCGTGCTGTCCGCAGAGGCCAGACAGCGGCTGGTCGAGTCACCAACGATCAACGGAGGACGAGCATGACTCCCGAGGAGCGCCGGCAGTTCGTGCGCGAGCACCGCACCGCGATCTTTGGCTATCCGCGCCAGCAACACGGACCGGCGATGTCGATCGTGTACTACGTGACGGATGGCGAGGAGATCCTCGTATCGACGATGGCTGCCCGAGCGAAGGCGAAGGCCATGGCGCGCTCGCCGAAGGTCTCGCTGTGCGTGCTCGACGAGCAGTGGCCGCCGAACTATCTGCAGGTCTACTGCGACGCGACGCTCGATCGTGACTTCGATCGCGTGGTGGACGTCATGATGGGAATCGCCGCAGTGATGGCGGGTGCGCCGATGCCCGAGGATGTCCGCCCGATGGTCGAGGCCGGCGCCCGCGCGGAGGAGCGCGTTGTCGTTCGCCTGCGCCCCTACGCGACCTTCTACACGCCTCCACGACACGTGGAGTCAGCCGACGACATCAACCCGAACCTGCTGCACTCAACGAGCGCATCGCTCCCCTGGGACGCCGATCGCGGGGCTGCGTAGCCCTCCGACGGCGCCCTGAGAAAAGCGACAGAAAGGCTCGCGGGTGAGCGCGGACACACCGATCAGGCCCACGTTCCATCACTTCGCCCTCAAGACCACACGGCTGCAAGAGCTGGTCGACTGGTATGCGATCGTCGTGGGAGCGGAGGTGAGCTTCCAGGACGCGACCGGGGCATGGCTGACCAACGACGCCGCAAACCACCGCATCGCGTTGCTGAGCTTCCCCGAGCTCGTCGACGACCCCGACCGCGAGATACGAACCGGGATGCACCACAGCGCCTTCGAGTACGACAGCTTCGCGGACTTGAACGGCAGTTATCTGCGGCTGCGCCACGAGGGGATCGAGCCGGACTTCTGCATCGACCACGGGATGACGCTCTCCTACTACTACATGGATCCCGACGGCAACCGCGTCGAGCTGCAGGTCGACGCGTTTGGCGACTGGGCCGCATCGACGCAGTGGATGCGCACGAGCCCCGACTTCCGCTCGAACCCGATCGGCGTGTTCGTGGACCCCGCTCGCGTCGCCGAGGCCGCCGCCTCCGGCGCGTCGTTCGCCGACGTGCACCGGCGTGCGATGGCCGGCGAGCTGAGCGCGCCGCAGCCGTCCGAGATCCCAGCCGAGGGCTGAGCCGCGATGCGCCTGCTCACCTATCAAAGCCCTGACGGACCGGCCGCGGCGATCCAGGTGGACGACGCGCTCGTCCCGGCGAGCGCGCTCGAGGCGCCCGCCTCGACCGTTCGCGGCCTGCTCGACGCACTCGACGGCGAACAGCTGCGCGAGCTTGGCGCGCGCGCCGAGAACTCGGAGGAGCGCATCCCGCTGGCGGATGCGCCGCTGTGCGCACCGATCCCCGACCCGCAGAAGATCATCTGCATGGGCCTCAACTACCGCGACCATGCAGAAGAGACGGGCCAGGAGATACCGGCCGCGCCGATGTGGTTCGCCAAGTTCGCCAACTCGCTCACCGGCAGCGGCCAGCCGATCGTGCTGCCCGGCGCCCAGCCCGACTACGTCGACTACGAGGCGGAGCTCGCGCTCGTCGTCGGCCGCACCGCCAAGCGCGTCGCGGAGGAGGACGCGCTCTCCTACCTCGCGGGCGCGATGCCCTTCAACGACGTGAGCGCCCGCGACCTCCAGCTCCAAAACCCGCTATGGACGAGCGGCAAGGCGATCGATACGTTCGCGCCGTGCGGACCTGCGCTCGTGATGCTGGACGAGGTCGGCGATCTGGCCGCGCTCGAGCTGCGCACCAGAATCAACGGGGAGGTGCTGCAGCGGGGAACGACGGCCAATCTGATCTTCGGCCCGGCCGAGCTGATCGCGTGGCTCTCGCGCACGCTCACGCTGCTGCCGGGCGACATCATCGCCACCGGCACGCCCGCGGGCGTCGGCGCTGCCCAGGGACGTTTTCTGCGTGACGGCGATACCGTCGAAGTCGAGATCGACGGCCTCGGGACGCTCGTCAATCCCGTGCGCAGCGAATGAGCCCGCGCTCGGCATCATCAAGCCGCACACGCTGACGCCGCCGTATCGGACCGATCACTGCTCGGGCGCCGGCGACGGTATGGACCTGGTGGGAGTCGAACCCACTCACTTGGGGCTGAAGGCCCGCTTGGCGCCTACCTGGCCAGGTCCGAGCGTCCCATCATAGGCCAGGTGTGGCGCCGGGCCGAGGCCGGGCTCGACTGGCCGAGTCACGTTTCAGAATGCCTCACCGGTCGCCGGCCAGGGCGCGCGCGAGCGCATCGCCGCTCAGGCCCTCGACGCGTACGAGCTTGTCTCGAGAGCGGGCGCCGCGGAGGATCGTCACGCCGCGCGTACGGATCCCGAGGCGCCTGGCGATCAGCCGGCAAAGTGCGCCGTTCGCGCGATCGTCGAGCGGCGGAGCACTGACGCGCACGCGCAGGACCCCGTCGCGTTCGCCGATGATCTCGTCGCCGTGGGCGCGGGGCGTCACACGCACCGCGATGTCACTTCCGGTCACGCACCTCACCACTGGGAGCTCTCGACGGCTACAGCGGCGACTGCACGTGACCGCAATCCTTGACGGCGTAGGCCGGTTCGCAGTAGGTCTTTGCCGGCCACTCCGTCCTGAAACGCTTCACGAAGCGCTGCAGAGCGAGCGTGCGGCTGCGGGCGCTGTGGTGCCCGGCGAGGACGCGCTTCTGGATCCTCTGCGAGAGGAGGTTCAGTCGTACCCGCAGCATGAGGTCCGCCGGGGTCTGGCCGGATTCTGCGAGGAATTTTCCGAATTCGCCGTGCTTGGGAAACTCCTGCTTGCGAATGCGCTCGAAGCTCTTGCGCACCGCGGCTGCCGACAGGTGGATGTGCAGGACTTCGGCCTGGCCGAGCACCCAGTAGCCCGAGATCAGGAAGTCCATGACCTCCTTCACGTCTTCTGTCGCGCTCGCCGGCTTGTTCTTGGCGGGCTGCGGTTCCGACTTGTGGGCCACGCCCAGCCAGTGCTCGAACGTCGCTCCGGTGATGGCTCGCGATCCGACGCAAGCGATGATCGCCGCGGGCGCCGGCGCAGGCGGGCTGGTGGAAGGCGTAGAGCCGGGCGAAGCGCTCGAAGAAGAGCTCGGTTGGACCGCCGGCGGGCAAGCCTGCGTCGCCTGAGCCTGACCATCGCCGTCGGCCGCGAAGACCAGGCTCGAGACGATCAACAAGACCGGTAGCAGCGCGTACGCTCGCCGTCCCGCGCTTTTTCGCCGAGCCAGAATCATCGACTGCATCGTACCCGCCATGGTCGCGGTCGAACCCGTCCAAACGACCCTCGTCTCCTTCGCCCCACGCGGGAAGACCGTGGGAAGACCGCGGGAATCCCAGCTCCTAAGCCAAAAGTCCGGTGACCCCTGTCCAGCCAAGACGGGGAACACTGGAGTCGGCGAGCAGCTCGACGGCCGCCTCGATCAGCCTGGCGCGGAGAGCGTCCTCGCGGACGTTGGCGCCCGCGCGACGCGGGTGCAAGGGCGTTGAGGAGGCGGAATGCGGGGCTGGGGTCACGCGCTGCGCGCGAACCCGTCCGTTGCCGGCGCCCTCGTGAATTCCCTCCAAGTTCCCCTCTCCTCTCCTGCCACCGCTCATTTTTGCTCCCCGCAAGAGCTGCTTCTGCTGTGGGAAAACTAGAACAGATTGACCCTCATTTGTCAAGGCGGATGGACAAACACGAACGTCAAACCCAGTGGTCACGGGTGTTTTTCGACACGCGCATAAAGAAGGGACCCTCGTCTTGGCTGGACGATGGTCGCATCGCGCGCGGGTGTAACACAAGCTGCCGTAACAGATATTTTCGCGAGCGAGCAGGAGTGCGTTCTTGCGGCAATCGAGGAGGGGCTGGCACGGCTGTCGCGCACGGTCAACGAGGCCGCGGCACGTAAGCGCTCCTGGCTGGAGCGCCTGCGCGCCGGGCTGGTCGCCTTCCTCGGATTCCTCGACGACGAGCCCGCCTGGGGCCGTATGCTGCTGCTGGAGCTGCCGCTGGAGGATCGAGCGCTCACATTTCGCGCGTCGCAGCGCGTGCTCGGCGTGCTCACGAGCCTGCTCGACGACGGCGCTCCCCAGGCCGCGGGTGAGCTTCTCCCCGAGCCGGCGATGACCTCGGAGCTCGTGATCGGCGGGGCGGTGTCGGTGATTCGGGTTCACATGGTGAAAAGCCCCGGCACACGGCTGGTGACGCTCGCGCCGGCGCTGATGTCTTTCATCGTCAGGCCGTATCTGGGACAGGCCGCCGCGCGGACCGAGCTCGCCGGCAGCCCGACACGAATCACAGACGCGGGCGCTCCGGCCGCGCAGATACCGATTCGCGCGACGCATCGCACGACATTGGTGCTGCGCGCGATCCTGGCGGAGCCGCGTCTGAACAACCGCCAAGTCGCGGACGCCGCGGGGGTGGTGGACGAGGGACAGACCTCCAAGCTGCTGCGCCGGCTCGAGCGCCAGGGGCTGATCGAGAACGTCGGTATCGGGATCGCGCGCGGGGAACCGAACGCGTGGCTGCTGACGCCCCATGGGGAGAACATCCTCGAGCGCATCGAGAGCTATCACGTACCGAATGGCCGCGGCTGTCAGTACACGGCGCAGCGGAATGGGCGGCGGCTATGAGCGTCTGTTGGGACAGAGACAGCCGCGCAAGAGGCTTTTCCACACGCCGTCGCGCTGGGTGCGCGACGGCGTCGTGGAGAGAGCAGACGGGGGATCGGCTGCAGGTGCGGCAAGCACCGGCGGTCAATGCCCGCCTGCGGTTGCAAGCGATCGGTCGCGAGGGGTCGCCAACGAGCGGACTCGAGGCGCCGGTCGATTATCACCGAGAGGAAAAGGAGTAGTGGAAAGTGAGACACGTAAGGATCATGGGATTGTGTCTGGTCGCCATGTTCGCGGTCGGCGCGATGACGCTAGGCATTGTTTCGCCGGCGTTGGCGAGCAAGGAATCGAAGCAAATCAAGGAAGATGAACGAGTCTGGGGCGTCTTCAAAAATTGTCCGTGGAACAGTCCGGGAGTCGAACTCTGTACGTATGGAGAGACGTTCAAAGGTTCAAAGGGCGGCTTCTACACGATCGGCACCGCCAAGGTGGCGCTCTCAGATGTGGTTATTCAGGCTGGCATGCATGAAAACAGCGAAGGCTACCTCGAACTCGTCGCTCCGACTGATGGAGCACAGACGCTGGAATCTCCCCCGGAGCCGGTCAGTCGTGGATTGAAGTTGATCACGCCTGAAATCCAGGAAAGCACCGGATGGCCGCAAGCGCTGAAGGAAGCATTCCACGAAGCGCTCGAGAATCATGAATCACAGCTCTATGCGAAAATCGAAGTCGGTGGCGGGAACGTGCTTTACGAAACACCGGGGGCGCTGAATACCACCAATCTGATCTTCGAAGAAGGACCCGCGTTCAAGCTGCCGATTCAAGTCAAAATCGAAGGCCCGTTCCTCGAAAAACTAGGCGGTGGTCCCTGCGTCGTGGGGAACGAAACGACTCCCATCTGGCAGTACCTCTCGAGCGAACCGAAAGTCAACGGTACGGCCGGCAAGCTCTATATCAACAACGAAGGTGACGACGTCATCCTCAAGGAAGGACGGCTCGGCGCTGACGGCTGGTCGATCCCGGAAGCTGCCCTTGCGCAGGGATGCGGTGGAGAATATGAAAGCCAGGTCGACGCAGCCCTCGATTACACCCTCCAGGGTTACAACCATGCGGACGGCCTCACACTGCTCTCTGGCTCGCTCAACGAGGCGTTGTCGTCAACGACGAAGGAATATCTCGAAGAAGGGAAACTACCTCCGGGGCAGGCTCAAGGTGGCCGTTGATCACTAGCTGATCAGCGCCAGCAAGCAGGCGTGGGGGCATAAATCTGGGTGAGCCCACGTTGGGGGTTCCCGCAACCAGTGGGTGCGGGAACCCCCGGCCCCCGGCGCCGGTGATGTGCGACGTGGCTCATGACGGTGTGCTCCTCAAGAGCGGTCGTTGGTGATGTGAAGAGTGCTTGATTTGTTACGACTATCGTGGGAGATGCGCGAGAAAATGAGATCTTTGATACGTGTCGCGTGGTGCCTGGTGGCGGTATGCGCACTGGGTGCGGTTATGGCGGCGAACGCGTTGGCGTCGCCGCCGGAATATGGCCGGTGTTTGAAGGTTGCGAAGCCGTATAACGGTGGGTTTACGAATTCGGGTTGTACAACGAAAAGTGAAAGCAAAACGGGTAAGTATGAATGGTATCCGGGCGCTGTGAAACATGGGCAGACGAGCTCGGGTGGGCCGGGCAAATTGGAAGAAGCTAATAAATATGGCGTGGCTTGTGCGTCGGAGTCGAGCACGGGCGAATATACGGGGACTAAAGAAGGAAAGAACCTCGTCGTGAAGTTCAAAGGGTGTAAAGTCACCCCGTTCGTTTGTACGTCTCCTGGTCATGAAGAAGGGGAACTGGAAACGTTTCCGTTGGAAGGTAAGGCTGTTTGGGAAAACGAAAAAGAGCACAAGACGGCGTTGGATTTGTTCCCGTCTGCCGGTCATGAAACGTTCATCGAATTCACGTGTGGCAAACATGAAGAAGTCACGGTGAAAGTAAAGGGCTCGGTGCTTGTGCCGATCAAGCCGGACAAGATGGCTTCCACGTTCAAGCTGAAGTTCAAGGCGAAAAACGGCTTCCAGGTGCCTCAGGAATACGAAGAAAACGGTAAAAAAGTCAAGGACGTGCTGTACAGCGATTTCACCGAAAAAGGGTATGACCAGGCTGGTCAGACCGAGACGGTGATCGTGCAAAACGAAGAAAAGCTCGAGCTGAACGCGTACGTCTGACGCGAACGCTCCGTGAGCGGTGTGTGGGGCTGGAGTGCCGGCCCCACACACGCTGGATCGCTTGGATTGGGTTGAAAGTGAATGGGGATTTGATGAGCCGAGTGGTCGTGATGATGGCTGTGGTGGTGGGTGTGCTGGTGTGGTGTGCGCCGGCGTCGGCACTTGCGCAGCGCGGTCACGCGTTCGGCTCGTCGTTCGGGACGCAGGGGGCGGGCGAAGGCGAGCTGCAGGACCCGACTGGTGTGGCGGTCGATGAAGAATCCGGCGACGTATATGTAGTTGACGCTGCTGGGGAACGCGTCGAGGTGTACAGGCCGGGTGGCGGTGGCTTTGAATATGTGTCGGAATTCAAGGTGCGTTCTCCCGGCGCGATAGCTGTTGATAACTCGACTAGCGCGAGCGATCCGTCGCGGGGGTTCGTGTTCGTTGCTGGCGGGGAAGAAAAAGGTTCGACAGAACGGGATTTGGTGTATGTGTACAGCCCGGCGGAAGGCAAGGTGGTCGCGAAACTCCAGACCTTCAACGCCGGTGAAGAAGAAACAGAACTGGAAGAGATCTCGGGTGTCGCGGTCGATGCGACGGGGACGCTGTGGGTGTACTGGGAAGAAGAAGGCATCGTTGACGGGTTCTCGAAAGCGGTATCGAAATCGGGCGGCGTGAAGTTTTCATGGCAGCGGGAATGGCGGCGCAGCGGGGAAATCGAAAGCCGGTTCGAATGCTCCGCGAGAGCCGCGTTCGCGGTCGCGCCCGGGGATGCGGCGTTCTATGCAGGTTATGAACGCGAGAACGGTGCTGAAGAATGTCCGGGCGAGCTCGAAGAAACACCCGATTCCGACGCGGTCGCCAAGCTCGACGCAGCCCAGCCGGTCGCGGACGTACTCGAGCGCGAAGTCGATCATCAGCCGACCACGGGCGTGGCGGTCGACGAGGCCAGCGGCGAAGGCTCGCCGCTGGGAGCCGGAGCGCGGGGAGAGGTGTATCTCGACAACGGGACGAGCATCGCGGCATTCACGCCAGGCGGTCTCCTGATCCAGCGCTTCGGCTCCGGACAGCTGGCCGGCGGCAGCGGGAGTGGGGTGGCGGTGGATTCGCGCAGCGGGGATGTGTTCGCCGCGGAGTCCGGCGCAGGACGCGTTGACGTGTTCGTCCCCGAAGAAGCTTCGGGCGCTCCAGTGGTGGATCAGGTTTCCGCGCAGGTCCTGTCGGCGAGCTCGGCGCGGCTGTCGGCGCAGATCGACCCGCGCGGCGAGCACAGCGAATACGAGTTCCAGTACGGCACGTCGGACTGCGCGAGCAGCCCGGCCTCGTGCGTGACGGTCCCCGTACCGGCTGGGGAGCTTTCGGCCGGATTCGGTGATCAGAGCGTGAGCGTCGTCGTCGAAGGCCTGCAGGCCGCGAGCGCCTACCACTACAGGGTTCTGGCGAGCAACGCGAGCGGCAGCGCGGAAGGCGTGCCGGCGGTGAACACGTTCACGACGCTGCCCGAGGCGGGCGGGCTGCCGGACGGGCGGGCGTGGGAAATGGTCTCGCCGCCGAACAAGCATGGTGCGGCGGTCGAACTGCTCTCGGAATCGCGCGGTGGCAGCATCCAGGCTTCCTCGGACGGTGAACGACTGGCGTGGCTTGCGACCGGGCCGGTGGTCAGCGAACCGCAGGGCAACCGCAGCCTGGAACTGACGCAGCTGCTCTCCTCGCGCGAAGCCGGAGGGTGGAGCACGCAGAACTTGGAAACGCCGCATGAACAGGGCACGGGTCTGTATCTTCCCTCGCCCGAGGAGTACCATTATTTCACGCCGGACCTCTCCTCGAGTCTCGTGCAACCCACCTATGCGCACGACTTCAGTCCGGCTGAAACACCGCCGCTATCCCCGGAAGCCTCGGAAAAGACGATGTACGCGCGCACCGACCCGCCCGCGCCCGCGAGCTTCCTCCCATTGGTCACCGCCAGCGATGACACTGCGGGCGACGCGTTTGGCGGCAAGCTCGAATTCCTCGATGCGACGAGCGATCTGCAGCATGCGGTGCTCGAATCCAAGGTGGGACTGACGAGCGCGGCCCCCTCAACTGGGGGCCTGTATGAGTGGAGCGCAAGCAAGCCCGCCAGCGAAGCGTTGCAGCTGGTGAGCGTGCTGCCCGACGGATTGCCGTATCCGTATGAAGAAAACAAGAACGAACCGTCGCTCGGGGACGCCGGCGGGCTGGACGTGCGCGGCGCGATCTCCAAGGCTGGCAGCCGTGTGATCTGGAGCGACGCCAGCGAAGAAGCTGTCTACCTGACTGAGACCGATACCGCAAGCGGTCGCCCGGAAACGATCAAGCTGAACGCGGCGCAGGGCAACGGCGCGACCGAACTCGGATCGGGTGACACGGTGCTGGCAGAACCCGGCGAAGGCGACCAGCTCGTGCACTACCAGAGCGCCTCCAGCGACGATTCGCGGGTGTTCTTTACCGACAGTGCCCGCTTGAGCGTGGAATCGAGCGAGGAACCGGCGGGTGAAGAACCGCCCGAGGACCTGTACGAGTTCGAACTCACAAGCCAGCCCGGCGAACCCATACGTGGGCGACTGACCGATCTGACACCGGACGAAACGGCTGGCAGCGCGGATGTGCTGAACCTGATCCCGGGTGCGAGCCAGGACGGCTCGAGCGTGTATTTCGTCGCCAACGGCGTGCTCACGCCGGCTACGAACCCGGGTGGATGCCTGCGCAACGCTGAAAACGAAGCGCCTGCGGCGGGCACTACGTGCAACCTGTACGTCTCCCAAACCGATCCGGAGGACCCGAGCCGGCACGAAACGAGGTTCATCGCTGCGCTGTCCTTCGAAGACGCTTCGGACTGGGGTGCGCAACCCGGCCGCACGCTGCTGCCGCGCTCGCAGAATCTCGCGACCCTAACGTCGGCGGTCTCGCCTGACGGACGGTATCTGGCGTTCATGTCCGACCGCTCGCTGACCGGGTATGACAACGAAGACGCGACCAGCCAGACGCCGGGGGAACGGACGGACGAGGAGGTCTTCCTGTATGACTCGGCGACGGGCCGACTGGTGTGCGCCTCGTGTAACCCCAACCAGGAAGAAGACGAGTCGTTCAGGCGTCCGCACGGAGTGCTCGACACCGAAGGCGGCACGGAAGGTCTCGGTCTACTGGTCGATCGTCCGCAGATCTGGCAGGAACGGTGGCTCGCGGGATCTATTCCGGGCTGGGATTACAACTATCCCAGCAGCAGCGGCACCGAACCGATTGCGCTGTACCAGCCCCGATATCTGTCCGATAGCGGCCGGCTGTTCTTCGACAGCCCCGACCAGCTCGTCTCACAAGCGAGCAACGGCGAGGAGGACGTCTATGGGTACGAGCCCGAAGGCGTTGGCAGCTGCACGTATTCCAGTGGTTGTATCGGGCTGATCTCCTCCGGGAGCTCGGGTCAGGAATCCGCGTTCCTGGACGCCAGCGAAAACGGCGATGACGTGTTCTTCATGACCAGCTCCCAGCTAGTGCCGGGCGACAGCGATGATGCCTATGACATTTATGACGCGCACGTCTGCAGCGAAACCTCACCCTGCACCAGCCCTTCGAACGGTAAGGAAAGCGAATGCCAGACCGCCATAGGCTGCAGGGCGATCATGCCCGCGCAGCCCGCGTTCCAGACACCGCCCAGCGCGACCTTCCAAGGACCCGGCAACACGCCCAAAACAGAAGTACGCTCCAGCAAAACCACGATCAAACCCAAACCGCTCACCCGCACACAAAAGCTCGCGCTCGCGCTGAAGGCGTGCCGCAAGCTCAAACGCAAGCACAAGCGTGCTCTGTGTGAACGGGATGCTCGCCGCCTTTATGGGACAAAACACAAACGGAACGCCAAGGCTAAGCGCAGGCACATCAGACGGACCGCAACCGCGAGCAACGGACCGGGTAAACATCGCGCACGGAGTTCGTCATGAAGCTACGTTTTGCGATCGTGGTGGCGTGTGTGCTGCTGGCGTGGGGACTGGCCGATGCGGGCTCGGCTTGCGCGGCTGGGTGGTGGCGGCTGTCCTCGCGGTTGGCGCCTACCCGTTTGGCGCCGGGAGCGACGGGACTGCTGTATGTGACGGTCGAGGATCTAGGTGACAGCGCGATCAGTGGCGCGGACAGTCCGATCACGATCGGTGATGTGCTGCCCGCGGGGTTGAAGATCGCCAGCACAGAAAGCATCGATCCGCATAACGCGTACAAAAACCATGCGAGAGAACCCGGCGAGTGGACGTGCACATCCGCGAGCGAACGCGAAGCGGCGTGTTCAACCGGTACGTCGATCCGGCCCTATGAAACGCTGATCCTCGAAATCCCGGTGCTCGCCGAAAGCACGCTGCGCGATGAAAGCGTACTGTCAAACGATGCCAGCGTGCGGGGCGGCGACAGCGAGGGCACGAGCACCACGGTGCCGGGCGTGTCGTTGACGAGAATGGTGCAGATCAGCAGCCAGCCCGTCACCTTCGGCGTGGAACCCGGTGGGCTGTTGCTGCTCCCTGAAGAAGAAGGCGGCACGATCGACACCAGCGCGGGCACCCACCCGTTCCAGCTGACCAGCACCGTCGAGTTTAACCAGACGCTGATCGAAGCCCAGGAAGCAGGGCACGAACCCGAGCTCTCGCCCGGTGCCCCCGCCCTGCCGAAGGATCTCAGCTTCAAGCTGCCACCCGGACTGCTCGGCGATGTCAACGCCACGGCGCGCTGCAGCGACGCGCAGTTCGGCGTCTTCGAGGCCAACGGCAACAAGTGCCCGGCAGAATCAGCGGTCGGCGTCGCCAGCGTGACGCTGCTCGAACCCAAGCTCGGGTTCGTGACGCTCGACGTGCCCCTGTTCAACCTCGAACCCGCCCAAGGCGAACCCGCCCGCTTCGGCTTCGAAGCCGACGGGGTCCCCGTCACGCTGGAAACCGCCGTGCGCACCGAAAGCGACTACGGCGTCACCGTCACAGTCAACAATGCGACCGAGGCCGCGCAGGTGCTCGGCGCCCAGATCACCTTCTGGGGCGACCCCTCCAGCCCCACCCACGACAACAGCCGCGGCTGGAGCTGCCTGGACGGCGGAGCCTGCCCCGAACCCAGCGAACGCTCTAATACCGCACTACTGACCCTCCCGACCTCCTGCGCCGGCCCGCTTTACAGCACGATGCAAGGATACGCCTGGAACGGGGAACCAGTCAGCGCACAGTTCGCCTTCCAAAACGAACTGGGACAGCCCCTCAGCGAACTGGAACACTGCCCCGCCCTGCCATTCGCGCCCACGATCGACGCACAGCCGATCCAGGAAACCGAAAGCGAAGGCCAACCACCCGCGCCGACCACCACGGCGGACGCGCCGACAGGATTGGACGTGAGCGTCAAACTCCCCCAACAGGGCACCGTGCACACAGGGCTGCTCGCAGAAGCCGACGTGCGCTCGGCGACAGTGACCCTGCCGGAAGGAATGCAGCTGAACCCCTCTGCCGCGAACGGGCTACAGGCGTGCAGCGAGACACAGATCGGCTACCAGGGCCCCGGCTCGACCGACCCGTTCTCCCCCGGAGCCGAAGAACCGCTTCACTTCTCAAGCCAGCCCGCCGCCTGTCCACAGGCCTCGAAGCTCGGCTTGGTGCGCCTGCGCACCCCGCTGCTCGCTGAAGAACTGCACGGTGCGGTATACCTCGCGGAACCGGCGCCCCAGGGCGAGACCGCCCGCAACCCGTTCGACAGCCTGCTCGCGCTATACATCGTCGCGGAAGACCCTGCCCTGGGGATCCGTGCCAAGCTCGCGGGCGAAGCCAAGCTCAACCCCCAGACCGGCCAGATCACCAGCACGTTCACCGACACGCCACAGGTCCCCTTCCAAGAACTCGACCTGCAACTGTTCGGCGGCCCCGCCGGCTCGCTCACCACGCCATCAGCGTGCGGCAGCTATAGCGCGAGCGCGTCGTTCACGCCGTGGTCAGGCACCCCATCGGTGAACGTCAGCTCAGAACCCGCTTTCCAGATCACGAGCGGTCCCGCCGGCTCATCGTGTTCAAGCCCGCAGCCGTTCAACCCGTCGCTGGTCGCGGGCGCGACCAGCCTGCAGGCAGGCGGCTACACCAGCTTCAACCTGCACCTCTCCCGCCCCGACGGCAACCAAACCCTCACCAACCTGTCGGTCCAGCTGCCCGCCGGTGACGCCGCGATCCTCAAAAACGTCACACCCTGCCCCGAACCCCAAGCCTCCCAAGGCACGTGCGGGCCGGAATCGGAAATCGGACAGGCCATCGCGACCGCCGGCGAAGGACCAGATCCGTACACCGTCACGGGGGGACGGGTGTACATCACCGGGCCGTATGACGGCGCGCCGTTTGGCCTGTCGATCGCAACCCCAGCCGTCGCCGGCCCATTCAACCTCGGCAACGTGGTGGTCCGCTCGAAGATCGAAGTCGACCCTCACACCGCCCAGGTCACGATCACGAGCCCGCTGCCCACGATCGTCCAAGGAGCCGGGCGCGAACCCTCCGGCGTCCCGCTCGACCTGCGAGACGTCTACGTCACCGTTGACCGGCCCGACTTCGAGTACAACCCCACGAGCTGCGACCCCACCAGCATCACCGCCGGCCTTAACGGCTCGCGGGGCGCGACAGCCCAAGCCTCCTCGCGCCTTCAGGTCGAAGGCTGCGACAGCCTCTCCTTCAAGCCCGCCGTCACGGCCACGACCGCAGGTAAGACCAGCAAAGCCGATGGCGCCAGCCTCGGTCTCACGTTCAAGTCCAAGATCGGTGAAGCGCACGTGGCCAAGACGATTCTGACGATCCCCGCGACCTTGCCCGCCAGGCTCACGACGATCCAGAAAGCCTGTGTCGCCGCGACGTTCGAAACGAACCCGGCCGCGTGTCCTGAAGGCTCTGACATCGGCACCGCCACCGTGCACACGCCTGTGCTCAAGAGCCCGTTGACGGGCCCGATCTATCTCGTCTCCCATGGCAACGCCGCGTGGCCCGACGCCGAGCTCGTACTCCAAGGCGAAAACATCAAGATCATCCTCGACGGGCAGACCGCGATCAAAAAAGGCGTCACCACCAGCTCGTTCCTGTCGGTTCCCGACGCGCCGTTTGAAAGCGTCGAAGCCACGCTGCCGGAGGGGCCGCACTCGGCGCTCACCACCAACCTCCCGCCCAAGGACCACTACAGCCTGTGCGGCCAGCATCTCACGATCCCGACCGCGCTCACGGGACAGAACGGCACGGCGATCAACGAGACGGTGAAGGTGTCGGTTCAAGGTTGCGCGGCCGTCAAAGCGAGCAAAGCGAAGAGGCTGACGAAGGCGCAGAAGCTGGCGAAGGCGCTGAAGGCCTGCCGCAAGAGCCACCGGCGTGCGGGCGCTGAGCGGGTCGCCTGTGAACGACGCGCGCGGCGGCGCTACCGCGGCTGACACTCCCGTTCGGGTAGCGGCTACGCGATAGCGGATGGCTGGCGGGCTGGTGCCGCTGGCGGGCTGGTGTCGGATCGACAGACGGCTTCAGGGCGCCCATCTAAACCGATGTCTTATCGTCACACACCCCGATAACGCATCAATATTGATGTTGTAGTGGCACACTCCTTGCTATAATCGACATCGATAGTGATGCGTTACACGGCTAAACCGCGATAGAACATCAAAACTGATGCGCTTTCAGGACCTAAGCACCGACGCGGCCATGCTTGCGGAGCTTGGCCGCAGGCTGGCTCGGCATCGCCTCGAGCGCAACTGGACGCAGGCCGATCTGGCCCGCGAAGCGGGGCTCGGTCAGGCGACCGTGCAGCGCGCCGAGCGCGGGAAATCGGTCCAGATGAGCTCGATGGTGAGGCTGCTGCGCACGCTCGGGCTGCTCGAAGGGCTCGACCTCGCGATCCCCGAGTCGGTCCGCTTGCCGATCGCCCAGCTCGAGCGCGAGCGGCGGACACGCACGCGCGCCCGCGCCCGCGCGCGGGGGCGAGCGATCGAGAGACCGCGGACCTCGGGCGAGCCGCCTACCGAGCAGTCGTGGACCTGGGGGGATAGGCCGCGCAGAGATCCAACGACCGTCGCGGACGGCGCGCAGCCAGGGGAGACCCCGTGACCGCGGAGGCCGAGCAGACCGCGGCGTGCAAATGACCGTCGCGGAAGTGACGCTGTGGGGCCGGCGCGTGGCGGCCGTCTCGATCGACGGGGGCGAAAGCGTCGCGACGTTTCAGTACGACCCGGCGTTCGCGCGCAGCGGAATCGAGATCGCGCCGATCCGGATGCCGCTGCGCGAGCAGCCCTATCGCTTTCCTGGGCTGCCGCCGGACGCGTTCGCCGGGCTGCCGGGCCTGCTCGCCGACTCACTGCCCGACCGTTGGGGCACGGCGCTGGTGAACGCGTGGCTGGCCGCCCAAGGGCGTGACGAGTCGAGCTTCGACGTGGTTCAGCGTCTTTGCTACGTCGGCACGCGCGGGGCGGGTGCGCTCGAGTTCCAGCCCGCGCTCGAGCTGAACGCGCCCGCCGGCGCCGAGCTCCAGGTGCAGGAGCTCGTGCGCCTCGCCAGCGAGGTGTTGGCCGATCGCGAGGCGTTCGTGACTGAGCTGCGTGAGAGCCCCGACGAGGAGGCGATGAAGGCGATCCTCGCCGTCGGCAGCTCCGCTGGCGGAGCGCGACCGAAGGCGTTCATCGCTTACAACGAGCTCACCGGTCAGGTTCGCTCAGGACAGATCGACGCCGGCGAGGGCTTCCGCCAGTGGGTGCTCAAGTTCGATGGCGTTCGGGGGGCCGGCGACTACGGGCTGCGCGACCCTCAGGGGTGGGGGGCGGTCGAGTATGCCTACTCGAAGATGGCACGCGCGGCGGGCGTCGAGATGACCGAGTGCCGTCTGCTCGAGGAGCACGGCCGGCGGCATTTCATGACACGTCGTTTCGATCGTCCCGACGGCGGCGGCAAGCTTCATGTACAGACCGCGTCCGCGCTCGAGCACGTCAGCTACAACGAGCCGGGCACGTTCAGCTATGAGCAGCTGATGCTGCTGATCCGTCGCCTCGGACTCGGCACGCCCGTCGTACAGCAGCAGTTCCGGCGGATGGTGCTCAATGTCGTCGCCCGCAACCAAGACGACCACGTCAAGAACGTCGCGTTCCTGATGGACCGCGACGGCGGTTGGCGGCTGGCGCCCGCCTACGACGTCATCTGGGCCTGGAGCCCGGGCAACCGCTGGCTTCACGCTCATCAGATGACCATCAACGGCAAGCGCGACGATTTCACCGTCGCGGACCTACGCGCGGTGGGGGAGCTCGCGGGCTTGCCGCGCGGCCGCGCCGAGAGCATTCTGGCCGAGATCACTGAGGTCGTCTCGGGCTGGCCGGCGGTCGCCGAGGAGGTGGGCGTCGATCAGCGACTGGCTGAGCGCATCGCCGGCTCACACCGGCCGGAGCTGGCGCGGGGATGAGCTGTGTCGGCCGACTGAGACATCGCGCCCCAACGAGCTGACCGACCGGATTACGTCGAGGCCGGTCGTCGATGTGGGAAGTTCGTGGGACGTGGGGCGAAAAACCCAGTCCTGATGCGGGATTACAGAAGGGCCCGGGACTACTGCAGACGGGGGTCGCCGCCGTCGGCGAGCGCCTCGATGGTTGCTGCACTCAGCCTCTCGCGCAGGGCCTCGGCGTCCGCGATTGGCCTGCGGCGACGGGAGCTTGGCTGGGCCTGTGTGTGGCTGGAAAAGCGCTCACCCAAGCGGTTGATCTGGATCCGGTCCCCCATGGTGATGCCCTCGTTTCCCTCCGTATTCCCTCTCGTACGTCCCTCTCGCGCCATCGCGCCCGGCCTCCCGAAAGCGCTGGCTCAGGCAGCTGTTTTGGTGTCATTCCCCAAGTGCAGCCTGTGGGGAGAAGGAGAACATACGACGGCCGGTTTGTCAAGGCGGCCTGAGAAATAAGGCTTTGATCGGCGAGTGACCCCCGTCTGCAGTATTCGGTGGTCACGCGGGCAGGCGCTAACGAGCGTGAATTTCACGAAATCTTCCCGACTTTCCAGGCGTGTTACAGCGCTGCTTATGAGCAGGGCCTCGAACGACTCTCGCACACGGTAACGATAGCCGCTGGATGTGCTGACGGCTGGCTCGAGCGGGTCCGCTCCGGCCTCGTCGCGCTGCTGGGCTTCTGCGATGACCATCCCGCTTGGGCGCGCCTGTTGGTACTCGACGCTCCGATCGGCGTGAGCGTGAGCTTCGAGTGCAGGCAGCGGCTTCACGAGGTGCTCACGTGTCTGCTCGATCATCGCGGCCCAGCAGATGTGTCAACCGGGTCGTCGTCGGTGACCCCGGCGCTCACGGGCGAGCTGGTCGTGGGCGGTGTCTTCACCGTCATACGCACGAACATGCTCGAAAACGAGGGCGACAAGCTGGTGGAGCTGGCGCCCTCGCTGATGGCGTTCATCGTCGCGCCGTATCTAGGTCAGGCCGCGGCTCAGGTCGAGCTGGAGGGAAAGCCGGCGCACGTGGGCGAGCCGGCGGCGGTCGGACCGAGGCGTGCGCGGGCCGGGGCGATATCGCGTGCGGCCGAGCTCCCGATTCGCGCGACGCACCGCACGACCGCGGTGCTGCGCGCGATCGCACAGACGCCCTATCTCAATAACCGCGAGGTGGCGAAAACGGCGGGGTTGGTCGATGAGGGGCAGACCTCGAAGCTGCTGACGCGCCTGGAGCGTCGCGGCGTCATCGAAAATGTGGGGATCGGCGCCACGCGTGGCGAGCCGAATGCGTGGCTGCTGACGGCGGTGGGACGACGCACGCTCGAGTTGATCGATCAGAGCGTTGCTCCAGATGGGCTGCGGCCCCGGAGCACGAGGATCCGGGGCGCTGCGTGAATGACGCGCCCACAGGCTTTTCGGTGTCGCGGCGCGCGTTGTGCGCAAAGCGGCGTCGTGGAGAGCAAGCGAACCACGAGCGTGAGCTCGGAGCGTCGCTTGCGGTTGGAGACGATTGGCATTACGGGTCGCCAGTGAGGGACTCGTCGTGCCGATCGATTATTACCGAGAGGAAAAGGAGTAGTGGAAAAGTGAGACGTGTAAGGATCATGGGATTGTGCCTGGTCGCACTGTTCGCGCTCAGCGCGATGGTGGCTGTGCCGGCAATGGCGAAGGAATCCAAACAGGAAAAAAAGGAAAAATTCATCGCTGGACAGTTCAAGAACTGCCCGGTCAACAACCCGGAAACCGAGCTCTGCTTCGCGGGCGTCACCAGCGGTGGTAAGAAGGGCGGCTTCTTCTCGCTCGGCAACATCACGGTGCCGCTGAGCAAGCCGATCACCCTGCAGGGAGGGGAGCACGAAAACGAAGCGGAAGAAAACATCTATCTGGTGCCGGCCGTCGAAGGTGCTGAAACGTTGGAAAGTCCCGAACTGAAGGTCCCAGGCGGGATCAGCGTGATCACTTCTCGAATCCAGGAACTTCAGGAATGGCCAGCTGAACTGACCCAAGCGTTCAAGGAAGCCAAAAAGAACAAGGAAACGGCGATGTACGTAAAAATCGAAGTCGCCGGCGGCAACAAGCTGTTCGAAATTCCGAACGCGCTCAACGTGACCAACCTGATCTTCGAAACAGGTCCCGCGTTCACGCTGCCGCTAAAGGTCAAAATAACCGGTCCGTTCCTTGAAAAACTGGGTGGCGGCCCGTGTCTGGTCGGCAACGACACCACGCCTGTCTACCAGTACCTGACGACCTCACCGGCGTCGAACGGCAGCGCCGGCTACCTGTACATCTTGGCTGAAGGCAATCAGGTCGAGCTCGAAAACAGCAGGCTCGGCGATCTCGGTTGGCCGGTCGAATCCGGCGCTGAGCCTCAGGGTTGCGGCGGCGCGTACGAATCGTACGTAGACGGCGCGCTGGACGAAGCGCTCGGGCTGACCCGCGGAGCGAAGGGACTCACCCTGCTGGAGGGCAACCTCTATGAGGCCACTGCCGAATACGTCAGAGAACATCCTGCGTCATAGAGACCAACCTCAACTAACAGCAAAACGGATCTAGCGCAGGTCCAGACCGTCGGCCGGCGTCCCACCTAAAGCGCGGGACGCCGGCCGGTCGAACTCGGATCGGTGGCGTCGAGGGAGACCGGTGAACGCGTGTGGCTTTGACCTTGTTGTCTGAACGTTGATGAAGGGAGGCTTGATATGAGACATGTGAGAGTCGTCGTTCTGTGCCTGATCGGGGCGTGCCTGGCGAGCGTGCTGCCTAGCGCCGGCGCCTGGGCGACGCCGCCGGAATATGGCCGGTGTTTGAAGGTTGCGAAGCCGTATAACGGTGGGTTTACGAACTCGGGATGTACGACGAAAAGTGAAAGCAAAACGGGTAAGTATGAATGGTATCCGGGCGCTGTGAAACATGGGCAGACGAGCTCGGGTGGGCCGGGCAAATTGGAAGAAGCTAATAAATATGGCGTAGCTTGTGCGTCGGAGTCGAGCACGGGCGAATATACGGGGACGAAAGAAGGAAAGAACCTCGTCGTGAAGTTCAAAGGGTGTAAAGTCACCCCGTTCGTTTGTACGTCTCCGGGTCATGAAGAAGGGGAACTGGAAACGTATCCGTTGGAAGGTAAGGCTGTTTGGGAAAACGAAAAAGAGCACAAGACGGCGTTGGATTTGTTCCCGTCTGTGGGTCATGAAACGTTCATCGAATTCACCTGTGGGAAACACGAAGAAATCACGGTGAAGGTAAAGGGGTCGGTGTTGGTGCCGATCAAGCCGGACAAGATGGCTTCGACGTTCACGCTGAAGTTCAAGGCGAAAAACGGCTTCCAGGTGCCTCAGGAATACGAAGAAAACGGTAAAAAAGTCAAGGACGTGCTGTACAGCGATTTCACCGAAAAAGGTTATGACCAGGCTGGTCAGACCGAGACGGTGACCGTGAAAAACGAAGAAAAGCTCGAGCTGAACGCGTACGTGTGACGCGAACGCTCCGTGAGCGGTGTGTGTGGGGCTGGAGTGCCGGCCCCACACACGCTGGATCGCTTGGATTGGATTGAAAGTGAATGGGGATTTGATGAGCCGCGTGGTCGTGATGGTGGCTGTGGTGGTGGGTGTGCTGGTGTGGTGTGCGCCGGCGTCGGCACTTGCCCAGCGCGGTCACGCGTTCGGCTTTTCGTTCGGGACGCAGGGGGCGGGCGAAGGCGAGCTGCAGGATCCGACTGGTGCGGCGGTCAACGAAGAATCGGGTGACGTGTACGTGGTCGACCCCGGCGGAGAACGGGTCGAGATATATCGGCCTGCCGGCGGCGGCTATGAATATGTGTCGGAATTCAAGGTGCGTTCTCCCAGCGCGATAGCTGTCGATAACTCGACGAGCGCGAGCGATCCATCGCGCGGGTACGTCTTCGTCGTGGGCGCCGAAGAAAAAGCGTCCACCGAACGGGATCTCGTGTACGTGTACAGCCCGTCCGAAGGCAAGGTCGTCACGAAGCTGCACATCTTCAAGTCCGGTGAAGAAGAAATGGAACTGGAAGAGGTCTCGGGTGTGGCGGTGGACGCGGCCGGGACGCTGTGGGTTTACTGGGAAGAAGAGGGGATCATCGACGGCTTCTCCAAAGCGGTATCGAAAACCGGGGGCGTGCGGTTCGAGTGGGAGCCGGGGCTGCGGCGGTCGGGCGAAATCGAAAGCCGGTTCGAATGTTCGGCGAGACCGGCGTTCGCGGTCGGCTCCGAGGATGAAGCGTTCTACGCGGGCTATGAACGCGAGAGCGCGAAGGAAGAGTGTCCCGGCGAGCAGGAAGAACCCCCGGACTCGACGGCGGTGGCGAAGCTGGACGCCGTTCAGCCGGTCGCGGACGTGCTCGCGGGCGAAGTCGATCATCAGGCGACGACGGGCGTGGCGGTGGACGAGGCCAGCGGCGAAGGCTCACCGCTGGGAGCGGGAGCGCGGGGAGAGGTGTATCTCGACAACGGATCGAGCATCGCGGCGTTCACTCCCGGCGGCCTTCTGATCCAGCGCTTCGGCTCCGGACAGCTGACGGGCGGGAGTGGGGTGGCCGTCAACTCGCGCAGCGGGGATGTGTTCGCGGCGGAGGTAGGGGAAGGCCGGGTCAACGTGTTCGTCCCCGAAGAAGCGCCAGGTGCACCGGTGGTCGATGAGGCCTCCGCGCAGGTCCTGTCGGCGAGCTCTGCGCGGCTCTCGGCGCAGATCGACCCGCGCGGCGAGCACAGCGAATACGAGTTCCAGTACGGCACGTCGGACTGCGCGAGCAGCCCGGCGTCGTGCGTGACCGTCCCAGTACCCGCTGGAGAGATTGCGGCCGGGTTCGGCGATCAGGGCGTCAGCGTCACGCTCGAAGGCCTGCAGCCCGCGAGCGCCTACCACTACAGAGTTCTGGCGAGCAACGCGAGCGGCAGCGCGGAAGGCGTTCCGGCGGTGAACACGTTCACGACGCTTCCGTCGGCGGGCGCGCTGCCGGATGGGCGCGGGTGGGAAATGGTCTCGCCGCCCGATAAGCATGGCGCGGCCGTTGAACTGATCTCGGAAACGCGGGGCGGCAGCATCCAGGCGTCCGCGAACGGCGAACGGCTGGCGTGGCTTGCGACGGGACCGGTCGTCAGCGAACCGCAGGGCAACCGCAACCTGGAACTGAGCCAGCTGCTGTCGGCGCGGGGAGCGCAGGGGTGGAGCACGCTGAGCCTCGAAACGCCGCACGAACAGGGCAGCGGGCTGCTGTTGCCCTCGCCGGAGGAGTACCACTACTTCACGCCCGACCTGTCATCGAGCCTGTTGCAGCCGACCTACGCGCACGACTTCGGGCCGGATGAAGCGCCCCCGCTATCGCCCGAAGCCTCGGAAAAGACCATCTACGTGCGCGCGGACCCGCCCGCGCAGGCGAGCTTCGCTCCGCTCGTGACGGCGGGTGACGACACCGCCGGTAGCGCGTTTGGCGGCGAGCTCGAATTCCTGGGCGCGGCCAGCGATTTGCAGCACGCGGTGTTCGAATCGAAGGTCGGGCTCACGAGCGCGGCGCCGACCACCGGCGGGCTGTATGAGTGGAGCGCCGGTAAGCCCGCGGATGAAGCGCTCGAGCTGTTGAGCATACTCCCTGGCGGGATCCCCTATCCGTATGAAGAACACAAAAACGAACCCTGGCTCGGGGATGCCGGCGGCCTGAACGCGCGCGACGCGATCTCGAGCGACGGCAGTCGCGCGATCTGGACCGAAGCCAGCGAAGAAGGCCTCTATCTGCGCGACAGCGCCAGCGGCGAAACGATCAAGCTGAACGCGGCGCAGGGCAACGACGCGACCGAACCAGGGACCGGGGAGACGGTGCTGCCAGAACCCGGCGAAGGGCAGCAGCTCGTGCACTACCAGAGCGCGGCTAGCGACGCGAGCCGGGTGTTCTTCACCGACAGCGCCAGGTTGAGCGTCGAATCCAGCGAGGAACCGATCGGCGAAGAACCGCCTGAGGACCTGTACGAGTTCGAAGTCACGAGCGGACCGGGCGAACTGTTGCGCGGGCGCCTCACTGATCTGACGGCGGATGAAACGGCTGGCAGCGCGGATGTGTTGAACCTGATTCCGGGCGCGAGCGACGACGGTTCGAGCGTGTATTTCGTCGCCAACGGCGTGCTCGCGCCGGGCGCGAGCCCGGGAGGATGCCCCCGCAACCCCGAAGCCGAAGCGCCACCGGCGGGCACGACATGCAACCTCTACGTCTCACAAGCCGACCCGCAAGACCCCAGCCAGCACGAAACCAGGTTCATCGCCGTCCTGTCGTCTGAAGACGCGTCCGACTGGGGCGCCGGGGCTACCTCGAAGGTGCTCCCACGGTCCGGGAACCTCGCAAGCGTCACTTCCGCCATATCACCCAACGGCCGCTATCTCGCGTTCATGTCCGACCGGTCGCTGACCGGGTATGACAACGAAGACGCCACCAGCCAGACGCCGGGGGAACGGATGGACGAGGAGGTCTACCTATATGACTCCGCGACGGCACGGCTGGTGTGCGCATCGTGCAACCCCAATCAGGAAGCGAACGGGTCGTTCAGGCGACCGCACGGGGTATTCGACACCGAAGTCGGCGAAGGCCTGGGGCTGCTCGTCGATCGCCCGGAAATCTGGCATGAACGCTGGCTCGCCGCCTCGGTCCCGGGGTGGGACTACAACATCACGAACGCGTCAACCTCGGCGCTGTACCAGGCCCGCTACCTATCCGACAGCGGCCGGCTGTTCTTCGACAGCCCCGACGGGCTCGTCGCGCAAGCCGGCGACGGCAAGGAGAACGTCTACGAGTACGAGCCCGAAGGGGTCGGCAGCTGCACATATTCGAGCGGGTGCATCGGGCTGATCTCCTCGGGCACCTCCAGCCAGGAATCGGCGTTCTTGGATGCAAGCGAAAACGGCGATGACGTGTTCTTCATGACGACCGCCCAGCTCGTGCCCGCCGACACAGACGATGCGTATGACATCTATGACGCGCACGTCTGCAGCGAAAGCTCACCCTGCACGAGCCCTCCGAGCAACCCCGAAAGCGAATGTGAAAGCGCGTCCGGTTGCAGGTCTATCGCGCCTGCGCAGCCGGCGTTCCAGACCCCGCCAAGCGCCGTCTTCCAAGGCCCCGGCAACGCTCCCAAAAGCGAAGTCCACTCCAGCAAGACCACGATCGCGCCCAAACCGCTCACCCGCGCGCAGAGGCTCGCGCTCGCCTTGAAGGTATGCCGCAAGATCAGGCACAAGTCCAAGCGGGCACGATGCGAAGCCGCCGCGCGAAAGCGCTATGCGCCCAAACCACGCAAGCTCGACGCGCCCAAATCCAAGCGTCACAAACTCAAAGCCACGCACACACGCGCCACCAACGCTCGCGCTCTCCACGACGGAGGACCGCAGTGAGCCCGCGCCAAGCTCGGCTCGCGGGCGCCGCGCTCACGCCGGCGTTGGCGGCGTTACTGCTCGGCGTCGCTCCCGCGTTCGCGAGCGGATGGTGGCGGATGTCCTCGCGGGTGGCGCCCACCCACCTGGCGCCAGGATCGATGGGAATACTCAACGTGGCCGTCGAGGACCTCGGCGACAGCGGCATCAGCGGTGCCACCAGCCCGATCACGATCAGCGACGTGCTGCCCGCCGGGTTGAAGATCACCGATCCCGAAGCCGTGAATCCGCATCGCGCGAGCAAATTCCGTGACGCCGTCGAAAAGGCCAGCGAATGGTCGTGCACGCTACCGAGCGAACGCGAAGCGTCCTGCGCCACTCATATGTCGCTCAGGCCATACGAAGGCCTCGTGCTGGAAATCCCCGTGACCGCCGAAAGCTCGCTGCCCGACGAAACGCTGCTCTCGAACCACGCGAGCGTGCAGGGCGGCGACACAGAAGGCACCAGCACGTCGGTGCCGGCCGTCTCGCTGACGCGGGTGGCGCAGATCAGCGCTCAGCCCGTGACGTTTGGCCTGGAACCCGGCGGGCTTCTGCTGCTCCCCGAAGAAGAAGGCGGCACGATCGACACCAGCGCGGGCACCCACCCGTTCCAGTTGACGAGCACCGTCGAGTTCAACCAGGTGCTCGAGGAAGTCCAGGAGCCCGGGCATGAACAGATCCTCGCGCCCGCCGCGCCCGCGCTGCCCAAGGATCTCAGCTTCGAGCTGCCCCCCGGCCTGCTCGGCGACGTGAGCGCCGCTGCGCGCTGCAGCGACGCCCAGTTCGCCGTCTTCGAAGTCAACGGCAACAAGTGCCCGGCCGAATCGTCGGTCGGCGTCGCGAGCGTGACGCTGCTCGAACCCAGCAGGCTCGGGTTCGTGACCCTCGACGTTCCCCTGTTCAACCTCGAACCCGCGCAGGGCGAACCCGCCCGCTTCGGTTTCGAAGCCGACGGTGTTCCTGTCACGCTGGAAACCGCCGTGCGCACCGAAAGCGACTTCGGCGTCACCGTTACAGTCAACAACGCGACCGAGGCCGCACAGGTCCTCGGCGCCCAGATCACCTTCTGGGGCGACCCCTCCAGCCCCACACACGACAACAGCCGCGGCTGGACCTGCCTCGACGGCAAAGCCTGCCCCCCACCCAGCGAACGCTCCAACACAGCACTGTTGACGCTGCCGACCTCCTGCACGGGCCCGCTTTACAGCACGATGCAAGGCGTGGCCTGGAACGGGGGACCGATCGGCGCGCAGTTCGCCTTCCAGAACGAACTGGGGCAGCCCCTCAGCGAACTGGAACACTGCCCCGCGCTGCCGTTCGCACCCACGATCGGCGCGCAACCTATCCAGGAAGCCGAAAGCGAACGCACCGGCCAGCCGCCGGCGCCGACGACGGCGGCGGACGCGCCGACAGGGCTCGATGTGAGCGTCAAACTGCCTCAGCAGGGCACGGTCCACGCGGGAATGCTCGCCGAAGCAGATGTGCGCTCGGCGACCGTTGCGCTGCCCGAAGGGATGCAACTGAACCCCTCCGCGGCGAACGGGCTGCAGGCCTGCAGCGAGACCCAGATCGGCTACCAGGGCCCCGGTGCACAGGACCCGCTGTCGCCGGGAGCCGAAGAACCGCTTCACTTCTCCAGTCAGCCCGCAGGGTGTCCGCAGGCATCGAAGCTCGGGATCGTGCGCCTGCGCACACCACTATTAGGTGAAGAACTGCACGGCGCGGTGTATCTCGCCGAACCCGCGCCCCAAGGAGAAGCGGGCAAGAACCCGTTCGACAGCCTGCTCGCCCTGTACATCGTCGCTGAAGACCCGACGCTCGGGATCCGTGCCAAGCTGGCCGGCGAAGCCAAGCTGAACCCGGCGACCGGCCAGATCACGAGCACGTTCGCCGACACGCCCCAGGTGCCGTTCGAAGAACTCGACCTGCAGCTGTTCGGCGGGCCCGCCGGATCGCTCACCACACCATCCGCATGTGGCAGCTACGCAGCCAGCGCGTCGTTCACACCGTGGTCAGGCACCCCGTCGGTCACCATCGCCTCAGAACCCGCGTTCCAGATCACGAGCGGCCCCGCCGGCTCATCGTGTTCAAGTCCGCAACCGTTCAACCCGTCCCTGGTCGCGGGCGCGACCAGCTTGCAGGCCGGCGGGTACACCAGCTTCAACCTGCATCTTTCCCGTCCGGACGGCGACCAAACCCTGACCGGGCTGAGCGTGCATCTGCCAGCCGGTGACGCAGCGATCCTGAAAGCGGTCACGCCGTGTGCCGAACCCGAAGCCTCGCAGGGCACGTGCGGGCCGGAATCAGAAATCGGACAGGCCAGCGCCACCGCCGGCGCGGGTCCCGACCCCTACACCGTCACGGGGGGACGGGTGTACATCACCGGGCCGTATGACGGCGCGCCGTTTGGCCTGTCGATCGCAACCCCAGCCGTCGCCGGCCCATTCAACCTCGGCAACGTGGTGGTCCGCTCGAAGATCGAAGTCAACCCTCACACCGCCCAGGTCACGATCACGAGCCCGCTGCCCACGATCGTCCAAGGAGCCGGGCGCGAACCCTCCGGCGTCCCGCTCGACCTGCGAGACGTCTACGTCACCGTCAACCGGCCCGACTTCGAGTACAACCCCACGAGCTGCGACCCCACCAGCATCACCGCCGGCCTTAACGGCTCGCGGGGCGCGACAGCCCAAGCCTCCTCGCGCCTTCAGGTCGAAGGCTGCGACAGCCTCTCCTTCAAGCCCGCCGTCACGGCCACGACCGCAGGTAAGACCAGCAAAGCCGATGGCGCCAGCCTCGGTCTCACGTTCAAGTCCAAGATCGGTGAAGCGCACGTGGCCAAGACGATTCTGACGATCCCCGCGACCTTGCCCGCCAGGCTCACGACGATCCAGAAAGCCTGTGTCGCCGCGACGTTCGAAACGAACCCGGCCGCGTGTCCTGAAGGCTCTGACATCGGCACCGCCACCGTGCACACGCCTGTGCTCAAGAGCCCGTTGACGGGCCCGATCTATCTCGTCTCCCATGGCAACGCCGCGTGGCCCGACGCCGAGCTCGTACTCCAAGGCGAAAACATCAAGATCATCCTCGACGGGCAGACCGCGATCAAAAAAGGCGTCACCACCAGCTCGTTCCTGTCGGTTCCCGACGCGCCGTTTGAAAGCGTCGAAGCCACGCTGCCGGAGGGGCCGCACTCGGCGCTCACCACCAACCTCCCGCCCAAGGACCACTACAGCCTGTGCGGCCAGCATCTCACGATCCCGACCGCGCTCACGGGACAGAACGGCACGGCGATCAACGAGACGGTGAAGGTGTCGGTTCAGGCTTGCGCGGCCGTCAAGGCCCGCAAGGCGAAGAAGCCCACGCGCGCGCAGGCGCTCGCGAAAGCACTGAAGGTGTGTCGCACCAAGCATCGGCGCTCGCGTCCACGGCGCGTCGCCTGTGAACGGCGCGTTGAGCTACGCGATCGAGCCGATCGCAAGACCTAGGCGTTCGCTCGCCGGATATGCGTTGGTGGCGGCTTTGGGCGGGTGATGTAGGGGGGCGACCGTGATGATGGCGGACGCGGCTGTGCGCTTGCAGACGTTCGTCTCGCTGCCCGAGGTGTCGGGGCAACGGCGGTTCGGCTGTGGGAAGAACGTGGGAAGACCCCGAAAACCCTAGCTCTGATGCGGGATTACGGGCGGACCCGCGACTATTGAAGACGGGGGTCGCCGCCGTCGGCGATGACTTCGACGAGCGCTGCGATCAGCCTGTCGCGCAGGGCCTCGGAGTTCCCGATCGCCCCGTGGCGGCGGGGGTGTGGCTGCACCTGGGTATGGCTGGAAAAGCGTTCACCCAAGCGACTGATCTCGATCCGGCTCCCCATGGTGATGCCCTCGTTTCCCTCCGTCTTCCCTCTCAGTGCTCCCTCTGACGCCGTCGTGCCCGTGGCCTTCCGGCGTGTTGGGCCCGCGGGCCCCAAACCGCTGTTTTGGTGTCATTCCCCAGGTGCAGTTTGTGGGAAGAAGGAGAACATACGCCAGTCGGTTTGTCAAGGCGGCCTGAGAAATAAGGTTCTTATATTCGAGTGACCCCCGTCTTCAATATACGGTGGCCACGGCCGCGGGCGTCACCGAGCGCGAATTTCGCGAGGTTTTCCCGACGCTCGCCGACTGTTACCGCGCGGCCCATGCGCGGGATCTCGAGCAGCTCTCGCGAGCGGTAGCAGCGGCCGCCGACGGTCAGACGGGCTGGCTCGAGCGGGTGCGCTCCGGGCTGGTCGCTTTGCTGGGCTTCTTCGACGATCACCCCTCGCGGGCGCGCCTGCTCGTACTCGACGCGCCGCTCAGCCCGGACGTCACCCTCGTGTGCAGGCAACAGCTTCACGACGTGCTGGCCCGGCTGCTCGACAACACGAAATGTGCGGGCACTTCAGCCGAGTCGCCGCTGCTCACCAACGCTCTGACGGGCGAGCTGATCGTGGGCGGCGTCTTCTCCGTAATCCGCTCGACCATGCTCGACAACGGCCGTGGCAAGCTCGTGGAGTTGGCGCCGTCGCTGATGGCGTTCATCGTCGCGCCGTATCTTGGTCAGGGTGCCGCGCGCGCCGAGCTCGAGGGCAGTCCTTACGGTCGCGGCAGCGCCGCAGTGACAGATCCTGGCGTCGCACGGGCGCGAGCGATATCCGATGCGGCCGAGCTTCCTGTGCGCCTGACGCATCGCACGACGCTTGTGCTGCGGGCGATCGCGCAGACGCCGTACTTGAACAATCGTGAGATCGCAAAAACGGCGGGACTGGTCGATGAGGGCCAGACCTCGAAGCTGTTGACGCGCCTGGAGCGTCGCGGCGTGATCGAGAACGTAGGGATCGGCGCGGCTCGCGGCGAGCCGAACGCCTGGCTGCTGACGCGATCCGGGCGACGCGCCGTCGAGCTGATCGAACAGAGCTTTGTGCCGGAAGCTCTGCGGCCTCGGGGCGCTGGAATACGGGGAGCGGCATGAACGCCGTGCTCTCCAGGAAAGGCTTTGCGAGGTCGTGTCGCGCAGCTGGCGGCAGCGACGTCGTTGAGAGCAAGCGAGGCTCGGGCGTTCGCTCGAGGCGCCGCTTGCGGTTGGGAGGATCGGCATAACAGGTCGCTAGCGAGAGGGCTTGTGGCGCCGGTCGATCATCACCGAGAGGAAAAGGAGTAGTGGAAAGTGAGACACGTAAGGATACTGGGGCTTTGCCTCGTCGCGATGCTCGCGATGAGCGCAACGACCTTCGTCGTCGCCTCGCCGGCGCTGGCGAGCTGCAACCAGGAATGTAAAGAACAGAAGCAGAAAGAAAAACAGGAAGCCAAAGAACAGAAGGAAAAGGAAAAAGAAGAAGCTAAGGCTCAGAAGACCAAAGAAAAGGAAGAAGCCCAAGAAAAGAAGGCTCTTGAAACGGGCGTGGGCGATCCTTGGGGCATAAACAACTGGCACGCGTATCGCGCCTGTCCATGGGAAAAAAGCAAACTGCCCTTCGGCGAACGCCTCACCGACTGCTTCGTCGGGGTCACCCTCGGCGGGAAGGAAGGCGGTTACTTCGAATACGGCCACATCAAAGTACCGCTGTCTAAGCGCGTCACGCTGCAGGGCGGCTTCAAAGGCGAAGGCAGCGAAATCGAAGTCGAACCGGAACTGCAACCGGGCTATAAGACGCTTGAAGCGCCGCCGCTGCCTGTGGATAACGGACTCAAGGTGATCACACCCGAAATCCAGGAAATCGCGCAATGGCCGCAGGCGCTGAAGGAAAGCTATAGCAACGCCCTGAAGAACGGCGAAAAGGCGGTGTACGCCACGATCGAAATGGCCGGCAGCGAATGTTACGAAGTTCCGGGTTGTCTGGACACGGAAAACCTGCTGTTTGAAGAAGGCGTCGCCTTCAGATTGCCGTTGAAGGTAAAAGTGTCGGGCCCGTGGCTCGAAACGCTGGGCAGCGGTCCCTGCTATATCGGCAGCGACGAAAGCCCGATTCACATCAACCTCACGACCGAAGGCGCCGGGACATCTGGAGCACTAGCGTTCAACGAAGAGTTCACGATCGTCTTCCTGCACGGCAGCAAGCTGGTCGATTTCAAGTGGCATATCCCGCCAGCGTCCGGAGCGAATGGTTGCGGTGGAACGTACGAATCGTATATCGACAAGGCGCTGGATATCGCGCTTGAAGTCGAAAACGGTTACGGATACTCGAACCCAGCCAAGACCGGCATCGTGATCCTGAAAGGTAATCTGCATGACGGCGCGGCGTCGGCAGTCGCGACAGAAGCCGAAAACGGCAACGTGTAGCAGCGGGGTGATCTACCGGAGTCGGTAGACATGACGTGGCGGGGTCCCTGCATCGGGGCTCCGCCACACCTTACGCGGGTTTGCGAATTGCATCTATGTTGGAGCGAAACTTGTCAAGTCGAGAAGCGCCGTCCTCGATTCATGGCCGTGAACGGGGGCTGGCAAAGGAGAGTGTTGCAATGACGCTTGTGAAGGCTATCTGTGTTGTTTTGGCGGCATGCATTGTTTGCGGCGTGGCGACCGGCGGCGCGCTGGCGACGCCGCCTGAATATGGGCGCTGCTTGAAAGCGGAAAAGAACGCCAAAAAAGAATACAACGGGAGCTTCAGCGACTCGAAGTGCACGAAGGCGGTCAGCGAAGCCGAAAAAGCCAAGAAAGGCAAGTATCAATGGTATCCGGGTGCCACGAAGAAAGGTCAGACGAGCGTCGGCGGCAACGGCATCCTCGAAGAAGTCGGCAAAAACGCCGTCGGCTGCGAATCGGAGGCGAGCAGCGGCGAATATTCCGGTACGAAAGAAGGAAAGAACCTCGTCGTGCGGTTCAAAGGCTGTAAATCCGGCGGGTTCGTGTGCACGACTGTTGGCCTGAAAGCCGGCGAACTCGAAACGAACGTGTTGGAAGGTCGCGCGGTATGGGAAAGCGAAGCGAAGAAGAAGGCCGCCCTTGATCTGTATCCGGCTGCCAGCGGCGGCGGCGAGTTCATCGAATTCACGTGTGGCGCCGCGCTGACGGTAGCGGTGAAGGGCTCGGTGCTCGTTCCGATTCAGACGAACAAGATGAGCGCGACGTTCAAGCTCAAATTCAAGGCGAAACACGGCTTCCAGACGCCTGAATATTACGAAGAAAACGGCAAAAAAGTTCAAGACATCCTGCTCAGCAACTTCGGAAACAAAGGCTATGACCAGGCCGGGCAGAACGAGACGGTGACGGTCACCAACGAAGAACCGTTGGAGCTTAACACTGTCGTATAGCACTTTGCTGGATCGATGTGCGTGTGGTGTGAGGCCGTGTCACGCGGCTTCGCACCACGGCGCGAGTTCAGTGCTGCGGGACATGTTTGAAAGAGGAAACCGGTGTCTGTGGTGAACGGAATGTTCGGGCGAGAGGGACTGGCAACGGGCAGGAGGCGGCTCGTCGGCCTGCTCGCTGTCGCTGTCGCGATTGCTGTGGCATTGGTGTGGGGGCCCGCGTCGGCGTGGGCTTTGGCTGGTCCTGGGCACGTATACGGCGGGACGTTCGGGACAGCGGGATCGGGCGCGGGCGAGCTGGATGGTCCGTCGGGGGTCGCCGTCGATGAAGCCTCGGGTGACGTGTATGTGGTGGATGCGGGCAACGAACGCGTGGAGGTGTTCGCGCCGAACGGGAGCGGGGGTTACGCGTATGCGTCGGAATTCAAGGTGCGCTCGCCCAACGGCGCGATCGCGGTGGATAACTCGACCGCTGGAACCGACGCCACGCGAGGGGATGTGTATGTGGTCGGCAGCAAAGAAAAAGATGCGGAACTCGAAGAACACGAAGTGATTTATGAGTACAGCCCGGTGGCGAAAGAAGTGGTGCACAAATGGACGACCGTGAAGGGAGAGTTGGAAGGGGAAACCGAAGAACTTGAACTGGAAGACATCTCCGGGGTGAGCGTGGACGCGCAGGGGCGTTTGTGGGTGTACTGGGAAGAAGAAGGCGTGATCGATGCGTTCAGCAAACAGGCGTCGAAGAATGGTGTGGGGTCGAGATTGGTTTGGGAACCCGCGCTCGAGCGTTTCCCGGAAATAGAATTCCGCTTTGAATGCTCGGCGCGCCCCGGGTTCGCGGTGGCGCCTGAAGCCGACGTGTTCTATTCGGGCTATGAACGAGAGAGCGAGAGCGGGGAATGCCCAGGGTCCTATGGGGAACCGGCCGAACCGGCGCAGGTCGCGAAGCTCGACAGCTCGCAGCCGACGCCGCGGGTCCTGAGTCGCGAACTGGTCGCCGGTCCCGCGAGCGGCGTCGCGGTGGACCCCGCGAGCGGGGACGTGTATCTGGATCGTGGCTCGAGCATTAGCGCGTTGACGAGCGCTGGCGCGCCGATCCAGCGCTTCGGCCAGGGGCATCTCACCGGCGCGGAGGGGATGGCCGTTGACGGGGAGGACGGTCGCGTGTTCGCGCCAGAACCCGAAGCGGATCGGGTGGTCGTGTTCGATCCGGAAGAAACGGCGGGTGCGCCGGTGGTGGATGGGGTGTCTTCGCGTGATCTGTCGCCGACGAGCGCGGAAGTGAGCGCGTGGATCGATCCGCACGGGTTGGAAAGCGAATATCGCTTCCAGTACGGCACCGCGGAGTGCGCGAGCAACCCCTGTCAGGAACTGCCGTTGGGGAAGATTCCGGCGGGGTTCGGCGATCGGGAAGTGCACGCGGTGCTGGACAGCCTGTCGCCGGCGACCGCTTACTTCTACCGGGTAGTCGCGTCGAACGCGGCGGGCAGCGTGGTGGGAGCGCCTTCTCCGAATACGTTCACGACGTTGCCTTCGCCTGGTGTGATGCCGGATGGGCGGGGTTGGGAGCTGGTGAGCCCCGCGAGCAAGAAGGGTGGTGCGGTGGAAGTGATCTCCGGGTCGCGCGGGGGCAGTATCCAGGCCGCAGCCGATGGTGATGCGATCACCTGGCTGGCGACCGGTCCGATCCTCGGCGAAACGGTCGGCAATCGTAGTCTTGAATTCACGCAGTTGCTCTCGCGGCGCGAAGCGGGCGGGTGGCAGACGACGAGCTTGGAAACGTCGCATGAAGAAGGTCGCGGGTTGAACCTGCCCTCGCCCAGCGAGTACCACTACTTCTCGCCGGACCTCTCGCAAGCGCTGCTGCAGCCGACCGAACCGTTCGGCAGCCAGGAACGCCCGCCGCTCGCAGCGAACGCGACGGAAAAGACGATGTATGTGCGCTCCACGCCACCCGCGCCGGCCGGCTTCCAGGCAATGGTGACGGCTGAAAACGACACGGCGGGCAATGGGTTTGGCGGCAAGCTGGAATTCCGCGATGCCACCAGCGATCTGCGGCACGTGATCTTTGAATCGACGGTCGGGCTGACCGCGGCCGCGCCGCAGGCGGCGGGACTGTACGAGTGGGAAGCCGGCGGCGCGCCGCTGCAGCTGGTCAGCGTCCTGCCCGACGGAGCCCCGGCGCCCGATGAAGGCAACGAAGCGACACCGGTGCTGGGCGACGGCGGTGGCCTGAACGTACGTGGTGCGCTCTCTGAAGATGGGGGCATGGTGTTCTGGAGCGAGGAACATCAGCAGGTGCCGCGGGAGCTGTATCTAAGGGACAGCGAACGCGCAGAAACGATCGAGGTCAACGAGGCGCAGGGGCAGGGAGCGACCGAACCGGGCCCGCAGGGAGAGATCCTCGAAGAACCAGAAGAAGAAGATCGCGAAGTTCATTTCCAGGGCGCCTCGGCGGATGGCCGGCGCGTGTTCTTCACGGACACGGCTCGGCTGAGCGAAGACTCCACGCTCGAACCAAGGGGCGAAGAACCGCCGGAGGATCTGTATGAATTCGAGCTCACGAACGGCCCCGGAGAACCGTTGAAAGGCCGCCTCAGCGACCTCACGGCAGAATCGGCCGTCGGACGCGCGGACGTGCTGAACCTACTGCCTGGACTCAGCACGGACGGATCGCGCGTGTTCTTCGTCGCGAATGGCGTGTTGGCCCCGGGTGCGACTCCCGGGGAATGTCCGCGCAACCCCGAACAGGAAGAAGAAAGCCCGTCCCCCGGGGCGACCTGCAACCTGTATGTCTCAGAACCCAACCCCGCTGATCCGCAGGAACGCCTCACGCGCTTCATCACGGCGCTCTCGGCGCAGGACGCGGCCGACTGGGGCGCGGGCGAAACGACGAACCTGTTGCCGTTGCACGGCAACCTCAGCATCACCACTGCGCGCCTGTCGCCGAACGGACGCTACCTGGCGTTCATGTCTGACCGGTCGCTCACCGGCTATGACAACCACGACCTGGCCAGCGGCGAAGCCGACGAGGAGGTCTACCTCTACGACGCCGAAACCGGACGGCTGTCGTGCGCGTCCTGTAACTCAACCGGCAGCGGCGAGGAATGGCAGCAGCCAGAAGGGGTGTTCGATACCGAACACGCCGGTGAAGGCGTCGGCCTACTGGTCGATCGCCCGGAAATATGGCGCGAACGTTGGCTGGGCGCATCGATACCGGGCTGGGACTTCAACTTCAGCGCCGCACGGCCCTCGGCGCTGTATCAGCCCCGCTATCTCACCGACAACGGACGCCTGTACTTCGACAGCTCCGACGCGCTCGTCCCGGCCGACACGAACCATCGGGAGGACGTCTACCAGTACGAGCCCCTGGGCGTCGGCAGCTGCGAAAGCTCGGGTGGGTGTGTCGGGCTGATCTCCTCCGGCAGCGGGGACAGCTCCTCGACGTTCCTGGACGCCAGCGAAACCGGAAACGACGTGTTCTTCCTCACCGCCGATGAGCTGGTCCCGACCGACACCGACAACAGCTATGACATCTATGACGCGCACGTCTGCGAACCGGCCAGCCCCTGCATCCAGACCCACGTCGAACCCATCGACGAATGCACCGGCACCAGCAGCTGTCACGAACCGGCTCAGACCACGCCAGCCGCCGGTGAAGCGCCCGCGAGCGCAACGTTCAACGGACCCGGCAACAGCGCCGAGCACGCCGTCCAGGCCAGCAAAGCCACCGATAAGCCCAAACCCAAGGCAAAACCCCTCACGAAGGCGCAAAAGCTGAGAAAAGCCCTGGCGCAGTGCCACAAACTCCGGCGCAGGCACAAGCGTCAAACCTGCGAAAAACATGCCCGCGAGGTCTACGCCCCCAAGCGCAAGAGCGCGCATGCGAAAACCAAGAACGCGCATGTGAAAACCAGGAACGCGCGTGCGAAGAAGGGCGGGCGGTGAGCATGCGACGCATCGGACTCCTGCTCGGCCTGTGTGGTGTATTGACGGTGCTTGGCGCGGTCGTCTCGACCTCGGTCTGGGCGGTCGGACCGCCGGCGTGGTGGGGGCTGTCCTCGAGTGTCGCGCCGACGAACCTCCAGCCGGGCGACGCAGGCCTGTTGAATGTCGCGGCGAGCGACCTTGGGGATGTGCCGATCACGGGCGCGACGAGCCCGGTCACGATCACCGACATGTTGCCCGTCGGCTTGCGGGTCACCGATGCAGCCGCTGTGACGGCGCGCCGGGAGCGCAAGGCGCCCGGCGAAGCGGCGAACTGGAAATGCAGCCTCGGTGGTGAAGAACGGGTGGTGGTGTGTACGACGAGCTTGGCGATCCCGTCCTATGAACGCTTCGAAGTGGAAATCCCGATCGAAAGTACCCTCCCTGCGGGCACCGACACCAAACTGGTCAACCAGCTGAGCGTGCAGGGCGGTGAAGCCGAAGGCACCGGTCAGCCCGTGACGTCGGCGTCGTTGAGGCGGCATGTCCAGATCGACGATGCCCCAGTGAAGTTCGGGGTTGAAGAAGAAGGCTATTCGCTGATCGCGGAAAACCCCGATGGGTCGGTCGATACGCAGGCGGGCTCGCATCCCTACCAGCTCACGAGCACGGTCTATTTCAACCAGGTCTTGAAGGAAATCCAGGAAGCGGGGTCGGAAACCGTCTTGCGTCAGCCCGCCGCACCGGGCCTGCCGAAGAATCTCAACTTCGAACTGCCGCCCGGTCTGCTCGGCAGCGCGACCGCGGTGCCGCAGTGCTCGCAACGTGACTTCGCCGCGGTGCAGGGTCCGGCCAACCAGTGCTCGAACAGCTCGGTTGTCGGGGTCGCGAACGTGACGTTGCAGGAACCGAACCGGTTGACCTACAGCACGATCGCGGTGCCCGTGTTCAACCTTGAACCCTCCGAAGGCGAGCCCGCCCGGTTCGGGTTCGAGGCGTTCTGGGTTCCCGTCGTGCTGGACACCCGCGTGCGCACCGACGGCGACTACGGCGTCACCGTCAGCGTCAACAACGCGACCGAGGCCGCGCAGGTGCTCGGCGCCCAAGTGACCTTCTGGGGTGATCCGGGCGACAGCAGCCACGACAGCGCGCGCGGCTGGGCCTGTCTGCGCGAAGGCGTTCTCGCGAACATCGGCGAAACCTGCCAGCCACCAGAACCCCGTCCCACCAGCGCGTTCCTCACACTTCCCACCAACTGCCAGACCCCGCTGGACACGGCGATGAACGGCACCGCCTGGGACGGCACGCCACTGCAAGGGGAATACGCGTTCGAGAACCAGCTCGGCGTACCCCTGCAGCAGCTCGAAGGCTGCGAAAACATTCCGTTCGACCCGTCCCTCACCGTCGAACCGGTGCAGCCCGCCGAAGAAGGCCATGCCGAAGCAAACACGACCACCGCCAGCACCCCGACGGGACTGAACGTGGACGTCCGCCTGCCGCAAGAAACCACCCTCGACCCTGCGCTGCTCGGCGAATCGGACGTCCGCGCCACCACTCTCACGCTGCCGCAGGGCATCGGTCTGAACCCCGCTGCCGCCAACGGCCTGCAGGCCTGCTCGCAGGCCCAGATCGGCTACGAAGGCCCAGGCGCCGCCGGCGACCCGTTCGCGCCCGGCACCGGTGAACCGTCGCGCTTCTCCACCGCCAAGGCGCAGTGTCCCGGCGCATCGAAGATCGGCACCGTCGAGATCAAGACACCGCTGCTGGCCGAAGAGCTCACCGGCGGCGTGTACCTCGCCAAGCAGAACGAAAATCCGTTCGGCTCGCTGATCGCGCTCTACATCGTGGCCGAAAACGAAACCCTCGGACTGCGCGTCAAGCTCGCCGGCAGAGGCGAACTCGACGAACACACCGGGCAGGTCACCACCATCTTCGAAAACACCCCGCAGGTGCCCTTCGATGATCTCCACGTCCAGCTCTTCGGTGGATCACGAGCCTCGCTCGCCACCCCACCACACTGCGGAACCTACGCCGCCACCGGCTCATTCACCGCATGGTCCGGCGCCGAGCGCGAACCGCAATCAAACCCGGCGTTTCAGATCGTTGCTGGGCCCGGCGGCTCCGCCTGCCCCGGCAACCCGCTCCCGTTCAACCCCGCCTTCAAAGCCGGCTCCAGCAACATCCAAGCCGGCGGCTTCACCAACTTCGCCCTCACCCTGCAAAACCCCGACGGCGACCAGCCCCTCTCCGGCCTGAGCATGCACCTCCCCGCCGGTGACGCCGCACAGCTCTCACAAGTTACGCCCTGCCCCGAACCGCAAGCCTCCCAAAACCAGTGCGGAGCGGAAAGTCTGATCGGACACTCCATCGCAAGCAGTGGTCTCGGTCCCGACCCCGTCCAACTCCCCGGCAACGTCTATCTCACAGGCCCATATCAGGGCGCGCCGTTCGGGCTCGCCGTCGTCACCCCAGCGGTCGCGGGACCGTTCAACCTCGGCGACGTCACGGTCCGCTCTCGCATCAGCGTCAACCCCCACACCGCCCGGGTCACGATCACCAGCGACCCGTTCCCGACGCTCGTCCAAGGCGTCCCCGTCAACCTCAAGCAGATCACCGTCCAGGTGGACCGCCCCGACTTCGAGTACAACCCGACCAGCTGCAACCCGATAAGCATCGAAGGCTCCCTCACCGGCAGTGAAGACGCCAACGCCACCGTCTCCTCACCATTTCAGGTATCGGGCTGTAACAGCCTCCCGTTCAAACCCGGAGTCACCGCCACCACCAAGGGCCAGACCAGCAAAGCCAACGGCGCCAGCCTCGGGCTGACGTTCAAGTCCAAAACGGGTGAAGCGCATGTCGCCAAGACGATCCTCACGATCCCCGCGACGCTGCCCGCTCGCCTCACAACGATCCAGAAAGCCTGCATCGCCGCGACCTTCGAAGCCAACCCCGCCAGCTGTCCCGAAGGCTCGGACATCGGCACCGCGGTCGTACACACCCCCGTGCTGAAGAGCTCCCTCACCGGCCCGATCTATCTCGTCAGCCACGGCAACGCCGCCTGGCCCGACGCCGAGCTCGTGCTTCAGGGCGAAGGCATCACGGTGATCCTCGACGGTCAGACCGCGATCAAAAAAGGGGTTACGACCAGCTCGTTCCTGTCCGTCCCCGACGCGCCGTTCGAAAGCGTCGAAGCCATCCTGCCGGAGGGGCCGCACTCGGCGCTCACCACCAACCTGCCGCTCAAGGACCACTTCAGCCTGTGCGGCCAACGCCTCTCGATTCCCACTGCGCTCACCGGACAAAACGGAACGGCGGTCAGCGAGAACGTGAAGGTCTCGGTCCAGGGCTGCCAGGCCGTCAAAGGCGCAAAAGCCGAAAGGCTCACGCGCAAACAGAAGCTGGCACGGGCGCTGAAGGTCTGCCGCAAGGACCACAAGCGCTCCGGCGCCAGGCGCGCGCGTTGTGAACACAGCGCTCGTAAGCGCTACGCATCCGCGGGGAGGGTGCGCAAGGCCTGAAGCGGGAGTTGGGGCGCAGCGGGCGCGTGAGTCGCGTCGCGCCGTAGGCCGGCCTGCGCGTATCCCATGATGGTATGCTCAATGCATGTCGCAGATTGCTGTGCGTCTGACCGAGAGGGAGTTGCGGATGCTCGACTCGGCGGTGGCCGATGGGGCGTTCCGCTCGCGGGCGGACGCCGTGCGGGCGGGCATCGGGTTGCTGGAGCTGCAGCTGCGCGAGGCGCGCATCGCGGCTTCCTACCGTGCGGGGTATGCGGGCGCGCCGCTGAGCAACGAGGAGAGCCGCATGCTCGACGCCGCGGCGGCGCTTGCGGCCGATCCGCCGGCGTGATCGCGCGCGGCGACGTCTGGGACGTTCAACCTTGGCGCCGTCGTCCGCCCGGTCGTCGTCGTCACTCGCGAGACCGCGATTCCCGTGTTGAGTCGTCTCAATTGCGTTGTGGTGACAAGCACGGCCCGCGGTCACGTCGCCGAGGTGGAGCTGTCGGGGACGCACGGTGTGCGGGAGCCGAGCTTCGCCAACTGCGATTGGATCGTGAACGTGGCCAAGGAGCGCTTCGTACGCCGGCGCGGAGCGCTCGACCCGCTCGCGGCGCGCCGTCTCGGTGCTGCCCTGGTTGTTGCTCTCGGACTCGACGCGCAGCCCTGGCGCTCAACTTAGGAGCTGCCGTCCGCCGGATCCGCATCGGCCGCGTGCTGTGGGAAGAACGTGGGAAGCCCCGCGAAAATCCTAGTGCTGATGCGGGATTACGCGTGGACCCGCGACTACGCTAGACGGGGGTCGCCGCCCGCGGCGAGCACCTCGACGACGGCCGCGATCAGCTGCTCGCGTAGCGCCTCGGTGTCCCCGACAGCGCTGTAGCGACGCGAGCGCGACTGCGCCTGCGTGTGGCTGGAAAAGCGCTCACCCAAGCGGTTGATCTGGATCCGGTCCCCCATGGTGATGCCCTCGTTTCCCTCCGTCATCCCTCTCCGTCATTCCCTCTTGCGCCTTCGGCCTCCGCCTTCCAGCGCACCCGGAAGTCGTGGCCTGAACCGCCGTTTTCGTGTCATTCCCCAAGTGCGGCGTGTGGGAAGAAGGAGAACATACGGCTGCCGGTTTGTCAAGGCGGCCTGAGAAATAAGGCTCTGACGGATGAGTGACCCCCGTCTAGCGTATACGGTGGCCACGCGCGCCGGCGTCACCGAGAGCGAACTCCGCGAGGTTTTCCCGACGATCACGGAGTGTTACCGCGCGGCTTACGAGCAGGGTGTCGGCCGGCTCTCGCGTACGGTGACGACGGCCGCCGACCGTCACGACGGCTGGCTCGAGCGCGTTCGCGCCGGGCTCGTCGCGCTGCTCGGCTTCTTCGACGATCATCCCACCTGGGCTCGCCTGCTCGTGCTCGAGGCGTCGGTGAGCGCGGGCGTGATCTTTGAGCGTCGGCAGCGGCTTCACGACGTGCTGGCTGGCCTGCTCGATCATCACCAGCCCGCGGGCATCCCGGCAGGATCGCCGCGGCTCGCGCCGGCGCTGACGGGCGAGTTGATCGTTGGCGGTGTGTTCTCCGTGATCCGCACCAGCATGCTCGAACGCGACGGCGGCAAGCTCGTGGAGCTGGCGCCGTCGCTGATGGCGTTCATCGTCGCGCCGTATCTCGGGCTGGCGGTCGCACGAGCCGAGTCGGACGGCGAGGGCGCGCGTGATGCGCAGGGGCTTGCAAACGCGCCGGCGCGCTCGCGGCGGGAGGAGCTCGCGCGTGCGGGGGCGATCTCGCGGGCTGCGGAGCTTCCGATTCGCGCCACGCACCGCACCACGCTGGTGTTGCGCGCGATCGCGCGGGCGCCGTATTCCAACAACCGTGAGATTGCACAGGCGGCCGGGCTCGTCAACGAGGGTCAGGCGTCGAAGCTACTGGCGCGCCTGGAGCGTCGGGGTGTGATCGAGAACGTCGGGGTCGGGGCGGCGCGCGGCGAGCCGAATGCATGGCTGCTGACCGCATCGGGACAGCGCGCCGTCGAGCTGATCGATGAAACCGTTGCTTCCGGAGCCGGGCGTCCGAGACGCAAGAGGACGAGGGGCACGGCGTGAATGCGGACGAAAGCTTTTCGGTGAAACGTCGTGAATGGTGCGCGACGGGCGCCGTTGAGAGAAAGCGAGCGACGCCGCGGCGCACGCGGGATTGTGTGTCGCTGATGGCGCGCTTGCGGTAGGAGACGATCGGTCGTGAGTGCTTACCAAATCGGTGGGCTGCCGCGACGATCGACTAGCAATCGAGAGGAAAAGGAGTAGTGGAACAGTGAGACATGTAAGGATGCTGGGGATATGCCTGGCTGCCCTGCTGGCGCTGGCCGCGATCGCGGCGACGTCGGCCTCGGCCAAGGATCCCTTCAAGGCTAACAAGTGGAACCAATACGCGCACTGTCCGTACAACAGTCCGGTACTGGTGAAACCCCAGGAAGAAGACCTAAACCCATTCTGCTTCCTCGGGCGCACCTCGGGTGGGGTGAAAGGCGGCTTCTTTTCGTTGGGCAATGTCCTCGTGAAGCTGAACAAATCGATCGTCTTGCAGGGTGCCGCGTACAACCGCTCGCGCGTGGAAGTCGAAGAAATCGAAAACGAAAAGAAAGAATGCGAAGCAAGCCCCGGCTCGAAACCCGAATGTATAGTCGCCGAAGAAGCCAAGGAAGGCTTCGAAATATATTGGCAATACAAGGACGCGGCGCTCAAAATAGTCGGGCCGGAAGACGGCGCCGAAACCCTCGAATCACCAGAACTCAAGGTGACCAAGGGCCTGAAGACGATCACGCCGGCGATCGAGGAAGAAGCCGGATGGCCGCAAGCGTTGAAGGAAAGCTTCAACGCAGCGCTCAAGAACAAAGAAGGGACGCTCAACGTAAAAATCGAACTGGCGGGCGATAGTCTCTATGAAACATGGGGGGCCCTTAGCACCGAGCGACTCCTCTTCGAACAAGGGTCGGCGTTCGAGTTGCCATTGAAGGTCAAACTGACCGGACCGTGGCTCGAAAAAGCAGGCGGCGGGCCGTGTCTGATCGGCAACGACGCTCATCCGATCGTCCAGAACCTGTCCACGGAATCGCCGGGCCGGGCCATCGAACCAGGTGGGTTCATCTGGGATGAACTTCCCGGAGAAGAATTCTACGAGGACGAGCTGAAAGGCTCGACTCTGACCGACCTCAGTTGGCCAGTGCCTGCAGAAGCCGGAGCAACCGGTTGCGGAGGGTCATACGAATCATATGTCAACACCGCGATCGACGACGCGCTCGAACTGCAGTACGGTCGGCATGGCACGACGATCCTCTCGGGCGACCTGTTCAACGGGCCGACGGCGATCGTCAAAGAACGTGCGGAAGAAGGCCGCGTCTAAAGGTCGAATGTAAAGACACGTGGAGGGCTCCGTCTCTCATTGCTGGGAGGCGGAGCTCTTCTGCAACACCAATACCAGCACCAACGTGACCCTGACCCCAGGTCGCTAGCGATCACTAGATCGAAGTTGGAACAAACAAGGAGAGTTGCGTCATGAAGCGAGTGAAGCTCGTCGTCTCGAGTGTGGTGGCCGTGGCCGTGTTCGTCGCGCTGTCGGCCGTAGTCGCTGTGGCCGCACCGCCGGAATATGGCCGTTGCGTGAAGGTGCCAAAGGTCGAAAAGAAATACAACGGTGGCTTCGTAGATAAGGGTTGCACGAAAGCGGCGACCTCGAAAGAAAAAGAAGAAGGTAAAAAGAACAAATACGAATGGTTGGCGGGTGGCGTGAGGCTGGGGCAGACGAGCACTGGTGGGAAAGGAACGCTGCAGGAAGTGGGCAAATACGCGGTCGGCTGCGAATCCGAGTCGAGCACGGGCGAATATGTTGGCACGAAAGAAGCCCGACACGTTGTGGTGACGTTCAAAGGGTGCCACGTGCCACCGTTCATCTGCACGTCGCCCGGGCGTGCGGCGGGCGAACTGGTGACGAAAGAACTCGAAGGCCGCGCGGTGTGGAAAAGCGAAGCGAAACACGAAGCGGCGCTCGATCTGTACCCGACGCCCGAAAAAGCGGGCGAAAAAGAACCGAAGTTCATTGCGTTCAGCTGCGGCGCCTTGACCGTCGAAGTCAGGGGCTCGGTGCTGGTGCCGATCACGGCGAACAAGATGAGCACGACGTTCAAGCTGAAATATAAGGAGAAAAACGGCTTCCAAGAAGTCAAAGACTATGAAGAAGGCGGGAAACTGTACGAAGACATCCTGGAAGCGAACTTCGAAGGCAAAGGCTGGGCTAAATCAGGCCAGTCGATCACCGCGACGGTGAAAAACGAAGAATCGTTGGAGCTCAACACGTACGTGTGATCCAGCGCGGTTGGTGTGTGGGGGCCGCGAAGGCGGCCCCGCACGCCGAGCTGCCGGTTCAGATCGGCCTGCAAGAGCGAGATAGGGACTGCTGATGCTCAGAGAGCTCGACGAAAGGCGCGCGAGGAGCACGCGTGTGCGGCGCTTGGCCGTGGCGTTCGCGCTGGGCGCGATCGTTTGCGGCGTGTGGTGCGCCGGCGCGTTTGCGCTGGCTGGTCGTGGTCACGTGTTTGGTGGGGTGTTTGGATCAGCCGGGACGGGTGAAGGCGAGTTCGCGGATCCGTCGGGTGTGGCTGTGGATGAAGCCGGGGGTCTGGTGTACGTGTCCGATACGGGGAATGATCGCGTCGAGGTTTTCAAGCGTGTCGGCGGGGGAGCCTATGAATATGTCTCGCAGTTCAAAATGCTTGATCCCGGTCCGATAGCGGTGGATGACTCCTCGAGCGCAGGGGATCCCTCGCGCGGCGAGGTGTATGTGGCGGGTGCGGGGAGCCGTGAAGAAGTCGAAGAAGGCGTGCGGGATGTGCTGTATGTGTATTCCCCCGCGACGGGTGAAGTGATCCACAAGATCCGGTCGTTCAGGTTCAAGGTGAAAGGCGGGGAAGAACTGGAAGAAGAATTCGAAGAAGGCATTTCGGGGTTGTCTGTCAACGCGAACGGTGTGCTGTGGGTGTATTGGGAAGAAGAAGGCATCGTCAACGGGTTCGTGAAAGGAACCACCGGCGCGGGCGAATCGAAGCTCGAATGGCGCCCAGCGTTGCGGCGCAGCATGGAAGAGCGCTTCGAATGCTATGCGCGACCGGCGTTCGCGGTGGCGCCGGACGCGAGCGCGTTCTACGTCGGTTACGAACGGCGCAACCAGCGCGAAGAATGCCCCGGAGAACGCGGCGAAGGACAGCCGGCGGATCCGACGGTGCTCGCCAAGCTCGGTGATCAGTTGCCGGTGCCGCGCACGGCGATCGCAGAACTCGACCATCACGACACGACGGGCGTGACGGCGGAAGCTGGAACGGGGGATGTGTATCTGGATGACGGCGATAGTGTCGCGGCGTACCAGGCTGATGGGGTGTTGATCCAGCGGTTCGGGGAAGGACAGCTCGCGTCGGGTGCCGGGCTGGCGGTCGATCAGGCGACGGGTGAAGTGCTGGTCGTTGACACAGCGGATGACCGGGTGGTCGTGTTCAAGGCGGAAGCTACGCCGCAGGCGGCGATGGTCGATGGTCTGTCAGCGACGGGCGTGACGCCGGGCTCGGTGGAAGTGTCGGCGCAGATCGATCCGCGCGGCGCGAGCACCGAATACTGGTTCGAATACGGTACGAGCGATTGCGCACAGTTTTCGGGCGCCTGCGCGAGCCTCCCTGCGGGTCAGCTGGCGGCTGGGTTTGGGGATGTGGGCGTGAGCGCGCGGCTGAGCGGGTTGCAGCCCGCGACCGCCTATCTCTACCGCGTGGTGGCGCGGAATGAGCTGAGCGCGGGGGAAGGGGCGTCGCGGGAAGGTTCGTTCACTACGTTACCGTCGCCGGGCGTGTTGCCGGATGGGCGGGGTTGGGAGCTGGTCTCGCCGGTCGACAAGCATGGCGCGTCGGTGGAAGTGATCTCGGGGTTGCGCAGCGGCAGCATCCAGGCGTCGCTGGATGGGAGCCGGCTGGCATGGCTGGCAGCGGGACCGACGACCGAAGGCGTGGAAGGCAATCGCGCGTTCGAACTTTCCCAGCAGCTGTCGGTGCGCACGCCGGAGGGCTGGACGACGACGAGCTTGGAAACGCCGCACACCAACGGCTGGGGCCTGTTGCTGCCCTCGCCCGGGGAGTACCACTATTTCACGCCCGATCTGTCGAGCGCGCTGGTGGAACCGACCGAATGGGATGACGCCCAGACGGAAGGCGTCCTTGAACATCCCGCGCTCTCCCCGCAAGCGAGCGAAAAGACGATCTACATACGCCCGAACCTCCCCGAAGAACACGCCCAATACACGCCATTGGTGACCGCAGAAAACGATACGGCTGGCACGGTGTTCGGTGGCGGGCTGGGGTTCGAGGGCGCCAGCAGCGATCTCTCGCACGTGGTGTTCAGCTCACAGGTCGCCCTCACAAAGGAAGACCCATCCTCGGGCGGGCTGTACCTGTGGCAGCAGAGTCGGCCCTTGGCGTTGGTCAGCGTGCTGCCCGACGGGCGGCCGGCGGCGGATAACGAACTGGTCGAACCGTCCCTGGGCGCCAACGAAGGCCTGAACGCGCGCGACGCGATCGGCCAGGAAGGCCGGCGGATCGTGTGGAGCGACGGCGTTGGCCTATACCTCCGCGACACACAGATCGGGCAAACGATCAGGTTGAACGCGGCGCAGGGTCATGAAGCGACCGAACCGGGCCCCGGCGGGGAAACGGTCAGCGAACCGCCCGAAGAAGAACATCCCAGCCGCGAAGTGCGCTTCCAGGCCGCCAGCAGCGACGGCAAGCGCATCTTCTTCACGGACACGGCGCGTTTGAGCGAAGACTCCACCCAGGAACCGGTCGGTGAAGAATCCCCGGCCGACCTGTACGAGTTCGAACTCGCAAGCGAAGACCCCATGCGCGGCCGGCTGTATGACCTGAGCACGGGAGCATCGGGCGCGAGCGGAGATGTGCTGGGCGTGATCCCCGGCAGCTCACAGGACGCGTCGGTCGTGTATTTCGTGGCCAACGGTGTGCTCGCGCCCGGTGCCACGCCGGGGCAGTGTGCGCGCGCACCGGAAAGCGGCGAACCCTCCCCGCCGGGCGCGAGTTGCAACCTGTATGTCTCAGAAGAAACGCCCGGTCATCCAGGGGAACGGCAGACACGTTTCATCGCGGTGCTGTCCGCGCAGGACGGCGCGGATTGGGCGCAGGCTCCGCATTCGGGACTCGCGGGCTCCCAGGACAACCTCAGCACGCTCACCGCGAGCGTCTCACCGGACGGCCGGTATCTGGCGTTCATGTCCCAGCAGCCGCTGACGGGGTACGACAACCAGGACGCCGTCGGCGGCCAGGCGGATGAGGAGGTCTACCTGTATGACTCCGCAACCGGCCGGTTGACCTGCGTCTCCTGCAACCCAGCCCAAGGCGAAAGCGGGGGTTGGACGCCTCCCCATGGCGTGTTCGACACCACCCAGGCCGGGGAAGGCGTGGGCCTGCTCGTCAACCGTCCGGAAATCTGGCATGAACGCTGGCTGGCCGGGTCGCTCCCGGGGTGGGACTTCAACCGCGACTACAGCAGCACCGCCGCCGCGCTCTACCAGCCACGCTACCTGTCTGACTCGGGTCGTCTGTTCTTCGACAGCCCCGACGCGCTCGTCCCCGCCGATACCAACGGCAAGGAGGACGTCTACGAGTACGAGCCGGCCGACGTCGGCAGCTGCCAGTCCTCCGGTGGCTGTGTCGGGCTGATCTCCTCAGGGACCTCCGATCACGAATCGAGCTTCCTGGACGCCAGCGAAACGGGCGATGACGTGTTCTTCATGACCGCCAGCCCGCTGGTCGCGGCCGACACCGACAACTCGTTCGACATCTATGACGCGCACGTCTGCGCCAGCACCAGCCCCTGCCTGCAATACCCGAACGGATCCTCGAGCAGTTGCGAGAACACAGGCCAATGCCGCCCCGAGACCGTCAGCCCACCGAGCGTCACGCTCCCCCCAACCGCCACTACTGCCGGGCCTGGCAACCCGCCCGCCGCCGAACACAACGTCGCCGCGAACAAGACCACGAGCAAGCCCCGCACGCTCACGCGCGCACAGAAGCTCACCAAAGCACTCGAGGCGTGTCGCGTGCGCTACAAGCACCCCGGCAGACGCCGCCGGCGCTGCGAACGCCAGGCACGCGCCAAGTACGCGCCGCCCAAGAAGCACAAGACCGGCAAGAGCGCACACGGCTCGCCACACCCCGGCACGCACGGCGCAGCGAGATCGAAGGCGGGTGCGTGATGGTCTCGCGGCGTGTCCTGTGGTGTGTGGCGGCGGCGGTGAACGTGTTGGTTGTGTTGGCGTGTGCCGGGCCCGCGTTCGCGAGCGCCAGGTGGGTGCTGTCCTCGCGGGCCGCACCGACGAATCTCGCGCCCGGCCGCGAAGGCCTGTTGATCGTCGGCGCCGAGGATCTCGGCGACAGCGGCATCCAGAGCACCACGCATAACGTCACGATCACCGACACGCTCCCGAAAGGCGTCAGGGTCGCCAGCGCGGAGGGCGTGAATCCGCATTGGGCGCGCTCGGGTCAGACCCAGACAGAAAAAGAAGCAACCTGGAAATGCTCGGTCACCGACGGGGATCGCGTGGTCTCGTGCTCGACCAGCTTGAACATCCCGCCGTATGAACGCTTGGAACTCGAAATCCCGGTCACAGTGGAAGAGCCGGCGGGGACCGTCACGACGCTGCAGAACCAGCTGAACGTCGCGGGCGGCGAAGAAGAAAGCGGGAGCGGGATCGTTCCATCCGCGTCGTTGAGCAGGCCGCTCGAGATCGACACGGGCGAACCGGGCTATGGCGTGGAACCGGACGGCTTCTCGTTCCTCACAGAAAACGAAGACGGCACGCTCGACACCCAAGCGGGATCGCATCCCTACCAGCTCACCAGCACGGTGTTCTTCAACCAGACGCTGCAGGAAGTGCAGCTGCCTGGTCAGACGCGACGGCTCGCGCCGGGAGCGCCCGCGCTGTCGAAGAACCTGACGTTCCGGCTGCCACCGGGATTGTTGGGGAACGTCAACGCGGCCGCGCAGTGCTCGAGCGCGGACTTCGCGGCGCTCGAGGGAACGATCGGCGGGACCCGCAACCTCTGCCCGGCTAGCTCGGCGATCGGGGTCGCCAGCGTCGCGATCATGGTGCCAAGCACGATCCTCTACAAAACGATCGCGGTCCCGATCTTCAACCTCGAACCCGCCCAAGGCGAGCCGGCGCGCTTCGGGTTCGAGGCCGAAGCCGTCCCGGTCGTGATCGACACGACCGTCGATACCGAAGGCGACTACGGCGTCAGCGCCACCGTCAACCAGGCGACAGCCGCCGCCCAAGTCCTCGGCGCCCAGGTGACGTTCTGGGGCGACCCCGGCGACCCCAGCCACGACAACGCACGCGGCTGGGCCTGCCTGCGCGACGGCTACCAAAAGCTCGAAGGCGAAACCTGCCAGCCGCCCGAACCCCGCAACACCACCCCCTTCCTCACCCTGCCGACCAGCTGCACCGGCCCACTCAGCAGCCTGATGACCGGTGAAGCATGGACCAACAGCCCACTCGAACCGCCGAACCTGCTCGAAGAACGCTACGCCTTCCAAAACCAGACCGGCGAACCGCTCGCAAGCCTCGAAAACTGTCAGACGCTGCCATTCGAACCCGCCCTCGCCATTCGGCCCGAGCAGGGAGAACACCAGCCCACGACCAGCGCGAGCACCCCCACCGGCCTGGACGCCACCGTGACCGTCCCCCAAACGGGAACGCTCACCAACAACCTGGTCGGCGACGGGGACGTGCGCAGCGCGACCGTCACCCTGCCCGCGGGGATGGGACTGAACCCCGGCGCGGCCAACGGCCTGCAGGCCTGCTCTGAGCAGCAGATCGGCTACCAGGGCCCCGGTGGCGGAAGCGACCCGTTCTCGCCCGGGGCGCCCGAACCCTTGCGCTTCACCGCCACACCAGCCACCTGTCCAGCGGCCTCGAAGATCGGGAGGGTGAGGATCAAGACGCCCCTGCTGAGCGAAGAACTGTCCGGGTCGGTGTATCTGGCCGAACAGGACCGTAACCCGTTCGGGTCGCTGATCGCGCTGTACATCGTCGCCGAAAGCGAAAAGCTCGGCCTGCATGTCAAGCTCGCCGGCGAAGGCCATCTCGACGAAAACACCGGTCAGATCACCACCACCTTCACCAACACGCCCCAAGTCCCCTTCGAAGAACTGCAGCTCGAACTGTTCGGCGGGCCCCGCGGATCACTCGCCACACCATCCTCATGCGGCAGCTACACGGCCAGCAGCAGCTTCGAAGCATGGTCCGGGACGCTCACACAACCATCCTCCAACCCCTCGTTCACGATCAGCAGCGGTCCCGGCGGCGGTCCGTGCCCGTCCGGTCCATTGCCGTTCGCTCCGGGCCTGGCCGCGGGCTCCACCAACATGCAGGCCGGCGCGTTCAGCGGCTTCGACCTGACTCTCACCAACCCCGACGGTGACCAGGCGCTCGCCGGGCTGACGGCCCGGCTACCTGAGGGTGTCGCGGCGATGCTCTCCGGCGTGCAGCCCTGTGGCGAACCCCAGGCCGCACAAGGCGCCTGCCCAGCAGACAGCCATATCGGTCATTCGATCGCGAGCGCTGGGTACGGCCCGGAACCGGTCAGCCTCGAAGGGCAGGTGTATCTCACCGGAGCGTATGAGGGCGCCCCGTTCGGCATCGAGGTGCTCACCCCGGCAATAGCCGGCCCGTTCAACCTCGGGAACGTGATTGTGCGCTCGCGTATCGAAGTCAATCCTCACACTGCCCAGGTGACGATCACCTCGGACCCGTTCCCCATCTTCGTGCAAGGCGTCCCCGTCGATCTCAAACAGATCCAAGTCATCGTCGACCGCCCCGACTTCCAATACAACCCCACCAACTGCAACCCCACCACGATCCAAGCCACCCTGACCGGAACAGAAGGCGCAAACGCGAACCTCTCCTCACCGTTCCAGGTCACAGGCTGCCAGACCCTCCCGTTCAAACCGGGCGTCACCGCCCAAACCCAGGGCAAGACCAGCAAAGCGAACGGCGCCAGCCTTGGCCTCACCTTCAAATCCAAGACCGGCGAAGCCCACGTCGCCAAGACCATCCTCACGATCCCCGCCATCCTGCCCGCCCGGCTCACGACGATCCAGAAAGCGTGCGTCGCGAGCGTCTTCGAAGCCAACCCCGCGTCCTGCCCCGAAGGCTCTGACATCGGCACCGCGGTCGTGCACACCCCCGTGCTGAAAAGCCCGCTCGTCGGCCCCATCTATCTGGTATCGCACGGTAACGCCGCCTGGCCCGACGCCGAGCTCGTGCTGCAGGGCGAAGGCATCACGGTGATCCTCGACGGACAGACCGCGATCAAAAAAGGCATCACCACCAGCTCCTTCCTGTCCGTCCCCGACGCGCCGTTCGAAAGCGTCGAAGCCATCCTGCCGGAGGGGCCGCACTCGGCGCTCACGACCAATCTTCCGCTCAATGACCGTTACAGCCTGTGCGGCCGGCATCTCAGGATCCCGACCGCGCTCACGGGACAGAACGGGACGAGCGTCAGCGACACCGTCAAGGTCGCCGTCCAAGGCTGCACCGCCGTCAAAGCCAGCAAAAACAAACGGCTCACGCGCAAGCAAAAATTGCGACGCTCGCTCGAGGCGTGCCGTAAGCACAAGACGAGGCGGGTCGTCTGCGAACGGGCTGCCCGCGCACGCTACGCGCCGGCCGGGAAGCGCGACTCGCGAGCTCGGTCGTAGAGGCCTGTCGTCGGCGGGCCCGCCGCGGTGCTCCGCGGTACCGTCGGGCTTCGCGCCGTGGGAAGAACGTGGGAAGCCCTGCGAAAACCCCAGTCCTGATGCGGGATTACGGCTAGGCCAGCGACTTTATTAGACGGGGGTCGCCGCCCTCGGCGACGACCTCGACGAGCGCGGCGATCAACTGGTCGCGCAGCGCCTTCGGGCTCCTGGAAGTCCCGTGTCCAGCAGGGCGCGCGTGGGACAGGGTGTGGCTGGAAAAGCGCTCAGCCGTGCGGTTGATTTGGATCCCGTCCCCCATGGTGCCGCCTCGTTTTCCCTCCGTCGTCCCTCTCGATAGTCCCTCTGCGCCGCTCGCCCCAAGACCCTCGTGCTGCACCGATGCTGTGGGCGGCGTGTGGGAAAAGGAGAACATACGGGGCCAAATTTGTCAAGGGGTCCTGAAAAATAGGGCTTGGACGGACGAGTGACCCCCGTCTAATAAATACGGTGACCACCCGCGCGGGGGTCTCCGAAAAAGATTTTCGTAAGATTTTCGCGACCGTCGAGGAGTGTTATCGCGGAGCGTTCGATGAGGGTCTCGAGCGACTCTCGAAAACGATCGACGAGGCCGCGGCGCGTGAAGACGCGTGGCTCGAGAGAGTGCGCTCGGGGCTCGTCGCGTTGTTGGGGCTGTTCGATGACGAGCCGTCGCTGGCGCGTCTGTTGATGGTCGAGACGCCGCTGAGCGCGGCGGTGACGTTCGACTGTCGCCGGCGGCTACACGAGGTGCTGGCTGGTCTGCTCGACCGCGACACCGAGGTCGAAGACCGAGCCACGAACCGCGCTGCTCAGTCGCCGACCGTATCGGCGACGCTCAGCGGCGAGCTGGTCGTCGGCGGGGTGCTTTCGGTGGTCCGGACAACGATGCTCGAACACGACGATCGCAGGCTGGTCGAGCTGGCGCCGTCGCTGATGGCGTTCATCGTCGCGCCGTATCTCGGTCAAGCAGCCGCCCAGGCCGAGCTCGCCGGAAGACCGTCCGGCGCCGTCGAGGAGCAGCTGGATAGGCCCGGGGTTTCGCGGGCGCAAACGATTCGCCGCGCCGCCGAGCTGCCCGTGCGTGCCACGCATCGCACGACGCTGGTGTTGCGCGCGATCGCACACGCACCTTATTCGAACAATCGCGAGGTCGCGCACGCTGCGGGGCTGGTCGATGAGGGACAGGCCTCGAAGCTGCTGGCGCGCCTCGAGCGCCAGGGTGTGATCGAGAACGTCGGCCTGGGCTCGGCTCGGGGCGAACCGAACGCGTGGCTGCTGACGGCCTCGGGGCATCGTGCCGTCGAGCTGCTGGAGACGGGCGCGATTGCCCGGCGCTCGGGCAGCCAGGCGAGGGGCCTGGCATGAGGCCGGCGCTCGCCAGCAAGGACTTTTCGGCGCGTGATCGCGCAGCGTATGCGATGCGCGCCGTGAAAGGGCAGGTGGATCGGGGACGGCGCGCGCCGCAGGCGCGGGCCGCTCATTCGCTTGCAAGTAGAGCACGGCCGATCGTCATGCCGCGAAACGAGCGTCCTGGCGAAGCGGTCGTTCAAACCGAGAGGAAAAGGAGTAGTGGAAAAGTGAGACACGTAAGGATGCTGGGGCTCTGCCTCGTCGCTGCGCTCCTCGTGAGCGCGCTCGGCGCCGGGTCGGCGCTGGCAAAGGATCCGTACAACCAATACACATGGGGGCAGTACAAATACTGTCCGTATGAAAACGAAGAACTCACCGACTGCTTCGCTGGCATCACCGACGGCGGCAGCAAGGGGGGCTTCTTCGAATATGGCAGGGTCAAGGTGAAGCTGAGCAAGAGCATCGTGCTCCAGGGTGGATTCAAAGGCGCTGGCGAGGAAATCGAAGTCTCACCGGCGGTGCATGGCGGCGAAACACTTGAAGCTCCGGAACTTCCGGTCAGCGGGGGGATCGGTCTTTTCACCAAGGAAGTCCAGGAAGAAGAGGAATGGCCAGCTGCGCTAGTGGAAAGCTGGAAGCAGGCGAAAAAAAATAAGGAAAAGACGATCAACGTCAAAATCGAAATGGCCGGTACCGAATGCTTCGAAACAAAAGGCTGCCTTAGTACTCAGAACATCCTGAACCGAAAAGGAGTCGCGTTCAGGTTGCCGTTGAAGGTGAAAGTGACCGGCCCGTGGCTTGAACAACTGGGTGGCGGTCCGTGTTACATAGGTAGCGACGAACATCCCATCCATATCAATCTGACTACGGAAGGCGCGGGCGCCTCAGGAAGAGTCCATTTCAACGAAGAATTTACCAATATCTTGCTCGGGCCGAGCAGGTTGGTTGAACACCACGTGGACGATCGAACCCGAATCCGCCCCCAAAGGCTGTGGAGGTGCATACGAATCGTACATCGACGCGTCGCTCGAAAACGTACTGGAAATGTTCCAAAAAACAGGTATCGTGGTGCTGACCGGAAACCTTCACGACGCAAGCCTATACGGCATTTTCGAAGAAGGCTTCGCGAGCGGAGAACTGCCGTAGGGACGGTCTCGCTTGTTTGTGCCGCTGTGTAGCGCGTCGTAGGTGAAGCGTGGCAGGGCCTCGCCCGGCGTGTTGGGCGGGGTCCTGCCGTGACGGGATTGTTGCGGTGGCGTTTCCGGTCGGCGTGCTTGTTAGCGAGTCAATCGTTTGTTGGGTCCTCGAGGCGGAGGGCTGGGATCTCGATAAGGAGAGTGTTTGTGATGAGGCTTGTGAGGTCGCTGGGGCTGGCTGTGGTGGCGGTCTTGGCGGTGGGCGTGGTGGCGGCGGCGTGTGCGTCTGCTGCGCCGCCTGAATATGGACGTTGCGTGAAAGTGGCGAAGATAGAAAAGAAGTACAACGGGTCCTATACGGACAAGGGCTGCACGAAAGCGGCAACGACGAAAGAAAAAGAAGAAGGAAAAAAGAACAAGTACAACTGGCTGCCTGGCGGTGTGAAGCTCGGCCAGACGAGCACAGGCGGCAAAGCCGTGTTGCAGGAAGTCGGCAAATACGCCGTTGGTTGTAATGCCGAGTCGAGCACGGGCGAATATTACGGCACGAAAGAAGCGCGTAAACTCGTCGTGACGTTCACGGGCTGTCATGTGCCGCCGTATATCTGTACGTCGCCGGGTCACCCCGAAGGCGAACTGGTTACGAAAGAACTTGAAGGTCGCGCGGTCTGGAAAAACGAAGCGAAACACGAAGCGGCGCTCGATCTATATCCGGCGCACGGCGAAGAACTCTTTATCAAATTCAGTTGCGGTGAATTGACGGTGAAGGTCCGCGGGTCGATCTTGGTGCCGATCCAGGCAAACAAGATGGCCACGTCGTTCAAATTGAAATACAAGCAGAAAAATGGTTTCCAGGAAGTCAAAGACTACGAAGAAGGTGGGAAACTGTTCGAAGACATCCTTGAAGCCGATTTCGAAGAAAAGGGTTGGGCGAAATCGGGCCAGTCGATCACCGCAACGGTGAAAAACGAAGAAGAGCTGGAGCTCAACACGTACGTCTGAGCCAATGGTTCGTGTGCGGGGTCTCCAATTGGCTCCGCACATGCGCGACGACATGATCGATTGTGAGAGTGAGATCAACGTGAGGTGTCTGCCGGGGCCGAGGTGGAGCGCGCGGGGCGACGGCTGGCGCGTCCCCGGGCGATTTGTGATGCTCGCGTTCGTGCTCGTGGTCGCGGCGGGTGGAATGCGGTGCGCGGCCGCGTCTGCGCTGGCGAGCCGCGGGCATGTGTTCAGCTCGTCGTTCGGGGAATCCGGGTCGGGTGAAGGGCAGCTCTCGGCTCCGTCGGCGGTGGCTGCGGATGAAGCGGATGGCCTGGTGTACGTGTCGGATACGGCTAGCGACCGGATCGAGGTGTTCAGACGGAGTGGGGGTGGGGCGTTCGAGTACGTGTCGCAGTTCGCGGTCCGCGATCCCGGGCCGATTGCCGTTGACAACTCCTCCAGCGCGAGCGATCCGTCTCGGGGTGAGGTGTATGTCGCCGGTGCGGGAGGCAGGGAAGAACAGGAAGAAGGGGAACGGGACACGTTGTTCGTGTACTCGCCGACTTTGGGTGAAGTGACGCACAAGATCCACACGTTCAAGTTCGTGGCAAAGGGTGGCGAAGAACTGGAAGAAGAATTCGAAGAGGGCATCTCTGGCGTGTCGGTCGATGCGAGCGGGACGTTGTGGGTGTATTGGGAAGAAGAAGGCATCATCGACGGGTTTTCGAAAGGTGTGTCGGGCGCTGGGAAGCCGAGGCTCGAATGGCAGCCGGGGTTGCGGCGCAGCCTGGAAGAGCGTTTCGAATGTCCCGCGCGCGCGTCGTTCGCGGTGGCGCCCGATGCGAGCGCGTTCTATACGGGGTACGAAAGGCGCGACGAAGCCGAAGGCTGTCCGGGCGAAGAAGAAGGCGCCACGCCGGATCCGACGGTGGTGGCCAAGCTCGACGGCACGGCGCCGACGCCCGCGACGTTGATCGCGGAAATAGACCATCACGACACCACCGGCGTCGCGGTGGACTCGAGCGACGGTGACGTGTACCTCGACGGCCAAACCAGCGTCGGCGCCTACACGCCCGATGGTGTGCCGATCCAGCGCTTCGGCGAAGGAGAGCTGACGTCGGCCAGCGGCGTGGCGGTCAACGCGGCCACGGGCGAGGTCCTGGTCGCCGATGCGAGCGCCGATCGTGTCGTGGTGTTCGGGCCCGAAGACGCCGCCGCGCGGCCGGTGGTAGACGGCGTCTCCTCCGAGAACGTGACGCCGCGCTCGGCCGAGTTGCAGGCGCAGATCGATCCGCGGGGTCTCGAAACGACCTATCGCTTCGAATGGGGAACCGATGACTGTCGCAAAGCGGGCTCGGAGTGTGCGAGCTCGACCGTGCAGAGGATCCCGGCGGGATTCGGCGATGTGAGCGTGAGCGTGCCGGTGGATGGTCTGCAGCCGGCGAGCGCTCACTACGTGCGGGTCGTCGCGACTAACGAAGACGGCGAAAGCGAAGGCGTCCCGTCGCCGAGCACGTTCTCGACGCTGCCCTCCCCGAGCGTGTTGCCCGACGGTCGTGGCTGGGAGATGGTCTCGCCGCCGGACAAGCACGGCTCGACCGTCACGACGATGACCGGGCAGCGTGCGGGCGCGCTCGAGGCGTCCACCGACGGCACCCGGCTGGCGTGGCTGGCGGCGGGCCCTGTGGTGAGCGAACCGGAAGGCAACCGCGCGTTCGAACTTTCGCAGCTGATGTCGGTCCGCACGAGCGAAGGGTGGAACACGTACAGCCTCGAAACTCCGCATACGAACGGCTGGGGCTTGCTGGTGCCCTCGCCGGGCGAGTACTACCTGTTCAGCCCCGATCTGTCGACCAGCCTGCTGGCGCCGACCGAATACGACGAGGGCAAGAGCGAAGGCGTCGTCGAACATCCGCCGCTGTCGCCCGAAGCGAGCGAAAAGACAATGTACCTGCGTCAGGACCCGCCGGCGCCCGCGCCCGACTTCCAACCGCTGGTGACCGGCCGCAACGATACGGCCGGGACGCAGTTCGGTGGGGCGTTGGACCTCTCCGGCGCCAGCGAAGACCTCTCGCACGTCGTGTTCCACTCGAAGGTCGGATTGACGGCCGAAGATCCGAACACGGCCGGGCTGTACATGTGGCAGGCGGGCAAGCCGCTCGCGCTGGTGAGCGTGCTGCCGGATGGGGAACCTGCGCCTGATGGGGAACTCGTCGAACCGACGCTGGGCGCGTTCGAAGGCCTCAGCGGCCGCAACGCGATCAGCCAGGACGGCAACCTCGTGTACTGGACCGAGGGCACCGGCACCGCTCTGTACGTGCGCGACGTCGCCAGCGAACAGACGATCCGCATCAATGCCGCGCAGGGCCAGGAAGCGACCGAACCGGGACACGGCGGGCAGACCGTGCCAGAACCACCCGTGGAACAGCCCGACCGGGAAGTGCGCTTTCAGGCGGCGAGCACCAACGGCAGCAGGGTGTTCTTCACCGACACCGCGCGCCTCAGCGAAGAATCCAACCAGCAACCGGACGGCTCGGAATCGCCGGCTGACCTGTACGAGTTCGAACTGACAAGCGAAAATCCGCTCAAAGGACGGCTGGTCGACGTGAGCGCCGGTGCGCCTGATGCGAGCGCTGATGTGCTGAACGTGATTCCCGGCAGCTCACAGGCCGGGTCGGAGGTGTATTTCGTCGCCAACGGGGTGCTCGCGCCGGGAGCGCAGCCGGGCCACTGCGCCAGGGATCTGGAAGAAAGCGAATCCTCGCCTCCGCACGCCACGTGCAACCTGTACCTCTCCGAAGAACCCGCTGGTCATCCGGGGGAACGTCAGACCCGCTTCATCGCGGCGCTCTCGGCTCAGGACGGCGCCGACTGGGGCGCGAGCCCGACCTCGGAACTACACCCGTCCGAGCGCAACCTGAGCAGCGTCACCTCGCGCGTTTCCCCGAACGGACGGTATCTGACGTTCATGTCGCAGGAACCGCTCACCGGGTATGACAACACCGATGCGATCAGCCGTGAACCCGACGAGGAGGTCTACCTATATGACGCCGCGACCGGCCGGCTCACCTGCGTCTCCTGTGACAGCGCGCAAGGCGAAGACGGGGGGTGGACGCGACCCAACGGAGTGTTCGATACCGAACACTCCGGTGAAGGCGTCGGCCTGCTCGTGGACCGCCAGCAGATCTGGAACGACCGCTGGCTCGCCGGGTCGCTCCCCGGCTGGACGTTCAACATCAACGGCAACGCCGCGCCGCTGGCTCTCTACCAGCCGCGCTATCTCTCCGACAGCGGACGGCTGTTCTTCGACACTTCCGACGCGCTCGTCAGCCAGGACACCAACGGCAAGGAGGACGTGTACGAGTACGAGCCGGCCGGTATCGGCAGCTGCCAATCCTCCGCGGGCTGTGTCGGGCTGATCTCCTCGGGCACCTCCGATCGCGAATCGGCGTTCCTCGACGCCAGCGAAACCGGCGATGACGTGTTCTTCACGACGACCAGCCCGCTGGTCGCCGCCGACAAAGACCAGTCACTGGACATCTACGACGCGCATGTCTGCACAAGCGAAAGCCCATGTCTGCAATACCCGAACGGGTCGACCACGACATGTGAAACCTCGAGCGAATGCCGGCCCGGTAGCGGCGGCGCGCCGAACACCGCCACGCCGCCGACCGCGACGAACACCGCAGCGGGCAGCCCGGTGCCCGTGGCGAAACAGACCGTCAGCGCAGCGAAAAAGGCCGGCAAACCGGTCGTGCGCAAGCTCACGCGCGCGCAACAGCTGGCAAAAGCCCTCCGTAGCTGTCACACCCGCTACAAGCGCTCCGTGAGCAGGCGACACCGCTGCGAACGCCAAGCCCGCGACAGATACGCCGCGCACAAACACAAGACGACGAAGAAGCAGAAGGCCGCGACAGGCAAAACAGACCGCTCATCACACGCGGCGATCGGGAACAGACGATGACGCTCCCTTCTCCCAGACGCCTGCGCCGCGGCGAGCGGAAGATCGCGCTGCCGATCCGGGCGCGCCTGCGCATCGCGACCGCGACGATCCTGCTCGCCCTGGCCTCGCTGTGCGCGAGCGCGACCGCGGCGGCAGCCGGCCCGCGGTGGGAGCTCTCCTCACGCGCAGCGCCGACGAACCTGCCGCCCGGCGGCGAAGGATTCATCACCGTGGCCGCCGACAATGTCGGAACCGTCGGCGTGAGCGGGGCGGCCAGCCGCTTGACGCTCACCGACGTGCTGCCCGCAGGAGTCGTGGTGAGCGAGCCCGCCAAGGTCAGCGGGCATCTCGCGCGCAGCGAGTCAGAAGAAGAGGAAAAGACGTGGGAATGCGCGGTCAGCGAAGAACGGATCGTGAGGTGCAGCACCTCGCTCGCGATCCCACCTTATGAACGCCTGGAAATGGACATCCCGATAACAGTGCAAGAGCCCCACGGGACGAGCACATCGCTACCCAACCAGGTCAGCGTCGAAGGCGGCGAAGCGCTCGACGGCAGCGGACCGGTGGGCGAAGCGTCGCTAACACGAGGCTTGACGATCAGCGAAGCGCCCGTCTCCTACGGTGTCGAAGAAGGCGGCTTCGCGTTCGCCGCCGAAAACCAGGACGGCTCGCTGGACACCCAGGCCGGCTCCCATCCCTACGAGCTGCAAAGCACCGTCGACTTCAACGAGATCCTCGCGGAAGTGCAGCTCCCCGGCCAGCCCAGGCGAGTCGTTCCCGGCGCGCCCGCATTGCCCAAGAACCTCAGCTTCAGCCTGCCACCGGGCCTGCTCGGGAACGTGACGGCCGCGGGACAGTGCGCGGACGCGGACTTCTCCGCGTTGGCGAGCACCAGGGGCGGCACCCGCAACCTCTGCCCGGACGACACGGCGATCGGTGTCGCGACCGTCACCCTGCTGGCGCCGAGTCCGATCACCTACAAGACGCTGGTCGTGCCGTTGTTCAACCTGGAACCGGCCCCGGGCGAGCCTGCACGGTTCGGCTTCGAGGCCGAATCGGTCCCCGTCGTGATCGACACGACCGTGCACACGAACACCGACTATGGGGTCAGCGCGAGCGTCGATGACGCCACCGCCGCCGCGCAGGTGCTGGGCGCACAGGTCATCTTCTGGGGCGACCCCAGCGACCCCAGCCACGATGCCTCCCGCGGCTGGGCCTGCCTGCGCGAAGGTCACCAAGCCTCCCGAGGCGAAACCTGCCAACCGCCAACGCAACGCACCAATACGCCGTTCCTCACGCTGCCGACAAGTTGCACCGGCCAACTGTCGAGCCTGATGGCCGGCGAATCGTGGACCGACAATCCGATCGAAGCCCTCTACACCTTCCAGAATCAACTGGGTGAACCGTTGGCGAGCCTCGAAGGCTGTGGGCAAGTGCCGTTCGAACCGGCGCTGAACATTCAGCCCCAAGAGGAAGAACATCAGCAGAGCACCAGCGCGGACACGCCGACCGGTCTGGATGCGAAGGTCACGCTCCCACAGACGGGCACGCTGTCGGATGGCCTGCTCGGCGACGCGGATGTACGCTCGACGACCGTGACGCTGCCCCCGGGGATGGGGCTGAACCCCGGCGCGGCCAACGGCCTGCAGGCGTGCTCTGAGCAGCAGGTCGGCTACGAAGGGCCGGGCGGGGTCGACCCGTTCTCTCCCGGCGCCCCCGAACCGTTGCACTTCGACACCGACGAAGCGCGCTGCCCGAAGGGGTCGAAGGTGGGTCGGGTACGGATCAAGACGCCGCTCTTGGCCGAAGAACTCTCCGGATCGGTGTATCTGGCCGAACAGGATCACAACCCGTTCGGGTCACTGATCGCCTTGTATCTGGTCGCCGAAAGCGAAAAGCTCGGGCTGCACGTCAAGCTCGCCGGCGAAGGGCATCTGGATGAAAACACCGGTCAGGTCTCTACGACGTTCACCGACACGCCGCAGGTGCCCTTCGAAGAACTCGAGCTGGAACTGTTCGGCGGACCGCGCGGGTCGCTCGCCACCCCCGCGCTGTGCGGCACCTACACCGCGACGAGCAGCTTCGAATCGTGGTCGGACACGCACACCACGCCCCAGTCCGAACCGGGATTCGCGATCACCAGCGGCCCCGGCGGAGGACCCTGTCGATCGAGTCCGCAGCCGTTTGATCCGAGGCTGGTGACGGGCTCCAGCAGTTCGCAGGCGGGAGCTTTCACCGGCTTCGAACTGACCCTCGGCAATCCCGACGGCGACCAGGCCCTGTCGGAGCTGACCGTCAACCTGCCGCGGGGCGTCGCCGCGCTGCTCTCGAGCGTGGAACCGTGCGGCGAACCGCAGGCAGCGCAGGGCGCGTGTCCGGCGAGCAGCCGCATCGGCCATTCGATCGCGAGCGCCGGGCTCGGCCCCGAACCGTTCAACCTCGAAGGCCAGGTGTATCTGACCGGGCCCTATGAGGGCGCGCCGTTCGGGATCGAGGTGCTCACGCCCGCGATCGCCGGCCCGTTCAACCTCGGCGACGTGATCGTACGCTCCCGCATCGAAGTCGATCCGCACACCGCGGCGGTCACGATCACCAGCGACCCGATCCCCACGATCGTCAAAGGGGTACCGGCGCAGATCAAACAGCTGAAGGTGATCGTCAACCGCGCCGACTTCCAGTTCAACCCGACCAGCTGCGCGCCGCAACAGATCGGCGCCAGCCTCACCGGCGCGGCCGGTGTGACCGCGAGCGCCTCATCTCCGTTCACGATCAGCGGCTGCAGCTCGCTGCCGTTCAACCCCGGCGTCACGGCCACGACACAGGGCAAGACCAGTAAAGCTGACGGCGCCAGCCTCGGACTCACGTTCAAATCAAAGACCGGCGAAGCTCATGTCGCCAAGACGATCCTGACGATCCCGTCCACTCTGCCCGCCAGGCTCACGACGATCCAGAAAGCGTGTGTCGCGAGCGTGTTCGAAGCCAACCCGGCCGCCTGTCCTGAAGGCTCTGATATCGGCACCGCCGTCGTACACACGCCCGTGCTGAAAAACGAGCTCGCCGGCCCGATCTATCTCGTATCGCACGGCAACGCCGCGTGGCCCGACGCCGAGCTCGTGTTGCAGGGTGAAAACATCAAGATCATCCTCGACGGGCAGACGGCGATCAAGAAAGGCGTCACCACCAGCTCGTTCCTGTCCGTTCCCGACGCGCCGTTTGAAAGCGTCCAAGCCACCCTTCCCGAGGGGCCGCACTCGGCGCTCACCACCAACCTCCCGCTGAAGGACCACTACAGCCTGTGTGGCCAGCACCTGACGATCCCCACCGCGCTCGGCGGGCAGAACGGCACCGCGGTCAACGAGAACGTGAGGGTTTCGGTCCAAGGCTGCAGTGCTGTCAAAGCCGCGAAAGCCAAAAAGCTCACCCGCAAGCAGAAACTGGCACGAGCGCTGAAGATCTGCCGCAAGGACCACAAGCGCTCCCGCACCCGAAGCGCCGCCTGCGAACGCCGAGCCCGCAAGACCTACGCCCCGAACAGCAGGGCGCGCAACGTTTGAGCGGGCTTCGGACCCTGCGTGAGCCCGGCACCGAGCCCGAGCCCGGCGCTCGTGCTGCACGGTGCTACACTGACTTTGTGCCGACGTCGCATCCGCGTCACATGATCACCGAGACCCCGCGCGTGCGCGAGGCGCTCGACGAGCTGCGCGCGCGCACGCGCGGCGAGCGCATCGACTACGCCGAGCTGGTCGTGCTGGGCGCGCGGGTGAAGGCGCGCAGGCTGCCTGACGACGCCCGCGCCGCGCAGCAGGCCGCCGCGCAGCTCGCGGAGATGGTCGAGCGGCGCTCGATCCCGATCGACGTGCGGGCGGCCGACGAGGTGAAGCGGCTCGGACTGATCGCGAACGAGTAGCGCGGTTGCTGCTCCTCGACAACTCCGCGTGGGCGCGTCTCGGCTCCGAGCGCCTGGCGAGCAAACGCCTGCAGGAGATCGCGGCGTGGATGAGCGAACGCAAGCTGGTCACCTGCCTGCCGTTTCTGCTCGAGGCCGGCTATTCGGCGCGATCGGGGGCCGAGCGGACGGAGATGATGTCGAACCTCGCGCGGCTGCCGCGCGTGAAGATCGACAAGGAGATCGAAAGCGCCGCGCTGCAAGCGCAGCAACAGCTGGCGGCGGTCGGCCACCACCGCCTCGCGCCGGCGGACATCGTTATCGCCGCGTACGCCGACGCCGCCGGTTCCGGCGTGCTGCATTACGACGGCGACTACGACGTGATCGCGCAGCGCACGGACCTCGCGTTCCACAGCGAGTGGCTCGCGCGGCCGGGCACGCTCTGAGGGTCGAAGCCCGTAAGCACTCCTGACAGGGCATCCCGACGCGCGAAATGACGCTCCGTATCTCCGTGTTCAACGGACCAGATCGCCAGCAGCGATCGCTTGCCACCAGCGTAAACACAAGCTTCTCCAGCGGTATAGCCGGGCCCGCGCCTTGCGCCGGGTGGTAGGGTCCGTGATACGGCGGCTGGCTCGCCCATTCAGGGATGGAACGCACGGCACGGCAGGGTTGCCAATGCCTCAATGGGTCCGGCGGCAGGGCCGACCAGGCTCGGAACAGAGGGGATTTCCATGTCGGTACGATCGAGCGCCCGCCGCGCAGCTGTGCTGGGCGCGTTCGTGAGCGCCATTGCGCTTGTCGCAGCTCCAGGCCTCGCCTGGGCGCAGTCCGGCCAGAAGACGGTGGCGGGCGAAGTGCCGCCCCCGGTATCACAGCTCATCGCCGGGTCGCGCGGAGCTCATCCGGCGAGCGCGACGCTGAGCCTCAACGTCAACCTCGCCGTGCGCGAATCGGGCAAGCTGCAAGAAGTGATCGCACAGGCGAGCACGCCGGGCAGCCCGAGCTACGGGCACTATCTGAGCGAGGCCGAATACATGGCCGGCTATGCCCCGACCGACGCGCAGGTCGCGGCCGTCGAGTCGTGGCTCGGCAGCCAGGGCCTCGACGTCACGGGCGCATCGAAGGACAACCTGCTCGTGTCTGTCACGGGCTCCACGGCTGCCGTGGAGAACGCCTTCGGCGTGGCCGTCAACGACTATGCCTACGCCGGCAAGGAATTCTTCGCGAGCGATGGCGCCCCGTCGGTGCCGGCCGACCTCGCGATCAGCGCGGTGAGCGGCCTGAGCGACTACTACAAGCCTGTCGCGACGAACACCTGCTACCCGTCGACCACCGTCTGCGGCCTCGACGGCGAAGAAATACGCACCGCCTATGACATCACCGGCAACGCCGAAGGCGAGACGATCGCCTACACGCTGTGGGGCAAGCCGGTCCCGCAGAAAGCCTATGAAAACTACGCGTCCGCCACGAAAACGACACTGCTGAAAGTCGGCGCCGGCGACGAAGCGATCGAATTCAAGGAACTGGGCGGCGCCTCGAGCGTCAACAACGAAGAGGAGATCACGGTCGACACGGAGTCCGCTCACGTGGTCGCGCCCAAAGCGCATCACATCTACTACCTCGCCAAGGAAGACAACCTGGGCCAGCTCGAAACGGCGGCAGACGAAGCCGCCAATTCGGCCGCGACGGTCATATCCAACAGCTGGGCGGCCGAAGGGTTGCCGTGCAACTCCATCGACCCCGGATTCGAAGCGATCCTCGAAAAAGCCGCGGCCACCGGTAAGACGTTCTTCTACTCCACGGGCGACTACGGCGCGGCGCACGGGTGCGCCTACCCATCGTCGAGCGAGTACGTAACCGCAGTCGGAGGCACCGAGCTCGAACTCGGGGCATCGAGCTCGTGGAAAAACGAGAAGGCGATCAAGAACGGCGGCGACTGCAACAACGGCATAGCGCGGCCGTCGTGGCAGACGGGCATCGGCACGCCGTTCGTGTATCCCTCGTCAACGTGCACGGGTCGCGTCACGCCGGACGTCTCGGCTGTGTCGTGCGCGTCCAAGGAAGAAGAAGCGACGAAAGGCGAATGCTTCCTGTTCGTGACCAACGAAGTGGCAGGCACCGGGGGCGGCACCAGCCTGGCCACGCCGGTCTGGGCGGCCGCGGCGGCGGTCTGGAACCACAACAACGCCGGAGCGGGCCGTCCCGGTATCGGCTTCGCCGATCCGCTGATCTACTCGCTCGGCAACGACCCGGTGACGTATGCGAGGGACTTCCACGACGTCACGGAAGGAAGCAACGGGTTCGCCGCCAGCAAAGGCTGGGACGAGGCGACCGGCTGGGGCTCGGCGAACTTCCACGACCTCGGCAACAACGAAGACGAACTGGCCTACACCGGTCCCACGCAGGCCGCGAAAGGAGAAAGCGTAACGCTGTCCGCGAAGCTGACCGACCACTCCAGCTCGCAGGCGCTGGCGGGACGCACCGTCCACTTCGAAGTCGGAGCCGAGAGCTGCGAAGCGACGACGAACGGCTCGGGCGTCGCATCGTGCGGCGTGCAGATAAAAGACGCGGCCGGCGGCTACACCCTGAAAGCGCACGCCGCGGCGAACGCCGCCTACCTCGAAGCGGCCACCAGCGCCGGGTTCACGGTAGTCGCGGCTCCTGCGCCGACGGCGAAGATCTCTTCGCCGGCGTCGGGCAAAACCTACCCCGTGGGCAAGGTCGCCAAGACGAAATTCTCGTGCACCGAAGGCGCCGGCGGGCCGGGGCTGGAATCCTGCACCGACTCGAACGGTGCCAGCGGCGGCAGCGGGAAACTCAACACGTTGACGCCGGGCATCTACACGTACACGGTCACGGCCAAAAGCACGGATGGACAGACCGGAACCGCGTCTATCAGATACGCGGTAGTCGTGAAAGGCTACAAAGCATATGAAATGTGCCTGTCCGGCTACGGCTGCGGTCTCGCGTTCCTCGTCGACACCGGTGCCAAGAAGTGGGAACTCCCGGAACTCGGAGAATCGGGGACCATCGAAACCGTGAAAGTCAAAGGCGAACCGAAAATGACCGATTTCCGCGCCACCTCCGGACCGTATACGGGCGGTGTGTATAAGTCGGTGAAAACGAAAATCGGGTACAACTCGGCCGAACACCCAGGCAATTGGGAAGACGCAGGGTACGAAACCGAAACGTGGTACGCGAGCAAATTCTAGGTCCCGGCGCCTAGCAGATTCAGGGCCTCGGCCCGCCCGTCTGGGCGGGCCGAGGCCGTCACCTCGCACACGCGAAGCACTGGTATTCCGCTGTGACGTGGTCATGGGCCGTCGCGCGGCGGCGCCGGGCCTTCTGCTGTGACGCGGTCATGGGGCGTCGCGCGGCGGCGCCGGGCCTTCCGCTGAGACGTGGTCATGGGGTGTCGCGCGGCGGCGCCGGGCCTTCCGCCCGTTGCCGACGCCCAGCGCGGCTCGCGTCGCAGCTGTGGGAAGATCGTGGGAAGCCTGGCGAAAATCCCAATGCTGATGCGGGATTACGGCTAGGCCAGGGTCTTGGCGAGACGGGGGTCGCCGCCTTCAGCGACGACCTCGACGATGGCGAAGATCAGCTGCTCGCGGAGAGCCTCGACGTCCCTCGAAGCCCTGTTCGAAGAGGGTCGCGAGTGGGACAGGGTGTGGCTGGAAAAGCGCTCAGCCATGCGGTTGATTTGGATCCCGTCACCCATGATGCTGCCCTCGTTTCCCTCCGTTTTCCCTCTTGCTAATCCCTCTTGTGCCGCGGTCCCCAAGACCGCTGCTGCGCCCCGATGCCGTGGGCGGCTTGTGGGAAGAAGGAGAACAGATGGCGCTTAGTTTGTCAAGGGGTCCTGAAAAATAGGGCTTTGACGGACGAGTGACCCCCGTCTCGCCAAGACGGTGGCCGCGCGAGCGGGCGTCTCGGAGGGCGTCTTCCCCGACATTTTTCCAACGACCGCGGACTGCTATCGGGCGGCGTTCGAGGATGGCCTGACTCGGCTGTCGCGGACTGTAGACGGGGCGACGGCGCGAAAGCAGGCGTGGCTCGAGCGGGTTCGGTCCGGCCTTGTCGCGCTGCTGGGGTTCTTCGATGACGAGCCGTCGTGGGGACTCCTACTGCTATCGGAGGCACCGGCCGCCGGATCGCAGTCACTGCGCTGCGAGCAGCGACTGCTGGGAATGCTGACGCAACTGCTCGACGACGGAAGCCCGCGGACGCTCCGCGAGCCGGCCCCGTTGCCGCACATGACCGCCGAGCTCGTCGCCGGCGGTACGTTCGCTGTAATCCGCGCGCGCGCGCTCGAAAAGTCGGGCGACGCCCTGGTCGAGCTGGCGTCGTCGCTGATGGCGTTCATCGTCAGGCCCTACCTGGGTGAGGTCGCTGCCAGGGCCGAGCTCGCGGGCAGGCGATCGGGCGACGAAACACTCGTGCGCCCCCCGCGCCCGAGCGCACGGCTCACCGCTGCTGGCGACACGAGCTCGCGTGTGCCTCTGCCGGCGGAGGGCGCGTCGTCGGCGGACGGCGGCGAACGAGCGGCGACGATCTCGCTCGCGTCGCAACTTCCGATTCGCGCCACGCATCGCACCACACAGGTGTTGCGCGCGATCGCGCGGGCGCCATATTCGAACAACCGCGAGGTCGCACAGGCGGCCGGGCTCGCCGACGAGGGTCAGACCTCGAAGCTGCTCGCACGGCTCGAGCGCCAGGGCGTGGTCGAAAACGTCGGTATGGGTGCGGCGCGCGGCGAACCGAACGCGTGGCTGCTGACGGCCGATGGCCGGCGCGTGCTCGCGCTGCTCGTTGACAGCCGCGCCGCTCGCGCTCCGCGGCGCGCGAGCGGACGGGTCAGGGGGGCGAGATGACGCGCCCGGTGGCCGACAAGAGCTTTTCGGCAGGAGGTCGTGCAGCGTGCGCGCCCGCGCCGTTGAGAGGGCAGGCCGAGGACGTGCGCAGCCGCTCGCGAGGGCGTTGTGCGTGCGGTCGTCCGCCTGCGGTTGCAAGCGATCGGTTCGAGGGCCCGTCTTCAAGGGCTACCGCGCCGGTCGATTCATCACCGAGAGGAAAAGGAGTAGTGGAAAAGTGAGACGTGTAAGGATGCTGGGACTGTGCCTGATGGCGCTGCTCGCGATGAGCGTGCTTGGTGGCGCCGCGTCGTCGGCGCAGGCAAAGAAGGCCAAATGCGAAGGATACACCAGAGAATGCTACCCGATAGAACGGGAAGAAGGTAAAAAGGAAGAAGAAAAGGGGAAGTTCTCGGCACACACGATCAATCAGTACAAAGACTGCCCAGCAGAAGCCGAATGGTGCTTTTGGGGACGCACCTTCCCCGGCAAAGCCGGTGGCTTCTTCCTGCTCGGCAAGGTGAAAGTCAAGCTGACCAAGCCGATCACCCTCCAGGGCGGATTCAGGGAATCGGAAGAGAGCATAAATCCCGAAAACGAACAGTACTACATCAAACTGCTTCCGCTCGAAAATGGCGCAGAAACGCTTGAAAGCCCGGTCGAGCCGGTGGAAGGCGGCGTCGGGCTGATCGCGGCGGAAGCAAAGAAGTGGCCGCAGGCGCTGCGGGAAAGCTACAAGGAAGCCAAGGAGAACCACGAAACGGCGCTCGGCGTCAAAATCGAAGTCGCGGGGGGCAACAGCCTCTTCGAAAACCCATACGCGATCAGCACAGAAGCGGTGCTCACCCAGGTCGGCACCGTACTCGACCTGCCGCTGAAGGTGCGCTTGATCAACCCGTGGCTCGAACGGCTCGACGGTGGAAAGCCGTGCACCGTCGGCAACGAAGAATATCCGATCACTCAGCTCCTTACCTCGGGGCAAGAGGGCTCGGCCGGCCTGTTGCAGCCGGGGCTCGGCTTCAGCAATCTCGTCTTCAGCGGCGCCAGGCTCGTCAACACCGGCTGGCCGCTTCCGTTGGGCGCAGAGCCGAAGGGCTGCGGAGGCGAATACGAAAGCGAGATCGATCAAGCCATCGAGTCCACCCTCGGACGAGAGGGAATTACGGTCATCGACGGGCAGATCGGCGTCGCCGAACACGCGCTCCTGACGGAACTCGACGAAGAAGGGCTGGGGGAAATCTGAGCCGCTAGCAGTCTGGCTGGTTGCGGGGTGCGCCTCGACGGATGAGGCGCACCCCGCGCCCGCCCGCTCGGCCCGTCGGCATGACGTGTGAAAGCCTGTCTCATCTTGTAATGGGATTCGCGGGCCCCCCGGGGACAGTCACCCGCAAGCCCATGAAAGTGTGGTGAGCCCCGAGATACCCAGTGCGCGAAATCGCGCAGAGGTGGTGCCACCTCAGAAAGCCTGTCAACTTCAGATCAAGGAGCAAGAGATGCGGATGCGAAGCATACTGGTGTCGGCTCTCGCCGGGATCGCATGTATCGCCGCCTTCGCGGCGAGCGCCTCGGCGGCGGCACCTGAATTCGGACGGTGCTTGAAAGCCGAAAAGGTCGGCAAAGAATACAAGGGGAAGTTCAAGGAAGCAAAGTGCCTAACGGAAGTTCCGCCGTCGGAACGCGCGAAGAAAGGGAAGTATGAATGGTTCCCTGGCGCGGTCAAGAACAAACAGACGTCCGTCGGTGGCAGTGCGGCACTCGAAACGGCCGTCAAACACCTGGGTGTCGGTTGCGAAGCCGAGAAAAGCATCGGGGAATACGTCGGCACGAAAGAAGTGAAGAACGTCTTCGTGACGTTTACCGGCTGTCACTCGGGGCCGGAAGTGTGCCAGTCGCCGGGACACGCGAAAGGTGAACTCGAGACGAACGCGCTCGAAGGCACGATCGTGTGGGAAAACAAAGCGAAAAAGAAGACCGACTTCATGTTGATCCCGGAGGGCGGAAAAGAAAAGTTCATCGAATTCACGTGCGGCCTGCATCTGACGGTGTCGGTGCGCGGCAAGATCCTCACGCCGATCAAAAACGACTCGATGAAAACTACGGAAACGCTGAAATACAAGGCCACGAAAGGCATTCAGAAACCCGACGAGTACGAAACCGAATCGGGCGGCAAAGAAAGCGCCTTCCTGGAAAGCCTGTTCCTGTCAGAAGAAAAAAACGAATGGGAACAGGCCGGTCAAACGATCACCTCGAAAGTGACCAACGAAGAAGCGCTGGAGCTGAACCTGGTCGTGTAGGGCGAGCTGGACCGTACGTGCACGCGACTCGGTTCGCGTGCACGCACGGCGCCTTCTGGCAGCTCATTGACTGCGAGCGAGCAACATGCCATACACAGACGATTCGAGGCACGAGGTTGCGCCTGGCGATGCGCCCCATTCGGTTCATGTAGGGCGCCGGTGTCGTCACCGGCGCCATCGGCGCGTGGGCTTCGCGCTTTCCTGTGCCGTAGCCCTGCTAGGCGCGCTCGGGCTCGGCGCTCCGGCGTCCGCGCTCGGTGGCCAGGGCCACGCGTTCGGTCTCGCGTTCACGGTCGAAGGCGAACCGTCGCAGGTGGCTGTCAACGAAGCGAGCGGAGAAGTGTATGTCGTCGATGGTCAGGGTGAACGCGTCGAGCGCTACCGCCCGCAGGCGGGCGGCTACGAACTGGCCGGCACGCTCAAGGTCGATTCGCCGGGCGCGATCGCGATCGATAACTCGGGCAGCGCCTCCGATCCTTCGGACGGCGACGTGTACGTCGTGGGGGCTGAAGAAGCGGGCGCGGAAGCGGATGAACGCGACTACCTGTACAAGTTCACGGCCGGCGGCGAAAAAATCTACAAGCACGAGCTGTTCAAGGGGAAAAGCGGCAAAGAACCACTGGAAGAAGTCGAATTCGAAGACATCTCGGGTGTGGCCGTCGACGCGCAGGGCACCGTGTGGATCTATTGGGAAGAAGAAGGACTGATCGACGCGCTCGACGACAGCCTCTCGAACAGATGGGAGCCCGGCCTGCAGCTCGAACCGCAAGTCGAAGCGAACCTCGCGCAGTGCCCGGCGCGGCCCGGCTTCGCCGTCGCGCCGCAGGACGAAGCGTTCTATATCGGCTATGAACGGTATGACTCAGCGGAAGAATGCCCGGGCGAAGAAGGCCAGCCGGGCAGTATTGCGATTGCCAAGCTGGGCGGCGCCGGGCAGCTGATCAGCCGCGAAGTCGACCGCTCAAATACCAGCGGCGTCGCGCTCGACGCGTCAGACGGCGAAGCCTATCTAGACAACGGCGGCGGGCTGTCGGCCTTCGCTGCGTCTGGCGGGCTCAACCAGACGTTCGGGAGCGCCGGTGAAGCCGGTGCGCTTGCGGACGCGAGCGGCGTCGCCGTGGACGCGGGCGATGGTCAGGTGTTCGCCGCCGAGCCTGCGCTGGGCCGCGTCGTGTTGTTCGACCGTTACGAACGCGCGGGTCCACCGAAAGTGGACGGCGTCTCGGCGAGGAACCTGACTCCCAGCTCGAGCGAAATCGCCGGTCAGATCGACCCGAACGGCATCGCCGCCAAATACGCGTTCCAATACTGCCAGCAGGCCAACCCCTCGTCGTGCGCCACGGTCGGGGCCGGTGAACTTCCGGCCGGGTTCGGCGACCGTCAGGTGAGCGTCGTGGTCGAAGGCCTCGTGCCGGCGACGGCCTACGAATACCGCGTGCTCGTCTCGAACGCCGATGGCGCGGCCGAAGGCGTCCCGTCGCCGGACACGCTGACTACGCTGCCTTCCGCGAGCGCGCTGCCCGACCATCGCGCGTGGGAGCTCGTGACACCGCCGGACAAGCACGGCGCGTCGGTCGAACTCGCGCATGAAAACCGCGCCGGCGTGATCGAGGCGGCCGCCGATGGTGAAGCGATCGCCTGGCTCGCGAGCGGTCCCGTGGTGGCCGAACCGCAGGGGAGCCGCAGCTTCGAACCGGCACAGATGATCTCAACCCGCACAGCCGAAGGCTGGCAGACCCAGGATCTCGAAACGCCGCACAACCGCGGCGCCGGGCTGCAAAACCCGTCGCCGACCGAGTACGACTACTTCTCCCGGAACCTGGCGCTGAGCCTGCTCGCGCCGCCCGAACCCTACGAGGGCACCGAAGACCCGCCGCTGTCAGGCGAAGCGTCGGAAAAGACCTTGTACGTCCGCGACGATCCGCCGCAGTCACCCGAACCCTCTGAACACGCGCTGTATCAGGCCGCGCGGGCGGGCAGCGGCTATCTCGCGCCCGGCTATCTGCCGCTTGTAACGGCGGGCAATGATCTCGCCGGCGCGAGCTTCGGCGGCAAGCTCGAATTCCTGAACGCCACGCCCGACCTGCAGCACGTGATCTTCGACTCGGCCGTGCCGCTCGGCCGGGCCCCGGCAGGCCCCGGCCTGTACGAGTGGACGCCCGGCGAGCCGCTTGCGTTCGTGAGCGCTCTGCCCGATGGCGTGCCTGCGAGCGAACCGTGGCTCGGCAACGGCGAAGGGCACGAACAGACGGTCGGGCTGAACGCGCGCAACGCGATCTCAGGCGACGGCTCCAAGGTGTATTTCACCGACGGTCACGAACACCTGTATCTGCACGACAGCGAAACCGGGGAAACGATCCTCGTCAACGCCGCGCAGGGTCACGAAGCGACACAGCGCGGCCCGGGCGGCGACGAAGTGCCCGAACCGCTGCCCGAACAACAGCAGGTGCACTTCCAGACCGCCTCGAGCGACGGCACAGACGTGTTCTTCACCGACACGGCAAGGTTGACCGAAGACTCGCAGCTGCATCCTGTCGGTGAAGAAGGCCCAGCCGACCTGTACGAGCTCGAACTGACCAGCAGTCCCGGCCAGCCTCTCGGTGGCAGGCTCGTGGATGTGACTGCCGGCGGGGTGCAGGATGCCGCCGACGTGCTCGGTCTGATCCCGGGCGCCGGCGAGGACGGCGCGGACGCGTATCTCGTTGCGAACGGAACGCTCGCCCCGGGAGCGAGCCAGGGTGACTGTCCGCGCTATCCCGAAGAAGGCGCAGAACCGGGCGCGACCTGCAATCTGTATCTGTCAGCCCCCAACCCTGAAATACCTGGGCAGCGGCAGATCCGTTTCATCGCTGCGCTGTCCGCACGGGACGCCGCCGACTGGGCCCAGAATGCGAGCTCGCGGATCGCGTTGCACGAAAACCTCGCCTCGCTCACATCGCGGGTGTCCCTAAACGGCCAATATCTCTCATTCATGTCCGATCGGTCGCTGACCGGCTATGACAACACGGATGCGGCCAGCGGCCAGCCCGATGAGGAGGTCTACCTGTATGAAGCGCATTCCGGCCGGCTGGTGTGCGCCTCATGCAACCCGAGCGAAGGGGCAGGCGGGGGTTGGCAACGTCCCCACGGCGTGTTCGACACCGAACTGTCCGGTGAAGGCCTGGGCCTGGTGGCCGACAGCCCGGAAATCTGGCGGGAACGCTGGCTTGCCGGCTCGATCCCGGGCTGGACGTTCAACATCTCTGCCACCTCCACCCGACCGTACGCGGTCCAGCAGCCCCGGTATCTCTCAAACGAAGGCCGGCTGTTCTTCGACAGCCCCGACGATCTCGTGTCGCAGGCCACTGACGGCAAGGAGAACGTGTACGAGTACGAGCCGCAGAACGTCGGCACCTGCCAGTCCTCCAGCGGCTGTATCGGCCTGATCTCCTCGGGCACGTCAAACCAGGAATCGGTGTTCCTGGACGCCAGCGAAAGCGGCGATGACGTGTTCTTCATGACCGCCGCGAAACTCGTCGCCGCCGACGAAGACGAAGGGTTCGACATCTATGACGCACGAGTCTGCAGCGAATCCTCGCCGTGCCTGTCCTCGCCCGCGGCGAACCCGCGACCGTGCGAATCGACCTCCTCGTGCCGCTCAGCCCCCGCTCCAGAAGCCGCGGGCGCCGCGCCCGCCACAACGAGCACCGGCGCGACGAGCACTGCCATGAGCAGCCCCAGCTCACACGGGCAGGTGTCCTCCAGCAAAACCACGGCCAAGCCCAAGTCGCTGACACGCGCGCAGAAGCTCACGCGCGCGCTCGAGCAGTGCCGCAAAGCGCACCGGCACGCCAAGCGAAAGCGCCGAGCGTGCGAAGCGAACGCCAGAAAGCGCTACACCGCTCACGCCAAGGGCAAGAAGCAGGACACCGAGGACAAGCACCACAAGAGCGAGACGACCAGCAGCACGCGCCGCGGGGGTGTCAGGTGAGCTCGCGCCGGCAGATGAGCTTGCGCGGCAAGCGTCAGATCCGCCACACCGGGGTGAGACCGGAGCGGCTGCTCGTGGTTCTCACCGTGGCGGCGATCGCGGTGCTCGCGGGAGCGCCGGCCGCGCTCGCCGGGCCGTGGTGGCGGCTTGAATCGCGCGCCGCGCCGACCCACCTGAAACCCGGTGAAAAGGGCCTGGTGCTGATCGGCGCGGACGATCTCGGCGACGCCGGCATCGACGGCCAGTCGAGCCCGATCAGGATCACCGACACGCTGCCCGAAGGACTGTCGGTGGCGAGCGCGAGCGAACTCGCGCCGCGCCGCTCGAGCCGTCGTCCCGGCGAAAGCCTGGAAGCAGAACAGGCCACCTGGACCTGCACGCTGACGGGCAGAACCGTTACATGTGCGACGACCATGGCGATCCCCGCCTATGAACGCTTGAACCTCACGATCCCCGTCCAGGTCGATCTGCCGTCAGGGACCCTCACCACGCTGCAAAACCAAGTCAGCATCAGCGGCGGCGAAGTCGCGCAGGAAAACAGCAGCAGCGGCGGCGGCAATAGTGCGCCCGCGCCCGGCGCGAGCCTAGAGCGCGCGCTTCACGTCAACCCGGCACCGACGCTGTTCGGGATCGAAGAAGACGGCTATGAGATCTTCCCCGAAGAAGAAGGCGGCACCCTCGACACCCAGGCCGGTTCGCACCCGTTTCAGCTCACGAGCACGCTCGCACTGAACCAGACCGTCGAAGCCCGCAGCGAAGAAGGCAAAGAAGAACTGCGCCCCTCGTCGCCGGCGTTGGCCCGCAACCTGCAGTTCTACCTGCCGCCCGGACTGCTCGGCGACGTCGGCGCGGCCGAAAAGTGCTCGGAAACAGATTTCAAGGCGCTCGAACCCGGCGACACCAACCACTGTCCCGCCGGTTCGGCTATCGGTGTGGTCGCGGCGACCGTGACCGAACCGAACATCGTCAAGCATCTGACGCTGGTCGTGCCGCTGTTCAACCTCGAGCCCGCGCCGGGGGAGCCCGCGCGGTTCGGGTTCGAGGCCGAGCAGGTCCCCGTCATCCTCGACACGAGCCTGCGCTCCAGCGGCGACTACGGCGTCAACGTCGGCGTCACCAACACGACGCAGGCCGCGCAGGTCCTCGGCGCGCAGGTCACCTTCTGGGGCGACCCCGACGATCCCCGGCACGACAACTCGCGAGGCTGGGCCTGCCTGCTCGACGGCGACTACAAAAAGAGCGAAACCGAAACCTGCCAGCCACCCGATCCGCGTAACGAAGTCGCCCTCTTGACGCTCCCCACCGCTTGCAGTGGCCAGATCGCGAGCGAGCTGGCAGGCGAATCCTGGCCGCTTCGCTCAAGTGAAGAACCGCCACCTGGACAGGTCTACACGCTCAACGACGAATTCGTCTTTCAAAATGCGCTCGAACAGCCCCTGGCACAGCTCGAACAGTGTCCGGGATTGCCGTTCAACCCGGAGATTTCGGCGCAGCCACAGGAAGCACGGGAAGGCAACGGTCAGGCCACCCACCAGGCGAGCACTCCGACCGGGATGCAGGTCGAGGTGACGCTGCCGCAAACGGCGACGCTCGACCCCCAGAGTCAGGCTGAGGCCGATCTGAAGGAAACGGTCGTCCGGTTCCCCGCGGGGCAGCAATTGAATCCGTCGGCGGCGAATGGCTTGCAGGCGTGCTCGGAGGCGCAGATCGGCTATGAAGGCCTGCCCGCACAACCGGATTCGCTCTCGCCCGGAGCGGGCCAGCCGCTGCGCTTTTCCAGCCAGCCCGCCGCCTGTCCGCAGGCTTCGGAGCTAGGGACCGTGCAGGTCAAGACACCGCTGCTCAGCGAAGACCTGACCGGATACCTGTACCTGGCGGAACCGGCACCCAACGGAGAAGCGAATCGCAACCCGTTCGATTCGCTGCTGGCGCTGTACATGCTCGTCGAAGCACCCACACTAGGCATCCGCGTCAAGCTCGCCGGCGAAACCACTCTCGACCCCGACACCGGCCAGATAACCGCGAGCTTCAAGAACACCCCCCAGGTCCCCTTCGAAGAACTGCGCCTGCGGCTATTCGGCGGCCCGCGCGGATCCCTCGCCACCCCCGCCCACTGCGGCAACTATCCGACCGAAGCAACCTTCGCGCCCTGGTCGGGCCAGCCCGCCGTCCAGATGCTCTCCGACCCTGAAACGGCCGAAGGCGAATTCACGATCACGAGCGGTCCCGGCGAAAACGCCTGTCCGTCCGGCGCGCTGCCGTTCGCGCTGTCCGACACGGCCGGGTCGGCCAGCAACCTGGCCAATGCATTCACCTCCTTTACCTTGCAGCTCGGGCGCCCCGACGGCGACCAGGCGCTGACCGGCCTGTCGATCGAACTGCCGTCCGGGATCGCGGCGCTGCTGGCCAAGCTCACCCCATGTCCCGAACCGCCGGCCGGCCAGGAATGGTCCTGCGGCTCGGAAAGCCTGATCGGCTACTCCCGCGAGGCGAGCGGCGTCGGCCCCGAACCGTTCGCCCTCACCGGCCAAGTCTATCTCACAACAGGCTACGACGGCGCCCCGTTCGGTCTGCTCGTGCGCACCCTGGCGCAGGCCGGCCCGTTCAACCTCGGCTACGTCAACGTCCGCTCCCGCATCAACGTCAACCCCCACACAGCACAGGTAACGATCACCAGCGACCCCGGCCCCCGCGGCGAAGCGATCCCGACCAGCCTAAAAGGAATCCCGGTCGATCTAAAGCGCGTCGAAGTCGTCGTCAACCGGCCCGAATTCCAGTTCAACCCCACCAATTGCGCACCCAAGACGATCACCGGCACCCTGCATGGCTCCGAAGGCGCCACCCAAGACATCTCATCGCCCTTCCAGGTCAGCGGCTGCCAGAACCTGCCGTTCAAGCCCGCCGTCACCGCCACAACCCAAGGCAAGACCAGCAAAGCCGACGGCGCCAGCCTCAAGCTGACGTTCAAATCAAAAGGAGCAGAAGCGCACGTCGCCACCACGATCCTCACGATCCCCGCGACCCTCCCCGCACGCCTCACCACCATCCAGAAAGCCTGCGTCGCCGCCACGTTCGAAGCCAACCCCGCCGCCTGCCCGGAAGGCTCGGACATCGGCATCGCCGTCGTGCACACCCCGGTATTGAAGAACCCGGTCGCGGGTCCGATCTATCTGGTTTCGCACGGCAACGCAGCCTGGCCCGACGCCGAGCTCGTGCTACAAGGCGAAGGCGTCAAAGTCATCCTCGACGGCCAAACCGCCATCAAAAAAGGCATCACCACCAGCAGCTTCCTGTCCGTTCCCGATGTCCCCTTCGAAACCGTCGAAGCAACTCTGCCCGAGGGACCCCACTCCGCCCTCACCACCAACCTCCCGCTCAAGGATCACTACAGCCTGTGCGGACAACACCTCACCATCCCCACCGCGCTCACCGGGCAGAACGGCACCAGTGTCAACGACACCGTTCACGTCGCCGTTCAAGGCTGCCAAGCGGTCAAAGCCAGCAAGACACGCAAGCTCACGCGCACACAGAAGCTCACGCTCGCACTCGAGACCTGCCGCAAGCGGTACAAGCGCTCACGCACCCGCCGCACCGGCTGCGAACGGGCCGCCCGCGTGCGCTACCGCGCCACCAAAGCGACACACGGTCGGCCGCGGAGCGCGTAAGCCGGAGACGGGATTCGAACCCGTGACCCCCTGTTTACAAGACAGGTGCTCTGACCAGCTGAGCTACTCCGGCGCGGCCCGCGACCGTCTGGCACAACTGTAACGGCCGGCTCGCGGGCGGGTACACCGGATGTATGGACCAGAGCGGCATATACGGCGCGCGATCGCGTGACGGCGGCCAGTCAGCCTCTGTCGGCGGCACATCGTCCGGTAGCGACGGCGCGCGATCCGGCGGCGGACTGCGCGATGCGAAGGCGCAGCGCCCCGCCGACATCGACCTGAACGGCTTCAGGCGCCATGCGCTGCGCCGGGGCGTCAACCCGCTGCTCTACTGGGCGACGCGTGCGGTGCTGCTGCCGTTCTTCCTCGTCTACTTCCGCCTCGACCGGATCGGACGCGAGCATCTTCCGCGCCGCGGGCCGCTGCTGCTGGCGGCCAACCATCGCAGCTTCCTCGATCCGTTCGTGATCGGTGCGCTCCAACGGCGCCCCGTCTACTACATGGCCAAGCGCGAGCTGTTCGAAAAGCCATGGCAGGCCCGTGTCCTCAACGCCCTAGGCGCGTTTCCCGTCGATCGCGAAGCAGGCGACCGTGAGGCGATGGCCGCTGCGAGAGCGATCCTCGAGCGCGGCGACTGCGTCGTGATCTTCCCCGAGGGAACGCGCATGCGACGCGGGCCGCTCGGCGAGCCGCGCCGCGGCGTCGGGCGCCTGGCGCTCGAAACGGGTGCCCCCGTGGCGCCGGTCGCCGTGATCGGCACCGAACGCGTCCGCAGCGGCTGGCTCGTGCGCCCGCGCAAGGTGCGCCTGCGCGTCGGCATGCCGCTTCGCTTCCCGACCGTCGATCAGCCCTCGCCGCAGCTCGCCGCCGGCGTCACCAGGCGCACGTGGGACTGCGTCTCTCTGCAGTGGGAGTGGCTTGGCGGCGCCCGGGCGCCACGTCCGAGAGGCGACGGGGAACCGGCCGCATCGGGCGTGGAGCAGCCGGAGCGCCGGGCGGCCCAGGCGGCGTGACCCAACCGACTGCGGCGTCGGGAAAGATAGTGTGCGATGAGTGGACTCCCACCCCGACGGCAAGCCCAAGGCGCAGCTCGACAGCGAGTTCACCGAGCTCTACAAGACCCACCTGCGCGACGTCTACAGCTACGCCTACTACCGCGTCGGCAACCATCACGACGCCGAGGACCTGACCGAGCAGACGTTCCTGCAGGCCTATCGCCACTTCGAGCGGGCCCAGCGCGAATCCAACGGGCGCCCGCTGCGCCCGTGGCTGATCAGGATCGCGCACAACCTGGCCGCCAACCTGTACCGCGACCGCTCGCGCAAGCCCGCCTCGCCGATCGACGACTCCACCCCACTGGCCGCGCCGCACACGACCGAGCAGCTGGTAGAGGGACGCGAGCAGGCCAAGCACGTGCTGCAGGGCGTTCAACGGCTGCCAGAGGACCGGCGCGAGGCGCTGATCATGCGCTTTGCGCTCGGCATGGACAACCGCGAGATCGCGCGTGCCCTCGGGCGCTCCGACGGCGCCACCAAGGTGCTCATCCACCGGGCCATCAGACAGCTCCAGCAGTCGGTCGCAGACACCCAGCGCGGGGTTGGAGACGCGGAGCAGACTGCGCCCGACGCACCGGCCGTCCCAGACGCCAGGCGGGAAAGATCTGACCGGAATGACTGAAGCCGCTCAAGAAAGCTTCGAGGGCCTGCTGCGCGAGGCGCTCGCCCCCGTCGAGCCGCCCGCCGACCTCGCCCTGCGGCTCGAGACCGCGCTGCAGAACATCACCGCGCTCGCCGCCGACGAGCTCGAGGCGTGGGAGCTCTCGGCGATGCGCGACCCGCGCAACTGGGCCCGTCCCGCCGCGGCCCTCGTGGCCGGGAGCGCCGCCGGCGTCGCGCTCGTCGCGCTGCGCGCGCGCCGGCGCGCCCGCGCCGACATCTCCAGCGGCGGCCTCGTCGACGGTGCCCGCGCGACCGCCGCCAAGACGGTCAAGGACCTGCGCCGCGAGACGGGACGCCTGCTCGGCGACCGCTGAGCTTCGCGCGGCCCGAGCCTGCCTGCACCGAGAGCCGGCGGACGTCCGCTATCGCCGAGATACGCTCTGCGCCCCATGGCCACCTGCTATCGCCACCCCTCGCGCGAGACGGGCGTGTCGTGCTCGTCCTGCGGGCGGCCCATCTGCCCCGATTGCATGACGCCGACCTCGGTCGGCATGCGCTGTCCCGATTGCGCCAAACAACGCACCAAATCCGTGCGCATGCGCGACATGGCCGCGCGCCCCCAGCTCACCTATGCGCTGATCGCGATCAACGTGATCATCTTCCTGGCCGAGGGCTCGAGGGCCTTCACGCTCGAGGGCGAAGCCTCGGGATCGCTGATCACCAAAGGGGCGCTGCTCGGCAGCAGCGAACTGCCGCAGCTGGCCGGGCAGGGCGTCGCGCACGGGCAGTGGTGGCGAATCGTCACGAGCGGATTCCTGCACGAGAACTTCCTGCACATCGGGTTCAACATGCTCGTGCTCTACTACCTCGGCATCATGCTCGAGCCGGCGCTCGGACACGTCAAGTTCGCCGTCATCTACGCGGTCTCGCTGCTCGCCGGCTCGTTCGGCGCGCTGCTCGTCTCACCGCACGTGCTCACCGTCGGCGCCTCCGGGGCGATCTTCGGGATCATGGGCGCCGCTGCCGTGGAGCTGCGCGCGCGTCAGATCCCGCTCATGCAGAGCGGCGTCGGCGGCCTGATCCTGATCAACCTGATCATCAGCTTCACGCTTCCAGGCGTCTCCTGGGGAGGTCACATCGGCGGGCTGATCGGCGGCGCCCTGGCCGCGTTCGTGATCCAGCTCGGTGCTCGCTACCGCACGCAGGCGCTTGCCTATCTGGGATGCGCCGTGATCGCAGTCGTTTCCGTCGCCGGCTCGCTCGCGACCTCGCACTCCAGCGAAGTGCAGACCGCCACTCCCACCCAGGGGACGTTCGTCGCGCCGGAACCGTGAGCCCGCCGCGCCGGCTCAGCCCGATGCGCCCGCCGTGACCTCGACCGCCAACGCCTCGCCGGGCGCCTCGCGGACCCGCCGCGGGTGAAGGATGTGAGCCAGCAGCTCGAGACCGTCCACGAGGCGCGGTCCCGGGCGCGAGAAGTACGCCGATGCGTTCACCGCGACCGTAGATCGTGCCCCAAGCTCGACCAGCTCGCGCGCGTGCGCCTGCGCCTCGGTCTGGGCCCGCGGCGCGTCATACCCGCACGGCATCACCACCACGACCTCCGGTTCGGCCGCCCGCACCTGCTCCCACGAAACGGTCTGCGACGGCTCCCCGGCGAAGCCGAGCACGTCTTCTCCCCCGGCCAGGTCGATCAGTTGCGGAGTCCAGTGGCCGGCCACATACACCGGATCCAGCCACTCCAGCGCTGCGACCCGCGGACGTCTCTGCGAGCGCACCGCGAGCTTGACGCGATCGATGCGGCCGCTCGCGCGCGCCAGGAGCTCGACGCCCTGATCGCGTCGGCCCGTGGCCTGCGCCAGCGTCCGCACGTCGTCGAGCGCCTCGCCGAGCGTCGATGGGTCGAGCGCGATCACGCGCGGCTGCGACGGCAGCTCGCTCGCCAGCTCGGCCACCTCGTCATAGGAGACGGCGCAAACCGGACACAGCGCCTGCGTCACGATCAGGTCGGGCGCCAGCGCGCTCAGCGCCTCGCGATCGAGCTCGTAGATCGCCTCGCCGCGCAGCGTCCGCTCACGCACCGCCGCGTCGATCTGCGCCGCTGACAACCCCGACGGCAGCCTGTCGTGCGTCACCGGCTCGAGTTCCAGCGCCTGCTCCGGATGGTCGCACTCGTGTGTCACCCCAACCACTTCATCGCCGGCGCCGAGCGCGAACAGCAGCTCGGTGGCGTGGGGGACGAGGCTCACGATCCGCACGCCCCGACTGTAGGCGATCGCGATACTCTCGCAGCGCATGGCCCTGCTGCCTGACACCGAGATCGAGCAGCGCTTGGCCGTCACGGACTGGCAGCGAGACGGGCAGACGATCGTCCGCGACCTCCGGTTCCCCGACTTCGCCGGCGCGATTGCCTTCGTCGACCGCGTCGCCGTTCAGGCCGAGGAGCTCAACCATCACCCCGACATACTCGTCCACGGCTGGAACAAGGTCCGCCTGACGCTCTCCACGCACTCGCAGGGCGGCCTCACGCCCGCCGACTTCGAGCTCGCCGCGCGCATCGATCGCCTCCTGTGACCCTGGCGTCATCGCTCCCGCTCGAGCGCGCCCGCGATCTTGCGCGGGACGACGCCGAGCGCCGGTAAGACCCTGTATCCGACCCCTCGCTTCCGACTAGCCCCCTTGCTACCGTTGGCGAGTCGCACGCGATGAACGACGACGAAGAACCTCCCCGAAGTAGTCGCGCCCTAGTAGTGGGCAGCGCGCAGGCGTGAACGGGCTCAAGCTCATCCTCACGGCCGTCCTGGTCGGGGTCAACGCGTTCTTCGTGATCGCAGAGTACGCGCTCGTGCGATCCCGGCGCTCGCGCCTGGAGATCATGCGCGAGGAAGGCCTGCGCGGCGCCCAGCTCGCGCTCCGCCAGATCGGCGACATCAACGAGTACATCTCGGCGGTCCAGCTCGGCGTCACGATGACCTCGATCGGCATCGGCGCCCTCGGACAGCCGGCGCTCGCCGACGCCCTCAAAAACCTGTTCGGCAACACCCTCGCCAACGGCCTGTCGGTCGTAATCGCCGGAACCCTTTCGTTCGTGATCATCACGATCGCGCTCTTGATCGGGGGCGAGATGGTGCCCAAGTTCTACGCGATCGACCGCGCCGAGCTCGTCGCGCGACGGATCGCGCGACCGTTGCAGGCGTTCAGCGTCGTCTTCCGGCCGCTGATCGTTGCGCTCACGGCGGTCGCCGAGCGGATCGTCGCATTGCTCGGTGTCAACGCCACGCTCGAGCGCCGCGGCGGCTCCCCCGACGAGCTCAAGCGGCTGATCGCCGAATCCTACGCCGGCGGACACATCGACCCCGGCGAGGCCGGCATGCTGACCGGCGTCTTTCATCTGCACGAGCAGGAGGCCCGGCAGGTGATGACGCCGATCCCCGCCGTCGTCACCGTTGACATCTCCGCTGACGTCGAAACCGCGCTGCAGCTGTGCATCTCATCGGGCCACACGCGCCTGGTCGTCACCGAGGACGACAACCCCGATCGTGTCCACGGCCTCGTCCACGCCAGCGCGCTCGCCGACCGCCTGATCCGTGAGGGCCCGCATGCACCGATCGCGCCGGTCGTGCATGACGCCCCGATCGTTCCCGAGACCAAGCCGCTCGACGACCTGCTCGCCGACCTCAAGCGCCAGCGCACCTCGATGGCCGTCGTCGTCAACGAGTACGGTCGCGTCGCCGGCATCGTCACCGTCGAGGACATCGTCGAGGAGGTCGTCGGCGAGATCGCCGATGAAACCGACCCCGCCGCCGGCGAGGTCCGCCAGCTGGCCAACGGCGACTGGTTCGTGCGCGGCCACGTCGCCGTCACCGACCTGGCCGACTACGGCCTCGACCTGCCTGTCGACAGCGACGCCTACAACTCGGTCGGCGGCCTCGTCTTCGCCGAGCTCGGGCGCCTGCCGCGACGGGGCGACACCGTCCAGGCCGACGGCTACTCGATCCGCGTCGAGTCCGTCCGCGACAACCGCATCGACGCCGTGCGCATTCGCGCCCGCCGGCGCCCGCCGGGACGCGAGCCCGATCGCGTCCAGCCCGTCGCCGGGTCCTGACCGACGGCCAGCCGGGGGAGGAGCGCCGCGTGGTTTCGGGGCGAGGAAACCGCGTGTGCGCGGTGCCCGATCCCGAGGCATGGCCAACTGGGGTTGGGCATTCCCGGCCCAAGCTCGCCACCGGTGCGACGTACGCGCGAAAGACCCCAAAAACACGTCCGGCCCGCGGGGGGAGCGGACCGGAACGTGCGCACTGGGAGGAGGCGGGTGTGCATTTGCGACTACTGTCGCTCCACCAAGTATGGCCGCCTTGATCAACGCCAGCTAAAAGTCCGCTCAGACTTGATAAAGCCTCGTCAGGGCCACAACAGCCGCATCGCGCACAGCCCTTTTCAGGCCGTCCGCGAGCATCCTCAGTAGCTGTGAAAGCCGCGTCCGCTCTTGCGTCCGAGCGCGCCTTCGGCGATCAGCTGATCGATCCTCTCGGGCACCGGCTCGCCGATCGTCTCGCCGATCGCCCTGGACACATCCAGGCCGACCAGATCGAGCAGCGCCAGCGGCCCCATCGGGTGGCCCGCGCCCAGCGTCATGCACGTGTCGATGCTCGTCGCGTCCAGGCCGGTCTCCTGCTGCAGCCGCACCGCTGAGAACAGGTAGGGGAACAGCAGCCTGTTGACCACGAACCCGGGGATGTCGGGCACCTCCACCGGCGTCTTCTCGAAGGTCTCGCACAGTGCCAGCGCGCGGCGGCGTGTCTGCTCGCTGGCCGCCTGCGGGAAGATCAGCTCGACCAGCCGCATCTTCGTCACCGGGTTGAACACGTGCAGCCCGACGAACCGCTCCGCTCGCCCGCTCGCGTGCGCGAGCCGCTCGATCGACAGCGATGAAGTCGTGCTCGCGAGCACCGCTTCCGCTCCCAGCACACGATCGAGCTCACCCAGCAGCCCGGCCTTGACGTCGTGGTCCTCGACCACCGCCTCGACCACGAAGTCGGCGTCAGCCAGCGCCTCCCGCTCGGTGACCACCTGCACGTGCTCCGGGTCGATCTCGGCGCCGAGGCGCTTCAGCGTGCGCTCGACCGTCTGCTTCGCGCGCTCGGCCGAGCTGTCCGACCGCGCCAGCAGCCGCACCGGCCCGTGATGCGCCGCCGTCGCGGCCAGGCCGCAGGCGATCGCGCCGCTCCCGACTATCGCGAGGCGTTCATCCATGTCGCAAGGCGCTCATCAAGTTTGCGAAGCAGCGTTCATTGAAGTCGCAAAGCGCTCATCGATGTTGCGAGGCGTTCATCCATCTCGCAGCGCGTTCATCCATGACGGCCCTGCCGGGTCCTGGCTCATCGAAAGGTTGCAGCTCGGTTGACTGACTGGTCAATCTAATTGTTGATCGGCGCGGTACAGTAAGGGATGAGGGCGTCCAGGGTACCCGCGCCTAGCGGCCGCGTGCCGGCGCCGCCCGCGACCGCCGCGTGCAGCGTCCGCTGCGTCGACACCAGCGGCACCAGTCAATCGCAGGATCCAATCGCTACCGATCCGATTCAGGAGGACTTGCAAGCCATGAGGCAACCAGAGGGCCGCGAGGTCGTGATCGTCGAGGCCGTTCGCACGCCGATCGGCCGCGGGCACAAGGAGAAGGGCTACTACAAGGACACCCACCCCAACGACCTGCTCGGCAAGACCTACAGCGAGGTCATCAGCCGCGCCGGCATCGACGCCGGCGAGGTCGAGGACGTCGTCGCAGGCTGCGTCCAGCAGTTTGGTGAGCAGGGCTTCAACATCGCCCGCAACGCCTGGCTGCAGGAGGGCCTGCCGATCGAGACGCCCGCCACCACCGTCGATCGCCAGTGCGGCTCCGCCCAGCAGGCCGTCAACTTCTCGGCCGCGCTGATCGCCGCCGGCGTCCACGACGCGATGATCGGCGGCGGCGTCGAGCACATGGGCCACCTGCCGTTCGCCGCCGGCATGAAGACCCAGGAGGACTTCGGCTTCGCCTTCACGCCCGAGCTGATGTCCAAGCACAACATCGTCGGGCAGGGACTCGGCGCGGAGATGATCGCCGACCAGTGGGAGATCCCCCGCTCTGAGCTCGACGAGCTCGCCGTGCGCTCGCACCGCCTCGCTCATCAGGCCACCGAGGAGGGCCGCTTCGAGCGCGAGATCATGCCCTTCCAGGTCAACGGCAACACCTACGTCACCGACCAGGGCATCCGCCCCGAAACCAACCTCGAGACCCTCTCCCAGCTCAAGCCGGCGTTCAAGCCCGACGGCAAGATCACCGCGGGCAACTCCTCGCAGATCTCCGACGGCGCCGCCGCGGTGCTGCTGATGTCGGCCGACAAGGCCAAGGAGCTCGGGCTCAAGGCGCGTGCCCGCATCGTCGACCAGACCACGGTCGGCTGCGACCCGATCAAAATGCTCGAGGGCCCGATCCCGGCCACGCGCAAAATCCTCGCCCGCAACAGCATGTCAATCGACGACATCGACCTGATCGAGATCAACGAGGCATTCGCTCCGGTCATCGCCGCCTGGCGCCGTGAGCTCAGCCCGGACATGGACCGCGTCAACGTCAACGGCGGCGCCATGGCCCTAGGCCACCCGCTCGGCTCCACCGGCGCCCGCCTGATCACGACCCTCCTGCACGAGCTGGAGCGCTCCGACAAGGAGATCGGCCTCGTCACCATGTGCTGCGGCGGAGGCCTCGGCACGGGCACGCTGATCCAGCGGGTCTAAGGAATCCCGGGGCCGGTCGCTCGGCCGGCCCAAGCAGCGAACGGCCGGCCCGACCCAGCCGTCCGGGCTGTGTGCCCGCCGGCCCCGGTAACGGCCGGTGCACGCGGAGCGGTCACGTTCCGGTTACCTCCGCGGGACATCCAGTCCCGCGAAATCGGAACGGCGACCTCCGTGTCGCCGTTGGCAAGCGGAGCGTGCACCGGCTCGAAGGCCGGATGCCGGTCTTAGTCTTTCGGCCCCCCGCCGGTCCAGTCGACTTCGACCGGCGCCAGTGCCAGCAGAGCCTGCCAGGTCGCCGCTTCGGTTACGCCCGTCGCGGCGATCCCGTGCGCGGCCTGGAACTGCTCGAGGTTCGTCGCCGTCGTCCCTTCGAACAGGCCCGTCGTCGGCTGACTCGGGACGGCGCCGGCCAGGTGCTCCTGCATCCACAGCACCGGGTCGCCCTTGTCGCCTTTTGACAGTTCCGTGTACCCGGGATTCGGCGTCACGCTCGTCAGCGGGCTCAGCGCCGCCGCCAGCGATGTCCAGCCGCCGGCCTTGGTTTCCTGCCAATCCCACCACGACAGCCCGGTCGCCCCGTAGTCGACCGCCTCCTCGCGGAAGCGCACCAGTTCGCTGCTCGACGGGCCTTCAAAAGTCTGACCGAGCGGCATGATCGGACGGCCGTACACGCGATTGGCGATGTACGTGTTCGCGTACACCGTGTCAACCGAGTCGCCGATGTCCTTCCAGTACATCTGCGGCGTGTTGAACTGCGCCCCGTTCGGTCCCAGGAACACCGAGTACGGGAACGTCGGGTGGTCCCACACGTACGGGAACGACGCCAGCCCCAGCGGATAGCTCGCCCCGACCTTCGCCCTCAGGTCGGTGATGTACGTCTGCGCCGCCGCGTAGTGACCTTCGTACTGCGCCTCGGCGTCGATCACGAGGCAGTCAGCCCCGTCCGCCACCGCCCGCGCGCCGAGTTCTGCCTCGCCCGCCGGGTTGGTCCCGTAGACGTACTGCCACGCGCACACCTTCAGCCCGTTCGCGTGCAGCCGTGCCACCAGTTCGGGGCTGAACTGGCTCCAGTAGTTGGTCGAGCCATCCGAGCTCTTGATGAACAGGGTGCTCACATCGGCCGCCTGCGCCTGCGCGACGATCGATGCGAGGCTGCCGCCGTTCGAGTCGCTCACGTACCAGACCCACATCCCCTGACCTTCGAACGCGCTCGTGCTCGCGGCCGGCGCCCCAGCGGCGGCCGGCGGCGGATCGCTCGGCGCCGGAGGGCTCAGCGCGTGGTTGACGATCGTTATCGGCCCGTACGAGCTCGAATGGCGCTCCCCGCTCAGCAGCAGCATGATGTTGCCCGAGTGGGCGTTCCTCGGCACCGTCACCTCGAGGCCCGCGCTCGTCTGGCGCAGGGCTGCCCCCGGTGAGGTGCGTGTGATCCGCGCACGCGGCACGTGCGGGAACGCCACATACATGCCGGGCGCCATCCCCGTGCCGTTGAGCAGCAGCGTTCCGCCCAGCGACACTTCGCGCGGGTTCTTTGCGCACTTGCTCGCGGGCACGCACTTCACGCTCTTGATCCGCACCGACAGCACGTGGCCGCTCGACGCCTGCTTGACCTTGGTGGCCGCCTTCTTGGGCTGCGCCGTGCCGCCCGAGCTCTCGGGTGAGGACCCGCCGGTCGCTGCTCCGGGCGAGCTCGCGCCGCCGGAATTGGTTGCCGCGAGCGCCGATCCACAGCCGAACACGCCCACTGCGAGCGCGCCATACAGCAACGCGCGCCGCGCCAGAGCGGCGGTTGCGGTCACGCGTCTCGATCGCTTGTCGACCCCTGCACCCGTCAAGGCAGTCTCCTTCGCGCCGGGAAGCGGCTCGGACCTTAGCCGCTTTGCCGTCGCAACAGAGGCTCGGCAAAGAAGTTGCGCGAACCGCCGAACACTTAAGTTGCGTCTTTCCAGCCTGCAACTCGCCTATCACGGGCTGTGCCCGAACGGGCACCGAAAGCGCGTCAGCGCCAGCGAAAGCCCTGCTCGTCCGGGGCCGGTGCCAGTGGGCTCGACGGCAGGCCCGGCGTCGGATCGGGCAGGTTGAACCCCGTGGGCGCCACGTCGTTGGGCGCGTCGGCATGGAACAGCGAGGCCAGATACTGAATCTGCCCGCGACCCACGCCGAGCTCGAACTGGCCTCCGCCGTAGTTGCCGATCTCCCGCGCTGCGCAGTAGTCGAACGCGTCGAGCAGCTTCTTGACCCCCCCGAGGCGCGAGGGCTTGATGTTGACCATCCGCGGCGGGTACTCGAGCGCCTCGATGTCCGCGATCGAGTGGATCGGCGCGTCCCACGAGAACCGCTCTCGGTATGGCGCCAGCGCGGCGTCGGTCTCCGGCGTGAGCGCCGGGTCCTCGATCCACACTCGCGGAAACGCTCTCGCCACGTGCGCGTACAGGCGCGCGTCGGGCGGCTGGTCCACGATCGAGCCCGAGTAGTACGCCTTGAAGTCAACCGACTCCACCGCACCGCTGGCCGCCAGCTCGGCGATCAGCCCGTCGCTCCACGAGCTCGTCGGGTCGAGCTTGAATCGCAGCCAGGGATACAGCTCCAGCCGGCTGCGCACCGGATCGAAGCTCGGGGGCTCACCCAGTCGCAGCGACACGACGAACCTCACCGGCTCGCACTTGCGCCCGAGCGCCTCGTGCAGCGTCGTCCCCGCCTGGCGCAGCGCCAGGTCGAGCGCCGCCGACTCGTATGCCCAGGTGCGATACAGCGGAGACACCTCGCGCTGGGGAGGCTGCGGGAACAGGTTCAGACCGGCGAGGTGCTCGGAGAACGACGCCAGCGTGTAAGCGCCCGCCAGCGGCAGGCTCGGACCCGCGGCCTGCAGGACGTCGTGATCGACCGCGTCGTAGATCACGTCCTCGCCCTGTCCTTCGTGCCCGGCGCCGTGCAGCTTGATCACAGTGCTCTTGCGCTCGAAGCCGCTCGACACCGAGGCCTCGAGCCCTTCGAGCGCGTAGTCGTCGATCCGCAGCTCCAGCTCGGCGACGGCCTCCCATGTGGTCATGCCTCGGCGGGACCTCCTGTCCCGCGCTTTGATGGGGACGCCAGGCTTCCTCCTGTCCCGCCTTTTGGTGGGGACGCCGGGCCTGCGAGCCCGGCGCGACCGGCCGGGCTGTCGCCCGGCCTTGCGTCCGGCTTCTGGGCTTGGCCCTCGAGTCGCGCCACCAGCTCGTCCAGGCGCAGCTCCTCGAGTGCGCCCGCGACCGCATCCAGCTCGCCCGCGCACTGTTCGATCAGGGCCTTGCCTTCGCGCACCAGCTCTAGCGTTTCGCCGAGGCTCGCCTCGCCCGAGTCCAGGCGCCTGATGATCTCCTCGACTCGCGCCGCCGCCTGCTCGTAGCTCTGCGATTCCTCGCTTTGCTCCGTCACTCGTCGATCCTCGCGGCGACCGTGTCGTCGGCGAAGCGCACCCGCAACGCGCTTGCGCGCCTGGCGGCGGACGCGCTCGCCAGCGGCTCGCCCTGCGCGGACTCGACCAGGGCGTATCCCCGCTCGAGCGTTCGCTGCGGGTCGTGTCCAGCCAGCGCCAGCGCCAGCCGGCGCAGCTCGGCGGGCCGGCGCGAGCGGCAGTCCACCAGCGTCGAGTCGCTCTTGCGGGCCAGCACGACTCCGCGCAGCGCGATCGCGGCGCGCTCGGTGCGGATCCGGCGCCGCGATCCCGCCCTGACCTCACGCAACCGCTGGTGCAGCAGCGCCCGCTCGCGCCCGACATGGGTCGCGGGCGCACGTGAGAGCATCGCGAGCGCCTTGGCTCGCGTCAGCACCGCCATGCGTCCCCGCTCGCGCATGCGCGCGGCTGCCTGCGCCAGCTCCGTGCGGCCGCGCGTGCAATCCAAGCCGACCGCCGCCTCGGCCGCGTGGGTCGGGGTCGAGCAGCTCACCGCCGCGACGTCGTCGAGCAGCGTGTGATCGGTGTGATGCCCGACCGACGCAATCACGGGCACCGCCAGCAGTGCCACCGTGCGACACAGCGACTCCTCGCAAAAGCACAACAGGTCCGCAAGCGACCCGCCTCCGCGCGCGACGATCACGACCTCGACGCCGCCCACGGCCGCAAGGTCTGTGAGGGCGCGCGCGATCAGCGGCGCCGCATGGCGATCCTGTACGGGGGCAAATCCCCACACGATCCGTCCCGCCCACCCGCGCCGCGCGAGCCCAGCCAGGAGGTCCTCGCGCGCCTTTCCGTTCTCGCCCGTCACCACGCCGATCGTGCGCGGCAGCAGCGGCCTGCGCAGGAGCTTCTGCGGCCTCAGCAGCCCTTCGGCGTCGAGCTGCCTGCGCAGGCGCTCGATGCGCGCAAGCAGGTCCCCCTCGCCGGCCACGCGCAGGTCGCCGACGGCGAACGAGAAGCCCGGAGACGCGTTCGCGCTGCCCGCGTAGAAGTCGCATCCGCCCGCCGCAATCACCTGCACGCCCTCTGGCGGCTCTCCGCCGGCACGCGCGCAGATGACCTCCCAGTCCTTGAGCCAGGCCGCGCAGGGGATCGCGCCGCGCTCGTCGCGCAGCTCGAAGTAGACGCGCGCCCGTGAGCGCCGCAGGCTCACGAGCTCGCCCACCAGCTGGACCTTGGCGAACGACCGCAGCTTGTCGCGCAACGCCGCCGTGTACTCGCCCACCCCGAACGGCCCCGGCAGCGGGCTGTCGGGGATGCCCGCAGGCTCGGGCGAGGGCGAGGAAATCTTGTCGAGCGCTGACACGAACCCAGCATAGGCGTCGTCGGGGATGCCTCATGCGGCGCGCAAGCCGCGAGTCCCGCGGCGCCGATCCGAATGGCTCGTGCGGCGCTGGCGCGAATGGCTCGTGCGGCGCTGGCGCGAATGGCTCGTGCGGCGCTGGCGCGAATGGCTCGTGCGGCGCTGGCGCGAATGGCACGTGCGGCGGTAGGATCGAAGCTCATGCGGCGCCGCCCAGAACCTGTCTAGCTGACGCTGTGGCCGGCTCGCGCAGCAAGAGTCGCGGTCGCGGCCGTTCGCGCAAGCGCCGCCCGGCGCCCGGCGCCTCCGCCACCGCCGAGGCCGAGGCCCAGGCCCAGGACGAGGGCACGCTCCAAGGTTCCGTCGTTGACGCCAAGCCGGCGGCTCCGTCGGCGAAGCGGAACGCCACTAAGCGAGCGTCAACGCGGGCCCGCGCGCGCGAAGCCGACAGGCGCGAGTTCCGCGACCCGCTGTCGGTCGGCCCGCGCCCGCAGTCGCCCTGGCATCCGCTGCCGCTGTCGGAGCTCCTGATCCTGGTGGGCGCGATCGCAACCGTGATCGGGCTGAAACGCGCCTCCAGCGGCGGTATCTCCAGCGGCGGCCCTGCCCTGTTCGCGGGACTCGCCGCGGTCGCCGTGGGCACGTTCGAGGTCGCCTGGCGCGAGCACCGCGCCGGCTACCGCTCCCACGCGCTGCTTCTCGCGTTCCTGCCGGTGCTGATCTTCCACTCGGCCGTCATCCTCGGCCTATCCGCGTTCACGACCGTTCCGCGCTTGGTCAACCTCGGCCTGCTGGCGATCGACCTCGCGCTGTTTGCGGTGCTGTTCAAACTGCTGCGCGCCCGCTTCCTGACTGCACGCGCTCGCGTCATCAGCCGAAGCTGAGGCGCGCACAGCGAAGTCGAACCGATATCGAGCGAGGCGCACGCGCACGGGCGCGCGTGCGCGTGCGCCGGCTTCGGAGTCAGGCGCGAGCTGCGTATCGCTCAGCCGAAGCTGAGCGACGGCAGCGGCGGCTCGCCGGTATCGGCCGCCTCGCCACGGGTCTCGCCGTCGAACCCGAGGCTCTCGAGGCGCGCGATCTCGCGCTCGCCTTCCAGCCGTGCCGGGTGATCCGCCGGCAGCCCGGCGATCAGCGCCGCGATGCGGTTGCGCAGCTGCAGGGCGAAGTGGGGGGTGGAAGCGCCCATCAGCCTGCGCACGTCCTCGACACTGACCTCGTGCGCCAGCTCCTTGCGAACCAGCGCCGGATCCTCGGCTTGGCTCATCTGCTGGGCTCTCTGGGCTCTGAGGTCGATGTCATTCGCTGGCCGTCGCGGCTTCTTCGCTTGCTTGCCCGCCCGGACCGGGAGCGCTGTGTGGCGCGATCTCGAGCATCGCGTCCAATTCGGCCTGCGCACGCGCCGAGATGGCTCGTTCGCCGCCGATCAGCCAGCCGTGATTGTAGACGCCCTTGACCGGCTGCGATTTTGGCGCCGCCGGCTGGATGTCGCTCAAATACGCGCTCAGCACGGACGGCACGGAGTCGGCTTCTTCGAGCAGCAGCAGCGGGGCGTAGTCGCCGGTGGCTGACAGGATCGCGGCGGCGGGCGCGTCGAGCGGGCGCGTCGCATTGGCGAACACCAGACCATGTCCCGGTTCGACTACCCCCCAGCCAAACGAGCCGTCGGCGAAGCGCGACACGGCCACGGCGTTGCCCGCCGGGGTCGCGTCTTCGCCGGCGCGGGACTCGGCGCGCTTGACCGGGCCGAAGCGCGACAGCTTGGCCAGCACAGCTTCGCTGATCGCGGTCGAGCCGACTGTGTAGATCGACGGCCGGCCGAGGCTCCGCAGCTCGGCCGCGGTCGCCGCCGGAACGCTCGTGCGCGTCACGAACAGGATCGGCGCGCCGCTCTGCGCCGCCAGCCCCGCGGCCGGCATCGCCAGAGCACGAGGAGCTTCAGCGGCCACCACGATCACCTGGTGCGGTTCGGCGCCCCGGACGATGCTCAGCAACTGCGCCACCGAAACCGCCAGCGAATACGGGTTTGCGCTCGTTGCGCCGCGTGTCCGATAACCCGTCGGTGCTTCGATCGCCGGGCCGAGCAGCAGCACCTGCGCTCCCCCGAGCGCGCTCGCCCCGGTGGGGCGCAGACCGGCGAGCGTCTGCGCGCTCACGAGCGGCAGCTTCCCGTGCGCATACAGCAGCGGCGCTCCGAGCGGAGCGCTCGCGAGCGCCGAGGCGACGAGCGCGGCCTGCCAGTCGCCGGTGTCGGCGATCACCACCGCCTGCGGGCGGGTGACGGCTGTGAGCCCGGGGTAGGCCGTGCGCGCGACGGCCGCGGCGTCGGCGACTGCGCCGCCGCCGCCCAGGCGCGTCGTGTTGCGCGTCGCGGTAGCAGCGGTGCCGACCGCGATCGTCCTCGTCACGACCGTTTCCACGCCCCCCTGTGCTTCGGATGCAGATGACGAGGACTTGCCGCAGCCGCCGGCCCCGACGAGCATCGCCAGCGTCGCGCAGAACGCCGCGGCCGGCCGCAGGGATCGGTGAGCGCGCGCGAGCACGGCCGCAGACACTAGCGCTGGGCTCGGGAAGCAATAGATGGCGGGCTCGGGTTCAGCGCATCCGGCCCGTTAGACATTGATTCGCGAGCCCTATACTCGCGCGCCGTGTGCGCTTCGCCTCTGTACGAGCAGCGCGACCAGCCGTCCGGGGTGCCGCCGCTGGCGCTCACCGGTGAGCGCACGCTCCCTGACGTCCCGGCCGAGAACTACTGGTTTCGCCGGCATCTGGCGGTGTATGAATGGATCGCCGCGCGCGTGCGCGGCCTGCGCGTGATCGACATGGCCTGCGGCGAGGGCTACGGCTCGGATCTGCTTGCCGGCAGCGCCCGCGAGGTCGTCGGCGTGGACGCCAATCCCGACGCCTTCGAGCACGCCCGCCTGCGCTACCAGCGACCCAACCTGCGCTTCGCACGCGATCTCGTAGAGACGTTCTCGGCGCCGGCGGACTGCGTCGTGTTCCTGCAGACGATCGAGCACATCGCCGAGCCGACGCCGGTGCTCGAGCGCTTCCGCGAGCTCGTCGGAGCCGGCGGGGTCGCGTTCGTCTCGACGCCCAACGTGCTCACGCTGGCCCCGCCCGGAGCCGAGCGTTCGGACAATCCCTGGCATGTCCGCGAGTACCGCGCCGGCGAGTTCGAGCAGCTCTGTCGCGGCGTCTTCTCAAGCGTCCAGCTGTACGGGCTCTTTCATGCGCGCAAGCTGCGCCTGCACGAGCTCGCGCTTCGCGCCGGCTGGGACTCGGCCCATCGCCGCCTCGGCCTCACACGCGTCTTCTACGACCGCTTCACGCCAGCCATCGCGGCGTCGGACTTCGTCCTGCGCGCCCTCGCCGAAGCGCAGCCGGACCGCGCCCTCGACTTCGTCGCGGTCTGCCGGCCGTGACCCGCGCCGGCGCGTCGGCCGGGCCGATCGGCGCCAGGCGGGCCTCGCCCGCGCGTGCTCGCGACGGTGGCGCGCTCGCGATCGTGCTGCACACCCACATGCCCTACGTCGAGTCGTTCGGCACCTGGCCGTTCGGCGAGGAGTGGCTGTGGGAGGCCGCGTGCACCTGCTATTTGCCGCTGCTCGACCTGCTCGAGCAGACCTCGGCTCCGCTGACCCTGTCGCTCACGCCCGTGCTATGCGATCAGCTGGCGGCTCCCGGGCTGGGCGAGCGGCTACATCGCTTCGTCGCGGACACGCGCACCTTCACTCATTCCGAGGACGCGCACGGCCTGCGGGCGGGCGGCCATGCGGAACTCGCGGCCGAGCTCGAGCGCGCCTTCAGCGCCGACTACGCACACTCGCTCGAGCGCTTCGACGCGCGCGGCGAAGACCTGCTGGGCGCATTCGCGCCGTACGCCGCCTGGACCTCGTGTGCCACGCACGCGGTGCTCCCGCTGCTCGCCACCGAGGCCGGCGCACGGCTGCAGGTGCGGGCGGGAATCGCCTCGCACCTCGCGCGCTTCGGCGAGAGCTGGCGTGGAGGATTCTGGCTGCCCGAGTGTGCGCACGCAGCCCATCTCGAGCCGCTGCTGGCGACCGCCGGCGCCCGCGCCAGCTGCATCGAGCTCACCGGCCGGCTCGGGCCGGACGCGCCCGCGAACCTGCGCCCCCTGCTGTGTGACTCCGGCCTCGTGCTGTTCCCACTCGATCGCAGCCTGATCTCGCTCGTCTGGAGTGACAGCGGCTATCCCGCAGACGACGTCTATCGCGACTATCACCGCCACACCGTCCATCACCACAACCCCTGGTCCAACGGCGGCGGCCGTTACGACTTCGAGCGGGCCCACGCGCGCGCGCGCGCTCACGCCGCGGACTTCGTTCAGCATGCGCGCGCCCGGCTCGGGCGCGACGGCGCCGGACTGCCGGGTGGCGGGCTGGTGGTGTGCGCGCTCGACACCGAGCTGCTCGGGCATTGGTGGTACGAGGGGCTCCTGTGGCTGCGGGCGGTCCTCGACGAGTGCGCCGTCCAAGCGCTCGAGCTGGTGCACCTCGACGACGCCCGCGAACGCTTCGAGCCGTTGCCCGTGGCCGACCTGCAGCTGCCGGCCACGCATGCGACCCACGCCGCGGACGGCTCGCCATGGGCCCAGTCGCCTCCAAGCAGCTGGGGTCGAAACTATGACCTGAGCACATGGTCGGACCCGCCGGCGGCCGAGATGGCGTTCGCCGTGCGCGCCGGCGAGCTGCGGACGCTGGTGGCCGCCGTGGCCGGCACCGCGGGGCCCGCAGCGGTGCGCGAGCTGCTCGCGCTGCAGGCCAGCGATTGGTCGTTCATGATCTCGCGCGGGCTCGCTGTGCCGTACGCCCACGAGCGTTTCGACGGGCACCGCGATGCGCTCGACCGTGCCCTGCGCGACGGTCCTAACGCGAGCGCCGCGGAGCTCCGCGAGCTCGCGGTGCACGCCGATCCGTCGCTGCTGCTCGTGAGCTGAGAACCCGCGTTGGTGGTCGTCGGCTGAGCTCTCGCGCGCTGCTCGCGAGCTGACGCGGCGGGACTGACGGGGGGGATCGACGTGTTTAGCTCGCCTCGGTCCAGTCTTCGAGGAGAGCTGGACAGCTTGGAGCTCAATCCCAGCGCAACTGCGTGGGCGCGTCGCGCATCCTCAGCACGCGGGCGGGCACACCGCCGACGACCGCGTTCGCGGGCACGTCGCGGGTCACGACTGCGTTCGTGCCGATCACGCTGTTGTGTCCGACGCTCACGCCGCGCAGTATGCATGCGCCGTAGCCGATCCAAACGTTGGACCCGACCCGCACGTCGCGCTTGTAGATGCCCTGAAGGCGGATCGGCCGCTCGACCTCGACGACGCCGTGGTCGAAGTCGATCAGCATGACGCGGTCCGCCACGATGCACTCGCGCCCGATCTCCACGTGCTGATACGCCGAGATCGTGCACTCCTGGCCCATGACGGTCTTCGCGCCGATGCTCACCTCGCCCTCGTGGACCCTGATCTTGGAGCCGTGCCCGATCCACGCCCAGCGTCCGATTCGCAGCGTCGCGCTGCGCCCGAGCTCGAGCTTGACCCCGGGGCAGATGAAGCAGACCCCTTCGGTCTGCAGGCGCCGGCCGTAGCGCAGCTTCAGCCATGCGAGCCGAGCCAGCAGCCGGGCGTAGCGATGGTTGAACATGCGGTTCGCGCGCATGAACGTCAGTGTCTCGCGCGTCTGCCGCAGCGGGCTCACGGGCGGGCATCCTAGATACTTCGGCCCGATGCCCTCCGAGCTCGGCCAACGTCTGCTTGCCGGCGATCGTCGCGCGCTCGCGCGCGGTATCTCGCTCGTCGAGGACGATCGCGCCGAGGGCTGGGAGCTGGTGCGCGAGGTCTATCCGCACACCGGCAAGGCCGCGATCGTCGGCTTGACGGGTCCGCCCGGCGTCGGCAAGTCGACGCTGATCGGCGCGCTCACCCGCGCCCGCCGGCAGGCCGGACGGACCGTCGGCGTGCTGTCGATCGACCCTTCGTCGCCGTTCACGCAGGGCGCGCTGCTGGGCGATCGCATCCGCCTCGGCGAGCATTTCCTGGATCCCGGCGTGTTCATCCGCTCGATGGCAAACCGCGGCGCTCTCGGCGGACTCTCCGAGGCCGCCCTGCAGAGCGCGCTCTTGTTGGACGCCGCCGGACGCGAAGACATCTTCGTCGAGACCGTGGGCGTCGGCCAGGCCGAGATCGACATCATCGATCACGCCGACACGATCGTGCTGGTGTTGATGCCCGGGTCGGGCGACTCGATTCAGGCGCTCAAGGCCGGCGTGATGGAGATCCCCGACGTGATCGTCGTCAACAAGGCCGACCATCCGCTCACCGACACCATGGTCCGCGAGATCCGCGGCGTGCTCTCGCTCGCCAATCTCGATCGCTCCCCGGAAGAGGTTCGCGCCCGGTGGCGCGTGCCGATCATCAAGACCGAGGCCGCTCGCGGGGTCGGGGTCGACGAGCTGGCCGATCGTCTGGACGAGCACCGCGCGCACATCCTCGCCGCCGGGGAGCTCGCCGAGCGTCGCCGGCGCAACCTGCGCAGCGAGGTGCTCGCTATCGCCACGGCTCGTCTTCGGCGCCGCCTCGAGGATAAGCTCAGCGATGACGCCGAGTTCGCGCGGCTGCTCGAGGAGGTCGTCGCGCGGCGTCTCGACCCTGCGAGCGCTGCCACGGCGCTGCTCGCGCGAGACGAGGCTGCGGCCGATGCGTAGTGCCTCGCAGGTCGCAGGAGACACAGAGGAAGCTTGGGAGGCTGCGCGACGTCGCCGAGCGGTCTGCCTCGTGTGCGGGATGTAGGGGGATGTAGGGTGATCGCATGGACTACATGGCGTGGGCCGATCGAAACTGGCCGCTGCTGGGCCGGATCATCGACGGCCACACGGCCATCTACAGGGCCACGAATGGGCGCGTCGGCCATCACTTCCCCAGCACGCCGCCGACGCTGCTGCTCGATCATGTCGGCGCCAAGAGCGGCACCCAGCGTACGAGCCCGCTCGTCTACGGGCGGGACGGCCAGAACCTCGTGCTCGTGGCCTCCAAGGGGGGCTATCCGAAGAACCCGGCGTGGTACTACAACGTGGTCGCCCACCCCGACACGACCGTGCAGGTCGGCTCGCAGCGCCTGGACGTGCACGCGCGCGTGGCCAGCGCCGAGGAGCGCCCGCGGCTGTGGAGCCTGATGCTCGGCGTCTACAGCGGCTATGACGGCTACCAGCGCCGCACCGACCGCGAGATCCCGCTGGTCGTGCTCGAACCGCGCTAGTCGTGCTCGAACCGCGCTGGGCGTGCTCGAACCGCGCTAGTCCTGCTCGAACTGCGCCACTCGGCTACGCGCCGAGCGCGCGCGCGATCACCATCTGCTGGATCTCGTCGGTGCCCTCGCCGATCGTCAGGATCTTCGCGTCGCGATAGAAGCGGCACACCGGGTACTCCTCGATGTAGCCGTAGCCGCCGTGGATCTGCACCGCCTCCTCGGCGCAGCGCACCGCCAGGCGCCCGGTCTTCAGCTTCGCCTGCGCGGCCGTCAGGGTGAAGTTGCGCTGGGCGTCCTTCTCGCGCGCCGCCTTGTACACCAGCAGCCGCGCCGCCTCGATCTCGACCGACATGTCCGCGAGCTTGGCCTGGATCGCCTGGAACTTCGAGATCGGCTGGCCGAACGCCTTGCGTTCCTTGGCATAGCTCAGCGCCTGGTCGAGCGCTCCCTGCGCGAGCCCGACGCCCATCGCCGCCACGCCGATCCGGCCGATGTCGAGGATGTTCAGGAACTGGCGGAAACCCGCGCCGCGTGGCCCGAGCAGGTTCTCCGCGGGCACGCGGCAGCCGCTGAAGCTGAGCGGGCGCGTATCCGAGGCGTTCCAGCCCATCTTCCGGTACGGCTCGCCCTGCTCGTATCCCGGGGTGCCGTTGGGGACGATGATGTTCGAGATCTCCTTAGCGCTCGCGGTGGTGCCGCGTGCGCTGGCGCTGTCGCCTGGACCAACAGTCGCGCTCGCGCCGGCGCTCGCGTCCGCGCCGGCGGCCGTCGTTTCGCCGGTGACCGCGGTGATGCAGACCATCCCCGAGATCTCCGTGCCGGCGTTGGTGATGAACTGCTTGGCGCCGTCCACCACCCACTGATCGCCGTCAAGCCGCGCGCGCGTGCGCGTGTTGCCCGCGTCCGAGCCGGCCTCGGGCTCGGTCAGGCCGAATGCGCCCAGGCGCTCGCCCGAGCACAGCCGCGGCAGCCACTCGCGCTTCTGCTCCTCGCTGCCGAACAGGTAGATCGGCTGCGTGCCGAGCGAGGTGTGCGCGCACAGCGTGATCGCCACGGACGAGTCCACGCGCGTGAGCTCCTCGACCGCCAGCGTGTAGGCGAGCGTGTCGCCGCCGCCCCCGCCGTACTCCTGCGGAAACGGGATCCCCATCAAGTTCAGCGCGCCGAGCTTGCGCACGATCTCGTTAGGGAATGCCTTCGTGCGGTCGAGCTCCTCGGCGAGCGGCGCCACCTCGCCCTCGGCGAACTCCCGGACGGTGCGCCGGATCAGCTCGTGATCGGGCGAGAGGTCGAAGTCCATCGCTACGCGACGTAAGCGCGCGCCAGCTCGACCAGCAGCCGGACCCCGTACCCGGACGCGCCCTTGGGCGCGTATGCGCGGCCGAGGTCCCAGGCCGAGCCCGCGATGTCGAGGTGCGCCCACGGAGTGTCGCCGACGAAGTTAGACAGGAACGCTCCGCCGACGATCGTGCCGGCCTTCCTGGCTTCGGGGGCGTTGTCGAGATCGGCGTAGGTGCCCTTGATCAGCTCGTCGTACTCCTCGTGAAACGGCAGCCGCCAGACGATCTCGCCGCTGCGCTGCCCGGCTGCCGCGATCAGCCCGGCCAGCTCCTCGTCGTTGCTCATCAGCCCCGCGTAGGTCGAGCCCAGGGCGATGATCACGGCTCCCGTGAGCGTGGCGAGATCGACGATCCGCTCCGCTCCAAGCTCAACCGCGCGGCACAGGCAGTCGGCCAGCACCAGCCGGCCCTCCGCGTCGGTGTTGTTGACCTCGATCGTCTTGCCGTTCGAGGCCATGACGATGTCCCCAGGCTTGACCGACCTGCCGCTCGGAAGGTTCTCGGTCGCGCCCACCACCCCGATCACCCGCAGCGGCAGGCCGAGCCTCGCGATCGCGGCCACGGCCTCGATCACCGCCGCGCCGCCCGACATGTCGAACTTCATCTCGGCCATTTTCGCCCCGGGCTTCAGCGAGATGCCGCCGCTGTCGAACGTGACGGCCTTGCCCACCAGGCCGAGCACCGGGGCACCCTGCGGCGGGCCCTGTGCCGGCTCGTAACGCATCACGATCAACGCGGGCTCCTGTTCGGAGCCCTGGGCGACCGCCGCGAACGCTCCCATGCCTCGATCCTCGAGCCCGGCGCTACCCTCGGACTCCACCGAAAGCTCCGCTATCTCCTCGCCCAGCGCCCGGGCGTACTCCGCCAGCGCCGTCGGCGTGAGATCGTTGGCCGGGCGGTTCTGCAGCTCGCGCGCGGCGTTGGCCGACTCGGCCACGAGCGCCGCTTCCGCGACGACCTCCGTCAGCGGTCCGTCAGCCTCGTCGCCCGCGCGCTCTGGCGAGGAGACCAGCAAACGTTCGAGCCGCTTCGGCGGGGGCTGGTCGTCGGCGCGCGGCGGCTCGGGAGAACGCGACTTGAAACGATCGAACCGATAATCCGACAGCACGATCCCCTCGGTGAAGGCGCCCGCCAGCTCGGCCGGCACCCCGGTCGGCAGCTGCAGGCACAGCGTGCGCGTGGAGATCTCGAGCGCGCGCCCGTGCACGGCGGCCCCCGCCGTCCGTGCGCGCTCGGCCGTCAGCTCCCCACGTCCGCCGAGTCCCAGCACGAGCCAGCGCCTGCCCTGCGCGTGCGCCAGCGCGAGCGACTTGTGCGAGCGCTTGGCCTCGCCCGACTCGAGCAGCTGATTCAGGGCCGCTGGCGCCCCCGACGGCGGCTGCTCCCCCTCGAACACACCGACTGCGATCGTGTCGGCGTCGGTATCGAGGCCCGGCTGTGTGGTGGCGGCTACCTGCACGGACCCGGGCACGATACCCGCCCCGCTAGCATTCTCGATCTCTCGTCGTCTTCTGCGACCCCGAGGAGGCCGCCAGACCATGTCCAGCTCAGTGATCATCGGCTCCGCGCGCACCCCCATCGGCAAGATGGGCGGCGGCCTGTCGACCCTCGACGCCACCACGCTCGGCGCGACCGCGATCGAGGCCGCGCTGCAGCGCGCTGATGTCGCCCCCGAGCAGGTCGGGCACGTCGTGATGGGCCAGGTGCTGCAGGCCGGACAGGGCCAGATCCCTTCGCGCCAGGCTCAGATCAAGGCCGGGATTCCCAAGGAGGTCTCGTCCGAGACGATCAACAAGGTGTGCGCGTCGGGCCTGCGCTCGTGCGTGATCCTCGATCAGGCGATCCGCGCCGGCGACGTGGAGATCGGCGTCGGCGGGGGGATGGAGTCGATGTCGCAGGCGCCCTATCTGCTGCCGGGCGCACGCTTCGGCTTTCGCATGGGCGACGTCAAGGCGCTCGACGCGATGGTGCACGACGGCCTGACCAATCCCTTCTCGGGCAAGCAGATGTTCGTCGAGGCCACAGAAGTCGGCGACGAGCTCGAGCTGACCCGTCCCGAACTCGACCGCTGGGCGCTGCGCTCCCACGAGCTTGCGCTGAAGGCGATCGACGATGGCCGCATGTCCGAGGAGATCGTGTCCGTGACGGTCAACGGGCGTAAGAGCCAGACCGTCGTCGAGATCGACGAGGGCCCGCGACGCGACACCTCGCTCGAGAAGCTCGCCGCGCTCCCCGGACTCGTCGGCAAGGAAGGCTCACACACCGCCGGCAACGCGCCGGGCGTCAACGACGGCGCCGGCGCGCTCGTGCTGTGCGCGCAGGAGTGGGCCAGCGCCAACGGCAAGGAGCCGCTCGCCGAGATCGTCGCCCACGCCCAGAGCGCCAACGACTTCGCCTACCTCGCCACCACGCCCGCCAGTGCCGCCAAGCTCGCGCTCGAGAAGGCCGGCCTGCAGCCGGGCGACATCGACCTGTGGGAGATCAACGAGGCTTTCGCCTCGGTCACCCTGAACTCGATCCGGATGCTCGGCATCGACGAGGACCGCGTCAACGTCAATGGCGGCGCCGTCGCGCTCGGCCATCCGATCGGCGCCTCAGGCGCTCGCATCCTCGGCGCGCTGATCTACGAGCTGCGTCGGCGTGGCGGCGGCCTCGGCTGCGCCGCGATCTGCTCGGGCGGCGGCCAGGGCGACGCGGTGATCCTGCGCGTCTGAAATGGACGTGGAGCCGGGCGGCGATGGACGCCGGTCGGCGGCGTTCTTCGACCTCGACAAGACGCTGATGGCGGGCTCGTCGGGGATCTTCTTTGCCCGCGCCGCATATGAGTCGGGCATGATCTCGCGGCGCCGGCTCGCGCGCGATGCGTACGAGAACCTGCGCTTTCGCCTGCTCGGCTCGACCGATGATCGCGCCGACGAGGTGCGCGAACGCGTCGGCAAGATGATCGCCGGCGTCCCCGTCCGCGATCTCCAGCGCCTCTCTCCCCGCGTGCTCGCGGGGGTGCTCCCGCGCCTTTACCCGCAGATGCTCGAACGCGCCTACGCTCACCAGGACGCCGGCAGGCTGGTCTACATCGTGACCGCCGCCTCGCAGGAGATGGCCGACCTGCTCGCGCTCGTGCTCGCCTTCGACGGCGGCCTCGGCTCGCGCTCGGAGATCGTCAACGGCCGCTACACAGGGCGCCCCGCCGGACCGTTCAACTACCGTCAGGGCAAGCTGCTGTCGCTGCGCGAGCTCGCCGCGCACGAGTCGATCGACCTGGAGAGCTCCTACGCCTACTCGGACTCCGAGTCCGACCTGCCGATGCTGCGCGCGGTGGGCAACCCGGTCGTCGTCAACCCGGACGCCCACCTGCGCCGCATCGCCTCCGAACAGGGCTGGGAGATCGTGCACCTCGATCGCCTCGCCCGCCGCCTGAGGATCTTCGCGGGGCTCGTCGGGGCCGCCGCGCTCGGCGGCCTCGGCGGTCTCGTGCGCGGACGCCTCAGCGCACGCGTCGATGCGCGCGAATAACCTGCCCTCCATGACTGCCGCCGCTGCTTCGACAGCCTCGTCCGACACGCATCGCGGCAAGATCCGCGTGGTCGTGGCCAAGCCCGGCCTGGACGGACACGACCGCGGCGCGAAGATCATCGCCCGCGCGCTGCGCGACGCCGGCATGGAGGTGATCTACACCGGCCTTCATCAGACCCCGGAACAGATCGTCGAGACCGTCATCCAGGAGGACGCCGACGCCGTCGGCCTGTCGATCCTGTCGGGGGCTCACATGACGCTCGTGCCGCGCATCGTCGAGCTCCTGCGCGAGCAGGACATCGACGACGTGCTGGTGACGGTGGGGGGCACGATCCCGGCCGAGGACATCCCCGAGCTCAAGCGCCTGGGGGTCGCCGAGGTGTTCACGCCCGGCGCCTCCACCCAGTCGATAGTCGATTTCATCCGGAGCTCGGTCAGCAGCGCTTGACCAGCCGGTCGGGCGGGCGGGCGGCAATGGTGGGACCGGCGAGGACGCGACCGTCCGTAGGACAGACGGCGCGACGCCAAGGCCCATTGATTGACGCGTCAGTCAACCGCCGAACCGGGTAGGATCATCCCCAACACACCCAAGGAGAAGCCCCCAGAATGAAGATATGCGTCCTTGTGAAGGAGGTCCCTGACGCCGCCGTCGAGAAGCGGATCGACCCCGCGACCGGGCGGATGGACCGCAGCGGGGAGAAGAACCTCAATCCCTACGACACGCACGCCATCGAGGCGGCCATGCAGATCAGGGAGGGCGGCGTGGCTCCCGTCGAGGAGATCGTCGCCGTCACGATGGGCCCTGACAGCGCCGTGCGTGCTCTGCACAAGGCGGTCTCGCTCGGCGCCGACCGCTCGGTACATCTGTCAGACCCACAGCTGGCGGGTTCGGATGTCGCCGCTACGGGCTATGCGCTGGCCCAGACGCTCGCGCGCGAGAGCCCCGATCTGGTGCTGCTCGGCCAGCAGTCAGACGACGGCGAGTGCTACACGATCGGTGCCGTCGTCGCAGAGCACCTCGGCATGCCGTCGCTCACGCAGGTGATCAAGATGGACGTCGAGTCCGACGCCTTGCGCTGCGAGCGCCAGGCGGAGTACGGCTATGACACGGTGCAGGTCGGCCTGCCCGCCGTGATCTCGGTCGGCGATGCCATCAACGAGCCCCGCTATCCGTCACTGAAGGCGATCATGGGCGCCAAGAAGAAGCCGCTGGACGCCGTCGCCGCGGGCGATGTCGGCATCGACGCCTCAAAAGTCGGCGGCGACAACTCCGGCGCCCATTGGGTCGCCGCCAAGCCGCCGCCCGCGAAGGCGGCCGGCGAGATCATCGAGGACGAGGACACGGCTGAGACCGTCGAGCGAATCGTCGCCTGGCTGGACGAACGCAAGCTCCTGTAGACAACGATGACCACGAAACCACAGCCAGCGGCAAACGCGGCGACCGGCGTGGCTATCGAGCTCCCACCGGGCGAGACCAAACGCGCGCGCGAGACAGACAGAACGAGAAAGGAACCGGCAAGCTGACATGGCGAACATCCTGGTCTACGCGCTGCACTACGAAGGCGCGATCAACAAGAACTCCCTCGGCGCCGTGTCTGAGGGCGCCCGCTTGGCCGGCGAGGCTCGGGGGCGAGGCGCACGCGATCATGCTCGGCGAAGGCGTCCCGCAGGACCTGGCCGCATCGCTCGGGCATTACGGCGCCACCAAGACGCTCGTCGCCGAGGGTCCGGAAGGCCTGGCGCAGCCGCTCGTCGACGCGATGGCCGCGGCGATCGCGGGCGGTGGCTACTCCTACGCGCTGTTCGGTGGAGGGCTGCTCGGCTTCGAGATCGGCGCCGGCCTCGCCGCCCGCCTCGGTGCCGGGGTCGTGATGGAGGTCACCGCCGTCCGCGCCGAGAACGGCGAGCTGATCGCCGAGCGTCCGATCCTCGGCGACTCCGCCATCTCCGAGATCAAATACCGCTCGGACGTCGGCATCATCATCGGGCGCCTGAACGCGTTCGAGGCCAAAACTGATTTCGGTCCCGCCCACCCCGCCGGCCCGGCCGCCGTCGAGCAGCTGAGCTTCGAGCTCAGCCCGCACTCTACGCGCGCCAAGATGCTCGTCCGCGGCGAACAGCGGGGCGCCGACGTCGACATCGAGGGCGCCGACATCCTCGTCGCCGGCGGCCGCGGGCTCGGCAAGCCCGAGAGCTTCAAGCTCTGCGAGGAACTCGCGGCCGCGTTCGGCAACAACGCCGCCGTCGCCGCAACACGCGCAGTAGTCAACGCGGGGTGGTACCCCTACGCTGCCCAGATCGGACAGACCGGCAAGACCGTCGCGCCGAAGCTGTACCTCGCTGCCGGAATCTCCGGCGCGATCCAGCACAAGGTAGGCATGCAGTCCTCGGAGAACATCGTCGCCATCAACAAGGACTCCAACGCCCCGATCTTCGAGTTCTCCGATCTCGGCATCGTCGGCGATCTCAACAAGATCATGCCGCGGCTCACAGAGGCGGTCAAGGCCAAGAAGGCAAGCTAGTGGTCCCTTCGGGAACTAGGCGGCCTGCGCGTCGGGAACCGAGGGAACTGCGCGAACCCACAAAGGAGCGAACAGGCGATGTCATCTCACAACGGCTCCAGCAACGGCAAGGTGGCACCGGCGGCATTCCCACCGCCGGTCGACCCCCAGAAGGAATTCGTCAAGCGCGGCCTCGACCCCGAGGACGAGCTGATCGAGGTCGGCATCGCGATCGTCGGCGGTGGCACCGCCGGGCTGGCCTGCGCCAACCGCCTGCTGCAGCTGCTGGCGGACGACGCCGAGACAATGGAGCGTCTCGGCGAAGTGCCCGTCGCCGTCGTCGAGAAGGCGAAGACCTGCGGCGGGCACAACCTCTCGGGCGCGGTGATGCGGCCCGCGCCGTTGCAGGAGCTGTTCCCGAGCATCTCGCGCGAGGACTGGCGCAAGGAGGGCTTCGCGTTCGGCGAGGTCACGAAGGAGTCGGTCTACATGTTTCCGAGCGCCAGGACCAAGGTCTCGGTGCCGATCCCATTCGTGCCCAACTTCAAAAACCATGGCAACGAGGTCGTCTCGGTGTCTGCCTTGGCCCGCTATCAGGCTGCCCAGGCAGAAGAGGCCGGCGCGTACATCCTCACCGAGACCGCGGCCACGCGCTTGATCGTCGAGGACGGTCGCGTCGTCGGCGTCCGCTCGGGCGACAAGGGCCGCGGCAAGGAGGGCGAGGAGCTCTCGAACTTCGAGCCCGGCACTGACATCAAGGCACAGGCCACCGTGCTCGCCGAGGGCTGCTGGGGTCACCTCACCGGCGCGGCGATCCGGGAGTTCGATCTCGCCGAGGGCCGCGAGCCGCAGGTGTGGGAGCTCGGTGTCAAGGAGGTGTGGAAGGTCCCCAAGCCGCTCGACCGCGTGATCCACACCTTCACGCAGCCGTGGCCGATGAAGATCTCGCCGAAGTACGGGCAGCTCGGCGGCACGTGGATCTACCCGATGAAGAGCGAGAAGACCGGCGAGGACATGGTCTCGGTCGGCTTCGTCGTCAACCTCAACTACCACGACGCCACCACATCCGCGCACGACCTGCTGCAGACGTTCAAGACCCATCCCCTCGTCCGCGACATCCTCGCCGGCGGCGAACGCGTCGCCTGGGGCGCCAAGGCGCTGCCGGGCGGCGGGTACTGGTCGATGCCCAAGCTGTCGATGCCGGGGGCGCTGCTGATCGGCGACGCCGGCGGGATGGTGGACACCGCGGCGCTCAAGGGCGTGCATCACTGCATCTCCTCAGGGAAACTCGCCGCCGAGGCGATCTATGCCCACCTCAAGTCCGGCGCCCCGCTCGAGGCCTACGAGCAGGCGGTCGAGGACTCCTCGATCGGCAAGGAGCTGTGGCAGGTCCGCAACACCCGTCAGGGCTTTCAGAGAGGCTTCGTGCGCGGCAGCCTGCTCGCGGGCCCATCGATCATGTCGAAGGGCAAGATCCCGCCCGGCCGCGCCACGTGGCACCCCGACGACGCCGAGACGATGTTCATCGGCGACACCAAGGACGTCTACCCCAAGCCCGACGGCAAGTACACGTTCGACAAGCTCTCGTCGGTGTTCATCACGGGCAACGCCACGCGCGACGACGCTCCCAACCACATTCGGGTTCAAAAACACGTGCCGCGCGAGATCGCCGAGACGTGGCGTTGGATGTGTCCGGCGGGCGTCTATGAGATCCCGGAGGACGCTGAGGGTGGGGATCAATCCGGCGAGGTCAACGTGATCGTCAACTACACCAACTGCGTGCAGTGCGGCGCGATCACCGCCAAGGGCGGTCGACTGACCACGCCGGAGGGGGGCGACGGGCCGCTGTATCAGATCGTCTGAACTGCCAGCCCGCGTGTGTCTGGGCTGGTGCAGACTTGCAGTCACGGCGAAACATGGCCGTGAAGCCAGTGTTAAGGAGGGTGCAGTGCGCCTCACCTCCACTACCTCCATTCACGGCAGGCGTCGGCTCGCGGCCGCCGGCTGCGGTCTGACGCTGCTGTGGATGGCCATGGCCGGCGGGGCGCACGCGCAGTCGCCCGGCGGCGACACCACCGCTGTCGATCAGGGCCCAACAGCGACGCTCGTGCAGTGCGTCACCGCCGCCGGCCCGGCCGAACGCTCGGCCACGTTCGCGGGCGAAATGACGGTTCTACCCGGTGCCGGGCGCATGTCGATGCGCATCGAACTGCAGGAGCACACGCCAGGTGAAGCAGGCTTTCATGCGGTCGTCGCCCCCGGACTCGGCGTCTGGCGCGCGGCCGCGGCCGGCGTGAAGACCTACAAGTACGACCAGCAGGTACTCGACCTGGCCGCCCCGGCCGCCTACCGTGCTGCCGTGGTCTTTCGCTGGCAAAGCTCTCATGGTCGCGAGGTCAAGCGTGTGGAACGCGTGACCGCCATATGCCACCAGCCGGCGCCCGCGAGCGCCACCGAAGAACCCGCGCCGTCGAGCTCAAGCGGCAGCTAGCCGGCGGCCGCTAGAATTAGCCGACGATGAAGGCCGAGATCCATCCCCGCTACGTCCAGGCTCATGTGCGCTGCACGTGCGGCAACGAGTTCCTGACCCGCGCCACCCGCGAGGAGCTGCACGTCGAGGTCTGCTCCAACTGCCATCCCTTCTACACGGGCCGGCAGAAGCTCGTGGACACCGGCGGGCGAGTCGAGCGCTTCCAGCGCCGTATCGCCAAGGGGCGCCTGCTCGGCGCCCAAGCCAAGGCCTCGCAGTAAGGCCATGGCCACTGCCCAGGCGGCCGGTACCCGTGAGGCTGCCCGAGCAGGGAACGGGCAGGCGGCTCCCGGGCCGGCGGCAGGGATGGGGCAGGCGGACGTCAACGTCGAGGTCGATTCACACGGCCAGCTGAACGCCGAGCGCGACGCGCCGGTCGGCGGGCAGGCCGTGCTCGAGGGCGTGATGATGCGCGGCATCTCCCACTGGGCGGTGGCCGTGCGCAAGCCCACGCTCGAGCAGCTGCGCGAGCCCCACCGCTCGCCCGAGGAGGCCGCGCTCGGCGAGATCGAGGTGACCGCCTACCCGCTGAAAAGCGCGCTGCAGCGCCACCGCGTGCTGCGCCTGCCGATCATCCGCGGAATCGTCGCGCTCGGCGGCTCGCTGGCCATCGGCTTCCGCGCGCTCGAAGTCTCCGCCAACGCTCAGCTGCCCCCCGAGGAGCCTGACTCGGAGCCGGACGCGAAGGCCGTCGCGACCTCCAACGGGCACGCGCAGGCGACGTCCAATGGAGCGACAGGGCCATCGCCAGACGCCACGACAGGGGATAGCGACAGCAAGCCTCAGGAAATCCCGGGGGCGCTGTGGATCGGCACGATCGTGGTCGCGATCGCCCTCGCGATCGTGCTGTTCTTCCTGGTTCCCGTCGGCCTCACCAGCCTGATCAAGGGTCAGCTCGGCAGCTCGGTGCTGTTCTGGCTGGTCGAGGGACTCATCAGGACCGCGATCTTCCTGATCTACATGCTGGCGCTCTCGCGCGTGCGCGATCTGCGGCGCGTATTCGAGTACCACGGCGCCGAGCACAAGACGATCTCCTGCTTCGAGGCCGGCCTGCCGCTCACGCCTGCCAACGCTCAGCGCTTCTCGCGCCTTCACCCCCGCTGCGGCACGAGCTTCCTGCTGGTGGTGATGATCGTCGCGATCTTCGTGTTCGCGCCGATCGGTCTGCCCGCCTGGTACTGGCTCGTGCTCACGCGCATCCTCGGCGTTCCGCTGATCGCCGGCATCTCGTTCGAGCTGATCAAGTTCGCGGGACGCAACCGTCGGCGCCACTGGGTTCGCGCGCTGATGTGGCCCGGACTGAAGCTGCAGCTGCTGACCACCCGCGAGCCGGATCTCGACGAGCTCGCGGTCGCGATCGCGGCGCTCGAGGCGATCCTCGAGCGCGAGACGCCGGGACAGCTCGACGCCGCCGATCTGGTCGGCGTCGAGGTCGTGGCCTAACAGCTTCGGTTCGACGCGTCCGGCTCGCTCGAGCCGACCCGGATCGCTTGCGCCCGCTTGGATCGCTCGCGCCCGCCTGGGTCGCTTGCGCCCGCTTGGATCGCTTGCGGCGAGTCGCTTCGTTCGGGACGACGCGGGTGACTGGGCCTAGACTGGCCGAGCGATGATCGAAGACCTCGTCCAGCAGATAGAAACGCGTTTCGCCGAGCTGGCCGGGCAGCTCAGCGATCCCGATGTGATCGCCGATCGCGAGCGCTACGCGCAGGTCGGGCGGGCCTACCGGCAGCTCGAGCCGGCCGCCGAGCTGGCCGCGCAGTGGCGGCGCGCGCAGGACGACGCCGCCGGCGCCCAGGAGCTGCTCTCCGAGGACGGCGACGACCCCGAGCTGCGCGAGCTGCTGACGAGCGCGCGCGAGCGCATCGAGGAGCTCGAGGAGGAGATCCGCATGGCGATGATCGAGCGCGACCCCAACGACGAAAAGAATGTGATCGTCGAAATCCAGGGCGGCGCCGGCGGTGACGAGGCGGGCCTGTGGGCCGGCGACCTGTACCGAATGCTCACCCGCTACGCCGAGCGGCTCGGCTTTCAGACCGAGGCCATGGACGTCGGCGAGGGCAAGTACACGTTCGCGATCAAAGGCGACGGCGCCTACTCGGTGTTCAAGTTCGAGGGCGGCACGCACCGGGTCCAACGAGTCCCCGAGACCGAGTCCCAGGGTCGCATCCACACGTCCACCGCCACCGTCGCGGTCCTGCCCGAGGCCGAGGACGTCAACGTGCAGATCGACGCGGGCGACCTGCAGATCGACGTCTACCGCTCCTCGGGGCCCGGAGGACAGTCGGTCAATACGACCGACTCGGCGGTGCGGATAACGCACAAGCCCTCGGGCGTCGTCGTCTCGATGCAGGACGAGAAGTCCCAGCTGCAGAACCGCGAGCGCGCGCTGCGCGTCCTGCGCGCGCGCCTGTACGAGCGGGCCATGGCAGAGCGCCAGGCCGAGCTCGCAGCGGACCGGCGCTCGCAGGTCGGCACCGGCGACCGCGCCGAGAAGATCCGCACTTACAACTACGGCGAGCGCCGCGTCACCGACCACCGCATCAAGATGACCGTGCACAACCTCGACCAGGTGCTCGAAGGCCAGCTCGACGAGCTCACCGCCGCGCTGATCGCCGATGAGCGGCGCAGGCGACTGCAGGCTCAGGCCGCGGCTTGAGGCCCCTCGCGCAGGCCGTGCCCATCGGTACCGGCACCTCGATCAGCGACGCGCTCGACAGCGCGGTCATCGCGATCGCGGCGGCCGGCTGTGAAACGCCTCGCCTCGACGCGGAACTGCTGCTCGCCGACGTGCTCGGCGTCGCGCGCGAGCGCCTGCTGCTCGATCGCGGCCTCGCCGTCGCGGGACCGTCCGTGCGCGCCTTCCAGGATGCCGTCCGCCGCCGTTCAGTCGAACGTGAGCCGGTCGCCTACATCTGCGGCAGTCGCGCCTTTCGACGCCTGGAGCTGCGCTGTGACCACCGCGCGCTGATCCCGCGACCCGAGACCGAGCTGCTCGTGGAGTCCGCCGTCGCCCGGCTGCCCGCGGGCGCGCGCGTCCTCGACGTCGGCACCGGCTGTGGCGCGGTCGCGCTCGCGCTCAAGGACGAGCGACCGGACCTGCTCGTCTGCGGCAGCGACATCAGCCCGGACGCGCTCGAACTGGCACGCGCCAACGGCGAGCGGCTCGGCCTGGACGTACGCTGGCTGTGCGCCGATCTCCTGGCCGGAGTGCCGGACGACTTCGACGCGATCGTCGCGAATCTCCCGTACGTAGCCGAGTCCGAGCGCGACTCGCTGCCGCCGGAGATTCTGCGTCACGAGCCGGCCGGCGCCCTATTCGCCGGCGCCGATGGCCTCTCCTGCGTGCGCAGGCTCGTCTGTGAAGCCCGCAGGATTGTCTTTGAAGCCGACCCACGCGCGCGCGTGCGCGCGGGCGTGCGCTTGCTCGCGTTGGAGGTGGGCGCCGGCCAGGCCGGCGAGGTGGCCGCCCTGATCGGCGACGCAGGATTCGGCGAGATTCAGATCGAGCGCGACCTCGCCGGCATCGAGCGCGTCGTCGTGGGCGCGCGGTGAGGGGCGGGCGGGGTCGTGTGGTCAGGGGCGGGCGGGGTCGCGTCGTGAGGGGCGGGCGGGGTCGTGTCGTGAGGGCCGGGCGGGGTCGTGTCGTGAGGGATGGGCGGGGTCGCGTGGTAACGCAGGCAGGGGCGGCGCGGTGAGGGACTGGACAGGGCCGCGCGGTGAGGAACTAACTGGACAGGGCCGCGCGGTGAGTGACCGGCCGTGACCAGCGGCGAGATCGACCCAGACGACGTCGATCGCCTGCGCGTGTGCATAGCCGCCGCGGGCGTCGCGATATTTCCCGCCGACACCGTCTACGGCCTCGGCTGCGACCCCGACAGTCCACCGGCCGTGCGCCGGCTGTACGAGCTCAAGGGTCGCCCGGCGGCGCAGCCGGCGGCGGTGATGCTATTCGCGCTCGAGCCGGCCCTGGGTCTGCTGCCAGAGCTCATGCCACGCGAGCGCGAAGCCGTGCGCGCGCTGCTGCCCGGGCCGCTCACCCTGCTGCTGCCCAACCGGCGGCGGCGCTTTCCGCTCGCGTGCGGGCCCGACCCGGACACCCTCGGACTGCGCGTGCCGCTGCTGCCGCCACCGCTCGCGGCGCTCGAGGCGTTCGACCGCCCGCTGCTGCAGTCGAGCGCCAACCTCAGCGGCGAGCCGCCCGCGCGCCGGCTGGCCGAGATCGCCCCGTCGATCCGTGCCGGTGCTGAGATGGCCCTCGATGGGGGCGAGCTGCCGGGTCTGGCCTCGACGGTGCTCGACCTACGCGATTACGAGCACGCCGGCCGCTGGTCGGTCCTGCGCGAAGGACTGCTCGGTCGGGCCGAGCTGGAACCGATACTCGGCGCCTGATAGCCTCGGACTACGCCGTCGCGACTGGCGCTAGGGTGGAATCGACCATCGGGGAGCGACGGGCCTGTCGAGCCGCGCGCCTGGGCATAGACCGTCGTTTCCGTGCCAAGGAGAGCGCCATGTCCCAGCAGATCAGCCCCGCCGACTCGAGCTCCCAGCTCGGCACCGCGAAGCCAAGCCCCGGCGGTCTCGCCGCCGACTACTTCGACCGACCGATCGAGGAGGTCAACCCCGAGATCGCCGAAGTCCTGCAGGGAGAGCTCGCACGAGAGCGGGGCACGCTCGAGATGATCGCGTCGGAGAACTTCGTGCCGCGAGCCGTGCTCGAATGCCAGGGCTCGGCGCTCACCAACAAGTACGCCGAGGGCTACCCGGGTCGCCGCTACTACGGCGGCTGCGAGTGGGTCAACGTCTCCGAGCAGCTCGCCATCGATCGCGCCATGGCGCTGTTCTCCGCCGAGCACGCGAACGTCCAACCGCACTCAGGCGCCCAGGCGAACACCGCTGCCTACCATGCCCTGCTCACGCCCGGCGACACGATCATGGGGCTCTCGCTGGCGCACGGCGGCCACCTGACGCACGGCATGAAAGTCAACGTCTCCGGCCGGCTCTATCAGATCGCGGCCTACGAGGTCGACCGCGACAGCGGGCTGATCGACATGGACGCCGTGGCCCGTATCGCGGAAGAGCACAGGCCCAAGTTGCTTCTCGCGGGCTGGTCGGCCTATCCGCGCCAGCTCGACTTCGCGCGCTTTCGCGAGATCGCCGACGAAGTCGGCGCCCTCTTGATGGTCAACATGGCCCATTTCGCCGGCCTGGTCGCCGCCGATCTGCACTCCAACCCGCTCGCCTATGGCGCCGACGTGGTCACCACGACCACGCACAAGACCCTCGGCGGGCCCCGGGCCGGGATCATCTTGTGCAAGGCCGAGCTCGCCAAGAAGATCGACTCCGCGGTCTTTCCGGGCCAGCAGGGCGGACCGCTCGAGCATGTGATCGCTGGCAAGGCCGTGGCGCTGAAGATCGCCAAAAGCGAGCTGTTCCGCGAGCGCCAGCGGCGGACCATCGCCGGCGCGCAGGCTCTGGCCGACGAGCTTCTCGGCGCCACCGGAGCGGACGCAGACGCGAGCAGCCTGAAGGTGCTGACCGGTGGCACGGACGTGCATCTAGTGCTGGTCAACCTGTGCGGGCTGCGCCCGGAGCTCAGCGGCCGCGAGGCGGAGGACCGGCTCGCCGAGATCGGGATCACGGTCAATCGCAACGCCGTTCCGTTCGACCCACGCCCGCCGATCGAAGCCTCGGGCCTGCGCATCGGCACCCCCGCCCTGGCCACCAGGGGCCTGCAGGTCGAGGACTTCCACGAGGTCGGGCAGATCCTCGCCCGCGCCCTGGTGAGCAACAACTTCGCCGCCGAGGCTCCCGGCCTGTCCGAGCGGGTGCGCGCGGTCGTCGCGCGCTATCCGCTTTACGAAGGGGTAGCTCGAGCCGGCGTCCAGCCGGCTCTTTGATTTGGACGAGCGCCTCCCTGCGCTCGTGACCGGCCCTGCGGGCCTTCGGCCGGCCTCCAGCCGGCTCTTTGATTTGGACGAGCGCCTCCCTGCGCTCGTGACCGGCCCTGCGGGCCTTCGGCCGGCCTCCAGCCGGCTCTTTGATTTGGACGAGCGCGTCCCTGCGCTCGTGACCGGCCCTGCGGGCCTTCGGCCGGCGTCCAGCCGGCTCTTTGATTTGGACGAGCGCGTCCCTGCGCTCGTGACCGGCCCTGCGGGCCTTCGGCCGGCCTTGTGCCGGCGATGTAGGCGCGACAGCCGCTCTGCAGCGGGCGCAAACGACCTCGTGGCCTGCGATGCTGTGCCCGGTCGATGGTGAAGCCGACCCCGATCGACGCGTTCTACGCCCTACTCGTAGCAGCGGCCGTAACCGCGCTGCTCACGCCCCTCACGATGCGAATCGCGTGGGCGGTCGGCGCGATCGACGAGCCGCGCACGCGCGGGCTATCCGAGCGACCCACACCGCTACTCGGCGGTCTCGCGATCTTCGCGGGCGTCGCCACCGCGATGCTCATCTGGCTGCCCCCGGGCTACTACCAGGCTCACCAGCTGTGGGTCGGCGTGCTGATCGGAGGCGCCCTGATCACGCTGGTCGGCGCGCTCGACGACCGCTTCGAACTGCCGCCCGCGGTCAAGCTCGCCGGCCAGACGCTGGCCGCCATCGTGGTCGTGCACTTCGGTGTCGCCGTCAAAGTGATCACGCTGCCGTTCATCGGGAAGCTCTCGTTCCCCAACACCGGCATCGCCGACGCCGGACCAGCCCTGACGGTGATCGCGCTCGTCGCGATGATGAACGTCGTCAACTTCTCCGACGGCGTCAACGGCCTCGCCTCGGGCGTCTGCGCGATCATCGCCGCGACGCTCTCGGTGATCGCGTTCGATCTCGGCCGCGCCCAGCCCGGCGTGCTGGCGGCGCTGACCGCCGGCGCCGCGCTCGGATTCCTGATCTACAACTTCCCGCCCGCCTCCAGCTTCATGGGCGATTGCGGTGCCAACCTGCTCGGCCTGCTAATGGGCGTGATCACGATCGAGGCGGCGGTCAAGACCGCCGCGGTCGTGTCGTTCGTGCTGCCTCTGATCCTGCTGGCAGTGCCCTTCCTGGACACCACGTTCGTGGTGCTCAAGCGCCTGAAGTACCGCCGTCCGATCTACGCCTCCGACAGCGAGCACTTCCACCACCGCATGGCCCGCATCGGCTTCTCCAGCCGGCGCACGATCGCCTACCTGTACGCCTGGACGCTGCTGCTGGCCGGACTGGCGCTCGCGCTGCGGTTCGTGCCGTACAGCGACCATCACGGCCATCTGCGCACCGGCTGGACGATCGTGATGGTAGCGCTCGGCCTCGCCGCCGTGGCGGCCAGCGTCTATCTGGTCTATGTGCTCGAGATCCTCAAGTTCAGGCGCCTCGATGCCCTGCGCCTGCGCCGCCTGCGACCGGACGCCACCGCCGCGGAGATCGAGCGCGACGTGATCGAGCATTTCGAAACCGGCGAGTTCCAAATCGCCTCGCCGCCGCCCCCGCGCGCGGCGCCTGAGGGGAGGCTCGTTGGCGCTCGCGAGCCTCGCCCTGTGGCAGCTGCCCGACAGGAGGCGATGATGGCCCGCGAGCCGGCGCCCGGCGCGGCGTCGGAGAGCAGGATCGTCTCAGCGCCCGAGCGCGGCGACGTGCACGTGATGGGGGACGACGTTCGGCTTGGGCGGGGCGAGCAGCGGATCAGCCAGCGTCAGATGGATCAGGATCGCGTACGCGCAGAAGATCAGCGTCGCGGCGCGCAAACGCCGATCGCCGCTGACCGCCGCTAGCGGCAGCGGCCAGATCGCGTACCACGGCAACAGCCAGGCCGTGGAGATCAGCAGCGCCAGCGTCGCCCAGCCGGCACCGATGCGCCAGTCCGCGCCGCGTGCCACCCGCCACAACGCATAGGCGAGCACCAGCACGAATCCCGCCACGAAGCAGTGGCGCCACCAGCTGGGCGTGCCGTTCAGACCGAACAGGCGGGCCGTCTCGGCGGGGATGCTGTGGGCCGCCACCAGCTGCTGCTGCTCCCCGACCGCATCGAGAAACCCGAACGCGTGCGTGCCGAACCCGATCAGGCCGGCCGCCGCCACCAGCGCGAGACCGCCCACGGCCACGACCGCCGTGCGCACGCGCTCGCGCCACTGCGCCGGAGCCAGCACCAGGAACGGAAGCGCGACGCCGGCCGTCAGCTTGATGCCCACACCCGCCGCCAGCGCCAGCGCGCCAGCGCGAAAACGCGGTGAGGCTCCCGCCGTCAGCGCCAACGCTCCGGCGAGCGTGGCGAGCACGAAGGTGTCGTTGTGCGCGCCGCCGACCGCAAGCTCGAGCATCACAGGGTTCAGCCCGACGAACGCCGCCGCCGCCTGGGGCGATCGGCCCGATAGCCGTGCCGCGCGCGCAGTCAGCGCCACGGCGGCAAGGCTGCCGGCCACCGCCGCCGCCTTCAACGCCCACAGACCGCCACCGAGCCCCAGGGGGGCGGTCGCGTAGCTCGCCAGCGTGAATAGCGGACCATAGGGCGAGTGCTGGCGCGGCCAGCCGATAAACGGGTAGATCGGATCGGTCGGCGCCTGAAAGGCCACGTGCGTATAGGGATCGAGGCCGTGCAGGACACCCATCCGGGCAAAGGCCATGTAGCCGAACACATCCTGGGAGAGCAGCGGCGGGCCCAGCGCCAGCAGCACGTTCGCCGCCACGATCGCCAGCGCCAGCGTTCGCAGGGACAGCGCCCGCGCGGCGACCAGCACCGCCGCGTAGCCCCCGCACATGACGAGCGTCCAGACCTGGAATTCGTCGTTGCTCAGACCCAGACCCAGCCCGCGGAGCGGTCCGGCCAGCCAGGTCGGCCAGCCGCCGCTGCGGCCGGGAATGAGCACGCCCGGTCCGCCGGCCGCGCCCGCGCACACGAAGAACACGCTGAGGAGCACCGCGACCAGCCCCAGCGCACCGAGCACGCGCAGGTACGCGGACGGGGCCTCGCGGGTGTCTGCGGGCCCACGCACGCGCCGCCTGGTCGCGCCGTGGCCGAGCACCTCGCCGCGAATGGGGGGAGTGGTGGCCTCGATGCGAACCATTGTTGCGGCCGGCGCGGCCTGCGGGGTTGGTCGGTCAGCAGGCTGGTCGCGGCCAGGGTCGGTCAGGGGCGGGCCGGTTGCCGTGATCGTCGGTCGAGCTGCTCGGCCTGCGGTGGTGGTCTGTCAGAGGCCGGGCCGGCCGCGGGTGGCCGGTCGGGCACGTCCCTGGGCAACGGCTCTGCGGCATCGCTCGTAGGTATGTCCGCGACGCCTGCAAGCATTCCCGTCGCTCAGTACGCTGTGGCGCCAAGCGCGCCCGCTGAGGGCGGCAACCGGCCTGAGCCGGTCGCGCAGGCAGGACCGCCGGCCCCAGGGGCGAAGCTAGATCCAGCACACACATGCGACGCCGCCATCGTCACTCAAAATCGCGTCCCTGCGCGGAGACCAAGCGTGTGCTGATCCTGTCCGCCGACGTGGGGGAGGGTCACGCCGCGGCGGCGCGTGCGCTGGCCCGCCAGATCCAGGAATCCGGAAAGCGTGCCGAGGTCACCGTGATCGACGGGCTCGCCGCCATGGGCCGGCTGCTGCAGCCCGTCGTCGAGGACGGGTACCGAGTTCAGCTGAAGTTCCTGCCCTGGACGTACACGATCGTCTACTGGCTGCTCGAGCACGTCGCGCCGGTGCGTTGGATCGCGCGCCGATTGCTCTGCCTGTTCGGTTCGCGGCCGCTGGCCCGCACGATCGCCTCCCACGATCCCGACGTCGTCGTGTCCACCTATCCGGCCGTCACCGTGGTGCTCGCCCGCCTGCGGCGCATTGGGGCGATCGACTGCCCGACGGTTGCCACGATCACCGACCTCACAGGCCTGTTCTTCTGGGCCCAGCCCGGGATCGACATGCACCTGGTGATGTACGGCGAGTCGATGAGCCTGGTCGAGCGCATCGCCGGCGAGGGCAGCGCCCGGCTGGTGCGCCCGCTGATCTCGGCCGAATTCTCAAAGCCGCGCTGCCCGCTCGCGACTCGTCGCGCACTCGGCCTGCCCGAGGCCGGAAGGATCGTGGTCGTATCCGGTGGAGGCTGGGGAGTCGGTGACGTAACGGGCGCGGTGCGCGGCCTGATGAGCCTGCCCGACGTCAGCAGCATCGTGTGTGTCGCCGGGCACAACGAACAGCTGCGCGAGCGCGTGCAGCGCGACTTCCGCGACGAGCCCAACGTGCGCGTGTACGGCTTCACCGACCAGATGCCCGAGTTGCTCGCGGCCGCCGACGTGCTCGTGCATTCGACCGGCGGCGTCACCTGCCTGGAGGCCGGGGCGGCGGGCACGCCGGTGGTCTCCTACGGGCTGCCGGTCGGCCACGCGCGACTGAACACGCAGGCGATGGCCGACCTCGGGCTGCTGAGGCTGGCCAACAGCGTCCGCGAGCTGCGCGAGCAGGTACAGGCCAGCTTCCCCGAAGCAACCCATGCCGCCTCGCTTTCCGACTTGGTTGCCTGGACAGAGCCTGCGCCAGTCGCCTCGCTCTCTGACCAAGTCGCTCCGACCGACTGTGCGCCTGTAGCCTCGCTCTCGGGCTCGGTTGCTGGATCGCTGACCGAGCGCGCGCCTGCGGCCGCGCTCGTGCTCGACCCGCCGCGGCGCGTGAGCCCGATCCCGGCGTGGCGCCTGCGCCTGACCGGCGTCACCACCTCGCTGATCCTGTTCCTGGGCATCGGAACGTGGCTCATGTCAACCGACGAGGTTGCCGCGATCGCGGTCAAAACCTTTCACATGCAGCCGCTCGCGCACGTCGCAACGCGCGCGCCGGACGTCGGAATGATCGTGTGGGTCCCGAGCAGCGCCGAGCCGCTCGTCGCGGACGAGCTGGCCGCCCGCGGCATCCACGTGTCCTTCGCCAGCCAGGGCCACGTGCCATCGCCGACGACGATCGCGGCCGTGCATGCCGACGGCGACGAGCTCATCCCGTCGATCGCGACCGCCGGCACGCTGCTGCACTGGGTGCACGCGCGCGGCTCACTGCGAGCCCAGGCGCACGCCTTCGGGTTGCGCCACAGGGGCTTCTACTTCCTGCAGCCCAGCGGCGGCATGACGATGGGCCAGGTCGTGCTCGCGCACACGACCGGGGCCAAACCGGTCAGCGGAGCGCTGCGTGTCGAAGCGCGCTCCGGGCGCCTTCACCGGCCGGCTCGGGCAGGCGACGTCGTGGTCGTGACCGCCGACGGTTCCGAAGCCTCCGTACACGGGCTCGAACGAATCGTCTCCGCCGTGGAAGCGGGCGGGCTCGAAGTCGTGTCGCTGCACTCGCTCACCCACTCGCGCGCCGGCATCGCCTGAGCCTCGTCGCCGGCTGCTATCGCCTGAGCCTCGTCGCCGGCTGGCCCGTGCTGGCCCGCCATCAATGCGAGCAGCAGCGGCGAGCGGGCGAGCATAGTCGCGCCGACCAGCAGCAGCGCGATGCCGAGAGCGAGCGGAACGCCTCCGTAGGGCGTCTGCGAGAAATACTCGCCGAACAACAGCGGCGCCAGCACGACCGGCACCACCGTCTGGACCACGAACACGACCGGCGCCACCTGGATCGCCGGACGCGACTGCAATGCGCTCATCTCGCTGAGCACGCCGACCCCCGAGGCCGCCGCGGTCGATAGCCCCCAGGCGACCGCCACGCCGAGGTGCCCGTGCGAGAGGTCGTCGGCTGCCAGCTTCGTCGCCAGCCCGCTCCACGCGAACGCGAGGCCCGCGCCGAACATCGTCACGAACGCCGGCGAGCGGTGAAACAGCTGCAGCACGTAAGGCACCAGGCTCGCCGCCGCAAGCGCCACCAGCACGATCGTGATCGTCAGCTTCTCGGACGTGTGCGTCGTGCTGCGCGGCGGCGCGCACAGGCCGATCACGACCACGCCGATCGCGATCGCCAGGATCGCGAGATGCTCATGACGTCCGGCGTGCTCGCCGAGTATTCGCTGCGCCGCCAGCAGCAGCACCACGAGACCGACCGCCAGCGCCGGCTGCACCACGACCAACGGGGCGAGCAGTAGCGCGATCACCTGCAGCGGCCAGCCGAGGATCGACAGCCCCGTGCCGAGCAGCCAGCGGGCCCGCCTGACCAGGTTCCAGAGCAGCGCCACGCGAAGGTGCTCGCTGGTGGGCGTGTGCTTGGCGTCGACCGCCTGGTAGACGATCCCTAGGCTGTAGAACGTCGAAGCCGCGATCGCGGCGAGGATGCCGAGCACCAGATCGACCATGTCCAGCCACGATCATCGCAGCCGCGCCAGCGCCGCAGCCGGCGCGCTGGCCGGCGCCGCGGTCGGCGGCTATCTGCTGCCGGGACTCGCGGGTGCGCGCGTACGCTTCGTCAGCGACCGCTCCCGGGCGTGGGCGCTCGACGGACCGGTCGGCTCGGCGCTGTGCGAGCGTCTCGGCATCGAGGATCGCACCGCCGGCGCGCGCGGCTACGGGCTCACGTTCGACGATGGACCGCACGCGCAGGGAACGCCGGCTGTGCTCGAGATCCTCGCCGCCGCGAACGTCCGCGCCACATTCTTCCTGGTCGGCGAGCAGGTCCGCCGCAACCCCACCCTCGCGCGCGAGATCGTCGCCGCCGGACACTCGATCGGCCTGCACTGCGATCGCCATCGCAACCTGCTCCGTCTGACTCCCTGTCAGGTCCGCGCCGATCTTGCGCGCGCTCAGGACACGATCGAGTCGCTCAGCGGCCGCGCCATCAGGCTGTACCGGCCGCCCTACGGGGTGCCCAATGCGGCGGCGCTCACGCACGCGCGCGCGCGCGCGTGGCGCACGCTGCTGTGGAGCCAGTGGGGCAGGGACTGGGAGGCTCGGGCCACGCCCGAGTCGATCGCCGAGCTCGTCACCGATGGCGCCTCCGCAGGCTCGCTGCTGCTGCTCCACGACGCCGACGACTACTCGGCGCCCGGCTCGTGGCGCCGCACCGTCGCGGCACTCCCGAGCGTGCTCGACACGCTCGCCGGCCTCGGCCTCGACCCGGAAGCGCCCTGAAAGACGAATGTCGCCCCGCCGCGGGGACGGCGGATAAGATCTTCAGCTTGTCGAGCACCATCTCGATTGAGCGGCGCGAAACCGCGGTCGCGATTCCAGCCCCGAACGTCGGCGCGCCCTCATACTCGCCCACGGTCAAGCGCTCGCCCCTGTGGATCGAGGCGCTGACGATCGTGTGGCTGTGCTGGGTCTACGACGCCATCACGAACCTCGCACCCCTGCGCCTGCACGCGGCGCTCGAGCACGGCGAAGCCATCCTCACGGCCGAGCGCTCGCTCGGCCTCGCGCCCGAACTGCGCCTCGACCGCTGGCTGGGTGCGCACCACGCGCTCGCCCTGGCGATCTCCGACTACTACGACAACGCCCACTTCATCGTCACCCTCGGCCTGCTCGGCTGGCTGTGGTGGCACCGCGCCGACATCTATCGGCCGCTGCGCAACGTGCTGGTCGCGGTCAACGTCGTCGCGTTCGCGATCTTCTGGCTGTACCCGGTCGCGCCGCCGCGGATGCTCACCCGCTTCGGCTTCAAAGACATCGTCGCCTCCTCACACGCCTTCGGGTCCTGGCACACCGGCGCGCTCGCGTCCGCCGCCAACCAGCTGGCGGCGATGCCCTCGCTGCACATGGCCTGGGCCGGCTGGTGCACGCTGGTCGTCTGGCGGGTCACGACAAAAGCCTGCCTGCGCGCCCTGGCCCTGCTGTATCCGTGCATCACGGCCTTCGCGGTGCTCGCCACCGGCAACCACTACCTGTTCGACGTCCTGGCCGGGCTTGCGACGCTCGGGCTCGTCGTGCTGATCCAGGCATTCATCCCTCGGAAAATCCGAGACGCGCGCGTACCGCATGTCACAAACTTGTTACGAAGTCTTAAAGCAGGTAGACTGGGCGAGCCGCCGCGGACCGTGTGAAGACGTTGTTACGAGGGTGCCGCCGAGTCGAGGCGTGCGCGCTTTTGTGTCTGCCGGCAGGCCAGATACCAGATTTCGATCGCCCTGAGACGACGCGGTAACGCTCCGCGTCTGTAGGGTGCCGAAAACGCTGATGCAAGACTTCGACGCCAACGAAGACTCCGCTTGCCTGCCCGGCGCTGAGCCGGGAGGCGTGGCGGCGGGCGCGTGGCGCGGCGTCACGGCGCTCGCGCGCAACCTCGACGTCGTGCTCGTCGTCCTCGCCACTCCGATCGCGCTCTCGATGGGCGCTCCCGCCTTCGGCTACCTGGTCGGCGCCGTCGCGTGGATCCTGCAGAGCGTCGTGCGCCACGCCGACCAGCGTCTCGTCGTCAGAGCCGCAGAGCCCCGCGCGCGGCTCGGCTTCACGCTGTTCGAGGCGTTCGGGCGCATCTGGCTGCTCGCCGGCGCGATCGTATTGGCCGGCGTCGTCGGCGGGCGCCCCGACGGGCTCGCCGCCGCGCTCGTCATCTTCGCGGCCTACTCCGTGGCGTTCGCCATCAGGGTGCTCTCGGGCCGTCCCACGCCACCACCCACCCGCGGGCGGGAGATGGCTCGATGAGGGAAGCGGGAGATGGTTCGGCGAGGGCCTACAGCTCGATGAGGGACTACGGCTCGATTCATGCAGCCCGCCCGAGGACGGAGATGGCTCGATGAGCACGGTCGAGCACGCCACGCAGGCAACCGGCGGGATGAGCAAAACCCGCAAGCTCGTGCTCGGCATCGCGTTCGTGTATCTGGCCGGGTTGATCGCATTCGCCATCGGCTTCGGGATTCACGGTCACAAAAACGAACAGTTCAAAGTCATCGACAGCTTTCACCTGGAAAGCTGGTTCAAGATCGCCGGTCCGATCCAGTTCGACAAGGGCGTTCTGTATCTGCTGCTCGCGACCGGCATCACGCTCGCGATCATGCTCGTCGTCGCCAGACACATGCAGAAGCGGCCCGGGCGTCTACAGGTCGCGGTCGAGGCGGGATACGAACTGATGTCGAAAGTCACGCGCGAGAACATGAGCGAAAAGCTCTCCAAGCGCTGGTTCCCGGTGATCTTCACGCTGTTCGTGTTCATCCTCGTCTCGAACCTGATCGGCTACATCCCGTTGCCGGTCGACTCAGAGAACACCTTCAAAATCTTCGGCGCCAGCATCCCGTCGTTTCAGATCTACGCCGCCGTCACCAACGTCGCCGTCCCGCTCGTGCTCGCGCTTGGGGTTTTCGTCGCCTACAACGTCGAAGGAGTACGAACGCACGGAGCCTTCGGCTATCTCAAAAGCCTGATCCCGGCCGGCGTCGGCGGGCCGATGCTGATCCTGATATTCCCGCTCGAGATCCTCTCGAACTTCATCCTGCGCCCGCTCTCGCTCACGATCCGGCTGTGGGCCAACCTGCTCGCGGGCCACCTGCTGATCGACTTCATGGCCGGCAACCTCGCCGTGCTGCTCGGCCTGCAGCTGCTCGGTTGGCTCACGCTGCCGATCGGCGTGGTCATCTTCCTGTTCGAGGCGGTCCTGATCGCCGGCCTGCAGGCCTTCATCTTCGCGATCCTCACTGCCATCTACATCGGCGGCGCCAGCGCGGCGAGCCACTAAATGCACAGACAAGGAGACTGATGCTGACTCACCTGATAGCAACCATCTCGATTCACCTCGGCGCCCCGATGCTGGCGGCCGCCGAAGTGTCCAAGGAAGTCGGCGCCAACGCTGGTAAAGCGATCGCGCTCGGCGTCGGTGCGGGCGGAGGCGCCGCGGGCGCCGGCGCGGGCATCGGCATGCTGTTCGGGAAGGTGATCGAGGCGACCACGCGCCAGCCCGAGATGAAAGACGAAATCACCTCGATCCAGTGGCTCGGCTTCGCGCTCACCGAGGCGACCTTCTTCTACGGACTGGTCGGCGGTTTCATCGCCTTCTTCCTGTAGGCACCGATGCACACGCTCACCGCCATCATCAGCATGCCGCTCGCCAGCGAGTCGTGGCTGATCACGCCGAACGTCGGCCTGATGGTCTGGACGTTCGTCGTCTTCGCGATCTCGCTATACATCCTGATCAAGGCCGTCTTCCCGCGCATCACCGCCGCGCTCGACGACCGCCGCGCAACCATCGACGAGTCGATCGACCATGCCGAGCGCATGCGCCAGGAGGCCGACCGCATCCTCGCCGAATACCGCGAGCGCCTGGCAGAGGCCAGGACGCAGTCCGAGGAGATCGTCCAGCGCGCCCGTCAGACCGCCGACTCGCACGAGCAGGAGGCCAAGGAGCGCGGACGTCAGCTGCTGGCCGAAGCCGCCAAGCGCGCCGAACGCGACATCGCTGCCGCCACCGAGCGCGCCCTCGGTGACCTGCGCAACGAGGTCGCCGACCTCACTGTCATGGCGACCGAGAAGGTCACCCGCAAGGCGCTCGACGAAGCCGACCAGCGGCGTCTGGTCGACGAGGCGCTCGGCGAACTGGACTTCTCCGGACTCTCCTCGAGCGTGAACTGACGTGCCACGCGAGCTATCACACCACCGCGGCGCGCTCGAATACGACTTGCGCGATGGGCAGCGCACGCGCGCGCGAGACACGCGCGCGCGGCGCAGGCACGGGCGACCCAGACGCGGGGCGACGCACACGCGTACGCGCGCGTGCGCGTGTGCGTCGCGGCCAGGCGGGGCCTGCCCGGGCGGACGCTGCCTACAAGCTGCGCGCGGCGGCGTGCGCTGATGGAGGAGCTCGCACAGGTATATGCCCGCTCGCTGTTCGAGGTGGCGCGCGAGCAAGGCAAGCTCGACGTGTTGCGCGAGCAGCTCGGCCAGTTCGCCGATGCGCTGGACGCAAACCGTCAGCTGGCGGTGTTCTTCTTCTCGCCCTACTTCTCGAGCGAGGAGAAGCAGCAGGCGCTCGAGCGCGCGATCGAGGGCGCCGACCCCATCCTGCCGAACTTCCTGAAGGTGCTGATCGAAAACCACCGCATGCCCGTGATATTCCGCATCCGTCAGGACTATCAGCGCCTCTGGGATGAGGAGAATCGCACCCTGCCGGTCGAGGTCACGAGCGCGATCGCACTCGACCAGACCACCACGGAGAGCCTCGCGAGGACGATCGGCGAGCGCGCCGGGCGCACGGTCACGCTCGAGGCGCGCGTTGACCCCGACATTCTCGGCGGCATCGTCGTGCGCGTCGGCAACTCGATCCTCGACGCCTCTATCCGCAACCGACTGGAGCAGCTGCGCAGGCACGTTGCACAAGGAGCCGCCTAGCAGCACAGCCCAGCCGCTTCCGGAGCCAGCCAGCTCCGCGGAGCCTCGGCCGCTTCGAGCCCAGATCGCTTCAGAGCCCAGCCCGCTTTTCAATCAGGAGACACGACATGCAGATCAACCCAGACGAGATCACCAGCATTCTCAAGAGCCGCATCGAGGGCCTCGACAGCGGCGCCGCCGAGCTGACCGAGGTCGGCACGGTGCTGTCCGTCGCCGACGGCATCGCACGCTTGCACGGGCTGGAGAACTGCATGTCCTTCGAGATGGTCGAGCTCCCGCACGGCGTCACCGGGCTGGCGCTCAACCTCGAGTCCGACAACGTCGGCGCCGTCCTGTTCGGCGAGTGGGAGCACATCAGCGAGGGCGACACCGCCAAGCGCACCGGTCAGCTGCTCGAGATCCCCGTCGGTGAGCAGCTGCTCGGGCGCATCGTCGACCCGCTCGGACGCCCGCTCGACGGCAAGGGAGACATCGCTCCCGGCGAGACCCGTCCGGCCGAGTTCAAGGCTCCCGGTGTCGTCCAGCGCCAGCCCGTCAAGCAGCCGATGCAGACCGGCCTGAAGGCGATCGACGCGATGATCCCGATCGGCCGCGGCCAGCGCGAGCTGATCATCGGCGACCGCCAGACCGGCAAGACCGCGATCGCGATCGACACGATCATCAACAACAAGGACTCAGACGTCGTATCCGTCTACGTCGCGATCGGCCAGCGCATGTCCACCGTTGTCGCGCTCGCGCAGACGCTCGACGAATACAACGCGCTCGACAACACCATCATCGTGGCCGCCGCCGCCGACGAGGCGGCGCCGATCAAGTACATGGCGCCCTACGCCGGCTGCGCGATGGGCGAGCACTTCCTCTACAACGGCCGCCACGCGCTCTGCGTCTACGACGACCTCACCAAGCACGCCTATGCCTACCGCCAGATGTCGCTGCTGCTGCGCCGCCCGCCCGGGCGCGAGGCCTATCCGGGTGACGTCTTCTACCTGCACTCGCGCCTGCTCGAGCGCGCGGTCAAGCTGAACGACGATCTCGGCGGCGGCTCCTTGACGGCTCTGCCGATCATCGAGACCCAGGCCGGCGACGTCTCGGCGTACATCCCGACGAACGTGATCTCGATCACCGACGGCCAGATCTTCCTCGAGTCAAAGCTGTTCAACTCCGGCGTGCGCCCGGCGATCAACGTCGGCATCTCGGTCTCGCGCGTCGGCGGCAACGCCCAGCTCGGGCCGATGAAGAAGGTCGCCGGCCGGATCAAGCTCGAGCTCTCGCAGTACCGCGATCTCGAGGCCTTCGCTCAGTTCGGCTCCGATCTCGATGCCGATACGCAGCGCACGCTCGCGCGCGGCGAGCGGCTGGTGACGACCCTCAACCAGCACGAGCGCGCGCCGCTCCCCGTCGAGGACCAGACGATCCAGATCTACGCTGCCACCAACGGCTTCCTGGACCGCCTCAACGTCAACCGTGTCGAGGAGTTCCTGCTCGAGCTGACCGAACGCATGCACGCCGAGCACAGCGAGCTGCGTGCCAAGATCGCCGGTGGCGACTGGTCGGAGGACACGCAGAATGCCCTGCACGATGCGGTCGCGGCGTTCGCGCAGGACTTCGGCTACGACCTCGACGAGGAGGGCCAGCCGCTCGAGGACGCCGAGCCGCGTGCGAGCAAACGCGACGAGGGCTCTGCGCTCCAGGCAGAGCCAGAGCAGGAGGCCGCGGCGGCGGCCTAGCCCGCCGGCGGATCACGATCATGGCCTCTCAGCGCGACGTCAGGAACAAGATCGCCTCGGTGAAGAACATTCAGAAGATCACCCGGGCGATGGAGATGGTCGCGGCCGCGCGCCTGCGGCGGGCCGAACAGCGGATCGAGGTTCTGCGTCCATATGCCGACGCCATCAGGCGCATGACCCGCCAAGCCGCGCAGGCGGCCGGGGCGGCCGAGACCGCGCGCATGCCGCTACTGGCCGAGCACGACTCCGAACAGCGAGCCGGGCTGCTGCTCGTGACCGGCGACCGCGGCCTTGCCGGCGCGTTCAACTCGCAGATCATCCGCGCCGGCATCCGGCTCTCCGGCGAGCTCGCCGGACAGGGCGTGGACAGCGTCTGGTACGCGACCGGACGGCGCGGCGCCTCCTCACTCGCCTTCCGCGGCTACGACCTGCAAGGGAGCTACACCGGGTTCACCGACAAACCGGCCTACGCCGACGCGCGCGCGATCGCCGCCGATCTGACCAGCGCCTACAGCGAGGGCCGCATCGATCGCGTCAACATGCTCTACAACGCCTACGTCTCGCCGCTCACGCAGACCGTCACCCACGAGCGCCTGCTGCCGCTCTCGCGCGCCACGATCGGCGGCGAGCTCCAGGACGACAGCTCCGCGGACCCAGCTCCCGCCGGCCGCCGCGCGCTCGTCGAGTACGAGCCCGAGCCCGAGAAGATCCTCGCGACGCTCGTCCCCGACTACGTCGAGACCTCGATCTTCCGCGCCCTCGTCGAGTCCGCCGCCGGGTTCTTCGGCGCGCAGATGACCGCCATGCGAAGCGCCTCCGAGAACGCCGGGGAAATCATCACCGACTACACGCTCCAGATGAACCGCGCCCGCCAGGCCGAGATCACGCAGGAGATCATGGAGGTCGTGGCCGGGGCCGAGGGCCTCAGCTGAGGCGACCGATGAGCTGCGCAATACGATTGAGACCTACAGACTGAGAGAGACAGGAGAAATCGCCACAATGGACACCACCGCCACCGAGCCGAGAGGCACGCCCGAGGAGTCGATGAGCACAGCCCAGCAGTCCGCCAACGGAGGCTCGGGTGCTCGCAACGTGGGGCGCATCGAGGAGATCCAGGGCGTCGTCATCGAGGCGGTCTTCAGCGAGCGCCTGCCAGAGATCAACCACGCCATCACCGTCGCCAGGCCCGCTGCCGCAGCCGACGAGGAGGCGCCGGGAGTCAGCTCCGAGGCCGGTGGCGACCTGCTCGTCTGCGAGGTCCAGCAGCATCTCGGCGACGACCGCGTCCGCGCCGTCGCGATGGACACCACCGACGGTCTCGCGCGTGGCGTGGAGGTGATCGACACCGGCGCCCCGATCACGGTTCCGGTCGGCGAGGCCACGCTCGGGCGCATCTTCAACCTGCTCGGCGAACCGATCGACTTCGGCGCCGAGCTTCCCAGCGGCATCGAGCGCCGCAGCATCCACCAGGAGGCGCCGCGCGCCGATGACCTGACACCTACGGCCGAAATGTTCGAGACGGGCATCAAGGTCATCGACCTGCTGGCGCCGTACGCCAAGGGCGGCAAGGTCGGGCTGTTCGGCGGAGCCGGCGTCGGCAAGACCGTGCTGATCCAGGAGCTGATCCACAACCTCGCCAAGGAGCACGGTGGCCTGTCCGCCTTCTGCGGCGTCGGCGAGCGCTCGCGCGAGGGCAACGACCTGTGGCTCGAGATGAAGGAGTCGGGGGTCCTCGAGAAGACCATGCTCGTCTTCGGCCAGATGAACGAGCCCCCCGGCGCACGCATGCGCGTGGCCCTCTCCGGGCTGACGATGGCCGAATACTTCCGCGACCAGGGCCAGGACGTGCTGCTGTTCATCGACAACATCTTCCGCTTCGTCCAGGCCGGCTCCGAGGTCTCGGCGCTGCTCGGCCGCATGCCCTCGCAGGTCGGCTACCAGCCGACGCTCGAGACCGAGATGGGCCAGCTGCAGGAGCGCATCACCTCCACGCGCGAGGGCTCGGTCACCTCCGTCCAGGCCATCTACGTGCCGGCCGACGACCTCACCGATCCGGCGCCGGCCTCGGTGTTCGCGCACCTCAACGCCACCACCGTGCTCTCGCGCGCGATCTCCGAGAAAGGCATCTACCCGGCTGTCGATCCGCTCGACTCGACCTCGACGATCCTCAAGGCCGACATCCTCGGCGAGGAACACTTCCGTGTCGCCAACCGCGTCAAGGAGATCCTGCAGCGCTACAAGGAGCTGCAGGACATCATCGCGATCCTCGGCATCGACGAGCTCTCCGACGAGGACAAGCTCACCGTGCAACGCGCCCGCCGCATCGAGCGCTTCCTCTCGCAACCATTCTTCGTGGCCGAAGAGTTCACCGGCACGCCCGGCGCCTACGTGAAAATCGAAGAGACGATCAGGGGCTTCGACGAGATCATCGAGGGCAAGCACGACGAAGTCCCCGAGTCGGCCTTCTTCTTGAAGGGCACAATCGACGAGGTCGTCGCAGCGGCCAAGAAGACATGAGTGAGGCGCAGCCGAACGGTTACGGCCGACCGGAGGTCGGACGTTCTGATCAAAACGTGGGGCTGGATGCCCCACGGGGCTAAGCATGCATACGCCGTTCCCCGCCGAAGTGCTCACGCCCGAAGGCGAGATATTCGCTGAGGACATCGAGATGCTCTCGACCGTCACCACGGTCGGCTCGATCGGGATCCTCGCCAACCATCAGCCGGTGCTCGCCACGCTCGAGCCGACCGAGCTGCGGCTGTACCGCTCGGACTCGGAGATCGTGCGTTTCGCCACCGCCGAGGGCTACCTGCAGTTCGCCGAGAACCGGGCGCTCGTGCTGGTGCAGGAAGCGATCGCGCCGGACCAACTCGATCGCCAGGAGCTGCAGACCAAGCTGTCCGAGGCACAGGCCGCGGCCGAGACCGCGGACTACGGCAGCGAGCGGCAGGCGCGCGCGCTGCGCGACGTGCGCCGCTACCAGGCGTTCCTCGCGGTTGCCCAGTAGCCTGCGCAGAGATGCCAGCCGCCAATCCCGCGACAGCGCACTTCGAGCGCAAGCGCCCCGGATGGTTCACCGCGCACGTGTTCAACCCGCTCGTCGCGTGCCTCACCCGCCTCGGCGTCAGCCTGGCCGGCTCGCGTGTCCTGGAGGTCCGCGGCCGCAGCTCCGGCCAGCCGCGACGCACGCCCGTCAACCTGCTCAGCTTCGAGGGCCAGCGCTACCTCGTCGCTCCCCGCGGCGAGACCCAGTGGGCGCGCAACCTGCGCGCCAGCGGGCAGGGCCGAGTGCTCGTCGGCAGGCGCAGCGAGAGCTTCACCGCGACCGAGCTCGGTGACGACGAAAAGCCGCCCGTGCTGCGCGCCTATCTCGAGCGCTGGAAGTTCGAGGTCGGCGTGTTCTTCGACGGCGTCGGCCCGGACTCCTCCGACGAGCAGCTCCGCGCCGCCGCTCCCAAGCACCCGGTGTTTCGCCTGGGTCCAAGCGCCACTTGATCGACCCGTCTCAGCCCGTGCCTTCTCGTGTAACCGGCTCGTTGCCAGTCTGGCCCACCGGCCGTTCCCACCGGTAGCCTTCTGCGCCCGATGAACGCCCAACGTGAACCAATCGGAGTGATCGGCACCGGCTACGTCGGCCTCGTTACGGCCGTCGGCTTTGCCGAGCTTGGCAGCGAGGTCTGGTGCGTGGACATCGACGCCGAGAAGATCGCGCGCCTGCGCGCCGGTGAGGTGCCGATCTACGAGCCCGGCCTGGGCGAGCTGCTCGCGCGCAACGCAAGCCGGCTGCACTTCACGACCGAGCTCGCTCCAGCGCTCGAAGGGGCGCGCCTGCTGTTCGTCGCGGTCGGCACGCCGCCGACGCATTCGGGCGACGCCGACCTGGCGGCGGTCAACGCGGTGGTCGAGGGGATGCCGGCCTCCGCCGAGCACGCGCTGGTGATGAAGTCGACCGTTCCGTGTGGCACCGGCGCGACGATCCAGCGCACGTTTCGCGAGCGCAGCAAGTCCGGCATGGCATACGTGTCCTGCCCCGAGTTCCTCAAGGAGGGCTCCGCGGTCAAGGACTTCCTGCATCCCGATCGCGTCGTCGTCGGCGACAACCGCGACTGGGCGGGCGACGCGGTCGTAGAGCTGTACCGACCCCTGCTCCTCGACGGCTACGGCGGCTCCGGCAGCGGCGAGCTCGTCCGCACCGACGTCGCCAGCGCCGAGATGATCAAGCTCGCCGCCAACGCGTTCCTCGCCACCAAGATCTCGTTCATCAACGAGATCGCCAACGTCTGCGAGGAGACCGGCGCGGACGTGATCGAGGTGGCTCGCGGCGTGGGCCTCGACGAGCGCATCGGGCCGCGCTTTCTGCAGGCCGGGATCGGCTACGGAGGCAGCTGCTTCACCAAGGACGTCAGCGCGCTCAAGCTGCTGGCGGCCAACTCGGGCTACCACTTCCAGCTGCTCAACTCGGTGATCGAGGTCAACGAGCTGCAGAAGCGCCGCGTCGTCTCGAAGCTGCAGCGCCACGTCGGGCCGCTCGCGGGCCGACGCGTCGGCCTGCTCGGCCTGGCGTTCAAGCCCGAGACCGACGACATGCGCGGAGCCTCCTCGCTCGTGCTCGCGGCGCGCTTGCTCGCGGAGGGCGCCGAGGTCAGCGCCTATGACCCGGTGGCCGAGGACGAGGCGCGCAAGCTGATGCCGCAGCTCTCCTACCGCGACACCGCGCTCGATGCCGTCCGCGACGCCGACGCGGTCGTGCTCGTGACCGAGTGGAAGGAGCTGCGCGAGCTCGACTGGAACGAGGTCGCACGCGCGATGCGCGGCACCATCGTGATCGACGGGCGCAACGCCCTCGACGCCGACGCGGTGCGCGCGGCAGGGCTCGCCTACGAAGGCATCGGGCGAGGCTTGCACACACGCCACGACGCGGCCGCCGTGCCAACCGCAACAGGGGCAGATGCGAGCGGAGTGCAGGTGGGGACAGCCGTGCCGCAAACGGGCGCGAGCCAGGCGGGTGGACGCGTCTGATGCAAGCGGTGATCCTGGTCGGAGGCGAGGGCACGCGCCTGCGCCCGCTCACCTCGACCGTGCCCAAGCCGGTCGTCCCGCTCGTGGACCGGCCGTTCATCGCCTTCATGCTCGAATGGCTGAAGACGCACGGCATCGACGACGTGATCATGTCCTGCGGCTTTCTCGCCACGAGCGTCCGCAACGTCCTCGGCGATGGCTCCGGCGTCGGCGTCAGGCTCCGTTACGTGGAGGAGCCTGACCCGCGCGGCACCGCCGGGGCGCTGAAGTTCGCCGAGCGCCTGCTCGACGACCGCTTCCTGATGCTCAACGGCGACGTCCTCACCGACATCGACCTGACCGGCCAGATCGCCCAGCACGAGCGCACCGGAGCCAGGGCGACGCTCGCGCTCGCGCCCGTGCGCGACCCGAGCACCTACGGGCTCGTGCACCTGCACGCCGACCGCTCGGTCAAGGACTTCCTCGAGAAGCCCAGCCCCGACCAGATCGACACGAACATGATCAGCGCCGGCGTCTACGTGCTGCAGCGCGACGTCCTCGACCTCGTGCCGCCCGACCGCAACGTCTCGATCGAGCGCGAGATCTGGCCCGCGCTGATCGGCAACGGCCTGTACGGGTTTCCGGTCAACGCCTACTGGCTGGACATCGGCACGCCCGAGCGCTACCTGCAGGGCACCTTCGACATCATCGAGGGCAACGTCAACACCGCCGTACGCGCCCGCCTCGGCGACAGCTGGCTGGCGGTCGACCCCGGTGCCGAGCTGCACGGCCGCGCGATCCCGCCGGCGGTGATCGAGCGCGGCGCCCACGTCGCCCCGGGCGCCCACGTCGGCAGCCTCGTCGTGCTCGGACGCGACGTCCGCGTCGGCGCCGGCAGCACCGTCGAGCGCTCGGTGCTGCTCAGCGGCGCCGAGATCGGAGCCGGGTGCAGCCTGCGCGACTGCGTCGTCGCGGCGGGCTGCCGCGTCGGGGATCGCACTCGCCTGGAAGGCGGCGCCGTGCTCGGCGAGGGCGTCACCGTCGGGGCAGACAACACGATCGCCCGGGGGGCGCGTATCTTCCCTAATGTCACGCTGCCCGACGGCGCAATCAAGTTCTGAGCGAGCCCACGCGTGCGCGCGTGCGCGCGTGCGTCGGCGTCAGAGCAGCCGCCACCGGCGCACGAGCCGCGATCCAGACCACCAACCCGACCAGTTTCGAAGGCGACAGGAGGCGAGCAGATGACTGACGCAAGCGAGGCCGTCGCCACGCCGGTGGACGAACAGGGAGCGCTCTCGCGCGAGGCCATCGCGCGAGTGGACGTATCGGGTGAGCTCGACGACGTGCTCTCGCTGCCCGAGCAGCTGCGCGACGCCGTATGGCGGGTCGAGTCGGCGATCATGCAGGACTGGGACACCCCCGCCGGACTGGTGGTTGCCGGCATGGGCGGCTCGGCGATCGGCGGAGCGCTCGCGCGCGCCGCGCTCGGCGACCACGCCTCCCGGCCGATCTTCGTCACCCGCGCCTATGGCCTGCCGAGCTGGACCACGCCCGACACGATGGTGCTGCTGGCGAGCTACTCCGGCGAGACCGAGGAGACGCTCGCGTGCTACGAGTCCGCGGGCGCGCTCGGCGCCAAGCGCACGGTGGCCACGACCGGCGGGCGGCTGGCGGAGATGGCGCGTGCCGACGGCGTCCCGGTGATCCCGCTGCCGGGCGGCTTCCAGCCGCGAGCCGCCGTTGCCTACATGATCGTCGCCGCGCTCGAGGTCGCCGCGCTGTGTGGCGCCGGTCCGCGACTCACCTCCGAGATCGACGTCGCTGCCTCGCACACCGAGCAGCTCGTATCCGAGTGGGGCCCCGACGCCCCCGAGGACTCGCTCGCCAAGTCGATCGCGCGCGGACTGTTCGGCACGACCCCGGTGATCGCAGGCGCTGGCCTCACCGCGCCGATCGCGTATCGCTGGAAGACCCAGATCAACGAGAACGCCAAGCTACCGTGCTTCTTTCACGAACTGCCGGAGCTCGACCACAACGAGCTCGTCGGCTGGGAGGGAGCGCCCTCAGTCGGTCGCTTCTCGGCGGTCTTCCTGGACGACTCCGACATCCACCCGCGCGTCAAGGCGCGCATGGAGCTGACCGAGCGGCTGATCGCCCCGTACGCCGCGACCGTGTTCCGCCCCCAGACACGCGGCCAGACCTCGGTCGAGCGCGTCATCTCGTTGGTGCTGCTCGGCGATCTCGTGTCGATCTATCTCGCCGCGCTGCGCGGGGTCAACCCCACGCCGGTAAAAGCCATCGACGAGCTCAAGGCCGCGCTGGCGAGCAGCTAGAACCTCGTCATGCGGCTTCTGAGAGCCAAATCCGTTGTGCTTCTGAGAGCCGAATCCGTTGTGATACCGTGCGAATCGGCCGAGGAGCGCTGCGACGGGCCGCCATCCGCCACGCTCGGTCATCCCCTTTAGCAAGGGCGCTCATCTGACCGGACAGGAGGACTCGTCATGTCAGCAATGACCCCCACCGCCGCGCGCAGCAGCGACTTCAAGGTCGCCGACCTCTCACTCGCCGAGTTCGGGCGCAAGGAGATACGACTCGCCGAGCACGAGATGCCGGGCCTGATGGCCGTGCGAGCCGAATACGCCGACACCCAGCCGCTCGCGGGCGCCCGCGTCACCGGATCTCTGCACATGACGATCCAGACGGCCGTGCTGATCGAGACGCTGACCGCGCTCGGCGCGCAGGTCCGCTGGGCCAGCTGCAACATCTTCTCCACGCAGGACCACGCCGCCGCCGCCGTGGCCGTCGGTCCCGCAGGCACCCAGGAGGAGCCGCGCGGCGTGCCCGTGTTCGCGTGGAAGGGCGAGACGCTCGAGGAGTACTGGGCGTGCACCGAACGTGCCCTGCGCTGGCCCGACGCCGACCAGAACGGCCTCGCCAACGGCGCGGCCGCTCTCGGCTCGGCCGGCCCCAACATGATCCTCGACGACGGCGGCGACGCGACGCTGCTGGTGCACAAGGGCGCGCAGTTCGAGCGCGCCGGCGCCGTCCCCGATCCGCCGGCGCAGACTCGCATGAGCTGCAGATCGTGCTCGGGCTGCTTGAGCGCTCGCTGAACGACGACCCCGAGCGCTGGACGAGGATCGCCGCGGGCATCAAAGGCGTCACGGAGGAAGACCACCACAGGCGTACACAGGCTGTACGAGATGGCGCAGGCCGGCGAGCTGCTGTTCCCCGCAATCAATGTCAACGACTCGGTCACCAAGTCGAAGTTCGACAACCTCTACGGCTGCCGGCATTCGCTCGTCAACGGCATCAACCGCGCCACCGACGTGATGATCGGGGGCAAGATGGCCGTCATCTGCGGCTTCGGCGACGTCGGCAAGGGCTGCGCCGAGTCGCTGCGCGGCCAGGGGGCGCGGGTGGTGGTCACGGAGATCGACCCGATCTGCGCGCTGCAGGCCGCGATGCAGGGCTACGAGGTCAAGACGCTCGACGATGTCGTCGGGGAAGCCGACATCTTCGTGACCGCCACCGGCAACAAGGACATCATCACCGCCGAGCACATGGGGCGTATGAAGCACCAGGCGATCGTCGGCAACATCGGACACTTCGACAACGAGATCGACATCGCCGGGCTGGCGCAGGTCCCCGGCATCGACAGGATCAACATCAAGCCGCAGGTTGACGAGTGGGTCTTCCCCGACGGCCACGCGATCATCCTGCTGTCCGAGGGCCGCCTGCTGAACCTCGGCAACGCCACCGGCCATCCGAGCTTCGTGATGAGCAACTCCTTCACCAACCAGGTGATGGCCCAGATCGAGCTCTACAGCAAGAACGACCAGTACGAGCGCTCCGTGCACGTGCTGCCGAAGCACCTCGACGAGAAGGTCGCGCGCCTGCACCTCGACGCGCTCAGCGTACGCCTCACGCAGCTGACCTCCGAGCAGGCCGCCTACCTCGGCGTGCCCGTCGAGGGCCCGTACAAGCCCGACCACTACCGCTACTGAACCCAGGCGGTCGCTGGCCGGCGCGATGCGGCGTCCTCAGTCGCTCGCGTACGTAGTACGCCACGCTCCCTGCGTCCTTGCCTCGCTTGGCCAGCGAGCGCCTGGCCTGCTTACCGCTTGACGGGCGGCGATCCGATAGCTTGCCGCGCGATGAGAGCAATGGTTCTCGCCGCCGGCCTCGGCACGCGCCTGCGGCCGCTCACGAACGAGATCACGAAGCCGATGGTCCCGGTGCTCGACCGGCCGGTGATGGCGCACATCATCGACCTGCTCGACCGCTACGGGTTCGACCAGACGATCGCCAACCTGCACTGGTTCCCGGACTCGATCCGCGAGCATTTCGGCGAGCGGCTCTCCTATCGCTACGAGCCTGAGCTGCTCGGCACAGCCGGTGGTGTGCGCGCGTGCGCCGAGTTCTTCGGCGGCGAGCCGTTCCTGGTGATCTCGGGCAACGCGCTCACCGATATCGACCTGCAGGCGCTCGCCGCCAGGCATCGCGACGCGGGCGGCATCGCCACGCTGGCCGTCAAGAAAGTCCCCGACACGCGCGAGTTCGGCGTCGTCCTGCACGACCGCGAGGGGCGCATCACCGGCTTCCAGGAGAAGCCGCGCCCGGACGAAGCGCTCTCAGACCTCGGCAACTGCGGCATCTACGTGTTCTCACCCGAGATCTTCGACTACTTTCCCGAGCGCCCGTTCGTGGACTGGGCCCAGGACGTGTTCCCGACGCTGCTCGCTGAAGACGTGCCCTTTTACATCCACGAGATCCGCGAGTACTGGAACGACGTCGGCTCGCTCGCAGAGCTCCGCCAGGGGACCTTCGACGCGCTGCGCGGCGAGCTGCACCTGGAGATCGACGGCAGCGAGCACCAGCCCGGCGTGATCGTCGCCCGCGACACGCAGCTGCCCGCCGACGCCGAGATCGAGGGACCGGCGTGGATCGGGAGCATGGGACGATCGGCCCCGGGGCTCGCCTGATCGGACCGGTCGTGCTCGGTGACGGCGCCAGCCTCGGCGCCCGCGCGCAACTGCGCGAGACGATAGCGTGTTTCCCGGCACCGAGCTGCCGGCCGAGTCGATCCTGATCGGCGCCATCTGCGGGCACGCCGGGATCCTCGCGAGCGTGCGTCCGCGCGCGCTCCAGCATCGGTCCATCGGGCAGCCCTGATCTGCCGACCGGCCCGGTCGCAGGCGGGCCCAACACGGAGGACCCGCCGAAGCGGGCCCTCCGCACGAAAAGGGGGATCTATCACACTTGTCAGAATACCAGGATCTTGCGCGACGGTCAACACCCAGCGTGGGCTGACTGTCAGGTGGTCGGATACGTCCCGACGGCGGGCTGTCACGGTGGTCCGGCTTCGTCTCGACCGCCGGCCGTCATGGTGGTCCGGCG
>CAWFPU010000008.1:0-419045 GCA_963817845.1 uncultured Solirubrobacterales bacterium
CACGCCGAGTGAGCATCGGCTGTTTCCGAGCGACCCGGCTGAGCGCGCCGAGGTGGAGGACCTGTGCCGGCGTCTGGACGAGCGCCTGGGACCGAGCGGGAGGCGGCTCATGTATGTAGCGATGCTGCCGCAGCGCGAGCTGCTGCTGCGCGTCAACAACCAGGGCGTGCCGCGCTGGGAGGACCGCACGATGCGCTACGGGTGGCCGGTGATCACCGGCCTGGTCAAGCGAGTGCTGAAGATCGAGCCGGGCGTCGAGGTGGAGGACCTGGCGACCGTGTTGGGCGAGCTCGATTTCATCGCCGAGCTGCTGGACGATGGCCGGCCGTACCTGTGCGGTGAGCACTTTGGCGCAGCCGACCTGACGTTCGCATCGCTGTCGGCGCCCGTGCTGGTGCCGCCGATCTACGGCGTGTCGTTGCCGCAACCCGAGACGCTTCAGAGCCAGACCGCCGCGATGATCGAAGGTGCGCGCGAGCATCCGGCTGGCCGGTTCGCCCTAAAGCTGTACTCCGAGCACCGGCGCGAGTCGCTCGCCGTAAGCTAGGCCGGCCTGGGGTCGCATCTCGCGGCAGCGGGCCGAGGATTGAGCCAGCGGCGCTGCCGGCGACGGCGAGCCCGTCCGGGGTGGCGCGGCGGTGCGACGGGCCAGCCGCTATGGTCCGGGCGCAGCCGATGGATCTCGTCAACAACAGGTTCCTGCTCGCGGCTCGTCCCGTGGGTCTGCCAGAGGCCAGCGACTGGACCTACGGCGAGGAGCCGGTTCGCGAGCCTGCCGAGGGCGAGGTGCTCGTAAAGGTCCTGTACATCTCGCTGGACCCGGCGATGCGAGGCTGGATTCGCGAGGGCAGGTCGTATATCCCGGCTGTCGAGATCGGCGCGGTGATGCGCGCGCTGGCGGCCGGCGAGGTGATCGCCTCAAACCACCCCGGCGTCGCGGTCGGCGACAAAGTGACGGGACTGTTTGGCGTCCAGGAGTACGCGGTCGTTCACGGCGACGGGGTGCTGAAGGTGGACACCGCATTCGCGCCATTGCCGGTCTATCTGGGGACGCTCGGCATGCCGGGCATGACCGCCTACTTCGGCCTGCTGGACATCGGCAAACCGAGCGAGGGTGACACAGTCGTGATATCAGGAGCGGCCGGCGCGGTCGGGAGCGTGGTCGGTCAGATCGCCAAGATCAAGGGCTGTCGCGTCGTGGGCATCGCCGGCGGCGAGCTCAAGTGTGGCTATGTGGCCGAGGAGCTCGGCTTCGATACCGCCATCGACTACAAGAGCGAGGACGTCGCGACGGCGCTCCAGAAGGACTGCCCCGAGGGCATCGACGTCTACTTCGACAACGTCGGCGGCGAGATTCTCGACGCCGCCCTGATCCACCTCGCGCGCAACGCGAGGGTGATCGTGTGCGGCGCGATCTCGCAGTACAACGCGACCGACGTGATGCAAGGCCCGGCCAATTACCTTTCGCTGCTGATCAACCACGCGAGCATGACCGGCTTCGTCGTGACCGACTACCTGGCGCGCTACCCGGAAGGCGCCCGCGACCTGGGCGCCTGGGTGGCCGAGGGCAAGGTCAAGTCACGCGAGGACATCGCCGTCGGGCTCGAGAGCTTTCCGGAGACCCTGCTGCGGCTGTTCAGCGGCGAGCACATCGGCAAGCTGGTGCTGCAGGTCGCGGCGAGCTGAACGGGCCGGCCGAGTGGCCGACCGATCCGTTGCTCTTGCGGGCTGATCCGTTGCGCTTGCCGGCTGACCCGTTGCGGTCGATTGACTGAACGTTGCGCTCGGCGGCTGACCCGGCGCGCTCGATTACAGTGAATGCGTGCAGCTATCGGGTAGACACGTGGTCGTCACCGGCGGGGCGGGAGGTATCGGCAGCGCGCTCGTCAGACACCTTGACGCGGAGGGCGCGCGCGCGGTCGTGGTTGCCGACCGGGAGCTCGAGCCGGCGCGCGCACTCGCAGCCGAGGTCGGCGGCCTGGCGGTCGAGCTCGATGCGCGCGAGCCCGCCAGCGTGAGCGTGCTGATCGCGCGGGCGACCGAGGCGTACGGACCGATCGACATCTTCATCTCGAACGCCGGAGTTCCCGGCGCGGGCGGCGGGCCCGAGATCGCGGACGAGATCTGGGAGGAGTGCTGGCGAGTCAACGTGATGGCACACGTCTGGGCGGCGCGCGCGCTGCTGCCGCAGATGACCGAGCGCGGCGAGGGCTACCTGATCAACACCGCCTCGGCGGCCGGCCTGCTGACGCAGGTGTCGTCCTTGATCTACAGCGTCACCAAGCACGCGGCCGTGGCCCTGGCAGAGTGGCTTGCGATCGAATACCGCGATCGAGGCGTGCGTGTGTCGTGCATATGCCCGCAGGGAGTGCGCACGGCGATGCTCGAGCTGGCGCTGCAGGAGCCCGTGGCGGCGGCGGCGCTGAACACCGGCGAGCTGATCGAGCCGGATGCCGTCGCCGAGGCGGTCGTGGCGGGCATCGAAGACGAGCGCTTCTTGATCCTGCCCCATCCAGAGGTGGCGCGCTACATGGCGTTCAAGGGGGCTGACCCCGAACGCTGGCTGGAGGGAATGCGGCGGCTGGTGCGCAGCGCCCGTGCGGACGCTGGTCCAGGACCTGTGTGAGGTCTATGATCGCGCGTACGCCGTGGCTTGGACGTGCGGCGGTCGTTTGACGGGGGAAGCACGAGCGTGAGGAGTGGCTATGAATATGGCTGAGGGGCAACTGGAAACCCAAGCCCGTTCGGCGCGCGAAGCGGGGACTGTGGCCGAGGCCTTCCGCATCACGGCAGCACAGCGTGAGGACGAGATCGCGATCCGCACCAAGCAGGACGCGTTCACGATCACGTGGGGCGATCTGCGCGAGCGCGTCGATGCGCTCGCCGGCGGACTGGCCAAGCTCGGCCTGGAGCGCGGCCAGACGCTCGCGCTGATGCTGTCCAACCGTCCGGAGTTTCACCTCTGCGACCTCGCGGCGATGATGCTCGGCGCGACGCCGTTCTCGATCTACAACAGCTACACGCCCGAACAGATCCAATATCTGCTCGAGGACGCGGACGCCAAGATCGTCGTCTGCGAGCAGCAGTCGCTGGCACGAGTGCTCGAGGCTCGCGAGCAGCTGCCTGAGCTCGAGCACGTGATCGTCGTCGACGGCGAGGCGCAGACCGGCACGCTCGCGCTCGATCAGGTCGAGGGCTCTAATCCCAGCTTCGACGTCGAGGCGTCGGTCGCGCAGCTGCAGCCGACCGACGTGCTCACACTGATCTACACCTCGGGCACCACCGGCCCGCCCAAGGGCGTCCAGCTCATCCACCGCAACCTGCTCGCCTCGGTCGAGGGCCTGGACGAGCTGATCAGCTTTCCGCAGGACGGACGCGTGATCTCGTGGCTGCCGGCAGCGCACATCGCCGAGCGCAACGCCCACCATTACCTGCCGATCGTGTTCGGTCTGCAGATCACCTGCTGCGACGATCCGCGCCAGGTGCTGTCGTACCTGCCCGAAGTGCGCCCGAGCTGGTTCTTTGCCGTGCCGCGCATCTGGGAGAAGCTGAAGGCGGGCCTCGAGACGATGATCGCGGCCCAGCCCGAGCCGCAGCGTCAGGCCACCGAGGCGGCTCTCGACGCCGCCGTGCGCAAGGTGCAGCTCGAGCAGCGCGGCGAGGAGGTCCCGGCCGAGCTCGCGCAAGAGGTCGCGCGCGCGGACGCCGAGATCTTCTCGGGCCTGCGCACGATGCTGGGCCTCGACCAGGTCGAGGCGATCAACGTCGGCGCCGCCCCGACGCCGCTCGAGGTGCTCGAGTTCTTCCACGCGATCGGCCTGCCGCTGGCCGAGCTGTGGGGGATGAGCGAGACGTGCGGCGCCGGCGCGGTCAACCCGCCGGACAAGATCAAACTCGGCACGGTCGGGCCACCCGCCCCAGGTGTGCAGATCAAGCTCGACATCGACGGCGAGGTGCTGATCAAGTCCGAAGCGGTGATGCTCGGCTACCGCAACCTGCCCGAGCGCACCGCGGAGAGCCTCACCGAGGACGGCTGGCTGCGCACGGGCGACATCGGCGAGTTCGACGAGGACGGCTACCTCAAGATCGTGGACCGCAAGAAGGAGCTGATCATCAACGCGGCGGGCAAGAACATGTCGCCGGCCAACATCGAGGCTGCGCTCAAGAGCTCATCGCCGCTGATCGGCCAGGCCTGCTGCATCGGTGACGGGCGGTCCTACAACACGGCGCTGATCGTGCTCGACGCGGACTTTGCGCCAGCCTGGGCTGGCCAACAGGGGATCGATGAGACCGGGCTCGAGTCGCTCGCGCGCGAGCCGGCCGTGCGCGCGGCGGTGCAGGACGCCGTAGACGCCGCCAACGCCAAGCTCGCCCGCGTCGAACAGATCAAGCGCTTCACGATCGTCGAGGGCGACTGGCTGCCCAGCGGCGACGAGCTCACGCCCACGATGAAGCTCAAGCGCAAGCCGATCGCCGAGAAGTACGCCGGTCAAATCGACGCGATGTACTCGAGCTGAGCTCGTCCTGGCGATGGCCGAGCACAGTCCCGGGCGATGAGCTTCGAGCAGATCGCCACCGAGCTGGCGGACGGCGTCCTCACGGTGACGCTCAACCGCCCCGATCGACTGAACGCCTGGACTCCCACCATGGGCCGGGAGCTGATCGAGGCTTTCGACCGGGCCGACGCCGACGATCAGGTGCGGGTGATCATCGTCACCGGCGCCGGCCGGGCCTACTGCGCAGGCGCGGACCTCGGAGGCGGCGGCCAGACGTTCGACTGGCGCGAGCGCCAGCGCGACGGCGCCGTGCCGCGCGACAACGGCGGCGAGTTCACGCTGCGGGTGTTCGAATCGACCAAGCCCGTGATCGCGGCCATCAACGGGCCGGCCGTGGGCGTCGGGGCCACGATGACGCTGCCGATGGACGTGCGCCTGGCCGCCGATGACGCTCGCATGGGCTTCGTGTTCGCTCGCCGCGGCATCGTTCCGGAGGCCTGCTCGAGCTGGTTCTTGCCGCGCGTCGTCGGCATCAGCCAGGCGATGGAGTGGGTTGCGACCGGCCGTGTCTTCTCGGCGCAGGAGGCGCTTGCGGGCGGGCTCGTACGCAGCCTGTATTCAGGAGGAGAGCTGCTCGACGCCGCCAACGCGCTCGCGCGCGAGATCGTGGAGAACACCGCGCCCGTGTCGGTGGCGCTCGCCAGGCGGATGATGTGGAGGATGCTCGGCGCCGAACATCCGATGCTCGCGCACCGGGCCGACTCGCGCGCGATGTTCGCTCGCGGCCAATCGGCCGACGCGGTCGAGGGTGTCACCTCGTTCCTGGAGAAGCGCCCTGCTCGGTTCAGCGACAGCGTGAGCGAGGGCCTGCCCGACATCATGCCGGGCTGGACGAGCCCGGCGTTCGAGTAGCTGCGGCTGCGCGTCGGCCTCCGGGACGGAGTGCCGGCACCGATCTATTCAACATCGGGCGCCCCGGGGGAGGTGCCGGCCTATTCGACGTCAGGCGCCCCCCGGGGGGAGGGCGCCGACGTCGAGAGTATTCGGAGCTTGCCAGCCTTGGCTAACTACTAGTTTACTGGCACAGCCGGTCGCGGCGCACCCTCTGAGAGAGATTTGGCAATGTCGCCCGCGCCCGGCCGCGTGGCGGGTGATTTGTTTGTCCCGCTGTGTATGTCCGCGTTTCCGATTCGCCCCTGGGAGAGTGCATCTGTTCGACGCATTCGAGCCACGAGGCAGCATGCGGTCAGCCCCGGAGCGCGAACAGCGGCCACTCGCCCGGCACGCCCCTGAGCTGGTGGCGGCCGCGATCTTCGAACGCGAAGGGACCGCCGACGACCGTACCGGCGACGGTGCCTGACACGAGCACCTCGCCTGGGCCGGCGAGCTCGCTGGTACGCGAGGCGATGTGCACGGCCATGCCGCCGACGTCATCCCCGATCAGCTCGCACTCGCCCGTGTGGGCCCCGACGCGAACCTCGATCCCAAGCTCACCGGCAGCGTGTGTGATCGCAAGGGCGCAGCGCAGCGCGCGCGACGGGGCGCCGGCGAACGTCGCCAGAAAGCCGTCGCCCACGGTCTTGACCGCGCGGCCGTCGAAGCGCGCGAGCTCCGCGCGCACGCGCTCATCGTGTCGGGCGAGCAGGTCGCGCCAGGCGCCGTCGCCGAGTCTGGCCGCGTGTCCGGTGGCGTCGACGATGTCGGTGAACAGGACGGTCAGCAGGGCGCGGGCGGGCTCGACGGCGCCGCGATGGCCGGTCAGGAACTCCTCGACCTCCTCGAGGATCGCCTCGCTGTCGCCGAGGAAGGGCAACGAATCGATTCCCTCGAGCTCCACGTAGCGGGCTCCTGGAATGTGCTCTGCGAGATAGCGCGAGTGGCGCACGTCCCAGCCCAGTTCTTCGCGGCGGTGCATGATCAACGCCGGCACGCGGATCCGCGAGAGCGCCGGGCGCACGTCCAGATCGTTGGCGGCGCTCAGCATCGCGCGAGCCTCGCTCGGGCTGGCCGCCAGACGCTGCATGCGCGCGAGCCAGCTGGCCAGCGTCGGGTCGTCGGCCATCGAAGGCGCCAGCAGCTTGAGGCCTTCGTTGTCGGCCTCTCCCCACGCGACCACGTTGCGCTCGGTGAGCGCTTCGCGCTCGGACACCGTCAGCGCCCAGTCGTAGTCCGGCGCCCACGCGGTGCGCGACACCGATGCGTACATGATCAGCGCGCCGATCCGGTTCGGGTGATCGGCCGCGAGCAGCGTCCCCACTAGCCCGCCCAGCAGGTATGTGAACAGGGCGGCGCGTTCGCTCTCGGCGGCGTCGAGCACCGCCAGCGCGTCACGGGCTTCCTGCTCGAGCGAATGCGCTCCCACCAGGCGCCCGGAGAGCCCGGTGCCGCGACGGTCGAACAGGATCAGGCGCCCGAGGCTCGACAGCCGCTCGAAGAACCGGCGCACCGCCGGAAGCTCCCACAGCTGCTCGACCTGGGAGATCCAGCCCGGCAGGAACAGCAGATCGATCGGGCCCTCGCCCACCACCTGGTAGGCGATTTCGGCGCCGTCGCTCTTTGCATAGCGGGTCGTGGGGGCCATCAGACGTGCAGCTCGATCATGGCGCGATCAGGCCCTCTCCCCGGTCGTGGCCGATCAGGCGCCGTCTTCGATCAAGGCCCGAAACGGCGCCGCGGGCTCGACGGTCGCGCCGGCTGCGTGAACGCGGTCTGACAGCCACACATCGGAGGTGACCACGCGCACGGCTCCGGGCTCGGCGTCGGCTCGCAGCCGGCGCACGATCTCGTCGTCGGCCGAGTCGCGCCGCGGGCGCGGCGCGTGCGCGACTTCGATCACCGTCGAGGAGATCGGCGGCTTGGGCGGCTGCTCGAAGACGACCGTAACGTCCTCGCCGCTCGCCGCCGCCCAGTTCTCGAGCAGATAAACGAGCCGAACCATCGCTGCGTGCCTGTCCCTCCACCAGGCGTCCGGGCGGGTTCCGATCACATTCATTCCGTCGACCAGCCAGCGCATAGGTCCTCCAGCGTATGGAACCGGTGGGCGCAAACCCGGCGCGTGGAGTGTGCGATGAACGGCCCGACTCCGGGCGGGCGACCGCAGGGGCGTCGATGCGGGCAGCGCCAGCGCCAGGGCCTTGGCGATCGACAGCGCAAGCGCACGCGCGCGGGTACGCGCGTGCGCTTGCGTTCGATGCGCGTTATGGGTCTTCGAGGAGCCAAATTGGCCAGCCAGCCAGTATCATTCGCGGCCAGCACCGTCAGCTGCGAGCAGGAGGTACCGATGGCAACCACCGAGCGCGATCTGCAGAGCGTCGAACTCACCGAGCGACAGTACTGGCACGACGGCCCGCCGCTCGAGCTTTTCAAGCAGATGCGGCAGGGATGTCCGATCCACTGGACCGAGAGCTTCGAAGACTTTCCCGAAGAGGCCGGATTCTGGTCGGTGACCACGGCCGATGACATTCACACCGTCAGCCGCGACTGGCAGACCTATTCCTCCGAAAAGGGCGGCGTAATCGTGGCGGCCGCCGGCTTTCCGCTCGAGCTCGCGCAGGCGATGTTCATCGGTATGGACCCGCCCAAGCACGACCGGCTCAAGGCGCTCTTCCAGGCCGGCTTCACGCCGCGGCGGATCGCCGCGCACGAGGACGCGATCCGTGCGATCGCGACGATGGTGTTCGATCGCCTCCAGGGACGGGACACCTGCGATCTCGTCCCCGACGTCGCGCAGCCGATCGTCTCGCGCGTGATCGGCAGCTTCATGGGCATCGCCGAGGAGGACGATGCGATCTGGGCGCGACTGATGAACTCGACGCTCGGCGCTGCCGACCCCGACCTCAACCCCGACGGCTTCGAGGGTGCGGTCGAGAAAGACGTGCCCGAGATCTTCGAGCGCTGTCGCAAGCTGATCGCCGAGCGCCAGCAGAACCCGACCGACGACCTCACGAGCGTGCTGATCCACGCCGAAGTTGACGGACAGAAGCTCGAGGAACACGAGATCGTGATGGGCTTCTACCTGCTGATGGCGGCGGGCAACGACAGCACCAAGGCGACCTACTGCAGCGCCATGCGGGCGCTGATGGAAGACCCCGAGCAGATGCAGATCCTGCTCGACGAGCCCGAGCTGATCCCCAGTGCCGTCGAGGAGTCGCTGCGGATGTTTCCCGCGTTCGCGCACTTCCGGCGCACAGCCACCTGCGACGCAGAGCTACACGGGCAGAAGATCCGTAAGGGCGACAAGGTCGTGATGTGGTACGTGTCCACCAACCGCGATGAAACGCGCTACGAGGACCCCGACCGCTTCGACGTGCGGCGTTGGTCGAACCGGGGGTTCCCGCCGGACGCGGGTGTCCCCCGGGCTCGGTCGGACCACCAGGCTTTCGGCGCCGGCGGACGCCACTTCTGCCTGGGGCCGGCGCTGGCGCGGCTGGAGCTGCGGATCATGCTCGAAGAGACGCTCGCGCGCTACCCGAAGATTGCGCTCGACAGCACCCCCACGCACGTCGAATCGCTGTTCCTCAACCAGCTGAAGACGCTGCCGGTGCGGCTCGCGGCATAGCGCCCAGCAGCGCGAACTGCCAGCCGGACCGCCGATCAGCCGATCAGCCGACGCGGCGCGCCAGGAAGTCCACGAGCGCGCTCGTGGTCTGCTCGGGCTCGTCGTCCCAGACGAAGTGGCCGGCGTCCTCGAACAGCACGAGCTCGGAACCAGGGAGCTCCTCGTGGAAGCGATGCGCCATGCGGACGCCCGCGAAACGGTCCTGCGCTCCCCAGAGGATCAGCGCCGGCAGGTCCAGTGCGGCGAGACGGCCTTCGTAGGGCTCGAGCTTCTCGAACTCGCCCGAGCGGTACAGCTCGAGGTGGCCGAGCCGGCGCGTGTCATCGGCGAACCCCTTCCAGTACTCGGCGATCGCCTCGTCGCTCATGCCGCTCGAGACCGCGCGCATTGCCGCCGCGAAGCCGTCGCGCGTGTAGCCGCGGATCAGCTTCTCACCCTCGCCGGGCGTGCGCATCACGTTGGCCAGGTCATGCCAGCGCCGATCGGCGAAGAAGCCTCCGTCGGAGATCACCAGCGCGTTCGCGGCGCCAGGGTGGTCGCAGGCCCAGCGCAGCCCGATCGCAACGCCCCAGTCGTGAGTGACCAGCGCAACCGGACCCAGCTCGAGCTCGCGCGCGAACCGCTCGAGCACGTCGATGTGGCGCTCCCACGTGGCCGGCGGATCGGGCTCGGAATCGCCGTAGCCCGGCAGATCAGGTGCCAGCGCCCACCAGCCGGCCCGCGAGACGGCCGCGAGCGCCGCCTCCCACATGAACGAAGACTCGGGGTAGCCGTGCGCGAACAGCGCCACGCGCTCGCCGGGCTCTCCGGCAGACCGGTAGGCCAGACCTGCCGCACGGCCGAGGCTGCTCACGTGCTGCATTCTATGAGCGTGTCTCGATCTCGGAGCGTGGCTCGATCTTCGAGCGTGTCTCGATCCGGGCGCCCGCGATGGCGGTCTCAGCGAGCCCACAGAGACGGCGATCGCCGTGAAGCTCGCTTTCAGGCGAGCGCGATGAGCGGCAGCCGATGAGCAGCGCCGCCACGGCGATCCCCGCGCCCGCTGTCGCGCAGCGGCGCCCGTCGTTGGGTGTCGTGTTCGGCGGGCTGCTGCTGGTGATGTTCCTGGCCGCGCTCGACCAGACGATCGTGGCCACCGCGCTGCCGACGATCGTCGGGGACCTCGGCGGGCTCGACCACATCTCGTGGGTCGTCACCGCGTACCTGCTTGCGCAGACGGTGGTCACGCCGCTGTACGGGAAGCTCGGCGACATGTATGGGCGCAAGATCGTTTTGCAGTCGGCGCTCGTCGTCTTCCTGGCGGGCTCGGCGCTGTGCGGCCAGAGCCAGAGCATGGATGAGCTGATCGCGTTTCGCGCCCTGCAGGGACTGGGCGGCGGCGGGCTGATCGTGAGCGCTCAGGCGGCGATCGGCGACGTCGTGCCGCCGCGCGAGCGCGGCCGCTACACGGGGCTGTTCGGCGCGGTGTTCGGCCTGGCAAGCGTCGCCGGGCCGCTGCTCGGAGGCTTTCTCACCAGCCATCTGAGCTGGCGCTGGATCTTCTACGTCAACCTGCCGCTCGGCGTGGCGGCGCTGTTCGTGCTGGGAGCCACCCTGCCCGCAGTGTCCGAACGCGTGCACCACACGATCGACTACCTCGGCACCGCGTTGCTCGGGGCCGGCCTCGCCGCGATCGTGCTCGCGGCCTCGCTCGGCGGCACCTCCGAGCCGTGGGGCTCGCCGCTGATCATCGGCCTGGCCGTCGGCGGGGCGCTGCTGCTGGCGCTGTTCCTGCTCGCCGAGCGCCATGCGCGCGAGCCGGTGCTGCCGCCGCGCCTGTTCGCCAATCGCGTGTTCGCCACCACGAGCGCCGTCGGCTTCATCGTCGGCTTCGCGCTGTTCGGCGCGGTCACCTATCTGCCGCTGTTCCTGCAGGTCGTCCAGGGCGCCACCCCGACCGGCTCGGGCCTGCAGCTGCTGCCGTTGATGGTCGGCCTGCTGATCACCTCGATCGCCTCAGGGCAGGTGATCACGCGCACCGGCCGCTATAAGGCGTTTCCGATCGCCGGCACGGCGGTGATGGTGATCGGCCTGTATCTGCTCTCGACGTTAGACGCGCGCACCGGCAAAGAGACCACGGCGGCGTTCATGTTCGTGCTGGGCCTGGGCCTCGGCATGGTGATGCAGGTGCTCGTGCTGGCCGTGCAGAACGCCGTCGACTACGCCGACCTCGGCGTCGCGACCTCGGGGGCGACGCTGTTTCGCTCGATCGGAGGATCGCTCGGGACCTCGATCCTCGGGGCGATCTTCGCCAACCGGCTGCGCAACGAGCTCACGAGCCTGCTCCCGGCCGGCGCAGCGTCACGCGTAGGGGGGAGCGCACAGGTGAACCCCAAGCAGATCGACGCCCTGCCGCCGCCATTGCGCGCCTCCTACCTGCACGCGTTCACCAACTCGCTCAACACGGTGTTCGAGGTCGCCGCCGCGGTTGGGCTGGTCGCGTTCGTGGTTGCGTGGCTGATCCGCGAGCTGCCGCTGCGCGACACGGTCGCCACCGACGATCACGCCCGCACCTATGTCGCACCGCGAGACGCCGATTCCCTGGTCGAGATCATCAACATGATCGGCCGCATGGATCGCCGCGAGGGAGCCCGCGAGATCGTGCAGCGCGTCGCCGCTCGCGCGGGTGTCCAGCTGAGCGCGGCGGCCTGCTGGCTGCTCGCGCGCCTGAGCGATCCCGACTGCCCTGGCTCGCATGCGCTTGCCGCTACGTTCGTCGTCGACCCAGCGATGCTCCGGCAGGCTGAGCAGGAGCTGCTCACGCAGCAGCTGATCGTCGCGTCCGACACGGCGCCGTCGGGCTTCGAGCTGAGCGCCGCCGGGCATGCCACGCTCGAGCGGCTCACGCACACCGGCGAACAGCGCCTGTCCGAACTGCTCGAGTGCTGGCGCCCGCAGGAGCACGAGGACCTCGCGCGGCTGATCGCGGCGCTGGCCCGCGAATTCTTCGTCAACGCCTCGGCGCTCGACGTCCGTCCGGCCGTCGCGGGCGCGGCGTCGTAGCGGCGCCCGAATGCATGCGGCCCGAAGGCGGGCTTGCGCCGGGCGCCGTGAACGGGTGGCGGGCGAACGAACAGCGTGTCGGGCAACCGTTGGAAGCCCGATTGCGCAGCCACTCCCACGGAGGGCGAGCGATAGGTTGGGGCGATGTACGTGAACCCGCACTTCGCCGAGCGCGAGCTGCCGGTGCTGCACGACACGATCGAGCAGGTTCGCTTCGGCGCGCTCGTCCTGTGCGCGGACGGTCCGCTCGCTGCTCATGTCCCGTTCGTGTTGCGCCGCGATCAGGGCTCGCTTGGGACGCTTGCCGCGCACGTGGCGCGCAACGACCCGCTGGCGCGCCACCTGCGCGAGCGGCCCGAGGCGCTGGTGATCTTCGGCGGCGCGCGCGCGTACGTCTCGCCACGCTGGTATCCGAACGGTGGCCTGCCCACCTATAACTACATCGCCGTGCACGCCCATGGCCGGTCCCAGGTGATCGAGGAGCGCGAGGGCGTGCTGGCGCATCTCGCCGAGCTCGCCGCGGCGCACGAGCGCTTCGAGCGCCCGTGGACGCTCGCCGACGCCGACCAGGGTCTGCTCGATGATCTGCTCGCGCACATCGTCGCTTTCACGATCGAGATCGAGGCGATCCAGGGCAAGCGCAAGCTCAGTCAGAACCGCGCCGCCGCGGATCGCGAGGGCGTGATTCGCGGCCTGCGTGAGCGCGCGTCGCGCGATAGCGCGCCGCCGGACGAGCTGATGATCGCAAACACGATGAGCGATTACCGCTACTCCTCGGACGAGACGCAGAGCCTGATCGAGCCTCCCCGCGGGTGAAGGCCTGGCGGGCCCGCGCCGCGCGTCAGCCAACGCCGCGCGTCCGCCAAGGCATCCGCTGGTCCCCGTCAGCGGATGTGGGAAGAATGTGGGACGGCCCGAAAAAGCCCAGTGTTCATGTGGGATTGCGCCGGGGACAGCGTCCTAGGTAGACGGGGGTCACTGGGAACCGTGAGGGCCTTGATAATCGAGTCGCTGAAGCGGTGGCGCAACTCCTGGTGACGGGTCCTATTTGCGCCTTGAAGGGTGTGCGAAGCGCCGCTGGGTACGGCCCAGGCCGACTGCAGAGCCCCCGTACGCAGTCTCCCCGAATCCCTAATCTGATCCCGATTTCCCTCAATCATCCCTCTCACGATCCCTCGCGTGCTGCTCCGCATCCGGGGCTCCAGTCGCGTGCCGGCTCTCGGTGCCAGCTGTCTCGTCCCCAAGACACGTCCCGTTTGTGGGAAGAATGAGAACATATCCCCCTCTTTTTGTCAAGGGCGTATCAAGGCATGCCGAAAAATAGGCGGTTCTCGTTCCCAGTGACCCCCGTCTACCTAGTACGGAGGCCCACGAAAGCACGGGGGCTAGCCGTGTCGAAAGTGTTGAGGTGTTCGGGAACGTTGACGAGTGTGTCGCGGCGGCGTTCGACGAGGGTGTAGCGCGGCTTGCGCGGGTCATTGCTCGTGCGGGCGCGCGAGACGGCACATGGCGCGAGCGCGTTTGCGCCGCGCTGTGTGCGTTGCTGCAATTCCTCGACGAGGAGCCCCGTTGGGCGCGCTTTCTGATCCTCGGCCCCTCCGAAGGAGCGCTAGTGGCCGCCGAGCGCCGGGAGCGGGCGCTGCGTGCGCTGGCGCGGACGCTCGAGCGCGAGACACGCTCGCAAGCTCCGAGCAGTGACGCGTTCATCCCGTCGTCGCAGCTGACGGCCGAGCTGATCGTCGGCGGTGTCTTCACCGTCGTGCGTGCGAGGTTGTGCGATGGAACAAGCGAGCCGCTAATCCAGCTGATCCCGTCGTTGATCACGTTCATCGGCAGTCCTTACGGCAGTGCGGACGCTCGCGCTGAGCTGGACGGCGGTCGATTGGGGTCCAACGCTCCAACGGACGTATCCGCGCGCGACGGGCGCGCGGCTCCGCGTGTCACCTACCGAACCATGCGCGTGCTGCGCGCGATCGCCGGCTCGCCGCGGTCGAGCAATCGCGAGATCGCCGATGCGGCTGGCCTGACCGACGAGGGCCAGACTTCGAAGCTTCTGAGCCGGCTCGTGCGGCGCGGCTTCATCGAAAACGTGGGCCTAGGCCATGCTCATGGTGAACCGAACGCGTGGCTGCTGACGGCGGGCGGCGCGCGCATGCTCGAGACGGCGCGACTGAGCCTGCAGCACGAGCTTGGAGCGGTCGCCGGACAGAGAATCAGGGGCGCGGCGTGACAGGAGCCGGCCCACACGAGCTTCTCGGCGCAAGGTCGCTCAGGGCGAGCGACGCGTCGATGAGGGCAGCAGATGGGGGACGCGGGCCGCTTCGGAGGCGTGCCCGGCCGCGCCGGTCTGTTGTCGCAGAACGATCGGTGCGCGCTCTCCCTCTACGGAGGTCAGCCGCGCCGGTCGATCATCACCCGAGAGGAAAAGGAGTAGTGGAAAAGTGAGACGTATAAGGATGCTGGGGCTCTGCCTGGTCGCTCTGTTTGCGATCGGTGCGCTGGTGGCAGGGGCCTCGCAGGCAGAAAACATTCCAAAGCTGTTCAAGAAATTTCAACATTGTCCGTATAACAACCCCGAAGCGGCGAGCTGTACGCTCGGCGTCTCGTCGAACACGTCGGAATTCAAAGCCGGCAACATAAAAGTGCAGCTCTCGAAGCCGATCACTATTCAAGGCGGCCTCCACGTAGTTGAAGAAGGTCCGCACGAAGGCGAAGATGAGTTTATCGCTGCGGAAGGCGCTGAAACTTTGACAGCCGTCAAGCAGCCCGGACCGTCGCTCTATGAAGTCGTGGACCCCGCGCTTCTATCGTCGTCGGAACTCACGCGTTACAACAAGGTCATCCGCAAGGGTGGCAACGGCTGGAAAGGCTATGCCCAGATCGAACTCGCCGGTGAAGTGAGCGAAATCTATCTGAGTTCCGAACACCTCGTCGAAGAAGAAGGCCCCACACTAACGCTGCCGGTCAAGGTAAAGCTGATCAACAAGTTCCTTGGGAACAATTGTTATGACGGCTCCAACGAACATCCGATCGAGATCACGCTTACGACAGGGCAGTCCGGCTTCCTGCATGGCGCAGCGGGCCATCTCGAGGGTGTTGCTGAGGGCGGGATTCTGGAAATCCGTGACAACTCGCTCGTCAACAACACCTACGAAGCACCGGCGGTCGAAGGTTGCGGTGTGAACGGTGGAGCCGACGAAGCCGTCAACGCAAAGCTGGGTCTTCCAGCAGGCGAAGGGATAAATACGACCAAAATCGACGGCGCATTGTACCTAACTAGCGCGGAAGAAACAAAAGAATTCCTAGAATAGCCACCCGACCACCAAGACCGGGGAATTGTGCGGCGACCTGTTCTCCTGCGCACCGGATCGACCACTAGTGCGCCGGCGACACTGACCACGTAGAACAGGCGTCTGTCGCCGGCGTAAGAGACGGACATGCCAAGCCGGGTCCGCCGCGATCCTCGCGCGGCGGACCCGGGCGGCTCAGCGATGAGAATCGGACCCACGCTCGTAAAACTATTTTCTGCTTCGAATGATGACCAAGGAGAGGCACATGAAACGTCTTAGAGTCATCGGGCTCAGCCTGATAGCCATATTCGCAACCAGCGCCGTCGCGACTGCGAGCGCGTCTGCGGAAGCGCCGGAAGTGGGGCGCTGCGTGGAAGTGGCGACGAAAACGGGTAAATATACGAACAATGTGTGCACGAAAGCAGCGAAGACGACGAAACCCGGTAACTTCGAATGGGATCCTGGCGCTATCAAGAAGAAGTTCACCGGAAAAGCTACGGGCTCGTTGACGCTCGAGACGATCGCAGGTGTCAAGACGACGTGTACGGGCGAGACCGCGACCGGCGAATTCACCGGCACGAAAACGGTCGGGAACATCCAGGTCACCTTCACCGGCTGTGAAGGCTTCGGCTTCAAATGCAAATCGGCCGGAGCGGCTGCAGGCGAAATCGTGTTGAACACACTGGCGGGCGAACTGGTCTGGGAAAAAAAACCAAAGAAGGTGGCGATCGAGCTGTTCCCAGCCCCGCCTAACGAACTGTTCGTGGAATTCAACTGCGGTGGCGCTAACGCTAAAGTGAAGGGTGCTGTGTTGGCCAATATTCCCGCAGACAAAATCGAAACGATGGTAACGCAGAAATTTACGGCCAAAAAGGGCGTACAGAAGCCGAAAGAATACCAGAACGTCAAAGGTGAAAAAGTGAAGGCGTTCTTGCTGGCGAAAATCAGCGAAAGCGTGGCCGCGGAATACGAAGAGGCCGGTCAGACGACGACGAACGTGCAGACCGACGAAGAAGCTCTGGAGGTCAACACCACCATTTGAGCTCCGAGCTGATGGCGCACGAATCGGTTGTACACGCGCCGTCGTAGACGGGCATGCCGATTGCGCGGGGTCGGGCTTGACGCGACCCCGCGCAACTGTCGCGGGCGTGCCCCGAGGTGGTGTTCCATTGGCTGGGTGTCGCGATCTGGGCGAGGCGGTGAGTGCTGTGAGTGTGATGATGGTCTGGGCGGGAGCGAGCAGGGGGCAGCGACGTGGCAGGCAGGTGCGCTTCTCAGGCCGTGCTGGCGGTGCCGGCCGCGGCCGCACGGGCATCGTTAGTGGACGCGCAAGCGAGCGTCGCCGGTTTCGTGGCACGCGCGGCTTGGTCGTGGCGGTGTGCGGCGCGCTCGCGTGGGGGGCGTTTGTGTGCTCGGCGCCGGCGCTCGCGTTGGCCCAGCGCGGGCATGTCTTTGGATTTACGTTTGGCGGTCCGGGGGACGCGGCGGGGCAGTTTCGCTTTGAAGGGCCTTTCGAGCGCAGCGAACCGGCCGGGATCGCGGTGGATGAAGCGACGGAAGACGTCTATGTCGTGGATCGAGGCAACCACCGCTTGCAGGAGTTTGGGCCGCGAGGCGAATTTGTCGCCGCCTGGGGCCTCGGCGTGAACACGGGCGGGGAAGCGAAGTACGAAGTCTGCGTCGAGGACTGTCAGGGGGGTTTGACGGGTACGGGGCCAGGCGCGTTTGATGAAGCCAGCGCTGTGGCGGTCGACAACTCCGCAGGCGGCCAGGGGACCGTTTACGTGGGGATCGATGGGTCGGCGAAGAAGCCGCGGGTAAGGATGTTCCCGGCAGATGGTGAAAAGCCAATGAGCCTGTTGCCCGTCGAAGAAGATGGACGACTCGAGGGGATCGCGACAGATCGAACGGGGCAGGTGTGGATCGCTCGCGGGGAAGAAGAACGCGAAAGCGTCTACGAAGAAGGCGCGCTCGAAGGCTTCAGCGACGCGGCAAAAAGCGAACTGCTGGGGGAAGTCTATTTGCCAGTTGAATGTCCGCGCGCGGCACTCGCAGTTGACGGCGCGGGCGAAACGTTCTATTTCGATCACGAACTGCTGATCGAGGCGGAACCATTCGGCGAACGCGAAGAGGTGTGTCCGCAGGCGCTCGAACGCCTCGAAGAAGAATTTGGGGCGCACGCCGCCGAAGGCCAGGATCGCCGGCCGGTGCTGGCGGCGGCGATCGACCGCGAAGGCCGGCTATCGCTCGAAGGGATCGATCGGCTGGATACCACAGGCGTGGCGGTCGATCAGGCCAGCGGGGAAGGCACGCCGCTCGGCGCAGCAGCGAACGGAGACGTGTATGTCGCGAACGACGAGTCGATCTCGGTGTTCAACGCGGCGGGAGCGCCTGTACAGAGCTTTGGGTCCGGCGATCTGACGCAGACCGGCGGGATCGCGGTCAACTCCAGAAACGGCTACGTCTATGCGGTCAACCCGGCGACGGACGAGGTCAACGTGTTCGTGCCGGAAAGCGGGGGCGAACCGAGTGTGGGAGGCCTGGCGGCCGAGCACGTGCACGCGGGCGAAGCCGAAGTGAGCGCGCAGCTCAATCCGCACGGCGAGGATACGCGCTACTACTTCCAATACGGCACCAGCAGCTGCGCCGCGGGCGGCGGCTGCACGCAGGCGCCCGAACAACCGGGTGGCGAAGTGCCGGCCGGCTATGGCGAGCAGCGCGTCAGCGTCGAGCTCACGGGCCTGCAACCGGGCACGACCTACTATTACCGCGTCCTCGCAAGCAACGCCCGAGGCCAAGCCGAAGGCGAGCGGGCGTTTGCGACCCTGACGACACTGTCCTCGCCCTCGGCGATGCTCGATGGGAGGGAGTGGGAGCAGGTCTCGCCAGCGGAAAAGGACGGGTCGGGGGTCGAACCGATCGCGCGAGAAGGCGGGCTGATCCAGTCCTCGAGCAACGGCGAAGCGGTCACGTACGTCGCCAACGGACCGATCGAAGGCGAGCCGGTCGGTAACCGTGCACCCGAACCGACGCAGGTCCTGTCGACGCGCTCGCCTTCGGGGTGGTCCTCGCAGGAGCTCGTCACACCGCATGAACAGGGCGAAGGCGTCGAAATCGGCGAAGCGGCCGAGTATCGCTTCTCCTCCTCCGATCTGGCGCTGTCCCTGCTGCAGCCGTCGATCCGTAAAACACAGCCTCTGGAAGTGCCACCGCTAGCGCCCGGCGCGAGCGAAAAGACGATGTACGTCCGGGCCGACCGACCCGTGGAACCTCAGGGCGCAGGGTCTGGTGAGGATGTGGCCGAAGGGCCTGGTGAGGATCGGAGCGAAGCGACTGGTGAGGCTGTCGCCGAAGGGTCTGGTCAGAGCGCGATCGAAGGGCCCGGCGAGGACGCGGCCTATGCCCGAGCTGCGGCGAACAGCGGCTATCTGGCGCCGGGCTATTTGCCGCTGGTGACGCCCTCGACCGTGGGGGTGAAAGCCGGGTTCGGTGGACATCTGGAATTCATCGACGCCACCCCCGACCTGAGCGATGTGCTGTTTGAATCTGAAGGTGTCGCGGTGTTGCAGGGCGGTGCTCCTGGCCTGTACGAGTGGCAGGCGGACGGGGGGCTCCAGCTGGCCAGTGTCCTGCCCGACGGACTGCCGGCGTTTGAACCGAGCCTTGGCTATGAAGGCGTGGACGTGCGCAACGCGATCGTCAGCGCCGACGGCGGCAATGGTGCGCGTGTCGTCTTCTCTGGTGAAGGGGAAGGCGCGCCCGGGGAAGGCAATGAACAGCCGGGCCTTTATCTGCGCGATACATACAAGGGTCAGACCATCCAGCTGAACGCGGCGCAGGGAGTGGCCGAACCGCAGGGCGAAGACGAAGCGGGCGAATTCGCGTTCCAAGGCGCGAGCGCAGACGAGTCGAGGGTTTTCTTCACCGACACCGAGCCGTTGACCGAAGAATCCGGTCAGCGACCGGAGCAGTACAGCGAAGAAAACCCCGCGGACCTGTACGAGTGCGAAATCACCGAAACCGCAGGCCAGCTCGGCTGCGACCTGAAAGACCTGACCGCTACGACCGCGCCGGGGAGCGGGGAAGTCCTGAACGTCCTGCCGGGTATCAGCCAAGACGGCTCGTATGTCTATTTCGTCGCGAATGGCGCGCTCACACCAGACGCGCAGCGGGGAGACTGCGAACATCGAGACGTCCCGCTCGCCGAACAGGGCTGCAACCTGTACGTATGGCATGAAGGGCAGCTCGCACTGATCACACGACTTTCCGGAGAAGACTCCGGTGATTGGGGCAGCCTGATCGGCCGAGGCGAGGGCGCCGAGTTGATCGCGCCGCGCCCGGATCTCGCCGACGTCAGCGCCGGCGCGTCGTCCGACGGCGAATATTTCGCGTTCATGTCAAAGCTCTCGCCAACCGAATACGACAACACCGACGCCGGCACCCAGAACGCGCACGACGAGGAGGTATACCTGTATCACGCACGCACACACCTGTTGGTGTGCGCCTCGTGCAACTCCAGGGGGCCGTCGGTGGGAGTGTATGACACCGAACATTCCGGTGAAGGCCGGGGGCTGCTGGTCGACCGTCGCAGCGACTGGGAAGGCCAGTATCTCGCGGGGTCGATCCCCGGCTGGATCCCGATCGGCCTCGACGGCGCGCTCCACCAGCCGCGCTACCTCTCCAACAGCGGGCGCCTGTTCTTCGACAGTCCCGATGAGCTCGTCCCCGACGCCAGCAACGGCAAGGAGGACGTCTACGAGTACGAGCCCGGCGGCACCGGCACCTGCACGCTGCAAGCCGGCTGTATCGGGCTGGTCTCCTCCGGCAGCTCCGAGCAGGAATCGGCGTTCGTGGAAGCCAGCGAAAACGGCGACGACGCGTTCTTCGTGACGGCTCTGCCGCTCGTATCCTCCGACCACGACAGCAACTACGACCTGTACGACGCACGCGCCTGCACTGAAGCGTCACCCTGTCTGAAAGGCGAAGAAGTCTCCCAGCAACCCTGCGAGACGGCTAGCGCGTGCAACACGACACCGGCCCAGGGTGCTGCCGCGCTGGTCGCGCCGGCGAGCATGACGACGCTCAGCTCGGGCAACGTCGCTCAGCAGCAAGCCGCCGCCAGCACCAGCAAGAAGATCGCGCCCAGACCGCTGACCCGCGCGCAACGGCTCGCGAGGGCGCTCGAGTCCTGTCACAGGCGCAAACAACGGCACCGGCGCACCGCATGCGAACGACGTGCCCGCAGGCAATACGCACCGCACAAGCACACCGACAGGAAGACCGACAAGAAGACCAAGAGGGCCGCGTCTGCTCCCGGCGGCAGGGGGGTGGGCTGATGCACCGATCTTGGTACCGGGGCAAGAAACGGGTGCCGGCGATGCTCGCACTCGTGCCGGTGATGCTCGCACTGTGCGCTGCCTGCACTGTCGGTGGCGCGTGGGGACAAGGGTTGTCGTGGTGGCGTCTGGACTCGCGTTCGGCGCCGTCGGTCTTGCGCCCGGGTCGGGAAGCGGTGATCATCGCGGTCGCTTCGAACCTGGGTGATGAAACCGTGCTCACGAACGGCGCGGCGCCGCTGCGGATCACCGACAGGCTGCCCGCCGGGCTGCGCGTTCCGGATGGTGCCGCGCCATACCGTGCGGTGCTGCACGCACATCGCTCGCCTGCGGAAACCGCGCTCGAATGCTCGGTGGGCGAACCGCAACGCAAAGAAGTGACGTGCAGCTCGACCAGCTCGACGGTGGCGGCCGCGCCCTATCGGGTCGTGGAAGTGGAAATCCCGATCGAAGTCGCTGAAGGTGCCTCGAGCGGCGAACAGAACACCGTCCTCGTCAGCGGCGGTGAAACGTTGCACGGCGCGACCACGCCCGACCCAGCCCAGCTGGAATGGCCGATCCAGGTCGGCGGGTCGGAAACACCGTTCGGAGTAGAACGCTTCGAAATGACTCCTGAAACACAGGCAGGCGCCGCCGACGTCCAGGCCGGCTCACATCCCTTCCAGCTGACCACTGTGCTCGATCTCAACCAGGTGTTCGTGCACGACCATGCCGGACCATCACCTGGGGCGCCTGCGCTGCCGCGCAACCTGCAGTTCGAGCTGCCGCCCGGGTTTCTCGGAGATCCTCAAGCTGTGACGAAGTGCTCTGGCGTCGAGTTCTCGACATTGGGCGTGGAAGACTCGAACGCGTGCCCCGCCGGCAGCGTGATCGGCGCGGCGAGCGTCAGCCTCAACATTCCCAACAGCCTCGGGCACTACACCGAAACGGTGCCCGTGTTCAACCTCGTGCCGGCGGAAGGCGAGCCCGCACGCTTCGGGCTGGAGGCGGCACAGGATCCCGTGATCCTGGACATCGCGCTGCGCAGCGACGGTGACTACGGCGTCAGCGTCAACGTGCAGAACATCACCGAGCTGGCGCAGATCCTCTCGACCCAGCTCACTCTCTGGGGTCAGCCGGACAGTCCCGCTCACGACTCGTCGCGCGGGTGGGCGTGTCTAGACGAAGAGGAAATCGACGGCGAAACCTGCACACCGCCCGATGAACGCTCACAGACACCGTTCCTCACCTTGCCGACATCCTGCACCGGTCCGTTGAGCGCAGCCCTGAGCGGCGACTCCTGGCCGGTCACGCAAGCCGGCGCGCTCGTCAGCGATTCACTCGAAGACGTCTACGAGCTCAAACGGAGCCTCGCGGAACCGTTGGCAGCGCTTGATGGTTGCGGGCAGGTGCCGTTCGAACCGTCGCTCAGCCTCTACCCCGTCGACCAGCGCGAACAGCCCCAGAGCACGTCCGAACAGGCCGAAGAACAGACCGGCCATGTGCTCGCCTCAGCCGTCTCGCAGGCAAGCACGCCGGCAGGGATGAACGTGCGCGTCGCATTGCCGATCGAAGCACCGGCAGCCGGCGACGGGGAACCGGGATCGTTGCTCGGAGAGTCTGCGGTGCGCAGTACGACGGTCGTGCTGCCCGAAGGCGTGCAGCTGAACCCGTCGGCGGCGAACGGGCTACAGGCCTGCAGCGAGCAGCAGGTCGGCTACATCGGTCCGGCGCCCGAACCCGATCCGCTGTCCCCACAGGCCGAACAGCCGCTGCGGTTCACGCTCGCCCCCGCGAGCTGTCCCGCAGCCTCGAAGATCGGGACCGTGCGGATCCTCTCACCCGATCTCGAACACGAACTGGAAGGCGGGGTCTACCTGGCAGAACAGGAACGGAACCCGTTCGGCTCGCTGTTCGCCCTCTACCTCGTCGTCGAAGACCCTGCCCTGGGGATTCGGGTCAAGCTCGCCGGCGAAGTGAGACTCGACGAACGGACCGGGCAGATCACCAGCACCTTCGCCGGCACGCCGCAGGCCCCGTTTCAGGAACTGCGACTGCACTTCTTCGAAGGGCGGCGCGCGTCGCTCGCCACGCCACCGTGGTGCGGGACTTACGCCGCTACTAGCACGTTCACGTCGTGGTCGGGCACGACCGTGACGCCGCAGGCTCAGCCGGGCTTTCAAATCCAGAGCGGTCCCGGCGGCGGACCGTGTCCCACGCGCCCGCTGCCGTTCACGCCCACGCTCAGCGCCGGCAGTGCCAGCAACCAGGCCGGCGCGTTCACCGCCTTCACCGTGCAAATCGGACTTCCCGATGGCGACCAAGCGCTGACCGGCATCACGCTACACCTGCCGGCTGGTATCGCCGCGCTGCTGGCAGGCCTGACGCCGTGTCGCGAACCCCCGTCCGGCCAGGAATGGCAGTGCACAGCCGCGAGCCTGATCGGATCGTCGATCGCTGGCGCAGGCCTCGGCAGCGAACCCTACGAGCTGCCCGGCCAGGCCTACCTCACAGCCGGCTACGACGGCGCGCCGTTCGGCATTCTCGTCAAAACCCCAGCCGTCGCGGGGCCCTTCAACCTCGGCGTCGTCAACGTGCGCTCGCGCATCGACGTCGCCCCGAACACGGCCGCGGTCACGATCACGACCGATCCCGGACCCCACGGTGATGCGCTCCCCACCCGCCTGAAGGGCGTTCCCGCACAGATCAAATACATCGCCGTCGACGTCAACCGTCCTGCGTTCGAGTTCAATCCCACCAACTGCAACGCCATGCGCATCGAAGGCACGCTCACAGGCGATGAAAATGCCGGCGCGAACCTCTTCGTCCCGTATCGCGCAACGGGATGTCAAGACCTGCCCTTCCGCCCGTCCTTCACCGCGAGCACACAGGCCAAGACGAGCAAAGCCGACGGCGCCAGTCTCACCGTCACCGTCAAATCCGGGGGCGTCGGATCGGGTGGAGTCGCGCAGGCCAACATCGCCAAAGTCCGCCTGCAGCTCCCCCAGCAGCTGCCCGCACGGTTGACGACCCTCCAGAAAGCCTGCACCGAAACGGCCTTCAACCGCAACCCCGCGACGTGTCCCGAAGGATCGGACATCGCCACCGCCACGATTCACACCCCTGTCCTGAAAAGCCCGCTCACGGGCCCCGCCTATCTCGTTTCGCACGGCAACGCCGCGTTTCCCGACGTCGAGTTCGTGCTGCAAGGCGAAGGCATCACCCTGATCCTCGACGGCAAGACCCAGATCAAGAACGGCGTCACCTATTCCAAGTTTGAAAGCGCGCCCGACGCGCCCTTCACGACCTTCCAGACGGTACTCCCCGAGGGGCCGCACTCCGCGCTGACCACGAACCTCCCCGCCAAAGCCAAATACAGCCTCTGCGGTACGAGCCTCACGATGCCCACCGAAATCACGGCCCAAAACGGCGCCATGATCCATCAAACCACAAAAATCGCGGTCCAGGGCTGCACGCCGTCCAAGACCACGAAACCGACGCGCAAGCAGAAACTCTCCAAAGCGATTGCGACGTGCCGCAAACGCCACGAACACGACCACGCCCGGCGCGTGGGCTGCGAACGCAAGGCCAGACGCAGGTACGCGGCCCACAAGATGAGCGGCAAGTCATCACGAGCCCGGCACGATCGCTGAAGCGCTCGCAGGCTCGAGCTCGCGGGCCGTGCCGATCTCGATCACGGGGTGCGCCGATGGCTGCAGCCAGCGCAGCAGCTCGAGCAGGCGTGCTCGTGGCAGCGCCACGCACCCCTCGGTTGCTCCACCCGCCCAGCTGTGCAGGAAGATGCCCGAGCCCAGTCCATCCGCACCGGCCACCGTCGGGTCGATGTTGAAGTCGATCACCGCGAAATATGGGTAGGCGACGGTCTCCGTCCACAGCGCCTCAGACCACGGCGCGAACGCCGGTGTTGACCCGCAGCGCACGTGTACGAAGCGGTTGTACTCGGGCGAATAGGGATCCTCGTCCCACCAGTCGCCGCACACCAGCCGGTGATAGGCATAGTGCAGCCCGCCGGGGTTGGGCTCGTTGCCGTACATCGTGGCGCCGATCCCGAACACGCCGATCGGGGTGGCGTGATCGCCCTCGCGCCGCGCCTCGGCGGGCAACAGGTGGCCGGATCCGGTCTCGGCCTGCCAGGCCGAGAACACCGGCCGCCACGGCGATGAGCCGCTCGCTCGTTCGTAGGCGCGCAGCGATGCGAGGTAGCCGGGTGGGGGCGGGTCGAAGGTCGGGCTCGATACCACGATCAGCTGATCGGCATCGGCGGGAACCAGCAGCCGGCCGGCGCCCCGGGACATCGACTGCGCCACGGCAGACGCGACCCCAGCGGCCGAGAAGACGCCTGCGGCGAGCGCGGCAAGCAGCGCAAGCCTCGCCCGGCTCACATACCGGAGAGTCGAGGTGCTCCGAAGGTGTCGAGCAGTCGCGATCCGCTGAACATACCTCGCGCTCGCCATCTTTATCTGCGCTCTACTTGGCCTTGAGCCGACGCCAACGCGTGCGTGTCAAGGTCTTTGCATGACTGGCGATGGTCGCTCACGACACATCCTCCTGCGCGGCGCCCTCGTCACGGCGGTGGCGGCGGTCGTCGGCGTGGTGGCCGGACACTTCATCTGGAGCGCCTCGCCGACGCTGCGCCTGACCCCAGCTTCCAACCGGTCGTTCGGCGTGTTCGGGCCGTCGGGCGCGAGTCGCGGACTGGGCGCCGGCGAAGGCGCCCGTGAATATGGCGCAGCGCCGGGCTCCGGCAGCAGCCAGTACGGCTATGGCGGCGGCCTGTTCGGCCCCGGCGGCTCGCGCGAAAGCGGCAGCTCAGGCGAAACCGGCGGCTTTGGTGAAGGCGGCAGCTCAAACGAAGGCGTCGGTTCGGGCGAAGGCTCGAGCGAAGGCGACAACCCGAGTCAAAACGGCGAAAGCGGCTCCACGAGCTCAGCGGGCGGCGTCTCGAGCTCGGTCACCGCGAAGGTCGATCCCGCGCTTGTGGACATCGACACGGACCTGGGCCTCGAGGGTGGGGAGGCGGCCGGCACCGGCATGGTTCTCACCGCCGGAGGCGAGGTCATCACGAACAACCACGTGATCACCGGCGCGACCAAGATCACCGCCACCGACATCGGCAACGGCACGACCTACCCTGCGCGCGTAGTCGGCTACAGCCACAACCACGACATCGCTGTGCTCCAGCTCGAAGGCGCTTCGAACCTGAAGACGGTCAACATCGGCGACGCCACGTCGCTGCAGGTCGGCCAGAACATTGCGACGATCGGCAATGCCGGCGGAGCCGGCGGCACGCCGAGCGCGACCGGCGGCCAGATTGCCGCGCTCGATCAGTCGATCACCGCCGGTGACGACATCGACGGAACCCAAGAGCATCTACGCGGCCTGATCCAGCTGAACGGCGATCTGCAACCTGGCGACTCCGGCGGGCCGCTCGTCAACGGCGCCGGCGAGGTCGTCGGCATGGACACCGCTGCCTCGGACACTTTCCAGTTCGAATCCTCGGCCGACGAGGGCTTCGCGATCCCGATCGACGAAGTCGAGACGATCGCGCACGAAATCAGCGCAGGGCAAAGCTCCGCCAACGTTCACATCGGCGCGACCGGGATGATCGGGGTGCTGATCCAGAGCCAGGGCAGCGAAGGCGCGCTGGTCGAGGACGTGCTCTCAGGCGGCCCCGCCGCCCGAGCAGCCCTCACCGGCGGTGACCTCATCACCGGGCTCGATGGCAGCGCCGTGAGCTCGCCGACCGCAATGACGGACCTGATCCTGGAAAAGCATCCGGGCGATCGCGTCACGGTCAGCTGGCAGACCCAAGAAGGAGCCCGTCACACGGCGACGGTCACGCTCGCCAGCGGACCGCCGCAATAGCCGCGCCGGTCATGACCGCGGCTTACCCTCGCTGAAGCGCTCGAGCCCGTCGTCGGGGATCGGCTCCCAGGACGCCGCGTAGGCGACATACGCCCGCCAGCTCGGCCGGACGCCCGGGTCGCCGTCGAAGGCGCTCATACGCACGCTCATCTGCGCCGGCTCAGCCGGATTGCGGCTGAACAGGTGCGCGCCGCACTTCCCGCAGAAGAGCTTTTCGAAGCCGCCGCCGGGCGGGTCCCAGGCCTTCAGAAGCTCCTCGCCCTGCACCAAGCTGAAGGTGCGCCCGTCGATCCGCGCCTGTGCCGAGCTGGCGCTGCCCGTGCGTCGCTGGCAGCGAGTGCAGTGACAGTAGCCGGCGTCCGTCGCCGGCTGGCTGAGCTCAAAGCGTACGCCGCCGCAAAGGCAGCCTCCGGTCGTAGAGGGCTCGCTCATGGCCGACAGTCTGCCACGCCCGGTGCGCCGAGCGGCTGCGATCGCGATGTTCATCCGTTCGTGCGCGCGTGCCTTCACGGCAACCGAATCGTGCTCTAAGCGCTGGCCGGTCCGGCCCCGCGATCGACGTGCGGCGCGGCCACGGGCGTCTGTCCCGGCTCTGCGTCTGGCGCATACACAGGTTTCGCATTCATCCAGCGACGGCGCGCCTCGCGCGCACCCAACGCGCCGAGCTCAGCGATGAACGCGCCGCGACGGGCGCCGCGCCTCGCAAGCACCCGAGCGCTCGCGCCGAGCACGCGCGGCGGAGTCAGCACGCCGGAGGGCCGCACGCGATGGTTGAGCACGTCGAAGAACAACCCGGCCCTGCCCTGGCGCCGCAGACCGCGCAGAACCTCCACCAACACAGCCGGCACGGCACCGGCCTGTTCGAGGTCGTACGCCAGCCAGTAGTGCTCGGCGAACTCGCGGTCGCGCCATCGCCCCCAGCGCTCCATCGCGCGGTCGAGCTCTGCGTCGGAGCCAGCGAGCGCACTCGTGATCGCGCCGGCGAGCGCCTCGGCCTGTAGGAACGCGTCGCCGATCCCGCGTCCGGGGGCGGGGCTCTTGAAGTGGCCGGCGTCCCCGCACAACACCCACCCCGGACCGGACGCCTCGCGGAAAAAGCCCTCGAAGCTGAACGCCCCGATCGCGCTGCCCGCCGGCTCCGCCCCGACGATCACCTCGGCGATCGGCTCGCACAGCCGGGCGTGCTCCATGAACGCCTTGTCGCGGTCGGCCTGGAAGGCGGCGCGCTCACTCAGTTCCGGCCAGATCAGCACCTGGTAGAGGCCGCTGTCGGAGGGAAGCCCGAGGATGAAGTGCTCGTCCCAGCGTTGGGACAGGAACGTCGGCTCGGCCTGCGCGTTCTCGAAGAACCTCCAGAACAACAGCCGCTTGTTGGGCGTCACGTTGTAGCGTCGCGCCCCGGCGAGCCGCGCGATGGTCGAATGGCGCCCGTCAGCGCCGACCACGAGCCGGCCCAGCAGCTCGGTCTCGCCGCCGTCTTTGCGCACGCGCACTCCCGTGACGCGACCGCCGTGCTCGATCAGCCCGACCACCTGTGCTCCGGTGTGCAGCTCGGCGCCCGCCTGGCTGGCCGCGTCGGCGAGGATCGGGTCCAGCAGCGGCCGGCGCACGGACGCGATGCCGCCGGGATCGCCGGGCAGGCGGGGAAGCTCGATCGCCAGATCGACGTCTTCGACGCGCGTGTCGGTGCGCATCACCATCGGCGCTCCGGTCGCGCGCAGCCGCTCGATCACGCCGAGGCGATCGAGAAACGCCAGGGCGTCCGCCTCGAACAGGTGGCTCGAGAGCGTGTCGCTGAGGAACTGCGCGCGCTCCAGCACGGTCACGCGCACGCCTTCGCGCGCCAGCAGCGCCGCCAGCGGTGAGCCGGCGCAGCGTGCGCCCACGACCACCACGTCTGCCTGCTCGCTCATAGGGCTCCCACGGTCACTTCGTTCGGTTGGCTCATCGGGCTCCGATGATCACTTCGCTTGGTTGGCTCGTCGGGTTCCTACGATCGCTGCGTTCGGCTACCTCGTCGGGCGCTCGCGAGGGCCACCCCGGTGTGCCCGCTCGTCGCACTATCCTGGTCGGTAAAGGCGTACCTAACGACCGCTAGGTACGTGGCTGAGGAAGCTACCTAGTGGACGTTAGGTTGTCAAGCGCGCAAACCAAACGCACGCCGCGCAAGCGCCTGAGCGCGCAGGAGCGGCGTGGGCTAATCGAAGCGGCCGCCAGCGAGCTGTTCGCCCAGCGCGGCTACACCGCGACCTCGATCGACGAGATCGCGCGGCGCTCGGGCGTCACCGCGCCGGTCGTGTACGACCACTTCGCCTCCAAGCTCGAGCTCCACCGCCGCCTGCTCGAACGCCACTACGCCCAGCTGCGCCAACTGTGGGGCGAGCATCTCGCCGGCGACGATCCCCCCGAGAAGCGCATACCCGGCGCGATCGACGCCTGGTTCGCGTACGTCGAAGCTCACCCGTACGCGTGGAGGATGCTGTTTCGCGACACCACCGGCGAGCCTGACGTTCAAGTGGCCCACGGCGAGGTGATCGCCGAGAGTCGCGCCGCGATCACGCCGCTGTTCCTGGCTCAGCCGGGCGTAGGCGAGCTGGTCGGCGCCGACAGCGATGCGCTCGAGATGGCCTGGGAGGTCATGCGCGCGGTTCTGCAGGGTCTCGCGCTGTGGTGGTACGAGCACCAGCACGTTCCCCGCGCACAGGTCGTCGCGACCGCCATGAACGCGCTGTGGATCGGTTTCGAGCGGCTGCAGCGGGGCGAGAGCTGGCGAGATGGAGACGAGCGCGCGCGCGATGGCTGAGTGCTAGCATTGCAAGCACTGATAGCGATGACACCCACTAAAGGGAGCACCGGTGGCGACGCTAACGATTCGCGGACTCGATGCTGACACCAAGGCTCGCCTGCGCGTGAGCGCTGCACAGAACGGGCGCTCGATGGAGGCCGAGGTGAGGGCCATCCTCAAAGATGCGCTGCCCCCCCAATCGCCGCAGGGCGGTCTCGGGAGTCGGATCCGTGCTCGCTTTGCAGCTCTCGGTGGGGAGGAGCTAGACCTGCCTCGTCGCGGTGACATGCCGCGCGCGATCAATCTGCAGGCGTGATCGTTCTCGACACGAACGTCCTCTCCGAGCTCATCCGCCCTAGTCCCGACGAGGGGGTGACGCAATGGCTGGACTCGCTCAACGCGGCTGAGATCGTGACCACTGCGATCACAGCCGCCGAGTTGTTGTATGGAGCCGTACGTCTTCCGGCGGGACGGCGCCGCAATCGGCTGCGCGATGCCATCCATGGTTTGATCGAGGAAGACCTCGGCGGTCGCGTCGAGCCGTTCGACGCGACGGCTGCCTCGCACTACGCGACCGTCGTCGGCGATCGTGAGAAGTCTGGTCGTCCAATCAGCATCGCTGACGCACAGATCGCCGCGATCTGCCGCAAGCTCGAAGCGACGCTCGCCACGCGCGACACCAGCGACTTTCAGGACACGGGGATCGAGCTTGTGGACCCGTGGCAGCTGTGAGCAGCGGTCACGCTCGCGACAGCGGTGCCTGCGCCGTCACGGCCCACGTCCGGTGGGGGATCACGAGCGGGTCTGATGGGAACCGCTCGTCCAGCATTGCCGCCAGCTCCCGCGCGCAGGCTCGCACGCCCTCCTCGTCCAGCGTCCCCCCGACCGGGGCGCTCGCGCGGATGCGCCCGACCCAGGACTCGGGCGAATATGGAACCTGCACGTCAAACGAGAAGGTCTCGATGTCCCTAAACCCCGCGCCCTGCAGGTCGCTCAACCATTGCGGATAGATGCCCATCCCTCTGCCGAATCGCCAGGGGCCGTGTGCGGCGTCGCCGGGCGGCGTGTAGCGCAGAACGATCTCGTGCGTGGCCTCGACGACGCCGCCGGGAATGGCCAGCCAGTCGAAGTGAGCGATCACGACGCTGCCCTCGCTCGTGAGCAGGCGCGATGCCTCGCGCGCGGCGGCCGGCCGGTCGAACCAGTGCCAGCATTGGCCGGCGCTGACCACGTCGAACTCGCTCGTCGGCAGGCCGGTCGCCTCCGCCGGGGCCTGCACGTAGTCGATCCGCAATCCGGCTGCGCGATCCAGCCGCGCCGCCTGCTCGAGCAGCGGCCCGGCGATGTCCACGCCGGTGACGGCGCACCCGTGCTGGGCTAACAGGCGCGCGAGGCTGCCGGTGCCGGTGCCGAGATCGGCCACGCGCGAGCCGGCGCGCACGATGTCTCGCGCCGCCAGCTCGTCGAGCAGCCGGGGTGGAAATCCCGCACGGTGACGTGCGTAGTCAGATGCCGTGCGGGCGAAGTCGGGCGGGCGAGCGACCACGGAATGAGCATAGGCGGCGTTCGTGGGCGTGTGGGCAAACAGTCCTGGCTACGTCCGGGGCGTTGCCCGCGCCGACGATGTTTCCCGAGCACGACGTAGGCGCGCGCGCGTACGTCCCTCCGCGAGCATCTGCCTCCGCGAGGATGCCTCAGCGAGGATCTGCCTCCGCGAGGATGCCTCAGCGAGGATCTGCCTCCGCGAGGATGCCTCAGCGAGGATCTGCCTTCGCGAGGATCTGCCTCAGCGAGGATCTGCCTTCGCGAGGATCTGCCTAGCGGGGATCTGCCGCCCACAGATGCTGCAGCGCATACGCGCGCCACGGTCTCCAGCGCTCGGCAAGGTGCAGGATCTCGCGGGATCCGGCGGGCTTGCCGAGTCTCTCCAGCGCGCGGGCCACCCCGAGGTCGGTGGGGAGGAAGGCATCGGGGTCCGCGAGGGCGCGCATCGCGATGTACTCCGCCGTCCACGGGCCGATGCCGGGGATCGCAAGCAAGTCGGCGCGCGCCTCGGCGCGATCGCTGCCGGGGTCGATCACGATCTCCTTGCGCGCCAGCGCTGCCGCGAGCGCCTGCAGCGTTCGACGGCGACGCGCCGGACCGGCCAGCCTGCTCGAGCTGGCCGTAGCGATTGCCTGTGGGGTGGGGAAGAGGTGGGTCAGCGAGCCCGTAGGGCTCGGCAGCGGCTCACCGAGCGCGCGCGTCAGACGGCCGGCGGTCGTACGGGCTGCGGCGACAGACACCTGCTGTCCGAGCACGGCCCGGATCGCCAGCTCTGCGCCGTCAACCGTTCCCGCGACACGCAACCCCGGTCGCCGGCGCACCAGCGGCGCGAGCAGCGGATCGGCGGCGAGGTGCGCGTCGGGCGCGGCCGGATCGCAATCGAGGTCGAGCAGACGCCGGCAGCGACCCACCGCGGCGCCGAGGTCGCGCAGATCGGCCAGCGTCAGCGCGCACTCGATCGAGCGCTCGTGGCGCTTGCTCAGCTGGGCTACGCCCCATCCGTGCGGCAGGTGCAGCGTGCGCCGATAGGCACCCGCGCTCACCTCCTCGACACCGGCCACCGCGCGCGGCGCGAGGAACTCCAGCATCTGGCTCCAGTCCAGCGGATCCCTGTAGGTCAGATACACGCGCAGCGCCTCCGAGCCGTCGTCGCTCGCGTGTGAGCTCTTGCGGCGCAGCTCGGTGGGCGTCCGTCCGTAAGTCGCCTTGATCGTGTCGTTGAACTGGCGCACGCTCGCGAACCCGGCGGCGTGCGCCACGTCGATCAGCGCCAGACGAGACGTCTGGATCAACATGCGGGCGCTCTGCGCACGCTGCGCTCGCGCAAGCGCGAGCGGCCCGGCGCCAAGCTCGGCGTGAAGCTGGCGGTGCAGGTGACGCTCGCTGTAAGCAAGCCGGCGAGCCAGCCCTGCAACGCCTTCGCGGTCCACCACCCCGTCCGCAATCAGGCCGACCGCGCGAGCTGCCAGATCGCCGCGGCGGTTCCACTCGGCAGACCCCGGCGCCGCGTGTGGGTGACAGCGCAGGCAAGCGCGAAAGCCGGCATTCTGCGCCGCCGCCGCGGTCGGGTAGAAGCGCACGTTCTCGCGCTTGGGCGTGATCGCCGGACAGCTCGGGCGGCAGTACACGCCGGTCGAGGTCACGGCCACGAAGAACTCGCCGTCGAAGCGCCGGTCGCGACTGCGCAGCGCCTCATACATGACGTCGGGCTCGCGTCTCACTGCATCGAGCTCAGCTTCCAACACGTTGGCCTCGGGTCTCACCCGCTGCAGTATGCACGCTGGTACTAGCGGGTTTCGGACATTGACGGTTTGAGGAGCGTGCCCGTCCGATTCTCGCCAGACGCGCGCGGGCTGCATCGCCACGATTGCGCTCAGCCGTCATCGACAAGGAGCAACCGCATGAGCACAGTCACCGAGCTGGACGTCCAGCATGAGTACGCCGATCTCGGCGCTGTCCGTCTGCACTACGTTCACGCCGGCCGGGGCGCGCCGATCGTGTTCCTCCATGGGTTCCCGCAGTGTTTGTACATGTGGCGCCATCAGCTGGCAGACCTGAGCCGAGACCACTTCGTGCTCGCGCCGGACCTCCGCGGCTACAACCTCTCATCCAAGCCCGAGGGCGTTCACGAATACGGTCCCTGGGCCGCCACGCGAGACCTCGAGGCTCTGGTCGAGCGGCTCGGCCACGATCGTTTCGTGCTCGTAGGCCACGACTGGGGCGCCGCGACGGCCTGGACGTTCGCGCTGCACAACCCTGAGTTGCTGGAAGCGCTGGTGATCCTGGCCACGCCCCATCCGGCGACGTTCGACCGGGCGCTGCACGATGACCCCGAACAGCAGCGGGCCAGCGAGTATCTGCTCGGCCTGCGCCGCCCGGAGATCGAGCCGTTGCTGGCGGCCGACGATTTCGCGGCGCTGCGCGCGACGCTCGACCAGCCGTTCCTGGACGCCAAGGCGCGGGCCTGCTACCTCGAGAGCTGGCGCCAGCCCGGCGCGCTGAGCGGCATGCTGCGCTGGTACCAGCGCGAGGGGCTTGGTCCTCCCGAGGACGGCACTCCAGCACGCGGCAACTACGCGCCGCAGATCGCTCCGCTCATGGTGACCGTGCCTACGCTCGTGATCTATCCGAGCGCTGACATCTACACGAGACCGCCGGCGCATCGCGGGTTGGAGCGATACGTGCCGGACCTCACGTTTCATACCGTAGACGGCGCCTCACATTGGATCGCCGAGGAGTTCCCGGAGCTGGTGAACACCCACATTCGCGAGTTTCTCCGTCAAACGGCTCGGGCCGCCGTTCGCTGAGCGAACACGGGTCGCGAGCAGAGCGCCCGCCGAGCAGGGCGCGCTGCCAACGGTGGCAGTTGCCGGTGGGAACGCGGCGGGCCGGAACACCGCCGCTGTCTAGCCCTCCGCGACAGCGTGCAGCAGCTCGGCGAGCGGTCCGGGCGCTGACAGCATCGCCCAGTGACCGGTGGGCAGGTCGTATAGCTCCCAATCGTCGTCGGCGAACGCCGCGACGCGCGGGTCGCGCTCGGCGATCAGGCTGCGCACGCCCGCTGCGTCGATCCCTCCGGCGGCGCAGAAGATCGCCACGCGGCGAACGCCCGGCGGCTTCTCGCCCGAGAGGCTCACGGGCGAGGTCATGGTCGCGTACGGCTGGGGCGTGGCGCGGCTTTCGATCAGCCGAAGATGCTCGTCGCTCAGACCGCTCGCGCTGCCGAACGCACCGGAAAGCAGCACCTCGCGGTCGGGCACTGGCCAGCGCCATCCGTCCCCGCGCTCGCGCACGGCGCGGCTCTGCTGCTCGCGCTGATCGGGCGTCTGCACGTTAACTATCGCCGTGCCGTTCGGGAGCGGGCCGGTGTCCAGGTAGGCGACCGCGCTGAGTCGCTCGGGGCGGCGATCGGCGGCGGCGGTGACGACCGTCCCGGCGAAGCTGTGGCCGACCAGCAGGGCGTCCTGCAACGCCTCGTAGTCGAGCAGGTTCACCACGTCCGCGATGTGTGTCTCGAGGTCAACCCCAGCGTGCGCGAGGTGAACGCGCTCGCCGAGGCCGGTGAGCGTCACCGGATAGACGACATGGCCGTACGCGCGCAGCTGCGCCGCCGCGTCTTGCCAGGCCCAGCCCCCGAGGCATGCGCCCGGGACGAGCACGATGGGTCGCGGCATGCGCTACCGGTCCTGCTTCCGTGCGCCCTGCTCACGCCGTTGCCCGTGCCCGCCCAGATCGTTCTGTTCCTGGGCCCCCTCTCCGGCCGCCAGCCAGGAGAGCAGCGCCGGGCGCGAGAAGCGCCATTCCTCCCCGAACGCGCGACCCGGCAGGTCACCGGCCAGCGCCCGTGCGCGGATCGCCTCGACCGGGAGTCGCAGCAGGGCGGCTGCCTCCTCGAGCGTTAGCACGTCCTCGCCGGGCGCGTCCTGCGCGATCTCGATATGACCTACCGCGAGCTGGTCGGCGAGCAGCTCGCTGACGAGATGCTGCTTGCGTTGGCCGGTAGCGTCGACCAACTGGTCGAGCGCCGCGGCCTGGTCGCGCGGCAGCCTCACGAACAGCGGAACGCGCTCTTCTGCCACGCAGCGATGATAGCAGTTTGATATCTGTCGCTATCGTCTCAGCCCGAGTCCTGCGCACCCCACAGCGCTGGGGCACCATTCTGATAGAATCTGTCCAGTCTGACCAGAAGTTTTCCGGGAGGCCTATTGGCCTGGCAACTGCAAGCAGCCAAGCAGCATTTCAGCGAGCTCGTCGAGCGCGCGCGTCGCGACGGTCCGCAAGTCGTGACCAAGCACGGGAAGGACGCGGTCGTTGTCGTTTCGGCCGAGGATTACCAGCGACTTCGAGGAGAAGAACCGAGCCTGCTCGAGTTCATTCGCTCGGCTCCGGACTTCGATGCGCTCGATCTGCGCCGGGCCCGAGATCGAGGCAGAGACGTCGAGCTTTGACGTTCCTGCTCGACACGAACGTCGTGTCTGAGCTGCGTCGTGCTCGTAATCCGCAAGTCAGCGCCTGGGCGGACACGGTGGATGATGCCGACCTTCACCTGAGTGTGATGACGCTCGGCGAGATCCGCACGGGGATAGACCGACTTCGCGGCCGTGATGGCGACCAGGCGGACGCCTTCGCGCGCTGGTTGTCCGAGCTGCGCGTTCACTTCGCCGACCGAATCCTGATGGTCAACGCGCGCGTCGCCGACCGGTGGGGGCAGCTCAACGCCGCTGCCACCCGCAGCACCGTGGACAGCCTGATCGCCGCGACCGCCCACGTACATGACCTGACGGTCGTGACTCGCAACACCAAGGACTTCCAGGGATGCGACGTCCCGCTACTGAATCCGTGGGAATACCAGCGAGACGAGTCTGACGATGCGCCCGACTGGTGAAAGCGGACTCCTGGTCAATGCGCTCGACTGGTGAAAGCGGGCTCCCGGTCAATGCGCTCGACTGGTGGCGCGATCGCCCGCGTGAGGGTCTCTGGGGTCCCGGACCCCTATCTTCGCGAGGCCCGCGCGTGAAACTCCGGCTCGAGCACGTCGTAGCCGATGAACTCGAACAGGCGTACACCCCGTTCGAACGGCTTGGGCGGCGCGTCCAAGCGGTTGACGCCGACGCCGAACGGCGGCGAATCCTCGAACGCCAGCTCCTCGAAGCCCTCGCCCGCGAACGTCTCGCGGATGTGCGGCGTTGCATCGGGCGGGTGGCGATGCCGGGTCCAGATGACCGTCGCCGCGGGAGCGATCAGGCGCGGGAGGTTGGCGATCGTGCTGGCGATGTCGGCCTGCGAGATGTTGCCGAACACGCCACACAGCAGCACGAGATCGGCGGGCACGGCGCCCGCGTAAGCGTCGGTGATCGACGCATCGGCGGTCAGGACCTCGACCTGCTCGAGGCCGGCCTCGCGGACGGCGGCGCGCGCCTGCTGCGCGTTGTGCTCGTCGAGCTCGACGAGACGAGCCGCGACCTGCTCGCGTCGCCGGTGCTGGGCGATCACGCCGATCAGATCGTGGCCCTGTCCGGCGCACACGCTGATCACGCGCACCGGCCCGGAGGGCGCGTCGTCGAGCGCACTGCCCACCAGGCGTTGCACGACCACAAGGCGGCGACCCAGCGCCGATGCGGGGTCGGCATAGTCCTCGTGCCAGGCGCGCCAGTCCACTACGGCCCAGAGCGTACCGTCTGAGCGTGAGCCCGACGTGGCTGAGCCACACCGTCGCGGCGCAAATCGGGGCGGCGTCGGCTGGCGCCGTGGGCCTACGCTGCGACGGTGAGGATTGAGACCGAACGCTTGCTGCTGCGACCGCTCGCGACGGCTGACCTCGAGGAGTTCGTTGAGATGCACGGCGACGCCGACGTCGTGCGTTTCGTGCGGGCGCTCGATCGCGCACAGGCGAGCGACCGCCTGGCCGCGAACGAGACAGAATGGGAGCTCCGGGGTCACGGAATGCTGGCCGTCGTCAACCGGTCGAACAACTGCTTCCTGGGTCGCGTGGGGCTGAAGTATTGGCCGCAGTTCCAGGAGACCGAGGCAGGATGGGCGTTACGCCGCGAGGCCTGGGGGCGCGGGTATGCGACCGAGGCGGCCCAGGCCTGCCTCGACTGGGGGTTTACGAGCTTGGCCCTCACCTACGTAACGGCGATGATCGCTCCCGAGAACCAGCGCTCGATACGTGTCGCGCAACGGCTCGGGTTCGAACCTGCTCGCGAAGATGAGCTGCTCGGCGATCCGGTGATCGTCCACATGCTTGCGCGCGAAGCCTGGAGCGGACGCGATGCTCGCGGAGCATCCGCTATTCGGGCGAGCGCGCGCGACACGGGCAAGTCGCGCGAACCACGACAGGCGCGAGAGTCAGGTGTCAAAGATGCCGGCCCGTAGCCGTTGGGCAAGCACGTCGGCCGTCGCCTCTGGGCTGCGGGTTCCGTTCTCGATCACATGACTCTCGAGTGGGCCGAGATCGGATAGCTCGCGCCACAGGCGCTCGACGACGTCGGCATTCGAGAGCCGGCCTGAGCCGCGTCCCCTGGTTCGCTCCAGACAGGCGTCGAGCGGTGCGCGCAGCACCGCATATGCGACCCGGTGTCCAGCGGCCCCGAGCGAGTCGCGCAGCGGCTCCAAGAACCAGTCCGGCATGATGATTCCATCGACGATCGTGAAGTAGCCTGCCTCGGCGTACCCAGCTGCGGCCCGGGCGACGATGCTCATCACGATCGCGTTCTGCTCGTGCGACTCCGGCCTCCACGGTGCGACATAGCCCGACCGGATGAAGTGGAAGAACTGATCGGACTCGAGATGAACGGCGCGGTCGCGTTTGGCGGCAAGCAATCCGGCCACCGTGGTCTTGCCCGAGCCCGGCGGGCCCGTGAGGATCAGGATGGGATCGTCGTTCGGCTGAGGCATGCGCTGACGCTATCGCGGGTGCGGCAGCGCCGAACGTGCGTGCGGGCCGCCGCGTGCCGACGGGCGGATGCTTAGGCTTACGGCCGTGACCAACATCAACGAACCTATCTACGACGAGCCGCGCGAGCAGCCGGGCTTTCGCTGCCGGCGTGCCCGCGTCAGCCGCCAGGCCGGCAGCGACCGCCTGGGCCTGAGCCTCTGGGAGCTGCCGCCCGGCGAAGCTGCGTATCCGTACCATTACCACCTCGCCGAGGAGGAGCTCCTGGTGGTGCTCGAAGGAGCGCCGAGCCTGCGCAGCCAGAACGGGTGGCGCGAGCTGTCAGAGGGGGAGGTGGTGCCATTCCTGCGCGGCGAGCAGGGCGCCCACCAGCTAGTGAACCGCACAGAGCTGGTCGTGCGGTTCCTCGCGTTCAGCACCAACGGCGAGCCGGACATCGTGATCCGCCCCGACTCGGGCACGATCGGCGCCTATGAGCGCCTGCCCGAGGGCGGCGGGCTTCGAGTCGTGTTTCGCAACGCGGACGCGGTCGACTACTACGAGGGAGAGCAGCCGCCGGGCTGAGAGGTATTAGGTTCGCTGCATGGCACGGGTGGACTACGAGCGGCACGGTCGCACGTACAGCCGATTTCGCCAGACCGACCCGAGGATCGCCGCGCGCATCCATGCGGCCCTCGGCGATGCGCGCACGGTCGTCAACGTTGGGGCCGGAACCGGCTCCTATGAGCCGAGCGATCGCTGGGTCCTGGCGGTCGAGCCGAGCCCGACGATGCGCGCCCAGCGGCCGGCGGGCGCGGCGCCGGCGATCGCCGGGCGTGCCGAGGCGCTGCCGCTCGACGACAACGCGGTCGATGCCGCTATGGCGTGCGTGACGATCCACCACTGGCAGTCTCCGCCCTCCGGACTCGCCGAGCTGCGGCGCGTGGCGCGCGGGCCGGTGGTGGTGTTCACGTTCGAGCTCGAGCACCTTCCCGCCTGGCAGCTCGAGTTCCTACGCGAGGGAGTCGCCAAGGAGCTGCCCCGGTTTCCGGCGGTCGCGGACATCGAGGCGGCGCTCGGAGGTCGCACGCGCGTCGAGCACATCCCCACGCCGGGCGACTGCGTCAACGGCTTCTTCGAGGCGTTCTGGCGACGCCCGGAGATGCTGCTCGACCCCGAGATCCGCGGTGCCCAGTCGGTCTGGGCGCTGTTGGAGCCCGCTGAAGAGCAGCGCGTCGTCGACCGCCTTGCCGTCGCCCTGGAGTCCGGGGCGTGGGATGCCGAGCACGGTCATCTGCGCGCGCGCGAGAGCTTCGATGGCGCGCTGCGACTGGTCGTGTCCGAGCCTGCCTGACGCGATTGCCCAGGTGATGCGCCGCCCGTCTGGTCTGTCCGAGCGCTTGACGCCGCTGCCCACATGACGCGACGAGCGTCTGACGCGACCGCCTGCCTGACGCGGCTGCCCACGTGCCGCGCCCGCCGTCTACCCGTCTGTTTGCGAAACGTCCTGCGAACCCGCCCGGCCTACAGGTTGCGCACGCGCCGTCCGATCACCAGATCGCGTGGATAGCCGGCGGCCTGCCAGAACGCCGAGGCCTGCTCGTCCTCGTAGCCGACGAGGGCGGTGATCCGATGGGCGCCCTGAAGTTGCAGGTGCTGCTCGCCGGCGCGGACGAGTGCCATGCCGATCCCGCGGCGGCGATACTCGGGATCAACGGCCAGCCGGTACATGTTGCCCCGCCAGCCGTCCCAGGCGGCGATCAAGGCTCCCGCGATCGCCCCGCCGAGCTCGGCGACGAGCAGGCTTCCCGGCACCTGCGCGATCAGGCGCTCGACATACTCGAGGTGGTCCGCCGTGGTGGCGTGCTCGCTGCGAGCCTCTCCCCAAAGCCCCAGGACGGCCGGCGCCTCACGGGCCTGGCAGGCGCGGACGAGAAAATCTCGATCAGACAAGCCGCAACCCTAGCCGATGAGGTTGCGCCCGGTCCTGTGAGCGTCCACACATCCGACGGGCGTTCGATGTCGAAGTTGGCGATCATCGTGAGCTGGGTAATGGCGAATGGCAGGCCCGACCAGCGCATGACCGTTGGCGCCGCGCCAGTCTTGGCCACAGAGCCCCATACCACCCCAAAAAACGGAAAAGGAGCACCCGAAATGGCTGTCACCACCAGCGGGATCAGCGAGATCAGCCTCGTGGTCGTCCCCACGACCGATCAGGACCGCTCGATCGCGTTCTACGTCGAGAAGCTCGGCTTCGAGAAGCGCACCGACACCCCCTTCGGCAACGGCGGTCGCTGGGTCGAGGTCTACCCGCCGAACGGCACGACCGGCATCGCCCTGGCGCCGCCGCCTCCCGGCCAGACCGAGGACCAGGGTGACCGCCAGACGGGCATCGTGCTGGCCAGTGACGACGTCAACGCTACCCACGGCGAGTTGCAGTCGAGCGGCGTGGACGTCGACGCCGAGGTCTCGCGCATGGGTGACCCCGTGCCGCCGATGTTCTGGTTCCGCGATCCCGAAGGCTATTCCCTGTTGATCGTCGAGCAGCAGCGCTGAGCCGGGGGCGCCGGCGCCCTCGCCTCGCTACAACGTCATGGCCGAGCAGGTGCCCGCGGTTTGCGAGGCGCTCGACGCGATCGAGCGCCGCGACTGGGGGCGCCTGCGGCGCCTGCTGCACCCGCAGTGCCTAGGATTTCGTGAAGTGATGGACCGGAAACTCCCTGATGTCCGGTGGTCCCTGAAACGCTCGGTCTCCGAGCCCTTGGAGCGCCGTCTGGAGCTGTCCCGACGCGAACGCGTCGAAGGCCTGCCGTGACTCCCAGAAGTCGATCACGCCCCAGCCCTCGTCGATCGGTCCGGCCGCGTGAAACAGCATGCCCGGCGGCGGGTTCTCGTCGATTCCCATCTCGCCGTGAACCGCGTCGTACTGCTCCTGCGTCCCGCCCTGGAACTTGATTCTGATGCCAACCGCCATCATGCCCTCCTCGAGCTTTTCGAGCAAGCATATTCCCCTAGCGTGCCGTGCGCCTGCGGCTGCGCGGGCCGCAGGCGCACGATCAGCCCTTCTTGTGCAAGACGAATGACTTCTTCGCCTCGAGGCGCGCCCCGTTGCTCGCGACGAAAATGCCCTCCGCCGTCAGCGGCTCGTTGGCGGCGCGCTTCAGGAGCTTTTTGCCGGCCTTCGTCAGCTTGAGTTTAACCTTCTTCGTGCCCGCCGCAGAGAAGGTCACATGGCCGCTCGCGACGAGCACCGGTTTGGGTTTGGGCTTGTGCTTGCTCTGGGCGGCGAGTTTTGCTCCACGCGGCACCTGGTACCAGTCGAGCGTCAGGCTCCCCGCCTCATTGGCCTTGAAGGTCACGGTGAAGCCATCGAGCGTGAGCACGCGTGCGATCCTTGCGTTCTTTCCAGACGGTGTCAGCTGCCCGCCCAGCAGCTTCTGCATCGCGGCGTTCAGAACTTCGATCGCGTGTTTCGCTTCCGCGGCGCGTCTCGCTTCTTCGGCCCGTTTCGCTTCTTCCGCGCGTTTGGCTTCTTCGGCGCGTTTGGCCGCTTCTTCGGCGGCGCGCTTTCCGGGACCTTTACCCAACGAGCACAGCGATGAAGCGAGGTTTTCGCCGTCGGGCGTTCCCAGGCCCGTGGCCATGTCATAGCCGGGACCGACCGGGTAGGGAGCACGTTCGTGTAGGTCGAGTTCGTAAATCAGCTCATAGGGGCTATTGGCCGAGCCGCCGAGTTCGCCGGCCCCTTCGGTGACGTCGTGGAAGTTGGCCCCGTAGTTGCTGCTCGCGATCGAATAGAGCGACGGGTTGAGGAAGCCGAGCGGCACGCCGTCGCACGTTGACGATGAGTCGGCGACGGCGATCAGTGCAGCCCACAGCGGCGTCGCACCGCTCGTGCCACCAACGATCTCCCAGTTACTCTGAAAGAACACGAGATAGCCGGTGCGGCTGTCGGCGTCGGCGGACACGTCGGGCACCTCACGGCAGGTGGGCTGACCGCACGGTTTGGCTTCTGGTTCCACGTGTTTCCCGTTGCGTTCTTCGTTGACGGGGAACTTGCCGTCGGAGTACTCGTTGATCACGTTCAACGATGAGCTGGCCGAGGACTGGTAGGACGGCATCGCCCACAGCGCCGAGACACCGCCTCCGCTCGCGCCGGCGGAGATGCCGGACTCTTCGAACGGTCCGTTCCAAACCGCTTCGTGGTGCGTACCGGACGAGTCCCATGAGGTCGTGCCGCCGACGCCGGTGACGAACGGTTGCGCGGCCTGGGCCATGGTCACCACTTCAGTTTCTTCGGTTTTTTCCTTGTTTTCGAGCCGCTTACAGGCCGCCGAGCCGGTGTCGCCCGATGCGTTGAGAACCGACTCACCTTGCAGGTCGGCCTCGTGCAACACGGCGTTTTCGGCTTCGCGTTCGGCTGCGGTGTAGAACGTTTCACAGAACGCCAGCGAGCTCGATATGACATTCGCCTTGTTCTGGGTGATGATCGCGTTGAACAGTTCCTCGACGATCGCGTTCGATTTCGACCCGCTCTCGTACACCAGCACGCTCGCCTTCGGAGCGAGCGAAACGACGTTCTCGATGTCGAGCGCCGCCTCGCCCTCTTCGCTTCCCGAGCTCGGGCCGCCCGAGACGAGTTCGGATGAAACCGATGCGCCCGTTCCATAACACGACTGGAACGTCGCGATGTCCGACGGGTTGAATTTTTCGATCTCCGGCAGCGCCACCGTCACGCCCTGGCCGAAATCGCCGGCTTTGTACAGCCCCGAGTACTGGTAGTCGTTGGCCAGCTCGTCCGACGTGCGCCCGACCGAGCCGTCCTCGGACTCGAAGACCTGCTGGGCTTCCAGCACCGAGCTGCACGGCTGTGGGCCACCGGTCACGACCTGCGCAGGGCTGGGGAGCTCGGGAGTCAACGGGCTAGTAAGCGCGTTGGCGGACTGACCCGACGGTGCGCTCGGTGGCTTGGTTTCGGGAATCGCGACGCTGTTGAGGCCGAACACGGCCTGGACATACGGCGCGATTCCCGTCGAGACGGAGGGCGCCTGCTGATTGAGATAGGCGTTGCGCCCGCTCGGCAGCGTGATCTGGGAGAGACCCAAGGAGAAAGTCGCCTCGACCTGCGCTGCAGTACCCGTGACGGGGATCGTCAGGTCGTTCGCCAGCGGTTCACCGACGTCCAGCCCGTGCGCGCTCAGCGCCGAGCTGACCTGTTCGATCGCTGTATGGCTGGCGCCGAAGCGCTGCGCGAATTCGGACACGGTGAGGTAGTGATGGAAGTTCGCCGACCCCGGGGTGGCCGTTTCGGTGGCGAGCTGTTCCATCCCTGCCGGGTCCTGCGAGCGCAACGCCACGTCCAGATGCATCTCGGTGCTGCCGGGCAGAGCCCCGGTCAGCTGAGAGTTGGCAGGCAGGGCCGCCGCGCCACCGACGTGGGTCGTCTGGTCAGCCGCCGCACCGCTCGCGCTCGCGACCAGGAACGACGCCACCGTCAAACCCACGAGCGCAACCGAACGCCAAGCCCTCCGACCCGTAAGCCGAGCCGGCTCCGAATCTGGCAGCCGCATATCGGTAGTTGTCAGCCGTGTCTCTGCTGACCGCGTACCCGCCAGCCCTGTGTCCGTGCCAAACATTTGCGCTACCCCCTGTCTACCCTTGTCAGCGCCGCTGACCTTACAGGCCTGGCCGGTCGCGAGCGCCACTGCGATCCCGGGACCGGCCGGGGCCAGCTCGCCGGCGCGAATCGCTTGCACGACCCGCCGCGGCTTGCTCGACCCCGCCGCGGCTTGCACGACCCCGCCGCGGCTTGCACGACCCCGCCGCGGCTTGCACGACCCCGCCGCGCAGAGTCCGCGAGCCGCGCGATCGGGCAAACTCTCGGGGGTGCCAGGCGAGGATCTGCAGGACCGCCCGATCGAGCTGCTGCAGCGGCTTCTCCGCTTCGACACCACCAACCCGCCGGGCAACGAGCGCGAGTGCGTGGAGTGGATCCGCGGACTGCTCGAAGAGATCGGCTGCGACACGCGGCTGCTCGACGACGGCTGCGGGCGCCCGAACCTGCTCGCGCGTCTGAAGGGGCGTGGGAGCGCGCCGCCGCTGCTGCTGCAGGGCCACGTCGATGTCGTCGCGGCGTTGGGAAGCTGGGGACGCGAGCCGTTCGCGGGCGAGCTGCACGACGGCTACGTGTGGGGACGGGGAGCGCTCGACATGAAGGGCGGAGTCGCGATGATGCTGGCCGCCTTCATGCGCGCCTGCCTGCGCGATCCCGCGCCGCCTGGCGACGTGATCCTGTGCCTGCTCGCCGACGAGGAGGCCGGGAGCGTCCACGGCGCGGAGTTCCTGGTGCGCGAGCACCCGGAGCTGTTCGAAGGCGTGCGCTACGCGATCGGCGAGTTCGGCGGCTTCACGATGGAGATCGCCGGCGCGCGGCTCTACCCCGTGATGGTCGCCGAGAAGCAGGTCTGCTGGGTGCGGGCGAGGCTTCGCGGGCCCGCCGGTCATGGATCGCTGCCGATTCGCGGCAGCGCCGCGGGACAGCTCGGGCGGCTGCTGTACCGCCTCGACCGCCGGCGGCTGCCGGTGCACGTGACCCCGGTGGTGAGCTCGATGGTGGAGGCGATCGCGGCCGAGCTCCCGCCGCCGCTCGCGCTCGTGTTGCGAGGGCTGCTACGCCCGCCGCTGACCGACCCGCTGCTCGACGTGCTCGGCGAGCGGGGCCGCGTCTTCGATCCGCTGCTCCACAACACCGCCACCGCCAACGTGATCGCGGGCGGGGAGAAGATCAACGTGATCCCGGGAGAGATCTCGGTCGAGCTCGACTGCCGCCTGCTCCCGGGGTTCGTTCCCGAGCAGGCCTTCGCCGAGCTGCGCGCGCTCGCCGGCGTGGAGATGGACTTCGAGGTGATCCGCTACGACCGCGGCGCCGACGCTCCCGACATGGGCCTGTTCGCGCTGCTCGGCCAGACGCTGCGCGAGCTCGACCCCGAGGCGCGGCCCGTGCCGCTGCTGCTCCCCGCCGTCACCGACGGACGCTTCTTCTCTCGGCTCGGCATCCAGACCTATGGCTTCCTGCCGATGCAGCTTCCGGCGGAGCTGGCCTTCATGGAGCTGGTCCACGCCGAGGACGAGCGCATCCCGGCGGCGTCGCTCGAGTTCGGCACGAGCGCGATCGCGCGGGTGCTCGAGCGCTTCGGCTAGGCGCGGATCCGATTACGATCCTCGCGTGAGCGCCTACGAGAACGGGCTGCGCGAGGTCGGGGACGGGCTGTATGCATACCTGCAGCCGGACGGCGGCTGGGGCTGGAGCAATGCCGGGCTGGTGGTCAACGGCGAGGCGACGCTGCTGCTCGACACGCTGTTCGACCTGCGCCTGACCGAGCAGATGCTCGCAACGATGAGCGCGGCGGTGCCGGCGGCCAAGCAGATCGGGACGGTCGTCAACACCCACGCCAACGGCGACCACTGCTACGGCAACCAGCTGCTGCGCGGCGCACGCATCGTCGCGTCCGAGCGCACCGCCGCCGAGATGCAAGAGCTGCCGGCCACCGCGATGGCGGCGCTCGTAGGTCAGGCCCCGGAGATGGGCGAGCTCGGCGAGTTCTTCCTGCGCTGCTTCGGCGCGTTCGACTTCGAGGGAATCGAGACGCTGCTGCCCGACCACACCTTCGCGGGTGAGCTCGAGCTCGTGGTCGGAGACCGCGAGGTTCGCCTGATCGAGCTCGGGCCCGCGCACACGCGTGGTGACACGGTCGCGCTGATCCCGTCACAGCGAGTGCTGTTCACGGGCGACATTTTGTTCCACGGAGGGCACCCGATCGCTTGGGCGGGCCCGGTCTCGAACTGGATAGCCGCGTGCGATCGGATCCTTGCGATGGACGTCGATGTGATCGTCCCCGGGCACGGCCCGATCGCCGGCAAGCCGGCGGTGGGCGAGCTGAAGGCGTACTTCGAGTACCTCTACGACCACGCCCGTCGCTGCCACGGCGAGGGGATGACCCCGCTGCAGGCCGCGCGCGCGGCCGCCGACGATCGCTGGACCGACTGGGGCGAGCACGAGCGCCTGGTGGTGAACCTCGCCAACATCTACGCCGAGCTGGACCCGGCGCTCGAGCCGCTCGACCCGCTCGCGGCCTTTCAGCAGATGGCCGCGCTCGCGGGCGGGGGGTGAGCGCTCGGGCCGACGACCGCCGGCGCGGGCTCGCAGCGGAGTGGGCGCTCAGGTGCGCCGCCGCGCGGGCCAGTGATGCCGTCCCGTGCGTGCGCGGCGGTGCGTGCGCGGCGCGCGCGGCGCCGGGCTAGACGCGAGGTCGGGCCGATGCCGTCGTGTAGCCCTCGAACGCGTAGCCGTTGAGGAATTGCCGGCGCCAGAAGAAGGAGCGCTCAACCGTGGTCATCTGCGCGAGGTCGCAGACGTCGTTCCACTCGTGTTCGATCACGGCGACCTGGTGATCGATGATCTCGCGGGCCTCGCTTGCGCTCAGCAGGTAGGTGGATGCGCGCTCGACGCAGCCGGCGAGCTGGCTCATGCGGTAGCCGTCGGCGCCGATCATCATCGCCTGGCTCGTCTCGCCGCCGCCCCGTGGCTGCGGGCATATGTCGTAGGCGGGTGTCAGGGCGAGCCACTCGCCGTCCCAGAACGCGGCGTGGTTGCGCGCATGGTCGTCGTTGTTGCCCGCCAGGATGCTGAAGGTGATGCGGGCGAAAAGCTCGCGCAGCGTCGCGCGCGCGGAGCTGAACCGTTCGCGGATGGTCTGTGCGAGCGCGGCGTAGCTCGCGTAGCGGGCCATCAGCTCGTCGAGCTCGAGGATCGTCAGAGCCGAGACCATCGCCCGCCGCTGATTCGTCTCGGGTATGCGGTCGAAGCGCTCGACGAGCAGCACGTCCCGGCTCATCACCTGGGCGAGCTCGACCGCGGCAGTATTGAGGCCGGCGCGGCGTGCCAGCTCCATCGCCGCGAACTCGCCCTTCACGAGCGAGTAAGTGTCGGTGCTCGAAGAGAACTTCGCGATCAACTCGCGCCCGGCGTCCGCGACGAGCGCCTTGGGACGCGCCCCGCCCACCGAGCTTCCGTGCAGCAATGCGAGATCAAGGGCCGGCGACAGCGGCAGGTTCTGATCGACCAGGTCCGCTGCCTGCATCAGCTCCTCGAGCGGAGCGCTCGCCTCGTCGCGGCTGACGTAGAGGTCCGAGCGCGCCTGGAAGTCGAGCGCGCCGATGCGATCCGAGCCCGAGTGCAGCAGATAAGTGATCGGCCCGAAGACCGCCGGATCCCCGTCCTTGGCGCCGGCGCCAAGCACGTGCTGCATCACGACGCGCTGCCCCCAGGCATCGGGTCCGGCGTCCTTGATGCAGCCGGGCATCGTGAGCCCGCCGAGTGGCTCGATCACCCCCGCTCGTAGAGGTAGCTCGGGCAGGTACAGCGGGACCGCGTCTGGGCGGTCGAGGTAGGAGCGCCCGTAGTTGAACAGGACGATGCGGTCCGCGCGCTCGATCCGGCCTGCGACGACAGGCTGCTCCGCCTCCGGCAGCCACGTCCACACGAACGCCTCGGTCGGTTCAGAACTCATCCTTGACCTCGCCAGCGCGGCGTGTTCGGGGTGGACGAGGCAGCAGCGCGCTGCGCGCCTCGGTACGGTCGAGGTCGGCGCTCAAGCGCGAGCGCTCGGTGTCGAAGAGCGGAACACCGACCAGTGCCGCGGCCTCGAATGCGGCGCCCAGGCCGACGCTCAGGTCGCCGTGCTCGATCTTCGAGAGCGTCCGCGATGTGATGCCGGCTCGGGCCGCGAGCTCGTCTTGCGACCAGTGCCGCTCACGCCGCCCGAGCCGTACCCGGGCACCGAGCAGCCGCGCCGCATCGACGGCGTAGGGGGAGTATGGGCGTGGACGCTGTTCTGGCATAGATCGGAAATATAGCGCAGTTGTGATTGGTTATCAGAATATTTATTCCGATCGGCTTTCTTCGTCGCACCACCTGGCGGGCCGGCGCGATGCGTCACCTGGCGGGCCGGCGCGACCCGGCGAGGAAAAGCTCGTGTGAGTGACGCCGGCGCGTCAGGCGGCGGCGGGCCGGTAGACGGTCACGACCGCCGCGCCGCCCAGGCCGATGTTGTGCTGGAGTCCGACGTTCGCGCCGTCCACCTGACGCGCGTGCGCCTCGCCGCGCAGCTGCCAGCAGAGCTCGCTGCACTGCGCCAACCCGGTCGCGCCGAGCGGATGACCCTTTGAGATCAGCCCGCCGGACGGGTTGACGACCCAGCGCCCGCCGTAGGTGGTGTCGCCTGCGTCCACGAGCTCGTGCCCGTGGCCCTCCTCGGCCAGGCCGAGCGCCTCGTAGGTGATCAGCTCGTTGGCGCTGAAGCAGTCGTGCAGCTCGATCACCTGCACGTCCGCGGGGCCGACCTGCGCCTCCTCGTATGCCTGTCGGGCGGCCTCGCGGCTCATGTCATAGCCGACGATCCTGATGCAGTCGGCGCTCTCGTCGAACGTGCTGAGCAGGTCGGTGACCATCGCCTGGCCGGCGATCTCGATCGCCTGCGGCCACAGGTCGTGCTCGTCGACGAAACGCTCGCTGGCGACGACTGCCGCGGCGGCGCCGTCGGAGGTGGGCGAGCACTGCAGCTTGGTGAGCGGCTCGTGGATCATCTTCGCCGCCTTGATGTCCTCGAGCGAGTACTCGTCCTGGAACTGGGCGTACGGGTTGTTGACCGAGTGCTTGTGGTTCTTCCAGCCGATCCAGGCATAGTGGTCAGGCGTTGAGCCGTATTTGTCCATGTGGTCGCGCCCCGCGTTACCGAACATCTGCGGCGCGAACGGCGACTCCTCGGGCGGGCGGATCTCGAACATGCGCGTCATGTGCTTGTCCATCGCGGGCGTGCGATCGGTGTACTTCATCCCCAACGAGCCGCGCTCCATCTTCTCGAAGCCGACCGCCAGCGCGCAGTCGGCCAGTCCGCCCTTCACCGCCTGGCGCGCGAGGAACAGCGCGCTCGAGCCGGTCGAGCAGTTGTTGTTGACGTTCACCACCGGGATGCCCGTCAGTCCGAGCCCGTAGATCGCGCGCTGGCCGTAGGTCGAGTCGCCGTAGCAATAGCCCGCGAACGCCTGCTGGACGGAGTCGTACGGGACGCCAGCGTCGTCGAGCGCGCGCGTCCCCGCCTCGAGCACCCACTCCGGGTAATCGCCCTCCTTGGTCCCGGGCTTGTCGAACTTCGACATCCCGACCCCGATCACGAACGTACGCTGGCTCATCCTGCGTCTCCTTGTCTATGCACGGGCTCGTCGCGAGTCCGTTGATGGAGATTAGCGAGGGCGGCACAGAACGGCAGCGGCTCCGAGTTTCGCGGAACATGTGACCGATCTAAAAGACGGCGCAGTCTCCGCGCCTCGCTGACCCAACTCTGGTTCATGTGCCGTGTCGGCTTCGTGGTGACCGTCCGCGCCGTCGGGCTGAGCGCAGGCCGAGCAGCTGCGGGAACCGTGCGCGCTGAGTGGGCCACGTTCGGCGTGATCGAAGTGGACCCGCGCTTGGTCGAAGACGCCGCCGAGCTCGCGATCGCCCGCGACCTGCGCAGTATCGATGCCCTGCATCTCGCCGCCGCGCTCATGCTCCCAAGAGACGATCTTCTCTTTGCCACCTGGGACCGTCGCCTCCATGCGGCCACCGCAGCCGAAGGGCTCGCGCTCGTTCCAGACAGGCTTGACTGACCCGGATCTGAGTTCTTCATTCCCTTCGGCGAGGTCGTCGAGAGCGACGATGGCCCCTGGTATGGGCGCGGCGGGTTTCGAACCTGCGACCTCTCGCGTGTGAAGCGAGCGCTCTCCCACTGAGCTACGCGCCCTCTGGAGCGGATTCTATGGGCTTTGGCTCGTCGCTATCGACTTGTGGGCATTGAAGCTATCGCTGCTGCCTCGGGGATGACGGCCGAGCAGCGCCAATTCACCTTCAAGCCCGCGCGCCCTTCATCCCAGTCGGGCGCTCGGCACCTCGGCGCACGGCTCGGCACCTCGGCGCACGGACCCTCTCCGGCACCGCCGAGGACGCATCCATAGACCCGCGCGTGGCCCCGCCTGATCGGGGGCCACGCCCGGGCTTCTACCCCTGACTGTCATGATCACGGCCTCCAGCGGGCCGCTATGGGTTGCTCTGCAGGGTCGAGCTCCTTACCCCTGCCTGCTCGAGAGCGCGCCGAATCAACCCCGCTCCCGGGATCACTGCCAGATCGCAGCCGCGACTGCGGCAGAGATTGCTGCGGAAGGCCACCACGGTGGCCCCGATCGAGTCGATCGCCCTGAGCTCCCGCAGGTCGAGCGTCAGTGCGGTCACCCCTTCCTCGCAAAGGCGCTCGATCTCCGCCTCGAGTGTCGGCGCCGAGCCGCTGTCCAGCTCGCCGGTGAGAATCAGCGTGTGCGCCCGCGTCCTACTGGGCACGAAGCTGATTTCACTCGACACGCGTCGCGCGTGCGTGCTTTCGACCACGCGAGCCCGCCGCTGAGTTGGAATCCGCGAAGCAGCGCGATCGCCGCTTCGCGTTCCGGCGTTTTCCTGCGTTGGCGCCATCTGATGGCGTTTCATTTGCACAGCTCCTTCCAACGAACGTTCGAACCTAGTTCCCGGCGTCCCGATCGAGGACCCCGGCCGTCGGGTTAAAGGAACTGCGGACTAGCCAGGTCGCTCTGGGATCAGCGCGTAGTACGTGGTCAGCCACGGCTGGGACGACAGACGCAGCGTGTGCATCGCGCGCGGCGCTCCCGAAAGCAGCATCCCCGACTGGGTGAGACCCGGTGATGGAGCCGCACCCGAGGCGCCGCCGGCTGCCGCGCCCGAGCTTCCGCCCGGCACCGAGCCCGGAGCGGGTGCCACCGGGACGCTGCCCAGGGAGGAGGCGCCGTGGCCTGCGCGCGCGGGCGAACCGCTCTGTGCCGCCATCATCGTCGAGATAGCCGTGACCACATCGGCCTCCGGCAGGCTGGCAAGCACAGCGCGATCCCCCGGCCAGCCGGCACTGCAACCATCGCCGCCTTCCCCGAGTGTGGCAAGCTCGCAGCTGAGCTCGCCCGTCAGCCGGGCCGCCGTTTCCTCGGCGAACTGGCCGATCGCCGCCGCGTGCACGCCAAGCGCGCCCGTACTCGCGGGCTCCGCGCTGCCGACGAGACCAGAGGTCATGTTGAGCTCATCCGCCTGAGCTTCAAGGCTCGAGTCCTGCTGGTCCACAGGCGCTTCGGCTCCTTCGAGCGGTGCGCTCAGGCGGGCCCCTTCGCGCGCTCCTTCCGCGGAAGCTTCGGCTGCTTCTTCGCTCACCGAAGCGCGCTGCGCCGCTTCTTCCGAGCCCGATGAATGGTGCGCCGTGTCCCCGTCGGCTTCCGCGTCCGAAGTTGTCCTGTCTTCCCGTTCCGTTTCGTCCGTAAGCCCTGTCCCCAGCGCTTCCTGTTCGCCGCCCCCGGGCGCGGCACCGTTGTCTTCTTCGGACCCCGGCGCTTCGTCCTGTTCCTGCTGAGGCGCTTCTTCGACCGGGGGTGCCGGTTCTTCGTGGGCTTCTTCTTCGGCCGGAGCTTCGTGCGGACCTTCTTCGGTCGGAGGTTCTTCTGGAGCTTCTTCCTTCGGTGGTGGTTCGTTTTCGTTCGGAGCTTCTTCGCCCGGAGGCACTTCGCCTTCCTTGCCCGCTTCTTCCGTCGGCGGCGGTTCCTTCGAGCCTTCTCTGGCCGGTGGGGCCCCGCTTTCGCGAGACCCTTCTTCGCTACCCGAGCCCGCGTCCTGTTTCGAGGCTTCTTCGGTTGACCCGCCCTTGCTTTCCTGCTCGGTACCTTCGCCGCCGTGCGAGCCGCCCGTGCGAGGGGCCGCGGCGGGTTCGACCGTCGTCGTCGGCTGCGCCTTGGCATCGGCGGCAAACACGAGCACCGCAAGCAGCGCCACAGCCGCAATGCCGAAGCCGAGCAGCCTCCTCCTTCTGATGGTCCCCGCCGGCGCGCCCCAGGACAGGTTTGGCATTTCCCCTCTCAGCGTTCCTCAGCCGGCCATGACTTGTCTCGGCTGCCGGGCAACGCCGCCGCGGGTCGGCCAGCGACCCTGATCTGTAGGCGAGTGGCGCGACAATCTCTGGGCCCTACTTGATGCGGACCCGTGCGCCGTCTCGTACGAGTGCCTCATCGCTATCCCCCACCGGACGGGCACAGGCTTCGCGCCGACGATCAAATCGGCGCTGCTTGACTGCACCGTCCGTGGTCGTCCGCTGCCGCTCAGACAGTTCGAGCGTCGCCATGTGCTCGGCGATCGCTGCCCCCCGTGCGTCGTCGCTCCTCGCGCCCAGACGAGCCATCATCAAGGCGAACAACACCACGCCCACCCAAATAGCCGGAATTAAGACGACGAGCACCCACCTAGCGTAAGGGATCGGCGCCCCGCGTGCGTCGAGTCCAGATCGATTGGCCTCGCGAGCGCACGACTCGCTCTCGCCAGCGGCTGGAAGCGCCGGCCGCCAGCCAGTACACTCGTCTGCTGGGAGGAGCAATCGTGAGGCAGCCGGAGCGGTGATGCGGATCGGGGCGGTGAGGCGGACCGGAGTGTTCGGTGGGCTGATCGGCGCCCTCATCGCGACGCTGGCGTTGGCGCTGCCGGCAGCCGCGAGCGCGCCCGCCCCGGACAGATGCGCGTCCCCGCCCGTCACGCCCGCTGGGCCCTGTGGCATGGACTTCGAAGATGCCTTCTCGCACTACACGACCGGCGACCCCAGTGAGCTGGTCGCCTACATCGAGGGCGGGATCAACTGGCATATTCCCCAGGCCAAAGAACTAGTAGGCAGCATCTACGTCAACTGGCACGAACTGCCCGTTCCGTGCAAAGGCGCGACGATGGTCCTCGGCGGCGTCAGCAAACCATGCGAAACGGTCTACTCGAGCTCGTTCGCCGACTACGACGTCAATCACGACGGCGTCGTCAACGCCGAAGACTGGAGCGAAGACCCGCGCGTCCACGACTCCAACGGCAACGGCTACATCGACCCCGAGGATCTGATCGCCGCGTTCTCCGACGGCGTTGACCACGATCACGACGGCTACGTCAACGACATCTCCGGCTGGGACTTCTACGACAACCAGAACGACCCGGCGACCGAAGACTCCACCTACGAACACTCCGACGGCCAGATGCTGGTCATCCACCACGAGTGCCCGAAGTGCATGATCATGCCGATCAAAGCCGGAGACGAGGCGCTCGACATGACCGATGCCCTCGCTAAGGCGTGGCTGTTCGCGGGCGACTCGGGCGCGAACGTGATCGTCTCGGTGACCGCCGACCTCGGCTACTCGTCGTTCATGCGCCAGGCGATCTCGCATCTGGAGTCAGAGGGCGTCGCGATGCTCGAGTCCTCGAACGACTTCGACTCGACCGACCACCAGGGCGGCATGTTCTGGCCGAACGTCATCCCCGGCAACGGCGCGCTGCCCTCCTCCAAAGGAAACGAGAATCGCTGGACGCGCTCTGACTTCACCTCCTGGGGAGCGCACAACATCCTCACAGCCGCCACCGTTGGCGGCTCGACCTCGGAATCCACGCCCACGCTCGGCGGCGCCGTCGCGCTGTTGCAGTCCTACTCGCGCAAAGCCGCGTCCGAACATCTGATCTCCTCGCCGCTCACCGGCCCCGAGACCGAGCAGGTCCTGATCGCCACCGCCAAACGGATCACCGAAACCGGCCTCCCGTGGCCGGGCGCAGCGGGTGAATGGAACCCCCAATACGGCTACGGCATCCCGAACGTCTACGCCGGCATGCAGGCGGTCGCACAAGGTGAAATTCCGCCGGTCGGGCGCATCGACTCGCCCGCCTGGTACTCGCTGGTTGACCCGACCCGCACCAGCAGCGTGCCCGTGACCGGGACCATCGAAGCGCCGCGCAGCCCGTCGTTTCACTGGGTATTGCAGGCCGGGCTGGGCGGCGATCCGCAGACATGGTTCACGATCGGGGAAGGCAACGGCACCGGCTCCTTCTCGGGTCAGCTCGGCACGCTGAACATGTCCGAAATTCCGGAGAGCTTCTGGTCGGCTCGCTTCAAGCTGTCCCGGAACAAGGAGCTGAGTACCGCCGAACAGTACGCCGTCACGCTGCACCTGTCGGTCACCGACGCGAGCGGGCGCACGGGAGTGGATCGCAGGACGATCAACGTCACGCACGACTCCAGCTGGATGTCCGGCTTTCCGCTGAAGCTCAGCGCCGGCGGCGAAAGCCAGCCCGCGCTCGTGGACCTGCAGGGCACGGGTCGCCTCGACATCGTGTTCGGCGACTCCAACGGCTACGTGCACGCGGTTGACCCCGCGACCGGCAAAGAACTGCCCGGCTGGCCGGTCCACACCGACCCCGAATCCGTCCCGGTCTCACACGTTGGGGTGGAACCGGGCTATGAACCGATCATCTCCGACGTCGCCGTCGGCGACCTCGAACACACTGGCAACCTGTCGGTGGTCGCCGCGACAGTTGACGGCAAGGTGTTCGCCTGGAACTCGCATGGAGAACTCGAGTCGGGCTGGCCGCAGGTGTGCGACACCGGCGTCAGCCCGCTGCCGATACCGCGTCCGGCGCTTCCCTACACGCGCCTGCCGACGCAGGGAGCCGCCGCAGGAGGCCCGGTCCTATTCGACATGACGGGCACCGGTCAGCTCGACGTGATCGAGGCCGGCTGGGATGGCTACATACACGTTTGGCGCCCGGACGGCTCGAACCTCCCGGGCTGGCCCGTGAAGGTGCAGATGCCGGAAGGCTTCACGCCCGCGCCGGGATACGACTTGATCAACGACCAGAAGCTCGACGCCTCCCCGGCCGTCGCCTACCTGGAAGGGCCCTCCAAGCCGCCCGACCTGGTCATCCGTCCGCAGTACACCGAGACAAAAGGCGCCGGCCTGCAGCTCTCGCCGATCGGGTTTGCCTTCGCGTATCACAGCGACGGCACGCTGATGAGCGGCTGGCCGGTGCAGCTGCCGGGTCTGCTCGAGTACTACGGATCGGCCCAGGAGTTCATAACCGAGGGGGCGTCTGACCCGGTCGCGGCCGACGTCAGCGGCACCGGCGCCGACGACGTCGCCGTCGGCCCGGCGTTCACACCGCCCTACCTGATCTCCGGCGAAGGGAAGATCCTCGCGACGTTCGGCCCGATCCCGGAATTCCCGTTCCTGAACGAAACCCCGACAGCATTCTCGACCACCGGCGCCTTCGGCAAGCTCGGCAACAGCCTGAGCTTCTCGATCGGCGAGCTGGGCTCCAGCTCGTTCGTGTCTGCGCTCGCCAACCCCAACAGCGGCGCCGGGCTGGGCGACTTCGAGTCCTCGTACCCGGCAACGGGGGGCGCGCCGCTGCCAGGCTTTCCAGCCAAGCGCCAGGGCGCCGACATGCTCGGCGAGCCGATCATCGCTCCGGTCACCTTCAAAGGCGGCCCCGCGGTAATCGAGGGAGGCGACTCCAACGCGCTGCAGGCCTACACCTCAAGCGGACGACAGGTCAAAGGGTTCCCCAAGTGGACCACCGGCTGGACCCTGTTCTCCCCGTCCGCCGGCGATCTGCTCTCCGACGACAAAGTCGATCTCGTCAGCGCGACCAGAGAGGGTTATCTGTTCGCGTGGACCACCGAAGGCCCGGAGCACGCAAATACCCAGTGGTGGCACACCCAGCACGACGAATGGAACACCGGCAACTACGAGGCGGTCACCCGCCCGCCCGGTGTGATCCGGGCGGCCAGCTGGTCTGTGGGCTCGCGCAGCGCGAAGTTCACCGCGCCGGGATCGACCTGGTACGACGGCACCCCAGCCTCCTATCAGCTGCACCTCGAACCCCAGGGCACGACCATCAGCGCGCCCGCCACCGTCCCCGCCGGCCAAAGGCAAAAACTCAGGATCCCCGCCGGCACCACGCGCGTCGGCATCCAGGCCGTCGGTCCGACCGGTCTGCTCGGCCAGATGATCTGGCTGGGCGAACCCGGGTGAGGGCCAGGCGGCCCGGGGGCGAACACGTACTCAGGCTGCTGTGGCCGTCGTGCCCGCCGGCTTGCGCGCCACTGCGGCGATGCGCTCGCGGTCCGCGGGCGAGGCCTCGGTCAGGATCGAGAGCACCGTTCCGTAGAGCGCCGAGGGCAGCGCCTCGGGTTGGGTCAGCTTCAGCAACGCCAAGCCCAATCCGAGGCCCATCGTGATGTTGGCCAGTTGCTCGGGCCCTCCCGCGGGCAGCTCGAATCCGTCCGCGCTCGCGCTGCCGCTCGCAAACGACGCCAGCGTCGCGCGCAGCGCGTCGAAACCTCGCGCAAGGCCCTGACGCAGACGCTCGTCGCGCTGGCCCAGGGCCCACAGCTCCACCAGCAGGCGGAAACGGTCGGGATCCTGTTCGAGACCCTCCATCCAATGCTCGCTCCCCGCCAGCGGACGCTCGGCCAGCACGCGATCCTGATCGAACAGGCCGACCTGCTCGGCGATCTGCGCGGCCAGATACTCCTCCATCAGCGCCAGCAAAAGGTTCTCCTTGCTGCCGAAGTGCGCGTACACCGCACCCTTGGACAGCCCGGCCTCCGAGGCGACCTCGTCGAGCGTGGCGCCGTTGAAGCCGCGTCGGGAATAAACCCGAGCCGCGGCCTCGAGCAGCCGCGACCGCGTCTGCGCCTTGCGCGCGCTGCGATCGAACTCACCGCGCGGCATCGTGTCCCCGTCCCACGGACACATCGGCCGCATCGTGCCCCGCGGCGCAGCGCCCTCTTGCTGCGAGCTCGCGCTCCGCATGCCGTCCACTTGCTATATACTCATGAGTAGATATACTCGATAGTATAGTGCACGTGCTCGGACGTGTGAAAGGAGTGGCGCGATGAGGACCACCAGCGACCTGCCGCCAGGCCCGCGGATGCCGTCGGCACTGCAGACGCTCGGCTTCTGGAGCCGGCCAACCGCCTTCCTGGAGCGTGCCCGCCAGCGCTACGGGCCGCGTTTCACCATCCGTCTGATGGGCTCGCCGCCGTTCGTGCTGCTCTGCGACCCCGATGAGATAAAGCAGCTCTTCCAGGCACCCCCCGAGGTGCTGCACCCGGGTGAGGGGGCCCGCATCCTCGAACCGGTGCTCGGCAGCAACTCGGTCATCCTGCTCGACGAGGACCCTCATCTCGAGCAGCGCAAGCTGATGCTCCCGGCTTTTCACGGGGAGCGCATGGCCCGCCTGTCCGGGCTGATCGGCGAGCTCGCCCGCGCCGAGGTGGCCTCCTGGCCGCGCGAGCAGACGATCGCGCTGCACGCGCGCCTGCAAGGCCTGACGCTCGAGATCATCCTGCGCGCGGTCTTCGGGCTCGACCGCGGGGCCCAGCTGGACCAGCTGCGCGAGCAGCTCACCAGGCTGCTCGCGTTCGCCGAAAGCCCGCTTTCGCTGCTCCCGCCGCCTCCACCCGCCCTTGCCCGACGTGAACCATTCGCGCGATTCATGCCCTACAAGGGTCTCGATCGAGTTGACCGTCTGATCTTCCAACTGATCGACGAGCGCCGGAGCAGCGGCGAGGGCGGGGAGGACGTACTGGCGATGCTGCTGAAAGCAGAGCACGCCGACGGCTCGCCGATGAGCAACCAGGAGCTGCGCGATGAGCTGCTGACGGCGCTCGTCGCCGGCCACGAGACCACCGCATCGCAGCTCGCGTGGGCGTTCGAGCGGCTCTCGCGCGAGCCCGCCGTGTTGACGCGCCTGCAGGCCGAGCTCGACGGCGGTGAGGACGAGGCCTACCTGACCGCCACGATCAACGAGATCATGCGCCACCGGCCGGTTCTCCCAAATCCCGAGCCTCGCCTGGTCAAGCAACCGGTCCAGATCGGCGACTTCGTTTACCCGCGCGGCGTCGCCCTCGTCGCCAGCGCCTACCTGATTCATCACGATCCCGCGATCTACCCCGACCCGTACGCGTTCTCTCCCGAGCGCTTCCTGGAGCGAGCGCCGGGCACATACACGTGGATCCCGTTCGGGGGAGGCCGGCGGCGCTGCCTGGGTGCGAACTTCGCGCTCCTGGAGATGAAGCTCGTGCTGCGCGCCGTGCTCGAGAGCTGTGAGCTGCATTCGGTCGGCGGACCGCCGGAGGCCACGCGCCGGCGCAGCATCACGATCAGCCCTGCCCGGGGGAGCCGGGTCGTGCTGAGGAATAGACGTTCTGTGAGCGAGTCGCGATCGAGTGGCGCGCCGGTGCTTGCCGCGACGTCGTAAGCCAAGCTCCTTTACCGCGCCGACCCAACCGACTCCAGCAGCGGCAGCGCGCCGACGGCGAAGTCGCGGCTCACCGCCGCCACCTCATCGGGAAAGGCCGTCAAGTTGACGTTCGTAGAGAAGCCCATCGGTGCTTCGATCGGGCGAAAGAAGTCATCGAAGTGGCTCGCCACCACCGTGCGAGGCTCGAGCAGACGCAAGATCCGTGCCCAGTAGTCGCGGGTGAAGCTGCGTCCGGCGATGCCGGCGAGAAACACATCGACGCCGCCGGACGGCACCCGGTCGTCGATCAGGTTCGCGCTGCCCTGGTGGTAGAAGCTCATGCCGGCCACCTCGATGTGAACGCCCCACACCTGGCCGCACCTGTACGCCGCCGGGGACAGCGCGTCGAGATGCTCACACGTCAGCTCGCCGTCGAACGGCACTGCATAGCCCAGCAGCAGCTTCGAATGCAGGCTCGGCACGAACGTAACGGTGAACGGGCCGAGCTCGTAGCGCTGGTCAGGCACGACCTCGACGGCGCGCTCGCCGAGGCCGTAGAGACGCATCAGCTGAACCAGCGAGCTCGACCCGTACGCCGAGCACTCGAAGCGGCGCACCAGCTCGGGCACGTCGATCGCGTGATCGAAGTGCGTATGGCCGACAAGCAGCCCCGCGACCTCGCCCGACGGCCGCAGCAGGGTCTCGTGCAGCGAGCGGTTCGCTAGCGCGGGCCTGCGGCGGATCACGCTCGACAGCGGAACCCGGGAGAAGTAGGGGTCGATGTAGATCGTCTGACCCTCGTAGCTCAGCCGGTACCCCGCCACACCCAGCCATTCGAGCTCCAGACCTCGCGCCAGCTCGAGCGGCCTGCTGGCGAGCTCTCGAATCGCATCGGCATCGTCGCGTTCGCGCGCCTCGCGATGGGCCGAGAAGCGGGCAAAGCTCGCCAGGTGGTGCAGGAGATCCGACACGTCAGACGATGGTACGCGGGGCGGGCACCGCCGTCGCCGGTGGCGGAGCCAGGGCTGCGCGCAGTCGAGTCTGCCGCGCAGTAATCGAGCCCGGGCCGCTCAGCTGTCGGCGAGCCCAATCGATACGACTCAGCGATCGGGGCCGAGCCGCAACTGCTCGCCCGCGAGCTCGACGCCGAGCGGGTCGATCAAGACGCGCCGCGGCCCGGACTCGACCCGGCCACCCACGATCGCACTCAAGCCCTGCTCGGCTGCCAGCGCCACGATCTGCTCGCCGGCTCCCTGCGCGCAGTAGATCGCAAACCCGTTCCCCATATTGAGCGTCGAGTAAGCCACCTTCGCATTCATGCCGGCCGCGCCGACCAGGAACTCGAGCACCTCTGGGACCGGCAGCACGCGCTCCACGCGGTAGGTCAGCTCACGGCTCGGGCGCATCAGCTTCAACAGGCCGTGCCCGGTTATGTGGCTCATGTACGTCACGGGCAGGCCGGCGTCGAGCACCGCCTCGGCCAGACGCGAATAGATGTACGACGGCCGCAGCAGCGCCTCGCCAAAGGCCTCGCCGCCGCCCAGCCGCGTCGCGTAACCATCAGAGAGATCGGAGGCGATCATCCTCGCCAGCGATGAGCCATTCGCATGCAGACCCGTGCTCGCCACCAGCACGATCTCATCGCCGGGCCCGAGCTCCCGTCCCAGGATCGGCTCGCGCGTCTCGGGGATCACGCCGACCGCGCTGCCCGCCAGCTCGATCTCGTCGGGATTCACCAGTTCGGGCAGCGACGGCGACTCCCCGCCGCCCCACGCGCAGCCGGCGTCCACGCAAGCTCTGAACCAGCCCTCGATCAGCTGCTCGTACCAATCACTGTGCTCGAACCAGTCCGGCTTGCCGGTCGAGAAGTAGGCGTTCACCACCAGTGGCCGCGCGCCTACGCAGCAGAGGTCGTTGATGATCGCCGCCACCGTGTCGTATGCGATGTCCGCGAAGCGGTTGTGCCCTTCTTCGGCCACGGCCCGAGCGATCATCGACTTCGTGCCGAGGCCCTCCAGCACGAACGCGAGCGTCTGATCGCCGAGCCGGAACACGAACGCCGACTCCCCGCGCGAGGCATCGACGGCCTTCGCGCCTCGGAGCTCGAGCTGCGCCGAGGTTTCGAGGGCGGCGCTCACCGCCAGCCGCTTGCCGGCGTCCAGTACGGCGTAGTTGACTCCCGCGTCGCGATACGCCTGATCGCCCCGCTCGCCGGCGCTGCTCATGGGCGATGGTCGGCTGGCTGGCGGAGCGTCGCGGCTCGCTGTTCGCGGAGCGTCGCGGCTCGCTGCTCGCGGAGCGTCGCGGCTCGCTGTTCGCGGAGCGTCGCGGGGCACTGTTGCTGCATAGATTGCGGCAGTGTATCTGGCGCCAATCCCGCCCAGCCCGGCTATAGGCTTGTGCGGCGCCAACCCTGTCCGCGCCGACCCCGAAGGGAGCGTTCATGTGTCGCTGGCTCGCCTATACCGGTTCACCACTGTTGCTGGGCGACGCGCTCTACGCCCCCGCCCACTCGCTGATCGATCAGAGCCTTCACTCGAAGCTGGGCGCCGAGGCCACCAACGGCGATGGCTTTGGCATCGGCTGGTACGACTCAACTCCGACCCCGGGGCTGTTCAAGAGCGTCGAGCCGGCGTGGAACGACCGCAACCTGCGCGAGCTCGCCAACCACATCACCTCGCCGCACTTCTTCGCACACATCCGCGCCGCGATCGGCTCGGAGGTGCAGCAGACCAACTGCCATCCGTTTCGTCACGGCCGCTGGCTGTGGATGCACAACGGCTTCATCTCGGAGTTCGCTTCCGTCAAGCGCGATCTCGTGTTCGCAGTCGATCCGAGCCTCTACGCCGAAATCGCGGGACAGTCAGACACCGAGGTGCTCTTCTTCCTGGCGCTCACCCTCGGCCTCGAACGCGATCCGCCCGCGGCGGTCACACACGCAATCGGCTTGGTGGAGTCACTCGGTCGTCAACACGCGGTCGAGTATCCGTTCCAGGGCACGATCGCGACGACCGACGGCCAGCGCATGTGGGTGTTCCGCTATTCGAGCGAAGGAAAATCGCGCTCGCTCTTCTACACGACCGATGTCCCCACGCTCAAGCGACTCTATCCCGAACGGCAGATCCTGAAAGACGTCGGCGATGACGCCCGGCTGGTCGTGTCCGAGCCGATCGGCGACCTGCCCGGCGCATGGAACGAAATGCCGGAGAGCAGCTACGCCGTGATCGGCGGCGGACAGGAGCAGGTCCTGCCGTTCGCGCCCGAGCCGCCGCCGCGATGAGTCGCGAGCGCTGGATGGCGGTCTGCTTCGCGACCGGCTCCACCTGCTTTCTGATCGGGCCCTTCCCCGGCTACGCCAGCCTCGTCGGCGACACCGCCGATGCGGTCACGTTCTTCGCCGGCTCGATCCTGTTCACGGCCGGGGGCGCCTTGCAATGCGCCCTCGCCTACGGCGAGCGCCGCGGCTCCACCGCCGGACGCGCCGCGTGGCGGACCGCGACCGTACAGTCGGCGGGCACGCTGTTCTTCAACGTAACCACCTACCGGGCCCTGCACACCGCCCTCTCCAGCCCCGAGTACAACAGGCTCGTGTGGCGCCCCGACGCGCTCGGCTCGATCTGCTTCCTCGTCTCGGGCGCGATCGCCTATCGCGCCAGCCCGCGGCGCGGATGGCGGCCACGTCGCTCCTGCCCTGGGTGGTGGGAGCCCGCTGTCAACCTGCTCGGCTGCGTCTTCTTCGGCATCTCGGCGGTGGCCGGGCATGTCGTGCCGAGCACCGGCTCGGTCCTCGATCTCGCCGCGTCAAACTTCAACACAGCTCTCGGCGCCGCCTGCTTCCTGGCCTGCGCCCTGGCCACGCTGCGCTCTGGGCTGACGATCAAGTCACCCCGGCAGCGGCTCATGCGCTTGGAGGGAGCCGTCACACACGAGCTCGACGCCCGCCGAACCGTGCGCGATCGCGGGCCATTGTCGTCTCGCGACGCTCGTTGAGATATCCACACCGAGGCAGGCAAGCGAGATTGGTCCGTCCGGCCGGCCCTACGATCCCAGCCTGACGCCGACGTGCGGGCGCAGGCGCGCGGAGGCTTCGGAGTAGGCCGCGGCCACCGCGTTCACTTCGGCGGGCGTCAGCGATCCGCCGAACGCGCTCGGCCCGCCGAGGTTCTCATACGCTTTGTGCAGCTTCTCGGAGATCTGCGCGAGCTCGAAGTGCCCGTCGTACACGCTCTCGATGTACAGGTTGACGTTCGCGCGCGCGAACCTGGCGGCCGCGACCTTCGCCGCCGTTGACCGGGCGCCCGTGCCCGGGCTCGCTTGGTTGGCGTTCCTTGCGCTCCTCGTTGCGCCCGCGCTTTGCGCCGAGCTCTGTCGGCCCGCCGGGCTGGCGGCTTCGATCTGATCGATCGCCGCTCCGATCAGGCCCCAGCCGCGCGTCGAGAGCCCCTCGAAGTCCATGAACAGACCCGCCAGCTCGGTCGCTGCTCCAGTCAGGAAGTGTGCCTCGAACAGCGGCGGTTTCGGGATCGCCGCAGCGCTCAGCGCGGCGGCGCGCACGGGCGCGCGCACGCTCTGCACCGAGCCTGCGGGCAGCCCATTCACGACCAGCGGCCACGCGCGCTTGGCGGCCGCCAGCTCGCGGTTCACCGGTCCCTCGGCGCTGCGCAGCGAGTGCACCGTCGCGACCAGGTCTTCGCGCTCGAGCCGCATCTGGGCGGGGCCTGCCTTGGCCCCGCCACAGCCGCTCAACGCGACCGTCAGCACAGACAGCGCCAGCAGCGCGGTCAAGACCCCAGCGGCCGCGCCTGCGTCGCTCCTGAGCAGATGTGTGCGCCGAGCGCGCCGCTCCCCCCGTGCCGCGGCGTGCTCGGCAGATCGACCCTGCTCGGCGCCTATGCGCTGAGCAGGTTGACCACGAATATCAGCGGCGCGTTCGGTGGGATCTTCGGGGGCGAGCCCTTCGCTCCGTACCCGAGCGACGCGGGGATGATCAGCTCGCGCCTGCCGCCGACCTTCATGCCGACCACGCCCTGTTCCCAACCCGGGATCACCTCGCCCTTGCCGAGCGTGAACTGGAACGGTTCGTTGCGTTTCCAGGACGCGTCGAACACCTTGCCGTTTTCGTACAGCGCTCCCACGTAGTTGACCGTCACGGTGTCGCCGGTCTTTGCTTCGGTGCCCGTGCCTTTGATGATTTCCTTGGTCACGAGCGTCTTCGGCGCCGGTCCGCTCGGGTGGGGCACGGTCGGTTCTTTGGACAGAGGCCCGCTCGTCGGCGTCTTCGCCGGCGTCGTGCTCGAAGCGCTCGTGCTCGTGCTCGTAGTCGAAGTTGCGCTGGCCAGCTTTTCGTCGGCGGAATTCTCGTTGCCGACGGTGATCGTGCTCGAGCCACCCGAGCCGCAGCCTGCGATCGCGAGCGCTACAGCAAACGCTGCAAGCCCGAGTCCGACGCGGTGGGGGAGGCCGAGGTTGGAGCCGCCGCGCGCGTGCGAGCGACGAAAACGGATGCCATCCGGCGTGGAAAGAAGGTCTTTGAAGTTGGTCACGGCCGGGCAGCCTAACGTAACTGGACGTCGATGTGGTCAGTCGGTGAAGAAGCTGGCCGTCGGCGCGGGCGATCGATGACGCTCGCGGCCCGTCTCCGGGGGGCCGGTGACGCCTGCGCGTGTGCGAAGCACGTGAGCGGGCCCGGTCAGCGCTAGGATCGGAACCGGACCGTGCTAGGCGGGGAGTTAGCGGCGCCCTGAACCCGCAATCCGCTCTAGCGGGGCTGAACTCCCCTCCGAGGGGTTTTCGTCCCGGTCGCCCCGTCGCACGAGGCGGCGATGGCTCGGGTCCCGCGCGGTGTCGGCTCGCGAACCAGGTCAGGTCCGGAAGGAAGCAGCCTTAAGCGATACCCGGCAGGCGCAGCGGGGGCTCCCGGACCGGAGTCTCTTGTGGCGAACAGCGGCCGGTGTGCGGAGCCTCGACGAGGGGTGCACGGTCCATCAGCGTGCTCGAAAGAGCCGCGCACAGACGGCGCCGACGCGCCGACCGGGCCCGCGCCTTCAAACGCAGCGCTTGAACACCACCCACGAGCTGTTCGAGGTCGCCTTGGCAAATCCCGGCGGCACGCTCACGGGCAGATGCGGGTCGTGCGGATCGAGCACGTAGTCGTCCTGCACTTCGGTGCTGGCCGGGTCGAGGTAGGTGCCGTCGTGGATGGGATGGATCTGCGCGCTGATGATCTCGGCCGGGCTCGTCTTCAGATACAGCGCCAGCAGCGGGATCGGTGCGTGATTGGGTACGCCGATGGGCCCGCACGTCAGCGCGATCGCGTGGCCGCGCACGAGCGCCACCAGGTCATCTTCGATCCGCTGCTGCTCGGCCAGCTTGTTCAGTTCGGTATGAGTCGCGCGATATTCGCTGGGAGCGAACGCGACCCCGGCCAATACCACCACGAGGCTGCCGGCCATCCACCAGCGGCGGCGCCGATCCGTTGGCGCAAGCTGCGTCCAGCCGAATACGCCGGCCCCGCAGAAGATGCACAGGATCGCGCTGGCCAGAAACGCATAGCGCGTGTTGATCGGCAGCCCGACGGTCGAAAACGCGGCGAACACAACCACCGCAACCACTCCCGCCACCGCCCCCGGCAGCGCGCGCTTGCGCAGCCACAGCAGCGACAGCACCCCACCGAGCGCCGCGCCGAGCAGGACCGGCGGGCGCAGGATCTCGCCGATCCGCCGCGGAATGTACTCGGGCACATTGGCGATCCCCGTCACGCGGTCGAGGATCGCGGCGGTGTTGCGGGTGTTGGTCAGTGACCAGAACGGATTGCCGGTCACGGCCAGATCACTGGCGAGCCACAGCAACGGCGCGCACGCGGCCAGCAGCGTCAGTTGACCCACGTGGGGCGGGCGCGAGCCGGCGAGCAGCTCGCGTGGCCTGCGGCGGGGTGCCGCGAGCCGCCAACCCGGCCGGCCGCTCGCTCGCTCGACGGTCTCCACGCGGGGCAGCAGCTCGAGCAGATACAGCCAGTACAGCCCGGAGAAGACCCACGCCTCGGGACGCAGCAGACCCGCGAGCGCGAGCAGGCCGAGCACCGGCGCTCCCGCTCGCCTCCTGCGCGACTCCACCAGCAGAGCGCCGAGCACCAGCAGCAGATACGGGATGTCGATATAGGCGCGCACGCCGTAAGCGAGCACGGGCAGGCGTGTGATGAAAAGCAGCGCCGCCAGCGCGCCGGCGGCGCGCCCGAACCAGCGCCCGCCCAGCGCGTAGATCACCCAGGCGCAGGCCGTCAGCGCGAGAAAGGCAAGCGCCACCGTCACAGCCACGATCGCTTTCGGGCCCAAGGGCGCCAGCACCACGCCGAGGATCTCGATCAGGGGGTGGGGCGTCGGCGCGATCGGGACGGAGTAGGCCGGCGTCGAGCCGCGCGAGATCTGGCCGCCCCAGGCGAGCGCATAAAGCGTGTCGTAGTTGACGAAGCCCACGCCCGCGATCAAGCGCAGCAGCAGCGCGCTCGCGACGATCGCGGCGGGCGCCGCGAGGCGTTTGATCCACGTCGTCACAGGCGCGGACGCTATCCGCTCCGGGTCGCGTCGTAGCCGATCGAGCCCGGTCCTGACCGCTCGGGATCGGCCCAGGCTGGTGTCGTATACGGCCCAGGCCGGGGCTGCGCCGCGAGTAGACTCAGCGGGCGTGCCGAACCAGACCCAGGTAGACCAGCAGACCTCGTCCCTGTATCGCAGGCACCGGCCGCGCACGTTCGAGGAAGTCGTCGGGCAGGAGCCGGTAGTGCGCACGCTGAGCAACGCCGTGGAGCGCGATCAAGTCCATCACGCCTACCTCTTCGTAGGCTCGCGCGGGACCGGCAAGACATCGATGGCGAAGATCCTGGCCGCCTGCCTGAACTGCGAGCACGGGCCGACCGTGCAGCCCTGCGGGGCCTGCGACTCGTGCATCGCGATCGCGCGCGCGAGCTCGCTGGACGTGATCGAGATGGACGCCGCCTCGAACAACTCGGTCGACGACATCCGCGAGCTGCGCGACAGCGTTGCGTTCGCGCCGGTATCGGGCCGGCGCAAGGTCTACATCCTGGACGAGGCCCACATGCTCTCGACCGCGGCCTGGAACGCGTTCCTGAAGACGCTCGAGGAGCCCCCGCCGGACACCGTGTTCGTGCTCGCCACCACCGAGGCGCAGAAGGTGCCCGCGACGGTCATCGACCGTTGCCAGCGATTCGACTTCCAGCGCCCCACCGTGGAGCAGATCGCACAGGTGCTGCGACGCACGGCACAGTCGGAGGACATCGAGATTCCCCCAGAGGCCGTCGCGGCGCTGGCGCGCTCGGCGACCGGCAGCTTTCGGGATGCGCTCGGCACGCTCGAGCAGCTGCTCGCCTACAGCGGCCGCACGATCGCGCTCGAAGACGTGCTGGCGGTGCTCGGGGTACCGGACGCGGAGCTGCTCGAGCGGACGCTCGACGCCGTCGCCGCCGGCGACGCACGCGCGGCGCTGCTCGCTCTGGCCGAGTGCACCGAAGCCGGCCGTGACGCCGCCTCGTTCGCGGCGGGCTTGCAGGCCCGCGCACGCGAGCTGCTGATCGTCCAGACGCTCGGGGAGCTGCCGGCCGAGCTGGCCCTCACGCCCGAGGCCGACGGCGGCCTGCTCGAGCAGGCCGCCCGTGTTCCGCACGGCGCCGTCGTGCGACTGCTCGAGCTGCTGGCCGAGGCGCTCGAGGGCGTGCGCGCCGGCACCGACCAGCGCACCAGCCTCGAGCTCGCGCTGGTCAAGGCCGCCCGCCCGGAAGTCGAACTCCTCGACCAAAGCGCTGCTCGCCCGGATCGAGCGCCTCGAGGCCGGTGGCGCAGGCTCGCCGCAAGACGCCCGCGGCGACGCTCCGCCGGCACCCGAACGCGTCGCAAGGTCGGTCAGCGCAACCGGACCGGCAACACGCCCCGCGAGCCCGGAGGTCACGGCCGATTCGAAGCCCGCTCGAGAGCCGCAGGAGACCGCGTCCGAGGCGCAACCGCTGCCCGACCTGCGCTCGCTGACCGACCTATGGCCCGCCGTCGTCAAGCTTGTCGAGACCGACAATCGGATGGTAGCTGCCGTGATCGCCGACGCTCTGCCGGTCGCTGCCAGCGGCGCCGAGCTCGTCGTCGGCTTCCCGGCCAGCGCCTCGTTTCTGAAGCGCAAGGCCGAAGACCCCGCCAACCGCACGCTCGTGGCCGAGGCATTGCGGGAGCTGACCGGGGCTCGCTGGCGTATCTCCTACGAGCTGCGCGAGGAGCTCGACTCCGGAGACGGCGGCGCGCCGCGCAGCTACAGCGAGGAGGAGTGGATCGAGCGTTTCAAGGCGGAGCTGGACGCCGAGGAGGTCCCACTCGATCTGTCGCAGACCGCAGATCGACCTCGTGAGGCCGCGCTCGACGGGCAGCGGAAGGAGGCGTGACGGTGGCCAAGGGCTCAAAGCCGCGCAAGGGCAAGGGGCCAGGGATGCCCCGGCAGACGAAAACCAAGGCGCCCGGCATGCCGCGAAGCGGCAAGGCGCCGAACATGCAGCAGATGCTCAGCCAGGTACAGGAGATGCAGCTGCAGATGCAGCAGGCGCAGGAGCAGCTCGGCCAGGAGACCGTGCAGGCCTCCGCCGGCGGCGGCATGGTCAGCGTGGTCGTCTCCGGCGACCTGCAGGTCAAGTCAGTCAGCATCAGCCCGGAGGCAGTCGATCCCGACGACGTCGAGATGCTCACCGACATGGTCCTGGCGGCTGTCAACGAGGGTCTGCGCGCGGCCCAGGAGCTCGCGGCCGGCAAGCTCGGCGGAGCCACGGGCGGCCTCGACCTCGGCGACCTCGGCCTGCCGGGCCTGCAGCTTTGAGCGGCCTTCGAGCGGGTCGGCGACTGTGAGCTACGCCCCTCCCGTGCAGCGCCTGGTCGGCGAGCTGTCGAAGCTTCCGGGCATCGGCTCGCGCACGGCGCAGCGGCTTGCGTTTCACATCCTGCGCTCCTCCGAGGAGGATGCGCTGGCGCTGGCCGAGTCGATCCGCGAAGTCAAGGAGCGCATCGGGCTGTGTGAGGTTTGCTTCAACCTGACCGACCAGGCGCGCTGTCGCATCTGCTCGGACACCCGCCGCGACCACACCCTGATCTGCGTCGTCGAGGAGCCCGGGGACGTGATCCCGATGGAGCGCACCCACGAGTACCAGGGCGTCTACCACGTGCTCGGAGGGGCGCTCTCGCCGATCGATGGCGTCGACCCCGAAGACCTGCGCATCGCCGAGCTCTACGCTCGTATCGGCACGAGCACCGAGCCGATTCGAGAGGTCGTGCTGGCGACCAACCCGAACACCACCGGCGAAGCCACCGCGCTGCACATCGCGCACGAGCTGCGCGAGCGCGCGCCGCAGGTGCAGGTCACGCGCCTGGCCTCCGGTCTTCCGGTGGGCTCGGATCTCGAGTACGCCGACGAGGTCACGCTCGGCAAGGCGTTCGCGGGCCGGCGCTCGCTGTAGCAGCTCTGGAGCCGGCGCATGCGCGTGTTGTGCGCGCGCGCACGCGCACGCGCATGCGTGGGCTTGTCCGACGCCCGCATCTATGCTTGCCCGCTGTGTCAGGGATCGTGGTGATGAAGTTCGGCGGCACGTCGGTCGCCGACGCGCAGCGCATCAAGCGAGCCGCCCAGCGGATCGTTAACAAGCGCGCCGCCGGCGCACGCGTCGTCGCCGTGCTGTCGGCGCGCGGCAAGACGACCGATGAGCTGATCGCGATGGCGCAGGAGGTGTCGGACTCACCGGACCCGCGCGAGATGGACATGCTGCTGTCCACCGGCGAGCGCATCTCGTGCGCGCTGTGCGCAATGGCGATCCACGATCTCGGCCAGCGCGCGATCTCCTTGACCGGCTCGCAGGCGGGCATCGTCACCGACTCGTCACACACCCAGGCGCGCATCATCGATGTTCGCGCCGAGCGCATCGTCTCAGCGCTCAACGAAAACCGGGTCGTACTCGTCGCCGGCTTTCAGGGCGTATCGACCCACTCGAGTGACGTCACCACGCTCGGCCGCGGCGGCTCGGACACCACCGCCGTTGCACTCGCCGCCGCCGTCAACGCCGATGTGTGCGAAATCTACACCGACGTCCCGGGTGTCTTCAGCGCCGATCCGCGCATCGTCCCGAACGCGCGCAAGCTTCCCACCGTGTCCTTCGAGGAGATGCTCGAGATGGCCGCCTCGGGCGCCGGCGTGCTGCAACTGCGTTCGCTCGAGTACGCCCGCAATCACGGCGTCCGCATCCACTGTCGTTCCTCTTTCGACGACGCGCCCGGTACCGTGGTCGTGGCAGAAGGAGAAACCGTGGACCACGTCGAGAAGCCGCTCATCACAGCCGTAACCCATTCCACCTCCGAGGCGATGGTCACGCTGACCGGCGTCCAGCACAGGCCCGGCGTGGCCGCGGGCATCTTCGAGGCGCTCGCCGAGCGGGGCGTTGACGTTGACATGATCGATCAGAACGTCCCGCTCTCGGCCGGGGGTGCCGCCGAGATCTCCTTCACCGTCGCACGCGAGCATCTCCGCGACGCGCGCAGCGCGCTGGAGCCGCTGGCCAGCGACGCGTACGCCGAGCTGGTGGCCCACGAGGACATGGGCAAGGTCTCGATCGTCGGCGCCGGCATGCGCTCGCATCCGGGCGTTGCCGCAAAGGTCTTCCGCGTGCTCACCAACGAGGGCGTCAACATCGAGATGATCTCCACGTCGCCGATCAAGATCTCCTGCGTGATCCCGCGTGACCGCGTCGAGCAGGTCGTGCGCGCCCTGGCCGACGCCTTCGGTCTTTCGGGCTCGGACACGATCTTGCCCGAGCGGCCATTCGAGTCAGAGGCCTAGCGACCGGAGGCGCCTCTCGCACCGAGCGTAGACGCCGCGAGGTCGCGCGCAGGCTGGTGGGCCCGGTCGATGATGCTGGGCCGAGGCGTTCGGGGCGCGGGGAGGACGTCCCTCCGACGCCGGCGGCTGGAGACGATAACGTCCTTTTCCCATTCCGATAACGCTATGTCCACACGGGCGGCCGCAGACAAGCGCACGATATGGTCATGACTGGGAGCACGAGCGCATGTGTGACAGGCGGCCGCAGCGCCGGTCTTGCGGGAGCTCGCGGCATCGCGTTCTGCCCGAGGCGAGCGCGGCTAATCGAAGCGACGATTGTGTGGCGCGCAAGCGCGACTTGCAAGGCAGAAATGACGTCTAGCAAACCCGCTCTAAGCACGCTACGATACGGCGGTCGGTCGGGATGAGGCGGCGGCAAGCAAGGAGGCCAGAGGGGAGATGAGGGTCGAGACTGGGACTGGGACGGAAGCGGACCTTCCGTGGGGTAGCCCCGCGGTTCGCCCGCGCGGCGTTGCGGGTACGAGAGTCACGCGGGGCTCGGCCGGCGAGCGAGCTGAGGCGCGCGGGCCGTTGGCGGCCACGCGCAGAGATGCGCTGTTTCGTCGTTGCTTGCTGTTGGCGGACACAACCGCGATCGTCGGGGCGTTCGCGTTGACACTGGGGGTCTACTCCAGAGCGATACATCTGACCTGGGGCGCGATTCTCGTTATCCCGGCGCTGGTTCTCGTCGCAAAGGTCACGGGACTGTACGACCGTGACGAGATGCTGCTGCGCAAGACCACGCTCGACGAGGCGCCCAGGCTGTTTCAGCTCGCGACTCTGTGCGCCCTCGTGATGCTGTTGCGCGGCACGCTCGTCGTCAAGGGCATGCTCGATCGCCACGAGGTGCTGTTCCTGTGGCTCACGCTCGCCGCGTTGCTGATCATCTGCCGGGCGGCGGCGCGCGTCTTGGCACTGCGGATCGCACCGCCCGAACGTTGCCTGTTCATCGGCGACGAGAGCCTGGCCGGGACGATCTGCGCGAAGCTCCACAACCACGGAGGCGTCAAGGCGAACGTCGTGGCGCATCTCGACCTCGACCAGGCCACGCCCTGGTCAACCGACAAATTTTCCGCCCCCAGGCTGGCGGAAATCCGCGACCTCGCTGAATCGATGGACGTGCACCGCGCGATCGTCGCCCCCGGCTGGAAGGGGGCGGAAGCCGATGAAATTCTCAATCTCGTGCGCACGCTCAAGGCGGTTGGTGTGAGGGTGACGGTCGTTCCGCGGCTGCTCGAGGTGGTCGGGTCCTCGGTTGAGTTCGACGACCTGCACGGGGTCACGTTGATGGGAGTACGCCGCTTCGATCTGACGCGTTCCTCGATGGCCGTCAAGCGCGCCTTCGATCTGCTCGGCGCATCGATCGGGCTGCTTGCGGTCTCACCCCTGTTGATCGTGATCGCGATCGCGATCAAGCTCGACAACCGTGGTCCGATCTTCTTCCGCCAGCTGCGCGTCGGGCGCTACGGCCAGCGCTTTTACATGCTCAAATTCCGTACCATGGTGCAGGACGCCGACGCGATGAAGGACTCGCTGCGGCACCGCAACGAGGCGCAGGAGGGCCTGTTCAAGATCGCCGAGGATCCGCGCATCACCCGCCTCGGACGGTTCCTGCGAAAGACCGCCCTGGACGAGCTGCCGCAGCTGTTCAACATCGTCAAAGGCGAGATGAGTCTGGTCGGGCCACGGCCGCTGGTGATCGAGGAGGATCGGCGCATCCAGGGGTGGAACCGCCGCCGGCTCGAGCTGATGCCAGGGATGACGGGTCCGTGGCAGATTCTCGGCCCGGCCCGGGTGCCGCTCAGCGAGATGGTCGCGATGGACTACCTGTACGTCGCGAACTGGTCGCTGTGGACCGACGTCAAGATCCTGCTGCGGACCGTGCCGCACGTGTTCGGGGGTCGCGGTCTCTAGCGCGTTCGGGCGTCGCGGGTTCGCGTCCGGGCGTCGCAGGTTCTAGGGCGTTCAGGAATCCCGGACGCTCAGTGAGCGCCGACGCCCGCGCGCGACGCGCGGTTCGCCCGAGCGCTTCCGTCCTCGCCCACAGTCCGCCGGCGCGGTTCGACCTGGCGTCTGCCTCGGACGGGCGGCTGCCCTGAAGGACTCGGGCGCCTGCGCCCGTGGGCGCGATCGCGCCCGCTCTCGGTCATCGCCTGCGGAGCTGAGCTGTCGGCCATGACCGCCGCAGTCTCAGCGGTCGCCGCGAGCATGTTCGTGTCGGCACGCGATGCCATCGTGCAAGCGGCAAGCACGAGCACCACTACCGCCAGCCAAGCGATGGGAATGAGGATCAGCAGCATCTGAGCAATTGCCTTTCAGGAGACACCCGCGTCTCTGTTCCCTCGGCATATGCTCGAAACACCTTAGGTCTGGTCTTGTTGCGTCAGTCACGTGTCCACGAGGCGCGAAATCAGCGGTCGAGCGAGATCTGCAGCTGCTCCAGGACCCTGACCACACGCAGCCCGCTGGCACCGTCGGAGCGGGGCCTGTTGCCCGTGCGCACGCACTCGATGAAGTGCTCGCACTCGACCCGCAATGGCTCGACGTTGGCCACTCGTGGGGAGAAGATGTCGCCCGAGCGCATGATGTACTCGCCCCACGAGCGAGACTCCTGATCGAAGCCCTTGTCGTAGAGCGTCAGCTTGCCCTCGATCCGCATGTCGTCGAAGGTCGCCATCCGCCGCGACCCGACGACGGTCAGGCGGCGCTCCTTGTGCGGATCCAGCCACGACAGGTGCATGTGCGCCACGGCTCCCGATGGAAAGCTCAGGTAGCAGAAGACCACGTCCTCGACGCCTGGGCGCAGGTAGCTGCGTCCGTGCGCCGCGCACTCGTCCGGCTCCTCGTCGATCAGGGCCAGTACAACCGAGATGTCATGTGCGCCCAGACTCCAGAGCGCGTTCTCTTCCTCGCGCACGACGCCCAGGTTCAGGCGGTTGGAGTAGACGTAATATGGGTCGCCGAGCTCGCCGGCCGCGAGCATCTCCTGTAGCCGAACGACCGCAGGGTGGTACTCGAGCAGGTGTCCGACCATCAGCGTCCTGCGCGCCTCTGCGGCCGCCTGCACCGCGCGCTCTGCGTCCTGTGCCGTCGTCGCGAGCGGCTTCTCGACGAAGCAGTGCTTGCCGGCGTTCGCCACCGCGACCGCCAGCTCGGCGTGCGTCGGCACGGGCGTCGCCAGCACGACCGCCTCGAGTTCGGGGTCTTCCAACAGGTCCTCGAGCGCGCCGGTGCTCCGCACCTCCGGGAAGCTGTGCGCGAGCCGCTCCCTGGCCTGCTCGGATGGATCGCACAGCCACGCCAGCTCGCTGCCCGGGATCGCCGCGAAGTTGCGCGCGAGGTTGGGCCCCCAGTAGCCGAGCCCCACGACTCCGACCTTGACCGGCCGCGCCTCGTCCGATGGCAAGGATGCACGCGGCGACCCTGTGGACTCCTCGCTCATGGTCGGTCGCTCACTGCGCATCCATGGCTCATGGTCGGTCTCTCACTGGGCACCCGCGATCTCGGCCGCAAACGCTGCGATCGCCTCGACACATCGCCGTGCCGCGTCCCCGTCGCCGTACAGCACGGGGCGTTCGCCCGGCGGCCGGCGCGCGAGCGCCGCCACCGCCGCGTCGGCGTCGAGGTCCACGAGCGTGTTCCAGCCGGCCTCGACCGTCTCGACCCACTCCGTGTTCGCGCGCAAGGTGATGCAGGGCACCCCGGCAAGGTACGCCTCCTTCTGGACGCCCCCGGAGTCGCTCGCGATCGCCCTCGCGCGGCACAGCAGTGCGCTGAACTCGAGATATCCGAGTGGCTCGCACAGCTCGATCGCGGGCGCCTGTTGCAGGCGTGTAAGGAGGTCGGCGTCGCGCAGCCGCGCGCGTGTGCGCGGATGCAGCGGCAGCACCAAACGCAGGCCCGACTCAGTCGCGAGCCTCTCCAGCAGCGTCACGAGCTCATCCAGGCGCTCGGGGTCGTCAACGTTGCCTGCACGGTGAGCCGTGCACAGCAGGTACTCGTTCGGCCTTACGCCGTGACGCCGCAACGCCTCGTCGTCGTCGCGGGCATCCCGCAGGCGCGCAAGCGCCACGTCAACCATCACATCGCCCACCAGCTCGATCCGGCCGGCCACTGCCTCCCGGCTGAGGTTGGCGGCCGCCGCCTGTGACGGGCACAGCAGCAGATCGGCGAGGTGATCGGTCAGCACGCGATTGAGCTCCTCCGGCATCGAGCGGTCAAACGAGCGCATGCCAGCCTCGACGTGCACCACCGGCACACCGGCCTGGGCCGCCGCCAGACCGCCGGCGAGCGTCGAGTTCGTGTCGCCGTACACTAGTGCCGCGTCCGGCTCGAGCTCGCGCAACAGCGGCTCGAGCGCTGCCAGCATGCGCGCGGTCTGCGACGCGTTCGAGCCGCCGCCGATCCCGAGCTCGCGGTCGGGCTCGGGCAGGTCGAGCTCCGCGAAGAACACCGCGGAGAGCCCGTGGTCGTAGTGCTGTCCGGTGTGGACCAGCAGCTCCTCGTGCTGCTCGCGCAGCGGCGCCGAGACGGCCGCCGCCTTGATCAGCTGTGGGCGGTTGCCGACGACCGTGACGATCTTCACAGTGAGGCCAGCCTACGCGCGCGCCCGCGTCTGGGACGGACACATCCGGGTTCGAGCCTGCAAGCGCGTGTCCAAGCCCGCGCGCGCCGGCTCGCGGAGCCGAACTGCGACGCCACTCGGTGCGACCTCAGGCGGCAGCGCCCACGATCGACGTTAACCAGTCGATCACCGACGTCGGTCTGACCACGTGGCGGTTCAGACCGAGCTCCTTGGGCTCGAGACCGAGCGCCAGGCCGACCAGTTGCGGCAGGTGCAGCACCGGCATCTTCAGCTCCCGCCCGACCGCCCCTTCCGCGAGCGGCTGCTGCAGGTCGAGGTTCAGGTGGCACAGCGGACACGGGGTCACCAGACAGTCCGCCTCGGCGTTGACCGCGTCGCCGAGGTGACGGCCGGCCTGCTTGAGCGAGGCCTCCTTGTTCATCGTGATGATCGGAAACCCGCAGCACTTGCGCATCCCGGCGTACTCGATCACCGTGCCGCCAAGCGTCTCGATCAGCTGCTCCAGATAGTGGTCGCGAGGATGCTCGGCGTCGATTCCCAGGCGCGTGCGCGGGCGCACGATGTAGCAACCGTAGAACGGGCCCACCTTGAGGTTGCTCAGCGGCCGCTTGACCTTGGCGCGCAGGCTGTCGAGGCCGATCTCCTCGACCAGCATCCACAGGAAGTTCTTGTTGGTGAACGGGCGGGCGGCGTCCTTTACATAGCTGAGCCCCTCGTCCGCGAGGTTGGAGTTGACGCGGTCGCGGTATTCGGCGCTTGCGTCCAGGCGCTCCTGGCACTCGCTCTGCGCGCCCTGGCAGGTCGAGCAGATGTTCATCATCAGCTCCGCTCCCTGCACCTGCTGGGCCAGCGCGAACGTGCGCGCGTTGAGCGTGTCCGCCAGCTCCTGGTTGTGCTCGGCGATCACGCCCGCGCCGGTGCAGCATGCGCGGTCGAGCTCGACCAGCTCGATGTCCAGAAGGGGCGCCACCTTCGCCATCGAGCCGTGCAGCTCGGGTGTGAAGCCGCGGCTCACGCAGCCCGGCCAGTAAGCAACCCTCATGCCTGCTCACCCTCGTTCGCGGTGCCTGCCCCGGCTGTCTCGGTGGCGGTCGCCGTGCTCGCTGCGGAGGCTGCCGCGGTCTGCTCGGTGCTGTCCGAGCCGTCCGCGCCGGTCTCCGTAGCTCCCGCCGCCGCCGCCGCCGATGGGGACGTCAACGTCGAGTGCGCCGGCGGTTCGTCGTCTTCGTCGCGGCCGGTCACGTACAGGTTCAGCTCGTAGCGCTGCTCACGGCCCTCGACCTTCTCGTAGATGGCCTTCACTGCCTTCAGGTCACTGCTCGGGATCTTGTGCCCGAACAGCGCCAGTTTCGGGCTCATTTTGCCGCGCAGCATCCCGAGGACGATGATCTGCAGCGAGGACAGGAGCTCTTTGGCCGCGCGCGGCTTGAATTTTCCGAACCACGAGTTGCCGCCGTAGGAGCGCGACAGCAGCTCGGACTCGTGGTTGAGCCCGTAGTCGCGCACCAGCGTCGTGAACGCCGCCTCGTGGCGCTCGCCGTTGTTGCGATCGACGATGTGCTGGTCGTCCACGGCGATCCTGCGCAGGCGCATGATCTGGCCCATCGGGTTGACGTCCTTGGGGCACGCCTCGACACACTTGAAGCAGTGCGTGCAGTCGTAGATACCGTGCGGGTCCTGTGCGAGATCGATCAGGCGCTCACGCTGCTGCTGATCGCGCGGGTCGCCGACGAAGCGATAGGCCTTGGCGAGCGCCGCCGGCCCGATGAACCCGGGGTTGACCTCCATCGCCAGGCAGTCCGACACGCACGCTCCGCACTGAATGCACGCCATCGTCTGAGTCACATCGACCATGCTCTCGCGCGGCACGATGTACTCCCGTTCGGGCGCCGGTTCGGAGGGCAAGAGCCAAGGCGTGACACGCTGAACCTTGCGCCAGTGCACCTGGTCCATGTCCACGATCAGGTCCTTGAGCACCGGCATATTGCCCATCGGCTCGATCACGATCGTGCCGTCGCCGGCGCCGTCGCGAGCGTGGTCGAGGTGGGTGTGGCACGCCAGGCCCGGTTCGCCGTTGATGCGCACGCCACACGAACCGCAGATCGCCTGCCGGCACGAGCAGCGGATCCCGATCGAGCCGTCGAAGCGGTCGCGCGCCTGCAGGATCGCCTCGAGCACCGAGCGATGCGGCTCGAGCTCGATCGTGTGCTCGTCCCAGTAGGGCGGCTCGCCCGACTCGGGGTCGTAGCGGCGCAGCCTCAGCGTGAACTGCTCCGGGGGCCTATGCACGTCATCCAGATCGGCCATCAGTACTTCCTCTCCTCGGGCTGCCACTGCGTGATCGTGACCGGCGAGTAGCTGATCTGAGGCTCGCCCGCCCCGTTCGCGCTGCGCGTGATGTCGATGTGCTTGAGCCAGTTCTCGTCGTCGCGCTCGGGGTAGTCGGTCCTGTATTGCGCCCCGCGCGACTCCTTGCGCTCGATCGCCCCGGCCACGACCGCTTCGGCGCAATCGAGCATGAAGCCCAGCTCGATCGCGCCCAGCACATCCTGGTTGAACACCGTGCCGCGATCGTCGATCCAGGCAGCGTCCGCCTCCTCGCGCAAGCGCCCGATCACCGCGCGCGCCTCCTGCAGGCCCTGTTCGTCGCGGAACACCGCGACCTGCTTGTTCATCGTCTCGCCCAGCTCGTGCTTGATCTCCGACACCCGCCTGCCGCTTCGCGGGCGGGACAGAATCTGCTCGATGCTCGCCACGTCCTGAGCTCGGCGCTGCTCGCCGGCGCTCGGCATCGGGATCGTCTGCGCCCGCTGGGCGGCGTGTTCGCCTGCGCGCCTGCCGAAGATGAGCGTGTCCAGCAGCGAATTGGCCCCAAGCCGGTTGCCGCCATGGACCGACACGCACGCCACCTCACCGGCCGCGTACAGCCCGTCGATCGGCGTGCGCCCTTCGATGTCGGTCTTCACGCCACCCATGATGTAGTGCTGACCCGGGCGGATCATGATCGGTTCGCGGGTGATGTCCACGCCGGCGAAATCGCGACCGAGGTTGACGATCTCGCGCAACGCCTCGAGCGTGCGCTTGCGCGGCACCACCGTTACGTCGAGATAGATGCCCTCGCCGTGCGGGCCCACGCCCCGACCCTCGTTGATCTCGATCTGCTCTGCCCGCGACACCACGTCACGCGAGGCCAGCTCCATCTTGTTCGGGGCCGATTTCTCCATGAAGCGTTCGCCGTTGCGGTTGAGCAGATGTGCGCCCTCGCCGCGCGCCCCCTCGGTGATCAGGATCCCCGACTCGACCAGGCAGGTCGGGTGGTACTGCACCATCTCCATGTCCATCAGCGGCGCCTCGAGACGGTAAGCCAGCGCGATGCCGTCGCCGGTCACGATCAGGCCGTTGGTCGTCGGCTTGTAGGCCTGGCCGGCGCCGCCGCAGGCGAGGATCACGTTCTTGGCGTTGAACACCTCGGTCTCGCCCGAGCGCACCTCGCGAGCGATCGCGCCCGTGCAGGCGCCCTGCTCGTCCTGCACCAGCGAGGTCACGAACCACTCCTCGTAGCGGTCGACCGTCTCGTGGTGCTTCATCAACTGCTCGTAGAGCACGTGCAGGATTGCCTGGCCGGTGATATCCGCTACGTAGGCGGTGCGCTTCATCGAGGCGCCGCCGAACGCCCGCAGGTCGAGTTCCCCGCGCTCGTTGCGGTGAAAGGTCACGCCGATGTGCTCGAGGTGCATCACCTCGTGCCGCGCTTCCGAGCACATCACTTCGATCGCGTCCTGATCGCCCAGGAAGTCCGAGCCCTTGACCGTGTCATAGGCGTGCGAGCGCCAGTCGTCGGTCACGTTGATCGCCGCGTTGATCCCGCCGGCCGCCGCGACCGAGTGCGAGCGCACGGGGTGCACCTTGCTCATCACCGCCACGCTCGCACCCTGCTGGGCGGCCGCCAGAGCGGCTCGCTGCCCGGCGAGACCGGCGCCGATTATCAAGACATCGTGTGCTGGCACGAGGCGGGACTCTATATGTCGGCGCTACACGCCTGCGGCGGGACGCAGCGCTTTTCGCACCTGCGCCACCGTCACGACGCCCTGCAGCACGCCTTGCTCGTTGACCGCGACCATCGCCCCCAGGCGCCCAAGGCCCTCGCTGCGCAGCAGCGATTCCAGAGGCTGGTCCTCGCCGATACGTACGTGCAGATCCTCCTCCAACACGTCCGCCACGGGCAGCGCCGGACGACCGGCCGCGATCTCAGCGTCAACCCGCTGCTCGCGCACCACTCCCAGGAATCGCCGAGCCGGGTTGACGACCGCGAACCACGGCCAGCGATAGCGCAGGAAGAACTGTTCCTGCGCATCGAGCAGGTTCATCGTTGCGGGGATCGTCACGGGCTCGCGGTCCATCACATCGGCGACCGTCACCCCCTGGATGCGCTGACCGAACTGCCCCTGGGCAACCGCGCCGCTCGCCGCGCGATACAGGAAGTAGGCGAGCACCAGCACGAACAGCCCCCAGCTGTCGCCGTAGCCGAATTCGAACAGTCCGTACACACCGAGCGCCAGTGCAAACGCCTGGCCGGCGCGACCGGTCCAGCGCGTCGCGCGATTGCGATCGCCGGTCCGCCACCAGATCAGCGCCTGCGCGATCTGGCCGCCGTCCAGCGGAAAGGCGGGGATCAGGTTGAACACCAGCACGAACAGGTTCACGGCCGCCACCCAGCTCAGCCACACGAACGCAGGCGTCGCGGCCGCGGAGCCGATCGCGACGTCGGTGAAATGGGCTCCCGGCGACACGAGCATGCCCGCGATCGTGGTCACGATGATCACGGCCAACGTCACCAGCGGGCCAGCGATCGCCACCTGCAGCTGTGCCCCCGCGGTCCGCGGCAGCTCGCGCATGCGCGTGAGCCCGCCCAAGGCCCACAGGTCGATGCCCGCGACCTCCAGCCCGTGGCGGCGCGCCATCAGCGCGTGGCCCAGCTCGTGCAGGATCACGGATGCGAAAAACGACAGGACCACCGCCACGGCCACCAGGTAGGCAGTCGTCTGCGCCCCTCCCAGCACTTCGTGAAACCGTGGTGTGAAAACGATCACGAACAGGAACAGCACGAAGAACCAGCTGACGCCGACGCCGATCCTGATCCCGAAGACGCGAGCCAGCTGGAAGTTCGAGCGCTGAACCATGCTCCTTGAATGGTAGGACCCGTGCCTGGCCGATACCCCGATCAGGCCGGGTCAGACGAGCGTGCGTGCGGGTCCGACAGTCATCGCGCCGTGCCCGGAGACCCGTTGCCAAGCGCGGCGAGAGAGCTCAGACGACCGGGCGAGCCCGCGCGATGATCGTCTCGAAGTCGGTCCCGGCGGGCAGCGTCCCGTACTCGAAGCCTCCGTCGCGCCCGAGCCGCGCGGCGCAGAAGGCATCGGCGACCGCCGGCGGCGCGTGGCGCACCAACAGCGAGCCCTGCAGGCACAGTGCCATGTTCTCGACCACTCGGCGCGCACGCTGCTCGAGCGTCGCCGGGTCGGCGAACTGGCCCTCCAGCTCGCGCACGCGCTCGTCGAGCCGAGCGTCAACGCCCTGCGCAAGCTTCAGCTCGCTCATGAACACCTCCAGCGATCGGGGCTCCTTGACCAGCGCGCGCAGCACGTCGAGGCTGATCACGTTGCCCGAGCCCTCCCAGATCGAGGCCAGCGGCGCCTCGCGGTAGAGCCTTGGCATGCCCGACTCCTCGACATACCCTGCGCCGCCAAAGCACTCGAGCGCCTCGAACGCGTGGTTCGGCGAGCGCTTGCACACCCAGTACTTGCCGACCGCCGTCGCCAGGCGCTTGAACAGCTGTGCGTCGCTTTCCTGCGCGCCGCCAGATCCGGCCGTGACAGCGGCCTGTTCGGCGTCCGCGCTGGCTTCGTCGTAAGCCCGCGCCAGGCGCATCGCCAGCACCGTCGCGGCCTCCGCCTCGAGGCACAGGTCGGCGAGCACGTTGCGCATCAGCGGCTGGTCGATCAGCAGCTTGCCGAAGGCCGCGCGATGAGCGGTGTGATGGGTCGCGGCCACCACGCCCGCGCGCATGCCCGCGGCGCCCCCGATCACGCAGTCGAGCCGCGTGTGCCCGACCATCTCGATGATCGTCGGCACGCCCCTGCCGGGCTCGCCCAGCATGCGCGCCCAGGCGCCGTGCAGCTCGATCTCGCTCGACGCGTTCGAGTGGTTGCCGAGCTTGTCCTTCAGCCGCTGGATGTGAAAGGCGTTGCGCTCCCCGTCCGACAGCACTCGGGGCAGCAGAAAGCACGACAGGCCCTCGGGGGCGCCGCTCGGCGATTGCGCCTGCGCCAGCACCAAGAAGAAGTCCGACATCGGCGCCGAGCAGAACCACTTGTGGCCTGTGATCTCATACTCGGCCGCGCCGCCGCCGCCGTTCAGCGGACGCGCCACGGTCGTGTTCGCGCGCACATCCGAGCCGCCCTGCTTCTCGGTCATCGCCATTCCTGCGATCGCCGAGCCCTTCTCGCTCGCCGGGATCAGGCGCGGGTCATACGTCGTGGCCGTCACCAGCGGTTCCCACTCGCCAGCCAGCTCGGGCTGCGCGCGCAGCGCCGGCACCACCGCAAAGGTCATCGTGATCGGGCAGGCGAACCCGGCCTCGGCCTGCATCGCCGTCATGTACAGGGCCGCTCGCGCCACGTGCGGCGAGGGCTCGCTGCTGGTCCACGGCAGCGAGTGCAGCTCGTGCTCGACGCCCATTTTCATCAGCTCGTGCCAGGCTGGGTGAAACTCGACCTCATCGATCCGATGGCCGTAACGGTCGAACGTGCGCAGCACCGGCTTGTTCTCGTTCGCCAGCCTGCCCCACAGCTGCTGGGGATCGCCGCCGATCAGCCTTCCGAGCGCGCTCGCGCGCTCAAGCACCCACGCTGCGCCCTCGCGCTCGGTCGCCTCGACGAGCGGAGTGTTGTCCGAGAACACGTCCCTGCCCTCGAGCGCAGGGACCTGATTGAAGACCTCGTGCGTCTGCCACGGAGCGCTGCGCTCTCCGGTCATCGCTCTCGAAACGGTCGCCATTACGTCCCTCCTGACACGCTCGCCATTACGTCGCTCCTGAACCTTCGCCGTCGTCTGACAGTGAAGCAGATGTCACAAGCTACGCGAGCGCGAATGGCGACGGCCACCCTCCGCATCGCATGCCTCGGCGGGCGGCCACGGCTGATGCGCGCCCCGGAGATGGCGCTCGCGAGATAGCATCGCGCGCCGGCAGGTTTCGAGCGCTTCCTCCTCAGGCAGGCGCGCTCACGATCCGCTCGGCAGCTCCACAGTCCCCGCCCAAGCTCCCCAGCCCCCGCCCAAGGACCGAGACATGGCAAAGATCAAGGTGCAAAACCCCGTCGTCGAGCTCGACGGCGATGAGATGACCCGCATCATCTGGTCGTTCATCAAGGATCAGCTGATCCTGCCCTACCTCGACATCGAGCTCGACTACTTCGACCTCGGCATCCAGAATCGCGACGCCACCGGCGACCAGGTCACGGTGGACGCCGCCAACGCGATCAAACGCCACGGTGTCGGCGTCAAGTGCGCGACGATCACTCCCGACGAGGCTCGCGTCAAGGAGTTCGGACTCAAGGAGATGTACCGCTCGCCGAACGGAACGATCCGCAACATTCTCGGCGGCGTCATCTTCCGCGAGCCGATCGTCATCTCCAACATCCCCCGGCTGGTACCGAGCTGGCGCAAGCCGATCATCATCGGGCGTCATGCGTTCGGGGACCAGTACCGGGCAACGGATCTGCTCGTCCCCGGCGCCGGCAAGCTGACGCTCACCTTCACGCCGAGCGACGGCGCGGCGCCGATCGAGCTCGATGTGTTCGACTTCCCCGACTCCGGGATCGCGATGGCGATGTACAACCTCGACAGCTCGATCCGCGATTTCGCGCGCGCCTCGATGCGCTATGGACTGCAGCGCGGCTACCCGGTGTACCTGTCGACCAAGAACACGATCCTCAAGCGCTACGACGGCCGCTTCAAAGACATCTTCCAGCAGATCTACGAAGACGAGTTCAAGGCCGACTTCGAAAACGCTGGCCTCACCTACGAACACCGGCTCATCGACGACATGGTCGCCAGCGCCCTGAAGTGGGAAGGCGGCTACGTCTGGGCCTGCAAGAACTATGACGGCGACGTCCAGTCCGATGCGGTCGCTCAGGGCTTCGGATCGCTCGGATTGATGACCAGCGTGCTGATGAGCGCCGACGGCAGGACCGTCGAGGCCGAGGCTGCGCACGGCACGGTCACCCGTCACTACCGCTTGCATCAGGAAGGCAAGCCGACCTCGACCAATCCGATCGCGTCGATCTTTGCTTGGACCCGCGGCTTGCACGCGCGCGGCAGGATGGACGACACGCCTGCCGTCAGCGGCTTCGCCGAGACGCTCGAGCGCGTCTGTATCCAGATCGTGGAGAGCGGCAAGATGACGAAAGATCTCGCGCTGCTCGTCGGCGCCGATCAGGCCTGGCAGACCACCGAGGATTTCCTTGCATCGATCGATCAAAACCTCTCTCAGGAGATGACCAGATGACCCCAGTTCGTGTGACCGTCACCGGCGCCGCCGGCCAGATCGGCTACAGCCTCGTCTTTCGGATCGCCTCCGGCCAGCTGCTCGGCCCCGAGCAGCCGGTTGACCTACGCCTGCTGGAGATACCGCCGGCGATGGCCGCGCTGCAGGGGGTCGCGATGGAGATCGTCAACTGCGCTTTTCCGCTGCTCGCCAATCTCGATCTGCACGACAACCCCGACGATGCATTCGATGGTACGAACATCGGATTGCTCGTCGGCTCGCGCCCGCGCACCAAGGGCATGGAGCGCGCCGAGCTGCTGGGCGAGAACGGCAAGATCTTCACCGGCCAAGGCCGGGCCCTGAACGAGCATGCCGCCGAGGACGTGAAGGTACTGGTCGTCGGCAACCCCGCCAACACGAACTGCCTGATCGCGATGTCCAGCGCACCCGACATCCCGCGCGAGCGCTTCACCTCGATGATGCGCCTGGACCACAACCGCGCAATCGCCCAGCTCGCGTCCAAGCTCGAGCTTCCCGTCAGTGACGTCTCGCAGATGGGCGTCTGGGGTAACCACTCGCCGACCATGTACGCCGATCTGTTTCACGCGCAGGTCAATGGGGAGCAGGCCGCCGCCGTGGTCGATGATCAGGTCTGGATCGAGAACGAGTTCCTGCCGAACGTCGGCAAGCGCGGAGCCGCCATCATCGAGGCGCGCGGCGCCTCCTCCGCCGCCTCCGCCGCCAACGCGGCGATCGACCACATGCGCGATTGGGTTGCGGGCACCAACGGACGCTGGGTGTCGATGGGAGTTCCCAGCGACGGCTCCTATGGCATACCGGAGGGGCTGATCGTCGGCCTGCCTTGCACGTGCGACGGCGGCGAGTACGCAGTCGTCAAAGACCTCGAGCTGGACGCGTTCTCGCGGGGCAAGATCGATACGTCGATCGCGGAGCTGATCAGCGAGCGCGACACCGTGAAGGAGCAGGACCTGATTTGAGGGAGACGCGGAGGATCAGGGCCCGATGTGAGGGAGACGCGGAGGATCAGAGTCCGATGTGAGGGAGACGCGGAGGATCAGAGTCCGCTGTGAGGGAGACGCGGAGGATCAGGGCCCGATGTGAGGACAGCCCTGAAGCGGTGGCCGGGAGTCTCGCCGCAACTCCCGGCCGCTGCCGACGTCTAGCCTTTCGGGTGCCAGCCCCTGCCCTGCTTGGTGAGCTTGCCTTCCTGCTCGAGGCCGGGCAGGACGCGGTAGAGGTAGTTCTGCTTGATGCCCATCTTCGCCGCGAGCTCGGGGATCGTGATCCCCGGCTGCCCCTGAACGAGCGACAGCGCCTGCGCCGCGCGCGTACCACTGCCTTTGCGGCGTCCGGCGCGGCGTTTGGTCGTCGTGGTTGCCGCCCTGCCGCTACCCGGGGGCCGACCAACTTTTTTCGGACGCCCAACTTTTTTGGTTTTAGGCCGTCCCGGTTTTTTCCGTACCGTCGTCGTCGCGGACGCCGCTTTGCCCGAGCCAGGCGGGCGCCCGGGTCCACGTTTGCGCGTGGCGCCGGCTTTCGCTCCGCCGATGCCATCGAGCGCCGAGGCCGCGGCCTCCAAACGACGAAACTCGTCAACCAGCGGCGTCAGCTCGTTCAGCCGGGCGGTGATCTCCCGGCGCTTCTCGTCAAGGAAGTCGGTCACGATTCAATCCTCTTCACTAGTCAGGTGCATGATCTAAACAAGCCCTAAATCACGCCTGGTCCTTTTGCAACACCTTACAGCACGTGACATCGGAAGCTTTGCACGGTTACGTGCAAGTTGCGGACTGCACATCGCGCGGGAGCCCTCAACTCGCGATGATGAATGCGTCAGCTCTTCGAGTCAAAGTGAGCGCGCAGACGACTGAGCGTGCGCGTAGCCTCGCGCTCCGGCATGCCGCCGACGAGCGCCCGGCTGACGATGGCCCCAAACGGGCCGAGGGGAGGATGGAACTCGTTGCGATAGTCAAAGCGAGTTCCGCCGTTCTCGGCGCTCAGTGCATATTCGGTGCGCGCCCGCGAACGGGCCGGCCCCCGGCCCTCCCACACGGCGCGTTCGTTGGGCACACACTCCACGAGCTTCCAGTGAACCTCGAGATTGACTCCGCGCAGATGCAGCTGTTGATCCATCCGATACCCGACGCGCACCGGACCGTCGTCTGCACGCTCGAGCTTGCGATGGATCGTCACCCATTCGCCCAGGCGGCTGGCGTCCATCACCAACCGCCACACCTGCTCCGCAGGCGCGTCGATACAGATCGATGCCGCCACCACGCTCATGACTCTGCCTCAACCGCTGCTCCCGACCCGCGGGCGTGAAGGACGTCAGCACAGCCTCTCACCACGCAAGCCTCGCCCTCGCTCGTCGCACCCTCTCGGCCTCGATCACCGGGCCGCCAGCGACTCTGTTTCCTCCCACGCGCGCAGCGCGTGCTCGACCGCCGAGTCAAACGAATGCAGATCGACTCCCAACAGCGCCGCGGCCTGCTCGTGCGCCACACCGTCGATACCGCCGGGCAGCAGATCCCCCTGCAGGCTCTCCATCAGCGCGCTCGTCAGCTCGGGATCCTCTTGCGCGATCGCGGCGGCAACCCTTGCCACGACCCCGGTGGCGCTTACTGACAGCCCCACCGCCGGCCGCGCCACGAGCATATGATCGGCGATCCGCTCGATCATCTCGCCATAGCTGAGCGCATCCGGCCCGCCGACGTCAAACGTGCTGGCAGCGATCCCGGGCGCGTCGGCCGCCGCGACGAGCATTGCGACGATGTCGCGCTCATCGATCGGTCGCGTGCGATATGTCCGCCACGCCGGGAGTGCCAGCACGGGCATGCGCTCCACGAGGTGGACCAGTAGACGAAAAGAGCGCGAGCCCGCGCCGATCACGATCGAGGCGCGCAAAACGACCGTATCGCTCACGCCGGCGCGCAGAATGTGCTCGACGGTCTCTCTGCTTGCGAGGTGACGCGAGCTCGCAGCTCGTGTTCCCGCCGTGGTCCAGCTCGCCACGGGCCCGCCGAGGTACACGACGCGCCGCACTCCCGCCTGCGCTGCGGCGGCGGTGAAGTTCTCTGCGGCAATGCGATCGCGCTCAGGGAATGCCAGGCCGTCGCGAGCGTCCCGATTGGGGCGGGCGGTGCCGCGCGACTCCATCGAGTGCACCAGGTAATAAGCCACCTCGACTCGCTCGAGCGCCTCCGTCAGGCCGGCGCCGGTGAGTAGATCTCCAACGCGCACGTCGATGTTCGCCGACTCGCTCGCGCCTCGCGAGCGTCCCACCTTTGCCGGATCGCGCGCGAGCCCGACCACGTCGTGTCCGGCGGCTAGCAGCTCCGGAGCCAGCAGGGAGCCGACAAAGCCGCTCGCTCCGGTTACGAGGATACGCATGCACCTAGATCATGACGGTTGCGACCGGGGTCGCGACGCCTTGGGTGGGGCCGGGCTTCGAGAGTCGGCGCAAACTGCGGCCACGCGCGCCGGCCGATCGCCTCGGAAGGGCTCGAACTCACCTCTTTGCGGGTAGAAATCGTTTTTCTCTGCGATTTGCGAGGTGGCTCGTGAGGGCCTGTCCCATCGGTGCTTTGATGGTCGCGATCCGTTCACCTCCAGTGCTGGGAGTCGAGTGCAGAGAAGACAGACCAAGCAGGCGACGCGCAAGATCAGCTGCGACGATTGCTTCTTCCGCTGCAACCTGCTGTGCGCATTGGACCTGGACGAGCCATGCGCGACGTTTCGCCCCAACGAGGCACAGCTGAAGCCACCGCAGCAGTTGCGATTCGTATTCCGGCAAGAGCGCCGGGCGCGCGCGGCGTGGTCCTTCCCCTCCGCCCAGGAGCAGGCAGCCTTCTACACGTCCCCGTAGCGCGGCTCTCCACGGGCTGTCGCACAGACTTGCCCAAACGACCTGTCCGCACGGTGTCCGAACAGGTTGTCCGCGCAGGCGGCCGTCATGGCGGCCGTGCGCGCGGCCGGTCTTTGGCATAGGCCCGCAGCTGCTCCAACGGCGACGCCGCGGCCCAGGCTTTCGCCGGCTTCTGGTGCCGCTCTGTCCGCCGATTCGCGGCTCAGGGCGTATATTTGAGCGCAACCTGCAAGCTGATCAAATAGGCGGTGGCTGAAATGGCGGCGAAACGTCGTGGTAGCGGACCTGGCAAAACCGAGGCTACGCTGGCCGATCTCCGGGCGGCGGCGATGCGCAACCGGTACATCGAACGTCTGATCGAAGACGAGGAACTGCGTTCCAGGCTGCTCGTCGCGTATGGCGCCGCGCGCAGCGCTTACGGGCGCATGAACAACGGCAAGCCTGCGAGCAAGGCCCTGTTCGAGGATCGCCGGCTCCAGCGAGATCTGCGCCAGGCTGTCGAGGCGCTCCGCGATGCCGCCACCACCCTGCGTGCACCTGTCCCCAAGCGCCGCCGGCGCCGCGGGCCGCGCCGCACGCTCGTGCTCGCGCTCGTCGCCGGGACGCTCGCGCTCGTACTCAGCGAAGGCCTACGCAACAAGCTCCTCGACATGATGTTCGGCGCCGAGGACGAGTTCGAGTACAGCTCCACGACCACGCCGTCCGAGCCGGCGCCGGCCCCGACGCCCGCCTCCTGAACCAGCGGCCCTCACGATCAGCGAGATGACAGCCACCGTCGAGCGCGCGAGGGCGCAGAAGACAGCAGACGGGGAGAAGGCACGGCGCATCGTCGAGGCGATGCGCCGCAGCGTTGCCCAGCGCGGGACCGCCGGCTCGACGTTCGATCACGTCGCGCGCGAGGCCGGTGTCTCGCGCGGCCTGCTGCACTACTACTTCGGCACCAAGGAGCAGCTGCTCGTCGAGGCGGTCCGGCGCGACTGCGAGCTGCGCATGGAGCTGCTCGAGCAGCAGCTCGCCGGCGCCCGCACCGCCGAGGACTTCGTCGGCCTGATGGCCCAGCACCTGCAGCAGACGGTTCGTGAGGAACCGGACCTCGTGACGCTGATGGTCGAGCTGTTCACGCTCTCGCAGCGCCACCCTGAGATCGCCGCCGAGTACGCCGAGCTGCTGCGCGCCATGCGCGAACACGTCGCGCAGATGCTCGCCACGGCCCAGAGCGAGCGCGTCGTGCTCCTGCGCGCCGAGCCCGACGCGATCGCCGAGATCCTGTTCTCGCTCGGTGATGGTCTCGCGATGCGCATGCTCACCGAGCCCGAGCGCGACTTCGAGGCGACCGTGCAGGCCGGTATCGCCTGTGTACGCACTCTGATTGCCGACTGACCCGCGCACTCTGAACGCCGACCGAACGTCCGCCGCCCGATCCATGGCGTCGTTGGTCTCCGTCGGCGGCTGCGCACGCGCGCGTGCGCATGCGCGCGCGCCGCTCGGCAAGTTTGCCGGTTCAGCCACCGTCGGCGTCCAGGACCACCATGCAGCTTCGGCTCCGTGCATTGGCACTCTTATAATTGGACTGCCAATGCCGATCTACGAGTACAGACGCCCGGACGGCACCACATTCGAGCTGGTTCAGTCCTTCAGCGACCCTCCGCTGAAGCGCGACCCCGACACCGGCGCGCCTGTCGAGCGTGTCCTGCACGCCCCCGCCCTGCACTTCAAGGGCAGCGGCTTCTACAACACGGACTACGGCACCCGCAAGCGTCAGCGCGAGAACGCCGCCGCGGCCGAGGGCGAGTCGAACACATCCAAGGACTCCTCGGCGGACGGCTCCTCCAAGGGGTCGGATGCGCCGCAAGGTGGCGGCGACGGCAAGGCAGGTGGCGAGAGCAAACGCGGCGGCGATGGAAAAGTCGCGGGCGCCGGCAAGGGCGCCGCTGAGAAGGCCTCGGCCAACGGCGCTAAGCCCGGCGCGGCGAAGCCCGCCAAGGCCAAGAGCTGACTCCCGGCGCTCTGCTCGGCTTGAGGCCGGCCGGGACGCTTGTTTATTGGGGATGCTCGGCCGGAACCTGGTCGGCATGGTCTGCTGGAAGCTCGGTGGTATGCGCGGCGAGAACCGGTCGAGGGCCGGCTCCTGGAGATCCGGCTCAGCCGGCCAGGAACCTTGCGACGTCGGCGCGCCGTGCTTCTTCGGAGACGGTGAGGCCTTCTTCGCCGCTCGGCAGCGTCACCTGACCGGTTGGGAGCAGCACTCGCGTGGGCGGTGTCCCGGTGATGGCCAGCGACGTGAACATCGCGAGCAGTTCGGGTCCGCTCATGTCCGAGATGATCGCGGGCGGCGCGTTCCACGAAATCAAGGGCAGGCGCAGGAAGCTCGTGGGTGACAACAGCCGGCTCTTCATCGCCGTGAACAGCGCCTGCTGGTGTTCCTCGCGCTGAATGTCGGTCTCGTCGGGGGCGCACAGGTTCTCGCGGGTGCGCGCCAAGGCGAGAGCTTCCTTGCCGTCGAGGTGGTGCGTGCCCGCGCTCAATCGCAGCGTGAACCCGCCATCTGCAGAGCCGCCGTCGAGGTTCGAGACGATGCACCCGCCCGTATAGGTCACGCCGCCCATCGCGTCGATCAGCTGCGGGAAGTTTTCGAAGTTGACTTCGACCACGTGATTGATCGGGACGCCGAGCCATTTCTCGATCACCGCCACCGACTCGGCGGGGCCGCCCAACTCGTGGGCCGCGTTGATCTTCTCGAGCCCGTGTCCCGGGATTTCGACCACCGTGTCACGCGGTATCGAGAGCCGCGCCGCGTGGCCGCCGCCGGTCCGGATCAGCATGATCGTGTCCGAGCGCCCGAACCCGGTGGTTTCGGCCCCTGGTTCCTTGCTGTCCTTCTGACGTCGATCCGAGCCCAGCACGAGGATGTTGTTCGCCGAGGTCAAGGGGTTGCCGGCGGGGTGCAGCACGCCCTGTACGTTCCCCGGGAGCGACGTTCGCTCGAAGTGAGAGCTGATCAAGAACAGCACGAGCGAAAGCGCCACCCACGCGACCGCCAGCGCCAGTACGCCGAGGATCACCCGTTTGGGCGTGATCCGCTCGCGCCACCCCGGCCGAGATGTCGTGGCTGTGCCCCTCCCTCGGCCCCCGCCATCGCCGGCGTTCCTGCCCGCCTTCGTGCCGAGCCGGTCGAGCAGGCCCTCGTCCTCAGGCCCGCGCGGGCGCAGGCGCGGGCTTGCCCGGTAGCGCGTGTACTGCTGCTCGCCCGGCTCGCCGGGCGTCGAACGTTCGCTGGGCATCGAACCTATATTTGCGTGATCGGCGCCCAGAACCCTCCGCTTCCCCGCGAGCAGCACGGCCGCTTGCTGGTCTGCGCCACGCCGATCGGCAACCTCGACGACGTCACGCTGCGGGTGCTGCGCGCGCTGGCAGAGGCCAATCTGGTGGCCTGTGAGGACACCCGGCGCACGCAGACTCTGTTGCGGCGCCACGACATCGACGCCAAACGGCTGCTCGCGTTCCACGAGCACAACGAACGGCGCCGCTGCAGTGAGCTGCTCGAGCAGCTTCGCGCCGGCGCCACAGTCGCGCTCGTCAGCGACGCCGGGATGCCGCTGATCTCCGATCCGGGCTTTCTGCTCGTGCGGGAGTGTCTGGCCGAGGGCATCCCCGTCGAGGTGCTGCCGGGGCCGAGCGCGGTCCCGGCCGCGCTCGTCGCCTCGGGCCTGCCCGCGCCGCGCTGGTGCTTCGTGGGGTTTCTGCCGCGCAAGCGTCCTCAGCGCGAACGGGTGCTCAGAGACGCCACCGAGACGCTGGTCGCGTTCGAGTCACCCCATCGGCTCTCCGCCACGCTCGACATGCTCGAGCACATCGATCCCCATCGCCCGGCTGCCGTTTGCCGCGAGCTGACCAAGCTTCATGAGGAAGTCGCCCGTGGCACCGCGGCCGAGCTCGCGCAGCGCTACCGCGAGCGTTCGCCCAAGGGCGAGATCGTGCTCGTCGTGGGCCCCACAAGCGCCAAGTAGCCTTCACGGAAGTGTCCTTCTACGTCACCACTCCGATTTACTACGTCAACGCTGCGCCTCACCTGGGGCACGCCTACACGACCATCGCCGCCGACGTGCTCGCGCGCCATCATCGCCAGCGCGACGAAGAGGTGTTCTTCCTGACCGGTACCGACGAGCACGGGGAGCCGGTCGCCGACGCGGCGCACGCGCTCGGCATCGAGCCCCAGGAGCTCGCCGATCGCAACGCTGAGCGCTTCAAGGCGCTGGCTCCGCTGCTCGGCGCGTCGAACGACTTCTTCATCCGCACCACCGACCCGCCGCATATCGAGCGGGTGCGCGAGGTGCTCACACGCGTACGCGACAACGGGTTCGTCTACGAGGGAACCTATGAAGGCTGGTATTGCCCGCGCTGCGCCGACTTCAAGGCCGAGAACGAGATCGACGCTGGAAACCGCTGTCCGATTCACCACATCGAGCTCACGCGCGAGCAGGAGGACAACTACTTCTTCAAGCTCTCCGCCTTTCAGGACTCGCTCGAACGCCTGTACGCCGAGCGCGAGACCTTCGTGACGCCGCGCACGCGCTTCAACGAGGCGCTCTCGTTCATCCGCTCGGGGCTGCGCGACGTTCCGCTCACGCGCCACAAGCTGACGTGGGGCGTCCCCGTGCCGTGGGATGAAGAACACGTCTTCTACGTCTGGTTCGACGCCCTGCTCAACTACTACACCGCGCTCTCCTACGCGCGCCCAGGCGTCAACCTGACGGACAGCTTCTGGCCTGCAAGCTGCCACGTGATCGCGAAGGACATCCTGCGCTTTCACGCCGTCTACTGGCCGGCGCTGCTGATGGCCGCCGAACTGGAGCTGCCCAAGCGCGTGTTCGTGCACGGCTATCTGCTGATGGAAGGCGAGAAGATGTCGAAGTCGCTCGGCAACGTGCTCGATCCGTTCGCCGTGATCGAACGCTTCGGCGCTGACGCCCTGCGCTTCTATCTACTACGCGACGTGCCCTTCGGCCAGGACGGATCGGTGTCAACCGCGGCGTTCGAGCAGCGCTACGAGAGCGAGCTCGCCAACGAGCTCGGCAACCTCGCCAGTCGCACGCTCGCGATGATCGCGCGCTACCGCGATGGGATCGTGCCGCCCGGCCCCCCCGATCCGATCCTCGCCGAGGACTTCGCCGGGCTGTCCGAGCGCGTAGCGGGTCTGGTCGATGAGATCGAGCTGACGGCCGCGCTCGATGAGATCTGGCAGCGCGTACGCAGGCTCAATCGCTACGTCGAGGAGCAGGCGCCCTGGCAGCTGGCCAAGGACCAGACGCAAGCCGGCACGCTCGATCGCGTGCTCTACACGCTCGCCGAGGGCCTGCGCGTGGTCTCGGTGCTGCTGTGGTCCTACCTGCCTGCGAGCACCGGCAAGCTGCTCGACGCGCTCGGCGCCCCCGACGTCGCGCTTGGGGGCGCGCGGCTGGGTGCCGGAGCTCTTGGGCGCGCACGCACGCTCGAGGTTCTGTTCCCCAAGAGCGTCGAGCCCGAGCCCGCCTGATCGCAAATCGACACCGCCCGAGACCGAGCGTCCGTGATCGACAGCCACGCCCACCTCGACCTTTGCGAGCCGCCCGACGCCGAGCTGATCGCGGCGGCGCTGGCGGCGGGAGTGAACCGCATTCTGACGGTCGGCATCGAGGCCGCCTCCTGCCGTGCTGCGCTGGCTGCAGCCGAACGCCATCCGCAGGTCTTTGCGGCGTTGGGGCGGCACCCCACGAATGCCAGCGGCTTTGACGAGCAGGCGCTCGCCGAGCTGCGCGAGCTCGCGGTGCACGAGCGCTGCCGCGCGATCGGCGAGACCGGCCTCGACTTCTTCGTGCGCGACGGTCGCTCTAACCCACCCCGCGCCGAGCAGCAGCGTGCCTTTGCGGCACAGATCGAGCTCGCCAGAGAGCTGGGCAAGCCGCTCGTGATTCACTCGCGCGACGCCGCACACGACACGCTCGCCCAGCTGGCGCACGAAGCGGATGGCGTGATCGTGGTGCTGCACTGCTTTTCGATGCCGGCGGACCTGCAGGAGTGCCTCGATCGCGGGTACTTCATCTCATTTGCGGGCAACGTCACGTACAAAAGCGCCGGCGAGCTCGCCGGTGCCGCGAGCCTGGTCCCCGACGAGCGGCTCCTGGTCGAGACCGACGCCCCGTATCTGACCCCGCAGGCGCTGCGCAAGCATCGCAACCAGCCGGCGTTCGTCGTTCACACGGCAGAGTTCCTCGCGCAGTTGCGCGGCGTCAGCCTCGCGCAACTCGACGCCACCGTGGAGCGCAACGCCGCGCGCCTGTTCGGCTGGTGATGGCAGCGCGACGGCGCAGCCGCGAGCTCGGTCAGAACTTCCTGCGCGACCCCAACATTCTCGGGGTGATCGAGCGCGCAAGCGAACTGTCCGCACGGGACGTCGTGCTGGAGGTCGGCGGCGGCGAGGGGGTGCTGTCCGCCTTTCTGGCCGCCCGCGTCGGCTGGGTGCATGTGGTCGAGGTGGACCAGCGTCTGCGTGACGCCCTGGAGGAGCGCGTCGGGTCGCTCGAGAACGTCACGGTGTGGTGGGGCGACGCTCTGCGGCTGGACCTGACGTCGCTCGAGCCGGCGCCGAGCAAGGTCGTGGCGAACCTGCCCTATGGAATCGCGGCGACGCTCGTGCTGCGGACCCTGGAGGAGCTCGACAGCGTCAGCATGTGGGTGGTGATGGTTCAGCGCGAGGTCGGCGAGCGACTGGCGGCTGCGCCTGGAAGCGGCGCCTACGGAGCAAGCTCGGTGCTCGCGCAGCTGGCGGGAGACGTCAAGGTGCTGCGCACGGTGCCGAGGACCGTGTTCGCGCCCGTCCCCAACGTCGACTCGGCGCTCGTCAGGATCGTGCGCACGGGCAGCGCGCCTGCGCCCCAGGTCCGCACGCTGGTCGCCGGCTCGTTCGCGCATCGGCGCAAGGCGCTGGCCCGCTCGCTGGCCCTGGCGGGCGTCCAGCGCAGTCGCGAGGACGTCCGCGCCGCGCTCGTGCGACTCGGGCATCCCGCCGATGTACGCGCTGAGCGGCTCGCGCCGCCCGAGTTCGTGGCCCTGGCGCGGGAGCTCGACTTATGAGCGTCGTGCCTATGAGCCGGCCGCGACGCACGCGCGCGCGCGTGGGAGCTCGGCCTACGAGCGTCGTGCCTATGACCCTGCCGCAGCGCACGCGCGCGCGGGAGCCCGGCCAATGAGCGCTCTGCCGCTGTGCACCCTCGCGCCCGCGAAGATCAACCTCGGTCTGTTCGTCGGCCCGCGCCGTGCGCACGACGGCAGACACGAGCTGGCCACGGTCGTGCAGGCGATCTCGCTCGCCGACGAGCTCACACTCGAATATGCCGGCGATGCGGCGAGCGCCGACGAGGTGCGCTGCAGCGGGCTCGCGCTCGACGGCCCCGAGACCCTCGCCGCGAGCGCGCTCAGCGCGTTTCGAGACGCCACCGGCTGGGATGCCCCGGCGCTTCGCCTGCGCCTCGTCAAGCGCATTCCAATCGCCGCCGGCCTCGGGGGCGGCTCGGCCGACGCCGCCGCCGCGCTGCGCCTCGCCCGAGCCGCCTCGGGGCTCGGCTCCGACGAGCTGCTGCGAGAGCTCGCGACCACGCTCGGCGCCGACGTGCCGGCGCTGCTCACACCTGGCCGCTGGCTGGCCACCGGCGCGGGCGAGCTCCTGCACGAGCTTCCTCCACCCAGCCATCCTTTCGGCGTGCTCGTGCTCGCCGCGGGCGCCGGCCTATCGACGGCCGCCGTCTACGAGCAGGCCGACCGGCTGGCGAGCGGCCGTACGCAACAGGAGCTGCGACGCATCGGCGGCGATCTGCGCACCGCGCTCGAGCTCGGTGCCGCCATGCCCGCCGCTCGCGAGCTGCTGCACAACGACCTGCAGAGCGCGGCGCTCGCGCTTCGCCCCGAGGTCGGGCCCGCCCTGCAACAGACGCTTGCGAGTGGCGCCGACGCCGCCTTCGTAAGCGGCTCCGGGCCGACCGTGGTGGGCCTGTTCGTGCGCGCCAACGGCCCCGGCCGCGCGCAGCGGGCGGTCGCCGGACTCGGCGCGCGCGAGCCGGCGCCACTGTGGGCTGAATCGGTGCAGGCGCCGTTTGCGCGCGTGCACGCGAGCGACATGTAGGTGCGTAACAATCCCGAGACATGAGCAGGACCGACGTCAACTACCTGGTTGCCGCCTGCGCCGCCGTGTTCGGGCTCGCGCTGTTTACAGGGCTGATCCTGCTCCCCGCTCTGACGAGCTATGCGCGCCTGTGGGAACGCGTGGCGGCCGGGGTGCTCTCGCTGTACGTGCTCGCCGTGCTCGTCGGCCTCGGCATGGTGGCGGCGCTGGCCGTCGTCTACTTCTGGGGCTAGCCGCGCTTCGTGTCTGAGCTCGCGCCGCTTGAAGCCGTCACCGAAGCGGTCGAGTCAGGCGCAGGGCTGCCCGAGGTGGTGCGCGCTGCCGCCAAGGCCCTCGATGCCAGCCTGGCGGTCGCCGACGCTTGGGGCGCCACCTTGGCTGTAGCCGCCAGATCGCCCGCCGAGGAGCGTGCACTGCTCTCCCAGGCCGAAGGGGTCACGAGCATTCCCCTGCGCGTCGCCGACGCATCCGTCGGCACGCTGCACATGCGCGCCCGCAGCGAGCCCACCTCGCAGATGACGCGCCTGCTGGTGACGATGATCGCCTCGGAGGTCGAGCGCGTGCGCGCCCCCGAGCGAGCATCCGAGACGGCCGCCGCAGACTTCCTGCGCGCGACGCTCCGCCGCGAGCTGAGCGGCCGCGACGAGCTGCTGAACCGCGCGCGCGAGCTGTCGCTCGAGCTCGAGGACGGCGCCAGCATGATCGTCGCCCGCGCCAATCCACAGGCCCCCACAGACGAGGGCTGGCGCGCGCGCGTGCGGGCCGTGGCCGAGCGCGGAGCTCGGGCCGTCGTGGGCCGCTCGATTGCCGCGCTGTCCGAGCGCGAGGGCGCCGGAGCCGCCAGCGCCGAGGTGCTGCTGCTCGTGCCAGGCGGCGACGAGGCGCTCGCCGCGCGCGCCGCCGAGGCGGTGCTGCGCGAGATGGAGGCCGGCCTTGCGGGGTACACCTTCGCGATCGGCCGCAGCCGCATCGCCGAGGATCCGACCGAGCTGCCGCGCGCCGCCAGCGAGGCGCTGCTCGCCGCCAACGTCGCCCAGGGCGACTCCGACGGCGTGGCGCTCGCGTTCGAGCAGACCGGCGCCTACCGGCTGCTGCTCAGCGCAATGAGCGAGAACCCCTCCGAGCTGCAGCGCTTCTACGAGGAGACCGTCGAGCCGCTCGTCGCCTACGACGAGCAGTACGAGACCGAGCTTGTGCGCACGCTCGCTACCTTTCTCGAGGCCGACGGCAACGTCGCCGGCACCGCCGGGCGGCTGTTCACACACCGCCACACGATCTACTACCGGCTCGAGCGCGTGCGCGAGCTCTCGGGACTGGACGTCAGCTCCAGCGACGGTCGCGAGAAGCTCAGCCTCGGCCTCAAGGCCATGCGCGTGCTCGGCATCTCGGCCGCCGATGGGCCGGCATCCGAGGCCGGCGCCGAAGGCGGTCGCGTCCCGGGGCGCTCCACGCGACGGTCGTGATCGAGCTTTCTTCCCGTGTCGCCATGCACCAGCTTCGACGTGAGCACGTACGAGCTTCGACCTGTGAGCAGGTACGAGCTTCGACGTCAGCACGCCCGAGCTTCGACCTGAGCGACGGCGCACGCGCGCGCGTGCGCGCGGCTCGTGCGAGGATGTAGCCGGACCGGTCGAGTAGCGTGGCTGGCCGGCCACGTGAGATATGCCGACCCATTGGGGGGTCGTCCAATGGCAGGACACCAGGTTTTGGTCCTGGGAATCGGGGTTCGAATCCCTGCCCCCCAGCCTCATTCTGCGCCCGCCCGCGCATGCCCCGCCGCCAACCGCGGGCCATCTCCGGCCCGCGATCCGGTGCGCGCTGCGGCTAGCATCCTCTGAGTGAGTCCGGCGCCGACGGTCCTGATCCTTGCTGCTGGGAAGGGCACGCGCATGCACTCGCGCAAGCCAAAGGTGCTGCACGAGCTGTGTGGGCTGCCGATGGTGCTGTGGCCGGTCCGGGCCGCGCTTGCCGCCGGGGCGGGCCAAGTCGTGGTCGTCGATTCGCCCGAGCGGGCGCTCGAGGATGTGCTGCCGGCGCAGGCGCAGCTGGCCGTCCAGGCGCGACCGGACGGAACCGGTGGCGCCGTCGCCGCAGGAATCGCGCACCTGGATGCGGACCGTGCTCACGGGGATGCGTTGGTCCCACGCACCGATGCAGCCGGAGCTGACGGGGATGCGCTGGTCGCACGCGCGGACGCGGGCGGCGGTCAGATGGACGCGTCCGTGGCGCACACGCGTGCGGGCGATGCCGGGACGGACGCGCCAGTGGTGGTGCTCAGCGGCGACGTCCCGCTCGTCGGCTCCGCGGCGATCGAACGCCTCGTCCGCGCACACGTGGACGCCGGCGTACAGGCGACGATGGCGAGCACGGTACTGGACGATCCAAGCGGATACGGGCGGGTCGTCCGCGACGGCGATGGCGGCTTCGAGCGAGTCGTCGAGACCAAGGCCGGCGGCGACGCCAGTGCGCGCGAGCTCGAGATACGCGAGGTCAACACCGGCATCTACGTGTTCTCGGGCCATGCGCTGCGCGCTGCGCTTCCGCGACTGACTGCCGAGAACGCGCAGGGCGAGCTGTACCTGCCGCAGGTGCTCGAGCTGATCCGCGCCGACGGCGGCAGCGCCCAGGCGCACCTGATAGCCGATCCGCAGCTGGTGCTCGGCGTCAACGATCGCGCCGGCCTCGCGCGCGTGCGCCAGAACGCCCAGGCGGCGATCCACGCTCGTCACATGGCCGCCGGGGTAACGATCGTCAACCCCGGCACCACGGTGATCGACGTAGACGTCCAGATCGGCCCGGACAGCACGATCGAGCCGTTCACCACGATCAAGGGTGCCACCACGATCGGCGTGGGCTGCGTCGTCAAGCACTCCTACCTCGTGGACTGCCTGCTCGAGGACGGGGCGAGCGCCGGACCGTTTGCCTACCTGCGGCCCGGCTCGCTGCTACGCGCCGGAGCCAAGGTCGGGACGTTCGTAGAGGTCAAGAACTCTGACATCGGCGCAGCCGCGAAAGTTCCCCACCTCTCCTATATCGGCGACGCCGACGTGGGGGAGGAAGCGAACCTCGGCGCCAGCACGATCACCGCCAACTACGACGGCCACGCCAAGCACCGCACGACGATCGGGAAGCGTGTGCGCAGCAGTGTCCACGTCTCGTTCGTCGCCCCGGTGACGGTCGGTGACAGCGCCTACACGGCCGCGGGCTCGGTCATCAACGAGGACGTCCCGGCCGGAGCGCTCGGCATCGCACGCGCGCGCCAGATCAACAAGGAGGGCTATGCGGCACGGCGCGAGGCGCACGCGCGCGAGGGACACGAGCGCGAGGTCGAGTCCTCGGGGGCCGGCTCTTGAGACGGCTGCCGGCAGATTTGCGCCGGCCGGCCGTGGGCGCGTCGCAAGAGCTGTTTACACTGCGAGATGAGATGAGCAGCGCGATGGACACGCGCACGCAGCAGTCCGCGCAGACCAGCCTGCCGATGGATTACAACAAGCGGCTGATGCTGTTCAGCGGGCGCGCCAACCCGCAGCTGGCGATCGACATCGCCGGCAAGCTCGGGGTGGAAATCGGCCCGGTGACGCTCAAGACGTTCTCCAACGGCGAGGTCTACTGCCGTTACGAGGAGTCGATCAGGGGCGCCGACGTGTTCATCGTCCAATCGACATGCGGCAACCCGCAGACCGGAGTCACCGCTAACGACTCGCTGATGGAGCTGCTGTTCATGATCGACGCCGCCGTCGGCGCCTCGGCGCACCGCGTGATCGCTGTGACACCGTGGTTCGGATACTCGCGGCAGGACAAGAAGTCCGCCCCCCGCGAGCCGATCTCCGCCCGGTTGGTCGCGCGCATGCTCGAGTCGGCCGGTGCCGACCGGGTATTGACGATGGATCTACACGCCGGACAGATACAGGGCTTCTTCCAGAAGCCGGTCGACCACATGACCGCGCTGTTCATGCTCACCCAGTACTTCGCCGACCTCGGCCTGTCCGATCTGGTCGTCGTGGCGCCAGACGCCGGCCGGGTGAAGCTGAACAAGAAGTTCGCCTCCAAGATCGGCGCCGAGCTCGCGATCCTCGACAAGGAGCGCCCCGCCCAGCAGGTGGCGGAGATCGGGTATGTGATCGGCGATGTCCGCGGCAAGACCGCGGTGATCGTCAACGACATGATCGATACCGCCGGCACGCTCGCCGCGGCCGCGCGAACGGTGCTCGACGAGGGCGCCGCCCGCGTCTACGCCGCCGCGACGCACGGGGTCTTCTCCGGCGATGCCTTCGAGAACCTGCGCAACGCGGGTTTCGAGGAGATCGTCGTCACCGACACGATCCCGGTCAGCCCCGGCCGGCCAGCGAACGTGCGCGTGCTGCCGTGCGCTGAGCTGCTGACCGATTCGATCCGCCGCATCTTCGTCGACGACTCGGTCAGCGAGGTCTTCGGCGGCGAGAATCAGCTGTTCTAGGCCCCACATGGTGCGCGCTGCACTGCTCGTCGCCGTCGGCTGCGCATCAGCCCTGCTCGCTTCGAGCAGCGCTGCGCCAGCGGCGCAGCCGGTCGGGATGGCCGCTCCCTATGAGTATCTTGGGTGGGGGGATCCGCAAGCGCCTGCAAGCGTGATCGAAACGACCGGCGTGCACGATCTCACGCTCGCATTCATCCTTGCCCGCCGCGGTTGTCACCCCGCCTGGGATGGTGAACGGTCGCTGCTCGGCGGCTCCGACCAGGCGGCGATCGAAAGCGCGCGCGCTGCCGGGGGTGAAGTCGATGTCTCCTTCGGCGGCTGGAGCGGCAAGAAGCTCGGCAATGCCTGCAAGACGCCGAGCGCTCTGGCGAGCGCCTACCAGACGGTGATCAACGCATACGCCTTGAACGCCATCGACGTGGACATCGAGCACAGCGAGTTCACCAGTAAGAAGGTGCGCAAGCGCGTGATCGAAGCCCTGGCGATCGTGCACAGCGAAGACCCGCGACTGTGGATCTCGGTCACCTTCGGAACGGCCGAAGGCGGTCCCGAAGCCGACGGCAAGAGCCTGATCGCCGACGCGGCGGCGATCGGATTTGAGCCGAGCGCATGGACGGTGATGCCGTTCGACTTCGGCCGCCCGCGCACCGACATGGGGCACGCCTCGATCAGAGCGGTCGAAGGGCTCGAGCGGGATCTCGTAGCGTCCTACGGCTCGACGCCGAGCGCCGCCTATGAACACGCGGGAATCTCGTCGATGAACGGCGACACAGACGAAGCCTCGGAGGTGGTCACGCTCGAAGACTTTGAAACCATGCTCGCGTTTGCTCAGGAGAATCACCTCGCGCGGTTCACTTTCTGGGCGGTCAACCGCGATCGGCCGTGCAGCGGCAGCGAGACACCCGGTGAAGACTGCAGCGGGATCGCGCAGGCGCCCTACGCATTCACGGACGTGGTCGCGCGTTACTGAGCCGTCCCTCCAGACCGATGGGCGCGATGGCGGCGATGCCCCCGGTGCCGGCGACCCGCGCGGCCGCGGTGCCGGCGGCTCGCGCCTGCCCGGTGCCAGCGGCCCGCGTGTGTGGTGGAGCGGCCTGCCACTGCGCCGGCGCAAGCTGCTGCGGGCGTTGCTGGCGGTAGCCGTGCTGCTGTGCCTGGCAATCGGTGCCCTGCTCGCGCGCTACCTGTCGGTCGAAAACGTAGAACGCCAGGACCTCGTCGTGCTGCTGCAGGCGCAGGCCCGCGGCGACGCAGCTCGCGAGCTCGAGCTGCTCGACGGATGCTCGGCGACCCCGGCGTGCGCCGCGACCGTGCGTGCCAGCGCAGCCCGGCTGAAGCGGCCAGGCACGGTGAAGCTACTGTCGGTGATCTCGCCGACGGTCGGCTCACTCACCGCCAAGACCGGTATCACGCGCGTCGCCTGGAGTGTGAGTGGAAGGCTGCCCGTCGTGCAGTGCGTACGGGTGCGCCACAGCGGGGATTTCCTGAGCGGCTACAAGATCACGCTGCTGTCGCTGAGCGCGCCGATCTCGAGCGAAGGCGACTGCACCAAGCCCTCGGCCACCGAACGAGAGGAACGAGAAGAAGCCGAAGAAGCATCGCCGCAGTGAGCGAGCAGCGACCGCTTCCGGGGAGCGAGCAGCCGAGAGCGGCCTGATGGCCGCCGAACGACCAACGGCCGTTGCTAGAGTCTGCACTCGCTCATGGCCAGCACCACCACAAAGCTCAATGTCCGCAGCCGCGAGGCCGGCGGTTCGCGCGCCGCGCGCCGCCTGCGGCGCACCGGGCGCGTTCCCGGCGTCGTGTACGGTGGCGGCGACGAGTCGCTCAGCTTCGACGCCGACGCTCGCGAACTGCGCCTCGCGCTGGCGGGAGCCGGTGCGGTTCTCGACCTAAGCGTCAACGGCGCGAAAGCCACGCCCGTGGTCCTCAAGGAGGCTCAGCGAGATCCGGTACGGGGCGAGATGGTGCACATCGATCTGCTGCGCGTGCGCTTGGACCAGGCGATTCACGCGGTCGTCACGCTCGAGCTCGACGGGGTCAACGACGCCCCCGGCGTCAAAGGGGGCGGCGTGCTCGAGCAGATCGTGCGCGAGGTGAACGTCGAGGCGCTGCCGACCGCGATCCCCGAGTCGATCGCCCACCCGATCGGCGACATGCAGATCGGCGACACGATCATGCTCGGGTCGGTTGCGATGCCCGAGGGCGTGACGCTGCTCGATGACCCCGAGGGCGTGATCGCGACGCTGTCTCCGCCGCGGCTGCAGACCGAAGCCGAGGAGGAGATCGAGGCCGAGACCGAACTGGTCGGCGAGGGCGAGGGCCAGGCCGCGGAGCAGGGCGAGGCCGCCGACAGCGCCGGCTCAGACGGTTCCTCGGACGGGGAGTAGGTAGCTGCCGCTGCGCCGGCCGTTTCGCCGCGGCGGCACTGGCGCGGCCGCCGACTGGCTGATCGTGGGACTCGGCAATCCCGGCCGTGAGCACGCGGGAACACGACACAACGTCGGCTTCATGGTCGCCGACGCGCTCGCCGAGCGCTGGCAGCTGGGGCGTCCGCGCGAGCGCTTCCGCGGTCTGATCGCCGAAGGCCGGGTGCCCGCGGCGGCTCCGGGGACACCGGGGCCCGGTCCGCGCGTCGCCGTGCTGTGGCCGCAGACCTATATGAACGAGGCCGGTCGCTCGGTGGGCCCGGCGCGCGGAACCTTCAAGCTGCCGCTCGAGCGGGTCGTGGTCGTCCATGACGAGATCGACATTCCGTTCGGTGACGTCCGCCCGCGGCTCGGCGGCGGCCTGGCCGGCCACAACGGGCTGAAGTCGATCAAGCGCGAGCTCGGCGGCGCAGACTTCGTGCGCGTGCGCGTGGGCGTCGGCCGGCCAGCTTCGAGCGACCCGGAGATCGTCTCCGCGTACGTGCTCGGGCGGTTTCGCGAGGATCGCGAGCAGGTGCGCGAGCTCGTGGAGCGTGCCGCGGACCGAGTGCAGGACATCGTTCTCGGCGTGGACATTCCTAGCTGAGCGAGCGCGTCAGCGCCAAGCTGCGGCGTGCTCCTCGGCGAGAGATTCCTAACTGGGCGAGCGCGTCAGCGCCAACCCGCGGCGTGCGCAAGCACGCGCAGCGCATCCCTGCGCATCCTCTTCACGCGTCTGTACCACCGATCTCGAACCGGCGCGGCGCCGGTCTTTGCTCGGCGGGCTCGGGCGTGGCCGGCGCGAATGGCTGCGAAAACAATCCGAACAATCTCGGATGGACCACGCACAGAGGCATTCGTCCCGTCTCGAGCATGGCCGCGCGCAGGCGCTCGTCGGAAAGCCTGCTGGTGTGCACATACAGATAGGCGTTTTGCGCGTACCAAGGCTCGACCTCGGCATCCGTCCACAGTCGGGTGCGAAGGCAATCGGCCAGCTCATAGCCGCGTTGGCGAAAGTGCGAGCGCCAGTAGGTAGGCCATTGCTCGTTGCGATGATCACTCCCGGTCTGGCCGGGAATCGCGGCGGAGAACAGGACGACATCGGCGCCGGAGCAAAGATCGTCGATCAGCGAGTCGGCACGCGTCTGGTCCAGATGCTCGGCCACCTCCAGACACAGCGCCAGATCGAAGCGGCGGCTCAACCGCAGGGAGCTCGCAAGGTCTTGCGCCATGAAGCACTCCGGCGCAATCAGCAGTGCCCCAGGCGATACCCAGCTCCCGTCGATTCCGAGAATCGTGTCGGCGCCCAGCTCGTGCGCGACTGCCAACCAGCCACCCGTGCCGCAGCCCACGTCGAGAACGCTCGCGGGACGGACAAGGTCGAAAACGAGTGGCAGAACTCGTTGCGCCGAGCGAACGGAGCCGTCCTGATGACTTGCGTAGAACCACTCACCGTAGGCCCGGGCAGGTGACATGCCCTGATCGGTTGACACGTCCATCGATCAGGTCCTCCAAAGGGGATTGGGCCTTGGACGTGGAGTCGCAGCCAGACCTGCTCGCTCGCGCCGCGCGCGCCCAGGACGGCGGCGTGCCGGGCAGGCCCGCTCCCAGAGACTCACGAGCGGAACTCTATTGTGATCGCACCCCAGCATGGCGCTCCGACCACTTCTCGCCTACGCCGACGACGATCCCGCCATCCGCAGCCTGGCGACGGACGGAGGACGCGCGTTCGTCTCAGCCTCTCTGCGTCCGTACCTGATCGCGGCGCTGAGCGATCGTGAGCCGGCGGCGCGCGCCCGCCCGACGCTGGTGGTGGTCGGCGACGATCGTGCCGCGCACCAGCTGGCCGGCGACCTGGCCGCATGGCTGGCGCCGCGCAGGGTGCGCTACTACCCCTCCCGAGGAGTCACCTACGAGTCGCACCTGACTCCGCCCGCCCATCTGGTCGGCCTGCGTGTGGCGGCGCTCGACGCGCTGCTGGCGGCGCCGGCGCTCGAACCGTCCGAGGCGCAGACTCGCCCGCGCGCGCCCGCGCGCGCCGCGGCACAGGAATCGGCCATGGCCGCCGGGCAGGAGGTGCTCGCCCAGGAGCCGCCGGTGGTGGTGGTGAGCGCCGTGGCGCTCTCGGAGAAGGTGCCCGACCCGGCACTGCGCCCACGCTCGTTCGCGCTCCGCGCCGGCGATCTCCTGGATCTGGACGAGTGCGCCCAAGAGCTGGTCGCCGCCGGATACGAGCGCGTCGAGCAGGTCGAAGACCGCGGCCAGTTCGCCCTGCGCGGGGGCCTCCTGGACGTGTTTCCGGCGACCGAGGATCGCGCGGTCCGCGTGGACATGTTCGATGTAGAGATCGAGTCGCTGCGCTGGTTCTCGACCTTCACGCAACGCTCGCTCGGCGATCTCGAGGAGGTCGAGATCGCGCCCGCGGCCGAGCTCGCCCTCGAGCACCGCGAGCTGGCCGAGCTGGCGGCGCTCGACGCGGATAGCGACGGCGAGCGCCCGGACATCGCCGAGGTGCTGCCGATCGAGCGCTTCGGGGCGTTGCTCGACCTGATCGGTGATAGCGCGGAGATCGTGGTGGCGGCTGAGGAGGAGCTTGCGCCCGCGCTCAGCGACCACTGGACGGACGTCACCGCGGCATTCGCGGCCGCCGACGCCGAGCAGCTGTACGTGAGCCCAGAGCACATCCAGGCCGCGCTCGAGCGGAGGGCACGCGTGTGGCTGTCGGCGCTCGCGAGCGGACAGGCGATCGAGCTGCGCGCCCAGGCGGCGGATGTCGCCGCGCGCACGCTGCCCGAAGCCGAGCCCGAGCTCGAAAAGCTCGTGCGCTCCGGCTACCGGACCGTGGTCGCGTTCACGCGCCGCGGCGAGGGCGAGCGCGCCGCGTACAACCTCGCTCGCCTGCACGCCAGCTGGCTCGGCGAGGACACCGACGTCGGCGCCCGGCCGCTGGAGGCCTCTCTGCGGTTCGCCGCCGCGTCGCTGCGCGAGGGCTTCGTGGCGCCGTCGCTCAAGCTGGCCGTGTTTCCCGAGCACCGCCTGCTGCGCCGACGGCGAGCGACGCGTGCCGGCGGCGAGCCCGGCCGTGCGCGTGCGCGACCCGCGCCACGCGGAGCGCTGCGCTCGTTCAGCGACCTGCGCACCGGCGACATCGTCGTGCACGAGGATCACGGCATCGCTCGCTTCGCCGGGTTTGAGACGCGCACCGTCGCCGGGATCACGCGCGACTACCTGTATCTCGAATACGAGGGCGACGACCGCGTCTACGCGCCCACCGAGCAGCTGGCGAAGATCTCCCGCTACGTCGGCGCCGGGGGAGCGCATCCGCCGCTGTCCAAGCTCGGCGGGACGCGCTGGGCGGCGATGAAGACGCGCGCGCGGCGCGCGGCGCAGGAGCTGGCGGGCGAGTTGCTGGCGCTTTATGCAGCGCGCGGCTCGCGCGTCGGTCACGCCTTCGAGTCCGACTCCGACTGGCAGCGCCAGTTCGAGGCCAGCTTCCCCTACAGCGAGACGCCCGACCAACTCGAGGCGATCGAACTGGTCAAGGCGGACATGGAGACTGCGCTTCCGATGGATCGTCTGATCTGCGGGGACGTCGGCTACGGCAAGACCGAGGTCGCCCTGCGCGCAGCCTTCAAGGCCGCCAGCCAGGGCAAGCAGGTATTGATGCTGGCGCCCACGACGATCCTCACCCAGCAGCACTACGGAACCTTCGCCGAGCGGCTCGCCGACTATCCGATCAACGTCGAGCAGGTCTCGCGCTTTCGCTCGAGCGCCGAGCAGCGCGCGGCGATCGCGGACTTCGCGCAGGGGCGGGTTGACATCCTGGTCGGCACCCATCGCGTGCTCTCGCGCGACGTGCGCGCCAAGGACCTCGGGCTCTTGATCGTCGACGAGGAGCAGCGCTTCGGCGTCAAGCAAAAGGAGCTGCTGCGCCAGCTGAAGCTGAGAGTCAACGTGATCTCGATGTCGGCCACGCCGATCCCGCGCACGCTGCAGATGTCGCTCGCCGGACTGCGCGAGATCTCGGTGATCGAGACCCCGCCCGAAGGCCGGCGGCCGATACGGACCTACGTCGGCGAGTACGAGGAGGAGCTCGTCAAGCGCGCGATCCTGCGCGAGCACGAACGCGGAGGGCAGGCGTTCTTCCTGCACAACCGGGTCGAGTCGATCGAGCAGACCGCCGAGCGCCTGCGCGCGCTGTGCCCGGGTGTGCGCTTTGCGATCGCGCACGGTCAGATGGCCGAGGGAGAGCTCGAGGCGGTGATGATGGACTACCTGCGCGGCGGCATCGATGTGCTGGTGTGCACGTCGATCATCGAGTCGGGTATCGACATTCCGCAGGCCAACACGCTGATCGTCGAGCACGCCGACGCCTTTGGGCTTGCCCAGCTCTACCAGATCCGCGGGCGCGTCGGCCGCGGCCGCGAGCGCGCCTACGCCTACCTGCTGTACGACTCCGCCCCGGCGCTCAGCCCCGAGGCGGCCCAGCGCCTGGCGGCGCTGTCGGACTACACCGAGCTCGGTGCCGGCTTTCAGATCGCGATGCGCGACCTCGAGCTGCGCGGCGCCGGCAACCTGCTCGGCGACGAGCAGTCCGGGCACGTGGCGGCGCTCGGCTTCGAGCTGTACATGCAGATGCTCGACGACGCCGTTCGTGCCGCGTCGGCCAGAGGCGAGCAAGCCGGCGAGGACGACGCGGAGCTCGCCGAGCCGGTGCGCCTTGATATCAACGTGGACGCCTACGTACCGGCCGACTATGTCCCCTACGAGCAGGCCAAGATCGAAATCCACAAGCGCATCGCCGGCGCCGTGGAAGTCGCCGAGGTCGGCCAGCTGCGCGAGGAGCTCGAGGATCGCTTCGGCCCCGTACCCGAGCCGCTCGAGAACCTGCTCGCGCTCCAGCGCGCGCGCATCAAGTTCGGGCAGGCCGGCGCCTCGGCCGTGAGCTTTCGCGGCGATCGCCTGGCGGTCACACCGATCGAGCTCGACTCGGCGCGCGCTCGCTCGCTGCGTGAGCAGCTCCCCGAGGCCCTGTACGAGTCAGGCCGCGCTCAGGTCTCGATGCGCGTGCCCCATGACGGCCCGGCCCGGTTTCCCGCAGTTGTCAAGGCCGCCGACGTGCTGCTCGCGCTCACGCGCGAGGCGGCCTAGCGCGCGTCCGCTCGCGCCCGACCCGTCGCGACTGTGCGTTGCGCTGCGCCCCCGAAGCGCACGACCCGGCGCGGCCCGGCGGCGTCAACGGCGGCCAAGCCCGAAACGGTCCGTTGCAGCTTCGCGCCCGACTTACGCACAGACGCGGCAGTTTCCGCTATTGTGCCCGCGTCGTGCTTAAGCATGTCCGTCTGATCCCGGCGCTCGGCGCCGTTTTCTTTGCCGTCGCCGGCCTGTCGGCGTGCGGCGGCATACCCGGGAACGCCGTCGTGCAGGTGAACGGGACGCCGATCAGCAAGTCCACGTTCGAACACTGGATGTCGGTCGCGGCCGCGTCCAGCGCCACGACGCCAGGCGAAAAGCCGGTCGTGCCCGACCCGCCCGACTTCAAGGCCTGCATCGCGCACCTCGAAGCCACGACGCCCAAAACCAAGGGCTCGAAGACGCCATCGAAGACGCTGCTCAAAAAAGAGTGCGAACAGCAGTACAAATCGCTGCAGCAGGAGGTGCTGAGCTTCCTGATCTCGTCATCGTGGGTGCTCGGGGAAGCCGACGCGCTGGGCGTGAAAGTCAGCGACGCGGAAGTCAAGAAACAGTTCGAAAAGATCAAGAACGAGGAGTTCCCCAAGCCCGAAGAATTCAAAAAATTCCTCGCGAGCTCGGGCCAGACGGTCTCGGACCTCCTGCTTCGCGTCAAGCTCAACATGCTGTCGACGAAAATCCAGCAGAAGATCTCCAAAGAGAAAAAGACGGTCTCCGAGGCGGAAGTCGAAAAGTACTACAAAGAACACAAGTCGCAGTACGGCACGCCCGAAAAGCGCGACCTGCGGGTGATCCTGACCAAGAACGAAGCCGAAGCCAAGCAGGCCAAGTCGGAAATCGAATCCGGCAAGAGCTTTGCGGAAGTGGCGAAGAGCAAATCGATCGACCCGACGAGCAAGAACAACGGTGGAGAACTGCCGGAAGTGAGCAAGGGTCAGGAGGCCAAGGCGCTCGACGAAGCAGCCTTCTCGGCCAAGACGGGTGTGCTCACCGGTCCGGTAAAAACCCCGTTCGGCTACTACGTCTTCGAAGTCAAGAGCGTCAAACCCGGCAGCGAAGAGGCGTTCTCGAAGGCCAAGTTGACGATCAAACAGCAACTCCAGACCCAGGGTCAGCAGAAGAACCTGAGCACGTTCGTCAAAAAGTTCCGCGAAACGTGGAAGGCCAAAACCGAATGTCGCGAAGGCTACGTGGTCGAGGACTGCCAGGAGTACAAAAAACCGAAGACCTCATCGACCTCGACGCTGAGCAAAACGACCCCGACCACGACCACGGCCAAATAGCAACCGGAGTCAGATGAGCCAGATCGCGCGCGTTCACGCGCGCCAGATCCTCGACAGCAGGGGCAACCCGACGGTCGAGGTCGAGATCGGCCTTCGCTCCGGTGCTCACGGTCACGCGGCAGTGCCGTCGGGCGCATCCACCGGCGAGTTCGAGGCGGTCGAGCTGCGTGACGGCGGCGAGCGTTGGATGGGCAAGGGGGTCGCTCGTGCCCTCGCCAATGTCAACGGCGAGATCGCCGACACAGTCATCGGGGTCAACGCGGCCGATCAGCGCGGGCTCGACCGCACGCTGATCGAGCTGGACGGCACCGAGACGAAGTCCCGCCTGGGGGCAAACGCGATCCTCGGAGTGTCGCTCGCGGCCGCCCACGCTCAGGCTGCCGAGGAGGGCCTGCCGCTGTGGCGCTATCTCGGTGGAGACGCGGCACGCATTCTGCCGGTGCCGATGATGAACGTCCTCAACGGTGGAGCCCATGCCGACAACAAGGTGGATTTTCAGGAGTTCATGATCGTCCCGAGCGGCGCGCCCAGCTTCTCCGAGTGCCTGCGCTCGGGTGTCGAAGTCTTTCACGCGCTCAAGCGGACGCTGCACGAGCGTGGCCTCGGCACGGCCGTCGGCGACGAGGGAGGCTTCGCACCGGATCTCAGCTCCAATGAGGAGGCCCTGGGGATGCTCGTGGCGGGCGTCGAAGCAGCAGGCTATGACCCCGGCGCCGATATCACGATCGCGCTCGACCCGGCCTGCAGCGAGCTCTACGACGGCGCCGGATACGTTCTCGAGCACGAGGGTCGAACGCTGAGTGGAGACGAGCTCGCGGACTACTGGGTCGACCTCGCCGGGCGCTACCCGATCGTCTCGATCGAGGACGGCATGGACGAGGACGATTGGGATGGCTGGAAGTCGCTCACAGAGCGTCTCGGTGACAGGCTCCAGCTGGTCGGTGACGACCTGTTCGTGACCAGCGTCGCGCGCCTCAAAGCGGGCATCGAGCTCGGTGCGGCGAACGCAATCTTGATCAAGGTCAACCAGATCGGCACGCTGTCGGAGACGCTCGACGCGATCGCCCTGGCGCGCGAGGCCGGCTACAACGCCGTCATCAGCCACCGCTCGGGCGAGACCGAGGATGTGACCATCGCCGACCTCGCCGTCGCGACCGGCTGTGGACAGATCAAGACCGGCGCACCCTCCCGTTCGGACCGTGTCGCCAAGTACAACCAGCTGCTGCGCATCGAGGAGCAGCTGGGCCCCGACGCCGAGTTTCCCGGCCGGTCGGTCTTCCGCGTGTGACGGGCATTCTGCGCCAGGCTTGCACTGAGGGGCGGTCTGCGTCAGGCCCGCGCTGAGGGTCCGTCGGCGTCAGGCCAGCGCGGAGGGGCAGTCTGCGCCAGGCCCGCGCTGAGGGTCCGATCGGCGCCTGGCCGAGCTGGCCGGCGTGCGACGCCAACGCCGTGCGCGCGTCAAAGAGCCGGGCCGTTGCGTCATCGAGGGTGTCGCGCGCGAACGAAATCGCCCGGCGCATGAAGGGATCGGGCGGGCGGGCGCGAAATGCGAGCAACAATGGCTCGCGCACAAGCGTCCAACGCTCGTTCGGCCGCCACCGTCGGCGTCGGTCCGCTCGAGCGTGTGCGCTGGGACCGTCTCGGGCGGATCGCGATGCTGTTTGTGCTGGCAGCTCTCCTTTACCTGTACATGAGCGCCGGCGTGCGCCTGTTCTCGACCTGGCGCGAAGCCCGCGGCGACAGTGCGCAGCTGGCGGTGCTCGAGCATGAACACGCTGCGCTCCTGCGCGAGCACGAAACGCTCGGCAGGCGCGGCGACGTCGAAGCGCAGGCGCGCAAGCTGGGCATGATGAAAGCCAACGAGCAGCCGTACGTGATCACCGGCCTGCCAAGCAACTGACGCTCCGGCAGAAGTCGTTCCCGGACCCGCTGCTAGCCTCGCCTGAGCGTGTCTTCGTTCGAGAACGCCATCTACCAGTGGCGCCGGGGCGAGCGGCGTCTGGAAGAGGCGCCGCCCGAGCAGGCCGCCCTGCTCGAGCGCGTAGCCGCGGCGCTCGTGGCCGAACTGCGCAGGCGACTGGGTGGCAGATTCACGGCACAGGAGCTGGTTGAGCTGTACCTCAGCGGCACGTCTTGGTGCCTGCAGACCGCGATGGGCCTGGCACCCGAGGACCCGTGGGCGTGGGACTCGGGCGTGGTCGTGGACGCCGCCTTCGCGCGCTACCTGCGCGAGGCAGCAGACTACGCGGGCGGAAAGCGGGCTCTCAGCGAGGCCTGAGCTCGTGCTGCCCGCGATCTGTGCGGCCGCACGGCGTTCCGCGACAGTCTCTAGTCGTCGTCGCCGACGCGCGTGATCACGATGCGGTCCTCCTCGACCGTCACCTCGATCGGGCGATGTCCGGCCCAGTGCTCGGCGTAGATCGGATTCTCCTGGATCGCCGGATCCAGCCACAACCCGTATCCCTCCTCGCCGTGGTCGAACGTTCCCTCCAGCGGACCCGCGTTGCGAGCGGACCCGCGACGCCGTCCGCCGCGGCGGCCGCGGCGACGGGCACGGGGTCGGTCCTCTTCCTCATCCTCGTCATCGGTCGCGGCCAGCGCCTCCGCCTTCTCACGCTCGGCCTGCATTTCCGCGGCCTCGAGCTCAGCCGCGATCAGCGCGTCGTCCTCGGCTCTGAGGTCAACTTCGTCCTGATAGTCGATCACTATCGCGCCCTCCGGCGCCTCGTCGTCGCTGACGAGCTCGTTCTGGCGCTTGAACTGCTCGATATCGCGAACCGTCACGTCCAGCTGATGCGCCACCCAGGCGTCGGTCCGACCCTGGCGCACCCAGCTGCGGATCTGGTTGAGGTGTGGGCGTAGCGACTTGCGTGCCATCGACGGTCCGTGAGACTAGCGCATAGTCCCTCGGCAGCGGCGGGGTGGGCCCGTCCGATCGATGGTTCAGCGCCAAAAATGAACACACGACGCTGCGTCCGACCGGACGTACGACTATGCTTGCTCAAGCTTGCGCGGCTGCGGCCATCCCGCGCGGTGCTTAGTTGGCGAAGAGGAAGGGTGCGCGGCAATGCTGGTGCTGACACGCAAGTCCAATCAAAGCATCATGATCGGCGATGACATCGAGGTGTCGGTACTTTCGGTGATGGGGGACAAGGTGCGAATCGGGATACGCGCCCCTCAAGATGTCCCCGTCTTCCGTACCGAGATCTATCTCGAGATCCAGCGCGACGGGACGTCATCCAAGGATGAGGCGGGAGCCGGCCGCGAAGAGGATTTGGGCGTCAACGTCAGCGACGGCGCGCCCGGCGAGCAGTAACCGTCGCGCCGACTGCTCGGAATCGCGTCCAGTCGGCCGGGTTGGGCGGGCGTGGGAACGCGGCGGGGGCAGCGTCACCTACGAAAAGCGCTTACGCGAGCAGCAGGTAGAGCGTGCTGAACATGACCGCGGTCACGATCAAGGCCGTCAGCACCAGCGCCAGCACAAGCAGGGCGAAGCGCACCGAGCCGCGCTTGTGTCGACGCTCGACCGCGCGCTTGAAGGCGCGCTGCTGCGTCGTGCGTCGCAGTGACTCGCGCCGGTGACGGTCGAGCGAGATCTCCTTGGCGAAGGCCCGCTCGAGCTCCGCGAGGCTCTGTCGCATCTTCATCGGCCTGTCTCCGTGTCCCTCGCGGCGTCCTCGGTCGCTAGCGCACCTGGTACGCCACGCTCCCCGCGTCCTTGCGACGAACAGCGATCCAGGCCGACGGGAGCGTCTCGCCGCGCTCGGCAGCGTCGTCGGTCGGATCCCAGAGCTGCGCGCGGTACCGCACTATCCGACCGGCGCACCGGCTTCTGCGCCCTCGTACACCTTGACGAAGCGCAGATAGTTTTCTGCCACCTTGCGAGCGCCGGCAGAGCGCTCGATCTTTCCGTCAACATACGCTTTGAGCGGGTCCCACCAGATCGAGCGACCGATCGCGAAGCCGACGAACCCATCGACCGGCGCCGCCTGTCTGAGCCAGTGGTCAACCTTGGCATCGTCGGCGCCACGGCCGAGGACGACGCAGACCACCTGGTCGCGTCCGCCTGAGCGTGCCTGGGCGACCAGCATCTCGCAATCTGAGCGCTCTTCGACGCCCTCGATCTTCCACACGTCTACCTCGATGCCGGCATCCTGGATCTCGGCGATCGCGCGCCGCATCAGCTCCGGACGCAGCTCGGCCTCGTAGCGGCTCATGTCGCCGCCCACGGACTGGAGCTGGGCATCCTCGGCGGGAACCAAGAGCTCGAACAGGAACTTGGGGTCGTGCGCTTGCAGCCACTTCGACAGGCGTGCCAGCTTGGTCAGCTGCTCGCGATTGCCGGCGCTGTCTCCGTCGGCGTTGTAGCGGACCAGCACCTTCGTGAAGTCGGGATCGAATTTTTCGATGTGAGCCCCAAAGTCATCGCCGTACTGGAAGTCGAACAGGTGCTGGCCTGAGCGCTCGGCGGGCATCGCCAGCTTGAGCCCTTTTTCGCGCGCCTCCTCGGGAACGGTCGAGCCGAATTGCTCGTCGACGAGCACGCCCGTGACTGCAGGGTCAGCTCCTGCGGTCACGGCTTGAGCAAGCCCCTCGAAGATCAGGTGCTTGGCGTCGGCGATCATCGCCGTCTGTTCAGCGTCCGGTTCGCCCTCGATACCGAAGAACTTGGTCTGGAACGAGCCCCGGTGGTCGAACGCGAGGATGAACAGTTTTTGGTCGTAGCCAGGTTTCATGGCCTTGAGTATCCCAAAGCGGCGGCTCAGCGGCAGCACGCACCGCGCAGCGAGCTCAGCGGGCCCCGATCCCCCCGGCCGGCTCACAGGGGCTCTTAGAATGGGACACCATGTCTCGCGGCTCGGACCTGTTTGTCGTGTGCAAGCACTGCGGCTCACAGGTCAGCCCGTACATCACCGAGTGTCCGTACTGCGGCCACCGATTGCGCAAGCGCGCCCCCAAGCTGCCGCGCGCGAAGAGTCGCAGCAACGCGCTCACCAGGCTGGTGCGCAAGCCGAGGCTCAGCCTCTCGCGGGCTCCGCTCGTACGCGGGCGCGTGGGCCGAGCGTCGCGCCACCGCGACTATGCCGGCGAGCGCCGGCCGTACGCAACGATCGTGCTGGTCCTGGCGGGGGCCGCCGGCTGGCTGGTGATCTGGGCGGGGTACGTCAACTTCGGCAAGCTCGCGATCGAGGGCTCGCTACAGGGGCACTGGTGGAAGCTGGTCTCCAGTCAGTTCGCCTACGTCAACGGCATCTACGCGTTCGTGGCGGTTCTCGCGACCGCCCTGTACGGCTGGCTGCTCGAGCGCCGGCGCGGGTCGGCGATCGTGCTTGCGACCTTCCTCGGGGGCGGTGTCACCGGGGCGCTGGTGGCGAGCGCGGTGTACGCCGACCCGATCGTCAGCGGAGCCAACGGTGCGGCGCTCGCGCTGTTGGGTGCATGGGCCGTGCCCGATCTAGCGGCCCGGCGCCGCGGCTATTACTACGACGGTGATCTGCTCGGCACGGGAGCGATCGCGCTGACGCTACTGGCGCTGCCTTATGCCCGTCCCGAGGCGAGCTGGCTGGCAGGCGTAACCGGTGGGGCCGTCGGTCTCACGATCGGCTACGGCCTCTACCTGATCGATCCCCCCGAGCTGTGAGGCTCGGTCGGGCGGGCGCTCATATGATGAGGTGCCCCGCGAGCGCCGGACCCGCGAGACCCCGAACGAATAGGAGCCGCCAGTATGCAGATCCGCTTTTTGGGCCACGCCGCGTTTGAGCTGAGCGACGGCTCGACGTCGGTTCTGATCGACCCGTTCTTGACCGGCAACCCGAAGGCCGCGGTGAGCGCCGATGAGCTCGAGCCCAACACGATTTTGCTGACGCACGGCCACGCCGATCACTTCGGCGACACGGTCTCGATCGCCAAGCGCTGCTCCTGCGAGGTGGTAGCGATCGTCGAGATCGCCAACGAGCTGTCCGCCGAAGGGATCGCCGTGCACGATCCCAATCTCGGCGGCACCGTCTCGCTCGAGTGGGGCTCGGTCCGGCTCGAGCCCGCGTGGCACACCTCGATGACCCCCAAGGGCACGGTCAGCACCCCGGCCGGCCTGATGGTGCGGATCGGCGGGCAGGTCATCTACGACCTCGGCGACACCGCCGTATTCTCGGATCTGCAGCTGATCTCGAAGCTCGCCGGCACGGTCAACGTCGCACTTATGTGCATCGGCGGGCACTACACGATGGACAGACACGACGCCGTGGAGGCCGCGCGCCTGATCGGAGCCAAGCAGGTGATCCCGTGCCACTACGACACGTTCCCACCGATCGAGACCGACGCGCAAGCGTTCAAGTCCGAGGTCGAGTCAGCCGGGATCAGCGAGGTCATCGTGCTTGCGCCCGGGGAGAGCCACTCGCCATGACCATGACCAACGCGGTCGTACTGATCGAGGCGGAGCGAGACGCGCTCTCGACGCTGGGCGGCGAGCTCGCCGACATCGAGGGCGTGGCCGAGGCCTACTCGGTGACCGGCGAGTGGGACTTCGTCGCGATCATCAGGGTCCCAGACCACGAGCAGCTGGCGGACGTGGTCACGGGCGAGATCGGCCGCCTGTCGGGTGTCGCGCGCACCCAGACGATGGTCGCCTTCGCTGCCTACTCGCGCCACGATCTCGAGGCCCTGTTCTCGCTCGGCGAATAGGCCGCGATGCCGGCGGTCCCGCTGAAGCCCGAGTACGGGCCCACGCTCGGTCAGCTGCTCGCGCCGCGCTGGCGGCGGGCAACGCGTCGCTCGCGCGCATTCGTCGTGCTTGCCGGGGTCGGCGTAATCGCACTGCTACTCAGTGCGGCGCTCACGCTCGAGAACGCCCAATACGCCCGCGGCGGACCCGTTCCGTTCAGCTTCAGCTATCGCGATCTCTACCGCACGATCCCGACGGCGGGCGAGTACGTACGGGTGCAGAGCCACAGCCGCGGAGGTCTGAGCGACTCGTTCGCGGTCGGGCCGCTCGTGCTGCCCGCCTACACGGTCCCGCTGAACGTCGAGCTGCCGCTGTATGCGGCCACCTACATTCCGCGACTCAGCCGGCGCTATGAAGCCTTCCAGCTGCGCGGCGAGGGCGAAACGAAGGTCAACACCGTGCCCGCCTACGACATCCTCTACGACGCGCGCGTACACGGATGCGCGATGTACGGGCGCGACATCCTGCTGCTGCCTGAGCGACATCACCCGCGCGCCGGCGTCTTCATCACGATGCTCTCCTCGCCTGCGAGCAATCCTGGAGTCACCTCGCCGATGCTGGTCGGGACCACCGGCCTGCTCGAACTGCCGATCGAAACGTTCACAATTGGCTAGCGTTTAGTTGGCCTCGTCCGTTATTCGGCTGACCCGCGCCGTTATTCGGTGCGGTTGACCCGTGCCCGTATTCGTGTTACCATCGGTAACGTGAAGGTGTGGGCTGAGGTGCGGCCGACGGGCGCGGCCTCTGTCGGTTGGAGCCGGCTCGGTAGCTGCGGTCGTGGGGCCCCGGGTTTGGAGAAGGTGATACCTCGGGCGGAGCTGCCATGGGTTGGGCGGTGACGGCTTTTGACTGCCGAGAGCCGGGCTGAAACGGCTTCGGCGTGGGAGAGGGAGCGTGAACGATGCCATCGAACGGCCGGATCCTCGTTGCGGTACCCGCGCGCAGGACGCAGCGGCGGCGCTATCGTGTCTCATTGGGTTCGTCGCCGGCGCGCCCCTGTTCGGGTGGCTGCTCGGGAGCGCGAGCACGAGCTTTGGCGGCGCTTGAGGGAGAAGAGGAAGGACATGTCGAGCATCCGCATAGCGCTCACCGCGCTGGTCGCAACGAGCGCACTCGTCGCTGCGAGCGCCTCGGCGCAGGGCAGCGCCTCGCCTCTGCCAGCGCAGGGCAGCGCCTCGCCTCTGCCAGCGCAGACCACCGCCTCGATCACGCCGAACCTCTCGCCCGACAGGCTCGGGGCGCAGGCGTCGCTGACCGTCACGATCCGCTATGCCGGAGGCGAATTCGGCGTGCCCTCGCCGGTGCGCAAAGCGATCCTCGAGCTTCCCGCGGGGCTCAGTCTCGAAATTCCGAGCCTGCACAGCTGTGCCGCCGGACGGCTGCTGGCGCGGGGCCCGAACGGATGTCCGTCGCGGTCGAAGCTGGGCGGCGGACGTGCGCTTGCCGAGGTCCACGCCGGGACGGTGAACATCAGCGAGAACGCGTCGTTGTGGGTGTTCCTAGGGCCGCTCCAGAGCAATCTCGAGCCGACCTTCGAGATCCTCGCGCAGGGCTATACGCCGGTGGACGAGCGCACGGTGTTGGGCGGGACCGTGCTCCCCGCGCACGCGCCCTATGGCGAAGAGCTCGTGCTGACGATCCCGCCGATCCCCACGCTCATGTTCGAGCCGGAAGCCTCGATCGTCTCGTTTTCGCTGACCATCGGCAAGAACGGCCGACATGCTCCAGGCGGAGCAGACACGATCCTCGTCCCATCCAGCTGCCCGACGGGCGGCTTTCCGTTCGCCGCCGAATTCACCTACGCCGAAGGCTCGACCGGTACCGCCCTGGCGACGGTTCCGTGCCCGTGACGGCAGCCGTGCAGGTCGCGGCGCCGATGCCTCGCGGCCGCTTGCGTCCAGGTAGTGTTATAGATCAATGGCACAGCATCACTGCAAGCGGATCCAAACGGACGTTGAGAGCAAGCGGATCCAAACGGACGTTGAGAGCATCCATAGGGGTGTGGAGAGCGTCCGAGCGGGCGTCGAGCGCATCGAACGCACAACCGGGGCAGGCAAGGACACCGGGCGCGAGGGTTGGCGCCAACCGCGTCCAAGCCGTCGCCGCGCCGGGAGGACCCACGATCGATGGCCACGAGGTCAAGACAACGAAAGGGAAGTAATGCCACCCACGCACCACATCAGCGCGCGCGCCCGCAGGCTCGGCGCAGCAGTCACGACAGCGGCGCTGAGCGTCGCCGTGTTGATGGCGCTGGGCCCGCTCGCCTACGGCGGGCAAGCCGGCGCCGCGCAGCGCGCCACCCGCGGCCAGCCGACGGGCGCGCCGGCTGCGGCCGGCCCCAGCGCGAAAGCCGCCAAAACGTTCTCTTTGAACGAGACAGGACGCTTGCACCTCACCAGCAAGCACGGCTTCACCCTCAACGAGCAGGGCTCGGCCTCGGGAACGGTCAAGGGCACGATCTACGTGCACCTCACGATCGCCTCTAGCAGCCACGTGACGGCCCAGGTCAACATCTATCCCTCCGGCGGCTCGATCACCGGCAACGGCAGCGCGAGCTATCACCGCGGCAGCGAAAGCGCCTCGTTCGACGGCTCGATGTCGATCAACGGCGGCAGCGGCAGCTACGACCACGCCCGCGGCTCCGGCCTGAGCTTCAGCGGCACGATCCAGCGGTCGAACGACGCCGTCACCGTACATGTCAGCGGCACCGCCTCAGACTGATCCGATGCTCGAACTGCGCGATCTCGTCAAGCACTATCCGGCCGTCGGCGGCGAGCCGGTGCGCGCGGTGGACGGGGTCACGCTGGATGTTGCGGCGGGCGAAATGGTGGCGCTATACGGTCCCAGCGGCTCGGGCAAGACCACGCTGCTGTTGATGATCGCGACGCTGCTCGCCCCGACCGCGGGGACCGTGCGGATCGGCGGGCGCGACGTCTCCTCTCTGTCAGAGCGCGAGGCGTCTCACTTTCGGCTGTCCGAGCTCGGGTTCATTCGCCAGACCTTCGACCTGCTGCCGGGTGTGAGCGCGATCGACAACGCCTCGCTGAAGCTGCTCAGCACGATGCGCTGGCGCGATGCCCAGCGCGAGATCAGGCCGCTGCTCGAGCGTCTGGGGTTGGGCGAGCGCCTGGAGCATCGCTCGGAGACCCTCTCGATGGGCGAGCGTCAGCGCGTGATGATCGCGCGCGCGCTGTCAACCAAGCCACGGCTGCTGCTCGCCGATGAGCCCACCGGCAGCCTCGACACGCAGCGAGGCCGCGAAGTGCTCGAGCTGCTGCGCGGTCTCTGCCGCGAGCGCGCGGTCGCGGTGGTGCTCGTGAGCCACGATCCGATGGCTGCCCAGTACGCCGATCGTGTGTTTGCGCTGCGTGACGGCCGTCTCTCGGCCTACGAGAGCGAGCCGGTCCAGGTGCAGCTGGCCGTCGGATAGGGCGAGCGGGGCGACGGATGACTCGTGGGGCCACACAGCCAGGCATGGCTAGCCGACCCGCACGCAGATTGCGCTGCTTGCTCGAATTGGGGGCGCGACGGTGAAGGTCGTGAACGTGCTGCACCTCTACCGCGTGCGCCTACGCGCGCGGCTGCTGCAGGAGTGCCTCGCCGTGGTCGGGATCGCCGCGGGGGTGGCGCTGCTGTTCGCGTCGCAGGTGTCCAGCGCCAGCCTGCAGAGCTCGGTTTCGCAGTTCGCGCGCGGGATCGTCGGCAACGCCACGCTGCAGCTGGTGGCGCGCGGACCGCAGGGCTTCCCTGCGAGCGTGCTCGCTCGCGTTCGCGACGTCAACGGCGTGCACGTGGCGGCGCCGCTGCTCGAAGCCAGCGCGAACGCCGTCGGCCCTCGCGGCCGCGAGTCAGTCGAGCTGATCGGCGCCGACTCGAGCCTGTCCAAGCTCGACGGGACGCTGGTGCGCCACACGGCGCTCACGCCGTTCGGTGGGATCGGCGCGGTCGTGATCCCGGCGCCGCTCTCGCGCAGGCTCGGTGTGACCAAGTTCGGCCAGGAAGTCACAATCCAGACCGGCGGTCACAGCACCGAAGCGCCTCTGTACGAACAGCTGTCAACCAAGCAGATCGGGCCGCTGATCGACAGTCCGGTGGTCGTCGCGCCCCTGTTCTACGCCCAGGAAATCACCGGCCTGAGCGGACGCCTCAGCCGCATCCTGGTGCAGCCCGTCGCCGGCTCGCAGGCCCGCGTGCACGCGGCGCTCGAGGCGATCAGCGCCGGGCACCTGAACGTCGAGACGGTCGATCACGAAGAAAAGCTGTTCGTCAAGGCCGCCGCCGTCAGCAACCAGGCAACCTCGCTGTTCTCGGTGATCAGCGCGCTCGTCGGCTTTCTGTTCGCGTTCAACGCGATGCTCCTGACCGTCCCGCAGCGCCGTCAACTGATCGTCGATCTACGCCGCGATGGCTACCCGCCGAAAACCGTGATCGCGGTGCTCCTGTTCGATTCCGTCGTGCTAGGCGTGGTGGCCTGCGCGCTCGGCCTGGCGCTCGGCGAGGAGCTCTCGATCCACTTGCTCGGCTCCAGCCCCGCGTTCCTGTCGCTGGCCTTCACGGTCGGTTCGCAGCGGGTCGTGAGCGCGGCGAGCATAGCGATCGCGGTGGGCGGGGGAATGCTGGCCGCGATCGTCGCGGTGCTCAGCCCGCTGCGCGACATCCTCTCGCGTGACCCGCTCGCCGCCGTGAGCGCACACGAAGGCGCCGGCGGGCCGGGAGTCGGGTGGTGGCCGGCGTTCGCGGGCCTGATCTGCCTGCTGGCCGCGACCGCGCTGCTGCTGGCGGCCCCCGATGCAGCCGTCCCCGGCATGGTGCTGCTGCTGGTGGCGCTGCTGCTGGTGCTGCCGATCGCGCTCAGCGCCACGCTCGCCGTCACCAAGCGGGTCGCCGCCGCGATGACGAGCGTCGTTCCACACGTCGCGGTGATGGAGCTGCGTGCGGCGCGCGCTCGCGCCGTCGCGATCACCGCCACGGGCGCGATCGCGGTATTCGGCAGCGTTGCGATCGCCGGCGCCCACGGCGATCTGCTGCACGGCCTCGAAAACACCTCACGCGACCTCACTGCGGGAAGCGACGTGTGGGTCGCTCCCGCCGGCGCGTACAACGTGCTCGCCACGGCTCCGTTCACGCCGGCGAACCGCGCCAAGCTCGAACGGCTCAAACAGGTGAGCGCCGTGCACCTGTACCGCAGCGTGCTCTTGGATTATGGAGAGCGGCGCCTGCTCGTGATCGCGCCGCCAGCACAGAACCTCACCGGGCTGGTCGCATCTCAGCTCGTGCAGGGCAACCCGCACACGGTGGTCGAACGGGTGCGCAGCGGAAGCTGGGTGATGCTCTCGCGGGCGGTCGCCGCCGAACAGCATCTGCACGTGGGCCAAGCGTTCACGCTGCCGACGCCGAACCCGCTGACGGTGCGACTCGCCGGGCTCTCGACGAACGTCGGCTGGGCGCCAGGGGCGATAGTCATGAACGCCTCTGACTACACGACCGCCTGGGGCAGCCAAGACCCGAGCGCCTACAACATCGTGCTTGCATCGGGGGTGTCGGCGGCCGAGGGCGTGCGCGCGATAGAACACGCGCTTCCGCCAAGCTCTGGACTGGCCGTGAAGAGCGCCGCCCAGCAGATCGCGGGGCAGCGCGCATTGAGCCATCAGGCGCTCTCCCGCCTGACCGAGATCGCCGTACTGATCCTGATCGTGTCGGTGCTCGCGATGGCCGCCGCCGTCGGCGCGATGGTCTGGCAACGGCGGCCTCGACTCGCCAAGCTCAAGCTCGAGGGCATCCCGCGCGCCGAGCTGTGGCACACGATCCTGCTGGAGAGCCTGTTGCTGCTCGGCGTCGGCTGCCTCACGGGGGCAGTGTTCGGCCTCTACGGCCAGCGTCTGGCCGACCGGGCGCTCGCCAGCGCAATCAACTTCCCCGTCGTCTACTCGATCACCGCGTTCGCTGCGCTCGGGAGCCTAGTGCTGGTGATGGCCACAGCGCTTGCGATCCTCGCGATCCCCGGCTATATGGCGGCAGGCGTACCGGCGGCCCTGGCACTGCAGGATTGAGTGTCGCGACAACCGGCTGACGAAGACCGCAACCGATGACGACCGCGCCCAAAAGCGAGACGGACAGTCACTCCGGCGAGGCGAATCGTCGTCCGTACAAACAGATTGCTCGCGCACGTGCACGGGAGCGCACACGAGACGCGCTGGCCGAGGCAGCCGCCGAGGAGTTCTACGAGGGTCGCTGGCAGCAGACGTCGCTCGAGGCCCTGTCCGCGCGCGCTGGGACCACCAAGCAGACGCTGCTACGCCACTTCGGATCGAAGGACGGCCTGCTGCTGCAGGCGCTCGCCCGCGCGGGCGCGCAGGTGCTCGACCAGCGCTGGAGTGCGTCACGCGGAGACATCGAGGGGGCGGTCGAGAACCTGCTCGACCACTATGAGACCTGGGGAGAGCGCTCGCTGCGCATCGGCGCCTGGCAGAGTGGACCGCCGGCCCTGGCAAAGCTCTCGCGGCTCGCCCGCCAGGTGCACTACAACTGGGTCGAGCACGTGTTCGAGCCGTGGCTCGCCGGTCTCGACGAGCCGGCGCGCACGCGTCGGCGCGGTGCCCTGATTGCACTTTGTGACGTGCAGACCTGGTGGCTGCTCTCGCACGATCTCGGGTTCGACCGGGCACAGGTGCGGGCGACCCTGACCGAAGCCATCGCGGGTGTCGTGGGCCAAGAGCCCTGAGACGCGGGGTCGTCAGCCTGCACGGCGCGCTGTCTGCCTGAACGCGCGACGCCGCCAGGGTGACCGCGGGGCTTTCGGCCTGAACGTGACGCCGTCAGTTATTCGGTCGGCGTCTGGTCGACCGTGGAGGTCTGGTCAGGCGACGTGGTTGAGCTTTCGCCTTCGGGTTCGGTCGTCGCGGGCGGCTGCGTCGTAGTTTCGGCGGGCGGGGCTTCGGGCGAGGTTTCTGCGGGCGGGCTCGCCGGCGCGGTCTCGGTCGCAGGTGGCGCTTCGGTCGCCACCGTGCCGCCGGTGGCCGCTTCAGTGGCGCCGGCAGGTGCCGCTTCAGGCGCCGATGCCGGCGGTGCGCCGTCGCTGGTGGCCGAATTCGGGAGCACCGTCGTCTGGCTGGTCACCTGAGTCACCACCGGTGGAGCAGCCGCCGGCTTGGGCGGCGCCGGGACTGCCGGCTTGACGGCCGTTGCCGGGCTGTCGGCAGGCGTCTTGACGTTCGCGGCCAGCTTGACGGCGGTGGTCGCCGCCGGGTTCTTGGAGGGCGAGCCCGGATGGGTCTTGAGGTGGCGCACGAGCGACGCGACGTGGCCGCGCGCAGGTGGCACAGTCGCCGGTTGGGCGTGCTCGTGCACGACGACCGGTTCGAAGGCCGGCCGCGCAGGCGCGTACGTGGCGACGACGGCATGGTGAGGATGGGGGGCCGGCTTGCTCGCGTGTTCGGCCTCGACGGCTCCGGCCGTCACGATCGCGGCGGCGGCCAGTCCGGCGACTGCCTTGCTAGCAACCGCGCCCGCGCCGGCCGTGAGGATGCCACCGGCGCCGCTGCCTGCGGTTGCCGCCGCGCCTGCGCCGGCAGTCGCTGTCGCCGTCGCGCTCGCTCCCGCGCCTGCCCCGACGTGGGCGCTGCTCGCCGACGCCGTCGAGCCGAGCTTGGTGAGGATCAGCTTCTTCGCCATCAGCAGCGGGGCGACCGGGAAGATCGCGGCCAGCGCTTGATTGTTGGTCTTGAGCTGGCGCTTGAAGAAACGGCAGCGTTCACAGCCGCGAACGTGCCGGCGCGCTGGAGCGCCGAGCTTGCTCAAGCCCTCGGCGGCTTCACCGAGCTGCAGGCGCACTTCGTCGCAGCTGAGCTGGCGGGCCTCGGAGGCCTCGGCCAGCGAGATGCGGGCGCGCACCAGCAGCGACTTCACCGACGGCACCGTCGTCTCCATCGCGTCCGCGATCTGCTCGTAGGAGAGGGCATCGATCTCGCGCAGCAGCAGCGCGGTGCGCTGCGTCTCGGGCAGCTCGTTGACGTCGCCGAGCAGCTGCCTGAAGCTCTCGCGGCGCATCACGCGCTCGCCGGTCGAAAGGCCGTGGTCGGCGAAGTGCACGTCCATCGAGTCCACGCCGATCGCCGAGGCGCGGCGCAGGTGGTTGAGCGAACGGTTGCGCGCGATCCGATAGAGCCACGGCCTCACGTTGATCTCGCGCTCGTCGGCGAGAATCGCATTGAAGGCGGCCGTGAAGACCTCTTGCAGGACGTCCTCGGCATCCTCGCGCGAGCTGAGCATGTGCCGGCAGAACGCCAGCAGCCGCGACTGGTAGCGCGAGAACAGGACCTCGAAGGCCGCGTGCTGGCCGCGACGGGTCAGCGCGATAAGGCGCTCGTCAGACTGGAGTCGCAGCAGCGCAGACGGGCCGCTCAGGCCCGGCATGCCCTTATGTGTGAGTGCTGAGACCTCCACGGCACCTGGTCCTTCCCAGTAGTTCTCTACCCGTGGGACACCGTAGCAACCGAGTAGTTGCGCTTTTCTAAAGGGCAGCCATGGCGTTTCTAAAGATCGTCCGCAGCTCTCATAAAGGCTGCGGAGGGCTGGTCGATCGTGCGCAGGCATCATGCGAGCTGGACGCCTGCAGACAGGAGGCTGGGGCGCGAGGGAGCGCGACTCCGAATCGAGAGCCCACGCGCGCGCACGCGCGCGCGTGGGTCGGTGTTTTGCGAGACCTACCCGTGATGCGGAGATGGCATGGTTTAGGGCGCGAGAGGCGCCCCGAGACGTCCGGCCCGGAACCGATCGGTGAGACGCATGGCTTGGCGCGCCGGACCGATACGATCGGGACACCCGGGTGGACAAAATGGCAAAGTCAGCGGACTTAAAATCCGCCGCTCGTATGAGCCCTGCGGGTTCGATTCCCGTCCCGGGTACTGGCTGCACGAGTCGGGCTGCTGATCGAACGAGCCGAGCCCGCCTAAGGCCAGTCGAGTCGGGGTACCGGTCGCACGGTCCGAGCCCGGGTTCAGGCAAGTCGAGTCGGCTTACCCATCCAGAGCCGCCTCGTTGACGGCGATCCCGATCCAGTTGGCCAGCGGATAGAGTCGCGTCAGATGGCGGTCGAGCAGAGCAGCGAGGAGAGCACGGAGACCTTTCATGGCGGGCGCCTGATCGCGCGGCGCCTGCGCGCGCACGGGGTCAGCAAGCTGTTCACGCTGTCGGGCGGGCACCTGTTCTCGATCTACGACGGCTGTCGCGATGAGGGCATCGCGCTCGTCGATGTCCGCCACGAGTCGACGGCCGCGTTTGCCGCCGAGGGGTGGGCGAAGGTGACGCGCGAGCCGGGGGTGTGCGCGCTGACGGCGGGGCCGGGAGTCACCAACGGCGTGAGCGCGATCGCGAGCGCCCAGGCCAACCACTCGCCGTTGGTGGTGCTCGGCGGGCGCGCCCCGGCGGGACGGTGGGGGATGGGCTCGCTGCAGGAGATCGATCACGTGCCGTTCGTACGTCCGCTGACGAAGCTCGCCACGACGCCCGAGAGCACGGCCGAGATCCCGGGCCTGGTGGACGAGGCCTTCACCAGCGCGCTTGCGCCGCACGGAGGGCCGACTTTCGTGGACTTTCCGCTCGACTACGTGTTCATGGAGGCGGCCGAGCCGCCCGATGTGCTTGAGGGTCTTCCCGGCCGTGAGGGTCGGGGAGCCGAGGGCGCCGCGATCGAACGGGCCGGAGAGCTGCTGCGCGCGGCCGAGCGGCCCGTGATCATGGCCGGCACCGACCTGTATTGGGGGCATGGCGAGGGCGAGCTGCTGGCGCTGGCACAGACGCTGCGCATTCCGGTGTTCCTCAACGGGCTCGCGCGCGGCTGCGTGCCCGCCGATCACGAGCTGTTCTTCTCTCGCACGCGTTCGCACGCGCTCAAGCGCGCGGACGTTGCGCTCGTGATCGGGGTGCCGATGGACTTCCGGCTGGGCTTCGGCGGGGCGTTCGCCGATGACGGCGAGATCGTCGTGATCGACACGGCCGAGCCCGAGCGTCGCCATCCACGGGCGGTCGCGGCGGAGCTGTACGGCGCGCTCGACCAGACACTGACCGATCTGACGGTCGCCGCCGGCAGTCAGACGCTTGCGAGCGACGTCTGGGTGGACGAGCTCAGAGAGATCGAGACCGAGCGGCGCGAGGCCGAGCGCGAGGAGCTCGACGACGACCGCGCCCCGCTCCATCCATTGCGCGTGTACCGCGGAGCTCGGCAAAGTGCTCGACCGTGACGCGATCATCGTCTGCGACGGCGGCGACTTCGTTTCATACGCCGGACGGGTGATCGACAGCTTCGAGCCCGGCTGCTGGCTCGACCCAGGGCCGTTCGGGTGTCTGGGCACGGGGTCTGGCTATGCGCTTGCGGCCAAGCTCGCCCACCCTGAGCGGCAGGTGGTGCTGCTGCTCGGCGACGGCGCGTTCGGATTCTCGGGGATGGACTTCGACACGCTGTCCAGGCACGGCGTCAACGTGGTCGGAGTCATGGGCAACAACGGCATCTGGGCGCTCGAGAAGCACCCGATGGAGTTCCTATATGGCTATTCCGTCGCTGCGGACCTGCGTCCGGGCACGCGCTACGACCAGGTGGCCGAAGCGCTCGGCTGCCATGGCGAGCTGGTCGAGCGTCCTGACGAGCTCGGGCCGGCGCTCGAGCGGGCGCTGGCTGCGGGAGCGCCGGCGCTCGTCAACGTGCTGACCGACCCGACCGTCGTGTACCCACGCAAGTCAAACCTCGCCTGAGGCGAGAGAGGCTCGGCACAGGCCGGCGAGCATCAGGGCGCCGCCGTGGAGGATGTCGTGCTCGGAGACCTCGACGCGGTCGAGGTCGAACATGCGCATCGCCTGTGAGAGCAGGATCATGCCGGCGACGATCGTGGGCGCGCGCGCCGGGTCGAGGCCCACGACCGAGCGACGCTGGTCTTCGTTCATGTCCGCCAGGCGCGCGAGCAGCAGCTCGACGGTGGCGAGCAGCAGGGTGTATCCGTGGACACGCGCCGGGTCGTAGGGGTCGAGCGCCTGGTCGATGGCGGCGGCCGAGGTGGCCGTGCCCGCCACCGCGATTCCGCGGTGCACCGTTTCGCGCTCATTCGCGGGCAGCCCCTGCAAGAAGATCGAGCGCGTGTCGGCGGCGATCTCCTGCAGCTGCGCCGGGGCGGGCGGATCGCTGTGGATGTGGCGCTCGCTCATCCGCACGACGCCCGCGTTGAGCGACACGTGAAAGCCCGCCCGGCCGGTAACCCCGACGATGAACTCGGTCGATCCGCCGCCGATGTCGATCACGACGGTCGGGTCGTCTTGGGCCTCGGTCTCGGCGGTGGCCGAGGAACCTGGTGCGCTGACGCCGGCTGCGCCCGCGCTGATGTGGGTAGCGGACGGCGCGCTGGCGTCGGGCTGCTCGGCGTTCGTATCGGGCTGACCGGGCTGACCGGACTGGCCGGACATCGCGCCCAGGAAGGTGAGCTGGGCCTCTTCGTCGCCCGACAGGATCCTCGCGTCGAGACGGAAGGATGTGCGGATTCGCTCGGCGAACTCGGCGCCGTTCGTAGCCTCGCGCACAGCCGACGTGAGGACGGCGAGGTTGCGCTCGGGCCGCAGGCGCTCCAGCTCGGGGCGGAATTGCTCGAGCGCGTCGAACACACGGGCCTGTGCCGCTTCTGCTAGGGCTCCGCTCGAGTTGACGCCGGCTCCGAGCCTCGTCACGATCGAGCGGCGGGCCAGTTCGGAGATCTGGTCGGCGGGGGACACGTCGGCGATCAGCAGGCGGGTCGAGTTGGTGCCTATGTCCACTACCGCTGCGCGCATAGGGCGGGATCCTAGATTGCGCGGGGCGGTCTGAGCGTCTTGCGGTGACGGCGAGAGGACAGCCGTCCCGGTTCGGTCCGCCAGCGGGGCGTCGCCTGCTGAGCGCTTTGTGCGAAGGATGGCGGCGTGCGGGGATGGCGTGGCGGGCGGAGTCGCCATGCGGCCTTCCGGCGGCGTGCGGGCCGATCGGGCTGGCCGGGAGCCTGGGTGCCCCGTCGCTCGCTGTGCGCCCGATCTTTGCTAGAACATGAAAAGCGACGCGGGGTGGAGCAGTCTGGTAGCTCGTCGGGCTCATAACCCGAAGGTCGCGGGTTCGAATCCCGCCCCCGCTATGAGGAAAGGCCCTGGTAATCGGGGCCTTTTTTCGTGGGGCTGGGACCTGGGCGGCTCGCCAGGGTTCCAATAGGGTTCCGTTTGCAGGGTGTTGTCGGGCCCCGAGCGCCAATACTCCGGTCCGCCCGAGCGCTTGGCCGGGCTGGCTAGCGTGAGTGCGATGGCCACACCATCGTTCGAGTTCGACATCCGCGAGCGCACGCTCACGCTCGCCGGCGAGGACGGGACCACACAGACCTTCGCGCTGCCACCGGGCATGTTCGACTCGAGACCAACGTTGACCGGGTGGCCGTCCGCATCGACCCGCCCGAGCTCACTGTCGGCCTGCCGAATGGCTGCCACGCGGTCGTCGAGCTGAGCGACCCGCGGCGCTCGCTCGAGGAGCTCCGGGCAGGGCGTCCATGCGTCTACCTGGACCAGAACCATTGGTCGACGATTGCGGCCGCGCGCGACGGGCGCGGGGGCATCACGGTCGAGCAGGCGCGCGCGGCCGAGGTCCTCGTGGGTCTTGTGGAGGACGGCCGGATACTGCTCCCCGTCTCCGGGGGCCATCTGGTGGAGAGCACACCCCTCTACGGCGATCGGCGTGTCGCACTCGCGACGACGATGCTCCGAATCGGGCGAGGCTGGCGGATGCGCAACCCCCTGCGGGTACGTGCCGAGGAGATCTCGCGCGGCGTGCAGGGCGACCATCCACTCGCGAGTGGGGTGTTCGCGCCGGACTTGAACGAGATCTTCACCTCCGAGACGGCTGTAAGTGCCGCTCTGCAGGGCGAGCTCGATCCACTCGCGGTGCTCTCCAGAGTCGTGCCAGCGATCCTCGGGATCTACGACGCGGTCGTCGATCGCCAGGCGATTCCCGACGAGGGCGGAACCGCGCAGGCTCAGGCATGGGCCCAGAAGTGGGCGACGATCGCGGCGAAAGTCCACGCTGGCGGCGAGCCGGCGTCGATGGTCCGACGGGTCGCTTACGCGAACCTAATCCTCGACCCGCACGACACCCTGGCTGAGGTCGCGGGCGGCATCGGCATCTCGGTTGAGGAGGTGCTCGACCGTCTCACGGCTGAGATAGATCTCCTCTCGCGGATGCCGTTCCTCGCGCAGATGAACCAGCTGCTCTTCGCTCGGCTGCGCAACGCCAAGCAGCGCTGGGAGGCCAACGACCTGATCGACATCATGTTCCTAAGCTGCGCCGCCGGGTACGCCGACGTGGTTGTCGGTGAGCGAGCTACCATCGGCTACCTGCGCCAAGCACGAGCGCCCCGGGCGTCCGCCGTGCTCGCGAGCTCGCTCCCCGCGGCGGTCGACGCTGTGCGGCTGATCCTTGCCTGACCCGGCCGCGCGGGCGTCGCAATGTGTGCACAGCGTGCGCAAGCTCAAACGGGGTTCCGTTCTGCCACGTGCTCGCGGCGGGGTTCCCTAGCTGCATCATCGAGTGCTCGGGAGGTGAGCGCTGTGTGCAGCCTCGGATCGAAACGCGCCTCGGTCATGTTGCGGCGCTCACCGTCGCCCGTTCGATCCACCGGGCGAACAACGACCACGCCGCCAGCTGCTCCAACGCTTCCTGCTCGGTGATCTCGTGCTGGTCGTCTGGCAGGTGGCCGAGCGGGTTACGAATAGCTTTGAAGCATCCGACACCGAAGCTCAACACGCCGGCCGTCACCGAAGCACGCGTCTGCTCACCCTCGATATCGCGGAAGCGCAGGCGGCGAGCGCTGGCTGTGGGCGCCTGCTCCGAAAACGCCTCCGTGACCAGCTTGACCTCCGACACGTCGCTGCGCCCGACCTTGGATTCGAGCATCGCGTTGACGGCCTTCGACGCGGCCATCACCGCGTCATGTAGGTGGCCAGCCTTCCACTGTGGCTGTGCGGCTGCCCACACCATCGGGCGGAGATCGTCGAGCGCCGGCGCTGGCGGCGATGAATCCCGGCTCGTGCGCACTGGCTCGCCGACAGCGAGCCGTCCATCCTTCACGAACCAGCCCTGTCGAGCGAGGAGCGACCCGGTTCGTCCACGCTCATCTTCCGACGGGCCGACGTAGAGCCGGTCGTCCAACCAAGCCCCGATGAAGTGTCGAAGCTCGCGCCGATCGCCCGAGACGCCTTGTGACAAGCTGAGGAAATAGATGAGGAGGCGGTCCGAGAACGAGCCCGCCTCTTCGGGGAACTCGTGCTCGCCCGAGATTCCGCCTTCGACTAGTAGCTGGGCGACCTGAAACTGGTCGAGCTGCCGAGTGATGCTCTTTGCGATGTATTCGAGCGTCAAGCTGGCGATCATCCGGCCGTCATCGTCGGCAGGGTCGGGACGCGGCACGAGGATCACGCGCCCCTGTGCTTGGTTGCGACCCTCATACGTCAACGAAAAGTCTCCCAGCGGCTCCGCTGGCGTGATCTGCCGCGCGCGTCCCGGTGGCTGCATCAACTGCATGACAGCAAGCCGGCTGCTTTCAGGACGAACAGCTCGTGAAGAAAGCGGCCGTAATCGCCGTCGTCCAACGCGACGCCGCGCTCTGCTGCGAGGCCTCGCAGCATGTCCAGGCCGTTGCCAATGGTGCCGTGTTCGCGTTTCTCAGCCGCGTCAACGTACCGCAGAATCTCGATGTCTGTCCAGAGGGTCACGGCCGGCAAGCGTAGCGACTGCGCCGGGAGCCTGGGCGAGCCTGAGCCGCGCTATTCAAGCTCGGGGTCTGGCACTTGGTCTGCCGTTACGACAGCCTCACAGTCCGGGATTTCAGCCGCGAACGAGGCGATGACCTCGGACCGTAGGGCCAAGCCGAACTCCACAACACGGTTCACCGTCTCGCGGTATTGGACGTCGCCGTCGTGGGAATCGACTATCTCGGCGGCCAGGACGCGCTGTTGTTCGCTGCCGTAGCAAATGCCAGTAGCCTTGGTGCCGTTGTGGTAGACCATCACCGGGCTACCCGACAGGCCCTCGATCACGGGGAACGACAGCACGGCACGCGAGTAGTTGTCGGTGTAGAAGCGAACGACGTTGCCAGCGAAGTAGCCGTCGTAGAGGGCGTCCACCCGACCGCTCTGCGAATAGAAGCCGTAGGTATGAATCGACTCACCCACGCGGAAGTTCGGCGCTGGCAGCAGCGGAAACCGCTTGCTGCGTCGATCCAACGCACGGGGCAAGAACGCAAGGTCGAGGGAATCGTCTTTGGGGTAGATGACATCCTCGATCAGCAAGACTCGAAGGTCGCCGAGACGGTCGATGACGGCGAGCCTTGCGTCGGGCCTGGACACGACATGCCGGCACGTAATCAGGCCGCCCTCCTCCGTGATCGGGAACGAGTTGCCGCATAGCCACTCGGGTTCGTCTTGATCGCTGAGCGTTACTACCGGGAATAGGAAGTGCCTGGGGTCCATGCCGGCGAAGGATAGCCGCGCGATTCGCTGGCGTCGTCTCGCTGGTGGTCGAGACTGTGCGTCGCGTTGAACGGACATGATGGTCCGCTGGGGCGTTTGTGGTCGTCGCATGAGGTGGCGTCGGAATGATCACAAGACGCACGACGATCGTCGTCTGGCATGAAAGCCCGGCCCCAAAGGCTGGCGCGTTTGATCGGGGGTGTCAGGTGGGTAGCGGGTCGAGTTTGCTCAACACGACCGAAGCGATCCCAAGCGCGGTACGCGAATCTGTGTGAGTAGGCGTGTGGTTTTCATGGATCGCAGCGTTTCTCACATCAACCAAGGCGACTTTCGTATTTGCTGGCAGCGACACTCGCGCCTGTAGCGCGTTGACGTAGGCACCGAGTGTGGGTTTCGCAGGCATCGTGACGGCTTCCCGTGCCGCGAAGTCGGCAAGCGTCAACTCGACAGCGCTCCCGGCGTCGATGACCGCGCGTCGCGCTCGACCGCGACGAGTCTCCGCGTACGCATCACGCAACAACAAGCGGGCGTCGCTGGGCAGGGCGTTCGCGTTGGCCTGTCTGAAGCCCAAACGCAGGCGGGCGACGGAAAGCGGCGTAACTATGTGCGCGATCGCTGAGATCGCGCGAACGCCGAGGAAGTAATCGAGTTCGTTCTCGTCGAACGAAAATAGGCTTAGGCCGCTTCCCGGCGAGTGTCCCGTTGGCAACGGATGTTCATGGTCGAGGTCTTGATCGCTGATGAGTTCGAGCCAAGTACGGAACGCCTCGAACCAGCGGTCGATGTCGCCGTAGACCTCCGCGTAGGCCGACTCTCGCGGAGAGTTGGCGTCGTTCGATTTCGGGCTACGAAGCGGGTCGGTAGCGCGGATTCGGAACTGGAGCCACACGGCTCGGACGAACGCAGTCGAGACCCTCTGCGGCTCGGTGCGCCAAGCGCTCACCTGGCCCCAGAAGTCGCCTCTGCCGGGCTCGTTCTTTTCTCGGTTCGAGGTAAACCGGAGAAGCTGCTTCTCGGGGGTCACGCCGAGGCCGCTGGCGGGAGCGGCGAGCACGGGACGTCCCTTCCCCCAGCGCCCGCTATTCCAGTCAACGATCGGCAACGTCGCTTTGCCGTGGCGAGACGCGACCGTGATCGGAAACGACTTGCCGAGGCAACCCCTACTGACCCCGATGGCTGCCGGAAGCTCGTAGACGCCGTAGAGGTAAGGCCCGGTTAGGTCGCCCATCGGCGTCCGAACCTAGCACCGAGAGCATCGTCAACCCATACAGTGCCAGCACGAGCAGCGACTCCATGTCCGCGGGTGCTCCACGGGGGCTCGCCATGCTGGCCATCGTCGCCCCCATCGTAGGCTTCTATCGTCCCGCAGCGTGAGCGACGAGCTGCTTTTTCCCGGTCCGCAGACCGACCCCGCGCCGAAGCGTGCGGCGGAGACCCCGTTCGCGTTTCTGAACCGCGTCGGAGATGCGCGCCTCGGCGCGCCCCGGAAGGTCCTGGAGGAGTGGTTCGCGCACTGGCCGGCGGACCATCGCGGCGACCTGCGCGGCCGACTGAGCAGCGACACCGGACACTTCTTCGGAGCCTTCTGGGAGCTCTACCTGCATGAGCTTCACCGGCGCCTCGGGTTCGATATCGAGCGCGATCCTGCGATGCCCGAAGGCACCCGTCGCCCCGACTTCCTGATCGGCAACGACGCCGAATCGTTCTACCTCGAGGCGACTATCGTCGGCTACGCGAGCGAGGAGGCCGCCACGCGCAAGCGCCAGGAGGTTGTCGTCGAGATGATCGAAGCGGCCTCGCATCCTGACTTCGCGCTGCGCATCCACGCCCTCACCCCGGGCGACAGCCAGCCGGCCAAGCGCGAAGTCGTTACGGCGGTCGAGCAGTGGCTCAGCACGCTCGACTGGGAGACCGAGACCGAGCGCGTGAACGAGGTCGCGCGCGGCGCCGTGGGGATCGAGCTCGGGCACGGCTGGCGGATGCGCGCGTTGCCCTACCCGCTCCCCGAGGCGTCACGCGGCGACCCCTCGTTCCCCATGATCGCCACCAGAACCACGGGCGGCGGCGCCATCAACGAGCCACCTTCGATCCTCGACGACCTCCGGGCGAAGGCCAGCAGGTACGGCCAGCCCGATCGCCCGTTCGTGATCGCCGCGCTCTGCGTGCGCGACTTCGCCACCGACCGCGACATCGAGCAGGCGCTCTACGGACCCGAGGTCATGCGTATCGCAGTCGGCCCCGGCGGTCCGCTGCTCGGGACGGACGAACTCGGCCGCGAACCAAAGGGCCTCTGGCAACGAGGCGGCGAGCAGCAAGCGACGCGGGTCTCGGCGGTGCTGACGGCGATTCACCTCTCTCCGTGGCTGATCGCAACCACGCCCCTGCGTCTGTGGCTGAACCCGTGGGCGACACGCCCGCTGATCGCGAACCTGCCGTGGCCGACTGTCGCCGGCGACCTCGGCGCGAACCAGCTCGTCTACGCCGACGGCGAACGTGGGCCTCGGGAGGTGCTCGCCCTCGCCGAGGGCTGGCCGTACTCGGTGGACGGGAGCTAGACGCTCCCGGGCGGCTCCCGGCCGTCTCGATCGTCCTCGTCCAGCGCCCGTTCTGCGCGGATGAAGGCGCCGGTGACGGCATCACACGCTCCCTGGAGGAACATCATCACCGCGAGGTCTCCCATCTCTGGCTCGGTGTTCAGGAGCGTGGCCGTGGCTTGGAGGAGCGAGATCGCAACCGACTGGCCGGGGTCGGCGAGCCCGATATTGCTCGGCCCGGCGAGCATTACATCCTGGCCGCGCAGCCCGAGGTTGAACGCCAGCCCTGTCGGCCCAGCGTGCGTGGGGTAGGAGGCCATGCGGTAGTACGGGCGCATGTGCTCGAGCGACACGGCCTCCTCGATGTCGCTGAACTTCGGGCTCGGGTTCCCGAGCGCGTCGGCGGCCCAACCGTAGGCTTGGGCGTAGGCCTTACCGAAGCGCTCGACGAGAGCCTCACGGGCGGCCGCAAGCTCGCGAAGTTCCTCGGCAGTCAGCCGCTCGTAGCCAAGTCCTGCGGCGTGGCGCTGGTAGCCGTCCGCCGCTCGGCAGCTCTCGATCGTCTCGTGCAGGACGTACCGCTCGGCCGTGTCCTGGCCGTGCTCGGCTATGAAGTAGGCCGTTACGGCGATCTCGTGCGCACTGCGCCAGCGAGCGTGGGCGCCCGACGCGAGACCGGCGCGCAGTAGCGCCAGCACCTCCGCAGTGACGAGACACGCCCGTGCGTGAAGACGTACGAGCGCTCCGTACACCCAATCACCATGTGCGGGTTTGCGCTGCTCGTGGAAGGCCATGCCAGCGTCAAGGCAACACAGCCGAAACAGCTCCAGCGTCTCGATTGCTGGACCCCAACGCTGGTGCAGGCGCTTCTCGAAGCCCCGTCGCTCGCTCGTGGCCCCCGCGAGCAGCTCAGCGGCATTGTGCGTGGCGCCTTCAACCAGGAGATTCACCGAAGGCGGGAGTGCTCGCTGCATCGCCGCCTTGGTCAGCCCTGCGGCTCGGTGCGGATGCCGACCGAGGGAGAGGGGAAGGCTGTTGGACATTGCCTCCATCAACCGATCGTGGAGATCTCCGGGGCCGGTGAGTCGGCCGCCGGCAACGTCGGCGTCCAGGCGGGTCAGGACAGCCTTGATGAACCGCTCCCGCTGTCGCCAGCGCTGCGCGTGATAGCCCAACTTCCGCCGTGACGATCGTCGTCTCATGCCAGGTCGGCGATGATAGGCCGGTTGTGGATGCATCCGTGGCCGACGCTTCCAGGGCGCTCGATGTCGGGTCGGGGCCTGCGCTGACGCTCGATTCGCTCCCGACCGGGTCAGGCCTTTACACGTTGAGCGTGAGCGACCCGCGCGCGATCACGGAGCTCGGACTCGACGACCTCGAACCGGCCGCCCCGCTGACGCGGCGCGTGCTGTACCTCGGTAAGTCCGAGTTGACCCTGTCAGCCCGCCTCGCCGACAGGCACTTCGCGACCGGCATGAGCGGCGGCTCCACCGTCAGGCGGACGTTTGGTGCGCTCCTCCACCTGGCCGCGATCCCGCGCCCGTCTCGTAGCGAGACGCCAACGCGAAAGCAGGTCATGGTGATGACCGCAAACTTCGCGTTCCCGCCGGCGGAGGATGAGCAGCTCACCGCGTGGATGCTCGACAACCTTCAGATCCGTGCTCTCGCGACGAAGGCATCCGGGCTCCGTGCGTTCGAGCGTGCTGTGGGCGCCGTGCTGCGCCCGCCACTCGACCAGGAGCGGACGCCTTTCTGGATGCCGAATCCGTGGCGCGAGCCGGTCGCGTCCGCGCGCGAACGCACCCGGCTCGCGGTGCGAGCCGCGGCTGGGCTCGGACCCCTTACGAGTTAGGCGCCGGTACACCGCGTGCGTGTCGAGTCTCCTTCGGCTCATTGGGCGATGGCAGCGAGGGGGTCGAGCGCGATCGCGGGGATCCGGATCGCCACCCGTCGGTCGAACGGCCGAAGGGTCACTCCGTCAGAGGCTTCGCGTCCGAACGGAACCTCCCCGCCTCGGTCCTCGGGCGCTTCGTTCCCGAAGGGGCGCCGCCGCGGTCGCCCACGAGCTGATGTCTGCGCTTCGCTCGTCAGTCAACGTCAGCCCATGCCACCGCACTACGCCCGGCACTGCGCCGCTCCCGCGCCTCTGCCGCCACATCGGCACTGCGCCCGCGCCTCGCCCGGCTCCCATCTATACACGGCCGCCCCAGCCCTCGCACGCTCTACAGCACAGCAGCCTGCACAGACCAGATGCACGGGTCTGCCATTGGTGTGTGATCGCTGTGCAATTCGTTGGCCGGTTCGGGCCACTCAGGGTCATCACGCATGTGATGACTGCAGCCAGCATCGGTGCGTCCGCAGGCGGCGGCTACGCGCGCTATCTGGAGAGCAAGACCGTCGCGCCCGAGCGTGGGGACTACTACCTAACGCCTGACGGGGAGATGGCGCAGGCTCCCGGCCGCTGGCTCAGCGACGAAGAGACGCTGGCGAGGCTGGGTGTGCAGGCGGGCGGGGCGGTCGATGGCGCCGACTTCATCGCGTTGATGGACGGCCGACACCCGGGCACCGGCAGATGGCTCCGCCCCGAGGGCGCCGGCGGCGGCAGGGGAGGGGGGATCGACGTGACGTTCAGCGCCCCGAAGTCCGTTTCGACGGTGTGGGCGCTGGGCGACCCGTGGCAGCGCGAGCAGATCGAGCAGGCGCACGCCAGGGCCGTCGAGCGCGCGGTCCATTATCTGCGCGAACAGGTCGATTGTGCGTCGTCGCTACGACGGGCAGGTGGTGGAGGAGCACGCCAAGGATGTGATCGCCGCGGAGTACCGGCACACCACAGCAAGGGGAGTCACCGGGGCGCAGGCACCGGACCCGCAGCTGCACAGCCACGTCGTGATCAGCGGCGCCGTGAGGGAGGACGAGCGGCTCGTCGCGGTTGCTTCGCGGCCGATTTTCCGCTCGGCACGTGAGCTCGGCGCGTTCTACCGCTCATCGCTCGCCGAGGAGTTGGCCGGTGAGGGCTATGAGATCGAGCGCGGCACGGGCAAGGACGCCCGCTACTTCGAGATCGCCGGGGTGCCACGCAGCCTGATCGAGGAGTTCTCCGGCCGCAGCCGCGAGGTCGCCAGGGCCGCTGAGCATTTCCGCGCCCGCCACGGCCGCGCGCCGGAGCGGGGCGAGCTCCGGGATCTCGCGCTCGAGAACCGCAGGGCGAAGAAGCTGACGACACGCGGAGACCTGCAGCGCGTCTGGAGCGAGACCGGCCGCCGCTACGGGTTCGGTCCCGACGAGGCCATACACCTGATCGGAGCACCCGAGCGAGGAAAGGTCGAGCGTCCGGTCGAGGATCGCATCGAGGCGAGGCTGACCGAGCAGCACGCCGTATTTCAGGCACGCGATCTGCACGCAGTCGCGCTGGAGCAGACCGCAGGGGAGATGTCGCCCGATCAGGCACTTGCGGTGGCGCGGGAGATGATCCGCGACCGGCGGGTGCTCACCCTGGAGGACGGCCGAATGACGACGCTCGCGGTCCGCGCCCAGGAGCAGGCCATCGAGCGCCGCGCCACGCTACTCGCTCAGCCAGCCGGCCGAGATGTCGGCGAGCGAGCGCTGGCTAACGCCGCGCGCGAAGTCGCAGAGCGCATCGGGGGACCATTGAGCAGCGAGCAAAACCACGCGGTGGAAGTCCTCACGGGTCCCGAGCGCGCCGCGGTGCTCGTCGGCCCGGCCGGGACCGGCAAGGGCGTGGTAATCGACGCCGCCGCTCGCGCTGAGCAACACGCCGGCCGCCAGACAATCGGCGTCGCCGTGTCCGGGTCCACGGCTGAGCGGCTCGGAGCGGACAGCCCAGCCCTCGCCGGACACACGGTTACCCTCGACGCGCTGGTCGCCCGCGCGAACACCGGGACGGTCCACGTGGGCCGGGACACGACGGTTTTCCTGGACGAGGCGGGGATGACTGATCACACTCGGCTCGATGCCCTGACCGAGCTTGTAGAGCGAACGGGGGCGAAGCTGATCGCGGTCGGCGACGGCAAGCAGCTCCCCTCGATCGGGCCGGGTGGGATGTTCGACCGGCTTGCAACGCATACGCCAGCGGCAGAGCTCGCGGACGTCCGTCGCACCCAGGACCCCGAGGAGCGCAGGGCGTGGGCCGCCCTTCGTGCCGGCGACCCGGAGCGCGCGATGGCCCACTACTTCAACCGCGCGCAGCTGCACTTCGCCGACACCCGCGAGCAAGCCGGCGAGGGTGCCGTCCAACGCTGGATGACGCTCGCTGAGCACCACGGCATCAGCCAGGTTGCGCTGATCGCCGACGCCTCGAACAAGGAGATCGACCGGCTCAACGCTCGCGCCCAACACCTGCGGGCCGAGCGCGGCGAACTCGGCCAGCGGGAGATCCAACTCAGAGACGTCCACTACGGGCTGCGGGAAGGGGACGTCGTTGCGTTCACGACCCGGCATCGCCCGCGAGGCCAGCCGCGCGTGGAGAACGGCACCCGCGGCCAGGTCACGCGCATCACCGAGCACGGTGCGCTGACCGTGGCGCTGGACGGCTCAGGTCGTTCGGTGCGACTCGCCGGCGAGGACATCGACGCCCTGCGGCTCGGCTACGCCCAACACGTCTATCGTCAGCAGGGCGCCACCGTTGATCGCGCCGTCGTCGTGACCGGCGGCTGGCAGACAAGCAAGGAGACCGCCTACGTCGAGGCGAGTCGTGCCGGCTACGGCACCGACTGGTTCCTCGCGCGCGAGGACCTCGGCATCGAGGGACAGGACGCCGACCGCGTCATGCAGCTCGCGAACAGAATGCGCACCAGTCGAGCACAGACGCCCTCGCTCGCCTACAAGCCCTACGACCCTGCCTTTGGCCCCGGATACGACCTCGGGCCACTACGATTCCCTCGCGCTCCCGCCGCCTTCCTCACTCGCCACAGCCATAAGCAGGACCGCCCGACGGCTGACCGCGACGTCGATCGAGGACGCTGATAGCCCGCGTGTGCGAGCGCGGGCTATCTGACGTCGGCGAAAAGGTCTGCGGGTGTGGTGTCGAGCTCCGCCGCGAGACGCACGATCAGGCTGAACGATGGCGTCGCTCGGCCGGTCTCGAGCCGTGAGACGTAACTGTCCACAACATCGACCTTGCGAGCGAGCTGGGACTGGCTCACGCCACATCTCTCCCGTGCGCGGGCAAGGTTGACGCCGAACTGCTGCTCAGGGCTCATTCGCTGAGCCTACCCAAGGGGTCCAGCACTATTTATACTATACTTTTTTATGCTAGTTCGGCATCGGGCTGATGCCGTCGCCACGACCGCAGATCCCCACTCAATAGAGATGGCCCCGGCGCAGTTGTAGCTGCCCGGGGCCCGGCAAAGAAGGAGTGACCCTTCCATGCAAGATCAACCTAGCCAAGTTCTGGGCGAGTGCGACCCGCAGATCGAACGGGCGATCATCCTGCAGTTCCTTCGCGATGATCACGGGGATCGCTGGTCGCGCGCAGAGCTGGAGGTCGAGATCTCCAACGAGCCGCTCGACATCAGCGACGCACTGGCGAGACTCGATCAGGACGGCATCGTGCAAATCTCCGGCGAGTCTCTCTCGGCGTCTCGCGCGGTCCGACGGCTGGATGAGCTCGGGCTGATCGCGATATAGACGCTTCGGGATGCCGCGGCAGGCACCCAACAGCAGGGTCAGCGGCTCCGACTGCGACGAGTCTCGCGCGACGCGCCAATGCCGTCCCTATCTGCTCCTCGCCCAACTCGTTGGCCGTTTCCGGTCACTTGGGGTCATTAACGGGGATGAGCGGGACAGAACCCACAAGCGCCGCCGTCGCCGAGTCGATACTCGCCGAGGGGCCACTGCTGTGTCCGCAGGAGGCGGCCGCGTTGCTGTCCGTGAAGCCGAGCTGGGTCTACGAATCCGTGCGAGCCCGCCGGATACCGTGTCTGCGCGTCGGCCGGCACATCCGCTTCACCCGCGCGATGCTCGAACAGTGGCTCGCCGAGCAAGTCAACGGCTGATGCCCCGCAGGACATCGGACACCGACACATGGGTCGCCGGCGATGAGTAGGCGCTCCTACGGCAGCGGTCGTCTGTTCGAGCGAGCCGACGCGGCTGGGCAGGTGAGCTGGTACGGCTCGTGGTGGTCCGGCGCCACGCGCGTCAAGCGCAAGATCGCCGCCAAGCGCACCCCGGGCACCGCGGACGGACTCACACGAGCCCAGGCCGAGAAGGAGTTGCGCAAGCGCATCGAGCGCGAGGTGATCGTGCCGGGCGCCGCCAGGCGCACGCTGGAGGAGGCCGGCGGCGCCTACGTCAACCACCTGGAGACCGTGATGGAGCGCAAGCGCTCCACGATCCAGGACTACCGCGGACATCTGCGCCGTCATCTCGTGCCCTTCTTCGGCGAGCGCCCGATCGACAAGATCGAGCCAGCCCAGGTCGCGCAGTACCTCAAGCGCAAGCGCAACGACGGCCTGTCCTCCAAGACCGTCCAGAACCACCTGAACTTCCTCCACGGCGTGTTCGCCTTCGCGATCAAGCGCGGCTGGGCACAGAGCAACCCCGTCGCGCATGTCGACCGCCCAAAGAAGAACCGCTCTCCCCACCAACGCGTCCGATTCCTACAACCAGCCGAACCGGACAAGCTGATCGCGGCCGTGCCGGACGACACCCTCGGCGGCGTCGAGCGAGTGCTCTACCTGGCAGCCGCGCTCACGGGCCTGCGCCAAGGCGAGCTGCTCGCGTTGAAGTGGTTCGACATCGACTGGCAGGTGGGGCGCATCCGCGTCGCCGACAACTTCACGCGCGGACAGATGGACACCCCGAAGTCTCACGAAGGCCGCTCGGTCCCGATGGCCGCGCGACTCGCCCGCGAGCTCGAAGACCTCCATCGGCGCTCCCGCTTCCCCGCCGATCGGGATCTCGTCTTCTGCCACCCCGACACAGGGCATGTGCTCGATCCCTCGAAGATGCGCAAGCGCTTCAAGGACGCCCTCGCGCAGGCAGGCGTGCGCGAGATCACCTTCCACGAGCTGCGCCACACCTTCGGCACACAGATGGCCGCCGCGGGTGCGCCGCTACGCGCGATCCAGGAGTGGATGGGCCACGCCGACGCCAAGACCACCGAGATCTACAGGCACTACGCGCCCGACCCGACACACGGCGCGGCGCTTGTTGAGCGAGCCTTCGGCGCTCCAGATCACCCGAGGTCCGACTCCGCCTGACGTTCCGTCAACGGCCCAGCGCTCTCCCACGGAGCGCCGACGGCTACACCGCCAACCGGGTACGTTTCGAGCGTGGCGAAAGGGGATGACAACGGGCAACCCAACGGCCACGCGCTATTCGAGGCGGCGAACAAGCTGCGCGGCTCGGTCGAGTCGGCCGAATACAAGCACCTCGTCCTCGGCCTGATCTTCCTGAAGTACATATCCGACGCCTTCGAACAGCGCCGCGACGCCCTCGAAGCCGAGCTGTCCGACGCGACGAGCAAGGAGTACGTCGTAGACCCTGCGACCCGGGCGGAAGAACTCGACGATCGCGACGCCTACGCCGAAAAGCAGGTGTTCTGGGTGCCCGAGCAGGCCCGCTGGCCGGCGATCCTCGCCTCGGCGTCCGGCCCGGATATCGCAAAGCGCATCGACGATGCGCTCAGCGCGATCGAAGGCGAGAACCAGGAGCTGCGCAGGATGCTGCCGCGTGTCTACTCGCGTGCACCGCTATCAGCAGAGCTGCTCGGCTCGCTTGTGGACACGATCGCGAAGATTGGTTTCGGCAAGGACCCGAGCGAAGCGCGCGACATCCTCGGACGCACCTACGAGTACTTCATCAAGGAGTTCGCGCGTGCTGAGGGACACCGAGGCGGCGAGTACTTCACGCCCGCGCCGGTAGCCCGTCTCCTCGTCGAGATGCTCGAGCCCTATGAGGGCCGCATCTTCGATCCCGCCTGCGGGTCCTGCGGCCTGTTCGTGCAGTCGGCGAACTTCGTCAACGCGCATGGCGGGCGCCCCGAGAGGATCTCGGTCTATGGCCAAGAGCGAAATCAGGCGACCTGGCGGATCGGTCGCATGAACCTCGCGATCCACGGCCTTTCCGGCGACGTGCAGTACACCGAGGGCGGCTCACTTCTCGACGACGCCTTCCCCAGGCTGCGGGCTGACTTTGTGATGGCCAACCCACCTTTCAACCAAAAGGAGTGGTCAACTCCCGCGCTCCTCGACGACGTGCGGTGGGCGCACGGCGTGCCGCCGACAGGAAACGCCAACTACGCCTGGATACAGCACTTCCTGCACCATCTCGCGCCGAACGGCCGCGCCGGCTTCGTGATGGCCAACGGCTCGCTCACGACCATGAGCGGCGGGGAGGGCAATATCCGCGAGAACTTGATCAGAGCAGACGTGGTCAACTGCATCGTGGCGCTGCCCGCGCAGCTCTTCTACACGACGGGCATTCCGGTGTGCCTGTGGTTCTTCGACCGCGACAAGGCATCCTCCAGCGAGCGAGACCGTCGTCAGGAGACGCTGTTTATCGACGCCCGGCAGATGGGGAGCAAGATCAGCCGTACGCAGATCGAGATGACCGAAGAGGAGATCGAACGCATTGCCTCGACCTACCACGCCTGGCGCGGCACGACTGGCGAGGACTACAACGACGAGCTGGGCTTCTGCAGAGCCAGCGACCTGACAGAGATCGAGGCCGCGGGGTTCACACTTTCATCGGGGCGCTATGTAGGCGCGCCTGCGAGTGAGGAGGATGAGGTGGCGTTCGAGGAGAGAATGGCCACACTGGTTGACCAGCTCGCCGAGGAGATGGCTGAGAGTGAGCGACTTGCTCACGCCGTCAAGCAAGCGCTCGCCCGGGTGGGGTATGCGGTCTGAGCCGCCCGTTGGCTGGCGCTTGGTGCTCCTAGGTGAGCTGATCGACAGAGGTCAGCTCATCGTCAACGACGGTTACCGAGCCAAGAACAGCGAACTAGGTGATGAGGGTCTGCCATTTGCCCGTGCCGGCAATGTGCGCGACGGCTTCCACTTGGCGGACGCCGATCGTCTGGCGAGCGAGAACGTCGGTCGCGCAGGCGCGAAGGTCTCCGAGTCTGACGATGTCGTCTTTACGTCGAAGGGGACGGTCGGACGCTTTGCGTTTGTGCGCGGTGACACGCCGAGGTTCGCCTACTCGCCGCAGCTCTGCTTCTGGCGCGTCGTTGACCGCTCCAGCATTGATCCTGGGTTCCTATTCGCGTGGATCCGTGGCCCTCAATGCGCGCTCCAGTTCAAAGGTCTCAAGGGCCAGACGGACATGGCCGACTACATATCGCTTCGGGATCAGCGCACGATTTCGATGTTGCTGCCACCTATCGAGGAGCAGAAGCGCATCGCGTCCGTTCTCTCGGCCCTCGACGAGAAGATCGAGAGCAGCCATCGGATGCGAGAGGCCCTGCTCGCGACCGGCGCGGCGCTCGTTGAGAGGGCACAAGGGCACGGGTCGACCCCCGTGTCTGTCGGTGACGTGGCCCAATTCCATAACAAGCGTCGCATCCCATTGTCCTCGAGCCAGCGCGCGCTCCGGCCGGGGCCGTTTCCGTATTACGGCGCGACGGGCGTCCTCGACTCAATTGACGACTATCTGTTCTCAGGCAGGTACGTACTTGTGGGCGAGGACGGGTCGGTGCAGACCGAGGAGGGTCACCCCGTGGTCCAGTACGCGTGGGGGGCCTTTTGGGTGAATAACCATGCCCATGTTCTAACGTTTGATGACGCTGCTCCTGAGGTTGGATACCTCATACTGCGCCAGGCTACTGTCACCCCGTTCGTTACCGGAGCCGTTCAGCCGAAGCTCTCGATGAGGCGGCTAAAGGAAGTCTCGCTGCGCTGGCCCCAGGACATGGCTGCAATCGAAGCTGAGGTGCGCAGTCTGTTTGAGTTGTTTCGCCTCGTGACTGCGGAAGCCACTAGCTTGACTGAGCTTCGGAGTGCCCTGCTTCCACGGCTCGTTTCAGGCGAGATCTGCGTTCCCGACGCGACCGATGCCGAGGAGGCGATCGGCCGATCGGCCGAGCGACTTGCGGGAGCGAAGACGTGACCGCGTCCGCCGGCGAGGATGCCCTCGTCGAGCGGCCCGCGATCGACTGGCTATGCGACGAGGGATGGACCCACGTTCACGGCCGCGATCTCGCCCCCGACACTCCTGGCGCAGAGCGGAAGCTGTGGTCCGACGTGGTGCTGATCGAGCGTTTGCGCCAAGCGATCGCGAGGATCAATCCCGACCTGCCGGGCGACGCCGTGCAGCGAGCCTGCGAGCTAGCGATGACGGGCACGTCGCCCGCGTTGATCGAAGATCACCGCGGCTTTCACGAGCTGCTTACCGCGGGGGTGCCAATCCCTTACCTCGATGACGCGGGAGTCGAGCAGGTCGAGCGCGCGAAGCTCATCGACTTTGAGAACCCCGAACGCAACGAACTGCTCGCGGTCAACCAATTCACGATCGTCGAGGGTGGCCATAACCGCCGGCCGGACGTCCTGCTGTTCGTCAACGGGCTGCCGCTCGGCCAGATCGAGTTGAAGGCGCCGGGCCTTGCGGAGTCTGCGCAGAGTGCGATCAATCAGATCCACCACTACACCGACACAATCCCGAGCCTCTACCGTTACGCAGGGATCGTCGGCGTCTCGGATCTGATGTCGGCGCGCGTGGGGACGTGGAGCACGTCCGCCGAGCACTTCGCCGAATGGAAGGAGATGGGCGCCTCGGACCGGCAGCCGCACGGTCGCTCGCCGCTCCAGACGATGATCGAGGGAGTCTTCTCGCCCGAGCGCCTGCTGGAGCTGATCCGTGACTTCGTCCTGTTCGAGAGCGACGGCGCGAGGACGTGGGAGGTGATGGCCAAGTACCACCAGGTCGACGCCGTTCACGCCGCTGTCGAGTCCGTCGCGGTCGCCATGGGAGGCGACCGTCGCGGCGGGATCGTGTGGCACACGCAGGGCGCCGGCAAGAGCTACAGCATGGTGTTCTTCGCCAACAAGCTGCGGCACGATCCGCGCTTCGCCAACCCCACGATCGTGGTGGTGACCGATCGCACCGACCTCGACGACCAGCTCCAGAAAACCTTCAGCGCCACACATCTGGCGCCCTTCTGCCATCAGGCACAGGAGATCTCCGGCGGCAAGGACAGTCTGCACGAGCTGTTGAAGGTGCCCGCTGGCGGCATCGTGTTCACGACCATCCAGAAGTTCGCCCCAGCCAACGACGAGCCCATGCCGGTTCTCTCCGAGCGACAGAACGTCATCGTGATGGCTGACGAGGCCCACCGCTCGCAGTACGCCGCCTACGCACAGAACATCACGCGCGCGCTTCCCAACGCGACGAGGATCGGCTTCACCGGCACCCCCGTGGAAGGTGCCGACCGCTCGACCCGTCTGGTGTTCGGCGACTACGTCTCGGTCTACCGGATGCGCGAAGCGCAGGAAGACCAGGCGACCGTGCCGATCTACTACGAGTCGCGCCAGATACCGCTGTCCGTCGAGGACCAGGAGCAGCTTGAGCAGGTAGGGGAAATCCTCGAAGCCGAGGAGCAGGAGGCCGCGGGCAAGCTCATCACCAGCTGGGCAAAGCTCGAGAAGGTCGTCGGATCGCCAGAGCGGATCGAGACGTTGGCCAACGACATCCACCTCCATTTCACGACACGCTGCGAGGCGCTACCGGGCAAGGCACTCGTCGTCGCCTACTCGAGGCGAATTGCCGCCGAGCTCGCCGGGAGCCTGCGCGAGCGCTTCGGCGAGGAGACCGTCAACTGCGTGATCTCCGCCAGCGCGACCGACGAGAAGCCGATTTCGCTCTTCCGCCGCTCAAAGCCACAGCTCCTTCAGCTCGCCAAGGACTTCCGCGACCCCGACCACCCGCTCCGGATCGTCGTGGTCAAGGACATGTGGCTGACCGGCTTCGACGCCCCGGTGCTGCACACCCTCTACATCGACAAGCCGATGCGCGACCACGGCCTACTGCAAGCGATCGCGCGCGTAAACCGTGTCTTCCGGGATAAGAGCGGCGGTCTCGTCGTCGACTACATCGGTATCGGCGAGGACCTACGTGCATCGCTGCGGGCCTACGACGAAACCGAGCTCGAAGACCCTGCGATCCCGATCGCACAGGCGATCGCCGGGCTGTGGGAGAAGTACGAGGTGCTCTGCGCGATGCTCTACCCCGCCGGCTACCGCAAGGGCGAGCTACGCGTCGCGACCGACCCTTCGCGCTTGATCCTCGACTGCTGGGACTACGTGCTGGGCGATGAGCAGCGTGTTCGCGAGTTCCTCGACGAGCAGGCAGCGCTCGCGAAGTGGTACACGCTGATCGGCACGCAGCAGGCCGTGATCGACCTGCGCGAGGAGATCTCCTTCTTCAAGAAGCTCGCGGGCGAGGTGCGCAAGATCGCCACACCTGTCCCGCAGGCAAGCGCCGAGGCCGAGCAAGCCGTGCGACAGTTCATGTCCGAGGGGCTCGCCGCCGGCGAGGTCATCGAGACGCTCGCTCTCGCCGATCAAGACCGTCCTGACATCTCCGTCCTCTCCGAGGAGTTCCTCGACTCGATCGCGGCCAAGACCGAGCATCCAAACATTCAGATACGGCTGCTCGAGAAGCTGCTGAAGAACGAAGTCAAAAGCCGAAGCCGCACCAACCAGGCACAGGCCAAGCTCTTTGCCGACCAGCTGGACGCCGTGCTGCACCGCTATGAGCTGCGCCAGATCTCAAGCGCCGAAGTTGTTCAGCGCCTGGTTGAGATCGCCAGGAGCCTGCGCGAAGCCGGTCGCCGTCACGAGCAGCTCGGTCTCACCTCGGAGGAGGCCGCCTTCTACGACGCGCTTGCCGGCGGCGCAGACGCGCCCAACGTCGATCCGCAGCTCGCAAAGATCGCGCGAGACCTCGTCAAGAGCATCAGGGAAGATCTCACCGTCGACTGGGCCGACCGGGCATCGACCGAGGCTGCGATTCGCCGCAAGATCAGGCGGCTCCTCCGCGAGCACGAGTACAAGCCGCCGGTTGCGCCGCCTGGGGGCGGGAGTGTCCAGGACATCAACCACTTTGCCCAGCTCGTGCTCGACCAGGCCAAGACTCTCTACAGGTACTGGCCCGACGTGGAGGGCAGGCTGTTCGAATAAGCGGCGACCGTGGCGCGGATGCTCGGTGGGCACGTGTCGAGGCTTTGGAGCAGATAATGTTTCCCAGATAGAAAGATTTGCGGCATCAGCATATTACTGTGATTAGGAAATCTTTTCTGCTAAGGTCTTTTCGTTATGATCGCAAAGGAGGCCATCGAGGCAACTGATCTCGTTGATGCGGCAGTTGCTGGGCTACGAGAGATGCTGCCGGACAGCTGGACCGTGGAGCGCTCGACACGGTCCGAGGCGGCTGCCGACACGGGACAGTCCCGCACGCCGACGGATGGCGCGATAGACCTCCGCGACCCGAGGGGGACCTATGTGACCCTCGCGGTCGAGGCGAAGCGATCGTTCGATCCTCGCGCTGTCGGACAGCTCTCGGGCGGGCTGTCGAGCGTGATCCGCTCGATTGCCGGCCACATCCCCCTTCTCGTGGTCGCTCCGTGGATCAGCTCGCGAACTCAGGAGCTGCTCGCCAGGGAGGGCATCAACTACATAGATCTCACCGGCAACGCGCTGATCAAGCTCGATAACCCCGCGCTCTACATAAGCGCAGTCGGAGCCACCAAAAACCCTCAGCCCGCGTCTCGCGGCCAGGCCAGAGTTCGCGGGCCCAAGGCGGCACGACTCATCCGCTTGCTCGTGGACGTCCGACCTCCGTACGGAGTGAGCGAGATCGCCGCCGTCACGGGCCTCACGGCGGGCTATATCTCGCGGCTCCTAGACGCGTTGGATCGCGACGCCCTCGTCGAGCGCGCCCGCCGCGGACGCGTTGAGGACGTTAACGTGCCGGGGCTACTCAGGAGGTGGGCGGAGTCATACGACGTGCTCAAGACCAACGACGCGTTCAACCTTCCTCGCCCCCCGCGGGGCGAGCGACGCGCTCACGCAGCTCGCCGAGCTGCCCGACCCGCCGTCGTTTGCGGTCACAGGATCGTTCGCCGCCGTGCGCCTTGCGCCCGTTGCGGCACCGGCGCTGCTGATGGCTTACTGCAGCGAGATCGACGCGCTCGTCAAGACGCTCGGTCTGCTCCCGGCCGACGAGGGAGCCAACGTCGCCCTGCTTCAAGCATTCGACCCCGTCGTCTGGGAGCGGGGGGCCGACGATTCTGGCGTTCCCTACGTCGCACCCTCGCAAGCCGCTGTCGACTGCCTCACCGGCACCGGCCGGATGCCGGCGGAAGGGGAAGCGCTCATCACCTGGATGGCCGAGAACGAGTCGCACTGGCGGCTGTCCTCGATCGCCGACCTGCGCCCCTCCCAGGTATGCCCATGACCCACGCGAGTGATCCCTCGCAATTCGCGGAGCTGGACGCTCGATATGTCGCCGCGCGGCGTGTCCTACTCGACGCGCTGACGGCGCTCGCGCCGCACGGCGACGCCGTCATCCTGGCCGGTGCGCAGGCGATCTACCTCCACACGGGCGCCGCCGATCTCGCCGTCGCCCCCTACACCACCGACGGGGACCTCGTCCTCAACCCGCTTCTCCTCGGCGATGCCCCCGAGCTCGAAGCCGGGATGTCTGCCGCGGGATTCCACCTGCAGCAGCAGCCAGGTGGCCACGTAGAGCCAGGCATCTGGCTGGCCAGAGCATCGGCCGCCGGAGAGGAGATTCTCGTCCCGGTTGATCTCATCGTCCCCGAGGGTGCCGCGTCGGGTGCCGGTAGACGTGCGGCCCGACTCGGCGGCCACGGCGCTCACGCTGCGCGGCGCGCGGTCGGACTCGAGGCCACCCTCCTAGACAACAGCACGATGACCATCGCAGCACTCTACCCCAGCGACGAGCGCTCACTGGACGCGAGAGTGGCAGGACCCGCAGCACTGCTTGTCGCGAAGGCCCACAAGCTCCACGATCGCATTGCAAATGGCCGCGCGGCTCGCCTCGACGACAAGGATGCCTCCGATGTCGTGCGACTTATGCAGAGCACGAGGCCGGATGAGATCTCCGCCACGCTCAGTGCCCTCGCTCAGGACGCGGTCGCCGGACCTCCCACGACCGAGGCGCTCGAGTACATCGAGGCGCTGTTCGGCAGACGTGGACGCCCCGGAATCGAGATGGCGTCAAGAGCGTTGCGAACTGCCATCCCCGAGGACCGGGTCCAAGCGATCTGCGTTGCGTACGTCACCGCTCTGCGGCGTTAAGCAAGCGGGCGCGAGTCGGCTCTGCCGAATAGGCTCCCGCCATGGCAAAGACCCTCTTCAAGCCGGTTTCCTATGAGTTGAGCCAGCTGCTGGGCGACATCGACCTCGGGAAGCTCGCGCTCCCCGAGCTTCAACGCCCGTTCGTCTGGAAGAAGGCGGCGGTGCGTGATCTGCTCGACTCGATGTATCGAGGCTTCCCCGTTGGCTACCTGATGCTCTGGAACGCCGCAGAGGTGGACTCGAAGCTGATCGGCGTCGATGGCAAGCAGCACACCCCGACGGAATTCATCGTCGATGGCCAGCAGCGGCTGACAGGACTCTATGCCGTGATGAAGGGGGCTGAGATCACTTTCAAGGACTTCAGCAAAGGCCGGATCAGCATTGCGTTCCGACCTCGCGACGGGCAGTTCGACGTCACCGATGCTGCCATCGAGAAGGACCCTGAGTTCCTGTCCAACATCACCCAGCTTTGGACCGGCGAGGACTGGGAAGTCATCGAGAGCTTCGTCGAGCGCTTGCGCACCTCGAAACCCGAGGCGCTCGAGGAGGGTAGGGAGAAGCAGTTGCGCACCGCGCTCGGACGCCTGAGCGGCCTCGAGGACTTCCCATTTCTGGCCGTCCAGATCGGTCACGAGGTTGACGAGGAGCGCGTGGCGGAGATCTTTCTGCGCGTCAATAGCGGCGGCACGATGCTGACCCAGGCCGACTTCATCCTGACGCTGCTCTCGGTCTTCCGCGAGGAGGACCGTCGCCGCCTAGAACACTTTGCCCAGGCAGTCCGGATCGTCCCCGCCGACGCCACCCCGAGCCCCTACAACCACCTGGTCCAACCCGCCGCCGACCAGCTACTGCGCGTCGCCGTCCTGGTCGCGTTTCAGCGCGGGCGACTGCAATCCGTTCTTGCGCTCCTGCGCGGCGGTAGTCTCGACGGCGACGCGACACTCGTCGAGGGCGACCGCGAGGCTCAGCTGGACAAGTTGACCGCAGCGATTGACGTGATCCTCGATCTCACCAGCTGGCACGAGTACATAAAGACCCTCATGTCGGCGGGCTTCCGGCGGTCCAACGAGATCTCTTCGGAGAACAACGTCGTCCTCGTCTACGCGCTGTATTTGATCGGGCGTGGCTATGGCCTCTCGCATAGCGACCTGAGGACGACCATTGCGCGCTACTTCTTCATGTCGTCGCTCACTGGACGGTACACAGGCTCCTTCGAGGCGCAGATCACGCAGGACGTGCAGGCGTTCACCCAGGCGGCGGACGGGCCCGACTACCTCGAGCGACTACGGCAGGCGATCTCGACGACGCTCACCTCGGACTACTGGACGATCACGCTGCCCCAAGGACTTGCGACTTCGGCAGCTCAGGGTCCGGGCCTGTTCGCATACGCGGCATCGCTGTGCCTGCTCAATGCGCGGGTACCGCCGTTCGTGGAAGAGGGTCCCGACCACGAGCACAAAGCCGCTCTCTTCCTACGCGACCTGTTCGATCCCGTCCTCGCGCCCAAGAAGGCGCCGGTCGAGCGCCACCATCTCTTCCCTCGCAAGTACCTCGAAGGCCAGGGCGTCCGGGGCACGTCCAACATCAACCAGATCGCAAATCTGTCCTACGTGGAGTGGCCCGAGAACATCGAGATCTCCGATACAGCGCCTTCCGTCTACTGGCTGCGCTACGCAGATCAGTTCTCACCCGACGATCTGCTTCACCACGCGCTGCCCGACGGCTGGGCGCACATGGGCTACGACGAGTTCCTCCAAGAGCGGCGCAAGCTCATAGCGCAAATCATCCGGAAAGGCTTCGAGGCGATCGGCGCTCCACCAACGGTAGCGGAGCCAGCGGATGGCCCGGCGCTCTTGCCCGACGCCATCGCCGACACATATCTACATCCTGACCGGCCGTTCTCGAACGACCTCGCAATTCGCAGGGTCGTGCGACAACTGCGGGGAAACGTCCTCTGGTACGAGCAGCACATGGACCGCAAGGCCCTGGAAATCCTCGCCGACGAGCTGTCAGTCGATCAGATCGACGAGCTTCGACTCCTCTCGGGACCGGCGAACCTATCGGCCAAGACCAAGAAGGCGTTTGAGCGTTTCTCAACCGAGCTCGAGAAGCGGGGCGTCGTCTGCCAATGGCGGGTGCTCCCGGCCGAGGAGGCCCGCGCGCTTCACGCCCGAGTGATCTCGGACGACCACCAGACGTTTGAGGTCCCGCCGCTCAACTCCGTCCTGGCCGGAACCGTTGACTCGATCCGGGCATCCGAGATGCCAATGGGTACGTTCGAGGATGCCTGGCTGAGCGAGAGCGTTCCTTTGGCCGAGTACGAGCTGGATAACTAGGTGGCGGTATCCGTGCGCGACCACTGGCGTCGAGGTCGCGCTTGGGATCTCCGTTGACATGGCGAAGCGGGCACAGTGCTCGACCTGCGCGTGCCTGACCCGTCGTTGAATAACCCGCGAGATGGAGCAACATGGGGGCCCGGGCGGACAGTCTCGGCAAACATGCTCGTGGAACTCCTGCTCCGCCCGCGTCGCGCTGAACGCTTGAAGTGTGTCCATCTTCGCGGAGCGCGCATCACCGACGCACTTAATCTCGAAGGATTGAGTGTTCATTGCCCCGTCCTACTCCAAGACTGCTATCTCGACGAGCGCTTGGTGCTTCGCGAGGCGAGCATGGCGGCGCTACGTCTTCCCGGCTGCCGGCTCCCCGCTGGTCTCGACGGTCGGGGTATCAGCGTCAGGGGAAGTCTGGAGCTAAACGACGGGTTCTGCGTCGAAGGGGATGCGTTGCTGGATTCTGCTCGCGTCGGCACTTGGTTTGACTGTACAGGTGGACAATTCGTCAATCCGGAACGGGTGGCCTTCTCGGCGAACGAGATCCATGTCGGCGCTGACATGTACTGCGGGGCGCGGCAAACGACACAGAGCGACCCACGTGCGGCTCTTGCTGCCCAAACGGGACGAGAGCAAGGGCCGAATCAGTTCCGAGCCGAGGGCCAAGTGCGGATCGCCAGGGCCCACATTGGAGGGGAACTAAATTGCACGGGCGGCGAGTTCCTAAATCCCGGACGCGTGGCATTGTTCGCCGACGGACTGAAAGTTGACGGGCGAATGGTTTGCGGCAGGGGATTCAATGCCGAAGGCCAGGTCTACCTACGAAGAGCGGAAGTCGCGGGCCAGCTCCGGTTCGAAGGCGCGGTGACAAAGCCTCCCACCAAAGAGACCGAACCGCAGGGTGCCGATGTCGCGTGGCACCTCGAGGCCGCAGTGGTCGGTCGCGCGTTTGCATTCAAACCCGAAATGTCCAAAAATGGGTCACCTCGGTTTGAGGGCCAGATCAACCTGATCAACGCCAAGCTGGGCTACCTGAGGGACAACGGCGTACCATCTTGGCCGCGGGGCAAGTACGCACTTTACGGACTCGATTTCGGACAGATTGCTGGGCCGAAAGAGCAGAAGCCGGATGGCGGCTGGTACACCGAAGGGGTCAATCGCAAGGGCCTCTGGCAACGTGATCAAGCCGTCACGGAACGCCTTGAATGGCTCGAGAACGAGCGCGATGGCTTTCACGCCCACCTTTACGACCAGTTGGCTGAACACTATCGGCGGATCGGACATGAATCGAGCGAACGCCGCGTCTGATAGCTCGACAACGAAATCGTCGAAAAGAATTGCCGCTCTTCGCGAAAGGCTGGAACGTGATCTCTGGGGCGCTGCTGGGATACGGCTATCGAAGCTGGCAGGCGGTCGGCTGGTTCGCGCTCCTGCTGGTCGCTGGCACGATGTTTTTCGACGCGTCGGATCACCACAAGGTGTTTCAGCACGACAGCAATGAGCACCCGCCCCGTTTCGTGGCGTTCCTCTACACGCTCGATCTGCTCTTGCCAGTCATCAATCTCGGGCAGCGGGAAGACTGGATCGCGAAACACACATGGCCTCAGCTCGTCGCTACCGCGCTCGTGATTGCAGGATGGATCCTGACGACGACCTTCCTCGCCGGCATCACGGGGCTAGTGCGTCGCACGAACACGTGAGCTCGCGCCCGGCCTGGAGTCTGGGCTGGGATTCGGGGGACCCATCTCGAGTCCACGCCAGGGTTCCATTCGAGGTTCCGTTTCGAGCAAATCCAGCCCCACCGAACCCGACCTAACCCCAGCAAACCAGGGCCATCTGGCCCCACCCGACCCCCCGTCGGCGACCTCATAACCCGAAGGTCGCGGGTTCGAATCCCGCCCCCGCTACCTGGAGATTGCCCCGACCGCCATTTGGCGGTCGGGGTGCGTTAAGGGTGGCTGCAAGCTCGAGGGTGCGGTTAGGCTTGTCGTAGGTGGCGGTCACGTCGAAGGTCTCGAGGATCTCTGCGAGTTCATCGGCGGTTGCTGACTTCAGCGTGTCGCGTAGGTCGGGGATGGCGTCGAGCGCGGCCTCGATCTCATGAGTCTGGAGAGTTTGGGCCTGTTGGGCTTCGGTGGCTCGGATGGTGTCCTCGATGACTTTGCGGCGGGTGCTCAGCTCGATGATGCGCTGCTTGGCGAGGGCGATGACAGGGTGGTGGGGGTCATCGTGCTCCTCCATGCGAAGCGACTGCCGATAGACGGACTGGTCGGTGTCGTTCAGTTCGGCTTGGAGGCCCGCCAGCTCTTCGGTATGTCCGTAGTCCTGGCTGCTGGTCACGCTGGCGAGTTCCTCGCGGAGGTGCTCTAGCCGCTCGGGTCCGAATAGCCGCCGATCCATGAACTCGAGCACGGCGTCGAGGACTGTGTTCTCCTTGATTTGCAGAGCGCCGGGGTGGGCCGTATCACGCGCGGCGCTGGCGCCGCGGGTGGCGCTGACGCGGCAGCGGTAGTAGTTGGAGCCCTTCTGGTGGGTGCCCTCCATCCGTCGTCCGCACATAGCGCAGCGCACTCGACCGCGCAGTAGATAGACGCGTCCGGCACGTCTGGTGCGCCGGGTCGGGTACGCAGCCGGTGCTTCGTTGGCGGCGTCTACGTTGTCCCGGGCCCGGCCATCGACCTTATCGAACAGCTCCTTCGGCACGATCGCGGGGTGGGTTGGTGTCGCGCTCCAGACCCATTGCTCACGCGGCCGGACGCGAGGGCGCCCAGGGCGCTTGTCGTGGCGACCCCAGACGTTGTAGCCGGTGTACTTAGGGTTGCGCAGCATGGCCCAGAGCTGCGAGCGGTTCCAGGTCTTCCCGAGCTCGTTCTCGTGTGTGGGGTTGGCCGCCGGCGGCGGATAGCGGGCGAGATCGCTGTTGAGTTTGTCGATGAGCTGGCCGAGCCCAAGCCCGTGCAGGCCATAGTCCTCGAAGATCATCAGCACAACAGAGGCACGTGCTGGGTCGAGAATGAGACGGTGCTTGCGCTTACCTTCCCGGGCCTTCGCCGGATTGGGATGCCGATGCTCCTCCAGAAGGTAGCCGTAGGGCGCTCGGCCGCCGGTGTGCCAGCCTTGGCGGACGCTCTCCTCCATACCGCGCCGGCTGCGCTCGATCAGATCGCGCACGTACCACTCCGCGACGCCCTGCTTGATCCGCCGGGTGAGCAGCGAGGTTGCGTCGGTGGACATCGGCTCATCAGCAGCGAACAGCCCAATATCTCGTAGTTCGAGATCACGCTCGATCCGTGTCGCATCTGCGGTCATCCGCGATAGACGGTCGATGCTCTCAACAATCACCGCGTAAAACGGCTCTCCATGATATGCCGCGGCGAGCAGCTCGGGCAGCCCACCCGCGCAAGGAACCGCGAGCTTGTCGCGCCATGCGCTGCTGCCCTGCCCGCGATCCTCAACGGCCTTGCGACCGCTCTCGATATCCCAGTAGCAGCAGACGATCTCACCGCCGGAGGCCGCCACGGCGCGCTCACAGGCGGAGAGCTGGCGCGGGATCGACAGCGAAGGATCCTGCGCGTCATCGCTCGAGACACGCCCATAGAACGCGAAAGACTTCACCCTGCAACCCCCCTTGTTGGATTCGATCGTGGTCAGCTTGATCGCGATCGCAATGGGGCGCTGGTGCACACTGCGGCGGCCGCGGCGATGTCTCACACGGATGCGGCGGGCGGGGACGGTGGTAAACTCGCGTTACACATATCCACCGCTGGTTGCGCATATGACGCGACCTGAAAGCGAGGTCAGAGATGAGCCATGGAGCTGCGGGAACGCAGGGCTGGTATTCGTGCGAGCCATTGTCCAAGCGACGTATGGGGCGGCCGGGTCCTGACGTTGAGAAGCCGCTAGAGGACTCGCCGTACTACGTTGCGATCAAGCTACGCACCGGAGGGCGGCACGAGGGTCACCGATCGATGTGGGAGTGGGACGCCGACATGGGATCGTGGATGCTGCTCGTCCTCGACGAGCGTCGCAACTTGATCGGTCAGGTCATCGGCCGGACCCAGGAGGCGTGCACTCGCAGGATGAACGCGATCTACGACGCGAAGGGACTCGGTATATACGACGGTCGCTACGCGGACGAGCGTGCTACTGACACGGGTGTCCGTGCATGACTGATCCTCCGAATCCGACTTGGATCTACCACATCACTCACATCAACAACCTGGGGCCGATACTCACCGACGACGGCCTGCTGTCGGACGCCGAGATGATCAAGCGAGGCGGCCCCGCAGTCGCGTCGGAATGAGTGAGATCAAGAAAAACCGTCTGCAGTATCCAGTGAAGTGTCACGAGGGTGACACGGTCGGCGAGTACGTCCCGTTCTACTTCTGCCCACGCTCAATCATGCTGTACATCCTTTACAGGGGCAACCATCCAGGGCTGACCTACCACGGCGGTCAGGGTCCGATTGTTCACCTCCAGGCCAACGCCGAGACTGTGGCTGCGTGGGCAGCCAGCGTTCAACGGCCGATGGGCGTTTAGCTTGGCGAATGCGGGCGCTCTATATGCTCCGTTCAGGAGCGACATGGCCCAGCTCAGCGAGATCGACTGGACCGCGGTGAGAGCCACGGACTTCCGCGACGCCAAGGTCAAGGAGGGCAAGCAGGCCGAGTTCTTGGTCAAGCGATTCTGCCCCTGGAGCCTGATCGAGCGCGTCGGTGTGGGGTCCGAGGAGGTCCAACGCCAGGTGCTTGCCGCGCTCGAGGGCGCGGCGCACAAACCGCCCGTTGCCGTCCTACCAGCTTGGTACTTTTGAGCCCGTCATGATCGACTATAAGCAAGGCGACATTCTCACGGCCGACGCCGAAGCTCTGGTCAACACGGTCAACTGCGTGGGTGTCATGGGCCGCGGAATCGCGCTGCACTTCAAGCACGCCTACCCTGCGAACTTCAAGGCCTATTCCGCCGCCTGCAAGCGAGGCGAAGTCGAGCCCGGCCGGATGTTGGTGCACGACACCGGACAGATCGCGCCCCGCTGGATCATCAACTTCCCGACCAAGCGCCATTGGCGCGGGAAGAGTCGCATTGAGGACATTGAGTCAGGGCTGGACGCGCTCGTGCGGGAGATCCAAGCCCGCGACATTCGATCGGTCGCGATCCCGCCGCTAGGCAGCGGCCTCGGCGGGCTGGCATGGAGCGACGTGCGCCCGGTAATCGAGTCCGCATTGACTGCCCTCCCGGATGTGCGAGTCATCGTCTACGAGCCAGGCGGACGCTCCGAAGCGTCACCGGCCACCCCGGCTCCGAAGATGACCGCCGGGCGCGCCGCCTTGGTTGGTCTGATTCGCCGCTACCTCGCTGCGATGATGGACACGTCGATCAGCCTGCTCGAGATCCACAAGCTCATGTACTTCCTGCAAGCCTCCGGTGAGCCGCTCAAGCTGCGCTACGTCAAGGCGCCCTACGGTCCGTATGCCGAGAATCTCCGGCACGTGCTCCAGGCCGTGAACGGACACCTCATCGACGGATACACCGCGGAGGGCGACGCGCCGACCGAGCAGGTGTCGCTCATGCCCGGCGCTATAGAGAAGGCCGACTCGTTTCTGAGTGCACACCCCGAGACCAACGAGCGGTTCGACCGGGTCGGCGAGCTTGTCGAGGGCTTCGAGACGCCCTTCGGGCTGGAGCTGCTCGCGACCGCGCACTGGGTGGCGAACCACGAGAACGCGCACACAGATCGGTCGATCACCGAGGCCTTCTTCGCCTGGAACCCAGGTAAGGCCCAATTCACACCGGAACAGGTCGCGATCGCCGTCGCCAGGCTCCGCGCTGGAGGCTGGATAGAACCCGAAGGTCAGCACGTCCAGGTAGCCGACACGACCTGACGCGCACTTCAATCCATCGCGTGAGCCTCGCGCCACGCTTCTGTCCGAGCGGTGCTTATGGGGAGATCTGACTCGCCGTCCGCGGTAGCGCCTCGAAGCGCATCGCGAGTTGCTCGGCGTTGACCGTAGTTACCGCTCTCATCGATAGCTATCTTCACCCCTGATTTTCCCACCGCTCGCGGACTTGACCGGGTGGCGCCGGGTATCATCACGCCGTGAGCCAAGCCCGCACTACCGATGTCCAAGCGCGGCCCTGGCTTCTGGATCTCGCCACTGAGCAGCGGAGCACAGGTCCCGCCCCGGGCAGCCCGATCTACGATGACGCCACCCAGATGACCTACCTGCGCGAGCCCGTCTACGAGCTGGCGATCACGTCAGATCTGGGCGTCGGGACAAAGAAGGCCGATCGGGAGACGGGCGAGGACCAGAAGGGCTTTTGACGCGCCCGGCGGTCCTGATCGTCACGAACGAGCGAGACGTCGGCGCCGACTTTCTGGTGCGTGAGCTCGACGAGAGGGACGTACCAGTCGTGCGCTTGAACTCCGAGCGCGGGCCCGATTGGCAGCTGACGCTCGATCCGCTTGAGGGCTGGCAGATTGCCCGCGGGCCGCGGTCACTCACGGCGAGCCAATGCGCCGGCGTCTGGTGGCGTCGCCCGGAGGTGCCTGTGCTCGCGATGGGCGACTCCTCCGAGACGCTCGCCGATCAATGGCGCGTCTTCCTGGGCGCTCTCGCGACAACCCCGGGACCGACTTGGGTCTCCGACCCGGGACAGATCAGGCTCGCCGAGAACAAGGCGCTTCAGCTACGCGCCGCGCGTGGTGCCGGACTGAATGTGCCGCGAACCATCTGGACCAACGACGTCAACGCGGCACGCGCCTTCATCGAGTCCTGCGGGGGCACGGCCGCGGTCAAGTCGCTGACCACCGCCTGGTGGGAGGAGCCCGACGGCGCGAGCTTCGTCTACGCCTCGCTCCTCAGTACCCGCGAGCTTCCGCAGGCGGCTCGGCTCGCGCTCGCGCCCGTCATTTTCCAACAAGCGATTACGCCGAAGCGCGACCTCCGCGTGACCGTAGTCGAGGACACCGTGATGGCCGCGATCCAGGCCCTCCCGGACGACGAGGACGCCGTCCGGCCGATCGACTGGCGTCTTGCCCCCTCTCTGCCAATGTCGTGTGAGACGCTCATGATCAAGGAATTACTGACCCTTGAGGGCGAGAACGGAGCACGACACGATGTTGGAGATGGAGCACGACGGAGCCGGCGACCCCGGAGTGGAGGGAGCCGTAGGCGAGCGGAACGGAGGGGCCGCCGGGCGCGGCGCGCCTGTGGGGGTCCCCGACCCCGAGCTGGTCGAGCAGGCTCGGCGGCGGCGGTTTTCGGCTGAGTACAAGCTGGCGATTTTGCGCGAGGCCGACGGGTGCTCGCAGCCGGGTCAGCTCGGGGCGCTGTTGCGCCGCGAGGGTTTGTATTCCTCGCATCTGGCGACGTGGCGCAAGCAGCGCGACGCCGGGTCGATCAAGGCCCTCTCGCGGCCGCGGGGGCGCAAGCCCGGTGATCCGCGTGACGCGCAGATCGCGGCCCTGGAGCGGCGGGCGCAGCGCGCGGAGGCGGAGCTTGCGAAGGCGCGCAAGGTGATCGAGGTGCAGGGAAACGTCTCCGCGCTCTTGGGGGAGCTGCTCGAGCCCAGGGGCGCGACCGAGCACGGGAGCACCGAGCGATGATCGAGCAGACCGTGCAGGAACTCACCCCGATCGTCGGTACCCGCCCCGCGTGCCGCGCACTCGGCGCGGCACCGGCGACGATCTACCGCCGAAGGCGGCCGCCACAGCCCAGGCCGGCGCGCCCGCGAGCCGTCCCGGCCAGGGCGCTATCAGAGACCGAGCGCCAGGCTGTCCTCGACGAGCTTCACTGCGAGCGGTTCGTCGACTGCTCCCCCGCACAGGTCTGGGCGACCCTGCTGGACGAGGGTCGTTACCTGGCCTCGGAGCGCACGTTCTACCGGTTGCTCGCGGCTGCACATGGCGGGGTGCGGGAGCGACGCGACCAGCGCATGCACCCGGCCTATGCCAAGCCGGAGCTGCTCGCCGAGCACCCGAACGAGATCTGGTCTTGGGACATCACGAAGTTGAAGGGCCCGGCGAAGTGGACGTACTTCTACCTGTATGTGATCCTCGACGTGTTCAGCCGCTACGTCGTCGGCTGGACCATCCAGCACCGCGAGGGCGCACAGCTCGCCAAGGCGCTGATCGCCCAAGCCGCCGCGCAGCAGAAGATCGGGCGCGAGCAGCTGACCGTGCACGCCGACCGCGGCAGCTCGATGACCAGCAAGCCCGTTGCTTTCCTCCTGACCGACCTCGGCGTGATCCGCTCGCACAACCGGCCATACACCTCGACCGACAACCCCTACTCCGAGGCGCACTTCAAGACGCTGAAGTACCGCCCCGAGTTCCCCCGGCGCTTCGAGAACATCCAGCAGGCACGCGCGTTCTGCCGCACGTTCTTCGACTGGTACAACCACCAGCACCGCCACTCCGGGATCGGCCTGATGACCCCCGCCGCCGTCCACCACGGCCGCGCCCAAGAACTCCACGCCGAACGCCAGCGCGTCCTCGCCGCCGCCTACGCCGCGACACCCGAGCGGTTCGTCCGTCGGCCCCCGCGACCACCAGAGCTACCGACTGCCGCCTGGATCAACAAACCCACGACAGAGGAGGCTGCTCACTAAATTCGACGACCAAGTGTCTCATTCGACTTGACAGGCTCCGGCCGAGCAACATCCGTGGGCGGCCTACGAGCTACCGGAGCCCCTGAGCGATGCTTGCCGCAAGCTCGTGTCTTCGCTGAGCCTGCGCTTCGGCGCGATCGACTTCGTCCTCGACCAGGACGGTCAGCTCTGGTTTCTCGAGCTGAATCCGAACGGCGAGTGGGGCTGGCTGCAACGAGTCGGCCTCCCGATCGCGCACGCTCTCGCGGACACCCTGACGCGAAGCGCGAGCGCCCGCGGATGAAGCGCTCCCCCATGCCCGCATGGTTGCGCGCCGTGCTCCTCTCGGACCCGTTCTGGCGTTTGCTGCCCACGCCCGCCATCGTCTACCTAAACCGTGCGCTCGTGACCACGCCGGTCGAGGTTCCAGCGATCCCCAAGTCAGAGTGGTCCCAGCGCGAGCGTCGAGCGCTGCTGAACCGCAGCGAGGACCGGCTTCGCAACATCGAGGGCAAGGGTCCCGGCCTCGCAGCGGTCACGGCTGTCGTCGCCGCCGCCGTTCTCCTGGCGCTCACAGGGTGGGGCGAAAGTGAGTGGCTCGCGAGGGTGCTGCTGGCGCTCGCGAGTCTGTATCTCGCTCTGAGCATCTGTACGCCGCTCTACCTCGTGGGCCCCCTGACCCGCAATACCCTCACCGTCGAAGATCTTCAGCAGGCCGCGGGGGACCCTGACCCGGACGAGCTGCTCGCTCAGAAATCGGCCGAGTATGCGGCGAGAAACGATCTACAGAACATCCGCCTGGCAAACCACCTCGACGCGGCTCGCCGAGAGCTGTCCTATGCGCTGGCACTCGTCATCGTGTGGGCTTTGCTCGTGCCGGTGACCGGAGTGCTGCGGCTGGAGCGTGCTGCCTCCAAGCCCAGCGCTCCGTGGACTCACGTTCCTGGCGTTCGGCGTCACTGGTCACCGCGCTTGGGCAGCGAAGGCCAGTAGCGCCCGGCCTTCTCGAGTACGGTGCCGCCGACGCCCAGCACGAGCGGGTCGGAGGCCGGAAGGCTGACCTCCTTGACCTGCCCACCCCACCCACGAGGGGTCGGAAACCAGCCATCGTCGCCGGAACTGCCGATCACCGTGACGTGATCGGCGGCCGCCCGCAGCAGGATGGAGTGCATCTCGGCCACTTGAGCCTTGGTGAAGTAGTGCTCCCCCAAGCTCCAGCTGATCGAAGCCACGTCGGTTTCGGAGACGGCAAGCCGCAACGCGGCGAGCATGTCCGCGGTCCCATTCGCTGCGCTTTGGAGGCAGGAAGAGGGAATCAGCACCACCCGCAGCGTGGCGCCAGGAGCGACCGCGTGCACGTGCTCGAGGTCGCCAGTCTCCTCCCCCGTCGCCAGCCACGGCGAGGCCGACCCGTCGAGGCTGGTCACGACCTCGATCCGCGCGGCGGGCAGCCGGAACGTGCGGTCAAAGCTCGCCAAATCCCGACGGATGTCGGTGGGACCCGCGTTGGGAGGTGGAACAGGATCAACGACCGTCACCGTCTCGCGACGGCCGTCGATCCCGCTGTCCAGCAACGGCTGGATGCCGTATGCGACCCGGTACTGCTGCGGGGAGAAGCAGGGGCCAGTCTGGCAGGACAAAGGCGCGCCGGCCGGCGCCGCGACGGTCGGCGCGGCGCCCGTCGCCACGGTCGTGGCCACGGTCGCGCCGGCCCGGGTTGGTGCGGTCGGATGGTGCGAGCTCCCCCCGCACCCCACCACCAAGACTCCAGTCGTGAGGGCTGCGACGGCGACCAGGCAAATTCGCGGTAAGCGGGTCAACTGCTTCGGATCAAGTCTGCCGTGCGTCGGACGTTGATGCTGTTCAGATCGCTCTGCGACGGATCACGCGTCCACGGGCAGCAGTCGCAGCGAGCACGGTTGGCGCGGTCACGACAAGAAGCTTCCATGGCGCAGGCTGTGGGCTGGCGAAAGCAATCAACTCGATGCCGATCGCCGTCCAGATGATCGCCACCGCAATCGCCAGCCGCGGTTGCACGGCAAATACCGCCAGCCCGGCGATCGAAGCGGTGGCCAGCACGATCAACTGCCCGAACCCGCCCGTATTTGCGCCGGCGATCACACTCACGACAACGAGCGCGGCGAGCGCGGCGAGCGCCACTGTGTTCGGACGCTCGCGTGTTGGAACTACCGCCATCAAGAGAAACCCGGCCGCCGGCACGATCGGTTGCAAGACCGACACCGTGAGCAACAGATCCGGGCGGCGCGCAAGGACGAGCGCCACCACCACCGTGCACGCGAGGCCGACCATGCCGGCAAGCCGCTGGCGGCCTTGCGACCACGCCAACAGGACGATCAGCAGCCCCACCACGCACAACGAGAGCGCGCTTTGGTGATGCCATGCGCGCCGCCCGATCAACACCACCAGACCCGCCGTGAGCCACAGGCACGCATACAGGACCGACGCAAGCTTCGCCGCCTCCACGATCATCCGGCCGGCGCTCAACCGAGCGCTGGCCCGCGCACGCTCACCCAAACCCGCCGCCACGAGCGAGACGACGTTCCACACGAACACCCCACGCCGACCGCCCGAAGCTTCAAGCAGCGTGTCGAGCATCTCCGCTCCGCTCGCCGCACGCGTGGCCGGCGGATAGCACCACAGCGCCGCCCGTGCGATCCCGCCGCGCATCATGCAGGCGCCGTCCGCGCGCTCGCACGCAGCCTCGCCGACACGACGCGAGCCGCGCCTGCCATCCGCTCGGTCTCGAGCTCGAGCGCCAGGCGCCCGGCCGGCGTGAGCGCATAGTCGCGGCGCTGACGGCCGCTCTGCACGTACGGCTCGCCGGCTGTCACGAGCGCCTCGCCGATCGCCCGCTCGAGCAGCGCGTACAGCGTGCCGGTCGAGAGCCGCACGCGGCCGTCCGATAGCTCGCCGGCGCGTCGCATGATCCCGTACCCGTGCAAAGGCCCGTCGATCAACGACGCAAGCGCGAAATAACTCGGCGGTCGCAGCTCCATCCGCCTGACTATATGTCGTCTATCGACAGGTTGTCAAGCGATGCATCACTCCCCGCCTGGTACGCAGCCTCTTTCCCTGCGCCGTCTGCGTGCGAAGGCCCGAGTTATGTGAGACCTTGAGGACGGCTCGACCTCGGCCCACAGGAAGGGCGCCACCGACGGCGTCAACGTGCCCGCTCGCACCCGAACTAGCAGCCCCCGCTCGCCTCAGCCCAGCCGATCTCACTTCCGGTGGCGGGTGCGACCCGCTCGCGATGCCCGTGCGAAGTGAAAGCGAGTCCCGGCCCAAGCGCCGCCGCGCACCTCCCATTCGCCACGACCGCGACCGCCGACAGCGAGTGCACAGCCCCTCTTGCGCCAACTTCCCTGGTGCCCGCGCTAAGCACGTCTCTCGTAAGCTACAGCGAGAGACCCCAGTTGCCGGGTGAGCAGGGGAGCTCCATCCCATGCGCGTGGGAGCCCCGGAGAGAAAAGCAAGTGCCGCTGTCTGGAGCACGGGACGGCGATGCTGCTTCGTCAGGCGCCATGCGGAAGCAGCCTGAGTCAGAACTCGTGACCGCGGGGCCATTTCTCGGCCGCCGGCGGGACCGTCGCGCCTGAGCTCCGGTTCACCGGCCGGGATTGTGGCGCGGCGGGTAGTTGCACCGTGACGCGAAGCCCGCCGGCGGGCCGCGGGGCGAGGGTGAGGGTTCCGCCGTGCGCCTCGGTGATGCTCTTGACGATCGCCAGCCCGAGGCCGACACCTGCGTGGTCGGGGCGTACGCGTTCGGTGCCGCGGAGAAACGGCTCGACAAGCGTGGAAACCGACTGTGGGATGAACTGCGCGCCGGTGTTCTCGACGGTGAGCACCGCGCTCTCGGGGTGTGCGGCGGTCGTGACCCACACGGTGCCCTGGTCCGGCAGGTTGTGGACGATCCCGTTGTGCACGAGGTTGGTAACCAGCTGCAGCAGGAGCGCGCTCGAGCCGACGGTGGGCGTCAGATTGCCGGAGGTCTCGATGCTGACGCCGCGCTGGTCCGCGAGCGGGAGGAGCGTTTCGCTGGCTTCTTCCGCCATCAGAAACAGGTCGATGGGTTCTTGGATGAATGAGCGCTGGTCGGCGCGGCTGAGCAGGAGCAATGCCTCCGTGAGCTCGATCGCCCGGGTGTTGACGGCCTGGAGGCGGTCGAGGAGTTCGCCGTCGTTGCGGTTCGGATCGCTGCGGGCCACGTCGAGGAGCGTCTTGGTGATCGCCAGCGGGGTGCGCAGCTCGTGGGAGGCGTTGGCGGCGAACCTCTGCTGTTCGGCGACGTGCGCCTCGAGCCGCGCCAGGAGGCCGTCGATGGTGTCGGCGAGGTCCTTCAGCTCGTCACGGGGCCCTGCGAGCGTGAGGCGCTCGTTCAGGTTGCGCTCGGAGATCTGCCGAGTGGTCGCGGTCATCGCGCGCAACGGGCGCAGGACGCGACCCGCGACCAGCCAACCGAGGGCGATCGAGACAACCGTCATGATCGCCAGCACGATCACGGAGCGGAGGAGCCCGTGGTGGAGTGCGTCGGTGGAATGACGGAGGAGTTCGGCGTATCTCAGTTCGGTGGCGGCGTTCTGGGCTGCCGCCCTGTGCGCAGACCCGTTCGGGACGAGCACGTTGACCCGGGAGGCGCGGCGGAAGATCAGGTAGGTGATCGCGAGCAGCACCACCCCGGAGACGACAAAGAGGCTGCCGTAGAGGAGTGTCAGTCGCAGACGGACTGTCCGCGAGGGCAGGTGAAGCATCCGACGTGGGTTGAGCCTGGCGAGGGAGGTTCGCGGCATCGTCAGAAAGCTAGGGCCTCTATCCACGGTCGTCTCCCTCAAACCTGGTGCCTTGTGGGGCGCCGATGCGGTATCCGACCCCGGCCACGGTGGCGATGATCTCGGGTTCGCCAAGTCGTTTGCGCAGTGCCGAGACTGTGATGCGCACGGCGTTCGTGAACGGGTCGGCGTTCTCGTCCCACGCCTGTTTCAGCAGTTCCTCGGCGCTGACGACACCGCCTTCGGCGGCGACGAGGACTTCGAGGACCGCGAACTGCTTGCGGGTGAGCGCAACGTAGCGGCCGTCGCGGTAGACCTCGCGACGGAACGGATCCAGACGCAGACCTGCGAGCTCTCGCACGGGCGGTCTGCTGTGGCCGCGGCGACGATCGAGCGCTCTGAGGCGGAGCACGAGCTCTTGGAGCTCGAACGGCTTGGTGAGGTAATCGTCGGCGCCCAGTTCGAAACCGGAGGCCTTGTCGTCGAGCCGGTCGGCAGCGGTCAGCATGAGGATCGGCATGCCGCCGCCGCAGGCGACGATGCGTTTGGCGATCTCGTCGCCGGAGGGCCCGGGGGGGTCACGGTCCAGGACGGCGATGTCGTAGGCGTTGAGCGCCAGCAACGCGACAGCCGTGTCGCCGTCGCCGGCGATGTCCGCGGCGATCGCCTCAAGACGCAGGCCATCACGGATCGCTTCCGCCATGTAGGGCTCGTCCTCGACGACCAGCACGCGCATGCCCTAGATGCTGGCAGCCCAAACCTATCGTCGGCGTATCGAAAAACGCATACGTCCTGGCGACATGGCGCTGTCTTGACTAGGAGGCATGACTACAGCGACCCGGCACGACCAGCGGCCCACGGCGACCGGCAGCTACTCGCTACCGGTCGCCGTAGCACCGGTATCGACGCAATCACTACACGGGGGAGAGCATATGCGTAGAAAACGATGGCCACTGACCGTCCTTGCCCTGATCGCGATGGCCGTCCTGATCAGCGCGTGCGGTGCAAGCGCCCCGGCTGGCGGTGGCAGTGGCGGCGATCCCACCGCCACCGCTCATGCGAAGGCGGTGAAGTTCGCCGAGTGCATCCGCAGCAATGGCGTCAGCGAATTCCCGGACCCGAACTCGTCGGGCCAGTTCGCCTACGGGATCCCAAGTCGAAGCTCGCCTCTGGACCCGAGCAGCGCGGCGTGGAAGCACGCGATCGGCGCATGCAAGACCCTGGAGCCACCGGCGTTCATGCCCACACACTTCACTCCCCAGCAGCAGTCGGCGCGCCTGAAGTTCGCTCAGTGCGTGCGCGCCAACGGTGTGCCCGACTTCCCGGACCCCACTGCAACTGGGCCGCTCGTCAACGTCTCGCACGGTTCGAGCATTCCGGGGTTGCAGGCCACGATCCAGAAGTGCATCCGTCTGAATCCGGCGGCGGTCCAGTGAGGCGCTCGACGCAAGGGCTGGCCGCCGCGGCCGTCCTGGCTGCCATAGCCGCCGCCCTGGCCCTGACGTCTCGCGACAAGCCAGCGACCGCGGCCGCACAGCTTGCCCTGGCGAGCACCGCGCAGGTGCAGAAGAGGACGCTCTCGGCCACAGTCCCCGAGGACGGGACCCTGACCTATCGAGCGCGACCGGACGGCTCGCCGTACTCGGTGATCAACCAGGCTCGCGGGACATACACCACGCTGCCCACTCTGGGCCAGGTCATCCACCAAGGCCGGGTGCTTTACCGCGTGAACGAAATGCCGGTCGTGTTGCTGTACGGCTCGACACGTGCCTATCGGACTCTGTCGGCCGGCGCGACTGGCCCTGACGTGGCCGAGCTCAACACGGATCTGGTCGCGCTCGGCTACGCCACCCCGTCTCAGCTGAATCGGACTTCAGCCTCTTTCGGGCCAGCCACCACAACGGCCGTGGAGAAACTGCAAGCTGCCTTGGGGGTGAGCGAGACCGGCACGCTAACCCAGATCTTGCAGTAAGCCTGCTGGAGTGACGTCGCGCGGTGTCGTGGGGATGATTGGTGGTGTCAGGAGCGAGTGTGGATCGGGCGAGGGCCCGGCGGGAGCGCTTTGACGCTCCATGTGGGGCTGATTTCTGTCACACGAAGACGATCCGGGCAGCGGGAGTCGCGCGCTGGTGATCGTGGCGCGCTGGGACCCCTATGGTGGCGGGCTCACCCCGCGGGGGTTGGCAATGCGTCGAGGCGAGCGCAGGCGGCGGCGAGGTGTGTCGTCCAGGGCCAGTGGCGGGCGAGGCGGAGCTTGGTGTGACGGCCTGAGCGGGTGAGCCGTCCGGCTTGGTGCAGCAGGCGGTAGCGAAGCGTGTGGGGTTTGCAGCGCGCGAGCTCATCGGTGAGTGTCAGTGCCTTGGCGTAGGCGAGGAGGTCTTGTGCGCAGAGCACGAGCTGCATCCAGGCCTCGTTCATCTGGTAGGCGCGGAACGGGAGCTTTGAGAGCCCGAGGGCGTGTGAGTCTTCGATGCGCTGCTCGACGTGGGCATGCGCGCGGTGGCGGCGATCGAGCTCGGCGAGGTCATCGTCTTGCTGGTCGGTGAGGAATGCTTGATGGCGCCAGCCGTCGGTGTCGATCAGGGATAGCTGCGCGCCGGGGTGGGCGCGCTCGCGGCGGCAGAGAAGCCGCGATCCCGGCCCCCAGCCAGAGAGGTCGAGAAGGCCGGTCAGCTCCGCGACGTACGCCTTGCGCGGACGGATGGGGTGATCGGTGACGGGCTTCCCGTCTTGTGAGATCGCCGGAACCCACGCATCCTCGGGGAGCTTTGCGATCGCTTCGCGTACCTCGGCGTTCAAGTCGTGCCCGACCGAGAAGCGAATCCGGCCCTCACGGCAGAAGTCGATCAGCTCGTGCACGCACGCGGCGGAGTCCCCGCGCACGAGCAACTCCTCCTCCATGCAGTCCTCGGGCAGCTGCGCCAGCGCGAGCTCGATCGCCTGGGTCTGGTCGGCACCGGTGTTCGACCCGGCGTTACCCGGCCGCAGGATGCCGTCGAGCGCCCCGTCTGAGCCGTCCAGGTAGCAGAGCATCGGGTGAAAGCCGTAGCCGCCCTTGTAGTTGCCTCGAGCCTGCTCCTTATCGGAGTGAGAGCCGACGAGGGTCGCGTCAACGTCGAGGATCAGCTCCTTGGGCCGGGCACCGAGCGCAAACGCGCGCTCGCGCGCCGCCTTGCGTGCGCCGCGCAGACCCTCAAGCTCGCCTGGCCCGATCCGCTCCAGTAGCCGAAACGCGGTGGAGTCTGAGGCCACCGTACCGAACAGGTCGGGCTGGTCACGAAGCGCGGCCAGATCCGAGAGGTGCTCGCCTCCCTGCACCAGCGTGACGATCAGATCGCGCAGGACCTGGCCGTCATCGTGCACGGAACGACGCTGACGGGTGCCCGCCAGTGCCTCGCCGAGCCCCTTGGTCAAGCCCAGCCGGTCGGCCAGGTTGACCAGCAAAAGCGCGCCGGCGTGCGAGCAGAAACCCTCGCCGTCCGCCGTGACCTCTACGGTTTCCCGGCAACCTCTACGGTTCACCTTCATGGTGACGCCTCCTGAGTGGGGAATGCGGACCTCGACACCCGCATTTTCCCCGCCCAGGCGGCGGAATCCCGGCTCAGACGAACAGGCTTACTGCAAGATCTGGGCTAACCCTCGGCCAGGCGGTGTTCGAGCCCACCGCAGTGCGGGTGACGAGCGTGTCAGCCCAGCCAGGAGGCAGCGCTCAGACCGGCGAGACGGTGCTTCAGGGCACCTCGACCACTCGCGAGGTGCAGGTGGCGCTGGACGCCTCGCAACAGACGAGTGTGGCGGTCGGGAACAAGGTGAGCATCACCCTGCCCAACAACCAGACCATCCCGGGTGTCGTCTCCTCGGTGGGGACGGTCGCCACCTGCCCATCGAACTCAGGGTCGGGGTCGAGCTCCGCCGCGCCGGGAACAGACACGTGCTCGTCAGCGAGCTCGGGGAGCAGCACCACACCGACGATCACTGTCAACGTCACCCCGTCTGACCCGGCCGCGACCGGCACGTGGGATCAAGCCCCGGTGCAGGTCGGTATCACCACCGCCAGCGTGCCGGACGCAGTGGTGGTGCCGGTGACCGCGTTGCTGGCCCAGCCCGGCGGGGCCTACGCCGTCGAAGTCGTCGCCGCAGGCGCGAGCAACCGTCTCGTGGGGGTCTCGCTCGGACTGTTCGACGACGCCGAAGGGCTCGTGCAGGTCACCGCCTCAGCGCTGGCCGCCGGCCAAAAAGTGGTGGTCGCCTCAACATGACGCACACCCCGCCACCCACGCCCGACAGCGCGCGATCGACTGGTCGCAGCTCGGGTCGGGCAACCTGGCGAGAGAGCACCGCGACCTGGTGACGCAGCACGAGGATCTCGATCTCCTTGGCCTCCTCGCGGCGGAACAGCAGCACCGCCAGCTCAAAGACGCGCCGCAGTGCACAGTAGACCAAGGCCACGAGGAGGAGCTTCGAGCGCTTGGGTGCCATGGGCGCGGGACCCTACTCGGCAAGGTCCGCCCGATGCCTGAGCACGGCGTGATCGACTTTTGGACCCCCACAACCTCGGCGCGGAGTCCACGATGACCCCGCCGCGCTTAAAGTAAACGTCCCGGCGCGCCGATCCGGGCGCATGAAGATGAACATCGAGCTAGACGAGGACGACCCGACGCAGGTGACGGACCAACTCGTCCGTATAATGGCCGTCGCGCTCAAGCTCGGTGTCAACGTGGACAAGAGCGAGGACTCGTTGTGCGTGACTAACCCGGGGTCCGAGGAACGTATGAGGCGCTGGATTGGCCCTGATGGGGAGTTCCGACGGGACGTGTTGGAGAGGCAATGGGTCGTGAAGGAAAGCCTCGACCCCGTGGGCAAGCCACTCACGGCGCCCGCGGCGACGAAGTAGCGGAGATCCCATCGCCGCAGGCGCGGACGCTCATCGGCGCCCGGCCCGCCACTGGGGCACGTCCGCGAGCCTGAGGAGTTGCGCGGTTGCGCCGAGTTGCAGAGCGATCGCTTCGAGAGAGACCATCAGCTCCGGCTCCGGCGCGGTGACCGTCCGAGACAACAGCTCCAGCATCGCGATCGTCTCGCCGCCGTCGCTTACCGGCATCAGCAGCGCTGAACCCATGCCCTCCGCCGCGGCGTCCCTTAGCAGCGGGTCCTCGGCCGAATGCAAATCAAGCAAGCAGGTCGTCGCCATCCGGTTGCGAGCACGACCGAACTCTGCCGTCGCCGCATCCTCTACGTGCTGCCAGATCTGGGTCTTGAGCGTACCCAAGCATGCGGGGTCGCCCGTCCAGATCGCGCCGCACCTCATCGACCCATGCGGCTTGTCGGTGTACCACGCGATCGTCGCATCCCATCCTCCCTCCGAGCCGAGCGTGTCCACCGCGTGGTTGAGCACCGATCGCCACTCTGTGACGCCCACGAGCGCGGCCGAGAGGGCGCGCTGCGAGCCTACGACCCACTTGAGGCCATCGCTCTCCGGCGCCGGGGCGGCGGCCTCGAGCGGCTCCGCAGGCAGCAGGTGCTCCTCGAGCTCGGCTCGGACGGCCGTCAGCTCGGCCTCCAACTCGCTCACACGCGCCTCGGCGCGAACAAGCGACTGCTCGAGCTCCTCGGATCGCGCCCGCTCGGCCGCGGCGGCGAAATCGAGCTCGTCGGCGCGCCGGACAGCGTCGTCGGTGCGCCGGACAGCGCGTTCCGACTCGGCGCGGAGGCTGTCCCGCTGCTCGCACTCCTTGAACAGCTCCTCTTCCAGCCGCGTGGCTGCGGCGAGCGCCTCGTCTCGCTCAACGAGGGCCGCGGCGACACGATCGTCACGATCGAGCGGTGGACCGGAGCTCCCGTCGGCCAGCGTGAGCCCCCACTCGCCGAGCAACTCCTGACGGATCGCGAACGCGTCGAGCCGTCCCCAGCGATCGATTCTCATCAGCCGGTCGCACTCCGAACGGGCCAGCGAGGCCTCTGCGATCGGTGCCGCCACAGTGCAAGTGGCGGTCGGCTGTCCGTTGCGGTCGCGTAGCGCAAACCGCAGAGCGACAAACCTAGGGCGCTCTTCAAACGCGTCGATCAGGTACTCGAGCTCTAGCGGCTCTCGTCCGGCGATGTCCTTTTCCTCCAGTCTCAGCCCTTCCATCGACCCTGCGGCGGTGAGTTCGGCGTCGGTCCGGCCGCACACGCGCTCGGCATCGGTCCCAAGCTGCTCGACGTAGCGGCGGTTGACACGCAGGTAGCAGCCATCCAGATCCTTCAGCCAGACGATTGCGGGGCTCTCGTCCAGCGGCTCGTCGAGCAGCCGAGTTGTCGGCTCGATGTCGGCCGCATCGCGCACAGCAGGGATCGTGAGCACGGCCAGACGCCGGCCGTCGCTGTCGAGCACCGCGACAAGCTCCGCCTCGAGGCTGTCGAGCGGCACCGTCAGGCGGTCAGCCTGGCCCGCGGTGATCAGCTCAACCTCCTCTGGACATGAGACCAATGACCCGTCGCGGATGTCGAACTGCTCCACGAAGCCGCTCGTCGCGCGCTCGACCGATCCGGACTCACGTAGTAGGGCGACCGCTGCCGGCACCCCGTCGCAGACTGCGACATCAGTCTTTGCGACGGTCCGTCCAGACACACGCACACCGGACACACTAGGACTCTCGCGTGACGAGCCCTCGGCCGCCGACCCCGAAATGGACGAATGGTCGGCGTGCTCGTGCACAACTCGGATACTGGGCGCCCGTCCCGCCTACCTCGCGCCAACAGTCACGGCGTCTTTCAGATCGACCACCGGTTCCAAGAAAGCGTTCGGTGGGTCTGGCCTCGACACAGCATAGGAGTGATTCCGGGCCGACGTGTGGTCCTGCCTCTGGAGCGTCATATCTAGGTATGGCGACACCCGAGTAGTCGTAGGATCACGGCAACCAAAACGACCGACATCAGTGCGCCTCCACAGACGGCCCGTGGATTGCTACGGATGACGACCAATCAAGGCGCTGGCTAAAGGTGCTCGACCACCGAGACGCCTGGCGCCACTGAGCGATGGCGCGGAGGCTCGGTCTCGGGACAGAACCGTTCGGGCCGCTAGACCGCTCGCGAGTAGTAGTGTGTGCGCTAGTCCGGGTCCGTCAGGGGGCTCGGTCGAGGAAGGGGGCAGGGATCAATGAGACGGGTCACGATGGGGCTATGCCTGGTGACAGTGTTTGTCATGGGGACGGTGGCAGTCGAACGCCTATAACTGGGCGAATTTCAATCATTGTGAGGCAGTGAGTGATCCACAATAGGAGGGTGCTTTGTTACGAAAGGTACCGGTCCATTCCATCTTGGCGCAGTGACACTACAGCCCAAATTCACCGTACAGGGAGGCTATGAAGAAATTCCGAACTCGAATCCAGCTGCTTTCGTGTTCATCCCTCCGGACGCATCTGTATCTGCGCTAGAGAGCCCTTCGATGACAGTGGCGGGAGGTATGAACGTTGTCAACACGAGCTTCTTCGTCAACACCGCGTTTGGGGCTCCGAAAAGCGAGTTTACCGCGGCAAAAACGGCTCACGAATACAAACTCAAGGCGACAGTTGAACTAGTGGGCGCCCCTGAAGTGAACCCCGTAAATCTGTTGCTTGAGCAGGGCACCGCGCTCGAGCTGCCGGTACAGGTCCATCTTGAAAACCCGGGTTCATTCGATCTACTGGGCGCAAATTGCTATATCGGTTCATCGACTACCCCGATCACCCTGGACCTAACGACCGGCACTAGTGGCTCGCTAACTGGGGCAAAGCGGGCCGGTCTATGCCAATGGGTCGTTCACGCAACTCGGGATCGGGAAACCCGGTAACCTCGATGTAATGGTCGAAAACACCTTTGCCGTTCCCAGCGCCCAAGGGTGTGACCCGCGCTATGAACCGGAAGTCGATGCAGCGATAGACGCTGGACAGTTCCAGTTGCCAGCCGCTAGCGGAACCGACTCGATGGAAATACGAGGCATCTGGCACTTGGCGGAACCGTCAGCTGTGGCAGCCAACGGCTATGGATGGTGAAGCGGACTGCTTGAATTTCGCTGGAGACGATCAGGCTGCGTGTGGGGTGGGAGTGGCTGGGTAGGCTTCGGACTCGCTGGCCAGCTGGGGTTCGCACATGCATCGGGGCGATCCCGGGTATTACTAAAGGATTGCGGGAGGCATAATGAGGATGGCTAAGGCCCTGAGCCGCGTACCGGTCGCAGCATTCGCCGCCGCGGCCACCCTTGGAGGCCTAGCTGGACTGTTCGCAGTCGCGCCCGCGCATGCCTTGACATGGCAGGCACCTGTGACCATCTCCGAAGTTGGCAAGGGGGCCACCAATCCCGAGGTGACTGTCAACTCCGAGGACAACACGATAGCCGTATGGGGGGCTGCTGTGCCTCGGCCAACGAGGTGATCCAAAGCGCTGACAGGCCGGCGGAGGCCAGCTGGCAAGCACCGGTCCCAGTCTCCGACGAAGACGAAGAAGCGAAGTCTCCGGAAGTTGCCGTGGACGAGCAGGGCGATGCTGTCGCGGTCTGGGCATACAGCTTGTCCCGCTTTGGCACCGAGGAGATCCAGGCCGCAGGCAAGCCAGCAGGGGGGAGCTGGCAACCCGTGGGGTGTTTTTACTCGATCTCATGCTGCGACCGTCTCGTACTCATGGATCAGCCCTCCGAGCAGATCGCATCGTCCTACCGCCATCACGGGGGTGCGTGGGTCGCCCCTGGTTGAGGCTGTCGCGCTCATGTCGGGGGACTGGAGCGAGCGCGCGGTGGGGGCGATGCCCGTTGTAGTGGCCGACGAAGACAGTGAGTACCCGCTCGAGCTGGCGGCGGTTGAAGATCAAGAGCCTGTCCAGACATTCTCTTCTCGCAGTCCCAACCCAGCGCTCGATGTGGGCATTTCGCGTTGAGAGCTCGGACGGGCGTGCGGATGACTTTCAGGCCCGCTGTCTCGAACACCGCATCGAAGGAGCGGCTGAACTTCGTATCGCGGTCATGGACCAGGAACTGTGCTGGCCGGCCGCGATCCTCAAGGTCCATGATCAGATTGCGCGCCTGCTGGGTCACCCAGGGTCCGTCGGGGTGCCGCGTCACTGCTATGTACTCGATCTGGCAGCTGCCGAGGCGGATGAACACGAGCACATACAGCCGCCGCAGCAAGACCGTGTCGACCGTGAAGAAGTCGCAGGCGAGCATGCTCGCGGCGTGGGCGCGAAGGAAGGAGCGCCAAGTCAGATGGTCCCGCTGCGGCGCTGGCGGCACGCCCGCGGCCCTGAGCACGCTCCGTACCAGGCTCGGCGAGACCTCGATCCCGAGCTTGCGCAGCTCGCCAACGATGCGCGCGTAACCTCAGGTCGCGTTCTCGCGGGCCAGCCGCACGATCAGCTCTCGCACCTCGCGCCCTAGCGCCGGTCGTCCCGGCCGTCTGCGCGGGTAGGTCCAGCGCCTGGCGACGAGCCGCCGGTGCCAGCGCAGCAGCGTCTCCGGCGTGACGATGAAGGCCTGCCAGGACCGGCGCGGCAAGACTCGACTTAGCGCAGCCAGCACGAGCCGGTCGCTGACCGAAAACCGCGGCCTCTTCCCCTGCCGCCGCAGGATTCCAAGCTCGTGGCGCAACACGAGAATCTCCAGCTCCTTCGAGCGCTCGCTGCGCCCGAAAAGCACCACGAACTGGAGCAGACGACAAGCCACCAGGTACAGCAAGGACACAACCAAGAGCAACCTCCAAGCGAGCGGACAGAATCGACTCTATAGCCGGTCGTCGCGTGGCCCAGACACCCAGGCCACGACGCCGGCCGGGTTTATACACCCCACGGTCACCCGCGCCGTCTCCTTGCGCTAGGGAGCCAGAGGTTGCTGGTGACACCACCGCTCCAGAGCCGCAGAACGCCACCCGCCCACGAAAAAACCCCGCCTGAGCGGGGCTTCTTCGCATAGCGGGGGCGGGATTCGAACCCGCGACCTTCGGGTCATGAGTTCGCGGTGGGTAGGTTGGGTACGGTGAGGATGCCCGTGTTTATTGGGGCTGTGGGTAGTTCGCTCGGGCCGGTTTCGCTCAAATTGGAACAACGAATGGAACGATGGCGGACTTACCCTCGCCGCGGCGGTCCCTCGTCAACAGAAGGCAGAATGCAGGTCGGCTGACTAGATCCCCGCCCGGGCTATTCGCTCAGCGCTCTCCGTTCCGCCGCCTGCGCGAGCGTCGCGTAGACACCCGCGAGCACGTCGGCGAGGTTGCGGTCCCCGACCTCGACCGGGGCGCGACCCAGCTGGCGCAGCAGCGCGTCGGGGGCCTCGCCGGCGAGCGGGCTCACGTGGAAGGCGTCCAGCTCGGGCGCGCAGGCCCAGAATGAGTCGAGCACCGTGGATAGTGGCGCGCTTGGTGCAAACGCATCAGAGTCCCCAGCCGAGGTGGTGCTCGTCCTGGCGCCTCGCCCGGCGGGCGCGCGCCGTTTGCGCAGGCTTTCCACAAGCTCGTCCTGATCGCGTCCTCTCCAGGTGAAGATCAGGAAGGGATCCTCGTCGAAGCGCTCGGCGAGGAGGTAGTAGGTGGCCGCGATGTGCTTGCACGGGTTCACGCCGTCTGGACAGGTGCAGCTCGCGGCCAGCTCGCTCGCCGAGCGGGGGAACAGCCTCAGCTTGCACTCCTCGAGGAGCTCCTCGATGTCATGCGGCATCTCGCCGGCGAGCAGCTTCGCGAGCGGCAGCGCCTGCGCCGCCATCGCCTTCTCCGCTCGACGCCATTGATTCTCGGTGAGCGCTTTGAAGCGGATGCGCACGCGATAGGGCGTGTAGCGCGAACCCTGCACCTTCGCCAGCACCACCCCGGGCTCGACATCGAGCTCTGTGACCTGGCCGGAGCGGGCGTAATTGCGTCCGCGCTTCAGTCGCGAGCCGACGCCGAAGGACTCGAGCAGCTCGATGAATCGTCTCGACCACCAGGTCTCGCCGATCTCCCCGCGCCGGCTGCGCGCCTCGATGCCACCCTCCGCGGGCAGTGGCACCGAGCGCTCATAGAAGGGATGGTGGTCGAACGAGGTCACAGTCGGTCGAGGTTGTGGTCGAGCGAAGCCATCGTCAATCCACCACCGCGCCGGCCGACAGCGTCACCAGCTCGCGCAGCTGAGACGTGTCGAGCTCGGTGATCCACGCCTCACCCGTGCCGACGATGCGCTCGGCGAGGTCCTTCTTACGGTTGATCAGCGTGTCGATCCGCTCCTCGAGCGTGCCGACACAAGTCAGCTTGCGCACCTGCACGTTCTTCTGCTGCCCGATCCGAAACGCTCGATCGGTCGCTTGGTCCTCGACCGCGGGATTCCACCAGCGGTCGAAGTGGACCACGTGGTTGGCGGCAGTCAGGTTGAGGCCGGTGCCGCCCGCCTTCAACGACAGCACGAATATCGCCGGCCCGTCCTCGGACTGGAATCGCCGCACCATCTCATCGCGCGCGCTCCTCGCGGTGCCGCCGTGCAGGAACATGACCTCGCGGCCGAGGCGCTCCTGCAGGTGGGTACGCAGCATGTGGCCGAACTCGGTGAACTGGGTGAAGCAGAGCGCGCGATCGCCCTCGGCGAGCGCTTCGGCGAGGATCTCCTCCAGGCGCGTGAGCTTGCCCGAGCGCCCAGCCAGATCGGAGCGATCCTTGAGCAGATGCGCCGGGTGGTTGCAGACCTGCTTGAGCTTGATCAGCGCCGCGAGGATGATCCCGGAACGTTCGATCCCATGGGCATGCGACGCCTTGTGCAGCATCTCCTCGACGACCGCCTCATACAGGCTCGCCTGCTCCTTGGTGAGGTTGCAGTCCACGCGCATCTCGATCTTCTCGGGCAGGTCGCCGATGATCTGCCTGTCGGTCTTCAAGCGACGCAAGATGAACGGGCCCGTTGTCTGACGCAGCTGTCCGGTCGCGTGCTCGTCGCGGTAGCGTTCGATCGGCCTCGCGTAGCAGCGCTTGAACGTCGCCGCCGGGCCGAGCAGCCCCGGGTTGAGAAAGTCCATGATCGAGTGCAGCTCCGTCAGACGGTTCTCGACCGGGGTGCCGGTGAGCGCGACGCGATGACGGGCGCCCAGCGAGCGGATCGCGCGCGTCTGCTTGGTGTCGATCGTCTTGATGTTCTGCGCCTCATCGAGCGCGATCCGCTCCCACATCGCCGCGCCGAGCGTGTCGCGGTCGCGCGTCGCGAGCGCGTACGTGGTGATCACCAGATCGTTCGCGCGCGCCTCGCGCGCGAACTTCTTCTCCGCCAGCCGTTCGGAGCCATGATGCACATGTACGCGCAGGCCCGGCGCGAATCGCTGCGCCTCGCGCTCCCAGTTGCCCACCACCGACATCGGGCAGATCAGCAGCGTCGGTAGGAGGCGCTTGCGCGGGTGCTTGCCTGTTGCGCTCTGGGTCCGTGTTGCAGCAGTTGTCTTGGCCGATCCATTGGACTGGCCTCCATTGCCCTGACGTTCGGCGTGCTCGCGCTCGGCGAGCAACAGCGCCAGCAGCTGCACCGTCTTGCCGAGACCCATGTCGTCCGCCAGGCACGCGCCGAGGCCGAGGCTCGACAGGAACGACAGCCACGCAAGGCCGCGCTGCTGGTAGGGACGGAGCTCCCCGTCGAGCGTGGCCGGGGTGGGGAGCACCCGCAGCTTGCGCTCGTCGCCCGTGCCGAGCAGCTCCTTCAACCATCCACCGGCCTCGATCTCGACAGGCGGCGAGTCGGTCTTTGCCTCGGCGCTGGCGCTCAGCTCGAGGCTCTCGCGGATCAGCTCGCCCGCCGGCGCCTGGCCTCGCTCGGCGCGCTTCTCGAAGAAGGCGAGCGCCGCCTCGACGTCCTCCGGGCGCAGCACAATCCAGCGCCCGCGGGACATCACCAACGGCAACTTCAGCGCCGCCAGCTCACGCAGCTCCGCCAGCGTCAGCGTCGCGTCGCCGACCGCGATCCTCCACTGATACGCGCACAGGCCGTCCATGCCGAACAGCCCGCTGCCCTCCTCGATCTCATCAAAGGGATCCACCTTGAGACTGAGACGCAACCGCTTGTTCCACCACGGCGGCGCGAGCACTCCGAACCCCGCCTGCTCGAGCGCCGGAGCGGCGTCGCGCACGAATCCGATCGCGGCCTCCGGGGTCAGATCGACACAGGTCGGGGCGACCTCACGCAGCGCCGGCTCGAGGCCCGGCCACAGCCGCAACGCATGGCCGAGCCCGCCGAGCAGGCGCTCCTGCGGGTTCGCCAACCGGTGGCCGAGCGCCTTCAGCCCATCCCCGTTGGAGCACCACACCTCCTCGGCTCCGATCAGCACGCTCGGATCGTCCTTCGCCTGGAGCAGGATCTCGACACGCCAATCCACCGGCCCCCAAGGCTCCTCGGGACCGTCCGGCTCGCACAGGCGAAAACAGGTCCGGAACATGCGGTGCTCCGCGTACCGCTCCCCCGCCTGTCGCCACTCGTCCAGCTCCTCGGCCAGCACCGCCAGCTCCCGCTCGTGCGCATCGACAGCTACCGGGGCGGGGTCCGTCAATGCCGCCACCCAGGCATCGACGACCGGGAGCTTGTGCTTCGAGCGCCGACGCGCTCGCCGCCCGGTGAGGCCGTCGGGGAGCAAGCTCCGCGCGCATGCGTCGACGAACGTCCCCAGCAGATCGCCCACGACAGCCTCGGGCGCGTTGCTCTCCTCGGAGGATGAGATCTCCGCGCGAACGAGCGGCGGCATCGCCGCAACCAACATCCGCAAACGCTCCACGTCCTCGGGATCGCCAGGCATCGCGCGCCACCACGCGACCCATCCCTCCTGCCGCCGCACCAACCCGGGGAGTATCCGGCCGCGCGCAACCAGCTCGAGCGCGAGCTTGCTCGCCTCGGCCAGGAACCACAGCGAGTCGCCGAGCGCGACGCCCGCGAGGTTACGGGCACCGGCCGCGGAGCCGCCGGCTGGCAGCGCGAGCAGCAGTTCGAGCGCCGCGGCGGGCGGGAGCGCAATCGCGGGAACGACCCAGGGGTAGAGCAGCTTCACGTTTGAATCGCGGCGCTCCTCATCTCCCCGCAAAAGCTGTGGCGAGTGCTGAGGTCCGTCGTTGGAGGAGGGCAGCATCAAGTGGAGCTCGTACTCGAAGAGCGCATCGAATTCGAGCGAAACACCCAAGGCGTCCAACGTGCCGGTCAGGTCCCGCACCGAGCAGACGAACGGATGCTTGCGCGCCCGCGGTTTCGCGGGTCTGAGCCCGCGACGCCGCGGAGTCCGCGCGGGCTCCTCGGAGTCCTCTCCCCACACGCAAAGCCGCGAGTCGTGGGACCAGACGGCGTGCAGGGCGATCACGAGTGCATCTTTGCGTTACGGACGGACGCCTCCTTCAGACCACCTTCGCAGGCAGAACGACCAGCGGATTCGTGCGCTCTGCTAGCCCTCGTCCCCCAGCAGGCGTGCCGACCAGTCGCGTACGACCGACACCTGCTCCCGCACGGCGGCGCGATCGAGCACTTCCTCGAACCTATCCTCATACCGCGCGGCGACCGCCCACGGCGTCAGCTCCTCGATCTGCTCGCGTTCCTCGGGAAGACCGATCCCGTGATGCTCCAAAAGAGAGGTGAGATAACCGATGCTATGCGTTCGGTCGTAGTCAACTTCGTGGAACGCCAGCACCGCCTTCAGGCGCTTCTCGATCGCCTGCTGCGCGTGAAAGCCCAGCACGTCATCGGGCACGTCTGAATCATCGAGCAGCCTGTCGAGGATCGACTCATCCCCCTCGGCCTTGCGCACCAGCAGCAGCGCCAGCTCACGCGCTTCAGGACTCGGCGACGACACGGCCCTGGCTCATCGCCTCGTGAATCATGGTGCCCTTGACCGACTCCCACTTCCGCACGTGCTGCTCGCTGGCTACCACGACATCGGCCGGGATCAAGAGCCGCCCGAGAATCCGCCCCAGACGCACCATCTCCCCGAAGCGGTCGGTGACCTCCCGCTCGATCACCAGGAAGTCGAAGTCGCTTCGATCGTCCCCATCGCCGCGAGCCCGCGACCCGAACAGGATCACCTTGGCTGGGGCCGCGGTCGCCTCAATCAGGGCTCGTCCGGCGCGCTCAATCGTCACCCCGTCTGCTGTGGCGCTCATCGTGCTCGCTCCCGCGTTGGGCTCTCATCCGACGCCGACGGCTGGGTTGTGCCGAAGGCCCGCTCGACCAGCTGCGCTCCGTTGGTCGGGTCGGAGGCGTAGTGGCGGTAGATCTCCGTCGTCTTGGCGTCGGCGTGGCCCATCCACTCCTGGATCGCGCGCAGCGGCGCACCGGCGGCTGCCATCTGCGTGCCGAATGTGTCGCGCAGCTCGTGGAAGGTGATCTCGCGCACGCCGGCCCGCGTGATGGCCTCGCCGAAGCGCTTGCGCATCTTCGACGGGTCGAGCACGTTGCCGGTGTGGGGATCGCAGAATACGAGGTCGTCGTCTGTGCGGTAGGCCGAGCGCTGGGAGTAAAGCTCTAGCTCACGCGCCAGACGGTCGGCCATCGGCACAGAGCGTCCCTCGTGTGACTTGGGGCTGTCGAACTTCCCGCGGGTGAAGTTGTCGGCGACGCGCACCCGGCTCGCCAGCCAATCGACGTCCATCCACTTCAGCGCCAGCAACTCGCCCTGGCGCAGGCCGGTCAAGGCGGCGGCCAGGTAGAGCGGTCGCTCGACGGCGCCCAGCGAGTCGTCGGGGACCGCGTCTATGAGCTCATCGAGCTCGCGGGGTTGCAGGAAGCGGATGCGCCGGTGTGGCGAGCGCGCCTTCTTGGGGCGATCTACGTGCGCGACCCGATTGGCCAGGACCCAGCCGCGCTTGAGCGAGAAGGCAAAAACGCCGTGCAGGAAGTTCAGGTGGTTCTGGACCGTCCTGTTCGACAGGCCGTCCGCGCGCTTGCGCTTGAGGTGGGAGGCGACCCTGGCCGGGTCGATCCTGTCGATCGGCGTATCGCCGAAGAACTCTTCGAGGTGTCCACGCAGGTAGCCGCGGTAGTCCTGGATCGTCGAGCGCTTGCGATCCATCACGTGCTCCAAATGATCGATGTAGAGCGGGCCGGCTTCGGCGAGGGTCTGACGCTCGGCGGTGGCGAGCACGAGGTCGTGATCGATCCGCTTGCCAAGCTCGCGCTCAGCCTGAACCCGCGTCAGGCCGCTCGCGCCGCCCTGTGAGCGCTTGGGACCGATCTGGCGCTGGACTCGCCTCGTCCCGGCTCGCCAGGAGCCGTACCAGCTCTCCTTGCCCGTCTTGTCCTTGTACACAAAGAGACGACCACTGCCGTAGGAGCGCTTAGCCATGACCGCCCGATTGTAGGCGGCGTGGCGGCCGGCGAGCATCGTTGTCGAGGCGGACGAGACCGGGGATGCTGCGTGGGGCGCATGGGCGCACGGTCAGGCATGGATGTTGTCGGCCAGCCACTCTTCCAGCATTCGTTGGGTGAAGCGGATGTGGCGACCGACCCGTACGCATGGAAGGCGACGAGCCCGCACGGCTTCGTAGATCCAGCTCGTCCTCACGGAGAGCAGCCGGGCCGCCTCCTCCGGACGTAGCAGTGGGTCTTGCAGCCGGGCACTTGGCAAATCGGAGATGAGCGGCTCGTTGGTCAACCTCGCGACGGGTGTCATGCTGTTCCCTTCGGAAGCTCTTGGTTTGTTTGTGCTGTCTCGGTTAATGACCGCCACGCGCGCAAACCGGCCATGCAATTTCCTGGGCGCCTGTTGGGGCCCTGTGGGAAGCGGGCTCGCCGCCGCGGAGCGCAGCCCGTAGGGCGTAGCGAAGCGGTGGCGATGCAGTGGCGATGCAGTGGCGTCCGGTGCCCCGTCGAGATGGCCGGACCCCGTTCATCGGGCCACCCTGACCCATGCCACCACCTACCGACACCCAGATCGACCTGTTCGCGTGGGCTCGCGAGCTCGAGCAGGAGAACGAGCGGATCGCCAAGACCAACGAGGAGCGGGCACGCCGCCGGGGATACCTGGTGTTCGCCACTGACCCCACCGTCTCTCCGGAAGACCCTAACTACTGCGAGATCTATGCCACCGAGGCAAGGACTCCCAACCAAGCGGCCGGCAAGGTCCGGCCCCTCGCCGCCGGGCGGCGCCTGCGCGCCTATCTAGCTACTTGCCGCGGAAAAACTCTTTGAGATGAGAACGGCCGCGCTGGTTGAGGGCGCGGCCGTTCGGTCAATGAGTGGTTGCTCTGGTCAGGAGCGTTTGGAGTGTTTCACCGGGCTCGGACGGCGAGCGTGTCGGCGTCATAGGCGAGGATCCCCCACTCGGTCCAGATCCGCTGCCCTTCGTGGCCCTTCAGGCGGCTGCGGCCCATCCCGTAGCGGCGCTTGAGGTGGCTGATTCGTCCCTCCTCGCCTGTGCGGTAGCGCTGCAGCCGCCGGTTGGTGCGTCTGGAGCCAGGTTCCTGGCGGCCGGAGATGAACACTCGGTCGAGCACGAGGTCTGTGAGCGCCTGGTTGGTGGGACCGGGCATGAATCCGCCGTCGAGGGCCACCTCGCGTGGGGAGATCCCGAGCCGTCCCAGCTCCGCGACCGTGTCGGGAAGCAGCGTGTTCTCGGTCGGGTTGCCCAGCGCGCTTGACGCCGGCAGGATCAGCCCCCGTGCGCCGCGCTTGGTGTTCTCGGTCACCTCCGCCAGCTGGGTCACATACCCAAACTCGTTCGGCTTGCCCAGCTTGCCCTTGCGGATCGGCCGGGCGTCCGGGTCGGTGAGCGACACGATCCGGTCTGAGATCGGCTCGCCCGCCACGCGCTGCTTGATCTGGGAGGCGACCTTCTCGCAGCGATCCGCGAGCTGCTCGAGCCTGGCCGCCGCCTTCAGCTTGCGCTTCGCGCCGCGGCCACGCGCCTTTGACCGCGCTACCTTCACCAGCCGCCTGGCCTCGCGCACCGAGCGCGCTCCAACAGCTCGCCGGTCTGCGCCGTGAGCTTGAGCACCTGCGCCTTGGCCTCCCCGAGCGAGCCCGGATCGTGCGCGTGATCCCCCGCAACCGGCGACCCATCGCCCGCGAGCTCGATCCCGCACCCGCCGTTTGCTCTCGCCGATCCGCTGCTCGCCAGCTTGCGACCCTCCCGCGCGAGCGCACGCACCCCATGCGAGGCCAACCCCGCATCGGTCGGATACTTCACATCCGCCTCGACGACGGTCGAGTCGATCCGCACCGCCCGCGGACGAAAGCGCTTCTCGCGCGTCGCCCCGGCGATCAGCGTGCGCGTCAGCTCCGACACCGTCTCGGGCCCGATCCTGCGGGCGAGCTTGCGGACCGTCGACTCGTCCGGCACCCGCTCGCACAAAGAGATCCGGCAGAACCGCCGCAACTGAATCGAGTCCGAGACCTCCGCCACGAGCGACCGATACCCCCACCGATAGCGCATCTTGAGGACCATCAATCGAATGAACGTCTCCATCGCGATCGTCGGACGGCCATCCGTCAACACCGCCCGACGCGACTCCAACACCTCTCGGCGAAAACGCTCCACGACCGGCCCAAACAACCCAGGATCCGAGAGCAACAAATCCAGCGCCGCCAAATCCTGCGGCAACTCTCTCACCTCGACCGGCAACGCCTCGTCCCACAACGACTCCGCCTGCCCCGCCGACAACGTCAACATACCGACCCCTTTCAACCAGAAACCCGCTCATTTGCAGGATATTCTGGCGATCAGACCGGACGGAACAAGCCCCCCAGCACCCTACTTTTTCCGCGGCAAGTAGCTAGCCACCGGCAAGTACAAGCACGAGCTCGCAGACGCCCACTGGGTGGCCTGAAGCCACCGGAAGCACGATCGCCACCTGCTGCTCCCAAACCTCGACATCGCCCCCGCATGCGCCGAGATTGATGGCGCCGCGAGATCGAAGTTCCAAAACAAATTGGAACGATATTGGAACAATGGCGCCGCACCCCGATCAGGTCCGCCCACAAAAAAGCCCCGCTGTCGCGGAGCTTCTCCTCCATAGCGGGGGCGGGATTGATACACAAACCCGCGACCGCTCTAGCGCCAGGTCTGGGCGCGATCGTCTACAGGATCGAGGAGTCCTGGTCTCTGGCGTCGCAGTCCTAAGGATGCGCGAGCGCCGGTGGGCTAGACGGACCAGAGGGCTTGGGTGGGTGAGAGGCGTGCGGCTCGTATGGCGGGGATGAGCCCGGCGACCGCGCCGATGATGAGAGACGCGGCGATGCCGCCGACCCAGGCATCGGTGGGAATGACCGTGGCCCAGTGTTTGGTGTGGGCGTAGACGACGGTCGACGCGGCGCCGAGGGCGACCCCAACGGCTCCGCCGAGCAGACCGAGCAGGATCGCCTCTGAAAGGAACTGTCCGCGGATTTGTCCGCGGGTCGCGCCAAGCGCCCGTCTGAGGCCGATCTCGGAGCGCCGCTCCAAGACGCTGATGATCATGATGTTCGCAACCCCAACCGCGCCCACCAAGAGGGCGACGGCACCGAGGCCGAGGAACAGGCCGTTGAGGGCGCTCTTGGCGTCGGCTTGGGCAACGAGGGCGGATGAGGGTTGGCTGACGGTGACCCCGCTGGGATTTTCCGGGTTGGCAGTGGCCGCAAGGAGATTGTCGACCGCGTTGACGCGGTCGGTCTGGGCGCGGAGGTAGACAGTGGAGGGGTGGCCGTCAAAGCCCAGGTACTTCTCTGCCGCGGGGTAGCCGACTAGGACGGACGTGTCGATCGCGGAGGCGAGCACGGCGGGGTTGAGGATGCCGGCGAGGTAGAACCACTGGCCGCCGACCCAGATCCGCTCGCCGGGGTAGATGCGGTCGATGCCGAGCAGATGGGCGGCGGCGGCCCCGAGAACGGCGACGGGCTCTTGGGCGGTGGCAGCGTTGAGGTAGTGACCTTGGGCGACGGTGGTGGCGAGGACCGGGAGGAGGTCGAGCGACGCGGCTTGGACGGTGAGGCCGTTGGTGTCGACCGAGGGGATGTACGGGGTGCGGAAGGCGTTGGCGCCGCTGATCGCCCCGGTGCTCTGCGCCTGCTGGACACCGCTGATACGGCCGATCATGGGCGGCGCACTGGTGGGCAGTTCGGCTGTGCCGCCCGTGAAGCTCTGGCCGTCGCTGACGGTGAGCAGGTTGGTGCCGAGCTGGTTGATCTCGTCCAGCAGCCCGGCCTGGGATGAGGCCGACAGGCCGAGCACGGCGACGATGGCGGCCACACCGATGGCGATACCGAGCGCGGACAGCCCGGCCCGCAGCTTCCGGGTGCGCAGCCCAACGGTGGAGAGCCGGGTCAGATCGGCGAGCGGTAGCCGTCTCCGGCTCAGGGTGGCGGTGGCGGTGGCGGTCACGAGGGCTCCCCGCGGCCGGTGTCGGCGACGATCTGGCCGTCGAGGATTTCGACCTTGCGGGACATGCGCTCGGCGATCGCGTGGTCGTGGGTGATGACCACGATCGTCGAGCCGGCCTGATGGAGCTGGTCGATCAGGGCCAGGATCGACTGCCCGGTCGCCTGGTCGAGGTTCCCCGTCGGCTCGTCAGCGAGCACGATCGCGGGCTGGCCGACCAGGGCTCGGGCGATCGCGACGCGTTGGCGTTGCCCGCCGGAGAGCTGGGTCGGGCGGGCGTGGGGGCGCTCAGCCAGGCCGACCAGCTCCAGGGCGTCGAGGGCCTGCTGGCGGCGCGGCCCGATGGGGATGCCGGCGTAGAGGAGACCGTCGGCGACGTTGTCCAACACGGTGGAGTGCTCGGCCAGGAAGAACTGCTGGAAGATGAACCCGATCCGGGTGGCCCGCAGGTAGGCCACGTCCTCGTCGGCCATCGTTGCCACGTCGAGCCCGGTGATCCGTACCCGGCCGGTGGTGGGCCGGTCGAGGGTCCCCATCAGCTGCAGCAGGGTGGTCTTGCCCGACCCCGACGGGCCGACGATCCCGACCAGCTCCCCGTGGCCGATTGTGAGATTCACCTCCCGCAGGGCCTGCACGGGCGGCTCGCCGGGGTAGCTCTTGGTGACGCTATCGACATCGAGCACAGGAACCCTGGCACTGTCGATCGCGACGCCGTTGCCGGCCGCGGCCGCGGTGCTGTTCGCCGCGCTCTCTCGTGCTCTGCCGCACAATCGCTGGCCCACGTTCTTCGTGCGCCCGGAGAGCTGCTCGGTTGGCACCGTCGTTTGGTCGCTCGGCGCTGGACCTACGCTGCAGCGCGGGGACGCCCGCGGGAGCGCGATCGTTACGTGAGCTGGCCTTGCGACTCGCCAGAGAGAACCTGACCTGGGGCTATCGGCGCATCGCCGGCGAGCTTCACCGCCTCGGCCTCACGCTTTCGCCCTCGAGCGTGTGGAGGGTCCTCAAGGACGCAGGCATCGATCCCGCGCCGCGGCGGACCGGCATGAGCTGGACCGCGTTCCTGCGAGCGCACGCCCGCAGCATCATCGCCTGCGACCTCTTCACGGTCAACACGGTGTTCCTCAGACGCCTGTACGAACTGTTCTTCATCGAGCTCGCCAGCGGGCGCGTGCACCTCGCTGGCATAACGGCGAACCCGACCGGGGCGTGGGCTCGTGGGGTGCATAAACTCGGCCGCGTCGCGGCAGCAGGGAGCTCAGCGGTCGGCCAGGGGCGAGGGCATAGGCTTCGGCGTCCCGTCCGGTGGAGGTTGCCCTTGATCCTATGCTTGCTTGCCGCCTGCTCGCGCTCGTGGTGCTGCTCGCGCGCAGTGAGCGTTCCAAGGAGCTTTAGATCCTCGTGCTGCGCCATGGGCTCGCCGTTGTACGCCGGCGGGCGGGAAGGCCGCGGTGTTCGCCGCGTGACCGTCTCGTGCTCGCATCGCTCAGCCGGGTAATGCCGCGGCTCCGCTGGCCGGCGTTTGTGGTCACGCCCGAGACGCTGCTTGCGTGGCATCGGCGACTCGTAGCGGGCACTGGACATACCCGTACAGGCGCTCGGGGCGCTCACGGATCGACCGCGAGGTTCGCGCGCTGATCGTGCGGCTCGCACGTGAGAACGCAGGCTGGGGTTACGTCCGCATCGCCGGCGAGCTGCGCAAGCTCGGGATCGATGTCTCGCCGACGCTCGTGCGCAATGTCCTGCAGGCTGCGGGCATGCCGCCGGCGCCCAAGCGCGGGGGAACGACTTGGCGCTCGTTTCTGCGCCAGCATGCCGCGATCACTCTCTCCTGCGATTTCTTCACGGTCGACACCGTCTTGCTCCGGCGACTCTACGTGCTCGTGTTCATCCGCCTTGGCAACCGGCGGGTCGAGGGCGGGGCGTGCACCCGCAACCCCGATGGACCGTGGGTGGCGCAGCAGGCGCGCAACCTGCTCATGGATCTCGACGACCGCGGCCAGCGGACGCGCTTCCTGATCCACGACCGCGACACCAAGTTCAGCCGAGCATTCGACTTGGTCTTCGAGAGCGAGGGGACGAGGATCGTCCGCACACCTATCCAGGCGCCGAACGCAAATGCCCACATCGAGCGCTGGATCGGAACCGCACGGCGAGAGTGCCTGGACCGGCTCCTGGTCTTTGATCGCCGTCAACTCGAGCATGTCCTTCGAGTCTTCGTGCGTCACTACTGTCAAGGCGCGGCGTCCACACCGTAGCCTCGACCTGCGAGCGCCGGCCCTGACCACGCTGCCCTCGACACGAGGTGACCCGTGCCCATCAGCCGCGGTCCAACGAAGCGACCTGCTCGAGGGGCTGATCCAGGAGTACGAGCCACTCGCAGCATGAGACCGAGTTAATGCACCCGACGCGATAGGCGGCGGGCGATCAAGGACCTCGTCGCACCGGGGCGCTTTCTGCAGAAGGCCAATCACCGTATCGCCATGCTCTCGTTCCCCGACTTCGTCGAGGACCCGGAGCGCGAGACGCGCACGGGACTCCACCACTCCGCGTTCGAGTGCGAGGACTTCGAGGACCTCAACACGAGCTACCTGCGCCTGAGGGCGGCGGGAATCGAGCCCGAGTTCTGTCTCGACCACGGCATGACGTTCTCCCACTACTACAAGGACCCCGACGGAAACCGCGTGGAGCTGCAGGTCGACAACTTCGGCGACTGGTCGAAGTCGAGCGCATGGATGCGCGAGAGCCTCGAGTTCCAAGACGATCCGCTCGGCAAGTTCGTCGATCCACAGCGCGTCGCCGATGCCTACGCGGCCGGAACGACCTTCGCCGCGATACACCAGCGCGCGATGGCCGGCGAGCTCGGTCCCGAGACCGCGCCGCTCGAGTTGCCCCAACCGACAGAGACCGAAGACTAGGAAGACACATGCCCAAGACACCATTTCACGCCGCCTTCGCCGAGATGCCGCGCGAGTCGCTCGCCGGCGGCATCCTCGAGCGCACCGCGGTGCGCACGGACGACGCGATCGTGACGTTCAACTGGATCCAGCCGGGCCACCCGGAGGTGCCGCCCCACGACCACCCCTACGACCAGCTCTCGTTTGTGTTCGCCGGCACGCTCCGGCCCGAGCTCGACGGCACTCCCTACACCGTCGGCGCGGGCGAGCTGCTCTACATCCCCGCGGGCGTGCCGCACACCGGCCGCGTAATCGGCTCCGAGCCGGTGCTCAACGTCAACGTCTTCGCTCCCGTCCGCGAAGACTACCTGCCGCTCTCAAGCCACCAGCCCGACTGAGCTCCCCGTTTGCCGGCTATGGCTCGGGGGTAGACGACTGGCAGCCAATCGTTAGGAGGCTGAAAATGCTTGCCCTAATAATCCTGCTGTTGTTGTTGGCGATCTTCGGAGGGCTCGGGTTCGCTGCCCACGTCCTCTGGTTCGTGCTGCTCGTCGCGGTGGCGCTATGGCTGCTCGGCTTCCTCGTCGGAGGAGTCGACGCTGGGCTGGGTCGCCGGCGCTGGTATCGCTGGTGACAGGGCACGACCACCAGGCTGGGATCGGGGCGGTCAACGCGGCCGGCACCGGGGGACTGGCGCTCGCCTGACGCTTGAACTGATGCGCTCTACTCCCTGAGTAGCTCTTCCAGGAAGAACCGCGTCTTCGCGGGGGGCTCCTGGGCGGGGTAGATCTGCTCGAGCACGTCGAGTGCGTGTTCGGTGCTCTGAATGCCTGACTCTCGCAGCAGGATCTCGATGTCCTCATCGTCCTCGCCGAAGCGCATCGCCATCAGCTTCATCGCCAAGAGGTAGCGTGGCGAGGCTGTGGCGACCTCGATGCCCGGGATGTTCGGTACGGGGCGGGGTTCTTCGTCGGGCCCGGGCATGAAGCCCTTGACGGCGTCGTTCAGCCAATCCTCGGGCAGCCCGAGCTGCTCGGCCACGGTGGCCGCCGCGTCATAGATCGCGCTCTTGGGCTCGAACACGGCGTCGATGTCCTTCGTGACGCGCCTGGTGGAGTAGGCGAGCGCCATCGCGGCGCCGCCGACGATGAAGATCTGTCCGCGCACGCCCCGGCTGGTGAGCTCCTCTCCGAGCACCTGCAGCGCGCTCAGGATCCGGGCCCGCGTGAACTGCCGCTCAGGCACGGTCGAAGACCTCGCGGGCGATAAAGACTCCGTGACGCGCAAACGACGCCGGCGTGTTCGCGAGCGTGTAGGCGTGGAACGAGGGCCGGCTCGCGACGAACCACCACGGCTCGACGAACCGCTCAGGCCCGTGCACCCACGCGGGGGCCGCGATCGCGGCCTCGCAGGCGAAGAACTCCGCGGCACCGGCGAGCGCGGCGTCGAAGCGCCCATCGCCAGTGGGTGGCGGCTCGTCTGAGACCAGCGCGATCTGCCCGGGGCGCGATGAGCCCCTGAAGTCGTCTGCGAACCCGTACAGCAGCCGCAGCGCGTCGCCCTCCCGGTCCGCCGCTAGGTCACTGGAGATCGTGGGGGAGAGCTCCGCGAGCGACGCGGCCCCCCGTCTGACACGCGGGCGGGCTATCACCTCGACGTCGTGCTCGCACCCGTCGAGCAGGCGCGAAAGGGTCGCGAGGCTCGGTGTCCGGGCGCCCGACTCATACGCGGCAACAGCTGGCTGGGTCGTGCCCGCCTTAGCGGCGAGCTCGACCTGCGTGATGCCGGCGGCGCCTCGAGCCGCCCGAACCAGGGTCCCGGCTTCCATGTGGCGAACATTATACACGTTTAGATATAGCCACCAACCATCGCTGAAGGTCTGACCGTCACGGCACGCAGCCCGTCCTCGCGCCCTGTGGGTGCCGAAAACTCGATCACGCCTTGCGTGCTGTGCGCCGACGGGCCTTGCTGGGTCCTGGGGGATGGCACCGAGGCGCCGCGGAGCTGCTGGTCGTCGTCCTCTTTTGGGGGTTGGGGCGGCACGCCTGGTGGAGCTCATCACGCTGGCTCTTGCGGGGCTGCGAGGCCATGAAGGTCGATCAGGAAGGTGCTAGGACGTCAACGCCGAGTGCTTGCGCGGCGTGTGTGAGGCGGGTGTCGTAGCAGTAGGTGCGCTCGAGGTCTTTGCCGAGGCTGATGATCGTCGCCAGGTGCAGGGCGTCCAGCGAGCGCAGCTCGGCCGGTTCAAGCTCGCCGGCGGCCTCGACGATCGGCTGGTCGATGGGGAGCAGCGTGATCGTGGCGAGCGCGGCGCGTGTGCGGCTGACGGCGAGCGTGCCGTAGCGGCGGGCGGCGCGGCGTCCCTCGACCGACAACAGCATGCTGCTGAAGAGCTCCCGGCCGGCCAGCTCTGCCCTGAGCGCCCGACTCTCTGGCTCGGAGCGTACGAGCTTGATGAACGCGGAGGTATCCAGGTAGTCCGGCAAGCGCTCTCAGCCGCGCTCTGAGCGCAGCGCGTCGAGCAGCTCCCCGGAGGGCGGACCTGGGATCGGCTGTGGCAGCTCCTCGAGCACGTCCAGCAGATCCCCCTGGCCGCGCCGCGCGCCTCGTTCGGCGACGAGCCTGTCGATCGCCGATGCGCGTCCCGGTGCGGGCGTGAGCTGTGCGACCGTCTGGCCGCGGTCGGTGATCAGGAACGACTCGCCGCTCTTGGCCCTGCGGGCGTAGCGGCTCAGGTTCTGACGCATCTCGCGGATACCCACAAGCTCCATGTGCGTCATTGTAGCGCTTTGGACAACGAGGAGTAGCAGGTCCGATGCCCCGAGCCTCAACCCGATTGTTCCATTCGTTGTTCCAATTTGAGCGGATCCGAGACGAGCGAACCACCCACAACCCCAATAAACATGGGCATCCCCACCGTACCCGACCTACCCGCCGCGGGCTCATAACCCGAAGGTCGCGGGTTCGCCTTCAGGCCTGACACGGCCCCCCCGCGGCGCAGCGGCGCCCATCCGCTGCACCGCCCGGCGCTGCACCGCCCGGCGCTGCCCCGCCCGGGTGTGCTCACGAACCCTCGAGCGCCCGCGCGAGGGTCACGGCGCGCAGCCAGGCTCGGGCCTCCTCGCCGGTCTCGTCGATCGACTGGAGCGCCGTCTCGTACCCCTGCTCGGCATCGACCAAGCGCTGCAGCGCCGCAAGCGCCTGGTCCTCGATTGCGCGCAGGCGCGTGGCAAGCTGAGCGGAGCCTGCGAAGCGCGCCTCCAGCGAGGTCAGCGGCCGCAACTCGCAGAACAGGACGTCCTCGGTGCTGACGGCCTCGGCTGCCAGTACCCGTAGCCTGTCGGTGGTCTCGTCGTAGAGGGCCATCTGGACGGCGTGGCCAACCCTACCCCGCCGGCCAAGCCTCGGCCATCTCTTCATAGCTCACGCGCCCCGGTCGAGCTTGCGCTGCTTCAGCGTCGGATGCTCGGGCGGCACGCCCCAGCCTCCCGCCGCCTGCCGGCCGGGGCGGGCCTTTGAGAAGGCTGCGCGGCGGCGGGTGCCCCGCGACCGGAAGGACTGGCCCGTAGTGGCCCTCGCGCTCCTGCTCGACGCCGCCGTACTCACCGGAGACAACGACTTCCTCGGCTACGGCTGCCCTATCTAGACCGTTCAGATCCGGCGAGATCAACTGGAGGTTTCTGGCCCTTCATGACCGTCGAGGCCAGACTCGCAGGTTTCCGTGGCAGTGGCAGTTGCGTCGATTACGGCTCGGGGCAGCTGGCGAAGCTCCACAAACCGGTAGGCAAGGCTCGGGGGCGCGCGATCCTCGGAGCCGTCGCGCCAACCGCGGTCGGGGATATCCGCCTGCATCGCGCCCACTCTATGGACTATCGGCGACCCTGACCGCAAGGTCGTCGAGGTTCGCGTTGTGCCGGAGGCCACTGCGCTATCCGCCGGTCTTGCGATCGCGGCCCTCACAACGCCGTGACTTCGACGCCTCGCTCCGGGCGCATGTTTTGCGTCCGAGCCGACGATTACCTTCGATCCCGATGAGCGTCTCAAGGAATTCCCCGTGTCCGTGCGGAAGCGGACTCAAGTACAAGCGCTGTTGCCTTGCCGCGATCGAGCGGGCGAAGCAAGGATCGCGGCTCGACGACGAAGTGGGGCGGCGGATACAGGACTGGGCCTCCCGAGAGCTGAGCGACGAGATCGGCGCTGCGCTCGAGCAGTTCGCCGTAGGCGAGCGCGTCATGGACGACACCGACGTGCAGATATTCACCACCTGGTTTCACAACGACCGCGAGCTTCGCGGTGGGGGAACGCCGGCCCAACAGTACGCGGCGCGCTCGGAGCTTCCCGCCGGCGAGCGCGCCGTAGCCTCGCGAATCGCCGCCGCCCGCCTGCGCATTCACCGCGTGCTCGAAGTCGAGCCGGGGGTCTCGTTGCTGCTGGGGGACGTCGTCGGCGGCGGGCGCGTCGAGGTGCGCAGTGAGAACGTATCCCGCGACGCCGTTCGTTGGGACATGCTCATTGGTCGGGTCATGGATGGCGATCCGCCGACCCTGTGGGGGCCGGCTCGCTTGCTCGAACCCGCGGATGAATCGGGCCTGATCGCTGAGCTAGAACGTCTCGCCGGCGACAGCATCTCGAGCATGCGTGTTCGCCTGGCCGACGTGTTTCGCGACCACGCGCTCGAGCTGATGCGATACCGGCCGCCGCGTTGGGATGTCGAGCAGAGCTTCTTCACTATCGAGGGCGATCCGATCGTCCAGGGTTCTGCGACCTGGAGCGTGCGAGACCTTCGCAAGGTGCGCGAGCGTTTTCGCGTCCTTGGGAGGCTCGCTCCACACGACCCGCTCGAGATGGACATCACGGCCCCGCGTGACCGCCTCGTCGCGGAGCGCCCGCAACTGCCCGACGGCGCGATCGTGATCGAGGCTTCGGCGGGCGACCTCGACACCGTTTCGGTGGCCACCCTCCGGCTCGAGGGCGAACATTTGTCGGTCGAGGCGATGTCGGAAGAGTGGCTCGACCACGCGATCGAGATCGTCGCCTGCGACTTCGATCAGCTCGTTGAGCTCTCCCACCGCGAGGTCCTTCCGATCGAGCCGCTGCTCGCCGAGCATCGACGGGCGCCGTCCGGCGCTAGCAAGCGCTTGGGCTCTGGCCTGCCGCCGGCCGAAGAGCGTCACATCGTGGCGGGCTTCATGACCGAGCGCATGCGCAGATGGCTGGATGAGCCGCATCCCGAGCTCGGTGGCCGCACGCCGCGGTGCGCCGCTGCCGGCGAGCACCGGGCCGACCTCGTCACCCTCGTGCGCGGCATCGAGAACAGGTCGGAACGCGCTCGCCGCGACGGCGAGCCATTCGCGGACGTTGCGTGGATCCGCGAAGAGCTCGAGCTTGACGAGCTCGACCTCGAAGACCTCGCCGCGTGACCTCGGCGAAGAGGCTCAGTCTGCGAGCAGCGTCTGCCGGACGGCTCGCGGTGTCGTCTCGGCTTCGACGCGAACGCGGCCGTCGTAGACGGCATCGTCGAGGAAAGCTCGCATGAGCTTGTCGTGCGCGCGGTATCGCAGCGCCTGCGCCTCGCGCCGGACGGCCGCCGCGTAGTCCCCGGGGTCCGCGGGCCGCTCTTCGGCGAGGCGGCGCGCGAGGATCTCCTCGGCGGCCCACATGTAGAGCGTGTTGGCTGCCACCTCGACCTCGAGCATTCGGTAGGGAAGGTATTCGCGCACGCGCGCCGCGGGCAGCCCTGAGCGGCGTGCAGCTTTCTCCAGGGCCTTGAACTCTCGACGGCCCTCGTACACGGTGACTACGCCCGTTTCTGGGTCGAAGTGCGCCTCGATCTCTGCGTCCTCGTCCTTGCGGGCGATCTCACGAACCCAGCCCGTAGCACGATGGCGCACCACCAGCACGACCAGCTCGGCGGTGTGGCCGCCGGCCTCGGCGAGCGCGCTGAGACGAGCGCCCGGCTCGGCGGACACGCGGCATCGCAGGTTCGCGTCGATGCGCGACCAGCCGCTGCGGTTGGGCGCGGGGACGGTGTCGGACCACAGATTGACTCCCAGGCCCGGGTCGACTGCCACGTGCACGACCGTGCCTGGGCAGATGCGGGCTGGGTCGACGAGGAGTGAGACGCCGCGTCGCTCGCCCGGGTGCACCCGCACGAGCGCCTGCTTGAAGCGCAGTGGCGCCTTCTCGGCTGCTGGCGTGTCGCCTTCGGGGCCGGCCGGCAGACCGGCTCGCGTCTGGGTCTCGCCGTCGTCCACCACTGGCGGTGCTGCGGATGGGTGCTCGCCGGCCTCGAACCCCGCCTTTCCGGGAGTGTCGAACGCGTTCTTGAGCGCGTCGTTGAGGGCGCGCAGGCCAACCTGGTCGCGCGCGCGAAGCGCCCCTCCCGCGCGCACGAGATGAGCGCCCGCGCGGCGCTCCTCTTCGGCGACGATCGGCCGCAGCACGCGATCGATCGCGCCATACAGTGCCTTGACGACTGGATGGTTCTCGTTGAGCCCGCTGCGATCGACCTTGACCACCACCTGCGGTCTGGGGCGGTCGAGCGCGGCGCGCTGGAGCTCCTCGAGCGCATCGCACCTGACATCGCCGTACAAATGCTTGGTGCCGGGCAGGCCCTCGAGTCCTGCGAACGTGGACTCGTGCGCGGCGCGGCCGGAGCGCACGACCAGGCCGCCGAGGCGGGTCGCATGCGAGGTACCCGGGGGGAGCGGTCTCGCGCTGCGGCGCACGGTCACGTGCGCACTGACGCCACGGCTCACCTCGACCTCTCCATCGAACAGCACGGCGCGTTCGTGGTCTGGCTCTGCGACCGGGAGACGCACGATCTCGACGGTGCCCGACGGCAGCTCGAGCCACAGCTCGCGCTCGGGATCTTCCAGAACCGGCCTGATCTGGACGAGCTGCGAGACCAGCGTCCGCAGGCGGCCGTCGGCGGGCAGTCGCTCGAGCGCGAGCGGCACCGTCACCCCCGTGCGCGAGCGCTCGCCCGACGCCGGGTGGTCGCGGACGTGGAGATAAGCGTACGGATCGTCGCCCGCCGCCGGGAAGAACCACGACTCCACGGTTCGTCCGTCTCGCACACCTTCGATACGGCCCGCTCCCTGAGCCAGCCACACGTCGCGAAGGCCACGACCGAACAGGCCGCGCTGGCCGCCCTGCTCGGGCAGTTCCCCGAGCGCGCCGAGCCGGCGGTCAACGGTGTCGGCGTTGACGCCGACACCGTCGTCTGCGCAACTCACCTCGAAGCGCCAGGAGCGCAGCGCCGGAACTCGCAATGCGCGCATCTGTGCACGCCAGGCTGCGAGGAAGGCCGTGTCCGGCGCACCGAAACGCACCTCGATCCGCCCGCGAGAGCGACCGCTGGCGGCGATCGCGGCATCTGCGTTGGTCACGAGCTCGGGAACGATCTGCACCAGGTCGATGCCACCCTGGGCGAAGTTCTCGCGGAAGTAGCGTCCACGCACAGCGCCAACCCGCACCGCCTCCGCCGACAGCAGCTCAGCCATAACCTGAGAGGCAGTTTATCCCCGTCTGACGACGGCGAGGCAGGCCAGCAGTGCCACCGGGGCGCTCGTACGCATCGAACCTCATGGGTTCGCGAGCGGCGGCTCGGGCTCGTAGTCGTTCTCGCCCCCGTGGATCTGCCACGGCCCGTTGTAGTTCTCGGCAAACGCTTGGAGAACCGACTCCAAAGTGATGTGCAAAAAGCCGGCGATGTGCGCGGCGAGCACCTGTCGCGACTGAATTTCATACGAGGGTGGTGTTAGCCACAGGACTGGGGCATCGCGGCCGTCGTTGCCGCCGGGTTCCGTCCCGTCGGCCCACAGTTGGGCGTACCACACACCTTGCCCTGGATCCCAACCCCAGTTGCTCTCGCGCCGCCATCCATCCAGATACAACGTGTGTCGGCTCATGGAACGAATCCTAGGGCCAGGAGAAGGACACTCGCTTTCCGGTTATGACGGCGACCGTGTCGGCCGCGCTATCGCCAAGCTCATTACGCGAGCCATCGTTAAGGTGAAGCTGACTTGACGGAAGACCGGATTCGGCGGTGCACTGCCCACCACCCGTTTCTCCCAAGCTGAACGTTGTGCAGTCCGACGACCCGATCGTATTTGCCTACGTCGCAGCTCGCTGAGTCGCTCGTATTCGGCTTCTGCTGCGCGGCGGCTGCCGCCCCGGTCGCACCGGACTCACGCGCGGCCTTCCCGTACCGGACGGTTAGCCATCCGCGCGGCCGCGCCCGCAACGCCAAGGGGCTTCGCACGTCGCGTGCCATCTCGGTCGATGCAGGATTTACGCTGATGGCTGGCGCGGACTATGCCCACCTGCCAACTGGTCAGCTCGCGAATCCAAGCTGCTGACGCCTTAATCCCAGCATCTTCGCCTTGGCCTCGGCTGCAAGCTGCTCTATCCAGGATTCGGGAGAGAGCTCTTCCCCGAGCATCTGCGCTTGGCGCTTGACCGTCGCAAAATCGCCAGGCGCAAGGTGGTTGATGGCAGTCAGTGCTTGCCTGAGCTCATCCGTGCGCTGGGGCTCTGCGTTTGGGTCGTACCCGCTCTCCGTACAGAACATCGACCACGCCTGCTCCTGGCGGAGGGCCTCGAACTCGAGCTTCCAGGTGAAGCGCCGCATCGCCGCTGCGTCGATCGAGTCCATCAGGTTCGTCGCCGCGATGAAGATCCCCTCGAAGTGCTCCATTCTTTGAAGCAGCTCGTTGACCTGTGTTACCTCCCAGTGGGCACGTGCGAGCGTGCGATCGCGCAGGAACGAATCCGCCTCGTCGAGGAACAGCAGCGCACCCTCGTTCTCGGCCTCAGCGAACATCTTCGAGATCTGCTGCTCGGTCTCGCCGAGCCACATCGACAGAAGCTCGGAAGCCGAACGCATGAGAATTGGCAGGTCCAGCTCGACGGCAATGTGCTCCGCGAGCTGCGTCTTGCCCGCGCCTGGGATGCCCCAGAAGCACAGCGAGCCGGTTGGGCGCTCGCGTAAAGACGCGATGATCTGCCGCGGCGTGAAGCGCCCGGCGATGTTGAGGAGGTCGAGGTCGTAGCTGGTGACGGAGTCCCGTATACCCTCGGTGCGGTCGCGCCCGAGGACCTTCTGGCTGTGGGCGACCGCGCGCTTGATCACCTGCTCGCGCTCTGCGTCCAATCGCTCCCGGCACGTCTCAGGCTGATCGTGCGACTCGTCGTCTGCGAGCACGATCAGACGGGCGAGCTCAGCGGCCTGACGGACCTGCTGTTCGCCAAGCAGGCTGTACCTTGCCAGGTCGCGCTCCAGTCGTGAGGAGAGGCCGAAGTCCGAGATAACCTGACCGACGCGTGTCCGCCGCTCCGCGCGTGAACCGGGGAACGCTTCGCAATGGAACAAGAACGCGCCCAGGTTGCGCTCCGAGAGCTGCCGGGCGCGGTCCGTGATCCAGACGCAGCGTACGCTGCTTTCGGTCAAGCCTTCGTCGGACGCGCGCTCCGGTTCCTCGTCGTGAACGAGCTCGGAATCGTCAAGGTCGAAGAGGTGCAACGTGGTGCGAGGCCTGGAGGCGAGCGCCTCATGCGCCCGATCGACGACCAGCACAGCGTCAGGGCTGGATCGCTCCACGTGGCGCTGGGCGATGTACGTCCAGGTCGGCATGTCTCCAGCTGCAACGTGCCTCGTGACGACCGCGTGCCCCTGGACGCTTTCGTCTTGAAGCAGCCGCGCCATCATGTCTCGCTTGTCCACCGACTGGGGGCCGTACACGAGAGCGTGCACGCCGCGACCGGCGGGCAGCGGCTTGCGGAGGAGGCCAAGGAGGATTTGCCTGTCGGCTTCGTGCAGCCGCCCAAGCGACCCTGTCGAGGGCGAGGGGGAGAGCTGTTTGACGAACCGTTCGATGAGTGCAGCATCGTCCTCAGCCGGCTCCGCGAGCGTTGCGCTCAGATGACTCGATGGACCACTCACCCGCAGCGGACGCTCCTTCACGTTCAACAGACCAGAGCGCACCAGCGCTCCCCGCTCCGACAGCGCCGAGACCACCTCTGACTCGGAACGGCCAAGTGCCGCTCCGAGCACCGCCCTTGTCGCATGGTCTGCGCCCATCAGCAGCTCGAACAGCTGCGAGAAGCCGGGCCGCGTGCGGCCGATCTGGAACGCAAGCACCTCGCGCTCCGTTGGGTTCAGATCCAACAGCCCCGCAATGCGGTCGATGTTCTCATCCAGGGCGGTGATGAACCGCGAGACCTCAATCTCGGCCGTGTGCGTCCAGTCGCGCAGCGCGTTCCGGAAGGCGTCCTGATCCCGGTCGATAAGTCTGAACACGCTCGTCCCGCGCAGATACAGGCGGACGAAGCGCCCGCTGGTGCGCTCGCCGAACTGACGCTGGAGATCCTTGAGCGTCGGCAGCAGCTTCTCATCGGCGGCACCCGCCTCACGGTCGTCGCCAGCAAGCGGCTCAGGCGGGGAAACGGCCGCGGCGCAGCTCGCGTAGAGCAACGCAAACAGGTGCGGGTCCACGGCAAGCAGCCAGCCAAAGCCAGGGCTCTGCGCTAGGCGCAGCGTCCATACCGCCATCTGCTGCGCACCAGGCGTTTCCAGGGGGTTGTCGGATGGGCTGAATTGAGGGTTCATGCTCGCGTGGCAGATCCTTTGGCCAGATGACTATGAGTATCGCATACAGATGTCATATATGCGCTCTGGTACCCGGTTGGAATTCACCCTCGAGGGCGACCTCGTCGCTCCTGGCTCGGTGCCGGTCCCAGGTGGACTCGAATGCCACCATCAGCCCTGGCGGCGTGCCGGCGCCATGAACCCTGAACCGTAGAATCGCGGCCGTGCCGTTCACGCTCAGGAACCTCAGAGAGGATGTGGCGGACGTCGGGTCCAACTTCGACGGCGCGCCCGGCCTGGAGTTCCGGCACGCGAGTGAGGCGCTCGCGCTCGAGCAGTCCGGCCTGAGCTATCAGCGCATCCCGCCCGACTACCGCTTCCCGTATGGCCATACGCACAAGGAGCAGGAGGAGCTGTTCGTGGTCGTGGGCGGAAGCGGCCGGATGAAGCTGGACGACGAGATCGTCGAGGTCGAGAAGTGGGACGTCGTGCGCGTTTCGCCCGGTACATGGCGAGCGTACGAGGCCGGGCCCGACGGCCTGGAGATCCTCGTCTTCGGTGCGCCCAACCTCGGCGAGAACCCGCGGGAAGACGTGGAGGGTCAGCGCGACTGGTGGGCTGACTGAGGTCGCTCGGTGGATGGTCGGCGACCGGGTCGTGAGCCCGACTAAAAGGTCTGGTCGGGTCGCTACCGAAATAGCGTTTGTCTTCTCTCGCGCCGCTTACCTACGCCTACTCGCGGGCCCACTGATCGCCCCGCGATCGAGACGCCTCAGCCTCGCGATCGGGTCACGTCGATGGTGGCGTCCGATCGCCGGCAAGCTCGAGCAGGCGCTCGGCCTGCTCGGCCCCCGCCACGGGAATTGTCGCCGCATCCAGGAGACCGAGCTGGGCAAGCACCGACGCCTGGTCCCAGTAAATGTGCTCGTGCGTGATCTTGTCGCCCTCGAACCCCATCACGACAACCATCGGAATGCGCACCTTGCGTCCCGTCGGCGCGACGCCCGGGAGCATGAACGGGACCTCGGCATCGTGCGTGAACTCCATCACGAACTCATCGATCACTCGATCCGCTGACACGGTCCTCGAGATCGGGTGCAATATCGCGTCCGCCGGCGTGTGGCCGATGAACTGCGAAATGTAGAACTGCCGTACCTGCTCGCCGCCGGACGCGCCGGTCAGCGCGGGCACGTGCCAGACGTAGGGATCCTCGACCATCGTGCGCATCGTCGCGTCGATGTCCTTCGTTGCGAACTCGCTCGCGACGTGCTCGTCGAAGACCGCTCCCAGATCGGGCTCGGCGCTCATCCAAACCTAGCGGCAGCAGATCGGATCGCCACCAGCCAACAATAACGCTGGGCAGATCGCAAAGCTCCCTGGATGGCCCCGGTCATCGCCGCCTGCCATGAGCCTGTCGCTCTTGAACCGGCGATGCCGCTAGCCTGCAGCGGCGCTGGTCGTCTGCCAGTCGCGGTCGAACCAGCGCTTGATGCGGCTCGAGCCGAACTCGGCCTTTTCTGCGGCCAGCTCAGGCGAGGGGCCGATCAGCTCCCCCGAGCGCTGCTCGCCGAAGAACGTCACATCGACCATCGCCACCTCGTCGCCTCCGAACTCGAGGTAGCAGATCCCACGGCCCTGATATTGGGCGGGGCTCGTCGCGCCGCGGATGCGCGCCGCGACGTGCTGTGCGGCGATCGCTGCGTGGCCCTCGGCGAACACGCCGGCTTTGGGTGTCCCGACCGCCGCCACGTCGCCGATCGCGTACACGCCGGGATAGTCCGTCTCGAATGTGACCGGATCAACCGGGATCCAGCCGTCCTTGGTCAGGCCGGCTTCCACCACAACGGCCGGCGCGCGATGAATCGGCACCGCCAGGAACAGGTCGTATGGCATCTCGCCGCCGTCGCGCAGCAGCGCGACCTTGCGGCCGGGGTCGAGCTCGTACACCTCGCGCTGAGCGTGCCACTCGATATCGCGCTCGGCGAACGCCTCGAGCAGCGCCTCGGAGGCTGCCGGCGAGGGTGGGATCGGACGCCCGAAGTTCATGACGAGCGCGATCTCCGACCGCTCGCGCAGTCCTCGCTGTACGAGGTGCTCGTGCATCAACAGTGTCGTCTCGCTCGGCGCCGGCGGACACTTGAACGGCGTCGAACAGCACGCCAACCACCACACGCCCGCCCTCGAAACCGTCGACCACGTCGCGCGCCGCGAACCCGCCTTGCACCGTGTAGAACTCGTGTCCGCCCTCCGACAAACCGGGCGTGGCTGCGATGTCGAGGTCCGCGCCCAGTGCGACCACCATCACGTCGCCCGCGAACACCCCCGCCTCGGTCTGCACGCTCCGTGCCGCCGGGTCGATCGCCTGAATCGCGGTCTGAACGAACCGCACTCCGGGCCTGACGATCGTCGCGTAGGGGTGGCGGACCTCCTCGGCAACCGCCTTGCCGAACATCACGTCGAGCTTCGAGAAGCCGAACACGAACGCATCGCTCTTGTCGATCAGCAGGATCTCGATCTCTTCGCCGAACTCCTCGGACAGCCGCGTCGCCAGCTCGAGGCCGCCGAAGCCCGCTCCGAGCACGAGGACTCGCGTCGTCTTTGCTGGTCTGTCGTTCGTCATCACGAAGCCGGGCGCCGACCCGTAGGGCTCATACGGGATCTCCCGATCAGCTCGGCTGCGGCACGATCCGGATGTACGGCTTCGGTGACTCCCATGTCCCGAACAGCTCCTTTGCCTGCTCGTCGTTGACCGAGCCGGCGATTATCACGTCGTCGCCCGCCTGCCAGTTCACCGGCGTCGCGACCTTGTGGTCGGCCGTGAGCTGCAGCGAGTCGATCACGCGCAGGACCTCGTCGAAATTGCGTCCGGTCGTCATCGGGTACACGAGGATCAGCTTGATCTTCTTGTCGGGCCCGATCACGAAAACGTTGCGCACGGTCTGGTTGTCGGCCGGCGTGCGCGCGCCCGGGTCGCCCGACACCTCGCTCCCAAGCATCCCGTACAGCTTCGAGACGCTGTAGTCCGAGTCGCCGATGATCGGATAGTTGGGCGCGGCGCCCTGGGTCTCCTCGATGTCCTTCGCCCAGCCCGAGTGCTTTTCGACCGGGTCCACCGACAGGCCCACGATCTTCACGTTGCGCTTGTCGAACTCCGGCTTGATCTTCGCCATGTACCCGAGCTCGGTGGTGCAGACCGGCGTGAAGTCCTTAGGGTGCGAGAACAGGACGGCCCACGAGTCGCCGATCCAGTCGTGAAACCGAATTGGCCCGTCGGTCGTCTGGGCCTCGAAATCAGGTGCCGTATCGCCCAGCTGTAGTGACACTCGTGCTACCTCCTCTGTGGTTCGGCAACGACCAGGTCGTCGCCCCTCAAATGGTCGAAGCGTGTCCGCGGCGGCGATCCTGATGGCCGCCTCGACCCAAGCTCGCCTCGACCCAAGCCTATCCGCGTTCGCATCATGGTGGAGCGTGGCCGAGACTGTCCCCTGGGGGCCGGCCCGTTCGTCATAGGGATGGAAAGGGAAACGACGTCCGCAAGGAGGACACATGCGATATGCACTGTTGATCTATGAACGCCCGGGCGCCTACGACGGCCTGTCCGCGCAGGAGCAGGAGGCGATCACCGGCGAGTACATGGCGATCTCGCGCGACGGCCTCGTGGTCGGCGGCGCGCAGCTGCAGCCGGCCGCGACCGCCACGACGGTGCGCGTGCAGGACGGCAAGTCGGTGATGACCGACGGTCCGTTCGCCGAGACCAAGGAGGTGTTCGGCGGCTACTTCGTGGCGCAGGCTGACGATCTCGACGCGGCGCTGGCGCTGGCGGAGCGGATTCCGGCGACGCGCATGGGCGGCTCGGTGGAGGTCCGCCCGCTGGTGGAGCGGCCAGGTTGATCGAGCGGGTCTTTCGTGAGCACTGGGCCCGCGTGCTCGCGTCGCTGGTGGGCTTTCTCGGCGACTTCGATCTCGCCGAGGACGCCTGCCAGGACGCATTTGCGATCGCCGCCGAGCGCTGGGCGCGTGACGGGCCGCCCGGCAATCCGCTGGGCTGGCTGATCGCGACCGCGCGCAATCGTGCAATCGATCGGTTGCGCAGAGAGCGAACGCTGGCCGCGAAGACCCGAGCGCTCGAGGTCCTGAGCGATGTCGAGGACGTAAAGGACGACCCCGTGATCCCGGACGAACGTCTCGAGCTGATCTTCTGCTGTTGCCATCCGGCGCTCGCGATCGAGGCTCAAGTCGCGCTCACGCTGCGCGCGCTCGCCGGCTTGAGCACCGAGGAGATCGCCGACGCGTTCCTGGTTTTGCCCGAGACCATGAAGCGCCGGCTATCGCGCGCGAAGACAAAGATCAAGGCCACCGGGATTCCTTTTGCCGTACCTGAAGACCACGTCCTGCCCGACCGCCTTGCAGCTGTGCTCGCGGTCGTGTACCTGATCTTCAACCAGGGCTACGCAGGTCGGGTCGATCTCGCCGCGGAGGCGATCCGGCTGGGCCGCGCGCTGGCCGAGCTGATGCCCGACGAGAGCGAGGTGCTCGGGCTACTGGCGCTGATGATCCTCGTCGATGCGCGCCGCGATGCCCGCCTCAGAGGCGATGAGCTGGTGCTGCTCGAAGACCAGGACCGCTCTCTGTGGTCTGCCGAGCAGATCGGCGAAGGACACGCGATCCTCGATCGGGCGCTGGCCCTCGGTGGCCGGGATGCGTACGTTCTGCAGGCCGCGATCGCCTCGTTGCACTGCTCGCAGCCGGTCAACTGGGCGCAGGTCGCGGCGCTCTACAGCGAGCTCGCGGCCCTCACAGGCTCGCCGGTGGTCGAGCTGAACCGAGCGGTCGCGGTCGCCGAGACCGGCTGTCCTCAGGCGGCGCTCGAGATCGTCGAGCGTCTCGAGCTCGACCAGTACCGCTACCTGCACTCGACGCGCGGCGAGCTGCTCGCTCGCCTGGACCGCCCCGAGGAGGCCCGGGCTGCCTACCTGCGTGCGCTCGAGCTGGCGGCCTCAGAGCCAGAGCGGCGCTTTTTGCGCCGCCGGCTCAGCGAGCTCTAGGCGGACCGCCGTCGCCGCGGCCGGTGCACGGAACTCCGGGCGGACGGCACTGTCGTTGCAGGCTCGGGGCCGCAGGCGGACCGTTGTGGCGCCGTCGCCTGCTCAGGGAGCTGCGGACGGACCGCCCGGGTGGATCCGGGACTCGAGCCAGCCCGCGAACGGCCTGCGCGCGCGCACCAGAGCGCTGCCCACGACGACCGTGGCGACGACCATCGCCACGATGCCCACGTAGCCGAGCACCAGCGCCAGCAGCACTACAGCGACCGGCACCATGATCGCGACCGCCAGCCATTCGTATCGATTGTGATCCCTCGAGAAAGCTGTCATATGCAGTGGATCGTCAGCCCGTCGCCCTGCCTTGAGAAAGCCTCCTCGTCTTCAGCGAGCTGCTTGCCAGTAGTGTGCGGCGAGATGGCCTTGCACCCCCTGGCGGAGCAGTTCGCGTCGGTCGCTGACGCGTACGAGCGCGGCCGCCCCGACTATCCGCCGGCGATCGTGGGCGCGCTCACTGCCGAGCTCGGTCTCTCGCCGGGCGATCCGGTGCTCGACCTCGCCGCCGGAACCGGCAAGCTGTCGCGAGCGCTGCTAGCGGCGGGCTTGGATCTCGTGGCCGTCGAGCCGCTGCCCTCGTTGCGAGGGGTTCTGGGCGAGCGGATCGGCCCGGAGCGCGTGCTCGATGGAGTCGCCGAGGCGATCCCGCTGAGCGATGCGTCGATGGCCGCCGTGACGGTGGCGGACGCCATCCACTGGTTCGATCATGCGCCCGCCTTGCGAGAGATCGGCCGCGTGCTGCGCCTGGGAGCAGAGCTGGCCGTGGTGAGGACGAGCGTCGACTGGAGTGGTGCCAGCTGGGCCCACGACGTTGGAACGCTGGTTGCGCAGCTCCGCCCCGAGCACCCGCAGTTCGACGGCTCGCCCTGGCAGGACGCGCTCGTTGCCGCTGGTGGTTGGACCGCTTCGCGCGAGATCCGCATCACCACATCGCGCCAGGCCGAGCCCGAGCGGATCGTCGATCACCTCGCCTCGATGAGCTGGATCGCGGCCATGCCCGATGACCAGCGCACCGAGACGATCGAGCGACTGCGCGAGCTCGTGCTCAGCGGCAAGACACCCCGAGAGATGCCGCTGCACGTGCTCCTCAGCATTACGGCTCCGGTTGACACTGCCTGACCATCGCGCCGCGCCGCGCCCGCCTGCGGCGAGACGCGGGTGGGCATCGCCAGCAGCGCGGCAAGCGCAGGCCGGCCGATCGTGGCCGGGATCGCCGGTTGCCCGCAGTCAGGCCGGCGCGGGCGTCTCCTCCACGATCGAATCGACGCGATCTGGATAGAAGGCGACGTGGTCCTTGATCTCGGCCATCGCGGCGTGTGGCTCGAGGTACGTCCAGACCGCGTTGACGGACCGATCTCCGCCGATCGGCACGCTGTAGTAGCTGGCGTCGCCCTTGAACGGGCAGTAGCTCGCGTGATCGCTCGGCTCCAGCAGCGACTGATCCACGTCGCCGATGGGGATGTACTGGACGGGTGGATAGTCGGCCTCGCGCAGGGTTAGCGCCCTGTCAGTGTCGGCCAGGATCTTGTCCGCCACCGACACCACGACGCGGCTCGGGTTCGGCTCGACCGTTATCGGATGGTGTGGCCCGGGCTGCTTGATCGGCTTGTCTGGCATGGCTGTGGTCCTTTCTTCGCGGTTCCGCGCCGAATCGGTGGCGACGGTCGGGACGCCGTTGGCGAACGTCTCGTCTTGGCGACGTTCGCTGTCCGGAGTGACGCTGCACCTCACGTGACCAATTCCTCGCGTTTGGGCGACAGGCGCCTGTGCTCGTGTAGGTACGACGCTAGCGCCATCGCTTGCAGGTCCCAAGTGCACATTTCTGATCGAGCCAGCGTCCTGACAGTTGACACTTTCGAGCTATCAGGCGCGAGGCTGTCGGCTAGGATTCGGCGAGATGGAACGGACGGGCGGAGGCCGAGAGCCCAGCACAATGCGCAGGCAGTGGGCGGCGATGCTTGCGCTGATCTCGTGCGCCGTGCTGGCGGCGGCGCTGCCGAGTCCGTCGAGTGCATACAGAGGCGCTCACGCGCGCGCGTTCGCTGCGGCCGCCGAAACGGGCGGCGTCCTGCCAGCACCCGATCGCGCCGGCGCACAGACCCCAGCCACTCCCGTGAGCTTCGGGATCGAACGCTTCGCCTTGACCGCGATCGAACGAGGCGGCTCGCCCGATACGCAGGCGGGCTCGCACCCGTACGAACTTACGGCAGAAGTCGGTCTCAACCAGACGCTCGACTCAGAAGGCGAGCCAGTGCCGGTCGGGTCGGTGAAGGACCTGCATTTTGAACTGCCGGCGGGCGTGAGCATCGATACAGATCCATATGGATATCCGGTCATGCAATGCGGCGAAGGCGCCTTCTTGCACCAAGACTGTCCAAACAGCGCAGCGGTCGGGGTCGCGCGGGTCACTGCCGCCGAAACGACCTATCCGGCCCCCGTATACGAGCTGGCTCCTGCCCCCGGGGAACCGGTGCGGCTCGGCTTCGTCGCCGACAGCGTGCCACTGGTGGTCACTACGGCGATACGCAGCGGTGGCGACTACGGGATCACGGCAAGCATCCGCGATGTCTCGGAGGTCGTGTCAATCAGCGCGATCACGCTGACGTTATGGGGCGTGCCTGCCGATACCAGCCATGACGCGCAGCGCGGAAGCTGTCTCAGCGGCGGTGAAACGAACTGCGCCGGACCGGCGACGCCTGTGCCGTTCATCACCATGCCGACTTCGTGCGGGAGCGAACTTCAGACGACGATCCGCGCCGACTCCTGGCAGGAGCCAGAAGCGTCACAGTCGGCTGCGACTTCGATGCCTGCGCTCAGCGGCTGTGCGCTGCTCGCGTTCGAGCCGGCGATCACGGTCGCGTCCGACACTGCGCGGCCCGATCAGCCATCAGCTTACGAGCTCCAAGTGCGGCTCGCGCAAGACGAAGAACCTACCGGCCTCGCAACCTCGGAGCTCGAGAACGCTCTCATCGCGATGCCGTTGGGCGTGTCGCTGTCGCCGGCGGGACTCGAAGGCCTGAGCGGGTGCAGCGAAGCTCAGATCGCGCTCACTTCGGCGCAGCCCGGATCGTGCCCACAAGCGTCGTCCGTGGGAGCGGTCGAGCTCACGTTGCCCTTCTTGTCCGCTCCCGTGACCGGTCATATGTATCGGGCGCCGGAAGCCCACCCGTTCGAATCGCCCGCGGCGCTGTATCTCGAAGCGCAGGAACCACGGAGCGGGCTGCTGATCAAGCTGCCAGTGGGCGTCGAAGTCACGCCGGGCGGCGAACAGCTGACATTCGAGCTCGAGCAGCTGCCACAGCTGCCTTTCAGCGAGATCACGCTGGAACTCTTCGGCGGACCGCGCGCTCTGCTGATCAATCCACCGCAATGTGGCGTGTATCCCGCACGCGGCTATCTATCGCCATGGGACGGCTCGCCGGAATCGGTCGAGCTGATCTCAACGCTCGCGATCGAAGATTGCCCGAATCCATCGATACCGACCCGACCGCCATCGACGAGCATTACTACTACTACCAATACCGGTACCGAAGAACAAAAGCAGACCCCAGCGATTAACACCCAGGGCCCCAACGCGAATTCGCCTGGTACGACGAGCACGCAGCACCAGCCCCCGCCCAAGCCATCGATCTCGCACATTCGAGCGAGACGCTCGGGTGACCGTCTGCTGGTGACGTTCACGACCTCGACCGGCGGCGCGATCACGCTCACCGGCGTCGGGGTTCTGCGGCGCACCGAGGATGTGCGCGCGGGTGCCCACGAGATCAGACTCACGCTGAACAGGCGTGGCAAAGCCAGCCGTCGCGAGCATCGCTCAGTCAAGCTGGAGCTGGTCCTCACATCCCGCGCGGGCTCGGTGAGCGCGCACTTTGCGCTCGAGCTATAGGTCGATGCGAGCTCTGTTCGTCGGTGACGTGGTGGGGCCGCGCGCGGTCCAATGGCTGGCCGAGCGATTGCCGGTCATGCGCTCCGAGCACGACCTCGATCTGATCGTCGTGGACGCCGAGAACTGCGGCCCCGACGCCGAAAGCATGACCGTCAACGGCGTCGAGCGACTGCTCGCGGCGGGCGCGGACGTGATCACGGGCGGCAACCACGCCTTCGACGGAACCGAAGTGCAGGCCGTGCTCGAGCACGAGCGCATGGTGCGCCCGCTCAACGTCGCCGACGACCTCCCGGGGCGCGGCTCTGTGACGCTGCGCGTCGGCGGTCAGGAGCTGCGCGTGGTCGTGCTCGCCGACCGCCTCGCGCTCGACTACGCCCCGGCCCACGCCCACATGACGTCCGAGCCTTTTGCGGCGTGGAGCACGCTGCCCGCCGGACCGACGACGATCGTCGAGATGCACGCGCTGTCGGTCGCGGCCAAGCAAGGGCTCGCCTACGCGCTCGACGGCCGGGTCGCCGCGGTGCTCGGCACCCACACGCACGAGCCGACGCTCGCGCTGCGGATCCTGCCGGGCGGCACCGCGCTGGTCACCGACGTCGGCATGACGGGGTGCGACGACGGACCGCAAGGCATCGATCCGCAAGCCGTGATCGACCGCGTGCGCGGCCTGCCGCCGGCCGAGCTCTCGCCCGTGCGCCCCGCCGAAGGGCCGATGTTGCTGGGCGCCGTGCTGCTCGAGATCGAGAACGGACTCACCCGCAGCCTGGTCAGGCTCGTCTGAGCCGCGAGCGTCCCGTTCAACTGAGCGGCGCCATGCCCGGCGCCGACTGAGCGGACGACTCGCGCGCGCGTGCGCCCGCGAGTCACACTCGCAGCCATCCGACCTCGCCTAACCTTCGTTGGCCGTGCAAATGCGCGCCGTACAGACCCTCCCAACCCACGCGGCGCTGCAGGCTGGCGAGTCGGCCGAGCGCGGCCGCGAAGCGCGGCGGGCGACGCCGCGATCGGCTCACGGCGAATGGGCGCCCGCGACCGACCGTCGCGATCCGGTCGCCGTGCTGAGGGCGCAGGCCGCCTCGCGCGTGCAGGATCTGGTGCCGATCCGTCACGGGCGCATGCTCGTAACGCCGTTCACGTTCTACCGCGGCGCCGCCGCGGTGATGGCGGCGGACCTCGCCGCGACGCCCGACTCGGGCATCGTCGTGCAGGCGTGCGGTGACGCCCACATCCTCAACTTCGGCGCCTTCGCCGCGCCGGATCGCAGGCTCGTGTTCAGTCCCAACGACTTCGACGAGACGCTCCCGGGGCCGTGGGAGTGGGACGTCAAGCGCTTGGCCACGAGCGTCGAGATCGCCGGCCGCGAGCTCGCGCTGCCGGCGCCTCGGCGCGAGCGGATCGTGCGGGCATGCGTGTGCGAGTACCGCGAAGCGATGCGCGCGTTCGCACGTCGCAGCCATCTAGAAGTGTTCTACGAACGCCTGAACGCCAGCGAGCTGGCCGATCGCTTCGGCGGCAGGCTCGACGCCAAGGGACGCATCGAGTTCGCCAGGCAGTTCGCCAAGGCGCGGCGCAAGACCAGCCTGCGTGCGGTCAAAAAGCTGACCGAGCAGGTCAACGGCAAGCTGCGCTTTCGCAGCGTTCCCCCGCTGCTGGTGCCCTTTCGCGAGCTGTTCGAGCCGGACGATCCGCGCCATCCGGGCGCCTATGTCCGCGAGCTGCTCGAGCAGTATGCGGCCAACCTCGACCACGACCGGCGCTTCCTGTTCAGGACCTACAAGTTCGTGGACATGGCCCGCAAGGTCGTCGGCGTGGGCAGCGTCGGTACGCGCGCGTGGGTGTTCCTGCTGGTCGGACGCGACGGCGCCGATCCGCTCGTGCTGCAGGCCAAGGAGGCCCAGGCGTCGGTGCTCGAGCCGTATCTGGGAGCCACCGAGTTCACGAGCCATGGCGAGCGCGTCGTGCGCGGGCAGCGCATCTCACAGGCCACCAGCGACATCTTCCTGTGCTGGCAGCGCAGCGCGAGCCTCGACGGCCAGGAGCGCGACTTCTACGTGCGCCAGCTGTGGGACTGGAAGTCCTCGGCCGACCTCGCCACCCTCAGCGAGGAGGGCCTGCGCGCGTACACGCGCGCGTGCGCCTGGTCGCTGGCGCGTGCCCACGCCCGCTCGGGCGACCGCCTGGCGATCGCCGCCTATCTCGGCGCCGGCAGCGTCTTCGACGAGGCGATCGCGCGCTTCGCGGTCGCCTACGCCGACCAGAACGAGCTCGACCACGTGCGCCTGGCCGAGGCCGTCGCGGCCGGCGAGATCGCGGCTGAGCACGGCGTCTGATCTGCAGTGATCACCGGTGCTGCGCCACCCCGGCAGTCCAAGCGCCGGACGCTCGCTGGCCACGCGATCAAGCGCGGGCTACTGCGGCAACCCCAGCGTCGCCAGCAGCGTGTCCCAGTCGTTGAAGCCTTCTACGGTTTCGGTGCGTTCGAGCTTGGTTTCGATCCTGGTCGTCTGCTGGACGAGGGTCTCGTCGGCCGGTTCCTCGTAGGGAGTGAGCAGCCGTTGCGGGACCGTGTGGCCTTCCAGCGATTCGGTGTGTGCGTCGAAGCTCAGCGTGCTGGCCGGAAGCGTCTTGAAGCCGCTTTCGCGCCACGCACGCACATCCGCGCAGAGATTGGGCTCGCGCAGCTGAGACAGCCCCTGCAGGGTGCTCGCGTAGTGCTGTGCCAGTCGAGTGATCTTCGCGTTGCTCCAGCGGAGCGGCCTGACCGCGTTGACGAACGCCCGGATCGGACGCGCGTCGGCCCGATAGCTGGCCGACCAGAGCGCGCCGGCGACCTCGTAGGCGGGCTTCTCGGATTCTTCGTTCTCGGGGGCTCCCGCGCCCACGTCCGGGCATTCGTGGTGGAGCTTCCTGTTCAGGTGCGCGATCGCCGCCTGCGCAGGATGCGCCAGCGCCTCGCTCGCTCGCGCGAACGCGTTGTTCGCGACTATGTATGCGTGCGTCGAGGCGACGTCCTGCGGCGTGGCCTGCGCCGGCGCGGTGAGCGTCGCGGCCGGTGTCAGGCTCAGCCCAAGCGCCGCCACGATCGTGCAACATCTCCGCATCCCGACTCAAGCGTATCTCGTGTCGTCTTCGCCAACACCCGGTAGCCCAGCACTCTCGCCCGCCAGCGCAGACGGCGAGCTCGACGCCGCCGCACGGCGCATCGCCGGACTGGCTCGCGAGCTGGCGCCCGAGACCGAGACCGCGCGTGCGTTGGCGCCGGCGCTCGTGCAGGAGCTGCGCGCCAGCGGCCTGTTGCGCGCGTGCGCGCCCGCCGCGCTCGGTGCACCGCAGGCCCGGCCGGCGCTCGTGCTGAGCTGCGCGGAGACGATCGCGCGCGGCGACGCCTCGGCCGGCTGGTGCGTGTCGATCGCCGCCACGAGCAGCCTGCTCTCGGCCTATCTGCCCGCCGAGGGCACCACCGAGGTGTTCGGCGACCGACGGGCCGTCGCCGCCGGAGTGTGGGCGCCGACCGGGGGCGCCACGCCTGTCGACGGTGGCGTGCGCGTCTCGGGCAAGTGGTCGTTTTGCAGTGGCATCTCGCACTCCGACTGGCTGTTCAGCGGTTGCGTGCTCGCGGACGGCAAGGCCGAGGAGGGCGTGCCGAGCTTGCGCGTCGTGGCGCTGCCCACCGCCGAGCTGCAGGTCCTGGACACCTGGCACACCAGCGGCCTGCGCGGCACCGGCAGCCAGGATGCACTAGCCGAGGACCTGTTCGTGCCCGAGCACCGTGTTCTCACGCTGCTCGGCGCCGCGCCGCGCCTGGACGAGCCGCTGTATCGCTTTCCGATCTTCGGCTTCTTCGCGCTCTCGATCGCGGCCGCGGCGCTCGGCAACGCGCGCGGAGCGATCGACGACCTGCGCGAGCTCGCCGTCGCCAAGACCGCGCTGGGGTCGAGCCGCGTGCTGGCCGAACGCACGGCCACGCAGGCGGCCGTCGGCGCGGCCGAGGCGTCTCTGCGCGCCGCGCGCGCCCTCTTCTACGAAGCCATCGAACAGGCTTGGGCCGCAGCCCAGGATCCGGCCGCAATGGCGGATTCTGACGCCGAATCGGTGCAGCTGCGCCTCGGGTTGCGGCTCGCCGCCACCCACGCCGTACGCACCTCGGCGGAGGTGGCGCGCGCGATGTACGACCTCGGCGGCGGCGCCGCGATCTACGACAGTTCGCCGCTGCAGCGGCGCTTTCGCGACGCCCACGCCGCGACCGCCCACTTCCAGGTCAACCCGTCCACCTGGGAGCTCGCCGGGCGCCTGCTGCTCGGCCTGCCGACGCGCACCGCCCAGCTGTGAGCACGCTACCGAGCGTCGTTCCGAGCGTGAGCCCACGCGCATGCGTACGCGCGCGCGCGTGTGTGCGCGCACGGGTTTGCGTTCGGCATAGGCGCCAGCGAGATCGATAGGATGCCGCCGAGCATGAGGACTGAGATCGCATGAGCCACGCCCCCGGTTGGGGATCATGGACCTTCCAGCCGGTCGTCGTGATCGCGCTGATCGCGGCCGCCGTGGTCTACGCGCGCGTCTACCGGCGCGCGCGGGCCCGATCATCGACGTCCGCCCCGAACGCCAGTCACTGGCTGCCCTACGCCGCTGGCCTGCTGGTTTTGGCGATTGCCCTGCTCTCGCCGCTGGACCCGATCGGCGACAAGTATCTGCTGTCGGCCCACATGATGCAGCACGTCCTGCTCTCGGACGTCGCGCCCGCGCTGCTCATCCTCGGCCTGCGCAGCCCCGTGCTGCCGCTCGGCCTCTCGCGCCAGGCGCTGCTCGCAGTCGCCCCGGGTGGTCGCTCGGGGCGCTGGCTCGCGCGCCTGACCTCACCGTGGCTGGTGATCCCGTTGTGGGCCACAGTCACCTGGGCATGGGCGATCCCCAGCGTGTTCGACTTCGCCGCGGAACACGAAGTCGTCCACGCACTCGAGCACGCGACGCTCTTCTATGCCGGCCTCGCGCTGTGGTGGCTGATCATCGACCCGCTCCCGCGCGCGCGTCTGCGGCCCAACGGCCAGCGGCTCGCGTTGCTCGGCTTCACCCGCCTGGCCAGCGCCGTCGTGTGCCTGCCGCTGACGTGGATCACGACCACGCAGTACCCGCTCTACGCTGGCGCCCCGCGCGCGTACGGGCTTTCGGCGATCAACGATCAGCACCTCGCCGGGGCCAGCATGTGCTTCGTCGAGTTCCTCGTCTTCGGCATCGCGTTCACCGCGGTGTTCATCGACATGCTCGGCCGCTCGGACTCGCGCGTGACGCTCGCCGAATACGCGGCCAGCGGCTCGCCGGTCGAGCAGCAGCCGACGTAGCTGGCCGAGGCGCCTTCTACGTCGTGCCCGGGGCGACCTTCTACTTCGACCTTGGCTCGCCGTACGCGTATCTGGCGGCTGAACGCATCGCCGACGTTCTGCCCGAGCCGGTCGTGTGGCAGCCGATATCGCTCGGCGCGCTGTTCAAGCTGACCGGCCGCTCGTCCTGGGCGCGGGACGATGAGACCCGCCGGCGCGCGGGGATGGCCGAGATCGAGCGCCGCGCCCAGCGCTACGGTCTGGCAACCGTCCATTGGCCTGAGCCGTGGCCGAGCAACTACCTGTTTGCGATGCGGGCCGCCACCTTCGCGTTCCAGCAGGGGCGCGGACGAGAGCTCACGATCGCTGCGTTTCGCCACGAGTTTCGCGACGGCCGCGACCTCAGCGATCCGGCCAACGTCCTGCGCGCCGCCAACGACGCCGGTCTGGACGCCAGAGCGGTCGAGGACGCCACACGCGATCCGCAGATCAAGCAGGCGCTGCGCGCCGCCACCGACGCCGCCCACGAGCTCGGCGTCATCGGAGTCCCGACCGTCGCCGTCGACGGTCAGCTGTTCTGGGGCGACGACCGGCTGCAGGACGCGGCCGCTGCGCTCACGAGCCCGGACGCCGCCTAACTCGTCGGCCGGCATCCCTGGGGGCTGCCGCTAGACGCTCCACCTAGCAGAAGGAGTCCACCGGAGCCGGGGCGCTTCGCGGGACGGCCTTCGACGTTTGTTCGATCATCGCCGGCCCCGGTCAGGGGCGAACGGCCCTGCGCCGACGCCTATCACGTACGCGCGAGCAAGGGTGCGAGGCTGTTCGGGCTCGGGCTGCGCTCCCTGCTCGGCGAGCCAGATCACGATCGCGCGAAGCGAGGTCCCAGATGCCCAGCCGAACCGAGACACCCAGCAGCTCGCCCGGCGACCCCCAGCCGGAGTCGCTCACGTTCGCGCTCACCGAGCACCCGCTCGACGAGCGCGCCAGCATCGTCGCGGTCGAGGGCGAGCTCGACCTGACGACGGCGCCGCGCCTGAAGTGGACCCTGCTCGACGCACTGCAAGCGGGGCACAGCCAGCTCGTGCTCGATCTGTCGCACTGCAGCTTCATGGACTCGACCGCACTCGGCGTTCTTGTTGGCGTCAACCGCGGCCTCGATGTCGGAGCGTGCCTGGCGATCGCCTGCGCTCGCCCCAACGTGCTGAAGATCTTCGAGCTCTCCGGCATGGACGGCGCCTTCGCGCTGTTCGCCACGGTCAACGAGGCGCTCGCGTACGCGCGGGGGCGGGCCGCTCGGGTCGGCGGGTGACGGAGGTCGGCGGATGACGCTCGTCAGCGCGCCCACTCGTCTCTTGCTCGTCCGGGCGCTGACGGGGGTCGTGCTGGTGTCGGCCTCGCTGGCAGCCTTTGCACCATCCGGGCAGGCGAGCTCGCCACCGGGTGCGCCGCCCAAGCCTGGCAAGACCGGCTCCGGCCAGGCCGGAGCTCCGCCGGCGCCCGGCCCGGCGCCGGCGCGTTCGCAGCGCAGCGCAGAAACCGAAGCATCCGCAGGATCGAGCGGCACAGGCGCGAGCAACTCCGGCGCACCCACCGCGACAACCAACACGCCCTCCGAAAGCTCCGGCGCGAGCGCCAACCAGATTGCCGGCGGCGGGCAGACCGCCGCGGGCCGCCAGGAACCGGCGGCCAAATCCTCGCCGGCCCACGTTCGCAAAGAAAAAGCCAAACGCACCAGTCCCAAAGGCGAAGTCAAAACCAAAGCTAAGGAAGGCCAATCCCCGCCGGCCAGCACCGGCACCAGCTCCGCGACCACGCCGGCGACGAACGCCCCGAGTGCGCCCGCCAGCTCGACACCGACCGCCTCCGGCTCCGCGCAACCGGAAACACCCGCAGCGCCGGGCTCGCGGCAATCGGAACCGGTCGTGAGCACCCGTTCCCCTCAGCCGGCCGGCCGGCCCGCGCACGCTCGGCATGGCTCGGGCGCCGCGCCGGGGCCGCTCGCGGGCCACGGCGCGCTGGCAAGCGCCGGTGCGTCCGCCGCGCTCGGTCCGCTCGCCGCGCTGACCGCGGCGCCCGCCGGCGAAGGCTCGGCTGCCAACGGGTCCGCGCTCACCTCATCGCGTCGCCCGCGGTCCTCGCACACCCGTCCGGCAGTGGCGCGCCAGTCGCCGCTGGTCACGACCTTCACGCGGATCGTCAACGTGGTCCCAACGCCGATCCGCGTCGTGCTGATCGCGCTGCTGGTGCTCGCGCTCGGGCTGGCCGTGCGCGCCTGGATGGCCGCGCTCAGGGCGCGGCGCCTGGAGCAGCAGCGGGCACAGCTGCTCGAGGACGTCGGTCTGCTGCAGGCAGCGCTGCTGCCGGAGGCGCCCACGCGGCTCGGGCCAGTGGGCACGTCGGTGGCCTACCGGCCGGCCGCCGGCCCGGCCGCCGGGGGAGACTTCTATGACGTATTCGCGCTCGAGGACGGCGGGCTGGCGGTGATCGTCGGCGACATCTCAGGCCACGGCCGCGAGGCGCTCCCGCACACCGCGCTCGTGCGTTACACGCTGCGCGCCTACCTCGAGGCCGGGCTCTCGCCGCGCGCCTCGCTGCAGACCGCGGAGGCCGTGCTCGAGCGCCAGCTCGGCGGCTCGTTCGCGACGGTGCTGGCGGCCATCTACCGGCCACGCCAGCGCCGGCTCGTGTACGCCTGCGCAGGTCATCCTCCGCCCGTGATCCTCGGCTCACAGCCGCTGGCCGCGGTCACCGCCTGCTCTGCGCCGCCGCTTGGAGCGGGGATGCGCACCGGCACGCGCCAGACGGTCGTGTCGTTGCCTGGACGCACACAGGTCTGCTTTCACACCGACGGCGTCACCGAGGCGCGCATCGGTGGCGAGCTGTTCGGCGCAGCGCGCCTGCAGCGCACGCTCGCCGAGCTCGGTCCGGGCGCGACCGCCACGGCGCTGCTCGACGGCGTCGCTCGGCAGGTCGACGCCCGGCCCGACGACATGGCCGCCTGCCTGCTCGCGATCGAGGGCGGCTCACAGGCGCCGGCAGCGCTCGTCGAGGAGCTCGAGCTCGACCGTCACACTGCCCCCAGCGAGCGGACCGGTCGCTTCCTGCGCGCCTGCGGTGTCGGCGCGCGCGAGGCCGCCGAGGTCATGCTCGCGGCGCAGGCGACCGCCCGGCGAGCCGGCACAGTCGTGCTCACGCTGCATCTCGGACCGGGTGCCCCCGAGGTCGAGTTGCGCCAGGACACGGTCACGCCGCTGCGCGCCGCGCGCGTATCCGACCCAGACAACACGACCAACCGAACGGAGGCCCGAGCATGAGCGTTCCAACAATGGTGCCGGATGCGGCGATGGCGCTGGGAATTGCGTCCACCGCGATGCCGTTCGCACGCACGCCGGAGGACCAGGCCGAGCGCTGGCTGCGGGTCCTGCGCCTGCACGGCGACGCAGCCGTCGCGCTGCAGGCGCTCGGCGTCAGCGAGGAGCCGTTGCGGACGGTCAACGCGGACGACCGTCCTCCAGCGCAGGCCAACGGCGCAGGCTCACAGCCCGACGCGGTCGATCGCATCGCCGACGGCGCCACGCAGATCGCGGTCAGCCGCGGCGCCGGCGGAGTCGCGACGAGCGACCTGCTGGTGGCCGTGATGCAGGTCTACGGCGAGGACTTCGATCGCGTGCTGCAGGCCCACGGCACCGACCGTGACGAGGTGCTCGAGCGCCTCGGACGCCTCGCCGACTAGCAGGGCCCGCGCGGAGTAACGACACCGCGCGCCTGCAGCGGGGCTCGCGCACCAACGGCGCAGGCGCGCTCTGGCGGTGCGGAGCGCGGACCGTGGCGCAGCGCGCGAGTCCGGGGCCGGCTTGCGAATCACCGGCACGGCTCGCGAACGAGCGACGCCTTAACCTGAGCGGGAGCAGTCCTGCCCACTGCCATCGACCGGGAGGTCTCGCGATGTCCCCGTGCACACATCTCGACCAAGTCCGCGTCTTCCAGCTGCCCGAGCAGGTGGATGGCTGTGAGGACTGCCTGGCGATCGGCGGCGAGTGGCTGCACCTGCGCATCTGCCTGGCGTGCGGACACGTGGGCTGCTGCGATGACTCGCCCAACCGCCACGCGACGGCGCACGCGCACGAGATCGAACACCCCTTGATCCGCTCGCTCGAGCCTGGTGAGGACTGGTCCTGGTGTTACGTAGACCGCACGCTGATGCGCATCGAAGGAGTCGAGGGCAGCACCCGCATACCGCCCTCGCCGCTGGCTTGACGGACGTCGCCGCAGCCGGCTCCGCGGCCGCCAGCCCATCTGCGGGCAGAACCGCGTGGGCGCGCAATCTCGGTGCGCCGGTAAGAGACTTCCTGAGCACGGAGACGGGCGGGGCAGCCGTGCTCGCGGGCGCCGCCCTAGCGGCGCTGGTGTGGGCCAATTCTCCCTGGTCGCACAGCTACCAATCGCTGTGGAACACGACGCTTCAGATCAGCGTGGGAACGCACGCGATCTCCGCCAGCCTGCGCGGGTGGGTCAACGAAGGCCTGATGACGCTGTTCTTCCTGGTCGTCGGACTCGAGGCCAAGCGCGAGGTCAACCTCGGCGAACTGCGCGAGCGCAACCGCATCGCGATCCCGGTCCTGGGGGCGATCGGCGGCGCGGCTCTGTGCGTCGGCGTCTACCTGGCCTTCAACGCCGGCGGCAGCGGCGCGCGGGGCTGGGGTACCGCGATGTCCACCGACACGGCGTTGGCGCTCGGGACGCTGGCGCTGGTGGCGCCCACGGGGGCCGCGCGCCTGCGCGTGTTCCTGCTGTCGCTCGCGGTCGTCAACGACCTCGGGGCGCTGATCGTGATCGCGCTCGCTTACAGCACTCACATTTCGCTGCCAGCGCTCGCCGCGGCGCTCGCGCTGTTCGCGATGCTCGCACTGCTGCGCTTCGCACCGCGCTGGCGCGATCCGGCGGCGGTGGTGGTCGGGATCGGGGTGTGGCTGGCGATGTTCGAGTCGGGCATCGATCCGGTCGTGGCGGGGCTGGCGATCGGTCTGGTCACCAGTGCATACCCACCTACGCGCGCCGATCTCGAGCGCGCGACCGAGCTCGCACGCGCGTTTCGCGAGCAGCCCACGCCCGAGCTCGCCTATGAAGCACAACGCGGCCTGACCGAGGCGATCTCCGCGAACGAGCGCCTGCAGTACCGGCTTCACCCGTGGACCAGCTTCATCATCGTGCCGCTGTTCGCGCTGGCCAACGCCGGGATTCATGTCAACAGCCAGCTGCTGCGCAGCGCGCTGAGCTCGCCGGTGACGATCGGGATCGTGCTCGGCTACCTGGTCGGCAAGCCCGTCGGCATCGTCGGCGCCTCGTGGCTCGGGACGCGCCGCGCGCTGGGCGGCTCGCGGCTGGTCGTGACCTGGCCGGGATTGGCTGGGATCGGCGTCGTCGCCGGCACCGGCTTCACGGCGTCGCTGCTGATCGCCGCCCGCGCCTTCCACGGCGAGCTGCTCGCTCAAGCCAAGCTCGGAGTGCTCGCGGCTGCGCTACTCTCGCCGCTGCTCGCGCTGATCGCGTTCCGGCTGATCGGGCGCCTGCCGGCGACAGTGCGCGCGCGCCAGCTGGGGCGCACCGCGGCAGCCCTGATCGATCTGGCCGAAGACGTCAACCCGACACGCGACCACATCCGGGGAGCGCCCGACGCGCCGGTCACGCTGGTCGAGTACGGCGACTTCGAGTGCCCCTACTGCGGACGGGCCGAGCCGATCATCCGTGAGCTGCTCGCCGAGTGGGACGACGACCTGCGCTACGTGTTCCGCCACCTGCCCCTCAGCGATGTGCACCCGTGGGCGCAGCTCGCGGCCGAGGCCAGCGAGGCCGCGGCGGCGCAGGGGGCGTTCTGGGAGATGTACGACATTCTGCTCGCCCACCAGGGCAAGCTGACGCCGGACGACTTGAGCCGCTACGCGCAGGACCTGGAGCTCGACATCGAGCGTTTCGATGAGGAGCTGCGCAAGCGCGCCTATGCGCCGCGCGTGCGCGCGGACGTCACGAGCGCCGACGCCAGCGGAGTCTCCGGGACGCCGTCGTTCTTCATCAACGGGCGCCGGCACAACGGCGTCTACGACATCGACACGCTGAGCGCCGCCGTGCGCGCCGCGCGCCTGCGGGTCGGCGCGGTCAGGCTGGCGCAGGCGGCGTCGTGAGGGTCGGGCACGGACAGCCAGTCGCGAGCATGGTGCATGGCGAGCCATTCGCGCCCCCGCGGCCGGGCATGTTCACGCCGATGGACGCGGCGTCATGAGGGCAACCGGCACCGCGAGGCCGGCCGAGCGCCTGAGTGTCGCGATGCGTCGCCCGGGCTGGACGGCCGCGCGGGGCGGGCTGCAGTGCTCGCCGAGGCGCTCGACCGTCTGATCGAGGTCGGCCACATTCAGCGCGAGACCCCAGAAGCGGGTCGGGTGATCGGGCCCCCCGCCGCGCGCGATCGCATCCTGTGGCTCCTGGACGACCTCGAGGATCTCCGCGCCGAGTCTGAAGAATGCCTGACGCGGAGCGCCCGCGGGGGTCGGCTCATCCCGAATCCGGCGCAGGTCGAGCCCAGCCGCGTGCAGAGCCGCGACGGTGCGATCGAGCGCGGGCGACATCGCCACGACGTGGTCGATGCTCACGACGCCGTTCGCATGCGCGGGCGCGGGCCCGCGCGCGGGCTGCTCCGAGCGGGCAGTCTCGAGCCCGTCGAGCGCCGTGTCCGTCAGGTCGCGCAGCGACCACCCGACGATCCCGCGCTGCTGCTCGTCTGCGAGAAAGCGCAACGTGACGGCGCCGACCTGACAGACGCCGTCATGAAGGTCAAAGCCGAGCGTGTACCAGAGCGCGCCGTCGTCGCCGATCAAGAGCTCGTCGATCGTGGGAGCTGCCATCAACGCGATGCCTAGCAGGTCAGATTGCGTCGCGGGTTGCGCCGGCGGCTGGCCGCTGCGGCGTGTTCGGTGGACTGGGCGCGCGCGGCCAGACTTGCGAGCGCCAGGGCCCGGCGCTGGACCTCGCGCCAGTCATGGTCGGCTTCGCTGACTTGCTCGACCAGCCGCTCGGCCAGGTCGGCGGCACGCGTGATGAGGCCTCTCTCGTGCATCCGGACACCTTTCTCGATACGAACACAGTGTTCGCGCATGCGCAGGGTAAGGGGAAAGGTGGCCGCCCGCGAGCCTTTTGGTCAGGAGTCACATGTGCGCGACACAAAAGTCACACTTTCGTGAAAGAGGCGAGAGCCGGGGATGCGCGAGAACGCGGACGAGGCGCGGATGACGGCTACGGGCGCAGCTGCACAGGCAGCGTCTTGAGCTGGTTGAGGAACACCGATTCGACGATCGTCGGCGGCGCCGCCATCCGCATCGCCGGGAAGCGCGCGAGCGTCTCCTCGAGCAAGATGCGCAGCTCCAGGCGCGCGAGCGCCGTGCCGAGGCAGAAGTGACGGCCACCGGCGCCGAACGCCTGGTGCTCCGGGTTCCTGCGCACGTCGAAGCGATCGGGGTCCTCGTAGACGGCTCCGTCGCGGTTGGACGAGACATACCACATCACGACCTTCTCGCCCTCCTTGATCTGGCGACCATTCAGCTCGGTGTCGCAGGTCGCGGTACGACCGAAGTGCGCGAACGCCGGGAACATGCGCAGCGACTCCTCGACCGCCGCCGGGATCAGACCGGGATCGTCGAGCAGCAGCTGGCGCTGGTCGGGGTCTGACATCAGAGCGCGCATGCCCGCGCAATAGGTCGCCTTGGTCGAGTCGTTGCCGGCCGCCACCAGCAGGAAGAAGCCCATCACGATCTCGTGTTCCTCAAGCCGCTCCCCGTCGATCTCGGCGTGCACCAGCACGCTGGTCAAGTCGTCGGTGGGGTGCTCGCGGCGTGCCGCGATCAGCTTGCTGCAGCGCGCAAAGATCTCCGCCACGCTGTCCTGGATCCCCTGCTCGACTGTCCCGGCCGGGTTGAGATCAGGGTCGCCGGCCGCGAGCGTCGCGTTCATCAGCCGCGCCCAGACAGCGTCGTCCTCGGGCGGTATGCCCATGAAGCTGCCGATCACACGCGAGACGACCGGCTGGGCGACATCGGTCACGAGGTCGCAGCGCTCGCGCCCTTGCAGGCCCTCGAGCGCCTCCACGATGATCGCGCGAATCGCCGGCTCGTGCGCGGCGATTCGCTTGGGCGTAAAGCCCGCCTGAAAGAGCGCCTTGACGCGGTCGTGCTTGGGCGGGTCCATGCCGATGAACATCGACTGGATGAGCTCGAGCGGGAACACCCGGCTGGCGGCCGTGATGCCGCCCCGTTCTGAGGAGTAGGTCTGCCAGTCACGGCTGACCGCGTGCACGTCCTCGGCGATCGTCACCGACCAGAACCCTGCCTCGTCCGGGAATTCCGTGATCGCCGACGTCCAGTGCACGGGGCACTCCTTGCGCATGCGCGCAAACAGCTCGTTCGGGACGCCGTGCTCCCAAACCTCTCGCTCGGTCAGGAGCACGCTCTCCAGGTCGCGGCTCTCGAGGTCGCTGCGCAGCGTGGCCATCGGGACCTCCAAGGTCAAAGCTTTTGCGTGCGATCGATCTTAGCTGGCCGGCCAGGGCCGGGAGAGCGCTTACATCAAACCGGGAGCGCACGCACGCACGCACGCACGCGTGCGTCAGCCCCCGAAGCCTCGGCGCAGGCGGTGGACTCGGCGAAGCTCCTGAACATCCTCGTCGAGCGAGGGCAGGGGACCCGCGCAATCGCTCTCGCCGAGCAGCTCCGGCTCGAGACGGTGGCGCACCAACTCGCCGGCGACCTGATCGACGCGCTGTGCACCCGCGCCAGGCCGTGAGCTGACGACGCGCTCCAGCCGCGTCTCGCGAAACAGCAGGCCAACGCCGTCGTCAACCGCCCAACCTCCCGGCAGCACACCGTCGCGCACCGCCGCGAGCCAGACCGGCAGTCGCTCGGGCTCGCCGTCGGCGTGCACGGTCAGTGAGCCCTCGAGCAGCTCGAGCCCGGCGAGCGCCTCGGGCGGGCCGCTCGAGCGCGTGATGCCGCCCTCGAACCAGCACATCGCGCCGGCGCTGATACCGGCCAGCACGATCCCTTCGCGCCAGGCGTCGACCAGCAGCCGGTCGAGGTCGTGGGCGCGCCAGATGGCGAGCATGTTGCGCATCGAACCGCCGCCCACGTAGAGGACATCCTGGGAGAGGACGAGCTCGCGCAGCGGGCGGCGCAGCTGGCGCAGACGAAACAGGGAAAGGTGCTCGGCAACGCACAGGCGACCGGCGAAGCGGGCGTGAAAGGCGTTGATCTGGGCGGTCGTGTCGCCCGACGCAGTCGGGAGAAACAGGATGTGCGGCTGGCGCGTCGGTGACGAGCGAGCCGGCGCGGCGGACGCGCCCGTTGCGGGGCCGCCGGACCCCGACCCGCTGCCTGCGGCGCCCAAATCGGAGCCTGGAGCCCGCGCGCGCGAGCGCTCGAAGCCGAGCGACAGCACGAAGTCGTCCAGCAGCGGATTTTGCGGCTCCATCGTGAAGCCGCCGCCGCCCATGGCGAAGATCGTGCGCCGACCGGCGATCGGCCCTGAGGCGTTCACGCAGCCACGCCGATGCGCTCGCGAGCCTCGGCGTACGGGCTGGCCTCGTCACCGGCCCTGCAACGCGTAAGCGGCGAGTGAGGGTCGAGCTCGGTCACCTCGAGCGGGAACTCCATCACGGACCTGCCGACGGGCTCGACGCGGTAGGCGAACGCGCGCGCGCGTGCGCTCACGACGCGCTCGAGCAGCGTGCCGCGAAAGTGCAGGGCCACGCCGTCGTCGGCGGCGAAACCCGGCCGCATGCCGTCGCCGACGAAACGGTGGTACTCGGCGCGGCGCGCCGGCTCGGCGTCGTAGTGGACGCAGTTGGAATAGGGCAGCAGACCGAGGCCCGACACGCGCCGGGGAGCGCCGTGGAAGGCCGACAGGGCCTCGGCGAACCAGCACAGCGAACCTGCCGACGGCCCGCACAGGACGATGCCGCGCCGCCAGGCGTCGCGCAGGATCTCGTCGAGGCCGTAGGCACGCCAGGCGCCGAGCATCGAGACGACGTTGCCACCGCCCACGTAGATGACGTCTTGAGCGAGCAGATGGCCGGCGAGGTCATCCTCGACGCCGCTGGTGCCCTGGTCGCGTCGGAACAGCGAAACGTGAGAAGCGTCGCAGCAAGCGGCGAACCGGCGGTAGAACCGCACCACGTAGTGGTCGGCGTCGCCAGAGGCGGTCGGCAGGAAGCACACACGCGGGCGGTCCGGCCCGGCCAGCGAGAGGATGTAGTCATCGAGCAGCGAAGATGATCTCTCCATCGAGAAACCGCCGCCGCCCAGTGCCACAATCTGGGGAGGGTGCAAAGCGGGAGGTGGAGAGGTACGCATCAGGCTCGAGCGATCGAGGACAGGCCTATTCCATGCAAGCATCAGCATCGAGTACGACGGTCGTCGCGGATATGGACGGGCGTCGGAGATCTGCTTCCGCCGACCTGGACAGGCGCAACAGGCGAGCCGCGACCGCCCGGGCGCGGACGAGCTCCGCGCGGAAATCTTTAGCTGGCTCACACGCTGCTCCTACGGCGGGTCGGAAGGCTGTGAAGCGTATGAGCGCGAACGAGCAGGTCGGCCTTGCCGTGGAGGACGACGCCACAATCAGGAGCGTGCGAGTGCTCGTGGTGGACGACGACCGTGCCGTGCGCGATGCGCTGAGGCGGGCGCTTACGCTGGCCGGCTACGAGGTGCCGGTGGCGGCGAGTGGCGAGGAGGCACTCGAGCAGGTCGTGCAGGGAGTGCCCGATGCGATCGTGCTCGACATCGCGATGCCGGGCATCGACGGACTCGAGGTCTGCCGGCGTCTGCGCCGTCTCGGCAATCGCGTTCCAATCCTGATGCTGACCGCCCGCGACGCCGTTTCTGATCGCATCGACGGCCTGAACGTGGGCGCCGATGACTACATGGTCAAGCCGTTCGACGTGGGCGAGCTGAAGGCCAGGCTGCGCGCGCTCTTGCGCCGGGCGGGATCTGACGAAGGCGATGGGCAGGCGCTCGCGTTCGCCGAGGTGCGCCTGGACACCTCCCGGCATGGGGCGGAGGTGAACGGCAAGCTGGTCGAGCTAACGCGCACGGAGTACCGCCTGCTCGAGCTGCTGATGCTCAACCCAAAGCGCGTGCTGACACATAGCGTGATCTACGATCGCGTGTGGGGATACGACTTCGGGCCGGCCTCCAACGCGCTGAGAGTGTACGTCGGCTATCTGCGTCGCAAGCTCGAGGGAGCGGGCGCGCGGCAGCTGATCCACACGGTACGCGGAGTCGGATATGTGCTGCGGGAGCCGTGAGGGTCGATGACCCTGCGCACGCGCATAGCGGCGGTAGCCGGCCTGTCGGTGACCCTGGCGGTGCTCGCCGTGGCGATCAGTCTGTACATTGCTGTGCGATCGGACCTGCGCGGGGCCGTAGACAAAGGCCTGCACGCGCGCGTCGGCGTGCTGCTGCGCGCGCTTCCGCACCTCGACCGCCGCGCGATCGCGAGAGGCTCGGGCGCCGTCGTGGTGTTCGGAGGCGCAGCCGCGCATGGTGGCGCCGGTGGCGCGCATCCGGCCGGCGGCGGCACGAGCATCTACGCGTTCAGCGGATTCCCAAGCAGGGTCGGTCCCGCTCCGTTCGGCGGCGCATCCGGCTACGTTCAGTTCATCGCGCCGAATGGCAGCGTGCTCGTGCCCGGCGGCCAGGGGAGCTCCTCATCCGCGATCGCGATCGGCTCGGCCGAACGCGCGGTCGCCAGACGTGGGCGCGGCGACGTGCTCAGAGATCGAACGGTCAACGACACGCGGCTGCGAGTGCTGACCCAAGGCGTCGGCGCGCGCGGAGCGGTGATGGTGGCGCGCCCGCTGACCGAGGTCGAAAGCGAGCTCAAGGAACTGTTGCTGATCCTGGCGATCGTGGGGGCGACTGGGATCGCACTCGCCGCGGCTCTGGGCGCGGTCGTGGCGAAGGTGGCGCTGGCGCCGGTCAGGCGGTTCACGGCCAGGACCGAGCGGCTCACCGCGAGCGATGCGTCGGGCAGCAGCGAGCTGTACCTGTCGGGACGGCTCGAGGTCAGGGGCCGGGACGAGCTCGGCAGGCTCGCCGACAGCTTCAACCGAACGCTTGACGCGCTCGAGCACTCGGTCGAGGCGCAGCGCCAGCTGGTTGCCGACGCGGGCCACGAGCTGCGCACGCCGATCGCCAGCCTGCGCGCGAACATCCAGGTGCTCGGCGAAGCCGAGCGGTTGCCCGACGCCGACCGCGAGAGCCTGCGCGAGGACATCGTCAACGAGCTCGACGAGCTGACAGCCCTCGTCTCCGACGTGATCGAGCTGGCGCGCGGAAGCGCGAGCGAGGACCAGCGCGACGACGTGCGCCTCGATGAAGTCGTCGCGGCGGTGGTCGAGCGCGTGCGCCGGCGTGCGCGCGGGGTCACCTTCGAGCCGACGCTCGAGCCGACGCTCGTGCGCGGAGAGGCCGCGAGGATCGATCGGGCGGTGTCAAACCTGCTCGAGAACGCCCGCAAGTGGAGTCCGGAAGAAGGGCTCGTCGAGGTCGGTCTGCATGCGGGCGTCCTGAGCGTTCGCGACCATGGGCCGGGCTTCGGCGAGAACGACCTGAACCACGTGTTCGACCGCTTCTATCGCGCCGATCGTGCGCGCAAGCTCCCGGGCTCGGGGCTGGGCCTGGCGATCGTCCGCCAGGCGGCCGAGGCCCACGGCGGCTATGCCGAAGCGGCAAACGCCCCCGGCGGCGGGGCGCTGTTGAGGGTCAGCTTCGGCGCCTTGATCGATCTGCCCGCCGTGGCGGACGAGCCGGCCGAGATCGAGCTTTCGCCCGGGCCGTCTGCATGACGGCCGTTCGGGGCAGGAGATCCCGAGAGCCCGTCTAATAGAACATCCGTTGGAGTTCGCAACTTTCGCGTAATTAATGAGTCTATAAGGGTAGACAGGCCCTTCTGGGGACCGCTGGCTTGACTCGACAAGCCTGCGCGGGCGCACGCGCCTTGGCCGATATGGAGGTAGTGATGAAGTTCCACGCTCGACTTTCGTTGTTTGCGCCGGCGCTCGGCGCGATCCTGTTCGCGCTTGCTGCCTGGGCACCCGGGGCGCAGGCGTCGTCACCGGCGCCGTTCGGCGTGGAAAGCTTCTTTGCGGCCAATTGCAAGCAGGAATATGAAGGCTGCAAAAAACCCGCAAATCCTGCGGAAGAAAAACATCTTGCTGAAGTAGAAGGATTTAGCCAAGCGGGCGGGCATCCGCCCTGGGGGGTCACCGACTTTAGGGTTAGTACTCACGTTATTCAGACGAGTCCGTTTGAAGCGGTCGCGCCCAACGGCATCGTCACGTACATCCGCACCGACGTCGCCCCAGGTGTGAGCACGAACCCCGAGATTGTGGCCAAGTGCTCGCTCGAAGACTTCGGCACCAAAGAACTTCCTCGAAGGCACGGGCGCATATCTACCGCCCAACTGCCCGGAAAGCGAAATCGGCACCAACAAAGTTGAAGTGCTTGTCGAATCAGGAGGCGTGTATGCGGATGTGCCCCTCGAAGGCGCCGTCTACAATCTCGAACCTGAAAACGGTCTATCTTCCGAGTTCGGCGTAGCGCTCGACCTCACACCGTTGGGCTATACGGGCCTCGTTGCACACACCATCATCAAAGGGCACGTCGAATGGGCGAGTGATTACCACGACTACTTCCAAATAGAAGTATCGCCGGCGCTTCCGCTGATCTCCTCGCGCCTGGTCTTCAAAGGCAACATCGGTGAAGGCCAAGGCGAATTCGGCAGCGGTGGCTTCCTCACGAACCCCACGAGCTGCACCGGCCCCGGACCTCAGACGACCTCGACGCTGACGCTCGAATCGTCTGAAAAAGCCACCGCGACGTCAACCTACACCACGCCAATCGGCACCGAAAACTGCGGCGTCCTGCCATTTGCGCCGACCTTCTCGCTGATCCCGGGCTCCGGCGAAACCGGCTCCGATGCACCCGACGGCGTGACCGCCGAAGCCACGCTGCCGCACGACCACAGCCCCGAAGGGCTCGACTCCTCGCAGCTGAAGACGGCGACCATCAAGCTGCCCGAAGGCATGACGATGAACCCGTCGGCCGCCCACGGCCTGGAAGCGTGCACGCCCAAGCAGGCCAGGATCAAGAGCACCACGCCCGGGGTTGAATGCCCGGAAGCGTCAAGGATCGGCACCGTCACCCTGAACGTTCCCGGGCTCCCGCCGGAATCGCTGCAGGGCAACATCTATCTCGGCGGACCCGAATCCGGTCCGATCACGGGACCCCCGTACACGATGTACGTCAACGCCGAGTCCGCGCGCTACGGCATCTCGGTGCGCCTGAAAGCCTCGGTCGTGCCCGACGAAGCCACCGGCCGCCTGACCGCGACGTTCAGCGAAAACCCCGAACAGCCGTTCAGCAACATCGTCATGCACCTCAACGGCGGCGCGCTCGCGCCGATCGCAAACCCGCTCGTGTGCGGCGCGGCGAGCACGGAAACGAGCTTCGCCCCGTTCTCGGGCACATCGGCGGTGTCGCCGCTCGTGTCCCCGTTCAGCGTGGACAGCAACGGCTCGGGCGGCGCGTGCGCCTCGCCGCTGCCGTTCTCGCCCACGCAGACCACGCGCAACCAGCCGCCCAGCAAGGCCGGCGCTAACACCTCCTACGCGCTCGAACTCGAACGCGGGAGCGGCCAACAGTACATCTCCCAGATCAAGACCACGCTCCCCAAGGGACTCGTGGGTCTGATCCCGGCCGTGACCCAGTGCGGCGAACCGCAGGCCGCCAACGGCGAATGCCCGGGCGCCAGTCAGATCGGCGTCGTCAGGGTCGCCGCAGGGGCGGGGCCGACGCCATACACGTTCTCAGGCAACGTCTATCTGACAGGACCATACAACGGCGCGCCGTTCGGACTCTCGATCGTGGTGCCGGCGGTGGCCGGGCCGTTCAACCTCGGCAACGTAGTCACGCGCGGCACGATCACGGTCAACCCCTACACGGCCCAGGTGACCGCCACCAGCACGCTGCCGACGATCGTCAGGGGCGTGCCGCTGCGCCTGCGCAAACTCACTGTCGAAATGAACCGGCAGGGCTTCCTCATTAACCCGACCAACTGCAGCACCCTGGCGACCGAATCGACCCTCACCGGGTTCGTTCCGGGCGTCTCCGGCAACGCCAGCGCGACCCTCTCGAGCCCCTTCCAGGTCGGCGAATGCAACAAGCTCGCGTTCAAGCCGACGTTCAAGGCCTCGACCGGCGCGAAGACATCGAAAGCCAACGGCGCCAGCCTGACGACCACGATCACCCAGCCCTCGGGTCAGGCGAACATCAAATCGGTGCTCGTACAGCTGCCGGCGCAGCTGCCCTCGCGGCTCACCACGCTGCAGAAAGCATGCCCCGAAGCGACCTTCGCCGTCAGCCCCTACCAGTGCCCGCCCGGCTCGTTCGTCGGTGGCGCGACCGTCACCACGCCGGTGCTGCCCGGCAAGATGACCGGGCCCGCGGTGCTCGTCTCGCACGGCGGCGCGGCCTTTCCGGATCTCGACCTGATCCTCAACGACGACGGCGTGCGCGTGATCCTGGTGGGGAACACCGACATCAAAAAAGGCATCACCACCACCAACTTCGCGGCACCGCCCGACGTGCCCGTGTCGGAGGTATCGGTGAACCTGCCCGTCGGCGCGCACAGCGCGCTGGCCGCCAACGGCAACCTGTGCGCCAGCAAGCTCGTGATGCCGACCACGATCACCGGTCAGAACGGGGTCACGATCAAACAGAACACCACGATCACCGTCAGCGGCTGCGGCGTTCGGATCGTCGGAGCGAAGACCATCGGCAATACCGCCTACATGACCGTGCAGACCTTCGCGGCCGGGCGCATCAGCGGCAAAGGCAGCCATCTCAAAGAGGTGTTCCGTCACCTGGGCTCCGCCCAGAAAACGGCGTCGTTGAAGGTGCCGCTGTCGAGCTCGGGTCGGTCCAAGCGCCGCCCGTTCAAGGTCAAGGTGCGCGTCGGCTTCGTGCCCAAGAAGAAGGGCGCGGCGAGCTCGAGCGCATACGCGACCGTGACATTCAGGTAGCCGGCCCCCGTGTGCGGCGAGATCCAGAAGTGCGGGGCCGCCAGTGCGGCGGTCCCGTGCTCGGGCTCACGCAGCGCGCGACGAAGGTGAGCCTGTGCAGGTCGTGGGCGCGGCGGCTCCGTCATCGTAGCCGCAGCCCGAACGGGTCGCTTGGCCAGCCGGAGGCCGAACGAGCAACTTGGGGTAGGCGCGACCCCCCGAACGGGCCGCTTGGCCCGCCAGAGCCCGAACGAGCAACTTGGGTCGGCGCGACCCGCTGAACGGGCCGCTTGGCGTCGCGCCTTTTCACGCGCGCCTTTATGCCGTAGATTTTGGATGGGATGAGCGCTACGGGTATGGATACCTCGGGGCCGTCGGACGAAGCCGATCCGCCCGCGCCGGGCGCGGGCCAAGGGTCGGCCACGCTGCAGTCGCCAGCGCGCAGCGAGCCGCTGCCCGAGCCGAGCGATCCGTTGCTCGCGGGCGTGCGCCGCCTGACGCTGCTCGCCGATCGAGCCGAGGACGGCGAGGCGATCTTCAGGGGCCTCGCGCGAGAGCTGCTGCTCGCACCGGGCGCCGAGGAGGTCCATGTCCACCATCTGGCCGGCGCGACCGATGCTGAGGAGCTCGTGGTCGTCTACCTGTTCGAGGGCGAGGGGCGCGTCAGCTACCTGACGCCCCGCTCCGAGCGCCCTCCGGCCGTCGGCTGGGTCGCGAGCTCGGCTCGCAGCTTCCTGGCCGCCGACCAGGCCGAACTGGCGACATCGCTGCCGCGGGTGGCGGCCACCGGCGCCACCAGCTGCGTGCTGCTGCTGCCGATCGCGGTGCGCGGCGAGGTCGAGTCGGTCGTGATGCTCGTGCGCCGCAGCGGCGACGCGTTCGATCCGCGTGCGATCGAGGTCGCGGCCACGCTCGTAGAGCAGGCGGCCACCGCGCTCGCGCTGCTGCGCGCGCGCGCCGAGGCGGGCACCGACCCGGTCACCGGCTGCATGAACCGCCGGGCGATGGGCCGACGCCTGCACGAGGAGATCGGACGCGCCATGCGCACCGGCAGCCCGCTCTCGTGCCTGCTCGTCGATCTCGACAACTTCAAGCTCGTCAACGACAACCAGGGTCACCAGGCAGGCGATGATGTGCTGCGCGAGGTCGGGCAGGCGCTCGTGGGCGAGTTTCGCGAGTTCGACCGCGTCGCCCGCTATGGCGGCGACGAGTTCGTCGTGATCCTGCCCAATGCCGACCTCGACAGTGCCGCCAGCGCCGCCGCCCGCGCGCTCGCGCGCCTGCAGGGTCTGCCGAGCAGTGACGGCGAGACGCGCCGCCCCGAGACCGGGCCGGATCGAGCAGAGAGCGCGCCGAAGCCCTCCGAGACGGCGGCGCCCGCGCGCGAGGCGGCCGCGGACCGGACCGCCTGGGCCAGCCCGGACAGGACTGGCTGGGCGAGCCGGAGTGGTGGCGGTCAGCAGATCGAGGGTGCCGACCGGACCAAGGGAGTGGCGATCGGTGCCGAAGCCGGCCCGGGTGTGGGTGCATCGATCGGCGTCGCCGAGTGGCAGCCGCCGATGAACGCCGACGCGCTGCTCCAAGCCTGCGACGCAGCCCTGTTGCGCTCCAAGCGCCAGGGCAAGGGTCGCGTCGTGCGCGCTCCGGTGCGGGCGCGCTGAGCAGGCGGCTTCGCTGAACGGGTGGCGTCGCCGAGCAGGTGGCGTCGCTGAGCACGTGGCGTCGCTCAGCACGTGGCGTCGCTCAGCAGGTGGCGTCGCTCAGCAGGCGGCTTCAGAGCAGACCCTTCTTCCGTTCGCACTTGGCGCCTGCGCACTGCGGTCAACCGGAACCCCACAAGCGTCTGCGAGACTGCGGCTAGACCCCTACAGAGCGGCACAGGAGGCCTGGCTATGTCCGAGAACAGCTTTGGCGCGCAGAACACGCTGGACGTGGACGGGCGCACGTATGAGATCCATCGGCTCGACGCGCTCGCCGAGCGCTTCGATGTGGCGAGCCTGCCGTTCTCGCTGAAGGTGCTGCTCGAGAACCTGCTGCGCACCGAGGGCAACGGCTCGGTCGCGGCGGGCGATATCGAGGCGCTGGCCGGTTGGGACCCGCCCGCCCAGCCCAGCAAGGAGATCGCGTTCACGCCGGCCCGCGTCTTGATGCAGGACTTCACCGGCGTCCCGGCCGTGGTCGATCTTGCGGCGATGCGCGACGCGATGGCTGAGATGGGCGGCGATCCGGCCAAGATCAACCCGCTCGCGCCGGCCGAGCTCGTGATCGACCACTCCGTTCAGGTGGACGCGTTCGGCACTCGCGACGCCTTCCGGATCAACGCCGAGCGCGAGCTCGAGCGCAACCGCGAGCGCTACGCGTTTCTGCGCTGGGGTCAGGGCGCGTTCGAGCACTTCGCCGTGGTGCCCCCCGACACTGGCATCGTGCACCAGGTCAACCTCGAGTACCTCGCGCGCGTCGTCTTCGCCGAGCCGGCGCCCTCGGGGGGGCGCACGCACCCGCGCGCCTACCCCGACACGCTCGTCGGGACCGACTCGCACACGACGATGGTCAACGGCCTCGGCGTGCTCGGCTGGGGTGTCGGCGGGATCGAGGCCGAGGCCGCGATGCTGGGCCAGCCGATGCCGATGCTGATCCCGCAGGTGCTCGGCTTTCAGCTGCACGGCGAGCTGCCCGAGGGCGCCACCGCGACCGATCTGGTCCTGACCGTCACCGAGATGCTGCGCCGGCGCGGCGTGGTCGGCATGTTCGTCGAGTTCTACGGCGCCGGCCTGGCAGGCCTGCCGATCGCCGACCGCGCCACGATCGGCAACATGTCTCCCGAGTTCGGCTCGACGTGTGCGATCTTCCCGATCGACGCCGAGACGCTGCGCTACCTGGAGCTGACCGGGCGGCCCAGCGAGCAGATAGCGCTCGTCGAGGCGTACGCCCGTGCGCAGGGCCTGTGGCACGATGAACGTTCGCCCGAGCCGCGCTTCTCGGACACGATCGAGCTCGACCTCGGCTCCGTACAGCCGAGCCTGGCCGGACCCAAGCGTCCGCAGGACCGCGTCTCGCTGACGCAGGCCCGCGATTCGTTCCGCGAGTCCTTGCGCGGGTATGTGCAGCGCTATGACTGGCGCGACGAGGCCTCGGCGGAGAGCTTTCCCTCGAGCGACCCGCCCGCCAACGGCAACGACCTGCCCAAGCCCAACGACGGCGGCCCCAGCTACGCCGGCCAGCGTCTCGGAGCGGCGGCGCACAGCGCCACCCGCAACGGCGCCGTCGCGGTGCACCTGGCCGACGGCAGCGACATCGAGCTCGCCCACGGCCACGTCGTGATTGCCGCGATCACCAGCTGCACCAATACCTCCAACCCCTCGGTCATGATCGGCGCCGGGATCCTCGCGCGCAACGCGCTCGCGCGCGGCCTGCGGCGCAAGCCCTGGGTGAAGACCTCGCTTGCGCCCGGCTCGAAGGTCGTGAGCGAATACCTCGACCGCGCCAACCTGACCGAGCCGCTCGAACGGCTCGGCTTCAACCTCGTGGGCTACGGCTGCACGACCTGCATCGGCAACTCCGGGCCGCTGCCGGCGGAGATCTCCAAGGCGGTCGGCGACGCCGACCTCGCGGTCGTCTCGGTGCTGTCGGGCAACCGCAACTTCGAGGGTCGCATCAACCCCGACGTCAAGATGAACTACCTGGCCTCGCCGCCGCTGTGCGTCGCATATGCGCTTGCCGGCACGATGGACATCGACCTGATCTCCGAACCGCTCGGCCGCGACGAGCAGGGCGCCGAGGTCTACCTGCGCGACATCTGGCCCTCCGAGCAGGAGGTCGCGCACACGATCGAGCAGGCCGTCCAGGCCGACATGTTCCGCAAGAGCTACTCCGAGGTGTTCGCCGGCGATGAGCGCTGGAACGGACTGCCGGTACCGACCGGGGAGCGCTTCGCCTGGGACGAGCACTCGACCTATGTGCGCCTGCCGCCCTACTTCCAGGACATGCCGCCCGAGCCCGCGCCGGTGAGCGACGTGCACGGTGCGCGCGTGCTGGCGCTGCTGGGCGACAGCGTCACGACCGATCACATCTCACCGGCGGGCGCGATCAAGCGCGACGGACCGGCGGGGCTGTATCTGCAGGAGCAGGGCGTGGCACCGCGCGACTTCAACTCCTACGGTTCGCGCCGCGGCAACCACGAAGTGATGGTGCGCGGCACCTTCGCCAATATCCGCCTGCGCAATCTGCTCGGCGCCGGGCACGAGCCGCTCCCGGAGGGCGGCGTCACCAGGTATCTACGGGCACCTGTGGACAGCTCGGAGAGCGGTCCGCTGGTCGCCGTCGAGATGCCGATCTACGATGCCGCCATGCGCTACAAACAGGAGGGAGTGCCGCTGGTCGTGCTCGGTGGCAAGGAGTATGGATCGGGCTCTTCGCGCGATTGGGCCGCCAAGGGCACGAAGCTGCTCGGTGTCGTCGCGGTGATCGCGCAGAGCTTCGAGCGCATCCACCGCTCCAACCTGATCGGCATGGGCGTCCTGCCACTGCAGTTCCCAGACGGTCAGAGCGCCCAGTCGCTCGGTCTGACCGGTGAAGAGCTGTTCGCGATCGAGGGCCTGACGGACGCGCTCGATGCGCAGGCGGGACAGTCCGCGCGTACGGTTCACGTCAGCGCTCAGCCGGCGTCCGGGGAGGCGATCGCGTTTGACGCCCGGCTTCGCATCGACACGCCTCGTGAGACCGACTACTACCGGCATGGGGGCATTCTCCAGTACGTCCTGCGTGCGCTCCTGGCTTCGAGTCCGGCCGCAGCGTCCGCGACCCGATGACACCGGCCGCGAAGGGCGGGCCGGCCCCGCAAGCGCTGCTCGACCTGCTCGTCGCGCACGGGCCGTCTGGCTATGAGACGCCCGCGGCGGAGGTGTGGCTGAAGGCCGCCGGCGCGTTCGCGGACGTCAGCGCCGACGTGCTCGGCACACCGCTGGCGCGCGTCGCCCCCAAGCATGGCGCCGCGCAGCCGCCGCGACGGCTCGTGGTGATGGGCCACATCGACGAGATCGGCCTGATCGTCAACTACGTCGACGACGACGGCTTTCTGTGGTTCCAGCCCGTGGGCGGCTGGGATGCTCAGGTCCTGGTCGGGCAGCGCGTATCGCTCGCAACGCGCTCCGGCGAGGTCAAGGGCGTGGTCGGCAAGAAGCCGGTCCACCTGCTGCGTGATGAGGATCGCAAGAAGGTCGCCGAGCTGCGCGAGCTGCACATCGACATCGGCGCCCGCGACGGCGAGCAGGCGCGCGAGCTGGTACGAGTCGGCGACGTCGCGGTGATCGACGCCGACCCGATCGAGCTCCCCGGTGGCCGTCTGGTGGCCCGAGCCCTCGACAACCGTGTTGGCTCGTACGTCGCGCTGCAGGCGGCCTCGCAGGTCGCGCAGGCGGGCGGGGCCGACTGGGAGGTCGCGGCGGTGGCGGTCGCGCAGGAGGAGATCACCTTCGGGGGCTCGCGCACGACCACGTTCTCGTTGCGTCCCGACGCCGCAATCGTGATCGATGTGACCCACGCCACCGATGCACCCGGGATCGAGATCAAGGAACTGGGCAAGCATCCGCTCGGCTCAGGGCCGGTCTTGACGCGCGGCTCGACGATCCATCCAAAGCTGTTCGAGCTGCTCTACGACACGGCCATCGAGGAGCAGATCCCGTTCACGCTCGAGGCCTCGGCCCGCGCCACGGGAACCGACGCCGACGCCGTCCATCTCAGCCGCGCCGGCGTGCCGACGGCGCTCGTGTCGATCCCGTTGCGCTACATGCACTCGCCCGTCGAGCTCGTGCAGCTCGATGACATCGAGGCGGCTGCTCGTCTGATCGCCGCCGCGGCGCTGCGCCTCGACCCCGAGGCGTCCTTCACTCGCTGAGCCCGGCCGCTTGGCTCGCCCGTACCCTCCGGCGCCTCGCGTCAGAGCTGCGTTTTCACGCCGAGGCGTCTTTCGTTTTCGCTGAGCCCGGCCGCTTGGCTTGCCCGTACCCTCCGGCGCCTCGCGTCAGAGCTGCGTTTGCACGCCGAGGCGTCTTTCGTTTTCGCTGAGCCGGGCCGCTAGGCTCGCCTGCACCCTCCGGCGGCCCCCGCCTCGGAGCTGCGCCTGCTGAAACGGCCTGTCGCGCCGGTCAGGGCGTCTTCTTGATCACATTGCCCGCCGGGCCGATCACGTACCAGAGGCCGCCGTTGGTTTCGAGGCCCTGGCCGGTCGCCTGGCCGGCGGTCGAGTCGGACACGTACGTATAGAGCGGCCAGCCCGCGTACGTAGCCACCTGGCCGCCTTCGGGACTCGGCAGGCTGCTCAGCAGCGCGGCGTTCACGTGCCCGGACGCTGCCGCTCGCTGACCGCTCGCCAGCTTCAGCGGCGGCCACAGTTGCGCACAGGTGCCCGTGCAGGTGACGCGGGCGTGCTTGTCCGGCTCGAAGATGTACAGCGCGTGGCCCTGAGCGTTCACGAGGATCTCGCCCAGCCCTGCGACGTTCGCGGTGGACACGCTCACCCCGCTCGAATTGCTCGTCGAGCTGCTCGGCGTCGTTGCCGGCGTGCTGGCCGGCTTGCTCGCGACCGACCCCGAAGTAGACGTGCTCGAACTGCCGCAACCCGCCAGCAAGGCCCCGAGCACGACAGTCAAGACGGAAAGCAACGAGATCCGTCGCATCGATCCACCTCCGTTTCTCACGCGGGCGTCACCACAGATGACGGTGCGCACAGCGTTTGCCGATCCACGCGCGTAGTCAATCACAGTCAACGGGCCCCCAATCACAGTCATCGGGCCTCGGTCCAAGGCCCGATGACGCGGTCCGCGACAGGTCTCGTGGCCATACGGGCGTCGCTCAGCGGGCTCTAGCCGGCCAGTTCGCTGAATTCGGAGGCCTCGTAAGCCGAACCCGGCGTTCCGCCCAGTGCCAGCATCCGCAGACCCTCGGGCCCGGCGTAGATCTTGCGCTTCGTCTCGGGCCCCACGCGCACGAGCACGTCGGGCGTCAGCGGGATGCGCTGGCCTTCGACGTCGATCTCGCCCGACCCGCGCATCGCCGAGTAGACCTCCTCCTGACCGTCGGACGCGTGGTCGTGTTCGGGATAGTCGCTGTAGTTCGGGGGCAGGTCGATCACCTGCATGCCGAACGACGCCACGCCGAGCTCGGCCCGGGCCTTCTTCATGCCCCCGCCGAACCCGGCCTCCATCTCGTCGATCTGCTTCGCCGTATAGTCACCCATCGGTCGCCTCCTGTAAGAGCTGTCGGTTGCGGTCGCGTGCCCAGCTTACTCGTGCGGGAGCGGTCCGGAGGCTCGACCCTCGGGGTCCGCTCGTGCAGCTATCCGCGCACGAGTCGCTTGTACGTGATCCGGTGCGGTCGGTCCGCCTCGGCGCCGATGCGCGCGTGACGGTTCTCCTCATACGCCTCGAAGTTGCCCTCGAACCAGACCACCTGCGAGTCGCCCTCGAACGCAAGCACGTGCGTCGCGACCCTGTCCAGAAACCAGCGATCGTGCGAGATGATCACCGCGCAGCCGGCAAACGCCAGCAATGCCTCCTCCAGCGCTCGCAGCGTGTCAACGTCGAGGTCGTTCGTAGGCTCGTCCAGCAGCAGCAGGTTGCCGCCCGTGCGCAGCAGCTTCGCCAGGTGCACGCGGTTGCGCTCCCCGCCCGAGAGCCGCGCGATCTTGGCCTGCTGATCGGAGCCCTTGAAGTTGAACCCGGCCGTGTACTGGCGCGAGTTCATCACCTGGTCTCCGACCTTCAACTGGTCGAGACCTTCAGAGATCTCCTCCCACACGGTCTTGTCGGGGTCGAGCGCGTCGCGTGACTGGTCGACGTACGCCAGCTCGACGCTCTCGCCCAGCTCGAGCATCCCCGCATCGGGCTGCTCGTCGCCCGTGATCATGCGGAACAAGGTCGTCTTGCCCGCACCGTTGGCCCCGATCACGCCGACGATCCCGGCGCGGGGCAGGTCGAAGCTGAGATCCTCGATCAACAGCCGCTCGCCATAGCCCTTGCGCAGGTTCGCTGCCCGCAGCACCTTCTCGCCCAGGCGCGGCCCGGCGGGGATGTGAATCTGGACCTCGTCGAGCCTGACAGCGCTCTCCTGCGCCAGCAGCTGCTCGTAGCGCGCCAGGCGGGCCTTGGATTTGGTGCGCCGTCCCTTCGGGTTAGTGCGCACCCACTCGAGCTCGGCGGTGATCGTCCGCTGCCTGCCTTTCTCGGCCCGCTCTTCGCGCTCCAGCCGCGCCTGCTTCTGCTCGAGCCAGCTCGAGTAGTTGCCTTCGTAGGGGATGCCGCGACCGCGGTCCAGCTCGAGAATCCAGCCCGCGACGTTGTCCAGGAAGTAGCGGTCGTGGGTGACTGCCACCACCGTGCCCGCGTACTCGGCCAGGTGGCGCTCGAGCCACGCCACCGACTCCGCATCGAGATGGTTGGTTGGCTCGTCGAGCAGCAGCAGATCCGGCGCTTTCAACAGCAGCCGGCACAGCGCCACGCGCCGACGCTCGCCACCCGAGAGCGCGCCCACGGCGGCGTCGGCGGGGGGCAGGCGCAATGCGTCCATCGCGTATTCGAGCTCGGTCTCCAGGTCCCATGCGTTCGCCGCGTCGATCTTTGCCTGCACGGCGGCGAACTCGTCGGCGGTCTGGTCGGAGTAGTCGGCCGCCAGCTCGTTGAAGCGATCGAGCAGCGCCTTCTTGTCGGCCACGCCCTCCTCGACGTTGCCGCGCACGTTCTTGTCCTCGTCGAGCGCCGGCTCCTGCGCCAGCATGCCCACGCTCGCGCCCTGCCCAAGCGCCGCCTCGCCGCGGAACTCCTGATCGTCGCCCGCCATGATCCGCAGCAGCGTTAACTTGCCCGCGCCGTTGTACCCGAGCACCCCGATCTTCGCTCCCGGCAGGAACGCCAGCGTGATGTTCTCGAGCACCGTCTTGTCGGGCGGCACCACCTTCGTGAGGCGCTGCATCGTAAATACGTACTGGGGCGCCATCGCGCCGAGCAGGATAGGTGGTTGCAAGCGCGCCGACGGATCTTGCCCATGTCAGGCTCTCGGCCCGATAACGTTGTTTAGTCATGTCCGCGACCGTCCTGGACATCGAGCAGCACCTGCTGTTGCTCGAGCTGGAGCCGCCTTTCGACAAGCGCGACGTCCAGCTTGCCCGCCGGCGCATGGCCAAGCGCTGGCACCCGGACATCGCGCCCGCGGGACGCCAGTTCGAGCACGAGCGCCATCTGAAGGCCATCAACGAGGCCGCCGACCAGCTCGAGCGGCTCGCCGAGACCTCGCGCGGCGGACGCGTATCGCGCAACGCCGTGCGCGCCAGCGCCGCCGCGGCCCGTCGTGCCCGCGAACAGGAGGGGCGCCGCGCCTACGAGGCAGAGCAGCGCGCCCGTGCGCAGGCGGCCGACCGCGCCAAGCACGACCCGTTCGGCAGCCGGGTACCCGACCATTCGGTCGTACACCGCTATGCGCGCTGCGTCTCCTATCCCGAGTGGGGTGTCGGGACCGTGGCGGGCATCTACTTCAGCGGCAACCCGAACGGCGAGGAGGAGGTTCAGCAATGGGCGCGCGTGCGCTTCAGCCACGGCATCCGCACCGTCCCGGCCGGGAGCCTGCGCTTCGTGGACTTCTCGAAACCCGACCCCGCCAGCGAGCGGGTCGAGCGCTTCATGGTCGCCGCGCAACGCGCCATGGCCGAAGGCGAGTACCAGCTCGCCGCCCAACGGCTGATCTACGCGCGCGACGCCGAGCCGCGCAATGTCCCCGTACTGCGTCTGATGACGCTCGCCTTCTGGCAGGCCGGCGACCTCAACGCCGCCGCCCGCTCGGTGCGCGACTGGGCGCGCGCCGACAACGGTCATCCGGCCGCCCATCGCTTTGCCGCGCGCATCTACGAGGACATGGGCGCGATCGATCTCGCCGAGGAGGCCGCCGAGCGAGCCGCCGACCGCGGCCCATCGGACGCCGGCGCCTGGGAGCGCCTCGGTCGCCTGCGCCTGCGCCTGTGCGACCGCGAGGGATCGCTGCAGGCGCTGCGCCGCGCTCAGGAGCTCGGTGCCAGCGATTCGCAGCGCGAGCTGATCGCCGAAGCGCTGGCGCTCGAGCCGCAGGCGAGCCGAGAATCGTCGCCGCAGCGAGCCGGGGCCGCAGCCGCGTAAATCACTTCCGACCCGCGGCCTACGCTCTCGGTTCGTGGCCACGGCATCATCGAGCCAGGCCGGGCGTCCCTACCCGCCGCCCGCGGCCGCCGAATCGTTCTGGCCGGCCCAGCTAACGGTGCTCGCGACAATCATCCTGCAGCTGGCGTTGCCGCAGCGTCTGACGGCGGGTCCGATGTGGCTGGTCCCCGGCATCGAGACCGTCCTGCTCGTGGGCCTGTCCGTGGCGACCCCGCGCAAGCTCGTGCAGGAGCACAGGGGTCGCCGGCGGACCGCGCTTGCGATCACCGCCCTCGTGAGCGCCGCCAACGTATTCTCGCTCGTGGCGCTCACGCACTACCTCCTGCACCACAACGTCTCCAGCGGCCGCGAGCTGATCGGCGCGGGCTTCCTGATCTGGATCACCAACTTCATGATCTTCAGTCTGTGGTACTGGGAGCTCGACCGCGGCGGACCCGGCGTGCGCGCTGCCGGGCACGACGGCCCGCCCGACTTCCTGTTCCCGCAGATGTCCGACGACCGGATCGAGCCGATCGGGTGGCGCCCCCGGTTCATCGACTACATGTACGTGTCGCTGACCAACGCGATCGCGTTCTCTCCGACCGACACGATGCCGCTCAGCGCGATGGCAAAGAGCGTCATGGGCCTCCAAGCGATCGTGTCGCTGATCACGATCGGGCTGATCGTCTCCCGGGCTGTCAACATTCTCTAAAGACGACGAGCCCTGGCAACGCCGTGGGCGGTCGCGGTGGCTCGCGGTCGGTTTGAGGCTCGCAGTCGGTCTGAGACCTCAGTCGTTCTCGAGACGTCGGTCGTTCTCGAGACCCAGTCGTTCTCGTTTGACGGGCGTGCGCGATGAGCGCTCAGACAGCCGCCGACGTGTGCATCGTGGCCCCTCATCAGGCGTGCGTTTCGCGAGCGATACCCTGGATCGGTATGACTTTAGGCGAGCACAGAACGGCCTGACAGCCCGCCGTGGGAATCGAGAGCCCGGTCCATCTGCTGTTCATAGGCGCAGTCGCGCTGCTCGTACTGGGCCCCAAACGCCTGCCCGAAGTCGCACGTGCCCTCGGCAAAGGCCTGCGCGAGTTTCGCGAGGCCATGGGCGCGCAGCCGACGGTTCGGCCTGCACCGGCCGAAGGCGCCCCTGCGGCCGCCCAGCCGGAGGGCTCGGCCGGCTCCGCGACGGGGCTCGGCGGCCTTTACGAGCTCAAATCCGCTCTCCCGGTCACACAGATCGATCCGCCCGCGCAAGCGGTCGCCGCCTCGCCGGTCGTGCCTACGCCGGTGGCTTCGAGCGACCCGGGTGCGCAGCTCGAGCGGCCTGCGAGTGTCGATCCGGTCGAGCATGCGGACGTTGATCCGGGTGCGCAGCTCGAACGGCCTGCGAGTGTCGATCCGGTCGAGCATGCGGACGTTGATCCGCCCCAGCAGGTACCGTCGGCCGGTGCGCCTGATCGTCGCTCGCTGTGAGGTCTCCTACATAGGCCGCACCACCACCGTCCTCGGCGTGGCGGTTCGCCTGCTGATGCTCAAGGCAGACGGCACGTTCATGGTGTGGGCCGACGGCGGCGGGCCGAACGTCAAACCGCTGAACTGGATGACCCCGCCGACCGTGCTCGAGCAGGAGCATCGCGGCGGCGACCCGAGTGCCGAGCTCGAGCGCCTGGTCGTGCGCAAGCTGCGCGACGACGAACGCGTCGAGGTCGCGATCGAGGAGGTGCTGGCCGACATCGAGCACGACCTCGACGTTGCCTCCACCCAGGAGAAGGAGGGCATCGAGCGCGAGCTACAGGAGCTGCTCGCCGACGCTCCGCAGTGGTGCGGCGAGGGCTTTCGTCTCGTCCGCCGCGAGTGGCCCACCGACATCGGTCCCGTCAACCTGATGTGCAGGGACGGCGCCGACGAGTGGGTCGCGGTCGAGATCAAGCGCATCGCTACGATCGAGGCCGTCGAGCAGCTCACCCGCTACCTGGAGCGCATTCGCCTGGACCCCGCGCTCGAGTCCTGCCGCGGCGTGCTCGTGGCCAAGGTGATCAAGCCCCAGGCACGAGTGCTGGCGGCCGCGCGCGGCATCGACTGCGTCGAGGTCAACATCGAGCTGCTGCGTGGCACGCGCGAGCCCGAGCTGACGCTGTTCGCGCCTGATCCGAGGGTCGCCGTGTAGACGCGCGGCTCGTGCCCGCCCGCACGATCTGGCGCTCACCAGGTAGGCTCTGCAACCGATGGCCGAGCCCGCCACCGACTCCCCGGACGCGCCCGCCGAGGCCGCCGCCGAGCAGCCGGCTGTGCGCAGCGAGCCGCGCGGCAACGCGCTGCTGATCACGATCGACCGCCCCGACGTACGCAACGCCGTCAACGCGGCCGTGGCGGCCGGCGTCGCAGGCGCGCTCGATGAGCTGGATAGCGACGACTCGCTGTCGGTCGGCGTGCTCACCGGCGCGGGCGGCTTCTTCTCGGCCGGGATGGACCTCGGCGCGTTCGTGCGCGGCGAGTCTCCCTGGTTTGGCGATCGCGGCTTTGCGGGCATTGCCCAGCGAGCCTCGGTCAAGCCGCTGATCGCCGCGATCGAGGGTTTCGCGGTCGCGGGCGGCATGGAGGTGGCGCTCGCCTGCGATCTGATCGTCGCGGCGCGCGGCGCCAAGCTCGGCATCCCCGAGGCCAAGCGCTCGCTCGTGGCCGCCGGCGGCGCGCTGCTGCGACTGCCGCGACGCATGCCCTATCACGTCGTGATGGAGCTTGCCCTGACCGGCGACACGATGCCGGCCGAGCGCTTTCACGAGCTCGGAGTCGTCAACCGGCTGGCCGAGCCCGGCACGGCCGTGGACGTCGCGCTCGAGCTGGCCGCTGCGATCGCGCGCAACGGGCCGCTCGCGCTGATCGCCTCCAAGCGCATCCTGCAGGAGCAGTACGACTGGCCGGCCAGCGAGATGTGGGAGAAGCAGGGAGCCATCTCGGGCCCGGTGTTCGTCTCCGAGGACGCCAAAGAGGGCGCCGCCGCCTTCAAGGAGAAGCGCGACCCGGTCTGGCGCGGGCGTTAGCAGCGCAGGATCCGGACTTCCTCACGGCCGTAAACCCGCTGCGCGGGGTCGGCCGTGACGAACTCACGTACCTGCTTGGCTGTGTTGGAGGGTTAACCCGAGGCTCCCGCGCTACGGCCTCGCGACCGGCTCTACGGCCGCAGGCGCTTCTTTCGCCGGCGCTGCGCCATGATCATCCGGAATCGGCGCCACAGAGCTTTCATCAGCGCTGCCCTGGCACCATGCGTGGATACTGCGAGATAGGCACGCGCAAATCAACCGCGGTGGTCACGATCCGGTTCTGTTCGCTGATGTGCGCCGCCGGATATCCCTCGCCCGGGCTGGCACGCTCGGGCCGGCCGATGTAGCCGAAGCCGAGATGCTCGTCCATGATCTTCATGATCTGCATCAGACGCGGGAACATGTGTGCGCGCGCTCCCATGTTGCGCGGCTCCTCCTGCACCCAGACGATCTCCTGCAGGTTCGGATAGGAGCTGATCAGCTCGATGATCAGGCCTTCGGGGAAGGGATACAGCTGCTCGACCCGTGCCACGGCCAGCCCCGTGTGCGAGGGCCGATCTGGGTGGCCGACGAGGTCGTAGTAGATCTTGCCCGTGCAGAGCGCCAGTCGCGTCACCCGCTCGTTCTCGACGCCGGGCTCGGCCAGCACCGGATGAAAGCGAGTATCCCCGGATAGATCCTCGATCGAGCTCGTCGCCTGCGGCAGGCGCAGCAGCGACTTCGGCGTCATCACGACCAGCGGACGCTGCTTGGCCACGCGCGCCTGCCGGCGCAGCAGATGGAAGTACTGCGCGGGCGTCGTGGGGCTCGCGACGCGAATGTTCCCCTCGGCCGCCAGCGACAGGAAGCGCTCCAGCCGGGCCGAGGAGTGCTCGGGCCCGGAACCCTCATAGCCGTGCGGAAGCAGCAGCGTCAGGCGGGTGCTCTGTCCCCACTTCGCCAGCCCCGACACGATGAACTGGTCGATGATCACGTCGGCCGCGTTCACGAAGTCGCCGAACTGCGCCTCCCACAACACGAGCGTCTCGGGCGCCTCCTGGCTGTAGCCGTACTCGAAGCCCAGGCACGCCAGCTCAGACAGCGGGCTGTTGTGCAGCTCGAACGGCGCCTGCGCCTCCGGCAAGCTCTGGATCGGACACACCGCCTGTCCGGTCTTGGCGTCGTGCAGCACCATGTGGCGCTGGCTGAACGTACCGCGCTCGGTGTCCTGCCCAGTCAGCCTGATCGGTGTGCCCTCGGTCAACAGCGACGCGAACGCAAGCGCCTCGGCGTGCGCCCAGTCGAGGCGTGGAGCCGGGCCGTCGGTCGAGGACGTCGCCCCGTCGTCCGCCGCGTCGGTGGCGTTCAGCGCGTCGCGGCGTCGCTGCAGCTGTTTGACGAGCTTGGGATGGACCGTGAACCCGTCCGGAACGCGCAGCAGGTCCTCGCCCAGCTTACGCAGCTCTGGGGCCGCCACGGCCGTGCTCACGTCGGGGCTGCGCGTGCGGTCCAGCTGATACTCGCCGGTGCCCTCCTCGGCGCCCTGCTCGGCGGCCGCCTTGATCTTGGCCTTCAGCCGCTGGTGCAGCAACGTGAGGTTGTCCCAGACGCTCTGTCCGAGCTTGTCGACCTCCTCGCGGGTCACCACGCCCTGGGCGATCAGCTGCTCGGCCCACAGCTCTGACACGCGCTTCTTGGTCTTGATCTTGGCGTACATCTCTGGCTGTGTGTACGCCGGCTCGTCCGACTCGTTGTGGCCGAACCGCCGATACCCGATCAGGTCGATCAGCACGTCGTGTCCGAACTCGCGCCGGAACGCGAACGCGAGTCGCACGGCGCTCATGCAGGCGGGAACATCGTCGGCGTTCACATGGATGATCGGCACGTCAAAGCCCTTGGCCAGGTCCGATGCCCATTGCGTCGAGCGGGCGTCGTCGGGGTCGGTGGTGAAGCCGATCTGGTTGTTCATGATCAAGTGCACCGTCCCGCCGACCTTGTAGCCGTCCAGCGCCTGCAGGTTGAGCGTCTCGGCGATCACGCCCTGAGCCGGGAACGAGGCGTCGCCGTGGATCACGATCGGCATCGCGGCGTCGGTGTCCTGGCGCGCGTGCGGGCCTTCGCGAGTTGTCTGGGCCGCGCGCGTGGCCCCCTCGACGACCGGCGACACATACTCCAGATGGCTCGGGTTGGACTCGAGGTTGACCATGATCGAGCCGCCTTCGGGCAGCTGATAGGTGCCCTGAGTCCCGTGGTGATACTTGACGTCGCCGGTGCCGCCCTGCGGGATCGTGGTGACCGCCTCGAGCGTGGACGCGCCCTCGAACTCGGCGAAGATCGTGTCGTAAGGGCGACCGAGGTTGTGAGCCAGCACGTTCAGCCGGCCCCTGTGGGCCATTCCGACGACCACCTCCTGACAGCCCTGTGCAGCCGCGAGCTGAATCAGCTCGTCGAGCATCGGCACGGTCATGTCGAGGCCCTCGATCGAGAACTGATGCTGGCCGAGATACGCCTTGTGCATGAAGCGCTCGAGCGCGTCCACCTCCGTCAGGCGCCGCAGCAGCGTCAACTGCTCGTCGGCGCTGAGCGGCTGACGGAACGCGCCCGACTCGATGTGCTCTCGCAGCCACACCCGCTGACGGTGCGAAGCGATGTGCTCGATCTCGTACGCGATCGTCCCGCAATAGGTTTCGCGCAGATGCGGCAGCGCGTCCGCGAGCGTGTCTCCCGCCACGTACATCTGGAGGATCCGCGCCGGAATCCGTGCCGCGATCGCCGGGGTCAAGCCGAGCGACTCCGGGTTCAGTCCCGGTTCGCCTTCGGGCTCGGAGCCGAGCGGGTCCAGGCGCGCGGCCAGGTGACCGTGGCTGCGGAACCGCGTCACCAGCACGCTGGCGGCGTGCACGGCCGCCATCAGTTCCTCGCTCGTCGCGTCCGGTGCCGCCGGTTGCGCGCGGTCTATCGCGCCCGCCGGTTCGGTGGCAGCGGGTGAGTCCGCCCGCTGCGCGCTCAGCGGCAGCCCAAGGGCCGCGAACACGTCCTCGTAGAAGCCCTCCTCGCCGTGCAAGCGCGCGTCGATCTCGGCGAGGAACCGCCCCGACTCGGCGCCCTGGATGATCCTGTGGTCGTAGGTCGAGGTCATCGTCATGACCTTCTCCGCCCCGAGCTGGGCTCCGACCTTGGCCAGTCCGGGCGGATAGGAGATCGCGCCGGTCGCGATGATCGTGCCCTGCCCCGGCATCAGCCTGGGCACCGAGGCGACCGTGCCGATGCCGCCCGGGTTGGTGAGCGTGATGTTCGCACCCTGCAGGTCGTCGGGGCCGAGCGTGTTCGTGCGCGCCTTCTCCACGAGCGCGTCATACGCCTCGATGAACCGATCGAAGCTGAGGCTCCCAGCGTTGACGATCACCGGCACCAGCAGCGTCCGCGAGCCGTCCTTCTTCTCGATGTCCACCGCCAGGCCAAGATTCACTTGCCCGTCATCGATGCGATTGGGCTTGCCGTCAACCTCTTCGTAGTGGCTCGCCATCACCGGCATCGCCACGCCCGCACGCGCGATCGCGTATGCGATCAGGTGCGTGAACGACACCTTGCGACCCGCCGCCTTGAGCTCGCGCCGGCGCGCGTCCAGTTCGCTCACAGTAAGCGTCCTGAAGCTGGTTGCGGTCGGGATCGAGCGCGACTGCTCCATGTAGCGGGCCAGCGCCGCCGCCCCGCCCCGCAGCGGTTGGGCGCTCGCGACCTGGCCGTCGCGCGTCGCTCTGGCGTCCTGTCCGCTCTGCGCCGGCTCGCCGGCGGGGCGCCGCGGCGTTGCCACGCCTGCGGAGCCCCCGTTGCCGGAGACCGCCTCGAGCACGTCTGCCTTCATGATCCGCCCACCGGGCCCGCTCCCGCGGACGCTCGCGAGGTCAACCCCCTCGGCGGCCGCGGCTCGTGTCGCCACCGGCGAAGCATTTGCTGTCTGCTGCGCCCACCCGTCGCCGGCGCCCGCAGAGCCGGCCGCAACGCCGGTGTCGCTTGGCGTGCGACCATCGGCGCTGCCGGTCCCGGCCGGGGCTGTGCCGGAGTCTGTCGCAGCGGCGCCCGCCGACTCGACGGCGGGGCTCGGCCCGGTTGCGCCGTCGGGCTCGGTGCTCGGCTTGGTCGCATCGTCGACCTGGGTGCTCGGCTTGGTCGCATCGTTAACCCGGGTGCTCGGCCCACCGCCGTTGCCGCCCGACTGCTCGGAGGTGTCTGCCGACGCGACGGCTCCCGCGGCGTCCTCGTTGCCAACGACGATCCTCGCGATCACCTGCCCCACCGTGACCGTGTCTCCCTCCTCGACCAGGATCTCGCTCACCGTCCCCGTGGCGGGCGAGGGCAGCTCGACATCGACCTTGTCGGTCGATATCTCGACGATCGTCTGATCGACCTCGATCCGCTCGCCGACCTTCACGTGCCATTCGAGGATCGTCCCCTCCGTGACAGACTCGCCTGCTGCGGGTGTCACGACATCGATCGTCTGCGGGGTCGTGGTGCCCGTGGCCATGTTCATTCACTCTAGCGCGGTCGCTCAGCGGACCTCATCACGGGGCAAACGGCTTGCAGGTGCGCTTTTTCACATGTGCTCGGCGGGGTGCGACGGGGCCCCCGCGGGCTGCTCGCGCTGCTCGCGCACGAACTCGTAGCTGCCGAAGAACGGGCCGATCCCGCCAAGCACCGCGACGGCCACCGCCAGGCGCAGGGACACCACGCGCAGGCGCGCGCAGACGATGCACGTCAGCGACATTCCGATCCACAAGAGCCCGTGCGCCATCCCCAGCACGAAGGTCAGCGGTTCAGGCTTGCTCAGCACGAACGCGCACACGAGCAGCGCGGTGTAGATGCACGAATGTGTGAACGACACCCACTTCAGACGCCCGACCGTGATCGGTCCGAGGCGCCCGGCGGCCGTGGCCGGGCCGGCCGCCGCATGTGCCTGACGGGGTGGGTTCGCTTGACGAGCTGAGCTTGGCGCTTGACGAGCTGGGCTCGGCTGACCGGTTGGGCTAGGTTGGGCGGCCGCGTTCGCTCGCCGGGTTGGGTTCGCTTGGGCGGCAGCGTTCGCTCGCCCGACTGGGCTGGCTCGATCGAGCACGTTCACTCCGCCGACAGCCAGTGCGCCATCAGGCGCAGCGGCGCCTCTGCCTCAGCGGGCCACTGCTCGATCTCGCGCGGCCACCACGCGAAGGCGTCGTGCTCGTGGTCGGGAGTCACGTTGGCATCTGCACCCTCCGCCAGCCACGCCTGGCCGACGAACATCACGAGCCGGTGCGGCAGGCACAGGAGCGCCTCGCCGCGCACGCGCGCTGGCTCGACCGACCACTCCTCGCGCAGCTCGCGCACGAGCGTATCGGCGGGGTTCTCCTCGTGATCGACCGCGCCGCCGGCGCCGAGCGCCCAGCGCCCTGCCCAGGTTGCCACCCACGACGCCCGTCGACCCGCCAGCCAGCGGCCGTCGGCCGAGCGCGTCACGCACAATGCCGCCACGCTCTGGGACGCATCGCCGGCGAGCAGCCTGAGCGCCCAGCGCTGCGGCTGCAGCTCGAGCGTAATCCCGCCCTCCGGCTCCTGCGAATAGCCGACAAGCCGCGCCGCGATACCGTCGTGGCTGGGCGAGCCGCGTTCGCGCAGCTCGGTGATCGCTTGGTCGGCCGCTTCGCTGTCCTCGCGTGAGGGCTCATAGGGCTCCGAGCGCCAGCTCGCCGCGATCTGCTCCATCGCCCACGGCCCGCGGGCAAGAATCTGCGGCTGGCCGGCCGTACTCGGTGGCGGTTGCGTGGCCATGCTCGCCTACAGGCTAATGCCCGCGCGCCGGCGCGGCGTGATATCGATGTATCGGGATGAGAGTCGCGATTCTCGGCCCGGGCGGGGTGGGCGGTCTGCTGGCGGGGGTACTGGCGCGGGCCGATGCGCAGCGCGCTCATGCCGACGTCGAGCTCGCGCGACTCAGCGCTGAGCAGCCTCGGCCGGGCGCGGCGCGCGAGCCGGCCGGCACGGAGCAGCCACAGAGAGAGCCGGGTGCCGGCACGGAACCGGGGTCCAGAGAGTCGGGCGCCGGCGTGGAAGCGGGGTCCGGAGAGTCGGGCGCCGGCGCGCAAGCGGGGTCGAGAGAGCCGGGCGCCGGCGCAAGTTCGGGGTTGAGTGCCGCGAGCGGCGAAGCGACCCGCCGCGTCGCCGTTCAGGTGATCGCGCGCGACTCCACCGTGCAGGCGATCGACGAGCGCGGCCTGCGGGTTCAGAGCGTCATATTCGGCGACTTCAGCGTGCCCGTGCTCGCCTCCGCCAGCCTGCGCGACCCGGTTGACGTCTTGATCGTCGCGACCAAGGCCGCGGGCCTGGCGGGCGCGCTCGAGCGCATCGAAGCGGCGCCGGCGCTCGTGCTGCCGCTGCTCAACGGGCTCGACCACATCGCACTGCTGCGCGAGCGGTTTGCCCCCGAGAGTGTGCTGGCGGCCACGATCCGCGTCGAGTCAGACCGTCCCGAGCCTGGCGTGATCGTGCACACCAGCCAGTTCCTGCGAGTTGACATGGCGTCCCACAGCCCGGGCGCGGAGGACGGCATGGAGCGGCTTGCGCACGTGTTCGACGATGCGGACATACCCGCGCGCGTGGTGCTGCCGATCTCTCCCCGCTCCGAGGCCGACGTGATGTGGTCCAAGCTCGTGCGCCTGAACGCGCTTGCTTGCACCACCAGTGCCTACGACAAGCTGCTCGGCGAGATTCGCAACACGCCGGAGCTTCGCGACGAGCTGATCGCGACGATCGCCGAGGCGTGCGCCGTCGGTCAGGCGGAGGGAGCACAGGACGTCGACGCCGGGGTGGCGCTCGGGGAGCTCGAGCTCGCCCACGACACGCTCGGCAGCTCGATGCAGCGTGACATCGCCGCCGGGCGCCCGCCGGAGCTCGATGCGATCCCCGGGTCGATCCTGCGCGCAGGCGCCCGCCACGGCCTGCCCTGTCCGACGATCGAGCGTCTCGTCGGGCTCATCGCCGCACGCGCCGGTGTGCCCCTGCCGGAGTGGTAGCCACTCGATCGGAGCGCATGCGCGCACGCGCGCGCATGCGGGCTCGGGTTGGGGAGGATCGACGTCCGCGTGCGCTGCGGGCTCACGCGCGGGTGCGCGCGTTCGGCTGCCCGCGCGGCAGCCGTTCGGCCCGCGCGGCAGCCGTTCGATCGGAAGCGCACGCGCGTGCGTGCGTGCGCGCGTGCGTCAGCTGTCGAAGCGGCCCGGCGGGGTCTGTTCGAACTCGTGCGGACTACCGGCCGGGATCGACCGGGTCGCCACCGCCTCTACCGCTACGGCCTCCTGCTCGACGGCGCCCTCATCGTGTTCGACGTCGCAAAGAACTCTGAAGTTGCCCGTCGTCTTGCCGTCGGCGTGGATCGTGATGCCGGGCAGGATCTCCTCGCCCTCCTCAAAGCCCAGGCGCTCCATGTCGAAGTACGCGAGACCGATCCCGTATGCGGTGTGCGTCGGGTTTTCGCGATCGTGAGCCGCCACCGCCTGCGCGAAGCGCTCGAGGTTCTTGGCGATCTTGTTCGTGCCCGCCATCGCTGTGCTCAGGGTACATTGAACCGATGGCCGGCCGCCAGCAAGCGAATGGTCGCGTGCCGGACGGTGGCGCGATCATCACCACCGTCGCCCTGACCAAGGTCTACCCGGGAGCGGACTTCGCCGCGGTCGACGGCCTCGACCTGAGCGTCGGCGCCGGCGAGATCTTCGGCCTGCTCGGGCCCAACGGGGCGGGCAAGACGACCACCGCGGGCATGCTGACCACGCGCGTCATCCCGACCTCGGGCTCGGCTCACGTCGCCGCGATCGACGTTTTGGCTCAGCCGACGCTGACCAAGCAGCTGATCGGGATCGTCTCCCAGCAGAACACGCTCGATCGCCAGCTCACCGTGTGGGAGAACCTGTACTTCCACGGCCGCCTGTTCGGCATCGGCGCGCGCGAGTCCGGACGGATCGCCGATCAGCTGCTCGAGCAGTTCCAGCTCTCGAAGTGGGCGAAGGCCTCCGTGTATGCGCTCTCAGGCGGCATGGCCCAGCGGCTGATGGTCGCGCGCGCCATCTTCCACCGGCCGGCCGTGCTGTTCCTGGACGAGCCCACGGCGGGGCTGGACCCACAGAGCCGGCTCGCGCTGTGGGAGCTGCTGGGCGAACTCAACCGGGCCGGCCAGACGATCCTGCTCACGACCCACTACATGGAGGAGGCCGATCATCTCTGTGACAGGGTCGCGATCATGGATCACGGCAAGATCCTCGCGCTCGACACGCCCGGCGGCCTCAAGCGCTCGGTTGGCGCCGACACGATCGTCACGGTCAAGGCAGCTGGTGAGCAGCAGGCGCTCGCGCAGCTGCTCGAGCGCGAGATCGCCGGGGTGACGCGCACGCGCGTCGTCCACGACGGTGTCGAGCTGCACGTCCAGGGCGCCGATCGGCTCGTGCCGCGCGTGGTGGACGCCGCCGAGCAGGCCGGATTCGAGGTCGTCAACCTGTCGGTCAGCGAGCCCAGCCTCGAGACCGTGTTCATCAACCTCACCGGCAAGGAGCTGCGCGACTGATGGCCTCTGCGGCGACGCATCCGTCGAGCGCCGCACCCCAGGCGCCGATCGCAACGGCACCCACCCGCTCCAGCGCCGCCGCCAGCCGCAGCGCCCTGCACGCCCTGATCCTGCGCGACCTGGTCGTGCTGCGCAAGCACTTCGGCGAGTTCGTCGTGCGCACCGTGATTCAGCCGTTTTTGCTGGTGTTCGTGTTCCTGTACGTGTTCCCGCGCATCGGCCAGGGCGTCGGCGGCAGTGGCGGCAAGGTCGCCGAGTCGGCTTTCGCGACCGTGCTCGTGCCCGGCGTCGTGGCGATCTCGATCATGTTCCAGGGCATCCAGGCGGTCGCCCTGCAGCTCTCGACCGAGTTCGGCTACACCCGTGAGATCGAGGATCGCGTACAGGCGCCCTGCCCGATCTGGCTGGTGGCCGTCGCGAAGGTCCTGTCCGGCGCCGCCCAGGGCCTGCTCGCCGCGCTGATCGTGTTCCCGATCGCCTCGGTCATCCACGCTCCGGGCGTACACGCTCATCTGTCGGTGCACTGGCCGATCGTGCTGACGCTGATCCCGCTCGCGTGCGTGACGATGACCGCGCTCGGCCTGCTGCTCGGCACCAGCTTCGAGCCGCGCAACATCGGCCTGATGTTCGGCTTCGTCGTGCTGCCGCTCACGTTCCTCGGCGGCACCTACTACCAGTGGACCCGGCTTGCGCCCGTGCAGGTCGGGGGCGTTCACTGGCTGCAGATCATCGTGTTGATCAACCCGTTGATCTACGTCACCGAGGGCATGCGAGCGGCGCTCACCGAAGCCTCGCACATGCCGTTGTACGTGATCTATCCCGTGATGATCGGGTTCTGTGCGGGCTTTCTCGCGCTCGGCCTGCGCAACTTCCGCAGGCGCGTGCTCGCGTGAGCGCCTCGCCGGCGGCACGCGCCTCGCCGGCGGCACGCTCTGTCAGTCCCAACCGGCTCGCGGCACGATACGCTCGCCGGCGGCACGGCTCGTCAGTGCCCACGGGCTCGCGGCGCGATACGCTGAGGCCGCCGCGCCCTGTAGGAAGATGAGGAACCGACCGGTCATGCCCGAGCACCTGAGCAGCCACCATCGCGACACCCTGCGCAAGGTCTTCAGTCATTCCTCGAGCGGCAACATCGAGTGGCGCGAGGTCCTGTCGCTGCTGCGTGCCGTCGGCACGGTCCAGGAGCGGCACAACGGCAAGCTCGACGTCACCCTCGGTCCCGAGACAGAGGTCCTCACGCCGCCGCACGGCAAGGATGTCGGCGAGCCCATGCTGGTCGACCTGCGCCGCATGCTGACCGAGGCCGGGCTGGCGCCCGACGACGCGCCCGCGGTCAATGATCAGCGTTCCCGCGACCACGGCGACTCGCGCTGGGGCGAGCCGGCTTAGCATCGCGGCGTCTCGCGCTGGGGCGAGCCGGCTTGGCATCCCCGCTATCGCGAGCGAGGTTATCGACCGCTGGCGGCGACGCGGAGTCGGCCGCCTCCGGTGGTCAACTGTACGTTTCGGCGATGAGGTCTTGGCCGCCGGACTGAACGTATTCCAGCGTTAGTTCCACCGGTGTGGTCTTGGGACATGTCGCGTCGCTGCCCTTGGCGCGTTTGGCGACGCCCGACATCGGCGCGCCGATCGCGCCAGGGAGATCCATCTCTCCTTCGAGCTTGCTGACGTCCCAGATGCACGTGGACGCGGGTTCGTATTCGGCTACCTGGAGCACCAGCCTTGGGCTGTATGTGAGCTCGAGCCGGCCCAGGCTGCTGATCGTGGCCCGCTTCGCGTGCCCCCCATGCCACAAGGTGTTGCCGGACGGCAGACAGGTATACCCGCCGGTGGGAAACGTCAGAGTGTCCGTTGGCTTGGCGTTCGACGTCAGCGTCCCTTCGGCGGACCCGAAGCAGGTCGTCTGCTTATGCTCGATCGTGGGAGTCCCTTCTGCAATCTGCACGGACTCTCCGGGGCTGGCGATTTTGCCCGCTTGGAGAAGAAAGACGGGCGCCGGCGCCGCACACGCTCCGGTAGCCGAGACCCCGAGCGCGGCTCCCACCAAACAGATCACGCCGAATCCTTTCGCTTGCATGCTTTCCTCCCAGGTCGAAGTCGGGTCAGGCAAGGATACGTATCGCGCGCGAACGTCTGAGGGATTCGGGCGACCGGCCTTGCGATCGTGCGCTCAGACGGGGCGAACGGCCTTGCGATCATTCGTCGAGAAAACCATCCCGCACGCCGCGGCCGCGTCAGGCCGATGGAACTCACGTGGCATTGGCGCGAGCCGGCGCGAGCCGGCGCGAGCGAGCCCTGCTCGATGATCTCGATCCGATACCCGTCGAGCTTTGGTACGGAACTAAACATAGGTCGAAAGGGCTAGCTGGGAAACTTGACGGAGAAGCGCGCCACAATCGTCGTGCCGGTCGCGCGTGGCGTCGGCAGGCCGTCGGGGTATGCATATTCCTTTGGCCGCGCGACTATGCCTTGCACACACCCGGGCCCGATACCCACGCACCGTTCTTTGTACGGTTCGCTATGGCAGGGGTAGGCGCTTTCGCAGGGTGGAGCATGAGGGACGGCGTAGATTGCGCCTTCGTAGGAGCCGCTCGGGCACCAATGTCCGGTCGAGGATCTCGCCGGAGTAAGGGCAAGCGCTACCTGTCCGTTCGCCTGCGGGTAGCCGTAGTCGGTGCGTTGCATGTTGCTTGACGTCGAGCACGGCGGCGGCGAGGCCCGCGTGTACTTCTTGTACGGCTTCAGCACGATCACGCCGTAGTAGTAGCCGCCTTCGGGAAGTTTCCTCGCCTGGAAAGTGAGGTGGACGTTCTGGCGGGCGGCGAGCTTTTGCTGCACGTGCACGGACGCCGTTGCTGCGAGCGCCATGGCCGACAGTGCGAGGCCCAGGGTGCCCGCCGCGCTCGCCGTGAGGAGCCTCCGCGTGAGCGTGGACACAGCGCGAGCATACTTCACCGCGCGCTCCGGATTCGAATTCTTAGACTGCCGTCTCGAGGAGCTCCACGCGATACCCGTCCGGGTCGCGCACGAAGCACAGACGGTTTCCGCCCTCGCGCACCGAGTAGGGCGGGCGCTCGGGCTTGATCCCCAGGTCCGCCAGCCTGGCCAGCGTGGCGTCGAGGTCGTCGCTGGTGATCGCGATGTGCCCGTACCCCGTCCCGATCTCGTAGGAGTCCACGCCGAAGTTGTACGTCAGCTCCAGGCGCGGCATCTTGCCGTCGCCAGGCTGGTTCATGAAGACGTTCACCGCCTCGTCGCGGATCGCAATCCGCCCGACCTCCTCGAAGCCGAGAGCCTCGTAGAACGCCACCGAGCGGTCGATGTCCGTGATCCGATAGCAGGTGTGAATCAGGGCCATACCGGGAGTCTATTCGCGCGCCATCATGCAAGGATGCCGTCGTGCTGATCGAGCGCTCGTCCCATCCTCAGTTCGTCTCGAACACGTATCTCCTCGCCGATGGCCAGGGGGGACCGGCACTGTTCATCGACGCCGGCGGGCCGGTCGAGCCGCTGCTCGACAGCGCCCAGCGCCTCGGGCTGGAGCCGAGCCACGTGCTGCTCACCCATAACCACTTCGACCACGTCTGTGAGGTCGCCCAGCTGCGCGAGCGCTGGCCCGGGCTCGAGGTGCTGATCCATCCGCTCGAGCTCGAGGGCCTTGCAGGCACGCCGGCAAGGCCGCTCGAGGCTGGCGTCACGATGCGCTTTGGGGAGCTCGAGCTGCGCTCGCTGCACACGCCCGGCCACACCGCCGGCATGCTCTCGTTCCTGGTCAGGCAGCCGACGGCGGACACTCCTGCGGTCGTGTTCACCGGCGACACGCTGTTCGCCGGCTCGGTCGGAGGGGTGCGCGCGCCCGGACACACGACATATGCCGACCTGAAGGACTCGATCATGGGCACCCTGATGGAGCTCCCGCAGCAGACCGTGATCGAGCCCGGCCACGCCGAGCCCACCACCGTCGCTCGCGAGTGGCAGCAGAACCCGTTCATCCGTGTCTGGCGCGGCCTCGACGCCGAGGGCCGTGAGCCCTGCACCGCGCTCGGCCAGCCCGCGACGCTCGTACTGAGCTGCCGCGACTACGACGGCGGCACCAAGGCCTGGGTGCGCTGGCCCGACGGTGCGGACGACATCGTGCCGGGCTCCCGCGTCGAGTCCGCCTGAGCGCTCGCGGCTGCGTCAGCTCGCCCATCCGTGTGCCACCACGGGCGGCCGTCTAGCCCGCTCGGCCGAACGCCGGCCGCTCACTACGGGCGGCCGTCGAGCCCGCTGCGCCGAACGCCGGCCGCCGCTCCGACGCCCTCATAGCAGCCCTTCGTCCCTGCGCCCGGGTCGGCTGGGCGTCAGCCTGCCGAGGGCCTTATGTCGAGCGCCTACGATCTTGCGTACATGGCCTCGCGAGAGAGCAAAGACAAGATCCCCACCTCGCGCGTCCGCCGCACGGCGGCCGTCGGCAAGCTGGCGGCCAGCGAGGCCGTCAAGCAGTTCGGCACGCGCGCCGCCAACGTCACGCGCAGCGAGCAGGCCTCCGAGGAGGCGCTTGCGAGGCGCCAGCTCGAGACCGCCAAGCAGATCGTCGCCGCGCTCGGCACGATGAAGGGGGCCGCGATGAAGCTCGGCCAGGTGATGTCCTTCCTCGATGTCGGCCTCGTCGGCGAGGAGTACCGCGAGGAGTTCCAGCAGGAGCTCGCCAAGCTGCGCGACGCCGCGCCCACCGTCTCGTTCAAGCAGATGCGTCGCGTCATCGAGGACGATCTCGAAGCCCCGATCGCGGAGCTGTTCGAGAGCTTCGACGAGCAGCCGATCGCCGCCGCCTCGATCGGGCAGGTGTACAAGGCCACGTTGCTGGACGGTCGTCGCGTCGCAGTCAAGGTCCAGTACCCCGGCGTCGCAGCTGCCGTGCGCGCCGACATGCAAAACCTGGACATGATCATGCGGCTGCTCAAGCGCATGACTCCCGGGCTCGACGCGAAGGCGGTCGCCACAGAGATCAGAGAACGCATCGCCGAGGAGCTCGACTACGAGCTCGAGGCCCAGAACCAGAGCTCGCTCGCCCGCATCTTTCGCGGTCATCCGTTCATCGCAGTCCCCGACGTCGTCACGAGCCTCTCGCGCGAGCGTGTGCTCGTCACCGAGCTCGTCGAGGGCGTCGGCTTCGAGCAGCTCAAGCGCCGCCCGCAACGCGAGCGCGACCGCGTCGGGGAGATCATCTTCCGCTTCTTCCTCGGCTGCCTCTACAGGCACCGCCAGTTCTCGGGCGACCCCCATCCGGGCAACTTCCTGCTGCTCGCCGACGGACGCGTCGCATTCCTGGACTTCGGCCTGTTCAAGCGCATGGACCGCGCCCCCGTCGAGCTCGAGCTCGCCTGCCAGCGAGCCGTCAGCGAGGGCGATGCCGGCGAGCTGCACCGGTTGCTGGCCGCGTCCGGATTCTTGCCCGAGCCCGAGCGAGTCGATCCCGAGCACCTGCTCGCGTTCGTGCGCTCGGCGATCTGGTGGTACACCACCGCCGATGAAACGGTGCGCCTCAGCCCCGACATCGCCACCGAGGTGATGATCGAGAGCTCAGACCCGCGCTCGAGCTACTTCCGCGAGATGCGCCATCAGGACATGCGACCGGAGCACCTGTTCGGCCGGCGCATGGAGATGCTGACCCTCGCCGTCCTCTCGCAGCTCCGCGCCGGCGCCAACTGGCATCGCATCGCGCGCGAGTGGATGTACGGAGACGATCCGGTCACAGAGCTCGGGCGCGAAGAGGCCGACTTCTATGGGCATGCCGGCGTGGCCGTCGGCCGCTGATCGACGCTCGCCGGTGCCGCGCCTCGATCGCGGCGCCCGCTGGCAAGACCTGACTCGACTGCGGCGCATGCGCGCGCGCGCGCGCATGCGCGTAGGTGCGTGCGCGCACGGCGCCTCGCTCACAGCTCCTGGATCTGCACGAGGCTCGTGGTGCCCGGGCGCCCGGAGGGCAGCCCGGCGGTGATCGCCACGCGCTGGCCGGGTTGGCACCAGCCGAGCTCCACCACGCGTTTGGCCGCATCCGCGATCAGGGCCTCGGTCGTCTCGTGGCGGCGCATCGAGGCTGCCTGCACGCCCCACATCAGCCCGCAGCGGCGAACCGTCTCTTTGCCGGGCGACAGCGCGTAGATCGGGACGGTCGGCCGGTGCGCCGACACCAGCCGGGCCGAGCGTCCCGACAGCGTCGGGATCACGAGCGCGTCGAGCCGCAGCTCGCGCGCCGCCACGCACACGTTGTGCGCGATCGTATAAGCGGGATCGGTGTCCACGCGGCGCACGCGCGACGCGTTCCAGTCCTCATACGGCGCGATCGTCTCGGTCTGCTCGGCCACTGCCGCCATCATCGCGACCGCCTCTACCGGATACGCCCCGATCGCCGTCTCCTGCGAGAGCATCACGGCGTCGGTGCCGTCGAGGATCGCGTTCGCGACGTCCGCCACCTCGGCGCGCGTCGGCCGCGAGGAGGTCACCATCGAGTCGAGCATCTGCGTCGCGGTGATCGCCGGACGCGCGGCGCGGCCCGCGAGGCGCAACAGCTGCTTCTGCACGATCGGCACCCGCGCGATCGGCAGCTCGATGCCCAGGTCTCCGCGCGCCACCATCACGCAGTCGGCCGCTCGCACGATCTCCTCGGCGCGTTCGACGGCCTGCGGCTTCTCGATCTTGGCGATCAGCGGCAGGCGCGTGTGCCGGCGAATCGCCTCGACGTCCTCGGGACGCTGCACGAACGACAGCGCCACCATGTCGACGCCGATCGACTCGCCGTGCCGCAGCAGCTCGAGATCCTGCTCGGGCACCGCGGGCAGCGCGTCGAGCGGGCCGGGGATGTTGAGACCCTGGCGCGACGCCACCGCGCCGCCGACCTCGATCTCGGTGTCGATCTCGCCGTCCGACGCGCGCACCTGGGCGACGCGCAGCCGCACCGAGCCGTCGGCGAGATACAGGACCTCGCCCGGAGCCACCGACCCCGCCAGCCCCGGCCAGGAGATGCTCATCCGCTCGCTGCCGCCGAGCTCGTCGGTGTCCCCGCAGAAGATCGTCAGCCGCTCGCCGGGGGTCAGCTCGACCACGTCCTCGCGCAGCGCCCCGATCCTGAGCTTCGGACCGGGCAGGTCCTGCAGGATCGCCACCGGCCGGCCCGCGCGCCCAGCCGCGTCGCGCACGCGTCGCACCGTCTCGGCATGCTCCTCGCGCGTGCCGTGCGAGTAGTTCAGGCGCGCCACGTCCATGCCCGCGCGCACCATGCGCAGCAGCGTCTCCGGCTCACGCGAAGCCGGTCCGATAGTCGCGACGATCTTGGTGCGGCGCATCGTCATCGCACGGTAGCGGCCTACGCGGTCCGGCCCGGTCCGTCCGTACCATTCGGCGCATGCTCGGCCCATCGCGTCCGGTCCCGCGCGTCGGCGCCCGCGCGCGGATCAGCCACTTCGGCGGCCAAGTCGAGGTCGGGACCGTCGTCGCGGTGACCGACGACGGTCGGCGCCTGCGGGTGGCCGCGCCCAGCGGCGAGTCGCTGGAGTTCGTGCTCAGCCCGGCCACCGCGCGATTCGTCGCGGCCGGCGTCGCCCACGGCCCGCGCTTGGAGCTGCTCGAAAGGCGCGCGTAACCGTCGGGCTCAGCGCAGCTGGCGCATGCTCCTCACGGTGCTCTCACATCCGGGAAGTTCTCCGCGCAATGCGCTCGGATCGTGTCCCTGATCCATGCGCGCTCCTCGGGGGTCGCCGCGCGGTAGCGCGCCAGCAGCTCGCGCTGGCCTTCCAGCGGCGCGCCGGCGATCGTCCAGCGCATCGCCAGCCGCTCGAACAGCAGCTCGACGGCCCGCTGCCAGGCGTCCTCACGCGACAGCGGGTTGCCCGCGAGCGTGCTCGCGTACTGTGCGCGCGTGGCCGCGGTCAAGGAGCCGCGCAGGGTCAGCACGTTGCCCTGCTCGTCGGTGTAGTTGCTGGTCGGGGCCCTCAGCTTGTCCCGGCCGCTGGTGTGCTCCGCCCCGCCCGCGTCCTGCACCGCACGGCGGCGGCCACGTCTACCCACGCTCGACGCTCAGGCGGCGTCGGGCGCGGCGGCAGGGCTCGCGGAAGCCGGCGCGCTCGTCTGCGGCTCTCCCGCCGCCGCCAGCAGCTGACCGCGCACGTCACCCGTGATCGGGTTCCCGTGACCGGGCCACGCGGCCGCGGGCTCCATCTCGGCCAGCTTGCGTATGCTCGCACGCGCCTGCTCGGAGTCGTAGCTGTAGGTCTCGAAGGGCGCGTGCGGAGCGCTGTTGCGACCCCACGCGTCGATCGTGTCGAAGCAGTCACTCACCAGCGCCAGGCGGTCGCGCTCGCGCCACAGCCCGATCTGCCCCGGCGCGTGGCCCGGCAGCTCGATCACCCGAAAGCCCGCGATCTCGTCGCCCTCGCGCACGGTCCCCGCGATGCTCACCGGTCCGCCGTCCCAGGCGTACCGGTGCAGCAGTTTCTGGAGCTGCTTTGACACCGGCGGCACTCCTGCCAGGTCGGCCGGCCAGTAGCGAAAGCCACCGCTGCCTTCGGCGTCCTGCACTTCGTCGGGATGGCACAGCACCGGAACGCCCAGCCCCGGGGCGCTGCCGCGGTGATCGGTGTGCGCGTGCCCGAGCACGATCCGCTTGATGCCGCCCAGCCTGGCGCCCGCGCTGGCCACCGCACGCGTCATCGTGCGCCCGCCGGCGTCGAACATCGTGATTGCCCCTTCGTCCTCGATCATGTAGACGTTGCAGCGGCCCGGCTGGCCCTGCACGCACCACACGCCCTCGGCCACGAGCTTCGGCTCGGTCGTGCCCGCCAGCCCCGCCAGCAGGCGGGTCTTGACGTTGAAGGCTCCCATCATGCGCTGCTCGCCCGGCGAGCCCTGCGCCGGCATCATGCCGATCTGGCGAGTCAGCTCCATCGTGTCCGTAAACGCGTCGTTCGACTGAATCAGCCCGTCACGTACGGTCAGCATGTCGAGGCCCTCGAGCTCGAGCCTGTCTCCAGTCGGTGCCACGCCGCTCAGCCCGCCCGGCCCCGCGAACGTGCCCGTGAGCCGCCAGTGCGCCACGCAGCGCTCGTCCTGGGTCGTGGTCTCGACGATCTGCATGCGCATATCCGGCACCGCCTCGATCAGGCCGCCGATGAACTCGCGCATCCCGTCCGGCCCGATAAACAGGCCCTGGCCGCGCACGTGCTCGCGTCCGTCGGGCGCCCACATCGCGGCAGCCTCGTCAACCTTGTGGGCGTCGATCGCCTGGAAGTACCTGCGCACGACCGCTTCGGCCTTCTCGCCGGAGATCCGTTTGCGTCTGCCTGAGGTCGCCCGCTGTACGCTCGCGGCAGCCTCCTGCACCTTCGTGGCCGCGCTGCTCGTGCGCGCGTTCTCCTGCTCCGCCATATCGACCTCCTTTGGTGCGCCCGGACCCGTCCGGCCAGAGTTAAGTCTAGGCCCTACCGGAGCGTCACGCATGAAATCGCGAGCCGGCCGCGATCGGTTTGCGGAGGGTTTGCCGGCGATGCGGCGATTTATCGTCTCGCGGGCCGCCCGTCTATAGGCTGGCTGTATGGCGGGCACGACCGATCGCACTTCAGAGGCCGCCGCGGTGACGGACACCGCGCGCAAGCCCAGCCCCGCCGCCAAGCCCGAGCTGGGCCGCGGCGAGCGAGTCCTGCCGGGCGTGTTTCGCCTGCGCTTGCCGCTGCCCTGGCCGGGCGTCCCGCACTGCAACGCATGGGCCGTGGCCGCCGGCGATGGGGTCGTTCTGTTCGACACCGGCATGCACCAGCCCGACTCGATCGTCCAGCTCGAACGGGCGCTCGCGATGTGCGGCCTGCAGATCGAGGACGTGCGCCTGGTCGTCTGCACGCACGCCCACTCCGATCACTACGGCCAGGCCGCCACGATCGTACAGCGCGCCGGCTGCGAGCTGTGGATGCACCCAAACCACGAGCACATGTCGCGCTGGGCGCAGGATCCGGACGCCGCGCTCGCGCGTCGTCTGGAGGTAGCCCGTCAGAGCGGGGTTCCGGAGGAGCCGCTGCGCCGGTACGCGGCCGAGCGCGCCAAGAACCGCGAATCGGGGATCGCCGCCGCGATCGAGCCCGATCGGCCACTGCTGCCGGGGGTGATCGTGCACACCGATCTCGGGCCCTGGAGCGTGCACGAGACTCCCGGTCACGCGCCGTCACACGTGTGCCTGTTCCAGGCCGAGCGTCGGCTGCTGATCTCCGGCGACCATCTGCTCGGGCGGATCTCGCTGTTCTTCGACTACGGCTACACGCCCGACCCTGTGGGCGAATTCATGCACTCGCTCGATGTCGTCGAGCGGCTGCACGCGCGGCTGTGCCTGCCCGGGCATGGGCGCACGTTCGCCGATGTGCACGCTCACATCCAGGGCAACCGCGAGCTCGTGCGCGAACGCCTCGACCAGACGCTCACCGCGATCGGCGAGGGCGATCCGCCGACCGCGTTCGAGCTGATCCCTCGGATCTACGGCGATCTGTCCCCGCTCAATGCCCAGTGGCTGCTCACCGAGACGCTTTCCTTTCTACGCCACCTCGAGGTGGCCGGCGTCGCCAAGCGTATTCCCGGCGAGCCCGAGCGCTGGACCGCGACGATCGACCAGGCTGCCTAAGCAGGGCCGTGTGGCGGTGGCCGGCGCGATCGATGGCTCCTGGACGCCTGCCTCGGTCGCGGAGCCGGTGGGGCCGGCGGCGGGTTCGACCTTGGCGGCCGGCTGGCTGCAGCTCGGCGGCCCCCGCGGACGAACTGATAACCGACCCACAGAAAGACCGCCACGACGAGAATCAGAACGGTGACTTCGCGCAACGCCAAAAGCAGAGCTTCGCGCGCGACAACGTCGCCTGCGGCGACCATATCGTCTCCCTACTTGGACACGACTGCGAGCGTAGCGCGCGCGCGCGCGTGGCGCGGCGGCCGCGTCGCAGTTCGCCTCTACCAGCCCGCCTCTACCGTTAGACGATGCGCATAGATGAGATCCTCGCAACCGGCAAAGGCCCCGTCTTCTCGTTCGAGTTCTTCCCGCCCAAAACCGAGGCGGGGGAGCGCAACCTCGACGCGGCGCTCTCCGAGCTCGGCCCGCTGAAGCCGTCGTTCGTCTCGGTCACCTACGGAGCCGGTGGCTCGACGCGGGCCAAGACGATCGACATCGTCAAGCGCATCCGCGAGCAGCACGACCTCGAGGCGATGGCTCACTTCACCTGTGTCGGCGCCACCGTGCCGGAGCTCGAGGCGACGCTCGACGAGATGCGCGCCGCCGGCATCGACAACGTGCTCGCCCTGCGCGGCGACCCTCCCGCAGGGCAAGCGCAGTGGGCCAAGACCGACGGCGGGCTCGAGTACTCGAGTGAGCTGGTCGCGCTGATCCGCGCCGGCTATCCGTTCGCGATCGGCGCAGCCTGCTTCCCCGAGACCCACATCCATGCCGTCAGCCCAGAGGACGACCTCGCGCACCTGGCCGAGAAGGTCCGCGCCGGCGCTGACTTCTTGATCACCCAGCTGTTCTTCGACAACCATCTGTACTTCGACTTCGTCAGGCGCGCCCGCGACGCCGGCATCACGGTCCCGATCATCCCCGGCATCATGCCGATCACCAGAGTCGGCCAGATCGAGCGCATGGCGGCGCGATGCGGCGCCTCGATCCCGGATGCGTTGCGCGCCGAGCTGCGAGCACGCGGCGAGGACTCCGAGGCGGTGCGCGACCTCGGGGTCGCCTACGCCACCTTGCAATGCGCCGAGCTGCTTGCCGCCGGCGCCCCCGGCATTCACTTCTACACGCTCAACCGTTCCCCCGCGACCCGCGCGATCCTGTCGGCGCTGAAGCTGGCGCAGCCGTGGCATGACGGTGCGCAGCCGGCGGTCCCCGTTGCGCCAGCTGGGCCCGGCCCGGCAGTGTCCTCCCCGCCAGCTCAGCCGGGCTCGATCTCCAGCCCCTCGGCCACGCGCGGCGACCCGTCGGGCGCCTCGTAGCGCACATCGACCGAGTCGTTCTGCCGGTATGTGCCGACTCCCCACGCGCCCAGGAACCAGCGCCAACCGCTGATCTTGTCCTTGCGCAGGTCCTTCTCGAACACCAGCGCGCCTCCGCGCACCAAGAAGTCCACGCCCAGCTCCTGGCGCACGCCGTTCAGGTAGACCTCGTAGGGGTCGCGCACGTCGCGCGGCAGCTTGACCGTCGATCTCGCCACGCCAGGGATTATCGCTCCCGTCAAGACATGCCTTACGGGCGGACGCGCGCCGGCCCGACACTGCAGGTGTGGGGGCTCGGTGCCCGCCGCGATCCGTGCCAGAGCCGGGCGCCGACCGCAGCGCCCGGCTCCGCCGCGATCCGTGCCAGAGTCGGGCGCGCCGACGGCAGCGCCGGCGGTGCGCGTACCCTCCCGATCGTGACCGACATCCCCTACACCGTGCGCCGTTCCGCGCGCGCGCGCAGCGTCCACGTCAACGTCCGCCCGCTGCCCGAGCGGCGCTCGGTCGGCGTCGAGGTCGTGCTGCCCCAGCGCGCCTCCGAGCGAGCCGCCGCCGCGGCCGTGCGCGAGCTTCGCCCGTGGATCGAGCGCCGGATCGGCGAGGCCCGGGAGGCGCTCAACACGATCGCCGCGCGCGCCGGCACCGTGCCCTACCTCGGCGCCTCGCTGCAACTGGTCCCGCAACCCGGGCGCACGCGCGTGCACCGCGCCGGCCAGCAGCTGCTGGTGCCGAGCGGGGACGCCCGGCCCGCGCTCGAGCGGTTCTACCGGCGTTCCGCGCGCGCGGAGATCGAGCCGCGCCTGGATCGTGCCGCCGCGATCGCCGGCAAGCCCTACCGCGACCTCTCGATCCGCGCCCAGCGCACGCGCTGGGGGTCGTGCTCGGCCGCGGGGCGCATGAGCTTCAACTGGCGCCTGTTGCTCGCGCCCGAGCGCGTGCTCGACTACGTCATCTGGCACGAGGTCTGCCACCTGCAGATCCTCGATCACTCGCCCCGCTTCTGGGCGCTGCTCGAGCGGCGCTGGCCCGGCTATCGCGAGGACCGCGACTGGCTGCGCCGTCACGGGGCGACGCTGATGCTGTAGGGCAGGGCTTTGTGTCCCGCGGGGGTTGTGACCGGCGTCCGGCCTTCTGGCCTGGTGCGCGCTCCGCTTCTGACTACAACTTGTGACCGCTGCGCGCGCACAGGCGATCACCACCGAGGGCCGTCCGGGCCCTCGACCATTGATCAGCTGCGCTGATCAATGGGGACATAATCGAGATCCCGATCGCCCATGTAGATCTGGCGCGGGCGCGCGATCTTCTGCTCGGGATCGAGCACCATCTCGAGCCACTGCGCGATCCAGCCACTCGTGCGCCCGATCGCGAACATCACCGGGAACATCGCCACCGGCAGCCCCAGCGCCTCGTAGATCAGGCCCGAATAGAAATCGACGTTCGGATATAGCTTGCGCGAGGTGAAGTAATCGTCGTCGAGCGCACGCTTCTCGAGCTCGCTGGCCACCTGCAGCAGCGGGCTCTGACCGCGCACCTCGAACACGTCGTCGAGGTATTTGCGGATGATCCGCGCGCGCGGGTCGTAGTTCTTGTAGACCCTGTGCCCGAACCCCATCAGGCGCTCGTGGCCGGCCTTGACCCCCTGGAGGAAGTCGGGGATGTTCTCGACCCGCTCGATCCGCGCCAGCATGCGCAGGGCCGCCTCGTTGGCGCCGCCATGCAGCGGTCCGTACAGCGCCGCCACGCCTGCAGCCACAGCCGAGTAGGGGTTGACCTGGGTTGACCCGACCGAGCGCACGGCGCTCGTTGACGCGTTCTGCTCGTGGTCGGCGTGCAGGATGAACAGCACGTCGAGCGCGCGCTCGAGCCGCGGATCGGGCTGGTACTTCAGCTCGGTCATGCGGTACATCATCGACAGGAAGTTCCCGGCGTACCCGAGCTCGTTGTCGGGATACACGTACGGCTGGCCCATGTTGTGGCGGAACGCGAACGCCGCGAGCGTCGGCATCTTCGCCAGCAGCCTGATGATCTGCATCGTGCGCGTCTCGGGATCGTGGATTTTGCTGGCGTCCGGGTAGAACGTTCGACAGCGCCCCGACGGACGCCACCAGCATGCCCATCGGGTTGGCGTCGTAGCGGAACCCCTGCATGAAGTCCTTGACGTTCTCGTGCACGAACGTGTGGATCGTGATCTCGTGGGTCCACTCCTCCAGCTGCGCACGGGTCGGCAGCGCCCCGTTGATCAGCAGGTACGCGACCTCGAGGTAGGTTGACTGCTCGCACAGCTGCTCGATCGGGTACCCGCGGTGCTGCAGGATCCCCGCGTCGCCGTCGATGTAGGTGATCGCGCTGCGGCACGACGCCGTGTTCGTGAACGCCGGGTCGTATGCCATCAACCCGAAGTCATCGTCGCCGGTCTTGATCTGTCGCAGGTCCATCGCGCGGACCGTCCCGTCGGTGATCGGCAGCTCGTAGATCGTGCCGGTGCGGCTGTCCGTGACGGTGAGCGTGCCCCCCGCGGCGCTCGCGCCGTTGTCCGATCCCTGCGCTTGCGTCTGATCTACCTGTAGGTGGTCGGGTGGGCTCATCAAGATCTCCTGTCTAGCTGGGGCATCGAGGAAGGGGCACCGCTATCCCGACTTTGGAGCTGCACTCTCGATTATGCGACACCGCGACGCTCGAACCGCCGTTCGCGCACCCAGCTCACGCCTTGGCGCCACCGTAGCGGCTCTCGGTCGCCTCCACCTGGCCCTGGTAGTGGCTGCCGAGGGCCTCGTGCCCGTAGGGTCTGAGCGCCGGCGCGTCGAGCGTCATGAACGACAGCTGGGCGATCGGCAGCCCTGGATACAGCTTGATCGGCACGCGCGTCAGGTTGTTGAGCTCGAGCGTCAACGTCCCCTTCCAGCCAGGGTCGCAGAAGCCCGCGGTCGCATGCACGATCAAGCCCAGCCGGCCGAGGCTCGACTTGCCCTCGATCCGCGCCACGATGTCATCGGGCAGCTCGACGCGCTCGAGCGTCCGCCCCAGGCAGAACTCTCCGGGATGGATCACGAACGGCTCGCCCGTGGGCGGCGTCACCTGCTCGGTCAGTCCTTGCGGGGGCTCGCGCAGGTCGATCGCGGTGACCTTGTAGTTGTGGAACACCCGAAACGAGTCTCCGAGGCGCAGATCGACGCTCGCCGGCTGCACCATCGCCTCGTCCCACGGATCGATCCTGATCCGGCCCTCGCGCACGAGGCGCAGGATCGTGCCGTCGGACAGCACCGAAGCGGGCGAGGAGGGGGCGACGCTCATCCGCGCGATTCTGGCACGAGCCACGGCGTGGCCCGCCTGCGGCTCAACGGGCTGGCGGGCCTCAGCGCTGCGTCAGTGCTCGTGCCGTGACCAGGCGCGCGCGCGGAGCCCGCACGCGCGCGGGCGCGTGCGGCGAGGGCTGGCCGTGCGGCCCGCGCCGTGGTAGACGCGGTCGCGGCCCGCGGGGATGATGGGGATGAAGCGGGCTCAGGCGCGGCCCAGTGCCGCCGTCGTGTCCGGGCTCTGACTCAGGCGTCTGCTTGACGGCCCAGCGCACGATCAGGAACAGCGCCGCGATCGGGATCTTTAGGAACACCATCAGCCACACGAAGAGCCAGACGTTCACGCCTCGATCGTACTACCGATCGCGGCATCGGTCTTATTCCGCACGCTAGCCGGCGGCGCGCGAAACGCGTGGCTGCACCGGAGAGCCGCTGAAGCGGGTGATCTCGCGCAGCTCGCGGATGCGCGACTCGATCTCTGGGTGCTCGAGGCGCGCCACGCGCTCGGTGCCGAACTCTTCGACGTTGAACGACGCCAGCGCGGTTCCATGGGCCATGGCGTTGCGCAGGGTCTCGTCATCGAGCGCCGCCTGGTTGCCACCCTCCCGGGCAGCGGGATCCAACTGGGCAGCGATCGTGCCCATGAAGCCGCCGGCGAACGTGTCGCCTGCGCCGGTCGGGTCGAGGACCGTCTCGAGCGGAAAGGACGGTAGTCCGAAGAAGCGCTCGGCGGTGAACAGCGCCGAGCCGTACTCGCCCTGCTTGGCCACCACCGCACTGGGGCCCCAGCCGATCACCTCGCGCGCCGCCCTCACCAGGTTCGGCTGGCCGGTGAGCATCCTCAGCTCGGCGTCGTTCAACAGCACGCAGTTGACCGTCTCGATCACGCGCACGAGCGCGTCGCGCGCGGTGTCGATCCACAGGTTCATCGAGTCCAACGCCACGAAACGGGCGCGATCGCACTGTTCGCGCACGCGCAGCTGCAGCTCGGGCTGGATATTGGCCAGAAACAGCACGTCGCAGGCGCGCGACTCAGGGGACAGCTTCGGCTCGAACTCGGCGAACACCCCGAGCTGGGTGTCGTCGGTGTGGGCCGTGTTCAGGTCATAGTCATAGTGGCCGCGCCAAAAGAACGTCTTGCCCCCGCTCACCCGCTCGATGTCGGCCGTGTTCACGCCGTGGCGTTCGAGCTGGGCGATCTCGTCCGACCCGAAGTCATCGCCGACCGGTCCGACGACGTGTACGTCGGCGAAGAACGAGCCCGCCAGCGAAAAGTGCACCGCCGTTCCGCCGAGCATGCGCTCGCGCTCGCCGAACGGCGTTCTGACCGAGTCATATGCGATCGATCCCACGACGGTTATCGACACGGCGGGGCACCCTACATGGTCACGGCCTACCGGCGGCCGCGGCACCCTGCATGGTCACGGCCAGCCGGAGGCCGCCGCACTCCACATGTTCACGGCCTTGCGACAGTCGCATATAGCCTCTGCGCGAATGCGCGCCATCCAGATGCGGGAGTTCGGCGGGCCCGAGGTGCTCGAGCTGGTCGATCTGCCGACCCCCGAGCCCGCGCCAGACGAAGCCCTGATCGAGGTCACGCACGCAGGGATCAACTTCGCCGACACGCACACTCGCGTGAACTCGTACGTACGCAAGGCCACGCTGCCGCTCGTGCCCGGCGCCGAGGTCGCGGGCGTGGTCGCCAAGGCCCCGGCGGGCAGCGAGCTGCGCGAGGGCCAGCGCGTGGTCGCGCTCGTGGGTGAGGGCGGCTACGCGCAGTACGCGGCGGCGCCAACCGCTCTGGTGTTCGAGATCCCGGATCAGCTCGACGACGGGACGGCGCTTGCGCTCCTTCTGCAGGGCACCACCGCCTGGCACCTGTATCGCACGTCAGGGCGCGTGGCCGAGGGCGAGAGCGTGGTCATCCACGCCGCCGCCGGTGGGGTCGGCTCGCTCGCCGTCCAGCTGGGCCACGCGCTCGGTGCAGGGCGCGTGATCGCCACAGCCTCGAGCGAGAGCAAGCGCGAGCTGGCCCTCGAGCTGGGCGCCGACGTCGCAATCGATTCGGCGCCCGATTGCCTCACCGAGCGGCTGATCGCGGCCAACGAGGGGCGCGAGCTGGATGTCGTGTTCGAGATGGCCGGTGGCAGGGTCTTCGATGCCTCGTACGGTGCGCTCGCGCCGTTCGGGCGGCTCGTCGTCTGCGGCATCGCCTCGCAGGAACCCAACCAGGTCTCCAGCGGCTCGCTGCTGCGCCATTCGCGCGCCGTCGTCGGCTTCTACCTGTTTCACTGCTTCGAGCGCCCGGGCATGTTCAACCAGGCGCTCACGGATCTGTTCGCGCGGGCCGCCCGTGGCGAGCTGCGCGTCGTCGTGGGCCAGACCTACGGGCTGGCAGATTCGAGACAGGCCCACATCGACCTGCGCGAGCGTCGCACCACCGGCAAGCTGCTGATCGACCCGTCGCGGTAGCACCCAGGTCACAGGCCCGACCCGCTGGCCAGCTACGCTGACGCCCGACACATGAGCGAGAAGACATTTACAGAGCTCGGCCTGTCCGAGGCCACGCTCGAGGCGTTGCGCGAAGTCGGCTACGAGTCGCCCAGCCCGATTCAGGAGCAGGCGATCCCCTCGATGCTCGAAGGGCGGGACGTGATCGGGCAGGCCCAGACGGGCACCGGCAAGACCGCCGCCTTCGGGCTGCCGATCCTCGAGCACGTCGATCCCGAGCCCGGCGAGGTGCAGGCGCTCGTGCTGACGCCCACGCGCGAGCTGTGCATTCAGGTGACCCAGGCGCTGCGCGCCTACAGCGGGCGCCGCGGCGTTGACGTGGTCGCCGTGTTCGGCGGCGCGCCGATCCGCAGCCAGCAGGCTCAGCTGCGAGCGGGCGGCCACGTCGTCGTCGGCACCGTCGGCCGGGTCCTCGATCTGATCTCGCGCCACTCGCTGATGCTGCACGACTGCAGGTTCGTGGTGCTCGACGAGGCTGACGAGATGCTCGATCTCGGCTTTCTGGAGGATGTCGAGAAGATCCTGTCGCTGACCCCGAGCGGGCGCCAGACCGCGCTGTTCTCGGCCACGATGCCGCTGCCGATCCGCCAGCTGGCCGACCGCTACATGTACGACCCGGTCGTGATCAAGGTCGAGTCGGCGACGCTGACGATCGATACGGTGGCCCAGTTCCAGCTCCCGGTGCAGGCGCGCGACAAGCCCGAGCGGCTAGTCGAGGTGCTGCATGCCGAGCGGGGCACACACGGCGAAGCCGTGGGTCAGCAGGCGATCGTGTTCGTGCGCACCAAGGTCCGGTGCGAGCAGCTATACAGGACGCTCCGGGACCGCGGCATGAACGTCAGGGCGCTGCACGGCGACATGACCCAAGGCGCGCGCGACGGCGTGATGCTCGCGTTCAAGGCCGGCCGGCTGCCGATCCTGGTCGCGACCGACGTCGCTGCGCGCGGCCTCGACATCTCCACCGTCACCCACGTCATCAACTACGACGTACCGACCTCCCCTGACATCTACGTGCACAGGATCGGGCGCACCGGGCGCGTGGGACGCTCGGGGCGTGCGATCACGTTCGTCGAGCCGCGCCAAAAGCCCGAGCTCGAGGCGATCGAGCGTCACATCGGCACCACGATCGAGCCATGGCGCCAGGGCGCCGTCGGCGAGCCCACGCCCGTGCGCGCGCGCCCGCGCCGGCATTCCAAGCCGCGCGTCTCGCGCCGCGGTGCCGACGAGGAGCGCTACGTCAAGCTCGTATTGAAAGGGGGGCGCGCCACCGGTCTGCGGGTCGCGGACATCGTCGGCGCGATGACCTCCTCTGCGAGCCTCGACGGCGAGTCCGTGCGCGACGTGCTCGTGCTCGACCGCTTCTCGTTCGTATCCGTCCCGGCCGATGCTGCCGACCGCGTGATCGGCGCGCTCGAGGGCCGTAACGTGCGCGGCAACGAGCTGAGCCTCGAGCGCGTCGGCAGCAGATGACTCGCCTGACGGGCGCTATCGTGGCGCGCCGTGACCGAGCCGGGTTCGAGGCCGAATTGAGCAGCGAGCCCCGGTGCTCGGTCGCCGTCGGCCCGAGCTCGGGCCGACGAGCCGGCCTAATGCAAGACCAAGTCGAAGGAGGCGCGCACGATGTCCACGGCGACGATGAACACCAGTGAGGGAGCGATAGCGTTCGAGCTGTTCGACGAGGACGCACCCAAGACGGTCGAGAACTTTCGCAAGCTCGCGTCCGACGGCTTCTACGACGGGCTGACATTCCATCGCGTGATCAAAGACTTCATGATCCAAGGTGGCTGCCCGCAGGGCACCGGCACCGGTGGACCGGGGTACACGTTCGAGGACGAGTTCAATCAGCACAAGGTCGTCCGCGGCGCGCTCGCGATGGCCAACGCCGGTCCGAACACCAACGGCTCGCAGTTCTTCATCGTCACGGCCGATGCCTGCCCCTGGCTCGATGGCAAGCACACGGTGTTCGGGCAGGTGAGCGACGGCATGGACGTGGTCGACAAGCTCGAGTCCGTCGCGGTCGACGGCTCCGATCGCCCGGCCGAGCCGATCGGCATCGCCACGATCGCGCTCTCCGACTAGCGTTCCAGAGCACGCCCGCGCCACCCCGCCCCGCCCGGCCCGCCCGCGCGCGCGAAAAGCTGGCGACGCAGCCAGGGGAGTACCCTTGGTGTGAGCGCAAGATACGGCTGCGCAAAAGACTCAACAACGCGGGCCGCGCAAAGGCACACGCGAAGGAAGGGGACCGAGATGGCGACCGTCGAGCAGCACTTCGAGCAGCGGACATCCGAGCAGCAGAATGGTGCTCCGCGCGTCGGCGAGGAGATCTCGGTCGAGAACCCTGCGACGGGACAGATCGTCGCCACCGTGCCCGACCTCGGCGCCGCCGCAGTCGCCGAGATCGCCCTGCGCGGGCGCGCGGCTCAGCCGCACTGGGAGGCCTACGGCTTTGAGGGTCGCGCGCGCATCCTACTGCGCGCCCAGAAGTGGCTGATGGACAACGCCGACCAGGTCGTCTCCACGATCGTCTCAGAGACCGGCAAGACGTTCGAGGACGCGTCGCTCGCCGAGATCTCCTACGCCGCCAACGCGTTCGGCTTCTGGGCCAAGCACGCATCCGAGTATCTCGCCGACGAGCGCGTCAAGTCCGGGCAGATCCTGGTGAAGGGCAAGAAGCTGATCCTGCGCTACCGGCCGCTCGGCCTGATCGGCGTGATCGGCCCGTGGAACTACCCGCTCACCAACTCCTTCGGCGACTGCATCCCCGCCCTCGCCGCCGGCAACAGCGTGATTCTCAAGCCCTCCGAGATCACGCCGCTGACCTCCATGCTGATGGCCGACGGCCTGCGCGAATGTGGCCTGCCCGACCACGTCCTGCAGATCGCGACCGGGCGCGGCGAGACCGGCGCGGCGCTCGTGGGCGAGGTTGACATGATCATGTTCACCGGCTCCACGCGCACCGGGCGCAAGGTCGCGCAGGCCGCGGCTGAGCGCCTGATCCCCGCCTCGCTCGAGCTGGGCGGCAAGGATCCGATGATCGTGCTCTCGGACGCCGATCTCGAGCGCGCCGCCAACTTCGCGACCTACTACTCGATGCAGAATGCCGGCCAGACCTGCATCTCGATCGAGCGCGCCTACGTCGAGGAGCCGGTCTACGACGAGTTCGTCGCGAAAGTCACGGAGAAAGTGCGTTCGCTTCGGGTCGGCCCGCCGCAGGGGTTCGGCTCGGTCGAGGTCGGCGCCATCACCTTCCCGCCGCAGCTGCAGACGATCGAAACCCACGTCGCCGACGCCGTCGACAAGGGCGCGCGCGTGCTCGCGGGCGGCCACGCCCTCCAGACCGGCGGCGGACGCTTCTACGAGCCGACCGTGCTCGTCAACGTCGATCACACGATGAAGATCATGACCGACGAGACCTTCGGCCCCACGCTGCCGATCATGAAGGTCGCCGACGCCGAGCAGGCGCTCGCGCTGGCCAACGACACGGTCTACGGCCTCGGCGCCTCGGTCTTCACGCGCGACACCGAGCGCGGCGAGCAGATCGCTCGTCGCATCGAAGCCGGTGCCGCCAACGTCAACGACGCCATGATCAACTACACCGCGCTCGAGCTGCCGATGGGCGGCGCCAAGGCCTCGGGGCTGGGCTCGCGCCATGGCGCGGGAGGCATCCGCAAGTACTGCTCCCAGCAGGCCATCGTCATCACGCCCCGGCTCGCGCTCAAGCGCGAACTGCACATGTACCCGTACAAAGCCCGCACCTCGCGCATGCTTGCGGGGCTGTTCAAGCTGCTGTATGGGCGCGGCCGGCGCGACTGACGAGGTGGCTGGCGAAGGCCGCGGGCAGGCGGCCTGGTCCGGCGAAGTGGCGGGCGGCGGCTGAGGCCAGAGGCGGCTGAGGCCCGAGGCTGATGAGGTGGCGGGCGGCGGTCGAAGCCGGCGTGACCATGTGGCGTGTGCATGCGGTGTTCGCGGGTTCGATTCAGTAGAATGCGCTTCGCTGCGCTGTGGGCGATCTCATACTTCAAGGACCGTGGCGGCCGACGGCGATCCTGGGCGCGTTGGAGTCGCTTGCATCTCCCGCCGTCACTGAGCTGCGCATAGCGGTCGCCTACACGACCTACGGCGGTTGCGACGAGCTCCTGCCGCGGCTCGCTGAGCGCATCGGGCGGAAACGCTGGTCGCAGATACCGAAGACGGTGATCACCTCGATCGACTTCCACCTGACTGAGCCGAGGGCGCTGGAATATCTGCTGTCTCAGGGAGTTACGGTACGACTGTCGAGCCTGGAGTCGGCGAACTTCCATTCGAAGCTCTACGCGTTCATGCGAGGTCCTGACGTGCACGTGTTCGTCGGGTCCGCCAACCTAACCCTTGCCGCACTGAACGACAACGTCGAGGCGGCAACGGTGACTCGCGTGCGAGCATCCGCGAGATTTGCGCGCGCCTGGGCCGAGCTGCTCGCGACCTCAATCGAATTGACAGGCGAGCGACTCAAAGAGTATGCCGCCAAGCGACGCAGCGCCCCACCACGCGTCCGCGTTGATCGCACGGTGCGCAGGCCGCGGGCCGTGCCCGCCGCGAGGCTTGCGGTGTTTTCGGAGTCCGTCGCGGCAGGGACTGTTAATCCCCTGCGTTTCAACGCGTTCTGGGTCGATGTGGGCTCGGTTTCGGGTGGCTCGGGCAACCAGCTCGAGCTTCCGCGCGAGGCGCACCGCTTTTTCGGCCTTAAGCAGCGGGGACAGGCACACCTGATCGGCGCCCCCGTGCTCGTCTCGGCCGGCAGGGAATGGAAGGGTCGCAAGCTCACGTGGCATGGCCAGGGAAAAATGAACCAGATGGAGCGGCTGAACCTGCCGACCCGCAAAGAGGGCGGGTTTCAGTACGCCAACATGGTGATCCTCTTCACGCGTGTCGGATCACGATATCGGCTGACCGTTGCCGCACCGGGAAGTCCATTTGCGAGCGCGTGGCGAGCTGCGTCGCGCAAGGTGGGACATGAGTACAAGCTCGGGCTGGGTAAAAGATCGACTCGCGTATGCGGCCTGTTTTGAGGTATTGCCATGTGGGCCGATAGCGGGCGCTACGGGCAGATGCGGACTCCCGCTCAGCGAGTCACGTCGAGCCTGGTCGTCCCCACGCCATACAAGTCGCGGGTGAAGCGGTCGATCTCTGCCTCGATGCGGACGAGGCGCGCCCGATCGGTCTGCGCGGCCTTGACAGCGCGCTTGCCGAGGCCGGTCAGCTGCTTGGTCTGAGAGGTGCTCAGCACCGGCACCGGCAGGCGCCGGACATGGCCCACTTCGATGTGGTTGCGGGTCGCCAGGAACGTCTTCAGCGCGAACTCCACGACGGGCGCGTTCAGCAGCGCGAGCAGCGCATGGGGACTGAGCCACTCGACGAGTGGCACGTAGACCGGTGACTCCGAGCTGAAGATCGCGTGCTTGGGCATCATGCGCGCCCGCAGATACGACGTCACACGGTTGTGGGTCACTCCGCCCCCAAACCACAAATCTTCGTTGCGCATCACCGGCCGTCGGTGACCGGTCGCGAGCCGGCGGCGCAGTAGCGCGACGGCCTCCGCGCTCCAGTCGAGGACCATCTGAGTCTCTCGCGTCCATCTTGCTCCCCCATCTGGCGAGGACCGGTCGCTTGTCTCGTACGACACCCAAGATGGGCCTTCGAAGATGCCCTGTTCCATCTCGGTAGCGCTGAGTGGCGAGCGTCTGACGGAAGCCGGCTCGATGACCCTGAATGGCTTGCGTCCCGGCAGGGACTCGAGCAGCGTGCCGTCCCCGACTCCCGCCAGCGCCTCGCCGAGCTGGCGTCCCTTCCCGAGCTCGGCCCGCAGAAGCCTCCATGCCTGGCGGCGCCCGGGGTCCGTGCGCAGGGTGTCGAGAATACGGCGCTGGCATTCGCTCGCGCGCCCCCCCGCCGGGGTGCCGGCGATCGCCCCGACGAAGCGGCGGTCCTCACCGGTGGCAAGCCCCTGGCCGCCGCGCACCGCGCAGCCGAGCAGCGTCCACCCTCCCTCCGCCGGGAGCCTTCGGACGAGGCTCTCAGCCTGGTTGCGCCGCGCCAGCGCATGCCACAACTCGTCGAGTCCGTCGATGCTCGCCCACCGCTCGACGATTGTCGCGGCGGCGGGTCCCGGCCGGTAAAGCTGGCGGCCCGGCAGCTGTCGGAACAGGAGCCGTGGCACCGTGCGTCTGGGGGCCTTCGTGAGCGACGCCTTGGCACGACTGTCGAGCCACTCGACCGATGCGCTTTCGGCGGGTGCCCGCCTCAGCGCGGTCACCACCCCGCCCTGTACGGCCACCGTCGGAAACGGCCGGCACCAGGCGATGCTCAGCAGCTGCGACCCGTCGACGAGCTTGCGCCTGGGCTCGGCCATCGATTCCATCGTGAACGCCGTGTCGCTGACGATGGCAGACATCACGCCGCCTTCGCGGACCCCGGCGAGGGCGCGGACGAGGAAGTGCGCCAGCAGGTCGCCCGAGAAGCCATCGGCGTCACGGAGCGCCTGCGAGAGCTCGTCACCCAGCCTCCTGCGGACATGTTTGGCCCCGATGTACGGGGGGTTCATCAGCACAACGTCCCAGCCCCCACGGGCGCTCGGATGCCTCATATCTTGCAGCAGCGGGTTGCGCTGGATGACGAGCTGCTGCAGGCGGGCGCTGCGGGTCGCCAGTGCCAGGACGGCATTGGCGATCGCGACGGACTCGCCGTCGAGCTCATACCCGCGGCAGCAGCGCTTCAGCGCTCTGGCCGGCGTTGCGATCGGACCAAGGCCCCGAACGCCGGCGTCGCGCAGGCATACCGCGAGCGCCGACAGCTGTCTTGCCGCGCCAAGCAGGAACGCCCCCGTCCCGACTGCCGGATCCAGTATGCGCGCGCGCATCAGCGTCTTGCCTAGCTCATTTAGCTGGCGCCCCGTCAACAGCAGTCTCAGCTCCTGCTCGTCGCTCAGCACGGCTCTGACGGCATCTCCGTCCAGCTTCAGCGCGTCGCCGATGCGTGCGGCGATCGCCTCGGTGACCATGAAGTCAACCACATCGTCGGGCGTGTAGACGGCGCCGCGGTCGCGGCGCCCAGACGCCCCCGCCGCGCGCTCGAACAGCCTGGACAGGGTCGCGGCGGCCTCAGTCGGGTCGAGCGCCTCCAGCTCGCCGATCAGAGCATGCGCAACCCCGGTTAGGGCGCTTCTGCGGTGCTCGGAGGCGACGCCGAACCTGGCGAGCAGCGCCGAGGCCAGCGCCAAGCAGACCTTGCGCGCTCGGTCCTCGACCCCCGCGACGGTGATCGCCGCAGGGGTGCGCATCAGCGTCTCGAACGCCGCCTCGACCGGCGCGGTGATCGCGCCGGTGGGATCCGCGGCCGTCTCTGGCTTCCGCGTTGCCGTCTTGGGCGAGAGCGGCGACATCTCGGCCGCTATGTCCCCGCGGCTGGCTCGCTTGTGACGGTGAGAGCGCGCGCCGCAGCATAAAACTGAGCGGCCGAGGTCTGCAGCCGCGCGCCGCGCTCGACCTGCTCGGCCACGTAGCGCGAGAACAGCCTGCGCTCGGTCTCGGTGTCGAGTGGCATGTGTCTGTGCCCGAGTGCGTCCTGGAGCCACCCCCGCAAGTGGGGATCGCGATGGTGTGCCCGCGAGGTTCGACCGGTCCGCGGGCTGACCTCGATGAGCAGGTCGCCCTGCACCGCTCCCCTCGTGCGCACCTGCTTGAAGCTGGCCTGACGCTTGTCCAGCACCAGCACGCTGTCGGTCTGCCAGCCCGCGTCTCGCAGGGCTCCGGTCAGCGCGTTCCAAGGCTCGCTTGCGGCGGAGTGGAACATCACGGTCATCCCGCCGCCGCGCCTCAATCTCGTGCGGAGGGCCTCGAAGCCCGCCGCGAGCAGCGCCCGGTAGTCGCCTGCCGACTTCTGCTGGGATCTGCTCATCGCGGCTTCTGCCGCCTGGTCGGTGAACCGCCCAAGCCAAGCCTCGGCGATGAAGTTGGCCTCGGCGTAGGGGATGTTCGCCCCAAACGGCGGATCGACGAACGCGTAATCGATGCCCACCGGCAGCTCGTTCCAGTCCTGGGCGGCGGCGGTTTTCACGTAGACGGTCCCCCTGCGCTGCCTGACCACCTCGAACGCGCGTGTCAGGGCTCGCCGCTTGGCTTCTACTCCGCGCAGCGGGTTCTTCTCGACTGGCAGCGAGCTGATGTACAGCGCGCCAGTCTGGTACCCCGTCAGCACGGGCTTGGCGCTGCCCCGCTTGAACACGAGTCTGCTCATGAGCGTCGCGTGCGCGAGGTTGTAGCTCGAGATCAGCAGCCTGACGGCCTCCTGTGCTTCAGTGCGCTCGGCGGCCTGCCACAGGTGTCCGATCGTCAGGAAGCTGCGCGGGGTATAGAAATGATGGACGTGGGTGACCCCCCGGTGGTAGCCGGAGCGGTACAGGTCGCCCCACGGCCCGGTCCTGTCGAGCATGCGCCGGCGAGGGCATGCGGCCGGCGGCGTGAGCGAGGTAGCACGGTCGAGTGTCGCGCGATCCTCATCGTCCGGTGTCTTCTCGTAGCGCCGACCATCGACTTCGTATGTGATCACGACGGGTTCGCGCACCACGCGCTCGATCGGTTCGCCGATAAACGGGTCGGCGACGCACTCGGTCACGCGCTCCCCGCGATCCTTGCGATATTCGTGGCCGCAGCCGCATGCGAGCATCCGTCGGATGCCGCCGTTCTCGAGATCCACCGCCAAATCCCAAAATCGCTTCGCCGATTCGCAGCGCGGGCAAATCAGCAGCTCCGACCAGACCGTGTACAGGATCTCGCCGTGCCGCCCGTCGCTGTGGCGGGTGCTCCATAGCGCCGCGATCTCATCGCGCGCGAGCTTCAGACAGCGGCGCACGGAGCGCTCAAATATGTCTGCGTCGGGCGCGCCGTTGAGCCCTTGGGCAATGAACGTAGCGTATGGACTTAGGTCGCCCAGCAGCACATCGTAGTGCGCGGTCGGCGGCAGAGACCGCTCGGCGATCGCGGCTGCAATTCCCGTGCTGCCCGATCCGCAGAACGGGTCGGCGATGGTCCCGCCAGTGGGCAGATGGCGCTTGATCAGCGTCGCGATCGCGTGCGGTGGGACCTTGGTGTGATAGGAGTGGGCGTTGTACGCGTCGCCGCTACGGGAACTTGAGATGGTCTCTCGGTTGCGGACACTCATCTGCAGGCAGACTAGACTTGGGAGTCGACGTATCCGCGCGGAGCACCTGCTCACGTAGATCCACGCCCAACAAACGCTGGAGCTCGGGGATCGTGGTGTCGGCGCTCGTGTGATGCACGGTCGCCATTCCCAGCTCCTGCGCCGGCGGCAGGTTGAACGGCAGGTCGTCTACGTAAACACACTCGCCTGCGCTCAGGCCGGCACGCTCTGCGCCCAGCTCGTACATGCGCCGGGCGGGCTTGCGCATACCCTCGCGCCCTGAGATCACGACCCCGTCGAACAGCTCGTCGAACAGATCGTGCGGATAGCGATGTGTCCCCCACGAGTTCGATACGAGCGCCGTCCTGATGCCCGCCCCTCGAGCGCGGCGCACCGCCTCGATCATCGCCTCATCCGGGCCCACTCCTGCGAACAGCCCGTCGATCAGGCCGTCGGCGTCCACGCCGAGCAGCGCCGCCAAGCGCTGCTCGAACACCTGCTCCTCGATCTCGCCCTGCTCGAGCGTTATCAGCAGCTCGCGAAAGTCAGGGTCGCTTCTGAAGCGGCCTGCGAGCGTCTGGGGCTCGATGCCCGCCTGCAGGCAGTATGCGTAGAACGACGCGAACAGGTTCGTCGTCAGCACCCCGCCCCAATCGATCAACAGCCCCGCGCGGCGATCCGGCTCGTCGCTCGTCAGGTCCGTCGCGCCATCGGACTTTTCCGGTGTATCAGTCATCGCCGTACGCCACTCCTTCGGCCTGTCCCGCCAGCTCGAGCACGCCCTCGCCGAACTGCTTCAGATATGGGTCGTCCGTCGCGCCGGCGATTGCCCGCTTGTAGTTGCCCTCCATGAACACCACCGACTTCCACAACGCCAGCGTCGTATACCAGCGCAGGTCCGCCATCGAGCGTCCGGTCCTGCTCTCGTAGAGCTCGATCAGCTCCCGACGCGTCGGAAAGCCCTGCTGTCGCGTAACGCCCCCCAGGTACTCGCGCATGCCCCCGCGCGGATCGCCGCCCTCGGTCCACATCATGCATAGATAACCAAGGTCGGCGAGCGGATCGCCGATCGTCGCCATCTCCCAGTCGAGCACCGCCAGCAACCGTGCCGGCGGCTCGGACGCAAAGATCGTGTTGCCGAGCCTAAAGTCGCCGTGCACGATCGTCGCGGGCGGCGGCGGATCCTGACTCGGCATGTGCTCTGCCAGCCAGGCGCCCACGCGTTCGACCGCGGGGATCTCGCGCGTCTTGTTGACCTCCCACAGACCCGTGAAGCGGCGCAGCTGGCGCTCGAGATATCCCGTCGGCTTGCCGAAGCCCTCGAGTCCCACGTGCTGCCAGTCCACCGCGTGGATCTCGGCGAGCGCCTCGATCAATTCCTCGCCGATCCGGCGCCGCTGTTCGGGGCTGTCGAGCGCCGCCGGCACGCTCGAAACGATCACCTCTCCCTCGATCCGCTCCATCACGTAGAACGGGCTGCCGATCACGCTCTCGTCATCGCACACCGCCAGCACGCGCGGAACCCGTGCCGGCGTGTCGCGCAACGCCTCGAGCAGCCGCGCCTCGCGCAGCACGTCGTGGGCGCTCGGGGGCAGCGGCGGGCGCGGCGGGCGGCGCAGCACGACCTCGCTGTTGCCGCGATCGATCAGGTAGGTCACGTTCGAATGACCCTCTCCGATCGGCTCGGCCGCGATCTCGCCTTCGCCCAGCCCATGCCCGTCGAAGAACTCCCGCAGCGGCTCCAGCACCAGCAGCGGCGGGCGCGCGTTCGCCGCGGCGTCCGCATGGGTCCGCACAATGTCGTCCGGCGCCGTGGCTGTGGGCATGACCTGCAAGCTAGCCGAGAAACACAATCGACCGCAACCTCCACCGCACGAGGGTGCTTAAGGACCATGCTCAAACACCAGACCCGACTCCTGCTGCTGCCGCTGGCCTGCCTGCTGCTCGTCGCACTGCTCGAGCCGGCGCCGTCACTCGCCTCGCACACGGAGGCCGTGTACTTCGAGGGCTCGAGCGATCTGCTCAGTGCCCAGACGCGTCCGCGCACGATCCAGAAGCTCGAGCACCTCGGCGTCAGCGCCCTGCGTGTCGAGCTGGCCTGGTACAACGTCGCGCCGTCCCCCAACAGCGCGTCCAAGCCGAACTTCGAAGCCACCAATCCGGGCGCCTACGCCTGGGGCGAATACGACGCCCTGGTCAACGAAGCAGATCGCCTGCACTGGAAAGTGCTGCTCACGATCACCTCGCCGGTCCCGCGCTGGGCCACGTCAAACAAGACGCCGCCCTACGTCACGAGTCCCAACGATCTCGACTTCGAACAGTTCATGACCGCCGCCGCCCGCCACTTCAGCGGGCGCGTCTCGCTGTTCGCGATCTGGAACGAGCCCAACCATCCCGCCTTCCTGCGCCCGCAGTTCAGCTCGAGCGGCCAGCCGGCGTCGCCGCGCATCTACCGCGGCCTCTACCAGGCCGCCTACGCGGGTCTCATCGCCGGCGGCATAGCGCATCCCTCGATGCTCCTAGGCGAAACCGCGCCGGTCGGCTACGACACCGTCAACGCCCACCGCGAAGGCGTCCTTCACGACGTCGCCCCGCTCGCGTTCCTGCGCGGCGTCCTGTGCCTGAACAACCACTACCGCAAAGCCGCCACCTGTGGCCCGCTGCAGGCCGCTGGCTACGCCCACCACGCCTACACCCTGCCCGCCGGTCCCTACTACAAGCCGAGGGGCCGCGGCGAGGCCGACGACGTCGTCATCGGCGTCCTCTCGCGGCTCGTGGGCGCCCTCAACAAAGCCGCCGCCGCACACGCCCTGCCCGCGGGTCTCCCGATATATCTGACCGAGTTCGGCGTCCAGACCTACCCGAACAGAGAACTCGGCGTCCCGTTGCCCAAGCAGGCCCAGTTCGACGCGATCGATGAACACATCGCCTGGAGAAACCCGCGTGTCGCCGCCTTCTCGCAGTATCTGCTGAGAGACGATCCGCTCAGCAGCGGCGCCGCCGGCGCCAGCGTCAACGGCGGCTTCGTCGGCTTCCAGACCGGCCTCGAAACGATCTCCGGCCAGCTCAAGCCGCTCTACTACAGCTGGCCGCTGCCGCTCACCGTCACCAAGACCCGCCACGGCTATGCCCTGTGGGGGCTCGTGCGCCCAGCCACCGGCGTCACCAAGGCGACCGTCCTGATCGAGCGCCGCGGCGCGCACTCCTTCAGCGTGCTGCGCACCGTCACCACCAACAGCCTCGGCTCCTGGAGCTTCAACTCGTCCAGGAAGGGAGTCGCCTGGCGCATGCGCTGGACGAGCCCCAGCGGCGTCAAGTACGAAGGCACCCCAATCGCAGCGTACTGACCGGCCGGGCAAGGCTCCGGCGTCGGCGGGGGAGGCTTCGCGCCCGCCGGCAGGGCCTTCGGCGCCCGTGACCATGCCTCGGTGCCTCCCTACGATGACTGAAGATGCCGGAGCTGCCCGAGGTCGAGATCACCGCGCGCCTGCTCGACCGCGCGCTCAGCGGGGCGCGTATCGAATCGGCGCTGGCTCCAGGCATCAACGCGCTGAAGACCTTCGAGCCGCCGCTCTCCGAGCTGGAGGGGCGCACGATCGCGGGCGTGCGCCGGCGCGGCAAGAACCTGATCATCGAGATCGAGCCCACGCGCGGACATCGGGGCGGGGATCGAGCCTACAGCGAGGCGACCGGGAGCGAGGACGCCGGCGCGGCGGGGCCGCTCGCTCTCTTGATCCATCTGATGTCCGCCGGGCGACTCCAGCTGTTCGACACGCGTGCCGGACCGCGCGATCGCACCTCCAGGCTGCTCGTGCGTCTCGCCGACGGCCGTGAGCTGCGCCTGCGCGAGTTCGGCTCAAAGCAGGCCGCCTGGGTCAAGCTGCTGCGCCTCGGCGACCTCGACGACGACGAGGCCCTGGCGAAGCTCGGTCCCGAGGCCTGGCCCGACCCCGGCGCGACTCCGGACGAGCTGAAGGAGCTGCTCGACGCTCCACGCCCGCTGCACCCGCTGCTGCGCGACCAGCGCACCATCGCCGGCATCGGGCGCTCGTGGGTCGATGAGATCTTGTGGCACGCCAGGCTCTCGCCCTACAAGCGCGGCGCCGACCTCAGCGACGAGGAGGCCGCGCGCCTGCGCGACGCGATCGTCACGACGCTCGGCGACGCCATCGCCCACTACGAGCACGTGCTAGCCCTGCCGATCCCGGACAAGCTGCCGATGCCGCTCCAGGTCCACCGGCGCGAGACCCAGCCCTGCCCGCGCTGTGGCCAGACGCTTCAGGCCGTCCACTTCGAGGACTACGTCATCGCCTACTGCCCGGCCTGCCAGACCGACGGTCGCGTGCTGAAGGATCGGCGGCTCTCGCGCCTGCTCAAGTAGGCGCGCCGCCGAGGCGCTCCGGCCGTCGGTTCGGCGGCCGCAGCTGCGCCCGCCGAAGGCTGCCTCGGCCTGGAAGCTGCACCGACCCGGGATGAGCCCGGGAGGCTGCACCGGCGGGCCCGCGGCGGTAGACTCGGCCGATGAGCGCTCCCGGAACAGTGCGGACCGGATCGGGCGAGCCGCTCGTGCTGATCCACGGGTTCTCCTGCTCCCCGGTCGTGTGGCAACCGGTGCTCGGAGGGCTGCAGGGCTCGTTCGACATCCTCGCCGTCGCGCTCACCGGACACGCCGGTGGCCCCGAGCTACCGCTCGGCACTCCCGCGTCGGTCTCCGCGCTCGTCAACGGCGTCGAGCGCGAAATGGACGAATCGGGCTTTGACACGGCCCACATCGCCGGCAACTCGCTCGGCGGCTGGATCGCGCTCGAGCTCGCGCAGCGCGGGCGCGCGCGCTCGGTCATCGCGCTCTCGCCAGCAGGCGGCTGGGAGCGCGACTCGCGCGAGGAGAGGCGGCTGAAAGGCCTGTTCGCCCGCAACCACGCGCTGATCACGCGCACGATCTCGTTTGTCCCCAAGCTCGTCACTCGCCCGCGCCTGCGCCGCGCCGTGCTCGGGCAGGCGCTCTCCCACGGCGAGCGACTCACGCCGGCCGAAGCCCTCAAGATCGCCCAGGACGTGCTCGACTGCACGATCTACTTCGACCTGATGGCCGCCGTCATGCGCGACGGCCCGCCCGCAAGCTTCGACGCGATCACGGTCCCCGTGCTGATCGGTTGGGGAACGAAGGACAAGATCCTGCCTGAGGACCGCTATGCGCCCCGGCTGCGGCGTCTTGTTTCGCACGCGCAGTCGGTTGATTTCGAGGGTCTCGGTCATGTGCCGATGGGGGATGACCGCGTCCTTATCGCGCGCGCGATCGCGGACTTCGCGACTCAGGCGCAGGCCGGCTCGACGGAGCCGGGCGTTGCGGACCGGCACGGCGATGGCACGCAAGCCACCGCCACCGTGCAGCCGATCGGTTAAGCGGTCAGAGGCAGGCGCGGTACGGAAGCCTGTGGCGCAGGCTGAGTCGTCATGCGCATGTCGTCCACGCTAGACGCAGCTTGTGCGCCATGATCGCCCGCATGGGGCAAACAATCGGAGCTCTGGCGCCGGCCAGGCCGGCTTTCGGCTCGTCGGCCCCGAGCTCGGCGAAACGTTCAGGACGAGGGAAACCCTGCCGCCACGTGGTCCGAAGCTGTGAATCTGCGTGCGGCCGACGTATAGAGTCGGGTGCCGTGGAGGGCCAGAACACATGCCCGCTGCCGGAGGATCCGACGCTCGCCGCGATCGCCAGCGCGCTGAACGACGCCGGCTACTGGGCCATCATCGTCGATCGCAATTGGCGGAACCTCTACATGACCGACGCCCAACGCCTCAGCGAAGGTGGACTGGTCGAACCCGCCCCCTTCCCTGTCGGGGTGCACATCAACAGCCCGGAGTCGCTGAGCGCGCTGCTCGCGGGCCGCGGTCGTCTCAACACGTTGGAGGTCATGCGGAAAAGGTTCGAAACGGGTGGCTCTTTTCAGCTCGCCGCCACCGAGGGCGGCCGTGAGGAACTGCGCGAACTGGTCGACCCGCGGCTTCGCGACATCGTCGATCGGCTCTCACCAGTTGAGTTGGTTCACGCGTTCTCGGCGGTGTCTCCCGGGCACGGCGCCGGCATGTCCGTGGAGATCCAGATCACGCTGATACCCGTCAGAGACAGCGACGGCGAGCTCGTGGGCACTGTGATCTTGAGCAAGCCCGCGACGAGCATGGCGCTGCTCGCGGCGATGGGCGGCGCCGGCGACCCACGCCACTTCGAGCGCATGCAGCAGGTCGCGAAGCCGGGCAGGCGCCCGGCGGCGATCCTGTTCGCGGACCTGGAGTCCTCCTCACCGCTCGCCAGAAGGCTCTCGACCGCCAACTACTTTTCACTCGGAAGGCGCATGGCCCGCGCCGCAGACCAGTGCGTGATCGATGCCGGAGGGCTCGTCGGCCGTCACGTCGGCGACGGGGTCGTCGCGTTCTTTCTCGCCGAGAACGCCGGCTCGGAGTCGGCAGCGGCACGCTCCTGCATCGAAGCGGCGCGCAACATCAAAGACGCCATGACCGCCGTTGCGGCGCGCAGCGAGCTCGTGCCCGAGGACCTCGTCATGCGCTTCGGCCTGCACTGGGGATCAACCCTGTACGTCGGTCAGATCACGACCAGCGGCCGCGCGGAGGTGACAGCCCTCGGAGACGAGGTCAACGCCGGCGCGCGCATCGAGGCGTGCGCCACCGGCGGACGGGCCCTGGCCTCCAAGGAGCTGCTCGAGCGCCTGGAAGGCGACGACGCCTCCACGCTCGGCCTGGACCCCGACCGCGTCACCTACACATCCCTCGCTGACCTGCCGACGGCAACCGAGAAGGCCCGACGCGACGCGCCCACCATCTCCGTCTGCGAGGTGTAGGGGCCGAGCGGGCCTTCGGTGGACGCTCGGCCCTGCTGCTTCCGTTATCGCAACGCACCGGATGACGAGGTTCAGATCGTCCGGTCCGCCCTGCATTCCCGTGGGCAACGGACACATCCGCGAACGTTCACGCGAGGGCTCATGCACGGCGCGCACTGGCCGGCCGAAGGCGTGCTTCGACGATGGCGTTGAGCGATCGGACGGCCGAGCCGCGGCCGCTAGGATCGCGAGAATCGTGATCGAACCCGGCGACAAGGCTCCCGACTTCGAGCTCTCTGATCAGGACGGCAAGCCGGTCAAGCTCTCGGGTCTGCGTGGCCACCCGGTCGTTGTCTACTTCTACCCCAAGGCCGACACGCCAGGGTGCACAACCCAGGCCTGTGGTGTGCGCGATCACCGCGACGACTACGGCCGGCTCGAGGCGACCGTGCTCGGCGTCTCCCCCGACCCCGTCGCGAAGATCAAGAAGTTCGCCGACAAGCACTCGCTTGCCTTTCCGCTGCTTGCCGACGAGGACCACACCGTCGCCGAGCGCTACGGGGTGTGGGTGCAGAAGTCGATGTACGGCCGTATCTATTTTGGCAACGAGCGCACCACCTTCGTGATCGGCCCGGACGGCCGCGTGGTGAGCGTCCTGCGCAAGATCAAGCCAGCTGAGCACGACGCACTCGCGCTGGCGGCACTGGAGCGGGTGGGGCCGCCGGCGGCGTAAGGTTGGTGCGGCATCTCGCCGGGAGGTCCGGTGGAGTCTGGGAGCGGCCGGTTTGCAAGGGCGCTTTAGAAGCTCCAGGCGCTTTCAAGCAAAACGTCTCTTGGGTTTGAAAGACTTGGGGGATGGACCGTGACCAGTTCTCGGAGCATGCACCCGGTCTGCTCGTTCCGACTGTGGGAGGGGCCGTCGCCTTTGTGCCTGCGAAGCTACTGCCGACGTTCGCGATCTCTCCCGCCGCCGTTCGCCTGCTCGACCAGGCTTCAAACGCGCTCGGCATGCTCAGCGGTGTGGGTAGCCTGCTGCCAAATCCTCACCTCCTCATCTCCCCGTATCTACGGCGCGAGGCGGTGCTGAGCTCGCGCATCGAGGGTACCCAGAGCACGATTGCTGATGTCTACGCGGCAGAAGCAGGTCAGACGCAGCTCTTTCGCGACGCAGCAGACGTCACCGAGGTACAGAACTACGTGCGCGCCCACGAGCTCGGGCTGCGTCGCCTCTCTGATCTGCCACTCAGCCTGCGGTTGATCCGCGAGCTGCACGAGCAGCTGATGCGGGATGTGCGCGGCGCAGATCAGACGCCCGGACGGTTCCGCAGGAGCCAGAACTTCATCGCACCACCGGGTACCTCGATAGCGGATGCGATCTATGTGCCCCCGCCTCCATCGGAGATGAAACAGGGACTTGCCGACCTCGAGCGATTCCTTCACGACCGGACACTGCCACCGCTTGTACAGGCGGCGCTTGTGCACTACCAGTTCGAGGCGATCCATCCCTTCCGCGACGGCAATGGCCGTGTCGGTCGTCTACTCGCGTCTGTCTTTCTCTGCGAGCGGGGCCTGCTACCGCAGCCGCTGCTCTATCTCTCCGCCTACTTCGAGCGTACCCGCACCGACTACTACGATCTGCTGCTGCGGGTGAGCACCCACGGCGACTGGGATTCGTGGGTGCGCTACTTCCTGGAGGGCGTGCGCACCCAAGCGACCGAGGCAGTCGAGGACACCCAGCGACTACTCGCGTTGCGGGAGCGCTATCGCAACTCACTGACGGCGTCGAAAGCCAGGCCGGCCGCCATCCAGCTCCTCGATCGCCTGTTCGTCAACCCCTACGTCACCGCGAAGGAGGCGGCCGAGCGGCTCGGGGTGAGCGACCCGACCGCACGCGCAGCAATCTCGGATCTCCTCAGCCAGGGCATTCTCGTCGAGGTCTCTGGGCGCAAGTGGGGCAAGCTGTTCCTCGCAGCCGAGCTCCTCACCGCCCTTCGAGGCCACGACAACGTCTGAGTGATTGGTCTTGAGGGCTCTGGAAGAGGCGGCGTCGCCGGCGACGTAGCCGGTGCCTGCCGACCCAGCGTGCGCGCCGTCACACACCTCGGGGTCCCGCCTCAAGTAAGCTGGTCGCCCAGCCAACTCGGACCCGGGGGCAGACATGTATGGCATGAACGGGCAGGCGCAGGCGGATGGCATCGGCCAAGCGCCGCATGACGAACCGCCGCTCGAGCATTTCGACGTGCTGATCGTCGGAGCCGGACTTTCGGGCGTCGGCGCCGGTCATCACCTGCAGGCCAACTGTCCGGGTCGCACCTTCGCGATCCTCGAGGCCCGCGACTCGATCGGCGGGACGTGGGACCTGTTCCGCTATCCCGGGATCCGCTCGGACTCGGACATGTACACGCTCGGCTACTCGTTCCGCCCGTGGCGCGACGCCAAGGCGATCGCCGACGGCTCCTCGATCCTCAGCTACGTTCGCGACACCGCGCGCGAGGAGGGCATCGACCGGAAGATCCGCTTCGGCCATCGCGTCGTCCGCGCCGAGTGGTCCAGCGCCGACTCGCGCTGGACGGTCGAGGCTCAGCGCACGGACACGCTCGAGACCGTCCGTTTCAGCTGCGGCTTCCTGTTCATGTGCAGCGGCTACTACCGCTACGACGAGGGCTACACGCCCGACTTCGCCGGCACCGAGCGCTTCGCCGGTCGCATCGTGCACCCGCAGCACTGGAGCGATGACATCGACTACGCCGGCAAGCGCGTCGTCGTGATCGGCAGTGGCGCCACCGCGGTCACGCTCGTTCCCGCGATGGCCCGCACCGCCGCGCACGTCACGATGCTCCAGCGCTCGCCCAGCTACGTGCTGGCGCTGCCCGAGCAGGACCCGATCGCCAACTGGCTTCGCGGCCTGATCCCTAGCCGGCTCGCATACTCGATCGTTCGCTGGAAGAACGTCCTGATCACGATGCTCGTGTTCCAGCTCAGCCGGCGGCGGCCCGGAGTGATCAAGAACCTGATTCGCAAAGGCGTCGAAAGACAGCTCCCGCCCGGATACGACATCGACCAGCACTTCAAACCCCGCTACAACCCGTGGGATCAGCGCCTGTGTCTGGTCCCCGACGGAGACCTGTTCGAGGCGATCAGCGCCGAACGCGCGTCGGTCGTCACCGATCAGATCGACACCTTCACCGAGACCGGGCTCAAGCTGGCTTCTGGGGACGAGCTCGAGGCCGACCTGATCGTCACGGCCACAGGCCTGAACATGCTGCTCCTGGGCGGCACGCAGATCGCTGTCGACGGCCACGACGTCGACCTATCCAAGACGATGAGCTACAAAGGCATGATGCTCAGCGGCGTCCCCAACATGGCGATGGCGCTCGGCTACACCAACGCCTCGTGGACCCTGAAGTGCGACCTCACCTGCGAGTACGTCTGTCGCGTCCTGAACCACATGGCCGCCCGCGGATATGTGCAGTGCACGCCCGAGAACCGCGATCCTTCGATCGAAGAGCAGCCGCTGATCGACTTCTCCTCGGGCTACATCCAGCGCTCGATCGACAAATTCCCCAAGCAGGGCTCGCGCACGCCCTGGCGCCTGTACCAGAACTACGCGCTCGACATCATGAGCCTCAGGTTCAGCCAGATCGAGGACGGCGCCCTGCAGTTCTCCCGCGCCGGCGCCTCGGTGGCAGGCGCGCCCGAGCCGATCGCCGCCTGAGCCTCAGCCGGCGCTGAAGCGAGCCGCCTCGTCCGAGCCCGACGTGGCGTCCCCGGGGCTGTACGAGTGGGCGCCCGCGCCCGCCAGCTTGCCGCCGTCGACGATCAGGTATTCCTCACGGATCGGCCGCCCGTCGAACCAACACTCAAGGATCTCGCGCGTGCCCGCCGCGTAGCGAGCCTGAGCGGACAGGCTCGTGCCGGAGGTGTGCGGCGTCATGCCGTGGTGTGGCATCGTCCGCCACGGATGGTCGCGCGGCGGCGGCTGGGGAAACCAGACGTCGCCCGCATACCCTGCCAGCTGGCCGCTGGCACACGCCCGCGCCACCGCATCGCGATCGCAGATCTTGCCGCGCGCGGTGTTGATCAGGTACGCGCCGCGTTTCATCTTGGCGATCAGCTGCTCGTCGAACATGTTCTCGGTCTCGCGGTGCAGCGGAGCATTGATCGTGATCACGTCGCACGCCTGCACGAGCGACTCGACGTCCTCATGAAACGTCGCGCCCAGCTCCTGCTCGAGCTCCGGCGCGAGCCGATGGCGGTCGGTGTAGTGCAGGCCCACATCGAACGGCTTCAGCCTGCGCAGCACGGCCGAGCCGATCCGTCCCGCCGCGACCGTGCCGACCTGCATGCCCTCGAGGTCGTACTCCCGGCTTGCGCAGTCGGCGATGTTCCAACCGCCCTCGACCACCCATTTGTAAGACGGGATGTAGTTGCGCACCAGCGCCAAGATCATCATCACGACGTGCTCCGCCACGCTGATGCTGTTGCAATAGGTCACCTCGGCGACGGTGATGCCGCGATCGATCGCCGCCTGGAGATCGACGTGGTCAGACCCGATCCCCGCCGTCACCGTGATCTTCAGCTCCGGGGCCTTGGCAATCCGCTCGGCCGTCAGATAGGCGGGCCAGAAAGGCTGCGAGATCACGACCTCGGCCCCCGGCAGCTCGCGCTCGAACACCGACTCCGCGCCGTCCTTGTCGGCCGTCACGACCAGCTCGTGGCCGCGGTCCTCGAGGAACCTGCGCAGCCCCAGCTCGCCCGAGACGCTCCCGAGCAGCTCGCCCGGCGTGAAGTCGATCGCCTGCGGACTCGGGGTCGTCTGCCCGTCGGGATATCGCTCGATCCGCGGAATGTCCGCGCGCGCATACTGCGGCGGAAAGCCGTCGACCGGATCGTCATACAGCACGCACAGGACCTTCGCCATCGTCTCCACCTTTCGGGCTCGCCAGTCTTTCGCGCGGCCGCTCGCGCCGCCGGCGAACCTTAGCCGCGATCGGCCTGCGCCGGGTGTCTGCGCGGGCCCGGATGCGGGCCCGTTCTCGTGCTGCCCGGCGCTGCCAGGGCTTCTATGATCCGGCGGGTCGGCCGGGAACGGAGACCTTGGAAGGAGGTTGGGCATGTCGGCGGACACCACCCTTGACACTCCCGAGCGCGAGCTCGAAGACGACGACTGGCAGGAAGACGACGAGCTCGGAACCGAGGAGGAGCTCGACCTCGACGAGTTCGACGAGATCGACGAGGACGACGACGAAGACGTTTGAGTCAGACAGGCTCGCCCGGACGCCCCCACCGGTAGCGCTTGCCGGTACCGTGACGCGCGCCGTACGCTTGAGCTGTGCTCGTGTCGTTCGCGTCAACCTCGCTCGCCGAAAGCCTGAACTCGTTCTCGAACGCCGCCTCGCAGTTCTTCACGGACCTGGCGGCTGTCCATTGGTTCCTGCTGCTGCTGGGCCTGGCGTGCTTCGCGCTCAACCTCACCCTGCGCTCGCGCGCCTACTTCAACACCCTGCGTGCCGCCTACCCGGCGGTGAGCTTTCAGTGGCGGCGCATCTGGGGCGCGTACGTCGCAGCGGTCGGCTTCAACAACATCGTCCCGGCGCGCGGCGGCGACATCATCAAGCTGTTCCTCACACGCTCCTCGATCCCCGGCTCGAGCTACCCGACCGTCGCCTCGGCGTTCTTCGTCGAGGCCGTCTTCGACGCCTGTGTCGGCGTGTTCGTGCTGATCTTCGCCTTCACGCGCGGCGTCTTTCCCAAGCCGCCGGACTTCTCGAAACTCAGCTCGTTCGACATCTCCTACCTGGCCGAGCACTTTCGCTTCACGCTCTTTCTGATCACGCTCCTCGCCGTCATCGGACTGGTCGCCTTCGCGATCCTCTCGGCGCGCCTGCAGGCCTTCTGGGCGCGCGTCCGTCAGGGCGTGACGATCCTGTCCGACCGCCGCCGCTACCTGCGCGAAGTGGTCAGCTTGCAGGCGGTCGCCTGGCTATGCCGCTTCGCCGCCTTCTGGTTCCTGCTCGAAGCCTTCCGCGTCGGCGCCTCGGTCGAGAACGTCCTGCTCGTGTTCGGAGTCGGCCAGGTGGCCGGCGCCGTGCCGTTCACGCCGGGCGGCGCCGGCGTGCAGCAGGCGCTGCTCGTGAAGGTCTTCGCCGGTGCCGCCCCCACCGCCGTGATCGCCGCCTACTCGGTCGGCCAGCAGATCGCGATCGCAATCTTCACGGCGCTGCTCGGGCTCGGCGCGGTCGTGTTCATCTTCCGCTTCCGCTCCTTCGGTGAAGTCCTGCACGCGGGTCGCGCCTCGCGTGAGGCCGAGCGTGCCGCCGAAGCCCGCGCGCGCACGCAAGGGGGTCCTGCCGGCGGGCACGCCACGACTGGCGCATCCGCCAGCGACGCCGGACCCGCCGACGAGGCATCTGTGGGCGTGGCCGCCTACGAGGCTCCCCGGGCCGCCGCCGCCGAGGACGCTCCCACGGCCGTCACCGCCGACGAGGCTCCTACTGTAGTCCGGCGCGCGCCTCGCGCACGAGGGTCACGGCCTCGGGGAAGATCCTGGCCATGACCGTCCTGATCTGCTCGGCCTGCGCCTCGGCGTTGCCCTGCAGGTTCACACGCTCCACGGCTGCCACCGTCATGTCGACCGCCAACTTGATCGCGTTGTCGGCCCAGGCCAGACGCTGCTGGCCCTGCATCTGCTCGGCGAACTCCGCCAGCCGGCGCTGCAGCTCCTCCGGGTCGCCAAACAGGTCGCCGAGACCGCCGCTCTCCATGGTCGCATCATAGACTGACCTGCCCATGCCGAGCGCAAAAGAGATCCGGGCCCAGGTAGCACGCGAGTCGGAGTTTCGCTCGCGCCTGGGCGTGCCCGCGTTCGCGGGCGGCGTGCTCTACTTCATCAGCTCGATCATCGTCACGACCACGCTCAACGCCGCGCCCACGGTCGGGCTCGTGCAGGGGATCGAACCCGCGCTCAAGGGCGAAGCAAACCCGGCCGTCAGCCCGCGCGCCCCGGAGGTCAAATACATCAGTGCCCACGCGCTCGCGCTTGTGTCGGGTAGCGCGATCAAGGCGCTGTCGCTCGGCGCGCTCGTGCTCACGCTGCTGCTGCTCGTGGACGCCACGCGCTTTCGCCGGCCCGAAACGTGGTCGGCGGCGCGCCCGCTCGTGCTGATCGGCGGCGTCGCGCTCGCCGTGGTGACGCTCGTGCACCAGATCGTCAGCGCGATCCAGGCTCACAACTTCGCCGTGGGGCACGACCTCACCAACGCGTCGGTCGAACAGGCGCTCACGCATGGCACGGTCAACGTCGCCAGCCAGTACCTCGATCTGCTCGCTGCCCTGGCGCTGACGGTCGGGATGATCGGGGTCTGCGTCAACGCCATCCGTATCGGCCTGGTCACGCGCTGGATGGGCGTGCTCGGGATCTTCTCCGCGATCCTCATCTTCGTCCCGATCGGCGGCGCCACGCTGGAAATCGTCCCCGCCTTCTGGCTCGTCGCGATGGGCATCCTGTACTTGGGCCGCTGGCCCAACGGCGACCCGCCGGCATGGGAGGCCGGGGAGGCGCGACCATGGCCCACGCAGGCCGAGCGCCGGGCCGAACGCGAACAGCAGCCCGGCGCGAAGGCAGAGGCGGGCAAGCGCGGCCCGGCGAAGCCGGCAAAGACCAAAGCCGCTGCGCCCGTTCCCGCTACCGCGCCGGGAGCGGAGGCCGCGCCGGCATCGGACGCTGCGCTTCCGCCGGACGCCGCGGTGGCGTCCGATGCCAGCGCCGGGCCCGCGCAGGGCACCGCGACAGCCGATCCCGGGCCGAACCCGTCATCGCGCAAGCGCCGTCGCAAGCGCCGCGTCCGCGGTTAGCTCTCGCGCCGACCCGATGCGGCGAAGGAACGTCAGCGATGACCAGTGAGCCCAAGACCACACCAGGCGATGCTGACGGAGCCGGCGCTGGCGGCGCGCTCGACGCCGAGCTCGCCGCCCTGCTCGAGGTCGAAAGGTTCGAGCCTCCCGAGGCGTTTCGCGAGCATGCGCTGCTCAAAGATGCGTCCGTCTATGAGCGCGCCGCGCGCGATCCGCTCGGCTGGTGGGAGGCGCAGGCGCGCGAGCTCGACTGGTCGCAGCCGTGGACGCGCGTGCTCGACGATGATCAGCCGCCCTTCTACAAGTGGTTCACGGGCGGCACGCTGAACGCGTCATACAACTGCCTCGACCGGCATGTGCTCGCAGGCCGGGGCGAGCGCGTCGCACTGCACTGGCGCGGCGAGGACGGGCAGGAGCGCCACATCACCTATGCCGAGCTGCTCGCCGAGGTTCAGCTGCTGGCGCGCGCTCTCACCGACCAAGGCGTGCGCAAGGGCGACGTCGTCGGGATCTACCTGCCGATGATCCCGGAGGTCGTCGTCGCGATGCTCGCCTGCGCGCGCATCGGCGCGCCGCACAACGTCGTCTTCGGCGGCTTCTCGCCCGAGGCGGTGCGCGAGCGCATGGAGTTCTCCGAGGCCCGGCTGCTGATAACCGTCAACGCCGCCTCGCGCAAGGGCAAGCTCGCCCCCGTCAAGGACCGCGTCAACGAGGTGATGGGGGACCTGGCCACGCTCGAGCGCATCATCGTCGTGCGCAGCAAGGGCGTCTCGTGCCACATGCAGCCCGGGCGCGACGTCTACTACGACGAGATCCTCGCAGCTGCGGAGCAGGTCGGCCCGGACTACCCGGCCGAGCCGCTCGACGCCGAGCATCCACTGTTCATCCTCTACACCTCGGGCTCGACCGCGAAACCGAAGGGCATCCTGCACACGACCGGCGGCTACATGACCGGCGTCGCGGCCACCCACCGCTACGTATTCGACCTCAAGCCCGACTCCGACGTCTACTGGTGCGCCGCGGATGTGGGTTGGGTCACGGGCCATTCCTACATCGTCTATGGGCCGCTCGCCAACGGCGCCACCTCGGTGATGTGGGAGGGAGCCCCCGACTACCCCCACAAGGGCATCTGGTGGGAGCTCGTCGAGCGCTACGGCGTCACGACCCTCTACTGCGCCCCCACCGCCATTCGCGCCTGCATCAAGTGGGGCCCGCAGTGGCCCGGCAAATACGATCTCACGAGCCTGCGCCTGCTCGGCTCGGTGGGCGAGCCGATCAACCCGAAGGCCTGGCTCTGGTACCACAAGGTGATCGGCGCAGAACGCTGCCCGATCGTGGACACCTGGTGGCAGACCGAGACCGGCGCCATCATGATCACGCCGCTCCCGGGCATCACGGCGACCAAGCCCGGCTCGGCCACGCAGCCGTTCCCCGCCGTCGAGGCCGCTGTGCTGAGCGAGTCCAGCGGCGAGCCGGTCGAGAACGGCCAGGGACTGCTGGTGCTCACGCGCCCGTGGCCGTCGATGCTGCGCACGCTCTACAAGGAGCCCGAGCGTTTCATCGAGACCTACTTCAAGCGCTTCGGCCGGGAGACCTACTTGGTCGGCGACGCCGCCCGCCGCGACACCGACGGCTACCTGTGGGTGATCGGGCGCATCGATGACGTCGTCAACGTCTCCGGCCACCGGCTCTCGACGGCCGAGATCGAGTCGGCGATCGTCGCCCACCCCGACGTCGCCGAGGCCGCCGTGATCGGCCAGCACGACGAGGACACCGGCCAGGCGATCGTCGCGTTCGTGACGCTCCAGGGCGACCTCGCCGGCGACGACCAGACCGCCGAGAGCGTCCGTGCGACCGTGGCCGAGCGCATCGGCAAGTTCGCCCGTCCCAAGCGCATCATCTGGACCGATGATCTGCCCAAGACGCGCTCGGGCAAGATCATGAGGCGGCTGCTGCGCGACATCGCCGAGGGTCGTGCGCTCGGCGATGTCACCACGCTGCGCGACCCCGCGGTCACCGAGCAGCTGCAGGAACGCGTTCTAGAGCTTCAGGCACAGGAAGACTGAGCCCTGGGGGAGGCTTGGGTCCGGCGGGGGGCTCGGGTCCGGCGGGGGCTCGGGTCCGGCGGGGGGCTTGGGTCCGGTGGGGGCTCCGGGGGGCTCGGGTCCGGCGCGAAGCGCGAGTCGGGCCTGAAGATTCGAGTCGGGCCTGAAGCTCGAGTCGGGCCCTGAAGATCAAGCCGCGCAGGAAGACCGAGCCCGCCGGAGAAGGAAACGGCAGGCTCACCGCTCCATCTCGATCTTCTCATCGGATCTTTAGGCTGCTCTGAGGAGCCGCTGGTCGAATGTGCACGAGGGGGCTGCGGGTCGTGCTTCGGCCCGCAAGGCGAAGGAAATCCATTGGCCCCTCCAGCCCACGATCAAGGCCTTGACCTGCCCGGGTCAGATTCGCCCGAGAGCAGCCTCGCGGTCGAGACGCGCGGCCTGGTCAAGCGCTTCGGCCAGCGCACAGCAATCGACCAGGTCAACCTGCGCGTTCCGCGCGGCAGCGCGTTTGGTTTTCTCGGCCCTAACGGGGCCGGCAAGACGACGATGATCAGGATGCTGCTCGGCCTGACCCGCGCAACAACCGGGAGCATGCGCGTGCTCGGGCGCTCGGTGCCGGCCCAGCGTGCCGAGGCGCTCGAGCGCGTCGGCGCGATCGTGGAGGAGCCGCGCTTTCACCCACATCTCTCCGGTCGCGAGAACATGCGGATCATCGCGGCGGTGCGCGGCCCCGACGCCTTCGCCCGGATCGATCCGGCGCTCGCGCGAGTGGGCTTGGCCGACCGGGCCCACGAAAAGGTCAGGAAGTACTCGCTCGGCATGCGCCAGCGCCTCGGCGTCGCCCGCTGCCTGCTGGCCGACCCGCTGCTGCTGATTCTCGACGAGCCCACGAACGGTCTGGACCCGGGCGGCATCCAGGAGTTCCGCGAGATGATCCGCGCGATGGTCGAGCAGGAGGGGCGCACGGTCTTCCTCTCCTCGCACCTGCTCGACGAGGTCGAAAAGACCTGCGACGCGGCCGCGATCGTCAACCGCGGCAAGGTCATCACACAGGGTCCGATCGCCGAGATCTCGCGCGGCGGCGATGGGGTTCGCGACGAGCTGCTCGTGGGCGTCAACGACGTCGAGCTCGCCCTGCAAACGCTCGGCGCCAGCGAGCTGGTGCGCGATGTGCAGCGCTACGAGGACGGGATTCGCGTGGTCCTGGGCGGCGCACCCGAGACGGCGGCCGCGGTCAACGCGGCGCTCGTGCGCGCCGGCGTCGGGGTTCTGCGCTTGGAGCCCGTGCGGCATAGCCTCGAGCAACGGTTCCTGGAGATAACCGCGCGTCTGGACGAGGCGCCCGGGGACGGGAGCTTGAGCGCCACCCAGGAGGAGGTGCGGACGTGACCGCAATCGCGCTGCGCATGACTGGCGCGGACTTCCTCAAGATCCGCAAGAAGCGCGGCACCCTGATCTGGGCGCTGGTGCTGGCGCTTGCTCCCATCATCGTGTTCTTGGCCGTGAAGGCGATCCAGCACTCCTCCAACCCGCACAAGTACGAACCCGCGGGTGGCACCACCGGATTCAGCGACGGCCTACGCGTGCTCGCGCTGTTCTTCGACCCGCTCGCGGTCATCCTGATAGGCGTCGAGGCCGGCACCGGCGACGCATCGGCGGGAGTCTTCCGTGACCTGGTCGTCACTGGCCGCTCGCGCCTGGCCCTGTTCGCCTCGCGAGTGCCCGCCGCATTGGCGCTGAGCTGGCTCATCACGATCGGCGGCTTTGCGCTGCTGACGACGGGCGTATTCGTGTTCGCCGGCAATCTCCCGACCCCGGACGGCGCTCTGATCCTCAACGGACTCGGCTTTGCGCTGCTCGCCGCCGGCGTGGTATGCGTCGTGGCGGTCGGATTCGCGTCGCTGACCACCTCCAAGCCGGCATCTATCACGGCATTGATCGGCTGGCAGCTCGTAGCAAGTCCGCTGCTCGCGCAGATCAGCTCACTCGGCAGCGCCCGCGAGGGTCTCCTCAGCCAGGCGATCGCCCATTTCAGTCCGGTCCACGTCGGCGGCGGCGGCCGTGGCGCCACGGTCACGATGTCGCAGGGCACTGCGCTGTTCGTGATGATCGCGTGGCTCGCGATCTTCCTCGCGCTCGGCGCCTGGCGCACCAACAGGATGGACGCCTGAGGCGTCTGTGCGCTGGGCTGCGGGGTTGCCGTGCGGCGCGCGGCAGCGCCTCGGTGTGCTGGCCGCGCGTCTGACGTTGCTTGCGCACCGGCTCAGCCGGCCCCGCATCTGACGGTGGGGCGCGGGCAGCGCTGCGGGCGCGCTGTCGGCCACAGGCGGCCGGCCTTAGACCTTGTGATGCTCAGGAACCCAAGCGCCGTCGTCCTGGCGGACGAAGTCCTGGAACAGCTCGGGCGCCTCGTCACGCATGATGCGTGCGATCCGGTCGAACACCAGACGCAGCTCCTCCTCGGCGCCGGCGGCGGTGCGCATCTCGATCACGTGGCGCAGCGTGCGCACGTTGGCCGTCCAGATGATGTCCGTGCTCAGCCCGATCGGCGCCAGGCGCCGCAGCGCAGAGGTGATCTCCTTCTTGATGTGAAACGGCAGGCCGTCGGCGTCGAGGCCGAGCTCATCGGCGGCGCTTAGCTGGAACTCCTCGAGCTGCTCGACGATGCTCAGCACCCGCTCGCGGATCGGCTCGAGCGCCGGCGGCACGCGAAAGCCGATGTCGGTCAGCCGCACGTAGCGCAGGCTCTCCTGGCTGAATGCCGAACCGGCGCGATGCCTGACAAGCTCATGAGTGAAAACACGGCTCACGTTGCGCAGCGCAAACGAGTAGCTGGCGTGCTCGAGCACGCTCCCGTGGCCCGAGCGCAAGATGTTGGCGAAGTACTCATGCCGGTCCGTGCGAATCTTTTTGACGTTCGCGTTCAGGCCCGGCTCCCAGCTGCGGTAGCAGACGCGGCCGGCGAACTCGACCAGCAGCTCGCCGTCGTTGGGCATCGAACCTTCGGCCTCGCCGAGCCGGCGCTCGAGCCAGGAAGCTCCGCCCACATCCTCGAGATACGCTCGCATCCCGTCCACGTCAACCGACGGGCGGGCAACGAGAAAGACGGAGGGCGTGGTTTCGTGCATGTCGGCCGTGATGTCGTCGTGGTCGGGCAGTGTCCCTGGCGCGCTCATGAATAGCGCATCCTGGAGCACCGTTCGGACGCCACCATCGTGCCAGTCGACGGGCCTGGCGGTGACTGTGCTGGTCCGCGGCTCGGGCGCAGGAGCTCGCTCGCCCGACGCACCGCGCAAGGCGGCTTCGGCTGCCCCGCGACGCGGATAAGCTCCCTGCCAATGGCCGCCACCCCAACCTCGACTCCCGCCGATCCCGAGCTCGAGCAGGCCGCCTGGGACCTCGAGCTGCTGGTCAACGGCGATGGCCCCGACGGCGTCGAGCGCCGCCTCGAGCAGGCGCTCGCGCGCGCGAAGACGTTCGCCGAGCGCTACGCAGGCAAGCTCGCGCAGCTCGACAGCGGCGGCCTCGGCGAGGCGATGCACGAGCTCGCGGATATCCAGGATCTCGCCGGACGCGCCGGCTCCTACGCCGTGCTCGGCTTCTCGACCAACACCGCCGACCCGATTCGCGGAGCGCGCCTGCAGCGCACCCATGAGCGTGCCACCGAGATCGAGACCACGCTGCTGTTCTTCGAGCTCGAGTGGGCCGCGCTCCCCGAGCAGCGCGTTCAGGAGTTGCTGGCCGGCGACGGGCTCGACTTCTGCCGCCATCATCTGCAGAGCGTGCGCCGCTATCGCGAGCACCTGCTCACGGAACCCGAGGAGAAGATCCTCGCCGAGAAGTCCCTGACCGGTGCCTCTGCGTGGTCGCGCCTGTTCGAGGAGCTCACCTCCGCGATCGAGGTCGATCTCGACAACGACCGCGTGCCGCTCGATCTCGCGCTCAGCCGCCTGGAGCTGCCCGACCGCGAGCTGCGGCGGTCCTCCGCACAGGCCGTGACGGCAGCCCTCGCTCCAGGCCTGCGCACGCGCGCGTTCCTGTTCAACACCCTGCTCGCCGACAAAACCACCGACGATCGCCTGCGCCGGTATCCGAACTGGCTCGCCGCGCGCAACCTGTCCAACGAAGCCAGCGACGAGTCCGTCCAGGCGCTCGTCGAGGCCGTCCGCGCCCGCTACGAGATCCCGCGCCGCTGGTATCGGCTGAAGGCGAAGCTGCTCGGGCTCGAGCGGCTCGCCGACTACGACCGAGCCGCGGCCGTCACCGACGACGACGTCACCTTCAGCTACGGCGAGGCCCGCGAAATCGTGCTCGACTGCTACTCCTCGTTCTCCACAGAGCTGGGTCGCGTCGTGCGCGGCTTCTTCGAGGGACGCTACATCGACGCGCCGTTGCGCGAAGCCAAGCGCGGAGGAGCCTTCTGTGCGTCCACGGTCCCCTCCGTCCATCCCTACGTGCTGCTCAACTACACCTCGCGCCGGCGCGACGTCCTCACGCTCGCGCACGAGCTCGGCCACGGCGTCCACTTCGTGCTCGCCGCCCGCCAGGGCATCTTCCACCAGAGCACGCCACTGACGCTCGCCGAGACCGCGTCGGTGTTCGGCGAGCGCATCGTCTTCGGGCGCCTGCTCGCGGAGGACTCCACGCCTGGCTCGCGTCTGGCACTGCTCGCCGAGAACCTCCAGGACATGATCGCGACGGTCTTTCGGCAGGTCGCCATGAACCGCTTCGAGGATCTGGTCCACACCGCCCGCCGTGACGAGGGCGAGCTGTCGGTCGAGCGCTTCGGCGAGCTGTGGGCCTCGAGCCAGGCCGAGCTGTTCGGCGACTCGATGGAAGTCACCGACGGCTACCGCTCGTGGTGGTCCTACATACCCCACTTCATCGGCTCGCCCGGCTACGTCTACGCCTACGCCTACGGCCAGCTGCTCGCCCTGTCGGTCTACCAACGCTACGAGCAGCGCGGCGCCGAGTTCGTGCCGCAGTACCTGGAGCTGCTCGCCGCCGGCGGCTCGCGCACCCCCGAGGAACTCGGCCGGATCGTCAACATCGACCTCAGCGACCCGGGCTTCTGGGACGCCGGGCTCGATCTGGTCGAGCACCAGCTGGTCGAGACCGAATCCGCCGCCGAGGCCGCGCTCGGGGCCTAGCTTCGGCCTCCCCGACGAGGGAGGGGGGTTGCGGGCGGACGCGACTCAGAGCAGCCCGAGCGCGCTGCCGACCCCGTGCACGAGGTCGAACAGGGGCTGGGGGATGATGCCGAAGAACAGCGTCGCCGCACCTGCGAGGATCGCGACGAGGGTCACCTCGGGTTGGAATCCCGGCGGCCTCGAGTCCAGCTCGGCCGATCCGCCTGCGATTTCGTCCAGCTCGGGCGAACCGCCGGCGATTGCGGGTAGCTCGTGCGAGCCGCCGACGATTGCCGGTAGCTCGGGTGACCCGCCTGTACTTGCGGGCAGCCCGGGCGAACCACCGTCAACAACATTCAACTCGGATGACCCACCGGCAACAGCCGGTAGCCCGCCCGCTGGCGCGGGCGTGACGCCCGGACCTGCCGCGGGGGTGGGGGAGAGGGTCGTCGCCGGGCCGTCGGCCGGGCTTGCGGCATCCTCCGGCGCGCTCATCCACATCGCCGCCACCACCGGCAGGTAGTAACCCAACGAGATCATCGACCCGATCACGATCACCACGCCGAGCCAGGTGTAGCCGCCCGACACCGCCGCCTCGATCAGGTAGAACTTGCCCATGAACCCTGCCGTCGCGGGGATCCCCGCCAGGCCGAGCATTGCCAGCGTCATCGGCCACGCCAGATACGGGCGCTCGCGCCCCAGCCCGCGCACCGCGGCGATCGAGTCACCCAGTCCGGTCTCCCGCTCGCGCGCCACGATCGTCGCGAACGCCGCCATGTTCATGAACAGATACACCGCCAGATAGAACACCGTCGCCTGCGCCCCCAGGCCGGTCGCGACGACCACGCCGGCCAGCATGTACCCGACCTGCCCAACCGAGGAATACGCCAGCATCCGCTTCAGCGACGCCTGGCCGAGCGCCCCGACGTTGCCGACGATGATCGTGATCGTCGCCAGCGCCGCCACGGCCGGTCCCCAGCTCTGATGAGCGCCGATCAAGGCCACGTCGAACAGGCGCAGAAAGACTCCCAGCGCGGCCACCTTGGTCGCGACCGCCATGAACGCCGTCACCGGCGTCGGCGCGCCCTCGTAGACATCCGGCGTCCACTGGTGAAACGGCGCCACCGACGACTTGAAGCAAAGGCCCACCACGCACAGTCCGATCCCCGTGAGCGTCAGCGGATCGGTCGCGAGGCTCCCGTTCGCGCTCAGCGCACTCGCGATCGCGGTGAAGTCGGTCGCTCCGGTCGCGCCATAGATCAGCGCCAGCCCGTACAGCAGCGTCGCCGAGCCGACCGAGCCGATGATCAGGTACTTCAACCCGGACTCCAGCGAGCGCTCCCGCCGCACTTCGGTTGCGCACAGCACGTACAGCGGGATCGACAGGAGCTCGAGCCCCAGGAACAGCGCCACCGTGTTCTGCGCCGCCGCCAGCAGCGACATGCCGCCGACCGACGTCAGCAGCAGCGCGTGCCACTCGCCGTGCGCTGCTTCGCGCGTGGCTTTCGAGCGCCAGGCCAGCAGCACCGTACAAGCGCCGCCTGCCACCAGGATCAGATTGAGCACCAGCGACAGGCTGTCGATCCGCAGCGCCCCCGCCACGATCGACTTCTCGGCGCCCCACTGCCAGATCGTCAGGCCTGAAGCCGCCGCGAGCGCCGCCAGGCTGAGCGCCGGCACGACGTGTTCGCGGATCCGCCTCGGACCGACCAGGCCGACCAGCAGCACGATCACCGCGCCGCCCAGCAGCGCGATCAGCGGCGACAGCGCGGCGAAGTCCACGTGCGGGCCTTTGAGCGTGGCGAGCGCCGGCGCAGTCAGGGCGGGCGGGCTCATTTGAGGCGTCCTTCCGCCTTTACGACCGGCCGGTTGGAAGCCTGGCGCGGCTCGTCGCTTCCGCTGGCGCTGCCGCCCGCTTCAGTCCGATCGCCCGCGGCGATCGCTTGCGGTGCCACTCCTCCCACGAGCGCGTAGGACGACGGTCTGAGCGCGGCCTGCGCCGACGCCACGGCCGTCTTGGTCGAACCTTCGCTGCGCTTCAACGCGAGCTGCGGATAGATCGCCATGAACACGATCACCGCCACCAGCGGCACCAGCACTGCGCCGTCACGCAGCGCGATCTCGTGCGAGTCCACGCTCTTGCCGACCCTGTTGTGCATCGAGCGAATGAACAGCCGCAGCGCGTACACGCTCGCCATCACCACGCCGCTGAACGCGATGATCGCGATCACCAGCTTGGCCTTGAACACGCCCAGCAGGATCAAGAACTCGCCGACGAAGTTGGCCGAGCCGGGCATCGCCAGCGTCGCCAGCGACACGATCAAGAAGATCGACGCCAGCACGGGCGCGCGAAACGCGATCCCGCCCATGTCGCGCACGTCCTCCGAGCCGCCCGCGCGGCGGCTGAGCACCCCGATGATGAACAGCAGCGGCGCCACCACCAGACCGTGGTTCACCATCTGCAATAGGGCTCCCTGTGCGCCCTGGGGATTCAGCGCGAAGATCCCCAGCGTGATGAAGCCGAGCTGCGCCACCGATGAATAACCCGCGATCAACCGCGCGTCGGTCTGGGTGAAGGCGACGATCGATCCATACAGGATCGACGCCAGCGCCAGGATCAACATCAGCGTCTGAAAGTGCGCCGCCGCCTGCGGATACAGCGGCAGCACGATCGCCAGAAAGCCATACGCCCCGACCTTCGACAGCACCCCCGAGAACACCATCAGCACCTCGATAGGCATCGCGCGATAGCCGTCCGGCATCCAGCCGTGCAGTGGGAACGCCGGCATCTTCACCAGAAACGCCGCCGCGAAGAACAGGAAGATCCACTCCTGCGAGCCCTTGCTCAGCGGAGTCGCCTGCAGTGCTGAGAGCACGAAAGTGATGTGCCCGCCGCCCTGCTGGGCCGCCAGCACACCGGTCGCGATCGCCGCGGCCAGCATCAACAGCGAACCCACCAGCGTGTAGATCACCAGCTTGATCGTGGCTTTCACCCGACCGGGCTCACGCCCCCAGCCCCCGGTCAAGAAGTAGAACGGGATCAGCATCAGATCGAAGAAGAACACGAACAGCGCCAGATCCTGCGCCAAAAACGCCCCCAGCACGGCTGACTCCGCGAGCATGAAGAAGAACCAGAACAGCCGCGGCCGCTCCCACGAGCGCAGGTTCGCGGCGATCGTGGCCGTCGCGAACAGCAATGTCGTCAGGCCGACCAGGAACACGTTCAGGCCGTTGATCCCGAGCTTGTAGTGGATCCCGAGTTCGGCGATCCAGACGACGTTCGTGACGTGGGTGAGTCCCTTCGTGCCCGGCGAGTATCCGGCGATGTAGCCGATCGCCAACCCGAGCGCGGCCACCGCGCCGATCAGCGCGAACACGCCGGGCAGGTCCCATGACCCGCGCATCGCGCCCGAGTCCTCACCGTCGGTCCGCTCCACACCTGGGCTCGGGCCGCTCGCACTCGCGCTAGCACCTCTAGCCGCATTCCCCGCGTCCGCATGACCGCCCGGTGGGACCCCTCCGGCTTGCCTTGCCCGTCCCAGCAGCGCGCTCAGGATCGCCCCGAGCACCCCGCACGCGGCGGGCAGCCAGATCAGGATCGAAAGTGGCGGCATCGTCAGCTCTGCAGCAGGAAGTAGAGGCCAACGGCCGTCAGGCCCAGCACCAGCAGGGCGGCGTAGTAGCGCACGAACCCGCTCTGCACAGCGCGCACGGCGGCCGAGCCCGCGCGCACGATCCCGGTCGTCCCGCCGACGAGCGTGTCATCCACGAACACGCGCTCGAACGTCCCGGTCGCGAAGCGCCCGGCGGCCGCGACCGGTGTGACCACCAGCGCATCGATCAGCTCATCGAAGTACCACTTGTGCACCAGCAGCTCGTAGACAGGCGCAAACCGCTCGCGCGCCGCCACAGCGATGCTCGGCTCGCGCACCCAGATCCGATACGCGATCCAAATGCCCGTAAGACCGAGCACGGTCCCGAGCACCATGCCGAAGATCAGCAGGCCGTCGCGTGTGTGCGGTTCATACAGCGGCGATTCCGCGAACGTGGGACGCAGGAAGTTGACCACCACGCTGTCCACGCCCGGAATCTGCACGAGGCCGGCGCACACCGAGCCGATCGCGAGCACCGTCATCGCCACCTTCATCGGCATCGCCCGCTCGGCGATCGTGTGATGCGGACCGGGGAAGCCCACGTCGGTGTCCTCGACTTCGCCGTTCGCCGGGTTCGTCGGCGTCTCGGCGTGGTACAGATGGCCCTGTTCGAGCTCGCGCGCCTCGCTCACCGGCTCGCCGTAGAACGCGCGGAAGATCATCCTGAATGTGTAAATCGCGGTGAGGAATGCGCCGAGGTACCCGATCACATACAGCGCCCAGTGCCAGCCGCCGCGCTCGGCCGTCACCAGCAGCACCTCGTCCTTGGAGAAGAAGCCCGAGAAGGGAGGGATGCCGGATAGCGCCAGCCCACCGATCACAAAACAAGCGAACGTAAACGGCAGCGCCTTGCGAAACCCGCCCATCCGCTGCAGCGACTGCTCGCCGGACATCGCACCGATGATCGACCCCGCCGCCATGAACAGCAGCGCCTTGAAGAACGCGTGCGTCATCAGGTGAAACAGCCCAGCCGCATACGCGCCCACCGACACGCCCATGATCATGTACCCGATCTGCGACATCGTCGAATAAGCGATCACGCGCTTGATGTCGGTCTGCACCAGCGCGATCGTGCCCGCGATAAACAGCGTCGCCGCGCCGATCACCGCGCCCGTATCCTGCGCCGCCGGCGCCAGTTCGAACAGCACATGCATGCGCGCGATCAGATACACGCCGGCCGTCACCATGGTGGCGGCGTGGATCAACGCGCTCACCGGCGTCGGGCCCTCCATCGCGTCGGGCAGCCAGGTGTGCAGCGGAATCTGCGCCGACTTCGCGATCGCGCCGACCAGCAGCAGCAGACAGCCCACCACGATGTCCGTTTCGCCGGAGTGGAACACGTGCGGCGCCTCCTTGAACGTCTGCAGGAAGTCGAGCGTCCCGGTGTGCTTGAAGATGAAATAAGTCCCCAGCACCAGCCCGACGTCGCCGACCACGTTGATCACGAACGCCTTGATCCCGGCGCGCGTCGCGGTCGTGCGCCGGTACCAGAACGAGATCAGCAGATACGACGCCGCCCCGACGAACGCCCAACCGATGATCAGCAGCAGGAAGTTGCCCGCCAGCACCAGCAACAACATCGAGAACACGAAGAAGTTCAGATACGAGAAATACCTCGCAAAGCCGCGGTCTTCTTCGAGATACGAGATCGAATAAAGGTGAATCATGCTCGAGATCCCGCTGACGATCAGGATCATGTACACGGACAGCGGATCCACGAGGATCGACATCTGGCCGTTGACCCCGACCGTGTTCGCGTATTCCCACAGCGTCGAGGTGAGCTCGCGATCCTGGGGGGCGTGTCCCTGCAGCGAGATCAAGGTGCACAGCGCAAACACGAACGACAGGCAGATCGCGCCCGTTCCGATCCAGCCGGCCGCGCGCGGTGACAGTGCTCCCAGGCCGCGATACCCGAACGCGATCGTCAGCGTCCCGACCAGCGGCATCAGCAGCACCAGCCAGGCGAACGTAGTGGTCGTCATCAGCCCTGCAGCTCCCGCAGCTCGTCAACGTCGATCGGCAGCTTGCGCCGGTAGATCGCCACGATCATGCCGAGCCCGATGCACACCTCGCAGGCCGCCACCGTCATCACGACCAGCGCCAGCACCTGGCCGTCACCGCCGCCCCACATGCGCGAGAACGCGATCAGCGCAAGGTTCCCGCCGTTCAGCATCAACTCGAGGCAGAGCAGCACCACCAGCGGGTTGCGCCGCACGATCACGCCGACCGCGCCCAGCGCGAACACGATCGCCGACACCGCCAGATACCAGCCGATCGTCATTGCGAATCTCCCGCCGGCGGCTCGCCCACCGCGACCGGCTCAGCAGCCTCGTGCGGGCGAACGCCTGACTCGAGCGGCGGCTCGACGGTCTCGGGCCGGGGCACACGGGCCAGGCTGAGATCGTCGCCGACACCCTCGCGCATCGTCCCGGTCCCGCGCGGGCGCAACAGATCCAACGGCGTCAGGCGGTCGCGCAGACGCTCGTCCGCCTCGCTGATCCCGCCGCGCCTCCCGGCCAGCAGAATCGCGCCCACCGCCGCGATCAGCAGCAGGAACGACGCCCCCTCGAACACCAGCAGAAAGCGCGTCAAGAACAGTTCGCCGATATACGCGGGCGTGCCGTACGCGTGTCCGCCTGGCTTGTAGGGCGCCCCATATTCAGACACGGCCTTCAGCCCGGTGCCCAGCAGCGCGATCAGCAGCTCGACCAGCAGCGCTCCGCCGAGCACCGCCGCGCCCAACCGCAGGCTCGCGCCGGCCGGCCCGCGCCCGCGCATCCGCTCGCCGATCTGGACGATGTGCTCGCTCTCGTCGCGCCCGCCGATATACGCCACGACGAACACGTACAGGACCATCACCGCCCCGGCGTAAACGACCACCTGCACGGCCGCCACGAATTCGGCGCGCAGCAGCAAGAACAGCACCGACAGCGACAGCAGGTGCCCCACCAGCGCCAGCACGGCGAAGAACGGATCGCGCAGCATCACGACGCCGACCGCGCCGGCGATCGCGCCGATCCCGGCGATGAAGAAGAACAGGGAACTCATCTTGCCGGCCTCCGGCCGGCGCTTTTGATTGGAACGTCGGCCATCCAACCGAAGCCGGGGGACACTCGCCTGCGGCGAGCATCCCCGTTTCGACCAGCCGTAACCGGACCTTCGGTCCTCATTACTCGCCCTCGTTTCTCAGCGGCGTTCGCTCGAGCGGCTCCGCCAAGAGCATCTCCTTGGTGAAGATCAGATCCGTGCGGTCGTAGTCGGAGAGCTCGTAGTCATGGCCCATCGTGATCGCATCGAACGGACACGCCACCTCGCAATAGCCGCAGAAGATGCACCGCGACATGTTGATCTCGTACACCTCCGCGTACCGCTCGCCGGCGGACACGCGATGCTCGGGCGTGTTCTCGGCAGCCACCACCCTGATGCAGTCGGCCGGGCAGGCGGCCGCGCACAACGAGCAGCCCACGCACTTCTCGAGTCCGGGCTGGGTGGGGTCCGAATTTTCGAAGCGGTGCAGCTTGTGTCGCCCGCGAAAGCGCGGATACACGGGCGTCTTCTGCTCGGGATACTCGACCGTGACGGCATCCTCGCGGAAGCGCCCGAACGTCGTCGCCAGGCCGCGCACGGTCTCCACGAATGTGCGCCACGTGGCACGGGCCGCACCCGGCGCCGGGGTGCGCTTGACCTCGATCACGTCATCGCCGGGATCCCATCGCGGCGAGGGCGCCTGGGTGGAGACGTCGGGGCGCTCGGTTGTGCCGTCGCTGCTCATCAGTGCGTCACCACCACGAGCACCGCCGTCACCAGCGCGTTCAGCGTCGCCAGCGGCAACAGCACCTTCCAGCCGAAGCTCATCAGCTGGTCGTAACGCAGCCGCGGCAGCGTCGCGCGCACCCAGATGAACAGGAACGTGATCAGCGACATCTTCACCAGCACCACGATCGGGTCCACCCAGCCGGGCGGATGGATCCCGAACGGCATCAGCCAGCCGCCGAGGAACACCGTCGTCACCACCCCCGACACGACGATCACGTTGAGATACTCGGCGAAGTAGTAGGACGCGAACCGCCCGCCGCCGTACTCGGTGTTGTAACCGCCGACCAGCTCGGCGTCGGCCTCGGTCAAGTCAAACGGCGCGCGGTTGGTCTCGGCGAAGCTCGCCACCAGGAAGATCAGAAAGCCGGCCAGCTGCGGCACGATGTACCACATCCCCGCCTGCGCCCGCACGATCCCCGTCAGCGACAGCGTCTGCGCGGTCATGATCACACCGACCAGCGCCAGACCCTGGGCGACCTCGTAGGAGATCAGCTGCGCCGCACCGCGCATCGCACCGAGGAACGAGTACTTCGAGCCTGAGGACCAGCCGCCGAGCATGATCCCGTAGAAGGCCACGGCGCCGGTCGCGAACAGGTACAGCGGCCCGATCGAGACGTCGATCCCGTACAACCCTACCGGCGTGCCGAAGATCTTCTGCACGTCGCCGAACGGGATGATCGCCAACGCCGCCACCGCGGTGACGATCGAGATCAGCGGCGCGATCGCGAACAGCACGCCCACCGACGTGGTCGGGCGGAACTGCTCCTTGGTGAGCAGCTTGACGATGTCCGCGAGCGGCTGCAGAGCGCCGTAGGGGCCGACGCGGTTCGGCCCGTAGCGAGACTGAAAGCGACCCAGCAGCTTGCGCTCGGCGATCAGCACCACGGGCACGAGCTGCAGCCCGACCGCGAAGATGACGATCGCCTTCAAGACCTGGATCCACCATGCTTCGTAGTAACCCACCGTCGCCAGCAGCGACGGCGAGGTCAGGGTGTGGGTGATCGCGCTCATGCCGGTCGCTCCCCGACGGGGGGTGCGTGGTCGCGGCGCGGTCTCGTGCGCGATCGGGCGGTTGTGGAACGTTCGCGTCCGACGGCGCTCATACGACCTGCTCCGTCGCCGGATACGCCTGCGCCGCCTCGCGCTCCTGCCAGCGCACGCCTTTGCCGCCGATCTCCTCGAGCGTCAGACCGCCGTAAAAGGGCACTGCGTCGAACAGCTGCTGGGATGCCATCGCGCCGGTCAACACGTCCAGCTCGACGCCCGCACGCCGCGCCAGTTCGACCAGCACTCGCCACTGCGCACGAGTCTCGCCGGGATTCGCGACGGCCGCGCGCAGGCGCTGGATGCGCCCGTCGGGGTGAACGATCGTTCCCTCCTTCTCGGCATATGCCTGTGCCGGGAAGACCACGTTGGCGTGCTCGCGCAGCCCCTCGGACACCACCGTCGCAAACGCCACCACGCTCGCCGCACGCTCGAGCGCCCGCTCCCACAACGCCACCTCCGCGTCCTCGTCCGGCGGCGTTCGGCCGTTCGATGACGGCCGTTCGTCGGCCACACTCTGCCGTGCCTCGAGCGGGTCGGACTGCACCAGCAGCGCCGCCGTCAGCTCCCCCGCTCCGAGGCTCTCGGCGATCCCGCGCGCGTCGCCCCCGTCCTGCGCCAGCTCGCCGAGACCGGGCGCCGCGTTGGGCAGCACGCCCGCCTCGCGCAACCCGCGGCCGTTCGTGCCGGCCGGTATTTCGAGCAGGCCCGCGCCGTCGATCTCGGCGAGCCCCAGCGCGCCTGCCAGCTCTAGTAGCGCCTGGGCGTTGCGCTCGCCATCGGAGCCGGCCGTCAGGCGCTCGTGCCAGACGATCACGACCTCATCGCCCGCATCCTTGAGCCGCTGGATCAACTGGCCGGCGAGCTCGCCGTGGAGATCGGCGGCTCCGGCCCGCCGCAGGCGCACGCCGTGGCGCCGCGCGCCCTTGCGCAGGCGCAGGTCGAGGATCGGCGCATCCGCGATCGGGTCGCACTCCAGCACCAGCACCGTGTGCGCAAACTCCAGATCGCTGACCCGCGCCTGCAGCCGCGGCTCGCCGAGCGCACGATGCAGCGCCAGCGGCAGCATCCCCGCCCGGCGCGAGTCTAGATGCGTCGAATCGAGCCCCTCGCGCATCAGCCGCGCCAGCAGAAAGCCCTCCTCGTTGCTGGTCTCGCCGCCGACCAGCGCGCCCGTGCGCGCGCCCGCGCGAGCAAGGCCGGCACTCGCCTCCTCGAGCGCCCGCTGCCACGACACCGGTCGCAGCTCGCCGCCATCGCGCAGCAGCGGCTGCAACACGCGCTCGGCGGCCGCCACCGGGCTTGCGCCGCCCGCCTGCGGCACGCCGCCCAGCGCGGGATAGGCGAAGCGCCCGCGGTCGCACAGCCAGCCGTCGTTAACATCCGGGTGCTCACGCGCCTGCACGCGCAGCACCCGCTCGTCGCGCACCGTCAGCGTCACGTTGCACTGCGCCGGACAGAGCGTGCAAACCGAGCCCGCGTCCTCGATGTCCCACGGGCGCGCGCGGAAGCGATACGCGCGAGAAGTCAGGGCTCCCACCGGGCAGAGTTCGACGATGTTCCCCGAGAACGGCGCCACGTAAGGGTGGCCGTCGAACGTCAACACGTACGAGTGTTCCCCCCGCTCGAGCAGCACGAGCTGATTGTCTTCTGAGATCTCCTGGCTGAAGCGCACGCAGCGGTAGCAGATGATGCACCGCTCGCGGTCGATCGCGATCGTCGGGGACAGCTCCAGCGGCTTGACGAAGTGACGCTTGGGCTCGACGTACCGCGAGATGCCCGGACCCCAGCCGAAGGTGATGTCCTGCAGCGGACACTCCCCGCCCTTGTCGCACACGGGGCAGTCGAGCGGATGGTTGATCAGCAGGAACTCGACCACGGCACGCTGCGCCTCCTTGACGCGATCGGACTGCGTGTGCACCACCATCCCGTCCTTGACCGGCGTCGAGCAGCCCGTCTGCAGCTTGGGTATGCCCTCGATCTCGACCAGGCACATGCGACAAGCGCCGACCGGCTGGCCCAATTTCGGCTCGTAGCAGAACACCGGGATCTCGACGTCGCCGTATTTGGCGGCGTCAACCAACATCGCGTTCTCGACCGCCTGCACTTCTTGTCCATCGATGGTCAAAGTGATGGTGTTCTGCTTAGGGCGTGGCATCACACAGCCTCGTACTGTGAAGTGCCCCGCGGGACATCCTGTCCCGCGATTTGATGGATACGTACGCCCTCCGGGCGTTCGTGACGCTTCGGGCCTGCGGCCCTTCGCTTGTAGCTACCTTTGTTCTTCCACTCGTCGCGGTGTCATGCGGCTGGTGGGCGCCGGTCATGCCACGACCTCGGTGGGCACGTCTTGCGCGGGCGTCTGTTCCAGACGCCGGCGCTCCATGTGCGCTTCGAACTCGTCTTTGAACTTGGCGATCATCGAGCCGATCGGCATCGCCATCGCATCGCCCAGCACGCACAGGCAGTGCCCGATGATGTGCTCCTGCACGGACGCCATGATCTCGAGGTCCATCGGGGTCGCTTCGCCGCGGTCGATGCGTTCGAGCATCCTCACGGTCCAGTTCGTGCCCTCGCGGCAGGGCGTGCACTTCCCGCAGGACTCGTGCCGGTAGAACTTCGCCGTCTTCAGCGCCAGCTCGAGGATCGGCGTCGAGTCGTCGACCACGATGATCGCGCCTGAGCCCATCATCGAGCCGGCCTTGGCCATCGACTCGAAGTCGTAAGGGAGGTCCAGGTCCTCGCCCGTCAACACCGGCGCCGATGAGCCTCCGGGGAACCAGCACTTGACCGAGCGCCCCGGCGGCGGCCCGCCGGCGAGGCCGTAGATGATCTCCCGCGAGGGAATCCCCAATTCGATCTCGTAGTTCCCCGGCCGCTGGACGTGGCCAGACACCGACACGACCTTCGTCCCGGTCGACTGCTCGGTGCCCAGCTGCGCATACCTGGCGCCGCCCATCTCGATGATCGTCGGCACCGTGCTCAGCGTCTCGACGTTGTTGATCAGGGTCGGGCCTTTGTAGAGCCCTTCGTTCGCCGGGAACGGGGGCTTCAGGCGAGGATTGCCGCGCTTGCCTTCGAGCGAGTCCAGCAAGCCCGTCTCCTCGCCGCAGATGTATGCCCCGGCGCCGCGATGCACGACCAACGAGAGCGAGTGCTCGCTGCCGAGGATCCGCTCGCCGACATAGCCGGCCTCGCGCGCTTCGGCGAGGGCCGCGTCGAGGATGTCGGCCTGCTGGACGTACTCGCCGCGGATGTAGATGAACGATCGGCTCGCGCCCGCCGCGTAGGAGGCGATGATCAAACCCTCCAGCAGCATGTGCGGGTTCTTCTGCATCAGTTCGCGGTCCTTGAACGTCCCGGGCTCTGACTCGTCGGCGTTACAAACGAGGTACTTCTCCATCGAGCCCTTGGGAAGGAACGACACCTTCTTGCCCATCTGGAAGCCCGCTCCGCCGCGCCCGCGCAGGTTCGAGGCTTCGAGCTCGCTCAGCACCTGCTCGGGCGTCATCTGACCCAGCGCCTTGCGCAGCGAGCCGTATCCACCGCGACGCTCGTACACCGCCAGTGTGTTCAGCCCCGGCTCATCGATGCGGTCGAACAGGAGCGGCCTGGTCATGCACCCACCTCCGATCCGCCCGTTTGCGGTCGGTCGGGATGGGACTCCGCGCCCGGCGACCCAGCAGCGGCGGCGGGATCTGCGCATGCTTTGCGCACGAGCTGCTTGTCGGGCAGCACCTCGCGGCCGGCGCGCACGTCCTGCAGCAGCTGCGGCACGTCCGCAGCGGTCAGCGGACCCACGTAAACCCCGTCCACCGAGGCCATCGGAGCGATGTCGCACGCACCGAGACACTCGAACGAGCGCACGTTGAATGTCGGGTCGTCGCCCGCTGCCGCGCGGATCGCGCCGTAGAGCTCGTCGGCGCCGCGCAGCGAGCAGCTGATGTTCGTGCACACGTATATGTCGTGGGCGCCGGCGGGCTCGGTCTCGAGCATGTCGTAGAAGGTCGTGACGGCATCCAGCGACGCCGGCGTCACGCCCATCACGCACGCGACCTGTTCGATCGCCTCCGGCGAGCACCAGCCGTGGCGCCGCTGCGCGGCCTCGAGCGCGGGCAGCGCGGCCGAGCGCGTGTCCGGATACAAGGCCATATGCGCCTCGATCTCCTGGCGCAGATCCTCCGGCACCGGTGTCGTCGCCGCGTCGGGAATCGTGGCCGGGTCCTTGTCGAGATTCGCCGGCACGTCCCAGCCGCGGGCGCTGCTCGTGGCGCTCATCGGCCGCTCCAGGTTGGATCGAGCCGGTGCGCGGCGCATCGTGAAGGGGCGCGTGGGTGTTGTGTCTCTGGGCGACGTGGGTGTTGTGTCTCTGGGCGAAGCGCACGCGCGCGCGCGCGTGCGCGTGCGTGCGCTGCCGATTTGGACACGTCTGGCGGTAGGTTGGACACGTCTATCGGCAGGGCTGCCGATATCGTGGTTGGCCAGGCCGCCGGGCTCATCGGTCGATCCCACCGAGGATCGGATCGAGCATCGCGGTCGTCGCGATCATGTCGGCCACATAGCTGCCGCGACACATCGGCGCCAGCGCCTGCAGGTTGACGAAGCTGGGGTCGCGCATGTGCACGCGGGCCGGCTTGGAGCTGCCGTCCGAGCGCACGAAGCAGCCGAGCTCGCCGCGCGGCGACTCGATCGGGCTGTACACCTCGCCCGGCGGTACGCGGAAGCCCTCGGTGACGAGCTTGAAGTGGTGGATCAGCGCCTCCATCGAGGTCGCCAGCTCGTGGCGGGGCGGCAGCGCCACCTTGCGGTCGGTGGTGATGTGAGGCCCCTCCGGGAGACCGTCGAGCGCCTGTTCGATGATCTTGACCGACTCGTATATCTCGGCCAGCCTGACGGCGAAACGGTCGTAGTTGTCTCCCTCCGTGCCCACGGGAATCTTGAAGTCGAACTCGTCGTAGGAGCTGTACGGCGCCGCCTTGCGCAGGTCCCAGGGGTTGCCCGATGCCCGCAGCAGCGGTCCGGTCACGCCCAGGCTCAGCAGCGTCTCGGTGTCGAGCGGGCATGTCCCACGCAGGCGCTGCAGCACGATCTCGTTGGAGTTCAGGATCGCGCCGTACTCATCCGCGCGCTTGGGCATGATCGTAAGGAACTCGCGCAGCTTCGACGCGAACCCGGCGGGGATGTCCTCGATCACGCCTCCGACCTGGAAGTAGCGCGTGTGCATGCGCTGGCCCGAGGACATCTCGAACAGGTCGAGGATCAGCTCGCGCTCGCGCAGGCAGTACAGGAAGATCGACGTCGCGCCGAGATCGAGCACGCTCGTGCCGAGCCAGATCAGATGCGACGCAATCCGGTTGAGCTCGAGGTGGATCACGCGCAGGTACTGGGCTCGCTTGGGCACGTCGACCTCGACCAGCCGCTCGACCGCGGACACGTAGGCCATCGCGTTGAAGTAGTAGGACAGGTAGTCCATCCGCTCGACCACCGGGATCACCTTCCAGTAGGACTTGTCCTCGGCGGTCTTCTCGATGCCGGTGTGCACGTACCCGATCACCGGTTTGAGGTCGCGCACCACCTCACCCTGCAGCGTCACCATCAGCCGCAGCACCCCGTGGGTAGCGGGATGGTGGGGGCCGAAGTTGAGCGTCAACAGCTCGTGCTGCGCGTCGTCGGAGGTCTCGAACGAGTCGCTTCGGACCTGCTCCTCGAGGGGGGCGAGCGTGATGCCCTCCTCGTGGCGGCGGTACTCGGAGATCCCCGAGCTCGTTGGGGGGCTGTCGCTCATCGCCCGGGCTGCGCCTTCAGCGCGCCGGCCTCTTTGACCAGGCGGCTCGCGCCATCCTCCGCCGAGGAGCCAAGCTCGTCCTCGCGTGCCTCCAGCCATTTGGCCTCGTCGCGCGTGAAGATCACCGGTTCGCCGCCGACCGGGAAGTCGCGCCGCTGGGGATGGCCCTCATAGTCCTCCGGCATCAGGATCCGCCGCAAATCGGGATGCCCCTCGAACACGACCCCGAACATGTCATAGACCTCGCGCTCCTGATGGTCGGCGGTCGGCCATTCCGTCGCCACCGACTCGACGCGCGCCTCCTGCGAGGACACGCGCAGCTTGATCGTCAACCGATCCACGCGACCCATGTCAAGCAGCTCGTACAGCACCCCCAGGCGAGGCTCGTCGGGGTAGTAGTCGACCCCATGCACGCTCGCCAGAAACGCGTAGCCCTTTGCGCGCATCGCGGCCAGCGCGTCCCTGATGTGGGAAGGCTCGACCTCGATCGTCGCGCTGTCGCGGAAGTACACGGTCTCGAGGGCCGCATCGCCCAGCTCCCGTGCGAGCAGCTCCAGGCCTGTGGCGTCAGGCATCGAGTGGATGCTCCTCGGTACCGACCGCGTCGTAGCGATCGCGCCAACCGAGGTCCGGATTGTCCTGCACCAGCTTGCGCAGCTTCAGCACGCCGTGCATCAGGGCCTCGGGGCGCGGCGGGCAGCCCGGCACGTGCACGTCGATCGGCATGAACTTGTCCGCCGGCACCAGCGCGTAGTTGTTGAACACGCCCATCGAGCTACAGCACGCCCCCATCGAGATCGCCCACTTCGGCTCGAGCATCTGGTCGTACAGCCGGCGGATGATCGGCGCCATCTTGATCGACACCCGCCCGGCGAGGATGATCAGGTCGGCCTGGCGCGGCGACGCGCGGAAGGCCTCGTAGCCGAAGCGCGCAATGTCCATGCGCGGACCGGCTGCTTGGAACTGCTCCATCGCGCAGCAAGCCAGGCCGAAGCCCAGCGGAAAGAACGAGTTCGAGCGCGCCCACGCCACCGTCTTGTCGAGCGTCGTCGTCAGCACGCGTTCCTGCACATAGCGCTCGAGCTCCTCGCCCTCCAGGTGCGCAGGCCGGTTGGCACCTTCCAGGTCGCCGCCGCGCAGCAGCTGGTGGGCATTCAGGCCCTGCACGAGCAGGTCCTCGCGTCGCGGTGCTCCCGCGCGGGCACTCGCGCGCGGGAGCGCGCCGGTGCCCGATCGCCGCGGCCGCCGGCCCCTCAGCGCCACTCCAGCGCCCCTCTGCGCCACACGTAAGCGAACGCCACGAACAGCAGCACGATGAACGTCGCCGTCTCGGCCAGCGCGTATCCGCCGTAAGCGCGCAGCTCGATCGCGATCGGATAGAGGAACACGACCTCGATGTCGAACAAGATGAACAGCATCGCGATCAGGTAGAAGCTGATCCCGAAGCGCATGCCTCGTTTGACCTCCGACGGCAGGCCGCACTCGTAGGGGTCGTGCTTGCGAGCGATCGCGCGCCTCGGGCCGATCGCAGAGTTCAAGATCGCAAACGCAACTCCGACCCCTCCGCCGAGCAGGACAAACACGATCGCTGGCAGGTAACTACGCAGCACGGAGCGCTGTTATATCACCGCTTGTGGCAGTGTGTTACATAGTGACGATCGCCTCGAAATCGTGAATCGCGCGGTCGTCATCGGGGCGCTCGCAGTCGCGATTCTCAACGCCATCCCGGCCGTCTTCGGCCTCTGGTGCTGGTACCGAGGCCGTTCCGGCCGCGTCTTCTGGATCCTGCTTCGCGTCGGCCAGCTCGGCGCCCTTGCGTTCGCCGTTCTCGTCGGCGCCCTTGCGATAGCCGGCGACTACTCGAGCGATCGGCTGTTCTACCTGTACGCGCTGCTGCCGCTCGCGATCGCGTTCGTCGCCGAGCAGATCCGCATCACCTCTGCGCAGACCGTCCTCGACCAGCGCGACCTGCCCGATGCCCAGGCGATCGGCGGCCTGCCCGAGTCCGAGCAGCACGCGATCGCCGCCGCGATCCTCGCCCGCGAGATGGTCATCATGGCGCTGTCGGCGCTCGTCGTCGTATTCCTGGCGCTGCGCGCCGCCAGCACGGCGCATGGGTTCTGAGCGCATCGGCATGGGCGCACGGGAGGGACGCGGGCGAGGTGCGTGGGCCAGCGGCGCATCTGATGTAGCGTGTGCGCGCCTGGACCAGCGAATCGACTCATCTCGGTCCCGTCCGGCGGCCGGGGCCCCCGCGGGGCTATATATTCCCGCCGCAATGAAGGCAGCCGTCGCCACCATCGGCCTGATCGCGTGTGCCGCGCTGCTCGGAGCATGCGGCAGCCAAGGCATCGATGTGCCCAAGGACAGCCCCTACTACAGGGGCGCAGTGCTGTTCCTCGACCATTGCTCCGGATGCCACACGCTGTCGATCGTCGGCGCCCAGGGCTCGGCGACGAGCATCAAGGATCGCCTGAAAACCAACGGGCCCAACTTCAACTACCGCAAGGAGAACGTCGAACAGGTGCTCTTCGCCCTTCGCAACGGGGGCTTCTCGGGGGCGATCATGCCCGAGAACATCCTCGTGGGCCACGACGCCTACGATGTCGCCGAATTCCTCGCGCACTACTCCGGCTCGCAGGCTCAAACAGTGCCCAGCACCCAGATCACGCTATCCACCAAATAGCGGCGCAGGATCCGGACGTTCGTCCCGACCGTAAACCCGCGGCGCAGGATCCGGACGTTCGTCCCGACCGTGAACCCGCGGCGCAGGATCCGGACGTTCGTCCCGACCGTGAACCCGCGGCGCAGGATCCGGACGTTCGTCCCGACCGTGAACCCGCGGCGCAGGATCCGGACGTTCGTCCCGACCGTGAACCCGCTTCGCGGGGTCGGTCGGGCCGAAGTCACGGACCTGCTTGGCTGAATGGTGGTAGTGCGGAGGGCTGGGTAGGCTCCCGGTCGTGCTCGACTTGAGGCTGATCCGAGAGGACCCCGACGCGGTACGCACCGCGCTCGCGCGTCGCGCCCCCGAGCTCGCCGCCGCCGTCGATCAGATCCTCGCGGCCGATCAGCAGTGGCGCGCCGCGACGCAATCGGCCGAGAGCCTGCGCGCTACCCAGAAGGCGGAATCCGAGACGATCGCCGCCGCCAAACGCAAGGGGGATGACGCCACCGACGCGCTGGCGAAGATGAAGCAGCTGAGCGCTCAGGTCAAGGAGCTGGTCGAGCAGGCGGGCAGCGCCAAGCAGCGACTCGACGAGCTGATCGCGCGCCTGCCCAACCTGCCCGACCCGTCCGCCGCAAGTGGCCCCGAGGACGAGCTCGTGCGAACCGTCGGCGAACCGCCCGCGTTCGAGTTCCCGGCGCTCGACCACCTCGACCTCGCCGGTCCCCGGATCGACATGGAGCGCGCCGCGGCGCTGTCGGGCACGCGCTTTGCCTACCTGCTCGGCGAGCTCGTGCTCGTCGAGCTGGCACTCGTGCGCTGGGCGCTGGACAAGCTCCGCGAGCATGGTTTCGAGCCCGTCATCCCGCCGGTCCTGGTGCGTGAGCACGCGCTCTATGGCACCGGGTTCCTGCCCGACACCGAGCAGCAGATCTACACGCTGCCCGCCGATGAGCTCTACCTGGTCGGCACCTCGGAGGTGGCGCTCGCTTCGCTGCACGCCGGCGAGATCATCGAGGCCGAGCAGCTGCCCCTGCGCTACGCCGGCTTCTCACCGTGCTTTCGTCGCGAGGCCGGCGCCGCCGGCAAGGACACTCGGGGCATCTTCCGCGTCCACCAGTTCGACAAGGTCGAGATGTTCAGCTTCGTCGCCCCGGGCCAATCCGCCGCCGAGCACGAGCGCATCCTCGCGATCGAGGAGGAGATCCTGCAGGAGCTGTCCCTGCCCTATCGCGTCGTGAACATCGCCGTCAATGATCTGGGCGCCTCGGCTGCCAAGAAGTACGACTGCGAAGCCTTCCTGCCAAGCCAGGCGCGCTACCGCGAGCTCACATCCTGCTCGAACACCACCGACTACCAGGCCCGGCGTCTGGACATTCGCGTGCGCGCCGCTCGCTCAGGCGATCGCGAGGGCGGACGCGGGATCGAGCCCCTGCATACGCTCAACGGCACCGCGGTCGCCGTCGGCCGCACGCTCGTCGCGCTGCTCGAGAACGGTCAGCGCGCCGACCGCAGCGTGGAGCTGCCGGAAGCGCTCGTGCCCTACGGCGCTCCCCCGCTGCTCGAGCCAGCCGCCGCAGGCCCGTAACGTCCCGTACGGCGTCCGACAGAAACTCCACGCCGCTCTCAACCGTGGACAACGCGGCGCTCTCAACACTGGACAGTAAGGCGACGGCTTCTCTTGTTACTCTCAAGTAGAACACGGACATACTTGACGGTGGCTGGGGGATAGACGGAGAGGTACCGTATTCGCGCGGCCGCACGGAGGAGCCGCGTGGAGGAGGACATCCAGAGAACTCAGATTCTCGAGGGCATGGCTGCCCTCGTGGCCGAGCGTGGCGTCGGCGCCGCGACGCTCGCCGACGTGATCGTACGCGCCGGTGTATCGCGTCGTTCCTTCTATCGATTGTTCCCCGACCGCAAGGGGTGTCTGGTCGCGGCGTTCGATCTCGGCGTCCAGCGCGCGTCCGCGCGTATGGGCCCGGCGTATGCCGCGCAGAGCCGCTGGCGCGACGGCATCAGAGCGGGACTGGCCGAGGGGCTGCGCTTCCTCGATGACGAACCGGCGATGGCGCGGCTGCTGGTCGTGCACTCGCTCAGCGAGTACAGCGAGCTCGTCCGCCGCCGCTCCGAGGTACAGGAACAGCTGTGGAAGGTCGTCAACCGCGGACGCGGCGAGGGCGGCGCCGGGCGCGCCGAACCGCCGCCCATCGTCGCCGAGGGGGTCGTCGGCGCCGTCCTGACGGTGGTCCAGACGCGCCTGCTGGCCCAGGATGCCGACCCGCCCGACGATCGCCCGACGATCCAGCTGTTCAGCTCGTTGATGAGCCTGATCGTCCTGCCCTACCTCGGCCCCAGCGCGGCGCAGCGCGAACTTGCCCGACCGGCGCCGCTGCCCAGCAGGCGCGGGGGAGTGCCAAGCGCCCCGATCTCCAGCTTCGATGACCACGGCGTCCGCCTGACCTATCGCACCGAACGCGTGCTCAGCGCGATCGCTCAATACCCCGGCGCCAGCAACCGCGAGATCGCCGAGCGTGCCGGCATCGTCGATCAGGGTCAGATCTCCAAGCTGCTCACGCGCCTCGAGCGTGCCGGCGTCATCTCGAACCTCAGCCAGGGCACCGCGCGCGGAGCTCCGAACGCGTGGAGCCTGACCGAGCTCGGCGAGGGCATCGAGCGCGGGGTCTACCGGCGCTTCAGGCGCGTCCCGCGCGCCGACTGAGCCCGGCTCGGCCCCGGAGCGCCGGCCGAGACGGAGGTGGCGAGGGCGGAGGCACGATCGACGGTTCTTAGGCCACCCTAACTCGGGCTGTGCTACGTTCTGCGAGGTGGATACCCAAGCTCGTGAGTCGGGATTGCAGCCGCCTCCGCGTGGCGTGCACACGCCCCTCGGACAGCGCACGAGCATGTACGTGTGGACCGCGATCGTCCTGGCCGTCTCCGTGACCGTGGTCATCCTCGGCTGGCACGCACGCGGCGGCACCACCGACCCGACGGCGCTTCCGCCCGGGCACCAGCTCAGCCACACGACAGTCGTGGTCAACAGCGCGATCCTGGTGTTCCGCGAGGGGCTCGAGACGATCCTCGTGCTGGCCGCCGTGATCGCCAGCTTCCTCGGCGCCAATCGCGCCTACCGCCGGCCCGTGGCGATGGGCGGGGCCGGGGCCCTTGCCGCCGGCGTTGCCACCTGGTTCTTCGTCGTGTGGCTGATCGGGCGCTTTCACGGCGGCGAGTTCGACGTACAGGCAGCCACCGGCCTGCCCTCACTGATCGTGTTGCTGATCGTGCTCAACTGGTTCTTCCACAAGATCTACTGGACCGGTTGGATCTCCAGCCACCACAAGCGCCGCCGCGGCCTGCTGTCGGCCGGTGTAGGGGGCACCGAATCAAACCGCCGGGCCCTGCTCTTGGGCCTGGCGCTGCTCGGATTCACGTCGGTATATCGCGAGTGCTTCGAGATCGTCGTATTCCTGCAGAACCTGCGCGAGCTGTACGGGTCCAGCGTCGTGCTCGAGGGCGTGGTGATCGGCCTGCTGTTCACAGGCGCCGTCGGCGTGCTCACGTTCGGGTTGCATCAGCGCCTCCCGTACAAGCGGCTGCTGATCATCACGGGCGTGATGATCCTGTTCGTGCTGATCGTCTCCGTTGGCGAGGAGGTCAACGAGATGCAGCTCGCCGGCTGGATCGGCACCAGCGAAATTCACTGGCTCTACATCCCGGGCTGGATGGGCACCTGGTTCTCGCTGTTCAACAACTGGCAGACCTTCCTCGGCCAGTTCATCGCCCTCGCGCTCGTGGTGGGCTCCTATTTCGGCGCCCAGTACCTGCGCATCTGGCGTCCTCGCCAGCGCGGCGAAAAGATCGCCAAACGCGCCGAGGCGCCTCCGCGCGCCGAGCGCGAGTCGGCGCCGGCGCCAGCGCGAGCGATTCTGCCGGCGCCCCACTGAGGCTGGCGTTGACGACTTAGGCCGGCGGGTGGCGTCGGCCGTCTCATGTTGGGAGGTCGGCGCGGGCGTGCTCAGCCGAGGGTGAACACGAGTGACCGCGCGCTTCCGCCGACCGGCTGCAGCGTGAGCCGGTAACGGCCCGACGCGAGTGCGGCCCGCCGCTTCAGGGTGGCCTGGTCGTGGCCTCTGGCGGCGGCGATCGTCAGCCCGCCAGCCAGCACACGCCAGCCGGCACGGCCGCGCGTCTCGGCGAGTCTCGCAAGCGTGACGTGCACGCGCACCGCGATGCTCGACGTGAACGCGAATCGCAGCTCGGACACGCGCGCGTGGGCGAGCGCGAGGTTCGCGAGCGTCGCCCGCGTCAGCGCCGGTGCGGACAGGACCGGGATCGTCCCGCCGGCCTTCGCCTGCCCGTGCCCGTCCGCGGCCGCACGCGCGCCCGTACGGCCGCGTTTGCCGCCCGCGCCACCGTTGTCTCCCACGGCTTCTTCGGCTTCCGCGCTTTCCGCTTCGGCTTCGGCTTCGTATTCACTTTCGAATTCGTCTTCGCTGGCTTCAGCTTGGCTGCCTTCCTGGCCGGTCGGCGCACCTTCGCGCGCGCCTGCACCGGTGGGCGGCTGAAACGCCGCGACGCCGGCGGGAGTGCCCACACCACTGGGGCCGTCGTAGCCGGTTCGCGCCAGGCAGATCGCCTCCTCCGAGCAGGATTGCGCCGCTTCGACGGCCGAGCAGCTCGACAGGCCGGCTTCGCTGAATCCCCCCGAGCAAACGCCGTTTGACCCCGACACGACATCGTGCAGCGCGCCGGGATCGGCGCCGAGGCTTTCGTAGAGCGTGCGCGCTGGATATTCCACCGCCTGCCCGTCTTCGTCCCTGCCCGCCCCGCCGGCGAGCGCGAATGTTGACGCGACGATCGGCGACGCCACGCTCGTGCCGCCGATCGTCGTCCATCCGGAATATTCGGTCTCTTCTTCTTCGATCGGCGTCGAGTCGTAAACGGCCACGCCGGTATACGGGTCGGCGTCAGCGGACACGTCGGCGTCTGCGCGATAGGACCCGCATCCGATCGAGGACCAGTCCGCGACGCTCAGCTGCCAGGCAGGCGCCGCGAAGATCGAGCTGCAGCCGCCGCCCGTTGCGCCGTAGCCGTTCCACACGGTCTCTTCCTTCCAAGCCCAGGCCCCGCCTTGTTCGGTCAGCTCCAGGCGCGTTCCGCCGACCGCCACGACATGTGGAGATGCGGCGGGATAGTCGGTCTCGCCCAGCGTGTGACTCTTGCTTTCGTACCAGTTCAGATAGCCGTCGTCGCCGGCCGAGGCGGTGATCACGGTGCCCGGGTGGTTGAACGGTCCGGCGTCATCCGCGGCCACGGTCGTGCTCTGACTCGGTCCGCCCCAGGAGTTGGAGATCTCCGTCGCTCCCTGCCGCTCGGCTACCGCCTCGGCTTCTTCGAGCGCCGAGTTCGTGTTCGACGACGCCTCGACTAGAACGATCTTGCAGCTCGAGCAGAGCCCGTGCGAGATCTCGACGTCGGTCGAGATCTCCTGCGCCCAGCCAGGTTGAGTCGTGGCGCCCGGCAGCTCGATCTTCTTGAAGCAACCGTTCCCGGTCGAGCAGACCGGCAGTTTGAACCTTTCGTCGAACACCTGGAGGTCGTGTTCGATCGTGGGATCGTCAAACGCATCGACCAGCGCGATCGTCTGCTGTGCCGCGGGCGGCTGCAAGCCCGTCAGACCGTACGCCGACGCGATCTGAGCGGGCGAATAGCTCCCCGGCCAGGGTTCTTCGTATTTGGTTTTTTTGGTTTTCGACGTTTCCGTCGCGGGCTGTTGAGAGCCGGCCGTCTGCTGATCGGCATCGCCGGATGCGCCTTCGCCGGTGCTGGAGCCGGGCAGCGACAGCGGCTGCTTGGCCGCCAGGCGCAAGCCCAGGCAGCTCGAGTATCCGGGAGCTGGCGCCGCGCACAGTGAGCGCACTTCAAACGCCGACGGCGACAGTTCAGCCTGCGCCGCCGGCGCCATCGCCGCCGCGGCCAGCCACGCGCCGAGGACCGCAGCCGTTGTGGTTACGGCGCTGCGTCTGATCCTGGTGGCCGCGACTGCCATGTGCCGGTCCCGTTCTGCCTCCGTGCGTGTCAGCGTCTCCTCGATCACGAGGCCTCGCAAGCGCATCGGCCAGCGCCCGGGGCGGCTTGAGCGCGTCATGCTCGGCGCAAACAGACGATCGCCTCGGCGCCGCCGCGAGGCTCCGCGACGCGGAGCCGGGGCCGGCACGGTGGGCACGAGGCAGGAGAGCACTAGGCTGAGATGAGTCATGCGCCCGTTCGGCCTTCTGCTCGCGCCCGAGCCGCCGCCGCGGCGGGTCGGCGTGCTGGTCGCGATCGCCGCGGTCGTGCTCTGCACGCTCGTGATCTACCCGCTCAAGCAGGTCGCGCCGGTGGTGTCGCTCGGCGTGGTGTACCTGCTCGGCGTCCTGGTCGTCGCGTTGATCTGGGGGGCATGGCTAGGGGCGCTGACCGCACTGCTGAGCGCCGCCGCGTTCAACTTCTTTCACCTCCCGCCCGTCGGCCAATTCACCATCCGCAACACCGACAACTGGGTCGCACTGATCGCCTTCCTGGTCGCCGCGGCCCTGGCCAGCTCGGTCGCCGAGGTCGCTCGCGCCCGCGCCCGCGAGGCCGACGAACGCCGGCGCGAGGCAGACCTGGCCGCGGATATGGCCCGCCTGCTGCTCCGCGGCGACGACCTGTCTCAGGCCCTGCCCACCGTCGCTGCGCGGCTGTCGCATGTGCTCGGGCTGCACTCGGCGGCGATCGAGATGCAAGCGGTCGACGCCGACGAGCGTCGCGTCGCGTTCCCGCTCAACGATGGCACGCGGCGGCTCGGCACGCTGACGGTCGGCGCAGACACACCCGAGGCCGGCCGGCGCCGTCTGCAGACGCGCATCGTCCCGTCGCTCGAGGCGCTGCTCAGGGCTGCGCTCGAGCGCGAAGCGCTCCTCAGCGAGGTCGTCGAGACGGCATCCCTGCGCCGGGCCGATGCCGTCAAGACCGCGGTGCTGCGTGCGGTCTCCCACGACCTGCGCTCGCCGCTCACCGCGATTGCGACAGCCGGCGAGGCGGTGGCGCTGCCGGGCCTCGCGCAGGACGAGCGCGAGGAGCTGGCATCGGTGATCGCAGGGGAGACGCGCCGACTCGCGCGACTCGTCGAGAACCTGCTCGATCAGTCACGCCTGGAGGCCGGCGTCGCCGAGCCGCACCGCCGGTGGACCTCGGTCGAGGAGGTGCTCGCCGTTGCGCTCGAGGAGCTCGCGGCCAAGCCCGGCGACTTCACGCTCTCGGTCGACCGCGACCTGCCGTTCGTTCGGGCCGACTCCGCGCAGCTCGAGCGAGCGTTCGTCAACGTGCTCGAGAACGCCCGCCGGCACGCCGACGGTCACGCCGTGTCGGTGCGCGCGCGGGCCGTGCGCACGCACGGCGGCCGCAATGATCGCGTGATCGTGCGCGTCGTCGATCGCGGTCCAGGGATTCCACAGCGTCAGCTCGAGCGCGTGTTCGAGCCCTTCTATCGCGGCGGCCCCGGCAGCCTCCGGGTAGGCCACGGCGGCTCGGGACTCGGACTCGCGATCGCGCGCGGCTTCGTGCAGTCCAACGGCGGCAAGCTCTACGTGGAGTCGCTTCCCGGACAGGGCGCCACGTTCGTGTTCGAGCTCCCGCTCGACCCGGCGCCCGCATCGATCGCGGGCGCCGCGACCGAGCCGACGGCGGTGACGGCGGCGGCGACGACGACCGTAGCCCATGGCGGCTGATGCTCCGCGCGTGCTCGTCGTCAACGACGAGCTCCAGATCGTGCGGGCGCTGCGCGTCGTGCTGCGCGAGGCCGGCTTCGAGGTGGTCCCAGCGCAAACCGCCACCGAGGCGCTCGATCGCGCTGCGGTGCGCCCGCCGCAGGCGGCGATCGTCGACCTGGTCCTGCCTGACGGCGACGGGATCGAGGTCACGCGCAGCCTGCGCCAGTGGAGCGCCATGCCGATCCTCGTGCTCTCCGCGATCGGCGAGGAGGAGCAGAAGGTGCGCGCGCTCGAGGCCGGCGCCGATGACTACGTGACGAAGCCGTTCGGCGCGCGCGAGCTGGTAGCGAGGCTGCAGGCGGCCTTGCGCCGAGCCGGCGACGGCGCGAGCGAGGAGCCGCGGGTCGACGTTGACGGCCTCGTCGTCGACTTCGCCGCGCGCACCGTCAGCCGCGACGGCCAGCCGGTGCACCTGACCCCGATCGAGTTCGACCTGTTGCGCGTGCTCATACGAAACCGCGGCCGGCTGATGACCCATCGGGCGCTTCTAACCGACGTGTGGGGGCCTGGCTACGCGGAGGATGTGCCGGCCCTGCGCACCCACATCGCGCGCCTGCGTGCCAAGATCGAGCCGCGCTCCGCCGCGCCGCGCTTCGTCGTCACCGATCCGGGCATCGGGTATCGCTTCGCCGGCTGAGCCGGCCTGCTCGCTCATCCTCCAGCGGGAGTCGTCGCGCTCGAGCGGTCGAGGTGTCGCGGCGCAGTCCGGTGAGCAGGTCCCACCGTAACGAAATCGTTATACGCGCCCGCTCAATCGTCACGCTGCCGTGATGAACCGCGGCCAATAGTTAGGCCATGGATGTTCTGGCGGTGGTACTGGGAATCGCGATGTTCGCGGCCCTGCTCGCGATCATCGAGGGGATCGACCGGATATGAGCTTCGCGGCGCCGGCCGGCTACCTGATCGCGCACATGAGCGGCGCCGACGTCTTCGGCTTGGTCGTCTCGGTGCTCGTGATCGCGTATCTGTTCTACGCGCTGATCCGCGGAGAGAAGCTCTGAGGCGATCGCATGCGGGGGGTGGAGGTTGATCTCGCGGGGGCGCCTGACGTCGAGGCTCCTGCGGCACATGAGCGTCAAGCGATCCGGAGGTACGGCCGGGCATGACGTTTAGCGGTTGGCTGACGATCGTGCTGTTCGCGGTCATTCTGACCGTGCTCGCGGTTCCGCTTGGCAGCTACATGGCGCGGGTGTACAGGGGTGAACGAGTGATCTTGTCACCTCTTTTCGCCGGTCCCGAGCGCTTCCTGTACACGATTCTGAGGGTTGACCCCGAGCGTGGCCAAGATTGGAAAGCGTATGCGAAAAGCCTGATCATCTTCTCGCTCGCGGGCTGGCTGTTGCTGTACGCGATCCTGCGCACGCAGAACGCCCCCTGGGTGCCGCACGCGCTCAACCCGCTCGGCTACCACTCGGCGCCGTGGAACGTGACGTTCAACACCGTCTCGTCGTTCATGACGAACACCAACTGGCAGTACTACAGCGGCGAGACCACGATGACTTACCTCAGCCAGATGATCGGGCTGACCGTCCAGAACTGGCTGTCGGCGGGCGTCGGGATCGTCGTGGCGGTCGCGCTCGTGCGCGGGATCATCGGGCGCAGCGGCAAGAGCATCGGCAACTTCTGGCAGGACCTGGTGCGCACGATCCTGTACGTGCTCGCACCGATCTCGGTGTTCGCCGCGATCGTGCTCGTCTCGCAGGGCGTGCTCGCAAACCTCTCGAACTTCCTGACGGTTCACACCGTCACCGGTCTCACCCAGACGATCGCGATGGGCCCGGTCGCCTCGCAGGAGGCGATCAAGGAGCTCGGCACCAACGGCGGGGGCTTCTTCAACACCAACTCCGCGCATCCGTTCGAGAACCCGACCCAGTTCACCAACTTCTTCGAGATGCTGCTGGTGCTGGTGATCCCGGCCGCGCTCGTGTTCATGTACGGGCGGATGACGGGTAACCGCCGACAGGGATACGCGATCTATGGAGCGATGATGTTCATGTTCCTCGGCGCGGTGACCGTCGCGTACATCGCCGAGGCGCACGGCTCGCCGGCCCAGCACGCGGCCGGCCTGCACACCCAGGTGATCTCGGGCTCCGGCGGAGGCAACATGGAAGGCAAGGAGCAACGCTTCGGCATCGCGGGCTCGGCGCTGTTCGACGTCGTCACCACCGTCACCTCCTGCGGCGCCGTCAACAGCGCGATCGAGTCGTTCACCGGCATCGGAGGCGCGGTTCCCTTCGCCAATCTGTCCGCCAGCGAGGTGATCTTCGGCGGCGTGGGCACGGGCCTGTACTCGATCCTGCTGTACGTGCTGCTGGCGGTGTTCATCGGCGGGCTGATGGTCGGGCGCACGCCCGAGTGGCTCGGCAAGAAGCTCGAGTCCAAAGAGATAAAGCTGGCTGGGCTGGGCATCCTGATCACGCCGCTGGCGGCGCTCTTTTGCACGGCGCTCGCCACCGCGAGCAGCGCCGGGCGCAAGTCGATCTCGGAAGCCGCGCTCTCCAAGGCGGGCGGCAATACGCCGCAGGGCTTCTCGGAGACCTTCTACGCCTACCTATCCCAGGCCAACAACAACGGCTCCGCGTTCGCGGGGTACACCGGCTTCATCCAGCCGAGTGCCGGCAACGTCGGCTCGCACGGCGTCACCTTCGCCAATCTGCTCGGCGGCTTCGACATGGTGTTCGCCCGCTACGCGCCGATCCTGTTCGCGCTCGCCGTCGCCGGGGCGCTGGCCGGCAAGCGCGTGACTCCCGCCGGCCTCGGGACGATGCGCACGGACAATCCCACGTTCGTGGTCCTGCTGATCGGCGTGATCATCCTCGTCGGCGCGCTGACGTTCTTCCCCGCCCTGCTCCTCGGCCCGATCGTCCAGGGCCTGACCGGACACCTGTACTGAGATGAAACGCGACATCGTCAATCGGCTGGGGGAGGGCGGGCCCTCCCCCAGGACCCCCTCCCACGAGTACAACATCGCGAGCGCAAGATGAAACGCGACATCGTCACATCGATCATCGGGGTCATTGTGTTCACGATCCTGCTCGGACTTGTCTACCCGCTGTTCATCACGGGCGTCGGTCAGGTCGCGTTCCCCGGCAATGCCAACGGGCAGCAGATTCACCTGAACGGCAGGCTGGTCGGCTCGAAGATCATCGGTCAGAGCTTCTCCTCTCCGGTGATCGGTAAGAACGGCAAGCCCAGGGAAAAGGAAGGGGAACTCGTCACAGAACCCGACCCGCGCTACTTCCAGTCCCGCCCATCGGCCACCGAAGGCGGGGCCAACAACGCCGCCGCGAGCACCTTCTCGAACAGAGGACCCAACAGCGTCAAGACCAGGGAAGCCGACGAAGAAAACATCAAGGCCTATCTCGAACTGAACAGGCCGTACGACCCCGGCCTCACCGTGGCGAAGATCCCGGTGGACGCCGTCAACACCTCTGCGTCGGGCCTCGACCCCGAAATCTCAAAGGCAAACGCCTGGATCCAGGCCCATCGCGTCGCGGCCGTGCGCCGCCTGCCGCTGGCGACGGTTGACGGCCTGATCGCGAAGTACACATCCGGGCGCGGGCTTGGCTTCTCCGGCGAAGAAGGCGTAAACGTGCTCGAGCTGAACTTCGCGCTCGACCGTCTGCGTAACGGCCGCGGCCCGGCGTTGGGGGGAGCTAGCTGATGTCCGCACAAGCGGCCACGCACGAGCGCCAGGCGATCTCGCTGTTCCAGCGCGACATCGTCAAACGCGCCCTGATCGACAGCGTCAAGAAGCTCGACCCGCGCGTGCAGGTCCACAACCCCGTGATGTTCGTCGTCGAGATCGGCTCGGTGATCACGACCGTCACTTGGGTGATCCAGGTGTTCGGCGGCCAGCCGACCAACGCCTTCGGCGTCGGTGCCCGCGGCGGCAGCGACCCGAGCTGGTTCACGTTCACGATCGCGATCTGGCTGTGGTTGACGGTGATCTTCGCGAACATGGCCGAGGCGTTCGCCGAGGGCCGCGGCCGCGCGCAGGCCGACACGCTGCGCACGATGCGCAAGGAGACCGTCGCGAAGCTGCGCGACGGCTCCACGAAGGCCGCGTCCGAGCTCACGCGCGGCGACGTCGTGGTCGTCACGGCAGGGGAGCTGATTCCTGGAGACGGCACCGTCATCGAGGGCATCGCGACGGTCGACGAGTCTGCCATCACGGGCGAGTCCGCGCCCGTGATCCGCGAGTCCGGCGGCGATCGCAGCGCGGTCACCGGCGGCACGCGCGTGACCTCCGATGAGATCGTCGTGGAAATCACCCAGGAGCCCGGCCAGTCGTTTCTCGATCGCATGATCGCGCTGGTGGAGGGCGCCGAGCGGCGCAAGACGCCGAATGAGATAGCGCTGAACATCCTGCTCGCGGCGCTGACCCTGATCTTCATGATCGTGGTGGCCACGCTGCGCCCCTTCGGGCTGTTTGCCGGCACGCCGATCCCCGAGACGAGCCTGATCGCGCTGCTCGTCGCGCTGATCCCCACGACGATCGGGGCGCTGCTGAGCGCGATCGGGATCGCGGGCATGGACCGCCTGGTGCGCCGCAACGTGCTGGCGCTGTCCGGGCGCGCGGTCGAGGCCTCTGGCGACGTTGACGTGCTGCTGCTCGACAAGACCGGCACGATCACGATCGGCAACCGGCTGGCCTCCGAGTTCGTGCCGATGCCGGGCGTCCCGGAGTCCGAGCTGGCCGAAGTCGCGCAGCTGGCCTCGCTCGCAGACGAGACGCCAGAGGGCCGCTCGATCGTCGTGCTCGCCAAGCAGTACGGCATCCGCGAGCACGACATGACCACCTTGAATGCGGAGTTCGTCCCGTTCACCGCGCAGACCAGGATGAGCGGCGTCGACCTCGATGGCAAGCGTCTGCGCAAGGGCGCGGGCGACGCGATCATCGATCTGGTTCGCTCCGAAGGCGGCTCGCCGCCCCCGGAGCTGCAAGCCCAGCTCGACCGGATCGGCAGCGAGGGCGGCACGCCGCTGGCGGTCGCGCGTGACAGCCAGGTGCTCGGCGTGATCTATCTCAAGGACACGATCAAGGAGGGCATGGCCGCGCGCTTCGAGCAGCTGCGCGCGATGGGCATCAAAACGGTCATGGTCACCGGCGACAACCGCCTGACCGCAGCCAAGATCGCGGAGGAGTCCGGCGTCGACGACTTCCTCGCCGAAGCCACCCCCGAGCGCAAGCTCGCGCTGATCCGTGAGCAGCAGCAGGACGGCCGGCTCGTGGCGATGACCGGCGACGGCACCAACGACGCGCCGGCGCTCGCCCAGGCAGACGTCGGCGTTGCGATGAACACGGGCACCCAGGCGGCGCGTGAGGCGGGCAACATGGTCGATTTGGACTCCAACCCGACGAAGCTGATCGAGATCGTCGAGGTCGGCAAGCAGTTGTTGATCACCCGTGGCGCGCTCACCACGTTCTCGATCGCCAACGACGTCGCCAAGTACTTCGCGATCCTCCCGGCCGTATTCATCTCCACGTGGGCCACGAGCACCGGCGGCAAGAGCCCGTTGCACGTGCTCAACATCATGAACCTCGGCAACCCCGAGTCGGCGATCGTCTCGGCGATCATCTTCAACGCAATCGTGATCCCGCTGCTGATACCGCTGTCGCTGCGTGGCGTGCGCTACCGGCCGATCGGGGCGAGCGCGCTGCTGCGGCGCAACCTCTGGATCTACGGTCTCGGCGGGATAATCGCGCCGTTCATCGGCATCAAGCTGATCGACCTGATCGTTTACAACCTCCTGGGCGGATGAGCAAGCAGGCCGTCGCGACCGATCTTCCGTCCCCCCGATCCGCAGGCGACGATCAGCGCGCACGCGGCGCGCCCGATGCAGCCGAGCACGCCGTGGACGAGCCCTCCCCGAGCCGGCTTGATGTTGCGCCGACGGTTGCAGAACGGCGCCGCGGTCGGCTGAAGCTGTTTCTGGGAATGGCCGCGGGCGTGGGCAAGACCTACCGGATGCTGCTCGAGGGACACGCCGAACTCCAGGACGGACGCGACGTCGTGATCGGCCTACTCGAGACCCACGGTCGCGCCGAGACGGCCGAGCTCGTCGAGGGCCTGCCGATGGTTCCGCGCCGGCGCGTGCGCTATCGGCAGACCGAGCTCGAAGAGATGGACCTGCCGGCGATCCTGCGCCGGGCTCCCGAGCTCTGCCTGATCGACGAGCTGGCCCACACCAACGTCCCGGGCGTCGAGCACGCCAAGCGCTACGAAGACATCGAGGACGTGCTCGCGGCGGGCATCGACGTGCTCTCCACCGTCAACGTCCAGCACCTCGAGTCGCTCAACGACCACATCACCGAGCTGAGCGGCATCCGCGTGCGCGAGACGATTCCCGACGCGATCCTTGCGCGCGCCGACGAGGTCGTGCTGATCGACCTCAACCCGGAGGCCCTGCTCGAGCGTCTGCGCGCCGGCAAGGTCTACCCGCTCGAGCGCATCGACGCCGCGCTCAACAACTTCTTCCGCATCGAGAACCTCGCCGCGCTGCGCGAGGTGGCGCTGCGCCAGGTCGCCGAGGAGGTCGGCGCCAAGCGGCTGACCACCGAGCTGGTCGGCTCGCGCGAGGAGAGCCTCGCCGCGAGCGCTCCGCAGGCCGTCGGCGAGCGGCTGCTCGCGCTGGTCGAGCCCTACCCGGGCGCCCAACGCCTGGTACGGCGCGCCTGGCGCTCTGCTCAGCGACTCGGAGCCGATCTGGACCTGCTGTGGGTACGCGCACCCGGTCAGCGTCTGACCGAGGACCAGGAGCGCTCGCTCGCCGCGCTGCGTCAGCTCGCCTCGGTGCTCGGCGCGAAGATGTTCGAGCAGGAGTCCGATGATTTCGTCGGAGCCGTCGTCGAGCTGGCCGCCGAGCGCGGCAGCACCTACATCCTGCTCGGCCGCTCACGACCGGCACGCGGCGTCGGGCGTCTGCGCATGCCCCTGCCGCAGCGGCTGATGGCGCAGCTCCCGGGCGTCGACGTGCGCATCGTCGCCGATCGCGCCAACCGCCCGAACGGCGAGCGCCAGAACGGCGAGCGACCATGAGCGCGCTCGCGGTCGTCCTCGTCGCTCTGGTCGCCGTCCTGGTGGGACTGGCCGCTGGCTACTGGCTGCCCCCGCACGGGCGCCGGCCGGCCGCCGACAGGCCCCAGTCGGGACGGCGCCGCATCCTGCTGCCGTTCACCGGCCAGGCGATCTCGCGTCGCTCCTTCGAGGCGGCCGTTCGCCTCGCCAAGGCCGAGAACGCGGTCGTGCTGCCCGCGTTCCTCGCGCGCGTTCCCATGAACCTGCCGCTCGAGACGGCGCTCCCGGTTCAGTCTGCGACCGCGATGCCGCTGCTGGAGACGATCGAGCAGCGCCTCGCCGCCCAAGGCATCCCGGTCGAGTCGCGCGTCGGCCGCGGACGCTCGGCGCGCGACGCGCTGCGCCGGCTGCTCGAGGAGGAGCACTTCGACCGCATCATCGTCTCCGCGGATGAAGACCAGCGATCCGGCCTGGACTATGACGATCTGCGCTGGCTGCTCAGGCGCGCGCCCGCCGAGGTCCTGATCCTGCGCCCCGCGCCCGAGGACACCAGGCGCATCGCCGCCGCCGCCGTCGGCGGCCACTTCTAATACCGCGCCGCGGCGCTATGCGCCGGCGATCAGCAGGGCGGCGAACGCGACGTAAGCGACCACGATCAAGATCCCGGCCGCCCGCGACAGACCGCGCCCGAGGTACGCCAGCCCCAGCGCCAGCACGGTGATCGCGACGTAGAACACCGTCACGAACGTCGCCTGCGGACTCTGTCCCGCAAAGCCCAGGATCGTGACGGGCACCAGCAGCCCGGCGATCACGTTGAACGCGTTGCTGTTGAGCGCCGTGCTGAGGGTCGCAGCCCCTCTGCCGCGCATCGCCAGGTATACCGCCGCCACCGCATTCGGGAGGCTGGTCACCGCGGCCAGCACGAGTCCGCCAACGATGATGCCCGGGATGTCGTGCTCGGTGCCCAGATGGGTCGCAGTTCGCTCCATCGCGATACTCGCGCCGACCACCACCAGCACCGCCAGCGCAGCCACGGCCCCGTCGCGGCGAGTTCCCGGACGCGGGTGGATCGCCGCCTCTAGCTCCAGCTCCTCCTCGCTCACGGCCGCCACCAGCCAGCGCGACCAGCTGGCGCGCAGGGGAAGCCTGGCGAGACGCTCGTGACGCAGCCCGAGAATCGTCACATAAGGCACGATTACCGCAAGCGCCAGCACCAGGCCCACGGCGGGCGCCACCGCCGCTGTGACCACCGCGAGCGCGACCAGCGCGATCCACAGGGCCACCCCGCCGCCGAACTCGATCACACGCCGATGCAGTCCGATCCTGCCGGCGATGATCGCCGCCAACCCGATCAGGGCCGCGATGTTGAACACGTTCGAGCCGATCACGACGCCAGCACCGACGTTGCCGTCGTGACGAATCGAGGCGGTCACCGCCGTCGTGATCTCGGGCGCGTCGCCCGCCAGCGCCGCCAGCACGCCCAGCAGCGCCTCGGACAGGCGCAAACGCGCACCGACCCGCTCGAGGGAGATCACCAGCACCCAGCTGGCGCCGACGCTGGTCGCGCCCGCCAGCACGAACGCGAGGATCATCAACCCGTCAGACACCGCATCCGCCGAGAGCTCGCGCCCGGCGCACCCGCTGGGCTGCACGCGACCACGCGCAGCGGCCAAGGCACAAGCGCTGAGTTGTCGGGATGGCGCCGGTCACGCTGTCTGCTCCCCAGAGGGCACGCCGACCAGGCTTCCCGGCTCTCCGGGCCGGAGTCTATATGCCGCCGTCGCAGTCCTGGTCGTGATGGAGCTCGCGTGCTGGAGCGTTACGCGGCGACGGGCAGGCGGGAGGGCGACGGGCAGGCGGGAGGACGACGGTCAGGCGGGAGGACGACGGTCAGGCGGGAAGGCGACGGTCAGGCGGGAAGGCGACGGGCAGGGACCGCAGGGGGCGCGGCGTAAAGGTATGTAGGATCGCGCAACCATCAGGCCTCCCGGCTGTTGACCAAGCACATGAGACCATTTCGCCGCCTTCTCCCACTCGTCCTACTCGCCGTGCTGCTCGCCGTTCTCGCGCCGAGCGCGACCGGCAGCTCGAGCCGCCCGCCTGCGCGCGCGCGCGCCGCCTCGTCGTTCCTCACCGGCATCGGCGACGAGTCCGGCGAGATGTTCGGCAACCCGCTGTGGCAGCAGCTGCACACGAAAATCGCGCGCTACATAGCCCCCTACGACGCCGCCGTCCATTCGTACTCGCTCGACCAGGCCAAGGTCTGGATCCACGCAGCCGAAGCCCACCACCAGCAGGTTCTCGTAGCCTTCTACCACTCCGAGTACACGCCCACGCGGATGCCGAGCGTCGCGACGTACCAGAAGGATGTCGCGAAGTTCGTCAAGCTCTTCCCGCACGTCCGCCAGTACCAGTCTTGGGACGAGGCCAACCGCGGCAACGAACCGCACCAATGGTCGAGCCCGAATGCGGTCGAAGCGGCCAAGTACTACCAGGCTCTGATCCGAGTCTGCAGGGGCTGCACCGTGATCGGACTGGACGTGCTCGATCAGCAGTTCATCCAGCCCACGCTGGCGTACATCGCCGAATTCAAGCGCGAGATCGGCAGGCTCAAGACGATCATGCCGAGCATCTGGGGCCTGCACAACTACTCCGACGTCAACCGCCTGGAATCCTGGCGAACGCGCGAAATCATCCGCGCGTTCGGCCGCGGGCAGGTGTGGCTGACCGAGACCGGCGGGCTCGTCAAGTTCGGAAACGGCTTCCCCAACCGTCACGGGGAAGGGCTGACGCGCGCCGCCAAGGTTCTCAAATATGTGTTTGCCGTCGCCGGCGCGCTACACCAGATCAAGCGTCTGTACGTCTACGACTGGACCGGCGGCACTTCAAAGACACGTTTCGACGCCGGCCTGATGAACGCCAAGGATCAGCCCCGTCCCGGCTACGTGGTCGTGTGCAAGGCGCTGCACGCGGCGCGCTGCAACGTCAAGACGGTCAAGAACTGATCGGGCTGCCCCGCCGGGGCGGGGTGGGTCCGGCGGCAGCTTGCCCGAGCCGATCGGCGCTTGTCGCACCGTCTGTGCTGAGCCCGGGCGGGCGGATTCAGGCCGTCACCGACCTGTCGTCAGGCTGGCCGCGCGTTGCGCGGATCGCCGCTGCGCGGTACCTCTCGGGCTTGGCGTTTCGCAGCAGCCGCATCGCGAGTAGCGCGATCAGGCCAACGGCGGCGGCCGTAGGCGCGAGCACCTTCAGGGGATAGGTGCTGAAGTCCGGATGGTCCTTCGGGTTCAGGGCCGTGTGGTCACCGGCGTTGTAGATGCTCACGAGCCCGGCATGATCGATCCCGAGCACGGTCGGTCCCAACGCCGCAAACAGGCACCAAGCCCCCAGCACCAGCACTCCCGCGGCCATCGAAGCGCCCGACAGGCGCAGCCGCGGCGTCGCCCAGGCCGCCAGCACCACCGCACCGCCCACGGCCACCAGGAACGGCCAGATGCCACCCCAGCCCCGTCCCAGGCCGTAAGCGGAGGCGATCGTCGGCTGGAACAGGGCCTGGCGCACGTAGCGCATCCACGTGACGGTCTCGGTCTCGTAGCCCACCAGGGGATGGGTGATCGTGGCGATCACCGTCGTCGTGATCGACACCGCGGCCAGCGCCACCGTCGGCCCCGGGAACCGCTTGAGCGCCAGCGCGATCGGGAACGCCAGGAACGGCAACAGCGTGTCCAGGAAGCGCGGACCCATGAAGCCGCCGCCGAACGGCAGGTAGTAACCGGAGTTGTACGCCAGGTAGCAGAAGCAGATGCCGCAGATCGTCAGGGCCTCCGCGCGCTTTCCGCGCCTGTACAGGAGCACCGTCCCGATCGCGCCCATCACCAGCACCGGCGAGATCGTCAGCAGGCCGCGCGAGTCCAGCAGCAGCGTGACGAGCACGCGCAGGTTCGGCGCGTCGATGCCGAAGAAGCCTTTCTGCTGGCGCGGGATGTTCGAGTACGCCAGATGCGTCCAGGAGTGGAAGGCGTAGTGGTTGTAGAGCAGCAGGGGGATGATGCCCACCAAGCCGCCCACGACATATGCCCCGCCGCGGCGCAGCACGCCCGGGAACGTGAGCGAGTCTCGGCGCGAGAGCAAGAACAGCCCCAGCACGATCGCGGCGAAGAACGTCGGATACTCGGAGCTGAACGCATAGCCCATCGCCAGGCCCGCCACGGCCAGTAGCGACACGCTCGGCGGCCCGTCGCGCTCGCGCAGCATCAACCAGAACGCCCCGAACGTCAGAAACGTCGTGAACACGTGCGAGAACAGCAGCGTCGAGAACGGCAACACCAACGTCCCCAGCCCCAGCGCGATCGCCGCCACCACGCCATAGCCGGGCTCGAAGCGATCGGCCACGCGCCACAACAGCAGCACCAGCAGAAAGCCGGGCAGCACGTTCGCCCACAGCCCGATCAGATAGATCATCTCGTCTCCCGGCCGGTTGGGCGGGGCCACGTGCGAGCGCGTCCATGCTTCGGCGCCAACGAGGTTCAAGGCGTCGTAGAAGGGCATCGCAAACAGCGCCATCCCCGGAGCACGGGCCGAGTACCAGTGGCCCTTGTAGTAGGCCTTGTCGCCGGTGTTGGCCTGGTATGCGTCGATCGTGGTGCCGCCGTTGTTGAGGGCACGGATCAGGTCGTAGTGCGAGGTCTGATTCCAGGAGAAGCTCTGAATCAGGGTCGCGTAGGCGAGCCCCGTCAGTACGACCGCCAGTAGGGCCAGACGCCGCGGGTTCATTGGTCGGACCCGTGCAGAGCGGCCGGCCCCGGCCCGATCTCGTAGATCACCAGCGACCCCACGCGCCGGCGCGTGATGCCGAGACCGGCGATCGGCTTGGCCGCCGCTGCCGTCAGGCCGGTTGGCTCGGGCACCTCGGGATACTTGATCGCCGGCAGGGCCGGCATCACCGTGTGCAGGACCACCGTGCGGATGTGGTAGTAGCGCAGCTTCTCGACGCTCGCTCGATCGGGAAAGCCGCTCATGCCGCCGCGCAGATCGTCGAGCGCCGGCAGGTCGAAGGTCGAGTTGCCGACGGGGATCTTGTAGAAGCCGTCGGTCGAGAAGTACTGCCACAGCCGATCGGCCGCGCCGTCGGTCGGGAGGTCGAGAACCGGACCAGGCAGGTTCCGTTCCGCCGGGGCCGGCTGGGGCACGGCAGGATGGCCGAGATGGCCGGCGCCTTCCCCGAGGATCCCGATCACGAGGACGACGCCCACCACGGCGCCGAGCGCCGTCAGCGAGCGCGCAGCACCCCAGCGGCGGGCCAAGCCCACCAGCAGCTGCACGCCCGCTCCCGCGAGCAGGGCGTAGCAGAGCGTCGCGAGCGTGAAGACCCGTCCGGGCACGCGCACGCCGTCCCAGCCGGGAGCGAAGTCGTACAGCAGGCGGTAGGGATAGCCGGCGCCGGTCAGGCCGAGACCGAACGCCAGCACCGAGCACACGACGATCCCGGCGAGCAGCCCGAGACGCAAGCGGCGCGTGTATGGATGCCCGCCCACCCCGTTCGCGAGCGCGACCGGCGCGCCGGCGCGCCGCACCTTGATCTCGTGGGCGTCCGTGCCGTCGATCGGGAGCCCGTGCGCATCCGTTCGCGCGAGTCGTGGCTTGTGCGCGTGCGGCGGCTCGGTCTCGAGCGCGGGCTCGGGAGCGCCCGGCGGCTCGACCGGGGGTTCGTGCAGGCCGGTTGTCGTAGAGGGGTCGTGCAGGCCGGTTGTCGCAGAGGGTTCGTGCAGGCCGGTTGTCGCAGAGGGGTCGTGGAGGTTGGTTGTGTCGATTGCGAGCCCACGCGCGCGCGCGCGCGCCTGCGCGCTTTCGTTCGAGCCGCTCAAACCCGGGCTGGTCTCGGCCAGCTTGCCCACTCCCACCAGCCCGACCAGGGCGAGTAGGAGGATCAACCCACCGGGGAAGAAGATGCTCTCGTTCTTGGAGTTCACCATGGCGCGCATCCCCGAGGTCAGGCTGGCCCACACGCGATTCTCCGAGGATGCCGCGAGCAGCGCCGCCGGGCCCGACGAATAGGCTTCGACTTCACGCAGGGTGCGCTTGGCGGTCGGATACTCGTTGGCGACCTTGAGATAGGGCCGGGCCTGATAGACGGTCACCGCGCCGAGCACCACCATGCCGATCAGGGTCACCGCCACCAAGCGCCGGGGCAGCAACGGGCGTCGCGTGGCCGAGTCGCGTGCGCCGTCTCGTACGGATGGGGCGTCGAGGCTGTCCGGCTGCGCCCAGAAGCCACGGCCGCGCCACCAGCTCCATAGCGCCAGCAGCACGAGAATCAGCAGCAGATACGCGTACTGCAGGCCGAGCGTGAAGCCGAGGCTGACCTGCCACGCCGACACCAACCATCCGGCCAGCACGAGCCCGCGCGAGCTCCGGCGGTAGCCGCGCAGCAGCAGGAACAGCGCCAGGGGGATGCCGCCCGAGGAGATCACGTGCAAGTGGCCCGCCTCCGTCACGCGGTACGGGGCATACGCGAACGCCACGCCGACGGCAGCGGCGCCGATGCGCCCGAGACCCAACTCGCGGCCGAGCAGGTATGCCCCTACGAAGCACAGCGACCAGGCGAACAGGAACAGCAGGTTGTAGCGGACCAGCGCCGCCACGGTGCCCGACCCGAAGAAGGCGGCCGGCCCATATCCGAGCAGCGAGTCGGAGAACGCGAGGCTCAACGGATGCGGGTAGAACGCGTTCGAGTCGAATATGTGCAGCGGATCGTTCAGCATCGCGTGGCCCACCCACGAGATCTGCCACGCGGTCCGGATCGGGTCCCCGAGGTCCGGCGAGATATGGCTCGACATGTGCAGCACGAGCGGCCAGCTCGTGAGCACGGCAAGCGCGATCCCGGCGACCACCACCCATGCCAGCTCCGCACCCCGCAACCTCGGCGACGGGCTCCAGCGCGCGGGTCGCTCGGCGGCGGGAGACTTCGAGGGCCGGTCCAGTAGCGCGCTCGCCATCGACCGGCGCAGCATACGTGAGCCGCCGGTTCCATCGCGGCAGCCGACCGGCCCGGATCGCGGCAGCCGGCGGGGCCTCGGAGCGTCGCAAGCGACCGGCCTCAGATCGCGGCGACCGGTGGCGCCCAGATGGCGGCAGCCGACCAGCCTCAGAATCGCGGCAGCCGGCGGGGCCGCTGGGAGCAGGGGCGGGACGCCCCGCGTGGACCTGGCGAGACGTCTGTCGTCTGCCGACTCTCCGCAAAGTGGATTTGCTAAGACTCAGCCCAATGAGGGTGCTTGTCGTGGGAGCCGGGGGGGTCGGCGCCGCGTTCGCCGCAATCGCGCGGCGGCGCCCGGCATTCGAGCAGGTCGTGCTCGCGGACGTCTCGGCCCGGCGCGCCCGTGAAGTCGCGCAGGCGCAGGACGAAGGCGACCGTTTCACGGCCGAGCCCGTCAACGCCTCCGATCGCTACGAGATCGTCGAGCTGATCGCCCGGACACGCCCCGACGCGGTCCTGAACGCGTGCGATCCCCGCTTCAACGAACCGATCTTCGACGCCTGCTTCGAGGCCAAGGTGACCTACCTGGACATGGCGATGACCCTGTCCGAACGCAATCCGGACCGCCCATACGAGCTCGTCGGGAAGATGCTCGGCGAGTACCAGCTGGCCCAGCACGAGCGTTGGCAGCAGGCCGGGCTGCTGGCGCTGGTCGGAATCGGGGTCGAGCCCGGGCTGTCGGACGTGTTCGCGCGGTACGCGGCCGACGAGCTGTTCTCGGAGGTGCGCGAGGTCGGCGTGCGCGACGGCGCCGATCTCGTAGTCGAGGGATACGACTTCGCGCCGACGTTCTCGATCTGGACGACGATCGAGGAGTGCCTGAACCCGCCGTTGATCTGGGAGCGCGAGCGAGGCTTCTATACGACCGAGCCCTTCTCAGAGCCGGAGCTGTTCACGTTTCCCGAGGGCATCGGCCAGGTCGAGTGCGTGAACGTCGAGCATGAGGAGGTCGTGCTGATCCCGCGCTGGGTCGGCTGCGAGCGTGTCACATTCAAGTACGGACTCGGCCGCGAGTTCATCGACGTCCTGCGCACCCTGCACAAGCTCGGCCTGGACTCGACCGAGCCGGTGGACGTGCGCGGCCAGCAGGTCGCGCCGCGCGACCTGCTCGCGGCCGCGCTGCCCGATCCCGCGACGCTCGGTGAGCGGCTCAGCGGCCGCACATGCGCCGGCACGTGGGTCAGGGGGATCGGGATCGACGGGCGCGAGCGCTCGACCTACCTGTACCACGTGGCTGACAACGGCTACACGATGCGCGAGTACTCCAGCCAGGCCGTCGTGTGGCAGACCGCGATCAATCCGGTCGTCGCGCTCGAGTTGCTCAACGACGGTCTCTGGCGGGGAACCGGCGTGCTCGGTCCGGAGGCCTTCCCGCCGGCGCCATTCCTCGAGCGCCTGTCCGACTTGGGCGCGCCGCACGGGATAATCGAGCTGGCCTGAGCTGCCGTCCAAGACGGCGAGCCGGTTCGAGGGGCCGGCACGGGACGATCCGGGCCGTCTCGGAGGTGACACGGGCTATGCGGCAGGCGTGGCGAGCCGCCAACGCCGGCGCCGCGGCCGCGGCCGCGGCCGGACCCGTCACATGGCGCACACGACGGCGTTATGCCGCGTGCGCGCCATGTCCCCCCGCGACAGGGCGGCGTACCCCCGAGAGGAACTTGGAGGTATTTGCAAGACGGGTTGAAGTGCTCGGTGCAAGGCGGGTGGAAGCTTCCGGCATCGATCTCAGAAATCCACGCGCGCGGGCGTCGGCGCCACCGGGGGCGGCTGCTTGAGCAGCCCGGGCGGCGCGGTTTCGGTCTTGCGCGAGAAGAACTCGCGGAAATACGGCCTGGAGATGAGCATGATGATCGCGCCGAGAACCATGCCGCCGATCCCCATCCACAGCGGCAGCGTGATGCCGAGGATCGGCTTGGATTCGACGTTTTCGGTGTTGCTGTAATAAAAAATCGCCTTGATCCCTACGCCCCACAGCATCAGCCCTCCCAGCATCGGGCCGACACCGAGCAGGAAGAAGTTGCGAATGCTTTCGGTCAGATCGCGGCGGTAGTAGATCGGACAGGCCACGCCGGTATAGCCGTAGTAGAAGCAGATCGGGAAGCCGATCGCAGTGATCGAGTCGTCGAGGACGCTTTCGGAGGCGAACAGCAGCCCCACGGTGATAACGACCGACAACGCGCCGAAGCCGAGCGTCAACACGGTCGGGGTCAAATAGCGCTTGTGGATGCGCGACAGCAGGCTGGTGACCGCTTTCCAATGCGCCATCGAGAGCGTCGTGCGGGCGGTCGGAAGGATCGTCGTCTGCGTGGAGGCGGAAGCCGAGGTGAGCACGCAGATGATCAGCAGCTTGTTCAGCGGTTCGCCGAGCACGCCGGTGCCGAGCGCATTGAGAATATCTTCCTGGTTGGCTTCGTTGGTGAGGAAGCCGGTGCCGTGGAACGACTGGGCGGCGGCGGACACGAGCAGATAGATCGCCAGCAGCAGCAACGTCGACACCACGGCTGCCTTGCCCGGTCCCTCGGACGGGTTCTCCGACTCCTCGTTGACGGCCACACCGGAGTCCCAGCCCCAGTAGATGAACACACCCAAGAGGATCGCCACGACCAGATCCCCGAAATTCATCGAAAAGGGGTTGATCCACGACAGCGACGGCTTGATCGAGCCGTGCGGCGGGTTGCTGCCGTAGACCTTCACAAAGGCCACCACCGAGAACAGCGCGAGGGTGAAGATCTCCAGGCTCAGCAGGAACTGCTGGATACGCGCCGACAGCTCGATGCCGCGGTAGCAGATCCAGGTCATCAACGCGATCCACAGCACCGCCCCGATGATGAGTGCGCCTTTGGATTCGCTCAGTTCGGTGAACCCGAACAACTTGAATGTGTAGATCGCGGCGATGTCTGACAGCGACGCCATCACGATCACGTCGGCCAGGAAGATCGCCCAGCCGTTCATCCACCCCTGGATCGGCCCGAGCGCGCGCGTCACCCAAGCGAACGTGGTGCCGGCGTCCGGGTCAGCGCGGTTGAAGTATTTGTAGGCCGCGGCGACGAGCAGCATCGGTATGAAGGACACGAGCATCACCGCCGGGGCGTGCACGCCGACGCCCTTGACCGCAACGATGAATCCGAGCGTCGCCGCCAGCGAGTAGGCCGGCGCGGTTGAGGCGACGCCGATGACCACGTTTGAGACGAAGCCGATCGCGTTTTTCTTGAGGCCCTTGTCGAGGACTTCCGAAGATGCCGCTCTGGGTGCGGCGACGTTTTCAGTGGCCATTCCGTGCTCCTCTCGGACCGTCGTGAGAAACGCTACGTCTTCGACCGGATCGAAGAAAGGGGCGCGATTCCCAAAACGTATGACGAGTCTTGTACGTTCCGTACAAGCAAAGCCGTGGTCGTTGAACTGGCAGCGCCTTGAGCCAGACATGTTGGCGGAGTACGGTTGTCCTGAGTGTCTAGCAATGTAGTTGGTCCAGTGTTGAACATCTGTCAACTATCGAGACCTGAGCGGCGCCGTCGCGGGTCTCGGCAAGAGCGTTTTCCACTCGCGCGTGTTCCCAAGGAGGTTGCACGATGGCGGCCACACCGACGAGCACAGACCTGAGCGACCACGCCGCGAGCCCGGCATCCCAACGCCCGGCCGCGGCTCCGCTCGGCCAGGCCGCGGGCGAAGAGTCCCCGGGGGGCTCCAGCAGCGAGCTGCAGGCGCTCGCCAAGCGCCATCTGTGGATGCACTTCACGCGCATGGGCGTCTACGAGGAGGGCGCCGAGGTACCGGTGATCGTCAGCGGCGAGGGCTGCTACGTCTACGACGAGCACGGCAACCGCTACCTCGACGGGCTGTCGGCGCTGTACTGCGTGAACGTCGGCCACGGGCGCGGCGACATCGCCGACGCGGGAGCGCGACAGGCGCGCGAGCTCGGCTTCTACACCAACTGGAGCTACGCCCACCCTCGCTCGATCGAGCTGGCGGCGCGCATCGCCGAGCTGGCCCCGGGGCCGCTGAATCGCGTGTTCTTCACGTCGGGGGGCTCGGAGGCGGTCGAGTCGGCCTGGAAGCTCGCCAAGGCCTACCACGCCGCGCGCGGCGAGCCTCGACGGCACAAGCTGATCGCCCGCCAGCTGGCCTATCACGGCACCTCGATGGGCGCACTCAGCGCCACCGGCCTGCCGCCGTTGCGCGAGCCGTTCGAACCGCTCACCCCGGGCGGGCGGCACGTGCCGAACACCAACTCCTATCGCTGGCAGGAAGATCGCGACCCGCTGTGGGCCGCGGACGCGATCGAGGAGGCGATCCTGTTCGAGGGCTCCGGCACGGTCGCCGCGGTGATCCTCGAGCCGGTCCAGAACGGCGGTGGCTGCTTCGCGCCGCAGGACGGCTACTTCCAGCGCGTGCGCGAGATCTGCGACCGCCACGGCGTGCTGCTGATCTCCGATGAGGTGATCTGCTCGTGGGGGCGGCTCGGCCACTGGTTCGGCTGCGAACGCTACGGCTACGAGCCCGACATGATCACCACCGCCAAGGGCATCACCTCCGCGTACGCCCCGCTCGGCGCCGTGGTCGCCGCCGACCACATCGCCGAGCCGTTCATGCACGGCGAGCAGATCTTCAACCATGGCTTCACCTTCGGCGGGCATCCGGTCGCATGCGCCACCGCGCTCGCGAACATCGATGTGATCGAGCGCGAGCAGCTGTGCGAGCGCGTGCTCTCCAACGAGCGTCGCTTCCGCGCGACGCTCGAGGGCCTGCGCGACCTGCCGATCGTCGGCGACGTGCGCGGCGCCGGCTACTTCCACGCGATCGAGCTCGTCAAGGACAAGGCCACGAAGGCCACGTTCGACCCTGACGAAGCCGAGCAGCTGCTACGGGGCTTTCTCTCCGGCGAGCTCTTCCGGCGCGGGCTGATCTGCCGGACCGACGACCGCGGCGAGCCGATCGTGCAGCTGTCGCCGCCGCTGATCGCCGGCGAGGAGCAGTTCCAGGAGATCGAGGCGATCCTGCGCCCGGTGCTCAGCGAGGCCTGCGAACGGATGGCACGGTGGAGCTCACCGTCGAGGGCCTGATCTCCGAGCTGGGGCTCGCGCTTGCCAGCGGCCAGGCCGCCGCGGGCCGCCACGTGCGCTGGGTCCACATCACCGAGCTCGTCGATCCAACGCCCTGGCTGAAGGGCGGCGAGCTGCTGCTGACGACCGGCCTACAACTCGAGACGCCCAAGCTGCAGCGTTCTCTGGTCGAGCGCCTGGTCGAGCACGAGATCGCCGGGCTGGGCTTCGGCACCGGCTTCGCCCACAAGCGCATCCCAACTGCGCTGCTCGGCGCGGCGCGCGCCCAGGAGTTCCCGGTCTTCGAGGTCCCCTACGAGCTGCCGTTCATCGCGATCACCGAGCGCGTCTTCGCGCAGCTCGTCGAGGAGCGCTACGAACTGCTGCAGCGCAGCATGGCGGGGGACGTGCTCGCCGAAGCGCTCACCGGCAACCTCTACCCGGAAGAGCTGCAGGCCAAGCTGCGCCCGTTTGGCATCGGCGAGCAGGCGAGCGTGCTCGTGTTCTCGCCGGCCGATCCCACCGTCGCGGCGCCGTTGCTCGAGCGAGCGCTCGAGCGCGAACGGGTCCACTGCCTGGTCGCGATCCGCTCTGGGCTCTTGTACGCGGTCATCGGCGTCAACGGCGTCACGACCGAGCCGGTCGAGCTGGCTGCGCGGATTCGTGCCGAGCTGGCCGGGCGGCTCGGCGCAGAAGTGGCGGCGGCGGCCAGCCGGCCGGCCGCCACACACGCGCTGCGGCTGAGCTTCCACGAGGCGCGCTGCGCGCTCGAGGCCGCGCGCCTGCGCAACGGTGCCGGTGGACCGATGGTCGCCACCTACAAGGATCTTGGGGCGTTCCAGCTGCTGCTCTCGTTGCAGGACGACGACGCGCTGATGTCCTACTGTCGCAGCGTGCTCGGGCCGGTCGAGCAGGGCGAGGGCGAGTACGGCGAAGAGCTGCTGCGCTCGCTCGACGTGTTCATCGAGAACAACGGCCATTGGGAGAAGGCGGCCAGCGCGCTCTACTGCCACCGTCACACGCTGCGCTACCGGATCAAGCGCATCGAACAGCTGACCGGGCGCGATCTGAGCAGCGCGCGCGACCGCATCGAGTTCTGGCTGGCGTTGCGTGGAAGGGAGCTGACGCGATGAGGCTGCGCGGATCGGGGTCGGCGCGATGACGCTGGGCGGACGGGAGCCGGCGCGATGAGGATCGGCGTTCCCACCGAGATCAAGCCCGACGAGTACCGCATCGCGATCACGCCCGCGGGCGTGCGGGAGTGCAGCGCCCACGGACACGACGTTCTCGTGCAGGCCGGCGCCGGACTGGGGAGCGCGATCTCCGACGAGCAGTTCACCGCTCAGGGGGCGCGGATCGCGTCGGACGCAGCGACCGTGTTCGAAGCGGCTGAGCTCGTGCTCAAGGTCAAGGAGCCTCAGCCGTCAGAGGTCGAGCTGCTGCGCGAGGGCCAGACGCTGTTCACCTATCTGCACCTCGCGGCCGAGCCCGAGCTGGCTCTCGCGCTGCAGCGCTCGGGCGCGACCTGCATCGCCTACGAGACGGTCGAGGACACGACGGGACACCTGCCGCTGCTGGCGCCGATGAGCGAGGTCGCCGGCAAGATCGCCACACAGGCCGGCGCTTTCATGCTCGAGAAGCCGCTCGGCGGTCGCGGCATCCTGCTCGGCGGCGTCCCCGGCGTGGCTGCCGCCACCGTGGTCGTGATCGGCGGCGGCGTGGTCGGCATGAACGCGGCGTTCATCGCGATCGGCATGCAGGCCGACGTGTTCGTGTTCGACCGCTCGATCGACAGGCTGCGCGAGCTCGAAGTCGCATTCGGCGGTCGCGCCTCGACCGTGTACTCCTCGACGCTCGCGATCGAGGAGATGCTGCCGCTCGCCGACCTCGTGATCGGCGCCGTGCTCGTCCCCGGTGGCCGGGCGCCGCACGTGGTCACCCGCGCGCAGCTGCGGCTGATGCGCCTCCACGCGGTGCTGGTAGACGTGTCGATCGACCAGGGCGGCTGCTTCGAGACCTCGCACCCCACCACGCACTCGCACCCGACGTTCGAGGTCAACGGCATCACCCACTACTGCGTCACGAACATGCCGGGCGCCGTCCCGATCACCTCCACCTATGCGCTCACCAACGCGACTCTGCCGTATGTGCTCGCTCTGGCCGACCGCGGTGCGCAGGCGGCCATGGCCGATGACCCGGGGCTGAGCATGGGCCTGAACGTACGCGCCGGCGAGATCACGCACCCCGCCGTCTTGCAGGCGCTGGCAACCAGCGAGGCCGGCACCGCCGCGACCACAACAGAACACGCGAGGACCTGAACGGAGGAGCCAATGGCGACGGCCACAGAGACACTCGAGAACTTCATCGACGGCCAGTCCGTCGCCTCGCAGGGCGAGAGCGAGCCGATCCTCAACCCAGCCACCGGGGAGGCGCTGACGCGGGCGTCGAAGTCGACGAGCGAGGACGTCGCGCGTGCGGTCAGCGCCGCGCGCCGCGCGTTTTCGCAGTGGTCAACCACGACGCCCGCCCGGCGCGCGCAGGCGCTGCTCGCGCTCGCCGACGTGATCGACGAGCACGCCGAGGAGATCGCACGGCTCGAGGCACTCAACGCCGGCAAGCCGATCGAGGCCGCACGCAACGACGAGCTCCCGGTGATGGCCGACAACCTGCGCTTCTTCGCCGGCGCCGCACGCTGCCTGGAGGGACGCGCCGCGGGCGAGTACATGGAGGGCTACACCTCCTACACGCGCCGCGAAGCGGTCGGGGTGATCGGCCAGATCACGCCCTGGAACTACCCGCTGATGATGGCGATCTGGAAGATCGGGCCCGCGCTCGCCGCGGGCAACACGGTCGTGCTCAAGCCGGCCGAGACCACGCCGATCACGACCGTGCGCCTGGCCGAGCTCGCCGCCGAGATCCTGCCGCCGGGCGTGCTGAACGTGATCACCGGACACGGTCAGCCCACCGGTCAGGCGCTGATCAGCCACCCCGAAGTCAACATGGTGTCCCTGACGGGATCGGTCCAGACGGGCAAGCACGTCGCGCGCACAGCCGCCGACACGCTCAAGCGCGTGCACCTCGAGCTCGGCGGCAAGGCGCCGGTGGTCGTATTCGACGACGTCAGCCTCGACACCGCGCTCGAGACGATCGCCGGCACCGGCTACTACAACGCCGGCCAGGACTGCACCGCCGCGACGAGGGTGCTGGCGGGCGCGCACGTCTACGACGACGTCGTCGCCGGTCTGGCCACGCAGGCCCAGGGGCTCGTGGTCGGCGACACGCTTGCACCCGACACGACGCTCGGACCGGTCAACTCGGCCAAACAGCGCGAGCGCGTGCAGGGGTTTCTCGATCGCCGGCCGTCGCACGCCGAGCTCGTCACCGGCGGAAGCGCGCCAGATCGAGCGGGCTTCTATCTCGAGCCGGCCGTAGTCGCTGGCCTCGAGCAGCAGGACGAGATGATCCAGAGCGAGATCTTCGGACCGGTGATCACCGTGCAGCGCTTCACCGACGAGGGCCAGGCGATCGCGTGGGCCAACGCCACGCGCTACGGGCTCGCCTCGTCGGTCTGGACACGCGACGTCGGACGCGCGCTGCGCGTCTCCAAAGCCCTGCGCTTCGGCTGCGTCTGGATCAACGATCACATTCCGCTGGTGTCGGAGATGCCCCACGGCGGCTTCAAGGAGTCCGGCTACGGCAAGGACCTGAGCGTCTACTCGCTCGAGGACTACACCGTGGTCAAGCACGTGATGGCCAACCTGCAGTAGGCAGGGCGGCGCCGGATTCGACGGGCCCAGTCTGTCCAGGGTGGCTGCCTGGACAGTTGGCTGGGGCTGGACGTGTCCGATGGCTGAGCGTGTCCGGGACTGGGCGTTTCCTGGCTCGGCCTCGACCGGAGGCTACGCCTTGCGCGCCAGCACCTGATACACCGAGATGAAGCCGGTCTGAAAGCCGTTGCGCGCGGCGCGCAGATACAGGCGCCAGACCCGCACGCGCTCCCCCCCGGCGAGGCGCTCGGCCCGTTCACGGTTGGCATCGAGACGGTCGATCCACGAGCTCAGCGTCTGCACATAGTCCTGCGCCAGGCCCTCGACGTGTTCGGTCACGAAGCCCGCGCGCTCGAGCGCCAGCTCGATGCGGGACAGATGCAGCGGCGCCGCGTCCGGGAACACGTAGCGCTCGGAAAAAGGCCCGGCCTCGGCGTCGCCGTGGCGCAGTCGCGCGATGCCGTGGTTGAGCAGGCGACCTTCGGGTTCCAGCATGCCCGCGAGCCGCTGCCCGTACTCGTCGATGCGACTGGCGCCGACGTGCTCGACCATGCCGATGCTCGCGACCGCGTCGAAGCGCTCGCCTCCGTCGAGATCGCGGTAGTCGGCCAGACGAATCTCGACGCGATCCTGCAGGCCCGCCTCGCGCACACGCCTGCGCGCCAGCTCGGCCTGGCTGGGCGACAGCGTGATACCGACGGCGTGCACGCCGTGGTGCGCCGCTGCGTGCAGCACGAAGCTGCCCCAGCCGCAACCCACGTCGAGCAACCGCTCGCCCTCGCGCAGCCTCAGCTTCTTGCAGACCAGCTCGCGCTTTGCATGCTGGGCCTCCTCCAGGGTCTTTGCTCCGCGGGAGAACAGCGCACAGCTGTAAGTCATCGACTCGTCGAGAAACAGGCCGAAGAACTCGTTCGAGACGTCGTAGTGATGGCGCACCGCGCGCGCGTCGCGCTCGCGGCTGTGCCGCTGCCCGCGCGGGCGCAGCTCGCTCGCCGGCACGCGCGGCGGCCGGGTCAAGCCGCACGCGCGCAGCGCCGCGAGTGCGAGGCGTACGCGCGTGGCGCGGTCGATCGGCGGGGCGCTGAAGCTGTCCAGCAGCGCGATCACGCGGTCGAGGTCGTCGGCTTCGAGCTCGCCGGCCGCGTATGCGCGCCCGAGCCCGAGCTGGCCGGGGGCGCGCAGCAGATGGGCGATCGCCAGCGGCGAGCGCGCGCTGAAGGTAGGGCCGTCGCGGCTCGTTCCGGACAGCTCCGAGCCGTCCCAGAAGCGCACCGTGAACGGGCGTTCGGGCAGCGCACGCGCGAGCTCGCGGCGCAGCGGCTCAGGGTTAGCGAGCAGCGCGCGCGCCATACGGCCATCCGGCTCCTTTTGTGCGACAGGCCTCTTTTGCGCCGCTCATGTCGGGCACGAGATCCTCGCGAGGTGCTCGCGCTCCTGGCGTTTCAGACGGCGCTCGCGACGATGCATTTGTGCTGTCGTGTGTCGTGTTCCCATGTCGTGTCCCTTCTGGCCACATGTCGATAGGCAGCCTACGGGTCGCGCTGGTAGGTTGCCCTACGGATGAGCCCCGATCCCGCCTCCAGCGAGCAGGCAATTGGCGACGTTCCGCGCCCCGACGACGTCCAGCCCGTCCACAACGAGACCCTCGATCGCGTGCTCACGGGAATCGTCACGCTGGCCCCGATAGCGGCGCTCGGCTTCGTCGGCTGGCAACTGTGGGACGGGCTGCTGCGCCCGGCCGACGTCGCCGTGTTCGCGATCATGTATCTGCTCACCGGCCTGGGCGTGACGGTCGGCTTTCACCGGCTGTTCACCCACCGCAGCTTCAAGACCTCGCGTCCCGTGCGCGGCGTCTTCGCCGTGCTCGGCTCGGCCGCGATCGAGGGCCCGGTGATCTCGTGGGTCGCCGATCATCGCAAGCATCACGCCTTCTCCGACCGCGAGGGCGATCCCCACAGTCCGCACGTCGATCACGGCGTCGGCTGGCGCGGAGCGCTGCGCGGGCTGGCGCATGCCCACGTCGGCTGGCTGTTCATTCATACCCATCGCGGATCGCGCGAACGCTACGCGCCCGACCTGCTCGCCGACCCGGTGGTCTCCTTCGTCAACCGCACCTTCCTCGTGTGGGCGATCGGCGGGTTGGCGGTGTCGTTCGGGCTCGGCTTCGCGGTCGGCGGGACGCTGCGCGCCGGGCTCACCGGCCTGCTGTGGGGGGGAGCCGTGCGCATTCTGGTGTTGCACCACATGACCTACTCGATCAATTCGCTCTGCCACTTCTTCGGGCGTCGCGACTACGCCACCGAGGACCACTCGCGCAACCTCATTTGGCTGTCGTTGCCGACGCTCGGCGAGGCCTGGCACAACAACCATCACGCCTTCCCCACGTCAGCCAGCCACGGTCTCGGCTGGCGCCAGCCCGACATCTCCGGGCTGGTCATCCGTGCGATGGCGCGCGCCGGGCTGTGCTGGGATGTGATCACGGTCCCGGAGGAGCGGCGCGGCACCAAGCGCTACCAAGTCGCGTGAGGCGCGTGCACGTCTCGGGAGCAGTCGCCTGAGCCCTCGGTCGGCTAACGTCCTGGCGTGAGTCTCCCGACATTCCCCTCCGATCCGAGGGACGCGACCAAGCGGCCGGATTCTGACTCGAGCTCCTCTCACGGCGGGTCAGCCGAGGACCGAACCGGCGCGGGCTCCGACGCCGACCTGCTCGAGAGCCACGATGTGCTGCGCCTGCTCGCGCCCAACCCGGGACCGCTGACGCTGTCCGGCACCAACACGTGGGTGGTTGGACGCCGGCCCGCATGGGTGGTCGATCCGGGTCCCTCGATCGAGTCGCACACGCGACGTCTGTACGCGGCGATCGAGGCGCGCGGCGGGCTCGGCGGCGTCGTGCTCACGCACGACCACGAGGACCATTCCGAAGCTGTCGCCGGGCTGCTCGAGCGCTATCCGGCGCCGCTCGCCGGCGGCCGCGGCGAGGTCGATGTAGATCTCGCCGAGGGCGTGCGCTTCGGTCCGTTCGACCCGGTTGCGACCTCTGGGCACTCTCCCGATCATTTCGCGTTGATCGCCGACGGCGCCTGCTTCACGGGAGACGCCGTGCTCGGCGAAGGCTCGGTGTTCGTCTCGCCTCATCGCGGCGCCATGTCCGACTATCTGCTCGCACTCACGCGACTGCGACTGCGCGACGACTTCAGGGTGATCTGTCCCGGCCACGGCCCCGTCGTGTGGGACGCTGAAGGCAAGCTCGAAGAGTACGTCAACCATCGCCTCGATCGCGAGCACGCGCTGATCCACGCGCTCAGTCAGGGGCTGCGCACCGAACGCGAGCTGCTCGACAAGGTCTGGCCGGAGATCCCCGAGGCGATGCGCCCGCTCGCCAGCGTCACGCTCGCCGCTCACCTGGACAAGCTCGACGACGAGCAGATCCTCCCCGAAGACGTCGAGCGGCCGACGTTCGAAAGCTTCGATTGGTGAACCCGCGCACTGGCTCGCACAGGTCCCGCAGGCGGGCGCGCTCGGTGCGCGCCGAGATCGACGGCGCCGCCGGCGAGGGCGCTGAAGCGAGCGCGCCGCCACGCCAGAGCAGCGACTCGGGCGCTGCCGCCGCCGTCACGCCGCCGGCCTACAGTCCGCAGACCTCGTCACCGTTTCCGCAGATCGCCGACTATGGCTTCCTGTCGGACTGCCACACCGGCGCGCTCGTCTCCTCCGACGGCGCGATCGAGTGGATGTGCCTGCCGCACTTCGACTCTCCCGCCGTGTTTGCGGCCATGCTCGACCGCGGCGCTGGCAGCTTCCGAGTGGGTCCCTACGGAACGTACGTGCCGGTCGGCCGGCGCTACATACCGGGGACCAACCTGATCGAGACCACCTGGATGACTGCGCAGGGATGGCTGCGGACGATCGACGCGCTGACGGTCGGCGAGTGGCACGACAACAAGCACGGCAGCAGTCACACCCGCCCGCCAACCGACTTCGATGCCGATCATCTGCTGGTGCGCTGGGTCGAATGCGTGCAGGGGCAGGTACAGGTGGAGCTCGTGTGCGAGCCGCTGTTCGGCTACGGCGCCGTGTCGGCACGCTGGAGCGCCGTCAACACCGGCCAGGAGGGCGGCTACGCGCTCGATGCGAGCCCGGACCCGCGCGTCCAGGAAGCGACGGCCAGAGCGCGTGAGATGGCGCTTGACGTGAATGCGATGGATACCGGGCCAGAACACGCGGACGCGGAGCAAGAGGTCGCCGACGCGGTCGCGTTCGGCGCGAGCGACACCTACACCAATCCGAAGCTCGGCTTCCGTCTGTACAGCGATCTGCGCATGGGCGTCGAGCTCGGCCGAGTCCACGCCCGCCATACGCTCGTCGAAGGCGAGCAGCGCTTCTGCGCGCTCTCCTGGACCGAGGCGCGCGGAGGCCCGCGCACAGCCGCCCAGGCCAAGCGCCTGCTCGATGACACCAGCAACTTCTGGCGCAGCTGGCTCGGGGACGGAACGTATCCCGACCATCCCTGGCGCCGCGACCTGCAGCGCTCGGCGCTTGCCCTCAAGGGGCTGACGTTCATGCCGACCGGCGCGCTCGTCGCCGCAGCGACGACGTCGCTGCCTGAGACCCCCAGGGGCTCTCGCAACTGGGACTACCGCTACTGCTGGATGCGCGACGCCTCGTTCACGCTGTGGGCGCTGCATGCGCTCGGGCTCGATTGGGAGGCCGACGACTTCGTCGAGTACCTCGGCGAACTGCAGCGCAACGACGACGGCTCGCTGCAGATCATGTACGGCGTCCGCGGTGACCGCGACCTGCGCGAGTCCACCCTCGAGCACCTCCAAGGCTACGAGGGGGCACGGCCGGTGCGGGTCGGCAACGGCGCCTACGACCAGCGCCAGAACGACGTCTACGGCGCGGTGCTCGACTCGGTGTACCTGCACGCCAAGGAGCGCGACCACGTCCCCCAGGGGCTGTGGCCGGTGCTGATCGACCAGGTCCGCTGTGCCGCACAGGTCTGGCGCGAGCCCGACCAGGGCATCTGGGAGGCGCGCGGCGAGCCGCGGCACTACGTCAGCTCGAAGCTGATGTGCTGGGTGGCGCTCGATCGAGGCGCCCGCCTGTCTGAACGCCGCGGCCATCAAGAATCGGCAGACCACTATCAGGCTGTCGCCGAAGAAATTCGCGCAGACATCCTCGAGCGCGGCGTCGATGATCGCGGCGTGTTTCGCCAGCACTACGACACCGACGCGCTCGACGCCTCGAATCTGCTCGTGGGCCTGATGCGGTTTCTGCCCCCCGACGACGAGCGCGTGCGTGCAACCGTCTACGCGATCAAATCGGAGCTCACGGAGAACGGACTGGTGTTGCGCTATCGCACCGACGAGACCGACGACGGGCAGCATGGCAAGGAGGGCACCTTCCTGATCTGCTCGTTCTGGCTGGTCTCAGCGCTGAGCGAGATCGGCGAGCACCGCGAGGCCGAACACCTGTGCGAGCGCCTGCTCGCCTACTCCTCGCCGCTCGGGCTCTACGGCGAGGAGCTCGAGGCCTCGAGCGGCCGCCACCTCGGCAATTACCCCCAGGCGTTCACGCATCTCGCGCTGATCAACGCGGTCACGCACGTGATCGCCGCCCAGCAGGATCAGTGACGGGGTCGCCAGGATCCGGGGTGCGACAGGAAGCACGTCAACCGGCTCGTCGGGATCACGGGCGCGCCGGGAATCGTAACGGGGCTCGACGGGATCGCCCGGATGAGGTCAGTAACCGGGCTCGCCGGGGAGCACCACGCGGGCATTGCCGCCCTCGGCGATCACCTTCGGCAAGATCGGCTCGATCGAGCGCCCGCGCGTCGCGGTCAACAGCTCTTGTGCGGACGCGAACGCCACCAGTGGCTCGAGGTTCTTGATCGTCGGGAACACCAGCGCGATCTCGCCGGCACGGTGAGCTTCGAGCGCGCCGGCGGGCGTAAACCAGCCGAGGTCAACGCACTCTTGACCGTCAACCCGGGGCTCTTGACCGGCGGGCAGCGGCGCTAGAAAGAAGTGTGTGTCGTAGCGCGTCTTGACCACCGCGGGCGTGATCCAGCGCGAGAACTCGACGAGCTCGTCGGCGCTCTGCAGCTCGATCGCCGCCTCCTCGCGCAGCTCGCGGACTGCGGCTGCTCGCAGCGCGCCGTCACCGTCTCCGTCGCTCTGATCGACCGCTCCGCCGGGAAACACCCAGACGCCGCCCATGAAGCGCGCCTCCGGGGTCCGCCGCACCAGCAACACCTCGAGCGTGCGCCCGGCGCCTCGCAGGACGATCACGGTGGCCGCCGCGCGCGGTGTCGTCGCCGGTCCGGGGTTGTACTCCTCGCCCTGGACCGGCCGACCGGCTTGCGCACTCGAGTCCACCGAGCGACTCTACCCGTCTGGCGCCGGGCTCGCTAGTCTTCGACCCATGAGCGCAACCCAGACATTGCAGCGCTGGATCTGCGAATCCTGCGGCTACATCTACGATCCCGACGAAGGCGACCCCGACGGCGGCATCCCGGCGGGCACGGCGTTCGAGGACATTCCCGACACCTGGTTCTGTCCGGTGTGCGGTGCCCGCAAGAGGGACTTCGTCCTCTACGAGGACTAGTACTGGCTGACTGGCAGGCGCTGCTGGCGCTCGATCGCGAGCGCGTGTGGCACCCCTACGGAGGCCTGCCGCCGTCCCCGCCGTCGCCGCTGCCGGTCGTGTCCGCACAGGGCGTCCGCCTGCGGCTGGCAGATGGTCGCGAGCTGATCGATGGGATGGCCTCGTGGTGGTGCGCGATCCACGGCTACCGCCACCCGCAGCTCGATCGCGCCGCTCGCGAGCAGCTGGACCGGATGGCCCACGTCATGTTCGGGGGGCTCACACACGAGCCGGGCGTCCGCCTCGCCGAGCGCCTGATCGGCCTGGCCCCGCCGGGGCTCGAGCGCGTGTTCTTCGCGGACTCGGGCTCGGTGGCCGTCGAGGTCGCGATCAAGATGGCGCTCCAGTACCAGCGCGCCGCTGGCCGGCCTGCCCGCACGCGGCTGCTCACCGTCAGAGGCGGCTACCACGGCGACACCTTCGGCGCAATGTCCGTGTGCGATCCGATCGGCGGCATGCACAGCCTGTTCACCGGCGTGCTGCCCGCGCACGTGTTCGCACAGCGCCCACCTGGGGGGTTTGACGCCGGGCTCGACCCGGACTGGGCGGTGCACGTCAGCAGCCTGTTCGACGAGCACGGTGACGAGCTGGCCGCGGTGATCGTCGAGCCGGTCGTGCAGGGCGCCGGCGGGATGCGCTTCTACGCGCCCGAGTGCGTCGCGCTGCTACGCGAGCTGTGCGACCAGCATGGGCTGCTGCTCGTGCTCGACGAGATCGCCACCGGGTTCGGGCGCTCGGGTGTCATGTTCGCCTGCGAACACGCTGATCTTGCGCCCGATGTCATGTGTGTCGGCAAGGCGCTCACGGGCGGCTACATGACGCTCGCCGCGACGCTCTGCACGCCCGCAGTGGCCGAGGCCATATCCGGTGGCGAGGCTGGCGGGCTGATGCATGGCCCCACGTTCATGGCCAACCCGCTCGCCTGTGCGGTCGCGCTTGCCTCGCTCGAGCTGCTCGACGATGGCGGGCCTCGCACCGACGCTCACGGCGGGCACGCGGGCTGCATTCATGGCGGGGATGGCACGGGCTGGCGCGCGCGCGTCGCGACCATCGAGGCGGGCCTGCGCGCCGGTCTGGAGCCGGCGCGCGAGCTGCCCGGAGTGGCCGACGTGCGCGTGCTCGGCGCGATCGGCGTCGTGCAGCTCGATCATGACGTGGACGTGCGCGCCGCGACTGCGATCGCCGTCGATCACGGGGTGTGGCTGCGCCCGTTTCGCGACCTGATCTACACGATGCCGCCCTACATCATCGTGCAGGACGAGCTCGCTCAGGTGAGCGCTGCGCTGCTGGCGGCGGCACGCCGCGGATGACGCGCGCCGCGGGCTCGCCGCCAAGCGTCGTGGCGCGCCGTCACAGTCGTAGTTGGCTAGTCCGCTGAGTGTTTCGTTACAGCCCTCCGAGGAGCCCGGGGAATCCGGGCTCCTGCGGTTAACGGCTCTCGGGGAGCCAGCGGCGCCACGGAAGCGTGTCGCCCGCGCGGGCGAGCTCAGCGATCGTCGGACTTGGTATCGATTCCAGGACCGACACTTCGACCTGGCCGAGGCTCGCGATCGTCTCGCGGTTGGAGCGCTCCATCGGCGAAGGCTGCTCGGGCCAGGGCGTGAGCACGACGGCCCGCACGGCGAGGCCGGCAGCGCGCGCGGCCTGAAGCGTGAGCAGCGTGTGGTTGATCGTGCCGAGACCCGGCCGCGCCGCGATCAGGACCTCCAATCCCAGCGCAACCGCCAGGTCGCGCACCGTGAACTCGTCGCTCAACGGCACCAGCAGGCCGCCGACCCCCTCGACGATCAGCGTGCCTTCGCGGCGCCCGGCAGCGCGTGCCCGGGCAATCACCTCGGCCGGGTCGATCCGCGCGCCGTCGAGCCGTGCCGCGAGGTGGGGGGACACCGCTGGCCCGAATCGCAGCGGCGCGACATCCTCCGGGCTCATGCCTGCCGCGGCCGCCAGCAGCTCGTGATCCGGGGGCCAGGGTGCGGCAGGTTCGTCCAGGCCGCTAACGACCGGCTTATGCGCCACCACATGCTCGCCGGAGCGCCTCATCGCGGCGACCAACGCCGCGCTCACAATCGTCTTGCCGGCGCCCGTGTCGGTTCCTGTTACGAACAGCCCGCGCACGCTGCGCCCGAGCGACGCGGCTCTCAGGCCGCGCGCGAGACCGCTCGTTCCTCGCGCTCGAGGTCGAACGGTGCCCTGGAGCCTGCCGTCTCGGGCGCAGGGTCGAGCGGCGCCCTGGAGCCCGCTGCCTCGGGCTCAGGGTCGAACGGCGCCCCGGCGCGTGCCGCCTCGTACTCGGGGACCCACGAGTCACCGGTCGGGACGGTCTCGCGCTCGAGGTCGAATGGCGCGTTGGCGGGGCTCGGCTCAGCCAACGCTTGGGCGGACGGTTCGAAATCGAGCTCGGTTTCCAGCTCGACCAGTTCATCATGCGCTGGCGCGACGGCTGCGGCGGCCGTCGCCCGGAGCGGCAGCGTCGCGAGGTTGAGATCGAGCTCGCGTGCGGCCTCTGCCAAGATGCGGGCCGCGCCGGCCAGCTCTTCAGGGGTATGCGAGGCCATCGTCGCGAGCCGCAGCCGCGAGCTGCCGGGCGCCACCGTGGGCGGACGGATCGCTTGAGCGAACACGCCTCGGCGAAGCGCCGCCTCACACAGGCTCACAGCCGCATTCGCGTCGCCGACCACGAGCGGGACGATGTGCATGTCGCATGCCTCCGCAGCAAAGCCCTCCGCCGTCAGTGCCCGTCTGAGCGCCCGCGCGTTCGCGCGCAGCCGCTGCACGCGATGGGGGCGTTCCACCAGCAGCTCGAGCGCGGCCAGCGCCCCGGCGACGGCCGGAGGCGGCGGTGCGGTCGAGAAGATCAGGGGGCGGGCCGCGTTGATCAGGTAATCGACCGTGGCCTGGCTTGCGCACGCGTACGCCCCGTAGGAGCCGAGCGACTTGCCGAGCGTCCCGATCACGAGATCGACCTCGTCCTCGAGACCCGCGGCTGTCACGGCGCCACTGCCGTCTGCCCCGAGCGCGCCGATCGCGTGAGCCTCGTCCACGATCGTGCGCGCCTCGTACGCGCCTGCGAGGTCCACGATCTCGGGCAGCGGCGCCACGTCGCCGTCCATCGAGAACACCGCATCGGTCACGATCACCTGACCGACGTGCGGCCGACCCGAACGCGCTGAGCGTCCGGCGGCGGAGCGCACGTGCGCGCGCGCGCCCGCGCGTGCGCCATGCCGGCGCAGCAGCCACTCGAGGTGCTCCATGTCGCCGTGCCGGTACACGACCACCTCCGCACGCGACAGCCGGCAGCCATCGATGATCGACGCGTGGTTGAGCTCGTCGGAGAAGACCGTGTCGCCGCGCCCCGCCAGCGCGCCGATTGCCCCCGCATTGGCGAGGTAGCCCGATCCGAACAGTACGCATGCCTGACGGCGGTGGAATGTCGCCAAGCGCTCCTCCAGACGGCGATGGATCGTCATCGTGCCCGATATCAGCCGCGAGGCTCCAGCGCCCACGCCCCAGCGCATCGCCGCTTCTGCCGCAGCCTCGCGCACGCGCGGGTGATCGGCGAGGCCGAGATAGTTGTTCGAGCACAGCAGCAGAACCGGCTTGCCGTCGAGCAGAACCCGCGGACCCTGCGGGCCGCTCACCATCCGCAGGCTGCGCCGCAGCCCGAGCTCATCCAGTTCCTGCAGCCGCTGCTCAATCTCGTTCACGTCCGTACCCGGCCGGGCGCGATCGATCTGCGGCGCTCGTGGATCGGCCCGTCCGCTCCGTCCGCGGGCGAGCTGTTGAGCGCGCCGTCGGGCCGCGGCGGCACGTTGCGTTTGGCGCGGAAGTGCAGCTGCGCCGAGGGATCCCACAGCCTCACCTCGAGCGGCCCATGCTCCCGATCGCCCTCGCGCGTACCGCTCGGCGGCGCGAGCGGGCCGGAGGCGTGCTCACCCGCATCGCCGGAGGGGGCACTCGCGAGCAGCTCGTCCACCACATCGGGCGTCTCGCCGCGCAGCCACCCGCTGCGGTTGTCAGGTCGCGGGTTGCTGCCGTTGTCGGGCTGGCGCGCCACGTTCAGGCCGAGGTCCTCGAACATGCCGCGGTCCTCCTCGGGCGCGGAGCCGAGCGTGGTGAGGAAGTTGCCCATCATCACGCCGTTCAGCCCGGCCTTGACAGCCAGCGGTTGCAGCTCGCCGAGGTTCTCCACGCGTCCGCCACACAGCCGGAACAGGGCTTCGGGAAGGATCAACCGGAAGATCGCGATCCACTTGACCGCCTCCCACGGGTCGATCGGACGGCGGTCGCCGAACTTGGTGCCCGGCCGGGGATTCAGCAGGTTGATCGGCACGCTGGTGGGATCGAGCGCAGCCAGCTCAAACGCCATCTCAACGCGCTGCTCGCGAGTCTCGCCGAGGTTGAGGATCCCGCCCACGCAGGTCTCGAGTCCCGCCTCGCGCACCGCCCGGATCGTGCGTACCCGCCCCTCATAGCGCACCGTCGTCGAGACCTCGTCGTAGTAGCTCTCGGCCGTCTCGACGTTGTGGTGCACGCGCTGGATGCCGGCCTCCTTCAACGCCCTCGCCCGCTCGACCGACATGTGCCCGATCGAGGCGCAGCGCTTGAGGTTCGTGTGCTCCGAGACCAGGCGCGCGCCGGCGAGGATCTTCTCGAAGTCGCGCTTCGACAGGCCCTGACCCTGCGTGACCATGCAGAAGCGGTGGGCGCCCGCCGCCTCCGCGGCCTGAGCGTGTTCGAGGATTTGCTCTGGACTCATCATCGCGTGCATCGGCGTCTCGGCCTCGGCGAAGCGCGACTGCGCGCAGAAGCCGCAGTCCTCGGCGCAGCCGCCGGACTTCGCGTTCACCAGCGAGCACATGTCCGTCGCGTCGCCAAAACGCTGCACGCGGGCCATCCAGGCCCGCTCGACGAGCGCCTCGATCTCGGTGTGATCCTCGATCTCACCGAGGCGCCTCGCCTCCTCGCGGGTAATCGACGGCGGCATGCGTCCAAAGTACGGCGCCTCCCGGACGGCACTGCCGACCAGCGGCGTACGCGCAGCGTGCCGTGTCCGGGGGTCGTGGCGCAAGCCCGAGCCGCGAAGTCTGGTGGCTCGTGATGCCGCGTCGCGGCTGGTGAGGTCGCGTCGCTGCTAATGGGGTCGCGTCGGCGTTGGTGGGGTCGCGTCGGCGCTATTCGTTGCGCCAGTGCGGTGGGCGCTTCTCGGCGAAGGCGCGCATTCCCTCGCGCATGTCCTGCGAGGCGAACGACAGGCGGCGCAGCTCGATCAGCTGCTGTGCGATCTCGCTCGGAAGCTCGCCCTCGGCGCGCAGCAGCGCACCGATCGCCTGCTTGTTGCCGAGCTGGGAGCGCGGCGCGTTGCCGGCCAGCTCGACCGCCAGCGCGAGCGTCGCCGACTCGAGTTCCGACTCGGACGCAACGCGGTTCACGAGGCCCCACGCGAGCGCCGTCGAGGCGTCGATGTGGCGGCCGAGCAGGAACAGCTCACGCGTGCGCGGGGCGCCGATCGCATCGATGAAACGCCGCAGGCCGGTGTGGGAGTACACGAGCCCGAGCTTGGCCGGGGGCATCCCCAGCTTTATCGCCTCCTTGGCTACCCGCAGATCGCAGGCGAGCGCGAGCTCGAGCCCGCCGCCGATCGTGTGGCCCGGCAGCGCGGCGACGGTCGGCCAAGGGAACGCCTCGAGCGCGTCGATCGCTTCGGTGAATGGGTGTGCGACGAGCGCCTCGGCGCGTTCTTCGAATTCCTCTTCGGGAATCTCGCCGATGTCGTAGCCCGCCGAGAACATGCCGTGAGCCCCGGTGAGCACCAGACAGCGGATCGCGCCGTGCTCGTCGGCGTGCTCGCGCAGCGTCGCGGTGATCGCGTCGAGGATCGGGTGATCGAGGGCGTTGCGCTTCTCGGGATTCGAGATCGTCAGCCGCAGCACTTCCGGCGCCGGCCGGTTGACGAGGAGCTTGCCCTCTGCGAGCTCGCGGGTTTCAGCGCCACTGGCCATCGGGTCCGTAGGCTAGTGGCCGGCCCTTATTCGAGCACGATCAGCGTGTCGCCCTCGTTGACGGCCTGGCCCTCCTCGCAGCGGATCTCGGCCACCTTGCCGGCGTCTTCGGCTTCGACGGGCATCTCCATCTTCATCGACTCGAGAATCGCAACCGTGTCGCCCTCCGCGACCTGGTCGCCGACCTCGCACTCGATTTTCCATACCGTGCCTGTGATGTGCGCCTCGACGTTGACCACGGCGCCTACCTCCTCGTAGCTGGGACTTTGCGTCGCGAATTACCGGGAACAGCTGCTGGCATAGCCTCTGCGCGCTGACAATAGCCCCCGCCGCCGACGGGCCGGCGAGGCTGGCGCCGTCAAGTGCCGGCGACGACGACGGCCTGCGGCGGCCGCAGCGCCCGTGCCGAAGTCGAGTCACTAGGCTCGGCGCGCGATGATCCTCTCGATCGACCAGGGCACCACGGGAACCACCTGCTTTGTCTATGACGAGCAGGCACGACCGCTGTCGCGCGCCTACCGGGAGTTGCGCCAGCATTTCCCGCGACCGGGCTGGGTCGAGCACGACGCCGGCGAAATCTGGGAGCTCACGCGGACACTCGCGCACGAGGCGCTGGCGAGCGCCGGCGCGCAGGACAGCGAGCTCGCGGCTGTGGGGATCACCAACCAGCGCGAGACCGTGTGCGTTTGGGATCCGAGCAGCGGCGAGCCGCTGCACAACGCGATCGTGTGGCAGGACCGCCGCACCGCCGAGCTATGTGAGCGGCTGCGGGCGGCTGGACACGAGCCGTTGATCCGCGACCGCACGGGCCTCGTGCTGGACCCGTACTTCTCTGCGACCAAGATCCGCTGGCTGCTCGAGAACGTGCCAGGGCTGGCGGACCGCGCGCGCGCGGGCGGCGCCGTGTTCGGGACGATCGACTCGTGGCTGCTGTTCAAGCTGACCGGCGGACACTTCACCGATCCGTCCAACGCGGCGCGCACGCTGCTCTACGACATCGGGCGCGGGCGCTGGGATCCCGAGCTGCTCGAGCTGTTCGAGGTTCCCGCTGGCAGCCTGCCCGAGGTGCGACCGAGCGCCGGCGTGTTCGCGCAGACGCTGCCGGGCGTGCTCGGGTCGCGGACCGCCCCCGTAGCCGGCGTCGCCGGCGATCAGCAGGCGGCCCTGTTCGGCCAGGCCTGCCTGGAGCCTGGCCTCGGCAAGAACACGTATGGCACCGGCTCTTTCGTACTGCTCAATACAGGCGCGGCGCCGCCCGCACCGGCGCCGGGGCTGCTGAGCACCGTCGCCTGGTCGCAGGGCGGGCGCACGACCTATGCGCTCGAGGCTTCGATCTTCGTGACAGGCGCAGCGGTGCAGTGGTTGCGCGATGGGCTCGCGATCATTGGCGACCCATCCGAGACCGAGAGCCTGGCGGCGTCGCTGCGCTCCAACGAGGGCGTCTACTTCGTGCCGGCGCTCACGGGGTTGGGCTCGCCGCACTGGGATCCGCGCGCGCGCGGCACGATCGTGGGCCTGACCCGCGGCAGCGGGCGCGCTCACCTGGCGCGCGCGACGCTCGAGGCGATCGCCTACCAGACCGTCGACGCAGTGCGAGCGATGGAGTCGGCCAGCGGGGCGCCACTCGACGAGTTGCGCGTTGACGGGGGCGCGAGCGCCAACGCCTGGCTGATGCAGTTTCAGGCCGACGTGCTGGGCGTCCCGGTGGTAGTCGCCGAGACCCTCGAGACGACCGCGCTGGGCGCCGGCAGGCTGGCGGGCGTGGGCATCGGGCGCTGGACGCTTGCTGACGTCGCGGCCGACCGCCGCGCGCGCGCGCGCTACGAGCCGCGCATGTCCCAGCACGAGCGCTCGGAGCTGTTGGCCGGCTGGGCGGACGCGCTCGCGCGCGCGCGCACGCGTGCGCCCTCGGCGGGCGAATCGTCGCCCGGACGGTCCGGGGGCTCTGCCAGCGAGTAACTTTGCGCGCGCCTCGAGGTACAAGCGAACAGATGAACGACTTAGCCTCGATGCGCGAGCAGGTCTACGCCGATCCGCGGCCGAAGGAGCACTTCGACCGCTTTCACGAGCGTGCTCGCACGCAGGAACCCAACTGGGTGTACGAGGCAACACGTATGTTGACGTCGTTGTACGCCTACACGTTCCTGCGCGTGCGCTCGATCTCCTGTGAGCAGGTCCCGGGGGTCGGTCCGGTGATTCTCGCTCCGAACCATTTCTCGTTCATGGATCACTTCCTGATGGGCTGCTGCATCCGGCGCAAGGTGCGCTTCATGGCGAAGTCGCAGCTGTTCAAACCGCCGATGCAGAGCATCTACAGCCCGGGTGGAGTATTCCCGGTCCGCCGCGGCGCTCGCGACGAAGAAACGTTCATCACCGCCAAGGCGATCCTGGGACACGGCGGCGCCATCACGATGTACTGCGAGGGCGGGCGCTCGCGCACCGGGCGCATGGCCAGCGAGGCCAAGCCGGGCATCGGGCGCCTCGTGCTCGAAACCGGCGTCCCGGTGGTGCCGATCGCGATCCAGGGGTCATCGCGGATCCGCAACTGGAAACGCCTGCAGTTCCCGCGCGTGACCGTCCAGTATGGCGAGCCGATGCGCTGGGAGACGGTCGAGCATCCCACCCGAGCCCAACAGCAGGCGGTCGCTGACGAGATCCTCGGCGCGATCCGCGAGCTGTACGTGGGTCTCGAGCAGCATGGACGCAAGGGCGTCCTGCGACGCGTGCGCGCCGAACGGCGCGCCGCCAAGACGCCGGCCGTCGCCTGAGCCCGCGGCCGCGTGGGGAGGATGGCGTGAACAATCGGGTCGACGTCGGCGGCGTCATTCGGCGCACGTTCGAGATCTACGCGGACCAAGCGCTCGTGCTGATCACGGCGGCCGCCGTCGTGTTCGTGATCAGCGCCGTCGTAGGCGCGCTACTGGTCACCGCCTCGCCCGGGCTCGCCATCATCGCACTCGTGGTCAGCCTGGTCGCCAGCACGCTTTTCACAGGAATGGTCGTAGAGCTGGTAGCGGACGTCCAGGACGGCAGGCGCGACACGAGCCCAGGACAGCTGCTTCAGGCGGCGGTGCCGGTGCTCGGGCAACTGATCCTCGTGGGCATCGTGGCGGGCATCGGGATCGTGATCGGCTTCATCCTGATCATCATTCCCGGCCTGATCCTGCTCACGATCTGGTCGGTCGCGGCCCCAGTCGTCGTGCTCGAGCGACCCGGCGGTCTGCGCGCGCTCGGACGCAGCCGCGAGCTCGTGCGCGGCGAAGGCTGGAACGTGTTCGCGGTGATCCTGCTGATGGTGATCCTCGTCGGTGTGGCCAGCTTCTTGCTCGACGCACTCGCGGCGTCGGCCGGGACCGGGATCGAACTGCTGGTGCGCGTCGTCGTCGGGATTCTCACCGCACCGATCTCGGCGCTCGCCTCAGCGGTGCTCTACTTCCAGCTGCGCGGCCATGGGGTGCGTGAGGGGGCCGCGCCGGGCGCGGCGGAGACGGGTCCTCCGGTCGCGCCCTGATCGCCGGGCTGTCGTCGTAATCGCCGGGCTGTCGTTGTGACCTCCGGCTGTAGCTCTGACCGCCGTTCTGATCGCCGGGTTGCCGTTACGACCCGGCTGTCGTTCTGGGCGCCGAGCTGCCGGTCAGCCGGTCATTCCGCCGAATAGGCCGCCCGTGATGTGCAGCGTCTGGCCGTGGACGTAGTTGGACCAGGGTGAGCACAGGAAGAAGATGCCGCCTGCGGCCTCTTCGGGTGACGCCGGGCGCCCGAGCGGTATCAGCATCGCGGCCATCTGGCGCATCTGCTCGGGAATGCCCAGCTGGATCGTCTCGCCGTCCTTCTCCATCACGTTCTCGTCGACCTTGGCCTGCGTCAGGCGCGTGTCGATGAAGCCGAACGCGACCGCGTTGACGTTGACTTTGAACTGGCCCCACTCCTTCGCCACGGTTTTCGTGAGGCCAACGACGCCGGCCTTGCCAGAGGAGTAGTTCGCCTGGCCGGCGTTGCCGAACGTGCCGGAGGTCGAGGACACGTTGACGATCTTCCGGAACACCTCCTTGCCTTCATCACGCTCTTTCTTAGCCGGCTCGCGCAGGTGCGGGGCGGCGGCCCGAATCACTCGGAAGGGCACGATCGTGTGGATGTCCAGCATTTTCTGGAACTGGTCGTCGGACATCTTGTGCACGGGTGCGTCGATGGTGTAGCCGGCGTTGTTGACGATGATGTCGATCTTGCCGAACGCGTCGATCGCCTTCTGCACCAGCTCGTCGGCCGCGCCGGTCTTGGTCAGATCGCCGGCGTAGACAGCCGTCTCGCCGGAGATCTCGCCGGCCGCCTGCTCGGCCACGTCGCCGTCGAGGTCGTTGATCAACACCTGCGCGCCCTGCGCGACGAGCAGCTCGGCCGTCGCGCGTCCGATCCCGCGCGCTGAACCTGTGACTATCGCCGACTTGCCGTCCAGTACTCCCATGGCCGTTGCTTCTCCTCTGTGGTCTCGTGGTTGTCTGCGGGGAGACTATCCGTCTGGCCAATCGGCCTGCGGTCCCTGGGCGTACACGCGCGTAAAGGCGTGCGGCCCGGAAGGCGCGGTGCGCCTGGGGAGGTGCGCAATGGCAAGATGCGCCGTGGCGAACGTCCGCCGTGGGGAGATGCGCCGAGGTAGTGGCGCAGCGCGGAGATCAGCTAGCCGGTGATGATGACGCCGAAGTCCTGCGTATACAGGGCGCCCGGCTCGCCTTCGGCGCGGGCCGAAGGTGCGTGTGGGCTTACCCCGATACCGGTTTCTTTGTAGTTGGCGTCGAGGATGTTGGCGCGGTGCTCGGGCGACTGCATCCAGCTTTCGACGATCGCCTTTGGCGTCGCCAGCCAGAGTGTGCCCCAGGCGATGTTCTCGCCGATTTCGTAGCCGATCTTCGAGCTGTAGACGTAGCCCGCCGCCTGCATCCTGCTCAGCGGCGTGCTCCCGCCGGGCCCTTCGTGGCTGAAGTAGTCATTGACGGCCATGCTTTCGCTGTGACCCTGGGCGCAATTCTGGAGATCCGTGTTCAACTGGAGCGGGCGCTCGCCGTGGGCGATTCGTTCATTGTTGATCAGGCACAGCGTCGCTTCGCGCACGGCTTCGAGGTCTTCCGGGGTGGGCGTCAGCCCGGCACCCGAGCAAACCGCCGGTTGGACGCTCGGGGTGTTCGTCGAGCTGGCAGCGTGAGTCTGGGAGACGGTCGTCGGGGGTGTCTCGCGGCCGTGAGCGTCTCGCCTGGCGCGTGCCGCATGGGTTCCGTGGCGGGCTGTGTGGCTGACGCCATGGACATGCTTGCGCTTGGAGCCGCGCCGATGGCCACGGGGATGGTGCTTGGCGGCCGTCCCGTGCCCCCGGTCTCCCTTGTGCTGCGAGCTTCCGGCATGACGATGCCCATGCCCGGAGGCGCGCTTGCCGTGGTGCCCGTCGCCGTCAGCCGCTCGCGCGTGATCGGACGCGGTCGGGTTCGCAGAGCCACGGTTTGAGCTGCCCGCTCCGGACCCGCTTGCCGTGGCGGGCGCCGCGATCAACAGACCGGCGACGGCGAAAGCGGCGATCGCGGCGAGCGCGAGGTTGGCGATCGCGCGCAGCTGGGCGCAGCGGTCGATCGGGACGGGCTTGCTTTGTGCTTCGGCCACGGGCGGGGCATCGGTCGCGGCGGCTCGAAGCGTTAGACGCCGGCACCAGCCTGGACGGATTCCAGGGGCCGTTTTCCCAGTCGACGCGGGGCTTCGCGAACAATCTGCGACGCGTTGCAAGATCGCGCTCAGCCGGTGCGAAGCAGAAAGTAAGCAGCTCTACTGTTTACTTTCCGGCTGTGCTGCGCTAGCGTCGCCGATGCGCCGAACGTGCCGGGGCGCGCACCACCCAAACCAAATCGAAACCCGAGGAGATCGCCCGACATGGCCGCCACCGCCGAGAGCGTCCTGAAGCCCGACTTCAAGGCCGCGCGCAAGCACTTCATCTTCAACGACGAGCACGAAGCGCTGCGCGAGTCGATCCGCAGCTTTGTCGTGAAAGAGCTGGCTCCACACGCAGAGGAATGGGAGGAGACCACGTTCCCGGACTCGGTCTTTCCGCGCATGGGCGAGCTGGGCTTCCTCGGGCTCGACAAGCCGGAGGTCTACGGCGGTCAGGGCGGGGACTACTACACGAGCCTCGTGCTCGCGGAGGAGATGACGCACGCCAACTCGGGCGGCCTGGCGATGGGGGTCGCCGTGCACACCGACATGGCGATGCCGCCGATCCTCGCGTTCGGCAGCGACGAGCAAAAGCAGGAATGGGTCGTGCCGGCGATCAAGGGCGAGGTGATCCTGTGCCTGGGCATCACCGAGCCCGACGCCGGCTCGGATGTCTCGGGGATCAAGACGCGCGCGGTGCCGGACGGCGACGACTACGTCATCAACGGCTCCAAGACGTACATCACCAACGGCCACCGCGCCGATGTCATCGTGCTCGTCACCAAGACCGATCCCGACGCCGGATACGACGGCTTCACGCTGTTCCTGGTGCCGATGGATGCGCCGGGGGTGATTCGCGAGAAGAAGCTCGAGAAGCTCGGCATGCACGCCTCCGACACGGCGCTGCTTGCCTTCCAGGACGTACGCGTGCCCGCGAGCGCGGTCCTCGGCCAGATCGGCAAGGGCTTCTACCACATCATGTGGGAGCTCCAGGGCGAGCGGCTGATCGGCGCCGCCGGCTGCGTCGCCGGCGCGCAGAAATGTTTCGAGCGCACGCTCCAGTACGCGCACGAGCGCAAGGCGTTCGGACGGGAAATCGGCAAGTTCCAGGTGATCCGGCACAAGTTCGCCGAGATGGCCACCAAGATCGAGTCGGCCCGCCAGATGGTCTACGTGACCGCGTGGCGGTTTCAGAACGGCGAGTACCCGGTGCGCGAGATCTCGATGGCCAAGCTGCACGCCGCACGCGTCGCGGTCGAAGTCGCCGACGAGTGCATCCAGATCCACGGCGGCGCCGGCTACATGCGCGAGTACGGCGTCGAGCGGGCTTGGCGCGACGCGCGCCTGAACCGCATCGGCGCGGGCACCGACGAGATCATGCTCGAGGTGATCGGGCGCTCTTATGGGCTCTGATCCGCGCGCTGAGCGCCGGCGGCCTGGACCGGTGCGGCTCGAGCGGCCGGGCGTGAAGCCGATGTGAAGGAGGCCGTGGGTAGTTGTTTTTTTTTCGACTTGGTGCACTTAGGTATTCGCGCGGACGTAGACGAATGCACGTTCGGCGGGGAAGGCGTGACACCGGCGTCACACGGAAGTAGCCGCGCAATCACAGGAACCGAGTGCGCCACGTTAGTAGATACCTTTGCGCACCCAACTCAAAAAATTAATACTCGTCCCCGGACCTTTACAACGACGCGACCACCCCGGCGTCCCGGTCGCAGTGATTCACCCCCCGCGACCCACGCGCCTGTCATCGCCCCTCCCGCCATCGATGCTCCTGCGACCTACGCTCCTGTCATCACCCCTCCCGCCATCGATGCTCCTGCGACCCACGCTCCCGCCATCGCCCCTCCCGCCATCGATGCTCCGGCGACCCACGCTCCCCCCATCGACGCTCCCGCCACCGTGATCCAGCCCCCTTTCGCAGACGAGCACGAACAGCTGCGCGCCTCGATCCGCGGCTTTCTCGAACGCGAGCTCGCGCCGCACGCCCGGCGTTGGGAGGACGAGTGCTGGTTTCCGAATGAGGTGTTCGCGAGGATGGCCGCCCAGGGCTTGCTGGGCCTCAAGTACCCCGAGCAGTACGGCGGCCAGGGCGGGGACTATCTACACGAGGCCGTGCTGTGCGAGGAGTTGGCGCGTGTTGGATCGGGTGGCACGGCGGCCGGGATCGGCGCGCACATCAACATCGCCACGCCGCCGATCTGGAAGTTCGGCACCGAGGAGCAGAAGCAGTGCTATCTGGCGCCGGCGATCGGCGGCACCAAGATCGGGGCGCTCGGCATCACCGAGCCGGGCGCCGGCTCCGATGTCGCCGCGCTCGCTACGCGCGCGGATCGTGTGGACGGCGGTTTCCTCGTCAACGGGGAGAAGACCTACATCACCAACGGAGTTCGCGCGGACTTCATCGTGACGGCGGTCAAAACCACGCCCGCGGGCGGCCACCACGGCATCTCCTTCTTGATCATCGACCGCGGCGAGGGCGTGAGCTCCGCGGCGCTGCACAAGCTCGGCTGGCATGCCTCCGACACGGCCACGATCAGCTTCCAGGACGTGTTCGTGCCGGAGTGCAACCTACTCGGATCCCTCAACGAGGGCTTCAAGCTGATCATGGCCAACTTCCAGTGGGAGCGCCTGGCGATGGCGCTCGGCGCGGTTGGCGCGATGCAGCTCGCGTGGGAGCGAACGGCTCAGTTCGCGCATGAGCGCATGGCGTTCGGGCGCCCGTTGAGCGGCCATCAGGTGATCCGGCACAAGCTCGCGGACCTCGCGACCTCGGCGTATACATGCCGGTGTGTCGCATACGACGCGCTGCGGCGCTTCGTGGCCGGTGAGGACCCGCTCAAGGAGGTCACGATGGCCAAGCTGTTGACACAGCGCGCGTCGTTCGAGTTGATGGACGCATGCCTGCAGATTCACGGTGGCGCCGGCTACATGCGCGAGTACTGGGTCGAGCGCGCAGCTCGCGACGCGCGCTTGGGCCCGATCGGCGGCGGCAGCGATGAGATCATGCGCGAGATCCTCGGGCGGGTCCTGGCGCTATGAGCGAGCTGGCGGGATGCACCGTGCGTTATCGACCGGGATGCACCGTGAGTAATCCAGCGCGATGGACCGCGCGTGGGTGGATGAGGACTGCGCTGTGAGCGAGCCGACGACGACTGGTTACGATGCGACCGTGTCCGGGGAGTCGGTCCTGTATGGGCTAGCCGATGGCGTTGCGACGATCACGCTCAACGAGCCCGACACTCGCAATGCGCTCTCGGCGGAGCTGCTTCAAGGCCTGATCGGCGCGTTCGAGAGCGCGCGCGATGACCCGGAAGCCCGTTGCGTGGTGCTCGCGTCCTCACACGAGAAGACATTCTCATCGGGAGCCAATCTCGGTGGCTTCGCGGGCGAGGTGCCGCTGGTGCACAAGCACTTCGGCTCGGACCGCTTCGTAGGCCTGTTCCGGCTGATCGGCGACCTCGGCAAGCCGACGCTCTGCGCCGTACGCGGCCACGTCCTCGCCGGAGCACTCGGGATCGCACTCGCGTGCGATCTGATCGTCGCCTCAGAGCAGGCGACGTTCGGGACGCCCGAGATCAACATCGGCACGTTCCCATTCATGATTATGGCGCTGATCTACCGCAACGTCCCGCGCAAGAAGGCCAACGAGCTGCTGCTGCTCGGGGAGCGTTGGACTGCCGAGGAGGCGCTCGCCGCCGGCCTGGTCAACAAGGTCGTGCCGGCAGACGAGTTCGACGCCGCCGTCGCCGAGTGGGCGCAGAAGCTGGCGTCCAAGTCGCCGGTGATCATGCGTCTCGGTAAGGAAGCGATGCGTCGCCAGCTGGACATGCCGCTCGACGACGCGCTCGACTACCTGCGCGCGCAGCTGACGCTGGCGCTGTCAACCGAAGACATCGTGGAGGGCGTCACCGCCTTCTTCCAGAAGCGTGACCCCGAATGGAAAGGCCGATGAGCGCACGAGCTGCATTCGCACGAGACACATTCGACGCGTCTGCGACAGACGTATCCGAATCGGTGGCGCAAGACGCATCCGAATCGGTGGCGCAGGGAGCATTCCAATCTATGGCGCAGGGAGCATTCCAACCTGTGGCGCACACGCGCGCGCGCGTGTGTGTGCGTGCGTGCGTGCGCGCGCGGGCGCTCCTGCTCAGGACACGATTCGTCTCTGTCCTAACACAGCCAGATCTCCGGCCCCGTCCGAACTGGAACGCCCGATGGAGCGCCCGATGAGCGCCCCCGAGTCCGTGAGCGCCCCGCCCTCGCTGCTCCGTCCCCTCGTCGAGGACCTCGAAGCGCGGCGCGCCAAGATTCAGCTCGGCGGAGGGGAGCAGAAGATCGCCAAGCAGCACGAGCAGGGCAAGCTCACCGCGCGCGAGCGGATCGCCCTGCTTGTCGACGACGGAACCTTCGTCGAGCTCGGCATCCTCGGCCGGCCGCACTCATCCCAACGCGCGATGGACGGCGTCGAGGCGCCGGCCGACGGCGTCATCACCGGCTACGGAAAGATCGACGGCCGCATGACCGCTGTGGCCGCGTACGACTTCACCGTGATGGCGGGCTCGATGGGCATGACCGGCGAGTTCAAGGTCACGCGCCTGCGCGAGCTGGCGCTGCGCGAGCGGATTCCGTTCGTGTGGCTGCTCGACTCGGCAGGCGCGCGCGTCCAGGAGGCCGCGGGAGCGATGTTCGCCGGTTCCGGGCACCTCTTTCGCGAGGAGGTCGTGATGAGCGGCGTGATCCCGCAGATCGCCGCATTGATGGGACCGTGCGCAGCCGGCACCGCGTACATCCCCGGGCTCGCCGACTTCGTGCCGATGGTCAAGGGGCGCGGCTCGATGGCGCTCGCCGGCCCGCACCTCGTGCGCGCCGCCGTCGGGGAGGATGTGACCCAGGAGGAACTGGGCGGATCGCGCGTGCACTGCCGCAAGTCGGGCGTCGGCGACATGGAGGTCGGCAGCGACGAGGAGTGCATCGCGCGCATCAAGGAATACCTCTCCTACATGCCCCAGAACTGCGAGACCCCGCCGCCCGTGCGGGCGAGCGACGACCCCGTCAACCGCCGCGAGGACTCGCTACTGGACGTGCTCCCGGAATCAAATCGCAAGCCGTATGACATGTATGAGGTGATCAAGCGCATCGTCAACCACGGCGACTACATGGACATCAAAGGCCAGTGGGCGAAGACGATCATCACGTGCTTTGCCCGCTTCGCCGGGCGTCCCGTCGGAATCGTCGCCAACCAGCCCAAGCAGCTCGGCGGGATCCTCGACAACGACTCGGCCGACAAGGCCGCCCGCTTCGTGAACCTCTGCGACGCGTTCGCGATCCCGCTCGTGTTCATCCAGGACGTCCCCGGGTTCATGGTGGGCACCAAGGTCGAGGCAGAAGGGATCATCCGTCACGGCGCCAAGATGCTGCACGCCGTCGCCGCGGCGACCGTGCCGAAGATCACCGTCATCACGCGCAAGGCCTACGGCGCCGGCTACTACGTGATGTGCGGTCGCGCCTACGAGCCCGACCTGATCGTCGCCTGGCCGAGCGCCGAGATCAGCGTCATGGGAGCCGAGGGCGTGGTCGAGATCGCCTTCCGCAAGGTCGTCAACCAGGCCGAGGACCCCGACGCCAAGCGGGCCGAGCTGATCGAGAACTTCCGCAACATCTTCGATGTCTACATCGCCGCCGGCAACGACATGATCGACGACGTCATCGATCCGCGCGAAACCCGACCGACGATCTGTCGCGCGCTCGAGTTGTCCGCCGGCAAGCGGATCGAGCGCCCGTGGAAGCGCCATGGAGTGGTCCCGGTATGACCCCGGCCGCGAGAGACGCAAAATGAGCGTCGAGGACCCAGTCGTCATCACCTGCGCCATCTCCGGCGTGCTCGCCAACCGCGAGCAGTGCCCGGCGATCCCTTACACGCCGCAGGAGTACGCCGCCGAGGCGCGCCGGATCGTGGACGAGGGCGGTGTGATGATCCACATCCACGCGCGCAAACCAGACGGCTCGCCCAGCTTCGAGGTCGAGGACTACCAGGCGATCACCGAAGCGATTCGCGCCGAGGTGGGAGAGGCGGCGATCATCAACCACTCGACCGGCGCCGTCGGCGTACCGGTGGAGAAGCGAGTCGAGTACCTGCGCGCCTGCCGGCCCGAAGTGGCAGCCCTGAACATGGGCTCGATGAACTACGCGAAGTACTCGCGCTCGCGCAAAGGCTTCGTCTTCAACATGGTCTTCGCCAACCCGTTCGATGAGATCATCGAGCTGCTCCGCGCGATGAACGAGCTCGGCATCAAACCCGAGCACGAGTGCTTCGACATCGGGCACGTCGGCTCGCTGGCGCCGCTGATCGACATGGGCGTGCTCCACTCGCCGCTGCACGTCGACTGCGTCATGGGGGTTGTGGGCGGCATCCCGCCGACGGCGCGCAACCTCGCGGCGATGGTCGACAACATCCCCGAGGGCGCCTCACCGGTGGCGCCCGCCGATGGCAACTCGGGCGCCGAGGGGCCGGCGGCAACAACCAAATCGCACTGGGGCGTGATCGGGATCTCCCGCGAGCAGTGGCTACTGGTCGCCGCTGCCCTCACGCTCGGCGGCTCGATCAGGGTGGGCCTCGAGGACAACCTGTACCTGCCCGACGGCCGGATGGCGGGCTCGAACGGCGAGCTGATCGCGAAGGCCCGGCAGATGGCCGAAGACGTGGGCCGGCATCCCGCAAGCGTAGAGCAGGCGCGCGCGATGCTCGCGATCGAGCAGCGTCAACAGGTGGCGGGCACGTGAGCCTGCCATTGCAGGACATCCGCGTGCTCGACCTCTCGCGCCTGCTGCCCGGCGGGTTCTGCTCGCTGCTGCTGGCCGACTTCGGCGCCGACGTCCTCAAGGTCGAGGACACGGGCATGGGCGACTACATTCGCTGGTCGCCGCCTTTTTATGAGGGCCCGCCCGCCCAGGGCCCGCCGGGGCCCGACGACAGCGCCAAGTCAGCGCTGTTCCTGTCGCTGAACCGCAACAAGCGCTCGATCCGCCTCGATCTCAAGAGCGAGGCGGGCTGCGACGCGCTGCTGGCGCTCGTGCGCGACGCCGACGTGGTGCTCGAGTCGTTCCGGCCGGGCGTGCTCGACCGGCTCGGAGTCGGCTACGAGCGCATGCGCGAGGTCAACCGCGGGATCGTCTACTGCGCGATCAGCGGCTACGGCCAGACCGGGCCCAAACGCGACGCCTCCGGGCACGACATGAACTACCTCGGTCTGGTCGGGCTGCTCGGGCTCACCGGCGAGCGCGACGGGCCGCCGGTGCAGGCGGCCGGCCAGATCGCCGACCTCGGCGGCGGCGCGCTGATGGCCGCCTTCGGAATCATGGCCGCCCTGCGCGAGCGCGACGGGACTCCGGCACGCGCAGGACACCAGGGGCTGCCAGGTTCGGGCGAAGGCCAGATCGTGGACGTGTCGATGGCCGACGGCGCGCTCTCGTGGCTGGCGATGGTCGCCGCCGCGTATTTCGCCGACGGTGGCGTCCCGCGGCGCGGCGATCTACCGCTCGCCGGCTCGCTGATCTGCTACAGGCCCTACGAGTGCGCCGATGGCTGGGTCACGCTCGGGGCGCTCGAGCCGAAGTTCTGGCAGGCCTTCTGCCGTGGGGTGCAGCGCGAGGACCTGATCGCGAGCCAGTTCGAGCGTCCCGGCTCGCCGGCGCACGAGCAGGTCTGCGAGATCTTCCGTGCGCGCACGCGCGCGCAGTGGGAGTCCTTTGCCCGCGAGCACGACTGCTGCCTCGAGCCGATGCTCGCACTGAACGAGGCGCTCGAGTCAGAGCTCGTACGGGCGCGCGAGATGGTTGTCGAGCTCGACCAGCCCGGCGTAGATCAGCCCGTCCGTCAGCTGGGCATTCCGATCAAGCTCTCGCGCACCGCCGGCGAGCACGCTCGCCTGCCTGGTCCGGCACTCGGCGAGCACACCGAGCAGGCGCTCCACGCCGCGGGCTACTCCGAGCAGGAAGTGGCAGAGCTGCTCGCAGAGGGCGCCGCCGCGGGCGCCGCCGAGCCTACGCCGCAGGGCGCCAGCTTCCGGGCCTGATCGGCGCCATGGGTGAGCGTAGCGATGTGGCGCTGTGTCCGGGCCTGATCGGAGCGATCGATGACCGTGCCTGATCGGAGCCGTCGATGAGCGTCGCGAAGTGGAGCTCTCGGTGACCGTGGCGAGCAGTGCACCGACCGCCGCGAGCGACGCGCCGCCGCTGCTGAAGATCGGCGAGCTGGCCGAGCGCGCCGGCGTGAGCACCGGGACGATCAGGCACTACCTGCGCGAGGGCCTGCTGCCTGAGCCCGTCAAGACCAGCCGCAACATGGCCTACTACTCGCTCGACTACGTGCAGCGCATCAACCTGATCAAGCGCCTGCAGGAGGAGCGCTTCATGCCGCTGCGCGTAATCAAGCGGATGCTCGACGACGATCCCGAGCACGTCCAGGCGCTGATCGAGTTCGAGGACCGCATCATCGAGCGTGCGCTCGCGAGCGCCGCCGAGCGCGAGCGCGTTCCCGCGAGCGAGATCAGCGAGCGCTACGACGTTCCCCAGAACGTGCTCGACCGCCTCGCCGAGATCGGCGTCCTGACGCCCACGCGCGGCGGCTACAACGCGGACGACATCAAGATCGTCGAGGCCATCAGCCGCTTTCGCGCCGGCGGCTACGACGAGACACTCGGCTTCACCGTCTACGACACGGTTCGCTACGTGCAGGCGCTCGAGCCGCTCGTCCAGCAGGAGGTGCGCGCGCTGCTCGACCGTCTCGCCGGCGAGGTCGAGCTCGAGCGAGCGCTGCAGATCATCGAGGCCGGCGTCGAACCGCTGCGCGAGCTGATCGGAGCGATGCACTCGAAGCTGCTGCTGGACGAGCTCGCGCGCCAGCGCAGGCGCTGATCACCACTTCGCCCGATGGTGCTCGACCACACCGATGCCGTGTGCGAGCTTCAAGCCACCGGGAAGCGATCCGTGGAACGTCCCAAACGGCGCTTGGTAGTCGCTGCTCACCACCAGGAGGTTCTGTTTGCGCCGGCGCTCGGCCTCGGGAACGAAGCGCAGCGTCGAGCCGTCCTCGGCGACGATCTCAGACAGATCGGGCGCGAACCGCACCGGTCGCGCCTCGCTCGGCAAGCCTTCCAGCCATACCGCCCGCTCGCTACCCACTTCCGGGTCATTCACGCCCGCCACCAGGTTCCACGCCAGGGCCCGTCCGCACTCGTCGCGACCGACGCCCGCGCTCCAGAACCACTCGGTGTGGCGAGCGTGGTAGCCGGCGGTGTCGTCGATCACGGCGAGCGCGTCGATCTCGCGGGCCTGGCCTCGATCGAGCCGCAACTGCCCCAGCGCACGAACACCGGCTTGCTTGCGCGTCCACACCTCGCCACCACCTTCGTGCTCGCAGCGGGTCTCGACGCGTTCCTGCGCGCGCGCGGCTTCCGCGAGCTCGAGCCTGAGCTCGACCCCGCCGTCTCGCACGCGCATCGACCCGGGCGCCAGCTCGACGGCGCGATCGCGCCAGGGCGGGAGCATGCGGGTGCGCTCGCGCAACCTCCCGTCGGCGCGCGTCAGCAGCGCCCAGAAACTCTGTCGCGCCGGACCGACCTGGATGCGCGCGGCACACGCCATCAGGTGCTCGTCGAACACGGCCACGTAGCGCCAACGCTTGAGCGGTCGCCCCGCCAGTAGCAGCGAGTGAGGGGTCAGCTCAGGCCGATCCCTCCCGAGAGCTATGCTTGAAGCTGTTGACTGACTGGTCAATCTAGTGACGTTGGCCAGACGCCCGTGCTTGGCGAGCGCTCTTGCAACGGGCGTGCGGGAGAAGGGGAACGCATCTTGAAGGTAGCGGCAGTCCAGCTCAACTCGACCGACGACCTCGCCGCCAACCTCGCGGCCGCCGACCGCCACACGCGCGCCGCCGCCGCGGACGGCGCCGAGCTGATCGTGCTGCCAGAGAAGTGGACGGCGATGGGCACCGACCAGCAGCTGCGCGCGGCGGCCGAGCCGCTCGACGGCAGTGCGGTGGGGTGGGCGCGCTCGCTCGCCAGCGAGCTCGGCGTGGAGCTGATCGCCGGTTCGTTTCTCGAGCAGATACCTGGTGAGCGCAAGCTCGCAAACACCTCTGTGCACGTCGGACCGTCAGGCAGCGTGCGGGCGGTCTACCGCAAGCTGCACATGTTCGACGTCTCGATCGACGGCCGCGACTACCGCGAGTCCGACATCGAGCTGCCCGGCGACCAGCTCGTGCTCAGCAGCACCGTCACGCGGGTCGAGCTCGGCATGTCGATCTGCTACGACCTGCGCTTCCCGGAGCTCTATCGCGCACTCGCGGTCGCCGGAGCCCGCATATTCCCGCTGCCAGCGGCGTTCACGCTGGCGACCACGCGCGACCACTGGCAGGCGTTGCTGCGCGCCCGCGCCATCGAGAACGCTGCGTTCGTGGTCGCCGCCAACCAGGTCGGTGCGCATCCCGGTCACCACCGTTCGGGCGGGCGCTCGATGATCGTGGACCCCTGGGGTCTGGTGCTCGCGCAGGCACCCGACGCTCCCTGTCACATCGTCGCCGAGCTCGACCTCGAGCGCCAGCGCCAGATCCGCGAGCAGCTGCCTGTGCTCTCCAATCGCCGACCGGACGTCTATGCCAGCCGACCGGACGTCTCTGCCAGGATCGAGCGCGGCGGCGCCGGCGAGAGCTCCACACAGGAGTCGCCCGATGCCGAGGGTGTTCTCGATGCCGCGACGATTCCCGGTGTGGACGCTCGGCGAGGGCTGGTCGCGGCGTCCAGCAAGGATCGAGCCCGATGAGCGCCGGCAGCTCTTCGGTGGCACGCCCCAGACCCACGAGCGACAAGCGCCGCCTGATCCTCGAGGCTGCCGTACGCGTGTTCGCGCGCCAGGGCTTCCACGCCTGTCGGGTTGCAGATATCGCCGACGAGGCGGGCGTCGCCTACGGGCTCGTCTACCACTACTTCGGCTCCAAGGACGAGATCCTCGACACGGTCTTTCTCGAGCGCTGGAATGTCATGCTCGAGACGATCCGAGACGTGGACGCGCGCGAGCTGGCGCCGCGCGAGAAGCTCTACGAGGTCGCGTCCTTCATCGTCGACTCCTACAGCCACGATCCCGACGTTATGAAGGTCATCATCGTCGAGGTCACGCGCGCAGCCAACTCCTTCGGTCAGACGCACCTCGGCCAGATCCGCCAAGCCTATGAACTGATCGGCGAGATCGTGATCAAGGCGCAGACGCAGGGCGCCTTCAAGCTCGAGATCGACTCGCGCTTCGCCGCCATGGCCTTCTACGGGGCGATCGAGCAGATGCTCACCGGCTGGATCTTCGATCTGCTGCCGAGCGGCCCCGAGCACTTCGAGCAGGCCAAGGCGCTCGTGGTCGAGGCGGTATGCGGCGGCCTCGAGCGCAGGTCCTAGCCAGAGCCGCCGAGAGCCGCGGTCGCCGATCGCCGTCGAGGCCGAGATCGGCCGGTGCGCGCGTGCCTGTCGATGCCACGCCGACTATCGACTCGACGCGCCGCCGCGGCTCGTTGGGCGTCGCGGATCTGCCCGACCTTCACATGACCTTCGCGAGCAATAGACTGGCGCGTCGATGGAGAGCGACGTCGTCAAGCGCCTGATGTGGTCCGGCCTGGTGGCCTGCGTCACCGCCGTGTCGAGCGCGCTGGCTCACCGCGCGGCCGCGCGCGTGTGGCGGCGCCTGTTCGACGAGGAGCCGCCCGAGTGAGCACGAGGTCCGGCGGCGGCCCCGGTGGCAATGCGGGGGGCGACATCCCCCAGAACATCGCCACCGCGATCACCGACATCTCCGAACGCGCGACTTTGCTGGTCCGCGAAGAGATAGAACTGGCCAAGGCCGAGGTCGCCGAGAAGGCCAGCAAACTGATCCGCGGAGCGATCGTCGGCGCCGTCGCCGGCGTGTTCATCCTGATGGCGCTCTTCTTCGCGCTGTTCGGCGTCGCCTGGCTGCTCTACTACTACCTGCCGATCGGCAACGACTACACGTACTTCTGGGGCTTCTTCGCGCTGGCGCTGATCCTGTTCGTGCTTGGCGTGATCGCGGGCTTCGTCGCTGCCAGAGCGGTCAAACGGGGCTCCCCGCCGATGCCCGACATGGCGCTGGAGGAGGCGCGGCTGATCGCTGACACGGTCTCGCACACCCCCGAGATCCCGCACTCGCCGCCTGCGCCGGAAGGAACATTCACCGCGCCTGCCCCGTACGGCGCCGCCGCCCCGGCCGGGACTCTCGCGCCCGACACGTCCACGGGCGCGGCCCAGCCGGTTGCCCCGGCCGGCACCGTCACGCCCTCCGCGGGGGGCGCGCCGACAACGTCGCCCGATCCGGACGCGCCGGCGGTCCCCGCCGACGACCCCTCGTCCCCGAAGCCCGGCCAGGAGGCGAGTCCCTGATGCCAGAGCGTTCCCCTGCCGAGATCCGCAGCTCGATCGAGGCCAATCGCGCTGCTCTGGCGGTCTCGGTCGGACGCCTCCGGGGCGAGGTCGCGTATCTCACCGATTGGCGCGGGCACATCGAGCGTCACCGCCGCGAGGTCATGATCGGGGCGGCCGTCGCGGGGCTGTATCTGAGCAGGCGCGTGCTGCGCCGGCGCAGGCGTCGCGGCTGATCGCGCCGCGGCACCCGACCTCTTCAGCCCAGCAGGCTGCGCGGTACCGCCCCCACCCCGATCAGACCGGGGCCCGTGTACGTCCCGATCACCGGGCCCACCTCCGAGGTGAACACGGGCTCGGACCCGAAGATCTCGCGACAGCGCGCGAGCAGCCGCTCCGCCTGCTCGGTTGCCTGGATGTGCTGGACGACCCAGCCATCCGATCCCGCGTCGTGCAGTTTCTGTGCGTAGGACACCATCCGCTCGAACGCCCGCCCGGCGGTGCGAACACGCTCGACCGGGGTGATTTCGTACTCCATCGACAGGATCGGCTTGATTCGCAGCGTCCCGCCGAGCCACGCCTGAGCTCTGCCGACGCGTCCGCCGCGCTGCAGATACTCGAGCGTGTCGAGGCAGAACCAGATCTGCAGGGCCCGGCGCGTCTCGTGGATCCGCTCGGCAACGGCTGCGCTGTCCGCGCCGGCCTTGGCCGCGGCGGCGCCCGCGAGCGCCAGCAGCCCGACTCCGCCGCACGCGGTTTCTCCGTCGATCACCGTCACCCGCTCGCCCAGGCCGCGCTCCTGGAGCAGCTCCCGCGCTTGGCGTGCCGCCTCGCAGGTGCCCGAAATGCCGCCCGCAAGGTGCACCGAGACGACGTCCTTGCCCTGCTCGATCAACGGCTCCCACACGGCCAGAAAGTCGCCGATCGAGGGCTGCGAGGTGACGGGCGTCTCACGATCCGTGCGCAGGCGCTCGTAAAACGCGTCGAAGTTGTCCATGTCCAGCTCACGGACCGGCTCCTCGCCTTTCCAACCGACATACAGGCTCACCTGGTGGATCTCCTGTGTGTCAGCCAGCCATCGCGGCAGGTAGTTGGTGCTGTCGGTCGCGACCGCGACGGCGTTCGGCATCGCCCGCGGACGCTACCGTAAGCCTCGTCTGTCCGGCCGGGTGGCCTCGTCTGTCCCGGCCGGCTGGATCTGGTCGGACCGGCCGGGTGGCCTCGTCTGTCCGGCCGGCTGGCTCTCGTCGATCTGGCCGGCTGGCTCTCGTCGGACCGGCCGGCTGGCTCTCGTCGATCTGGCCGGCTGGCCCTCGTCGATCTGGCCGGCTGGCCCTCGTCCTTCCGTCCGGGAGCGCCCGAGATGTCAGGCCTGTCGGCTCAGCCGAGGAGGTTCTCTGGCTGCGTCACACCGGACGCAACGGGGGTCTCCACGGCGGGTCCGTCCTCGGCCGAATCCGGCGCGTCGGGCAGACCCAGCGTCTGCGCCAGCTCTCCCGACTCGAACATCTCGAGCACGATGTCGCATCCTCCGACCAGCTCGCCGTTGACGAACAGCTGTGGAATCGTCGGCCACTGCGAGATCGCCGACAGCTCTTCGCGGATCCGAGGGTCGGGCAGGACGTCCACCGCGGCGAACTGCGCCTGCAGCGCCTGCAGCGCCGCGACCGTGCGGGCCGAGAAACCGCAGGCAGGCGCATCGGGCGTGCCCTTCATGAACAGGATCACCTCGTGCTCGGCGATGGCCTGTTTGATCGCGTCGCGAATCTGGTTGGGCTCGGTCTCTGACATGGCTGCTCCTGGCTATTGGGTTGTTTGCTCGCTACGGGCAGGTCCGGGGTTCGTAACTGGTGGACTGTGCGTCTTCAAGGACAGCGCGTGTATCCGGCCTCCGATCTCGGCTCCGAAGACGTCATAGACGAGCCTGTGCTGCTCGATCCGGCTGCACCCCGCGAACGCAGGCGCCGTGACGGTCGCGCGAAAGTGGTCCCCGCCGCCGGTCCAGTCTTCGACCTCGGCCCTCGCCCCGGGAAGCGCGGTCTCGATACGCTGCTTGATCTCGTCTGCATCCGGCATGCCAGGCAAGCTTAGAACACTTTCAGGCACCGCTATACTTTCGATAGCAATGGTCACGATCACCGATCTAGGGGCACAGAAGGTGCGCGAGTTCTTGGACGCGCAGGATGCCGACGCTGCCGTCGCAGGGCTGCGAGTGGGCGTGCGCGGAGGCGGCTGCTCAGGCTTTCAATACCAGCTCGCGTTCGACGAACAGCGGGACGGCGACGAGATCTTCGAGAGCCACGGGCTCAAGCTGCTGGTCAACACGGCGAGCCTCCCATATGTTCACGGCTCGGTGATCGACTACCAGGAGAGCCTCCAGGGCGCCGGCTTCAAGGTCGAGAACCCCAACGTCGTGGCCGCCTGCGGCTGCGGCTCGTCCTTCCGCGTAGCCGAGCAGGAGCACGCCTCGGCGCTCTGATCCAGGCCCGTCGCTCGGCCGAGCAGCCAAGGGGGCGACGGTGGCGTGGCTGTTGGAGGAGGGGCGTAGTGCGCCGCGGCTCGCGACCAAAGTTGGCTGACCAGGGCGGCGCGCGATGGCTGACGTCGGCGATGGGCGCTGCGGCCCGGCGCCCCAGCTCGGGTCTCGCAGATAAACGCTCGATGCGAGTTTAGGGCGCTCCCAGGCGGGTAGATGGCTCGCCTAGCCAGAGATTACGCCTGACTTAGAGGTGCTAAGTACTCTGGTTGACATGATGTCAGATGCTGTGCTACCGTCGCTAACATCATGTCAGATCATGTCAGCCGCCTTCGCGGCGCCGACTGGAGCCGGCGGTTCCGTGTGGACGTCCGGCAGCCCGGGGCGCTGGCGACTAATAACGAGAGGAAAGGGATCAAATAGATGCGAAGCATCAGGACTCTGGGGATCACCCTGCTGGCGCTGTGCGCGCTTGGGGCGCTCATGGTGGGGAGCGCTGTCGCGGCGAAAGAAAAACCCGCTGTCAAGCTGAGCACGAAAGGCAAAGGCCTGCTCTCGGCCGGCGCGGAAGTCAAGGCCAGCAGCTCGAATCTCGTGTTCGTCACGAGCGCCGGCAACCTCGAATGCACCGAAAACGTCCTGAACGGCACGTTGACGAACAACTCGGGCAAGAAGGACAAGGCGAGCGTGACTTCCGAGAAATCCGCCGGCAAAGAAGCCGAAGGCGACTGCAAAACCTCGACGCTGCTCGGGCGCACCAAAATCAAAGCCGGCGACTTCCCGTGGACGCAGGAACTGACCACGAAAGGCACCGGCGCGACCAAAGGCAGCAAAAAGGTTCTGTTCGAATCGACCTTCCCCGAAGCCGGCAACATCGTCTGCATCTTCGAATCTTCGAAGGTCGCCGACACGTTCAAACCAGGCGCAGCCGGGTCGCCGACGGCGGTCACGCTAACCGTCACGAACCAGGTGTTCAAGCGCTCCAAAAAAGGCAGCAACGCAGCCTGCCCAGCCGAAGGCAAGCTGAGCGGCTCGTTTGAACTGACCTCGAGCAACGAAACGATCGAATCCGAACTGTAAATCGACACGCAAGCCGTTGCGCATGACGCATGGGCCGGCCCGGTCTCCGGGCCGGCCCAGGTCGTACGGGGGGCAGTTGCGGCCGGGCCAGGGGCAGGACCGGCAGGACCGCATGTCGGCGAGGGGCAGGACCGCATCGATCGGTGGCGAGCGGTGTTCGATTACGATAAAATCATTCTTTCATGAAGCAAGTTCGGGTTTGGTCGAGAGATCGGCCGCCCAGAAGCTCAGCCGTCGGCGACCGCTGGCTTTTGGACTCGCGAATTTGGGGTAGGAGCGAAGCGAAGCATGGGTCGAGGACATGGGGAGATCGCAGCAGGTGAGGGCGCCGGCGGAGCAGCCGATGCCGGTCGGTCGCGCGGGCGGCTGTCGAACCGGATCCTCCCCCGACGCGATCTTCGCGTGATCATGCGCTGGAGCTTGGTGCTCGCGTGGCAGCTCGTTCGGCGCCGGCCGACCCGCCGGGCGGCCGTCTGGGTCACGGCGGTTGGGTCGAGCCGGCTCGCCCGCTGGGGGCTGGTCCGCTGCTGGCGCCTGCTGGCCCGCCCGGGCCGGCGCGTGGCTGCGCGTCGCAGCCTCCGCCCGGGCCTCACGGTGGGCCTGGTGGGCGCATTCGCCGTGCTGCTCGCGGCGGCCTCGGCGTCGGCGCAGACGGCGAGCCCAAAGTGGGAACTCAGCTCGGTTCACGGCCCCACCAACGTGCCGCTCACGCCGAGCGTCAGCGAGGTGTACACGCTCACCGTGAGCGGCTACGCGGGTAAGTTCTCGCTGTATTTCGAAAACGAAGAAACCGAAGAATACGGCACCACGAAGCTGCTTCCCTACAACGCCACCGCGCAGGAAGTTCAGGAAGCGCTCGAAAAACTCAAGGAAGGCGAACCGCGCAAGGCGATCGGAGAAGGCAGCGTCAGGGTTACCGGCGGTCCCGGCGACGGTCACGGCACGAAACCGTATGTGATCGAATTCGTGGGGGCGCTTGCAGGACGTGACTTGGGCCCGGAAGCGCTCGCGGTCGAAGAAACCGAAGTCTCAGAACACGAAGAAGCGGTCTGTGAAGGCGAAGGCCGGGAAGAAAGCGAATGCCAGCTCGAAGAACCAGCGTTGACGCTCACGACGCCCGGTTCGCGCGACATTGTGGACTATCAGCTGATTCTCAGGAACGTCGGTGGGGCGGTGGCCACACCCACCGCCGGCCAGCCGATCACGATCAAGGACAGGCTGCCCGCCGGACTGACCACAAAGGCTGCTGCGGAAGGAGACGGGCCGGCCGTAGTGAAACGGGAAGGGCTGCCACCCGAAAAACAATGGTCATGCGCTCCGGCCGAATCCAAAGAAGAAGAAAAACAGCGCAAGGAAAAGAAACTGCTGGCGGGCGCTGAACGCTCCGAGATCGAATGCAGCTCGGAAACCGCCGTCAATCCCGACTCTGCCGCCGAAACGATCAGCTTCGAAGCGGCCGTCAACACGAGCGCCGTCAAAGAAGGCGCGAAGCTCGAAAACGCGGTCCAGGTCACCGGTGGGGGCGCCGCTGCGCAGCAGACCTCGGACGACGCCCTGGTCAGCGCGACGCCGGCGCCGTACGGAGTCAACAATTTCACCGCTGCCACGTTCAACGCGGACGGTGAAACCTATACCCAGGCCGGGGGGCACCCGTACGCCGCGACCACGAGCTTCTTCTTCAACACGGTGCCGACCTTCGACAAGGGAGAACAAGCGACGACGCCGGTTCCCCCCGGCAACGTCAAGGACGTCAACGTCAAGCTGCCGGCCGGGTTCATCGGCAACCCGCAGGCCGCAAAGCGCTGCTCACAGGCCGAATTCACATCGGGCGAGCCGGGTGGGCCCAAGCAGGGAAACGGATCCTGTCCAGCCGAATCCCAGGTAGGCACCGCCTGGGTCTACTACCACTACTTCGGCGGAGAGCCGGAAAAAGTGGCGGTCTACGACCTCGCGGCGCCCACCGGCGTTCCGGCCGAGTTCGGCTTCATCTTCGACAACGTCCCGATCCGGCTCGACGCGCACGTGGTGCGCGAAGCGGGAGAACACGGTGAATATCGCGTCACGGTGCTGTCCGCCGACGTCAACGAGATCTACCCGATATACGGCGTCACCCTGAGTCTGTGGGGCGTGCCCGGAGAAGCCTCGCACGACGCCGAACGCTTCGAAACGAAGACGAAACGCGGCGTCGGTGACGACGAAGGGGAAAAGCCGTTTCTCACCAACCCGATGGACTGCGCGGCAGAGGCCGAAGCGAGCGAAGCCGAACAGGCCGAAGCGGCTGAAACGAACGCCGCGCCTCGCCTCCGGCCGCTGTCTCCGGTCACGACGATCACGGCCGACAGCTGGCAGACGCCGGGCGCGCTCAACGCTCAAGGCGATCCCCTCGACCCCGCCGGCGAACCTGCCTGGCGCGAGGCCACCGCCACCTCTCCGCGAGTAACCGGCTGCGGCCAGCTGCAGTTCAGCGAACGACCGACCGTTGAATTCGCGCCAACCCCGGAAGCCGGCACCACCGCGACGGATCAGCCCTCGGGCTATACGTTCAAGCTGGGCGTCCCGCAGAGCGAATCGCCGTCCAGCCTCGCGACGCCCGTGCTCAAGGATGTATCGGTAACGCTGCCCCAGGGTGTGGCGATTTCACCCTCCGGAGCCAATGGGCTGGAAGCGTGCGGGCTGCTCGCGAGCGGACAGCCGGCGATCGGGCTTGAATCGATCGAACCCGGACTGTGCCGCGAAGCCTCCCAGATCGGCACCGTCAAGATCAAGTCGCCGCTGCTCGAAAACGAACTGGAAGGCCGGGTCTACATCGGCAATCCGGAATGCTCGCCCTGCTCCGCCTCCGACGCAGAACACGGCAAGCTGTTCAAGCTGTTCATCGAAGCGGAAGGCTCGGGCGTGCGCGTCAAGCTCGCGGGCACCGCTTCGACGAGCCCGAGCACCGGCCAGGTCACCACGACGTTCGAAGATAACCCGCAGCTTCCGTTCGAAACGCTCGTGCTCACGCTCAAGAACGGGCCGCGCGCGCCGCTCGCCAACCCGCAGACCTGCGGCAGCTACTCGACGAGCGCCGAGCTCACGCCCTGGAGCGCCGGCGCCACGCTGCCGGCCGCCGGCGAAATCGCGGGTACTCCCGCCGTGGAAACGCAGTCCAGCCCGTTCGCGATCAGCCGCAACGGCGCCGGGGAAGCGTGTCCGTCCAGCGACCCGTTCCACCCCGGATTCCAAGCCGGCACGGAAAACCCGACCGCGGGCGCCTACAGCAACTTCACGGTCACATTCAAACGCGAAGACGGCGAACAGGACCTGTCGGGGATCACGGTCCAGACGCCGACCGGCCTGCTCGGGAAGATCGCAGGCATCACCCGCTGTGGCGAACCGCAGGCTCGCGAAGGCACCTGTCCGGAATCCTCGCGGATCGGCACGGCGACCTCCGCCGCCGGATCCGGCTCGGACCCGTATGTCGTATCCGGTCCCGTGTACCTGACCGAAGGCTACAAGGGAGCCCCGTTCGGTCTGTCGATCGCGGTGCCCGCCGAGGCAGGTCCATTCGACCTCGGCACGGTGATCGTTCGCGCCGCCATCAACATCGATCCGGCCACGGCGGCCCTGACGATCACGAGCGATCCGCTGCCGCAGAGCATCGACGGCGTCCCGTTCCGGCTGAAAGTCGTCAGCGTCCAGGTCAATCGCGGTGAATTCATGCTCAACCCGACCAACTGCGAAGGAAAATCCATCACCGCCCAGCTGAGCGGAGCGCCGGTGAAAGACGGCGAAGGCGCCGCCAGCTTCGAAGCGAGTGCGCCCTTCACCGCCAGTGCGTGCTCGAATCTCACGTTCGCACCCACGTTCAGCGCGACCACCGAAGCCAAAACGAGCAAAGCCGACGGCGCCAGCCTGGTCGTCAAGGTCGGTCAGAAACATGGCGAAGCGAACATCCACAAGGTCGAAGTGCAGCTGCCATATGCCCTGCCGGCGCGCCTCACGACCCTCCAGAAAGCCTGTACCGAAGCCCAATTCAACGCCAATCCGGCGGGCTGTCCGGAAGCGTCAGACGTCGGCTATGCAAAAGCCGCCACGCCGCTGCTGAGCGTGCCGCTGCAAGGGCCCGCGTATCTCGTCTCGCACGGCAACGCTGCCTTTCCGGACCTCGAGTTCCTGCTGCAGGGCGAAGGCGTCCACATCACGCTCGACGGCAAGACCGACGTCAAGAAAGGCATCACCTACTCCAAATTCGAAACCGTCCCGGACGCCCCGATCAGCTCGTTCGAAACGGCCTTTCCAGAGGGCCCGCATTCGGTGCTCGCCGCCAACGGCAACCTCTGCACGGAGAGCCTGATCGCGCCGACCACGATCGTGGCGCAGAACAACCACCAAACCACTCAGCAGACGAAGATCGCCGTCAGCGGCTGTCCGCCACCGAAGCCCTCGATTGCCGTCACCAGGATGACGATAAAAGGCTCGAAGCTGCTCGTCACGGTCAGGACGTCTGCCGCTGGCTCCGTGAGGATCGCAGGCAGAGGGCTCAAGACCACGATCAAGCGCCACCTCGAGGCTGGCACCCACCGGATCGCCGTTCCGCTCACCAAGGCCGGCAAGGCGGCGCGCAGAAAGCACAGGAGGCTGGCGCTTCGCGTGAGCCTGACGGTCGGCAAGCAGAGCGCCGTCAAGACCGCACACGTGAGGGCCTGAGAGATGAGACGCGAGCAGACGAAGCCGTTGTCGCCACATCGCCGGCCGGTCGTGCGCCGGCGCGCGCTGATAGTCGGTTCCCTTGCGGCCGGCCTGGCCCTAGGGGTGTGCAGCGCCTCAGCGAGCGCCCAGGGTTGTCCCAATGAAGAACAGCGCCTACAGCAGGGCTCGACCTACCTGGCCCAATGCCGCGGCTTTGAGCTTGCGTCCCCCGCCCTCAAGAACGAGGAGGAAGTGCTGGTCCAAGAAGTCCACGGCCCGCAGGTGCCCTTCCAGGCGGCGCGCGAAGGCGGCGGCATCGCCTTCATGACCCTGGGCGCCTTGCCCGAATCCAGCTCGGGCGGCATCTACGACCAGTACATCGCTCGCAGCAGCACGCCCGGCTCCGCTTGGTCCGCGCTATCGCTACAGCCCGAAAGCCAGTTCCTGGAAAGCTACACGCGCGAAGGCAGCACCGGCGAAACCGAGTACTTCTCGCCCGATCTCTCCTGCGGGATCGAGCAGACCGAACTCCCGCTGCCCGAACACAGCGGCGAATCCAAGCCCCAGCTACCGGCAGGCGAGACCGCCGCCGAACGCATCACCAACCTGTACGTGTGGCACGCCGGCGCCGGGTCCGGTGGCACGCCCACCTTGGCATCGACCAAGCTCATCTCCGATGAAAAGCCCGCCAACGCCGGCGCAAGCGAGCGGGGAACGACCTACTCCGTCAACGGCGCAACCGAAGGGTGCAAACGTATCATCTTCGAAAGCGAATATCAGTTCTTGGGCGCCCCCGCCGGCTCGCTGTACGAATGGGTCGAAGGCCCGGCAGGAGGGAAGGGCACGCTGCGCGTCGCGTCGGTGCTGGGTGAACGCGAAAATGCCCAGCATGAAAAGGAACCGGTGCCCGCCCGATTTGTCGAAGGCACGCAGATGGGCGAAAAACAGTCCGATCTGGGCGAGCTGACGAGCGAAGTCACTAAAAGTGGGGAAGAAGTCTCGCGCGTGGTCTTCACCGCTATCGCCGAAGCAGGCCCCAACCAGGGCCATAACGAGGTGTTCCTGCGCGAAACGCGGACAACCCCGGGAACATCTGGGACTGAAACGGCCGTCACGATTGAAGTGTCAGCCTCGCAAGGCCCCAAGCCGGTGGACACCGGGGCCAGGTTCCAAGGCGCCTCCATTCCGCCGGCCTACAAGCAGGGCGACCCGACCGAATCCAAGGAAGGCCAGGAGATCCTCTTCACCGCGAACTACGGCCTGACCTCGCAAACCAGCACGGGTCCCGAAAGCTGCGACCAGAGCCTCGGGCAGATGGGTCCCGGATGCGACCTGTATGCGTACAACGTGCGCTCACACACGTTGACCGATCTCTCGGCCGACGATGTAGAACACACCGGCGACACGAAGGGAGCCGGCGTGGTGAGCGTCCTGGGAATCGCCGAAGAAGCTCGCGAACACGGCTTCGAAGAAGAGCCCCTCGTCTACTTCTCTGCGTCCGGCCATCTCGGCGAAGACGGCAACACGCAGGCCTACAACGAATTGACGCTGAAGAACGAAGCCGAAGTGGCAGAACTGGTGATCCGCAAAATCGAAGCAGAATGCAGCTCCTTTACCGAACCCGAAGAAAGAAGCAAATGCGAAGAAGCCGGCAAAGCGGAACCGAAATTCAAAGAAGAGGTAAGGGCAGAACACGAAGCCCAGCAGAGCAAATGCGCTGAACTGGCGGTCGTCGCCGAGCAGGAACGGTGCGCCGGCGTGCTTGCAAGAGATGAAGCGAAGCTACGCGAAGCCAACGTGTATGCGTACCGGGAAGCAGCAAATCACACAGTCGAGCTCTCCTACGTCGCCACGATCGGTCAGAGAGAAGCCGGCACTGGGGCCAACCAGGGCGAAGAACTCGACGCCGTCTCCGGACCGGGCGGCATGCACTACACCGCGTCGCGCGTGTCTGCCGATGGCGCTTATCTGCTGTTTGCGACACATCTGAAGGTTCGCGAAGCCGATGGCGAAGAATATGAAAACGTCAACCAGATCACCAACGAACGCGACTACGAGTACTACGAGTACTCGCTCGCCTCGGACGGGGTAACGTGCGTCTCCTGCGCTCCCGAGCGCGCCGAACGCCCGATCCAGCGGCGTCTGCACGGGTCTTCGGGAGCATTCCAGACCAACGAAAACGGATATCTGCGCCGGAACCTGAGCGAAAACGGCACGGTGTTCTTCGACAGCGTCAACCCGCTCGTCGGCCGGGCGACTAACAAAACGGTGAACGTCTATCAGTGGCAGCCCGAAGAACTGGGAGGATGCGAACCGGTCGCCGGCCACCCCGGCGTCGGCTCCGTGTGCCTGCTCGACAGCGGCAGCGATCCAAACGCCTCGTACTTCGCCGACGCCAGTGCCAACGGGGAAAACGTCTACATCACGACCCAGCAGCAGCTCGCGCCCGAAGACCAGGACGGCCTGCGCGACGTCTACGATGTGCGCGCCGGCGGCGGCATGCTCTCAGCACCGCTCGCACGCTGCTCGGAAGAAGGTTGTCAGACTCCCTACCGGGGTCTCGGCTCGACCGGTTACGCCAGCGAATCGGGCGTCGGCGGCGGCAACCCGCCGCTCAGCACTTCCCCGCCTGGGCCACCCGGCAAAGGCGGAGTCAAGGCGTTCACCGCTCACTCCGTGAGCGTCAGGCACAAGGTGCGCGGCACGAAGGTCAAGGTGTCCGTCTCGGCTCCGGCCGCCGGCCGCATTTCGATCTTCGGCGCCGGCCTGAAAACCGTGAGCAGATCCGCCTCCAAGGCGGGCGTCTACAGGCTCGAGGTGCTCCTGACGGCCAAGCAGAAGAAACGTCTGCGCCGCCACAAGCACGTCGAGCTGACGCTCCACATCAGGTTCGCACCGCGCTCCGGGCATGCCGCCGCGACTGTTGCGCGCGTGACCTTCACCCTGTGACCAGCGCATCGATGAGCGCGACCCATAGAGGCACACGAGCACGCAAGCGTGGCCGGCCCGCAGCGCCGGCGACGTTGGCGGCGCGTGGTTTGAACTCGAGTTGAGCGGGTAGCGTTGTGGTGGTCGCCCCCGCCGGCGCAATCGCCGGCGCCGCACATCGTGGCTGGGGCAGGGTCGAGGGAATAGGAGCAGATGAGGATGAACCGAATGGCAGTGGCGCCGTGGCTCTGCGCGGGTCTCGGTGCATGCGCGCTCGTTGGCACGGCCACGCCGACGGCATCGGCGGCGCTCCCAGAACTGGGGCGGTGCGTTCCAGTCGAAGGCGCCAAAGAAGGCAAGAAGACCGTCTACCACGGCAACTACGGCAACAAGGGCTGCACGCGCGAAAAGCCCGGAGCCGGAAAGTATGAATGGAGCGCCGGGCCTGGCGCGGAAACCACTTTCTCGGGAGCCGGATCTGCTGAAGCGGCAACGCTCGAAACCGTTGCAGGTCGCCAGGTAGCCTGCGGCGTGGGCAGGAGCGAAGGCGAATACACAGGATCAAAAACCGAGAAGCTCACGTTCACGCTCAACAACTGCGAGGAAATCGCGCTGCACGTCCCCTGTCAGAGCATCTATCCCGAAGAAAAAGAAGTCAAACCGATCGAAGGCACGATCAAAACGAGCGCACTCGAAGGGGAACTGGGCTTCATCAGCGCAGGTGAAAAGCCAAAGGTCGGGTGGGCGATCAAACCATCGATCGGCTCCGAGGTCGCTCTGTTCGAATGCGGTAGTACTCTCGGACTCGGCACCAAGGTCGTGCTCGAAGGTGCCCTTATCACGAGTCTCAAGCGGCCAGTCAACAAGATGGCCGAAGAATTCCATCAGAAGTATGCCGCGATCGATGGCGTGCAGACGCCCGAACGGCTCGACGGGGGAGCCACCGAGGCGCTCACGGCGACCTTCCTGACGGGCCTCGAAGAGACCAGCGAAGAGATCGGCTACGTCGCCAACGAAGAACTCTACTCGGAAGAACCACTCGAGATCAAAGCCAAGCCGTAACCGACGGCCGGCTCGGGGAGCGCGTTCGTGCTGTGCCGAGCCGGCAGCGGCCGAGCGAGCCGCAGTAGAGACGGTATCGCGTAGCGATGGCGAGCTACCCGGATGCTGACTCGGGCCGGTGAGTCGGTGGCGCAGTCACGAGTCGGCGCTCGACGCTGACTCGGTGAGATACGAAATGCACGAGAAGGGAGCAGCAACCAGATGCGTTACATCAAAACAGTCGGGCTCTTGCTGATGGCGGCGCTCGCCGTTAGTGCGGCGCTTGCCGCCGGAGCCTCAGCCAAGACGGTTCTTATCGGCAAAACCGCCAAGGGCCCGCTGGTGAAGGGCGACGAACTCAAAGCCAGCAGCTCGAATCTGAAGTTCGTCACGAGCGCGGGCAACCTCGAATGCACGACCAACGTGCTGACGGGCACGGTAGAAGTCAACGAATCGAAGAAGGACAAGGGCAAGATCACGGAAGAGAGCTCGACCGGCAACGAAGCCGAAAAAGATTGCAAAACCACAACAGTCCTCGGCCGCACCAAAATCGAAGCCAAAGGATTCCCGTGGCCGGCCGAATTCACCACAAAAGGCGTGAACACGGTGAAGGGCACAAAAAAGGTGGAGTTCCGGTCGATCTTTCCAGAAGCCGGAAACGTAGAATGCATCTTCGAAAGCTCGAAGGTGACCAGTTCCTTCAACGTGGGCGCGCACGGAAAACCTGTGCCGGTTGAACTCACCACCACAAATCAAGTATTCAAACTGAGTAAAAAAGGAAGCAACGCAGCCTGCCCCAAGGAAGGCAAGCTGAGCGGCACGTTCTCCGTGACCTCGAGTGGCGAAGTCGTCGAAACCGAACTGTCATAGCTAGACCGATGTCTCCGGCCTGAGCGAATCTCCGAGGGCGCGTCGCGGCCTCGGACGCTCGGGCCGGCTCGTTTGCGACGAGGGCACCGGTGTGTGTGAGGCGAGCCGGCCTCGTCGCTAGGTCGGCTCGTTGCGCAACGAGCGCCACAGGTAGCGGCACGCCAGCGTCCGATACGGGCGCCAAGGTTCGGCGATCGCGTCGATCGTGGCGGCCTCGGGAAGCTCGTCCAGCCCGTACGCGCGCTCGATCGCCCGGCCGATCCCGAGGTCGCCGACCGGCAGCACGTCGGGCCGGTCGAGATGAAACATCAGGAACATGTGCGCCGTCCACTCGCCGATCCCCTTGACGGCCACCAGCTCGGCCATCACGGCATCGTCGTCGAGCTCGTCCAGGCGCTCGAGCTCGAGCTCGCCCGAAAGCACGTGTTCTGCGAGCGAGCGCAAGAAGCCCACCTTTGCCCGCGACAGCCCCGCGGCCGCGCGCAGCTCTTCCGGCTCGTCCTCGAGGATCTCCTGCGGCGTCGGCGTGCGGCCTCCGTAACGATCTGTCAGGCGCGTGAAGATCGAGCGCGCGGCGCTCACCGACAGCTGCTGGCCCACGATCGCCCGGACCAGCGCGCCGTAGTGGTCGTCACGGTCCGGGCGCCCGTCGCGCACATCGGGCAGACGCCCGACCTCCGCGATCACCTCGGCCAGCACGGGATCGGAGCGGCGCAGATGCGCTAGCCCAGATCTTGCAGTAAGCCTGCTGGAGTGACGTCGCGCGGTGTCGTGGGGATGATTGGTGGTGTCAGGAGCGAGTGTGGATCGGGCGAGGGCCCGGCGGGAGCGCTTTGACGCTCCATGTGGGGCTGATTTCTGTCACACGAAGACGATCCGGGCAGCGGGAGTCGCGCGCTGGTGATCGTGGCGCGCTGGGACCCCTATGGTGGCGGGCTCACCCCGCGGGGGTTGGCAATGCGTCGAGGCGAGCGCAGGCGGCGGCGAGGTGTGTCGTCCAGGGCCAGTGGCGGGCGAGGCGGAGCTTGGTGTGACGGCCTGAGCGGGTGAGCCGTCCGGCTTGGTGCAGCAGGCGGTAGCGAAGCGTGTGGGGTTTGCAGCGCGCGAGCTCATCGGTGAGTGTCAGTGCCTTGGCGTAGGCGAGGAGGTCTTGTGCGCAGAGCACGAGCTGCATCCAGGCCTCGTTCATCTGGTAGGCGCGGAACGGGAGCTTTGAGAGCCCGAGGGCGTGTGAGTCTTCGATGCGCTGCTCGACGTGGGCATGCGCGCGGTGGCGGCGATCGAGCTCGGCGAGGTCATCGTCTTGCTGGTCGGTGAGGAATGCTTGATGGCGCCAGCCGTCGGTGTCGATCAGGGATAGCTGCGCGCCGGGGTGGGCGCGCTCGCGGCGGCAGAGAAGCCGCGATCCCGGCCCCCAGCCAGAGAGGTCGAGAAGGCCGGTCAGCTCCGCGACGTACGCCTTGCGCGGACGGATGGGGTGATCGGTGACGGGCTTCCCGTCTTGTGAGATCGCCGGAACCCACGCATCCTCGGGGAGCTTTGCGATCGCTTCGCGTACCTCGGCGTTCAAGTCGTGCCCGACCGAGAAGCGAATCCGGCCCTCACGGCAGAAGTCGATCAGCTCGTGCACGCACGCGGCGGAGTCCCCGCGCACGAGCAACTCCTCCTCCATGCAGTCCTCGGGCAGCTGCGCCAGCGCGAGCTCGATCGCCTGGGTCTGGTCGGCACCGGTGTTCGACCCGGCGTTACCCGGCCGCAGGATGCCGTCGAGCGCCCCGTCTGAGCCGTCCAGGTAGCAGAGCATCGGGTGAAAGCCGTAGCCGCCCTTGTAGTTGCCTCGAGCCTGCTCCTTATCGGAGTGAGAGCCGACGAGGGTCGCGTCAACGTCGAGGATCAGCTCCTTGGGCCGGGCACCGAGCGCAAACGCGCGCTCGCGCGCCGCCTTGCGTGCGCCGCGCAGACCCTCAAGCTCGCCTGGCCCGATCCGCTCCAGTAGCCGAAACGCGGTGGAGTCTGAGGCCACCGTACCGAACAGGTCGGGCTGGTCACGAAGCGCGGCCAGATCCGAGAGGTGCTCGCCTCCCTGCACCAGCGTGACGATCAGATCGCGCAGGACCTGGCCGTCATCGTGCACGGAACGACGCTGACGGGTGCCCGCCAGTGCCTCGCCGAGCCCCTTGGTCAAGCCCAGCCGGTCGGCCAGGTTGACCAGCAAAAGCGCGCCGGCGTGCGAGCAGAAACCCTCGCCGTCCGCCGTGACCTCTACGGTTTCCCGGCAACCTCTACGGTTCACCTTCATGGTGACGCCTCCTGAGTGGGGAATGCGGACCTCGACACCCGCATTTTCCCCGCCCAGGCGGCGGAATCCCGGCTCAGACGAACAGGCTTACTGCAAGATCTGGGCTAGGCCTCGCGGCACGCTCTCTCCAAAGTGCTGTTCACAGCGCCGGCAGCGCTATCCCGATCGGCTCGCCGTCGAGCGCGTTCAACGCGCGCTCCAGCGACATTCGCAGGCACGTGAAGCTCGGCGTGTCGCGCACGGTATATCGCGATGCCTCGGTCGTGCGCAGGCGCTGGACAAGGTCGAGGAACGTGCCCACGTCGTCGGTATCGAACGCCACCACGAACTCCTGATCGTCGATGCCGAACGAGTAGGCGGTGTGGTTATCGACGCCCGGATATTCGCGCCCGACCTCGATGTGCTTCTGCATGATCCGCCAGCGCTCGTCGGCATCAAGCGCGTACCACTCGCGCGACTTGACGAACGGATACACGAACACGTACTTGCCGCGAAAGCCGCGCGCCACGGTGCGCTCGTCCTCGGAGTATTCCGAGCTCTTGCGCATCCCGAGGAACGAGTACGCCACGTCTGCCCACTTCATCAGTCCGCTCTGAGCCGAGCACCACGTGGAACTCGTGGATCCGATCGAGGTTCTCGGCCTCCGCGAGCAGCATCAGCTCCGCATCGCCCCGCGTGCCCACGAGCGAGAACGCCTGCAGCAGGTGCCCGTCGGCGAAGTCTGCGCAGGCCGCCAGCATCTCGCTCTTGTCCTGGCTGCGCTGCAGCCCGCTCAGGCGCCGCCATGCGGGATCGAGCTTCAGAAACGTGTACTTGACGAACCGGCTCGTCGCCACGTCTGCGATTATCGCAGGCACGGGCTCTAGTCGGGCTCGGCGCCCGGCTCGGTCGGGCGAGGCGCGTGGCGCCCGTCGGCCGGGCCGCAGGAGTAGAATCGCGCGCGTGCGGGTCGCTCTGGTCTCTCCGTACTCATGGACCTACCCCGGCGGGGTCACTCGCCACATCGAGGCTCTCGCCGACGAGCTCGAGCAGCGCGACCACGAGGTGCGCGTGCTCGCGCCGTACGACCCCGACGACGCGCTTTCCCGACGCCTGCACCGCGGCGCGCGCCCGCAGGCGATGGACCCGCCCGCGCGCCTGCGCTCGCTCGGGCGCACGTTCGGCCTGCCCGCGAACGGCGCCGTGTCGAACATCACCGGCACGCCTCATGCGGTGCTCGCGCTACGCCGCGAGCTGCGCGAGGGTCGCTACGACGTCGTTCATCTGCACGAGCCGGTCGTCCCGCTGATCTGCTGGGACGCCCTGATGAGCGCCGGCTCGATTCCGCTCGTCGGCACCTTCCACACCTATTCCGAGAACCCGATCACCAACGGCATCGCGGCCGTCCCGCTCGGTGCCCGCCGGCGCATGAACCGCCTGCGGGTGCGCATCGCCGTGTCCGAGGCCGCCGCCTGGACCGGCCGGCGCTTCTACGGCGGGCGCTACCGGATCGTGCCCAACGGCGTCCACATCGACTCGGGCGCCCACTCGGACGCTGCGAGCCCGGCCGACGGGGCAACGGCTGGAGCGGGCAGAGGGGCCGTGGCGGGCGGAGGGCGCGGGTTGGAGCGGGCGAGAGGGGGCCGGTGGAGCGGACGAGAGGGCACGGGTTCGAGCGGGCAAAAGGGCGACGGCGGATACGCCGGTTGGACGCCGCAGGTGCGCAACGGCTGCTCCCCACACCTCGCAGGCGCTCCGGACGATCTGCGCATCCTGTTCATCGGCCAGGCCGTCGAGCGCAAGGGCCTGCCCGTCCTGCTGCGCGCCTTCGAGGCGCTGCGCGAGCACGTCGCCGGCGACGCTCACGCTGGTCGGCGCCTCGGTGCAGGAGGTCGACCATCTGATGCTCGACGATCGCGGCGTCCGTGCCCTCGGCAAGCTCTCGGACGCCGACAAGCGCCAAGAGCTCGCCCGCGCCGATGTCCTGTGCGCGCCGTCTCTGCACGGGGAGAGCTTCGGGATGGTCATCACCGAGGGACTCGCCGCGGGAACCCCGGTGCTCGCCTCCGACATTCCCGGGTATCGCGACGTGCTCGGCGACGGACTCGACGGACAGCTCGTCCCCGTGGGCGACCCGCTCGCGCTGGCCGAGGCGCTGCGTGCGCTCGCGCTCGATCCGGCCCGTCGCCGGCGCATGGCGGTGCGCCGCTCGCGAGCGCGCCGAGCGTTTCGCGTGGCCGCACATCGCCGCAGAAGTGCTCGACTGCTACGAGCAGGCGCTCGCCGTCGGCGAACCGGCGACACCGCTTGCCCGCGCCGCCGTGCGCCATGGCTTCATGCCGGCGGATCGCCTGCCGCCGGCGCCGCCGCAGCGCCTGCCCTCGATGCGCGCTCCCGCGGCGACCCCGGGCTCATCCGACGGGCGCATCCCCGGACGCCGCCGCCGGGCCGTCCGACGTGCCGCGCTGGCCGCGACATCGCTCGCCGGCCTGGTGCTGGGCTGGCTCGCGCTGGAACGCGTCGGGGTCACCAGGGTCGCCGCCTCGCTGCTCGCCTCCAAGCCGGGCCTGCTCGTCGCCGGGCTCGCATTGATGTGCGCCGCCATGTTCACGCGCGCCATCGCCTGGCACGCGATCCTCGTTCGCGCCCCGACCGTCGCGGCGCGCCAAACGGCGAGACGCCATGCAGGGCACGTTCATCGGCGTTCTGATGTCGGCGACGCTGCCAGCACGCCTGGGCGAGCCCTCGCGCGCGCTGATCGTCGCGCGTCGTCTCGGGCGCGCGCGCGAAACGCTCCCCGTCGTGGCCGGCACGATCGTCTCGCAGGCGCTCATGAACCTGCTCGCGCTCGCCATTCTCGGGCGCGGTGACGCTGTCGAGCATCAGCGTCCTCGATCACCACGACCGCTCGCTGCTGCTCCTCGCCCTGGCCCCGCTCGTCGCACTCGTGGCCATCCTGGTCGCGCCCGTGCTGATACCGCCGGCGGCGGCCTCGCGCTCACGACGACTGCACGCGCTCCTGACCGGCGCGCGCTCGATGCTGGTGCGTCTGCGCGAGGGCCTGCGCATATTCCGCACAGCCCCGGCCGTGCCGCGCTGGCGACCGCGCTGCAGCTCGGCGCCTGGGCACTGCAGCTGATTCGTGCTGGCTCCTGCTGATGGCGCTCGGGCTCGACTCGCAGACGGGCCTCGGCGCCGCGGCGGCCGTCTTGTTCGCGGTCAACGTCACCGCCGTCATACCCGCCACGCCCGCCAACGTCGGCGTCTTTCAGGCCGCCTGCGTCGCCGTCCTGGCAGGCGTCTACCACGTCTCAACCCCCGAAGCCATCGCCTACGGCATCGTCCTGCAGGCCGTCGAGGTCACCACCGCGCTGATCATGGGCCTGCCGGCGCTGCTCAACGAGGGCCTGTCCTGGCGTGACGTGCGCCTGCGCACGATCCACGCCACGCCCGTGCGCCTGCCCGCGCTGTCCGAGCCGCTGCGCGTGGCGGTGCGCGACGAGCGCTGAGGCGTCTGATCCGGTGCAGCAGACGGCTCACCACCAGCCGGTGCGCACCGGTGCCGATCACGGCCGCCCTGTACATGCGCCCGGCGGTCCCGCGGAACGCGGCTCTCGTCTCCGCGCTCAAACGGCTCATCGATCCTGACCCACTCGGCGTCACGCGCAGCGTCAGCGAGTAGCGCGCGAAGCGATGCTCGCCGACGAGCTCGATCAGCGCCGGGCGCTCTGCGCGCTCGACGCGAAAGCCCATGATCACGCTCGGCGCACGCGGGCCCGCGCCCGTCACGCGAGCGCCTGCGCCCGTGCGCATGGGCGGGGCATACGGCGCCCGTAGGATTCGCGTGCCCACCTGCCCGATGCGGCCCGTGGCCACGGGCCCGAAGCCGCCGCCGAAACGCGGCAGCACCTGCTCGACGATCACGTCCCAGACCTGTTCGGGCGGCGCCTTCGCCTCGATCGAGTACGCGTCGATGAACGGCAGCTCGGGCGGGCCCGGCATCGCGGCCGGATCGCCTGTGGCCGTGGGATCGTCCGACCGGCTCACGACGCTCGCTCGGGGGTCGTGACCTGGTCGGCCACCCAGAAGTCGCGCGCCAGCGCCCTGCGCTCCTGCCACAGCTCGGCCTTGCCGATGAAGCTCAGCACTCCGGCCGCCTGGTCGGCGTCCGGGACCTGCCAGGCGCCGTTGACCGCGCCGCTGAATCCCGCCGACAGCGCCTCGAAGCCCTGTGCCGTATGCAGATCGGCCTCCGCGCCCTTGTCGATGATCAACTTCAGCTGGCGCACGGCCTGCTGGTTCTTGGACAGCACCAGCTCGACGAGCGCGCCCGTCTCCTCGCGCAGCCGGTCGTTCGGCACGACGCGATTCCACAGGCCGAGCTCGACCGCGCGGCTGGACGGGTGAAGCGCCCCCAGCAGGTTGATCTCCTTGGTCATCCGCCGCCCGATCAGCCGTGTCATGCGCGTGGTCCCGCCCCAGCCGGGGGTGATTCCGACGTCAACCTCGGGCATGCCCCACTTCGCGCGCTCGGTCGCGATCACGAAGTCGCACGCCATCGTGATCTCTAGACCCCCGCCCACGGCGAAGCCGTCGACCGCGGCGATCGTGATCTGATCCAGGTCGGCCAGCGTGTCCGCCATCCGCTGGTAGCCGCGCACGCGGCGCACGATCTCGTTCGCGTTGCCCCAGCTTCCCATCTCGGTGATGTCATCGCCCGCACAGAACGTCTCCCCGGCACCGTCGATGACCAGCACCCTGATCGTCGGGGTCCGCTGAACCAGCTCGAGCACCGACATCAGCTCATCCGAGAGCTGGATCGAGAGCGCATTACGCCGCGCCGGCCGGTTGAGCGTGACGCGCGCTACCCGACCATCCTGTTCGAACAGCAGCTGCTCGAACGCAGGCGCCTGCGCGCCCGCGCGGCCCGCCGATCCTGTCACCGACAGGGAAGGGCTGTCGATCACGTACCGCCAGCTCCCGTCGCGCTGGCGGCGCGCCACCTCGGTGCTCGTTCCGTCATAGCCTGCCCCTCCGTCGTTTCCGGCGAACTCGATGCGCCACCGATTCGAGCTCAACGCCACGTCGCCCGCGAGGATCGTCTCGCTGGTCAGCATCGTGAGCTGCGGCGCGAGCGCCAGCAAGGCTTCGAACCGCTCGCGAATCGCCGCCCCGCCCACGGCCGCCACGCCGTCGGGGCCGACGAAGGCGGCACCAACCTCATACAGGGCCATCATTCCGTCGAGGTCGCCCGCGCTCGCGCGCTCGGCGAACAGGCGGCCCAGCTGCTCGGGATCGCTTGCCGGCTGCTCGGGATCGCGTGCCGGCTGCTCGGGATCGCGTGCCGGCTGCTCGGGATCGCGTGCCGGCTGCTCGGGATCGCTTGCCGGCTGTTGGAGGCCGCTCGCCAGCTGCTCAGAATCGCTCGGTGTCACGGTCTCTTCTCCTTACTCGGCGCTTCCGTCTAAGGGAAACCGATGGTAGCTTTTGTGAACTAGTAGCTCAAAAAGATTATCGAGGGATCGAAACTAGTTGCCAGCCAAGAACCACACGAAGAGTCCGGCCTCCGCGGGCGGCACCGCGAACGCGCGCCGCGTCGCGGCCGCGAGTGGCACCGCGGCCACAGACCCCACCACCAATGCGGCCGACACCGCGACCGTCCAGGAAGCCCTCGCGCTGCTCGCCGATCGCTGGACGTTCCTGATCGTGCGCGACGCCTTTCGCGGCGTTCATCGCTTCGGAGAGCTGCAGCGCAACCTTGGCATCGCCCGCAATGTCCTGGCCGACCGGCTCTCGAAGCTCGTCGAGCACGGTCTGCTCGAACGAGTCCGCTATCGCACCAACCCCGATTGGTACGAGTACCGGCTCACCAAGCGCGGTCTCGACCTGTACCCGCCGATTCTCGCCTTCTTCCATTGGGTCGACACGCACTATGGCGACCCAGGCACCCCCGCCGTGTCCCTTCGCCATCGGGCCTGCGGCCAGCTCACGCGGCCGATGCTCGTCTGCTCGGCGTGCCGGGCCCCGCTGCGGCCCCAGCACGTCGAGGTGCTCGAGTAGCGCCGTAACGGTTACGCGCTCTCGCCCGCCATCGCGGGCTCGTCCTCTTCCTCCACCGCGCCGTCGGGCGGGTCCTCGTCGCCCAACTCGGGTCGGTCCGCGTCGACGCCGAACAGCGAAGGGTCGCGGGCCGAGCCCTTGATCAGATCGTCCGGACTGCCGTTCTCGAGCAGCCGGCCCTGTTTGGTGCCGAAGTAGATCGCCTGCGGATGGTGGGCCACCAGGGCCAGCGTCAACTGCTCCGGGTCGGGCGCGTACCCGTCGGTGATCTTCATGCCGATCTGGCTTAGGCTCAGCAGCTTCTCCACCTTCAGGTGCTCTGCCTGCTCGGGCACCGCCGGGTATCCCCACGAGTAGCGCCGCCCCTGGCTGGCAGGGATCCCAAGCATGCGCCGCGCTTCGTAGTGCAGCCACTCGGCCAGCCCCTCCGCGGTCTGCACGCCCAGGCCATGCACGAACAGCTGCTCGGAGAACTCGCCTTCGGCCTCGAGCTTTGCCATCAGCTCGGTCACCTCCGCGCCCACCGTCACAGCCTGCACCGCGATCACGTCCAGCTCCGCCGGCGGCCTGCCGTTGACAGCCGGCCGGAAGAAGTCGGCCAGGCACAGCCTGTCGCCCTTGGGCTGGCGCGGACACACGAACCGGGTGAGCTCGCTCGTGGGATCGTTCGGGTCGAGCTCGGGGTGGGGGCCTGCCGTGCGCGGGTCGAGCACCACGATCTCGTTGCCCAGCGCATAGCAAGGGAAGAAGCCAAGCAGCGCGCGCGGGTGCAAATAGGTCTGCTCGCGCCACATCCGTTCCAGGCGTGGGCGGAAGTCATAGCGCAACAGCTCCTGCCAGGCCTCGCCCTTGACGCCGCGCCCGCCCCAGTGCAGCTTGAACAGCACGTGCGTATCGAGGTGCTTGTACACCTCGTCGAGGTCGACGGGGATCTCGCGCACGCCCCAATACGGCGGCTCGGGCACGGGTGCATCCGTGCGCGCCGCCGAGCGCACCGAGTCATCGGCAAAGTTCAGCACCTCTACGGGCTCTTCGCCCTTTTCGCGGAACGCCCGCGCGCCCGCCTGCAGCTTCTCCGACAGCGCCTCGCGCGCCTGCGCGTCGATCAGCTGGTCCATCACGGCCAGGCCCTCGAAGGCGTCCTTGCAGTAGAACACGCCCGGCTCATAGATCTCCTCCGACTCCTTGCCCGCGGGATACAGCGCGCGGTAACCGAACGCCCGGTTGATCGCTGCGCCCCCGATCAGCACCGGATAAGACAGCCCCTTGGCGTGCAGCTCGGCGATGCACGCCGGCATCTGCTTGGAGGTCGACACCAGCAGCGCCGACAGGCCGATCGCGGTCGCCTCGTGCTCCTGGGCGGCGTCGACGATCGTCTGGATCGGCACCTGCTTGCCGAGGTCCACCACGGTGTAGCCGTTGTTCGTCAGGATCGTGTTCACCAGCGACTTGCCGATGTCGTGCACGTCGCCGAACACGGTCGCCAGCACGACCGTGCCCTTCGTATAGCCCTCGATCTTGTCGAGGTATTTCTCGAGCTGCGCCACCGCGCGCTTCATCACCTCGGCCGACTGCAGCACGAACGGCAGGATCAGTTCGCCCGCGCCGAACTTGTCGCCCACCTCTTTCATCGCCGGCAGCAGCACCTCGTTCAGCGTCGGCACCGCGCCGATCTTCTGCACGCTGCGGTCGATCCACTCCTCCACGCCATCCCGGCGCCGGCGCAGGATGTGCAAGTGAAGCGCCTGCTCGGGCTCCATCCCCTCGGTCGGATCCGCCGCTCCCTGCGCCTCGTCCTCCTCGCCCTTGGACTCGAAGTGTGCGATGAACCGCTCGAGCGCGTCCTCGCGGCGGTTGAACACCAGGTCATCGGCCAGCTCTCGCTCCGCGTCCGGGATCTCCGAATAGGGGGTGATGTGGTTGGGGTTGACCATCGCCAGGTCCAGCCCCGCGTCCACGCAGTGGTGCAGGAACACCGAGTTGAGGACCGCCCGCGCGCCCGGCGAGACCCCGAAAGACACGTTCGAGACGCCAAGCGACGTCTTCACCGCCGGGATCTCGGCCTTGATCCGCCTGATCCCCTCGATCGTCTCGATCGCCGACGGCCGCCACTCCTCATCGCCGGTCGTCAGCGTGAACGTCAGGCAGTCGAAGATCAGCAGCTCCGGGTCCAGCCCGTGCTCGTCGCAGCATAGGTCGCGAATGCGCTGCGCGATCTCGAGCTTTCGCTTCGCCGTTTTGGCCATACCCGTCTCGTCGATCGTCAGCGCGATCAGCGCCGACCCGTGCGCGCGCGCGAGCGGCGCCACGCGGTCGAGCTTCGCCCTGCCCGCCTCGAGGTTCACCGAGTTGACGATCGCGCGCCCCGGGATCTGTCCCAGCGCCGTCTCGATCACCTCCGGCTCGGTCGAGTCGATCTGGATCGGCGCCGGCTGGGTCAGCGAGATGCGCTTGACCACTTGGCGCATCTGCTCGTCCTCGTCCGCGCGCTCGGTCAGCGCCACGCACACGTCCAGCACGTGCGCCCCGCCCGTCACCTGGTCCTCGGCGATCTGCACCAAGCCGTCGTAGTCGTCGGCCAGCAGCAGCTCCTTGGCCTTGCGCGACCCCTGCGAGTTCACGCGCTCTCCCACCATCGTCGGGCGCGGCTCCTGCACGAGCGGGGTCGCGGCGATCATCGAGGACAGGTGCGCCGCACGCGGATACGGCCGCCCGCCGGGCCGTGGTCCATCCCCGCGCGGCGCCGAGCCGCCCACGCGTTCCACGATCGCGGCGATATGCGCCGGCGTCGTCCCGCAACAGCCGCCCACGATCCCCACGCCGTAGCGCTCGACGAACTCCGCCAGCGCATCCGCCAGCGGCTCTGGCTGCTCGGGAAAGATCGTCTCGCCATCCGGACCCTGCAGCGGCAACCCTGCGTTGGGAATGCAGGCCACCGGCAACGGGCAGTATTCGCCGAGGAACCGGATCGCGTCGCGCATATCCTCGGGCCCGGTCGAGCAGTTCAGGCCGATCACGTCCACCCTCAGCGCCTCGAGCGTCGTCAACACCGCCGAGATGTCGGTTCCGAGCAGCATCTTGCCGCCGTTCGGCAGCAGCGACACCGAGGTGTGGATCGGCAGCGTCTTGCCCGCGCTCTTGAACGCCTCGCGCGCGCCGAACACGGCAGCCTTGACCTCGAGGATGTCCTGCGCCGTCTCGATGATCAACAGGTCCGCGCCACCGTCGATCAGGCCCTCCGCCTGTTCGGCGAATACCTCGACCAGCTCGGGAAAGCGAATCTGCCCGAGCGTCGGATCCTCCGATGCCGGCAGGAACCCGGTCGGGCCGATCGATCCCGCCACGAAGCGCTCGGTGCCGGCGGCCTTGCGCGCGATCTCCGCCGCCTTCGTGTTGATCTCGACCGTGTACTCGGCCAGCCCCCACTCGCCCAGCTTCAGCCGCGACGCCTGAAACGTGTCGGTCTCGAGCACTTCCGCGCCCGCCTCGAGCATCGAGCCGTGCACGCCCTCGATCACGTCCGGGCGGTTCAGCACCAGCGCCTCGTGGCACTTGCCCGCCAGCCCGCCGTAATCCTCGCTCGTCAGATCGAACTGCTCGAGCGTCGCGCCCATGCCGCCGTCGTACACCACGACGCGCTTGCTGATCGTCTCCAGGTAGTCGCGCATAGCTCTTTGAGCCTAACAACGCGCCGGGGGGTCGAGCAGATGAACGTCGAGCTCACGCGCGCGGTCCGGCGGCACGAGAGCATTGGTCTCGTCCAGCAGTCGCCGCACCGTCTCCTCTTCGCTCCAGCTCATCAACGACGCCCAGCGCTGCGCGCGGTCGGCCATTCGCCACAGCGGCGTCGGATTCTGATTGTGGGTCAGCGCTCGCAGAGCGCTCAGGTACTCGTCGCGGTATGACAGCGGCACCAGCACGCGACACAGACCCGCTGCGCTCAGCTCGGCGTTCATCAACACCCGCGCCACGCGCCCGTTGCCGTCTGCGAAAGGATGCACCTCGGCGACCAGGAACATCGCGTAGATCGCGCGCGGCAGTCCGCGCGTGAGCGTCCGGTAGGCGGTGAAGCCCTCGCGCAGGGTCCCCCTCACCAGCTGCGGACTCACGAACGTCGTCATCCCGGCGCGGTTCGGCAGCTGCTTGTACTCGCCCGGCCCGCTCTCCGGCCGGCCTCGCATGATCCTCGCATGCGCCTGGCGCAGATAGTGCTCGAGCGCGTCGGCATCGCCAGGTGGGCTGGCGCCCAGCACCGGATCGGTGATCGCCTCAAACGTCCCTTTGACATCGTGAGCGTCCGCCGGTCGCTGTGGCGGCACCTCACCGCGGAACACGATCTTCTCGGCCTCCTCGACCGCGAACCTCGTCCCCTCGATCCAGTTGGAGAAATACGCCTCGAAGAACGCCTGCAGCCGCTCTGGGTCCGGCGGCGCCGGACGCTCGGCGAATTGCTGACGCGCGAGCTCGCCGCGCAGGACCTCGAACAGATGCAGCCGCTCGGTGTCGTAGGCGACGCCTGCATGGCGCGCTCTGGCCGCGCGGGTCTGCAGCCTGGCCTCGTGCGTTCCCAGCAGCGCGCCGATCAGCGTCTCCAGCGCCGCAAGCTGCTCGTCGGCATCGAGCGACGGGGCGATCCTCCGCGCCTCGTCGCGCAGCTCATTGAGCTCCCGCTCCCCGCGCAGCCGTGCGACGCGCTCGAGGTACGCCTCCAGCTCGTCTGTTCGCAGCGTCCGTGCCACACCCGAACGCGCGCGCGAGCGGCGGAGATTGTCGAGCACGATCCGAGCTGGACCGGCCATGAACAGCTCCACAAACGGCACGTCCCCAGCGACCGGACCGGGTCCGTTACGCGGGCGCAGCGTCAGGCCGGGAAGCGCCACCCCTCTTGGGTTGAGCGGACGCCGTCCGACGTCCAGGAACAGCGACCCGTCATCGCTCGGGCCCGCCTGCACGGCGCTACGATCGACCACGACGGCGCCCGGGAAGTACAGAGCGGCGACGTCGTACCAGCGACGGCCCAGCAGCCGCTCGGGCCGCTCGTCGAGATTGCGCGTGTACAGTCCTCGGGCAAGCCGGCGCAGCTCACCGCGTTTGGCAGCGCGGCTCGCCCAGCGCGGATCTTGGGCGCGGAAGATCTCCGGCAGGTTCTGCGGGTTAGGAGTCGCCATCACCGCGAGCCTAGCGAACAAGTGCTATTTAGGCTGGCCCTTGGCGCGAATTATGCGTATTTAGCACGCGATCGAGACCGGCGTTCGGGTCTCCCCTCAACTGCGGGCTCCGGCGAGCGCGAGTGCGCGGGCGCGGCGTGGACGGTGTCAGCCGCGAATCGGCGCGGGATCGGTCTGCAGGGCCTGTGCCGCACGTGCGCGGGCCCTGCGCGCGCGCGCGGCGCCGATCAGCTCGGCGACCCGCGCGCGGTCGCGCTCGTTCGTCCCGCCGCTCAGGAACAGCGCCGCCACGTACGCGAGGCTGCCCACGGCCAGCGCCAGCAGCAATCCGCCGAAGGACGGCGCCAGCTGTTCGAGGCCCCTGCTCGCGGCGAATCCGCAGGCATAGGCCACCGGCACCGCGAGGCGCTGACGCATCGTCCAGATCTCGTGCAGCGGGCCGGACAAGAAGGGCAGCAGCACCGCCGTCTTCCAGGTCATTTCGAGCAGGAAACCCGCCAGCAATGCGATCGCCGGGCCGACGATGCCAAGCCTCGGGGTCAGCAGAACCGTCAGCGCGATCGTGGCGCTCACGCGCGCGATCGACGTCACGCTGGTGATACCGGGCCTGTCAACCGACCACAGGGCCTGCGTCTGCGCGGAGGAGACGGTGGCCAGCGCCGGAAAGGCGATCAGCAGCTCGAACGCCGGGGCGGCGCGCGCGAAGCCGGGCCCGAACAGGGACAGGATCGCGTGGGCGGCACCGCCGCACACCGATGCGATCAACAGCATCCCGATCATCGCGTAGCGTGTCGTGTCGAGTAGGGCGCGGTCGAAACCCGTGTGGTCGCCGCGCCCGCGACGGCCGACCAGTGTGGGATAAAGAACCTCGCCGATGCGGTAGTTCACCTGCTGCAAGCGTTCAGGGATGTTCTGCGCGCGGCTGTAGGCGCCGACGATGCCCACAGGCGCCACGAGTGCGATCACCCAGATTCCGACCTGCTGACTCACGCCTTGAGCGATGCCCCCGGGCGTGATCTTGAGGCCGAAGCGCAGCAGGCCGGGCAGAGCGTCCATCCCCTCTCGATAGGCGCCGCGGTCCAGCCGCGCGCGCACGAACGGTCGCACGGCGATGGCGCGGTGGATCAGCGCCGTGAACGACGCACCGATCGTCGCCACCACCAGGCCCCAGACCGAATGCCACAGTAGCCCGAGCACTATCGCGATCGTGAGAAAGCTCAGCGTTTCGTGCAGCCGCACCCAGAACAGCTGCCGTCCAGCGACGAACGCCGAGAAGATCGAGTCGATGTTCCAACCGGTGTTGGTGACGAGCGTGTAGCCCGCAAGGCTCGCCAGCATCGGCGCCACCAGCCCGGGATGGTGCAGTGGTCCGCGGAACACCAGCACCGACAGGCCCGCGACGATCAGCGCCATCACGACCGTCAGCCCGAACGAGAACGTGAACACCGCGGCAAACAGCTGGCTGACGCGCGGATGGCGCGGTTGCAAGCTCGTGATCTCCTTTATCAGAGCCGCCTGCTCCTTCGCGGTCGACACGAGCCACAGCGTCGCCACGGGCGCCGACACGATCGCGAACTGCCCGATGATCTGCACGCCATAGATCCGCGCCGTCGCGATCGTCGACACCACGCCGAACACCGCCACGGCGAGAAAGCTCATGATTCCGAAGCTGAAACCCGCGCGATAGCTGCCGTGCCGGGCCTGCGCCGGTGGGCGCTCTGCCTCGGACTCGCGACTGCGCTCGGCCGGCTCGGACTCGCGACTGCGCCCCGCCGGCTCGTTCTCGCGTCGGGCGTTCTCGGAAGGGGGCTGGGCCATGGGTCCGCTCCCAGATCAACGTGCCCTCGTGCGATGCGCTTGCGAGCATCGACCGATGTAACTCGTGCGACGCGCTGTGGCGAATCGCACGGGTCCGGTCCCGCAAGTCGCCGGCGTCCGCCGCCGTTGATCGGCAGCGTGGCGATCCGACCGATCTTCGTCTTCTCGATAACGCGCAGCGGCTCCACGCTCGTGCAGCGGGTCGTCGCCGCACACGACGGCGTCGCGACCGTGTCGGAGCCGTGGCTGCTGCTCCCCTATCTGTACACGCTCCGCCGCGAGGGCGTCAACGCCGAGTACACCCACCCGCTGCTCGTCACGGCGATCGAGGATTTCTGCAAAGAGCTGCCGGCCGGCAGCGAGGACTACCGGCGCGAGCTGCGCGACTTTGTGCTGCGCCTGTACGAGAAAGCCGCGGAACCGGGCGCGCGCTACTTCCTCGACAAGTCCCCGCCGTACTACTTCGTCGCCGAGGAGATCATGCGCCTCTTCCCCGAGGGCAAGTTCATCTTCCTGTGGCGCAATCCCCTCAGCATCATCGCGTCGATCATCGAAACCTGGCAGCTCGGGCGCTGGAGCCCGACGCTGTTTCGCGAAGACCTGTTCATCGGTCTGCCCCGCCTCGTCTCGGCGTATCTGGCCAACCCAGACGACGCGTACTCGGTGCGGTTCGAGGATCTGATCCGGGGCGACATGACGGTCTGGCAGCAGCTGATGAGCTACCTGGACATCGACTTCGACGCAAGCGCGCTCGAGCACTTCAGCGAGGTCGAGCTATGCGGGCGGATGGGCGATCACACGGGCGTCGAGCGCTATTCGCAGGTGAGCGCCGAGCCCGTGCAAAAGTGGGCCCAAACGATCGGCAACCCGCTGCGCACGATCTGGTGTCGCCGGTACCTGCGCTTCCTCGGCGAGGAGCGCCTGGCGGTGATGGGCTATGACGCCGACGAGCTGATCGGGCAACTCGACGTCGCAGCCGCTGGGCACTTCGCTGTTGCTCGGGGACCTGGGGAGCCTGGTCGGCGACGTCGCGCGCGAGCCCGTGCGCGTGCGCATGCGCCGGCGCGGCATCGGCGGGCCTAATCGCCATCCGCGAGCTGCTCCGGGCGTGAGGCGTGAACGGTTGCCGACGTCGGGCTCGCGGGCGTCGCCCTGGCGTGGGACGGTTACGGACGCGCCGCGGGGTGACGTGAGCCCAGTTTCGGACGTGGGCTCACGCGCGCGGGTGCGTGCGCGTGAGCTTCCGGTCACGGTCATCATCCCCGCGTACAACCGCGCCGAGATGCTGCGCCGCGCGCTCGCCAGCGTGTTCGCGCAGCGGCCCGCGGCGCCCGATCAGGTCATCGTCGTCGACGACGGCTCCAAGGACGACACCGCCACGGTCGCCGAGGAGATGGGCGCCAGCGTGATTCGCCACGCCCGCAACCGCGGGCTGTCGGCCGCCCGCAACACCGGGCTGCGCGCCGCCCGCCACGACTGGGTCGCGCTGCTGGACTCCGACGACGAGTGGCTTTCGCAATCACCTCGCCAACTTGTGGGACCTGCGCGCCGGCCACGTGCTGGTGACGGGCTCCTCGATTCACCGCGGGGCCGATCCCACCGCCGATCGCTTCGCCGGACCCGTCACGCGCCATCCGCTCGTGCTGCGGTCGGGCGAGCAGCTCGTCTACCCGAGCAACATCATTCCGGTCAGCGCCTCGATGTTCAGGCGCCGGCTCGCGCTCGAGGTAGGCGGCTTCCGCGCGCACGAAGGGGTGGTCGAGGACTTCGACATGTGGCTGCGACTGCTCGAGCGCGGGACCGGCATCTGCTCGCCGCGCGTGAGCGTCATCTACCACGTTCACGATGGGCAGATGTCCAGACAGGATCTGCGCACCATGCACATCGCGCACGCGCAGGCGGCCGCGGCGCACCTGCAGCGCGTGGGCGGTTCGCGCGTGCCGCTCCAGCGTCACGAGGCGGTCGTCGCATGGGACAACCTGCGCGCGGCGTTGCGGGCGAGCAGGCATCGGCAGGCCGCTGGCTGTGCGCGCTTTCTGCTCGCTCGTCCGCAGCGTGTCATCGGACTCATCGGTCTCCTCGCGCGCCGCTATCGCGTGCGCCGGCGCAGCGTCGCTCTGCGCAGCGCCGGCGTCGGACGCAGCCTCGATCGGGCAGTGCCTGAAGGGTGAACAGGGCAATGCGTGAGGGGTCGAAAGGGCGGAATTTCACGCGTGAACGCCGCAGCGCTTCCGCGGCGGAAGAATCGCCCTCGTTGGACGGTTAAACGGACGATGCTCAAACGCTACGTCGCCTACGGGCTCGAGCTGCGCTCCTTCTTCGACCTTCCCGGCATGCCGCCCGCAGCGTCGAGCGAGCTCCCCGCCCTCACGTGCCGGCTGGTCAGGCCAGCGCAGCTCGAACGCTCCTGGAGCGGCTGCTGCTCGCAGCCGGCCTGGAAGGGGCGCCTCGGTGATGGCCGCCAGCTGACGGTCCTGCGCGGACGTGTCGGCGACCTGCTGTTCAGATACAGCGACCTCGCGTGCTTTCGCCTGGATCCCTCGCAGGAGCTGCTCGACTGCGCTCCCCGGTGCGATGGCCACGACTGGCAGCGCGTTCTGCTCAGCAAGGTGCTCTGCTACGTAGGCGTCGCGCGCGGCAACGAGGCCCTGCACGCGGGCGCCGTCGAGTCACCGGACGGCGTCGTCGCGTTCGCCGGTCCTAGCGGCGCCGGCAAGTTGACGCTCGTGACCGAGTTCCTGCGCCGTGGCTGGCCGCTGTTCACCGATGACGTGCTCACGGTCCGCAGCGAGGGCGATCGTCTGCGCGCGTATCCGGGCACGCCACACGTGAATCTGATCCAGGATTCGCGCAAGGCGAGCGACCGCTGGCTGGTGGCCGACTCCGCCAGCCGGGCGCCACGACCGGTCCGCATGATCTGCCTGCTCAGGCGCGCCCGCGGCCACGCGCTCGACGCCCGGGTGCTGCCGGCCAATCCGCTGCTGCTGTCCCCGTACATGCTCGGGTTCCGAGGCGAACAAGAACGCCAGCGCCAGCGTTTTCACCTATACGCCGATCTGGTGCGCAGGGCCACGCTCGTCTCCCTCACAGGCGATCTCGACGATCCGCCCGAGGCTTTCGCCGAAGCGGTCGAACGGCTGCTGGTCGGCGATCTGGCCCTGGCCGGTCCCGCCGGATGACGCCCGGGTCGCTGGCGCCTGCGCCGGCGCCGTCGAGTCGCGCGGGCGACGTCCGCTTGACGCTCGTCACGCCGGCGCCGGGCTCAAGCGACGCGGCGCGCCCGGACCGTGCGCCGGCGGACGTTCCGCTGGCGCTGCGCGCGATCGCCAAGCGCTGGCGCGCCAACCAGACGCCGGTGCTCGACGACGTCAACCTGACGCTCGAGCCGGGCACCAGCACGTGGGTCGGGGGGCGCAACGGCGTCGGCAAGACCACCCTGCTGCGCATCGCCGCCGGGCTGATCCACCCCGAGCAGGGATCCGTCGAGGCGCGGGGGATCACCGTGCATCAGGACCGCCAGCGCTACCAGCGGCTGGTGTCGTTTCTGCCCGCCGGCGATCGCGGCCTGTACGCCCGCCTGACCGTCGAACAGCATCTCGACTTCTGGGCACGGATCGCGATGGTGCCGGCCACGCGGCTGCGTCGTTCGCTCGGCGATGCAATCGAGAGCTTTCAGCTGGGCGAGCTGCGCACGCGTCGCGTCGATCGCCTGTCGATGGGCCAGCGTCAGCGGCTGCGCATCGCGATGACCTTCCTGCCCGAGCCCGAAGTGGTGCTGCTCGATGAGCCTCTTACAAGCCTCGATCGCGATGGTGCCGAGCTGCTCGCGCAGGCGACCGCGCGCGTGCAGGCCCGTGACGGCGCGGTGCTGTGGTGCTCACCGGAGGCCGCGCCGCCCGACCGCGGCTTCGACGCGAGCTGGACGCTCCAGGAGGGAAGGCTCCTACCCGCATGAGCGAGCTCGGCCGCTCGAGCGAGCTCGGTTGCTCGGCCCGCGCGTTCATGGCGGTGCTGAGAAGAGATTTTCGCGTCTACATGTCCTACCGCACGCGCATTTTCAGTCAGGTCGCCAGCACGCTGTTCAGTCTCGCGCTGTTCTATTACGTCTCCCGGCTCGTGCATGTGCGCAGCTTCGCCTCGCCGGACAAGTACTACGCGTTCGTCGTCGTCGGACTTGCGCTGCTCGGCGTGATCTATTCCTGTTTCACCACGCCCGGCCTGGTGCGCCAAGAGCTCGTCGCCGGCACGCTCGACCGGCTCGTGCTGTCCCCGTTCGGAGCGGTCCGCAGCATCATTGCGATGACGCTCTTTCCGCTCGCCTACGCATCGGTGTTCGCGGCGCTCAGCCTGGTGCTCGCGTGCGCCGTCTTCGGTCTGCAGCTGCATTGGTCAACCGTCCCGCTGAGCATCCCAATGATGGGGCTCACGCTGCTCACGTTCCTTCCTTTCGGCCTTGTGTTCGCGGCGATCACGATCGTCGTCAAGCAGGAGAACGTCGGCACCAACTGGGTCGTTGCGATGCTCGCGCTGATCGGCGGCCTGTACTTCCCGATCTCGCTACTGCCGCACTGGTTGCAGGTCGCCGGCACGCTGCAGCCCTTCACCGCGGCCACCGACGTCCTGCGCCATCTGCTCGTGGACAGCCCGCTCAGCCAGCCGATCGGCGCCTCGCTGCTGAAGCTCTCGATCTTCGCCGCCGTCCTGATGCCCCTGTCCATCCTCGTTCTCCGCGCCGCCGTTCGCCTGGGCCAGCGGCGCGCGACGATCATCGAGTACTAGCTGACGCACGGAGGACCGATCATGAGCTCCAAGACCTTGCCCGACGTCTCGTTGCTGGCGGCCAGCGTCACAGTGCCTCAGCACGTCGTCCACCGCAGCTTCCCCGCCGAGACCGTCGTGCTCAACCTGCAGACGGGCACGTATCACGGCCTGAACCCGACCGGAGGCGCGATGTTCGAAGCGCTCGAACGGGCTCGCGGCGTGGGCGCGGCGGCGGCGCTCATGGCCGAGCGCTTCAACCGCCCCCGGAACGAGATCGAGCAGGATCTATGCGAGCTCTGCGAGGCGCTGCACGAACGGGGCCTGATCGAGATCGATGGCGGCGCCTGAGCACTACACGAGCCCGACGTTCGCTCTGTCGGCGCAACCGTTCGCCGATCGCGTCGCGAGACGGCTGGCTTTCACGCTGAGGCGCGCGGGCCTCGCGGGCGAGATCACGGGCGCCTACTTCTGTGCCCGGCGAGCATTGAGCCGCGCCCCGATTGCGGCGGCCGTCACCAAGCTGCGTATGCAAGGGTCTCGCTCGCCGCCACACTGGAGCGGCGATTGGCTGCTCTCAGGCCGTGGCCCGCTCGTCGAAGCGCGCGACCCGCTCGTCGAAGCTGGTGACTCGCACGCCCAAGCCCGGCATCTCGGCAGCGCGGTCATGCGCACGCTAGCGCTGCTGCCGGGCGACACGCGTTGCCTGGCGCGGTCGCTGGTGCTCACGCGGCTGCTCGCGCGCCGCGGCATTCCGGCGACGCTCGTGATCGGCACGCGCACCACTCCGAGCTTTGCCGCCCACGCCTGGGTCGAGCACGAAGGGCGGCCCGTGCTACCGGCCGGCGATGGCTCGTTCGCCCGGATCGTCGAGCTGTAGTGAGGCCATGCCCACGACCGCCGCAGCGACCGCATTCGGCCTGGACATACGCGCAGAGACGCCGTTGGCGATGCTTGCAAACGCACGTGCGGCGCCGACCGGCCGCCCCCTGCACCTTCACCTGGGCAGCGCGCCGGCGAGAGATCTGAGCTGGCGCCGGCATGCTCGCGCGATTTGCGTGCGCAGGCGCTCCGACGGGTCTGTGTACTTTCGCATCGAGGCCCATCCGTCCGCCGGATATCTGATCTGGGGGGAGCGGCGCGGGTCGTTCCTGCTCGCGCCCGATGGACAGCGCCTGCTGTGCGCACCTGACGCGGGCGTCACGCGCCAGTGGGAACGCTTCCTCGTGGCACAGGTGCTGCCGTTCGCCGCGCTCGTGTCCGGGCTCGAGATCTTCCACGCCAGCGCCGTGGTCCTCGACGGCCGCGCATTTGCATTCGTCGGCCCCTCCGGCGCCGGCAAGACCTCGCTCGCGCTCGCGCTCTGTGCTCGTGGCGCCCACTTTCTCGCGGACGACGTTCTGGCCTTGCAGCCGCGGGCACGGCGGCTGATCGCGCACGCCGGTACGCCGGCCGCGGGAGTCGACCATCGCGAGGCCAGGCGGCTGCGCGCGGCGGGACGTCCGCTCACCGGCGACCTGCTCGGTCTCGACGCACGCGAGCAGGTGATACCGGTCGAGGGCGCCCGCGGCCCGGCACCGCTCGGCGGCCTGTTTCTGCTCGATCGCCAGGCGCAAGGGTCGGTCGGGCCGCGTTTCGGCGCCGCGCCCGACGCGCGCATGCTGCTCGGCTGCACCTTCAACTTCGTGCTCGACACCCCGCGGCGCATGCAGGGATTGCTGCACGCCTGCGCGCTGGCCGCCCGTGGCCGGGTCGAGCGCATCGCCGTCACGCCCGCCACCGACGCCGGCGCCCTGGCCGCGGCAGTGCTTGCACGCGTCGAGGCGCCGCGCCTCGAGGTGTGCCAGTGACGCGCTCGTTCGCAGGGGTCTTCGGCGCGAGCGCCCCCGCCGCTGGCTCGGGCCTGCTCGGTGTCCTGGCCCCACAGCGCGCCCGCACACATGAGCTCGGCCCGCTGCAACTCGCCTATAGCGGGCCGGCCCTCCCGGCCACAAGTCCACTCTGCCTGCTCTCGGGCCACATCGACAACGCCGCCGCCCTGTGCGCCGAGCTCCAGGCCGCGCGGGGAGGCACCGTCGAGAGCCTGCTGTGCGAGGCCTATCTGCGGTGGGGCCGCGAGCTCCCGTCGCGCCTGCGCGGCGACTTCGTGCTGCTGATCTGGGACAGCCGGCAGCAACGCGGCCTGATCGCCCGCGATCAGCTCGGCGTGCGCTGTCTGTACATGCACGAGAGCGCCGGCGCGCTGTCGTTCGCGACCGAGGTTCACGAGCTGCTCGGCGTCCTGCCGAGCCGTCCGGCGCCCGATCGCGCTGGCGTCGCGCACTGGATCGCGGCCAGCACCCGACCGGGCGAGGGCACGCTGTATGAGGGAGTGCGCCGGCTCGCCGCGGGCGGCATGGTCGTTTTGGAGAGCGTGCGCGCGTGCGCGCGTGCGCGTGCGCTGCGCTATTGGACGCCTACTTACGAGGAGCCGCTCGATCGTGGCGATCCGGACCTCGACCTCGGCGTGCGCGAAGCGATCGGGCACGCCGTCGGTCGCCGACTGGCCGCCGCCGGCCAGACCGGCGTGCTGATGAGCGGCGGTCTGGACTCGGCCGCCGTCGCGGCGCTCGCCGCTGCGCAGCGGCCCGGCGGCGTGCTCGCCTGCTCGGGGGTGTTTCCCGAACGCCCGGCCGTCGACGAGTCCGGGCTGATCGGGCAGCTGCGCAGCGCGCTCGGGCTCGCAGGCATCACCGCGCATGTGCGCGCCGGCGGCCTGCTCGCGAGCGCGCTCGAGTCCCAGCGGCGCTGGCAGCTGCCGCTACTGAGCTGGGGCGATTTCTGGACGCTGCCGCTGCTGCGCGCCGCCGCGAGCCGCGGTGTGCAGGTGATGCTGGGCGGCGACGGGGGCGATGAGCTGTTTGCCGTGCGCGCCTACCTGCTGGCCGATCGCCTGCTCGCGGCGCGCCCGCGCGAGGCGCTTGCACTCGTCCACCGGTTGCCCGGCGCCGGCCAGCGGCCAGCTCGGCGGGAGCTGGCTCGGGTGGCGAGCGCGCTCGCGCTCGGCGGAGCCCTGCCCTACCGCGCACACGAGCTGCTGCGCCGCCGCCTCGAACCTTGCAGCCTGCCTGACTGGCTTACGCGGCAGGCCGCGCGCGCTGTGCGCGAGTCCGCCGATCCCCACGCCTGGAAGCGGCTCAGCGGACCCCGCTGGTGGGCCCACGCCGCCCACGGGCTCGCCCGCGGGGTCGAGGAGACGGGTCTGTTCGAGCTGCACCGCCATCGCGCGGCGCTCGCCGGGCTGGAGGCCCGCCACCCCCTGCTCGACCTGGACCTGGTCGAGCTCGTGCTGCGCCAGCCACCTCTGAGCACCTTCGATCGCGAGCGCAACCGTCCGGCCCTACGCGCAGCGATGGCGGGACTGCTCCCGGACGCTGTGCGCCTACGCCCCCGCAAGGCGCTGTTCGACTCGCTGATAGTCGACACCCTCGCCGGACCGGATCTCGGCGCCGTCAGACGATTGCTGTGCGATCCGCGCGCAGAGCTCGGCGCCTACGTCGAGCTCGCTGCGATGCGCCACGCCCTGCTCGAGCGTCCGCCGGGCGGCGCGCGTGAGTCCTTCTCCTGGATGCAGCACGTGTGGCGATTGGCCACCGCCGAGTGTTGGCTGCGCGCACAGGCGGATCCGGCCGACGAACGCCTGGACCGGGCGGTGAACGCGAGTCCTGCTCGCGTCAGGCTGACTCACGACGCTGGCACCTTTTTCCATCTTGACTGCGCAGTTCACAGTCGTAGAATCTCAACGCTCTCCGGTACTTCGCCGTCCTTGGCAGGAAGGTCCCTTGGCAGGAAGGCGGATATCACCTCACGGACGAAGGAGTCAAGCCATGGAGAACAGACCCACTTATGAAAAGGCTCGTATAACCGACTATGGCACGCTGCAGGATCTCACCGCAGGTTGTATCGGCGCCAGCGGGGGAGACTCGACCGTGCGCTCAGGGCATATCGGTGAATTCGTGATCGGGCCCGAAGTTCACACTTCGCAGATTCAGTGCAGCTCGACGCCGTGAGCTGACCAGCCTGCGACGCGCCGGAGCGGCGTCGCAGGCGGTCGCGACTCTCGGCCAGAGCGCGCTGATTGGCTGGTGCGCTGAGACGGTAAATTGCGGCGCCCAAGTGTGACGTCCCGAGTGCGGCCGGCGTCGAATCTAGACGGTCGGTAGAAGCGGGTGCGACCACGGTCCGTTATTGGTCCATGTCGAGCCTCGCGCTGGGCCGGACGCAGAACGCCCGCCGGGTCGTGATGCTGCTCGAGAACAACCCGTATCCGCAGGACACGCGCGTACGCAACGAGGCCGAGTCGCTGACCGAGGCCGGTTTTCACGTGACCGTGCTCGCGCCGCGCGGGCCGGCACAGCCGCGATCCGAGCACGTCAACGGCGTCGAGGTCCGCCGTTTCGCGATCGTCTGGGCCGGCAACTCCCCTGTGTCCTACCTGGCGGAGTACACGATCGCCCACATCCAGCTGCTCGCGCGTTCGCTGCTCGCGCTGGCGCGCGGCGCGCGCGTGCTGCACCTGCACGGCCCTCCAGACACATTGTTCGTTGCCGGCGTCTTGGCTCGCGCCGCCCGCCGCAAGGTCGTCTTCGATCTGCACGATTCCGGTCCCGAGCTGTTCCTGGCCAAGTTCGGCGGCTCGCCTGCCGCACTGGCCGCATTGCGCGCGGCCCAGCGCCAGGCGATCCGCTGGGCCAGCCACGTCGTGGTGACCAACGAGTCACAGCGCGAGCTCGTCCACCGTCAAGGTCGCCGTTCTGGCGAGGGAGTCTCGATCGTTCGCAACGGACCTCGCGCCCGGGAGTTCGGCGCGTCGCCGCCGCCGCGTCCGGGCGCCCTGGCGACGCCGCGCCTGGTCTACGTCGGCGCCCTGGATACTCAGGACGGGGTGCTCGAACTCGGAGATCTGCTCGCCGCACCGGGCCTCGAGCGGGCGACGCTCACGATCGTCGGCGACGGGCCCGTGCGCTCGCGGCTGCACGAACGCTGCCGCGAGCTCGGAGTCAACGCGCGCGTCACGTTCACCGGACAGGTCCCGCATGCCGATGTCCCGCGGCTGATCGCCGAAGCCGACATCGGCATCGATCCCGCGCCCGGCACCGAGCTCAACCACGGCTCGACGATGATCAAGGTGGTCGAGTACATGGGCGCGGGCCGGCCGCTCGTCGCCTACGCGCTGCGCGAGACCCGCCGCAGCGCCGGCGATGCGGCGCTGTACGCGCCGTGCGGCGAGCCCGCTGCCTTCGCGGCGCTGATCGTGCGGCTGGCGCGTGACGGGGAGCGGCGCGTACGGATGGCCGACATAGCGCGCACGCGTGCGCGTGAGCTCGCGTGGGAGCGCTCCGCGCAGGTCCTGCACGGCGCCTACGAGCGGCTGGCGGCCTGACTCCGCCCCGAGCTGGCGCGCCTTCTCGGCGCGGGCCGGCGCACTTTGGGTTGGCGTGTTCGTCGGCTGATACGCCTGCAAGTACGCGCGCGCAATCCCCGTTGGTGAACCGTGACCGCGACCACTCAGCTGGCAGCCGTCATCGGTCCGGCGGCGATCCGCGAAGAGATCGTCGAGGCCCTTTGTCGCGAGGACTTCGATGTGCTGCTGGCAGACGAGCCCGAGGCGCTCGAGCAGATCCCGTTCGAGCGCGCGCCCGCGCTCGTCGTGCTGACCGCCGATGGGCCGTTGCCGTCGCGATCCGCCACCTTCGCGTGCGCGCGCCGGCATGCGGCCGACGCTCAGGTCCTGCTGGTCTGCGCCGGCATCGAGGGCTGGGAAGTTCGCGACGCCCTCGCCGCCGGCGTGATGGGCATCGTGCTGCGTTCGCAGCTGGCCGCGACGCTCGGGCCTTGCCTGCGTGCGATGCGCGCGGGGCAGGTCTGCATTCCCTACCGCAACCGTCGCCAGCTCGAGCGCCCGGTGCTCTCCGCGCGCGAGAAGCAGATCCTCGGGCTGGTCGTGATGGGCTACATGAACAGGCAGATCGCCGACCAGCTGTTCCTCGCGGAAAGCACCGTCAAGAGCCATCTCTCCTCGGCCTTCGGCAAGCTCGAAGTGCACTCTCGCAACGAGGCGGTCAACCTGATCCTCGACCCGCAGCATGGCCTCGACCTGGGCATCCTCTCGCTGGGCGGCGAGCCCGTACGGGAGCCTGCGGGCGCACCCGCATGAGCGCGCTCGCCGACATACCGCTGACGGTCATGGACCACCGCGATCCGGACCTGCTCCGGGAGCTGTTGGTGGCGATCGAGGACGTCGCGGCTACCGGCGCGTTCACCGGAGGCGGCGCCGTCGAAGCGTTCGAGGGCGACTACGCCGCGTGGTGCGAGACCGCTCACGCGGTCGGCGTCTCCTCGGGCACGGACGCGCTCGCGCTGGCGCTGCGGGCTCTCGAGATCGGCCCCGGCGACGAGGTGGTGGTCCCGGCGAACTCGTTCATCGCCACCGCCGAGGCGGTCAGCCTGGTGGGGGCCCGGCCCCGCTTCGCCGACGTCGATCCAAAGACCCAGCTGATCACCGCTGCCACGATCGAGCCCGCGCTGACCTCCGCTGTGTCATGCGTGATCCCGGTGCACCTGTTCGGGCGCACGGTCAACATGGACCCGATCATGACGCTGGCTCGAGCCCGTGGCCTGCGTGTGGTCGAGGATGCCGCGCAGGCGCATGGCGCTCGTTATCGGGGCCGCCGCGTCGGCACCATCGGGGATGCGGGCACGTTCTCTTTCTATCCGGCCAAGAACCTCGGAGCCTGGGGTGACGGCGGCGCGGTCATCACCGGCGACGAGCAGATTGCGCAGCGCGTGCGCCTGCTGCGCTCGCATGGAGAGAGCCCGCGCTATCACCATCGCGTGATCGGCACCACCGCCCGCCTCGACGCAATCCAGGCCGCCGTGCTGCGGGTCAAGCTGCGTCGGCTCGAGCAGCGCAACGAGGATCGCCGGCGCGTCGCCGTCGCGCTGCGCGACACGCTGGAGCGCTCCACGCTCACGGCGCCGCCGGTTCCCGAGCACGGCTGCGACCACGTCTATCACCAGTTCGTGGTGCGCTCCACCGAGCGCGACGAACTGCGCAAGCACCTCGCCGAGGCGGGTATCGCCACCGGCATCCACTACCCGATCCCGATCCACCGCTCGGAGGCCTATGCGGCGCTCGCCGGCCGGCGCGACGTGGCGCCGTTCGCCACGAGCCTCGCGACCGAGATCCTGTCGCTGCCGATCTTCCCAAATCTCGGCGCCGAGCAGATCGAGCGCATCGGCGACGTCGCGGCGAGCTTCGGCGAGGCGCCCCGACGCTCAGCGGTGCTCGTCGGCGGCTGACGGACTCAATTTCGCGATGGCCGAGCCCGCCCGCCCCTGCACGCGCATCGCGCGGCCTACACACCCGCCGGACACCAGCTCCCAGGTGCTCGAGCCTGGTGGATGGTCGCGCGCGACCATCCACCGCCGGCGGTCGCTCACACTCGCGGCCGTGCGCGTTCTCGACCTGCTGATCGCAGGCCTTGCGCTGCTTGTGTCCCTGCCGATCCTGCTACTCGCCGGACTCCTGATCAGGCTCGAGAGCCCGGGACCCGCGATCTTTCGCCAGCGCCGGCTGGGACGCGATCGACGGCCGTTCACCGTCCACAAGCTGCGAACGATGTGCCTTCAGGCCGACCCTGACGTTCATCGCCGTTACGTCGACGAGCTCATCTCTGGCGCCGAGAGAACCCACTCCGACGGCAACGGTGAGCTCTACAAGCTGGCGGGCGACCCCCGCGTGACGCGAGTCGGACGGTTTCTGCGGCGTACCAGCCTCGACGAGCTGCCGCAGCTGTTCGACGTACTGCGTGGCGACATGTCGATCGTCGGGCCGCGTCCCGTCATCCCTTACGAGGCCGAGCTGTATCCCGATCACTACAACCGGCGCTTTGCGGTCAAGCCGGGCTTGACCGGCCTATGGCAGGTGAGCGGACGCAGCGAGCGCACCTACCGTGAGATGGTCGCGCTCGACATCTCGTGGGTCGAGCGCCACTCCGTTGCGAGCTACATCTCGATCGTGGCGCGCACTCCCTGGGTCCTGATTCGCAGCCGCGGCGCCGCCTGAGCAACGCCGCGGGATGGAATCGCACGACGCCGCGGGACCGATCGCACGCTCATGAAAGCGTCGGCACGGCGCTCCCGTTGTTGGGAGAAAGGCAGGGCCCGGGCGCTGGCTGCGGTGGCGCACGGCGCGATTGATCTCGAGCAAAGGGGGGTGCAGGCATGAGCACAGCTGCGGACGCAAGCACGACCAGGGCGCCGATCGGCATCGCGATCGTCGGATTTGGATACTGGGGTCCCAACGTCGTACGCAACATCCTCGCCCGTCCCGAGCTGCGCCTGATCGGCCTGTGCGAGCTCGATCCCGGCCGCAGCGCCGACTTTCGCGGTCGCCATCCCGGACTGCGGATCGAGACCGAGCTGGACGAGCTGCTGAGCGATCCGCGCGTGGACGCGGTGGCGATCGCCACACCTCCGCGCACTCATTACGAGCTCGTGCGCCGCGCCCTGCAGGCGGGCAAGCACGTGCTCGTCGAGAAGCCGCTCGCCACGACCGTTGCCGACGCCGAAGACCTGATCGCGCTCGCCGACCG